>NZ_PYXZ01000009.1 GCF_003057875.1 Nocardioides currus | reverse complement strand
GTTGCCGGTGCCGTCGGCCTGGGTGGTGCAGATGGTGGTGCCGCCCTCGGTGACGGTGACCGTCGAGCCGGGTTCGGCGGTGCCGGTCACGGTCGGGGTCGTGTCGTCGATGGCGTCTCCGTCGGCAGGAGACGAGATGACCGGCGGGTTGGGCGCGGTCGTGTCGTTGATCGTGAAGGTCACGGAGTCGGCCTCCGACTTGTTGCCGGCCGCGTCCTCCGCGATTGCGTCGAAGGTGTGCTCACCCTCGGCGAGGTCGGTGGCCGGCGTGCAGCTCCACACGCCGAGCCCGTTGGTCTGCGCGGTGCACACCTCCGTGCCGTTCTCGCTCACGGTCACGGTCGAGCCGGGTTCGGCGGTGCCGCTGACGGTCGGGGTCTTGTCGTCGGTGGTGCCGCCCTGCGCCGGGGTGAGGATCACGGGCGTGGCCGGTGCCTCGGTGTCGGGGGAGGCGACGATGGTGAACGTCACGGGCGCGGACCGTGGTGACTCGTTGCCGGAGGCATCGGTCGAGGTCGCCCTGACCGTGACCGACCCGAGCGGGAGATCGTCGTCAGGGGAGCAGGACCACGTCCCGTCGGCGCCCACGGTGACGTCGGTGCACAGCACCGTAGCGTCGTCGGTGCCGTAGACCGTCACGGTCGAGCCGGGCTCGGCGCCGGTGCCGGTGATGGTGGGGGTGCGATCCGTGACCTCGTCGCCAGCGGACGGGTCGGTGATGGCCGGCGCGCCGGGCGCCTGGGCGTCGGGCGTCGAGCACTCCACCCCACCGGCCGGGGCCTGGGCGCGGACGCTCAGGGGGGCCAGGTTGAGGTCGACGTTGGCGACCGGTGTGCCGGGGATGACGGGGAGCACGTTGACCCGCGCGCGCAGGAGGTACTGGAGGTCGGCCGATGCCGCGGCACCCGAGCCCGTGTTGACCACGGAGTTCTGGTTGAACGCGTTGAGCGTGACCGTCACGAGCGGGTTGCCGGTGGCGATCGTGACCGCGTTGCCGTTGAGCGGGATCGGCGTCTGGGTCGCACCGACGGTCGCGGTGATGGTGGGCGGGTTGACCAGCTGCACGGTCCCGGTGGTGCCGTTGGAACGGGCCACGACCCGGACCGGCGTGGAGGGAGTGCTTCCGACGTTGACGCGGACGGTGTTGCCCAGCAGGCGGATGTCGCCGAGCACGGCCTCGGTCGTGGAGACCACGTCGGACCCGCCGTCGCCGTCGTCGACGAGCTTGGTGGTGCTGTGGAAGGTGGAGGCTCCCACGCTGGCGAGGTTGCCCAGGCCGCCGGCGGAGACGAGGGTGGCACCGGCCAGCTCGGTGCGGGAGTCACTGAGGACGCGCTCGTTGCCGACCGCGGGCGGGCACGCGTTGTCGGAGGTGTAGTCGGCGTAGGTGTCGACGCCGATGACGCCGACGTCGACGACGGGGTCGAGGACGTCGAGCGACGATCCGAGCAGGCTGTCCGGCGCGGGATCCGACTTCGGCGCGGCGGTCGCGCGCTGGCGTCCGACGGGGACGTTGACGCCGCCGAAGAGCAGGGAGGCGTCGAGGTTGGCGGCATCGGCCATCACGTCACCTGAGGCGCGAGTGCTGTCGACGTCGGCGAGGCTGTGGCCGATCCGGGCGTTGGCCAGAGACGGCAGCCCCAGCAGGGTGGCGGAGAGGCCCACCAGGTCGCCGTGCGCCGATGCGCTGTAGTCGGCCGGCAGCGGAGCGGCAGACGCGGGTGCGCTCGTTGTCGTGACGGCGAGGACCGGCGCGAGCGCGAGGGTGGTCAGGCATGCCACGAGCGAGCGTGGCGGACGGATTTTCACGATCCGTTCCTTTCGTGGAGGCTGCGACACAAGGTCAGCTGGCTTCCCCGGGTGCGACCCCAGCAGTTCTGTAGCCCCCAACTACTGCGGTTTCGCGAGCACACCGTAGGCGTTGATGGCGAGGCTGTGGACCGGGACCGGGAAATTGGACGGGTTGTCCCACCCCTGGGGGCGGGAGGAAAACGCGAGGGGGCGGGCGCTCGGCGCATGCGGCGGCATGCCCGCCCCCTCGCTCCGGGGGGTCCTAGGCGCGTGGCGGCGCGGTCGTTCCGCGAGCCACGGCGGCGGCTGCCCTGTCGGGCACCTTCAGTGGGAGCGCGGCGGCGGCGAGACCTCTTCGACGTACAAGCACAGCAGGCGTCCTCTCGGGAGAGACGAACACCGCGCCATCGACCCCCGGCCAACGGCGACGCAGCGAATGGATGATTCCGTCGTACGTGTCCCCGACCTGCCCCGGGCGCGGACACCCAGGTCAACGACCGCCGATCGCCGAGGTCACGCGGGGGTTCCCCAGTTGGACTCGCGGCGCGGCGCGCGCGTAGTCTTCAGGGTGCGCCAGAGGTCTGCGCGAGTCCCATCCGGAGCGGACCCACAGCTCGCTGCTGCTCATCGCATGCGAAACCGACCTTCACGCGTGTCCTCATCTACTTCTATCCACCCAAGGAATCACTTCCCTTATGACGAGCACCATCTCCACTCTTCCCGATTACGACGCGCCCCAGGTCGCGATCAACGACATCGGCTCCGAAGAGGACTTCCTCGCGGCGATCGACGCGACCATCAAGTACTTCAACGACGGCGACATCGTCGAGGGCACCATCGTCAAGGTCGACCGTGACGAGGTCCTCCTCGACATCGGCTACAAGACCGAAGGTGTCATCCCCTCCCGCGAGCTCTCGATCAAGCACGACGTCGACCCGTCCGAGGTCGTTTCCGTGGGCGACGCGGTCGAGGCCCTGGTCCTCCAGAAGGAGGACAAGGAAGGCCGGCTGATCCTGTCCAAGAAGCGCGCTCAGTACGAGCGCGCCTGGGGCACCATCGAGCAGGTCAAGGAGGAGGACGGCGTCGTCGAAGGCACCGTCATCGAGGTCGTCAAGGGCGGCCTCATCATCGACATCGGCCTGCGTGGCTTCCTGCCCGCGTCGCTGGTCGAGATGCGCCGCGTGCGTGACCTGCAGCCCTACGTCGGCCAGGTCCTCGAGGCGAAGATCATCGAGCTCGACAAGAACCGCAACAACGTCGTGCTCTCGCGCCGCGCCTGGCTCGAGCAGACCCAGTCCGAGGTCCGCCACGGCTTCCTGACCCAGCTCCAGAAGGGCCAGATCCGCAAGGGCGTCGTCTCCTCGATCGTCAACTTCGGTGCCTTCGTGGACCTCGGCGGCGTCGACGGCCTCGTGCACGTCTCCGAGCTGTCGTGGAAGCACATCGACCACCCGTCCGAGGTCGTCACCGTCGGTGACGAGGTCACCGTCGAGGTGCTCGACGTGGACATGGACCGCGAGCGCGTCTCCCTGTCGCTCAAGGCCACCCAGGAAGACCCGTGGCAGCACTTCGCCCGGACCCACCAGATCGGCCAGATCGTCCCGGGCAAGGTCACCAAGCTGGTGCCCTTCGGTTCGTTCGTCCGCGTCGAGGAGGGCATCGAGGGCCTCGTGCACATCTCCGAGCTCGCCGAGCGTCACGTCGAGATCCCCGAGCAGGTCGTCCAGGTCAACGACGACGTCATGGTCAAGATCATCGACATCGACCTCGAGCGTCGCCGGATCTCGCTGTCGCTCAAGCAGGCCAACGAGACGGCCGCCGCGGCCGAGGTCGAGGACTTCGACCCGACGCTGTACGGCATGACCGCGACGTACGACGAGCAGGGCAACTACGTCTACCCCGAGGGCTTCGACCCCGAGACGGGCGAGTGGCTCGAAGGCTTCGACGACCAGCGCGCGGTCTGGGAGGAGCAGTACGCCAAGGCGCACGAGCGCTGGGAGGCCCACGTCAAGCAGCAGGCCGAGGCCAAGGTGGCCGAGGCCGAGGCCGGCGAGGCGACGTCCTACTCCTCCGGTGGCGACGACGTGGCCGAGACCGGTGGCGACACCGGCGGCTCGCTCGCGTCCGACGAGGCGCTGCAGGCGCTTCGCGAGAAGCTCACGGGTGGCCAGGCCTGATCGCCTGACACTCCTCACCGAACGGTCCACCGGCACTGCCGGTGGGCCGTTCGGCGTTCCGGGGCGCCGTACGCCCGCGTGCTTTCATGGACACGTGGCTGCTCGCGACTCCCAGGTGCGTGCGGGCGACAGCGACCGCGACGAGGTCGTCGCCCTGCTCGGCGACGCGTTCGCGGCGGGTCGCATCGACTACGAGGAGCTCCACCACCGCACCGACCGGGCGGTGTCGGCACGGACGATGGGCGAGCTGCGCGTCCTGGTCCGGGACCTCGGGCCGATCCCGGACCCGGGCGCGGTGCTGGTCCTCAACGCGGGGCTCGGTCGCCAGGTGCGGTCGGGCCCGTGGGAGGTGCCGCCGCGGCTCCTGGTGACGGCCGCCGTCGCCGACGTGCGCCTCGACTTCACCCGGGCCGTCTGCCCCCACCGCGAGGTGCACGTCGAGGTGCGGCCCGGGCTCGGTCGCGTGCGCCTGCTCGTCCCGCGCTCGTGGGGGGTGAGTCTCGTCGGGCTCAGGACCGGGTGGGGATCGGTCCGCAACGACCTGCCACCGCAACCGCGGAGCGGACGCCCCGCGATCATCGTGGCCGGACGACTCGGTGTCGGGCGCGTGGACGTGCGCCGCCCGCGGTTCTCACTGCGCTGACCTCTCGGCGAGGGCGGGCAGCCTGTCGCGGCGCACCTTCCCGGTCGCGGTCATGGGCAGCTCGTCGACGTGGAGGTAGGTCTTGGGTCGCTTCGCCGGAGCAAGCACGGCGCGCGCGTGCCCGACCAGCACACCGGTGTCCACGCTCCCGACGACCGCGGCGCAGACCCGCTGGCCCCAGTCGGGGTCGGGGAGGCCGAACACCGCCACGTCCTCGACGCCCTCGACCTCGCGCAGGGCGTTCTCGACCTCGAGGGGATAGACGTTCACGCCGCCGCTGATGACGAGGTCGTCACGCCGGCCGTCGAGGTGGACGAAGCCGTCGGGGTCGATGCGCCCGACGTCGCCGACGGTGAACGCCGGACCGTCGGAGGTCTCGCGCCACGCCGCGGCGGTCTTCTCCGGGGCGCCGAGGTAGGTGAAGCGCGCGTGGGGTGGCACCACGCACCACAGCCGGCCGTCCTCGTCGGTGGTGATGGAGCGGCCGGGCCGGGCCCGCCCGACGGTCCCCGGGTGCTCGAGCCAGTCCTCGGAGCGGCAGGCCGTGAACTGTCCCTCCGTGGAGCCGTAGAACTCCCACGTGCTCGCGTCCGGGAAGGCCTCGATCAGTCGGTGCTTCAGCGACGTCGGGCAGGGCGCTCCGGCGTGCGCGACCAGCCGGAAGCTCGACAGGTCGGGGACGCCGACCTCGTCCCAGTGGGCGAAGAGCCGCTGGAGGTGGGTCGGCACGCAGAACATCGTGGTCGGGCGGTGCTCCCGGACGGCCGCGGTCACGACGGCCGGGTCGAACCTGCCCGGGACGACGATCCTGCCCCCGGCCAGCAGCGTGCCCATCGCGAACCGCAGCGGAGCCGAGTGGTGCAGCGGGCTCAGCACGAGGTTGACGTCGTCGGCACCGAAGCCCCACAGGTCGCGCTCCTCGGCGACGAGCGCCGCCGCGTCGGCGGGGGAGAGCAGGCCGGAGAAGACGCCCTTCGGCGTGCCGGTCGTCCCGCTGGTGCAGTGGATCGGTCGCCCCTGCGGAGCGCGGGAGCGACCGGCCGCGTGGGCCTCGAGCAGGCGCTCGAGGTCGCGCTGGTCGGTCACGACGAGGTCGGGGCGGATCGGCTCGAGGATGCGCGTGCGCTCGGACTCGGTCAGGGCCGGGTCGAGGGGGACCGGGAAGACGCCGTCGGCCAGGAGCGCGAGCACGAGGTCGACGTACGGCGCCGAGCCCGGCACGAGCAGGGCGACCCGGCTCCCGGGGCCGAGGTGCGGTGCGTCCATGCGCCTCATCCAAGCAAGGACGACCGGCGTACCGCCAACGGGAGTCAGGAGCTGCGGGGAACGAGGTGCTGGCGCACCTCGACGGGACCGAGCTCGTCGTGGTCGTCCGCGTGGGTGGCGGATCCGGCGAACAGGTCGTGGCGGGCGTAGCTGACGAGCAGCGTGGCGAGGGCGGCGAGGACGATGATGAAGGCGAAGGAGGTCATGGCAGAAAGTCTGCGCCCATCGCGATGCTGCCACCAGTGGCAGGAATGACAGGGTTAGTTGATTTTCTGCCACTCATGGCGCAGGCTGGCCCCATGCACAAGGTCGCCGTGGTGGTCCAGGACGGGGCCGAGCCGTTCGGGCTGGGCGCGATGTGCGAGGTGTGGGCCGAGCCCTACCACCCCGAGGACGACAACCCCGTCTTCGACTTCGTCGTGACCACGCCTCGTCCGGGGCGTGTCCGGGGCAGTGTCTACGACCTGCACGTCGACCTCGGCCTCGACCAGGCCGCCGACGCCGACCTCGTCTGCGTGATCCCCAAGCGGGGCTACCTCGAGCCGTCGCCCGAGGTCGTCGAGCTCGTCCAGCACGCGCACGGTCGCGGGGCCTTCGTCTTCGCGCACTGCTCGGCCGCGTTCATCCTCGGCGAGGCCGGCCTGCTGGACGGCAAGCGCTGCACCACCCACTGGCGGCACGTCGACGAGCTGGCCGCGCTCTATCCCGAGGCGCTCGTCGACGGCAACGTGCTCTACGTCCAGGAGGACAACCTGGTGACCGGCGCCGGCTCCGCCGCCGGGCTCGACGCGGCGCTGCACCTGATGCGCCAGCAGTTCGGGTCGCGCGTCGCCGCCACGGCCGCCCGCCGGATCGTGGTCCCGCCGCACCGCGACGGCGGGCAGGCGCAGTACATCGCCCGTCCGGTGCCGGTGTGCGAGTCGGAGGCACTGGCGCCCCTGCTGGCGTGGATCTCGGCCAACCTCGCCGAGGAGCTCACCGTCGAGGAGCTGGCCCGCCACATGCACATGTCGCCGCGCACCTTCGCTCGGCGCTTCAAGGACGAGACCGGCACGACGCCGTACAGCTGGGTGCTCGCCCAGCGCGTCCAGGCGGCCGAGGAGCTGCTCGAGCAGACCGACCACTCGATCGACTGGATCGCGGGCGAGGTGGGCTTCGGCAACGCCGCCACGCTGCGCCACCACTTCGGCCGCAGCCGCGGTGTGAGCCCGGTGGAGTATCGCCGTACCTTCAGCCAGACAGCCTGAGCGACGCCGCACCGACCTCGGTAGCCTTGCCCTCGTGACGCACCAGCCCCTCGCCGCCCTGTCCCGTGACGACCTCGCCGCCCTGCTCCAGGAGCAGACGACGGCGTACGACGACCTGAAGACCCGTGGCCTCAAGCTCGACCTGACGCGGGGCAAGCCGTCGGCGGCGCAGCTGGACCTCTCCGACGAGCTGCTCAACCTGCCCAACGGCTTCACCGACGGGTCCGGCACCGACGTCCGCAACTACGGCGGCCTCACCGGCCTGACCGAGCTGCGCGAGATGTTCGCCGACCTGCTGTGGGTCGAGCCCGAGCAGGTCATCGCAGGGGGCAACTCCAGCCTGACCATGATGCGTGACTGCCTGATCTACATGCTGCTCTTCGGCGCCCGCGACAGCGACCGCGCGTGGAGCAAGGAAGGGACGATCAAGTTCATCTGCCCGGTCCCCGGCTACGACCGCCACTTCACGCTGCTCGAGTCGCTCGGCATCGAGATGATCACGGTGCCGATGAACGACGACGGTCCCGACGCCGAGGCGGTCGCACGCCTGGTCAAGGACGACCGCTCGATCAAGGGCATGTGGGTCGTCCCGACCTACGCCAACCCGGCCGGCTCCGTGTGCAGCCAGGAGGTGGCCGCGCGGCTCGCCTCGATGGAGACCGCCGCCCACGACTTCAAGATCTTCTGGGACAACGCCTACGCGCTGCACCACCTCACCGAGGAGGAGGCCAAGAGCGCCGACATCCTCACCCTGGCGTCGGCCGCGGGCCACCCGGACAGGCCGATCATGTTCGCCTCGACCTCCAAGATCACCTTCGCCGGCGCCGGGGTCGCGTTCCTCGCCGCCTCGGTGAACAACGTCGCGTGGTACCTCGGGCACCTCGGCAACGGCTCGATCGGCCCCGACAAGGTCAACCACCTGCGCCACGTCCAGTTCTTCGGCTCGGCCCAGGGCGTGCGCGACCACATGGCCAAGCACCGCGAGATCATCGCCCCGAAGTTCGCCGAGGTCGACCGGGTGTTCTCCGAGCGGCTCGGCGGCTACGACGTCGCGACCTGGAACAAGCCCGCCGGCGGCTACTTCGTCAACCTCGACGTGGTGCCCGGCACCGCGGCTCGCGTCATCGCGCTGGCCAAGGACGCGGGCGTCGCGCTGACCCAGGCCGGCTCGTCCTTCCCGCACGGCCAGGACCCCCACGACCAGAACATCCGGATCGCCCCGACCATGCCGCCGCTCGAGGAGGTCACGGCCGCCATCGACGCGGTCGCGACCTGCATCCTGCTGGCCGCCGCGGAGCAGGCGACCGCCTCGGCGCAGGGCTGACCCGGTGGCGTTCCTGCCCTTCACCTTCTCGATCGTCGGCGCCCAGAAGGCAGGCACGTCCACGCTCCAGTGGATGCTCAACCAGCACCCACAGGTGGCCCGCCCGCCACGCAAGGAGATGGGATGGTTCGACGTCGACGAGGCCACCTGGCGCGAGCTCGACCACGCGACGTACGGCATCACGCACGCGCGCCCCATCCACGCCGCCCTCGGCGACGCCACGCCGCGCTACCTGCTGATGCCCGGGGCGCTGGAGCGGATGCGCACCCAGCGCCCCGACATGCGGCTGATCGCCACCTTCCGCGACCCGATCGACCGGCTCGTCAGCCAGTGGGTGATGGTGCGCGAACGCCAGCCCGACAAGGCACCCGACTGGCCCGAGATGATGGCGTGGCGGCCCGACGACTTCCCGACCGAGCTGCCGGCGGAGTTCGCCGGCCCCGGCGGGCGGGCGAGGTTCATGCGTGCCTCCGGCGTGATCCGCGGCTACTACGGCGGGCAGGTCCGCCACGGGCTCAGCGTGTTCCCGCGCGAGCAGTGGCTCTTCATCGACTTCGCGACCATGCTGGCCGAGCCCAACGCGACGCTCGACCGGGTCACCGAGCACATCGGGGTCGGTCGGTTCAAGCCCTACCCGCCGTTGCGGAAGCTGATGGCGGGGTCCCCGTCGATCACCGGCACCGCGCCGACGGGGGCGGACCTGATGACGCTGGCGCGGGCGCTCGAGCCGGAGCTGGCCGGCTACGTCGCCCAGACCGGCCTGTCCGTCGACCACTGGACCACCGAGCGCCTGCTGACCGGTCAGCTCGACGCCGACGAGCAGGCAGCGACGTACGCCGCGAAGGCCGGCCTGCAGCCGAGCTGATCCGAGGTTCCGGACGCCGATCGTCCGCGACCTCTGGCACGGTGGGTCCATGCCGCTCACCTTCGCCGGGACCCTGGACCGCTCCGCCGTCGTCGACGCCGTCGACCTCCTCGCCCCGCTCGTCGAGAGCACGGCCGTCGCCGAGGCGTGGGACCGGACCTCGGCGCTGGACGGGCTGACGGTCGGCGGGCTGGTGCGACACCTGGTCAGCCAGCCCGAGTGCGCGGTGGAGTTCCTCACGACTCCCGGACCACCGGGAGCCGACGCGGTCCAGCTGGTCGACCACTACGACCGGGTCGACTGGTGGCGAGCCCCGGTCGACGCGGCGGAGAACACCTCCATCCGCGACGACTTCAACGCGATGGCCGCTGCTGGTGCCGAGGAGTCGCTCGAGGTGCTCCGGTCCTCCGCCCGGGAGCTGGCGGCGGCGATCGCGGCCGCCGGACCGACCACCTACGTGCCCTGGCAGGACTGCGCGCTGCCCACCGACGACTTCCTGGTCGTGCGGCTGATGGAGATCGTGGTGCACGCCGACGACCTCGCCGTCAGCATCGGCACGCCGCCGCCGGACTTCTCGCCGGAGGTCGTGGAGCCGGTGCTGGCCCTGCTGGCAGCCCTGGCGGCCCGCCGCCACGGATCGGTCGACCTGGTCCGCGCGCTGAGCCGCCGGGAGCGGTCGCACGGCGCCGTGTCCGCCTTCTGATCGCGCTGCACCGGGAGAGGACGGACGATGGACGACGTGATGGCGGAACGCGGCTACACCACGCGGCTCCTGACGGAGGACACCTGGCCCGACTTCGCCCGGCTGGTCGAGGCCAACAACGGCGTGTGGGGCGGGTGCTGGTGCATGGGCTTCCACCCGGAGGGATTCTCGGCCGGCAGCGCGGAGGGCAACCGGGAGGCCAAGCTCGCCCGCGTCCGTGAGGAGACCGTCCACCAGCTGCTCGTCTACGACGGCGACGAGGCCGTGGGCTGGTGCCAGTTCGGCTCGCCCGACGAGATCGCCACCATCAAGAACGCCACGGCGTACGCCCGCGAGCTCACCGACCTGCCCGACTGGCGCATCGGCTGCATCTTCACCGACAGGCGGCACCGCGGCCAAGGGGTGGCCCGGGCCGCGGTGACCGGCGTGCTCGCGGAGATCGTGGCGGCCGGGGGCGGCGTCGTCGAGGCCTACCCCGAGCAGGTGGACGACCGACCCCCGCAGCGGGGCGCCTACCTCCACACGGGGCCTGAGACGCTGTATGCCGACCTCGGCTTCGAGCGGGACCGCAGGATCGCCAAGTGGCGCTGGGTGATGCGCCGGCAGGTGACCGGCTGACGCACCGCCGTCAGGCGGCCTCGGCGAGGCTGCCGCGGACCAGGGTGGCGTAGTGCCCGCCCCGGAGCAGCAGCTCCTCGTGGGTGCCGGTCTCCACGACGCGGCCGTGGTCGAGCACGGCGATCCGGTCGGCGTTGCGGACGGTGGAGAGCCGGTGCGCGATGGTGATCGTGGTGCGACCCCGTGCCAGCGCGTCGAGGGAGGCCTGGATGGCCCGCTCGGTCTCGTTGTCGAGGGCGCTGGTGGCCTCGTCGAGCACCAGCACGGCCGGGTCGCGGAGCAGGGTGCGCGCGATCGCGAGGCGCTGCTTCTCGCCTCCGGAGAACCGGTGGCCGCGCGAGCCGACGATCGTGTCGTAGCCGTCCGGCAGCCCGGCGATCAGGTCGTGGACCTGCGCCTGGCGGCACGCGTCCTCGATCTCCTGCTGGGTGGCGTCGGGACGGGCGTGCAGCAGGTTCTGGCGGATGCTGGTGTGCATCAGGTAGGTCTCCTGGGTCACCATCCCGACCCGGCTCGCGAGGTCGGTCGCCGCCACGTCGCGGACGTCGACGCCGTCGACCAGCACGCGGCCCTGCGTCGGGTCGTGCAGGCGGGCGACCAGCCCGGCCATCGTGGACTTGCCGCTGCCGGTCGTGCCGACGAGCGCCAGGCTGGAGCCCGCGGGCACCGTGAGGTCGATGTCGGTGAGGACGGGGCGGTCGGGGTCGTAGCCGAAGCCCACGTGCTCGAAGGTGACCTGTCCGCCGAGCCGGGGGAGCGGCACGGGGTCGACGGGCTCGGGGAGGTCGACCGGCAGGTCGGCGTACTCGAAGATCCGGGAGAACAGGGCCATGCACGAGGTGATGTCGACGCCGACGTTGAGGAGCCCCATCAGTGGGCGGAACAGGGTCCCCTGGAGGGCGATGAACGCGACGAGGGTGCCGATGGTCATGCCGCCGGCGGTCGCGGGGAAGCCGGCGGCGAGGTAGATGGCGGCCGGGATCGCGGCGAAGATGATGTTCATCGTCGCCATCCGCCAGCGACCGGCGAGGCGGGAGCGGATCTCGAGGTCGACGAGGTCGGCCGAGGTGTCCTCGAAGCGGGCGCTGAGCGCGCTGCCGACGCCGAGGGTCTTGGTGAGCAGCACGCCGCTGACCGAGAGCCCCTCCTCGATCTGCACGTGCAGGTCGGCCAGCCGGCGCTGGCGCTGGGCGGTGATGGTGTGCCGCATCCGCGCCACCTGCCGGGTCAGCAGGACCGCCGGGGGGAGCACGACCAGGGAGAGCAGCGCGAGGCGCCAGCTCAGGGCGACCATCGCGATGGCGGTGCCGATCACGACGGTCACGTTGGCCGCGATCGAGGTGGCGGTGCTGGTGACGACTCCCTGCATGCTGCCGATGTCGTTGACGAGGCGGGACTGGACGTCACCGCCGCGGGTGCGGGTGAAGAAGCCGAGCGACTGGCGCTGGAGGTGCGCGAACAGGTCGCTGCGCAGGCGGTGCATGACGCGCTGGCCGACCGCGGTCGAGAGCCAGGTCTGCACGACGCCGATGGCGGCGGTCGCGACCGCGACGCCGAGCATGCCGAGGACCAGCAGGACCAGCAGGCGCACGTCCTGCTGGGGGAGCGCGTCGTCGATGACGTGCCGGACGAGGAACGGCTGGGCCAGGCCGACGGCCGAGCTCAGCACGATCAGGGCGATCACGATCGCCAGGGTGGCGCGGTGCGGCGCGAAGAGGCGCGCGATCCGGGCCAGCGACACGGGGTGGTCCACGAGCTGCCGCCGGTCGGCGGGGTCGGGACGGCCGCTGCGGGAGCGGCGGGAGCTCTGCTGGTCATCCATGCGACCAACTCCTCTCAGGTCTGAAGTCGTGAGGTAACCTCACTATGAGGCTACAACCGCGTTGTCGCTATCGTTATTCCATGACGTCGCCCCCGTCCGACTCGACCGGAGACCTGCTGATGGCGGTCGCCCGTCGGATCCGGCGCGAGACGGCCCACGAGCTCGAGGGGTGGGGGATCACCCCCTCCCAGTCGCGCGCGCTGCGGGTGATCGCCTCGCACGAGCCGCTGCGCCTGTCCGTGCTCGCCGGCTGGCTCCGGATCACGCCGCGCTCGACCACCGAGGTCGCCGACGCGCTGGAGGAGCAGGGCTGGATCGAGCGGGTGGCCGACCCGTCCGACCGGCGCGCGTCCCTGGTGTCCCTCACCGCCGAGGGCAGCCTGTTGCTGCGGCGGATCGAGGACGTCCGTGGGCAGGCCGCGGAGCGCGTGCTCGACGTCCTCGGCGAGCGTGATCGCCGTACGCTGGACCGGATCCTCACGACGTTGGGAGAACAGTGACCATGCGGGTCGGACTGACCGGGGGGATCGCCTCGGGCAAGAGCACGGTGTCGGGGATGCTGGCCGAGCTGGGTGCGGTGATCGTCGACGCCGACGTGCTGGCGCGCGAGGTCGTGGGTCGGGGGACGCCCGGGCTCGACGCGGTGGTGGCGGAGTTCGGACCCTCGCTGCTGACGCCGGACGGCGACCTGGACCGCCCGGCGATGGGGGCGCTGGTCTTCGGCGACGACGACGCACGCAAGCGCCTCGAGGCGATCGTCCACCCGCTCGTCATCGCACGGATGGCGGAGCTCGAGGCGGAGGCGGACGACGACGACCTCGTGGTCCACGACATCCCTCTGCTGGCCGAGGGGGGTCGGGCCGACACCTTCGACGCCGTGATCGTGGTCGACAGCCCGCCCGAGGTGCAGGTCGCGCGGATGGTCGCCGACCGCGGCTGGACCCGGGACGAGGCCCTCGCCCGGATCGCGGCGCAGGTGACCCGTGAGGACCGGCTCGCCATCGCGACCCACGTCATCGAGAACACCGGCAGCATCGACGAGCTGCGCGACCGGGTCGTCGCGGTGTACGCCGCGCTGCTGGCCGAGGCCTGAGGCGCGGCGTTTCGGACGGGCCCGCCGTCGCGGGTAGCCTTCGCGCCGTGTCCACCCCCCGATCAGCCGCCCTGGCCCTGACGGCCAGCCTGGTGGTCGGCGTGCTGGCGGCGTGCACGTCCACGAGCGGAGCGCCGGAGACGACCGGCGCGGAGCCCGCGGCGAGCTCGAGCGCCACGCAGGAGCCGACGCCGGACCCCAGCACCCGGCTGGGCTGGGGACCGACCCTCGGCGAGCTCGACCGGGCGAAGGCGATCGTGGCCGACATGAGCGACGAGGAGGTCGCCGGGCAGGTCATCGTCGGCCGCTACCTCGGCACCGACCCCACCGAGGTCGCCACCATGCTGCGCGAGCACCATCTCGCCGGGATCTCCATCACCAACGGCAACGTCGTCGACGAGACCCAGGTGCGGGAGATGACCGCCGAGCTGACGCAGGCATCGCTCGACGACGGTCGCAGCTACCCGCCCGTCCTCGGCGTCGACCAGGAGGGCGGCTATGTCTCGCACCTGCGCGGCATCGCCACCGAGTTCCCCGCGTTCACGGCGGCGGGCGCGGCCATCGAGGCCGACGGGCCGTCGGGTCGCGAGATCGTGCGCCAGGCGGCGTACGCCACCGGACTGGAGCTGCGCGACCTCGGCTTCACCTGGGTCTTCGCCCCCGTGGCGGACGTGACGATCGGCGCGGCTGACCCGACGATCGGCACCCGCTCGGCCAGCGAGGACCCGGCCGTCGCCGCCAAGGCGACCGCCGCGGCCGTGCGCGGGTTCGACGCGGCGGGGGTCGTGTCGACCGCGAAGCACTTCCCGGGCCACGGCGCCGCGACCAGCGACAGCCACGACACGCTGCCGGTCCTCGACTCGACCCTCGCCGAGATCGAGGCGCACGACCTGCCTCCCTTCGAGGCCGCGATCGCCACCCATGCCCCGGCCGTGATGATGAGCCACCTCGACCTGACCGCGATCGCTCCGGGTGTGCCCGCCTCGCTGGCGCCCGAGGTCTACGACCTGCTCCGCGACGACCTGGGGTTCCAGGGGGTCGCCATCACCGACTCGCTCGGGATGGGCGCGGTGGCGTCGTCGTTCAAGCCGGCCGTGGCCGCGCTCAACGCCGGGGCCGACCTGTTGCTGATGCCCGTCGACACCGTCGAGACCCATCGCGTGGTCACGCAGGCACTCAGGCAGGGCGACCTGTCCCGCGAGCGGATCGAGGAGGCCGCGGCGCGCGTCGTGGCCCTCCAGCTCTGGCAGCAGCGTGCCGCCGCCGAGCAGCCCGTGCCCGCCGATGTCGGGACCGTCGCCCTCGACGCGGCCGCCGCGCTCACCTCCGCGGCGTACTGATCCCTGCTCCCTTGTCGCCGCCCCGCGGCGGTGCGTGAGCCACGGTTCGCGGCGGTGGACTGTGGGTGGGTCACCGCTCGGAGGGGTGGGCGCGTGTCGGCGTACGGCGGCGGTGCGCGAGCCACGGTCCGCGGATCGGGAACGTGGCTGGCTCACCGCCGCGACCGACGTCCGAGACGCCCCGAGGCCCGCCCCGACGTGCGTCGGAGCGGGCCTCGGTGACGGGTGCTGCTAGGCGGCGGTGCCGGTCGCGAGGTCCGGGTCGCCGATGCGGCGGAGCTTCTGCAGCGCCTCCCGCTCGAGCTGGCGCACGCGCTCGGCGGAGATGCCGTGCTTGGCGCCGATGTCGGCGAGCTTGTGCTGCCGGCCGTCGGTCAGGCCGTAGCGGGCCCGGATGATGTCGGCGGCCCGGTCGTCGAGGTGCGCGACCAGGTCCTCGAGGCGCTGGCGGGCCTCGACGTCGAGGAACTCCAGGTCGGGGCCGGGGGCCGTCTCCTGCGCCATCAGGTCGCCGAGCGAGGTGTCGCCGTCCTCGTCGACCGGGGTGTCGAGGGAGACGTGGTCACGGCCCCACGACATCAGGTCGAGGACGCGGTCGATGTCCATCCCGAGCTCGGTGGCGATCTCGTGCGGCTCCGGGTCCCGGCCGAGCTGGCGCTCGAGGGTGCGCCGCGCGCCCGAGACCTGGTTGAGCTCCTCGACGACGTGGACGGGCAGCCGGACGACGCGGGCCTGCTGGGCGATGCCGCGGGTGATGGCCTGGCGCACCCACCACGTGGCGTACGTCGAGAACTTGTAGCCCTTGGAGTAGTCGAACTTCTCGACCGCGCGGATCAGGCCGGTGTTGCCCTCCTGGATCAGGTCGAGCATCGGCATCTGCGAGCGGCCGTACTTGCGGGCGATCGACACGACGAGGCGCAGGTTGGCGGAGATGAACTGGTCGACGGCCTTGCGGCCCTCCTCGGCCAGCCACTCGAGCTCCTCCTGGTTGGCGCTCATCGGGGCGCCACCCTTCTTGCGGCCGACGCGGCCCTCCTCGAGCAGCTTCTCGGCCAGCAGGCCGGCCTCGATGGTCTTGGAGAGCTCGACCTCGGTGGCGGCGTCGAGCAGGGGAGTGCGAGCGATCTCGTCGAGGTACAACCCGACGCTGTCGCGACCTTCGATCTCCCGCGTGGCTCCGCGCGTGCCCCGGCCGGCCGCGCTGCGGGCCGGTGCGTTCTTGGTGATCTGTGTCGTGGTCATGGTCGCCTCCTCCGTAGTGCCGCATCCCCGGGATCGCGTCACGTCGTGTTCAACGGCTCACGGTGTCCGGAGATTCCCCGGCAACTGTGGTTGCCCTTCATCTGCACTGACGTCCGGCTGTTCCGCAGAGTTGCAACCTCGACCAACTCTCAGGGACTTCTCAGGGGTGGTTCGGAGCGTGCGTACCCATGGATGGCCACAGGGATGCGCGGTGTTGGTCATCCACAGGGTGATCCACACCTGTGTGGAGAACGGGCCGCCACCTGTGGAGCACAGGCACCCTTCTGTGGACGTGCCTGTGGGACCAGAGGTTTTGTTCCGCGAACCCCTTGCGCGGCACCGCCGCGGCGACATAGAACTCTCCCTACCAACACCGCTTGCGGGGTTGGGGATCGGATCGGAAAGTCGAACTCACCCGGCGAGCTTGCTCGCTGCGGGGGCCCGGTGACGGGGTCCTCGGAGGACGGCGGAGGTCATGATCGACCGGACGTCACCGCAACCGGTCAGACCGAGGGGCTCCAAGCGCTCATACCGCCTGGAGCCCCTCACCCATTTCTCCCGTCCATGGTCGCAGCGCCCGTCGCGGGCCGCAACGAACGGCGGATGACGTGCCGGCGTACGTCGCGGGGCCGCCGGGCCTCATCCCTCGGTCGGCACGGGGGCAGGTGCGAGCGCCGGGTCGTCCACGGAGTAGGACCGCACCGGGCCGGGCGGCGTCCGAGCCGTCTCGAAGCGCACGGTCACCACGCCCTTGCCGGAGCCCCAGACCCAGCCGGGGCCCATCTCGTCGTGGACCACGTCCATGCCGGGGGAGTAGGACCGTCGGGTGGAGGGCAGCGCCGGGAGCTCGACCTCGGGCTCCTCCGGCTCCGTCTCGCCGAACAGGTCCTCCTGGATCCAGTCGGCGAGGCCCGAGACCCCGACGCCGAGCAGCCGCACCCCACCGGAGGTGTCCAGGTCGGCGAGCAGGGAGCGTGCGACGCGTCCGATGGCCGGTCCGCTGTCGGTCGGGCTCGGCAGCGTGGACGACCGGCTCAGCGTGGTGAAGTCGTGGAGGCGCACCTTGATCGTCACCGTGCGCCCCGACAGCCCGTGCTTGCGCAGCCGTTCCCCGACGTGCGTGGCCTGCCGCGCCAGCAGGCCTTCCATCAGCTTCCGGTCGGTGAGGTCGGTGTCGTAGGTGCCCTCGGAGCTGACCGACTTGGTCTCGCGGTCGGCGACCACCGGCCGGTCGTCCTGGGCGCGGGCGAGCCGGAAGAGGCCGTGGCCGTGGGCGTTGCCGAGCAGGCGCACCATCTCGTCCTCGGTCACCGCCTCGAGGTCGGCGATGGTGTGGATGCCGGCGCGTCGCAGCCGCTCGTTGGTGGCGGGGCCGACGCCCGGGATGACGCCCACCTTCATCGGTCGCAGCAGGTCGCGCTCGGTGCCGGGCGCGACCACGGTCAACCCGTCCGGCTTGTCGAGCTCGCTGGCGACCTTGGCGATGAACTTCGAGGACCCGATGCCCACGCTCCCGGTCAGCCCGCCGGTGACCTCGGCGACCTGCGCGCGCAGCTCCTCGCCGTACGCCGCGACGGTGGCCACCTCCAGGTCCGGCAGCCCGGCCTGGGCGAGGTCGACGAAGGCCTCGTCGAGGGAGAGCGGCTCGACCAGCGGGGACGCGGCGCGCAGGACCGCCATCACCTTGCCGGACGTCTCGCGGTAGGCGTGGAAGCGACCCGTCAGGAACGCCGCGTGCGGGCAACGGGCCCGGGCCTCGCGCGTCGACATCGCCGAGCGGACGCCGAACACCCGGGCCTCGTAGGACGCGGTGGCGACGACGCCCCGCCCGCCGACCCCGCCCACGATGACCGGCTTGCCGCGCAGCGACGGCTTGTCGCGCTGCTCCACGGCGGCGAAGAACGCGTCGAGGTCGAGGTGGAGGACCGAGGCGGTGCTCCTCACGTGCCGTTCCGCCTCATCCCGCCATTGTCGCAGTCGGTTGTCCACAGCCCGACATCTCCTCGCATCCTTGTCGTAGCGAGGGGAAGCGTCCGTCCATGACCACTCCACACCACAGCCCGCGCCCGATGCGGGCCACCTGTCCCGAGGACCTGCTGGCCTTCGTCCCCGTCGCCATCGGCTTCCGACCCGCCCACTCGGTCGTGCTCCTCAGCCTCGCCGGTGACCGGCCGTTCCACGCCCGCGCCGACCTGCCCGACGACGAGTCCGACGTCGACCTGGTCGTCGAGGCGCTCCTGCATCCTGTTGCCGCGCACGCCGTGACCACGGTCGTGCTCGTCGTCTACGACGACGACACCGCCGTCGCCGACGAGACCGCGTGGACGCTGCACGAGGCCCTCGCCGCCGCCGGTGTCGAGGTGTTCGAGGTGCTCCGGGTCCACGACGGTCACTGGTTCTCGGTCCTGCCGGGCCGCGCGCCCGAGACCTACCGCGGCGTCCCCTTCGACGTCGACCACCACCGGTTCGCCGCCGAGTCCGTCCTCAGCGGTCGCGTCACCCACGCCTCGCGGGAGGCGCTCGCCGCCACCCTCGCCCGCGACGACGACGCCGCCCGTCAGGTGGGTGACCTGCTCGACGCCGCCCGGCCGCTCGCCCCGGCCGGGGTGCGCCCGCTGGTGAGCCGGCACGCCGAGGCGCGGGAGCCGGCCCCGGCCGAGGCAGTGGCCACGCTGGCCGTCGCGCTCGCGCTCCCTGACCTGCGGGACGAGGCCTGGTGCTGGCTCACCCGCGACGTCGCCCGGACGTACGTCGAGTTCTGGAGCGACGTCGTGCGGCGCACGCCGGAGGTGCTGGTGCCCGGTCCGGCCTCGGTCCTCGCGTTCACCGCCTGGCTCGCCGGCGAGGGGGCGCTCGCCTGGTGCGCCGTCGACCTGGCTCGCTCGGTCGCGCCGCAGCACTCGCTCGCGCGGCTGGTGGCGGACCTCCTGACGTCCGCCACCTCGCCCGACCTGTGGGCGTCGATGACGCGGCCGGGGGAGGGCGCCGCCTGACGGCTGGTCGGCTCCTCCCGCCGCGGCGCGCTCCTCGCTAGGGTCACCCCATGGGCGAAGAGGTGGAGCAGCAGGAGTTCTCACGCGCGGACCGCACCCAGCACCGGGAGAAGGTGCGCCGCAACCTCGACGTGTTCGCCCGGATGCTGCGGGAGGCCCGCTTCGACACCGACGACCCGATGACCGGGCTCGAGGTCGAGCTCAACCTCGTCGACGAGAACGGCGACCCGGCCCTGAAGAACGCCGAGGTGCTCGAGGCGATCGCCTCGCCCGAGTTCCAGACCGAGCTGGGCCAGTTCAACATCGAGATCAACGTCGCCCCGGCGACCCTGCGCGAGGGCGGGCTGACGACCTTCGAGGAGAGCCTGCGCCGCTCCCTCAACGACGCCGAGGAGAAGGCGTCGAGGTCGGGCGCCCACCAGGTGATGATCGGCATCCTCCCGACCCTCGACGAGGGCCACATGGAGGTCAACAGCCTCAGCTCCAACCCGCGCTACAAGCTGCTGAGCGAGCAGATCCTCTCCGCGCGCGGTGAGGACATCACCATCAACATCACCGGCCGCGACCGGCTCTCCACCACGGCCGACTCGATCGTGCCCGAGGCCGCGTGCACGAGCACCCAGTTCCACGTGCAGACCTCGCCCGACGACTTCGCCGACTACTGGAACGCGTCGCAGGCGATCGCCGGGGTGCAGCTCGCGGTGGCCGCCAACTCGCCGTACCTCCTGGGCAAGGAGCTGTGGCGCGAGACCCGCATCCCGTTGTTCGAGCAGGCCACCGACACCCGCAGCGACGAGCTCAAGGTGCAGGGCGTACGGCCGCGCGTGTGGTTCGGCGAGCGCTGGGTCACCTCGGTCTTCGACCTGTTCGAGGAGAACGTCCGCTACTTCCCGGCCCTGCTGCCGATCACCGACGACGAGGACCCGCTCGAGGTCCTGGAGTCGGGTGGCACCCCCAACCTGCCTGAGCTGCGGCTCCACAACGGCACGATCTACCGCTGGAACCGTCCCGTCTACGACATCGCCGGGGGAGTGCCGCACCTGCGCGTGGAGAACCGGCTGCTGGCCGCGGGGCCCACGGTGGCCGACACGATCGCCAACGCCGCCTTCTACTTCGGGCTGGTGCGCTTCCTGGCCGAGAGCGAGCGGCCGTTGTGGTCGCAGATGTCATTCTCGGCCGCCGAGGAGAACTTCCACGTCGCCGCCCAGCAGGGCATCGACGCCCAGATCTACTGGCCCGGCATCGGCCAGGTGCGGGCCACCGAGCTCGTCGTGCGCCGCCTGCTCCCGATGGCGGCCGAGGGGCTCGACTCGTGGGGCGTCGAGGCGTCGGTGCGCGACCGGCTGCTCGGGATCATCGAGCAGCGGTGCCTGCTGGGCACCAACGGGGCCGAGTGGTTCGTGAACCGCATGCACCAGCGCGGCAGCGAGGACCGGTTCGACGCCCTGCGGGCCACGCTGCTGGAGTATCGCGAGCGCATGCACACCAACGAGCCCGCCCACACCTGGGACTGATCAGCTCCCCGGACTCTCCGGCGTCCCCGAGCGACGACGCAGTCGGCTCCACTCGCGGCGTACGTCGCTGCGCGGGTCGCGCCAGCCGGCGCGCGTGACCACGACGAACGGCACGTCGACCTGCGCCTCCGCGCACGCGGCGTACCACGCAGCCGACCAGGCGACGTCGGCGTCGTGCAGCTCCAGCGGCCCGCTGCGGGTGAGCCAGGCCCACCTCGGACCGGCCGTCGCCGTGCGCTGGAGCAGGGCCGCACACAGGTCGCCGCGCAGGGCCTGGTCGAGCCGCTGGCCGGGTGCCACGCCGTGCGAGGCGTGCGCCCGACCCGGCACGCCCACGTGCAGCACGACCGGCAGGCGACCGCGCGGCGTCTCCTCCTTGAGCGCGATGACGGCGGCCCGCAGCACGGCGTGGTCGGTGCGGGTGATGGGCGCGGACAGCGGCATGGGACCACCCTGCCCCGGTGCGACCCGATCCGCATCGCGTCCTCCACAGGCTCCCGCGGAGCGCACGGATTCGGTACGGTGCAAACGAGCCCGGGCGCAACCTTGCGCGCCGGCACGCGAGAAGGAGACCCCATGGGCACCGTCGTCGTCGGATACGTCCCCAAGCCGGAGGGCGAAGCCGCTCTCGCCACCGCCATCTCGGAGGCCAAGCTGCGGGGCAGCAAGCTCGTGGTGGTCAACTCCCACCGCGGCGGCAACGACTTCGACCAGAACAAGGCGCGAGCGGCCGAGGACGACATGGAGGCCGTGCGCACGACGCTCGACGCGTCCGGCGTGGAGTACGACATCCGGCAGCTCGTGCGCGGCTTCGAGCCGGCCGAGGACCTGATCAGCCTCGCCGAGGCCAACTCCGCCGAGCTCCTCGTCATCGGCCTGCGGCGCCGCTCGCCCGTCGGCAAGCTCATCCTCGGCTCCAACGCGCAGCGCATCCTGCTCGACGCGCACTGCCCGGTGCTCGCGGTCAAGGCGGACTGAGGGCCGGCCGAGGAAGCACCCACGACACGGTCGGCGGCCACGCCCGGATCGGGCAAGATGGCCGCATGGCCATCCAGATCACCGGCGACGCCGCCGCCGACCAGATCCTCGACGAGTCGTCCTTCGCGCTCCTCGCGGGGATGATGCTCGACCAGCAGTACCCCATGGAGCACGCGTTCCGCGGTCCCGCCAAGGTGACCGCGCGCTTCGGCTCCTTCGACCCGGCCGCGATCGCCGCCGCGGACCCCGAGGAGTTCGCGGCGATGGCGGCCACGACCCCCGCCATCCACCGGTTCCCCGGCTCGATGTCGACCAAGCTCCAGGAGCTCGCCCGGATCGTCACCGACGACTACGACGGGGACGCCTCCCGGCTGTGGACCGAGGCGTCGGACGCCAAGGACCTGCTCAGGCGGATCATGGCGCTGCCCGGCTTCGGCAAGCAGAAGGCGCAGATCTTCGTCGCCCTGCTCGCCAAGCAGCGCGGCGTGCGCCCCGACGGCTGGGAGGGCGTCGTCGGCGACTACGCCCTCGACGGCTACCGGTCGGTGGCCGACGTGGTCGACCCCGCGTCGCTGCAGAAGGTGCGCGACTACAAGAAGCAGAAGAAGGCCGCCGCCAAGTCGACTGCCGGGGCCGGAGCCGTCGACTGACGGTCCGGCCCCGGCAACACTGCTGGCGTCCGGTCAGACGGTGACGTCCTCGGGCGCCTCCGGCTCCTGCTCGCGCCGGCGCGAGGCGACCAGGCTCGTGGCCGTGGTCAGCGCCAGGATGCCCACGATCACGCCCAGCGAGGCCAGCGTCGGCACGGACGGCACACCGGGCCACACGCCGTGCGCCCAGTGCAGGACCAGCTTGACGCCGATGAAGCCGAGGATCGCGGCGAGCCCGTAGGACAGGTGGACCAGCTTGTCGAGTGCGCCCTGCAGCACGAAGTACAGCGCGCGCAGGCCGAGCAGGGCGAAGGCGTTGGTCGCGAAGACCAGGTAGGGATCGCCGGTGATGCCGTAGACGGCCGGCACCGAGTCGACGGCGAAGACGATGTCGGTGGCGAACACCGCGACCACCACCAGGGCCAGCGGCGTCAGCCAGCGGCGACCCTCGCGGACCACGCTCATGCGGCTGCCCTCGTAGTCGCTGGTCACCGGCATCAGCCGGCGGGCGAGGCGCACGATGCGCATGTCCTCGACGTCCACCTCGTGGTCGTGGCCCGACATCGCGTCGCGCAGCAGCTTGAGTCCGGTCAGGAGCAGCACGCCGCCGAACACCAGGAAGACCCAGTCGAAGCGCTCGAGGGCGGCCGCCCCGAGGGCGATGAAGATGCCGCGCAGGACGAGCGCGCCGACGATGCCGTAGAGCAGCACCCGCTGCTGCAGGACCTTGGGCACGGCGAAGGCCGCGAGCAGCAGCATGAAGACGAACAGGTTGTCCACGCTGAGCGTCTTCTCGACGAGGTATCCGGTGTAGTACTCCAGCCCCCGGTCGGCGCCGTGCGCGTTCCAGACGTAGAGGCCGAACAGCAGGGGGAGGGTGATGTAGAAGACGGACCAGGCGGTCGCCTCCTTCATCGAGACCTCGTGCGGCTTGCGGGTCGCGACGAAGTCGACCACCAGCAGTCCGACGACCGCGGCGATGGTGATCCACCACAGGGTGGGGGTGGCGATGGAGTCGAGCACAGGGGCTCCTCGGGTTCTCAGGACACACGTGTCATGGCCTGAGGTCTCCCTCGCCCCGGTCCGTCGGACCGCGGGCGCCCATCCGGGGCGCCAGTGGTGGCGCCGTACTGACCGGATGATCTTGGTGAGGTACTCCCCTCGACGCAAAGTGTACGAATCCACTCAAGTTCAGTCCAACCACGGCGCCGGTTCGGACCCTGAGGGTGGCCGTGGCAGAATGACGACGCGGCTCTTGACTACACCGGGCCTTGCCGCGCCCCGATGCCGTTCGACGAGAGGTGTTCGTGTCCCAGCACGCACGAAAGTTGCTTCCAGCAGAGGTGCTCGCGCACCCGTCCATCGTCGCGCTGATCGAGCGTGCGACCCCGATCGGGAGCGTGACCCCCGGCGAGGTCCGCCAAGCCAGTGACGACGCGGCCGTCGAGCCCCGTCATCTCAAGGCCCTGCTGGTCCACCTCAGCGGCCTGGGCATCACCGTCAACGTCGACGCGGCCAGCACCCGTGCCGCTGCCGCGTCCTCCGGCGCCCGCAAGACCACCACCGCTGCCGCGAAGAAGGCTCCGGCCAAGAAGGCCGTCGCCAAGAAGGCCGCCCCGGCCGCTGCCGCGACGAAGACCACCGCGACGACCACCGCGACGAAGTCGACGGCCAAGGCGACCACGGCGAAGAAGACGACCGCCCAGGCGACCACCGCGAAGGCGACCGACACCGTCGACGTCGCGGAGGACCTCGCCGCCGCGACCATCGGTCCCGACGGCACCAAGATCCTGCCCGACGTCCCGGACGAGCAGTTCGAGAAGGACGTCAAGAGCGACCCGACGATCAAGGACGACGAGAAGCAGGCCTTCACCGTCTCCGCCTCCGACGACACCGACGAGCCGGAGCAGCAGGTCATGGTGGCCGGCGCCACCGCCGACCCGGTCAAGGACTACCTCAAGCAGATCGGCAAGGTGCCCCTCCTCAACGCCGAGATGGAGGTCGAGCTCGCCAAGCGGATCGAGGCCGGTCTCTTCTCCGAGGAGAAGCTCGGCAAGGGCGGCAAGATCAGCCCGAAGGTGCTCGAGGAGCTCGAGTGGATCTCCGAGGACGGCCGCCGCGCCAAGAACCACCTCCTCGAGGCCAACCTGCGACTCGTCGTCTCGCTGGCCAAGCGCTACACCGGCCGCGGCATGCTCTTCCTCGACCTGATCCAGGAGGGCAACCTCGGCCTGATCCGCGCGGTCGAGAAGTTCGACTACACCAAGGGCTACAAGTTCTCGACGTACGCCACGTGGTGGATCCGCCAGGCCATCACCCGCGCGATGGCCGACCAGGCCCGCACCATCCGCATCCCGGTGCACATGGTCGAGGTCATCAACAAGCTCGCGCGCGTCCAGCGGCAGATGCTCCAGGACCTGGGCCGCGAGCCCACGCCCGAGGAGCTCGCCAAGGAGCTCGACATGACCCCCGAGAAGGTCATCGAGGTCCAGAAGTACGGCCGCGAGCCCATCTCCCTGCACACGCCCCTCGGCGAGGACGGCGACTCGGAGTTCGGTGACCTGATCGAGGACTCCGAGGCGATCGTCCCGGCCGACGCGGTCAGCTTCACGCTGCTGCAGGAGCAGCTGCACGCCGTGCTCGACACGCTCTCCGAGCGCGAGGCGGGCGTGGTGTCGATGCGCTTCGGCCTGACCGACGGCCAGCCCAAGACGCTCGACGAGATCGGCAAGGTCTACGGCGTGACCCGTGAGCGGATCCGCCAGATCGAGTCGAAGACGATGAGCAAGCTGCGTCACCCGAGCCGCTCGCAGGTCCTGCGCGACTACCTCGACTGACCATCCGCTCCGTGCGCTCCGCGGCCGCCCTGCTCTGTGCGGGGTTGGCCGCGGTCGCATGTTCGCCGCCCGCCGACGCGCCTGCCGACCCATCGCCGGGTCCTCCGGCGTCCGTCCGGAGCGCGTCGCCGGCACCGGCACCGTCATCGCCCGGCCCGGCCGGGGAGCCGCTCCGGTCGGTGCGTCCGGGTGACTTCGACACCGCCGTCGCGATGGCCGCGGTCCGGCACCTCGCCGGGGCCGTCGGTCCGCGGGAGGCGACGAGCCCGTCCTTCGACCGGGCGGCGGGCTGGGTCGCCGACCGGTTCGAGGGCCTCGGCTACGACGTACGGCGCCAGCGCTTCGCCGTACCAGCCGGGAGCTCGTGGGGCGTGCCCGTCGCTGCCGGCCGCTCGACCAACGTGATCGCGACGCCGCCCGGGTTCGACCCGGACCGGCCGCACCTCGTCGTCGGCGCCCACCTCGACACGGTGCCGCAGGCGCCGGGCGCGGAGGACAACGCGTCCGGCGTCGGGGTGGTCCTCGCGGCCGCCGAGGCGGTGACCGACCGGCGCACCCGGCTGCCGGTGGTCTTCGTGGCCTTCGGGGCGGAGGAGCCGCGCAGCGCCACCGACCCGGAGCAGCACCACTTCGGCTCGCGGGCCTACGTCCGCGCGATGGGGGCGGGAGAGCGCGACGCCGTCGGGGGGATGGTCTCGCTGGACCGCGTCGGGGTCGGTGCCCGGGTGCCGGTCGGGTCCGCCGCCGAGTCCGACCCGGTGCAACGCCAGCTGCTCGCCGCGGCCGGACGGGTCGGGGTGGCCGCGGTCCCCGACCCCGGGCAGCGCAGCAGCGACCACTGGTCGTTCGTGCGGGCGGGGATGCCCGGAGCGCGGCTCGGGAGCACGCCGTACGCCGGCTACCACTCGTCGGGCGACGTCGTCGGTGTCGTGGAGCGCGCCCAGCTCGACCGGGTCGGACGACTGCTCCTCGCCTGGCTCGCCCGGCGCTAGTCGTCAGGGAGCGAGACCGGCGCAGCGACGCAGCGAGATGAGGTCGGCCTCGAACCGGGCAGCCGCCGGACCGGCCACGACGCGGGGCAGGCCGTCGGACCCGATCCGCGCAGGCTCCCAGGCGTGGTGGACGACCCGCGCGCGTCCCTCGGGTCGCGCCGCCGCCCGGACCGTGAGCGTCAGCAGGCCGGTGGTCGCGGTCGCGCCGTCCTGGATGTACCACGCGTAGTTGCCGAGCCCGTAGGCCACGTAGCCCGGTCCGAGCCGGCCGTCACCCTGCAGCCGGTGGGCGTGGCTGCCGACGACCACGTCGGCGCCGGCATCGACCAGGCGGGCCGCTAGGTCCTGCTGGCCCGTCGTCGGACACCCCTCGCCCTGGACGCCCCAGTGCACGTAGACGACGACCACGTCGGCCGACGCATCGGCGTCGGCCACCGCCTGCAGCAGGCGTCGCGGATCGACGGCGTCGGCGGTGCCGGGGGAGGTGGCGGTGGCGGCCCACTGGTCGGTGGGGTCGGCCGTCGGGTCCAGCGAGGCCTGGGTGGCGCCGAGGGTGGCCACGACCGTGCCGCGGACGTCGGTCAGCGCGGGCGTGAACGCCTCGTCGGCGTCGCGTCCGACCCCCACCACGGTCAGCGACGGGGCGGCCCGGTCGATCGCGGCGAACATCCCGGCGAGCGGCTCGCGTCCGAAGTCGAGGGCATGGTTGTTGGCCATCGTCGCCACGTCGATCCCGGCGTCGGCGAGGGCACGGAAGGCGGCGGGCGGGGCCTGGAAGGTGAACCGCTTGGTCGGGTCGGGGCGGCCCCCGGTCCCGATCGAGGTCTCCAGGTTGACGATCGCCAGGTCGGCGGCGGCGAGGGTGCCGGTGACGGGGGCGAGCGCGGTGGCCGGATCGGCGAGGCGGCTGCGCAGGGCGCCCTCGAAGTGCACGTCGCCGGCGACCGCGATCGTGATCGGCCGGGACGGCGGCTCGGTCCGCGGGGTGCTCGCGTCCGTCGGCTCCGACGTCGGCTCGGGCTCGGGCGTGGGCTCCGGGGTGGGCGTCGTCGTGCACGCGCAGAGGAGGGCCGTCGCAAGGACGAGCGGCCACCTCATCGCCGGTCTCACCCGGCGGCGACCAGGGCCACGCAGAGCCCGCAGAACGCAAGTCCGACGGCCTGGCCGCGGTGGATGGTCTCGCGCAGCACGGTGGCGGCAAGCAGGATCGTGAAGGCGGGATAGAGCGAGGTGAGCACGGCGGCCACGGTGAGCAGCCCGGTCTGGGTCGCGAGCAGGAAGCCGAGGGCGGCCGCGGTGGCGAGGACGCCGGCGAGCAGGCCACCGGTCACCTCCGAGCGCGCGGTGGGACGCCACGCGACCCGGAGCACGACGGCGGTCGCGACGACGGCCGCCAGCGCGGCGACCTGGGCCAGCGCGAGCGGCCAGTAGCCCGCACCGTCGGGCACCTGGCCGATGGCGGCGAACAGCAGCCCGAAGCCGAGGCCGGCCAGCACGCCGTCGACCAGCCCGGCGGCGAGGCTGCCGTCGCCGCCCGGCTCGCGGCTCACCAGCCAGATGCCGGGCACGGCGGCGGCGATGCCGAGCCAGACGAGGAGCTCCGGGCGCTCGCCGGTGGCCACCCCGACCACCACGGGCAGGACGGCGGCGCCGACCGCGGAGACCGGTGCCACCACGCCCATCCGGCCGGCAGCGAGCCCGCGGTAGAGGAAGGCGCCGCCGAGCCC
Source organism: Nocardioides currus (assembly GCF_003057875.1). Taxonomy (GTDB): domain Bacteria; phylum Actinomycetota; class Actinomycetes; order Propionibacteriales; family Nocardioidaceae; genus Nocardioides; species Nocardioides currus. Next base: position 154,654 of record NZ_PYXZ01000009.1, on the reverse strand, counting down.
GGAGCCGATGCCGGCCAGCGCACCCCACGCGAGATCGGACCCGGTGGGATCGCCGTCGGTCACCAGGGCGACCACGACCGAGCAGCCGAGGGCGCCGACGGCGCACATGAAGGCGACCGGCCAGGCGGAGGTACGCCGCGACGCGAGGCCGCCCACGAAGTCGGACAGCCCGTAGGCCAGGGCGGCCGCGAGGGCGAGGACGACGCCCATCAGGTCACCAGCACGCCGACGACCCAGGTCGCCACGGCGAGCAACGACGCGGTGAGCTCGATGAGGATCGACAGGCCCACGGCCTTCAACGCGTGGCGGGTCGCCGGACCGGCGTCGGCGGCGCCGAGGCGACGGCGCTCGGCGGCGTACACCCCGAGGACGAACCCGATGAACAGTCCGACCACGGGGACCACGAAGAAGCCGACGATGCCCAGCAGGCCTCCGACGACGAGGGTCGAGCGGGGGACTCCGGCGGCCTTGAGGCGACGACCGGGGACGACGTACCTCACCACCGTGCCGACCGCGAGGAAGGCGACCGCCACGACGAGCACGAGCCAGCCGGTGGTCGTGTTGACGTCGACGGCCCACAGCAGCAACCCGCCCAGGATCAGCAGCAGGCCCGGGATCACCGGCACCACGATGCCCGCGAGCCCGACGACGAAGATGACGCCGACCAGGACGTCGATGGAGTTCACGGGGTGAACCTACCGACGTCCTGGCCGGCTGCCGAGCGGGGGAAGCGTTCAGGCGGCGAGGTCGGGCAGGGGCTCGAGCTCGGTCTCGGGCTCCGGGGCCGAGGCCGCGGCCGATGCCCGCCGGCTCCTGACCAGCGCCACGACGGCGATGGCGAACGCGACGGCGGCGAAGCTCGCGCTGGTGAGATAGGCCGCGCGGGCGCCCGGGACGAAGCTGTCCGGCTGTGCGCCGACGGCGTACACCGAGGCCACGATGGCGACCCCGACCGCGGCACCGAGCTGCTGCATGGTCTGCAGGAGGCCCGACGCCGCGCCCGCGTGCTCGTGCTCCACGCCCGAGAGCACGGTGGCCGTCACGGGCATGAACACCAGCGCCCCGCCGATGCCGGACAGCAGCATCGAGGGCAGCACGCCGGCGGCGTACGTCGAGGTCTCGCTGACCCGGCTGAGGAGCACGAACCCCGTGGTCAGCAGTGCGGCGCCGACGGGGATCAGCCTGGCCGCGCCGTGGCGGGCGAGCAGCGACGGAGTCAGTCGCGACATGGCGAAGATGCCGAGGCTGAACGGCAGGAACGCGAAGCCGGTCGCGAGCGGACCCATGCCGAGGGCACGCTGCATGTACTGCACGGTCAGGAAGAACATCGAGAGCTGACCGCCCACGACCAGGGCCATCATACCGAGCACGGCGACCCGTCGGCGGTCCGCCAGCAGGGCGGGACGGATCAGCGGGTGCGGGTGGCGGCGCTCGGTGCGCGCCAGCAGGGCGAGGCTCACGGCACCCACGAGGAGGCCGCCGAGGGTGCGGGTCGACAGCCAGCCCTCCTCGGGGGCGCCGACCAGGGCCCAGACGACCGAGGCGGCGCCGAGCGTGGCGGTCACCGCGCCGACGACGTCGAAGCGACCCTCGCGACGCGGGGTCTCGCCGACGAACCGCGGCGTGAGCAGGAGCACCGCGAGGCCGATCGGGACGTTGATGAACAGCGTCCAGCGCCACGACGCGACGTCGGTGAGCAGACCGCCGAGGATCAGGCCGATCGACGCGCCACCCGACGACACGGCACCGAACAGCGCGAGGGCACGGTTGCGGGCGGCTTCGTCGGGGGCGTTGGTGGTCAGCAGGGCCAGCACGCTGGGGGCGGCCATGGCGGCGCCCACGCCCTGGGCCGCGCGGGCCAGGACCAGCTGCGTCGGTGTCTGGGCCAGGCCACCCAGGAGGGAGGAGACGGTGAAGACGCCGAGTCCGACCAGGAAGAGGCGACGTCGACCGCGGACGTCGCCGAGGCGACCTCCCAGGAGGAGCAGGCCGCCGAAGGCGAGGGTGTAGGCGTTGAGCACCCACGACAGCGCCGCGGGGCCGAAGCCCAGGTCGGCGTCGATGCGGGGGAGGGCGACGTTCACGACGGTCGCGTCCAGCACGAGCATGAGCTGGGCGATCAGGACGATGGCGACGCCGGTGGCGACGCGGGCGGCGTCGGGTGGCAGCTCGTCGGGGAGTGCCGGGGACGAGGCGGCGGTGCGAGAACGGAGGTTCACGAGAAACGGTCCTGTTCTGGCCCTGAGGGCCGGTGTACTGTAGGCGAAGAAGTTCTCCGCTTTCGAGAACAATACGGAGAGTGTCTCCGTTTAGCAAGAGGGGTGCCCATGCGAGCCGATGCCCGGCGCAACCGCGACCTGATCGTGGAGACCGCGCGCGAGGTGTTCCGCGAGCACGGCTACAACGCCTCCCTCGACCTCGTCGCCAAGCGCGCAGGCGTCGGCGCCGGCACCCTCTACCGTCACTTCCCCTCGCGCGAGGACCTGGTCAACGCGGTCATGCAGGGGTGGGTCGACCGGGTCGAGGAGGCCACGGAGAAGGTGCTCGCCTTCGAGGGCCCGCCGCGCGAGCTCCTCGAGCGGTGGCTCGTCACGTACGCCGAGCTCATCAGCCTGCACAAGGGCGGGCCGGCCAAGATCACCGCCGCGATGGTCCAGCCCGACTCCCCGATCGCCCCCAAGTGCCGGGTGCTGCTCGAGGCGACCGAGCGCGTCTGCGAGCGGCTGCACGCCGAGGGCGTGCTGCGCGAGGGGATCACCGCGGCCGACGTCAACCGGCTCGTGGGCGGGGTGGCGACCGTGGCGGACGGCGCCGACCAGCCGATCAGCGAGGTCGAGCCGCTCCTGCTGGTGCTGGCCGACGGCCTGGTGGCCGCGCCGGCCTAGCGGTCAGGTTCTGCCTGCCCGCGGCCTCCCCACAGGCGTCCGGACATGCAGAACGGCCCCGGAGAGCGTGTCCGGGGCCGTTCTGGAAGTCGGGTGGGGTGTCGCGCTCAGAGGTCGCTGTCGCTGACGGCCGGCTTGTCGTCGAGCTTGTGCGTCTCGTCGTGCACGGTGGCAGCGACCTGGCGGAGCTTGTCGCCGTGCTCGCGAGCGTGGTGGGCGCAGAACAGGAGCTCACCACCGGTCTGGAGCTCGACACGCAGGTAGGCCTGGGCGCCGCAACGGTCACAGCGATCGCCCGCCGTCAGGGCGGCAGGCTGGGGGGCAATGGCGGTAGTCACATCGGCCTCTTTTCTCTCCATCGGTGTCTGGCCCAACGTAGCCACCGGGTCAAAGATTCCCGGGTGCTGGTCTCGGGTGGGACGTACCCAGTCAATCACTGTTCAACCTGCCCCGAAGCAGATATCCCCAAGCATGGGACGTACTGGGTATTCGGTGCGTTGCCGTGGATCGGATTGCTCGATGGGGATGGCATCACGCTAGACCCGTCACGTCCTTCTCCGGCGCAGCGTGCCCTGCACTCGCCCACGGCGTGTCGCGGGTAGGTTTTCTCCTTGTGGCAGCACCGGCAGACAACACCTACAACGCAGCGCACCTCCTCGTCCTCGAGGGTCTCGAGGCCGTCCGCAAGCGCCCCGGGATGTACATCGGCTCGACCGACACCCGCGGGCTCATGCACTGCCTGTGGGAGATCATCGACAACGGCGTGGACGAGGCGCTCGCCGGGGTCGCCCACCGCGTCGAGATCACCCTCCACCCCGACGACTCGGTCGAGGTGTACGACGACGGGCGCGGCATCCCGACCGACAAGGAGCCCAAGACCGGGCTGCCCGGCGTGGAGGTCGTGGCGACCAAGCTGCACGCCGGCGGCAAGTTCGGCGGCGGGTCGTACGTCGCGACCGGCGGCCTGCACGGCGTCGGCCTGTCCGTCGTCAACGCCCTGTCCTCGCGCATGGACATCGACGTCGACCGCTCGCCCAGCCAGCAGGGCCTGTCCTTCCAGCGCGGTGTCCCCGGTGTCTTCTCCGGCGACGGCCCGAAGGCGTCGTTCACGCCCCGGTCGGGCCTGAGTCGCAAGGGCAAGCGGGTCGCCAAGGGCAAGACGGGCACCCGCATCCAGTTCTGGCCCGACCGGCAGATCTTCACCCAGGACGCCGGCATCGAGCTCGAGGGCCTGCTGGGCCGCGCCCGCCAGACGTCGTACATCGTGCCCGGCCTCGAGCTGGTCATCAACGACCACCGCGGTCCCGAGAAGGTGACCGAGAAGTTCCTGCACGAGGGCGGCATCAGCGAGTTCGCCGACTACCTCTCCCAGGGCGAGCCGGTCACCGACATCCTGCGCCTGCAGGGCGCGGACACCTTCACCGAGACCGTCCCGCTGCTCGACGACCAGGGCCACATGACCCCGCAGGAGGTCGAGCGCGAGCTCAGCGTCGACGTGGCCCTGCGCTGGTCCAACACCTATGACACCCAGGTGCGGTCCTACGTCAACGTGATCGCCACCCCCAAGGGCGGCACCCACGTCAGCGGCTTCGAGCAGGCGATCACCGCGACCTTCAACGACGTGATGCGCTCGGCGAAGGTGCTCAAGGTCAACGACGACAACGTGATCAAGGACGACGTGCTCGAGGGCATGACCGGCGTGGTCACCGTGCGTCTCGCCGAGCCGCAGTTCGAGGGCCAGACCAAGGAGATCCTCGGCACGCCGGCCGCGCGCAACGTCGTGCGCAAGGTGGTCGCGGCCGAGCTCAAGGCGTTCCTGACCTCGACCAAGCGCGCCGAGAAGGCCCAGGCCAAGCTGGTCATGGAGAAGGTCGTCGGGGCTTCCAAGACCCGGATCGCGGCCAAGCAGCACAAGGAGACCCAGCGGCGCAAGAACGCTCTCGAGTCGTCCGCGCTGCCCGCGAAGCTGGCCGACTGCCGCTCGGCGGACAACGAGCGCACCGAGCTGTTCATCGTCGAGGGTGACTCGGCGTTGGGCACGGCGAAGTTCGCCCGCGATTCGGAGTACCAGGCGCTGCTCCCGATCCGCGGCAAGATCCTCAACGTCCAGAAGGCATCCGTGGGCGACATGCTCAAGAACACCGAGTGCGCCTCGATCATCCAGGTGGTCGGTGCCGGCTCGGGGCGGACCTTCGAGCTCGAGGCCGCCCGCTACGGCCGGATCATCTTCATGGCGGACGCGGACTCCGACGGCTCGCACATCCGCTGCCTGCTCGCGACCCTGTTCTTCAAGTACATGCCCGAGCTGATCCTCGCCGGCCGGGTCTTCACCGCCGTACCCCCGCTCCACCGGATCGAGCTGACCAACCCCAAGAAGGGGATGGACAAGTACGTCTACACCTACTCCGACGACGAGCTGCAGCGGAAGCTCGCGGAGCTGGCGAAGAAGAACGTGCGCTGGAAGGACCCGGTCCAGCGCTACAAGGGCCTCGGCGAGATGGACGCCGACCAGCTGTCCGAGACCACCATGGACCCCCGCCACCGCACCCTGCGTCGCCTCACCGTCGATGACGCCGAGGTCGCCTCCTCGGTCTTCGAGCTGCTGATGGGCTCCGACGTCGCGCCGCGCAAGGACTTCATCGTGCAGGGTGCCTACGAGGTCGACGTGGAGACCCTCGACGCCTGATGGTGGACGTGACAGTCGTGACGGATGCGTCTGCGGTCGACGTCAGCGGCGACCTCTGGCCGCTCTACCGTCGCGTGTTCGGCGACTTCGAGGACCTCGTGGCCTGGCGCGAGCAGGTCTGGGACCGCCACGCATCGCGGGCTGGGTTTCGGCTGGCGCTGGCACGCCACCACGGTGCGCTCGTCGGATTCGCCTATGGCTACACCGGCGAGCCCGGACAGTGGTGGACCGACAACGCTGCCGCGGTGCTGCACCCCGAGGTCGCAGCAGACTGGCTCGGCGGTCACTTCGAGCTGGTGAGCATCGGCGTCGACGAGCCCGCCCGACACGCGGGTGTCGGGCGGCAGCTCGTGGCGGCTCTCACGGACGGGCTCGCGCACGCGCGCTGGGTGCTGATGACCTCGGCCGACCCCTCCGATCCGGCCCGTGGCCTGTACCGCGCGACCGGATGGGCCGTCATCGGCGCCGGCCTGGCGCCCGGGCACGTCATCATGGGTCGGGCGCTACCGCCGCGGGGCGCCTGAGGCCCCGTCCGTTGGCTCGTCGCGCAGACGCGCGGGCATTGGTCGCGCCGCCGGTCGCCGCTGAGCGTGACTGGGGGCGGATGGGTCGACCATGGTCCGCGCGTCTACGCCGGATCGGCGGGCGAGATGGTCTGGAGCATGGCGTGGGCCTCGACCAGCGACGGGCCGTACCACGTGATCAGGCGCCCCGACATGAGCTGGGTCGGAGTGCGGGTGAATGCCTCGGGGCCGTCGGTGGCGGTGAAGACGTAGGGCTCGTCGGGCAGCAGGACCAGGTCGGCGCCGGCGCCGTCGATGTCCGCGAGGCCGAGGCTCGGGTAGCGGTCGGCGTGGTCGGCGAAGACGTGGGGGAGGCCCGCGCGGGCGAGCAGGTCGCCGGTGAAGGTGTCGCGGCCGACGACCATCCACGGATCACGCCAGATGGGTACGGCGACGCGCGTCCGCGCAGGCAACGGTGCCCCGCACCAGAGCGACCGGACCGTGGCCAGCCACTCAGGTCGCTCCCAGCGCAGCACCGTGTCGAACAGCTCCTCCATGGCGTCGATCGCCTGCGGGACCGTCTCGATGACGCTCACCCAGACCTCGACGCCGGCGTCACGCAGGCGGCGCACGTCGAGCTCGCGGTTCTCCTCCTTGTTGGCGATCACCACGTCGGGCGCCAAGGCGATGATCGCCTTGGTGTCGGGGTTCTTGGTGCCGCGCACCCGCGTGGTGTCGAGATCGGCCGGGTGGCTGCACCAGTCGGTCACGCCCACCAGCGACGCGGCGTCCACGCTGGCGATCGCCTCGGTCAGCGAGGGGACCAGCGAGACGACGCGCGCCATCAGACGTTGCGGCGGTACTGCCCGCCCACCTCGAAGAACGCCTCCGTGACCTGCTGGAGCGAGCAGACGCGCGCGGCGTCCATGAGGACCGCGAACACGTTGTCGCCGTTGACCGCCGCCTCCTTGAGCCGTGCGAGCGCCTCGGCCGCCTCGGTGGTGTGGGCGGCCTGAAAGGCGCGCACGCGGGAGAGCTGCGACTCCTTTTCGGCCTCGGTGGCCCGGGCGAGCTCGACCTCGGCGGGGGTGACGTCGGAGTCGGGCTTGACGAAGGTGTTGACGCCCACGATCGGCAGCGAGCCGTCGTGCTTGCGGTGCTCGTAGAGCATCGACTCGTCCTGGATGCGACCGCGCTGGTAGCCGGTCTCCATCGCGCCGAGCACGCCGCCGCGCTCGTTGATGGCGTCGAACTCCGCGAGCACGGCCGCCTCCACCAGGTCGGTCAGCTCGTCGATGACGAACGAGCCCTGGAGCGGGTTCTCGTTCATCGCCAGCCCCCACTCGCGGTTGATGATGAGCTGGATGGCCAGCGCGCGGCGGACCGACTCCTCGGTCGGCGTCGTGACGGCCTCGTCGTAGGCGTTGGTGTGCAGGCTGTTGGCGTTGTCGTAGATCGCGATCAGCGCCTGGAGCGTGGTGCGGATGTCGTTGAAGTCCATCTCCTGCGCGTGCAGCGAGCGGCCGGACGTCTGGACGTGGTACTTCAGCTTCTGCGAGCGCTCGTTGGCGCCGTACTTCTCCTTCATCGTGATCGCCCAGATGCGGCGGGCGACGCGCCCGATCACGCTGTACTCCGGGTCCATGCCGTTGGAGAAGAAGAACGACAGGTTGGGCGCGAAGTCGTCGATGTGCATGCCGCGCGCGAGGTAGGACTCGACGTAGGTGAAACCGTTGGACAGCGTGAAGGCGAGCTGGCTGATCGGGTTGGCCCCGGCCTCGGCGATGTGGTAGCCGGAGATCGACACGGAGTAGAAGTTCTGCACCGCGTTGTCGATGAAGTACTGCTGGATGTCGCCCATCATCCGCAGCGAGAACTCGGTCGAGAACAGCGCGGTGTTCTGGCCCTGGTCCTCCTTGAGGATGTCGGCCTGCACGGTGCCGCGCACCTGCTTCAGCGCCTCCGCCGCGGAGATCCCGCGCTCGGCGGCCTGGTCGATCGCGGTGTTGAGGAAGAAGGCGAGCACGGTCGGAGCCGGGCCGTTGATGGTCAGCGAGACCGACGTCGACGGGGCGATCAGGTCGAAGCCGTCGAAGAGCTCCTTCATGTCGTCGAGCGTCGCGACGGAGACGCCGGACGTGCCGACCTTGCCGTAGACGTCCGGGCGCGGGTCGGGGTCGCGGCCGTAGAGCGTCACGGAGTCGAAGGCGGTCGAGAGGCGGGTGGCCTCGCCGTCGTGGCTGAGGATCTTGAACCTGCGGTTGGTGCGCGCCGGGTCGCCCTCGCCGGCGAACATCCGGGCCGGGTCCTCGCCGTCGCGCTTGAACGGGAACACGCCCGCGGTGAAGGGGAAGTAGCCCGGGAGGTTCTCCCCGCGCCAGAACTTCACCAGCTCGCCGTGGTCGGTGTAGCGAGGGAGCGAGACCCGCGGGATCTTGTTGCCGGACAGCGACTCACGCGTCAGCTTGGTGTGGATCTCCTTGCCGCGCACCACGACGACCTGCTCGTCGCCGGAGTAGGACTCCACGACCGCCGGCCACGCGGCGATCTGGTCGCTCACCTCGTGGGGCAGGTCCTTGCGGGCGGAGTCGAGCAGGTCGGCGACCTCGGCGTTGTCGGCGAGCTCGGCCGAGACCGCCTCGATCCGCTGCACGCGGGTGGCCGCCTCGGCGAGGGTGAGGGTCCGGGCGTGGTAGCCGCGGACGGTCTCCGTGATCTCGGTGAGGTAGCGGACGCGGTCGGTCGGCACGACCTGCCGGATCCCCGACGAGTGGCGTACGGCGACGTGCGGGAGCGTCCCCTCGGTGACCGGGAGCCCGGCGCCGGCGAGGGTGTCGCGCAGGTGCTGGTAGAGCGCGGTGACGCCGTCGTCGTTGAACGTGGCCGCGCTGGTGCCGAAGACGGGCATGTCGGTCGGCTGCTTCCCGAACGCCTCCTTGTTGCGCACCAGCTGGCGACCGACGTCGCGCATGGCGTCCTTGGCGCCGCGGCGCTCGAACTTGTTGATGGCGACCGTGTCGGCGAAGTCGAGCATGTCGATCTTCTCCAGCTGCGAGGCGGCGCCGAACTCGGGCGTCATGACGTAGAGCGAGTGGTCGACGAAGGGGACGATGGCCGCGTCGCCCTGGCCGATGCCGGGCGTCTCGACGATGACGAGGTCGAAGCCGGCGGCCTTCATCACCGCGATCACCGTGTCGAGGTGCTCGGGCACCTCGTGGGCGCCGCGGGTCGCGAGGCTGCGGAAGAAGATGCGGTCTCCGTCGAGGGAGTTGGCGCGGATGCGGTCGCCGAGCAGCGCGCCGCCGCCCTTGCGCCGGGTCGGGTCGACCGCGATGACAGCGACGCGGAGCTTGTCCTGCTGGTCGACGCGGAAGCGGCGCACCAGCTCGTCGGTCAGCGACGACTTGCCGGACCCGCCGGTGCCGGTGATGCCGAGCACGGGAGCGGTGTGGGCGGCGGCCGCCGAGGTGATGCGGGACAGCATCTCGTCGCTCAGCTGGCCGGTCTCGGCGCCGGTGATGGCGCGGGCGATCGCGTGGCGGTCGCCGGCGAGGACGGCGTCGACGTCGGCCGGCGAGGTCTGCCACGGGTCGAAGTCGCAGTCGGCGACGACGGAGTTGATCATCCCGACCAGCCCCATCCGCTGGCCGTCCTCGGGGGAGAAGATCGTCACACCGGACGCGCGCAGCCGCTCGATCTCGGCCGGCACGATCACGCCCCCGCCGCCGCCGACGACCTTGACGTGGTCGGCACCGGCGGCACGCAGCGACTCGACGAGGTATTCGAAGTACTCCACGTGGCCGCCCTGGTAGGACGACACGGCCACGCCCTGGGCGTCCTCCTCGAGCGCCGCGTCCACGACCTCCTGGACGGAGCGGTTGTGGCCGAGGTGGATCACCTCGCAGCCCTGGCTCATGAAGATCCGCCGCATGATGTTGATCGAGGCGTCGTGGCCGTCGAACAGGCTCGACGCCGTGACGAGACGGACCGGGTGCTGGGGCTGGTGCAGGTCGACCATGCGGGGATCCTCGAGGTTGTTGGATGTCCTACCAACCAGATACTAGGACACCCAAGTAACTACCCGGAAGTAGCCGGGGCGACCACGTGGTCGCCGGCCGCGGAGCGCAGCTCGCCCAGCAGCTCGGTGAGTCGCAGCACGTCGGCGGTGGGGATGCCGGGCCGCTCGAAGACGTCGCGGTTGAGACCGAGCGTGGCGCGCTCGACGACGTCGCGACCGGCGTCGGTCAGGGCGGCCAGGATCACGCGCCGGTCGTCCTCGCGGCGCAGGCGCTCGACGTACCCCTGCCTCACGAGGCGCTCGACGGCGCTGGTCACGCTGGTGGGGTGCACCTGGAGCAGCGATCCGAGGCGGGTCATCGGCATCGAGCCCGACTGGACGAAGGACAGCAGCCGGAGCACCTCGTAGCGCGCGAAGGTCAGGTCGAGCGGTCGCAGCACCGCGTCGATGCGCTCCATGAGCAGCTGCTGGACCCGCACCACCGAGGTGACCATGGCCATGCCGTCGGCGGCGTCGTCCCAGCCGTGACGGGTCCACTGACCGTGCGCCTCGTGGATCGGGTCCCTGTCCGCTGCCATGCGGGACAGGCTACGCCGAGGTGCTAGGACGTCCCAGCACCTTCTCAGAACTGCTGGCTCAGAACTGCTGGTCGAGCAAGCCCGTGTCGACGTCGTAGATGAACCCGCCGACCGCGACTGAGTCGGGGATCAGCGGGTGCGAGCGCACCTTCGCGACGTCCTCGCCGAGGCTGGCCCGCTGGTCGGTGATGACGCCGAAGGACTGCCACGACGCGTCGGTGCCCGTGGCCTCGCCGATCTTCACGCGCAGCTCGGCCTCGCTGGCCGAGGCCATCGCGCAGCGGGTGTGGGGGATGACGAGCACGCGCTCGACGCCGAGGAGGTGCACGCCCAGCACCAGCGCCTCGAGGGCGGCCTGGGTGACGCGCCCGCCCGGGTTGCGGAAGATCTTGGCGTCACCGTGGGTGAGGCCGAGCATCCGCAACGGGTCGATGCGCGAGTCCATGCAGGTGACGATGGCGACGCCGGCCTTGGCGACGCCGTCGAAGCCGCCGAGGTCGAAGTCGTCGGCGAAGGTCTTGTTGGCCGCGATCAGGTCGGAGAAGTCGTCCACGGCTGCGAGGTTAGCGGAGGCTCTGGGCGTCGCGCCGCCACCACCGGTGCGCTGGACCCCGGGATCGCCGGGCCGTCGTGGGGGAACAGCACGGTGACGTGCACGGAGGGCGCGATGCGATAGGGCTGGGCCTCCAGGAGCGATCCGAGCGTACGGCGCAGGCGGGACATCTCCGCCCGGACCGTGAGCGCCCGCGACGCGTCGGCGAAGAGGTCGTCGGCGAGCTCGGCCGCCGTCCTCCCCGCGGGCGACTGGGCCAGAGCCAGCAGGATCTCCGCGTGCCGACGGCTCGGCCGGTGCTCCCAGTCGTGGCTGGCCGTGCTTACCCGCAGCGTCCGTCCCTCGCGCAGGTCGAGCTCGAGCCGGGAGGCAGCCGGCCCGTTCGTCGTGCTGCCGAGCCGCACCAGCCACCCGCCCGGCAGCGGCTCGACGGTGACGGCCCCGAGCGTCGGCAGCCAGGTCGACTCGGGTGACAGGTCCGCGGGCAGCACCAGCCGGTCGGGCGCGGTGAAGCCGGTGACCGCCGCGATGTGCCCGGTCGGGTCGACGGCCAGCGACCGGCCACCGACCCGCGCCAGCACGGGGGCGGCGTGCGCGCGCAGTCGCTCGAGGGCCGCCGCGTGCTCGGAGCGCACCTCGGCGCCCGCCAGCCGTGCGGTCACCCCGACCAGGGCCAGCACCGAGCGCTGCACCGCGAAGGCCGGACCGCTGATGTCGACCGCGCCGAGCGTCTCGCCCGTCCACGGGTCGAGGACCGGCGCGGCGGCGCAGCTCCAGCGGGTGTGGGAGTCGACGTAGTGCTCCGGGCCCTGGATGTGGACCGGCTCGCCGACGACGAGGGAGGTGCCGATGGCGTTGGTCCCGACGTTGGACTCGGTCCACGCCGAGCCGGGCACGAACCCGAGCCGGTCGGCCAGGCGGCGTACGCCCGAGGAGCCCTGACGCCACAGCACGCGCCCCTCGGTGTCGGTGACCACCACCAGCAGCCCGTCGTCGACGACCGGGGCGAGCGAGGAGGTGATGCTCGGCAGGAGCGGGGCCAGCGCGCTGGTGCTGCGACGCGACTCGACCTCACCCTCGGTGAGCGGCGCGACCTCCGGCTCCGCACCGGGAGCCAGCCCGCCGGCCCGCACGCGCCGCCAGGACGCACTGATCTCGGGACGGATCCCGGGAGAGGGAGCGCCACCGGACAGCACCCGGTCGCGCGAGCGCCACGGCGCGCTCTCCTCGCCCATGTCGCCTCCGTCTCGTCTGCCGCCGCCTCCCGCGATTGCAACCCCCTGCAACCCTGCCGCCAAGGGTACGGCGGGGTGTGTCGTGGGTCACGTCGGAAGGAGACACCCATGACCGAGACCCTCGACCCGCCCACCACGACCACGACCGGCGACCCGAGCGAGGTGGCGACCGCCTGGTTCGCCGACCTCGAGGCGGCCCTCGTCGCCCGCGACGTCGCGGCGGCCGCCGCGCTGTTCGCCACCGAGTCCTACTGGCGCGACCTGGTGTCGTTCAGCTGGAACATCACGACGGTGGAGGGCCGCGCCGGCGTCACGACCCTGCTCGAGAGCACGCTGGCGAGCACCGACCCGTCGGGGTTCGTGCTCGAGGAGCCGGCCGACGAGGCGGACGGCGTGGTGACCGCGTGGTTCCTCTTCGAGACCGCCGTCGGCCGCGGACGCGGCCTCCTCCGGCTCGTCGAGGAGGACGGTGAGCGCCGGGCGTTCACCTTCCTGACCACGCTCTACGAGCTGAAGGGTCACGAGGAGCCGCGCAACGAGCACCGCCCGCGCGGGGCCGAGCACGGGGCGGACAAGAAGCGGCAGACCTGGCTCGAGCGCAAGCAGGAGGAGGCCGAGAGCCTCGGCAGCACCACCCAGCCCTACGTCCTGGTCATCGGCGGCGGCCAGGGCGGCATCGCCCTCGGCGCCCGCCTCCGGCAGCTCGGGGTGCCCAGCCTCGTCATCGACAAGCACCCGCGACCCGGCGACCAGTGGCGCAACCGCTACAAGTCGCTGTGCCTGCACGACCCGGTCTGGTACGACCACCTGCCCTACCTGAAGTTCCCGGACAACTGGCCGGTGTTCGCGCCCAAGGACAAGATCGGGGACTGGCTGGAGTCCTACACGAAGGTGATGGAGGTGCCCTACTGGTCGAGCACGACGGCGACCAGCGCGACCTGGTCGGAGGAGACGCGCGAGTGGACCGTCGAGGTCGAGCGCGAGGGCAAGCCGCTGACGCTGCGCCCGACCCAGCTCGTGTTCGCGACCGGCATGTCGGGCAAGGCCAACATCCCCGACGTGCCGGGCATGGACGTCTTCCGAGGCGACCTGCACCACTCCTCGGCGCACCCCGGCCCCGACGCCTATCGCGGCAAGAAGGTCGTGGTGATCGGGAGCAACAACTCTGCCTTCGACATCTGCGGCGCCCTCTGGGAGAACGACGTCGACGTGACGATGGTGCAGCGCAGCTCCACCCACATCGTCAAGAGCGACAGCCTGATGGAGATCGGGCTCGGCGACCTCTACTCCGAGCGGGCGGTCGCGGCCGGCGTGACGACGGAGAAGGCCGACCTGATCTTCGCCTCCCTGCCCTACCGGATCCTGCACACCTTCCAGATCCCGGCCTACGAGGCGATGGCCGCGAAGGACAAGGACTTCTACGAGCGGCTCGAGAGGTCGGGCTTCCAGCACGACTGGGGCGACGACGGGTCCGGGCTGTTCATGAAGTACCTCCGGCGCGGCTCGGGCTACTACATCGACGTCGGCGCAGCCGACCTCGTCGCGAACGGTGACGTGAAGCTGGTCAACGGCCAGATCGACCACCTCACGGAAGACGCCGTGGTGCTCGCCGACGGCACCGAGCTGCCCGCCGACGTGGTCGTGATGGCGACCGGCTACGGCTCGATGAACGGCTGGGTGGCCGACCTGATCGACCAGGAGACCGCCGACCGGCTGGGGAAGGTGTGGGGCCTCGGCTCCGACACCACCAAGGACCCCGGACCGTGGGAGGGCGAGCAGCGGAACATGTGGAAGCCGACGCAGGTCGAGCAGCTGTGGATGCACGGCGGCAACCTGCACCAGTCGCGGCACTACTCGCTCTACCTCGCGCTCCAGCTGAAGGCGCGGTTCGAGGGGATCGACACGCCCGTCTTCGCGCTCCAGGAGGTGCACCACACGGGCTGAGCAGGATCAGTGGAGGGTGAGGGCCCCGCGGGTGGAGACCGGCGAGGCCTTCGCCTGCCGGAACAGGACGAGCGCGAGGACGGCCGCGACGACCGCGCAGACGGCGGCGCCGTAGAACACCGTGTGCTCCTGGGCGATGCCGGCGACGCGGAGCAGGTCGGAGTAGTCCTTGCAGCGCGACTTGCCGTCGCAGACCTCGCGGGCCGGGGGTACGACGCCCTGCTCGGCGTAGTAGCGGCGCAGCCCGATCGTGGTCAGTGCGGAGATGCCGACGAGCATGCCGACCATCCGCGACACCACGACGAACGCGCTCGCCACGCCGTGCACGTCGTCGTCGGTGAAGGCGAGCAGCGCGGCGTTGACCGGCGCCAGCGCCAGGCCGAAGCCGAAGCCGCCCGTGACGAGGCCCAGGTTGGCGATCGGCTCCTCGACGGTCGTCAGGCCCCACTGCGCCATCAGCACGAAGCCGGTCGCGGCGAGCAGCATCCCGACCGCGGTGACGAGGCCGGGGGAGAAGCGACGGATGAGGTAGCCGCCGATCACCGCGCCGACGGGCAGCGCGACCAGGAAGCGGACCAGCACCAGCGCGGCCGCGAGCTGGGAGTCGGGATAGACGGTGGTGCGGGCGAAGAGCGGGATGTCGATCAGGGCCGCGATCAGCGCGGCGCCGATGAAGAAGCTGACGAGTAGTGCGCCCCACGCGGGGGTACGGCGCAGCGCACCGTGCGGGACGAGCGGCGCGCTCGCCCGGCGCAGGTGGCGGGCGAAGAGCACCGAGGCGACGAGTGAGCCGAGAAGGAACCACCAGCCCTGGTCGGAGAAGACCTGGACCTTGGGGTCGGCGGTGGCGAACGCCAGGATGACGCCGGCGAGCGCCGCGGCCAGCAGCAGCGCCCCGACGAGGTCGGCCTCGACGAGGCTCGCGCCCCAGTGGCGCAAGTCGAACAGCGGGCGCTTCGCGGTGAGGCAGCGGGCGACCAGGAGGACGACTGCGCCGATCGCGACCAGCCCGATCGGGGTGAGCCAGCGGCCGTCGCCCGTGTAGGGGATGAACAGCTGGCCCCACGTGAGGTCGCGCAGGAGGTCGGCGGGGCGGACGAAGACCAGCGCCCCGGCGACGAGGGAGGCGAGGAGGAGGAGCGCGCCGAGGACGTCGGGGGGTCTCGAGGCTCGCTCCTCGACCACCGCGGGACCGGGACCGAGGGCGCGCAGGGCCGCGGCGAGCACCAGCCCGACCGCGAGGTTGATCAGGAAGATCGCCCGCCAGTCGGCGAAGGCGAGGACGAGCGCCCCGAAGAGTGGGCCGAGGACCGAGCCGATCTCCTGGACCGCGGACACCACGCCCAGCGGCACCCCGCGCCGCTCCGCGGGGTAGAGGTCGGCGACCAGCGCGAGGGTGGCGGGGACGAGTCCGCCGCCGCCGACGCCCTGGAGGAAGCGCCCGATCACCATCGAGGGCATGTCGTAGGCCAGCGCCGTGACGAGCGAGCCGAATGCGAACAGCACGAGCGAGAAGACGAGCACCGGCACGCGACCGCGCAGGTCGGCGATGCGTCCGATGAGCGGCAGCATCGCGACGTACCCCAGCAGGAAGCCGGAGACGATCGGGGCCGCGCGCTGGAGCTGGTCGATCGGCACCCCGACGCTGGACATCATCTCGGGCAGCGCGAGCACGACGACGTAGGTGTCGGCGGCCGCGAAGGCGACCGCCACGGCGGCCAGGCTGAGCAGCGCCCGGGTCGGGGCCGACCCGGTCCCGCCCGTCATGGAGCGACGATGTCCTTGGTCGTGCCGTAGTCGGCGAAGTCGACGGTGTAGGTCATGTCGTCGCTGTCGGGGTAGAAGGCGCCGGTCAGCACCGCCTGGCGGAGCTCGCCGTTGTCGGAGACGAGGTACTCCGCGTCGAAGGAGTCGCCCGACGAGCTCGGGATCACCTTCTTCATCGCCTCGCCCGGGACGGTGCCGGTGAACGTGGTGAGCACCTCGGTGTTGTCGGCGCCGCCGCGCACGCTGTCGCCCTCCTCCAGGTCGGAGGTGACGCCGAGCAGCGAGGAGAAGCCGGTGTCGGAGTTGATCAGCGTCGCCGGGTCGGGGGCGCCGTACTCCGCGGGGTCGATGTCCTGGTACTTCCCGTCGCTGAACGGCAGGACCGCATAGACCAGCTTGTCGACCGCGATGACCGGGACCTCGACGCTCTGGCCGGCGAAGATCACCGTGATGTCGCCCTCGAAGGCGGGCTTGTCGGTGGCCAGCCCGTCGGCCTTGACGATGCCCGAGACCCCGTCGGGGAGGTCGGTCGTCGAGAGGGTCAGGTTGACGCCGCTGGTCTCGCCGAGCGCGGTCGCGGCGCCGGCGAGCACCTCCTCGGGCGACGTGTCCTCGCTGACCTTCTCCTCGCCGCCACCGCTGCAGGCCGAGAGGGCCAGCACCCCGGTCAGGACCCCGGACAGGACCAGCGAGACAGGCCGCCGAGCGGCACGCGCGATCATGCGGTCAGCCTCGCACATCACTCGGCGTCCGCCGGGGCATCCGCGACCGGGTCCGCGGCACGATCGGCGAGGAGTACGGCGACGGGCGCGGCGACGGCGGCGATGGCCTGCGATCCCGGGTTGCCCGAGCCGTCGCGGCGGCCGGTCGCCGGCGGGAGCTCGATCGGCGCACCACTACCGGCGGCGGCCCGCGCCGGGGCGGCGCCCGCCCAGGCGGTGACGAGCGTGTCCTCGCCCTTGAGGAAGCGGTGGCAGCGCACCCCGCCGGTCGCGCGACCCTTGGGCGGGTACTCGCTGAACGGGGTCACCTTCACGGCGCCGGCCTCGGTGCCGGGGAGGGCGGTGGACGCGCCCGAGGCGGTCACGACGACCGCGTCCTCGCCGGTGACGACGCCGAACCACGCCACGCGCTCGCCCGATGCCACGCGGACGCCGGCGATGCCGCCGCCCGAGCGGCCCTGGGGGCGCACGCCCTCGGCGCCGAAGTGCAGCAGCTGCGCGTCGGTGGTGATGAAGCACAGGGTCTCGGTGCCGGTGACGAGCTCGACGGCGCCGACGACCTCGTCGTCGTCCTTGAGGCCGATGACCTCCCAGTCGTCCCTGCCGAGGACCTCGGGGTTGACGCGCTTGACCACGCCGTCGCGGGTCCCGAGCGCGAGCCCGGGCCCGTCGGTGGCCAGCGAGGTGAGTGCCAGCGCCCGCTCGCCCGTCTCGAGGGAGAGCACCTCGCTGAGCGGCAGGCCACCCTGGAGGTTGGGGTCGTTGGCGGAGTCGGGGAGCTCGGGCATGTCGAGCACGCCGACCTTGATCAGGCGTCCGCGCGAGGTGAGCACGCCGACCTCGCCGCGGGCGGTCGTGCGCACCGCGGACGTGATGACGTCGTGGTTGGCCCGCGACTCGCCGTGCCCGGGCGGGGTCGCGCTCGACGAGCGGGCGACGAGACCGCTGGAGGAGAGGTAGGCGAAGCACGGGTCGTCGGCCACCTCGAGCGGGGCGGCCGCCGCGGTGACGGTGGTCCCGGCCGAGGCGAGCAGGACCGTACGCCGCGGCGTGCCGTAGGTCTTCGCGACCTCGGCGAGCTCGTCGGAGACCACCTTCCGCAGCAGCTGCTCGTCGTTGATGATCGCGTCCAGCGCCTCGATCTCGCGCTCGAGCTCGGCCTTCTCCTTGTCCAGCTCGAGCTTGGAGAACTTCGTCAGGCGCCGCAGCGGCATGTCGAGGATCCAGTCGGCCTGGATCTGGCTGAGCTCGAAGATGTCGATCAGCCGCTCCTTGGCGGCGGCTGCGTTGTCGGAGGAGCGGATGACCTGGATGACCTCGTCGATGTCGAGGATCGCGATGAGCAGGCCCTCGACGAGGTGCAGCCGGTCGGCGGCCTTGGTGCGGCGGAACACCGATCTGCGGCGTACGACGTCGAAGCGGTGCTGGAGGAAGACCTCGAGCATCTCCTTGAGGCCGAGCGTGCGGGGCTGCCCGTCGACGAGCGCGACGGCGTTGATGCCGAAGGAGTCCTCCATCGGCGTCAGCTTGTAGAGCTGCTCGAGCAGTGCCTCGGGCACGAAGCCGTTCTTGACCTCGATCACGAGCCGCAGCCCGTGGGTGCGGTCGGTCAGGTCCTTCAGGTCGGCGATGCCCTGGATCTTCTTGGCCAGCACCAGGGCCTTGATGCGCTCCACGACGCGCTCGGTGCCCACGCCGTACGGCAGCTCCGTCACGACGATGCCCTTGCGCCGGGCGGTCACCGACTCGACGCGGGCGGTGGCGCGCATCTTGAAGGTGCCGCGTCCGGTCTCGTAGGCGTCGCGCACCCCGTCGAGCCCGACGATCTTGCCGCCGGTGGGCAGGTCGGGCCCCGGGATGAACCGCATCAGGTCGTCGAGCCCGGCCTTGGGGTGGGTGATCAGGTGACGCAGGGCCTGCACGACCTCGACCAGGTTGTGCGGTGCGATGTTGGTCGCCATGCCGACCGCGATGCCGGTCGTGCCGTTCACGATCAGGTTGGGGATCGCCGCGGGCAGCACGCTCGGCTCGGTCTCGCGCGAGTCGTAGTTGGGCTTGAAGTCGACGGTGTCCTCGTCGATCGAGGCCGTCATCGCCACCGCCGCCGGCAGCATCCGGCACTCGGTGTAGCGCATCGCCGCGGGCGAGTCGTCGGGCGAGCCGAAGTTGCCGTGCCCGTCGATGAACGGCACCCGCATGGACCACGGCTGCGCCAGCCGGACCAGCGCGTCGTAGATCGCGTTGTCGCCGTGCGGGTGCAGCCGGCCCATGACCTCGCCGACGACGCGGGCGCTCTTGACGTGGCCGCGGTCGGGCCGCAGGCCCATGTCGTTCATCGTGTAGAGGATGCGGCGCTGGACCGGCTTCAGCCCGTCACGCGCGTCGGGCAGGGCCCGGGAGTAGATGACGCTGTAGGCGTACTCGAGGAAGGACGAGCGCATCTCGTCCCCGAGGTCGGTGTCGAGGATGTGTTCCTCGAAGTCGTCGGGGAGCGGTTGCTTGGTGGTACGGCGAGCCATGGCCCGCATTCTCCCGGTCGGCGGGCCGTCGGCGGACCGGGGCTCGCCGGTGGACCCCGAGATGACTCACAGGGCGCGGGTGCGCACCATCCGCAGGACCTCTTCGGAGCGCTCGGTGAGCGCACCGACCACGACGGGCGCGGCCCGTGCGGCGGCGACCTCGCGCACGCGCGCCACCCACGCCTCGTCGACCGCGTGGAGCGGGAACAGGCTGTCCGTCAGGGCGAGGCCGGGGATCATGCCCCCCTCGTGCAGAGTGGGCAGCGCCTCGACGTACCGCTCGGCGTAGGGCGCCAGCACCTGGTCCTGGCCGGGGCGCCAGAAGGACGGACCCACGACGCGGGCGGACTGGACCGGCACCCGACGCTCCACGAGCGCCGTCCACGCCTCCTCCTTCGCGTCGGCGAAGGGCGAGCACGCCCGCACGGTCAGCGACCGCACCCACGCGTCGGGGTCGGGATCGCGGTCCTGCAGCGCCTGAACGGCGGTCGCGTCCACGTCGCCGAGCTCGGCACGGCGCTCCAGGACGCGCCACCGGAGGTCGAGGTCGTCGCCCGCCTGCTCGCGCACCTCGGCGAGGTCGCTCTCGCCCGTCGCCGTACGCGCGAGCACGCGCAGCGCGGCCTGCCGCGAGACCCCCGCGGCGACCATCGACCGGGCCGTGCCGGCCACCTGCGCCTCGAGGCCGGGGCGCGCGGACTCCGGCGCCCACCGCTGGGCGGCGGTCAGGGCGAGCCCGAGCAACGGTTCGGCCACCGTGTCCACGGTCTCCACCCGCAGCACGTCGGTGAGCGCGGCCACGGCTTCGCCGGCGCTGGCCTCGGCGCTGGTCAACATGTCCCACACCGTGGCCATCGCCACGGCCCGGGTCAGGGTGGTGGGCAGCCCCGAGGGGTGACTGACCAGGACGTCGCGTCCCGCCGCGTCCGGGCGGGTGGTGGCGAAGGTCGTGTCGTCGTGGTTGACGAGGTAGAGGTCGGCCGCGGGGAGCCGCTCGACGACCGTGCGCCCGCTGTGCACCTCGACGCTGACGGCGCCCACCTCCTCCAGGACCTCGCCGGAACGGCGGTAGGCGCCGACGCCGACGACCTGCGGGTGGGGCGCGCCGTGGGCGCCCGCTGCGGTCAGGACCAGGCCCTCGTCGGCGTGCTCGATCCCGAGCCGGTCGACGCCGGCCGTCTCCAGCCACGCCGTGCGCCACGGCTGGAGGTCGCGTCCGCTCGCCTGCTCGAGGGAGCCGACGAGGTCGTCGAGGGTGGTGTTGGTCCAGGCGTGCTCGGCGAAGTAGGCGCTCATGCCGGCGCAGAAGACGTCCTCGCCCACGAAGTGCATGAGCTGCTTGAGGACCGCCGCTCCCTTGGGGTAGGTGATCGAGTCGAAGATCGACTCGGCGTCGGCGACCGACGGCACGGGCTGGCGGATGGGGTGCGAGCCGGGACCCTGGTCGGCGAGGTAGGCGTCGAGCTTGTCGCGGACCATGTTGTTGGCGGCGGTGTCGCCGTAGGCGGTGGCACGCTCGGCTGCCCACATGCAGGCGAACTCGGCGAAGGCCTCGTTGAGCCACAGGTCGTCCCACCAGCGCATCGTCACGATGTTGCCGAACCACATGTGCGCCATCTCGTGCAGCAGCACGTTGGTGAACTCCTGCCACTCGGCCGTCGTGGGCTCGTGCCGGCGCAGGACGTCGTCGGCCCACGTGACGCAGCCGTAGTTCTCCATCGCGCCGCCGAACTCGGGCAGGAAGACCTGGTCGTAGCTGCGCTGCGGGAACGGCATGGTGAAGCGGTCGCCGAAGAACTCCAGGCCCTGCGCGGTGAGGGTGAAGAGCTGCTCGGCATCGCGCTCCAGCGGACCGGCGAGCGTCTGGCGGGCGTAGAGGCCGAGGTCGTAGCCGCCGGCCTCGGTCCGGATCTCGACGAACGGGCCGGCCACCACGACGGGGTTGTACGTCGACAGCGGCGGCGTGGGCTCGAAGGTCCAGCGCCGACCGCCCTCGACGTCCTCGACGACCGGGTCGCCGGAGTTGCTCACCACGGTCCACGTCGCCGGCGCGGTGACGGTGAAGGCGTGCGGGGCCTTGAGGTCGGGCTGGTCGAAGCACGCCCACGCGTAGCGGGCCTCGTCGGGCTCGAACGAGGTCCAGAGGTAGACGTTGTCGTCGCCGGGGTCGACCGCGCGGTGCACCCCGCGACCGTGGGTGGTGTCGTTCTGCACCGTGGCCACGACGAGCTCGTTGTCACCGGCGAGGTCGGCCAGGGCGAGCCGCCCCTCCTGGACCGGCGGCAGCGGGGCTCCGTTGAGGGTCGCCGACTCGACCTCCGCGCAGCAGTCGACGAACGTCGAGGCCCCGGCGGTGGCGGTGAAGCGGATCGTGCTGACCGCCCGGAACGCGGGGCCCTCGACCAAGGCGGTGAGGTCGACGTCGATGTCGTAGGACGTGACGGAGAGCAGGGCCGCGCGCTCGGCGGCCTCCTCCTGTCGAAGGCTGCGAACGGTCACGGCGGTCGTCCTCACTGGCTCTCGTGGTCGGGTCGATCGTGGTCGGGGTCGTCCAGCACGTCGCGCCACGAGTGCTGCGGGTCGAAGCCGACCAGCTCGCGGGCCTTGTCGATGGCGAAGAAGGTCTCGTCACGGCCCATCTCGCGGCGGACCTCGACGTCGCCGTAGAACCGCTCGATGACCTCGGCGGAGGTCGCCGCCACCGACATGTCGGCGTTGGCGACGTTGAAGACCTCGTAGCCCAGCCCGTCGGTCTCCAGGCAGCGCTGCACCATCTGGCCGAGGTCGCGCACGTCGATGTAGGCGAACAGGTTGCGCCGCCGCAGGGAGGGATCGGCAAGGAAGGGCGGGAACAGCTCGGCGTACTCGTGCGGCTCGATGACGTTGTTGATCCGCAGGCCGTAGACGTCGGCGCCGGAGCGCGCCTGGAACGAGCGTGCGGTCACCTCGCCCGCCACCTTGGACATGGCGTAGGAGTCCTCGGGCACCGTCGGGTGCTCCTCGTCGACCGGCACGTAGAGCGGCTTGCGCTCGCCCTGGGCGAAGCACACTCCGTAGGTCGTCTCGGAGGAGGCGAAGACGACCTTGGGGATGCCGAGGCGGGTCGCGGCCTCGAGCACGTGGTAGGTGCTGAGCACGTTCGTCGCGTACGTCGCCGAGTCGGCCCTCAGCAGGATCGCGGGCACCGCGGCCAGGTGCACCACGGCGTCGTACGACGGCTTCGCGGGCAGGTCGAGCTCGTCGAACGTGGCGAGGCCGGCGAGCGCCGAGTAGACCTCACCGGCGTCGGTGAGGTCCACCCGGAGGTCGGCGACGTCGGGGTGGTCCAGGGGGAGCAGATCGGCGTTGGTGACCTGGTGGCCCTGCTCGGCGAGGTGGGGGGCGACGTGCCGTCCGGCCTTGCCGCTGCCGCCGGTGAGGAAGATGCGCATGGGCCATTCGTACCCCGACGCCTCCAGCAGCATCCGGCGAGGCACGTCACCGCTCCTCGGCTCACCAGGGCTGGACGCCGGTCTCGTCGCGGAACGTCCCGCTGGGTCCGTCGTCGGGCAGGGTCGCGAGGTCGAGGAACACCGAGGCGCCCTGCTCGGGCGTGCGGAATCCCTGGTGGCCGTTGAGGTCGGTCGCGACGTAGCCGGGACAACCGGCGTTGACGAGGATCCCGCTGCCGGCGAGCTCCTTGGCGTACTGCACGGTGACGGCGTTGAGGTAGGTCTTCGTGGGGGAGTAGGCCGCCGAGATCGGTCCGACCGCATCGGCCTGGGCGGTCTGCAGGGTCAGCGAGCCGACCGTGCTGGAGACGTTGACGATGCGGGGCGAGGGGGCGCGGCGCAGGAGGGGCAGCATCGCGTTGGTGACCCGGATGACGCCGACGACGTTGACGTCGACCACGCCGAGGACCTGCTCGGCGCTGACCATGCTCGGCTCCTGCGGCATCCCGCCGGTGATCCCGGCGTTGTTGACGAGCACGTCGAGCCCGCCGTCCTCCTCGAGCTGCGCCGCGGCCGCCGCGACGCTCTCGTCGGAGGTCACGTCCAGGGCGACGCCGAAGACGTCGTGCCCGTCGGCCCGGAGCTTCGCCAAGGCCTCCTCGCGTCGACCCGCGTCGCGGGCGCCGACGCCCACGCGGAAGCCGAGCCGGGAGAGCCCGGCGGCGATCTCGTAGCCGATGCCCTTGTTGGCGCCGGTGACCAGTGCGGTCCTGGTGTGTGTGGTGTTCTCGGTCATGCCTCGATCCTGTGCTCGCGGCGTACGGCGGTTCCAACACCGATCCGGTGCGCCCCGATACCTCGCCGGTATGAGGGCAGGTCAGCGGCGTACGCTGGCGAGGTGGAGACCCGAGAGCTGCGCTACTTCGTCGCCGTCGCCGAGGAGTCGCACGTCGGGCGTGCCGCCCGGCGCCTGGGCATGGCGCAGCCGCCGTTGTCGCGGGCGATCGCGCAGCTCGAGCGCCGGTTGGGCGCCGACCTGTTCGTGCGCGGGCCACGCGGAGTGACGCTGACCAGCGCCGGCGAGACGCTGCTGCGCGAGGGCAGGGTCGCCCTCGCCGCCGTCGAGGCGGCGGAGCGACGGACCCGCCGGACGGTCGAGGCTGCGGGCCGGGCCTCGGTGGTGCTGACCGCCAAGGCCGGGGCCTCCAGCGAGCTCATGGCCAAGCTGCTCGACGCCTTCGCCGCCGAGCCCGACGCGGTCGACGTCGAGGTGGTGCTCAGCCCGCCCGGGCACCAGGCGCCGATGCTCCGCGACGGGCGCGCGGACGTCGCGATCCTCCACCTGCCCTTCGACGACGTCAGCGGCTTCGACGTCGACCGGCTGGTCGTGGAGGACCAGGTGCTGATCCTGCCCGCCGGCCACCCGGCCAGTGCCCGCGAGTCGATGACCGTGGGTGAGGCGACCTCGATCCCGGACCTTCCCCTGCCGCGCTGGCCGCACGTCGACGGCAGCTACCCCGACGGCCCGGGGCCCGAGCTGCGCGACCTGACGCAGGTGCTCCAGCTGGTCCGGCTGGGGCGGACGGCGCTCGTGCTGCCGGAGTCGGCCCGGGCCGGCCTGCGCGACGGCCTGGCCGTCGTGCCGTTGACCGACGCTCCCCAGGTGACGACGGTCATCGCGTGGCCGCCCCACAGCACCTCGACCGGGGTGGCCGGCCTGGTCCGCACGGCCGCGCGGCTCTGAGCCTCAGCCGGTCGCGTCCCGCGCGGCGCTGCTCTCGTGCAGGGCGCGCAGCTGGTCGGCCAGCTCGGGCGCAGGCCCGGCGACGGATACCCCGGGCGCCACGGCACCGATGGGCAGTGGCAGCACCGGCCCGGGCGCGAGGCCCATGGCCCGTCGCCACTCGGTGAGCTGGGCGGTCGAGCCGGCGTACACGATCCGGCCCAGCCCCACCCAGGCATGGGCGGCGGAGCACATCGGACAGTGCTCGCCCGAGGTGTAGACGGTGCACCGCGACCGGACCTCGGGGGCCACGTGCACGGCCGCCCACCGGGCCAGGTCCAGCTCGGGGTGCCGCGTCTGGTCGCCGTCGCCCGTCCGGTTGCGCTCCTCGTGGAGCACCTCGCCGTCCGCTCCGACCAGGACCGACCCGAACGGCTCGTCGCCGGCCTCCAGCGCCTGACGGGCCAGGTCGACGCAGCGGCGCAGGTGGACGAGGTCGGCGGGGGACAGGTCGCTCGGCTCCATCCGCCGACCCTAGGACCTCGGCCGCCGAGTTGGGGCTCGCGCGCACGATGGGGCCATGAAGTCAGCGATCCTCGCCGCCATCGGCCTCGTCGCCGCGCTCACCGCCGGGTGCTCCGACACAGCCTCGTCCGGGGCCCTGGGACCCGTCACCGCCGAGGGCGACCGGGGGTGGCCGTTCGAGGTCGAGGAGGTCGACCGCTTCGACGAGCCCTGGGCGATGGCCTTCCTGCCGGACAGCGGCGACCTGCTCGTCACCGAGCGCACCGGCGCCCTGCACCTGCGCGACGCCGACACCGGTGAGCGGGTCGAGGTGACAGGCACCCCTGAGGTGGTCGACGCCGGACAGGGCGGACTGGGCGACGTGCTGCCGGGGCCGACGTACGCCGACGACGGCACGGTCTACCTGAGCTGGGCCGAGGGTGGTGACGGAGGAGTCGGCGCGGCCGTGGGCCGGGCCCGCCTCGAGACCGACGGCGACGGCGCCCGCCTGGCGGACCTGGAGGTGGTGTGGCGCCAGACCCCCAAGACCGAGGGCGAGGGCCACTTCGGGCACCGGCTCGCGTTCTCCCCGGACGGGGAGCACCTCTTCGTGTCCTCCGGCGAGCGCCAGCTCGGCGCACCGGCCCAGGACACGTCCAACACGCTGGGCTCCGTCGTGCGGCTGACCCTCGACGGCGAGCCCGCGCCGGGCAACCCGCTCGCGGACCGCGGCGGGGTCACCGCAGAGATCTGGAGCTGGGGGCACCGCAACCCGCTCGGCCTCGAGTTCGCCCCCGACGGCACGCTGTGGGAGTCCGAGATGGGACCCGAGGGCGGCGACGAGCTCAACCTGGTCGAGGCCGGCGCCAACTACGGCTGGCCGGAGGTGTCCAACGGCAGCGACTACGGCGGCGCCGATATCCCCGACCACGCGGCGGGCGACGGGTTCACCGCGCCGGTCCGGTCGTGGGTCCCCAGCATCTCCCCGGGCAGCCTGATGATCTACGACGGCGATCTCTTCGAGGACTGGCGGGGCGACGCGTTCCTCGGCGCGCTCTCGGGCGAGGCGCTGGTCCGCGTCGACCTCGACGGCCGGAGCGCCGGTGACGCCGAGGTCTTCGACCTGGGGGAGCGGATCCGGGCCGTCGAGGAGGGACCCGACGGCGCGATCTGGCTCCTGCAGGACGAGGGTGCCGGACGGCTGCTGCGGCTGACACCGGCCTAGGGCGACCTCCGCGACCTGTAGATTTCCCGGCGTGACCACCAGCGACGCCGTGACGAGCACCCCGCCGCCCCGGCACTGGGAAGCGGACGTGCTGCTGCGCGACGGGAAGACGGCGCACATCCGCCCGATCCGCCCCGAGGACGCCGGGCTGCTGGTGGAGTTCTACGCCCGCGTGTCGGAGGAATCGAAGTACTACCGGTTCTTCTCCCCGATGCCGCACCTGTCCGACCGCGACGTCAAGCGCTTCACCCAGGTCGACTACGTCACCCGGGTCGCGCTGGTGCTGACCTCGGGCGACAACATGATCGCCGTCGGCCGCTACGACCTGGTGGAGGAGGGCAAGGCCGAGGTCGCGTTCCTCGTCGAGGACGGCCACCAGGGTCGCGGGATCGGGCAGCTGCTGCTCGAGCACCTGGCGCAGGCCGGCCGCGAGCGGGGCATCGAGCGCTTCATCGCCGAGGTGCTGCCCGACAACCACGCGATGATCCACACCTTCAAGGACGCCGGCTACCGGGTGGCGAGCCAGTACGACGAAGGCGTGATGGAGCTCGAGTTCAGCATCGACCCCACCGACACCGCGATCGGGGTGATGGCCCAGCGCGAGCACCGCGCGGAGTCGGCCTCCATCGAGCGCTTCTTCCGGCCACGGTCGGTCGCCGTCATCGGCGCGAGCCGACGCCAGGACACGATCGGCCAGGCGCTGGTGCGCCACCTCGTCACGGGCGACTTCACGGGTCGCGTCTACGCCGTCAACCCCAGCGCCGACGCGGTGTCGGGGATGCCGTCGTACAAGACCGTCGGTGAGATCCCGGGCGAGGTCGACGTCGCGATCGTCGCCGTCCCCGCGGAGGCCGTGCAGGACGTCGTCCTCGACTGCGCGGCCAAGGGGGTTCACGGCCTCGTCGTCATCTCCTCCGGCTTCGCCGAGACCGGCGAGGAGGGGCGCGTCCGCCAGCGCCGCCTCGTCGGGCTCTCCCGCTCCTACGGCCTGCGTTTGATCGGGCCCAACGCGCTCGGGGTCATCAACACCGACCCCGAGGTCAGCCTGAACGCCTCGCTGTCCTCGGTGATGCCTCCCCGCGGTCGCGCCGGCTTCTTCTGCCAGTCCGGAGCCCTCGGCTCGGCGATCCTGGAGAAGGTCAACAACCGGGGCCTCGGGATCTCGACCTTCGTCAGCGCCGGCAACCGCGCCGACGTGTCGGGCAACGACCTGCTGCAGTACTGGCTCGAGGACGACGCCACCGAGGTCGTGCTGCTCTACCTCGAGTCGATCGGCAACCCGCGCAAGTTCTCCCGCATCACCCGCCGCGTCAGCCGCAAGAAGCCGATCATCGCCGTCCGGTCGGGCCGCTCCACCCAGGGCGTCCCGATGGGCCACGCGGTCCGCAAGATCGCCGCGCCCTCGCAGGCCGTCGACGCGATGTTCCGCCAGTCGGGCGTCATCCAGGTCGACACGCTCGAGGAGATGTTCGACGTCGCCCAGCTGCTCGCGCACCAGCCGCTCCCGCGCGGTCGCCGGGTCGCCGTGGTCGGCAACTCCGACGCGCTCGGCCTGCTCGCCGCGGACGCGGCCACCAGCGTGGGCCTCGTCGTCAACAAGCAGGTCGCGCTCGGCGCCGACGCCGGCGCCGAGGACTTCGAGGACGCCCTCGACGCGGCCATCGACGACCCCGAGGTCGACGCGGTCGCGGCGATCTACATCCCCCCGCTCAACACCTCCGGCGAGGACGTCGCCAACGTGCTCGCCGCCGTCGGCGAGCAGTCCGACAAGCCGATCGTGTCGACCTTCCTCGGCGCCGAGGGCGTGCCCGAGCTGCTGCGCGTGCCCGACGTCGCCGGCTCCAGCGCGGGCCGCGGCTCCGTCCCGTCCTACCCCGCCGTCGAGGCGGCGGTGCGCGCGCTGGCGCGCGTCGTGGAGTACGCCGTGTGGCTGCGCACCCCCGACAAGGGCGCCGCCGACGAGGAGCTCGTCGACCGGCAGGCCGCGCGCCGGGTCGTCAACGAGCTGCTCATGCACCACCCCGAGGGCCACGACCTGACGATGCCGGAGCAGCGTGAGCTGCTGGCGGCGTACGGCATCGAGCTCTGGGAGACGCGGGCGGTCACGACGCGCAAGCAGGCGCTCGACGCGGGCAAGGAGCTCGGCTGGGACGTGGTGCTCAAGGCGACGGCCCCCCACCTGCGCCACCGCCCCGACCTCGCGCACGTGTGGCGCAACATCGACGGGCCGGCCGACATGTCGGACGCGTGGAGGTCGCTCAACGAGCTCATCACCGAGCCCGAGACGGCTGGTTTCGTGGTGCAGAAGAACGCGCCGCCCGGCGTCCCGGTGGGCATCTCCTCGATGGAGGACCCGCTGTTCGGACCCGTGCTGTCCTTCGGGATCGGCGGGCCGCTGACCGAGCTGCTGGGCGACCGGTCGTTCCGGATCCCGCCGCTCGCCGAGCACGACGCGCAGGACATGGTGCGGGAGATCAAGGCCTCGCCGATCCTCTTCGGCTACCGCGGCAGCGAGATCGTCGACGTCACCGAGATCGAGCGACTGGTGCGGCGCGTCGCCCAGATCCAGAACGACCTGCCGCAGGTGCGCGCCCTCGACCTGCCCCTCGTGCTCGCGGGCGCGAACGGGGCGGCCGTGCTCGGCAGCGCGATCCGGATCGAGCCCGTCATCGACCCGCGGTCCGACTGGTTCGTGCGCCGGCTCTCGACGCCGCCGGGCGACACGCTGCCCGACTGAGGGTCCGCGCCGCGTGACAGACTGCCCGCATGCGCAGCAAGACGTCTGACTCCGGGCCCATCGGGGACCTCCGGCGAGCCATCGAGCACACCGGCTACTACCCCGAGGTGGTCTCCGACGGGGTCTTCTCCGCGGTCGGCGGCGAGGAGCTGCTGGCGTTCTTCCTCCACCACGAGCCGACCTTCGACCGCGACGAGGTGCGCCGCCACCTGACCGTGGCCGCGCTGACGCCGTCGCGGCTCGTGCTGGCCCACACCGACGAGCACCCCGGCGACGACCTGCTGCCCGACCCCTACACGTCCACCTCCACCGAGGCGGTGTCGCTGTCGTCGATCCGGTCGGTGGTCGTGACCCGGATGATCGCCAACCCGACCTCCGGCCCGTCGACGCCGGCCGAGGCCGTGCTCACGGTCGGCTGGGGCGGCGTGAGCCGCATCGACCTCGAGCCCGCCGGTTGCTCCGACCCCGAGTGCGACGCCGACCACGGCTACACCGGCGTCCTCGCCGGCGACGACTTCTCGCTCCGTGTCTCGGCCGCGGCCGACGGCGGGGAGGCCGTGGCCCGCCTCCTGGGCTTCGCCGAGTCACTGTCCTCGCTGACGCGAGGATGAGTCACCCCGACCCGCGCCCCGACGGGTTCACGCTGCCGGCGTACGGCGACCGGTCGCTCGGCGACGTCGTGCCGGCCGTGGCCCGGGCCCTCGGGGTCGGCAACGTCCTCGACGGGACAGGACCCTCCGGCCTCGTGCTCCCCGACGCCGGGGCGTACGTCGTCTTCCTCATCGACGGACTGGGGGCCGAGCTGCTGCGGCGCTACGCCCACGCCGCACCGTTCCTCGCCTCGCTGGCCGAGGGCGGCTCGGTCGGCACCGCGGGAGTGCCCTCGACGACGGCCACCAGCCTGACCTCCCTCGGCACCGGTCTGGTCCCCGGCGCGCACGGGCTGATCGGCTACACCGCACGGATCCCGGGCACGGACCGGCTGATCAACCACCTCACGTGGGACAAGCACGTCGACCCCCTCGACTGGCAGCCCCACCCGACCGCGTTCGCCCGACTGGGTGCGGCGGGCGTGCACGTCACGGTCGTCAACAAGCGCGAGTTCGACGGGTCCGGGCTCACCGTCGCCGCCCACCGGGGCGCGACCTACGTCGGCGCCGACCGCGTCGGCGAGCGGATCGCGGCGATGGTCGGCGCAGCGGCGTACACCCCGTCGCTGACCTACGTCTACGACTCCGACCTCGACTGGACCGGCCACAAGTTCGGCGTCGCGTCGACCCAGTGGCTGCAGCAGCTCGCGATGGTCGACGCGGAGGCGGAGCAGATGCGCGAGGCGCTGCCGGCGTCCGTGCGGCTCCTGGTGGTGGCCGACCACGGCATGGTCGACTCGGCCGTCGCCGCCCGGGTCGACGTCGACGAGGTGGTCGAGCTGCGCGACGGCGTCAGCCTGCTCGGCGGCGAGGCGCGGTTCCGCCACCTCTACTGCTCGCGCGGGGCGGTCGACTCGGTGGTCGCCACCTGGCGCGAGGTGCTGGGGGAGCGGGCGCTGGTGCTGACCCGCGACGACGCCGTGGCGCGCGGCTGGTTCGGCGAGGTGTCGCCCGGTGTCCTGCCCCGCGTCGGCGACGTCATGGTGGCGTGCCACGACGACGCCGCGATCGTGTCGAGCGCCGACTTCCCCTACGAGAAGTCGCTGGTCGGCATGCACGGCTCGCTCACCGCCGCGGAGATGCTGATCCCGATCCTCGTCGGCTGACCTGTCACGATCGGTCCTCGGGATCCGTCAACGAGGCAGGGAGCGCTCGTCGAGGGCGCGGACGACCACGGAAGGACCACGATGAAGACCATGACGTGCCGCCAGCTCGGCGGACCCTGCGACCTCGAGCACCACGGCGAGACCGCCGACGACGTCATCAACTCGCAGGACAGGCACCTCAAGGAGGCCGTCAGGGCCGGCGACACGGCGCACGGCCCGGCGCGCGACGAGATGAAGAGCCGGTGGCGCCACCCGAAGCGGTCGCTCGGGTGGTACAACGACTCCAAGAAGGCGTTCGCCGCCCTGCCCGACGACTGACGGGAGCCCCGTGGACCAGCTCGAGGACGTGCGCGAGCGGCTCGACCGTTACCGCGACCAGGGGCTGGCCGAGGTCCAGGGCTGGTTCGAGCCCGAGTCGGCCGAGCTGATGGCCGACCTGCTCCTGCACCAGCTGGACCTCGGGCTCGGAGGCGGGGTGGCCGAGATCGGGGTCCACCACGGGCGCTCGTTCCTGCTGCTCGCCAACGGTCTCGGGCCGGGGGAATCAGCCGTCGCGCTCGACGTCTTCGAGCACCAGGAGCAGAACACCGACCACTCGGGGCGCGGCGACCGCGGCCGGTTCGAGGACAACCTGGAGCGGTGGGCGCCCGGCGTCCCGGTCGCGGTGGTGGCGCGCTCCAGCCTGGACGTGTCGGTCGAGGACGCCCGAGAGGTGTTCGGCCGGCCCCGGATGTTCTCGGTCGACGGTGGCCACACCGCCGAGATCACCCGCCACGACCTCGAGCTGGCGGAGGCCAGCCTGGGCGAGGGCGGCGTCGTGGTCCTCGACGACATGTTGAACGGCCACTGGCTCGGCGTCCTGACCGGCACGGCGACGTACCTGCTCGACCAGCCGCGGCTGGTCCCGTTCGCCCTGTCGCCCAACAAGCTCTACCTGGCGGACACGCCGGAGGCCGCGCGCGACTACGCCGAGCACCTGCGCAGCGCCGTACCCGACCTGCTCGGCAAGCGCGACGTCGAGTTCTTCGGCACCACCGTCGACGTCTACGGGCAGGGCGCGCCGCGACACCGGCAAGCGGCGGCGCCGGCCGCCACCCTGGCCGCGGCGCTCACCCCCGACCTCCGCAGCGCCCGTGCCGTGGCACGGCGGGCCCAGCGCGAAGCGGCCAGCCTCGCCGACCAGCTCGCCGAGCTGCACGCCTCGCACTCGTGGCGGGCGACGGCGCCGCTGCGGGTCGTCGGTCGACTCGTGCGCCGGCCCTGACCGGGGTGCGTCAGCCGAAGGGGAGGGGCTCGGGGGCGAGCGAGACCGCCTTGGCGCGCGCGGCCGTGAGGCGACGGCGGTGGTGCTGGCGGCACAGCACCTCGTAGGCGACGTGCGCCGGCGGCTCGTCGGCGGCCTCGACGTCGCCGACCACGACGACGTCGCCCTCGGTGACCATGACGCCGTTCTCGGTGCGGGCGTTGTGCGTCGCCCGCTTGCCGCACCAGCACAGCGCCTCGACCTGGAGGACGTTCATCCGGTCGGCGAGCTCGACCAGGCGGCTGCTGCCCGGGAACAGCTGGCTGCGGAAGTCGGTGAGGATGCCGAAGGCGAAGACGTCGATCTGGAGCTCGTCGACGATCTTGGCGAGCTGGTCGATCTGCTCGCCGGTGTAGAACTGGGCCTCGTCGCAGATCAGGTAGTCGATCCGGCCGCCCGCGGTCAGCGACGTGACGACGTAGCGCCAGAAGTCGAAGTCCTCGGGGACCTCGAGGGCGTCGTGCGTCAGCCCGAGCCGGCTCGACAGCACGGCCTGCCCCGCCCGGTCGTGGGAGGTGAAGATGCGCCCGACCCGGCCCCGTGCCGCGTGGTTGTGGTTGGTCTGCAGGGCCAGGGTCGACTTGCCGCTGTCCATGGTGCCGGTGAAGAAGTGCAGTTCAGCCACGAGGCGTGATCCTGTCATAGGTTGACCGGGTGACCTCACCGCTGATCCCGGCCGCGGAGCTCGTGTCGCTGCTCGGCCGGGTCACCGTGCTGGACGTCCGCTACCGGCTGGGCGGACCACCCGGCGGGGATGAGTTCGCCGCGGGGGACACGTGCCCACCGCGGCGTACGTCGACCTCGACTCGTGCCTCTCCGGACCGCCCGGTGACCCGGTCGGCGAGGACGGTCGGCACCCGCTGCCCGGCTCGGACGACTTCACCGCCGCGATGCGGGCAGCCGGCGTCAGCAGCGACGTCCCGGTCGTGGTGTACGACGACTGGCAGGGCCGTGCGGCGGGGCGGGCCTGGTGGCTGCTGCGTGACCACGGGCACCCGGACGTGCGCGTCCTCGACGGCGGGTGGTCGGCGTGGGTCGCCGGCGGTGGCGAGGTGTCGACGGACGCCGTCGCGCCGGCGCCGGGCGACTTCACCGGGACGGGCGGCTCCCTCCCGGTCGTCGACGCCGGCGCCGTGCCGGCTGCCGGCGTGCTGATCGACGCCCGCGCCCCCGAGCGCTTCCGCGGCGAGACAGAGCCGGTCGACCCGGTCGCCGGACACATCCCGGGAGCGGTCAACATCGACACCTCCCGCAACCTCGCCGCCGACGGGACGTTCCTGCCCGCCGACCAGCTCCGGGCCCTCTACGCCGGCGTGGGCGCCGTACCCGGAGCAGACGTCGCCGTCTACTGCGGGTCCGGCGTCACCGCCACCCACGACCTGCTGGCCCTCGCCGTGGCCGGCGTCGACGCCGCGCTCTACCCCGCCAGCTGGTCGGGATGGGTGTCGGACCCCGCGCGGGCGGTCGAGACCTCGTGAGGATCCGCATCGAGGGGCACACGCTGCCCGGACGCGACCCCGGCTCGCACCGCGACGTCCAGGTCGGCATCCAGGTCCGACGCGAGCCGGCCGAGCTGGTGCCGGCCGACGCCGCGAGCGCCACGTGGGAGGTCGAGGTCACCGAGTCGTACGGCGCCGACGTCCGCGACTTCCACGGCCCGGTCGTCCAGGGCAAGCGCGGCGAGCGGTTCGTCTACCTCACCTGGCTGGAGGGGCCGGACGCGACGATGTTCCGCCGCGCCAAGCTGATGCTCGCCGACGCGCCCGAGGCCGACGTCGTCGTCGCCCGGGTCGACCTCACCGACGAGGCCGGCCTCCCGCGGTGCGCGCGGTTGCGTCCGCCGGCGGTGGAGTGGTCCGTCGGCTGAGACGGCGATGTAGTTCGAGGCACCCGAACGGGTGGTCTAGACGCCGTTCGCCCACGGGCACCGCCTGGCCCGCCTACGGTCCGGATATCGGACTGCGTCCCTCCGCGGCGCGGCGATCCACTCATCGGAGTCTCTCGTGAACTCTCGTCTGCGCCGCCCCGCCGGCGCGCTCCTGGCCGCCGCGGTGGCCACCAGCGTCTTCGGCATCGTGCCCGCTGCCCACGCCGTCGAGCTGTGGACGGTCTCGGGCACCGTGACCGGTCTCGCCGCCGCGCCCGTCGACCGGGTGTACGTCAGCACGCTCCAGGAGGTGGATGGAGAGTGGGACTACGTCGACCTCGAGAGTGCCTCCGGCATCACCGACGTCGACGGCGACTACTCGCTCGCCCTGCCCCCCGGTGACTACCGCTTCGAGTTCCAGGACTACGAGAGCGGCCACTACCTCGGGGAGTACTACGACGACGCGCCGACGGTGGAGCAGGCCGACACCGTCGTGCTCGACGGTGACCGCGACATCGACGTCGCGCTCACCCCGGCCAGCCACGTGGCCGGCACCGTCAGCGTCCCTGCCGGCCAGTCCGCTTCGGGCGTGCAGGTCTCGGTCTACGCCGCGACCGAGACCGTCGACGGCGACACGTGGTGGCGCTTTGCCAGCGGGGCGTGGGTCGAGCCCGACGGCTCCTACGACGTCGGCGGGCTCCCCGCCGGGACCTACCGCGTCGGTTATGAGGACAGCGGGTTCCCGCCGCCGCGCCCCGCTCACCAGGTGGCCCCGCCGTTCAACGAGCCCCGCTTCGCCAGCGAGTACTACCGCGACCAGCTCACCGTCCAGGCCGCGCAGGACGTCACGGTCGGCACGGGTGCGACCACGGGCGGCATCAACGCCACCCTGGCCCTGCCCTCGAGCGTCTCCGGCACCGTCACCGACGTGAGCAACGCTCCGATCGCCGGCGCCGACGTGCGCGCCAGCGTCCACGGTGCTGATGGCTGGGACAGCATCGCGTACGCGACGACGGACGCGTCGGGGCACTACACGCTGAAGGGGCTCGGCGCCGGCACCTACCGCGTGGAGTTCGGCCACGAGGTGTCCGACACCCAGTACCTCTACGAGGCCTGGAACAACAAGGCCGACATCGACGAGGCGGACGACATCGTCGTCTCCGAGGACCAGGACGTCTCGGCGATCGACGCCAAGCTCGTCGCCGGCGAGCACGACCCGCTGCCGTTCCTCGAGGGCGTCACCATCCCGCAGATCAGCGGCACGCCGCAGGTCGGCAGCACCCTCACCGTCACCAAGGGCACGTGGAACGCTCCCGACTCCGAGATCACCGCGGCCTACCAGTGGTGGAACGACGAGGGCCCCATTGCCGGCGCCAACGCCTCGACGTACGTCCCGACGGCCACCGACCTGGGCAAGAGCCTCGTCGTCATCGTCGACGCCTCCGCGCCGGGCTACCAGGACCGCACCAACATGTCGACCGTGGTCGGCCCCATCGTCGCCGCGCCGGCCCCGCCCGTCGTGACGCCCCCGGCCCCGCCGGTGGTCACCCCGCCGGTCGTGACGCCCCCGGCGCCCGTCATCTCGTTCTCGAAGAAGATCGACGTCGCCGGTGCGCTCAAGGTCGGCTCGACCCTGAAGCTCAAGAGCTTCAAGGCGCTCGTCTCGCGCGCATCGGTCTCCTACAAGATCCAGTGGTTCGCGGGCGCGAAGAAGATCAAGAAGGCCACGAAGTCCAAGCTCAAGGTCACCCGCGACCTCAAGGGCAAGAAGATCTCCGTCAAGGTGACCGCCACCTCCGGCGCCACCAGCAAGACGGTCAAGGTCAAGGTCGGCACCATCCGCTGACCTGAGTCATGGAGGAGAGCGAGCGGGGACGGCCACCGGCCGTCCCCGCTCGTTCGCGTCCCAGCCGCTGCGGCGCGTCGGACGTGATGAAGTCCGGCGGGCACGTGCGCCCGAGCGTGCGTCGTCGCCGTACGGCGACTTCCACCCGTCCGACGCGCCGTGCGCGTGGACGCGGGGCGCGGGCTGAGCGGGGCTCAGCGCACGTCGACGGCGTCGCCGACGCTGATCCGCCCGGTCGTCTCGGGGATCAGGTGCACGGCGAACAACGTCTTGTGCTCGACCAGTCGGTGCCGGGCCAGCGTGCGGATCGGCTCCTTGTCGGTCCGCAGGGACTCGACGTCGATCGTCGTCATCACGCACCGGTCGGTCGGCTTGGCGACGCGGAACCGCACCTCGCCGATCGTCACCTGCGACCAGTCGTCCTCCGCGAACGGCTCCTCGCCGTCGACCACCAGGTTGGGCCGGAAACGGGAGATGGGCAGCGGAGCGGGCGGCTCCTCGCCCCGGTCCAGGGCACCCTCGGCGATCCAGTCGTTGAGCCGGCGCATCGAGGCCTCGGACGCGATCGTGACGGGGTAGCCGTCGGCGTACGCCGTGAAGTCGCCCGGGCTCGAGAAGGCCGGGTTGAGGGTGCGACGGGTCGGGTCGTCGCACCAGAGCAGGTGGAGGTCGTCGCGGCCCAGGGCCTTCTGGACCCAGGCGTCCGCCCCGGGCCCCGCCGGGATGCCGCGGAGCTCGTTGGAGAAGACCTTCGCCCGCACCGACTCACCCGTCGGTGCGTCGAGCAGCAGGTCGGGCAGGTCGGCCGTCCGCAGGCGCAGCGCGCGGGTGAGCCCGGCGTCCGTGTCCGGGGTGTCGGCCGTGACGGCGAAGAGCGCGTGCACCTCGCGCGCGCTGACCATCACCCCGTCGTCGTCGACGACCACCCAGGTGCGGTCCCCGGTCAGCCCGCCGAGCCCGACCGACGCCGTGTCGACGGGTCGGATCGCCGTGCTCTTGACGGGATGGATGTTCAGCGCGGTCAGCCGCACGGCCGCGGTCGCCTCACTCGCTCGGGCCGCCGAACATGATCTCGTCCCAGCTCGGCACCGACGCCCGGCCACGCGCCTTCCGGGCGGGCCGGCGCGAGGTGGGTTCGTCGGCCGCCGGGTCGGGAGCGGGGTCGCCGGTCTTCTCGTCGGCGTCCCGCGCCGAGTCCTCCGCCGAGTCCTCCGCCGAGTCCTCGTCGGGACGGGTCGACTCATCGGAGCCCAGACCCGCCTCGGTCAGGTCGAGGGTCGTCTCGGTCGCGTCGGCCTCCTCGGTCGCGTCGGTGACCAGCTCGATCGCGTCGTCGCCGAGCGGCAGCTCCTCGGCGGGTACGGCGCTGAGCCGGCGGGTCCGCGCCTGCTGGAGGTCGTCGCGGGACCCGGTGCTCGGCTCGCCTGCGGCGGCGCGCGCCACGACGTCGCCCACCAGCCAGCGGGCGTCGTCGTCCTCGACGGTGACGAAGTTGCCGCGCACGTCGAACGCGAAGGTCGCCTTCCCCTTCCGCTGCGTCGTGCGGAACGCGCCGACCAGTGTCCAGCGGCCGTCCTCACGCCGCCACGCGTCCCACTCGACGAGGTCGGGGTCGACGTTGAGGCCGTGGAGGTGGGCGCTGACCGCCTCGCCCAGGGTCCGGGCGCCGGTCTCGCCGGTCTTGCGTCGCAGCGACGAGGACTGTGCCCGCTCGGCGACGTGGGCGCGCTCGGCGAGCACGGGCGCAGCGAAGACCATGATCTTCTCGATCGAGGTCTGCGCCACCTGGGCCACCGACTCGGGTGTCTCGCCGCCCCGGATGCGGGTCTGGATGTCGCGGGGGCGAAGAGCGCTGTCCATGTGAATCTCCAACTGGCCGATGCGGGCGTGCTCGCCGCGGATGGCGGCTCGGAGCGGGGTGTCGATGTCGAGGGTGAACTCGGTTCCGTGGTCGTCCACCAGCAGCAGGCGCGACCCGTCGTCGCTGCGTCCCGCAAGCGTCAGGTGGGCCATGGATGGTGCACTCCAGCTGGTGGTCGTCGACACGCCGGTGTCCGGTCCGTTCGAGCCTACGCCAGCGCGTGCGCGGAGCCCGGCTACGCGGGCGGCGTGCCTGCCGATAGCGTGCAGCGGTGCCCGTCCTGCTGCTGCCGGGAGTCGTCCTGCCCGACTCCACCGACGCACTGGTCGTCCTCGACCTGCTCGGGATCTTCGTCTTCGCCACCTCGGGAGCGCTGGTGGCCGTGCGGCGGCACTTCGACGTGTTCGGGGTGCTGGTGCTCGCGGGCACGACCGGCCTCGGGGGCGGGTTCCTGCGCGACGTCCTCATCGATGCCACGCCGCCGGCCGCGCTGGCGGACTGGCGCTACCTCCTCGTGCCGGTCACCGCCGGCCTGCTCACCTTCGTCTTCCACCCGGTCGTGGGCCGGCTCGAGCCGATCGTGACCGTGTTCGACGCGTTCGGGCTCTCGTTGTTCTGCGTCACCGGCGCGCTCAAGGCCGTGGAGTACGGTCTCGGCCCCATCCCGGCCGCCCTGATGGGGATGGTCACCGGGATCGGGGGCGGCATGGTCCGAGACGTGCTGTCCGGCCGGCCGCCGGACGTGTTCAGCGGCAACCTGTACGCCACGCCCGCGCTCGCCGGGGCGGCGATCGCGGTGGGGCTCGACCACCTCGACCAGCCGTTCGCGCTGGTGGCGGGCGCGGGGGCGGGGTTCTGCCTGGTGCTGCGCCTGGTCGCCGTCGTGCTCGACCTGCGCGCGCCCCTGCCCCGCGGGCCGTCCTCGGTCTAGGCGCCCGGGGTCACTTCCCCAGCACCTTCTCGAGGTAGGGGTTGGTGAAGACCCGCTCCGGGTCGAGCTGGTCGCGCAGGTCGAGGAACTCGTCGAAGCGCGGGTAGAGCGCTGCGAGGTCGTCGACGCCGAGGCTGTGCATCTTGCCCCAGTGGGGGCGCGCGTCGTAGTGGCGCAGCACCTGCTCGACGCCCGCGAAGTACTCCGTGTGGTCGGCCTTCACCGGCACGTGGAAGGCGAGATACATCGACGCGCGGCCAGCGGCGGTTGACAGCGCGATGTCGTCGGCCGGGGTGGAGCGGATCTCGATCGGGAAGCCGATGCGCCAGCCCGCCGCGTCGATCACCCGGCGAACCTCCTTGAGCGCCTCGAGGCCGACCTGGCGGGGGAGCGCGTACTCCATCTCCTTGAACCGCACGCGGCGCGGCGAGGTGAACACGCGGTGCGCGATGTCGCTGTAGGTGCGCTCCGAGAGCGCGCCGCCGGAGATCTGGTTGAGCCGCGGGACGGCCGCCGGCGCGCGGTTGCCGACGGCGGTCAGCGCGCCGAACACGGTGTTGGAGAGGAACTCGTCGTCGCGCCACCGCTTGAACCGGCCGAGGGGGCGCAGGTCGTCCAGCTCCGCCAGCCGGTCGTTCAGCTTGGTCATCACGTGGTCCGTGTGGGGGAACCAGTAGGCGTCGACGTGGTGGTGGTCGGTCGTCAGCTCGTCGTACGTCGCCATGGCGGCGTCCCACGACATCGGCCGCTCCTGGGCCTCGAGGGCGAACAGCGGCTCGACGTTGAGGGTGATCTCGGTGAGCACACCGAGCGCGCCGAGCCCGACGCGTCCGACCTCGAAGAGCTCGCGGAACGAGGTGGGGGAGGCGGTGATGATCTCGCCCCGGCCGCTGATCATGGTGAAGGAGGCGATCTGCGCGGACAGCGAGGCGACGGTGCCGCCGGTGCCGTGCGTGCCGGTCGAGGTGGCGCCCGCGAGCGTCTGCTCGTCGATGTCGCCCATGTTGTGCAGCCCCATCCCCAGGCGGGCGAGCTCGGCGTTGAGGACACGCAGGGGGGTGCCGGCCTGCACGGTGACGGTCATCGCCTCGCGGTCGACCGACACGACACCGGAGAGGTGGTCGGGACGCAGCAGGGTGTCGACCGGGGCCGAGATGCCGGTGAAGCTGTGCCCGGCGCCCGCCATCTTCACGGTGGTGCGGTGGGCGACGGCGCGTTCGACGACCTCGACGATCTGCGACGCGACCGTCGGAGTGACCTCGTCGCGCGGCTGGGCCCGCTCGGTGCCTGCCCAGTTGGTCCACGAAGCCATGGGGAGAGGGTAGTGGGCGCCACCCACGTCACTAGGCTGATGGCATGTTCTCGCCTGCCGGTCCAGACGTCTCGCCGTACGACGCCCTGCTGCTGCTGTCCTTCGGTGGCCCGGAGAAGCCGGACGACGTGGTGCCGTTCCTGGAGAACGTCACCCGCGGGCGCGGGATCCCGCGCGAGCGGCTCGAGGAGGTCGGCGAGCACTACTTCCTCTTCGGCGGCCGGAGCCCGATCAACGACCAGAACCGCGCCTTCCTCGCGGCCATCCGCGAGGACCTCGCCGGCAGCGGCATCGACCTCCCCGTCTACTGGGGCAACCGCAACTGGACGCCCTACCTCGCCGAGGCGCTCGCGCAGATGCGTGACGACGGGATCACCCGGGCCGCCGTCCTGACCACCTCGGCCTACTCGTCCTACTCCTCCTGCCGTCAGTACCGCGAGAACCTCGCCGACGCCGTCGCCGAGGTGGAGGGGGCACCCCGGCTCGACCGGCTCCGGCAGTACTTCAACCACCCGGGCTTCGTCGAGCCCGTGGTCGACGCCACGCTCGCCGGTCTGGCCGAGCTGCCCGACGGCGTGCGCGAGCGGGCCGAGCTCGTCTTCGTCACCCACTCGATCCCCACGGAGATGGCGGCCACCAGCGGGCCCGACGGGGACGCGTACGTGCGCCAGCACCTCAGCGCCGCCGCCGAGGTCACCTCGCGGGTGCGGCAGGAGACCGGGCGCCACCACGAGCAGTCCCTCGTCTACTGCTCGCGCTCCGGATCGCCGCGCACCCCGTGGCTGGAGCCCGACGTCAACGACCACCTCCCAGCCGTCGCGGA
Source organism: Nocardioides currus (assembly GCF_003057875.1). GTDB lineage: Bacteria > Actinomycetota > Actinomycetes > Propionibacteriales > Nocardioidaceae > Nocardioides > Nocardioides currus. The sequence continues at coordinate 113,925 of NZ_PYXZ01000009.1, read as the reverse complement.
GCGCGGTGGACGGGCGGTGGTGCTCATCCCGGTCGGCTTCGTGTCCGACCACATGGAGGTCATCTACGACCTCGACACCGAGGCCCTGGCCACCGCGGAGAAGCTCGGGCTCGAGGCCGTGCGCGCCGCGACGCCGGGCGTTGACCCGCGGTTCGTGGCCATGGTCCGAGACCTGCTGGTCGAGCGTGCGGCCGCCGAGCGCGGGGAGTCGGTCGAGGCGAGTGCCGTCGGCGACCTGCGGGCCTGGCCCGGGGTGTGCGCGGTCGGCTGCTGCCCCAACCCGCGCGGTGAGCGCCCCGCCCTGTGCGGGATGGACGCATGAACGAGCGCAGCGAGCGAATCAACAAGAACAGCGCCCACAGTGCCTCATGGACGCACGGAGCGAAGCGAGTACGGCCATGAGCACGCTCCTGTTGGACCACGAGGCCCTGCGCGAGCTCGCCCTCGCCGTCGCGCGTGAGGCCGTCGTGCTGGCGCGGACCATGCGCCGCGGCGGCATCGACGTGGCCGACACCAAGTCCAGCTCGACCGACGTGGTGACCGCCGCCGACCGGGCCAGCGAGGAGCTGATCCGCGAGCGCATCCTGGCCGTCCGGCCCGACGACGCGATCATGGGGGAGGAGGGCGCCGACCACCCCGGCACCTCCGGCGTGCGCTGGATCGTCGACCCGATCGACGGCACGGTCAACTACCTCTACGGCCTGCCGGAGTGGGCGGTGTCCATCGCCGCCGAGCACCGCGGCGAGATCGTCGCCGGGGCCGTGATCAACGGCACGTCGGGCGTGGAGTACGCCGCCGCGCGGGGCTCGGGCGCGACCCGCGACGGGGTGCCCATCGCCGTACGCCCCAGCCCGCCGGTCGCCGAGCGGCTCGTGCACACCGGGTTCGGCTACCGCGCGGACGTGCGCACCCACCAGGCCGCCTGCGTCGCGGCCCTGCTGCCGCGTGTGCGCGACATCCGCCGCCACGGCTCGAGCGCCCTCGACCTGTGCCACGTCGCCGACGGGAGCGGCGACGCGTACGTCGAGGAGGGGCCGCGTCCCTGGGACTACAGCGCCGCCTCGCTGGTGCTGACGGAGGCGGGCGGACGCTTCGGGGTGCTCCCCGGGCGGCTGCACGAGTCCGTCCCCGACGCGCCCACCGGAGCCCTCGTGGTCGGCGCCCCGGCGGACGGTTGGGAGACCTTCCTGGAGGCCCTGTCGGGGGCCGGATTCCTCGCCCGCGACGAGCGGGAATAGCCGCGCCCGGTCACCTGTTGGGGCGTCACGTCGGGACCGCCGTGGCGCAAGTGATCGCCATGGTGCACAATCTGCCGACGTTGGACATGAACGATCCAATTGGAGCCGACGGCCGGATCGTTCGCGAAGGGGAGAGAGACGACCATGGCTACTGACTACGACGCGCCTCGCAAGACCGAGGAAGACCAGAGCGAAGAGAGCATCGAAGAGCTCAAGGCTCGCCGGCACGACAAGAACTCCGGCAAGGTCGACGAGGACGAGACCGAGGCGGCCGAGTCCTTCGAGCTGCCCGGTGCCGACCTCTCGCACGAGGAGCTCGCCGTCGAGGTGATGCCCACCCAGGCCGACGAGTTCACCTGCATGAGCTGCTTCCTGGTGCACCACCGTTCGCAGCTCGCGGACGCCAAGAAGATGATCTGCCGCGACTGCGCCTGATCACCCGGACACAGCACGAGGCCGCGCCCCATCGGGGTGCGGCCTCGTTGCGTCACCAGCGACTCAGCTGGTGGGAGCGGGCGCCTTGTCCTTGTCCTGGTCGTCCTTCTGCAGCCCGGGCGGCAGGTGGCCGGTGGAGCGGGCGTAGTAGTTGGCCGCCCGCCGGGTCGCCAGCATCCGGGCGATCGCGATCAGCGTGCCGCTGACGGCCGCCCAGGCCACCGCCTCCCACAGGTCGACGTCGGGGTCGGCGGGGTTGGCCGGCGGGTTCTTGCCGGTCGCCGCGCGCCAGGTGGTGTTGAGGCCCTTCTTCGCGACTGCCGCGGCCCCGAGGGCGGCGACGAGGGAGAAGGCAGACCATGCCTTGCTGCTGTCAGATGCCATGGGGAGACACTACCCAGCAGTGCGCTCGGCCATGAGCGCCGCGACCAGCCGCTCGGGCCGGCGGCTGCTGAGCAGCCAGTACGGCGCGGGGTCGGCCGGGTCCGTGAGGTCGACCCGCACGCCCCGCTTGAGGTAGGGCCGCAGCAGCAGGTAGGCCCGCACGTCCGCGTCCCGCCCCGCCTGCAGCCGCATCCCGTCGGCGTCCAGCGCCGTCACGGCCCCGACGTGGCGGGTGGAGATGTGCGCGCGGCCGGCCCGGAGCTCGTCGCCGTCGACGCTGATCCGCGCGGCGCCGTACGCCCCGAAGAGGCCGGCCATCAGCGCGAGGGCGAGGCCGGTCACGGTCCAGGCGACGGTCTCGGGCACCGCGACGACCAGGGCCAGCCACAAGGTGGCGACCAGCATCGTCCCCTGCACCCACCAGCGCAGCGGCACGCTCAACCGTTCCGCGAACTCCACGGCGCAGAGCCTAGGCGGCCCGCGCGCACGCGGCGCTGGCGGGTAGATTCTGCGCCCGTGCCCGACCAGACGCCCGACCGGACGCCCGACCTCGACGTCGCGATCGTCCGTCTCGACCCCGACCTGCCGCTGCCGTCCTACGCCCACCCCGGCGACGCCGGCGCCGACCTGCACGCCGCTGTCGACGTGGAGCTGCAGCCCGGTGAGCGGGCGCTCGTGCCGACCGGCATCTCGATCGCGCTGCCCGACGGCTTCGTCGCCCTGATCCACCCGCGGTCCGGGCTGGCAGCCCGCCACGGCCTGTCGATCGTCAACACCCCCGGCACCGTCGACGCGGGCTACCGCGGGGAGATCAAGGTGCTGCTCGTCAACCACGACCGCACCGAGCCCGTCGCCCTGCGGCGCGGCGACCGGATCGCGCAGCTGGTCGTCCAGCGCTTCGAGCGGGCGCGGTTCGTCGAGGTCGACGCACTCCCCGAGTCGGTGCGTGGCGCGGGAGGCTACGGTTCTACTGGCGGATTCACACCCGCTGCCCAGCGTGACCACGAACGGAGTGACTGACGTGAGGTTCGGCCGCAAGTCGCAGCCCGACACCGAGACGACCACGGGTGAGCCGGAGGACGTGACCGCCGAGGCGCCGGCCCAGCCCCGCACCGACGGTCCCTTCGACGAGTCGCAGGTGATCGGCGACGGGGTGCAGCGTGTCGACCTCGGCTCGCTCCTGATCGCGCCGAGCGAGGGCCACGAGCTGCGCCTGCAGGTCGACGAGAAGACCGGTGCCGTGCAGTCCGTGATGCTCGCCGGCCAGGACGGCGCCCTCGAGGTGCAGGCCTTCGCCGCGCCGCGCAACGGCGACCTGTGGGGCACCGTCCGGCCGCAGATCCAGGCCGACATCACCGGCCGTGGGGGCAAGGCGGAGGAGCGCGAGGGTCCGTTCGGGACCGAGCTGATCTGTCAGGTCCCCGTCCAGAAGCCCGACGGCACCGTCGGGCTCCAGCCCTCGCGCATCATCGGCGTCAACGGCGAGCGGTGGATGCTGCGCGCGTCGTTCCTCGGCCGTCCGGCCGTGGCGCCGGACGAGGCCGGGACGTGGGAGGCGGCGCTGGCGCAGGTCGTCGTACGCCGCGGGGCCGGCGCCATGCCGGTCGGCGAGCCGATCCCGGCGATCCTGCCCGACCAGGCCCGACGGGTGAAGTGACCCGCCGTGGGTGAGAAGACCGAGGACGCTGCGCCGCACGACAGGCGCAGTCGCCTGCGGCGCAGCCTGTCGCGCTGGGCCGACAGCGGCGAGGCGCACGCCCGCGACCTGCGGGCGACCTACGCCGAGGCGGGTGACGTGAGCATCGCCGACGCCCCCGACCGGGAGCGCGTGAGCCTGCGCGGCACGATCAAGACCGTGACGCTGCGCCCGCGCGGCGGCGTGCCCGCCCTGGAGGCGGAGCTGGAGGACGGCAGCGGCGTCATCACCATCGTGTGGCTCGGGCGGCGGCGGATCGCCGGCATCGGCCCGGGCCGGGCGATGCGGGTCGAGGGCCGGATCGGCTCCGCGACCGGGCACCGCGTCCTGTTCAACCCCCGCTACGAGCTGATCCCGTGACCGACTCGACCCCGGGCGGCCCGTCCTCGGGCGCGCCGTCCTCGGGTGCGCCCGCGTCGGGTGCGTCTTCCTCGGGCGCGCCCGCGTCCGTGGAGACGGTCGAGGCCGTCGTCCGCCAGCAGCTGTCCCAGGCCCTCGGCGGCCGGCGCGGCATGGCCGAGGCGGCCGTCCCCACCATCGTGTTCACCGTCCTGTGGCTGACCACCCGCGAGCTCAACCTCGCGCTGATCGTGAGCGTGTCCGCGGCGGTCGTGCTGCTCCTCGTCCGGCTGGTGCAGCGCTCCAGCGTGCAGTTCGTCGTCAACGCGCTGGTCGGCATCGGCATCGGGTGGCTCTTCGTGGCCCGCTCGGCCGCGAACGGTGGCAGCGAGCAGGAGCAGGCGCTGGCCTACTTCCTCCCCGGGATCATCTACAACTCCGGCTACACCGTCGTGCTCGCCCTGACCTGCCTGGTCGGGTGGCCGATCGTCGGGTTCATGGTCGGCAGCGTCACCGGCGACCCGACGGCCTGGCACCAGGACAAGCAGATCGTGAAGCTCTGCACACGGCTGACCTGGCTGCTGGTGCTGCCCTGCCTGCTGCGCGTGCTCGTGCAGGCGCCGGTGTGGCTCGCGGGCAACTCGGGATCGATGGACGCCGACACCGCGGTGGCGGTCCTGGGCGTGCTCAAGATCGGTCTGGGCTGGCCGCTCCAGCTCGCCGCCCTCGGCGCGATGGTGTGGATGCTCACCCGCAACCACACGCCGATCACGGCGCCCGCGGAGTCCTGAGGGCTGCTAGCTGCGGTCGCCGCGCGGGTTGAGGAGCTTCTGCAGCCCCTCCTCGAGCTCGGCCGGGACGACGAACAGCAGCTCGTCGCCCGCCTCCAGCGGCTGCTCGCCGCTCGGCGTGTAGACCTGGCCGTCGCGCAGGATCGTCACCAGCGCGCAGTTGTCGGGGAAGGGGACCAGGCCGCTCGGCGTGCCGACGTAGGGCGACTCGGGCGGCAGGGTCATCTCGACGAGGTTGGCGTTGCCCTGGCGGAACGTGAAGAGCCGCACCAGGTCGCCGACGCTGACCGCCTCCTCGACGAGCGCGGACATGATGCGCGGGGTCGAGACGTTGACGTCGACGCCCCAGGCCTCGGTGAAGAGCCACTCGTTGTTGGGGTGGTTGACCCGACCGACGGTGCGCGGCACGCCGAACTCGGTCTTGGCCAGCAGCGACGTCACCAGGTTGGCCTTGTCGTCACCGGTGGCCGCGATCACCACGTCGCACTTGTCGAGCTGCGCCTCCTCGAGCGAGGAGAGCTCGCACGAGTCGGCCAGCAGCCACTCGGCGTTGGGGACCCGCTCGGGGCGGATCGAGCCGGGGGACTTGTCGATCAGGAGCACCTGGTGCCCGTTGTCGATCAGCTCGCGGGCGATCGAGCGACCCACGGCACCCGCTCCGGCGATGGCGACTCTCATCAGCGCTCCTCGGGTCCGGCGTCGAGCACGGAGTAGGCGTGGGCGGCCACTTCCTCGCGCATCACGAGGTGCAGCATGTCGCCCTCCTGGATGACGGTCTCCCGGGTCGGGATCATGCCCTCGCCCAGGCGGTCGATCCAGGCGATGCGGCAGCGGGACTGCTCCTGGAGGTGGATGGTGCGCTCGCCGATCCAGCGTTCAGGCACCTGGATGTGGTCGACCCGGATGGTCCCCGACGGGTCGCGGAAGTCGGGTTCGGCGCCGGCGGGCAGCACCCGACGCAGCACCTGGTCGGCGGTCCACTTGACCGTGGCGACGGTCGTGATGCCGAGTCGCTGGTAGACCTCGGCGCGGCCCGGGTCGTAGATGCGGGCGACGACCTGCTGGATGCCGAACGTCTCGCGCGCCACGCGGGCAGCGATGATGTTGGAGTTGTCACCACTGGACACGGCCGCGAAGGCGTCGGCGCGACGGATGCCGGCCTTCTCCAGGACCTCCTGGTCGAAGCCGTAGCCGGTCACCTTGTCGCCGTTGAACGACGGGCCGAGGCGGCGGAACGCATCGGGGTCGCTGTCGATGACGGAGACCGTGTGGTTGCGCTCCTCGAGGCTCCGGGCAAGGGTCGAACCGACCCGGCCACACCCCATGATGACGACATGCACGAGGGAACCGTAACGCAGATGACTACGCTGTCCCCTCGTGAGTGTCGGCGACGTATCGAAGCGGATCCTGCTGGGGCGCAAGCTCCGTAGCAGCCAGTTGGGCGAGACGCTCCTGCCCAAGCGCATCGCGCTGCCGGTGTTCGCCAGCGACGCCCTCTCGTCGGTGGCCTACGCCCCCGACGAGGTGTTCATCATGCTCAGCGTCGCGGGGGCCTCGGCCTACGTCTGGAGCTGGAAGATCGGCCTCGTCGTCGCGCTCGTCATGCTCACCGTGGTGGCCTCCTACCGGCAGACGGTGCACGCCTACCCGTCGGGCGGCGGCGACTACGAGGTGGCCACGGTCAACCTCGGTCGCAACGCCGGCATCACCGTGGCGAGTGCCCTGCTCGTCGACTACGTCCTGACGGTGGCGGTGTCGATCTCGTCGGCCTCGCAGTACGCCGCGGGCGCGATCCCGTCCCTGATCGGGCACGAGGCCACGGTCGCGACGGTCGCGGTCATCCTGCTCGCGGCGCTCAACCTGCGCGGGGTGCGCGAGTCGGGGGGCTTCTTCGCCGTACCCACGTACCTGTTCATGGTCGCCATCCTCGGCATGTGCGCCTTCGGCCTGCTGCAGCTGCTGGTCGGCAACCTGCCCCTCGCGGAGAGCTCCCAGCTCGAGATCGAGCCGGCCGACGGCTGGGACGGCCCGCTCACCCAGGTCGCGATGGTGTTCCTGCTGGCCCGGGCGTTCTCGTCGGGCTGCGCGGCGCTGACCGGGGTCGAGGCCATCTCCAACGGCGTGCCCGCCTTCAAGCGGCCCAAGAGCAAGAACGCGGCGACGACGCTGCTCCTGCTCGGCCTGATCGCCGTGTCGATGATGATGAGCGTCATCGTGCTGGCCAACCAGATGCGGATCCGGTACGTCGACCCACACGAGCTCGACCGGTTGCGGACCGCCGCCGGGGGAGCGCTGCCGGGCGGCTACGAGCAGCACCCTGTCATCTCGCAGATCGCCCACGGCGTGTTCCGCGACTTCTCGCCGGGCTTCTACTTCGTGGTCACCGTCACCGGCATCATCCTCGTGCTCGCGGCCAACACCGCGTTCAACGGCTTCCCGGTGCTCGGCTCGATCCTGGCCCAGGACGGGCTCGCCCCGCGCTCGCTCGGCTCGCGCGGTGACCGGCTCGCCTACAGCAACGGCATCGTCTTCCTGGCCGTCATGGCGATCATCCTCATCCTGATCTTCGACGCCGAGACGACCAAGCTGATCCAGCTCTACATCGTCGGCGTCTTCGTCTCGTTCAACCTCAGCCAGCTCGGGATGATCCGCCACTGGACGCGTCACCTCAAGGACACCACCGACCCGACGGCGCGCCGCCGGATGATGCGCTCGCGGGCAATCAACACCTTCGGGCTGGGGATGACGGCGGTGGTCCTGGTCATCGTGCTGCTGACCAAGTTCCTGGCCGGGGCGTGGATCACGATCATCGCGATGATCGTGTTCTTCATGATCATGAAGGCCATCAGCGGCCACTACTCGATGGTCGCCGAGGAGCTCGCGGCCGACGAGCAGGACAAGGTGCTCCCGACCCGGGTGCACGCCATCGTGCTCGTCTCCAAGCTGCACAAGCCGACGCTGCGTGCGCTCGCCTTCGCCAAGGCGACCCGGCCCAACCTGCTCGAGGGGGTCTACGTCTCGATCGACGCCGAGGCGACCAACAAGCTCATGGAGGAGTGGGACGAGCGCAACCTCGACACCCCCCTCAAGGTGCTCCACTCGCCGTACCGCGAGATCGTGCGGCCGATCGTGGAGTACGCCCAGGAGATCCGTCGCTCCAGCCCGCGCGGGGTCGTCGCGGTCTACATCCCGGAGTACGTCGTCGGGCGCTGGTGGGAGCAGGTGCTGCACAACCAGACCGCCCTGCGGCTCAAGGGCCGGCTGCTCTTCACGCCCGGCGTGATGGTCATCTCGGTGCCCTACCAGCTCCGCTCGTCCAGGATCGCCGCCGAGCGCGAGTCGCGCGAGGCGAAGCGGGTGCAGGCCGGTGACCTGCGCTCCGGTCGCGTGCGCGACTCGGGCAGCATCGACTACGACCGTCAGATCGACCCGTGACCCGTCGCCCCCGGCCGCGCAAGGAGCGGGGACGCTCGAGGGTCGGGGAACGCTTCGAGGCGGAGGTCGGGCCGGTGGCCCACGGCGGCCACTGCATCGTCCGGCTCCCCGAGCCCGAGTCGCGGGTCGTCTTCACCCGTCACTGCCTGCCCGGCGAGCGAGTCGTCGTGGAGATCACCGAGGGGACCGACGGCGACCGGTTCTGGCGCGGCGATGCGGTCAGCGTGCTCGAGCCCTCACCCGACCGCGTGCCCGCCCCCTGCCCCGTCTCCGGTCCCGGGCTGTGCGGCGGGTGCGACTTCCAGCACGTGGCGGTGTCCGCCCAGCGCGGTCTGAAGGCCGCCGTGGTCGCCGAGCAGCTCCGTCGCCTCGCCGGCCTCGACGTCGACGTGACGGTCGAGGCCGTGCCCGGTGACGTGGAGGGCCTTCACTGGCGCACCCGCATGCAGTGGGCCCACACCCCCGACGGGCGGCGAGGTCTGCGGGCGCACAGGTCGCGACGCGTGGTGCCGGTCGACGACTGCCTGATCGCGGCCCCGGACGCCCGCGAACCAGTCACCGACGTGACCGTGACGGAACAGGTGCTCGACCACTCGTTCACCGTCTCCGGCGACGGCTTCTGGCAGGTCCACCCCGGCGCCGCGACCACCCTCGTCTCGACGGTGCTCGACGTGCTCGCGCCGCAGCCGGGGGAGAAGGTCCTCGACCTCTACGCCGGGGTCGGGCTGTTCGCCGCCTTCCTCGGCGATGCCGTGGGCGACGGGACCCGGGTCGTGGCGATCGAGGCCGACCGCGCCGCCTCCGGCCACTCGAAGGGCAACCTCGCGCACCACCGGGGTGCCGTCGTCGAGTGCGGGCCCGTCGAGAAGGTGCTCGCGTCGGCGTACGACGAACCGTTCGACCTCGTCGTCCTCGACCCGCCCCGCGAGGGCGCCAAGCGGGCCGTGGTGGAGCAGGTCGTCGACCGAGCACCCCGGGCCGTCGCGTACGTCGCCTGCGACCCCGCCGCCCTCGCCCGCGACGTCGCGATCTTCGCCGAGCACGGCTACCGCCTCGAGACACTGCGGGCCTTCGACCTGTTCCCGATGACCCACCACGTCGAGTGCGTCGCCCTGTTGACCCGAAACTGATCCTGCGAGGCGTGGGGCGGAACTAGGATCGCGCGAGTGCGTCTCGTCTCGGCTGTCCTCGGGTTCCTGCTGAGGAAGGCCGGTCTGCTCGCGGCGCTGGTGGTGGCCCTGTTCCTCGGCTACCTGGTCGTCCAGACCGCGGTCCCGGCCCTCAAGGAGGCCGTGACGGACCGGGAGCGACTGCAGCAGGTGACGGAGGAGCGGGCCGCGCTCGAGGATGACCTCGCTCAGCTGCAGGGCGCCGCGGACGAACGCCGGAGCGCGGCCGTCGACTCGCTGCGGACCACGGTCGAGGCGGAGCTCGCCACTGGCAGGCAGGAAGTCGCCGACCAGCGGGACGAGCTGGAGGTTCGCATCGAGGAGGGCGACGACTGCAGTCGGCTCCGAGAGGCGATCGAGAGCCTGCCCGTGGTGCCGAATACGTGCGAGCTCAAGGAGCGGGCGGCCGATGCGGCGCGGGACACGCTGACCACCCTCGAGCGCAACCTCGCCACGGCCGAGGACGAGGCCGCGGTCCTCACGGACCCGTCGTTGAGCAACGAGGAGAAGCTGGCCCGTCTCGGGGAGGACGGCGAGCTGTCCTCGAACGATCGGGAGATCGACGACACGGAGTCGGCGCTGGAACAGAAGAAGGCCGAGGAGGCGAGCCTGGAGGAGGCCCAGGGGTCCGGCGTCGGTTGGGTGGTCGACCAGTGGGCGCAGTCGTGGAGGTGGCTGGCCGCCATCGCACTGCTCGCTCTCGTCCTGCCCGGAGCACTGCGCGTCGTCAGCTATTTCGTGCTGATGCCGATCGTGAGTCGCGCGCACAGGCCGATCCACCTGGCCGAGGACCTCGACGACTCGTCGGCCCGCGTCGACACCACGCCGGCACAGCGGACGATGACGATCGAGCTCGGCCCCGGAGAGGTGCTGTCGGCGCGGTCGGAGCATGTTCGACCCGTGGAGGGAACGATCCGCAGCCGGCTCCTGTACGACTGGTCCGCGCCGTTCGTGAGCTTTGCCGCCGGCCTCTACGGACTCAGCCGGGTGACCGGCGACCAGGAGGGCACCACGGCGACCTTGGCTGCTCCGGACGACCCGGACTCGTACCTGATGCGCATCGACTTCGCAGACCACCCGGGCCTGGTGATGCACCCAAAGCACGTCGTCGGCGTCATGGGTGCCCCGGTGCTTCGGACCAGGTGGCGTTGGGGCGTCGTGTCTCTGGCCACCTGGCAGGTGCGCTACATCATGTTCGGCGGCACCGGGAGCCTGATCGTCCAAGGCACTGGCGATGTCGTCGCGACGACCCCACGCGACAGGTCCACCCGGATGGAGCAGCACCTGGTGATGGGCTTCGACTCCCGCCTCACCGTCGGCGTCAACCGGACCGAGGTGTTCTGGCCGTACCTCTGGGGCCGAACCCCACTGGTCGACGACCAGTTCACCGGTCGTCACCCGCTCTTCTGGCAGAAGTCGAGCACCACCGGCCCGACCAACCCGATCACGAAGACGTTCGACGCCGTGTTCTCGGCGTTCGGCAAGCTGCTCGGGTTCTGAGGGCTCGTGCCCTCATGACCAGCGGCGCGGCGTACAACCGCCTTCGCTAGGACCTGAGTCCACAGGGGACTCAGGTCCTAGCGGCGCGATGTCGGTGGCTGGTGCTGGGATCGAGGGGTCAGACGCCGAACCATCGGGGGATGGGATGAAGACCAGCGACAGCAAGGCAAGTGACAGCAGCGAGGTCAACGAGGCCAACAACGAGGTCGACCCGGGCGGGGAGGTGTCGGGACTGGTCCGGCGGGCGCGCCGCCGCGCCCGGCTGTCGCAGCGCGAGCTCGCGCACGAGCTGGGAGTCTCGCAGTCGGCGGTGGCCAAGTGGGAGACCGGCCGGCGGTCGCCGTCGGCGCGGATGCTGGCTCGTGTCCTGGAGGTGGCCGACCTGCGGCTGGCTGCGGTGGGGCCTGACGGGCAGCGGGTGCGGCCGATGAGATCGGTGGCGGCCCGGGACGCGGCAGGCCGGCGCTACCCGGCGCACGCCTTCGTGTGGACGCAGGGCTGGTGGGCGCCGACCGGAGCGGAGAGCACGGCGTGGATCGGGCCGATCCTGGCGCGGTCCTGCGACCTGGGGCTGCCGCGGGTGCGGTACGGCAGGTGGTGGGAGCTGGGGCGGGAGCCCACGCTGGCCGACCTGGACGACCACCCCACGTGGGCGCAACTGGTCGCCGAGGCTCGCGCTGGTCGGGAGCCTCGGCACAGGACCCCGTTCCACATCCCGGAGTGGGTGCTCGTGGACACCCACAGGTCCCGCAACCGGCGCCCCGAGGACTTCCGGGGTCCGCCGCCACGGATCGGGCCAGTGCCGCCACGGATCGGGCCAGTGCCAACGCGGATCGGGACAGTGCCAACGCGGATCGGGACAGTGCCATCCCGGCCGCGAGATGGGTAGCGTCGCACCATGGAGAGCAACGGGATCGAGACGGACGTGCCGCCGAGCGGGTCCGGGTGCGTGGAGTGCGACGCGGCGGGCGGTTGGTGGGTGCACCTGCGCCGGTGCGCCCAGTGCGGCCACGTGGGCTGCTGCGACAGCTCGCCGGGCCAGCACGCGACCGCCCACTTCAACGACTCCGGTCACCCGGTCGTGCAGTCGTACGAACCGGGCGAGGACTGGTTCTGGGACTACGGGAAGGAGAAGGGCGTGCTCGGCCCGGCGCTCGCGCCGCCGACGTCGCACCCCGACGAGCAGACCGCTCCGGGTCCGGCGGACCGGGTCCCGGACGACTGGCGCGACAGGATCCATTGATGGCCGCCTACGAGGTCAACCCGGCCGCCGTCGAGCACGCGCGCCGGCTGATCGAGGGACGGCAGTACGTCCTCGAGAGCGACTGGGGCGACCTCCAGCCCGACGCGGAGGCGCAGAACGCCTTCCTCGAGAAGCACGGCTGGGAGGAGTACGCCGCCTGGCACCTGGGCCTCACGGTCGGCGCCAACGACGAGACGAAGGCGCGCCACGCGTTCGGGTACGGCGACCTGAGGCGAGTCCATCGCAGCGGCCTGATCGCCTGCGTCTACCGGGCGGCCGAGTGGCGTCACAAGCAGGTGGAGCTGGCCGCGCACGACCTGCTCCAACGGCTCGACGCGCGGGCCGGCATCGCGTGACACCTTTCTCGGCGTCATGTATCTTGATGTCGAGATAAACACCCGGCCGACGAATTAGGTCAGCCTTGCTTCCGCAGGTTCGACCGACGTGGGCAAGATGGGTGAGAGACCCGACGACTCAACAGGAGATGTGGCGGATGGCCAGTCAGGACAGCTTCGGCGCCAAGAGCACCCTCGACGTGGACGGCAAGTCCTACGAGATCTTCCGCTTGGACAAGGTGGTCGGCGACGGGCTCGACGTCGACTCCCTCCCGTTCAGCCTCAAGGTGCTCCTCGAGAACCTCCTCCGCACGGAGGACGGCGCGGACATCACCGCCGACGACATCAAGGCGCTGGCGGGCTGGGACGAGACCGCGGAGCCCGACAAGGAGATCCAGTTCACGCCGGCGCGCGTGATCATGCAGGACTTCACCGGCGTGCCGTGCGTGGTCGACCTCGCCACCATGCGCGAGGCGATGGCCGAGCTCGGTGGCGACGCCACCAAGATCAACCCGCTGGCCCCCGCCGAGATGGTCATCGACCACTCGGTGATCGCCGACGTCTTCGGCTCGGCCGACGCGTTCGAGAGGAACGTCGAGATCGAGTACGAGCGCAACCGCGAGCGCTACCAGTTCCTGCGCTGGGGCCAGGGCGCCTTCGACGACTTCAAGGTCGTCCCGCCCGGCACCGGCATCGTGCACCAGGTCAACATCGAGCACCTGGCCCGCACGGTCTTCACCCGTGAGGTGGATGGCGAGCTGCAGGCCTACCCCGACACCTGCGTCGGCACCGACTCCCACACCACGATGGTCAATGGCATCGGCGTCGTCGGCTGGGGCGTCGGCGGCATCGAGGCCGAGGCGGCCATGCTCGGCCAGCCGGTCAGCATGCTCATCCCGCGCGTGGTCGGCTTCAAGCTCAACGGCGACCTGCCCGAGGGCGCGACGGCCACCGACCTGGTCCTCACGATCACCGAGATGCTGCGCAAGCACGGCGTCGTCGGCAAGTTCGTCGAGTTCTACGGACCCGGCGTCTCGGCGCTGCCGCTGGCCAACCGCGCCACGATCGGCAACATGAGCCCGGAGTTCGGCTCGACGATCGCGGTCTTCCCGATCGACCAGCAGACGGTCGACTACCTGCGCCTGACCGGTCGCTCGGAGGAGCAGCTCGCGCTCGTCGAGGCCTACGCAAAGGAGCAGGGCCTCTGGCACGACCCGAGCGCCGAGCCGCGCTACTCCGAGAAGCTCGAGCTCGACGTCTCCACCGTCGTCCCGAGCCTCGCCGGCCCCAAGCGCCCGCAGGACCGCGTCGAGGTGACCAAGGCGCAGGAGGGCTTCCAGGCCGCGCTCGCCGACTACACGGACGACAAGGACGCCACGGCGACCGTCAGCCTCGACGGCCAGGAGTTCGAGATCGGCCACGGCGCCGTCACGATCGCCGCCATCACCTCGTGCACCAACACCTCCAACCCGAGCGTGATGATCGGCGCGGCGCTGCTGGCCAAGAACGCCGTCGAGAAGGGTCTCTCGCGCAAGCCGTGGGTCAAGACGACGCTGGCCCCCGGCTCCAAGGTGGTCTCCGACTACTACGAGCGCGCCGGCCTCACGCCGTACCTCGACAAGCTCGGCTTCAACCTCGTCGGCTACGGCTGCACGACCTGCATCGGCAACTCCGGTCCGCTCATCCCCGAGGTCTCGGCCGCGGTCAACGAGGCCGACCTCGCCGTGACCAGCGTGCTGTCGGGCAACCGCAACTTCGAGGGTCGGATCAACCCCGACATCAAGATGAACTACCTCGCCTCGCCGCCGCTCGTGGTGGCCTACGCGCTGGCCGGCTCGATGGACCTCGACCTGTTCGGCGACCCGCTCGGGCAGGACCAGAACGGCGACGACGTCTTCCTCAAGGACATCTGGCCGAGCCCGAGCGAGATCGAGGAGACGATCGCCCACGCGATCAACTCCGACATGTTCGGTGACTCCTACAAGGACGTCTTCGCCGGCGACGAGCGCTGGCAGTCGCTGCCCACCCCGGAGGGCAACACCTTCGAGTGGGACGAGTCGTCGACGTACGTCCGTCGCGCGCCCTACTTCGACGGCATGCCCGACGAGCCGACCCCGGTCGAGGACATCTCCGGCGCTCGTGTCCTGCTCAAGCTGGGTGACTCGGTCACGACCGACCACATCAGCCCCGCCGGCGCGATCAAGAAGGACAGCCCGGCCGGTCGCTACCTCGCCGAGCACGGCGTCGAGCAGCGTGACTTCAACTCCTACGGCTCGCGCCGCGGCAACCACGAGGTCATGATCCGCGGCACCTTCGCCAACATCCGCCTGCGCAACCAGCTGGCGGAGGGCACCGAGGGCGGCGTCACCCGCGACTTCACCGCGGGCGGCGAGGTCACCAGCGTCTTCGAGGCCTCGGAGAACTACATCGCCGCGGGCATCCCGCTCGTGGTGCTCGCGGGCAAGGAGTACGGCTCCGGCTCGTCGCGCGACTGGGCGGCCAAGGGCACCTCGCTCCTGGGCGTCAAGGCCGTCGTCGCCGAGTCCTACGAGCGCATCCACCGCTCCAACCTGATCGGCATGGGCGTCATCCCGCTGCAGTACCCCGCCGGCCAGAACGCCGAGTCGCTGGGCCTCACCGGCGAGGAGGAGTTCTCGATTTCCGGGATCACCGCCCTCAACGAGGGCAGCACGCCCAAGACCGTCAAGGTCACGGCGGGTGACGTGGAGTTCGACGCCGTCGTGCGCATCGACACCCCCGGCGAGGCGAACTACTACCGCAACGGCGGGATCATGCAGTACGTCCTGCGCAACCTGCTCAAGGCATGATCGTCGCCTTCAGCATCAGCCCGGTCTCGGGGGACGAGACCGGGTCGGTGACCGACGCGGTCGCGGCCGCCGTGCGCGTGGTCCGCGAGTCGGGCCTGCCCAACGAGACCAACGCGATGTTCACCAACATCGAGGGGGAGTGGGACGAGGTGATGGCGGTCGTGAAGCGTGCGGTCGAGGTCGTCGCCGAGGTCTCGCCCCGCGTCGGGCTCGTGCTGAAGGCCGACATCCGGCCGGGCTACGAGGGCCAGCTCAGCGCCAAGGTCGAGCGCATCGAGTCGGCGCTGCGTCCGTGACCGAGCCGTCCCACGACGAGCTCGCACCACTGCCCGAGCCGACAGCACTGCCCGAGCCGACAGCGCTGCCCGAGCCGACGCGGCCAGGACGTTACGTCCTGGCCGCGTCGGTCACCCTGGCGCTCGCGCTCATCGGGGCGGCCCTGCTGGTGCCGGTCGCCCTGCGGCAGGCCGCGCCGCCCGACCTCAGCGCGGTCCGGACCTACGACGACCTGCCGGTCGACCACGTCGACGGCAGGGTCGCCTACGACGTCACGCCCCCGGTCGGCGGGCCGCACGCCCCCGCCTGGCTGGCCTGCGGCGTCTACGACGTGACCGTCCCCGACGAGAACGCCGTGCACGCCCTCGAGCACGGGACCGTCTGGATCACCTACACGCCCGGGCTGCCGACGGCCGCGGTCGACCACCTCGCCGACCTGCTGCCCGACGAAGGGATCCTGTCGCCGTACGACGGACTGCCCGGCCCCGTCGTCGTCACCGTCTGGGGACGCCAGCTGGTGCTCTCGGGAGCCGGCGACGACCGTCTGGAGCTGTTCATCGAGGCGTACGGCGACGGGCACACCGCCCCCGAGCCGTTCGCGTCGTGCGCCGGCGGCGTCGACGTGACCGGCGAGCCCACGACCGCTGCATGATGGCCGCGTGAGCACACCGGACCTGCGCCCCGCCCGCCCCGGTGACGAGGACGCCGTCGACACGGTGATCCGCGCCGCCTTCGGCGCGGACGCGCCGGAGCACGGCGACCAGGTGGGCGACCTGTGGCGCGAGGTCCGCGCGTCGGGGCTCGTCCTCGCCGAGGTCGTGGCCGTCGACGGCGACGAGGTCGTCGGGCACGTCGGTGTCAGCCACTGCTGGCTCGACGCCCGCCGCGAGCTGGTCGACGTCGCCATGCTCAGCCCGCTCAGCACGGCACCGGACCATCAGGGCCGCGGCATCGGGACGGCGCTGGTCGCGGCGGCGATCGAGGCGGCTCGAGGGGCCGGCCGACCGGCGTTGTTCCTCGAGGGCAGTCCGGCGTTCTACGGCGCACGCGGCTTCTCCCGCGCCAGCAGCCTGGGCTTCGAGGCGCCGTCGCGCCGTACGCCGGAGGCCGCCTTCCAGGTCGTGGTCCACGCGTCGCACGAGGACTGGATGGCGGGCCGCGTCGTCTACCCCGACGTGTGGTGGCGCCACGACTCGGCGGGTCTGCGCGACCCCGACCTGGCCTTCCTCGAGGACCTCTTCGCCCGGGAGCACCCGCCCGCGACGTGACGCGGTGTAGACAGACATCGTGGACCTGTGTGCGGCGACGCAGGAGGAGCGGCTCGCGCCCCGCCCCGGCGACGACCTCGTGCGTGCGGACGTGGTGATGGACCGGGCCTTCAACCTGCCCGCGCCTCCCACGACGGTGTGGCCGTGGCTGGTGCAGCTCGGCAAGCGCCGCGCGGGGTGGTACCTCCCTCGCGCGGTCGAGCGACTGGTGCCTCCGCGGCGACGCGCCCTGCGGCGGATCGAGCCGTCGTTCCTCGACCACCACGTCGGCGACGTGATCCCGGACTGGGGCGGGGCCGACGCGACGTTCACACTCGCGGCGATCGACGAGCCGAGCGTCCTGCTCTACACCTCGCGGCGCGGCCGCACGGACGTCAGCTGGTGCCTGCAGCTGGCCCCGACGAGCGGTGGCGGGACGCCCGGGACACGGGTGCACCTGCGGCTCCGCCTGGGGCCCGTACGCCGCCGGCGGATCGCCGAGGTCGGCGGGGGCCTGTTCGACGCGCTGACGATCGCGGGGCTCGCGGCCGGCCTGCGCGAGCGGTTGAGCGATGTCGGGGGACAGTGACCCGATCGAACACATGTTCGATACACTGCTCGCGTGCCCACGTACGCCCCGCCGCCCGGTTGGCCGCGCGAGGTGCGCCCGCCGGACGCACCCGACTGGGAGGCGACGGCCGCGAGCTGGCTGCTCGACCTGTGCCCGGCGGAGTACCGCCGCTACGCCGGGCTGCGGCGCCACGTGGTCGTGCTGGCGCGATTCGCGGTGCTGCACGTCGAGGCGCAGCAGATGGCCTGCCGCCGCGGGCTGAGCCAGATCCGCGCCGACCTCAAGGACGTCGCCTCGCTCGAGGTCGTCGAGGCGGCGGTGCAGACCTTCCGGCTCGACGAGGCGCGACTGCTGGCGACGCGGCGGTCCGTCGGGCTGGTCGAGGACGCGCTGCGCGGTCGGCGCTACGTCGCCCGTCTGTGACCACGGCGTCGCTAGGGTCGCCCGGGTGACGACCCAGGACGGCCGACGACGCTTCGCCGGGATCATCCTCGTCGACCGCCGGGGCTGGATCCTGCTCCAGGAGCGGGACGAGCACCCGCGCATCGACCCCGAGAAGTGGGGGCTCACCGGCGGGCACGTGGAGGACGGGGAGTCGTTCGAGACGGCCGCCCACCGGGAGCTCGAGGAGGAGACGGACGTGCGGGTGGACCCGGGCGGGCTCGAGCTCTTCGCCGAGTTCCTGGTCGACCACCGGGAGGCCTACGGCACCTGGGACCGCATGCAGGTCTTCGTCGCGGCCACCGACCTCACCGACGACGACATCGAGTGCCACGAGGGACGCCAGATCGTCTTCGTCGAACCGGCCACGGCCCGCGGCCTGGACCTCACGCACGCCGCGGTCGACATCGTGCCGGCCTTCCTGAGCAGCGACATCTACGCCAGCATGACGGCATGACCCTCACCGTCCACCCCGTCCCAGGTCCCGGCGCCGAGGACGTCGTCGTCGCTCCCGACGGCAGCGTCTACACCGGCACCGAGGACGGCACCATCCACCGGATCAGCCCCGACGGCGCCCGCATCGAGCGGGTCGCCCGCACCGGCGGCCGTCCGCTGGGCCTCGAGCTCTTCGACGACGGCGACCTCCTCGTCTGCGACGCCGAGGCCGGGCTGCTCGTCGTGCACGTCGCCGACGGCTCGGTCGAGACCCTCCTGACCGACGTCGACGGCCGCCGGATGCGCTTCTGCAACAACGCGGCCATCGCTGCCGACGGCACCATCTGGTTCAGCGACTCCTCCCTGCACTACGGCGTCGCGCAGTGGAAGGACGACTTCGTCCAGGACACCCGGACGGGACGGCTCGTACGGCGCGACGTCGACGGCACCGTCACCGTCGTCCTGGACGACCTGGCGTTCGCCAACGGCGTGGCCCTGAGCAGCGACGAGCAGTTCGTGGCCGTCGCCGAGACCGGTGCGCGCACCGTCGTCCGCTGGTGGATCGGCGGGCCGCGCGCCGGGGAGCGCGACTTCCTGGTGCAGGACCTGCCGGGCTATCCCGACAACATTTCGCGCGGCAGCGACGGCCTGATCTGGGTCACCATCGCCTCGCCGACGGACCCGCTCGTCGAGCGGCTCCAGACCGCGCCGCTGCCGGTGCGCAAGCTCGTCACCAGGATCCCCGAGGCCCTCCAGCCCAAGCCGAAGCGGACCATCCGGGTGCAGGCGTTCGCCGACGACGGCACGCTCGTCCACGACCTCGACGTGCCCGACGGCGGCTACCACATGGTCACCGGGGTCCGGGAGCACGACGGCCGCGTCTGGATGGGCAGCCTGCACGAGCCTGCCGTCGCCGTGCTCGACAGAGGCATGAAATAGACTCGCCGACATGGGTCATCTCGAGTCGATCACCTCTCCGCAGGACCTGCGCAACCTCTCGGACGCCGAGATGGACGCGCTGGCCGCCGAGATCCGCGACCTCATGATCTCGACGGTCGCGCGCACCAGCGGCCACCTCGGACCCAACCTCGGCGTCGTCGAGCTGACGCTGGCCATCCACCGCGTCTTCGACTCACCGCGCGACCGCGTCGTCTTCGACACCGGCCACCAGGCCTACGTCCACAAGCTCGTCACCGGCCGCCACGACATCTTCGGCACCCTGCGGCAGGAGGGCGGCCTGAGCGGCTACCCCAGCCAGGCCGAGTCCGACCACGACATCGTCGAGAACTCCCACGCGTCCACCTCGTTGTCGTACGCCGACGGGCTGGCCAAGGCCTACCGCGTCAAGGGCGAGGACCGGCACGTCGTCGCGGTGATCGGCGACGGTGCCCTCACCGGCGGGATGGCCTGGGAGGCGCTGAACAACATCGCCATCGCCCGCGACAGTCGGCTCGTCATCGTCGTCAACGACAACGAGCGCTCCTACACCCCGACCATCGGCGGACTCGCCACGGCGCTCACCTCGCTGCGCACCAACCCGCGCTACGAGCAGGTGCTCGACCAGGTCAAGCGGCGGCTCAACGCCGTTCCCGGCGTCGGGCACGCGGCGTACGACGCCCTGCACGCCGTGAAGAAGGGCATGAAGGACGCGCTCGCCCCGCAGGGACTCTTCGAGGACCTCGGGCTGAAGTACGTCGGGCCGGTCGACGGCCACGACCGCGACGCGATGGAGCAGGCGCTGACGCAGGCCAAGCGCTTCGGCGGGCCGGTCATCGTGCACGCGATCACCCGCAAGGGCATGGGCTACGACCCTGCCGAGCGGCACGAGGCCGACCAGTTCCACGCGCCCGGGCCCTTCGACGTCCAGACCGGCGCCGAGAAGCCCAAGGGCCGGATCTGGACCGACCACTTCTCCGACAAGATCGTCCAGATCGGCGAGCGGCGCGAGGACGTCGTCGCCATCACCGCCGCGATGATGCACCCGGTCGGGCTCGACACCTTCGCCACGCGCTTCCCCGAGCGCACCTTCGACGTGGGGATCGCCGAGCAGCACGCCGCGACGTCGGCGGCGGGCATGGCGATGGGTGGCCTGCACCCGGTGTTCGCCGTCTACGCCACCTTCCTCAACCGCGCCTTCGACCAGGTGCTCATGGACGTCGCGCTGCACAAGTGCGGTGTCACGTTCGTCCTCGACCGCTCGGGCGTGACCGGCGACGACGGCGCCAGCCACAACGGCATGTGGGACATGTCGATCCTCCAGGTCGTGCCAGGGCTGCGGCTGGCCGCGCCGCGCGACGTGACCCGCCTCGGCGAGCTGCTCGACGAGGCGGTCCTGGTCGACGACGCCCCCACCGTGGTGCGCTTCCCCAAGGGGCCGCCGCCCGCCGACGTCGACGCCATCGACAAGGCCGGCCACGCCGACGTGCTGGTGCGCAGCGGCGACCAGGACGTGCTCGTGGTCGCCGTCGGCTCCATGTGCACGGTCGCGGTCGACGTGGCCGAGCGCCTCGCCGCGCAGGGGATCGGCGTCACCGTGGTCGACCCGCGCTGGGTCAAGCCGGTCGACCCCGCGATCGTCGACCTCGCACGCAGGCACAGCCTCGTCGTCAGCATCGAGGACAACGGACGCGTCGGCGGGTGCGGCGCCGTCCTGCTGCAGACCCTCAACGACGCCGGTGTGGCGACACCCTTCCGCCTGCACGGGATCCCGCAGGAGTTCCTCGACCACGCGAAGCGCGACGTGATCCTGAGCCGCATCGGGCTGGACGCGCAGACCATCGCGCGGGGGATCGTGGAGGACGTGACGGCCGTCGCCGACGGCCGGGCCCTGCACGATGCCGACCACCCGGCCTGAGCCGCAGGCGCGCTCGCGTGCCGTCCTGCTCCTGGCCGCCGTGCTGATGGTCGGCCCGCTCCTGGCCGGCTGCTCCGGCGACCCGCCCGCCGACGAGACGCCCGATGGCGTGGCCGCCGAGGTGCTGCCGCTCATGAAGAAGCTGCTGCGCCAGCGCGGGCACGCCCTGGTGCAGGCCGACGAGCAGGCCTTCATGGCGACCGTCGACCCGTCGGCGCCGCGCTTCGTCGAGCGTGAGCAGGTCTACTTCGCCAACATGGCGCAGCTGCCGGTCCGGCGGCTGGCCTACCGCGTCGAGGCCGACTCGCTGGTGCGCGCGGCCGGCGGCTTCGACGTCGTCGTGCAGGTCCACCTCCAGCTCGGCGGCTTCGACGCGGTGCCGGTGGTGCGGCCGGCCCTCTTCCACTTCACCCACGACCCGGCCTCCGGCACCGTGCTCGTCGCCGGTGACCGCGACCGCTCCTGGGAGCAGCGCACCGGCGTCGAGGTCCAGCCGTGGGACGACCAGGCGATCACGGTCGTGCAGCGCGGTGGCGTGCTCGGCATCTTCGACCGGCAGAGCGCGCTGCAGGCCGACCAGGTCATGCGCGCGGTCGAGGACGGGATCGACGAGGTCGCCGACGTCGTGCCGTACGACTGGGACGCGCACGTCGTCGCCTACGCCCTGTCCGACACCGACCTCCTCGAGGGGCTCGACGACCTCCCCGCCGAGGACCCCGACGCGCTCGACGCCGTCTCGTTCCCCGTCCCCTCGCGGCTCGACCGCGACGCCCCCCTCGCGGGCACCCGCTTCCTGCTGCACCCGCGGATGCTCGCGAGCGAGGCCGACCAGCTCGCGCGGTTGATCCGCCACGAGCTCACGCACGTCGCCCTCGGCAGCCGCGACGACGAGGTCCCGACCTGGCTGGGCGAAGGGATCGCCGAGTGGGTCTCCGTGCAGCCGCTGCCCGCCGACGAGCGGCTCATCAGCCAGTCCGCGATCGACGCCGCCGACGCCGGCCTCGACGAGCTGCCCGCCGACGTCGACTACAACGACGCCGACCAGGCCGCCCACTACGGCATCTCCTGGTGGGCGTGCGAGACGATCGTCGAGATGTACGGCGAGGAGCGGCTGTGGCAGCTCCTCGACGACCTCGCGCAGACCAGCCCGGAGCGCCAGGACGACCAGCTGCAGCAGACCCTCCAGATGGGCTCGGCGCAGCTCGCGCGCGAGGCGGCGCGACGGATCGTGGCGACGTACGAGTGACTCGCACGTAACCTCACGCCGGGTCTAGGTTGCGACCATGGACATCCTGCGCACGAAGTCGATCGAGAACTCGATGGCCGACACCGAGGACCCGGACTTCAAGCTCAAGAAAAGCCTGACCGCGCTCGACCTCACCGTCTTCGGCATCGGCGTCATCATCGGGGCGGGCATCTTCACCTTGACCGGCCGAGTCGCGCAGGCCTACGCCGGGCCGGCCGTGGTGTTCTCCTTCATCATCGCCGCGATCTGCTGCGCGCTCGCCGCACTGTGCTACGCCGAGTTCGCCTCCACGGTGCCGGTCTCCGGCTCCGCCTACACGTTCTCCTACGCCACGCTCGGCGAGCTCGTCGCCTGGATCATCGGCTGGGACCTGATCCTCGAGCTGATGCTCGGCGCCTCCGTGGTGGCCCAGGGGTGGGCGTCGTACTTCGAGACCTTCCTCGGCCAGATCGGCGTCGGCTGGCCCGACCACCTCGGCTACGGCGACACGTTCAACCTCGCCGCGTTCCTGCTTGTCGCCGTGCTGACGGCGCTGGTGGCGTTCGGCATCAAGGAGTCCCTCCGGGTCAACCTGGCGCTGGTCGCCCTCAAGCTCTTCGTCGTGCTGTTCGTGATCATCGCCGGCATCCAGTTCATCGACACCGACAACTACAAGCCGTTCGTGCCGGAGAGCGCGCCCGGGGAGACGGCCGGCGGCTGGCTGCACACGCCGCTGATCCAGTCGGTGTTCGGGGCGCCCGGCGTCTACGGCACCGCGGGCGTCCTGTTCGCCGCCTCGCTGGTGTTCTTCGCCTACATCGGCTTCGACGTCGTGGCCACCACGGCGGAGGAGGCGCAGAACCCGCAGCGCGACCTGCCGCGCGGCATCATCGGCTCGCTGGTGGTCTGCACGATCCTCTACGTCGCGGTCGCGCTCGTCATCACCGGGATGGTGAGGTACGACGAGATCAACCCGGACGCGGCCCTGGCCAACGCCTTCGTGGCGCAGGGCAAGGACGGCTACGCCACGCTGATCTCGGCGGGCGCGGTGGCCGGGCTGACGACCGTGGTGATGACCCTGCTGATCGGCGCCGTGCGCGTGTTCTTCGCGATGAGCCGCGACGGCCTGATGCCGCTGGCGCTCGCGAAGGTCAACCCCAGCACGGGCACGCCGGTGCGGATCACGGTCGCCATCGGCGTGGTGGTCGCGCTGGTCGCGTCGCTGACGCCGATCGGCAAGCTCGAGGAGATGGTCAACATCGGCACGTTGTCGGCGTTCGCGCTGGTGTCGATCGCCGTACCCATCCTGCGCAGGCGCCGGCCCGACCTCGAGCGCTCGTTCCGGGTGCCGTTCTCGCCGTTCCTGCCGTGGCTCTCGGCTGCCATCTGCGTCTTCCTGATGCTCAACCTGACCGCCGAGACGTGGCTGCGGTTCCTGGTGTGGATGGCGCTCGGTTTCGCGATCTACTTCGGCTACGGCTACCGGCACAGCCGGGTCGGGCAGGGGCAGGGCGAGCCGGCCCGCGACTACTCGTCGCGCGGCTGACCCGCCCCGGCCTCCCCTAGTCGTCCATCGACTGGCCGAAGGGGAGGACCACGCCCGACGCGGCCGACCCGATCGCCTCGGCGGTGACGGTGCACGTCCCGCCGACCTCGCACTCGAGGAGGTCCAGCGGCGTGGTCTGGTAGGGCTCGTTGACCCCGAGACCGACGTAGGTGTCGTCGTCCACCCAGCCGAAGCCCACGAAGAAGCCGTAGCCGGGGACGGTGATCGGGGTGACCGCGCCCGTGGCCGTGTCCGCCAGCGCGGGGACGTCTGCCTCCGACTCACCCAGGGCCGTCGTGCCGTCGGGGGAGAGGGCCAGGGTCTGGTAGAAGTCCGGCGCCAGGGTCTCGCCGAGCTCCCGACCGAAGTAGGGCGAGGTCGCCCCGTCGTCGGCGTGCGGCAGCTGGTGGGCGATCACACCCGCCTTGACGTCCTCGATCTCGATCCCGGTCGGCCGCCCCAGCGAGGTCCTTGTCCCTGTCGCGAGGCTCCACCGCACGATCTCGCGGCCGTCCCGCGCGTAGACGTCCGTGCCGTCGAGGGCGAGGACCTCGGCGTCGCCGGTCTGCGCGGCGAGGCCGTCGACCTCTCCGGTCGCTTGGTCGTAGACGGTGAACTCGGTCGGCCTCCCATCGCCGTACGTCGTCCAGGCGACCCGCGAGCCGTCCGCCTCGAGGCGGGGGTGCTCGGCGTCGGTGCGTCCGACGCCGACCGTCTGCGTGCCGTTGCTGGCCCAGACCTGACCGGACGGGTCGGAGAACACCACGCCCTCCGTGGTCTGGACGTAGGCGAAGACCTGATGCCCTGCGTCGAAGCTGCGGCCGCCGACGTGCACCTCCGAGCCCGTCGCCCAGGACGGCTGGTGGGCCTCGAACACCGCCGCGAAGCCCACCGGCTCCGTCGCCCGCTGCTGGTCCTGCGGCAGCAGGGAGGGTACGGCGATCGCCGCGACGACCGCGGCCGCGACCCCGGCGCCGACGACGGCGGTGCGGCGGCGGCCCACCCGCCGGTCGCCCTCGCGCACCATCGCCTGCACGTCGAGGTCGGGGGCGAGGAGGGAGTCGGCGGCCTGGTCCATCGTGTCCTTGAGGAGCTCGGTCATGGGGTCACCACCATCAGGGTTGGGGGGAGGAGGTCGTCGGCGTGCTCGCCGAAGCGGTCGCCGAGCCGGTCGCGCAGCTTGGCCAGTCCGGCGGAGACCTGGCTCTTGACGGTGCCGACGGCGCAGTCCATCGCCTCGGCGGTCTGGGCCTCGGTGAGGTCCTCGTAGAAGCGCAGCACGATGGCCGCGCGCTGGCGCGGCGGGAGCTCCTGCAGGGCCGTCCACAGCCACTCCCGCTGGGTGACGGCGTCGTCGTGGCCGCCGGCGACGGTGTCGGGCAGGCTCTCGGTCGGGCGCTCGGCGTTCCACGACCTGCGGCGGTACCACGTGATCGCCGTGGTGGTGATGACCTTGCGGGTGTAGGCCTCGGCCTTGCCGTGGTCGCGCAGCCGTGGCCAGGCGACGTACGTCTTGGTCAGGGACTCCTGGAGGAGGTCCTGCGCGAGCTGTCGCTCGCCGACCATGAGGTAAGCCGCCCGGTGCAGGGCGGGCGAGCGCGCAGCGACGAACTCGGCGAAGGCCGCCGGATCGCGTCGTGGCATGGGGTGCTCCTGGTGCTCGTCGTGTGGGATTCACCCGTCATGACGATCCCACGCCCACGAAAGGTTCGGTGAACGCCACGAGGGCGCCCGACCGGCCCGGTCGGACGCCCTCGTGGGTCACGCGTGGATCAGTGGAACCGCTTGCCGTTGACCTTCTCCGAGATGCCCGCGATGTCGAGCAGCATGGTCAGGCCGCCGTTCCAGAACGAGAAGCCCGCCCCGGTGATCATCGCCAGGTCGAGGTCCTCGGGGGCGGCGACGACACCCTCGTCGAGCATCCGCTGCGCCTCGTCGGCGAGCGCGGACAGGGTCTGCTCGCGCACCTCCTCGGGGCTCTTCACGACCGGGTGCTCCGGCTGCACGAGCAGCGCCGCGACCTCGGGGTCGAGGGCACCGTCGGGACCGTAGAACGAGGACTTCTTCGCCTCGACGACCCGCTTCAGGCTCTGCGAGACGTAGAACCGCTCGGGAAACGCGCCGTGCAGCGTCTCGTTGTTGTGCAGCGCGATCGCCGGGCCGACGAGCGAGAGCAGCATGTACGGCGGCATCGGCGCGACGCCGGCGAAGGCCGAGTCGACGACGGGGACCGGCGTGCCCTCGTCGGCGATCCGGGCGACCTCGCCCATGAAGCGGCCGAGCAGCCGGTTGACGATGAACGACGGGCTGTCCTTGACCAGGATCGTGGTCTTGCCCAGGCCCTTGCCGGTGCCGAAGGCGGTGGCCAGGGTGGCGTCGTCGGTCTGCTCGCCCCGGACGATCTCGAGCAGCGGCATCACCGCGACCGGGTTGAAGAAGTGGAAGCCCACGACCCGCTCGGGGTGCTCGAGGTCGGCGGCCATCTCGGTGATCGAGAGCGACGAGGTGTTGGTCGCCAGCACGCACTCGGGGGAGACGACGTTCTCGACGGCGGCGAAGACCGACTTCTTGACCGACATCTCCTCGAACACGGCCTCGATCACGAAGTCGGCGCCCGCGAAGGCCTCCGCCTGGTCCATCGAGCCGGTGACCAGCGCCTTGAGGCGGTTGGTCTTGTCCTGGTTGGAGCGGCCCTTGGCGAGCAGCTTGTCGAGCTCGGCGTGGACGTAGGCCACGCCCTTGTCCGCGCGCTCCTGGTCGAGGTCGGTGAGGACCACGGGCACCTTCAGGCGGCGCACGAACAGCAGCGCGAGCTGGCTGGCCATCAGGCCGGCCCCGACGATGCCGACCTTGGTGACGGGCCGCGCGAGCGAGCGGTCGGGGGCACCGGCCGGACGCTTGGCGCGCTTCTGCACCAGGTCGAAGGAGTAGAGGCTGGCGAGCAGCTCGGGGGTGCGCGACATCGCCTCGAGGGCGTCGTCCTCGGCCGCGAAGCCGGCGTCGCGGTCGGCGTCACGCGCCCCGGCGATCAGCGCGACTGCCTGCTTCGCGGCCGGGGAGGCGCCGCCGGTCTTGGCGGCGACGATGCCCTCGGCGCGCTCGATCGCGGCGTCCCAGCCCGCGCCCCGGTCGATCTCGGGCCGCTCGACGACCACGTCGCCGGACAGGACCCGGCCGGCCCACAGCAGCGACTGCTCGAGGAAGTCCACGCCGCCGAAGACGGCGTCGGCCAGACCGAAGTCGAAGGCCGCCCGGCCGCCGAGGGTCTTGCCCTGGTTGAGCGGGTTCTCGATCGCCAGCGTGACCGCCTTGTCGGCGCCGAGCAGGTTGGGCACGAGGTAGGTGCCGCCCCACCCGGGGACCAGGCCGAGCATGACCTCGGGCAGTCCGAGGGCCGGCGCGGAGTCCATGACGGTGCGGTAGGTGCAGTGCAGCGCGACCTCGAGGCCGCCGCCGAGGGCGAGGCCGTTGATGAAGCCGAACGACGGCTTGCCGCCGTCACCGAGCTTGCGGAACACGGCGTGCCCGAGCTCGGCGATCGTGCGCACGGCGTCGGCGCCGCCGCTCTGGATCGAGGTGAGGTCGGCGCCGGCGGCCAGGATGAACGGCTTGCCGGTCACGGCGATGGCGTCGACCGTCTCGTCGGCGAGCGCGGCGTCGATGGCGGTGTTGAGCGCCAGCAGCGAGCCGAAGCCGAACGTGTTGGGCTTGGTGTGGTCCTCGCCGTTGTCGAGGGTGATCAGGCCGATGGTCTGCCCACCCGGCACGGTGACGTTCCTCAGCTTGGCTGCGGTGACGCGCTCGGCGTCCGTGGCGAGCTCCTGGGCTCGCGCGAACAGGTCGCTCACTTGGTCTCTCCGTTCCAGTTCGGGTTCTCCCAGATCACGGTGCCGCCCATGCCGATGCCGACGCACATGGTGGTGATGCCGTAGCGCGCGTCGGGACGCTCGGCGAACGAGTTGGCCAGCTGCGTCATCAGGCGCACGCCGGACGAGGCCAGCGGGTGGCCCATGGCGATCGCGCCGCCGTACGGGTTGACGCGCTCGTCGTCGTCGGCGATCCCGTAGTGCTCGAGCAGGGAGAGGACCTGCACGGCGAACGCCTCGTTGATCTCGAAGGCGTCGATGTCGTCGATGGTCAGACCGGCCTTGGCCAGCGCCTTCTCGGTCGCCGGGATCGGACCGGCGCCCATCACCTCGGGCTCCACGCCCGAGAACGCGTAGGAGACCAGGCGCATCCGGACGGGCAGGCCGAGCTCGCGTGCGGTCTCCTCGTCGGCGAGCAGGGCGGCGGTGGCGCCGTCGTTGATGCCGGCGGCGTTGCCCGCGGTCACCCGACCGTGGGGGCGGAACGGCGTCTTGAGGCCCGCCAGCGACTCCATGCTGGTGCCGGGTCGGACGGGCTCGTCGGTGGTGGCCAGGCCCCAGCCGTCCTCGGCACTGCGGGTGGCGACAGGGACCAGGTCGGGCTGGATCTTGCCGGCCTCGTAGGCAGCCACGGTCTTGGCCTGCGAGCGCACGGCGTAGGCGTCGGCGCGCTCCTTGGTGATCGTGGGGTAGCGGTCGTGCAGGTTCTCGGCCGTGTTGCCCATGGACAGCGCCTCGGGGTCGACGATCTTCTCCGAGACGATCCGCGGGTTGGGGTCGACGCCCTCGCCCATCGGGTGGCGGCCCATGTGCTCGACACCGCCCGCGATCACGACGTCGTAGGCGCCGAACGCGATGCCGGCCGCCGTCGTGGTCACCGCCGTCATGGCGCCGGCGCACATGCGGTCGATGGCGAAGCCGGGCACGCTCTGCGGCAGGCCCGCGAGCAGCGCGGCGGTGCGGCCGATCGTGAGGCCCTGGTCGCCGATCTGGGTCGTCGCGGCGATGGCGACCTCGTCGACCTTCTCGGGCGGGAGCGACGGGTGGCGCCGCATGAGCTCGCTGATGCACTTGATGACGAGGTCGTCGGCGCGCGTCTCGGCGTACTGGCCCTTGGCCTTGCCGAACGGGGTGCGCACGCCGTCTACGAAGACGACCTCTCGCAGCTGACGGGACACGTGATCTCCTGGGGACGGATCTGGAGGACGAGGGACGGTCGTTACGTTACCCCTGAGTAACAACGAACCGCACACAACCCCGGCTGTGTGCCCGGTCACGCCGCCCCGCTCACTAGGCTGGGGCCATGCCCGAACCCTCACGCCTGGTGCACATCGTCGATGACGCCGGCTCCGCCCTGGATCCCGTCGACGGCCGGGCCTCCGACCTCACGCTCGTGATGGCGCTCTCCGGCTTCCTCGACGCCGGCCAGTCCGCCGACCTCGCCGCCCAGCACCTCGAGGGCCTGACCGACGGCACGGTCGTGGCCACCTTCGACGTCGACTCGCTCCACGACTACCGCGCCCGGCGTCCGCCCGTCTCGTTCGTGCGCGACCACTACGCCGACTACGAGGCGCCCCGGCTGGTCGTGCGGGCGCTGCGCGACACCGGTGGCACCCCGTTCCTGCTGCTGCGCGGTCCCGAGCCCGACATCCGCTGGGAGGCCTTCGCGCGCGCCGTGCGCGAGGTCGTCGAGCGCTTCGACGTACGCCGCGTGGTGAGCCTCGGTGCCGTCCCCATGGCCGTCCCGCACACCCGTCCGATCGCCATCACGCCGCACGCCAACCGGCCCGAGCTGGTCAGCGGCCCGAGCCCGTGGAGCGGCGAGCTCCGGGTGCCGGCGAGCGCGCACGCGCTGCTCGAGATCCGCCTGGGGGAGTGGGGCCACGACGCGATGGGGTACGTCGCACACATCCCGCACTACCTCGCGCAGATGGAGTACCCGCAGGCCGCCGTCGTGCTGCTGGAGCAACTGGAGATCGGCGGCCGGCTGACGATCGACCTCACGGAGGTCCGCAACGCGGCCGAGACCACCGAGACGGAGATCGCGTCCTACCTCGAGACCCACGCCGAGGTCGGGGAGGTCGTGCACGGCCTCGAGCAGCAGTACGACGCCTTCCGCAAGGCCGAGGCCGAGGGGTCGTCCCTGCTGGCCGCCGACGAGCCGATGCCGACCGGTGAGGAGATCGGGCGCCAGTTCGAGCAGTTCCTGGCCGGGCTCGACGACGACGAGGGCCGCGGCTGATGGCGGCCTCGGCCGAGGAGCTCGCCTCGCTCCTGGTGCTGGAGCCGCTCGACGTCGACCTCTTCCGCGGCCGGCAGGCCGACACGTCGCGCCAGCGCGTCTTCGGCGGGCAGGTGGCGGCGCAGGCCGTGGTCGCGGCCAACCGCAGCCTCGACGAGGACTTCGTCATGCACTCGCTGCACTCCTACTTCCTGCGCCCGGGCGACCCGGCGGTGCCGATCATCTACGACGTCGAGCGGATCCGTGACGGCCGCACGTTCGCGACCAGGCGGGTGATGGCGCGCCAGCACGGGCGGCCGATCTACTACCTCACGGCCAGCTTCCAGAAGCCCGAGGACGGCTTCGAGCACCAGGACCGCATGCCCGACGTGGCCGGCCCCGAGCACGGCCTCTCGATGGCCGACCTCGCGCGCTCGCAGGGCGAGAAGGCGGGCGAGGAGTGGGTGCGCGAGTGGGCCGCCCTCGACGCCCGCTACCTCGGCACGTCCAAGATCGGGCTGCCCGAGGACCCCGACCATCCGGCTCGCGCGCGGCTGTGGCTGCGGATCGACGGCGACCTCGGCGACGACCCGCTCACCCACCAGGCGGCGTTCACCTACGCCAGCGACCTGACCCTGCTCGGGGCTGCGCTGGTGCCGCATGGCGTCCACTTCGGCACGCCCGGCATGCAGATGGCCTCGCTGGACCACACGGTGTGGTTCCACCGGCCGTTCCGCGCCGACGACTGGTGGCTCTACGACCAGGTCTCGCCGCGCGCGGTCGGCGGACGCGGGCTCGCGACCGCGCGGGTCTTCTCCGCCGACGGCACCCTCGTCGCCACGGTGGCCCAGGAGGGCCTGATCCGGATCCGCGAGCCCCGCGACTCCTGACCGGCCGCTCCGGTAACGCCACGAAACACGCACTCCCGGCATGACCGGTGGTGGCGGGAGTGCGCGGATGGTGGCGTTACCGGAGACCTAGCAGCAGATCGGGTCGAATCTCGGCATTTCGCGAACAGGCGCGCCTCCCACGTGGTTACGTGTGATCACTCGTGTGGCGTCTGTGACTCTTCCCCGGCGCGGTCCCACATCCCTGCCTCTGGTTCGTGGAGGCCCGACCAGCAGAGAGATGTACCGCGCCGTGAAGACCCCTGCCCGACGTCGCCTGTCACTCGTCTCGGCCGCCGCACTCGCCGGCCTGTCGCTCACCCTGGTCACGGGTTCGGTGGCGTACGCCGTCCCGCTGACGCCGTACGAGATGCCCTTCCCCTGCGGGCAGAAGTGGACGGGGTCGACGCGCGGCAGCCACACCCCGTCGATGAAGGCGATCGACTGGAACCGGCCCGGCGACGAGGGCGACACCGTCGTCGCGGCGGCCGCGGGCATGGTCACCACGGCCGACTCGACCAGCACCCGCAGCTACGGCCACCACGTCGTCATCGACCACGGCAACGGCGAGAGCACCGTCTACGGCCACATGGACGCCGTCACGGTCACGGCCGGGCAGCGCGTCGACCAGGGCACGGCCATCGGGACCGTCGGCAACACCGGCAACTCGCACGGCGCCCACCTGCACTTCGAGGAGCGCCTCGGCGGCACCGACGTCGCCACGTCCTTCAACGGCGTGCCCTACTTCTTCGGCGACCTGACGTCGTTCAACTGCGTGGACGTCCCGGTCGCGGCCGACTTCACCGGCGACGCGATCTCGGAGGTGGCGGTCTTCCGCCGCGGCAAGAAGTCGTCGTTCGTCGTCAACGAGCCGGCGGGCGCGCGGGTGATGGTCTTCGGCAACGCGACCGACGAGCCGGTGCTGGGCGACTGGGACGGCGACGGCACCGTCAACGTCGGCGTCTGGCGCGCGAAGAAGGCGAAGTTCCGCCTCAAGACGGCCACGAAGGTGGTCAAGGTCGGCTTCGGCGTCCCCACCGACCGCGCGATCGCCGGGGACTGGGACGGCAACGGCACCGACGAGATCGGCGTCTACCGCTCCTCGGTCGGCACGTTCTACCAGCGGCTGGCCGACGGCTCCTCGACCGCCGTCGTCCTCGGCGACGCCGACGACCAGCCCGTTACGGGCGACTGGGACGGCAACGGGGTGACCGACCTCGGGTTGTACGACCCCGCCACCTCGACCTTCACGCTGCGCGTGGTCGACGCCGGCGGCCAGGCGTGGACCTCGCAGCTGGTGCTCGGCGTTCCCGGCGACCTGGCCGTCGCGGGTGACTGGGACGGCGACGGCATCACCGACGTCGGGGCCTGGACGCCCGCCACCGCGACGTTCACCCAGGGCCGCGCCGTCTTCCCGATGACCTCGCGCATCGCCTCGTCGCTGCCCGACAACATCGCCGCGCGGACCACCGTCACCACCGTCCGCTTCGGCAACCCGCGCGGCTGATCCTCAGGCGGGCGTCGCCCGTCCCACCAGGTGCGGCGAGCCGTCGCTCGGGTTGCTCAGCGAGAAGGTGTGCGTCCCGTCGTCGGCCCGCTCGGCGAAGGCCACCGTTCCCGGCAGGAACACCGGCTTCCTGAACGCCACCTCGACGCTCACGGCGTCGGGCAGCCGGTTCTCGATTGCCGCCACGGAGCGCGCCAGGGTCCACATCCCGTGCGCGATCTGGCGCGGGAAGCCGAGCGCCCTGGCCGTGAGCGGGTAGAGGTGGATCGGGTTGTGGTCGCCCGACACGGCCGCGTAGCGGCGTCCGAGGTCGCCCGGCAGTCGCCACTGCACCCCGCCGGAGAGCGGGTCACCCACGACCAGCGGCGCGTCCGGCTCGCCGTCGGTCCGCACGCCGCGGCGCAGGTACGTCGAGACGGACTCCCACACGACGTCGTCGCCGCTCGTCACGCTGGTCACGAAGTCGAGCAGCGCGCCCCTCGCGTGCGGGCGGGGTGCGCCCACGGCGGTCGTCAGGTCGAGGACCTCGCCGACCCCGATCGCGCGGTGGGCGGTGATGGTGTTCTCGAGGTGGACCATCCCGATGGCGGCATAGGGGAACGCCGGGTCGGCCATGATCGCCATGTGCAGCGGGAACGCCAGCAGGTGCGGGTAGGGCAGGGGGACGGTGTCCTTGCGGGGGAAGGCGCACACGGCGGCGTACGCCTCGACGTCGGCGCGCTGCACCTCCGCGCCGGCGCGCGCGAAGGACAACCCCGAGAACGAACCGGCCGGCGCCTTCCTCACGCCCGGCAGCTGGTTGACGACCGGTAGGACCGGCAACGCGGCCCGGGCGAGCGTCCGCAGCCCACCGGGTGTCCCGTGGAGCTGTCTGGTCTCCATCAGGCGCCCAGCATCATCTGGCCGCACACCCGCACGACGTTGCCGTTGACGGCCGTCGAACCGGGGGAGGCGAACCAGGCGATGGCCTCGGCCACGTCGACCGGCAGGCCGCCCTGGCTCATCGCGTTGAGGCGCTGGCCGACCTCGCGGGTCGCGAACGGCACGGCCGCGGTCATCGCGGTGATGATGAAGCCCGGGGCGACGGCGTTGATCGTGATCCCGCGCCCGAGGTCGTCGGCCAGCGAGTCGACGAGACCGATGACACCGGCCTTGGAGGCGGCGTAGTTGGTCTGGCCGACGTTGCCGGCGATGCCCGCGATCGACGCGACCCCGACGATGCGGCCGTTGTCGTTGAGCACGCCGTCGTCGAGCAGCTGGCGGGTGATGCGCTCGGGGGCGGTGAGGTTGACGCCGATCACGCCGGCCCAGCGGTCCTCGGCCATGTTGGCGAGCTTCTTGTCGCGGGTGATGCCGGCGTTGTGCACCACGACGTCGACGCCGCCGTGCCCGGTGGTGAGGTGGTGGGCGATGCGCTGCGGCGCGTCCTTCGCGGTGATGTCGAGCAGCAGGTGGTCGCCGTCGAGCTCGCGCATCAGCGCCTGGAGCTCGCTGGCCGCCTGCGGGACGTCGACGCCGACGACGGTGGCTCCGTCACGGTGCAGGACCCGGGCGATCTGCTCGCCGATGCCGCGGCTCGCGCCGGTCACCAGCGCAACCTTGCCGTCGAGCGGGCGCGACCAGTCGGCGACCGGCCCGGCCTGCTTCTCCTGGTGGGCGCCGATGCGCACGACCTGGCCCGAGACGTACGCCGACTTGGGGGAGAGCAGGAACGCGAGCGTGGAGGCGATCGCGTCGTCCGCACCTTCGTCCACGTAGACGAGCTGCACGGTGCCGCCCCGGCCGATCTCCTTGCCGAGCGAGCGGGTGAACCCCTCGAGCGCGCGCTGGGCGACGCGCTCGGAGCCCGTGAGCGACTCGGGGGTGGTGCCGAGGACGACGACGCGGGGGCAGGTGTCGAGGCTGCGCAGCAGCGGGGTGAAGAACTTTTGGAGCGCGACGAGACCTGCGGAGTCGGTGATCCCGGTGGCGTCGAAGACCAGGCCCTTGTACTTCTCGCCCGACGTCGGGAGGCTCCAGGCGATGTCGAGGTCGTCGAGGACGGTCGGCAGCGACCCGCTCAGGCGGCCCTCGCCGCCCAGCGCGACGGTGCCGGTGACGAGCGGTGCGCCGGCGGCGTACCTCTCCAGGCGGGTCGGGCTGGGCAGACCGAGGTTCTTGACCAGCAGCCTGCCGAGGGGGGTCGAGACGAAGCCCTGGTAACGGTCGCTCATGGGTGCGGGTCCTCCGGTGGAGTGGGGTGGGTGGTCCGGGAGTGTTGTAACAAGTGGTGTAACTCAGTGTCCACATTTCGTGACGTGGCGCTCATCGCATTCCCTGCGCGGGGTCGAACGGCAAGGATAGGAGCATGAATTCCTCGACTCGCCGCGTCGCCGTGCTCGGTGGCAACCGCATCCCGTTCGCCCGGTCCAACACCGTCTTCTCCGACGCGTCCAACCAGGAGATGCTCACCGCCGCGCTCGACGGGCTGGTCGAGCGGTTCCACCTCGAGGGCGAGAAGGTCGGGATGGTCGCGGCCGGCGCGGTCGTCAAGCACAGCCGCGACTTCAACCTCACGCGCGAGACCGTGCTCGGCTCCAGGCTCAGCCCGCTGACGCCGGCCACCGACATGCAGATCGCGTGCGGCACCGGCCTCGCCGCCGTCACCCACGTGGCCAACCTGATCGCGCTCGGCCAGATCGAGGTCGGGATCGCCGGCGGCACCGACACCACCTCCGACGCCCCGATCGCCATCAGCGAGCGCCTGCGCAAGAAGCTGATCAAGGTCAACCAGCAGAAGGACACCGTCGGGAAGCTCAAGGCCCTCGCCGGGATCCGCCCCGGCGACATCGGCCTGCTGCCGCCGAGCAACAACGAGCCGCGCACAGGCCTGTCGATGGGCGAGCACCAGGCGCTGACCACCCTCGAGTGGGGCATCACCCGCGAGGCCCAGGACGAGCTGGCCGCCGCCTCCCACCAGAACCTCGGCCGGTCCTGGGACGATGGCTTCCACGACGACCTGGTGACGCCGTTCCGCGGTGTTGAGCGCGACGCCAACATGCGCCCCGACTCGACGGTCGAGAAGCTCGCGAAGCTCAGGCCGGTGTTCGGCAAGGGCGAGGCCGCGACGATGACGGCGGGCAACTCGACCCCGCTCAGCGACGGCGCCTCGACCGTGCTGCTCTCCTCGGAGGAGTGGGCGAAGGAGCACGACCTGCCGGTGCTGGCCTACATCACCGCCTACCAGTACGCCGCCGTCGACTACGTCACCGGCAACGAGGGCCTGCTGATGGCGCCGGCCTACGCCGTGTCCGAGATGCTCGAGCGCGAGGGCCTGGCGCTGCAGGACTTCGACTACTACGAGATCCACGAGGCGTTCGCCTCCGTCGTGCTCTCCACGCTCAAGGCGTGGGCCGACCCGGTGTTCTGCAAGGAGCGCCTCGGCCGCGACGAGCCGCTCGGGGAGATCGACCGCACGAAGCTGAACGTCAACGGCTCCTCGCTGGCCGCCGCCCACCCGTTCGCCGCGACCGGCGGCCGGATCGTGCCGGTCGCCGCGAAGCTGCTGGCGCAGAAGGGCGAGGGCCGCGCCCTGATCTCCATCTGCGCCGCCGGCGGCCAGGGCGTCGTCGCGATCCTGGAGCGCTGACTTCCGGAGCGCCGACCCGGGTCGGTGGGCCGTCCCCGGTTTCCCCGGCTAGCCGGGGAAACCCAGACTTCCCGGGGTTTGCATGCCCCGGGAAGTCGACGACTCGCCCATGAAGTCGGCCCGGGTCGGTGGGCCGTCTCAGGTTTCCCCGGCTAGCCGGGGAAACCCAGACTTCCCGGGGTTTGCATGCCCCGGGAAGTCGACGACTCGCCCATGAAGTCGGCCCGTTGGTAGGGTCGCGCCGTTCGACATCCTTTAACGATCCGTCCTGTGAGGCGGAGAAGGAGGTCAGGGCCCATGACTGACGCGGCCGACCCTCGCATCGTGCTCGACCCCGGTGACATCGCCCGGGCGCTGACCCGCATCGCGCACGAGATCCTCGAGCGCAACAAGGGCGCCGACGACCTCGTCCTGCTCGGCCTCCACACCCGCGGCGTGCCCCTGGCGCACCGCATCGCCGAGCGCATCCGCGCCGTCGAGGGCTCGGGCGTCGACGTCGGTGAGCTCGACGTCACCATGTATCGCGACGACCTGCGCAAGCAGCCGACCAGGCGGGCCCACAAGACCGTGATCCCGCCCGGCGGCATCGACGACAAGATCGTGGTGCTGGTCGACGACGTGCTGTTCTCCGGTCGTACGATCCGCGCGGCGCTCGACGCGCTGGCGGACCTGGGCCGGCCCAGCGCCGTACGCCTCGCCGTGCTGGTCGACCGCGGCCACCGCGAGCTGCCGATCCGCGCCGACCACGTCGGCAAGAACCTCCCCAGCGCTCGCGCCGAGCGCGTCAGCGTCCGCCTCGCCGAGTGCGACGACCTCGACGAGGTGACCATCTCGTGAAGCACCTGCTCTCCATCGACGACGTCTCTGCCGACCAGGTGCAGGAGATCTTCGCGACCGCCGCAGACATGCACGACGTGCAGCGGCGCGAGGTCAAGAAGCTGCCCGCCCTGCGCGGACGCACCGTGATCAACATGTTCTTCGAGGACTCGACGCGCACCCGTTCGTCCTTCGAGATCGCCGGCAAGTGGCTCTCGGCCGACGTCATCAACATCTCGGCCAAGGGCTCGAGTGCGTCGAAGGGCGAGTCGCTGCGCGACACCGTGCTCACCGTCTGCGCGATGGGCGTCGACGGTCTCGTGATCCGCCACCCCGCCTCCGGCGCCGCCCAGCAGGTCTCGGAGTGGGTCGACGCGGTCGTCATCAACGCCGGGGACGGCATGCACGAGCACCCGACGCAGGCGCTGCTCGACGCCTACACACTCCAGCGGCGGATGGGCTCGCTCGACGGCAAGCACGTCGCGATCATCGGCGACCTGACGCACAGCCGGGTGTTCCGGTCCAACGTGCTGTGCCTGACGAAGCTCGGGGCCCGCGTCACCGTCGTGGCCCCGCCGACGCTGATGCCCAGCGGGATCGGGCCGTGGTCGAAGGAGGCCGGGTTCGCGACGTCGTACGACCTCGATGACGTGCTGCCCGACGCCGACGCCGTGATGATGCTGAGGGTCCAGAAGGAGCGGATGTCGGGCGGCTACTTCCCGTCCGCGCGGGAGTACACCGTCGGCTACGGCCTGACCCGCGACCGCCTCCGGCTGCTGCGGCCCGACGCCCCCATCTGCCACCCCGGTCCCATGAACCGCGGCCTCGAGATCGCCGCAGACGCGGCCGACGCCGCCCAGTCGGTCGTGCTGGAGCAGGTCTCCAGCGGCCTCGCGGTGCGCATGGCCGTGCTCTACCACCTGCTTGCGGGAGAGGAGTCCTGATGTCCCTGGTCATCACCGGCGCCAGCGTGCTGGGGGAGAAGACGCAGGACCTGTACGTCGACGACGCCGGCCTGCTGGTCGACGAACCGCCCCTCGGGGCGGAGGTGCTCGACGCCGACGGCCTCGTCGCGCTGCCGGGCCTGGTCGACCTCCACACGCACCTGCGCGAGCCGGGGCGCGAGGACGCCGAGACGATCCTCACGGGGTCGCGGGCCGCAGCGGTCGGCGGCTACACCGCCGTGCTGGCGATGGCCAACACGTCGCCGGCCACCGACACGGCCGAGGCCGCGCTGCGGGTGCTCGACCTGGGCCGCGAGGCCGGCTTGGTCGACGTCCAGCCGGTCGGCGCAGTGACCAAGGGGCTGGCCGGCGAGGAGCTGGCCGAGCTCGGGCTGATGGCGCGCTCGCGGGCGAAGGTCCGGGTGTTCTCCGACGACGGCAAGTGCGTCCACGACGCGCGGGTCATGCGGCGGGCGCTGGAGTACGTCAAGGCGTTCGGCGGGGTCGTGTCGCAGCACGCCCAGGACCCGTCGCTGGCCGGCCCGACCGCCTGTTGCCACGAGGGCGAGGTGTCCGGGCGCCTCGGGCTGCCCGGCTGGCCCGGCATCGCCGAGGAGGTGATCGTCGCCCGCGACGTGATGCTGGCCCGCCACACCGGCTCGCGGGTGCACATCGCCCACGTCTCCACGGCCGGCTCTGTCGAGGTCGTCCGGTGGGCCAAGGGCCAGGGCATCGACGTCACGGCCGAGGTCACGCCCCACCACCTGCTGCTCACCACCGACCTGCTCGAGGGCTACGACCCCACCTTCAAGGTCAACCCCCCGCTGCGCCCGGGTGAGGACGTGGAGGCGCTGCGCGCCGCGCTGACGGACGGCACGATCGACGCCGTGGCCACCGACCACGCCCCGCACGCGCGCCACGACAAGGAGCACGCCTTCGTCGACGCCGCGTTCGGGATGATCGGCCTGGAGACGGCGCTGGCGGTCGTCCGGACCGCGGTGCCCGACCTCGCGTGGACCGACGTCGCTCGCGTCATGTCGAGCACGCCGGCCCGCATCGCCGGGCTGACGGACCACGGGTCGCTCGAGGTCGGCACGCCGGCCCACGTCGTGCTCGTCGACCCGTCGGCGTCGGTGACGGTCGACCGTGCCGACTCGGTGTCGCTCTCGCGCAACAACCCGTGGCACGGTCGATCGCTGACGTCCCGGGTGGTGCACACCGTGCACGCCGGACGCGTCACGGTCCGCGACGGCGCGCTGACCTCCTGAGGTCAGGCCCTCTTCTTCACGCGGATCACGTTGTTGGGGCCTTTGACCGTGACCTTGGTCTTGCCCTTCGTGACCCTGGCGTGGTTGTTGGCGCCGACGACGGTGAGCTTCGGCAGCGTGGCGTAGCGCACCGAGTTGTTGGCGCCGCGCACGACCACGGAGGTGCCGCTGGTCGCGACGAGGTCGCTGTTGGAGGCCTTGATCAGGCCAGTGGTGATGGTGGCCGCCTTGACGGTGCTGTTGGCCTCCGTGATCTTCGCGGTCCCGACCGTGCCGGCGACGACGGCCCGGGAGTTGCCCCCACTCACGGTGACGCGGCCGGCGCCCGGCGTCGACACCCGGACGTTGGACCCGCTGATCGCGACCTCCTGCACCGCACCGGCGGTCACGGTGGTGTTGCTGCCGGTGACGGTGAGGCTCGTCGCGTCCGGGACCGTCACGACGGAGTTGGAGCCCGAGACCGTGATGTCCGTGCAGACCCCGGTGACCGTGACGTCCTCGACCGACTGGTCGACGGTGACCGCGCCGCCGGCGCAGTCGACGACGACCGCGGCCTGGGCGGGGACGACCGAGCCCGTCAGGGCGGCGAGGGGGAGGAGCGAGGCGGCGGCGAGGCCGACGAGGCGGGTGCGCATGGTGAGACCTTTCGTGGTGGATGTCCGCGGTCGACCTACCCCTCGACCCGGGACCCAAACGGAGCCCGGGTCTAGTCTCGAGCCATGCAGATCACCACCCTCGAGCAGCTGGTCGGGATCGTCGGAACACCGGGGGATCGGGCGGTCGCCAAGGAGCGCCGGACCCTCACGGACATCGACCGCGCGTGGCTGGCCGCCTCCCCGTTCTGCGTCCTCGCGACCGCCGACGCCGACGGGCGCTGCGACGCCAGCCCGAAGGGCGACCCCGCCGGCCAGCTCGCGCACGTGGTCGACGACCGGACGATCGCGCTGGCCGAGCGGCCGGGCAACAAGCGGGTCGACGGCTACCGCAACGTCCTGTCCAACCCGCACGTCGGGCTCAACTTCCTGATCCCCGGCCGCGCAGACACCCTGCGGATCAACGGCCGCGGCCGGCTGGTCGACGACGCGCCGTTCTTCGACGACCTCGCGGTCCGCGACCGGCGCCCGATCCTCGCCCTGGTGGTCGAGATCGAGACCATCTTCTTCCACTGCGGCAAGGCGTTCATGCGCTCGGGCCTGTGGGACCCCGAGACGTGGGACCCCGAGGCGCTGGTCCCGCGGCGGGCCGTCATCACCCAGGAGCTGGAGCCGCAGGCCGGCAAGACCCTCGACGAGCTCGACGACTACTACCGCCCGGAGAACTACGCGCAGGGCCTCTACTGACCGTGACCGATCCCGAGCAGTGGCTGCTGACCCGCGAGGAGCGGGCCAACCCGCGCACCCGCATCGACGACACCTCACCCGACGGGGCCGCGTGGGTCGACGGCAACCTCGTGGTGCCGCTGGTCGACGGCGCGGCCTACCTCGCCGACCTGCACGCCGTCATCACCGCCACCCGGCCCGGTGACCTCGTGCTGTTCACCGACTGGCAGGGTGACGCCGACCAGCGGCTCACCGAGGCCGACGACAGCGACGTGCTCAGCGTGTTCGGCGGCGCCGACGAGCGCGGTGTCGACGTCCGCGGGCTGGTCTGGCGCTCGCACCTCGACCAGACCGGCTTCTTCGCCTCGGAGAACCGGCACTTCGGTGAGCAGCTCCAGCAGCGCGGGGCCGAGGTGCTGCTCGACATGAGGGTGCGCACCGGCGGCTCCCACCACCAGAAGATGGTCGTGGTCCGGCACCGCGACGACCCGTCGCGCGACGTCGCCTGGATCGGCGGCATCGACCTGGCCCACAACCGCCGCGACGACCACCGTCACCTCGGCGACCCGCAGCCCCAGCCGCTCGCGGAGGAGTACGGCGCCAACCCGCCGTGGCACGACGTGCAGGTCCGCATCCAGGGCCCGGCCGTGCACGCCATCGAGACCGTGTTCCGGGAGCGCTGGGAGGACCCGACCCCACTGAGCCGCAACCCGATCCGTCGCGTGGCCGACGCGCTGCGGCGCCACGACACGACGCCCGACCCGCTGCCGGAGCAGACTTCTCCGCCGCCCCCCGCCGGACCGCACCGCGTCCAGCTGCTCCGCACCTACCCCAACCTCCGGCACGGGCTCGACTACCCGTTCGCCCGCGGCGGCGAGCGCAGCGTCGCGCGGGGCTACCGCAAGGCCCTCGAGCAGGCCCGCGCGCTGGTCTACGTCGAGGACCAGTACTTCTGGGGCCACGACGTCGCCGCGCCGTTCCTGACCGCTCTGGAGGCCAACCCGGGGCTGCGGGTGATGGTCGTGCTCCCGATGCACCCCGACGTGGAGGGCGTCTCCCGGCGGGCGGAGCTGCTGGCCCGCACGCGCGCGCTGGAGCCGCTGTGGGAGCTGGCCCCGGACCGGGTCGCGGCCTACGGGCTGGAGAACGTCCACGGGACCCCCGTCTACGTGCACGCCAAGGTGTGCGTCATGGACGACACCTGGTCCACGGTCGGCTCCGACAACTTCAACCGCCGCTCCTGGACCCATGACTCCGAGCTGTCGTGCGTGGTGCTCGACGAGGAGTACGCCACGGCGCTGCGGCTGCGACTCGCGATGGAGCACCTGGGCCGGATGCCCGACGACGGCTCGCAGCCCGACGTGACCACCACGATGGCCGACTGCCTGGACCCGCAGGGCATGTTCGCGACGTACGCCGCCTCCGCCCGCGCCCTCGACGCGTGGCACGCCGGCGGGCGGGTCGGGGCGCGACCGCCCGGACACCTGAGGGGACTGCCCCGACCCCACGTCGGGCGCGTCGAGGCCACGGCGCTGCGGGCGGTGCTGGAGCGGCTGCACGACCCGGACGGCCGGCCGGCCCCGCTGCAGCAGCGCGGCGACTACTGACCCGGCCTATCCTCGACGACATGAGCACGCACCCCCGGCTGCTGCACACCGTCCTCGACACCGACGACGTGCGAGGGACGGCGGACTTCTGGCGCGAGCTGCTCGACCTGCGGTTCCGGCCGGGCGACGAGGAGCCGACCGAGGGCGAGGACTGGCTCGTCCTCACCGACCACGACGGCAACCGCCAGCTCGCGTTCCAGCTCACCGACGACCTCCAGCGGTCGACCTGGCCGGAGCCGGGGGTGCCGATGCAGCTCCACCTCGACCTGACCGTGTCGAGCGTCGCGGAGCTCGACGAGCAGCACGAGCGGGTGCTCGCGCTCGGCGGCGAGCTGCGCTACGACCGCACGCACACGCCCGAGGAGCCGCTGCGGGCCTACGCCGACCCGGCCGGCCACGTCTTCTGCATCTTCGTCGCCTGACCCGCCGCCCGACCCGCCGCCCGACTCGTCGACCGACCCGTCGCCTGAGGAGCACCGATGGACACCCCCTACGACCTTCCGCTCGGTGACGGCGACGGCGGCTACGCCTTCCGGATGATGCCGGACGACGACTTCGACGAAGGCGCGTCGAGCGTCTCGGTCGACGCGGTGGCCAACGGCCGGGCGGTGCTCGTCACCTACACCTGGACCCACGCCGAGGACGGCGCGCAGCGCGGCACCCTGATGCTCGGCATCCCCGCGGAGGACGGCGCCGTGAGTGCCGCGTGGGTGGACAGCTGGCACCAGCGCGACGTCGTCCAGCTCCGGGGCACCGGCTCACCGACGGGAGCGACCGTGGGCTACGAGTACGCCCCCGGCTGGACCTGGGAGATCGAGGTCAGCGTCGACGACGGGGCCCTCGCGCTGGTGATGCGCAACGGCGTCCCGGAGAGCGACGACAGTCCCGCGGTGCGCTACGACGTGATGCGCA
This sequence comes from Nocardioides currus, assembly GCF_003057875.1. Taxonomy (GTDB): domain Bacteria; phylum Actinomycetota; class Actinomycetes; order Propionibacteriales; family Nocardioidaceae; genus Nocardioides; species Nocardioides currus. The sequence goes on along the minus strand of NZ_PYXZ01000009.1, from coordinate 70,962 downwards.
ACCACTGGTCCTGACCCAGGCCACGACCCACGTCAGGACTCAGGTCACCACCAGGCCCAGCCAGTCGCCGAGGGAGTCGATCTCCTCGCCCACGGCCGTGCGCATCGCCTTCGTCCAGCGGCCGTCCTCGTGGACGGCGTCGACCCGCAGGATCCCGGCGTCCCGCTCGGCGGTCGCGTCGACCTTGCCGACCAGCCGGTCGCCGTACAGCACGGGGAGCGCCCAGTAGCCGAAGCGGCGCTTGGCCTTCGGCTTGTACATCTCGAGCTGGTAGTCGAACTCGAACAGCTCCTCCATCCGCTTGCGGTCGAACACCAGCCGGTCGAGCGGCGAGAGCAGCGCGGCGCGCCCACTGAAGTCGTCGAGGCGGGCGAGGTAGGTCGGGTCGACGCGCCACCTGCCCCGCACGCCCTCGACCACGGCGTCCTCGCCGACGGGTCCGACGTCGTTGGGCTCCGACGGCGCGACGGCCGCGCGGGCGCGGGCCAGGCCGAGCGAGCGCAGCCGGCGCTCGCCGCGGATCCGCATCGCCTCCTCCAGGGGCACCGGCTCGACGTCGGGATAGACGCGCTCCGCGAGGTCCCACAGCTTGTCGCGCCCGTCCATGCCGGCCACGGCGACCTCGCCGCGCTGCACCATCATGTCGAGCAGCCGGCTGACGTTCCGGTCGTTGTTCCAGCCGCTCGACTGCCACGGCACCAGCGTCGTGTCGGGCAGCTCGCGCGTCGTGCACGGGCCCTCGTCGTGCAGCTTGGCGAGGATGTCGCGCCGCGTGTCGTCGTTGGCCTCGACCCACTCCGCGAGCGAGCGCTCCCAGTCCTTCCACTCGACCGGGCTCGGCCACGCGGCCATCTCGGCGCGGTGCAGCGCGAGGTCCTCGGCCGGGCGGAGCATCGAGTGCAGCTCCACCAGCGCGCCCGAGCCGACGAGGTCGTCCAGCGCCGACTGCCGGTAGCCGGCACCGAGACGCGACCACGCCACGACGTGCGCGCTCGGCGCGACGGCCGCCGTCGGCTCGACCTGGAGCAGGGTGAGGTGGCGGACCATCTCCAGCAGGTCGTCGGGGCGCTCGGCGTCGAGCAGCTGGGCGAGGACCGAGATCCGCCGCGCCTGTTCCTTCGTCAGCTCATGCACGGGGTAGACGATAAGGAGGCGACAGGACGATCGGCGTCCGGTTAGGGTCGACGGCACCATGTGGATCTGAACCCGACCCGACTCGCGCCCGCGGCCGAGCCTCCCTCGAGGCGGCGCCCGGCGAGTCCGACCTCGTCCTCCCGGGTGACCCTCATGCCACTGACCCCACTCATCCTCACCGACCTGTCCGTGTCGTACGGCGACCGGCCGGTCCTCGACGGCATCGACCTCGTCGTCCAGCCCGGCCGCAGGGTCGCGCTGGTCGGCGAGAACGGTGCCGGCAAGTCGACCCTGCTCCGGGCCGTCACCGGCCGGCTGCCCCGACGTGCACGCCTCACCGGCACCGTCCAGGCGCCGGCCGATCTCGTGATGCTCGGGCAGGAGCCCCCGTTCTCGGCCGATGCGTCGATCGCCGACGTGCTGGCCGCCACCCTGAGACCGCTGCGACACGCGGTCGCGGAGGTGGAGCGTCTCGCTGCCGACCTCGCCGACCCCGCCGCGGCCACCGCCTACGACACGGCGCTGGAGGTGGCGCTGGCCCACGACGCGTGGGACGCCGACCGTCGCGCCGAGGTGGCCGCCGAGCAGCTCGGCCTCGGCCGTCTCGACCCCACGCGGCTGGTCGGCTCGCTCTCCGGCGGCCAGCGGACCCGGCTCGCGCTGGCGACGATCATGACGACGCGCCCGGGCTGCCTGCTGCTGGACGAGCCGACCAACCACCTCGACGACGCCGCGCTGGAGGTGCTGGCCGACTTCCTGACCGGGTTGCCGGGGGTGGTGCTGTTCGCCAGCCACGACCGCGTGTTCCTCGACGACGTCGCCACCGACCTGGTCGACCTCGACCCGAGCGCGTTCGGCACGGACGGGGAGGGCGGGCGCCGGTTCGGCGGCGGCTGGAGCGACTACGAGGAGCACCGCCGGAGGGCGCGCGAGCGGTGGGAGGCGACGTACGCCCAGCAGCAGGAGGAGCTGAAGGTCCTGCGGGCGACCACCCAGCTCGGCACCGAGGCGATCGCGCACAACCGCGGCCCACGCGACAACGACAAGTTCATCCACGCCTTCAAGGGCGCCAACGTCGAGCGCGCCCACGCACGCCGCAAGCGCGACGCAGTGCAGCGCCTCGAGGCCGCCGAGCAGCAGCAGGTCCGCAAGCCGCGGGCGCTGCTGTCCTTCGAGGCCCCGCTCACCGCGGCGGCAGGCAGCGGGCGGGTCGCCCTGGTGCGCGACCTCGAGGTCGCCGGACGGTTGCGGCTCGACCGGCTGGACGTGGCCGCGGGGGAGCACCTGCTCGTGAGCGGCGGCAACGGCACCGGCAAGTCCACGCTGCTCGGCGTCCTCGCCGGTCGGATCGCTCCCGACGCGGGCGAGGTGCAGGTGGGGGCGCGGACGGTCGCCGAGCTGGCCCAGGACGTCGTGTTCGCGGACCCGCGGCGGTCGGCGCAGGCGACGTACGACGACCTCACCCCGGCGACGGCCCCGGACCTGCTCGGCCTGGGGCTCCTGCACCCGCGCGACCTGCGCACGTCCGTCGGGTTGCTCTCGGTGGGCCAGCGCCGCCGGCTCGGCCTGGCGGTCGCGATCGCCTCGGGTCCGGACCTGCTGCTGCTCGACGAGCCCACCAACCACATCTCGCTCGCCCTGGCCGGTGAGCTGGAGGAGGCGATCGGGAGCGCGGTCGGCACCGTCGTCGTCGCCACGCACGACCGATGGCTGCGGCGTCGGTGGACGGGGCCGGAGACGAGCCTCGAGTGAGGCTCAGCGACCGCCACCCGGCGGCTGGCACACCGGGCACCAGAAGAGGCGTCGGGCGGCCAGCTGGCCGTCGAGCACCGCGGTCCCGCACACGCGGCAGGGGCGCCCGACACGGCCGTAGACGTAGTGCGCGTCGATGCGGCGCACGCGCCCGGCCGGACGCTCGCGGTGCTCGGGCTCGGTGGTGACGATCCGCCCCGAGCGCACGCCTGCCCGCATCAGCCGCACGAGGTCGAGCCACATCGCGTCCAGCACCCCGGGATCCACCTCGCGGCCGGGCAGGTGGGGGTCGACGCCGTGACGGAACAGCAGCTCGGCGCGGTAGACGTTGCCGATGCCCGCCACCGCCGACTGGTCGAGCAGCAGGGTGCCGATCGGCGCCCGGCTGCGGGCCAGCCTCGGCATCCACGCGCGCAGGTCGGTTCCGCTGCGGAGCGGGTCGGGGCCGAGCCGGTCCAGGATCAGGTCGCGTTCGGGCGCGGTCACGATCTCGCAGGCGGTCGGTCCGCGCAGGTCGAGCCACGAGCGCTCGTCGGGCCCGTCGACGACCAGCCGCAGACGCAGGGCCCCGCGGGGCTCGTCCGGCTCGCCCCTGCCCTCGCGGAACTTGCCGTAGAGCCCCAGGTGGACGTGGAGGACCAGCGGCTCCCCGCCCGGGTGGTCGGCGTAGGTGTGGAACAGGTGCTTGCCCCACGCGTCGGTGCCGACGACGGTGGCGCCGTCGATCAGTGCGGCGCCCTCCGCGAAGCGGCCCTGCGGGCTAGAGGCACGGACGCGCCGGCCGACCAGCAGCCGACGATGCCGTCGGGCCAGTCGGTGGATGCTGTGTCCCTCGGGCACCGGCCCATCCTGCCCGAGCGGTCCCCATCGCCGTCCGTGCCGGTCCTGACACGGGACGGGTCCCGGCGCGGGTCCCCACCGCTGATAGGCTCGGCGCGCTCGAACATCCTTTAACGATCCGTCCTGTGAGGCGGAGAAGGAGGTACGGCGTTGCCCTCTCGCGCGCCCGCACTGCTCGTCCTCGAGGACGGGCGGTCTTTCACCGGATACGCCTTCGGCGCCGAGGGAGAGACCTTCGGCGAAGCGGTCTTCTCCACCGGCATGACCGGCTACCAGGAGACGCTCACCGATCCCAGCTACCACCGCCAGGTCGTCGTGATGACGGCCCCGCACGTCGGCAACACCGGCATGAACGACGAGGACCCCGAGTCCCGCAAGGTGTGGGTCGCCGGCTACGTCGTCCGCGACCCCGCCCGGGTGCCGTCCAGCTGGCGCTCGCGCCGCACCCTCGACGACGAGCTGCGTGACCAGGGCGTCGTCGGCATCTGCGACGTCGACACCCGCGCCCTGACCCGCCACCTGCGCGAGCGCGGGGCGATGCGCGTCGGCATCTCCACCACGGAGACCGACCGGGACGCCCTGCTCCGCCGGGTGCTGGAGTCGGGCGAGATGGCCGGCGCCAACCTCAGCGAGGCGGTCACCACGCCCGAGGCCTACGTCGTCGAGCCGGTCGGCACCAAGCGCTTCACGGTCGCCGCCGTCGACCTCGGGATCAAGGCCAACACGCCGCGGATGATGGCCGAGCGCGGCATCGAGGTGCACGTGCTGCCCGCGACGTCCACGATCGAGGACGTCCTCGCGGTCGCCCCCGACGGGCTCTTCTTCTCCAACGGTCCCGGCGACCCGGCCGCGACGACCGGCCAGGTCGAGCTGCTGCAGGCGGCGCTGGAGCGCGACCTGCCCTACTTCGGGATCTGCTTCGGCAACCAGCTCTTCGGTCGCGCGCTCGGCTTCGGCACCTACAAGCTCAAGTACGGCCACCGCGGCATCAACCAGCCGGTGATGGACCGCACCACCGGCAAGGTCGAGGTCACCGCCCACAACCACGGCTTCGCGGTCGACGCGCCCCTCGACGGGGCCACCACCACGCCGTACGGCGACGCCAGCGTGAGCCACGTCTGCCTCAACGACGACGTGGTGGAGGGCCTCGAGCTCCGCGACGACGACGGGACGCTGAAGAGTTTCTCCGTGCAGTACCACCCCGAGGCGGCCGCCGGCCCGCACGACGCGGCCTACCTCTTCGACCGCTTCGTCGAGCTCATGACCGAGCGGAAGGGGGCCTGACATGCCCAGGCGCACCGACATCGAGAGCGTGATGGTCATCGGCTCCGGGCCGATCATCATCGGCCAGGCCTGCGAGTTCGACTACTCCGGCACCCAGGCCTGCCGGGTGCTCAAGGAGGAGGGCCTGCGGGTCATCCTCGTCAACTCCAACCCGGCCACGATCATGACCGACCCCGAGTTCGCCGACGCGACCTACGTCGAGCCGATCACCCCGGACTACGTCGAGAAGGTGATCGCCAAGGAGCGCCCCGACGCCCTCCTGGCCACCCTCGGCGGCCAGACCGCCCTCAACTGCGCGATCGCGCTCGACCAGGCCGGCGTCCTGGAGAAGTACGACGTCGAGCTGATCGGCGCCAGCATCGACGCGATCGACCGCGGCGAGAACCGCGAGGTCTTCAAGAAGATCGTCGCCGAGCTCGGCGGCGAGAGCGCCCGCAGCTTCATCTGCCACTCCGAGGCCGACCTGCTCGCGGGCGCCCGGGAGCTCGGCTACCCGATGGTGGTCCGCCCGTCCTTCACCATGGGCGGCACCGGCTCGGGCATGGCCTACGACGAGGAGGACCTGATCCGCATCGGCGGCGGTGGCCTGGACGCGTCGCCGACCAGCGAGGTGCTCCTCGAGGAGTCGATCATCGGCTGGAAGGAGTACGAGCTCGAGGTCATGCGCGACACCGCGGACAACGTGGTGATCATCTGCTCGATCGAGAACCTCGACCCGATGGGTGTGCACACCGGCGACTCCATCACCGTCGCTCCGGCGATGACGCTCACCGACCGGGAGTACCAGGCCATGCGCGACATGGCGATCGGGATCATCCGCAGCGTCGGCGTCGACACCGGCGGCTGCAACATCCAGTACGCCGTCAACCCCGAGGACGGTCGCCTGATCGTCATCGAGATGAACCCGCGGGTCTCGCGCAGCTCCGCCCTGGCCTCGAAGGCGACCGGCTTCCCGATCGCCAAGATCGCGGCCAAGGTCGCGATCGGCTACACCCTCGACGAGATCCGCAACGACATCACGCAGGAGACGCCGGCCTCGTTCGAGCCGTCGCTCGACTACGTCGTCACCAAGGTGCCGCGCTTCGCCTTCGAGAAGTTCACCGGCGCCGACACCACGCTCACCACGCACATGAAGAGCGTCGGCGAGGCGATGGCGATCGGTCGCAGCTTCACCGAGTCGCTGCAGAAGGCACTGCGCTCGCTGGAGAGCAAGGGCGCGATCTTCGACTTCGCCTCGCCCGTCGGCGACAAGGCCGAGCTGCTCGCCGCGTCCGGGATCCCGACGGACGGTCGGCTGCGCACGGTGATGGACGCGATCCGCGCCGGCGCCACGCAGGAGGAGGTGTTCGACGCCACGAAGATCGACCCGTGGTTCGTCGACCAGCTGTTCCTGATCAAGGAGGTCGCCGACGAGGTCGCTGCCGCCGTCGAGCTCGACCACGAGACGCTGCGGCGGGCCAAGCGACACGGGTTCTCCGACGCCCAGATCGCGGCCATCCGCGGCCTGCGCGAGGACGTCGTGCGGGGCGTGCGGCAGGCCCTCGGGCTGCGCCCGGTCTACAAGACCGTCGACACCTGCGCGGCGGAGTTCGCCGCCCAGACGCCGTACCACTACTCGTCCTACGACGAGGAGACCGAGGTGCGTCCCCGCGCGGAGGGCAAGGAGGCGGTGATCATCCTCGGCAGCGGTCCCAACCGGATCGGCCAGGGGATCGAGTTCGACTACTCCTGCGTGCACGCATCGATGGCGCTGGCCGAGGCGGGCTACGAGACCATCATGGTCAACTGCAACCCCGAGACCGTGTCGACCGACTACGACACCTCCGACCGGCTCTACTTCGAGCCGCTCACGCTCGAGGACGTGCTCGAGATCGTCCACGCGGAGCAGCAGGCCGGCCCGATCGCGGGCGTCATCTGCCAGCTCGGCGGGCAGACGCCGCTCGGGCTCGCGCAGGGCCTGCACGACGCGGGCGTGAAGATCGTCGGCACCCAGCCGGAGGCGATCGACCTCGCCGAGGAGCGCGGTGCCTTCGGCCGCGTGCTCGCCGAGGCCGGGCTCCCGGCGCCGAAGCACGGGATGGCGACGTCGTACGCCGATGCCAAGCGCATCACCGAGTCGATCGGCTATCCCGTGCTGGTGCGGCCGTCCTACGTCCTGGGCGGGCGCGGCATGGAGATCGTGTACGACGACGACCGGCTGCGCTCCTACATCGAGAGCGCGACCGAGATCAGCCCCGACCGGCCGGTGCTGGTCGACCGGTTCATCGACGACGCGGTCGAGATCGACGTGGACGCGATCTTCGACGGCACCGAGCTGTTCCTGGGCGGCGTGATGGAGCACATCGAGGAGGCCGGCATCCACTCCGGCGACTCCTCGTGCGCCCTGCCGCCGATCACGCTGGGCGCCGCCGAGATCGCCCGCATCCGGGCGGCCACCGAGGCCATCGCCCGCGGCGTCGGCGTCAGGGGCCTGCTCAACATCCAGTTCGCGCTCGGCTCCGACGTGCTCTACGTCCTCGAGGCCAACCCGCGTGCCTCGCGCACCGTGCCGTTCGTCTCCAAGGCGACCGGCACGCCGCTCGCCAAGGCCGCGGCGCGGGTGATGCTCGGCGAGACGATCGCCGAGCTGCGGGCCGGCGGCCTGCTGCCCGAGCGCGACGGCGGCGACCTGCCCGAGGACGCGCCGATCGCGGTCAAGGAGGCCGTGATGCCGTTCAACCGGTTCAAGACCCCCGACGGCCGCAACGTCGACACCCTGCTCGGTCCGGAGATGAAGTCGACCGGCGAGGTCATGGGCTTCGACGCCGACTTCGGCACGGCCTTCGCGAAGTCCCAGGCCGCGTCCTACGGCTCGCTGCCCACGAGCGGACGGGTCTTCGTCTCGGTCGCCAACCGCGACAAGCGCAACATGATCTTCCCGATCAAGGTGCTCGCCGAGCGCGGCTTCGAGATCCTCGCCACCGGTGGCACCGCCGGTGTGCTGCGACGCAACGGCGTGGAGGTCACGACCGTGCGCAAGCACCACGACGGTGCCGGGCCGAACGGCGAGAAGACGACGGTGCAGCTGATCCGGGACGGGGACATCGACCTGGTCATCAACACGCCCTACTCCACGGGCGGCTCGGCCCGCGTGGACGGCTACGAGATCCGCACCGCCGCGGTGCAGGCCAACATCCCGTGCATCACCACGGTCCAGGGCCTCGCGGCCGCGGTGCAGGGGATCGAGGCCCTCGCCGCGGGTGACATCGGCGTGCGCAGCCTCCAGGACTGGAACGCACGCACCTGATGGGCCGGGCCTACCAGCTGCTCTTCGACCACGTCCTGACCCGCAGCGACCCCGAGTGGGCGCACCACGCGGCGTTCCGGGCGATCCGGGCGGGCCGACCTGTCACCGCCCGGCTCCCGCGGGTGACGGGGACGCCCGTCTCCGCGATGGGGCTGGACTTCCCGCACGCCCTCGGGCTGGCCGCCGGCTTCGACAAGAACGCCGTCGGCATCGACGCCCTCGGCGCGCTCGGCTTCGGGCACGTCGAGATCGGCACCGTGACCGGCGAGCCGCAGCCGGGCAACCCGCCGAAGCGGCTGTTCCGGCTGCCGGCCGACCGGGCCGTCGTCAACCGGATGGGCTTCAACAACGACGGTGCCGAGGTGGTCGCGGCCAGGTTGGCCGACAGACGCCGTCGAAGGGATCGCGATGTGGTCACGGCTGGGTCGCATCACGGCCCCAGCTCGTTCCTCGCTGGGCCCGTTCTGGGCGTCAACATCGGCAAGACGAAGGCCGTGCCCGAGGAGTCGGCGGTCGCGGACTACGAGAAGAGCACCCGCCTGCTCGCGCCGTACGCCGACTACCTGGTCGTCAACGTCAGCTCGCCCAACACCCCGGGACTGCGCGACCTGCAGGCCACAGAGTTGCTCGAGCCGCTGCTGGCCGCCGTCCGGGCCGAGGCCGACCGGCACACCGCCAGCCGGGTCCCGCTGCTGGTCAAGATCGCCCCCGACCTCAGCGACGACGACGTGCTCGCCGTGGCCGACCTGGCCGTGGCGCTGGGGCTCGACGGCATCATCGCCACCAACACCACGATCAGCCGCGACGGCCTGCGAAGCGACCCGGCCGAGGTCGCGGAGATCGGGGCCGGCGGACTGTCCGGTCGACCCCTCACCGCACGCGCCACCGAGGTGATGAGGGCCCTGCGGGGACGCGTCGGACCGGAGATGACCCTGATCGGGGTCGGCGGTATCACGACCCCCGACGACGCCCGGGAGCGTCTGGCCGCGGGGGCCGACCTGCTGCAGGCCTACACCGCCTTCATCTACGAGGGTCCGCTGTGGCCGCGGACGATCGTGGGCGGGCTTGGCTGACGACGCCCGGCCGCTGCTCGGTCCCCTCCACGTCACCGGCGAGGTGCTGGCGACGAAGAAGTCGGGCGCCTACCGGCACCTGACGATCACGGCGCCGGGCATCCCGCAACGGTTCCGCGCGGGCAACTTCGTGGCCGTCAGCGTCGACGGCGGGCGGCTCGCCCGTCGGCCGCTGTGGATCCACCGCGTCAAGGAGTCGGGCGCGTTCGGACCCACCCTCGACGTCGTGGTGGGCGTCGCCGGTCCCGGCACGGCCTGGCTCGCCGAGCGCCCCGTGGGGTCGCGGCTCGAGGTCACCGGACCGCTGGGGCGACCCTTCGCACTGCCCCGCGAGCCCGTGGCGTGCGTCCTCGTCGGCGTGGGGCACGGCGCCGCCCCGCTCTTCCCGCTGGCCGAGCGGCTGCGCGAGCGCGGCTGCGCGGTCACGCTGGTGGTGGCGGCGCCCGACGAGGCGCGCCTGCTGTCCGCCCTCGAGGCCCGGCGGTCCGCACGCGCCGTCACGGTGATCACCGGCGACGGCTCCGTGGGTGTGCGCGGCGACGTACGCACCGAGATCGCCGGCGTCCTCGATCGAGCCGACGCCGACGTCGTCTACGCCGTCGGCCCGCACGACACCCTGCGCGCCGTCGCGGCGGAAGCCGAGGCCCGCGGGGCGTGGAGCCAGGTCGCGCTGGAGGTGCCGATGCCGTGCGGCACCGGTCTGTGCCAGGGCTGCCCGGTGCCGGTGGTCGCCGAGGACGGCGCCACGCGGCTGGTCCGCGCCTGCGCCGACGGGCCGGTCATCCGCGGCGACCGCGTGCACTGGGAGGCGCTGTCGTGAGCATGCGCCTCGGACCCGTGATGGTGGCCAGCGGCTGCGGCGGCACCGGCCGCGAGCTGGCCGCCTTCACCGACCTGGTCGGACTCGACTTCGTCACCCGCTCGATCACCCTCGACCCCCGTCCGGGCCACGCCGCGCCACGGGTCGTCGAGACGCCGAGCGGGCTGGTCAACGCGATCGGCCTGCAGAACCCCGGGCTCGAGCACTTCCTGGCCACCGAGCTGCCCTGGCTGGTCCGGGCCGGCGTCCGGGTCTTCGTCTCGATCGCCGGGGCGACGATGGGGGAGTACGCCGACCTGGCGCGCCGCCTCAGCCGCGCACCGGGTGTCGCGGGGCTCGAGATCAACATCGGCGCCCCCGACCAGGCCGGGTCCGACCTGTTCGACGTGCGCGAGCCCTACCACGCGGCGAGTGTCGTGGGGGCCGTGCGCCGCGAGTTCCCCGGCGACCTGCCGGTGCTCGCCAAGCTCCGGCCCGACGCCTCGCGCATCGTCGAGGGTGCGCGGGGTGTGGTGGACGCCGGCGCGAGCGCGGTCGTCATCGGCAACGCTGTCCCGGCCGCCATGCCCGACGGTCGTCCCGGCGGGCTCAGCGGACCGGCCATCGGTCCGGTCGCCCTGCGCTGCGTCGCCGCCGTCACCGAGGCCCTGCCCGACGTGGTGGTGATCGGCGGCGGGGGAGTGGCCTCCGAGCAGGACGCCCGCCGGTTCCTCGACCTCGGCGCCCGTGCCGTGCAGATCGGCACCGCCCTGTTGCATGATCCGACCACGGTGGCGCGGGTGCGCGCCGCCCTCACCCGAGAAGAGGACCCCGCATGAGGTTCGGCGCCAGGTTGCACGACGCGATGCAGGCCCGCGGACGGCTCTGCGTCGGCATCGACCCCCACTCGTCGCTGCTCCTCGACTGGGGACTGGGCGACGACGTCGCCGGGCTCGAGACGTTCGCGCTGACGGTGGTCGAGGCGGTGGCGCCGCACGTGAGCGTGGTGAAGCCGCAGAGCGCCTTCTTCGAGCGCTTCGGCTCCCGCGGCGTCGCGGTGCTGGAGCGGGTGATCGCCGACTCGCGGGCGGCCGGTGCGCTGGTGCTGCTCGACGTGAAGCGCGGCGACATCGGCTCGACCAGCCAGGCCTACGCCGACGCCTACCTCGACCCGGCCTCCCCGCTGGCCAGCGACGCGATCACGGCCAGCCCGTTCCTCGGGTTCGGGTCGATCGACCCGATGATCGAGACCGCGCGTCGCCACGACGCCGGGGTGTTCGTGCTCGCGCTCACCTCGAACAAGGAGGGACCCGAGGTGCAGCACGCACGGACGGCGGACGGCACCGTCGCGGGCACGGTGCTGGGCCACCTCGCGACCCTCAACGCCGACACCGCGCCGCTCGGCGACTTCGGCGCCGTCGTCGGCGCGACCATCGGCAGCAGCGACGAGCGCCTCGACTTCAACGGACCCGTGCTCGCGCCCGGCTTCGGCGCCCAGGGCGGGACGGTGGCCGACCTCAAGCGGATCTTCGGGCCGGCAGCACGCCACGTGCTGCCGAGCTCCTCGCGCGAGGTGCTCGCCGCCGGGCCGAACCCGGTCGCCCTTCGCGACGCGGCCCTGCGCGGCAACGAGTCGGTGACGGGGCTGGGCGAGGCGTGAGCCGCCTCCCTGTCCTGCTCCCGGTGGCCCTGGCCGCGGCCCTCCTCGCCGGCTGCGGCGGCGACGGCCCCAGCGGCTACTGCGAGGCCGTGCAGGACCACCAGCGCGAGCTCAGCGACGCCGCCGCCAGCCAGGACCCCGGCGCGATCTTCGACACGTTGGACGCCTACCGCGACCTCCGGTCGTCGGCCCCGCGGGACCTCGAGGACGAGTGGAGCCAGGTCGTCTCCCGGCTCGAGGCGCTGCAGGACGCCCTCGACGCGGCGGACGTCGACCCCTCGACGTACGACCCGGAGACGACGCCCGACACGCTCCCCGCTGCGGAGCGCCGCGCGATCGAGGCGGCCGCGCGCAACCTCGGCGACCAGGAGACCGTCACCGCGATGGCCGGGATCGAGCAGCAGGCCCTCGACGTGTGCAAGACGCCGCTGTCGCAGTGACGCGTCCGGCGCGGACGACGTCACGCCACCCCACCCGGTGGGCCGATTGCCCCTGCCGACGCGATCTGACTAGATTGACCCGGACCGCCGACACCCGCACCAGAAGGACCTCTTCGTGGCCCTGCCCCCACTGACGCCCGAGCAGCGCCAGGCCGCTCTCGACAAGGCCGCGGCATCGCGACGAGAGCGGGCCGAGGTGAAGAACCGCCTGAAGAACTCCGGCGCCTCGATCGTCGACGTGCTGCGTGAGGGCAAGGAGAACGAGGTCATCGGCAAGATGCGCGTCGTCGAGCTGCTGCAGTCGATGCCCGGACTCGGCAAGGTCCGGGCCAAGCAGGTGATGGAGCGGCTCAACATCGCCGAGAGTCGTCGCGTGCGGGGTCTGGGCATCAAGCAGGTCGCCGCGCTCGAGCGCGAGTTCGGCCCGCAAGAGACCCTGTGAGCACCGCCTCCGGCCACTCGCGGCTGATCGTGCTGGCCGGCCCGACCGCCGTCGGCAAGGGCACCGTCGCCGCGGAGGTCCGCCGCGCCCATCCCGAGGTCTGGATCTCGGTCTCCGCCACGACCCGCAAGCCGCGACCCGGCGAGGAGAACGGCGTCCACTACTGGTTCGTCACCGACGAGGACTTCGACGCCATGGCCGAGCGCGGTGACCTCCTCGAGTGGGCCGTCGTCCACGGCACCCACCGCTACGGCACGCCGCGCGGGCCCGTCGACCTGGCGCTGGCCAGCGGCCACCCCGCGATGCTCGAGATCGACCTCCAGGGGGCGCGGCAGGTGCGCTCGACCATGCCGGAGGCGCTGTTCGTGTTCCTCAAGCCGCCGTCGTGGGACGAGCTCGTACGCCGCTTGGTCGGTCGCGGCACGGAGGACGAGGCCGAGCGGGAGCGCCGGTTGAGCACCGCACGCGACGAGCTGGCGGCCGAGAGCGAGTTCGACGTCACCGTCGTCAACCACGAAGTTCACGCCGCAGCCGAGGAGTTGGTAGCCTTGATGATGGTCGACGCTCCAGATCAGTCCTGAGTCGTCGGCCGATCCATCTCTTCGACCTTGTGAGGCTCTAGCTGTGTCTGCCCCCAACATCGCCGCCGAGGGCGTGACCAACCCCTCGATCGACGACCTGCTCACCAAGACCGACAGCAAGTACAAGCTGGTCCTCTACAGCGCCAAGCGCGCCCGCCAGATCAACGCCTACTACTCCCAGCTCGGCGAGGGCCTGCTGGAGTACGTCGGCCCGCTGGTCGACACGCACGTGCAGGAGAAGCCGCTGTCGATCGCGCTGCGCGAGATCAACGACGACCTGCTGACCTGTGAGGACGTCGACCCCGCCGAGCTCGCCGCCGAGGAGGCCGCCGCCGCGGCTGCTCGCGCCGAGGCGCAGGCGCAGTTCAACGCTGCCGAGTGACGTGTGACCACTGAGTCGTCCGAGGCCGTGTCCCCCGAGGGGACGCGGCCTCGTGCTCGTTCTGCGCGGGTCGTCCTCGGGGTGAGCGGAGGCATCGCGGCGTACAAGGCCTGCGAGCTGCTGCGCCGCTTCACCGAGTCGGGACACGACGTGACCGTCGTGCCGACGGCCTCGGCATTGGAGTTCGTCGGCGCCCCGACCTGGTCTGCGCTGTCGGGCAAGCCGGTCTCCAGCGAGGTGTGGACCGACGTCCACGCCGTCCCGCACGTCGCCATCGGGCAATCGGCAGACCTGGTCGTCGTCGCCCCGGCGACCGCCGACCTGCTCGCCAAGGCCGCGCACGGGCTGGCCGACGACCTGCTGACCAACACCCTGCTCACCGCACGCTGCCCGGTCGTCTTCGCCCCGGCGATGCACACCGAGATGTGGGAGCACCCCGCCACGGTGGCCAACGTCGCCACCCTGCGCTCGCGCGGCGCCGTGGTGATCGAGCCCGCCGAGGGCCGGCTGACCGGCAAGGACACCGGCAAGGGCCGGCTGCCCGACCCGCTCGAGATATTCGAGATCGGCGTCGACGTGCTCGCCCGCGGTGTCGTCGCCCCCGACCTGGCCGGTCGCCACGTGGTCGTGAGCGCCGGCGGCACCCGGGAGTACCTCGACCCGGTGCGCTTCCTCGGCAACCGCTCCTCCGGGCTCCAGGGGTACGCCCTCGCCCGTGCCGCCGCAGGCCGAGGCGCCGAGGTGACCCTGGTGGCGGCCAACGTGGCGCAGCCCGACCCCGCCGGCGTGAAGGTGGTCACGGTCGAGACGACCGCTCAGCTGCACGACGCGGTGGTGTCCGCCGCCGCCTCCGCCGACGCCGTGGTCATGGCCGCTGCCCCGGCCGACTTCCGGCCGACCGCGGTCAGCGACGACAAGATCAAGAAGGCGGAGGACGGCTCGTCGCCGGCCATCGAGCTGGAGCAGAACCCCGACATCCTCAAGGAGATCTCGCAGCACCGCCTCCGCGAGGGGTCGGTGATCGTCGGCTTCGCCGCCGAGACTGGCGACGCGACCGGCACGGTCCTCGAGCTCGGGCGGACCAAGCTGGCGCGCAAGGGCTGCGACCTGCTCGTCGTCAACGACGTGAGCGGAGGAGCGGTGTTCGGCAGCCCCGACAACCAGGCCGTCATCCTCGGCGCCGACGGCGCCGCCGTCGACGTGCCCCACGGCTCCAAGCGCGCCCTCGCCCAGGTCATCTGGGACGAGGTCGTGTCGCGATTCGACCACTGAGACGCGAGTCCCGCATAGTGGGCGATCGCTATCGTGTCACCCGGCCCGCGCGCGACCCGCGCGAGCCTCACCTTGCCTGAGATCCCTGAGCACCCTGACAGGAGCACCACTGTGGCTGGACGCCTCTTCACCTCGGAGTCTGTGACCGAGGGTCACCCGGACAAGATCGCTGACCAGATCAGCGACACCGTCCTGGACTACCTGATGGAGAACGACGGGGACAAGCAGAACCTCCGCGTCGCCGTCGAGACGCTGCTGACCACGGGCCTCGTGGTCGTGGCGGGCGAGGTGCGCACCGACGCGTACGCCCCGGTCGCCGACCTCGTGCGCAAGAAGATCCTCGAGATCGGCTACGACTCCTCCGACAAGGGCTTCGACGGCACCACCTGCGGCGTCCAGGTCGCGATCGGCGCCCAGTCGGCCGACATCGCCGCCGGTGTCGACGACGGCCACGAGTCGCGCGTCGGCTCCTCCGACGACGACCTCGACAAGCGCGGCGCGGGCGACCAGGGCCTGATGTTCGGCTACGCCTGCGACGACACCCCCGAGCTGATGCCGCTGCCGATCATGATCGCCCAGCGCCTCTCGCAGAAGCTGACCGAGGTCCGCAAGGACGGCACGCTCGCCTACCTCCGCCCCGACGGCAAGACCCAGGTCACCATCGAGTACGACGAGGACGACCGTCCCCTCCGCATCGACACCGTGGTCCTCTCGACCCAGCACGCCGAGGACGTCGAGCACGCGACCCTCGAGGCCGACATCAAGAAGCACGTGATCGACGCCGTGCTGGCGACGTTCGAGATCCCCTCCGAGGGCTACCGGATGCTCGTCAACCCGACGGGCAAGTTCGTCGTGGGCGGCCCGATGGGTGACGCCGGCCTGACCGGTCGCAAGATCATCGTCGACACCTACGGCGGCATGGCCCGCCACGGCGGCGGCGCCTTCTCCGGCAAGGACCCGTCGAAGGTCGACCGCTCGGCCGCCTACGCCATGCGCTGGGTCGCCAAGAACGTCGTCGCCTCGGGCCTCGCCCGCCGCTGCGAGGCGCAGGTCGCCTACGCCATCGGCAAGGCCGCGCCGGTCGGCGTGTTCATCGAGACGTTCGGCACCGGCGTCGTCTCCGACGAGGCCATCCAGCAGGCCGTCCTCGAGGTCTTCGACCTGCGACCCGCCGCGATCATCCGCGACCTCGACCTGCTCCGCCCGATCTACGCCAAGACCGCGGCGTACGGTCACTTCGGTCGCGAGCTGCCCGAGTTCACGTGGGAGACCACCGACCGCGCCGAGAAGCTGAAGGCCGCCGCCGGCGCCTGATCGCTGCTTGCTTCGGTTTCCCCGGCTAGCCGGGGAAACCCAGACTTCGGGGGGCATGCAAACCCCCTGAAGTCGACGACTCGCTCACGAAGTCCCCGCCCCGGCGGGGACTTCGTGCATTTTCTTGCGATTCGCTACTCGGGCAACGCGACCACGAAGCCCAGCATGGCGAAGGCGTCGTTCAACCTGCGCTGATCGAGACGTCGGTGGCCGCTGGTTGAATGCGGCCATGAGCGAGCGCAGGGAGGCCGGGCAGGCAGAGATGCTGCCCGGCCTCCGTGCGTCCGTGGCCGACGCGAAGGCCAAGGCCGCGGCCACCCGTGCCCGCAAGGCGGCCGAGTTCGAGCCTGCTGCGACCGACCCGGTGGCCCGCGTGCTCGTCGACGTCCCGCTCGCGCACCTCGACCGTCCCTTCGACTACGCCGTCCCCGCCAAGGACGCTGCCACGGCGGTCCCCGGTGCGCGCGTCAAGGTGCGGTTCGCCGGGCAGGACGTCGACGGCTTCGTGCTCGCCCGCACGGCGACCAGCGAGCACACCGGCCGCCTGCAGCCGCTGCGCCGCGTGGTCAGCGCCGAGCCGGTGCTCCACCCCGAGATCGCCGAGCTGACGGCGAGCATCGCGGAGAGGTACGCCGGAGCGCGGGCCGACGTCCTGCGGCTCGCCGTCCCGCCGCGCCACGCGGCCACCGAGAAGGAGCCGTCCGCCGCGGCGGGGCCGTCGCCGGCCGGTGCGCCGGACCCCGCGACCTGGGAGCACGTCGTGCACGGCCCGGCCTTCCTGTCCCACCTCGGGAGCGGTGCCGCGCCCCGTGCGGTGTGGGGGAGTGCTCCCGGCGACGACTGGCCGCTGATGCTCGCGCACGCGGTCGCGGCCACCCTGGCCGGCGGGCGCGGCTCGCTGGTGTGCGTCCCCGACCAGCGCGACGCCCAGCGGGTCTCCGCCGCGCTCGACGCCGTCCTGGGGCCCGACCACCACGTCGTGCTCTCCGCCGAGGCCGGACCGGCCAAGCGCTACCGCGAGTTCCTGGCCGTCTCCCGCGGTGCGCGCCGGGTCGTCGTCGGCACCCGCTCGGCCGCACTGGCCCCCGTCCACGACCTCGGCCTCCTGGTGATCTGGGACGACGGGGACGACCTGCACGCCGAGCCACGAGCGCCATACCCCCACGTCCGCGAGATGCTCGCCCTCCGCGCCACCCAGCAGGATGCCGCGATGCTCGTCGCCGGGTTCGCGCGGACCTGCGAGGGCCTGCTCCTGCTGCGGTCGGGCTGGGCGCACGAGCTCGTGTCCACGCGCGCCGTCGTCCGCGACCGCGCCCGGGTCGACGTCGTGCCCGCCGAGGACCGCGCCGTCGGCTCCCGCGTGCCGCGAGCGGCCTACGACGTGATCCGCGAGGGCCTCGCATCCGGTCCGGTGCTCGTCCAGACCCCGCGCGCGGGCTACGCGCCCTCCCTGGCCTGCGAGCGGTGCCGCACCCCGGCCCGGTGCGCCACGTGCGCCGGTCCGCTGGTCCTCGGCGGCCCGACCACCCCGCCGACCTGCCGGTGGTGCGGCACCGCCGACCCCGCCTGGGCCTGCCGGGAGTGCGGCCACCGCGGACTGCGGGCGCCCGTGCGGGGCGAGGCGCGCACGGCCGAGGAGCTCGGCCGCTCGTTCGCCGGCACCACGATCCGCAGCTCGAGCAGCGAGCGGGTGCTGACAGAGGTCTCCGACCGTCCGGACATCGTGGTGGCCACCGTCGGTGCCGAGCCGCCGGCCCAGGGTGGCTACGCAGCGGTCGTCATCCTCGACACCTGGCTGACCCTCGCGCGCGAGGACCTGCGGGCGAGCGAGGAGGCCCTGCGACGGTGGCTGGGCGCGGCCGGGCTCGTCCGTCCCGGCGGACGGGTGGTGGCGGTCGGCGACCCGGCGCTGCCCGTGCTCCAGGCGCTGGTCCGCTGGGACCCGGCCGGCTTCGCCGAGCGCGAGCTCGCCGACCGATCGGATGCCCACCTGCCACCGGCGGCGCGGCTGGCGACGATCACCGGCGAGCCGGGCCCGCTCGACGACGCGCTGACGCTGCTCGACCTGCCCGAGGTCGCCGACCTCCTCGGACCGGTGCCCCTCGACCGAGCGGGCGCCGCGCCCCGCGACGAGCAGCGGGCCGTGATCCGGGTGCCGCTCGCCTCCGGCCCCGCCCTCTCCGACGCGCTCGGCGAGCTCCAGCGCGTGCGCAGCGCACGCAAGCTCGACGCCGTACGCATCCAGGTCGACCCGCTGACGATCTGAGCCGTGCCCGGGCGGCCACCAACCTCGAAGCCTCCCTAGACTTGCCGCTCCGCCGACCCGAGGAGAGGCACCACGTTGTCCGCCCAGCCCGTCCGCCGTCCCGCCACCTCCGGGAGGCCGTGATGCGGGTCGTGTTCGCCGGCACGCCCGACGTCGCCGTGCCGTCCCTCGACGCCCTCGCCGCCTCGGGCCACGAGCTCGTCGGCGTCGTCACGAGGCCGGACGCGCCGTCCGGCCGCGGGCGCAAGCTGGTGGCGAGCCCGGTCGCTGTGCGTGGCGAGGAGCTCGGCGTGCCGGTGCTCAAGCCGGAGCACCCGCGCGACCCGGACTTCCAGGCGGCGCTGCGCGAGCTGCGTCCCGACGTCTGCCCGGTCGTGGCGTACGGCGCCCTGCTGCCGCAGTCCGCGCTGGACATCCCGGAGCACGGGTGGATCAACCTGCACTTCTCGATCCTCCCGGCGTGGCGTGGCGCGGCGCCGGTGCAGCACTCGATCTGGTCCGGCGACGAGATGACCGGCGCGACGACGTTCCGCATCGTCAAGGAGCTCGACGCCGGGCCGACGTTCGGGGTCATGACCGAGCGGATCCGCCCCACCGACACCGCCGGCGACCTGCTCGGCCGGCTCGCCGAGGGAGGCGCGACGCTTCTGGTGCGCACCCTCGACGGCATCGAGGACGGCTCGCTCGAGGCACGCGAGCAGGCCGGCGACGGCCTGTCCTACGCCCCGAAGATCGTGGTCGAGGACGCCCGCGTCGAGTGGACCGACCCCGCGGCCGCCATCGATCGCCAGGTCCGCGCCTGCACCCCCGGCCCCGGCGCCTGGAGCACGTGGGAGGGCGAGCGGTTCAAGCTGGGCGCGGTCCGCGTCGCGACCGATCACGCCCAGCTCGCGCCCGGGGTCCTCGAGGTCACCAAGAACGCCGTCTTCGTCGGCACCGCCACCCACGCCGTCGAGCTCGGCGAGGTCAAGGCATTCGGCAAGAAGCAGATGAGGGCGGCCGACTGGGCCCGCGGCGTCACCGTGCCGCCCGGCGCCACCCTGGGGGCGGCCCACCCGCAGGGGTGAGGTGCGTCACTTTTCAACCAGTCTCGCGTTAACCTCCACGAACGCCCACGACTCGGAGGTCACGCGTGCCCGTGCTCGGATTCCTCGACAGGCGCCACACCGTGGCTCCGCAGTCCTACAACCGCTGGCTCATCCCGCCGGCCGCGCTCGCCGTCCACCTCTGCATCGGCCAGGCCTACGCCACCAGCGTCTACAAGAACTCGCTGATCGATCACTTCGACGCCTCGCAGACGGCCATCGGGGTCGTGTTCTCGATCGCGATCGTGATGCTCGGGCTGAGCGCCGCGGTGTTCGGGACGTGGGTCGAGAAGGTCGGGCCACGGATGGCGATGTTCACCGCCGCGTGCTGCTGGGCGGCCGGGTTCCTCGTCGGGTCGGCAGGCATCGCCACCTCGCAGCTGTGGCTGCTCTACCTCGGCTACGGCGTCATCGGGGGAGTGGGCCTCGGCATCGGCTACATCTCGCCGGTCTCGACGCTGATCAAGTGGTTCCCCGACCGGCCCGGCCTCGCCACCGGCATGGCGATCATGGGCTTCGGCGGCGGCGCGATGGTCGCCTCGCCCGCCTCCCGCCAGCTGCTGTCCTACTACGACGGTTCGTACGACGCCGCCGACCCGGCCTCGCTCGCCGACGGGCACGCGCTGTCGTTGCTCTTCGTCACCCTCGGGATCGCCTACTTCGCGATCATGATGATCGGCGTCGCCAACATCCGGGTCCCGGCGCCGGGCTGGAAGCCGGCCGGCTTCGACCCCTCGATGGTGAAGCAGAAGTCGCTCGTCACCACCGACAACGTGTCGGCGGCCAACGCCATCCGCACCCCGCAGTTCTGGCTGCTGTGGACGGTCCTGTTCTGCAACGTCACCGCGGGCATCGGCATCCTCGAGCAGGCCAGCCCGATGATCCAGGACTTCTTCCGTGACGGCGACACCTCGAGCGTCAGCGTGGCCGCGGCCGGCGGCTTCGTCGGGGTGCTGTCGTTGTTCAACATGGCCGGCCGGTTCGTGTGGTCCAGCACCTCCGACCTGATCGGCCGCAAGCCGATCTACATGGTCTACCTCGGCGTCGGCATCGTGCTCTACGTCCTGCTCGCCCTGTCCGGGTCCACCTCGACCGCGATCTTCGTGCTCCTCGCGGCCATGATCATCTCCTTCTACGGCGGCGGGTTCGCGACCGTCCCGGCTTACCTCCGCGACCTGTTCGGTGTGTTCCAGGTCGGCGCCATCCACGGCCGGCTGCTCACCGCGTGGTCGGCGGCGGGCGTCGCCGGCCCGCTGATCATCAATCGCTTCCTCGACAGCGCGGGCGGCGCCGGCACGCTCGACGCCGACTCCTACCGCCCCGCGCTGTTCACCATGGTCGGCGTGCTGGCCGTCGGCTTCGTCGCCAACCTGCTGGTCCGCCCGGTCGCTGCGAAGTTCCACGAGGACATGTCGCAGCACACCGAGCAGAAGGAGGCGGACGAGGCGGCCAGCGAGGAGTCGCAGGCGGGCACCGAGGCCGGCTCGGGCACCGTGAGGCTCGTCCTGGCGTGGTCCGTCGTCTCGTTGCTGCTGCTGTACGGCGTCTACGAGACCGTGACCACGGCCCTCAAGCTGTTCTCCTGAACTTGCGCGCGACCGCCCCCGGGCGCGTACGGTCGGACCCCATGACCTCCCCCCAGGCCGCTCGAGGACCCCGCCGGACCCGTCGTGGCGCCGCCACGCTGGCCGCGACCCTGCTCGCGTCCCTGCTCAGCCCGGCGCTCGCGAGCGCGCCTGCGCAGGCGACCCCGGGCGACGACGAGCCCGGCCCGATCCACGCCGGGAACACCTACGGCTGGTGGAACAAGGGGATCCTCTGGCGCGAGGAGTTCGAGACGCCGTACACCGGACCGATGGGCCCGCAGTGGGTCGCGAACGGCCCCGGTCAGGTCTGGCACCAGAACGGCATGCTCACCCTCAACGCGACCAGCGAGGGCACCGTCAGCGCGACCCTGGCCGGCCCGGGTGACGAGGTCGGGCGCTGGGAGACGCGGCTGCGCAGCCGGCAGTACGGCCGCGGCGGTGCGCGCTACAAGGTGCTCGCCGAACTCGTCCCGGCGGCCGGCGCGGAGGAGAACTGCGGCGCCCGCAACATCGCCATGGCCAGCCTCACCCCCAACGGCAAGGCCGCCAACGTCTACGCCCGCACGCTGCCCGATGTCGCCTACAAGGCCGCCAACCCCGGGATGGACCTCGGTGCCGACCGTTGGCACACCTACGCCGTCGAGGTCACTCGCGAGCGGATCTCGTGGTTCATCGACGCCAAGGTCGTGTTCACCGAGAAGCGCGACGACGTGCTCACCGGCGTGCCGCTGACCGTACGGTTCACCATGGAGGCCAAGCCCGATCGCACCATGAACATCAGCCGGATGCAGATGGACTGGGTGCGGCACTGGAGCCTCGAGGCTCCCAACACGTTGCCGGTCGACGCCCCGCCGACGAAGGTCGGCGTCTACAACAAGGCGTGCTGATCGTCGCGGCCGCTCGCCGCTAGGCTCGCGCCCGTGACACCGTCCACCGGCAGGCCAGCCCGACCCGAGGACGTCGACGCGATCTGCGCGGCCCTGCCGAGCACCGAGCTCGGCACCTCCTGGGGCGACGTCCCGACCTGGAAGGTGCCCGCCGGCGAGAAGGGCCGGGGGTTCGTCCTCTACCGCCACCCGCACTCGTCCGCCGTCGACCCGGACACGGGTGAGCAGTACGACGACCTGCTGGTGCTGCGCACCGCCGACGCCGCCGACAAGGCCGCGCTCGTCGACGACGACTCCACGCCGTTCTTCACCATCGACCACTTCCGCAGCTACAACGCCGTGCTCGTCCAGCAGTCGCGGCTGGGCGAGATCGGCCTCGACGAGCTGACCGAGGTGATCCACGAGGCGTGGCTCGCGGTGGCGCCCAAGCGGCTGGCCAAGCAGTTCCTCGCGGACGGCCCGGCGGATGGTTAGGAGCACCCGAATCGACCCGTCCCGGCTGGCGGCGTACGACGTCCTCAAGGCCGTGCGCCTCGACGACGCCTACGCCAACCTGGCCCTCCCGCAGGTGCTCGCCGAGCACGGCCTGACCGGTCGCGACGCCGCCTTCACGACCGAGCTCGTCTCCGGGACGATCAGGTGGCAGGGGACGTACGACGCGATCATCGACGCCTGCCTGACCAAGCCGCGCCTCGAGGCCAAGGTGCGCGACGCGCTGCGCCTCGGCGTCCACCAGCTGCTCGCGATGCGGGTGCCCGACCACGCCGCGATCAGCACCAGCGTCGACCTGGTCCGCGCCCGCGTGGGCGTCGGACCGACCGGGCTCACCAACGCCGTGCTCCGCAAGGTCAGCACCGATGACCTCCCCACCTGGGTCGGTCGGGTCGCCCCCGACGAGGCGAGCGACCCGGTCGGCCACGCCTCGATCGCCCGGTCCCACCCCCGCTGGGTCGTCGAGGCGCTGGGCGAGGCACTCGGTGTGCCGGCTGAGCTGCCGGTCCTGCTCGCCGCCGACAACGCCGCGCCGCGGGTGATGCTGGTCGCGCGGCCCGGCCTGTGCACGGTCCAGGAGCTGGTCGAGGCCGGGGGAGTCCGGGGCACCCTGTCGCCGTACGCCGTGGAGCTGGCCGGCGGCGACCCGTCGGCCGTCCCGGCGGTGGCCCAGGGACGTGCCGGCGTGCAGGACGAGGGCTCCCAGCTGGTGGCGACGGCGCTCGCCGACGCCGACCTCGACGGCCGCGACGAGCGCTGGCTGGACGTGTGCTCCGGACCGGGCGGCAAGGCGGCTCTGCTCGCGGCCCTCGCCGCCCAGCGCGGGGCGACGGTGCTGGCCAACGAGCGCCAGCACCACCGGGCCCGCCTGGTCGCTCGCGGGGTCCGTGCCGTCCCCGGCGGGGTGAGCGGCGTGGTCACCGGCGACGGCACCCGCCCGCCCTGGCGCCCGGGGACCTTCGACCGCGTGCTCGTCGACGCCCCCTGCTCCGGCCTGGGAGCGCTGCGCCGCCGACCCGAGTCCCGCTGGCGCCGTACGCCCCGTGATGTCGAGGAGCTCGTCCCGCTCCAGCGCGACCTGCTCTCGCACGCGATCGGGGCGACCCGGCCCGGCGGCGTGGTCGTCTACGCGACCTGCTCGCCGGTGCTGGCCGAGACCACGGGGGTCGTCGACGCCGTCCTCGCCGCGCGCGGCGACGCCACGCTCGAGGCGACCAGGCAGCTGTGGCCGCACCGTGACGGCACCGACGCGATGTTCATCGCCACGATCCGCCGCACCTGATCGACACCGGCTGTTCGCCGTACCCACATTGCGGGTTCCCTCGTGGACACGTGGCGTGCATGATGATGCGTGGGGGACCGGTCATCTAGACCGGCGGGAAACGGGATCGAGCTTCGGGTGCGACGTCGTCTAGGAACAGCAGTGGCCGTCTCGGTCCTGCTCTCACCACTGGCGGCGGCGCCCGCCCACGCGGACGACACGGGCGCGACCGCGATGGCCGGACCGGGCTCCCCGCTCGACGGGATGCACCTGACCTACGTCGGCTGCGAGTCGATCGCGGCGCCGGCGTCCGCGCCGTCGACCCGGATCAACCTCGGGCCCGACACCGCACCGATGGGTCGCCGCAGCTTCGGGCTGGTGCCGTCCGGTGTCGGCACCGCGTCCGGGCCCACGCTCTCCTTCACCTCGCTCGCCTCGCTGGGTGCGTCGGTGTCGGTGCGCGCCGAGGCCGGCACGACCGGCGCGTCCTACGTCTGGGTCGCCACGCCCGACGCCCCCGCCGGGCACGCCTGGCTCGGCAGGGCCGACCTCACGGTCCCCGCCGCCGCCTGGCAGCAGGTCGACACCGCCCTCGTGCCGTACGCCTGGAGCCTGGTCGACCTCGGCACCGGGGTCACGGCGGTCGTCGAGACCTCGACCCCCACCGACTTCGTCGCCGTCCACGGGGACGGCCCGGGTTACGTCGTGACCGGCTTCGGCTGCGACGGCCACCCGTTCCACGTCGACGCCGTCCGCGGCAACGGCCGGGCCTGGGACTTCGAGGGGCTGACGCTGTCGACCTCGATCCTCGGCCCGACCGCGCCCGTCCCCGCCGGCACCGACGTCGAGATCGCGGGTTCGGTGACCGACCCCAGCGGCCGGGTCACCGGCGACCCGCTCGTCCTCCAGTCGCGGGCCCGCGGCGCGAGCGAGTGGGTCGACGTGTCACCGCTGACCTACTCCGGCCCCGACGGCGTCTCCCGCGCCACCGTGACCGTCACGGAGGGCCAGGAGCTGCGCTGGCTGCGGCCCGAGAGCGAGTACGCCGACGCGGGGGCCAGCGACCCGGTCACCGTGTCCGTCGCCCGCTGACCCGTCGCCTGACTAGGGTCGGGACATGGCGACCTCACCGAGCACCGAGATCGAGGTGGACGACAAGGTCGTGCGGGTGAGCAACCCCGACCGGGTCTACTTCCCCGAGTCCGGCGCCACCAAGCTCGACCTGGTGGAGTACTACCTCGCCGTCGGCGAGGGGATCGTCAACGCGCTCCGGGAGCGGCCGTGCATGCTGCACCGCTTTCCCAAGGGCCTGGCCGGGGACAAGGTGCACCAGAAGCGGATCCCCGCAGGTGCGCCGCCGTGGGTGGAGACCGTCCGCCTGCACTTCCCGCGCTGGAACCGCACCGCCGACGAGCTGTGCGTCACCGAGCTGGCCAGCGTGATCTGGGCGGTCCAGATGTCGACCGTCGAGTTCCACCCGTGGAACAGTCGCCGCGCCGAGACCGAGTCACCCGACGAGTGGCGCATCGACCTCGATCCCGGGCCGGAGTGCGAGTGGGAGACCGTCCAGCGGGTCGCCCACATCGCCCACGAGGTGCTCGACGAGCTCGGCGCCGTCGGGTTCCCGAAGACCAGCGGCGGCTCGGGGATCCACATCTACGTGCGGATCAGGCCCGACCACGGCTTCCAGGACGTACGCCGCGGTGCGCTCGCCTTCGCCCGCGAGGTCGAGCGCCGGGCGGGCGGGGAGGTCACCACGGCGTGGTGGCGCAAGGACCGCTCGCGCGACCAGCTGTTCGTCGACTACAACCAGAACGCGCGCGACCACACCATCGCGGCGGCGTACAGCGTGCGCGGGGTGCCGAGCGCCCGGGTGTCCGCGCCGGTGCGGTGGGACGAGATCGACGTGTGCGAGCCCGAGGACTTCACGATCTTCACGATGCCCGCGCGCTTCGCCGAGATGGGCGACCTGCACGGCGGCATCGACGGGGAGGTCTTCGACATCGCCCCGTTGCTCGAGTGGGCCGCGCGGGACGAGGCCGACGGAGCCGAACCGCCGGTCGACCCCGAGTCCTGAGCGCATCGGCGCCCCGGGCGGCCGTGGCCGTCCGGGGCGCTCGGGGGTCGATCAGACCTCGAGGTTCTTCTCGATCGAGGCCAGCTTGTGGCGGGCCATCGCGAGGTTGGCGCGGCCCTTGTCGAGCACGAGGTAGAGGAACAGGCCCTCGTGGGTCTCGGTGAGGCGGATCAGGTGGTAGGCCTTGCCGAGGGTGATGAGGATGTCCTCGATGCGGTCGTCGAGACCGAGGCTGTCCATGGTGCGCAGCTTCGAGCGGACGACGTCGGTGTTGCCGGCGGCGGCGACGTCGAGGTTGATGGCGGCGCTGTCGCCGGCCTGGCCGAGGGCCATCCCGGAGGTGTAGTCGACGAGCATGGCGGCGACGGCACCGTCGATGGCCATGGCCTCCTTGAGGGCAACGTCCACGTTGGACATGGGTGGTTCCTTTCGTTGGGTGGTGCGGTGGTCTGGCGCTCCGCCTGGTGCGGAAGCCGGGTCTGTGGGTGGTGGGTCAGGTCGAGGTGGCAGGGACCGCGGTGCGAGCAGCTGCCTGCTCGGCCAGCACGCGGTCGAGGAACGACTCGCCGGTGAGCAGCGGTCGCAGGTGCGGCGAGGCAGGGATCGCCTCGTCCTCCTCCTCGACCACGGGCTCGGGACGGGTGAGGGCGGCGAAGTGCCGGTCGACCGGACTCGGTTGCCGCTGGGGCAGCGGCGGTCGCGGGCGCGCACGCCGCGCCGCCGGACGCGGCAGGTCGGCGCGCTCCAGCTCGGCGGCGGGCTCGACGTCGACATCGATGTCGAGGGCGTCCAGCGCGGACCGGAGGCGGCGGCTGGTGTCCACGGCGACCAGCACCTGGGTGAGGTCGGCGCCGAACCAGGGCCGGAGGGCCGCGATCGCGGTGGCGCGTCGGCGAGACCCGCGAGGGACCCTGGGCCCACCGACGACCGCCCCCTCGGCGACGGCGGCCACGGCGTCGAGGACGCTGCCCGGCGCGGAGTGCCAGCGCCGGCCGCCGACCGTGGCGTCGAGGAGCATCGGCTCGAGGCCCGTCGCTGCCCCCTCGGCGAGGGCGAGGACGGTCGGCTGGACGACCCCGATCGCGTCGGCGAGCTCCTCGAGCCCGCCGACCCACCCGAGGGCCGCGCCGGTGGCCAGGCAGGCCGAGCGGACCTGCCACGTGAAGGCGTCGGTCGGTTCACCGACCAGGAGCACGCGGTCGTGGGCCGTCAGGAGCATCGACTGCCGCGACTCCGTGGGGGCCAGCGCCTCGCCACCGGATCCGACGACACGCGGCAGCGTCGCGTGGGCGGCGACCATCCGGTCGGCGTGGGCGATCGCGTCCGGCTCCTGCCGCAGCCGTGCTCGCCCGACCTCGACGAGGCCGGCGAGGTTGGCCGTGTCGGTGAGGTCCAGCAGCTTCGCGCGTCCCAGGGGCAGGCCGGCCAGCGCGTCGACTCGCTCCGGGTGGTCGACCACCACCAGCGAGACCGGGGCGACGGTGAACGCCTGACCGGTCTCGGCTGCACCGGCTCCGGGGCCGATCCGGACCGGGACGGCTCCGATCGCGCGCAGGGCGAGCTCGACGACCACCGACGCGGCCCCCGGTCGCACGGCCAGCAGCGCCACGTGGTCGGCCCGCACGCCGGACGACAGCAGGCCCGCCGCGAGCTCCTCGACCTCGTGGAACAGTGCGGCCCAGGTGAGCGCCCGCTCCGCGGAGATCGCGGGGGCGTCGGGTCGCCTGCTGGCCTGGGTGCGCAGGAGGACGTACGACGACGGCGCCCTGTCGCGCCCTCGCAGTCGATCCGACATCGTGCACCCCCCTCGAGGTCTGTCTTCGTGTGGTCGTGGGTTCGATGTTGTTGAAATCGGGTCGACCCCGAGGCGGAGTTGCCCGTTCTTTACCGTCCTGTGAATGGGGAGCGGACCAGTTGTCACCTCGAGCGCCCGCCGGTCTAGACCGTTCGCTCAGGCCCCCACAGGTCAGCCTCACGTTCCTCTCACCCGGCCCGCCTAGGTTCGTGGGCATGCCGAGCGACCTCCGCACCAGCCACCTCTCCGTCGTCGTCAACACCGCGTCGCGCACGGGCGCCGCGGCCGTCGGGCAGGTCACGCGGCACCTGCAGCGTGCGGGGGTGGACAGCGTCGACGTGCACCCCGTGGCGAGCGGCTCCGAGCTGCCCGAGGTCCTGGCGCACGCCGCGGGGTCGTCGCCCGACATCCTGCTGGTCGGCGGGGGCGACGGCAGCATGGGCTGCGCGGCCGAGCTGCTGGCCGACACCGGCACGGCCCTCGGCGTGCTCCCGCTCGGCACGGCCAACGACTTCGCTCGCACCCTGGAGATCCCCGCCACCCTCGCCGCCGCCCTCGACACCGTGCTCACCGGCACGGTCGTCGTCGTCGACCTGGGTCGCGCCAACGGGCGGGTCTTCCTCAATGTCGCCTCGCTGGGCCTGTCCGTCGAGGTCACCCAGCGGCTGACCCCGCGCCTCAAGCGACGGCTGGGGCAGCTCGCCTATCCGGTGGCGACGCTCGCGGCGTACCGCCACCACCGCCCGTTCGCGGCACGGATCGAGCTGCCCGACGGCAGCTCGCTCGAGCTCGAGGACCTGATGCAGCTGGCCGTCGGCAACGGCCGCCACTACGGGGGCGGGCTGACCGTCTCGCCGACCGCCTCGATCGACGACCACCTGCTCGACGTCTACGCCGTCGAGAAGGGCCGGCTGCGCGACCACGTCTCCGTGGCCCGGCTGCTGCGCAGCGGCGACCTGATCGAGCACGAGCGCGTGCACCACCTGACCAACCGGGCGATCACGGTCACGACGGACCGGCCGATGCCGGTCAACCTCGACGGCGAGATCGCGACGCACAGCCCCGCCACCTTCGAGGTGGAGCGCAACGCGCTGCACGTGGTGGTGCCCCGCCACAGCCGGGCCGCGCAGCTGGACGGGCCGCCTCTAGGCTGACCGCGTGGGAATCCAGATCACGCCGTCCATCCTCAACGCCGACTTCGCCGCCCTGGGTGCCGAGGTGGGGCGCATCGGCAGCGCCGATTGGGTGCACGTCGACGTCATGGACAACCACTTCGTGCCCAACCTGACCTTCGGCCCGACCATGGTCGAGGCGCTGGGCCGGGCCACCGACATCCCGCTGGACGCACACCTGATGATCGAGGACTGCGACTCCCAGGCGCCGCTCTACGCCGAGGCCGGAGCGCGCAGCGTCACCTTCCACGTCGAGGCCACCAAGGCACCGGTCCGGCTCGCCCGCGAGCTGCGCAACCAGGGCGCCCGGGCGAGCATGGCGCTCAAGCCGGCGACGCCGATCGAGCCCTACGAGGCACTGCTGCCCGAGCTCGACATGGTGCTGGTCATGACCGTGGAGCCCGGCTTCGGCGGACAGAAGTTCCTCGACCTGTGCCTGCCCAAGATCCGTACGGCGCGCGAGCTGATGCGCAAGCACGGGGTCGAGACCTGGCTCCAGGTCGACGGCGGCGTCAGCCTGGAGACGATCGAGCGCTGCGCCGAGGCCGGCGCCGACGTGTTCGTCGCGGGCAGCGCCGTCTACTCCGCCGCCGACCCCGACGCGATGGTGCGCGAGCTGAGGGCGAAGGCGGAGGCCGCTGCGGGATGAGCCCGTCGTGAGCAGGAGGGCCACGGTCGACGACATCCACGCCACCGCGCTGGGGATGCCGCACGTCACGGTCTTCCGATCCGACAGCAACCCGATCTACCAGGTCGGGAGCAAGTCGTTCGTGTTCTTCCGGACGCCGCGACCGGACGCGGTCGACCCGGAGACGGGGGAGCGCTACCGCGACGTGATCGTGATCTGGGTGGCCTCCGAGGGCGACAAGCTCGCGCTGGTGCAGGACGAGTCGTCGCCGTTCTTCACGGTGCCGCACTTCGACGGCCACGCCTCCGTCCTCCTGCGCGCCTCGCGGGTCGGGGAGGTCGAGCGGGACGAGATCGTTGAGCTCGTGCAGGACGCGTGGCTGGCCCAGGCGTCGCGCCGCCGCGCCGAGGCCTGGCTGCGCGAGCACGACCTGCAGGGCTGACGCGCCGGAGGGCTCGTCCACGCCGGCTGGTCGGGGTGCACACTGGCGGCATGGACACAGCGCTGCATCGACTGTTCGCCCACCGCTCATTCGAGCTCGGCCTAGGACTCCTCGCCCTCGCCGTCGTCCTGGCGCTCGCCATCACCTTTGGCCGCGACCCCGACGACGTCTGGTCACCCCTGCACGTGGTGCTGGTCGCCGTCGTCACGTGCGCTGGGCTCGGCCTGTGCGGGTGGACGCGGCTCGGCCGCGACCAGCGCTAGCCGCTCGTCCGGCCCGGACGTGGCCGAGACCACACGCGGACACCCGACCGGGAATGCCGGCGCGTGTGGCAGAGTTCGATCCAGCAAGAGCGTGCTCTGGGGGCGGTGAAACTCCGCACCGGCGGTGACTGCGTCTGACGCAGAAGTCCGCGACCCGGCCACAGCCAGTGGCCGGTTGACCAGGTGGAACTCCTGGACCGACGGTCAAAGTCCGGATGAGAAGACCACGCAGCGTGAGCCGTTCGCGGCGTGCGCCCGCACCCCGGAGTCCGCATTCCACGGACCCGAGGGGAAGCGATGACCACGACACCGGCCGAGCAGGCCGCGATGCGACGCGCCCTGACCCTCGCCGCGACGCCGGGCGTGCCGCTCGGCCCCAACCCCCGCGTCGGCTGCGTGCTGCTCGGCGCCGACGGCGCGGAGATCGCCGAGGGCTTCCACCGCGGCGCCGGCACCGCGCACGCGGAGGTCGCCGCCCTGGCCGAGGCCGGCGACGCGGCGCGTGGGGCGACCGCGGTCGTGAGCCTCGAGCCCTGCAACCACACCGGTCTCACCGGACCCTGCACCGAGGCGCTGGTCGCCGCGGGCGTCCGCCGCGTGGTGTTCGCGCAGCGCGACCCCAATCCGGTCGCCGCCGGTGGTGCCGAGGCCCTGCGAGCGGCAGGCATCGACGTCGAGGCAGGTGTGATGGAGCCCGTCGCCAAGGGCGTCAACAAGGCCTGGACCTTCGCCGTCGAGCACAACCGTCCGTTCGTGACGTGGAAGTTCGCCGCGACCCTGGACGGCCGCAGCGCCGCTGCCGACGGGACGAGCCACTGGATCAGCGGCACCGACGCGCGCCGCGACACCCACGCGCTCCGGGCCGAGTGCGACGTCCTGCTCGTCGGCACCGGCACCGTGCTGGTCGACGACCCCCAGCTCAACGTCCGCGACGAGGTCGACCAACCCGTCGAGCACCAGCCGCTGCGCGTGGTGATGGGCGAGCGCGAGGTCCCCGCCGACCGCCGGATCCACCAGGGCCCCGGCGAGGCGCAGCACCTCGCCACCCGCGACCCCGCCCACGCCCTGGCCGAGCTGTACGCCGCCGGGCGCCGCCACGTGTGGCTCGAGGGTGGTCCCACGCTGGCCGCCGCGTTCCTCCGCGCCGGCCTCGTCGACGAGGTGGTCGCCTACGTCGCGCCGACCTTCCTCGGCGCCGGCGCCCCCGCCGTCGGCGACCTCGGGATCACCACCATCACCGACCAGCTGCGGTGGCACCTCAAGCGGGCGGCCGTGATCGGCACCGGAGCCGACGCCACCGTCCGCCTCACCCTCACCCCCGGAGGAGACCACTGATGTTCACCGGCATCGTCGAAGAGCTCGGCACCGTCGCCGGCGTCGAGGAGCAGGGCGACGCGATCCGCCTGAGCGTCCGCGCCGGCACCGTGCTCGAGGGCACGGGCCTGGGCGACTCGATCGCCGTCAACGGCTGCTGCCTCACGGTCGCCAGCACCGACGGCGACACCTGGACCGCCGACGTCATGCAGGAGACGCTCGACAAGACCAGCCTGCACGGCGTCGCGGTCGGCGACCGGGTCAACCTCGAGCGCGCCGTGACCGTGGAGAAGCGCCTCGGCGGCCACATCGTGCAGGGCCACGTCGACGGCGTCGGCGAGGTCCTGCGGCGGGAGCCCAGCGAGCACTGGGAGCTCGTCGAGGTGTCGATCCCCACCGGGTTCGGTCGCTACCTCGTCGACAAGGGCTCGATCACCGTCGACGGCGTGAGCCTGACCGTCGTCGAGGCCAAGGACGCCAGCTTCACCGTCAGCCTGATCCCCGAGACGCTGGCCCGCACCACCCTCGGCACCCGGAAGCCCGGGGACCGGGTCAACCTCGAGTTCGACGTGATCGCCAAGCACGTCGAGAAGCTGCTCGCCGGCGGCTACCTGAAGGAGCAGGCATGATCGACTGGATCCTGCACGGCACCATCGCCGTGGGCGACGGACAGCTCTACGTCCGCGAGGTCGTCGGCAACCTGTTCGGCCTCGCCAGCGCGATCCTCGGGATGCGCCGCCTCGTGTGGGCCTGGCCGATCGGCCTGGTCGGCAACGTCCTGCTCTTCACCGTCTTCGTGACCGGCGAGATGAGCGGGGCCACCGACGAGCCCCTGTGGGGACAGGCCGGCCGGCAGGTGTTCTTCGCGGCCGTCAGCCTCTACGGCTGGTGGCGCTGGTCGCACGAGCGCGCGGCCGGGGGAGCATCCGACGGCGGCGCGATCTCGCCCCGCTGGGCCACCCGGGCCGAGCGCGCACAGCTCGTCGCCCTGGGCGTCGTCGGCTACGCAGCGGCGTACGCCGTCCTCACCCGCATCGGCTCGTGGGGCCCGACGACGGAGGCCTGGATCCTGGCCGGGTCGATGCTGGCGACGTACGGCATGGCGCGTGGCTGGGTCGAGTTCTGGCTCGTGTGGATCCTCGTCGACGTCGTCGGCGTGACCACCCTCGTCCGGGCCGGCTACTACCCGACGGCGGGGATGTACCTCGTCTACGCCGTGTTCGTGCTGCTGGGCTTCGTCGTCTGGCTGCGCGCCTCGCGTGTCACCCGTCCCACCCCCGAGCTGGAAGGAGCGGCCGCATGAGCGAGCCCGTCAGGTTGGACAGCGTCGAGCGAGCCATCGCCGACATCGCCGCCGGCAAGGCCGTCGTGGTCGTCGACGACGAGGACCGCGAGAACGAGGGCGACATCATCTTCGCCGCCGCCAAGGCGACGCCGGAGCTGATGGCGTTCACCATCCGCCACTCCAGCGGCGTCATCTGCGTGCCGATGCCGGGGGACATGCTGGAGCGGCTCGAGATCCCGCTGATGACCCCGCACAACAAGGACAAGCTGCGCACGGCGTACACGATCTCGGTCGACGCCCGCGACGGCGTCAGCACCGGCATCAGCGCGGCCGACCGTGCCCACACCGCGAAGGTGCTCGCCGACTCGGCCACCGAGCCGTGGGAGCTGACGCGCCCCGGACACGTGTTCCCGCTGCGCTACCGCGACGGTGGTGTGCTCGTACGCCGCGGGCACACCGAGGCGGCCGTCGACCTCGCCAAGCTGGCCGGCCTGACGCCCGCCGGCGTGCTGGTCGAGGTCGTCAACGACGACGGCACGATGAAGCGCGGCCCCGAGCTGCGCGAGTTCGCCGACGAGCACGGCCTCGCGATGATCTCGATCGAGGCGCTGGTGCGCCACCGGCGGCGGCACGAGCGGCACGTGCAGCGGGTCGCCGAGACGCGCCTGCCGACCTCGCACGGCGAGTTCACGGCGTACGGCTACCGGATCACCATCGACGACAGCGAGCACGTCGCGCTGGTGTACGGCGACGTGTCGGGCCCGGAGCCGGTGCTGACCCGCGTCCACTCCGAGTGCCTCACCGGCGACGTGTTCGGCAGCCACCGCTGCGACTGCGGGCCACAGCTCAACGAGGCGATGGCCCAGGTCGTCGCCGAGGGCAGGGGAGTGGTGGTCTACCTCCGCGGGCACGAGGGCCGCGGCATCGGCCTGGTCGCCAAGCTCCAGGCCTACGCCCTCCAGGACGCGGGGCGCGACACCGTCGACGCCAACCTGGACCTCGGGCTGCCCGCCGACGGACGCCACTACGGCACCGCGACCCAGGTGCTGCGCGACCTCGGGGTGACCTCCGTCCGGCTGCTGACCAACAATCCCGACAAGACCGCGAGCCTCGAGGAGTTCGGGATCACGGTCGCCGAGACGGTCCCGCTGGCCATCCACCCGACCCACGACAACATCGACTACCTGCGCACCAAGCGCGACCGGATGGGGCACCTGCTGCCCGACCTCCCGGAGGACATGACCGAGGAGCTGCACCAGTGAGGAGCAACCGATGAGCGGACACGGAGCACCCGAGCAGAAGCCCTTCGACGCCTCCGGCCTCAGGGTCGCGGTCGTCGCCGCCAGCTGGCACACCGAGGTGATGGACGGTCTCGTCGCCGGGGCCGAGCGAGCGCTTGCGGCCTACTCGGTCAGCGAGCCCACGATCGTGCGGGTGCCCGGCACCTTCGAGCTCCCGGTCGTGGCGCTGGCCCTCGCGCAGCAGGGCTACGACGCGGTCGTCGCCCTCGGTGTCGTCATCCGCGGCGGCACCCCGCACTTCGACTACGTCTGCAACGCCGCCACCGACGGCCTCAACCGGGTCGCGCTCGACACCGGCGTGCCGATCGGCTTCGGGGTGCTCACCTGCGACGACGACCAGCAGGCCCTCGACCGTGCCGGGCTGGAGGGGTCGAAGGAGGACAAGGGCTGGGAGGCGACGTCCGCCGCCCTCGACACCGCGCGGGTGCTGGCCGGCCTGCGCTGACCAGTGGTGGTGGCGGCGTGCCGCGGTCCTGCCTCAGGCGCTGCGGTCGCTGCCGGACTGCAGCCGGTCGATGTGCTCGGAGGCCTCGGCCTTGGTGAGGTCGGCCGAGATCTCCTCGCCGGCCTCGCGGGCGAGGGTGTCGAGGTAGCTGGCCTGCGCACCGGTCATCGGCTCGTCGCCGGTCACCCACTCCTCAGGGTCCTTGCGCGTGGTGTCACCCTGGGGTCCGCCCAGGGTCTCGTTGGTCGGGTTCGAATGTGTGTTCGATTCGCTCATGTGGCGACCGTAGCCCACGGTCCCCACCGAGACCAGCCTCAGCGCTGCGACCACTCGTCGGCGAGCAGTGCGTAGGTGAGGCCGTCGTACCACTGCCCGTCGCGGTGCAGCGTGTCGCGCACGGTGTGGGCCTCGCGGCGCATGCCGATGCGCTCCATCAACCTCCACGACGGCTCGTTGTCGGCGAAGCAGTGGGCCACGACCCTCCGCAGCCCGAGACCGTCGAAGCAGGCGACCAGCAGGTCGCGGACCGCCTCGGTGGCCAGGCCCTTCCCCTCGTGGGCGGGTGCCAGGCACCAGCCGATCTCGGCGAAGACGTCCTTCGCCTCCTCGCGCACCTCGGCCTGCGACCAGGCGTCCTCCGTCTTCAGGAACAGGTCGCCGATCGGCTCGCCGTCCAGCAGGATCACCAGGGCGTACGGCGATCGCTTGTCGAAGTCCGATCGCCACGACTCGACGTCGGTGGGCAGCTTCGTCATCCACTGGGCGACGGACGGGATCGCGCGGTAGGCGAACATCGCGTCCGCATCCTCCGCCGTCGCGGGTCGCAGCGTCAGCCGGTCGGTCGTGCGCGGCCAGGTCAGCCGTCCCCAGTCGGGGACACCGGTCAGCTCGTCCATGGCACCAGTCTCGCGCCCGGCGACATCGACACCCGCCCGCCGCGCCCGGTGGGTATGCAGGTGCATACCTCAACACCGGATTTCGAGGGCCACCGCCGCGCGGTAGGTATCCAGATACCTACCGAGCCGAGATGAGGGCGAGAAAACCCGAATCTGGTATCCACCTGCCAACCGCACGGGGTGTCGAGCCACGACACCAAGCCGGTCAGCACCGCGCCCGCGTACGCCCCGAACCCGATGCCGGTCCCCGGACCGGCGACCGGCGGGAACCCGCGACCGCCTAGGCTTGGGCCCCGTGAAGACGTTCGAGGAGCTCTGGGCCGAGCTGAGCGAGAAGGCCGCCACGCGACCCGAGGGATCGGGCACCGTGCAGCAGCTCGACGCCGGCATCCATGCGATCGGCAAGAAGCTGATCGAGGAGGCCGCCGAGTCCTGGATGGCCGCGGAGCACGAGGGCAAGGACGCGACCGCGCTCGAGATCAGCCAGCTGCTCTACCACGCACAGGTGCTGAT
Organism: Nocardioides currus; assembly: GCF_003057875.1. Taxonomy (GTDB): domain Bacteria; phylum Actinomycetota; class Actinomycetes; order Propionibacteriales; family Nocardioidaceae; genus Nocardioides; species Nocardioides currus. The sequence continues at coordinate 34,995 of NZ_PYXZ01000009.1, read as the reverse complement.
GCTCGCCAGCGGGCTCACCCTCGACGACGTCTACTCCCACCTCTGAGGAGGCCCCCGATGACTCTCCGCATCGCCGTCCCCAACAAGGGCGCCCTGTCGCAGGCCGCGAGCGACATCCTGCGCGAGGCCGGCTACCGCCAGCGCTCCGACTCCAAGGAGCTCACGCTCATCGACGCCGACAACGGTGTCGAGTTCTTCTACCTCCGCCCCCGCGACATCGCGCTCTACGTCGGCGAGGGCACCCTCGACGTCGGCATCACCGGTCGCGACCTGCTCCTCGACTCCGGCGCCCAGGCGATCGAGACGATGCAGCTCGGCTTCGGCCGCTCCCGCTTCCACTTCGCCGGCCCCGCGGGGCGCTTCGAGGAGCTCGAGGAGCTCGCGGGCCAGCGGATCGCGACGTCGTACGTCGGAGTGGTCCGCGCCTTCCTCGACCAGCGTGGCATCGACGCCACCGTGACCCGTCTCGACGGCGCCGTCGAGACCAGCATCCAGCTGGGTGTGGCCGACGCGATCGCCGACGTGGTCGAGACCGGCTCCACCCTCCGGGCCGCGGGCCTGGCCACCTTCGGCGAGGTGATCCTGGAGTCCGAGGCCGTGCTGATCGCACGGGAGGGCGCCGAGAACGCCGAGTTCGACATCTTCCGACGCCGCGTCGAGGGCGTGCTGGTCGCCCGCAGCTACGTGATGATGGACTACGACATCGAGCAGGCCAACCTCGACCGCGCGACCGTGCTGGCGCCCGGGCTCGAGGGACCGACGATCTCGCCGCTCGGCAAGCCCGGCTGGGTCGCGGTCCGCGTGATGGTGCCGCGTGCCGGCGCCCAGCGGCTGATGGACGACCTGTACGGCGTCGGCGCCCGTGCCATCCTGCTCACCGACATCCATGCCTGCCGGCTCTGAGCGGGTGAGCGAGATGGCCCCGGGAGCCACACCCCCAGCGCCCGCACTGCCACGCACGTGGCGTCCGCTCGGCGCGCGCGTCGCCGTCATCTTCTTCGGCGCGATGCTCTTCGCCACGTGCGCCTTCGCGTGGTTCGGCTTCGACCCCGAGATCCGCGCCAAGTTCACGCTCTTCCAGCGCTCGACGGTGGTCTTCATCGGGCTGCTCTACGTGGCGGCCGGCTACGCCATCGCGCGGTCACGGGTGGTCGCCACCGAGGCCGGTCTGACCGTGGTCAACGGCTACAGGAAGCGCGAGCTGGAGTGGGCCGAGGTCATCTCGATCCACCTGACCGCCGGCGCTCCGTGGGCGAGCGTCGACCTCGCCGACGGCACCACGGCATCGCTGCTCGCGATCCAGGGCACCGACGGCGACCGGGCGCGGGATGCCGTGCGCGCGATACGCGCCTTGATCGACCGGTGAGGCCCTACTCGTCGTCGACCAGGGCGCGGATGCCCCACGTCACCGACAGCTCGTCACCGGGCTGGCCGGCGGGGGAGAGCGTCACGAGGTCGACGCCGGAGTTGAAGGCGTTGGTGGGGGCCGTCATCGGCTCGACCGCCAGCGAGCGCCGCTCCTTCCCGGCGACGTCGTCGGCGCTGTAGAGCAGCAACCACGGGATCTTCTCGTCCACCCAGAGCGCCACCCCGTTCCGGTTGGCGCCGCGCAGGGTGGCCGTGGCGATCCCGTCGACCCGCTCGAGTGCGCCGTACGCCTGGTCGAACGACATCGCCCCGATCGTCCGCCCGGTGCGGAAGTCGTGCTCCGGCTCGACCGCCACCGTGTCGACGGGGATCAGCCGGTCGTCGGTGACCGTGCGCGTCCCGGCCGGCAGCGTCAGCTCGAGCGCGTCGATCGCGCCATTCGCGGGCTGGCCGACGCACAGGTACGGGTGCGCCCCGCAGGCGTACGGCGCAGGCTCACCGCTCAGGTTGGTCGTGGTCTGCGTCACGGTCAGCCCGTCCGCGCCGAGGTCGTAGAGGACGTGCAGGTCGACCGCCCACGGATAGCCGGTCTGCGCCATCACGCGGTAGACCAGCGAGACGGAGTTGGTGGTGTGCTCCTCCAGCGTCCACGCCGCCCACCTGGCCAGGCCGTGGGAGGCGTTCGAGCGCTTCGGCTCGGTGAGGGCGAGCTGGAGGTCGCGACCCCCGAAGGAGTACCTCCCGTCGCGGATGCGGTTGGGCCAGGGCATCAGCAGCTGGCCGCGACCTCCGGGTGCCATCTCGTCCTCCGCGAACCCGTCGACGAGCGGGCGATCGCCGTACGACAGGACGCGCAGCGCCGCCCCGCTCTCGGTGACGACAGCACGGTAGCCGGCGGCCGCGATCTCGAACTGATCGCCAGAAGGAAAGACCATGCGCACACCCTAGGGCCGTGCCGAGGGTCGACCCAGCCTGCTGCGTGACCGCTCCGCGCGCCCTAACCTCGGGCCATGACCCTCACCACGCGCGCGCTGACGACCGAGGACGCCGAGGACCTGGCGGCCCTGCTGACGCGGATCTCGGTCGACCACCCGATCGGGTTCGAGCTGTCGACCCCCGAGGTGCGCGAGCTCATGTCCGACTACCCCCGCATGGTGCTCGACGGCGGGTGGGTCGACGGCGACCTCGTCGCGTTCACCGTGCTGCTCCCCAGTCCGGCCGACCAGGGCGTCCACCCTGTGTGGCAGATCGGTGACGTCGACCCGGCGCGGCTCGGCGAGGGGATCGGCACCGCCATGCTCGGACGGGCGATCGAGGCCGCGCACAGCGTCCACGCCACCGAGGCGCCACAGACGGCCCTGCGGTTGACCGTGCGGGCCCTCGCGGGGCGCGACGACCAGGTCGCCCTGCTCGTCGCGCACGGCCTCGTCGCCGGCCGGCACAACTTCATGATGTTCTCCGACCTGACGGACGTCCCGGCGCCGGTCCTGCCCGACGACCTCGCGCTCGAGACGTTCGCCCCGGCGCAGGCCGACGAGCTGCGCCGGGCGCACGACGAGGCGTTCCGCGACTACCCCGACCACACCGCCACCGACGAGACCCACTGGCACGCGTTCATGGTCAAGGCGGCCCATGCCCGCCACGAGCAGTCGTTCGTGCTGCGCGACCCGGCTGCCGACGGGCGGGTGGCCGCCTACGTCTTCGTGCACGAGTACGAGAACGCCCCCTCCGGGGAGGGCGGTCGCGAGGCGTACGTCGCCTACGTCGGCACCCTGGCGCCGTACCGCCGCCGCGGCCTGGCCACCCACCTGCTCGCGCACACGCTCCGGGCGTGCCGCGACGCCGGGTTCGACACCTCGAGCCTGGACGTCGACACCGAGAACCCGACCGGCGCGCTCGGGATCTACGAGCGGGCGGGCTACGCCGTCCGGCACCGGCAGGACGACTACGTGCTGCGCGAAGAGCCGCTGGCGTAGACCAGGTCCGCGCGCTCGCGGGTCCGCTCCCGCGCGTGCAGGGCGTCCTCGTCCGCGAGCCACTGCTCCCAGTGCGCGGCCATCATCTCCCCGTCACGCCGACGCCACCGGTCGAGGCGCACCTCCGGCTCCGCCTCGACCCACACGAGCGTCGTGACCAGGTCGTCGTACGCCGCTGCGCCGGCCCCCACCCCCTCGACGACCAGCAGCGGGGCGGGCGCGACCGGCACCCGTTCGGCCCAGGCGGAGGCGTGCCAGTCCCACCGCCGCCACGACGACCGGCCCGCTGCCAGCGGGCGCAGGAGGGCGTCGACCGAGGCGGCGAGGCCGGGCAGCCCGCGCCAGCCCTCGAGCATCTCGTCGGTGTGGACCACCGGCGCGCCGGTGAGCTCCGCGAGGGCCTCGGCCAGGGTGGTCTTGCCCGAGCCTGCGGGGCCGTCGATGCACACGAGCCGACCGTCCCCGAGGGTCGGCGCGGTCGCCGACGCGTGCTCGAGCACGCGGGTGGCCCACTCCTCAGAAGGCATGCCCGAGGCCGCGATAGCTCGCGACGTCCTCGACGATCTCCTCGCCCGCGAGGAGGTGGACCCGGTTGACGTGCTCGAAGAGCTCACCCGACTTGGCGTGCCGGAACCACACCAGGTCGCCGATCCCCAGCAGTGCGGCCGGGTGGCCCGTCAGCGGCGTCTGCACCTCGCCCGCACCTTCGAGGCTCGTGAGGTGCAGGCCCGGGGGAGCCCACGGGATCGGGGCGCGGTCGTCGCCCACCGGGCCGGAGGCGATGAGTCCTCCGCCGTGCACGGTGGCGAGGTCAGGAGTGGGCTTGCGGCTCACCCGGAGGCCGAAGAACGCGGCGGGACGCGGGGTGAAGGACTGGTAGTGGTCGAAGAGGCCGGGCACCAGCAGGCCCGATCCGGCGGCCACCTCGGTGACGGCAGGGTCGGCCACGGTGGTCTCCACGGAGCCCGAGCCGCCGGCGTTGAAGAACTCCAGGTCGGCGATCGGTCGCAGCGCCTCGGCGATCGCACGGCGGCGTACGCCGAGCTGGGCCACCGATGCCTGCTTGAGTCGCCGCACGACCAGCGACCGCGCCCGCTGGGTGGGGACGTCGTCGGGCACGCCGGCGACCTGGCCCTCGTAGGTCATCACGCCGACGAGGCGGAACCCGTCGCGCTCCGCGACCGCGCGCGCGAGCGTGGTCACGTCCGTGGCGTCGTGGAGCGGGGAGCGCTTCGGGCCGACGTGCTGGGTGCCGAGGCGGAGGCCGGCGTCGATGTCGAGGGCGACGCGGACCTGCACTGCCTTCGAGGAGCGGACCGAGTCGATCACGTCGAGGTGGGCGACGTCGTCGAGCATCAGGGTGATCGCACCAGCGGCGGCGGGGGAGGCCACGAGCGCGGCCAGTGCACCCCGGTCCACGCTGGGGTAGGCCACCACGACGTCGTCGGTGACGCCGAGGTCGTGGAGGGCAAGCGCCTCGCGCAGGGTGTAGGCCAGGACGCCGGCGAACCCCGGCCCGGCCAGCGCACGCTCGAGCAGCGCCGGGACCCGCAACGACTTCGACGCGACCCGGATGGGCTTCCCGCCGGCCCGGCGCACCAGGTCGTCGGCGTTGGCGTCGAAGGCGTCGAGGTCGACGACGGCGATCGGGGTCGGGAGGTCGGGGTGTGCGGCGACGGCCTGGTCGAGCCGGGCCCACAGGCGGTTGCGCCCGACGAGGTCGGTCACTGGATGCCGCGTCGCTTCAGGATCGCCTCGATGTCGGCCAGGTCGTCGTCGACGACGGGGCTAGACCCGGTGCCGCTCGAGGTGGAGGACCCGGCCGGCAGGGACCGCTCCCTCTCGGCGCGCGGGGCCGTGCCGCCGGCGTCCAGCCCGCGGGCGATCTGGCGGTCGCGCAGGTAGCCGGAGATCACGATCAGCACGATTCCGAACCCGGCGACCCCGATGCCGGCCCAGGTGATCGGGCTGAGGACCAGGCCGGTGGCCCAGTCGGCCACCGAGCCGCCGATCTCGGTGAACATCTCGAGCGTGCCCGTCAGCCACGCGGCGACCGGCAGCGTCGTGAAGCCGAGCGCGCGCATCGCCGCCACGGCGCCGCGGCGCCGGTAGGAGACGTACGTCCACACCAGTCCCAGCAGGGTCAGGGTCGCGGCGAGCGCCGCCCAGGTTGCCTCGTCCACGTGTCCAGACTGGCACAGTGGACAATGGGCGCCGTGGAGCGACTCATCCCCGATCCCGGGTTCGCGGGCGACACCGGCGAGGCCGACGCAGCACTGGCCGCGGCGGTCGCGGCCCACGCCCGCGACGAGGCGACGCACGGCGAGGTGCTCCTCGCCCTCCAGGACGCCAGGCTGCTCGTCCCGGTCGTCGCCATCCTCGGCGAGGTGGAGCACGACGAGCAGGGGTTCGCGCACGACAAGTCCAGCGACATGGCGGCGGTCCTGATGCGCGGCGCGGACGGGCGGCTGGCGCTGCTCGCCTTCACCTCCACCGAGGCCCTGGCGCGGTGGAACCCCGACGCCCGCCCGGTCCCGGTCGTCGCGCGGCTCGCCGCGCAGTCGGCGGTGCAGGAGGACGCGGCCGCGGTCGTGATCGACATCGCCGGGCCCACCACCGTCGTGGTCGAGGACGACGACCTGCGTGCGCTGGCCGCGGGCTACCGGCTGGCCCGGGTCGGGGACCGCACCGCGTGGATTGGCCCGTCGTCGGAATGATCGGCTAGTCTTCGTTGTTGACCGATCAGTCCCGCTTGCGGGATCGATCCACCAAGCGGAGACACGCAGTTCGTCCCCCACCCGCACCGACCGCGAGGTCGTCGGGTCACGGTCCGGATCAGGCACACGAGAATTTCGTGGGCCTGACGCTGGCTTCCGCTTGGACACAGCGGGAGCCATTGTTCATTTCGGGCCTGTTCCGAGAGCAGATGTCTTCCACGAGGGTCTCACCACCACCCAATCTCTGGAGGACACATCAGCACCGAGCTGCGAATCAACGAGCGGATCCGCGTTCCCGAGGTCCGACTCGTCGGACCCAATGGCGAGACGGTCGGCATCGTGCCGACCGATCAGGCGTTGAAGCTTGCCCAGGAGGCAGACCTCGACCTGGTCGAGATCGCGCCCCAGGGTCGGCCGCCTGTCTGCAAGCTCATGGACTACGGCAAGTTCAAGTACGAGAACGCCCAGAAGGCTCGTGAGGCGCGACGCAACCAGACGAACGTGATCATCAAGGAGATGAAGCTTCGTCCGAAGATCGACGCGCACGACTACGAGACCAAGAAGGGCCACGTCGTCCGGTTCCTCAAGGCCGGCGACAAGGTCAAGATCACGATCATGTTCCGCGGTCGCGAGCAGCACCGCCCCGAGCTCGGGTTCCGGCTGCTGCAGAAACTGGCCGAGGACGTCACCGAGCTGGGCTTCGTCGAGTCGTCGCCCAAGCAGGACGGCCGCAACATGATCATGGTGCTCGGCCCGCACAAGAAGAAGGCCGACGCCAAGATCGACGCCGCCGCGGCCAAGGAGGAGAAGATGGCCGAGCGCGCAGCGGCCGTCGCCGCCGAGGACGCCGAGCGCGAGGCAGCCCATGCTGCCGGCCCGGTCGCGGCCAAGAAGGAGCGTCGTCGCTCCGAGAACCTCGACGACGACATCGACATCTGAGCGACTCGTCACGTCGTCCCAGGACATCTGAGATCAAGGAGACACACGATGCCCAAGAACAAGACCCACTCCGGTGCCAGCAAGCGCTTCCGCGTGACCGGCTCGGGCAAGATCCTTCGCGAGAAGGCCGGCAAGCGCCACAACCTCGAGAAGAAGGCCTCCAAGGTCACGCGTCGCCTGACGGGCACCGTCGAGGTGGCCAAGGCCGACAACGCACGTGCCAAGAAGATGCTGGGTCTCTGAGTCCGCGGACTCGACCCACGCGCACCCCACACAGTTCTTTGATCAAGGAGTAGAGAAATGGCACGCGTCAAGCGGGCGGTCAACGCCCAGAAGAAGCGCCGGGTAGTCCTCGAGCGGGCCTCCGGCTACCGCGGTCAGCGGTCGCGCCTGTACCGCAAGGCCAAGGAGCAGGTCACCCACTCGCTCGTCTACAGCTACAACGACCGCCGCAAGAACAAGGGCAACTTCCGCAAGCTGTGGATCCAGCGCATCAACGCCGCCGCGCGTGCGCAGGGCATGACCTACAACCGCTTCATCCAAGGCCTCAACCTGGCCGGCGTCGAGGTCGACCGCAAGATCCTCGCCGAGCTCGCCGTCAACGACGTGGCCGCGTTCAACGCGCTCGTCGAGACCGCCAAGGCCGCGCTGCCCGAGGACGTCAACGCGCCCAAGGTCTCCGCCTGAACCACGAGAGCACTCCACTGACGCCCGGCGCTCCGCTGACCGCGGGGAACGGCCGCGTCAAGGAGGCTCGCAAGTTGAGCCGCCGCTCGGTCCGCACCGAGCGGCGGCTCTTCCTCGCCGACGGCCCGAAGGCCGTCGAGGGCGCGCTCGGCGTGCCCGACTGCGTGGTCGAGGTGTTCGCCACGCCCGCCGCCTCCCGTGCGTACGCCGACGTGCTGGCGTCCGCCCGCCTGGTCACCCTGGTCGACGACCGGGCCATGGCGTCGCTGTCCGACTCCGTGAGCCCGGCCGGCGTCGTGGCCCTGTGCCGCCACCTCGACGTACCGCTCGAGGAGGCGGTGTCCGCGGCCGCAGGCCAGCCGCGCCTGCTCGTCATCTGCGCCGACGTCCGCGACCCGGGCAACGCCGGCACCGTCATCCGCACAGCGGACGCCGCCGGCGCCGCCGGGGTGGTCCTGGCCGGCCAGTCGGTCGACCTCTACAACCCCAAGACCGTGCGCGCCAGCGTCGGCAGCGCCTTCCACCTGCCGATCGCGATCGAGTCAGACGCCGCCGCCGCGGTGGACGCAGCGCGGGCCGCGGGCTACACCGTCCTCGCGGCCGACGGGTCGGGTGAGCTCGACCTCTTCGACGCCGAGCTGGCCGGTCCCACGGCGTGGCTCTTCGGCAACGAGGCATGGGGCCTGCCCGACGAGCTGGCGGCCCTGGCCGACCACCGGGTCGCGATCCCGATCCACGGCCGCGCCGAGAGCCTCAACCTCTCGACGGCGACCGCCGTGTGCCTCTACGCCAGCGCCCAGGCGCAGCGCGCGGCTCGCGGATCGGTCGGAACTGCGCGGGACGCCGGCGCTCACTAGACTCCGCGCAGAGTGCGACCCCCGAACGCGCTCCCTCTGCGGCGGAGACTGATGGCACTGCACCGACGGCAAGCAGCAGGGCTGCTGCTCGTCCTCGCGACGAGTTATCTCGCCGTGGTGACCTCGCCCGGCGGTGCGCGCGTGTCCGAGTGGTGGCTCGCGTCGGGGATCGCCGCGTGCGTCATGGTGGTCTCGCCACGCCGGCACATCCCCGCGCTCGTCGTCCTCGCGGCAGCCGCGACCTGGGCCGGCAACGTCCTCGGCGGGCGTGATCCCGTCACCGGCCCGTGGCTCGGGCTCGCCAACGCGATCGAGGCCGGCGTGATCGCGATGCTCCTCACGCACGGCTGGCGACGACCGGCCGGCATCCACACCTGGACCGACCTCCGCCGCTACTTCCTCGTCGTGGCGCTCGGGAGCTCGGTGCCCGCCCTCGTGTCGGCGGCGCTGTCGTTCGGGGTGGTCGACCGCAGCGCGTCGGTGGTCGCCGCCTGGGTGTTCATCAACCACCTGGGCTGCAACCTGGTGCTGCTGCTGCTGGTCCTCGAGCGGCCCGCGCCGTCGCTGTCGCCCTCCGCGCTGGAGCTGGTGGTCCACCTCGGCGTGCTGGTCGCAGCGCTCGCGCTGACCTACGCACCGAACAACGTCCAGTCCGTCGCCTTCCTGCTGACCCCGGTGGCGGTGTGGGCCGGCGCCCGGTTCCCGTCCCGCTGGGCGGTGCTCGAGCTGCTCGTCCTCGGGGCGGCGATCAACGTCTTCGCCCGGCTCGGACTCGGTCCTTTCGAGGTGCACACCCTCGACTCCTCCCTCGTCTCGGTGCTCGCCGGACTGCAGAGCTTCATGGCCACCAACGTCCTGATCGCGTTGGTCATCTCGACCGGGGTGGCCCTCGAGCGGGAGCGCGGGCTCGCGATGGTCGCCCAGCAGCGCGAGGTCGAGGAGGCCACGTCGGCGGCGCTGGCACGCGAGCGCGAGGCCAACGTGCAGATGCAGGCGATGGACCGCGCCAAGAACGAGCTGATCAGCACCATCAGCCACGAGCTGCGGACGCCGCTGACGAGCATCGTCGGCTACGTCGAGCTCCTCGAGGACGGCGACGACCTGCCCGAGGCCCGCCGCGCCGACCTGCTCGCCCGGGTGTCGCGCAACGCCGACCGCCTGCTGACCCTGGCCAGGGACGTGCTCCGGATCGCCGCGCTCGACCAGGACGAGTGGGCGCCTCGTCGTCAGCTGATCGACCTGCGGGCCTGCGTGCAGGCCGCCCAGGACACCGCGGCCATCCCGGCCGCCCGGCACGGCGAGCTCACGGTCGGCGTCGAGGTGCCCGACCACCCGGTGGAGGTGCACGCCGACCAGCAGGAGATCGAGCGGGTAGTGGTCAACTTCGTCAGCAACGCCATCAAGTTCACCCCCGGGCGCGGCAGCATCTGCATCCGACTCGCGACCCGGGGCGACACGGCGCGGATCTCCGTGGAGGACTCCGGGCTCGGCATCGCCCGGCCCGAGCAGGACCGGATCTTCGAGCGCTTCTTCCGTAGCTCGATCGCCCGCGAGCACGCCGTGCCGGGCACCGGGCTCGGGCTGAGCATCGCCCGGTCGATCGCGGAGGCCCACGACGGCTCGGTCGGGTTCTGGTCCCGCGAGGGGGAGGGGTCGACCTTCTGGGTCGACCTCCCGATGGCCGGCGACTCCGAGCCCGCACTGCTGGACCAGCCATGATGGGCCGATGATCCTGATCGACCCGCCGGCCGTCGAGCGATGGGGCCGCACCTGGTCTCACCTCGCGAGCGACACCTCCTTCGACGAGCTCCACGAGTTCGCCCTCGGTGCGGGGGTGCCGGCCCGCGGCTTCGACCGCGACCACTACGACGTCCCGTCCGAGGCGTACGCCGCCATGCTGGCTGCCGGCGCCGAGCCGGTGACCTCCCGCGAGCTCGTGACGCGCCTGCGCCGCGCCGGATTGCGTCGACCGAAGGCCGCGACCGCGGACTAGGGTGTGCCGGTGCCCTACATCGAACCGCGACCCACGAGGTTGCGGTCGCTGGCGGACCTCTATCCCGACGGCATCGTGGGCGCCACCGTCGGTGGCGAGATCACCCTCATCAACGACCACGCTGCCCGGCTGCTCGGCACCACCGTCGAGGCCGCCAGCGGGTCGCGGGTCGACGCCGTCCTGCGGCTGCAGGACCAGGACGGCCGCAACTGGTGGCACGTCAACCACCCCGAGCGCAGCCTCAACACCCGGTCGGGGATACCCGAGCAGTCGTGGATCAACACCGACGGCGAGGAGGTGCTGACCACCGCGCGGATGGTGCGCGACCAGCCGCTCGGCCCCGTCGTCGGGATCGCCATCGGCATCCGCTCCGGGCGTGGCCGGGCGCGGCTCGACCGCGAGCGCTCCGACCTCGTGGCGACCGTGGCTCACGAGCTGCGCTCACCGCTGACGGGCGTGAAAGGGTTCGTCCAGGCCCTGCTCAACCGCTGGGACAAGCTCAACGACGACCAGCGCAAGCTCATGCTCGAGACCGTCAACGCCGACGCCGACCGGTTGGTCCGGCTGATCGCCGAGCTGCTCGACGTCGCCCGCATCGACACCGGCCGCCTCCCGCTCTATCCCCGTGAGTCCGACGCGGTCCAGCTCTCGCGACGCGTCGTCGACTCGGTCGGCGCCGGCACGGCTCGCGAGATCGAGCTGACCGCCGACGAGGACCTGCCCGAGGTCTTCGCCGATCCCGACAAGTTCACCCAGGTGCTGACCAACCTGGTCGAGAACGCCGTCCGACACGGGCAGGGACTGGTCCGCGTCAGCCTGTCCAGGATGTCCGAGGACGCGGCCTACCCGGGCGTGCGCATCTGCGTCGACGACGAGGGGGACGGCATCCCCAAGGAGATGCGCAACCGCATCTTCACGAAGTTCTGGAAGCACGGCGCCAGCGGGGGATCGGGCCTCGGCATGTACATCGTCGGCGGGCTCACCCGCGCGCACGGGGGCTACGTCCAGGTCACCGACGCACCCGGAGCGGGAGCGCGAGTCGTGGTCGACTGGCCCTCGGAGGACCTCCGACCGACCTGACCGGTCGACCTGACCGGCCGGTCGCTGGTCAGTCGGTCGCGGGTCAGTCGGTCGCGGCCAGCGTCGCGCCGAGGCCGATCATCATCACGCCGCCCGCCGCCCCCATCGTGTCGAGGCGCTGCGGCTTGCGGGCGAACCAGTCGCGCGCCCGGCTGGCCGCCAGCGCCCACACGGAGTCGGAGGCGACCGCCATGACCGCGAAGAGCAGGCCGAGCAGCGCGACCTGGACACCGACGTGCCCGGCGGCGGGGTTGGTGAACTGGGGGAGGAAGGCCACGAAGAAGACGATGGTCTTGGGGTTGGTGGCGCCGACGACGAAGCCGGTGCGCAGGGCGGCGCTGGTGCGCTCCGGCACGCGGTCGCCGAGGAGCAGGGCCGCGCGCGCGTCGCTGCGGTGCCGGATGGCCTGGATGCCGAGCCAGACCACCCAGCAGGCGCCGGCGATCTTGAGCACGGTGTACGCCGCTGCGCTGGCCGCCACGATCGCGCCGAGCCCGAGCGCCACCGCGACGATCTGCGCGAAGACACCCAGGGCGTTGCCGACGACGGACAGCAGCGCGGCGCGCCGGCCCACGGTCAGCGCGCGCCCGATGGTGAACAGCAGGCTCGGGCCCGGGACCTGGATGAACAGGATCGAGGCGAGCGCGAAGGCGAGCAGCTGGCTGGTGGTCGGCACGGGTCGATCGTAGGGTCGCGGGCGGCGTACGGACACCGGATTCCACGTCGCGATCTGCACACAACCTCCACGATTCGTGACCGCCTCCTGCGCAGCCGCGCTCCTAGGGTTGTGGCCATGAGTGAGCGGGGTGCACGCACGGTGCTGGTCGTCGAGGACGACCGCGTCATCAACGACCAGGTGAGCGAGCGGCTGCGGGCCGAGGGATACGTGGTCACGCAGGCGTTCGACGGCCCCACCGCCGTCGCCCTCGCCGCCGACACCGAGCCGTCGGTGGTGCTGCTCGACGTGATGCTGCCCGGCTTCGACGGCCACGAGGTGTGCCGACGGATCCAGGCCCAGCGGCCCGTCCCGGTCCTGATGCTCACCGCCCGCGACGACGAGGCCGACATCCTGGTCGGCCTCGGCGTCGGCGCCGACGACTACCTCACCAAGCCGTTCCGCATGCGCGAGGTCGTGGCCCGGGTGTCCGCCCTGCTGCGACGCGTCGAGCGCGCCGCCGAGCTCGCGGCCTCCCCCGACCGCGAGCTGGTCGAGCAGGGGGCGCTCCGGGTGGACCCCGGCCGGCGCCGTACGACCATCGACGGGGCCGAGGTGCACCTGACGCCCACGGAGTTCGACCTGCTGGTCTGCCTGGCCCGCGAGCCCGGACAGGTGCTCACCCGTGAGCGGCTGCTCGCCGACGTCTGGGGCTGGGGGGAGGCGACCTTGAGCGGGGTCGCGACCCGCACCGTCGACAGCCACGTCAAGGCACTGCGCCACAAGCTCGGGTCCGGCTGGATCCGCACCGTGCACGGCGTCGGCTACGCGCTCGAGGTGCCGGCGTGAGGCGGCTGCTCGACGCCGCCACCAGCATCAAGGTCAAGCTCGGCGCCCTCGTGGCGATCTCCGTCGTCGTGGTGGCGCTGCTCGCGACGCTCGGCTCGGCGGCCGGTGTGCCGGTCTGGCTCACCCTCCCCGTCGCGGTGCTGCTCACGCTGGGGGTCACCCAGCTGCTCGCCGCCGGGATGGTGGCGCCCCTGCGGTCGATGACCGAGGTGGCGCAGCGGATGGCGCGCGGCGACTACTCCGGACGCGTCCGCACCACCTCGTCCGACGAGGTCGGCCGGCTCGCCGCCGTCTTCAACCAGATGGCCGGTGACCTCGCGGTCGTGGAGGCGGAGCGGCGCGACCTGATCGCCACCGTCTCCCACGAGCTGCGGACCCCGCTGGCCGCGATGATCGCGGTGCTGGAGAACCTCGCCGACGGTGTCGTGCCCGCCGACGCCGAGCACCTCGACGCGGCCGTGGCCCAGGCCGAGCGGCTGCGCCAGCTCGTCACCGACCTCCTCGAGCTCTCCCGCATCGAGGCGGGCGTCACGCGGCTGCGGCGCGCCGAGGTCCCGGTGCGCGCCCTGGTCGCCGACTGCGTCGAGGAGGTCCGGGTCGCCGGCCGCACGGGGGAGTTCGAGGTGGACATCCCCGAGGACCTGGTGGCCACCGCCGACGAGGCGCGCCTGCGACAGCTGCTCGTCAACGTCCTCGACAACGCGGCCCGACACGCCCCGGCCGGGTCACCCGTCCACGTCGCCTCGGGTCGTACGCCGCAGGGCTGGTGGCTCACGGTCGCCGACCGCGGTCCCGGGGTCGATCCGCACGACCGCGAACGGGTCTTCGCGCGCTTCGGCACCGACGCCAGCGGTGGCGGCACCGGGCTCGGGCTCGCGGTCGCCCGCTGGGTGGCCCAGCTCCACGGCGGCACCCTCCGCTTCACCGACCCCGAGCCGGACCGGTCCGGCGCCCTGCTCCGACTGGAGCTGCCCGACGACCACGACCTGCCCGTGCCCCACGAGCCGCCCGCCCCCCTCGAGCCGCAGGCGTCCACCGAGGAGAACGCCATGACCGCACCCACCCCGCCGAGCCTGCCGCCCGCCGATCGCTACGTCCCCTTGGGACCGCCCGCCGGGACAGCGCCCGTGCCGCCCCCGGGACTCGACTCCTTCTTCGGCTCCTTCTGGCCCGAGCGGCCGGGGCTGGCCGGGCTCCGCGTGGTCGTCGCGTGCGCCCTCGTCGGGGTGCTCGCCGGGGCGACCATGACCTTCACCAACCCCGGCCTGTCGTGGGTGCTCGTCCTGGTCGGCGCCGGCACGGCGGCGTACCTCACCGCGCGGCACCGCCGCAACGCGTTCACCATCGGGTGCACGGTGCTGGCCTCCCTCCTCGTGCTGCCGCTGGCGCTGCTCGACGCGGAGGGCATCGCGGTGCTCGGTGTCTTCACCGCCGCCGGTGTCTTCCTGATCGGCGTGACCGACGCCCGCACACCGGCCGGCTTCGTCGTCACCGGGATCTCCTGGCCGCTGTCCTCGCTGCGTGGGCTGCCGTGGTTCGGCCGGACCCTGCGGGTGGTCGGCACCGGCGGGCGGACGCCCGCGGTGGTGCGCACGGTCGTCGTCTCGCTCATCGCGCTCGCGGTCTTCGGCGCGCTGTTCGCCTCCGCCGACGCCCTCTTCGCGACCTGGGTGGACGCGCTCGTGCCCACCTTGAGCTTCAACGACTTCGTCACCCGGATCTTCGTCGGCTGCCTGGTGTTCGCCGTGACGCTCGCGGCGGCCTACCTCGCGCTCAACCCGTCGCGCGTCGAGCCGGAGCCGCGGACGGTCGAGCCGCTCGGCAACCGCTTCGAGTGGCTGATCCCGGTGCTGCTGGTCGACGCGGTCTTCGTGCTCTTCCTCATCGCCCAGGCCGCGGCCGTCTTCGGTGGCCACGACTACGTCGAGGACACGACCGGGCTGACCTACGCCGACTACGTCCACCAGGGCTTCGGCCAGCTCACCATCGCCACCCTCCTGACCCTCTTCGTGGTCTGGGCAGCAGCGCGCAAGGTCAAGGACGAGGCCCTCGACCGGCTCTGGATGCGCGCCTCGCTCGGCCTGCTCTGCGCCCTGACGCTCGTCGTCGTGGCCTCGGCCCTGCACCGGATGAACCTCTACCAGGAGAGCTACGGCTTCACCACGCTGCGGGTGACGGTCGACGTCTTCGAGGGCTGGCTCGGGGTCGTGGTGCTCCTCGTCATGGTCGTCGGTGGGCTCGGGCACGGCCGCTGGCTGCCGCGGCTGGCGCTCGTGACCGGCGCGGTCGCCGTGCTGGCCCTGGCCTCGATCAACCCCGACGCCTGGGTGGCCGGTCGCAACATCGACCGCTACGAGGCGACCGGCAAGCTCGACATCCAGTACCTCCGGACCCTCTCCGCCGACGCGGCACCGGTGATCGCCGACCGCCTGCCGGCCGACGCGGCGGCGTGTGCCCTGAGCCTTCTCCCGCTCAACCAGCTCCGCGACGACGAGCCTCCGCTGGCGTGGAACCTCGGCCGCTCCCGGGCCCGGGACGCGGTCGAGGGCCTTGACCTCGACGCCACCGATGCGCAGGGCGGCGACCCGTGCTCGCCGGTGATCGACGCGTACGCCGCCGGCTCGGCGCGGTAGAGTCGGCCCCGTGAGCCTCGACCAGCGATTTCTGCGCCCCGGACCCGCACGGTGTCCGGGGGCTCGCCGGTCTGCCTGACCGGCTGCTGTTCTCCAGCAGCCTCCTGACGTCGCCGGGTCCGGGGAGTCCTCCCGTCCGACCCACTTCTACAATCGCGCCGTCACCCCAGGCGCTAGGAAAGGGAGCCATGTCCGGCCCCAACACTGACTACGACCCGGTCGAGGTCACCCCGCTCAAGGCCGAGGAGGTCGAGCGGATGCGCGACGAGGCCGTCGCGGCCATCGCCGCCGCCGCCGACCTCGAGCAGCTCAAGCAGGTCCGTCTCGACCACGCAGGCGACCGCTCACCGCTGGCCCTGGCCAACCGGGAGATCGGCGCGCTCCCGCCCCAGGCCCGCAAGGAGGCCGGCGCCCGCGTGGGCCAGGCCCGCGGCGCGGTCACCAAGGCGCTCGGCGAGCGCACGTCCGTCCTCGAGGACGAGCACGAGCAGCGGATGCTGGTCGAGGAGCGCGTCGACGTCACGCTGCCGACCAAACGCCGCCGTGCCGGCGCCCGGCACCCGATCACCACCTTCTCCGAGCGGCTCTCCGACGTCTTCCTGGCCATGGGTTGGGAGGTCGCCGAGGGGCCGTGGGTCGAGGCCGAGTGGCTCAACTTCGACGCCCTCAACATGGGACCCGATCACCCGGCCCGCACCATGCAGGACACGTTCTGGCTCGAGCCGGCCGACGCGGCGCTGGTGCTGCGCACCCACACCTCGCCGGTGCAGGCCCGCACGATGCTGAGCCAGCAGCCGCCGATCTACGTCGTGTGCCCCGGCCGGGTCTACCGCACCGACGAGGTCGACGCGACGCACTCGCCGGTCTTCCACCAGATCGAGGGCCTCGTCGTCGACGAGGGCATCACCATGGCCCACCTCAAGGGCACCCTCGACCACATGACGACCGCGCTGTTCGGCGAGGGCATCACGACGCGCTTCCGCCCGTCGTACTTCCCCTTCACCGAGCCCTCCGCCGAGATGGACATGGTCTGCTTCGTGTGCCGCGGAGTCGACTCCGACGCCTGCCGCACCTGTCGCGGCGAGGGCTGGATCGAGCTCGGCGGCTGCGGCGTGGTCAACCCGCGCGTGCTCACCGCCTGCGGGATCGACCCGGAGGTCTACTCAGGCATCGCGTTCGGCTTCGGCATCGACCGGATGCTGATGTTCCGCCACAACGTGACCGACCTGCGCGACGTCTTCGAGGGTGACGTCCGCTTCGCCTCTGCTTTCGGGACGGAGATCTGATGAAGGCGCCACTGTCCTGGATCCGTGAGTACGTCGACCTGCCGGCCGACGTCACGCTGAGCGCGCTCACCGACCGGTTGACCATGCTCGGGCTCAAGCTCGAGGCCGTCACCAACCCGGCCGATGCCGTCACCGGCCCCCTGGTCGTGGGCCGGGTGCTGACGCTGGAGAAGGAGCCGCAGAAGAACGGCAAGACGATCAACTGGTGCACCGTCGACGTCGGCGACGCGAACGGCACCGGCGAGCCGCAGGGGATCGTGTGCGGCGCGCACAACTTCGTCGAGGGCGACCTCGTCGTGGTCTGCCTGCCCGGTGCGGTGCTCCCCGGCGATTTCGAGATCAGCGCGCGCAAGACCTACGGGCACCTGTCCGCCGGCATGATCTGCTCGGCCGCCGAGCTGGGGCTCGGCACCGACCACGACGGGATCATCGTGCTGCCCGCCGACGCCGGTGCCCCCGGCGACGACGCGTTCGACGTGCTCGGCATGGACGACCCGGTCATCGAGTTCGAGATCAACCCGGACCGCGCCTACGCCCTGTCGCTGCGGGGGATCGCCCGTGAGGCGGCGCTCGGCTTCGACCTGCCCTTCACCGATCCTGCCGCCCGCGACACCCCGGCCGCCAACGCCGACGGACACCCCGTGGTGGTCGACGACGCCGCCGGCTGCCCCGTCTTCGTCGCGCGCAGCGTCAGCGGGTTCGACCCGACGGCGACCACGCCCGGGTGGATGGCGACGCGGCTCGAGCAGGCCGGCATGCGACCGGTCTCGCTCGCGGTGGACGTCACCAACTACGTCATGCTCGAGCTGGGCCGGCCGATCCACGGCTACGACCGCGAGAAGCTGAGCGGCGCCGTACGCGTCCGCCGTGCGGCGGCCGGCGAGAAGCTCACGACCCTCGACGGCGTGGTGCGCACGCTCTCCGCGGAGGACCTCGTCGTCACCGACGACTCCGGGATCATCGGGCTCGGCGGCGTGATGGGCGGCGAGACGACCGAGATCTCCGAGACCACCACCTCGATCCTGGTCGAGGCCGCGCACTGGGACGCGGTGTCGATGTTCCGCACCGGCAAGCGCCACCGGCTCACGTCGGAGGCGGGCAAGCGCAACGAGCGTGGCGTCGACCCCGAGATCACCGAGGCCGCCGCGGACCGGGTCGTCGAGCTCCTCGTCGAGCTCGGCGGCGCCACCGCCGACGCCGGCGTCACCGTGGTCGGCACGCCGCCGGCGCGGGTGTCGATCACGATCCCGGTCGACCTCCCGGCGCGGATCAGCGGCATCGACATCTCCGCCGAGACGACGCTCGCGCACCTGCGCGCCGTCGGCTGCGAGGTGGCGATCGACGGTGACACCCTGACGGCCGTCGCGCCCTCGTGGCGTCCCGACCTCACCGACCCCTACGACCTGGTCGAGGAGGTCGTGCGGATCGTCGGCTACGACCAGGTGCCCTCGGTGCTGCCGCCGGCTCCCGCCGGGCGAGGTCGCAGCGAGGCCCAGCGCCTGCGCCGCCGTGTCGGCACCACGCTGGCCGGAGCCGGGCTGGTCGAGACGATCAGCTACCCCTTCGTCGGCGACGCCGACTGGGACCGGCTCGGCCTCGCCGAGGGCGACGAGCGCCGTACCGCCCTGCGCGTGGTCAACCCCCTGAACAACGAGGAGCCCTTCCTCGCCACCACGCTGCTGCCGGGTCTGCTCAAGGCGCTGGCACGCAACGTGGGTCGTGGCACCACCGACGTCGCGCTCTTCGAGACCAGCCTGGTCTTCGAGCCGACCGGTGCGAAGGCGCCGCTGCTCGGCGTCGACCGCCGCCCGAGCGACGAGGAGTGGGCCAGCATCGAGAAGGCCGTGCCCCGTCAGCCGATGCACCTCGCGATCGCCCTCACCGGGCACGCGGAGGACGCCGGCTGGTGGGGCGCGGGGCGGCTCGCGTCGTGGTCCGACGCCATCGGCACGGTGCGCGCGCTGGCCGACGAGCTCGGCGTGGAGCTGACCGTCACCGCCACCACCCGCGAGCCCTGGCACCCCGGGCGGTGCGCCGAGCTCCGGATCGGCGAGCGCGTCATCGGGCACGCGGGTGAGCTGCACCCCAAGGTGTGCAAGGCGTACGCCGTCCCGGCTCGCACGGCCGTCGCGGAGATCGACCTCGACGCGCTGCTCGAGCACGCGACCACCGTCGTCACCGGACCGGAGTTCTCCTCCTTCCCGGTCGCGAAGGAGGACGTCGCGCTCGTCGTCGACGCCGACGTGCCGGCGGCGGCCGTCGAGGCCGCGCTCCGCGAGGGGGCCGGCGAGCTGCTGGAGTCGATCGCGCTCTTCGACGTGTTCACCGGCGAGCAGGTGGGCGAGGGCAAGAAGTCCCTGGCCTACGCACTGCGCTTCCGCGCCCCCGACCGGACCCTCAAGGAGGGCGAGGCCTCGGCCGCGCGGGAGGCCGCCGTCGCGATGGCGGCCGAGCGCACGGGCGCCGTCCAGCGCTGATCGATCTGCTGGCGGTGCGCCAGCCACCTTCCTGGGCTCGGGAAGGTGGCTGGCCCACCTCCGCCGGGCGTGTCATCGCACGACACGTCACGCGGCGGTGTCCCACCCACGCTCCGCGGTCCGGGAGTGTCGCCCACGCACCGGCCCCGTGGTGGGGCGAGCCAAGACCTCAGTTGATCGGGTTCGACACCACGGCCCGGAAGCGGTCCAGCACCGACCGGTCGCCCGCGATCGCGAGGTCCTCGTCGTCCCCGCGGTGCCACAGCCACAGGTCGAGGTCGACCGCGGTCCCGTCGATCACCACGTCCGGCTCGACGTCCTCGGGCGCCTCGACGAGGTGGAAGTCCTCCTCGGCGGAGATCACCTGGCCGCTGTCCGGGTCGGTGCCGCTGAAGAGCCCGAACTGGGCCCACAGCTCGTCGCCGGTGTCGGTGCAGTCCAGACGGGCGTAGTGGGGGAGCGGCTCCCAGGTGCCCCACGGCGGACAGCCGCCGAACATCACGCCGATCATCTCGGCCACCCCGTCGGCGGCCAGGTTGGGATCCACCTCGGCCCGGTCGACGCCGGCCGTCTGCTCGGCGTCGATGCGGTGGACGAGCGCCTCGTGTGCCTGCCGACGCACGATGAACCCGACGGTGTGGTCGTCCGACCACGTCCACGCCTCCTCCTTCGTGTCCACGCCGTCGAGCGCGGCCACGAGGGCGGCCGACCACTCGTCGTACGACGCGAGCACCTCGGCGTACGTCGCCGGGCGCTCGGGCACGTCGGCCTCGTCCCTCTCGACCGGCCGGTCGATGACGATCCCGGCCCAGAACCTCTGCACCGTCGCGAGGTGCCAGAGCAGGTCCTCGGCCGACCACTCGGGGCAGGTCGGGACCCGCGCCGCGGGGTCGCAGTCGGCGAGCACCTCGCGGAACCGGGCAGACTCGGCGCGGATGTGCTCGAGGTAGGTGTCGGGGCTCAGGAGAGTCATGCGTCCAACCTAGGGTGGAGGACGGACGCGACGACACCGGTTTGACCCGGGTGCGCATGAACATGCAGTGGCATGTATAGTCATGCGCATGCCTGACACGTTCTCGACAGCGGTCGCCGGCGCCAGCGGCTACGCCGGCGGCGAGGTGCTCCGCCTGCTCCTCGGGCACCCCGACGTCACCATCGGTGCCCTCACCGCGGGGAGCAACGCGGGGGAGCGGCTCGGAGGCCTCCAGCCCCACCTGCTCCCGCTCGCCGACCGCGTCCTCGAGGCGACCACCGTCGAGACCCTGTCCGGCCACGACGTCGTCTTCCTCGGCCTCCCGCACGGGCAGTCGGCCGAGATCGCCTCCGCGCTCGGCGAGGACACGGTCGTGATCGACTGCGGGGCCGACTTCCGGCTGACCGACGCCGCCCAGTGGGAGAAGTTCTACGGCGGCACGCACGCCGGCTCGTGGCCCTACGGCCTGCCCGAGCTCGCCGACCAGCGTACGGCGCTCGGCGGGGCCCGCCGGATCGCGGTGCCCGGGTGCTACCCGACCGTCTCCACCCTCGCCATCGCGCCCGCCCTCGCCGCCGGCCTCGTCGAGCCCGACGTCGCGGTCGTCGCGGCCAGCGGGCTCAGCGGCGCCGGCAAGTCACTCAAGCCGCACCTGCTCGGCAGCGAGTCGATGGGCAACGCCAGCGCCTACGGCGTCGGTGGCGTCCACCGCCACACCCCCGAGATCGCCCAGAACCTCGGCCTCGTCCACGACGCAGCCGTGCGGGTGAGCTTCACGCCGATGCTCGTCCCCATGTCGCGCGGCATCCTCGCGACGGTCTCCGCGCCGCTGGTCGGTGCCGTGGGCGAGGAGCAGGCGAGGCAGGCCTACGCCGCGGCGTACGGCGACGAGCCGTTCGTCCACCTCCTCCCCGACGGTCAGTGGCCCCAGACCAAGGCGGTCGTCGGCTCCAACGCCGTGCACGTCCAGGTCGCGGTCGACGAGAGCGCCGGTCGCCTCGTGACCGTCGCCGCCATCGACAACCTCACCAAGGGCACCGCCGGCGCCGCCGTGCAGTGCATGAACCTCGCCCTCGGCCTCGACGAGACCACCGGCCTCTCCACGATCGGACTCGCGCCATGACCGACCAGACCAGCAGCCAGACCAGCAGCCAGACCTTCACCCTGCTCCAGTTCCCGGAGAAGCTCGCCATCGTGCGGCTCGGTCCGGGCGCGGAGATCCCGAAGTGGGCCGAGTCGGCCAGCCTGTTCTCGGTGACCGCGACGGCCACCGAGACCAGCCTGGTCTGCGCGACCCGCTCGGTGCCGACCAAGACGCCGAGCATCAAGCCGCTGACGGCGTTCCAGGTCCGCGGGCCGCTCGACCCAGACTCGATCGGCATCCTCGCCAGCCTGCTCGTGCCCTTGGCCGAGGCGGAGATCCCGGTCTACACGCTCTCCACCTTCGACACCGACTGGATCATGGTCCGCCTCGTGGACGGCGACAAGGCGACCGAGGCGTGGCGACGACGAGGTCACACCGTGACCGCCGCCGTCCCCGTCCGACCCGCCAAGAAGTCGAGCCCTCCCGGAAAGTCGAAGCCCAAGAAATGAGCACCACCCACCCCGCAGGATTCACCGCCGCCGGCGTCGCCGCCGGCCTCAAGCCGACGGGCGCCAAGGACCTCGCCCTCGTCGTCAACCACGGCCCCACCTTCGACTCCGCCAGCGTCTTCACCGCCAACCGCTGCAAGGCCAACCCGGTGCTGTGGAGCCAGGAGGTCGTCAAGGACGGCACCGTCAAGGCGGTCGTCCTCAACTCCGGCGGCGCCAACTGCTACACCGGCCCCGACGGCTTCCAGACCACGCACGCGGTCGCCGAGAAGGTGGCCGAGAAGCTCGGCATCGGGGCCGTCGACGTCGTCGTCTGCTCGACCGGGCTGATCGGCCTCGCCAACAGCCGCGACGACCTGCTCACCGGCGTCGAGGGTGCGTACGCCGCACTGTCGGCCGACGGAGGCACGGCGGCCGCCGAGGCCATCATGACCACGGACTCCGTGGCCAAGAAGGTCGTCGTCGAGGGCCCGGGGTGGTCCATCGGCGGCATGGCCAAGGGAGCGGGCATGCTCGCCCCGCAGCTGGCGACGATGCTGGTCGTCCTCACCACCGACGCGGTCGTCCCGGCCGCGGAGCTCGACGCCGCGCTGCGCGCCTCGACCCGCGTCACCTTCGACCGCCTCGACTCCGACGGCTGCATGTCCACCAACGACACCGTCACCGTGATGGCGAGCGGGGCCAGCGGGATCACGCCCACGCCCGAGGACTTCACCGCCGCCCTCACCCAGGCCTGCACCGACCTGGCGATGCAGCTGCTCAAGGACGCCGAGGGCGCCGACCACGAGATCGCGATCACCACCGTCAACGCGGCCACCGAGGACGACGCCGTCGAGGTCGGTCGCAGCGTCGCCCGCAGCAACCTCTTCAAGGCCGCCGTCTTCGGCAACGACCCCAACTGGGGCCGGGTGCTGGCCAGCATGGGCACCACCGACGCGGCCTTCGACCCCGCCGACCTCGACGTCGCGATGAACGGCGTGTGGGTGTGCCGCCACTCCACGCCCGCCGAGGACCCGGCCGGCGTCGACCTCACCGGCCGCGAGGTCACCGTGACCATCGACCTGAAGGCCGGCGACGCACGCGCCACCGTCTGGACCAACGACCTGACGCACGCCTACGTCCACGAGAACAGCGCCTACAGCTCATGAGCACGGAGCAACCGATGAAGACCGACGCCAAGACCCTGGCCGCCGCCCTGCCGTGGCTCAAGCGCTACCACGGCAAGACGATCGTCGTGAAGTACGGCGGCAACGCCATGACCGACGACGACCTCAAGGTCGCCTTCGCCGAGGACATCGCCTTCCTGCGCTTCGCCGGCTTCAAGCCGGTCGTCGTGCACGGCGGCGGCCCGCAGATCTCCTCGATGCTGAAGCGCCTCGACATCACCTCCGAGTTCCGCGGCGGTCTGCGGGTGACCACCCCGGAGGCGATGGACGTCGTCCGGATGGTCCTGGTCGGGCAGGTCCAGCGCGAGCTCGTCGGACTGATCAACCAGCACGGCCCCCTGGCCGTCGGCCTGTCCGGCGAGGACGCCGGGCTGTTCACCGCCAAGCCCACCAACACCATCGTCGACGGGGAGGAGGTCGACCTCGGCCTCGTCGGCGAGGTGGCCCACGTCCGGCCCGAGGCCGTCCTCGACCTCGTGGAGGCGGGGCGGATCCCGGTCATCTCGAGCGTCGCCCCCGACGTCCACGGCACCGTCCACAACGTCAACGCCGACACCGCGGCCGCGGCCCTCGCGATCGCCCTCGGCGCCGAGAAGCTGCTCGTGCTCACCGATGTCGAGGGCCTCTACCGCGACTACGGCAACTCCGACGACGTCATCCAGGAGATCGGGCCCGACGCGCTCGGCGAGATGCTCCCGACGCTGGACGCCGGGATGGTGCCCAAGATGACCGCGTGCCACCAGGCCGTGACCAACGGCGTGCCCCGCGCCACCGTCGTCGACGGCCGCGAACCCCACGCCGTGCTCCTCGAGATCTTCACCGACGAGGGCGTCGGCACCCAGGTGCTGCCGGGCGTCGCCACCAAGCTCCGGAAGGCACAGGTGACGGCATGACCACCTGGCAGCAGCGCTACGAGTCCGCGCTGATGAACACCTTCGGCACCCCCAAGCTCCTGCTCACCCGCGGCGAGGGCGCCCACGTCTGGGACGCCGACGGCACGGAGTACGTCGACCTGCTCGGCGGCATCGCCGTCAACGCCCTCGGCCACGCGCACCCGGCGGTCCTCGAGGCCGTCACCCACCAGCTCGGCACGCTCGGCCACGTCTCCAACTTCTTCGCCAGCGAACCCCAGCTCGCCCTCGCCGAGCGACTGCTGACGCTGCTCGGGCCCGAGGTCGGGGGCCGGGTCTTCTTCTCCAACTCCGGCGCCGAGGCCAACGAGGCGGCCCTCAAGCTCACCCGCCGCACCGGCCGCACCCACCTCGTCGCGACCGAGGGGTCCTTCCACGGCCGCACGATGGGCGCGCTCGCGCTCACCTCCAAGGCGGCCTACCGCGAGCCCTTCGAGCCGCTGCCCGGCTACGTCACCTTCGTGCCGTACGGCGATGCCGCGGCCCTCACCGCCGCCGTCACCGACGACACGGCCGCCGTGGTGCTCGAACCGATCCAGGGTGAGGCCGGCGTGCGCGTGCCGCCCCCGGGCTACCTCAGCGCCGCGCGGCGGGCGTGCGACGAGCACGGCGCTCTGCTGTGGCTCGACGAGGTGCAGACCGGCATCGGCCGGACCGGCGCCTGGTTCGCCCACCAGCTGCCGGCAGGCGAGGGCGTCACGCCCGACGTCGTCACGCTGGCCAAGGGCCTCGGTGGCGGCATCCCGATCGGTGCGACCATCGGGCTCGGGACCGCGGGCGCCCTGCTCGAGCCCGGCAACCACGGCACGACCTTCGGCGGCAACCCCGTGGCCTGCGCGGCCGCGCTCGCCGTGCTCGACACCATCGAGAAGGACCAGCTGCTCGACCGGGCGACCGCCCTCGGCAAGACCCTGCGCGACGGGCTCGGCGCCGACCCGCGGGTCACCGAGGCCCGCGGCGAGGGCCTGATGGTCGGCCTGGAGCTGGCCGTCGACGCGCCGGGCGTGGTCACGGCCGCCATGGCGGGCGGCTACATCCTCAACGCGACCGGACCCAGCACCATCCGCCTCGTCCCGCCGCTCGTCCTCACCGACGAGGACGCCCGCGGCTTCGTGGAGGCGTGGTCGGGGATCCTCGACGCAGTCGAGGTGGACGCGTGATGCGCCACCTCCTCGCCGACGACGACCTCACGCCGGCCGAGCAGGCCGAGGTCCTGGCGCTCGCCGCGTCGATGAAGCGCGAGCCCTACGATCACAAGCCCCTCGCCGGCCCGCGCACCGTCGCCCTCGTCTTCGACCGCCCGACGCTGCGCACGCAGGTCTCGTTCACGGCCGGGATCGCCGAGCTCGGCGGCAACCCGATGACGGTCGACGGGGGACTGGCGGCCATGGGGTCGCGCGAGTCCGTCGAGGACGTCGCCCGCGTGCTGGGGCGGCAGTCGAGCGCCATCGTGTGGCGCACCGCCCTCCAGGCCGACCTCGTCACCATGGCCGACCACGCGGGGGTGCCGGTCATCAACGCGCTCACCGACGACTTCCACCCCTGCCAGCTGCTCGCCGACCTGCAGACCGTGCAGGAGCGGCTCGGCGTGCTCGGCGGCGTGCGGGTGGCGTTCGTGGGCGACGGTTCCTGCAACATGGGCAACTCGTGGGTGCTGGCCGGGGCGACCGCCGGGATGCACGTCACCGTCGCCTCGCCGGCCGGCTTCGAGCCCGCCCCGGACGTCGTCGAGCGGGCGCTGGCGATCGCCGAGGACACCGGCGGCAGCGTGACCATCGGCCACGACCCCGTCGCCGCGGTCGACGGGGCGCAGGTCGTCGTGACCGACACCTGGATCTCGATGGGTCGCGAGGAGGAGGCCGCGCAGCGCCTCGAGCTCTTCGCGCCGTACGCCGTGACGGGTGGGCTGCTCGCGCACGCCGTCCCCGATGCCCTCGTGCTGCACTGCCTGCCGGCCTACCGCGGCAAGGAGATCACCGCCGAGGTGATCGACGGTCCCCAGAGCGCCGTGTGGGACGAGGCCGAGAACCGCCGGCACGCGCAGAAGGCCGTCCTGGCCTGGCTGCTCGAGCGCAGCGAGGGGGAGCGATGAGCGAGCGCAGCGTCAGCCCCGTGACCAAGAACGCGCGCCACCAGCGGATCATCGACCTGGTGAGCACCCACGACGTCCGCTCCCAGACCGAGCTGGCCGAGCTCCTCGCCGAGCACGACGTGCACGTCACCCAGGCGACGCTGAGCCGCGACCTCGTCGAGCTCGACGCCGTCAAGGTGCGCAGCAGGCAGGGCCCGCTGGTCTACGCCGTGCCCGCCGAGGGCGGCGACCGCGGCCCGACCTCGACCCGGGAGGCGGCCGGGGCCAGCGAGCGGCTCGCGCGCCTGTGCGCCGAGCTCCTGGTCAGTGCCGACGCGAGCGCCAACCTCGTCGTGCTGCGCACCCCGCCCGGCGCCGCGCAGTTCCTCGCCAGCGCCTTCGACCGGGCCGACCTGGGCGACGTGCTCGGCACCATCGCCGGCGACGACACCGTCCTCGTCATCGGCCGCGACCCCCTCGGCGGCGACGACCTCGCGCGCCGCTTCCTCGACTTCGCCAACCACCCCACTGCAAAGGACGACCAGTGAGCAAGGTCCTCACCTCCCTCCCCGTCGGCGAGCGCGTCGGCATCGCCTTCTCCGGAGGCCTCGACACCTCCGTCGCGGTCGCCTGGATGCGTGACAAGGGCGCCGTCCCCTGCACCTACACCGCCGACATCGGGCAGTACGACGAGCCCGACATCTCCGGCGTCCCCGCCCGAGCGCTGGAGTACGGCGCCGAGATCGCGCGCGCCGTCGACTGCCGGGCTTCCCTGGTGGAGGAGGGCCTGGCCGCCCTCGCCTGCGGTGCGTTCCACATCCGCTCCGGCGGCCGCGCCTACTTCAACACCACTCCGCTCGGTCGTGCCGTCACCGGGATGATGCTCGTGCGCGCGATGCACGAGGACGACGTCGACATCTGGGGCGACGGGTCGACCTTCAAGGGCAACGACATCGAGCGGTTCTACCGCTACGGACTGCTCGCCAACCCCGAGCTGCGCATCTACAAGCCCTGGCTCGACGCCGACTTCGTCCACGAGCTCGGCGGCCGCACCGAGATGAGCCAGTGGCTCACCGAGCGCGGGCTGCCCTACCGCGACAGCCAGGAGAAGGCCTACTCCACCGACGCCAACATCTGGGGCGCGACCCACGAGGCGAAGACGCTCGAGCACCTCGATGTGTCCCTCGAGACCGTCGAGCCGATCATGGGCGTGCGCTTCTGGGACCCCGCGGTGTCCATCGACACCGAGGACGTGACGATCCGCTTCGACCAGGGCCGTCCGGTGGCGATCAACGGGGCGACGTACGACGACGCGGTGCAGCTGGTCCTGGAGGCCAACGCGATCGGCGGGCGCCACGGGCTCGGCATGTCCGACCAGATCGAGAACCGCATCATCGAGGCCAAGTCCCGCGGCATCTACGAGGCCCCGGGCATGGCCCTGCTGTGGATCGCCTACGAGCGGCTGCTCAACGCGGTGCACAACGAGGACACCATCGCCAACTACCACTACGAGGGCCGTCGCCTCGGACGCCTGCTCTACGAGGGCCGGTGGCTCGACCCGCAGGCGCTGATGATGCGTGAGGCCATCCAGCGCTGGGTCGCCTCCCTGGTGACCGGCGAGGTCACGATCCGGCTGCGCCGGGGCGAGGACTACACGGTGCTGGCCACGGACGGCCCGGCGTTCTCCTACCACCCCGACAAGCTGTCGATGGAGCGCACGGACAACGCCGTGTTCGGCCCGACCGACCGCATCGGCCAGCTGACGATGCGCAACCTCGACATCGCCGACTCGCGCGCGAAGCTCGAGCTGTACGCCACCCAGCCGCAGGACCAGGGACACGTGCTGGTCGAGAACGGCAACCTGTTCGGGGAGATCGAGCCCGGGGGAGCCGACCGCATCGCGCGGCGCAACGGTGCCGACACGTTCGACGACGAGGCCCTCGACAACGCGGCCATGGACGTCGGGACCGACTGAGCCCGACCGACCGAGGCCCGGGCGTGCCCCCACACGGCACCGGCACCGACCCTGTGTGGGTCGGTGCCGGTGGGGCGCGTCAGCGGAGTCGTCTCACTCCACGTCGTCGTCGACCCAGTCGAGGGTCTTGGTGACGGCCTTCTTCCAGTTGCGGTAGAGCCGCTCGCGCTCGTCGTCGTCCATCTGCGGGCTCCAGCGCTTGTCCTCGCCCCAGTTGTTGCGGATGTCGTCCTCGTTCTCCCAGTAGCCCACCGCGAGACCGGCGGCGTACGCCGCACCCAGCGCCGTGGTCTCGGCGACCTTGGGGCGCACCACGTCGACGCCGAGGATGTCGGCCTGGAACTGCATCAGCGTCTCGTTGACGACCATGCCGCCGTCGACGCGCAGCTCGGTGAGCGGCACCCCCGAGTCGGCGTTCATCGCGTCGAGCACCTCGCGGGTCTGGAACGCGGTGGACTCCAGCACCGCGCGGGCGATGTGGTTGCGGTTGACGAACCGGGTGAGCCCGACGAGGGCACCGCGCGCGTCCGGACGCCAGTGCGGGGCGAACAGCCCGGAGAACGCCGGCACGAAGTAGGCCCCACCGTTGTCCTCGACCTTCATCGCCAGCTCCTCGATCTCGGGAGCACTGCCGATCATGCCGAGGTTGTCGCGGATCCACTGCACCAGCGAACCGGTGACGGCGATCGAGCCCTCGAGGGCGTAGACCGTCTCCTGCTCGCCGATCTTGTAGCAGACCGTCGTGAGGAGGCCGTTCTCGCTCGGCACCTGCTCGGTGCCGGTGTTGAGGAGCATGAAGTTGCCGGTGCCGTAGGTGTTCTTCGCGGTGCCCTTCTCCAGGCACGCCTGCCCGAAGGTCGCGGCCTGCTGGTCGCCCAGGATGCCCGCGATCGGGGTCCCGTTGAGGACGCCGGGCTTGCACTCGCCGTACACCTCGGAGGAGGACTTGATCTCCGGCAGCATCGACAGCGGGATCCCCATGTCGGAGGCGATCGACTCGTCCCACGTCTGGTCCTCGAGGCGCATCAGCATCGTGCGGCTCGCGTTGGTCACGTCGGTGACGTGGACCCCGTCGTTGTCGGCCCCGCCGGTCAGGTTCCACAGCACCCAGGTGTCGGTGTTGCCGAACAGCAGGTCGCCGGACTCCGCCTTCTCCTTCGCGCCGTCGACGTTCTCCAGGATCCAGGTGACCTTCGGTCCGGAGAAGTAGGTGGCGAGCGGCAGGCCGCACGTCGACTTGTACTTCTCGACGCCGTCGTCACCGGCGAGCCGGTCGACGATCTTCTGGGTGCGGGTGTCCTGCCAGACGATCGCGTTGTAGACGGGCTGGCCGGTGTTCTTGTCCCACACCACCGCGGTCTCGCGCTGGTTGGTGATGCCGACCGCCTCGATGTTCTTGCTGTTGAGGTTGGCCTTCGCCAGCGCGCCGCCGATCACCTTGCGGGTGTTCTCCCAGATCTCGATCGGGTCGTGCTCGACCCACCCGGCCTTGGGGAAGATCTGCTCGTGCTCGACCTGGTCGACGGCCACCACCGAGCCGTCGTGGTCGAAGATCATGGCGCGAGTGCTGGTCGTGCCCTGGTCGATGGACAGGATGTAGGTGTTGCTCATGGTGCCTCCGGGCTAGGTGTTGGGCGGGGACGGGCGTGCGAGGTTCAGACGAAACCGACGAGGTTGGCGGCCAGGCCGCCGAGCGCCCCACCGATGAGCGGCGCGACGACGGGGACCCACGCGTAGCCCCAGCCGCTGCTGCCCTTGTCCGGGATCGGGAGCACGGCGTGCATCAGGCGGGGACCCAGGTCGCGGGCGGGGTTGATGGCGTAGCCGGTCGGGCCGCCGAGGCTGGCGCCGATCGCGACGACGAGCAGGGCGACGGCCAGCGGGCCGACCTCGGTGGGCGTCTTGCCGAAGGCGAGGATCACGAAGACCAGCACGAAGGTGCCGATCACCTCGGTGACGACGTTCCAGGCGTTCGAGGCGATCGTGGGCATCGTGCTGAAGACGCCGAG
Organism: Nocardioides currus; assembly: GCF_003057875.1. GTDB lineage: Bacteria > Actinomycetota > Actinomycetes > Propionibacteriales > Nocardioidaceae > Nocardioides > Nocardioides currus. The sequence continues at coordinate 4,780 of NZ_PYXZ01000009.1, read as the reverse complement.
CTTCGAGCCCTGGTCGGCGTCGGGGTCGTCGAAGTGCTTCTTGTACGCCAACCACGCGAGCGTGGCGCCGAGCATCGCGCCCACCATCTGGCCGGCGATGTAGGTGATCACGTCGGCGGCGGACAGGCCCGAGTCGCCGGCCGCCAGGATGCCGATGGTGACGGCGGGGTTGAGGTGGGCGCCCGACTCGTAGGCGACGTAGACGCCCGAGTAGACCGCGAGGCCCCAGCCGAAGTTGATCATCAGCGTGCCGCCGCCGTTGCCGCCCGTCCTGGGCAGCACGACGTTGGCGACCACACCACAACCGAGCAGGATCAGGATGCCGGTCCCCATCACCTCGGGGAGGAAGATGTCTCTGAACACGCAGCGGTCCTTTCCGATGAAGAGGGACGCCCGAGAGTGTGACCTCCGCCACTGGCGTCAGGGTTTCGCATCCTTGCACAGCTCGCTGTCCTCGACCGGCCCGGTTAGTGTGGCCATGCGTCATCCCAGCCCACCCGGTCGCACGGAGGAACCACGACATGCCTCGACCTGCACGCCTCGGACCGCAGGAGCGAGCCGACGGATGGAGCGCCCTCGGCGGCGCCGACGTCGACGTCCTCGTCATCGGGGGCGGGGTGACCGGCGCGGGTGTCGCGCTGGACGCCGCCACCCGCGGGCTGCGCGTCGTCCTCGTCGAGCAGCGCGACCTCGCCTCCGGCACGTCCTCGCGCAGCTCGAAGCTGTTCCACGGCGGCCTGCGCTACCTCGAGCAGCTGAACTTCTCGCTGGTGCGCGAGGCCCTGCGCGAGCGCGAGCTGATGCTCACCCGGTTGGCGCCCCACCTCGTGCGCCCCGTCTCGTTCCTCTACCCGCTGCAGCACCGCGTGTGGGAGCGGCCCTACGTCACGGCCGGACTCACCCTCTACGACACCATGGGCGGCGCCCGCTCGCTCCCGCGCCACAAGCAGCTCACGCGGGGCGGTGCGCTCAAGCTGGCCCCGGGCCTGCGACCCGACGCCCTCGCCGGCGGACTGCTCTACTACGACGCACAGGCCGACGACGCGCGGCACACGATGATGCTGGCGCGCACGGCCGCGTCGTACGGCGCCACGGTGCTCCCCTCCACCAAGGTCACCGGCCTCACGCGGGCCGGTGAGCGGATCGTCGGCGCGACGCTGACCGACGTCGAGACGGGCGAGGAAAAGGACGTCTCGGCCCGCGTCGTCATCAACTGCGCCGGTGTGTGGACCGACGAGATCCAGACCCTCGCCGGCGGACGGGGCCGCTTCAACGTGCGCGCCTCCAAGGGCGTGCACATCGTGGTGCCGCGCGATCGCATCAACTCCGAGACCGGGATGATCCTGCGCACCGAGAAGTCGGTGCTGTTCGTGATCCCGTGGGGCACCCACTGGATCGTCGGCACCACCGACACCGACTGGGAGCTCGACAAGGCCCACCCGGCCGCCAGCCAGGCCGACATCGACTACATCCTCGACCACGTCAACACGGTGCTCGCCCGGCCGCTCACGCACGACGACATCGAGGGCGTCTACGCCGGGCTCCGCCCGCTGCTCAAGGGCGAGAGCGAGGCCACGTCCAACCTCTCGCGCGAGCACGCCGTGGCCCGCCCCCAGCCCGGCCTGATCTCCATCGCCGGTGGCAAGTACACGACGTACCGCGTGATGGCCGCCGACGCCGTGGACGCCGCCCGCGTCGACCTCCCGGGCGGCGTGGGGGAGTGCGTGACCGACCACATCCCGCTCGTCGGTGCGGAGGGATACCTCGCCCTGAACAACCAGAAGGACCGGCTCGCTCGCGAGCGCCACCTGCCGACGTGGCGGATCACCCACCTGCTCGAGCGCTACGGCTCGCTGCTCGACGAGGTGCTCGAGCTGGCGGACGACGACGCGAGCCTGCTCGAGCCGCTGCCCGGCGCGGAGGAGTACCTCAAGGTCGAGGTGCGCTACGCCGCCACCCACGAGGGAGCGCTGCACCTCGACGACATCCTGGCGCGCCGCACCCGCATCTCCATCGAGGCGCACGACCGCGGGGTGGAGTGCGCCGACGACGCCGCCGCCGTGGTGGCCGACGTCCTCGGCTGGGACGAGGCCCGGGTCGCGAACGAGGTCGAGGCCTACCGGACGCGTGTCGCCGCGGAGCGGGAGTCGCAGCTCGAGCCCGACGACCTCGCCGCGAACGCCGAGCGGCTGGCTGCGCCCGACATCCGGGCCCGGTCGGTCGGTCGCGCGCTCGACTGACATTGTTGACCCTGTGACGGCACCACCGAGCGAGCCCCGGGACACGGCCACCGACCTCAGCACCACCAACGAGGGCAAGCTGTGGGGTGGTCGGTTCGCGGGATGTCCCTCACCCGAGCTCGAGGCCCTGTCCCGTTCGACCCACTTCGACTGGCGGCTCGCGCTCTACGACATCGCCGGCTCCCACGCCCACGCGAAGGCGCTCGGCGCCGCGGGCCTGCTGAGCGCTGACGAGGAGAACGAGCTCCACCGCGGGCTCGACGTGCTCACGGACGCGTTCACCTCGGGCCGCTTGCAGCCGTCGGAGTCCGACGAGGACGTCCACGGTGCTCTCGAGCGGTTGCTGATCGAGGAGGTCGGGCCCGATGTGGGCGGCAAGCTGCGCGCCGGTCGGTCCCGCAACGACCAGATCGCGACGCTCTTCCGCAGCTACCTGCTCGACCACGCGCGGGTCGTCGCGGCACTGGTCCTCGACCTGGTCGATGCGCTCGCGGGCCAGGCGCAGGCACACCACGGCGCGATCATGCCGGGACGCACGCACCTCCAGCACGCCCAGCCGGTGCTGCTCTCGCACCACCTGCTCGCCCACGCCTGGGCGCTGCTGCGCGACGTCGACCGACTGGGGGACTGGCGGGACCGGGTGCGGTCCGACTCGCCGTACGGCTCCGGTGCCCTGGCGGGCCAGAGCCTCGGCCTCGACCCGGAGCTGGTCGCCACCGAGCTCGGCTTCACCGGCTCAAGCGCCAACTCCATCGACGGCACCGCGTCGCGTGACTTCGTCGCCGAGTTCGCCTTCGTCTGCGCACAGATCGGCGTCGACGTCTCGCGGCTGGCCGAGGAGATCATCGTGTGGGCGACGCGTGAGTTCGACTTCGTCACGTTGCACGACTCGTGGTCGACGGGGTCGAGCATCATGCCGCAGAAGAAGAACCCCGACATCGCCGAGCTGGCGCGCGGCAAGGCCGGTCGTCTGGTCGGCAACCTCGCGGGCCTGCTGACCACGCTGAAGGCGCTGCCGCTGGCCTACAACCGCGACCTCCAAGAGGACAAGGAGCCGGTCTTCGACTCCCTCGACACCCTCGAGGTCCTGCTCCCCGCCTTCACCGGCCAGGTCGCCACGCTCACCTACAACACCGAGCGGATGGCCGAGCTCGCGCCGCAGGGGTTCTCGCTCGCGACCGACATCGCGGAATGGCTGGTGCGTGAGGGGACGCCGTTCCGCATCGCCCACGAGCTCGCCGGCGCGTGCGTGCGCGCGGCCGAGGCCAAGGGGACCGACCTCGACGGTCTCACCGACGAGGAGTTCGCGAGCATCTCGCCTGCGCTGACGCCGCAGGTGCGCCTCGTGCTCACGGCCCAGGGGTCGGTGGAGTCGCGCGACGGTCGTGGCGGCACGTCACCCCGGCGCGTCCTCGAGCAGCTCGCCGAGCTGCGGTCCGTCGCGACCGTCGGCCGTGAGCGCCTCGGCTGACCTGGCCGCCCACCTGGCCGGGCCGGTGCTCGAGGTGGCGCCGACCCTGCTCGGGTCGACGCTGCGCTGCGACGGGGTCGCGGTCCGGATCACCGAGGTCGAGGCGTACGCCGGCGCCGACGACCCCGGCTCCCACTCCTACCGCGGCCCGACTGCGCGCAACGCCGCGATGTTCGGTCCACCGGGCCACCTGTACGTCTACTTCACCTACGGCATGCACCACTGTGCCAACGTCGTGTGCGGCCCCGAAGGCACGGCATCGGGGGTGCTGCTCCGTGCGGGCGAGGTCGTCGAGGGAGTCGCGACGGCACGAGCACGGCGGCCCGGCGCCTCGGACCGCGATCTTGCGCGTGGTCCTGCCCGCCTGTGCACGGCGCTGGCGATCGACCTGGCCGACTACGGGTGCGACCTGTCGACCGGACGGGTGACGCTCGAGCTCGCGGACCCGCCCGACCCGGAAACCATCTCTCGCGGGCCACGCGTGGGCCTGCGCCATGCCGCGGAGGCGCCGTGGCGGTTCTGGCTGAGCGACGAGCGCAGCGTCTCGGTCTACCGGCCGGCTGCACGGCGGGCTCGTCGACAAGCCTCTGACCTGCACAAACAGTGAACCGTCCACCCCGAGTTGGCATGCGCGCCACCGGGGGTCTAATGTTTCGTCCTGTCGCCGCGAGCGAACACCCCGCTGGGGCCGAGAGGCCAAATCCAGCGGGTACAGCCGCGTCCGACACCGAGTCACGAAGGCCAGTTTGACGGGCCGGACACAGACCGGTAAGTTTCTGCAGGTTGCCCCAAGACAAGTCCGGCCCAGCCGGAGGCGCTTGGGTGCGTCTGATGTTTGAGAACTCAACAGTGTGTCATAGTCGACGAATTAGTTTGATGCTTCCATCTTGTATGGGGGTTATGTTTTTTCCGACAATGATTCTTGACAGTTTTTTGTCAGGGTTTGTTTGTTGGGGTTGGATTTTTCATTTTTCGATGGAGAGTTTGATCCTGGCTCAGGACGAACGCTGGCGGCGTGCTTAACACATGCAAGTCGAGCGGAAAGGCCACTTCGGTGGTACTCGAGCGG
>NZ_PYXZ01000008.1 GCF_003057875.1 Nocardioides currus | reverse complement strand
CCGCCGCCAATGAACCACAATGGGAAGAGGCCTTGCACGCATCGAGGCACGTCCAGACCGTCGCACCCGCCGTGCACTCAGTCCGCGAGCCGTCGTACGTCCTCGGCGACCTCGACCAGGTCGGGGTAGGCCGCGTGCGCGCCGGCCTCCCGCAGCTCGGAGGCGGGACGGCTCGTCGTGACACCCACGACATGCCCGACCCCGGCGGCGACCGCTGCCTGCACGCCGGCGGTGCTGTCCTCGGCGGCGAGGGTGGTGGCCGGCTCGAGGCCCAGGCGTTCGCAGGCGAGGAGGTAGCAGGCCGGGTAGGGCTTGCCGTCGACGACGTCCTCGGCCGTCACGACGAGGTCCACGAGGTCGAGGATCCCGAGCCCGTCGCCGAGGGCCTGCTGCACCCAGGCCGGGCCGGCCGAGGTGACGACGGCGATACGGACACCAGCGGCAGCGGCGGCCCTGATCAGCTCGGCAGCGCCCGGGATGGCGGCGGGCGCGACGTCGGTTGGCACGAGCGCCGTGACCTCGCGGCCGATGGCGGCGTGGTCGTGGTCGCGCCACGGGCCGTCGACCGTGGGCAGCACGTCCTCGGCGCGGCGCCCGGTGAAGAGCGTCAGGTCGGGCTCGTCCCAGCCGCGAGCGGCGAAAAAGCGGCGGTAGCCCTCCTGCTGCAGCGGCTCGGAGTCGACGAGCGTGCCGTCGAGGTCGAGCAGCAGGGCGGAGGGCTTCACGCGGTGGTGAAGAGCAGGTCGCCGGCCGCAACGTCGGAGCCGACGACCTCCGACGTCACCGAGCCCTTGGGTGCGTCCATCACCACGACCGGCACGACCGTCGAGATGTCCTCGCCGGAGATCGTGGCGGGGTCCCAGCTGATCATCGGGTCACCGGCGGCCACGTCGGCGCCCTGGGTCGTAAGCACTTCGAAGCCCGCGCCGTCGAGCCGCACGGTGTTGATGCCGAGGTGCACGAGCACCCCGACGCCGTCGCCGAGCACGACGAAGGCGTGCGGGTGGACCTTGAGGACCTTGCCGGCGATCGGCGACACCACGATCGTCGGGCCGTCGGCCGGTGCGATCGCGACGCCCGGCCCGACCATCTCCTCGGCGAAGACCGGGTCGGGCACGTCGGCCATCGCCAGCACCGTCCCCGGGCAGGGAGCGAGGACCTGGGTCACATCAGGTCCTCGATGTCTTCCGCGAGGTTGTCGGCCTCGGGGCCGACCACGACCTGCACCGTGTTGCCGCTTGCCATCACGCCGTGGGCGCCGGCGGCCTTGAGGGCGGCCTGGTCGACGAGCGAGCCGTCCTTGACCTCGGTGCGCAGGCGGGTGATGCAGGGCTCGATCTCGACGATGTTGTCGGCCCCTCCGAGTCCGGCCAGGATCTGCTCTGCCTTGCTGCTCATGTCGGGTCCCTTCGTGTGGGTGGTGTTCTCAGTCTGGACCAGCGACCCCTTGACAGCGAGCCCGTCGACGGGCCATCCTCGATCAACTGGTACGTACCAGACCGTACCAATTATCGAACGTCGCGTCGAGGGTGAGCCTCGCGAAGGAGCAGCCACGGATGAGCCCGGCCCTCACCAGCGGTCCCGTGCCCAAGCACGAGCAGCTCAGCGAGGCGCTCACGGACCTCGTCCGCAACGAGCTCACGCCCGATGCAGCGATCCCGTCGGAGCGCGAGCTGATGGCGACGTACGCCGTGTCGCGAGCCACCGTCCGCAAGGCGATCGAGAACCTCATCACCGCGGGCCTGCTGACCCGCAGCCACGGCAAGGGCACCTTCGTGGCGCGACCGCGGGTGGAGAGCAGCCTGCACCTCGCCTCCTTCAGCCAGGACATGCGCAGCCGCGGGCTCGAGCCCTCGACCCGACTGATGCGCGTCGACGAGGAGCGGCCGCCGGCCGACGTCGCCAAGGCGCTGCGACTGGGACCGAAGGCGATGGCCTGGCGCGTCGACCGGGTCCGGCTGGCCGACGAGCAGCCGATGGCGCTGGAACACGGGTGGTATCCCCGCTCCCTGCTGCCCGACCTCGACGCCCAGGACCTGAGCGGCTCGCTCTACCAGCTCTTCGAGCGCGAGTACGCCCTCCCCATCGACGCCGCCGACCAGACCCTCTGGGGCGAGTCGGCCGACCGCGTGATCGCCCGTCGCCTCGAGGCGCCGGTGCACACGCCGCTGCTGGTCTTCCGCCGCATCTCCTCCTGCCGTGGACGACCGGTCGAGCACGTGGTGTCCCGCTACCGCGGTGATCGCTACCAGCTCCACATGAACCTCGCCGGCACACCGGCGCGGAGGAACCAGAAGGGAACAACGTCGTGAGCACTCAGGACGCGACCGCCTCGGGCGGCACACTCCGGAGCCGGATCAACCTGGCCCCACTCCAGAAGTTCGGACGCAGCCTCATGCTCCCGATCGCCGCCCTGCCGGCCGCAGCGCTGCTGCTCCGGCTCGGCCAGGACGACCTGCTGGGCGCGGACGGCCTCGGCTGGGACCGCGTGGCGGCCGTCATCGGCTCGGCGGGCGACGCGATCTTCGCCAACCTGCCGCTGCTCTTCGCGGTGGGCATCGCGATCGGCATGGCCAAGAAGGCCGACGGCTCGACCGCCCTGGCCGCCGTGGTCGGCTACCTCGTCTTCAAGGGCGTCGGCGACGCGATGTCGCCGCTGGTCCTGGGCCTGCCGGCCGAGGGTGAGGACCAGCAGCTGATCAACTACGGCGTGCTCGGCGGCATCGTGATGGGCCTCGTCTCGGCGTTCCTGTGGCAACGGTTCTACCGCACCTCGCTGCCGCCCTACCTCGCCTTCTTCGGCGGCCGACGCCTTGTCCCGATCCTCGCGTCGCTGGCGGCGATCGCACTCTCGGTGCTGATGTCGCTGGTCTATCCCGTCTTCGACTCCGGCATCACCGCGGCCGGCGAGTGGGCGACCGAGAACTCCGTGATCGGCGGGTTCTTCTACGGATTCATGAACCGGATGCTGATCCCGCTCGGCCTGCACCACATCCTCAACAACCCGCCGTGGTTCGTCTTCGGCTCCTACGAGAGCGGCGGCGAGGTGTTCCACGGCGACATCCGCCGCTTCCTCGAGGGCGACCCGACGGCCGGCGCGTTCATGACCGGCTTCTTCCCGATCATGATGTTCGCCCTACCGGCGGCCGCGATCGCGATCTGGCACGAGGCCAAGCCCGAGAACAAGAAGCTCGTCGGCGGCATCATGCTGTCCTCGGCGCTGACCGCGTTCCTCACCGGCGTCACCGAGCCGCTCGAGTTCGCGTTCATGTTCGTCGCGTTCCCGCTCTACGTGATCCACGCGATCCTCACCGGCACCTCGATGGCGCTGGTCAACGCGCTCGGGATCAAGGACGGCTTCGGCTTCTCGGCCGGGCTCTTCGACTTCGCGCTCAACTGGAACATCGCCACGAAGCCGGCGCTGCTGATCGTGATCGGGCTCGGCTACGCCGTCGTCTACTACTTCCTGTTCCGCTTCGTGATCCGGCGGTGGAACCTCCGCACGCCGGGCCGCGAGGAGGAGGGCGACGCCGGGTCGATGCTGCAGCAGGACACGGCTGCCTGAGACGTCGCAGGCGGGCGGGTCGGTGTGGCAGACCCGACTCGCTCGCCTGCGCGGATCACGTCCGCGCGCCACCTAGCCTGTCTGGCGTGATCTGGATCCTCGTCGGCCTCGTCGTCGCCTGGGTCGCCATCGGTCCCTGGGTGCTGGTCGCCGTCGCTGCCGCGCTCTGCGTGCCGCGGATCCGCTGGTGGTTCCAGGACCGCATCTGGATCAGCCGCCAGCACGCGGCCATCGGGGTCGCCGTCCTCGCGGTCGTCTCCGGGCTGGTCGTGCTGGTCCCCGACGGCTGGCTCCCGATCCCTCAGTCCCCGGGGCTGATGATGACGCCGTCGTACGTCGGACGGCCGGCCACGCAGGCCGCGCTGCCGATCGGCGCGATCCCGCAGAACCCGCACCTGGCCCGCAACGGAGCCGGCTCGAGCGTCAACGACGCGGCCGCGACCGGCACCTACGCCTGGGCCGGACCGAAGGGGCTCGAGCCCGAGGTCGACACCGCGTGGTTCGGGACCGAGGAGTGCGCCAGCCTCGCCTTCGACACGCGCGACCGGATCTTCGCCCTCTGCGACGACCGGTCCGGCCCGTCGCTGCACGTGCTCGACCCCGACTCGATGCGCAAGCTCGCCACCAAGGCCCTCCCGGCGAGCGAGGGGGACGACGAGTCCTGCGGCGGCGGCGCGTTCTACCTCGACGCCGTCGACCGCGCGGTCGTCGCCACCACCGACCGCCGGATCGTGGCCGTGCGCACCGCGGACGCCGACGGCGAGCCCGACCTCACGACCGACCAGACGTGGGACCTCGGCGGCGCCGTACCCAAGGACGACTGCGTCGTCGCGCTGCTGCCCGACTGGTCGGGGCGCATCTGGTTCGCGACCACCGACGGGCTGGTCGGCACCGTGGCCCCCGACAGCGGCGAGGTCAGGACGCGCGACCTCGACGAGCAGGTCACCACCTCCTTCGCCACCGACGAGACGGGTGGCACCTACCTCGTCACCACGCACGCGCTCTACCGGTTGACGGCCGGCGCGGCGGGCGGCCCCAAGGTCGACTGGCGCACCGAGTACGACCGCGGCGACCGGCAGAAGAAGGGACAGCCCAGCCAGGGCAGCGGCACCACCCCGACCATCATCGACGGCGGCATCGTCGCGATCACCGACAACGCCGAGCCGCAGATGAACGTCGCGTTCTACGAGCGCTCGTCCGGCCGCGAGATCTGCACCGCCCCGGTCTTCGCGGACGACGCCAGCGCGACCGGCAGCTCGCTCGTGTCCGTCGGCGACGGGGTGGTCGTGGAGAACAACGAGGGGTACGGCGGTCCGCTGAGCACGCTCCTGGGGCGCGGCACCAGCCAGGGGCTGGCCCGCGTCGACGTCGCCGGCGGCGCCTGCACGGTGGCCTGGACGAGCGACCAGGTCGCGCCGTCGGGCCTGGCGAAGGTCTCGCTCGCCAACGGGCTGCTCTACACCTACACGAAGCGCCCGAGCTGGTGGGGCGTGAGCGCGTGGTACCTCACCGCCCTCGACGCCCGCACCGGCCGCACCGTCTTCAGCGTCCGCACCGGCACCGGGGTCCTGATGAACAACGACCACGCCGCGATGACCATCGCGCCCGACGGCACGGCCTGGATCGCCACTCTCGCCGGCCTCGTGCGGGTCCGCGACCGGACGTCCGGCTAGCCCGGCGGCGTACGCCCGATCCGGTCGTGGCGGTGGCCCACCCACATTCCGTACGGCGAGAAGGTGGCTCACGCACCGCTCGCGCGGGGGTCGAGCCGGGGCGCGCGAGCGGCGGTGGCTCAGCCACATTCCGTACGGCGGAAATGTGGCTCACGGACCGCTCGGGAGGTGTGACGTGTGATCCGGCTAGCCCGGCGGCGTACGCCCCTGCTCGTCGTCCTCCTCGGCCGGCTCGGCCTGTGCGGCCTGCTTCGCCTCCAGCTCCTCGGCGTGCTTGCGTCGGCGGGCGATCTCGCGGCGGGCGAGGTAGAAGGCCAGCAGGACCGGCCAGACATAGTGGATGTTGTCGAGGATCCACGCGAGCCAGCCGGGCACGGCCACGTCGGGCAGGCTGATGTCGGGCCACGGGATGCTGGGCAGGTCTGGCCACGGGATCGACGGCAGGTCGGGGAGCGGGATCGACGGCCGGTCGACGTCGGGCCACGGGATCTTCACCGCCAGGCGCGCGACGAGCGCCGCGATGAGGAGCGGGACGACCACCTTGGCGACGCCACCGAGGGTGGCGACCGCGGTGTAGCGCGTCGGGTGGGCGAGCAGCCGTTCGTGGTGCTCGGCCGCGGGCGACCCGGGCTGGGAGTGAGGTCGGCGCCACCGACCCCGAGCTCGCCGAGGCCGTCGGCGTCCAGCAGGGTCGCGCGCCGCGGCGCGCCGAGGGTCGAGAAGCGGACCTGGAGCGTGCCGTCGTACGTCGAGGGGTCGCCCTTGAGCTCGGCCTTGCCGTCCATCGTCTTCTTCTCGGCGACCCGCTCGCCGTCGATCGTCCAGACGATCGTGCGGCTCAGGTCGCCGCTGGTCTCGACGCGGTGGAGCCGACCCTCGACGGTGTCCTCCCAGACCTGGTGGGCCATCAGCCGCAGGGGTCGGTGCCCGGCTGTCCGGGACGCTCGATGCCGCGCCGGTCGAGGATGCGCTCGAACACGGTCGGCTTCGCGGGCATCAGGCCGTCGGCGCAGGCGTTCAGCATCGCGGCGTACGTCTTGGCGTTGTCGGGTGCGCTGCCGCTGAACCAGACGTGGACGGCGTAGCCGTCGGCGTGTGCCCGTGCGACGAACTCCTTGCTCACGACTGTGATGCCGGAGAAGGTCACGGGCACCTGCAGCGCGACGGTGCCCTCCATCGGCTTGGTCCCGCCGAGGAAGTAGGCCGTGAGCGCGTCGCGCCCGGGAGCGAGGCCGATCTGGGGGGACCGTGCGTGGAAGTCGACGAGGGCGGCGTCGTCGAAGGACGTGACGATCACGTCGGTGCGTCCGGACTTGTTCAGCATCGTCGACAGCAGCCGGCCGGTGCGGAAGAACGACGCGGCGTCGTCGTCGGACGTGCCCTTGATCTCGATGTTGATCGGCACCTTCGGGAAGGCCTTCAGCACCTCCTTGAGGAGCGGCACCCGGAAGTCGGCGCGGGAGTAGCCCTCGATCCGCCGCTCGCCGTCGCGGGCGCCGCGCAGCGTGTAGGCCGCGTCCTTCGCGTCGTGCGTGGTGCCCTCTCCCCGGACGAACCAGTAGCCGGCGTCGGCCTTCTTCACCTGCCGCCACGGCAGCTTGACGACCTTGCCGGTGGCGTTGGTGGTCTCGTCGAGCGTCGAGTTGTGGAGGACCACGAGCTTCTTGTCCTTGGTCGACTGCACGTCGAGCTCGATCATGTCGGCGCCGAGGTCGACCGCGCGCTTGAAGGCGTACATCGTGTTGGTCGGTGCCTCGTCCTCGCCGCCGGAGTGCGCCATGTTGAGCACGCGCTGCGAGAGCCACGGGTTCTCGTCGGCCGCTGCGGACGTGGCCGGTGCGGCGGTGGCACCGGCCGCGAGCAGCGGCAGCGCGAGGGCGGTCAGGGACGCGACGGCGGTGGCGCGAAGTCTCATGACGCCGACCCTACGACGCCGAACCGGCGGTCCGGCTACCGTCACGACATGACGTACACCTGGCACGACATCGACGGCCGGACCGTCGAGATCTGCGACGAGTGCGGCTTCGACGCCCGCGAGCTCACCGGCAACGACGACGAGCAGCGGCGCCTCGACGGGGCGTACGCCGAGCTCGAGCGGCTGCTCGACCACCCGGACGCCGACCGACGACCCGCCCCCGAGACCTGGTCGGCCCGGGAGTACGTCGAGCACTGCCTGGACGTGGCCACGGTGATGCTCGGCTGGGTGGCCGACCTGACCGGCAGCGAGTCGCAGGGCGAGCTCACCGACCTGGCCGCCTGCCGGCGGACCGTCGCCGCGCTGGTGCCGCCGCTGACCGACGACCAGCGCGCCGTGGTCCAGCACGGTGAGTACGCGCAGCCGGTCACGGTCGAGTGGCTCCTCGACCACCTGCTGCACGACACCGAGCACCACGTGCTCGACCTGCGGCGCGGCTACGCGTCGCTCGCCCGCGCCGCCCACCCGGAGGTGTCGTTCCGCGGATGAACGCCGCTAGCGCTCCAACGTGCCGAGGGCGGCGAAGCGCAGCATGTGCGCCTGCCCGCTGTGCAGGGCGTATTCGTCGATCATCTTGATCAGCGTGTGCCCGAGCGGGTCGCCGTGGCCCCGCCCGACGGTCTCGAGCGTGGGAGTGCTCTCGATCGCCGCGTCCGCCCGCGCGACCTCGTCGAGGTAGAGCCGTAGGTCCTCCCCGGCGGTCTCGGCCGATCCGCCGGCGTAGTCGTCATCGCCGTACGCCTCGACCCGGTCGCCGCCGCCGAGCCCCCAGCTCAGGTAGGCGTGCTCCATCTGCTGCATGTGGCGCACCAGCCCCAGCACCGAGAGCTCGACCGGCGGGATCGACCACTCGGCCAGCTGCTCGGGCGACAGGTCACGCCACTTGCGCTGGAACTCGTGGCGCTGGTGCTGCAGCCACGCGACCAGGCTCGCCCGCAGGTCGGGGTCGGGCCGGGGCTCGTCGCGGCGGTCGAGGTCGAGGTCGGGGAGGACCGGGTCCATGTCCCGAACCTACGCCTACGGCCAGCTGAGTCCCACGGTCCGCTCGCTGAGCTCCCACAGCTCCCGCTGGGCCTCGGCGTCGTGGGCGAGGGCGCGGGCCGTGACGACCTGCGGCGTGCCGCTCATCTCGCCCAGCCCCGACGGACCGACGTACGTGCCGCCCGGGAGGTCGGCGGTGGCGGCCATCAGGCTCGGCCACGCGCCGGCGTGGGCGCTCTGGGAGACGGCCTTCACCGCGGCGTCGAGGATGCTGGCGACGCCACCGCGCGCGCGGCCCATCTGGCCGTTGGTCACCAGGTGGGTGCCGGAGAAGCCGGGGTGGGCGGCGAGCGCCCGCACGGGGAGGCCCTTCTCCCGGGCCCGCCGGTCGAGCTCGAAGGTGAAGAGCAGGTTGGCCAGCTTGGTCTCGCTGTACGCCGACCAGCGGCTGTAGCGCCGATCGGTGCGCGGGTCCCAGGTCGGCGCGTGCCGGGCGCGACGGTGCATCTGCGACGACACCGTCACCACCCGCGCGTCGCCGCTGGCGGCGAGCTGGGGGGCGAGCAGGCCGGTCAGGAGGAAGGGGCCGAAGTGGTTGGTCGCCATCTGCGACTCGAGGCCGTCGCCGGTGCGGCGGAAGGGCGGCGCCATGATGCCGGCGTTGTTGACCAGCACGTCGAGCGGGCCGAGCTCCCCGGCCCGGCGGGCGGCGTCCCGCACGGACGAGAGGTCCGCGAGGTCGACGACCAGCTCGTCCAGCTCGGCGTCCGGCACCTCGCCGCGGATCGCCGTCGCGGTGCCGGCGAGCTTGTCGGCGCTGCGACCGGCGAGGACGACGCGTCCGCCGCGACGGGCGAGCTCGAGGGCGGTGAAGTGCCCGAGCCCGCCCTCGGTCGTGCCGGTGACGAGGATGGTGCGGCCGCTCTGGTCGGGGATGTCGCCCAGCGTCCAGGCCGGCGAGGAGGTCGCGCTCACGGGGTCACCCCGAGGGCGTCGACGACCTGCTGGCCGAGGACCTGGTCGCCGAAGACCTCGACCCGGCCCGCCTCCGGCCGGCGGCGTCCACCGGCCAGCACGACGAACGACTCGCGGTCCGTGCGGATGCCCACCGTCGCGTCCGCGGGGACCTCGTCGAGCAGGCGGCCCCGGCCGTCCTCGCCGACGACCGCGGCGACCGGCTGGTGGCCCTCGACCTCGAGGAGGACGGTCGTGCCCGGTGCGGCGCCCACCTTCTTGGCCAGCACGAAGCCCAGGCTCTCGGCGAGGTAGTCGGCGGAGTGGCGGGCCGCGGCGGTGTCCAAGCCTCCCGGGAGGCCCACCGCGCGGCGTACGTCCTGCTCGTGCATCCACACGTCCAGCGGCCGGTTGCGCAGCAGGGTCAGGGTGCTCCAGCCGATGGCGCCGAAGACTCCGTCGGCCGGCGCCGACGGGTCGGTCGGGGGCTCGGCGAGCAGCCGTGTGTGCCGGGCCGTCGTGCAGGCGCGGATCTCGTTGATCAGCTCGTCGGGCGTGCGGTCGCGGCGCGCGACGACGCCCTGCTCGGTGAACTGGCCCATCATCCCGTGCGCGTGCGGGGCCTCGCCGATCTCGACGTCGTCGTGGTCGTTGCCCGCGAGCAGCGACTCGAGATGACCGGTGTGCGCGGCGACGGCGTGGACGTCCCACCCGGCCAGGTCGGTCGGGGCGTGCCACGCGTCCTCGGGGACCCGCTCGAGCAGGCCCGTGAAGTCGTTGACCGCCTCCCACCAGGTGTCGACGTACCCGCTCAACGGCGTGGAGGCATCAGTCATGGCAGCACCCTAAGGCGTCTCTGGAACGGGGCTGGAACAATGGACCGGTGCGTGTCCGTGCCCCCGAGCTCACCGGCCGCGGCTGGCTCAACACCGCCGCCCCGCTCAGCCTCCGCGACCTGCGCGGTCGCTTCGTGCTCCTCGACTTCTGGACCTTCTGCTGCATCAACTGCCTGCACGTCCTCGACGAGCTGCGCCCGGTCGAGGAGGAGTACGCCGACGAGCTGGTCGTCGTCGGCGTCCACTCGCCGAAGTTCGTGCACGAGGCCGACCCGGACGCCCTCGTCGCCGCCGTGGAGCGCTACGGCGTGCACCACCCGGTGCTCGACGACCCCGAGCTGACGACCTGGCAGGCCTACACGGCGCGTGCCTGGCCGACGCTCGTGCTCGTCGACCCGGAGGGCTACGTCGTCGCGCACTACGCCGGCGAGGGCCACGCCCACGCGATCTCCTCGCTGCTCGCGACGCTCGTCGAGGAACACCGCGCCAAGGGCACCCTCCAGCCCGGCGACTCGCCGTACGTCCCTCCAGCCGTCGAGCCGACCGACCTGCGCTTCCCGGCCAAGGCGGTGCCGCTCGAGGACGGCCGCGTGCTGGTCGCGGACGCCGGCCACGACGCCGTCGTGCTCCTCTCGGCCGAGGGCGACGTCGAGCGCCGCTTCGACGGCTTCCGCGAGCCCAACGGCCTCTGCCTCCTGCCGCCCGACCTCGGCCTCCCCTATGACGTGGTGGTCGCCGACACCGTCGGCCACCGGCTGGCGGGTCTGTCGCTGGTCACGGGTGAGGTGACGACGCTCGCCGGCGACGGCCGGCAGTGGTTCGACGGCGACGGCACCTCCCGGCTCAGCAGCCCGTGGGACGTCGCCTGGTGGCAGGACCGGGTGTGGATCGCGATGGCCGGCGTCCACCAGCTCTGGACCTTCGACCCGGTGACCGGGGTGGTCGAGGTGGCCGCCGGCACCGCCAACGAGGGGTTGCTCGACGGTCCGCTGGCCGACGCGTGGTTCGCCCAGACCAGCGGGCTGGCCGCCGACGGCGACCGGCTGTGGCTCGCGGACTCCGAGACGTCGTCGCTGCGCTGGGTCGAGGACGGCGAGGTGCACACCGCCGTCGGCACCGGGCTCTTCGACTTCGGCTTCCGCGACGGGCCGGCGACCGACGCCCTCCTCCAGCACCCGCTCGGGGTCGCCGTGCTCCCCGACGGATCGGTCGCGGTCGCGGACACCTACAACGGCGCCGTACGCCGCTTCGCCGACGGCGTGCTCTCGACCATCGCCACCGACCTGGTCGAGCCCAGCGGGTTGTACGTCGACGGGCGCGACCTCGTCGTCGTCGAGTCCGCGGGCCACCGGCTCACGCGGGTCCCGCTCGACGCCCGCGTCGCCGCCGACGACTTCAGTCACACCACCCAGCGTCCCGTCACCGACGTCGCGGCCACGCTGCGCCTCGACGTGCCGTTCACGCCGCCGCCCGGCCAGAAGGTCGACGACCGGTTCGGGCCGTCGTCCCAGCTGCTCGTCACCTCCACGCCGCCGGGACTGATCCGCAGCGGCGAGGGGCGCGGCACCGACCTCACGCGCGAGCTCGTGCTCGACCCGCACATCGGCGACGGCGTGCTCCACATCGCCGCCCGCGCCGCCTCGTGCGACGCCGACGGCAGCGAGGGCGCGGCCTGCCGCATGCACCAGCAGGACTGGGGCGTCCCGGTCCGGATCGGCGCCGACGGCGACGCCGTGCTCACGCTGCCCCTCGGCGGCCTGTCGGACTGATGACGCGGGCCGGCCCCGCGCAGACACGCAGGCATTGGTCCCCGGTCGCCGACCCGGTCACGCTCGGCGCACGCCCGACGGCGGAGCAACGCCCGCGCGTCTGCGGCCGATCCGACGCCCTCGGAGCCGCGCGCGGCCTAGGGTCGGGGGCAACGGGGTCATCCGAGCAGAGGAGCAGTCATGGGTTTCGGTGTGGGCATCGTCCTGCTGGTGATCGGCGCCATCCTCGTCACGGGCGCCGTCGACCTGCCGGCCTCGGTCGACGACGTCGTCGCGACGAACATGGTCGGCTGGATCCTCATCCTCGCCGGCGCGCTGGCGATCGTGCTGGGCCTGATCAGCACCCGCAACCGGTCGCACACCACGGTCGTCGAGGAGCGCCGCGAGATCTGAGCGGCCCCACACAACCTCGGACCCCTTTCGCTCGTGGAAGCGGGTGGAGGGCCACCCGGTCCTCCGGGATCTGGGGGAGTGATCGTGGCCGCACCGGACGACGCAGGCTTCGCCGAGTTCGTCAGCGGCTCGTGGCGCCAGCTGCGCCAGGCCGCCGTCGCACTGACCGGCAACAGCGCCGACGCCGAGGACCTGCTGCAGACCGTCCTGGCCCGCACGTACGCCCGCTGGCCGCGGGTCGCGCGCGACGACGCGGTCGCCTACGTGCGCCGCGGGCTCGTCAACGCCTACGTCGACACGTGGCGCCGCCATCGTGTGATGAAGGTCGAGGCGGTGGAGGAGGTGCCCGAGGTGGCCTCGCACGACACCCCGGGCCGGACCGACGACCGTGCGGAGCTGGTGGACCTGCTGGCCCGGCTGTCGCCGCGTGAACGGACGATGCTGGTGATGCGTCACTACTTCGACCAGTCGGAGCAGGACGTCGCCACGGCGATGGGCTGCTCGGTCGGCACGGTCAAGAGCACCTGCTCGCGCGCGCTCCAGCGACTCCGGATCCCCGTCTCGACCACCGAGGAGCTGTGATGACCAACGAGCTGTTCAAGGCCGAGGTCGACCGCATCGACAGCGGCCTGCCCGACCACCCTGACCTGACCTCCTACATGCGCTCCGGCCGTGCGATCCGGCGTCGTCGGCGCGGGGCTGTCGCCCTCGGCGCGGGCGCGCTGGCCGCGGCCGTCGTGACACCGGCCGTGCTGTGGGGCGGCGGCCCGGCGACCCAGCCGGCGAAGGACCCGGCCCCGTCGTCCGTCGCGCCGGCCGCGTCGGCGCCGGCGCCCGTGGACGCGTCGTTCGGCGACGGTGTGACCGCCGCCGTGGCCGAGGGCTTCCCGGACGCGGCGTTCCTGGACAAGACCGTCGGCGACCACTACGAGAAGTCCGGTATCGGCGTGGAGCCGGCGCTGGGCACGCCACCCGACTGGGCCAACGTCTTCTTCTGGCGCCAGGGCTACGCGGTCGACGGGCTCCAGTTCTTCGACACCAGGGCCTCCTGGGACGGTGCCGCCGCTCCGGCGGCGGGGTGTTCCTCCACGGCCTTCGAGGTCGAGCAGCAATGCACGACGACCGACGTGAACGGCTACACGGTCGTGGTCCACGACGGCGTGCACGTGCAGGGCGAGCCCGAGGGCGACTGGGCCAGGCTGGTCCAGGTGGTCGCCCCGATCTCCGAGCGAGGCAACACCCAGGTCACCGAGGTGATGGCGCAGGTCGAGGGGATGTCGTGGGCCGAGGCCGAGTCGGCGCTTCCCGACATCGACCGGATGAGGACCCTGGCGCTGGACGAGCGGCTCCGGCTCCCCGAACCGGCCACGATCCCCGAGCTGCGCTAGAGCCAGCCGTTGGAGTGCGCGACCCGAGCCGCCTCGGCCCGGGTCGTCGCCCCGGTCTTGCCGATCGCGGACGACAGGTGGTTGCGCACCGTCCCCTCGGACAGGTGCGCGCGCCCGGCAATGGTCGCGACCGGCGAGCCGTCGAGCGCCAGCGCGAGGATCTCGGCCTCCCGCACGGTCAACGGGGACGGGCCGGCCATCAGCGACTCCGCCGCGAGGTCGGGGTCGATCACCCTCAGACCGGCGTGCACGCGGCGTACGGCGTCGGCGAGCTGCTTGGCCGGGGTGTCCTTGACGACGAAGCCGGCCGCCCCCGCGTCGAGCGCGCGACGGACGTAGCCCGGGCGTCCGAACGTGGTCACGATCAGCGCCCTGACCTCCGGCAGCTCGGTGCGCAGCGCCGCCGCGGCCTCGAGGCCGGTCAGCCCCGGCATCTCGATGTCGAGCAGGCAGACCTCGGCCCCCGCGTCGCGCGCGGCGGCGACGACCTCGTCGCCGCGGCCCACCTGGGCGACGACCTCGATGTCGGTCTCGAGGTCGAGCAGGGCGGCGAGGGCGCCGCGGACGAGGGCCTGGTCGTCGGCCAGCAGGATGCGGATCACGGCAGCGTCACCTCCAGCCGCGTCCCGGGACCGCCCGACAGGACCAGGGTGCCGCCTGCGGCGGCGACGCGCTCGCGCATGCCGCGCAGGCCGTTGCCCTCGTGGCCGCCCGTGGCGGTGAACCCGGCGCCGTCGTCGGCGACCACCAGTCCGGTCGGGAGCAGGTGCACGTCGACGGAGCTCGCCCGCGCGTGGCGCACGACGTTGGTCACCGATTCGCGCAGCACCCAGGCCAGCAGGGCCCGGTGGCGCGGGTCGGTGTCGGCGAGGGTGCCGGTCACGTGGGTCTCGACGCCGGCGTCGGCGAGCACCAGCGGCGCGGCCGCGAGCTCCGCCTCGAGGTTGGCGGCCCGCAGGCCGCCGACCGTGGCGCGCACCTCGGCCAGCGCCTGGCGGGCGGTCTCCTGGATCGACACGAGCTCGGCCTTCGCCCGGTCGGGGTCGACCTCGATCAGCCGCGAGGCCAGCTCGGCCTTGATGGACAGCGCCGTCAGCGAGTGCCCGAGCACGTCGTGGACGTCGCGGGCGACGCGGTCGCGCTCGGCGACGAGGGCGAGCTCCGACCGTGCCACCTCTGCTCGCCCCTGCAGCTGGGAGAACACCCGCATGGCGGTGCAGAAGCCGATGATCGGCCACACCATCAGGAAGAAGAACGCCGGGAAGTCGCCGCCGACGAGGGAGAGGATCGGCAACAGGGCGCTGGCGGCCGTCGTCCACCTCCACCACGGCGCCGGCACCATCAGCGCGGAGAAGGCGCCGAGGTAGGGCGTCAGCCCGATGGCCTCGATCCCGATGACGGGCACGGTGCCGATCAGCAGCAGGAGCAGGCCGAACCAGATCGCCAGTGCGTGGTCGCTCCACACGCTCCACCCGAGGAGGTAGACGACGGCGAAGGTCGCGATCAGGACGAGTGCCACCGCCTTGATCGCGGGCGAGGAGTCGGTCTGCAGGGCCTCGAGCACCGGATAGGTGAGGAAGACCAGCCAGATCGCCGCCACGACCCAGCCCCACCGGTCCCACGGCGAGCGGATCGTGGCGGCGTCGGGGAGGAGTGCGCTCACACGCGCTCCCGACCTCGGCGGAGTCCCCACACCGCCAGGCCCGCGAAGATCACTGTCCACGCGACCACGTTAGCGAGCATCAGCCACACCGGGTCGTGCCCCGCGTCCATCGGCAGGTAGCCCTCGCTGAGCGGGTAACGGGCGAGCCCGGCGTAGCCGTAGAGCGGGGTGAGCTTGCCGATGGTCAGGATGAGACCGCTCATCGGGGTGAACACGTTGCCCAAGAAGCTCAGGATCACGATCAGTCCCGACGCGATGCCGGCAGCGTTGGGCCCCTTGAACAGCAGGCACACGGCCAGGCCGTAGATCGCGAAGAGCGCCGACCCCGCCCACGCGATCGCCGCACTGGCCAGCCAGTCGACGGCGTTGCCGCGCGAGCCGGTGGCCGCGCCGATGGCGTAGATCAGCGCGATCGGGACCGCGGCCACCACCATCGCCACGGCGGTCTTGACGCCCACGAAGGCCAGGGGTCGCAGGGGCGTGAGGGCGATCTGACGGCCCCAGCCCATCGTCTGCTCGGTCGCGGCCGCGCCGGCGACGGAGGTGGTGGCGGTGACGGCGCCGTACGCCGCCATCGAGACCATGACGTACATCGCGACGTTGGCGCTGCCGATCGCCTCGTCGTCGCCCATGCCGAAGACGAAGAAGAGGAACGCGGGCAGCGCCACGATGAAGAACATGCCGACCCGGTCGCGGAGCTGGCGCCGGAGGTCGAGGCGGGCGTAGGCGAGCACCTGCGGGCGTGCGGCGCGGGTGCGCACGGCGGTCGGGGCCTCGGTGCTCGGTGTGGTCAGGACGTCGGTCATCGCAGGGCCTCCTCGGCCTCGTCGGTGCTGGGGGTCGCGCCGGTGAGGGCCAGGAAGGCGGCCTCGAGGCTGGCGCTGGACACCTCGAGGTCGGTGATGCCGAGGGGGGCGACCGCGGCCCGCAGGCGCGCCAGCCAGGCCTCGTCGACACCGTGGGGTCCCACGACGTCGGTGGGCGGGCGGAGGTTGATGCTGCGAGCGCCGTACGACGCCCGCACGTCGGCCGTGGTCCCGTCGGCCACGATCCGCCCGCCCGCCATCAGCACGGTCCGCTCGGCGAAGGCGTCGGCCTCGGCGAGGTAGTGCGTGGCGAAGACGATGGTGCGGCCCTGGGCGGCATCGGCGCGCATGGCGTCCCAGAAGTCCTGCCGGGCGCCGACGTCCATCCCGGTGGTCGGCTCGTCGAGGATCACCAGGTCGGGGTCGGGGACCAGCGCCAGCGCGAACTTGAGCCGCTGCTGCTCACCGCCGGAGCAGGCCTGCACCAGCCGGTCGGCGATGGGTCCGAGGTTGGCCCGCTCGAGGACGACGTCGGTGCGGTCGCTGCGCCCGTGCAGGGCGGCGATCGCGCGGACCGTCTCCCGGACGGTGAAGTCGGGCAGCAGCCCGCCCGTCTGGAGGACCGAGGACACCCGGCCCTCGACGACCGCGTGGTGCGGGTGGACGCCGAAGACCTCCACGGTGCCGCTCGTGGGCGAGGTGAGGCCCAGCAGCATGTCGACGGTGGTGGTCTTGCCGGCGCCGTTGGGGCCGAGGAAGGCGACGATCTCGCCGGGCTGGACGGTCAGGTCGACGTGGTCGACCGCGACGACCTCGGTGCCGTCGGTCGCGCGGAACGTCTTGTGCAGGCCGGTGGCCCGGATGGCTGGTGTGGTCATGGCTCCAGCCTGCTGCGGCGTCCCGCCCGGTCCCCGGAGGAAGTGTCACGACCTGCCCGTGACAGGTGTCATGGCGCCGTACGCCCGACTAACGGGTCGAAATGAGCACTCCCGCCCCCATCAGTGGGGGCGGGAGTGCACGGTCGGACCAGTTACTCGCCGAGAGGCGAGGCTCAGGCGTGGATCAGAACGCCGCCTCGTCGAGGTCCATCAGCGCGAGGTCGGTGCCCTCGGCGATGGCGCGCTCGGCGGTCAGGCGGGGCAGGTTGGTCTGCGCGAAGAACTGCGCGGCCGCGACCTTGCCCTCGTAGAACGCCTTGTCCTTCTCCGACACCTCGCCCGCGAGCTTCTGCAGCGCGACCTCGGCCTGGCGCAGCAGCAGCCAGCCGCAGACCACGTCGCCCAGCGCCATCAGCAGGCGGGAGGTGTTGAGCCCCACCTTGTAGATGTTGCGCAGGTCGCCGCCCTCGGCCGACGCGTCGGCCGACATCAGGTCGTTGATCATGTGACCGACGATGGCGTTGGCGTCCTCGAGCGCGGTGGCGAGCAGGGCACGCTCGACCTTGAGGCGACCGTTGCCGGCCTCGCTGGCGATGAAGCCCTGGATCTCGCCGGCCAGGTGGCCCAGCGCGCGGCCCTGGTCCTTGACGATCTTGCGGAAGAAGAAGTCCTGGCCCTGGATCGCCGTGGTGCCCTCGTAGAGGGTGTCGATCTTGGCGTCGCGGACGTACTGCTCGATCGGGTACTCCTGCAGGAAGCCCGAGCCGCCGAAGGTCTGCAGCGACTCGGTGCCCAGCAGCACCCACGAGCGCTCGGAGCCGTAGCCCTTGACGACGGGGAGCAGCAGGTCGTTGACGGCCGCGGCCAGGTCGTCCTTCTCGCCGTTGTGCTCGGCGATCATGACCTGGTCCTGCCACGACGCCGTGTAGAGCACCAGCGCGCGCATGGCCTCGGCGAACGACTTCTGCGTCATCAGCGAGCGGCGCACGTCGGGGTGGTGGGTGATCGTGACGCGCGGGGCCGTCTTGTCGGCCGCCTTCGTCAGGTCGGGGCCCTGGACGCGCTCCTTGGCGTACTCGAGCGCGTTGAGGTAGCCGGTGGAGAGCGTGGCGATGGCCTTGGTGCCGACCATCATCCGGGCGTTCTCGATGACGTCGAACATCTGCGCGATGCCGTTGTGGACCTCGCCGAGCAACCAGCCGCGGGCGGGCTCGCCGCCACCGACCTGCGGGTCGCCGAAGGTGACCTCGCAGGTGTTGGAGACCTTGATGCCCATCTTGTGCTCGACGTTGGTGACGTAGACGCCGTTGCGCTCGCCGGTGAGCTCGCCGGTCTCGTGGTCGAAGTGGTGGGTCGGCATCCAGAACAGCGACAGGCCCTTGGTGCCGGGGCCGCCGGCACCCTCCACGCCCTCGGGGCGGGCGAGCACGAGGTGCATCGTGTTGTCGGACAGGCCGCCCTCGGCGGAGGTGATGAAGCGCTTGACGCCCGTGATGTTCCACGAGCCGTCCTCGTTGGGCGTGGCCTTGGTGCGGCCGGCGCCCACGTCCGAGCCGGCGTCCGGCTCGGTCAGGACCATGGTGCAGGGCCACTGGCGCTCGACCATGATCTCGGCGACGCGCTGGTCGCGCTCGTTGCCGTTGTTGTAGACGACGCCGGCGAACGGCGGGCCGGCGGCGTACATCCAGACCGGGGCGTTGGCGCCGAGCACCATCTCGCCCATCGCCCAGACGAGGGTGGAGGGAGCCGGCGTGCCGCCGAGCTCCTCACGGATCTGCAGGCGCCAGTACTCCGCGTCCATCCAGGCCTGGTAGCTCTGCTTGAACGACTCGGGCACCGGCGCGGTGTGGGTCTGCGGGTCGAAGACGGGCGGGTTGCGGTCGCTGTCGACGTACGACGCGGCGAGCTCGTCGCGGGACATGCGGGCGACCTCGGCGAGGATCTCGCGGGCCGTCTCACCGTCGACCTCGGCGAAGGGACCGGTCCCGAGGATCTCGTCGCGTCCGAGCACCTCGAAGAGGTTGAACTCGATGTCGCGCAGGTTGGTCTTGTAGTGGCTCAACGTCTTACCTGATTCCGTTCGGTGGATCGCTACTGATCGGTAACTTAATGATGCCTCGCGGATCGGCGGCGCGCAACACGAACGGCGCATCTCGCTCGTCACACCGTGGTCGGCCTTTGTCGGGTCGGATGGTTTTGCCTATCAAACTATGTATGTATAGCCTTTCACCCGACATACACGATCGGAAGGTGCTCGCCTCATGCGCAAGCTCATCGTGCTCGGCTTCGTCGGGCTCATCGCACAACTCATCGACGGCTCGCTCGGCATGGCCTACGGCGTCACCTCGTCCACCCTGCTGCTCGCCGCCGGCGTCGCGCCGGCCGCCGCGTCGGCCGCGGTCCACTTCTCCGAGATCGGCACCTCGCTCGTGTCCGGTGCCTCGCACCACAAGCTCGGCAACGTCGACTGGCGCACCGTCTCGATCCTCGCCGTGCCCGGCTTCGTCGGCGCCTTCATCGGCGCGACCGCGCTGTCCAACATGGACGCCGGCGTCGCCAAGCCGATCGTGGCCGCGATCCTGCTCGGCCTCGGCATCTACGTCATCTACCGCTTCCTGCGCCTCGGCGGTCGCCGCCCTCAGTTCAAGGGCCGTCCCGGCGTCGCCTTCCTCGCCCCGATGGGTCTGATCGGCGGCACGCTGGACGCCATCGGCGGCGGTGGCTGGGGCCCGGTCGGCACGACCTCGCTGCTCTCCAGCGGTCGCCTCGAGCCCCGCAAGGTGGTCGGCTCGATCGACACCTCGGAGTTCGTGGTCGCCGTCGGCGGCTCGCTCGGCTTCATCCTCGCCCTCGGCTCGCAGGGCATCAACTGGGGGTACGCCGCTGCGCTGCTCGCCGGCGGTGTCGTGGCCGCGCCGATCGCCGCCTGGCTCGTCAAGCACCTCGCCGCCCGCGTGCTCGGGGTCGCGGCCGGTGGCCTGATCGTGCTGACCAACTCCAAGACCATCCTCGAGGCGCTCGGCGTCCCCGGCGTCGGCGTCGCCGTGACCGCGGCCGTGCTGTTCGTCGCCTGGGTCACCGGCATCGTCTGGGCCGTGAAGCAGGAGCGCCTCGCGCGCGCCACCGCCGGCGAGCCCGAGCTGGAGCTCGCGTCGGCCTGATCGCCGTACGACCCGCCCTCGTCGTCGCCGCCCGCCACCACCCTCGTGTGGCGCGGCGGCGCCAACGTTGATCGACTTGGCTGACATA
The DNA here is from genome assembly GCF_003057875.1 of Nocardioides currus. GTDB lineage: Bacteria > Actinomycetota > Actinomycetes > Propionibacteriales > Nocardioidaceae > Nocardioides > Nocardioides currus. Next base: position 186,401 of record NZ_PYXZ01000008.1, on the reverse strand, counting down.
TCTGACAAACTGGCTCCATGCGCGTTTCCGCCAAGGCCGACTATGCCCTCCGGGCGCTGATCGAGATCGCCTCCGTGACCGACGGGTCGGCCGTCAGCGCCGAGCAGCTCGGCAAGGCCCAGGACATCCCCCACGGGTTCCTGCAGGCGATCCTGGCCGACCTCCGCCGCGCCGACATCGTCGTGTCCCAGCGCGGCCAGTCCGGCGGCTGGCGCTTCGCGCGCACCCCCGACTCGGTCTCGGTGGCCGACGTGATCCGCGCCGTCGACGGTCCGCTGGTCTCGGTCTACGGCCTGCGGCCGGAGTCGGTCGCCTACGGCGAGTCCGCCAAGGTGCTGCAGCACGTCTGGATCGCCGCCCGCCGCTCGCTGCGCTCGGTCTTCGAGGGTGTCTCGATCCAGGACCTCGCCGACGGCCAGCTGCCCGCCGCGGTCGCCGACCTCACGGCCGACGAGGACGCCTGGCAGCCGCACTGACCCCGATCGATCGGGTCAGGCGGCGAGCTCCTTCTCGACCTGCTTGCGACGCAACGCCCGCTTGAGCAGGGCCTTGTCGAGCCTGCTCCTCTCCTCCGACAGCGCGATGCGCGCGAGCTCGTCGGCGAATCCTGCGGACGTCAGGCCCGGCTCGACCGCGTGGACCCGCGCGGGCTTGACCATGCGGGTCCAGGCCACCGGCAGCTGGGCGTGCGCGGCCGGCGTCACCACGAGGTGCACCTTGAGCCCGGCCAGCCCGTCCATGGCGAGGGCCGCCTGCTCGGGCGCCGCGTCCACGAAGCCGGGCATGGAGGCGAAGGTGTCTGACCTGAGCTTGAACGTGCGTCGGCAGATCTTCGCCCAGGCCCCCTCGACGTCCTTGCGCCGGACCCCCGCCGCCTTGTGGGCACGGCGGATCTCGAGGTCGGCGCGGTGCAGATCGTCCTGGGTCACGTCGGGGGTGCGGACGCCGACCGCCGCGAGTCGCTCGCGGACCTCGGCGTCGACCTCGACGACCTCGGGTCCGATGTGCAGGAACAGCAGGTGCTTGGCCATGCCCGCAGGGTGACAGCGGCGGGCGACGACGGGGTGAATGGCGTGTGTCGACGAGCCGACGGCTACGCCGGCTCGAGGCGGGCCAGCCAGTCGACGAGCGGCTTGAGCGTGCGCCAGTCGTCCCGCACGAGGTCGGCCAGCTCGGCGGTGTGGACCTCCGGCCCGAAGCCGATCACGCGGCCGGCGAAGAGCTGCTTGTGCCGCAGCAGCTCGATGCGCGGGTGCTCCTTGTCGTAGCCCCGCGGCGCGGTCTTGAGCTGCTCGCCCGAGACCTCGAAGCCCGCCTTCTCGACCTTGGCCAGCATCCGCTTGAGCTGCGGACCTGTCTTGTCGTCGACGATCGCGTCGCGGAAGGCCGCGAGTCGCGGGCCGTCGGCGTCGTAGAAGCCGGCCCCGGTGCGGACGCCGCGGGCCGACACCTCGACGTACCACCCTGTCGCCGGCGCCACCCCGACGAACGCGCCCTGGTGGGTCTTGTAGGGCGTCTTGTCCTTGGCGAAGCGGACGTCGCGGTAGGGCCGGAAGACCTTGGCGGTGCCGAACTCGGGGCCGAGGGCCGCGGTCAGCGCCTTCATCGGCGCCTCGACCGCGTCCTTGTACGTCGCCCTGTTGGCCTCCCAGAACGACTTGGTGTTGTCCATCTCGAGGTCGTCGTAGAAGTCGAGCGCGGCGACGGGGAATCCTTCGAAGCTCACCCGGGCAGTGTCTCGCACCGGCCCTAGCCGACGTGGGCCGAGACCTGCTCGTCGCCGTCCTCGCCGAAGGAGGAGATCGTCAGGATGCCGTCCGCGCACTCGGGCCGGCCGAGGAAGGCGTTGCCTCTCGACGTCGACTCGTAGGCGACGCTGAGCTCGGCCCCGTCCCAGCGCATCAGGCGGGCCGGGTCGGTCCGCGTCGCTGGATCGCTCACGAAGAAGGTGTCGCCGCCGCAGGAGGTGAGCGTCCCGGTGCTGCCCTGGCCGAGGTCCTCGGTGCCGCTGTCCGTCCGCGCGTGGAACTGCGCGACCTCCTGGCGCTTGGGCTTCGTCACCTCCGACCAGACGATGCCGGTGCTCGTGGCAGCGATGTCCCAACCGGTGCACTCGGCCGGACCGTCGACGGGCTGGGGGATCCCGGACTGGTCGAGCAGCGCGAGGGTGCGGCACGAGACCCGGCTGGCGTAGTCGAAGAGCATCACGGCGACGCCGTCCTCGTTGGCCTCGAGCTCGGCGATCCCGACCCGGCCCGAGGGGCACCAGCCGTCCTCGCCGTTGCCGTCGGCGACGGACAGCGTGGCCAGGCACGCCACTCCGCCCTCGCCGAGCCCGGGGTAGTGGACGCTGTCGCCGAGCCGCGCCCAGTCGCCACCGTTGGCCGGCTCGGGCGTCACGATCTCCGTCTGCTCGCTGGTCGTCAGGTCGACGCGGTAGCCGAGCCCGCTGGTCGTCTCGCCGCCGAACCCGTAGGACACGACGGCAGAGTCGCCGTCGAGCAGGACGGCGTCCACGCTGCCGCCGCTGTCGTCGGGCAGCACGACGTCGTCGGCGTCGCCCGCGTTGCTCTCGAAGCGCAGGTCGGACTCGCCGGCGATCGCGGTCCAGCGCTCACCGACGACCACCCGCGCGTCGGGGGAGCGGCCGGTGGGCTGCCAGTCGAGGGGGCCGGATGTCTCGATCGGCGTCTCGGACTCGGTCGGCGTCGGGGTGCTCGTCTGCTCGGCGGTCGGCTCGTCGTCCGCCCCGCAGGCGGCGAGGACGAGGAGCGTGGTGGCGGCGAGCGCCGTACGGACCCCGCGTCGCATCAGACGCCCAGGTTGTGCTGGAAGTGCGCCTGGTTGGCGCGGAAGCTCTTGTAGGCCGACTGCCACTGGGTGCGGGCGATCCGCGGCTCCGTGGGGTCGAACCGGCTCTGGTCCCACGGCTCGAAGTAGCCGATGAGCTTGCTGCCGTCCTGGGTCCGGCGGTAGCCGCGGCCGACCTGGAAGTGGCCGGACGCGTCGTCGTCGAGGTAGGGGAAGAACTTCTTGTGCAGGATCGGGTGGAGCACGATCGGCGCCTTGTAGCCGTGGATGTGGCGCTTCATCAGCCGCCACCACTGCAGGTAGGTGAAGTCGCCGATGTCGAGGACGACGTAGGGGCCGGCGTGGTCGTCGTTGTCGTAGCCGGTGTTGTGGTTGACGACGCGGACCATGTCGGAGATCGAGGTGCCGGCGGTCGAGGTGTGCAGCTTGTCGGCCCACAGGGCCTGCCCCTGCCGGCGCTCGCGCCAGCCCCAGCCGATCATCTGCGCGGTGGCGGGGCCGCAGTAGTAGGTCAGGTTCTGCGGGCGGACGTGTCGCTCGTCGAGGATCTTGAAGGCGCGCGGGTGCTTGCGCGGCTTGGCCCGGGCGGCGATCGCGGTCTCGGGGTGGCGCAGCGCGAAGTCGTCGGGCAGCGGCACGCCCTGGATCTCGTGGCGGATCTCCCACACCTTGGCGACCGACCGGGCGGCGGTCTCGAGCTCGGCGCGCTCGACCCTGGCGCGGTCCTTCGTCGACATCGCGGCCCGCTGGCGCAGGGCCGTCGTCGGGTCGAGGTCGCCGGTCTGCTCGGGCTGCTCGACGTCGCCGGCCCGCGACGGGTCGGTCGCCAGTGCGGCGGCGAGCGCCTCGGCCGCCTCCTGCTGCGTCCGGGTGGTCCAGCCGAGGCCCAGGCAGTAGCGCTGGCCCTCGAACACCGCGCACCGCGTCGCCGCGATCGCCAGGGCGTACGTCGACGAGCGGCCGTCCACCGTCAGGCTCTCGCCCTCCGCGACCACCCGTTCGATCTCCGCCTGCGACTCGGGCGCGATGCCGCTGCCGGCGCTCCGCTCGAGGTCCGGGCGGCCGGCGCCGTCGCGGCCGCTGTCGGGCAGGAACGGGACGGCGACGAGGAGCAGCGCGAGCGCGCCGATGCCGACGGCGGCGCTGCGGCGTACGCGTGGACGGGGACGGGGGTGCATGGGGGAAGACCTCACTGTGGACAACGTGAGCGCGTCCCACTGTCCCCTCTCGTCACAGAAGTCGCAACCTCCCCACCCGTCACAGGGGCCGCAGGGTCTTGTGGCGGGGGTGTGGGGCCGCATGGCACTGGGGCGTCCTGCCGAGCGGCCGCAGGGTGGGAGCAGGACCCAGGCTGGGAGGCCGTGATGAGAAGCCACGTTGCTGTGCTGGTGGCTGTGCTGGTTGCACTGATGGCGAGTGTGGCTGCCGCCGTGGCCGTCAGGGTCACACACGATGACGGGGACCGGTTCGATCGCCGTGACGGCATGATGTCCTCGCAGTGGGACAGACGGACGGACCGGTCGGGTGAGGGCCAACGGCGGGGCTGGCGGGGACCGGGCGGGATGGTGTCCGGCTCCGGCGCCACACATGGGATGCGGGCTGGTGGCGAGTACACCTACCTCGCCGAGATGATCGCCCACCATGAGGAAGCGGTGGTCGCTGCGCAGGCGCTGGAGCGTTCCGAGCGTGCCCAGATGCGCAGCTTCGGTGAAGCCATCGTCGGCTCCCAGAGCGCGCAGATCGACCAGATGCAGGAGTGGCTGGCGGACTGGTATCCGGACCGCTCGGGGCAGGTGGACTATCAGCCGATGATGCGGGACCTGACCGGCCTCGAAGGTGACCGGCTCGACCGGGCGTTCCTGGAGGACATGCTGGGGCACCACATGCGCGCAGTCATGATGTCGCAGCAGCTGTTGATGCGCGGCGTGGCAACCCATGACCCGGTCGAGGTCCTGGCGGAGACCATCCGCGACGAGCAGCGTGCCGAGGTCGTCCAGATGCGTCGCTGGCTGCGAGCGTGGTTCGAGGGCGGCTGGCAGCACGGCGTGTGCGGCGGCGGCGCCGGTGCGATGCCTCGCGGGATGCCCGGAGGTATGTGAGGCTTCTGTTGCCCGCGACGTACCCGAACGGAGGAATGGATGGCGCACCTGGCCGCTGCTGGATTCATCCTCCTGGTGGCCCTGGCAGCCTGGATGTCAGCCCGAGGGGGACGGGCTGTCAACGGTTGCTGCGCCCCCGCTGATCCCCGACGGGACCTCCGGATGCGGGCCGCGTTCACCGATGACGCGCAGCCGCCGTCCTAGCCGATTCGCGGGCAAGACGGCCGCGACTTCGTCGCGGGGCCGGTGGACCAAAGGCCGGCTTGCTCGGCTTCGCCGGGCTGCGCCGCTTCGCGAGCAGACGGCCGCGACTTCGTCGCGCGGTGCTTGTTTGGTCGGCTTGCCCGGCTGACGCCGGGCTGCGCCGCTTCGCGAGACAACTCAGCCCGCGACTTCGTCGCGGGCTGAGTGGATCTCGCTCGGAGCGGATGACGAGACTCGAACTCGCGACATCGACCTTGGGAAGGTCGCGCTCTACCAACTGAGCTACATCCGCAGGATGCGCCGGAATCGTACCCGACGCGTGCCGGCACCGATCAGTCGACGGGAGCCAGCGTCGGACGCTTGGGCGAGACGGTGTCGCCCGACGAGCGGCCGGTGAGGCGCCGGTGGATCCAGGGGGCGAGGAACTCGCGGGTCCACCGCAGGTTCTGCACGGTCTGGTCGCGTCGCCCGAGCAGCGGTCGCGGCTCCGCGTCGAGCCGCTCGAGCGCGTGGTCCACGCCGAGCACGTCGAGGACCCGGCGGGCGAGGTCGCGATGGCCGTACGCGTTGAGGTGCATCCGGTCGGTGTCCATGATCGCGGCGATGTCGGCGTCCCGCATGCGCCACATGTCGACGAGCGTGACGTCGTGGCGGTCGACGATCTCGCGCACGCCCTCGTTGAACAGCGCGAACCGGCCGCGCATCGCGGCGAAGACCCCGGTCGGGCCCGGGTCGAAGACGGTGAACATCGTGACGTGCGCGCCGGTGGCGACGAGGCGCGCGATGGCGTCGTCGTACGACGCGATGAGCCCGTCGACGTCGACGCGCGGGCGCAGGATGTCGTTGCCGCCGCCGTGGATCGTGACGAGGTCGGGCTCGAGCGCGAGCGCCGGCTCGAGCTGCTCGGAGAGGATCGCGGGCAGCTTGCGGCCGCGGATCGCGAGGTTGGCGTAGGTGAAGCCGGGGTTGTCGACCGCGAGCGCCTCGGCGACGCGGTCGGCCCAGCCGCGCAGACCGTTGGGACGGGAGGGGTCGGGGTCGCCGACGCCCTCGGTGAAGGAGTCGCCAAGCGCGACGTAGCGGTGGAAGGTCACCCGGCCATTGTCCAATCCGTGCGCGAGCCGTCCCAATCGGTGTCGATTCACTAGGCTGCCCCCGTGCTGCTCTCCGACCGCGACATCCTCGCCGAGATCGACGCCGGGCGGATCGCCCTCGACCCGTGGGAGCCGGCGATGCTGCAGCCGTCGAGCATCGACGTGCGCCTCGACCGCTTCTTCCGCGTCTTCGAGAACCACCGCTACCCGCACATCGACCCCGCGGCCGACCAGTCCGACCTGACCCGCGAGGTCGAGCCGGAGGGCGACGAGCCGTTCATCCTGCACCCGGGGGAGTTCGTGCTCGGCTCGACGTACGAGGTCGTCAGCCTCCCCGACGACATCGCCGCCCGCGTCGAGGGCAAGTCCAGCCTCGGTCGCCTCGGTCTGCTGACCCACGCGACCGCCGGCTTCGTCGACCCCGGCTTCAGCGGCCACGTCACCCTCGAGCTGGCCAACGTCGCGACGCTGCCGATCAAGCTCTACCCCGGCATGAAGATCGGCCAGTTCTGCTTCTTCCGCCTCACCTCGCCGAGCGAGCACCCCTACGGCTCGGAGAAGTATGGCTCGCGCTACCAGGGACAGCGCGGCCCCACGCCGAGCCGCAGCTTCCAGGGCTTCCACCGTACGGCGATCTGATGACCCGGGGACGGTGGTGGCACATGGTCACGGCGCTGGTCGCGACGTCCGCCCTCGTCCTCCAGGTGGTCCTCGTCTGGCGGGGCGCCAACGTCCTCAACGAGACCGACCCGCCGGAGCTGGGCGAACGACTGGTCCGCTTCGTCGGCTACTTCACCATCCTGTCCAACGCGCTGGTCGCCTGGTCGAGCTGGACCATCGCGCTGGCCCGCGACCGCGACACCACGTGGTGGCGGCTGCTCCGGCTCGACGGGCTGATCGGCATCACCGTCACCTTCGTCGTGGTGCAGGTGCTGCTCAAGGGGACCTACGAGCTCGACGGCGCCGACCTCCTCGCCGACAACCTGCTGCACGTCGTGGTGCCCGTGCTCGCCGTGGCCGGATGGGTGTTCTTCGGGCCGCGCGACCGGGTCCGTCGGGGCGACCTGCTGCCCGCGCTCGTGTTCCCGATCCTGTGGCTGGTCTACACGCTGGTCCGGGGCGAGATCGTGAACTGGTATCCCTATCCGTTCCTCAACACGGACAAGCACGGGTACGCCTCGGTGGCCCTCACCTGCCTGGGCATCGCGGTGCTCTTCGTCGCGCTCGCGGTGCTGGCCTGGAAGGGCGACGAGCGCTTGTCCCGGACGCGGTGACGGGGGTAAGTGGAACCTAAGTTAGGCTCGCCTCACTAAGGCATCCCTAACCACGGAGTTCCCCATGACCCGCACCCTGCGCCTCGGCGCCGCGGCCGCCCTCGCGGTGGCCGCCCTGACCGCCTGCAGCACCGGCTCGACGACCGACGCGAGCGACTCGGCCAACGAGCCCACCGCCACCACCGAGGTCGACGCCGACGCGTTCCCGGTCACGATCGAGCACGCGCTGGGCTCGACCACGATCGAGGAGGCCCCGACCCGCGTCGTGGCCGTCGGCTACGCCGAGGCCGACTACCCGCTCTCGCTGGGCGTGGTCCCGGTCGGCGCCGACAAGATCGAGTACGCCGGCAACGCCAACTCGTCCTCCGACTGGTTCGACGAGGCACTGGGCGAGATCGACGGCGCCGAGCAGCCGACCCGGTTCAGCACCGCCGACGGCGTCCCGGTCGACAAGATCGTCCGGCTCCAGCCCGACCTGGTGACCGCCACCCAGTCCGGCATCACCCAGGACGAGTACGACCAGCTGACCGACGCCGGCATCCCCGTCGTGGCCTACCCCAACGCGCCGTACAACACGACGTGGCAGGAGTCGCTGGAGATGGTCGGCCAGGCGCTCGGCCGCTCCGAGCTCGCCGCCGAGGTGAAGACCGAGACCGAGCAGGTGCTCGCGGACACCGCCGAGGAGTTCCCGCAGCTCGAGGGCACGACCTTCACCTACGCCGGCCCGAACGCCGACCCGTCGTCGTTCTACGTCTACACCGTGATGGACAACCGGCCGCGCCTGCTCGTCGAGCTGGGCATGGAGAACTCCGCCCTCGTCGAGGAGCGCAGCAAGCCCGGCCAGTTCCTCTTCAACATCTCCGCCGAGCGCACCGCCGACCTCGACGCCGACGTGTTCCTCACCTACGCGACCTCCGAGGCCAACGTGAAGGAGCTGGCGGACAACCCGCTGGTCAACCAGATCCCGGCCGTGGCCGACAACCGGTGGTACGCCCAGGTCGACCCGATCGAGTCCATCGGCCTCTCCGCCCCGTCCCCGCTGTCGCTCCCGGTGGCGATGGACATGTTCATCCCGAAGGTCGCCGCGGCGATCGACGGCGACGGCTCCACCCCCTGATCCGGGACTGACGGACAGAGACGATGGCGGTCACCACCACCGGGCTGGGACGACTGGACCGGCCGCGGAGCACCTCCGCGGCCGGCCCGGCGACGGCGTACGCCGTGATGCTCGCCCTGGTGCTGGTGGCCGCCGTCGCGTCGGTCCTCCTCGGCTCGCGACTCATCTCGCCGTCCGCGCTGTTCCACGACGGGCCGGACCGCACGGTGCTGGAGGTGCGTGCGGTGCGTACGGCGCTGGGCCTGCTCGTCGGCACCGCCCTCGGACTCGCGGGCGCCTGCATGCAGGGCCTGACCCGCAACCCGCTGGCCGACCCGGGCATCCTCGGCATCAACGCCGGCGCCGCCCTCGCGATCGTGCTCGGCATCTCCTACCTCGGCGTCGGCGGGCTGCAGGCCTACGTCGTCCTCGGACTGATCGGCGCCGCGGTGGCCTCCGTCGCCGTGCACGCGATCGCCGGCATCGGCCGCGACGGCGCGACCCCGGCCAAGCTCACCGTGGCCGGCGCGGCCTTCGCGGCGGCGGCGAGCAGCTGGACCGTCGCCGTCCAGCTGGTCGACCAGACCGCGCTCGACGTGATGCGCCGCTGGCAGGTCGGCTCGATCGGTGGCCGGCCCTGGGACATGGTCGTGACGCTGGCGCCGATCTTCCTGGTCGGAGGACTGCTCGCGCTGGCGCTGAGCCGCACCCTCAACGCACTGGCCCTCGGCGACGAGATGGCCCAGGGCCTCGGACGCCACACCACGCGCGACCGGCTGCTGGTCGGCCTGGTCATCGTGCTGCTGGCGGGCACCGCCACCGCCGCCGCCGGCCCGATCGCATTCGTCGGCCTGATCGTGCCCCACCTCGTGCGCACCCGCACCGGGTCCGACCACCGCCACCTGCTGCCGCTCAGTGCGGGGTACGGCGCTGCGCTGGTCCTCCTCGCCGACACCCTCGGCCGCGTGGTGCTGCCGCCGTCCGAGGTGCAGGTCGGGATCATGACCGCGATCCTCGGCGTGCCCTTCTTCCTGCTGCTCGTGCGCCGCGGACGGATGGGCCTGTGAACACCCCACGACGTTCTTCTCCCCCGCTGCGCTCCTCCGAACAACGCCGCGGGGACCCCGTTGTGAACACCCTGACAGTCGCGACCGGTCGGGCCCGTCGACGCCGGGTCGCTCTCGCCGGCCTGGGCGCGGCGTTCGTCGCCGCCTTCGCCGCGCGGGTGCTGCTCGGCGACTACACGTTCACCGTCCCGGACTTCTTCCGCATCCTCTTCGGCGAGCAGATCCCCGTCTCGACCTTCATCCTGATGGAGACGAAGCTGCCGCGGGCCGTCATGGCCGTGCTCGTCGGGCTGGCGCTCGGCACGGCCGGGTCGCTCTTCCAGATGCTGCTGCGCAACCCCCTCGCCAGCCCCGACATCGTCGGCGTCAGCCTGGGGGCGAGCGCCGCGGGTGTGTTCGCGGTGCTGACGCTGGGGCTGCGCGACGACGCGGTCTCCGTCTTCGCGATCGTCGGCGCGGTCGTCATCTCCGGCGTCGTGCGCTGGGTCGCCGGCACGACCGGCGGCTACCGCCTCGTGCTCGTCGGCGTGGGCGTGGCGGCGGCAATGGTCTCGGTGGTGCAGTACCTCCTCGCCCGCTCCAACACCTACGACGTGCAGCTGGCGCTGCGCTGGCTGGTCGGGAGCCTCAACTCCGTGCAGTGGCCGACGATCGGCGTGCTCGCGCTCGCCCTGGCCGTGCTGCTTCCCCTGCTCGCGGTGCTCGCCCGCGCGCTGCCCGCCCTCGAGCTGGGCGACGACGCCGCGGCCGGACTGGGCGTGGGGCGCCACCGCACCGACCTGCTGCTGCTCGTCGGGGTGCTGCTCACGGCGGCCGCCGTGGCCGCCGCGGGACCCGTGGCGTTCGTCGCCTTCATGTCCGGCCCGATCGCCCGCTCGCTGATGGGCGGACGGCACAGCCTCGTCGCCGGCGCGCTCGTCGGCGCGGTGCTCATGCTCCTTGCCGACTACGTGGCGGCGTACCTCATCCCCAACACGGTGCTGCCCGTCGGCATCGTGACCGGGGCGGTCGGCGGACCGTTTCTGCTGTGGCTGCTGGCGCGCGGCGCCGCGACAGGGAGGACCGGATGACCAGGCTGCTCACCCAGGCCGTGACGCTCGGCTACGGCGACCGCACGGTCGTGCGCGAGGTCAGCGTGGCGATCCCCGACGGGCAGGTCACCGTCGTGGTCGGGCCGAACGCGTGCGGGAAGTCGACCCTGCTCAAGGGGCTGGCCCGGCTGGTGCGACCGCACGGTGGCGCGGTGCTGCTCGACGGGGAGGAGATCCACCGGCGCCCGACCAAGGAGGTCGCCAAGGTCCTCGGGCTGCTGCCGCAGAACCCGATCGCGCCCGACGGCGTCGCCGTCGCCGACCTCGTCGGTCGTGGACGGCACCCCCACCAGGGCGTCTTCACCCGCTGGAGCGCCGAGGACCGAGCCGCGGTGCAGGAGGCGATGGAGCTGACCGGCACCGCCGAGCTCGCCGACCGCGCCGTCGACGAGCTCTCCGGTGGCCAGCGGCAGCGCGTCTGGATCGCCATGGCGCTCGCGCAGGGCACCGACCTGCTCCTGCTCGACGAGCCGACGACCTACCTCGACGTCGCCCACCAGGTCGAGATGCTCGACCTGCTCGCCGACCTCAACGCCCGTCGCGGCACCACCATCGTGATGGTGCTGCACGACCTCAACCTGTCGGCGCGCTACGCCGACCACCTCGTGGCCCTGCGCGCCGGCACCGTCGTCGCCGAGGGCACGCCCCGCGAGGTCGTCACCGAGGACGTCGTCCGGGCCGTGTTCGGCCTCGACAACCGCGTCATCGACGACCCCGTCTCGCACACCCCACTGGTGGTGCCCGTCTCGCGGCACCGCACGACCGAGCACCGCACGATCCAGGAGATCTCATGACCATGAGCACCACCGACGCCGTCCTGCCCATGCTGCTCACCGAGGTGGAGGTGGTCTCGGTCGAGCGTCTGAGCCCGAGCTTCGTGCGGATCGAGCTCGGTGGCGACGAGCTGGGGGAGTACGGCGTCGAGGGCGACCGCTACGACCAGCGCTTCAAGCTCGTCTTCCCCGACCCGGTGACCGGTGGCATCAGCGACGTCTCCGAGGCCGACGAGACGTGGATGTCGACCTGGCTCGACCAGCCCACCGAGGAGCGCGGCCACATGCGCACCTACACGATCCGCGACGTGCGCGGCTCGGGCGCCGCGACGACGATCGTCGTCGACATCGTGCTGCACCTGGAGGGCGACGAGGTCGGGCCCGGCTCGATCTGGGCCGCGGCCGCCGCCCCCGGTGACCGCGTGGTGATGATCGCCCCGCGGCAGGGCTTCGACTTCGGTGGGATCGAGTTCGCCCCCACGGAGGGCGCCGAGCTGTTGATGGTGGCCGACGAGACCGCCGTACCCGCCGTCTGCACGATCCTCGAGCAGCTCTCTCCGACCGCGACCGGCGCCGCGTTCATGGAGGTGCCGACGGCCGCCGACATCCTCGACGTGCGTGCCCCCGCGGGGGTCAGCGTGACGTGGCTGCCGCGCGAGTCCGCGCCGCTGGGCGAGCGGCTGCACGACGAGGTCGTGGCCCACCTGGGTCTGCCCGGCGCGACCGTCGAGGTCGCGGCGGAGGAGGTCGACCCGGACCTGTGGGAGACGCCGTCCTACTCCTCCTCGGGCGAGGAGATCGCGATCGCGCGGGCCGTCGGCCACGAGCTCGACGGGCTCTACGCGTGGATCGCGGGGGAGTCGAAGGTGGTGACGGGCCTGCGCCGCCACCTGGTCAACGAGCTGCACATCGACCGGAGCCAGGTCGCCTTCATGGGCTACTGGCGCCGGGGTGTGGCGATGAAGTCCTGACCCGGTCGGTCAGGACGTGCGCCGGGTGAAGGCCCGGCTGCGGCGGGTGCCGGTCGCCTCCGTGCGGCGCTCGGCGAGGTGGTGACGGGCGATCAGCTCGAGCTCGGTGCGTGCATACATGGCGGTGCTCCTTGTTGTGTGGTCGGTCAACGCTGCTGGAGGACGATGTCGCCACTGGCGGTCGTGGCGCGGATCTCGAGGTGGTCCTGGCCCTCGGCCGGCGCGCCGACGGGGGTCAGGTCGGACCGGACGCGGCCCGAGAGCGTGGTGATGTCGGTCCACACCGGGGTGCCGGCGGGGACGCCGATGCGGACGTCGCCGCTGGCCCCCTTGACCACGTAGCGCCCCTTGCGGGCGACGTCGACGGAGAGGTCGCCGCTGCCGGTGGAGAGCGAGAGGTCGTCGGCGGCCTCGCCGATCTGGACGTCGCCGGAGCCGGTCTTGATCGCCAGCTGGCCGACGGCGGTGTCGACGCGTACGTCGCCCGAGCCGGTCGAGGCGCTCAGGTCGTCGCACCGGTCGACGGTGACGTCACCCGACCCGCTCTTGATCCGGGCATGGCCGCGCAGCTCGGTGACGCGGACGTCGCCGGAGCCGCTGACGACCTCGGAGGCGCCGTCGACGAGCTCGGCGCTGACGTCGCCGGAGCCGGTGTTGACCCACAGCCCGCCGAGCGGTCCGTGGAGGACGGTGTCGGCGCTGCCGGTCTTGACCGTCGGCGCGCTGTGGGCGGGCATCAGGACGGTGACCTGCGAGCGGTGGCCGTTGCCTGCCAGGAAGCCCATCGCCGGGCGCGGGGCGACGACCTGGACCTGGTCCCCGCGCTGCTCGACGAGGAAGTCCTCGGCGTGCCTGCCGGTGATCGTCACCTCGGTGCGGTCGACGTCGGCGGCGGTGATCGTGATGAGGCCGGAGTGGCTCTCGACGTACAGCTCGATCGGGTTGGGTGTCTCGAAGGTGCGTTCCACGGGTGTCTCCAGGGTGTGAGAGTCCTACCGACCAGCCTGGGTGCTGGTCGGCCGTGCTGCTTGACGGCGTTTGCGGGTGCTACTGCCAGCCGGTCATCCGGCGCTTGCCCGACTGGCGGGAGGAGTCCTGGCCGAAGAACGGCAGGCTCGAGAGGTCGATGTCGACGCTGACGGCGTGGTCGTTGGTGGCAGCCCGGACGACGTTGACCAGCCAGGTGTTGAGGCTGTGGCCGGCGGCGGCCGCCTTCTCCTCCGCGCGGGCCTTGACCGACTCGGGGAGGCGGAGGGTGACGCGGGCCAGGCCCTCGTCCTCGTCGGCCGGGGAGGGAGGCGCCGGCGGCGCGGGCGGGGCGGGGACGGCCGGCGCAGACGGGGCGATGTCGACGACGAAGTCGAGCTCGCGGCCGCTGAGCCGCACGTCGACGCCGCCGTCCGGCAGCTCGGCGGTGATCTCGGCCGCGGCCTGGGAGATGGCCTCCATCAGGGCGAGGCGGGCGCTCGGGTCGAGGGCGAAGGTCAGCCGCTCGGCCGCCTGGCGCACCTCGTCGCCGCCCGCTTCGGCGGCGGCCATGAGGTCCCGGCGGAGGGAGTCGACGTACGGCGTGATGTCCATGCGCATCACTCTGACACCACGATGACGTCACGTCAAGCAATTCTGACGTCACAGTGGTGTCAGGATGGTGCGTTGCTTCTGGGTAACGCCACGAAATGCGCACTCCCGCCCCCGTCAGTGGGGGCGGGAGTGCCTGCTGGGTGGCGTTACCCGGTGCGGGCTCGGGTGCTCAGAGGTCGAAGAGCGAGTCCGCCGCGGTGATGTCGACGTCGGTCTTCGGCGTGTGTACGGCGCCACCGCCGGCCGGCTTTGCCGGTGCGGTGGTCTCCGGCTGGGTCTGTGCGTCGGGCTCGGTCGGCTCGTCGGCGGGCTCCTCGACGGGCTCCTCGGCGGGCTCTTCGCTCGGGGCGTCCGCGTCCGGCTCGGGCTGTGCCTCGGGGGCGTCGTCGGCGTCGGGGACCGTCTCGGGGTCGTCGCCCTCCGGCGCGAACGTGGCCGCCTGGCTGAGCGCTGCCCCGGGAGAGAGATCCTCGCGCGGCTCGGTGTCCTCGGCCGGCTCGGCGGGCTGCGGGACGTCCGACGCCTCGGTCGTCGGGGCAGCCGCTTCGTCGGACGTCGCTGCCTCCGCCTCGGGGGTCGCCGCCTCGGGCTCGGGCGTTGCCTCCGCCTCGGGGACGTCCGACGCCTCGGTCGCCGGGGCAGCCGCTTCGTCGGACGTCGTGCCGGTGTCCTCGGGGACGTCCGACGCCTCGGTCGTCGGGGCAGCCGCTTCGTCGGACGTTACGGGCTCCGGCTCGGGGGTCGCCGCCTCGGGCTCGGTGGCCTTCGGTGCTGCCGCGACGGGCGCGGGTGCCTCGAGGTCGAAGAGCGAGCCGCCCTCGGGGATCGCGGTGGCGGGCGTGCTGACGGTGCCGGACGACGCCGCCGGAGCAGCGGGCTCGGGCTGTGCCTCTGCCTCGGGCTGTGTCTCTGCCTCGGGCGCTGCCTCCGCCTCGGGGACGTCCGGCGGTTCGGTCGTCGCGGCAGCCGCCTCGTCGGACGTTGCGGGCTCGGGGGTCGGGTCGGGGGTCGGCTCGGGCTCGGCGGGCTTCGCGGCCGGCGCTGCTGCAGCCGGGGCGGCGATGTCGAACAGCGAGCCACCGGAGCCGAGGTCGGCGCCCGTCTTGGCGGCAGGCTCGGCCGGCTCGGCCTTCGCCTCGTCCTGAGCAGGAGCCGGCGCGGGTGCAGGGGCCGGAGCAGGGGCCGGTGCCGGACTGGGCTCGGCCAGGTCGAAGAGCGACCCGCCGGAGCCGAGGTCGGCGGCCGGCTTCGCGGCCGGCTCGGCCTTCGCCTCGGCCGGCTCGGCCGGCTCGGCCGGCTCGGCCGGCTCGGCCTTCGGCTCCGGCTTCTCGGGCGCGGGGGTGTCGAACAGCGACCCACTCGACGCGGGTTCGGGCTTCTTCGCCGCCTCGGACGCCTGGGTGTCGAAGAGCGAGCCGCCGGACGCGGGAGCCTTTGCCTCGGGGGTGTCGAAGAGCGACGACCCACCCGACGCCTTGGCGGCGGGGCCGGCGTCGGCGGTCTCGGTGACGGTGTCCTCGGTGACGGTGACGTCGCCGGCCTCCGGCTCGTCCTTGGTGGCGACGTCGGTCGCGGCGGTGGCGGTCGCCGTACCAGCAGCGGCGGTGGCCGGGGCTGCGGCGGACGCGGAACCGGGTGCGGCCTTCGTCGCCTGCTCGCCCTTCACCGAGGCGAGCAGCATCTGCGCGACGTCGAGGACCTCGACCTCCTCGCGGGCGTTGCCGGCGGCCTGCTCGGCGGTCAGCCCGTCGGAGAGCATCACGCGGCAGAACGGGCAGCCGACGGCGATCTGGTCGGCACCGGTGCCGACGGCCTCCTTGGTGCGGTTGAGGTTGATGCGCTCGCCGATGTTCTCCTCCATCCACATGCGCGCGCCGCCTGCGCCGCAGCAGAAGGACTTCTCGGAGTTGCGCTCCATCTCGGTGAACTCGGCGCCGGGCAGGATCTCGAGCAGCTCGCGCGGCGGCGTGTAGACGTCGTTGTGGCGACCGAGGTAGCACGGGTCGTGGTAGGTGATCGAGCGCTTCGCGGCGCCCGCGCCGTCCTTGACCGGCGTCAGCCTGCCCTCGCGCACGAGCCGGTTGAGCAGCTGCGTGTGGTGGACGACCTCGAGCTCGATGCCGAAGTCCTTGTACTCGTTCTTGAGCGTGTTGAAGCAGTGGGCGCAGGTCGAGACGACCTTCTTGACCTTGTACTCCTTGAAGGTCTCGACGTTCTGCTGCGCGAGCCCCTGGAAGACGAACTCGTTGCCCGCGCGACGCGCCGGGTCACCGGTGCAGGTCTCGCCGTTGCCGAGCACGCCGAAGGAGACACCGGCCATGTCGAGCAGCTCGGCGACCGCGCGGGTCGTCTTCTTGGCGCGGTCCTCGTACGCCCCGGCGCAGCCGACCCAGAACAGCCAGTCGACGGACTCGAGCGACTCGAGGTCCTCGCCGACGACGGGCACGTCGAACTCGAGGCCCTTGGCCCAGTCCATCCGCGCCGAGGCGGACATGTTCCACGGGTTGCCCTTGTTCTCGAGGCCCTTGAACAGCCCGTTGAGCTCGGCGGGGAAGTTGGACTCGACGAGCACCTGGTAGCGACGCATGTCCATGATGTGGTCGACGTGCTCGATGTCGACGGGGCACTGCTGGACGCAGGCGCCGCACGAGGTGCAGTTCCACAGCACGTCCTCGTCGATGACGAAGGCGGCGTCGGTGGGGTTGTAGAAGTAGTCGAGGACGTCGGTGCCGACGGTGCCGCCGCTCTCGCCCTTGGTGCCGGAGCCGATCAGCGCGCGCTCGGCGTGGGCCTCGTCGCCGTCGGACTTGGCGTAGGCGTGGTCGCGCAGGCTGGTGATCAGCAGCTTGGGCGACAGCGGCTTCTCGGTGTTCCACGCGGGGCACTGCGACTGGCAGCGGCCGCACTCGGTGCAGGTCGTGAAGTCGAGGATGCCCTTCCAGGAGAAGTCCTCCACGGAGCCGACGCCCAGCACGGAGTCCTCGTCGAGGTCGTCGATGTCGTCGAGGGTGATCGCCTGGCCGGCCGACGTGAGGGGCTTCATGGCGCCCAGCGCCGTACCCCCGTCTGACTCGCGCTTGAAGTAGATGTTGAACCACGCCGTGAAGCGGTGCCACGCGATGCCCATGGTGATGTTGCGGGCGATCACCATCAGCCAGATCATCGCCAGCGCGATCTTGAACGCGGCGATGGCGTAGATGAGGTTCTCGAGGGTCTCGGGGTCGTTGGTGTAGAGCGCGTCGCCGATCCAGGAGGCGAGCGGGTAGTGGCTGCGCCCGGCGTCCTCGTCGAGCTTCCACTCCGCGGCGCGCACGAAGAGGATGGCGCCACCCTCGAGGAGCGCCAGCGCCTCGACGAAGTAGGCCTGCCAGAAGTTCGAGCCGAAGAAGCGGCTCTTGCGGCCCTCGCTGCGTGGGTGGTGCAACTGGCGGTAGACGATGAGGAAGACGATGCCGACCGTGCTGAGCAGGCCGATGAGCTCGCTGAACCACTCGTAGGGGTACCAGTGGCCGATCAGTGGCCAGGCGAACGACGGCTCGAAGAGCTGGAAGTACGCCGCCAGCACGGCCGTGCTGAGGAACAGGAACGCCGCGTAGACGAACCAGTGCATGATCCCGACCCAGTGCCACTGCAGCATCCGGGTGTGGAGGAACGTCTCCTTGAGCATCGTCGTCGCGCGCCCGACCGGGTTGTCGGAGCGCCCCGGCGCCGGCTGGCCGCTGCGGATCACGCCGAGCATGCGGCGTACGGCGGGGACCAGCAGCGCGACCGCGGCGACGGTCAGCGCCAGCGAGACGGCGATGGCAAAGATCTGCATGAAGGACTGCTCTCCTCGATCAGGACGTGCGTGTCATGGAGCCTATGGCCACGAGGCCGTGTGGCGAGGGCTCGTTCCCGTGACATGGATCCTACTTGTCGGTAACGTCGCGCTATCGCACCCATCGACCCTGGATGCCTCGACACGCCACGTTGAACCTTCAGTTGTTACCCGACCGTGGGGCCGCAGTGGAACCTCTGTGGGCGGCGACTTGCGAGGCTGTCATCAGTTCGGATTCGACCCGCCACGGCGGGGAAGATCGAGGAGACCTGGATCCGGGGGGGTCCGCGGAGTGGTTTTCCACGCCGCAGTCATGGTCGATTCGCATGATCGTCCGACGCGGCCGGCCGGCTCTTTTCCGAGGGAGCAGGTCGGCCGCCATCTATTTCCGGCGTTCCCCGCCCAGGCGCCGCGTCAGCTCGAGTGCCGTCGCCTGCACGCCGGCGGCCGCCCGGTCCGACGGGGTGCCGTGCGCGAAGGTGAGCGCGACAGCCGCGACCGGGTGCCCGTTGTGGTCGAGCACCGGCGAGGCGACGCTGGCGAGCCCGTCGGACACCTCGCCGTCCTCGACCGCGTGGCCGCGCTGCCGCGACTCGCTCAGCAGTCGGCGCAGCGCCGAGAGCGTGGTGGGTCCGCTGCCGCGCCGCTCCACGAAGGCCGACTGATCGGGGTAGAGCGCGCGGACCTGGCTGCTGGGCAGCGCCATCAGGATCGCTCGGCCGCTGGCGGTCAGGTGGGCGGGCAGCCGCACGCCGACGTCGGTCACCAGCGGGGGGCGGCCCGGTGCGCGCTCCTCGAGGACGTAGAGCACGTCGTTGCCGTGCAGGACGGCCAGGTGGCCGCTGAGCCCGGTCGCGTCGACGAGGGCGGCGAGGGGACGACGGGCCACCCGCTGGAGCGGCTCCTGGCGGGAGAAGCCACTGCCGACCTCGAAGGCCGCGAGTCCCAGCCCGTAGCGGCGTTCGTCCTCGAGGTGCACCACGAAGCCCTCGGCGATCATCGCGTTGACCAGGTGGTAGGCCGTGCTGCGCGGCAGGTCGCAGGCGCTCGCGATGCGGTCGAGGGCGACGGGGTAGGGCTGGCTGGCCAGGAACCGCAGCACCCGCAGGGTGCGGGTGGCTGCGGGGACCTGCGTCATGCTCAGGCCCGGTGGGTGCCACCGGTCGTGTCGGTCGTGTCGGTCGTGTCGGTCGTGGTGTCGGTCGTGGTGCCGTCCTCGGAGCCGAGGGTCACCGAGGTGCCGTCGGGGCGGGTGTCGGTCTCGGTGGTGCGGTCGTCGAGCGTGCGGTCGTCCGTGGCCCGGGAGTCCGCGGCGTGGTCGTCGGCGTCGAGGATCGTGTCGGGCCCGCCGTCGTCGGCGCGGCTCGGCGTGGTCGCCGCTCCGGGCGTGGCGCGGCCCGTGGTCGGGTCGGCGTAGGCCGGGTCGGCCGGGATGTCCGAGGGGCCGGCCGGGGTGGCCGCGGCCGGGGTGTAGTCCTCGGCGCGGTGGTCGACGTTCGGGTCGAGGCGGTCGGCGGCGCGGATCTGGTCCTCGTGCTGGGCCTGCTGCTGGTCGACCTCGGTGCGGGCCACGGCGGCCTCCTCCTCGGCGCGGGCCGCCTCGGCGCGGGCCTTCTCGGCGCGGGCCTCCGCCTGCTCCGCCTGCGCCTGCGCGTCCGGCAGGCCGGCGGCGCGGGTGTCGGCGTCGCGCCGCAGCTCCTGCGCCCTCGCGGCGTTGTCCTCCCGGTTGCGCTTGCGCATCGAGGCGACGACGACGCCGGCGATCGCCAGCACGAGCACGACGATGACGATGGTCCAGACGATCTGCGAGGTGGTCATCAATCCAACCTAGGGGCGCGGCCCGTCCATACGCCACCTCCCTCGGGGTGTCTCGCATCCGAGACACGCAGCGTGGAGGAGTGGGTGGTGCAGGGTGCTCCCCGGGAGTTGGATGAGCGACATGTCACTCGCTCCCGTCATCGTCGGCACCGGCCCGGTCACCTTCGACGAGCTCATCGCCGTCACTCGCGACGGGGCCACCGTCACCCTGGGCGACGACGCCCTGGCCGCCATCGACCGGGCGCGGGAGGTGGTCGACGTGCTCGCCGCCGCCGAGACCCCGGCGTACGGCATCTCGACCGGCTTCGGCGCCCTCGCGACCCGGCACATCCCCACCGAGATGCGGGCGCAGCTGCAGAAGTCGCTGGTGCGCTCACACGCCGCCGGCTCCGGCCCGGAGGTCGAGCGCGAGGTGACGCGCGGGCTGATGCTGCTCCGGCTCTCGACCTTGGCGACGGGCCACACGGGCGTACGCCGCGAGACCGCCCAGCTCCTCGCCGACCTGCTCACCCACGACATCACGCCGGTCGTGCACGAGTACGGCTCGCTCGGCTGCTCCGGCGACCTCGCGCCGCTCTCGCACTGCGCCCTCGCGCTGATGGGCGAGG
The DNA here is from genome assembly GCF_003057875.1 of Nocardioides currus. Classification (GTDB taxonomy): domain Bacteria; phylum Actinomycetota; class Actinomycetes; order Propionibacteriales; family Nocardioidaceae; genus Nocardioides; species Nocardioides currus. The sequence goes on along the minus strand of NZ_PYXZ01000008.1, from coordinate 166,097 downwards.
GCTCGGTGCGCAACGCGGCCGGCGAGCTGGTGCCGGCCGCCGAGGCGCTCGCCGACGCCGGACTGACTCCGGTCGAGCTGGCCGCCAAGGAGGGTCTCGCGCTGATCAACGGCACCGACGGCATGCTCGGGATGCTGGTGATGGCGATCAGCGACCTGCGCATGCTGCTCCGGACCGCCGACATCGCCGCCGCCATGAGCGTCGAGGGCCAGCTCGGCACCGACCGGGTGTTCGCCGCCGAGCTCCACGCGATCCGCCCGCACCCCGGGCAGGCGCAGTCCGCCGCCAACCTGACCTCGCTGATGGCCGACTCCGCCATCGTCGCCTCGCACCGCACGGGCGACTGCAACCGCGTGCAGGACGCCTACTCGCTGCGCTGCTCGCCGCAGGTGCACGGCGCCGCCCGCGACACGGTCGAGTACGCCGCGGTGGTGGCCGGTCGCGAGCTCGCCTCGGCCGTCGACAACCCGGTGGTGCTGGCCGACGAGGGTCGCGTCGAGTCCAACGGCAACTTTCACGGCGCCCCGGTCGCCTACGTCCTGGACTTCCTGGCGATCGTCGCCGCCGACGTGGCCTCGATCAGCGAGCGGCGTACGGACCGGTTCCTGGACAAGACCCGCAGCCACGGGCTCAACCCGTTCCTCGCCGACGACCCCGGCGTCGACTCGGGCCACATGATCGCGCAGTACACCCAGGCCGCGATCGTCTCCGAGCTCAAGCGGCTCGCCAACCCGGCCTCGGTCGACTCGATCCCCTCGAGCGCGATGCAGGAGGACCACGTCTCCATGGGCTGGTCGGCGGCCCGCAAGCTGCGCCGCTCGGTCGACGGGCTCACGCGCGTCGTCGCGATCGAGGTGCTGACCGCCGCCCGCGCGCTCGACATGCGCGCCCCGCTGACGCCGTCGCCGGCGACCGCCGCGGTCGTGGCCGCGCTGCGCGAGGCGGGCATCGAGGGTCCCGGTCCCGACCGGCACCTCTCGCCCGAGATCGAGACCGCCGTCCAGCTCGTCGCCTCCGGAGCCGTCCTCGCCGCCGCCGAGTCGGTGGTCGGGGAGCTCGCGTGAGCACCCCCGCGAGCGTCGAGCAGGTCGCGCGCGACTTCGCCCGACGCATCGACCAGCGCGACTGGGACGAGCTCGCCGCCCTCCTGGCCGCCGACTTCCGTGGCGACTACCGGCACGACGGCAAGGCCTTCACACGCGACGAGTGGGTCGCGTACAACGCCGACTACCCCGCCCTGGTGCGGTTCGTCCCGGAGGACCTCGTCGTGGCCGGCGACCGCGCCGTCCTCCGCTCGCACGTCTTCAACGACGACGTCGCCTTCTACGTCGCCAGCTTCCTGACCGTCGTCGACGGCCTGATCACCGAGCTCGTCGAGGTGTGGACCGACGACATCCCTGCTCCCGAGGAGAACCAGTGAACGACTCGACCAACCCCCGCCTGCCCATCCACGCCGCCACCGGCACCGAGCTGACCGCGAAGTCGTGGCAGACCGAGGCCCCGCTGCGGATGCTGATGAACAACCTCGACCCGGCCAACGCCGAGCGGCCCGAGGACCTCGTCGTCTACGGCGGCACCGGCAAGGCGGCCCGCAGCTGGGAGGCGTACGACGCCCTGGTGCGCACGCTGCGCGACCTCGAGGACGACGAGACGATGCTCGTGCAGTCGGGCAAGCCGGTCGGGGTGATGCGCACCCACGCGTGGGCGCCGCGCGTGCTGATCGCCAACTCCAACCTCGTCGGCGACTGGGCCAACTGGGAGGAGTTCCGCCGCCTCGAGGACCTCGGCCTGACGATGTACGGCCAGATGACGGCCGGCTCCTGGATCTACATCGGCACGCAGGGGATCCTGCAGGGCACCTTCGAGACCTTCGCGGCCGTCGCCGACAAGAAGTTCGGCGGCACGCTCGCCGGCACCATCACGCTGACCGCCGGTCTCGGCGGCATGGGCGGCGCGCAGCCGCTCGCGGTCACCATGAACGACGGCGTCGCCATCTGCATCGAGTGCGACCAGTCGCGCATCGAGCGCCGCATCGAGCACCGCTTCCTCGACGTGCAGGCCGCCTCGCTGGAGGAGGCCGTCGCGATGGCGATCGAGGCGCGTGACGAGCGTCGCCCGCTCTCGATCGGCGTGCTCGGCAACGCCGCCGAGATGGTGCCGGCGCTGCTCGAGCAGGGCGCGCCGATCGACGTCGTCACCGACCAGACCTCGGCCCACGACCCGCTGTTCTACCTCCCCGTCGGCGTGCCGTTCGAGGAGTGGCAGGCCCAGCGCGAGGCCGACCCCGTCGGCTTCACCAAGGCCGCGCAGTCCGCCATGGCCGCCCACGTCGCCGCGATGGTCGGCTTCATGGACGCCGGCGCCGAGGTCTTCGACTACGGCAACTCGATCCGTGACGAGGCCCGCAAGGGCGGCTTCGACCGCGCCTTCGACTTCCCCGGCTTCGTGCCCGCTTACATCCGCCCCCTGTTCTGCGAGGGCAAGGGCCCGTTCCGCTGGGCCGCCCTGTCCGGCGACCCCGCCGACATCGCCGCCACCGACCGCGCCATCCTCGAGCTGTTCCCCGACAACGAGCGCCTGCACAAGTGGATCACGATGGCCGGCGAGCGGGTCTCGTTCCAGGGGCTCCCCGCCCGCATCTGCTGGCTCGGCCAGGGCGAGCGCCACCTCGCGGGGCTGAAGTTCAACGAGATGGTCGCCAGCGGCGAGCTCACGGCCCCGGTCGTCATCGGCCGCGACCACCTCGACTGCGGGTCGGTCGCCTCGCCGTACCGCGAGACCGAGGCGATGAAGGACGGCTCGGACGCCATCGCCGACTGGGCGCTGCTCAACGCGCTCGTCAACACCGCGTCCGGCGCCACCTGGGTCTCGATCCACCACGGCGGCGGCGTCGGGATGGGTCGCTCGATCCACGCCGGACAGGTCTGTGTCGCGGACGGTACGCCGCTGGCGGCCGAGAAGATCGAGCGCGTGCTCACCAACGACCCGGGCATGGGCGTCATCCGCCACGTCGACGCGGGCTACGACCGCGCCGCCGAGGTCGCGGCCGAGCGAGGTGTGCGGATCCCGATGACGGAGGGCTGATTCTCCTCCGGCGCTCGGAGCGCCGTGCAAGGATCCCGGCATGGCCAAGAACGTGACCAGGTCCCGTGTCCGTCTCACGAGCATCAGCTCCCGGGCGTGGGAGCACCCGGCGGACCGTGGCGCGCTGGTCGCGCTGCGCAAGCTCAAGGGCTTCGACACCGTCCTGAAGACCCTGAACGGGCTGGTCAACGAGCGCCAGTGGCGGCTGCTGCTCCTCGGGTCGGCGGTCAAGGCCGACGAGCGGCAGTTCACCCGGCTCCACCACCTGCTCGCCGACGTCGGGGCCACCCTCGACGCGACCGACCTGCCGGAGCTCTACGTCCGGGCCAGTCCCGCGTTCAACGCCGAGACGATCGGCATGAACAAGCCCGTCATCGTCATCAACTCCGGCATGGTCGACCTGCTCGACGACGAGGAGCTGCGGTTCGTCATCGCGCACGAGCTCGGGCACGCCCTGAGCGGTCACGCCGTCTACCACACGCTGCTGCACCGGCTGCTCAACGTCAGCGGGATCTTCTACGCCCTGCCGGGCGGCGCGCTCGGGATCCGCGCGCTCATCGCCGCGCTGCGGGAGTGGTCGCGCAAGTCGGAGCTGTCGGCCGACCGGGCCGGGCTGCTGGCGACCCAGGACCCGGCCGTCGCGACCCGCGTCCACATGAAGCTGGCCAGCGGCGGGCACCTCGACGACCTCGACATCACCTCGTTCTTCGCCCAGGCCTCCGAGTACGAGGAGACCGAGGACCTGCGTGACTCGGTGCTCAAGATGTTCCTGGTCGAGAACCGGACGCACCCCTTCAACGTGGTCCGGGCCGCCGAGCTGCGGCGCTGGACCGAGTCGGGCGACTACACCGCGATCCTGCGCGGCACCTACCCCCGCCGCGAGGACGACGCCGAGGCGAAGGTCAGCGACGCCGCCCAGGACGCCGCCAAGAGCTATTCGACGGCCTTCGCCAACACCCAGGACGCCCTCGGGCGGATGGTGCACGACGTCGCCGGGTTCATGGGGTCGGCCAAGCTGTGGATCGACGAGAAGTTCGGCTCCCGCGGGACCGAGTGATGTTCGTCAAGGTCTGCGGGCTGGACACCGTCGACTCGGCGCGGGTGGCGGTCGACGCCGGGGCCGACGCGGTCGGCGTCGTGATGAGCGAGGGCAGCCCGCGCGACCTGCCTGTCGAGGCCGCCTCCACCATCGTCGACTCGGTGCGCGGCGAGGTTGTGACCGCGCTGGTGGTCAGCGACCTGCCGGTCGCGCAGGCGGTCGCGGCGGCGCACCGGGTCGGCGTGGACGTCCTCCAGCTCCACGGCGGCTACACCCGCGACGACTTCGCGCAGGCGCACCGAGACTTCGGCCGCGTGTGGCGGGCGACGTCGCTGCGCGACGACACCGACCTCCACGTCGGGGCCTGGGACGAGGAGCTGCTGCTGCTCGACGCGCCCCGGGCGGGATCGGGGGAGCGGTGGGACCTCGGCGCCCTCGCGGCGCGGCGACCCGACGGCGACTGGCTGCTGGCGGGCGGCCTGCGCCCGGACAACGTCGCGGAGGCGATCCACCTCGCCGCGCCCTGGGGCGTCGACGTGTCGAGCGGGGTCGAGGGCGCCCGCGGGGTCAAGGACCACGACGCCATCAGGGCCTTCGTGGCCGCCGCACGCTCGGCCGGCTGACAGCCCTCAGTCGGCGACGACCTGCTCGCCGGTCGCAGGGTCGGTCAGCGGCGCGGCGGGACCGGCGATCCCGTTGACGGCGGGGGTGATCAGCCGCTCGACGACGAGCGCGAGCACGGCCATCGCCGAGCAGCCGGCGACGATCATCGCGATGAAGGCCCACGACCAGCCGTGGTCGATCATCACGCCGGCGACGACCGGGCCCAGGATCGTGCCGGCCTGGAAGGCGCCGGCGCTGATGGCGTTGTAGCGGCCCCTCAGGTGGTCGGGGGCCATGTCGTTGGTGATCGCCGGGATCGTCGGCTGCAGCAGGGTCTCGCCGAGCGCGAAGACGCCGTTGAACGCGAGCACCCCGATCGCCGCGGCGAGGGTGCCGGCGACCACGCCGGTCAGCCCGAGGGTCAGCCACGCCACGGCCCACAGGGCGGTCATCACGACGAGCACGCGCGTGCGGCGCCGCCCGCTGATCCTCCGCAGCACGACGAACTGCAGCAGTACGATCGTGGCGGTGTTGACCGCGAACCCGAACCCGATGACGCGCGTCGACACCTCGTTGACCGACCGCGCGAACGCCGGCAGCCCGGCCTCGATCTGGCCGTAGCCGACGAACGTCCCCAGGAAGGTCAGCGCCGTCAGCCACACGACCGCCGGCTGCCGCAGGATCGCGAGGTAGGAGCCGGGTGCGTCGTCGTCGGCGGGCCGCTCGGCCAGGCCCTGCACGTGTCGCAGCGGTCCGAGCAGCAGCAGGATCGGCACCAGCATCGAGGCGGCGTCGGCCAGGAAGATCACGGTGAAGGTGGTCGCGTCGGTGACGTCGGCATAGAAACCGCCGATGATCCCGCCGACGCCGATGCCGAGGTTGATGAGCGCGAAGTTGATGCCGAAGTACTGCTGGCGCGTCTCGCCGGTGGTCACCGCGGCGACCAGCGCGTTGAAGGCCGGCCACGAGACGCCGAAGTTGATGCCCAGGAACGCGAAGCCGAGCGCGAAGAGCAGCGGCGTGGTGGCGAAGGCGATGACCACGCAGCCGACCAGCTGGCACGAGGTGGAGAACAGCAGCATCCGGCGGGCCCCGACACGGTCGACCAGCACGCCGCCCGGGCCGGTGACGGCCAGCGCCACCACGGCGATGAAGGCCATCAGGAGGCCGGCGAGGTCGAGCGAGATCCCGCGGACCTCGTTCATGTAGATGATCGTGAACGGGAGGGTCAGGCCGCGGCCCAGGGTCTGGACGACGACGGTGGAGAGCAGCCACCGGCCCTCGGTCGACAGCGACGACCAGAACTCGCTCACGCCGGGACGCTCCACGCTCGACTCGCTCACGAGAGCGCATCCTGCCCGCTGGCACCGACGACCGACGAGTCGATATCGGACATCACCATCCCAGGCCGAAACGCCCGCCGCCGAAATGCGGCGTGGCCCGCCCCCGGAGGGACGGGCCACGCGGTGCAGGGGTGGCGTGCGCTAGAAGACCCTGCGGCTGCTGCCGCCGATCGGCACGAAGTTCAGGATCAGTCCGACGATCAGCAGGATCGCGCCGATGGTGGTCAGCAGCGAGTTCGAGATGACCAGGCCGATGATGAGAAGAATCAGGCCAAGAATGACCATGGTGGTGCCTCCTTTTTGTCCGCTCCGTGGTGGAGCGCGTCCCTACGTTGCCCGATCGTGGACACGGTTGTCCACCTCCACAGGGGTGGTGACCCTCGGGAGGCGGTGCCACTATCGAGGCGTGAGCGAGCTGCCGCCGTCCCAGCCCCAGACCATCTCCTACCCGGCCGAGGCGCGGGTGTCCTCCCGCTACCAGCAGGAGCGGATCGATCCCCACGTCATCGTGCTCTTCGGGGCCACCGGCGACCTCGCCCGGCGCAAGCTGCTGCCGGGCATGGCCCACCTCAGCGTCTCCGAGCTGGCGCCCGACATCCGCATCGTCGGCACCTCGCTGGAGGAGATGGGCGACGTCGAGTTCCGCGAGTTCGCCCGGACCGCGATCGAGGAGTTCGGCGTCCACAAGCTCACCGCCGAGCAGTGGAACCAGTTCGACGACAACCTGGTCTACGTCCCGCAGTCGGCCGGCCCCGCGGCGCTCGCGGCGGCCGTGGGCCAGGCGGAGCGACAGCTCGGCAGCGACGTACGCCGCCTGCACTACCTGTCCGTGCCGCCGAAGGCGGCGCTGCCGGTGATCGAGATGCTCCGCGACGCCGACCTCGTCAAGCGGTCGCGGATCGTGATGGAGAAGCCGTTCGGCACCGACCTGGAGAGCGCGATCAGCCTCAACGCCCGGGTGCACGAGACGTTCAAGGAGTCGCAGGTCTTCCGGATCGACCACTTCCTCGGCAAGGAGGCCGCGCAGAACATCCTGGCGTTCCGCTTCGCCAACGGGCTCTTCGAGCCGATCTGGAACCGCAACTTCATCGACCACATCCAGATCGACATCCCCGAGACGCTCGGCCTCGACCAGCGGGCGAACTTCTACGAGTCGACCGGTGCCTACAAGGACATGGTCGTCACTCACCTGTTCCAGGTGCTCGCGTTCGTGGCGATGGAGCCGCCGACGGCCCTGGAGCCGCGGGCCATCTCGGAAGAGAAGAACAAGGTGTTCCGCTCCCTGCTGCCCATCGAGACCAAGAACGTCGTGCGCGGGCAGTTCACCGGCTACACCGAGCTGCCCGGCGTCGCCTCCGACTCCGACACCGAGACCTTCATCGCGCTGGCCTGCCACCTCGACAACTGGCGCTGGGCCGGGGTGCCGTTCTACCTGCGGACGGGCAAGGAGCTCGCCGAGGGCAAGCGGATCATCTCCATCGCGTTCCGCGAGGCGCCGCGCTCGATGTTCCCGCAGAACAGCGGCGTCGGCTCGGCCGGCCCCGACCACCTGACCTTCGACCTGGCCGACGAGTCGAAGGTGTCGCTGTCGTTCTACGGCAAGCGCCCAGGCCCCGGGATGCGCCTGCAGAAGCTGTCGATGCAGTTCTCCACGGGGGAGACCGAGTCGGCCGGTGACGTGCTCGAGGCCTACGAGCGGCTGATCCTCGACGCGATGCGCGGCGACCACACGCTGTTCACGACCGCCGAGGGCATCGAGTCGCTGTGGGACCGTTCGGCCGGCCTGCTCGACAACCCGCCGCCGGTGAAGCCCTACGCGCCGGGCACCTGGGGACCCAATGCCATCCACCAGCTCATCGCTCCCCACGCCTGGCGACTGCCGTTCGAGCGGGTGTGGCGGGCGAAGAAGTGACCGGCGGATCCACGAGTTTGCCGTTGTCCCCTTGACAGGGAGTTTGTTAGTGCGATGAACTAACAAATGTGACTCAGACCACCGTTCGCGTCGGCAAGAGCCTGCGCCCGCAGGGCAAGGTGCGCCAGGAGGACGCTCGCCGTCACCACCGCACCCTCCTGCTGCAGCACCTGTTCCGCACGGGCGCCGCCAGCCGGGCGGACCTGGCGCGCACCAGCGGCCTGACCCGGGTCACGGTCTCCGACCTGGTCGGGGAGATGCTCGCCGACGGCCTGGTCGAGGAGCTCGGCGCCCCGGCCGAGGCGCGGGTCGGGAAGCCGCCGACGCTCGTCGGGATGGTCGTCGACAGCTCGCACGTCGTGAGCCTCGACCTCTCCTCGGTCGACACCATGCAGGGCGCGGTGATGAATCTCGCCGGCGCCGTCGTGGACCGTGCCGAGGTGTCGTCGGGCGGCGCCCGTGGCACCGACGCCGTCGCCCTCGCCGTCGAGCTGGCCCGGACCCTCGTCGAGCGCAGCGGCCGCCCGGTGCTGGGCATCGGGATCGGCTCGCCCGGCATCGTCGACGACCGCGGCACCGTCCTCGACGCCCCCAACCTCGGGTGGCACGGCACCGACCTGGCGGGTGAGGTCGCGGCCGCGACCGGCCTCCCGGTGCACGTCGCCAACGACGCCAACGTCGCCGCCCTCGCCGAGCACACCTACGGCGGGGCTGCCGAGGGCGGGCTGCTCGTCCTCCGGGTCGGCTTCGGTGTCGGCGCCGGCCTGATCCTCGAGGGCGTCCTGCTCCACGGCCACGCCGCCGCGGCCGGCGAGATCGGCCACGTCACCGCCGAGGACGACGGCGAGCCCTGTGCGTGCGGTCGGACCGGCTGCCTCGAGACCCTCCTCGCCGTACCCCGCCTGCGGGCCAGGTTGGCCGCGGCGGACGACGAGACCGCCCTCCTCGCCGCCACCGGAGCCCGGCTGGGCGAGGTGCTGGCCCCGATCGTCGGAGCGCTCAACGTGCACGAGCTCGTGCTCACCGGACCGCTAGACCTGCTGGACGGCGCGCTGCGCGACGCCGTCACCACCACCCTGCGTCGCCGCGTCATGGCCGTCACCTCCGACAGCCTCACGGTGCGTACGTCGAACCTCGGGGACGACGTAGTCCTGGTCGGCGCCGCCGGCCTTGTCCTGGCCGGAGAGCTGGGCGTCTCGTGACGCCCGTCGCCGGTTCCACCCATGAAAGGAACGACTGGTGCGTACGACGACCAAGCACGCTCTCGCCCTGACGACGGCGTTGTCCATGGCCCTGGCGCTCGGCGCCTGTGGCTCAGGAGACGACGGCGACGACGGCGCCAGCGAGTCCGGCTCGAGCTCCTCGGAGATCCGGGTGTGGCTCAACGGTGCCGACACCCCGCAGGAGGCTCGCGACTACCTCAAGACGACCTTCGAGGACGAGAACCCCGGCGCCACCCTCACCATCGAGGAGCAGCAGTGGGAGGGCCTCGTCGAGCGCCTGACGACCGCGCTCTCCAGCGAGTCCGAGACGCCGGACGTCGTCGAGGTCGGCAACACCCAGGCCGCGACCTTCACCACCGCGGGCGCCTTCACCGACCTGAGCGACCAGCTGGCGGACCTCGGCGGGGACGACCTGCTGCCCGGCTTCGTCGACGCCGGCACCGCCGACGGCAAGACCTACGCCGTGCCCTACTACGCCGGGTCGAAGTACGTCTTCTACCGCAAGGACCTGTTCAAGAAGTCCAAGATCGACGTGCCCACGACGACGCAGGAGTTCGTCGACGCCGCGATCAAGCTGAAGAAGGACAACCCGCAGCCGGCCAACTTCTCCGGCTTCTGGCTCCCCGGCCAGGACTGGCGCAACGCCGTGTCCTTCGTCTGGAACGACGGTGGCGACCTCGCGACCGAGGACGGCGGCACCTGGACCGGCGCCCTCGCCTCGCCCGAGTCACAGGAGGGCCTCGCCACGGTGCAGACCCTCTTCGAGCAGGCCTCCGGTGCGGCCAAGGACGGCAACGAGACCGACCCGCAGGTGCCCTTCTGCAACAACGAGATGGCCATGATGTCGGCTCCCGGCTGGATGGGCGGCGTGCTCGCCGACGCCGACGCGGGCTGCCCCGACATGATGGACAAGGTCGGCGTCTTCGCCCTCCCCGGCAACGACGGCAGCCCGGCGCCGGTGCTGCTCGGCGGGTCCAACATCGCGGTCGCGGCCCAGTCGCCCGACCAGGACCTCGCCAAGAAGGCCGTCGCCATCATGCTCAGCGACGACTACCAGTCGATCCTCGCGGCCAACGGCCTCACCCCGGCCAAGGTGTCCCTGGCCAGTGAGCTGGGCGACGACGAGTTCGCCCAGGCCACGATCGCGGCCGCCAGCAACGCCAAGCTCACCCCGGCCGCCGCCGGCTGGGCCAGCGTCGAGGGCGCCCGCATCCTCGAGGACCTGTTCGTCGGCATCGCCAACGGCGGCGACATCGCCGACCTGGCCGCCGGGGCTGACAAGGCCATGGAGGAGCAGCTGAACTAGCGGCGTACGCCGCACTGCCTGCGCGGTCGGGACCCACCCGTCCCGGCCGCGCGGGCCCAGCACGCCCGACCGTCCGCCCGCGCACCCGAGGAGGTGAACGATGTCCACGACCATGGTCCGCACCACGCCGACCCGGTCCGCCAGCCCGACGCCGCCACCGCCGCGGACGCGCAGGTCGGTCCTGCCCTACACGCTCCTGCTGCCCGCGCTGCTCGCGCTGTGCGCCGGCCTCGGCTACCCGCTGGTGCGTCAGGTCGTGCTGTCCCTCCAGGGCTACGGCCTCGCCCAGCAGTTCGGGCGGCCGGCCGAGTGGGTCGGCCTCGACAACTACGCCGAGATCCTCGGCGACCGCTACCTGTGGCTGCTCGTCCTGCGCTCGGTCGTCTTCTGCCTCGTGTGCGCCGCCACCACGATGGTCATCGGGACGCTGCTCGCGCTCGCCATGCGGCTGATGTCCAAGCCGGTGCGACTCCTCGTGCAGACCGGCCTCCTGCTGGCCTGGGCGATGCCGGTGCTCGCCGCCCTGACGGTCTGGCAGTGGCTCTTCGACTCGCAGTACGGCGTCGTCAACTGGCTCCTCGCCCGGGGCGGCCTCGACTACGAGGGCCACTCCTGGCTGATCGAGCCGCTCTCGTTCTTCTTCGTCGCCGCCGTCGTCGTGGTGTGGATGAGCGTCCCGTTCGTCGCCTTCACCGTCTACGCCGGGCTGATCCAGCTGCCGGCGGAGATCATCGAGGCCGCCGAGGTCGACGGCGCCGGCCCGGTCCAGCGGCTCCGGCACGTGATCCTGCCGCTGACGCGACCGATCCTGCTGATCGTCGGGCTGCTGCAGGTCATCTGGGACCTGCGCGTCTTCACCCAGATCTACGTGCTCCAGAACGCCGGCGGCGTGACCCGGGAGACCAACCTGCTCGGCACCTACATCTACCGCTCGGGCATCGGCGAGGGGAACTTCGGCGTCGCCTCCGCGGTCGCGGTCTTCATGCTCGCGCTGACCGTCGTGCTGACCTGGCCCTACGTCGCCAAGATGGTGAAGGACGTCGACGCATGAGTCTCACCGTCCCCCTTCGCACCCGCGTCGTCGTCGACCTCGTCGGCGTCCTGGTCTTCGTGGCCTGCGTCTTCCCGGTCTACTGGATGGTCAACACGTCCTTCCTGACCCGCCGCGAGATCCGCTCGCCCGACCCGACCTGGCTGCCGTTGGGCGGCGGGCTCGACAACTACCGACGGCTCTTCGCCGACGACGGGTTCGTCAACGCCCTCGGCATCAGCCTGATGGTCACCGTCGGCACGGTCGTGGTCGCGCTGCTGTTCGCGTTCCTGGCCGCGCTGGCCGTCTCCCGCTTCCGCTTCCGCGGCCGCCGCTCGTTCGTGGTGACGCTGCTGGTCGTGCAGATGATCCCGGCCGAGGGCCTGTTCATCTCCCAGTACAAGATGCTCGACACGCTCGAGCTGACCAACACCGTGATCGGCCTGAGCGGGCTGTACGTCGCTGCGGTGCTGCCCTTCACGATCTGGACCCTGCGCGGCTTCGTCGCCGGACTGCCGGTCGATCTCGAGGAGGCCGCGATGGTCGACGGGTGCACGCGGGTCGGCGCCTTCTTCCGGATCACCTTCCCGCTGCTCGCCCCGGGCCTGGTGGCCACCGGCGTCTTCGCGTTCATCCAGGCCTGGAACGAGTTCACCCTCGCGCTGGTCGTGATGACCAACGCCGAGAAGCGCACGCTGCCGGTGTGGCTGAGCACCTTCAGCGACGTCAACCGCGGCACCGACTGGGGCGCGGTGATGGCCGGCTCGACGCTGATCGCGGTCCCGGTCATCATCTTCTTCCTGCTCGTGCAGAGCCGGATGGTCGCCGGCATGACCTCGGGTGCGGTGAAGGGATGAGCGCCGAGGTCGAGCGGCTCGCGCTCGCCGTCCAGCTGGCGTCCTTCGCCGGCACGTCGCTGCCCGACGACTGGGCGCGCCTGCTCGAGGAGGGCCTCGGAGGCATCTGCCTCTTCGGCAGCAACACCACCGGCGATGTGAAAGGCCTGACGGACGCGATCCGGGCGGTGGCGCCGTCCGCCGTGATCGCGACCGACGAGGAGGGCGGCGACGTCACGCGACTGCACTACGCGAGTGGCAGTCCCCACCTCGGTGCGGCGGCGCTGGGGGCCGCCGACGACCTCGACCTCACCCGCGCCACCGGCGCCATGATCGGTACGGCGCTCGCGGACTGCGGCGTCGACCTCGACCTCGGCCCCGTCGCCGACGTCAACAGCAACCCCGACAACCCCGTGATCGGCACCCGCAGCTTCGGCTCCGACCCCGCCCACGTCGCGCGCCACGTCGTCGCCTGGGTCGAGGGCCTCCAGTCGGCGGGTGTGGCGGCGTGCCTCAAGCACTTCCCGGGCCACGGCGACACCGCCACCGACAGCCACCTCGCGCTGCCGCTGCTCCCGGTCACGACCGACGTCCTCGAGTCGCGGGAGCTGGTGCCGTTCCGGGCGGCCGTCGAGGCGGGCGCAGCGGCGGTGATGACCTCGCACATCGTGGTGACAGCGCTCGACGACCAGCTGCCGGCGACCCTGAGCCCGGCGGTGCTCGGGACCCTGCGCACGCTCGGGTTCGACGGCGTGATCGTGTCCGACGCGCTCGACATGGCCGGCGCGAGCGAGGGTCGCGGCATCCCCGAGGCCGCCGTGCTGTCGCTGGCCGCCGGCGCCGACCTGCTCTGCATCGGGCCGGACAAGGAGTCCGGCCTCGTGCGGGACGTCCAGGCCGCGATCGTCACCGCCGTGGCCGACGGGCGACTCACCGAGGAACGGCTGGCCGACGCGGCCCGCCGGATCGAGAAGCTGCCCCGCGGAGCCGGGCGCCCAGCGGCGTACGACCTCGACGGCCAGCTCGCCGGCGCCCGCGCCGCGCTGCGTTTCGACGGCGACCTGCCCGACCTGACCGGCGCCCAGCTGGTGCGCGTCGAGACCGAGCCCAACATCGCGGTCGGGGCGGTGCCCTGGGGGCTCGACGCCCCCGTGGTCGAGGCCGGGTCGGTGTTCGGCGGTCCTGTCGTCGTGCAGGCCCGCGACGCCCATCGGCACCCCGCGACGCTCGCGCTGCTCGCCGACCTCGCCGCCCGCGGAACCGTGGTTCTCGTCGACTACGGCTGGCCGGGGGAGCTCCCGCTCGCCGTGCCGCGGATCGTGACGCACGGCGGGTCCCAGCCGTCGTACGCCGTGGTGGAGGACGTGCTGCGTGCGCAAGGGTGGCACCCGTGATCGGCATCGACATCGGCGCGACCAAGGCGCTCGGGGTCGCCCTCGGCGGCGACGGCTCGGTCGTGGCGCAGGTGCGCTTCCCCACCCAGGCCGGACCCGACGGCGTGCTGCGCACGGCCGCGCGGGTGGTGGACGAGCTGAGCGGCTCGGTCGGCCCCGCCTCGATGGTCGGCATCGGTGTCCCCGGCATGGTCGACCCCGACAGCGGCGAGGTCTCGCACGCCGTCAACCTGGACATCGACGGCGTGCCCCTCGCCCTCGCCGCCCGACTCGCCGAGGTGGTCGGGCGCCGGGTCGTGGTCGAGAACGACGTCAACGTCGCCGCGCTCGGCGTCGCCGCGCTCACCGGGTCCACCGACCTGGCCTACCTCGGGATCGGCACCGGCCTCGCCGCCGGGATCGTGGTGGACGGACGCCTCCGCCGCGGGGCCAGCGGGGTGGCCGGGGAGATCGGCCACGTCTCGGTCGACCCGGCCGGCGTGCTCTGCGGCTGCGGCCAGCGCGGCTGCCTGGAGACGATCGCCTCCGGGTCGGCCCTCGCCCGCATGTGGCCCGGCGGCGAGTCCGCGCGGGTGGGCAGGTTGCGAAAGGCCGCGCTGGACGGCGATGCGCACGCCGCGACCGTGTGGAACCAGTTCGCCGACGGACTCGCCCAGGCCGTCACCGCCGTCGCGCTCGGCGTCGACCCCGAGGTGATCGTCCTCGGCGGCGGCGTGGTCGAGGCCGGTGACGCCCTGCTGCACGCCGTGGAGGAGGCGCTCGACCGGCGGGCGTCGCGGTCGCCGTTCCTCGCGACCCTCCACCTCGCGGACCGCCTCGAGCGCGTGCCCTCCGGACCCTTCGCCGCCGTCGGAGCGGCGATGCTCGGGGCTAGTCGCTCCTGAGCGCCTCGTGCGTCGAGAGCGTCCTCAGCAGGTCCGCCACGACGCCGCCGAGCTCCCAGCGCGACATCGGTTCGGTCGTGCTGGCGATGTCGTCGAAGGTGACCGCCTGGAACACCAGGTCGACGAACGGCGCGAGCTCGAGCACGCGGTCGACGTCGGCGTCGGGGTAGGCAGCACGCCACTGCTCGGCGTACGTCGCCTCGAGCCCCTGGTCCCCGGGCCGCGACCGGGTGAAGTGGGCGAGGTGGGAGGCGTCGAGGAACGGGTGGGAGACGCAGCCGTCGGTCCAGTCGAAGATGCGCAGCGAGGTGCCGTCCCACGCGACGTTGCCGAGGTGCAGGTCGCCGTGGGAGAGCGTGTCGGGGATCCCGGCCGCCCAGAACTCGCGCACCACCGCGTCGACGCCGGAGGTCCGGACCGTCTCGAGCTCCTCGGGCGTGAGCAGCGGCAGCTCGGTGCTGTGGTCGAGCAGGTCGTGGAACGCAGCCAGGGTCTCCTCGACGCCGCGGACCCGGCAGCCGCCGGCGACCAGCTCGTCCACGTGGGCGACCGCGTCGACCTGGGTGCGCGCCCACACGGTCGCGACCTCGAGCCCGGCACCGTCCGCGCGGTCCTCGTCCTCGGCGCCGACCAGCGGCTCCATCAGCAGCCAGCCCTGCTCCTCCTCGACCGCGACCAGGGACGGCACCAGGTCGGGGAAGAGGCGGGCGACGGTCGGGTGGACCCTCGCCTCGGCCCGGAAGTGCTCGCACGGCGCCTTCAGCCACAGGTCACCGGCGTCGGTGCGCACGCGGGCCACGGCCGAGATGCTCCACATCTTGACGGCCTCGATGGGGTGCGTACGCCGCCGCCCCGACCCCTCCAGCACGGAGTCGATCCACGCCTCGACCTCGTCGAACCACCCGGGGCGGAACCACGCGGGCCGGCCGGGTGGGGTGCGTGCCGGGTCGAGCTCGGTGACGGCGGTCGCGACCACCGCGGCGAGGGCCGGGTCGGCGAGCCGGTCGGGGGTGACGAAGGTGCCGGCCGGGTCGCCGTGACGCACGCCGACGAGCTGCACCCGTCCGCCGTCGTCGAGCCTGGCCGTCGGGGACACCAGCACGTCGGCGCCCACGAGCCGCAGCGAGACCGCGAGGCTCGACCCGGGCGAGTCGTCCTGGTGCACGAACGACGGCAGGGCTCCCGTCTCGTCGACGAGGACCCCGCCGTCGTGGAGGAGCGCGACGTGGTGGACCTCGGTCATGCGACCGAGCGTCCCACTTCCTCAGGCCCGGAGCGAACCGATTGCGTCGTGGATCGCCAGCGTGCGCTGGGCCGACTCGACGTGGAGGTTCTCCACCATCCGCCCGTTGTAGGTGACGACACCCGTGGTGCGGGCGTCCCACGCGGCGAGGATGCCGCGGGCGTCCTCGACGGCCTTCTCGCTCGGCGCGAACGCGGTGTTGGCGCCCTCGACCTGGCCGGGGTGGATCAGGGTCTTGCCGTCGAAGCCCATCTGGCGGCCCTGCTCGCACTCGGCGAGGAAGCCGTCGAGGTCCTTGACGTCGTTGTAGACGCCGTCGACCACCGAGATGCCGGCCGCCCGGGCGGCCAGGACGACGGTGTGCAGGGAGGGCAGGATCGGCGCCCGGCCGGGGACGTGCTCGGCGTAGAGCTCCTTGACGAGGTCGTTGGTGCCGAGCACGAGCACGGTCAGCCGCTCGGAGGCGGCGGCGAGCTCGCGCGCGTCGAAGATCGCCTCCGGCGTCTCGACCATGGCCCAGAGCTTCGTGTGCTCGGGCGCCCCCGCTGCTGCGAGCGCGTCGGCGAGGTCGCGGACCTGGGCGGCGGAACCGACCTTGGGCACGACGACGGCGTCGGGGCCGGCCGCCGCGGCGGCAGCCAGGTCGGCCTCGTGCCACTCGGTGCCGGCGCCGTTGACGCGGATCGTGAGCTCGCGACCGCCGTACTCCCCGGAGCGGACCGCTGCCGCCGCAGCCTCGCGGGCCTCGGCCTTCGCGTCGGGGGCGACGGCGTCCTCGAGGTCGAAGATGATCGCGTCGACCGGGAGGGTCTTCGCCTTCTCCAGCGCCTTGGCATTGGAGCTCGGCATGTAGAGCACCGAGCGGCGCGGCCGGAAGTCCTCGCTCATGCCGACACCTCCACGGCGTCGTAGGCCGCCTTCAGCTTCGGGTCGATCGCGGCCAGCTGCTCGGCGAGCTCGACCATCACCAGGCACTGCTTGAGGGACGCGTCGTCCTCCATCTTGCCGTCGAGCATCACGGCACCGGTGCCGTCACCCATGGCGGCGACCACGCGGCGCGCGTGGCGGATGTCGTCGGCGCTGGGGGCGAAGACGCGGTTGGCGATCTCGATCTGCTTGGGGTGCAGGCTCCAGGTGCCGACGCAGCCGAGCAGGAAGGCGTTGCGGAACTGGTCCTCGCACGCGACCACGTCGGCGATGTCGCCGAACGGGCCGTAGTAGGGGTAGATCCCGTGCATCGCGCAGGCGTCGACCATGCGGGCGATCGTGTAGTGCCACAGGTCCTGCTGGTAGGTCGTGCGGTGCGCGTCGGGCTGGTCGGGGTCGGGGTCCGACCGCACGAGGTAACCCGGGTGGCCGCCCCCCACGCGGGTGGTCTTCATCCGGCGGTCGGCCGCGAGGTCGGCCGGGCCGAGCGAGAGGCCCTGCATGCGCGGCGAGGCGCCGCAGATCTCCTCGATGTTGGCCACGCCGCGCGCGGTCTCGAGGATCGCGTGCACGAGGATCGGTCGCTCGAGGCCGGCACGCGCCTCGAGCTGCGCCAGGAGCCGGTCGACGTAGTGGATGTCCTCGGCGCCCTGCACCTTGGGCACCATGATGACGTCGAGCTTGTCCCCGATCTCGGTGACGAGCGTCGTCAGGTCGTCGAGCACCCACGGGCTGTCGAGCGCGTTGATCCGGGTCCACAGCTGCGTCGGACCGCTCTGCCCTCCGAGTTCGGCGGTCTCCTTCGCGATCCGCACCAGGCCGGCGCGCGCGGCCTCCTTGTTGTCGGCCTTGACGGCGTCCTCGAGGTTGCCGAGCAGCACGTCGACGGAGCCGACCATCTGGGGGACCTTGGCGGCCATCTTCTCGTTGGACGGGTCGAAGAAGTGGATCGCCCGGCTGGGCCGGGCGGGGATCTCCGTGACTGGCTGTGGCGCGCCCACGGCGAGGGGGCGGAAGAAGTCCTTGCTTGATCGCATGGGCCGGAACCTACCCGCCGTCGACCGGTCCTCGATATGACCGATCCCACGCGAGACAGCGGTCTCGGGGCTCCGCTAGGTTTCCCCCGGGAGGCCGGGAGCAACCCGGCCCGATCCGTCTGGGGGACACACATGACCAGGAAGCTGGGGCTCGCTGTCGCGGCCACGGTAGTTCTTCTCGCCGGCTGCGGCGGGGACGGCGGGGGCCGTCCCTCCGTCGACGAGCTCACCGACGTGCTGACCGAGGGGGGCGAGATCGGCGGCGAGGACTTCAGCCTGCCGAAGGACCAGGCGGAGTGTGTCGCCAAGGCCTTCCACGACTCCGACCTGTCCGACGAGGCGCTCAACGCGATGGTCGAGAAGGACGAGGACTACGAGCCGTCCGACGCCGACACCAAGGCGCTGTCCGACCTCGGCTCCGAGGACATGGTCGCCTGCATGTCGGGCAGCTGACCCACTAGCTGCGCCTCGACCGGCGCGACCGGCGCAACCACCAGCGCCGCGGCTGCGCGTCCTGCTGCTCCTGCAGCGCAGCGCGCTGGGCGGCCCGTCTGGTCTCTCGCCGTTCGTGCCAGAGCGCGACCTCGTCCTCGGGGTCGCGTTCTGGCGTGATGACCGGGGGTCCGCCCTGGAGCTGCATGCGGGCACGCCGCACGCGCGCGTTGAACTCCTCGACCTCGCGCCGCACCTCGCGCTCGGTGGGGAGCCGGTCCAGCGTCTGCGCCAGCTCCGCGTCCTCCTTGCGGATCGCGAGCGCCGGCGGCAGGACACTGATCTGCTCGCGCTCGACGAGCTTCTTGAGCCACCAGTCGGGGTCGTGCTCTCCGCCGAGACCCTCGATCGGCTTGCCCGCTCCGGGCAGGTCGTCGAAGTCGCCGCGCTCCTGCGCGATGCGCAGCTGCTCCTCGACCCACTGCGACTGGAACCTGATGCGCGCAGCGGACGCCGACTGGCCGGTGCGCGCGTCGCGCGCCTTCTCGTGGTGGCTGGTGTCGCGTGGCTCGTCCGTGCTCATGACCCTTCCACCATAAATCGCGGGCTCAAGCCTGCCCGGCGTCCCTAGGCTCGTGACATGTCCTCCGTGCTCTCCGTCAACGTCGGCTCGCCGTCCCCGCGCTCGGCCAAGCCGACCCCCACGGGCATCATCAAGGTGCCGGTGCCGCAGATCGAGGTCGCCGACCCCGGTCCCAAGCGACGCGCCGCCGACGGGTCGGGGGTCTCGGGCGTGGCCGGCGACTTCATCGGCAGCGGCCGCCACCACGGCGGTGCCGACCAGGCGGTCTACGCCGTGGCCCGCGAGGAGCTCGACCACTGGGGGCGCGAGCTCGACCGGGACCTGCCCGACGGGATGTTCGGCGAGAACATCACCACCACCGGCCTCGACGTCGACGCCTCGACGTACGGCGATGTCTGGACCGTCGGGAGTGCGGTGCTGCGCGTCAGCGCTCCCCGGGTCCCGTGCGCCAACTTCGCCGCGCGGATGGGTGAGCGGGGCTGGGTCCGGCGCTTCGCCGCCCGGGGTCGGGCCGGGACCTACCTCGCCGTCGTCGAGCCCGGGGTGATCCGCCCCGGCGACGCGATCGCCGTCGCCCGCTCCGGTTCGGGCCTGCTGGTCCCCTCGCTCCTGGCCGCGTGGATGGGCGACCTCGACGAGATGCGCTCGGCGCTCACCCACGACGACCTCGACGACGAGAGCCGCGGCCACTTCATGCGCGCGCTGGCGCGGCGGGGGTAGGCGCGACCACTTCGTCGGACGTCACGCGGGACGTCCGACGATGCGGCGGTGTGGGCGACCGCATCGTCGGACGTTGCGCAGACCGCGACGATCTGATCCGGCTGGCCGTCAGTTCAGGATCCGCATCGTCTTCGGCACGCCGCCGCCGCGCTGGACCTCCTCGACCAGCTCCTGCAGCGCCGTCAGGGCGACGTTCTGCGAGAGCGGACCGTGGGACACCCGCGCGACGCCGAGCTCCTGCTGCCGCGCGAGCGACGGGGTGCCGGGGATGGCGATGGTGGTCAGCCGCTGCGGGCCGTAGGCCTCGACCAGCGTCACGATCTCCTCCTCGGTGAGGATCGCCGGCACGAAGACGACCGGCGCGCCGGCGTCGAGGAACGCCTTGCCGCGCTCGACCGCGTCGGCGAGCACCTCGCCCCGGTCGCGCTCACGGCCGAGGTGGAAGGCGTCGGTGCGGGCGTTGAGGACGAAGTCGGGCACGCCCTCCGCGGCGGCCGCGGCCATCACGGACTCCACCTGCTTGGCCGCCTCGGCGAGCGGCTTCATCTGGTCCTCCAGGTTGCAGCCGACCACCCCGACGCCGATCGCGCGGCGGACGGTGTCGGCGGCGTCGCCGTACCCGCCCTCGAGGTCGGCGCTGACCGGCAGCGACGTGTGCTCGACGATGCGCCGGCACATGTCGATCATCTCCTCGACGGGGATGACCTCGCCGTCGGGGTAGCCCAGGGTCGCGGCGATCGAGTGGCTGGCGGTGGCCAGTGCCTTGGTGCCCTCGGTGTCGCTGACGACCTTGGCGCTGATCGCGTCCCAGACGTTGACGACGGTGAGGAGCTCGGGAGCGTGGTGGAGCGCGAGGAGGTCGGTGGCCTTGCTGGAGGTGGTCATGCCTGCCATCCAAGCAGCCGGGGTCAATCGCCGAAAGCAGTCTTGGGTACGGCGAGGAGGGCCACCGCCGCGCACAGCGCCGCGACCGAGCAGACCGCCCAGACCGTGAGGTAGCCGCTGAGCGGGGCGTGCCCCTCGGTCGGGTCGCCGAGGGAGCCGGTGGAGGCGAGCGCGATCGCGAAGATCGAGGAGGCGATCGCCCCGCCCACGGTCTTGGTCGCGTTGGTCATGCCGGTCGCGAAGCCGGTGCGGTCGGGCGGCGCGGCGGCCGCGGCGGCCGCGGGCAGCGCCGCGACGAGCGCACCCGACCCGATGCCGGCGACGCCCATGTTGATGAGCGCCTGGGTGGTCGTGTCGTGGAACGGGATCCACAGCGCGTAGCCGATCGCGACGAGCACCGAGCTCGCGATCAGGGCGCCACGGGCGGTGAGGGTGCGTGAGGTCAGCGGGAGCGTGAAGGCGCCGATCGCGAGGCTGACGACGTAGACGCCGATCAGGGTGGAGACGAACCCGGCGTCGGCGCCGAGGCCGTAGCCGACCGTGTCGGGATCGGTGCGGGCGAAGGTCGACAGCGGGATCTGCGCGCCCAGCACGGACATGCCGAAGAGGAATGCGGTCAGCTGCACCGGCCACTGGGCGCGGGTGGCGATCAGGTCGACGTCGATCAGCGGCTCGGCGATCCGCCGCTCCGCTCGCACGAACGGCACGACGAGCACCAGACCGCCGACGACCAGCAGCCAGGCGAGGATCGAGCCGGGGCCCTCGAGGCGGACCACGATCAGCCCGGCCATCAGCACCCCGAGGGCGCCGGTGATGAGGGTGAAGCCGATCCAGTCGATGCCGCCCTCGGACCGCCCGGGCAGGTCCTCGATGCCGAACCAGATCACCACGAAGCAGACCGTCACGGCGATGGCCGGCAGGCTGAGCAGCACCGTCATCGACGTCGACTCGACCAGGGCGCCGGACGTGAGCGCGCCGATGATGACCGCCAGCTCGAGCGCGCCGACCAGGATCGCCGCCGCGCGGCGCGTGAGGAGGCCCTGGCGCCCGGTGTCCGCCGTACGCCGATGGATGATCGCGACCTCGAGCGGCAGCCACACGACGTAGGCCCCCTGGATCGCCCAGCCGATCAGGAAGGTCGTGAACGACGGGGCGAACGCCAGGATCCACGACCCGAGCGCGGTGATCGCCGTTGAGATCAGCAGCACGTTGCGGTGCCCGATCAGGTCGCCGAGGCGGGCGAGCAGCGGCACGCACAGGGCGCTGACGATCAGCTGCGCCGCCTCGAACCAGTTGACGTCGGCGTCCGCGATGTCGAGGTGGTCGGCGATGTCGCTGAAGATCGGCGTGTAGTAGCCCTGCAGGATCCCGCTGGCGATCTCGACGCAGACGAGGAAGCCGACGATCCGGAACAGGTGGGTGCCGACCCCGGGCCGCTCGGGGGTGGTGGTCGTCATCTCGGGAGCCTCTCGATCAGGGTGCGATACCAGGCGACCCCGTCGATGAGGTCACGGATCCCGAGGTGTTCGTCGTAGGAGTGGATGGCCTCGCGCTGGGCCTTGGTCATCCGGAAGGGGGCGAAGCGGTAGACCCGCTCGCTGATCTGCGTGAAGTGGCGCGAGTCGGTGGCGGCCATCATGACGTAGGGAGTGGGCACCGCGTCGGGAAAGACCGACAGGATCGTCTGCTCCAGCAGTCGGAACGCCTCGTCCATCGGCGAGACCGGCGACGGCTCGCCCTGCTCGACGACCTCGATGCGGATGTCGTCGTCCCGGATCGCCCGGCGCAGGTGGTCGAGCACGCCGGCCACGGTGTCCCCGACCATGATCCGGATGTTCAGCCCGGCGCGGGCGCTGCTCGCGATCACGTTGAGGGCGGGGCTGCCCGACAGCGTCGTCGCGGCGACGGTGGTGCGGGTCATCGCGGCGGCTTCCGGGCCGGCGGCCAACAGTGCCTTGGTGACCAGCGGCGTGATCCGGTCGGCGTTGCGGGCGACGGGCCGCACGGGCGCAGGGAGGTACGGCGCCAGCCGCCGCAGCAGCTCCAGCGTCGGTTCGGGGGCGGACGCGGGGAAGGGGCTCTTCTCGATCCGCAGGATCGCCCGGGCGATCCGCGCCGTCGGTCCGTTGCGTGCCGGGGTGGACGCGTGCCCGCCCCGGCCCTCGGCGACCAGCTCGACGCTCGTGGTGCCCTTCTCGGTCACCCCGATGACGCCGAGCGGCGGCTCGACGCCGGGGAACGCCTGGTGGGCGATCGCCCCGCCCTCGTCGAGCACGAACCACGGGGTGACGCCGCGCGTGCGCAGCTCCTCGACGGCCGCGACCGCCGCCGTGCCGCTGACCTCCTCGTCGCAGCCGAAGGACAGCCAGACGTCCTGGGCGGGGGTCGCGCCGGCCTCCAGCAGCAGCTCGACCGCCTCG
Organism: Nocardioides currus; assembly: GCF_003057875.1. Lineage (GTDB taxonomy): Bacteria > Actinomycetota > Actinomycetes > Propionibacteriales > Nocardioidaceae > Nocardioides > Nocardioides currus. The sequence goes on along the minus strand of NZ_PYXZ01000008.1, from coordinate 143,196 downwards.
CAGATCGCCACGACGCAGCCCTTGTCGTCGAGGGTGCCGCGGCCCCAGATCGAGCCGCCGTGGATCTCGCCGCCGAAGGGCGGGTGCTGCCACGGTGCGCTCTCGTCGACCGGCACCACGTCGAGGTGCGCCATCAGCACGACCGGACGCTCGTCGCCGGTGCCGGCCCATCGGAACAGGAGCCCGTGGGTGCCCACGCGGGTCAGCTCCAGGGACTCGTGCAGTCGGGGGAACTGCGCCCGGAGCTCGTCGAGCAGCCGGTCGAAGACGGCGGCGTCGACACGGTCCGGATCCCGGTCGGAGACGGTCGGGATCCGGACCAGGGCCTGGAGCTTGTCGACGACCCGGTCGCGTGGTTGAGCCATGCGCCGAACCTAGTCGGCGTCGGTCACCTCGAGCAGCACCTTGCCCACCGCGCCGTCCTCGACCGCGGCGTGGGCCAGTGCGGTCTCGGTCAGCGGGTAGTGGTGGAGGGGGAGCCCGTGCTCCTCGCCGACGCCGAACGCGCCGTCGACCAGGGCGGCGGTGATGTCCTCGGCCGCGGCCCGCAGTGCGGCGTCGCCGACGGTGTAGAGCAGCACCCACTGGAAGCGCGCGTTGGTGGAGAACGTCTCCCGCACGCTCAGGGCCACGTCGTCGCCGCCGTTGTTGGCGTAGATCGCGATGGTGCCGCGCGGCTTGATGACCTGCACGTCGAGGCGCAGGTTCTGCGCCGGGGCCACCTCGACGACGATGTCGACGCCGTCCGGGGCCACCGCCCGGATCGCCTCCACCGTGTCGCCGTCGTGGTAGTTGACGACGTGCTGGGCGCCCGCCGCCGTGGCGAGGACAGCCTTGTCGTCGCTGCTGATCGTCGTGATGACCGTGGCGCCGGCCCAGCGCGCGAGCTGGATCGCGGCGTTGCCGACGGCACCGGCGCCACCCGCGACGAGCACGGTGAGCCCGGCCATCGCTCCGGGGGCGAGCCGGTCGGGCCCGTCCTCGGAGGTGGTCAGGGCGCGGTGGGCGGTCACGGCCGGCACCCCGAGCGAGGCGCCGACGTCGAAGCTCGCGCCGTCGGGCAGCGGGGTCAGGTTGGCGACGGGGAGCACGACCAGCTCCTGCGCCGTACCCCCGGGACGGGTGTGCTGCGCGAGCATCGTCCAGACCCGGTCGCCGACGGCGAACGTGTCGACGCCCTCGCCGACCGCGTCCACGACGCCGGCGCCGTCCTGGCCCGGCACGATCTCGGGGAAGGCCAGCTCGCCCATGCCGCCGGCGCGGAACTTCCAGTCGGTGGGGTTGACCCCGGCGCGGACGATGCGCACCCGCACCTCACCGGGGCGGGGCTCGGCCACCTCGCGCTCGACGACGTCGAGGACGGAGGCGTCGCCGCTCTCCGTGTAGACGACGGCGCGCATCAGCTGGCCTCGAGCGTCGGGTAGTCGGTGTAGCCCTCGGCGCCACCGCCGTAGAAGGTGTCCTGGTCCGGCTCGTTGAGCTCCGCCCCGGTGCGCCAGCGTCGCGCGAGGTCGGGGTTGGCCAGGAACTCGCGACCGACGGCGACGAGGTCGCCCAGGTCGTCGGCGAGGATCGTCTCGACGGCCTCGAGGTCGGTGACCGAGCCGAAGCCGGAGTTGAGCATGACCGGGCCGCCGAAGCGGGCTCGGAGGTCGGCGACCAGCGGGCTGCGCGGGTCGGCGAGGATGCTGAGGTAGGCCAGCCCGAGGTCCTTGATGCCGTCGAGCAGCGCCTCGTAGGTCGCCGTCGTGAACGCCTCGTCCTCCTCCAGCACACCCTGGATGTTGTGGGCCGGCGAGATGCGGATGCCGACGCGGTCGGCGCCGATCTCCGCGGCCACGGCCCGGGTCACCTCGACGGCGAAGCGGGCGTGAGCGGCCGGCGACCCGCCGTACGCGTCGGTGCGGGTGTTGGAGGACTGCCCGAGGAACTGGTGGATCAGGTAGCCGTTGGCGGCGTGCACCTCGACCCCGTCGAGACCGGCGTCGACCGCGTTGCGGGCGGCGGTCACGAACTCCTGGACCACACCGGGGATCTCGTCCGTCTCGAGGGCGCGCGGGGTCGGCATGTCGACCTGGCCCTCGGCGGTCACCATCTTCCCGTCGGCGGGCAGCGCGCTCGGCGCGACGGACTCGAGCCCGCCCTTGTTGTCGGGGTGGGCGACCCGTCCGACGTGCATCAGCTGGGCGACCACGTGCCCGCCGTCGGCGTGCACGGCCTCGGCGACCTTGCTCCAGCCGGCGAGCTGCTCGGGGGTGTGGAAGCCGGGGGTGTCGAGGTAGCCCTGGCCGACCGCGCTGGGCTGGGAGCCCTCGGTGATGATCAGTCCGGCCCCGGCGCGCTGGCCGTAGTACTCCGCGTTGAGCTCGCCGGGGACGGTGCCCTTCGCGCGGTTGCGGGTCAGGGGCGCCATCACGAAGCGCTGGGGCAGCGTCCAGCTGCCCACGGTGATCGGTTCGAATGCCTTGGACACGGGTGTCCTCTCCTCGACGACTTGGTTGATTCCTTCACCAGGTGCAAGGAGGCGGCGGCCCGAGTCATTCCCGGAAGCGGCCGCGGTGGACCACGTCGGTGCGCCGCGGCCGACGGGCCGGCGAGCCCGGGCTGCCGGTGTCGGCGACCCGGTGGCCGACCGTGATCGCGCCGATGGGCTTGAGGTGGTCCGGGACGCCGAAGGCCTCGCGGAACGCACCGGTCCGGGCGCCCGGGACGCCGAAGAAGCAGGCGCCCAACCCCTCGTCGACGGCGGTCTGCAGGATCAGCAGGGAGGCCATCGCGGTGTCCATGTGCCAGTACGGCACGGGCCAGTCGTGCGTCCTCTTGTCGGACTCGTCGTAGCGGTCGAGGTAGGCGCCCTTGTCCGACATCGGCACGATCACGACCGGGGCGGTGCGCATCCCGTCCAGCCACCGGTTGCTGGCGTCGGGCTCGGGCGAGGTGGCCTCCCAGAAGAGCGCCACGTCGGACGGGGTGTCGAGGACGAGGAACGCCCAGCCCTGGGTGAAGCCAGCGCTGGGTGCGCGGACGGCGTGGTCGAGCATCCGGTCGACCACGGCGGGGTCGACGGGACGCTCGGCATACCTGCGCACCATCCGCCGGCGGCGTACGACGTCCTCGAACTCCACGACGACACTGTGGCACGCGCGGTGTGGCACGCTCGCGCCATGGAGCAACTCGTCGAGCTGGACCAGTCGGGGCCGGCCGAGCGCGGCTGGGTGGTCGAGGCGATCCGCCGGCTCAAGGCCGACCAGACGCGGTCGGCCGACACGCACCTGCACGCCATGCGGATCCCCGCCATGCCCGGGATCGACCTCTACCTCAAGGACGAGTCGACGCACCCGACCGGCTCGCTCAAGCACCGCCTCGCCCGCTCGCTGTTCCTCTACGGCCTGTGCAGCGGACTGATCTCCGAGGGCACGCACGTCGTCGAGGCGTCGTCGGGCTCGACCGCGGTCAGCGAGGCGTTCTTCGCGCGGATGCTGGGGCTGCCGTTCACCGCGGTGATGGCCAGGTCGACCTCGCCGTCCAAGATCGCGCTGATCCAGCGCGAGGGCGGCGTGTGCGTGCTGGTGGACGACCCGGCGTCGGTCTACGACGTGGCGCGCGGGCTCGCCGAGAAGAGCGGCGGGCACTACCTCGACCAGTTCACCTTCGCCGAGCGGGCCACGGACTGGCGCGGCAACAACAACATCGCCGAGTCGATCTTCGACCAGCTCGCGATGGAGCGGCACCCCGAGCCGACGTGGGTCGTCGTCGGTGCCGGCACCGGCGGGACGTCGGCCACGATCGGACGCTTCGTCCGCTTCCGCGGGCTGTCCACCCGGGTCTGCGTCGTCGACCCGGAGAACTCCGCGTTCCTCGCGGCCTTCCGTGACCCCGGCTGCGGCGAGACGACCTGCGGCTCGAGGATCGAGGGGATCGGGCGCCCGCGGGCCGAGCCGTCCTTCCTGCCGGAGGTGGTCGACCGGCTGGTGCGCGTGCCCGACGCGGCGTCGGTGGCCGCGTCGCACTTCCTGCGGTCGCGGACCGGCCAGCTCGCCGGTCCCTCGACCGGCACCGCGCTCTACGCCGCCACCAAGCTGGCCTGCGACCTGCACGCCGCCGGGGAGTCGGGCTCCATCGTGACGCTGCTGTGCGACGACGGCGTGCGCTACCTCGACACCTACTTCTCGGACGCCTGGGTCGCCGAGCAGGGGTGGGACCTGGCGCCGTACGTGTCGGTCCTGAACACCGCGTGGGACACCGGCGCCTGGACGGGGTGATCAGTCTCGGATCCGAGACGTTGCGGCGGGGGGTCGCGTTGACCCGGCGACCGCGAGCCGATGGACTCGACGCATGAGCTTCGAGGCGATGTGGCGCGACCTGCACGACGTGGGGCGCTCGGCCTCCTCGGGCGGCTACTTCCGTCAGCCCTGGACCTCGGCGGAGAGCGAGCTCCGTGCCTGGTTCACCGAGCAGGCCCTCGCGCGCGGCCTCGACGTCGAGACCGACGGGATGGGCAACCAGGTCGCCTGGTGGCGGCCCTCCGAGGCGAGTGGTCCGGCGGTCCTGACCGGCTCCCACCTCGACTCCGTGCTCGACGGTGGGGCGTACGACGGCCCGCTCGGCGTGGTCTCGGCGCTGGCCGCCGTCGACGTGCTGCGCGCGCGCGGGTTCTCGCCGAGCCGCCCGATCGGCGTCTCCGTCTTCACCGAGGAGGAGGGCTCGCGCTTCGGCCTGGCCTGCCTCGGCTCCCGGCTCGTCACCGGCGCCTCGACCTGGGCGGACGCGCGCGAGCGCCGCGACCGCGACGGCGTCTTCCTCGGTGACGCGGTCGCCGCGGCCGGGCTCGATCCGTCGACCGGACTGCTGTCGCTCGACGACGTCGGCTGCTTCGTCGAGCTGCACGTCGAGCAGGGCCGCGACCTCGTCGACCGCGACGTGGCCGTCGGCGTGGCCAGCGAGATCTGGCCGCACGGGCGCTACCGCTTCGACTTCGAGGGCGAGGCCAACCACGCGGGCACCACGCGGATGGAGGACCGCCGCGACCCGATGCTCACCTACGCCATGACGGCGCTGGCCGCCAACAAGCAGGCGCGCCTGGCCGGTCAGCGCGCCACCTTCGGCCGCATCGAGGTGGCGCCCAACGGCACCAACGCCGTGCCCTCCCGGGTGACCGCGTGGCTGGACGCGAGGTGCTCCTCCGACGAGGCGCTGGCCGAGCTGGTCGACGCGATCTCCCGGCAGGCCGGCGAGCGTGCGTCGCGCGACGAGACCTCGCTGAGGGTCACGCCCGAGTCGGTGTCGGGCTCGGTCGCCTTCGACCCCGACCTCGCCCGCGACCTCGCGGGCATCGGCGACTGGCCGATCATCCCGACCCAGGCCGGCCACGACGCCGGCATCCTGTCCGCCGCCGGGATCCCGACCGCGATGCTCTTCGTGCGCAACCCGACCGGCATCTCGCACTCGCCCGACGAGCACGCCGAGACCGCCGACTGCCTGGCCGGCGTCGACGCCCTCGCCGACACCCTGGCCAGGCTCGCCCGATGAGCGAGGTCGTGACGTCGTTCGTCCTCGAGCGTGCCCTCCTGCCCGACGGTGTGCGCAGCGACGTACGCGTGGAGATCGCCGACGGCCGGTTCGCGTCAGTGACACCGGATGCGTCACCGGCGGGGGAGCGACTCGCCGGGCTCACTATCCCCGGCCTCGCCAACACCCACAGCCACGCCTTCCACCGGGCCCTGCGCGGCCGCACGCAGCGCGAGCGCGGCAGCTTCTGGACCTGGCGCGACCAGATGTACTCCGTCGCCGAGCGGCTCGACCCCGACACCTACCTCGCGCTGGCCACCGCCACCTTCCGCGAGATGGTCGCGACCGGGATCACCGGCCTCGGCGAGTTCCACTACCTCCACCACCAGCCCGACGGCCGCCAGTACGACGAGCCCAACGCCATGGGTCTCGCGCTCATCGAGGCCGCGCGCGTGGCGGGCCTGCGGATCACGCTGCTCGACACGCTCTACCTCTCCAGCGGCTTCGGCGCTCCGCCGCAGGGCGCGCAGGTGAGGTACGACGACGGGTCGGCCGACGCCTGGGCCGAGCGCGTCTCCGGGCTCGGCGGGACCGACTCGGCGCTCGTCGCCGGCGCCCTCCACTCCGTGCGTGCGCTGCCGGCCGACCCCGCGTCCGCGCTCGGCCCGCTCGCCGGCTGGGCCGACGGCCGACCCCTCCACGTCCACCTCTCCGAGCAGGTCGCCGAGAACGACGGCTGCCTCGCGGCGTACGGCGTGACGCCCGCGCGCCTCCTCGCCGACCACGGACTCCTCGGACCGATGACCTCGGCCGTGCACGCCACGCACCTCACCGACGACGACGTCGCGCTGCTCGGGTCGGCGCGGTCGTTCGTGTCGTTCTGCCCGACCACCGAGCGCGACCTCGGCGACGGGGTCGGTCCGTCGCGTCGCCTGCACGACGCGGGGGCGCGTCTGACCCTCGGCTCGGACAGCCATGCCGTCGTCGACCTGTTCGAGGAGATGCGCGCGGTCGAGCTCGACGAGCGGCTCGTGACCCAGCAGCGCGGGCACTGGCAGGCGGCCGAGCTGGTGCACGCCGCCACCGTCGCCGGTCACGCCAGCCTCGGCTGGGACGACGCGGGCGCGATCGCCGTCGGCCGGCGCGCCGACCTCGTCACGCTCGACACGGCCAGCCCACGCACCGCCGGCACGGGCGCCGACGAGCACACCGTCGTCTTCGCCGCGACCGGCGCCGACGTCGTCCAGACCGTGGTCGACGGGCGGGTCGTCTTCCGGCAGGGTGACCGCGAGCAGGTCGGTCGCGACCTGGCGGACGCGATCGGGAAGGTGTGGGCATCGTGAGCTCCGTCGTGATCACCGGCATCGGTGAGCTGACCACCAACGACCCGGCGCGCGAGGGCCTGCTGGGCCTCGTCGAGGACGCCGCGGTCGTGCTCGACGGCGACACCGTCGTGTGGGTCGGCCCGGCCTCTGAGGCGCCGGCGGCCGACACGGCGTACGACGCGGGCGGCCGCGCCGTCATCCCGGGCTACGTGGACAGCCACAGCCACCTGGTCTTCACGGGCGACCGGTCGCGGGAGTTCGCCGCCCGCATGACCGGCGAGCCCTACTCCGCCGGCGGGATCCGCACCACCGTCGCGGCCACCCGTGCGGCAGGGGACGAGCAGCTCGTCTCGCACGTCGCCCGCCTGGTCGCCGAGATGCGCGCGCAGGGCACCACCTCGCTGGAGATCAAGAGCGGCTACGGGCTGTCGGTCCACGACGAGGCTCGCTCGCTCGCCGTGGCCCGCCACTTCACCGAGGACACCACCTTCCTCGGCGCCCACGTCGTCCCGAGCGGCACCACCCCCGAGGACTACGTCGACCTCGTCACCGGCCCGATGCTGACCGCGGCCGCACCGCACGCGCGCTGGATCGACGTCTTCTGCGAGGACGGCGCCTTCGACGTCGACCAGGCGCGGGCGATCCTCACGGCCGGAAGCGACCACGGCCTGCGCGGTCGCCTCCACGCCAACCAGCTGACGTACGGCGCGGGCGTCAAGCTCGCCGCCGAGCTCGGCCTGGTCGCGGTCGACCACTGCACCTACCTCGCCGACGACGACGTGAGTGCGCTCGCCGACTCCGGCACGATCGCGACCCTGCTCCCCGGCGTGGAGTTCTCGACCCGGCACCCCTACCCCGACGCCCGCGCCCTCCTCGACGCCGGCGTGCGGGTGGCGATCGCGAGCGACTGCAACCCCGGCTCGTGCTTCACCTCGTCGATGGCGCTGTGCATCGCGCTGGCCGTCCGCGAGATGCGGATGAGCCCGGCCGAGGCGCTGCACGCGGCCACCGCGACGGGTGCCGCCGCCCTCGACCGCGACGACGTCGGCGTGATCGCCCCGGGCAAGCGTGCCGACCTGGTGCTCCTCGACGCGCCGTCGTACCTCCACCTCGCCTACCGCCCCGGCGTCCCCCTCGTCGCCGGAGTCTGGCAGGGCGGGCGTCCGGTCGTCCCCGCCTGACGTCCGACGCTGCGGTCGCCGGGGCAGCCACCTCGTCGGACGTTGAGCGGTGCGTCCGACGCTGCGGTCGCCGGGGCAGCCACCTCGCCGGACGTCCCGGCTGAGGTCCGACGCAGTGGTCGCCTACGCCGCGCCCATGGCCGCGAACAGCACGGCGGTCGCGTGGCGGACGGGCTCGTCGGCGGCCGCGCGCCGGGCGGAGGCGAGGGCCTCGTCCAGCCGCTCCCCGCGCGCCAGGCCGGCGTGCAGGTCGAGCATCACCGCGACGGTCGCCGCGTCGTCGACGTCGGCGATGGAGGCGATCACCCCGGCGGTGCCCTGCGTCAGCAGGGCCGACGCGAAGCCGATCACGTCCTGCCCGCCGCCGCTCCCGATGGCCGCGACGACCCCCGAGCGGCAGGCGGGCAGCACGATCCGGTGGGGCGGCTCGGCGAGCCGGTGGATGTCGCCGACCGTCAGCGGGCCGTCGGCGAGGGTCAGCGAGGAGAACATCGGGCTCTCGGAGCGGAAGGAGCCGTGCGCCGCGATGTGCACCAGCCCGGCGCCGTCGAGCAGCGACAGCACCCGCGGCACGGTGGCCTCCTCGCCGACGACGGTGGTGGCGCCGCCGGCGAGGGGCGCGACCTCCCCGCCGCCCGAGGGCAGTCCCGGCCCCGCGACGAACACCGCTCGCGACGACGAGGAGGACGCCGCCCGGGCGCGCGCCCACGCGGTCGCCGACGGGGTGATGGCGACGGGCCGCTGGTGCAGCGAGGGCAGCAGCCCCCACGGCGCGCTGAGCAACCCGGTGGGCGGGGAGACCACCACGGGCCGGTCGGGCGGCAGCAGTCGCACGACCGAGCCGAGCAGCGCCGACTCGAGCCGGGCGGCGAGGGGCGCGAGGTCGATGGGGCGTCCGCGCGTGGCGCTGCGCAGGCCGTAGAGGGCGCGGTCGACGGCCTTCTGCGCGGCCGCCAGCGGACCCACGTCGATCGTGCGCCACCGGCCGTCGCGCACCACGACGGCGTACAACCGCTCGTCGACGTTGACCAGCTCGACCAGCACCCGGTCATCGAGCCGCTCGACGAGCTCGTCGGCACCGACCGTCGCCGTGCGTCCGCCGGCCCCGGACGTCGCGGCCCAGGCGAGGCGCACGGCCCGCTCCCGCTGGCTGCGCTCGCGGACGAGAGCGGCGACGACGTCGGGGTCGGTCTCCTCGCCGATGCGGTGCGAGAGCCCCCGGATCGCCGCGAGGTGGTCGTCCACCACCGGGTCGGTCGGCGCCGGCACCGGCTCGCTCAGCGACGCGGCGCGACCGCGATCGGCCCACTCCACCAGGGCACGCGGCCCGCGCCGGAGGGCGTGGCGCACGGCCAGGGTGGACAGGTCGGAGCTGTGGATCGCGGTCATCGCGCGGAGCTCGGGGCTGCCCAGCGTCGCGCGGTGCTCCGCGAGCGCGTCGAGCCCGTGCCCCACGGCCTGGAGCACCCGCGGCCGCCCGCGCACCTCCAGGTCGAGCGCGTGCGCCAGCCAGGCCGTGCTGCGGCTGAGGGGGGTGCCGCGGTGCCGGCCGAGCGCGGCCTTCGAGAGGTACGTCGATGCGCCGGCCGGGTCCGTCGCCGCGAGCTCGCGCCCGGCGAGCAGCTGGGCCAGCACCCGGTCCTCGGTCCGGTCGTCGGCCAGCGAGCCGGCGAGGGCGACCGCGGCCCGGCGCGATCCCCGGCCCAGCTCGATCCGCGCCTGGAGGGCCACCAGGTCGGCACGGATCCGCCACCAGTCGCGCTCCTGCCGCACGAACAACGCTCGTGCGGCGCGGGCGTCGTCGAGCGCGAGGTCCGGCTTGCCCTGGCCGAGCCGGGCGCTCGCCCGCATCACCAGCAGCTCGGCGCGCGAGCGCGGTCGGCTCTCGGTCCACGCGGCCGCCGACTCGAGCGCGGCGACCGCCTCGTCGGACAGCCCGGCGGTCAGCAGCACCCGCGCGCGGTCGAGGGCCAGCTCCACCTGCGGCTGGTCGTGCGCGGTGTAGTCCGCCGAGAGCCGCGCGAACGCCGCCAGCGAGCCGGGCACGTCGCCGCGGAAGAACCGGATGAGGGCGAGGTTGTGGCGGACGTGGTGCCGCTCGAGGCGCTGCCCCTGCCGGGTGAACAGCTCGTCGGCCGCGCGCAGGTCGCGCTCGGCGCGCGAGAACCCGCCCCGCAGCAGCTCCACGAACGCGCGCAGGTTGAGGGCCCGCGCCTCCCACACCTCGTCCCCCGCGCGGTGGAAGCTCGGCACCGCCTCCTGCAGGTCGGCGACGGCGTCGGCGTGCCGACCGAGGTAGGCGAGCACGTGGGCCCGGCGCATCAGCACCTTGGGGCGTACGGCGCCGTCGACCGTGGCCTGGTCGGCCGCACCGTCGAGCTCGCGCAGCGCGGCGGCCGAACGGCCCCGCAGCGCGAGCGCGACCCCGAGGGTGGCGCGCACGTCCGCCTCACGGTCCGGGTCGGCCCCGGCCGAGAGCCGCCGGGCGGTCCGCAGGTGCGTGACCGCGAGGTCGATGTCGCCCCCGTCGCGCAGCAGGATGCCGAGCGCCTGGTGGGCGTAGGAGAGCTGGACCGGGTCGGTCGTGCCGCCGATCCGCTCGGAGGCGATCGCGGCCGCCCGGTCGGGGTCGACGGGGACCAGGGAGAGCAGCTCCTCACCCGACACATCTGCCACTCGTCACACCTCCCACCCGGTCTGCCCCGTCGCTATTCTCGAGCAGGGCAACATCGTCCGGCGTCGCCCGTCACGTTCCATCCAAGCCCATCCGGGGGTTCGCCATGACCAACCAGCCCACAGACCAGCCGAAGGACAAGGACCCGGACAGGGACCCGGACAGGGACCCGGACAGGGACCCGGACAGGGACCCGGACAGGGACCCGGACAGGGACCCGGACAGGGACCCGGACAGGGACCCGGACAAGCTCGGTCCGCGCCTGCGCAAGGAGATCCTGCGCGAGCAGATCGCCTACCTGATCGAGGCGATGGGCGGGCCCGAGGCGGCGGCCGTGGTGTGGACCGAGGACGGGTGGCTCGACTACCTCTACCGGCCCGGCTTCATCCTCGCCCGCGACGAGCACTGGGCCGAGGTCGCCGAGGTGGTCGGCGGACGGCGTCTCGCCGACGACCGCTCGCAGCGGATGCGTGGGCTGACCGCGATCCAGGTGGAGACCGAGAAGGACACCACGATCGACGAGGTCCTCGGCCGCGTCGACCGGGAGCTCGGCGTCGGCAAGGCCACCCCCGACCACATCCTGTTCGTGACGCCCGGCGGTGGCTACGCCTGCCCGGCGACCGAGCCGGAGGAGGTCCGCGGCGCCGTCGCTCCGTGGCCGCCGATGACCAGCGACACCGGCGCCGGCACCGGCGTGTTCGTCTCGGTGGTCGACACCGGCTGGTGGCCCCCGGCCGCGACGGCGCCCGAGTCACCGTGGCTGGAAGGCGTCACCGGCGACCCGGAGACGATCGACCTGAACAACATCCACCCCTACGCCGGGCACGGCACGTTCATCGCCGGCGTCGTGCGGACGCAGGCTCCGGCCTCGGAGATCCGGGTCGAGGGCTTCCTGCCGCTCGGCGGTGCGGTCTACGAGTCGGAGATCGTGATCCAGCTCGGGCAGGCGCTCGAGCTGTCGCCCGACATCATCTCGCTCTCGGCCGGCTGCCCCACGCGCGACGAGGTGCCGCTGCTCAGCTTCGAGGTGTTCCACGAGCAGCGCCTGCGCCACCAGAAGGGCACCGTGCTCGTGGCCGCGGCCGGCAACGACGGGCACCGGCGGCCGTTCTGGCCGGCGGCCTTCCCGTGGTCGGTGTCGGTGGGAGCCCTCGACCCGGACGGCAAGCGCGCGCCGTACTCCAACTTCGGCAGCTGGGTCGACGTCTACGCGCTCGGCACGGACCTGGTCAACGCCTACCCGACCGGGACCTTCTTCTGCCACGAGTCGCCCAACATCGGCGACAAGCGGGAGTTCTGGGGCCTGACCAAGTGGAGCGGCACGTCCTTCTCGACCCCGCTCGTCTCGGGGCTGATCGCGGCCCGGATGAGCCAGCACGGGATCAGCGCACGGATCGCGGCCGACCAGCTGCTGGCCGAGGCCCGGGTCGCGGGCCGGCGCGGCGTGGGCCCGGTGCTGGAGCCCAACAACTAGGGGATCAGAAGGTCAGCCACTGGGTGACGCCCTGGCCGGAGATGCTGAAGCGCACCGGTCCGGGCAGGTTGCCGGCGAGCTCGAAGACGCCGTCCTCGTCGCTGGCCGAGGTGAGGCTCTCGCCGACGACGTTGGTCATCACGACGGTGACCGTGGCGCCGGGCAGCACATGGCCCATCACACGGTCGCCGTCGATCTCGAGCTCGAGGCTGCCGATGCTGGAGGTGAAGGACACGGTGCGGGGCTCGTCCACGCCGGCGCTACGCACCATCGCCGGCGTCTGGAGGGAGTCGTAGGTCAGCTCCATGAGCTCGTCGTCGATCGTCCGCCACGCGAAGGCGGCCTGCGCGGCCTCGCGGTGCCGCGGGTCGATGTCGTGGTGTTCGCGCAGAGCAAGGGCGAGGTCGTCCAGGACGGCCTGCTCCTCAGGGGTGCTCTCGTTCATGGGTTTCTCCCGTCAGGGGCAGGTGGTGCGAGGTGCCGCAGGGCGCGGCTGGTGCGCAGCTGTTGGATCGCGCGGGCCCGGGTGGGGCCGATGCTTCCCACGGGGATGCCGCACCGCTTGCTGATCTCGGCGTAGGACAGGGGAGGGTCCTCGGTGAGCAGGAGGAGCAGCTCGCGTCGGTCGTCGGGGAGCTCGAGGAGAGCATCGACCAGCGCGGAGTGTCGTTCGGTGATCATCAGGGCCTCGGCCAGGTCGGGCGCGTCGTCGGCCCGGTCGAAGACCGGCGACTCCTGGGGGTCGGCGGGGACCGAGCGGCCGCGGCGCTCGAGGTAGCGCAGGCACTCGTTGCGGGTGACCGTCGAGAGCCAGCCCGGCAGGGCCAGCGGCTCCTCGATGCGGTCGAGGTGCTCGACCAGGCGCAACCACACGGTCTGGTTGACGTCGTCCGCGTCGGCGCCGTACAGGCGATGACGTCTGATGAGGGACGTCACCAGAGGCAGGAGGCGTTCGACGAGCTGATTCCACGCGGTTTGGCTACCCCCGCGAGCCTGGATGACCAACGTCCCCATGTCCGTCCCCCCGGTCGGCCATGGTGAGTCGCTCCGAACGCTCCCTTCTTCCATCATGATGACGTCCCTCACATCGGGTAGGAGCGAGCTGTTGGGTCCTTGATACACCCAGTCCAGGATTCGCCGGTCGTGTTTCCTCTGGGGCCACTGTGTCGGACCCTGCGGGTCACCGCCACCTGAGGTAGCCCGGTGGCCGATCTGAGGTAGCCGACCGGCCCCGGATAGGGCGGCCGTCCGATGTGGGGCCCTACCTCAGCGGCGCACTCTCTCCTCATCACCAGCCAGGTGAGGCACCCAGATGAGGAGAACGACATGTTCAGCACCGACAGCTTCATGAACGCCGAGGTCACCTACCGCGAAACCCGCGTCCGCCGCGGGTGGAGCAGGGCCAGGAAGGACACGTCGGGCACCACCGCCCGATGAGCACCCTGGCAGACACAATGGACCCTGTGTCGACCACCCGCAGCACCGACCTCGTCGGACGCGATGCCGAGCTGGCAGCCCTGATCGCCCAGCTCGGCATCGGCGCGTCCGGGGAGGCTCGTGCCGTGCTCCTGGCCGGCGACGCCGGGGTCGGCAAGACCCGCCTGCTGACCGAGCTGCGCGACGTCGCCGTCGCCGCCGACTGGCAGGTGCTCGCCGGGCACTGCCTCGACCTGGCCGACGGCTCGTTGCCGTACCTCCCCTTCTCCGAGATCCTCGGTCGCGTCCTGACGGAGCGGCCGGAGGTGGCTGCGAGCGTGACCGAGCGTCACCCCACTCTCGCCCGCCTCCAGCCGGGCCGTCGCCTGCGCGCGACCGACGACAGGGACGCGGACCAGTCCCTCGACCGGGGCAACATCTTCGCCGCCGTCCACGACCTCTTCGAGACGCTCGCCGAGGACGGTCCGCTGCTCGTCGTCGTCGAGGACGCGCACTGGGCCGACCAGTCGACGCGCGACATGCTGAGCTTCCTGTTCTCCCGGCCGTTCGCCGGCCCGGTCGCGCTGGTGGTGTCCTACCGCTCGGACGACCTGCACCGCCGCCACCCGCTCCGCCCGCAGGTGGCCGAGTGGGCGCGGCTGCGCGGGGTCGAGCGCGTCCAGGTCGAGCCGCTGAGCGACGGCGACGTGCGCGAGCTCGTCTACGCCATGCACCAGACCGAGACGATCACCGAGGCCAGCGTCGCGGAGATCGTCGACCGCGCCGGCGGCAACGCGTTCTTCGTCGAGGAGCTGGTCGGGGCGACGTGGGCCACCGGCGGCCAGATCCCCGCCGAGCTCGCCGACGTCCTGCTCGTCCGGCTCGACCGCCTCGACGACCGCACCCTCGAGGTCGTGCGCGTGGCCAGCGTCGCCGGCCGGCACGTCTCGCACGAGCTGCTCGCCGCGGTCACCGGGCTGGGGGCCGTGGAGCTGGAGGGGGCGATCCGCTCGGCCGTGGAGAGCAACGTGCTGGAGCAGGCGCGCAACGCGTCGTACGCCTTCCGCCACGCGCTGCTCGGGGAGGCGGTCTACGACGACCTGCTCCCCGGCGAGCGCGCGCGGCTGCACACGGCGTTCGTCACGGCGCTCCAGTCGGGGACCGTGGCCGGCACCGCCGCCGAGCTGGCCCTGCACGCGCGCCGCGCCGGCGACCGCGTGACGGCGGCGATGGCGAGCATCGAGGCCGGCAACCAGGCCTTCGCGGTCGGTGGCCCGCACGAGGCGGCGATGCAGTTCCTGGAGGCGATCGAGCTGCTGGCCCAGCTGCCGGAGGTGCCTGCCGGCCTTGACCCGCACGCGCTCGTACGCCGCTGCGCTGAGGCGTTCATCGCCTCGGGCCGCGTCTCCAAGGCGGTCACCGTCCTCCGCTCGCACCTCGCGTCGATGCCGACCGACGCCGCCCCGGTCGACCGTGGGCAGATCCTCACCGCGATCGCCGCGGCGCTGATGCTCACCGACACGACCGAGGACCCGGAGGCCATCGCGGCCGAGGCCGTCGAGCTGCTCGCCGACGCGCCGCCCAAGATGCTGGCGCGGGCGCTCGGCGTCCACGCCCAGGCCCTCGGGCACTGGAACGAGGAGCGGGCGCGCGCCGTGGCGATGGAGGGCCTCGCGCTGGCGGAGCGACACAGCCTGACCGGCATCGCCGTGGAGATCTCGACCACCCTGATCAGCCTCGACGAGTCGCCCGACCACGACCGGCTCCGCTCCGCGTGGCGGGCGGCGGCCGACCGCGCCCGCGAGGCCGGGCACGTCGAGGCGGAGCTGCGGGCGGTCTACTTCCTCGGGCGCTTCCACCACGACCGCGGCGACACCGACGAGGCCATCGACGCCTACGACGAGGTGGTCCGGCGGGCCGAGGAGGTCGGGCTGCGATGGGCACCCTTCCCCGCCGAGGCGCGGTGGATGAAGGCGAGCGTCCTCGCCGACCGTGGCCGGCTCGACGAGGCCCGCGCCCTCCTCGACGTCTCCGGGCTGAGGCCGCCGATGGTCTACGAGTGGCTCTACTACGCCGAGCAGGTCTACCTCGACGTGCTCCGCGCGCGGGTGAAGCCGACGGCGTTCGAGACCCTGCGCGTCTACTGGTCACGCGACGGCCTGATCGCCATCGTCGCCGGGTCCGCCGAGCTGGTGCGCGCAGACCAGGACGGCGACGCCGCGCGGGCCGTCGAGGTCTACGACCGGATCGTCGCCACCGTCCGGCCGTTGTGGCACGAGTGGTTCCAGGCCCGGCTGCGCCTCGCCGTCCTCGTCGTCGGCATCCACGCGAGCGCCGCGGCCCAGCAGTCCGCCGCCGAGCGGGAGGCCGGCGCCGACGTCGTACGCCGCATGGTGGGCGACGCCGAGCGGGTGATGGACTACTACGCGGAGTACGACGCCTCGCGCGGCCCGGAGTTCCACGCCTGGGTCGCCCGGCTCGCCGCCGAGGACCTGCGGTGGCGCTGGCTCAGCCAGCTCGACCCGCCGGACGCCGAGGAGCTGGTGGTGGCCTGGCGAGCGGCCGAGGAGGCCTTCGTCGCCTACGGCAACGTCCACGAGGTCGCTCGCGTGCGTGCGCGCACGGCGGAGGTGCTGCGCGCCACGGGCGACGCGGCCGGCGCCCGGGAGATGGCCGACCTGGCCCGCGAGTCCGCGCACGCTCTCGGGGCCCTGCCGCTCCTGGCCGAGCTGACGGCGCAGGGATCGGCGGCCCAGCCCGCCGCCCGGGCCGAGCAGGAGGGCGTGACGCTGACCCCGCGGGAGTCGGAGATCCTGGCGCTCGTCTCGCAGGGACGCACCAACGGCGAGATCGGCAAGCAGCTGTTCATCAGCACCAAGACGGTGTCGGTGCACGTGTCCAACATCCTCGGCAAGCTCGCCGCCTCCTCGCGCACCGAGACCGCGGCGATCGCCCGCCGGCAGGGGCTGATCCCGGCCTGATGGAAGATCTCGACTTCCGCTGCTCGGTCGCGAGCAGCGACGACGGCGAGCCGATGGCCGGCACAGCACCGACCGATGCCGCCTTCCTGCTGGTGGAGCACGCCGGGTCCTGGGGGCGGCAGGCGGTGGCCGAGAGCCGCATGCCCGAGGGCGTGAGGGCCCACCTCGGGTCGCTGTCCGGCGTGCGGGTGCAGCTCATCCGGCGCCACGGCGGCGGGGACGACGACGGCGTGCGGGTCTTCCACGCCGTGGCGGACACCGGCGGCTTCGCCGTACGCACGACCGTGCTGGCGCGGGTGGAGGACCTGCTGGACCTCGACCTCGAGCGCGACCTGGTCGAGCACGACGGACTCCTGTGGCTGGTGTGCACCAACGGCCGTCGCGACCGGTGCTGTGCCGAGCTCGGACGGCCGATCACGGCGGCGCTGGCCGACCGCTGGCCGCACGAGACCTGGGAGACGACGCACCTGGGCGGGCACCGCTTCGCCGGCACGTTGCTGGCGCTGCCGAGCGGTCAGACCCTCGGCCGCCTCACGCCGGACAATGCCGTGGCGGCCTGCGCCGAGGTGTCGGCGGGCGGGGTTCCGCTCGGGCTGAGCCGCGGTCGCGCCGGTCGCGGCGGAGCGGAGCAGGTGCGCGAGCTGCACGTGCTGGCCGGCGGCCGCCCCGACGTGGAGGTCCGCGAGGTCGTCGGACCGCCCCGCCGGCAGAGCTGCGGCGACCTGCCGGCGAAGCCGTCCTCGACGTGGCGCGTCGTCGTGTAACTGCCAGTTACATTCGGCTCGGTCCCGGCCTAGCATCGACCCATGACCACCCTGAGCGAGCGCCCGGACCAGATGGCGACCACGGACGCTGCTGCCCACGCGCTCAGCGAGCGCCGCTACCAGAAGATGCGCCCGATGGGCCGCTCGTCGATGCCGGTGGTCACCGACGGCCTGCCGCCCGGGCCGCGCTGGCCGGCCTTCGCCCAGAGCATCGGCCTGCTGCGCTTCCGGCACCGCTTCATCCCGTGGGCGCACCGCACCTACGGCGACACCTTCACCATCCGGATCCTGCCGCAGGGCCGCCCGATCGTGCTCTTCACCCGGCCCGAGCACGCGCGCGAGATCTTCGCCGGCGACCCCGAGGTCTTCCACGCCGGCAAGGGCAACGCGATCCTCGGCCCGATGATGGGCGAGCACTCGCTGCTGCTGCAGGACTCCAGCGAGCACAAGCGGGCCCGCAAGCTCCTGATGCCCGCCTTCAACGGCCACGCGCTGCGCGATTACGCCGACCTGGTCACCGACGTCGCCCGCGCCGAGGTCGGCTCGTGGCTGCCCGGGGAGTCGTTCTCCGCGCTCCAGCGGATGAACCGACTGACGCTCGAGGTGATCCTGCGGGTGGTCTTCGGCGTCACCGACGAGGCGCGGCTCGCCGAGATGCGGCCGCGGGTCAACCGCGTCGTCGACATCAGCCCGGCGATCCTCTTCGGCTACGGCATGCCCCGCCTCCAGGCCGTCGGGCCCTGGAAGGCGGCCAAGGACAACGCGATCGCGCTCGACGCCCTGATCTACGCCGAGATCCGCGAGCGCCGGGCGGCGAGCGACCTCGACACCCGCACCGACGTCCTCTCCCGGCTCATCCGGGTCGGCACCGACGACGGCTCCGACCGGCTCACCGACGAGGAGCTGCGCGACCAGCTGGTCACGCTCCTGCTCGCCGGCCACGAGACGACGGCCACGGCGCTGGCCTGGGCGCTGCACGAGCTCGGCCGCTCACCCGAGCTGCTCGCGCGGTCGCGGGCGGCCGCGGCCGACGGCGACGACGACTGGCTCGAGGCGGTGCTCAAGGAGTCGATGCGCCTGCACCCGGTGATCCCGATGGTCGTGCGCACCCTGATGGGGCCCGCGACCGTGGGCTGCCACGACCTCCCCGCCGGCACCACCGTCGCGCCGTCGATCATCATCGCCCACGCCCGGGCCGACAACCACCCGTCGCCGACGACCTTCCGGCCCGAGCGCTTCATCGACGGGCAGCCGGCGACGAACACCTGGATCCCGTTCGGCGGCGGCGTCCGCCGGTGCATCGGCGCGGGCTTCTCGTTGATGGAGGGCGTGGTCGTGCTGCGCGAGGTGCTGGCGCGCTTCGACGTCGAGGCGATGGGCGCCGACGTCCCCAAGGTCCGCAACATCACCAGCGTCCCGCGCGACGGTGCGGTCGTGCGCGTCACCCGCTGAGGCGCGCTCGGTCCGACGGCGGCCGGTAGCGCCGCAGGAGCCACGCGATCCACGCGCCCGTGCCCACGAGGTAGACCCCGAGCGAGGACCAGAACCACCAGCCCGGCGCGGCACCGTCGTTGCCCGCGGCCCGGCCGGTGAGCAGCATCAGCGAGACCAGCAGCACGCCCGTCCAGGCCACGAAGCCGAGCATGTCGCCCTCGAAGCGCCGGCGGAACGCCGTACGACGCTCGGGCGCCAGCCAGTAGTCCTTGTGCGGCAGGTTGAGCCACGTCCCGTTGCCCGCCGTCGCGAAGCGAGCGAGGAGCGCGCCGCCGACCAGCATCACCAGTCCCAGCACGGTCCACAGCACCAGTGCCTCGGTCCGGCTGCCCCAGCTGTCGGCCCGGCCCGACCCGTCGAAGTGCAGCGGCACCCGGGCGGGAAGCGTGAGCGCGAGCCGGACCAGCACGGCGACGTACGCCGCGCACACGACGCCGAAGGCCAGGCGGGACGCGCGCTCGCTCATGCTCCTAGGAGACCATGGCGCCGTATTGGGATCCTCACCGCCCGTCCGCGACAATGGGCGGGCAGCGGATCCGAGACGTTTCGATGGACAGGGAGTGTGCCGTGGCCGACAGGAAGGACCGCCCGGTCCTGAACGGACTGATCGCGCTGGTCGCCGTCGCCGCCGTGATCGGCGTGATCGGCGGGCTGGCCGCCCTCGTCGGCAGCAAGGTGCTCGGCCTCGACGGCGAGGCGGCGGCGTCCGCCCAGGACAGCGCCACGAGCGACGCCTCGCTCTACCTCCCGGAGCCGACGATCACCTCCGAGGCCGTGGAGCCGGAGGAGTCGGCGTCGCCGACCGCCGACGCCGTGAGCCCCCCGGCGAGCGAGAAGCCCGACACCGAGATCACCCTCGAGTCCGCCCAGTCCTCCGTGGCGCCCATGCAGCAGATCGACCTCACCGGCACCTACCCCGCGGGCGAGGGGGCCATCCTCCAGGTGCAGCGGTTCGAGGGCGGGTCGTGGCAGGACTTCCCGGTGACCATGTCCGTCAGCGACCAGGACTTCGCGACCTACGTGCAGACCAGCCAGCCGGGCGAGAACAAGTTCCGCGTCATCGACACCGACAAGGACCTGTTCTCCAACGAGGTCGTCGTCACCGTCGGCTGAGCCGACCGCCGGGCCGGCCGCTCCGCACGTCGAGGCGGCGGGTGTGGAAGCCGACCCACACGGTCCCGACCGCGGCCAGCGCGCCCATCGTGAGGCAGGCGGCCGCCAACGGCGCCGCGGCCGCCACCGCTCCGACGACGAGCGCGCCACCCGACCCGCCGATGTCGCCGCACAGCCGCCAGCCGCCGAGGAACTGGGCCCGCCCCTCGACCGGCGCCGTGTCCGCGCCGATGGTCATCACGATGCCTGCGCCGAGTCCGTTGCCGACGGCCATCAGCGCCATCACCGCGGCCACTCCGGCCGCGGAGGTCGCGAGCGGCAGGACGAGGCAGCCGACGGCGGTGGTCGCGACGACGGGTACGGCGACCACGAACCGCCCGTAGTTGTCCATCAGCCAGCCGCCGGGGAACGAGAAGGCGATGTCGACCGCGGCGGCCACGGCGAAGATCAGCGAGGTGGTGCTCGCCGAGAGCCCGACGTGCTCGGCCCACAGCGGGAGCAGCCCGATCCGCAGCGAGCGGCTGGCCGCGATGATCACCACGGCGACCCCGAGCGTGAGCAGCGTGCGGCGGTGCTCCACGAGGACGGACCACACCGACAGGTGGGTGGTCGTCGTGGCGCGGGCCTCGGAGCCGAAGTCGGGCATCGACCGGGCGAGCAGCGCGGAGCACAGCGACATCACGGACGCGAGCCAGAACACCCAGGTCAGGCCGCCGAGGTGGATGAGCGCGGCGCCGAGCAGCGGCCCGATCAGCACGCCGACGCGCATGCTGGCCCCGAGGCCCGACATCGCGCGGGCCCGCATCTCCAGCGGGACCGCGTCGATCATGAAGCCCTGGCGGGCCATCAGGAAGACCGTCCACGTCATCCCGCTGAGCACCACGGCCAGCCCGAGCGCGAGCACCGAGTCGGTCAGCGCTGCGAACGCCATCGCGACGGCGTCGAGGGAGCCGACGGTGGTGAGCGCGCGACGCTCACCGATCCGGGCGATCAGGGCGCCGGCGGGGAGCGAGGCGACCAGGCTGCCCAGCCCGAGAGCGGCCACGACCAGGGCGGCGACCGAGACGTCGGCACCGAGCTCGCGGGCCCGCAGGGCGAGGATGGGGAGCACGGCGCCGTGCCCGATCGCGTTGACGACGGTCGGTCCGTAGGCCGCCACGGCGATGTCACGGAGGCGGAAGTCGCTCGCCTCGATGCGCTCGCTTCCCCGGGACGTCACCGTGCCATTGTCAACGCAGGCTCCGCCGGTCGGTCCGCGGGTGCCTCGGCGGTCATCTGCTCGGGACGCGGCCGCGCCACGCGCTGCCCGAGCACCACGCCGCCGATGACGAGCAGCACGCCGAGCGCCTGCACGGTGCCGAACGCCTCGTGGGCGAACGCGACGCCCAGCGCCGTACCCACGACCGGGTTGACCAGGCCGATCAGCGACACCGCACCCGCGGGCATGGCACGCAGGCCGGTGAACCAGCAGACGTAGGCGAGCCCGGTGCCGACGACCGCGATCCACGCGTAGCCGAGCGCGGCCGACAGGTCCACCGCCGGAGGCGCGCCCTCGACCAGGAGGGCGACCGGGAGCAGGGCCAGGCCGCCGACGACCAGCTGCCAGGACACCAGCGTGATCATGTCGACCGGCGGGGTCCAGCGCTTGATCAGCACGAACCCGAGAGCGCTGACGAGCACCGACCCGACGGCCCCGGCCAGCCCGAGCACCGTCACGCCGTCGGGGCTCTTCAGCACGAGCAGCGTGACGCCGGCCAGGCCGATGAGTGCGGCGGCGACCCGGGCGAGGGCGGCACGCTCCCCGATCAGCAGCCAGGCCAGCCCCATCACGGCCAGCGGCGAGCTCGCCTGCACCGTGGCGGCGAGGCCGCCGGGGAGGTAGTAGGCCGCCACGAAGATGAGCGGGAAGAACATCCCGATGTTGAAGATCCCCAGCACCACCGCCTTCCACCACCAGTCGCCGGAGGGCAGCCGTCGCCGCCACGCGAGCAGGGCGAGGCCGACGGGGAGCGCGCGCACCAGCGCCGCGAACAGCGGACGGTCCGGCGGGAGGAACTTCTCGGTGACGATGTAGGTCGTGCCCCAGGCGGCGGGGGCGACCGCGGTCAGGAGGATGAGCCCGACGCGGCTGCGGAGAATAGTTTCCATGGAAGAGATAATATCTGCCGGAGAAGATATATTCCACCCATGAGCACCGACGACCATGTCGCTCGCATCCAGGAGCAGTGGGCCCGCGAGCGCCCCGACCTCGACACGAGCGCGATGGGGATCATCGGCCGGCTGCACCGGCTGGCCGACGCCCTGCACGCGGAGCTGCGCCCGGTCTTCGAGGAGGCCGGGCTGAGCGACGGCGACTTCGACGTGCTGGCCGCGCTCCGCCGGGCCGGGGACCCCTTCGCCCTCACGCCCGGTCAGCTGGCCGAGACCACGATGATCACCTCGGGCACCGTGACCAAGCGGGTGGACCGGCTGACCGCGGCGGGGTGGGTGACCCGCGAACGGGTCGAGCACGACGGGCGCGTGCGCCGCATCGCGCTCACGCCCGCCGGCCGTGATCTCGTCGACCGGGTCGTCGGCCTTCACTTCGCCAACGAGGAGCGGCTGCTCGCGGGGTTCTCCGACCTGGAGCGCACCCGGCTCACCCGCCTGCTGACGCAGTGGACGACGACCCTGGGGATCTGAGGATCAGTCGGGGATCCAGTCGAAGGTGTCGGGGTTGGGGCCCGTGCGACCCTCCTCGCCGCGATCGAGCTCGTCGAGGGCGCTCATGTTGGCGTCGGTGAGCTCGAAGTCGAAGATCTCGAAGTTCTGCTGCATCCGCTCGCGGTGCATCGACTTCGGGAAGATGATGTCGCCGCGCTGGAGGTGCCAGCGCAGTGTGACCTGGGCCGGCGAGCGGTCGTGCACGGAGGCGACCTCGCCGATGGTGTCGTCGTCGTTCACCGCGCCCTGCGCGATCGGCGACCACGCCTCGGTCAGTGCCCCGTGGCGGGCGTTGGCCGCCCGGGCCGCCTCGTTGGCGAAGAACGGGTGCACCTCGATCTGGTTGACCACCGGCACGACGCCCGTCTCGGTCACGATCCTGTCGAGGTGGTCGGGCTGGAAGTTCGAGACGCCGATCGACCGGGTCTTCCCGGCCTGCTGCGCCTCGATCAGTGCGCGCCAGGTCGAGACGAAGTCACCGTCGTAGCGGGTGGGCAGCGGCCAGTGGATGAGGAAGAGGTCGGTCTGATCCAGGCCGAGGCGCTCGAGCGACTCGTCGATCGCGCGCCGGGCGTCGTCGGGGCGGTGGAAGGTGTTGTTGAGCTTGGTGGTGACGTAGAGGTCGTCGCGGTCGAGCCCGGAGTCGGCGATCGCCCGGCCGACGCCCTCCTCGTTGCCGTACATCTGTGCCGTGTCGATGTGGCGGTAGCCGACCTCGAGCGCGGTGCGCACGGTGGCGGCCGTGTCCTCCGGTGGCACCTGGAAGACGCCGAAGCCGAGCTGGGGGATGGACGTGCCGTCGTGCAGGGTCAGGTTCGGAACAGTCATACAAGGGCCTACGCAGATCGGCCCCGGAGTATTCCCCCGGGGCCGATCCGGACGGCCTCAGCCCACCGTCACCGCGGTGTCGTCGACGACGAAGCTGGTCTGGAGCGAGGAGTCCTCGTTCTCCAGCAGCTTCACCGTGACCGCCTTGCCCTTGTAGGCGAGCAGGCTGTGCGTGAACTGGGCGTACGCCACGTTGGCGCCGACGTTGCTGAAGGTCTTCAGCGTGGTGGTGACGCCACCGACCACCACCTGCACCTTGAGGGTGTCGTAGGCGGTCGAGCCGGTCTCGGCGGTGTCCGTGCGGATCCAGTACGACAGGGTCGCCGTGGTGGCGCTGGCCGGGATCGTGATCGTCTGGGTCAGGTTCTCGCTCGAGGTGCGGCCGTTGCCACCGAGCCACGCCTTCCACGTCCCGCCGTGCGCCGGCTTCGAGGACGACGACGTGATCGCGCCGGTGGTGCCGCCCCACGAGGTGGCGCCCGACTCGAAGCCCGGGTTGGCGAGCAGGTTGCCCCCGGCGGGCGGCAGGGTGGTGCCGTAGTCGACGTCGACGTACTTCCAGAGCATGAACGCGATGGCGTCGATGTTGCGGTCGAGCGCGGTCGCGTTGACGTTGGCCGTGGTGTCGCACGCCGCGTGGTAGCAGGGGTCGAACGCGCGACCGGCCTGGCCTCCCCACTTGCTCGCCTGGGCCGAGGTCATCGTGCTCTCGGCGCCGGTGAAGGTGCCCGACGTCGGGATGCCGTAGCTGCGGAACGCCGCGTGGTCCGAGCGCCCCTGCACGTCGATGTACTCCCACGGCACGCCCTTCGACGTGAAGTAGGACGTGAGGTCGTCGCGGGCCCCGTTGCCGGCCGGGTTGTCGTCGTAGACGAAGTAGCCCGGGTTGGGCGAGCCGATCATGTCGAAGTTGAGGTAGAGCTCGATCTTGTCCTTCTCGGCCGTCGAGAGCGTGGACACGTAGTGCTTCGAGCCGAGCAGGCCGAGCTCCTCCGCGCCCCAGAAGCCGAAGCGCAGGTGGTTCTTCGGCGTGATCCCGCTGGCGGCGAAGGCGAGCGCGTTCTCCAGGATCCCGGCCGAGCCGGTGCCGTTGTCGTTGATGCCGGGGCCGACCGAGACCGAGTCGAGGTGCGCGCCGGTCATCACGACGTGGTTGGGGTCGCCGCCCGGCCAGTCGGCGACGAGGTTGTACGTCGTGCCGGCCGAGGTGGAGAACGTCTGGACCGTGGTGGTGTAGCCGGCGGCGTCGAGCTTGGCCTTCACGTAGTCGAGCGAGGCCTTGTAGCCGGGGCGGCCCGACGCGCGGTTGCCGCCGTTGGCGTTCGCGATCGTCTGGAGCTGGGCCAGGTGGGACTGCACGTTGGCCACGGAGATGTCGGGCGCGGCGGCGAGCGGTGCGGGCGCTGGTGCGGCCGCCTGGCTGGTGGGGGCGACGAGGGCGAGCGCGGCCACGACGGCGGCGGGCGCGAGGAGGGAACGCTTCACGTGGGTCTCCTGAGGTGGGGGAATGACTGTGCCCCCGGCGCGAGACGCGCCGGGGGCACAGGGGAGGGGGAGGTGCGTCAGCTCACGCTGACCGCGGTGTCATCGACGACGAAGCTCGTCTGGAGCGAGGAGTCCTCGTTCATCAGGAACTTCACCGTCACGGCCTTGCCCTTGTAGGCGAGCAGGCTGTGGGTGTTGAGGGTGTACGTCGCGTTGGTGCCGACGTTGCTGAAGGTCTTCAGCGTCGTGGTGACGCCACCGACGACCACCTGCACCTTCATCGTGTCGTAGACGGTCGAGCCGGTCTCCGCGGTGTCCGTGCGGATGTAGTACGACAGGTTCGCGGCCGTGGCCGTGGCCGGGATGGTGACCGTCTGCGTCAGGTTCTCCGACGAGGTGGCGCCGTTGCCGCCGAGCCACGCCTTGTAGGAGCCGGTGCGGGCCGGCCGGCCCGTGTTGGTGGTGATCACACCGGTGGTGCCGCCCCACGAGGCCGCACCCGACTCGAAGCCGGGGTTGAGCAGGATGTTGCCGCCGGTCGGCGGGGGCGTGGTGCCGCCACAGGTCGGGTCGGCCGACTGGGCCGGCAGGTTGACAGCGTTCCACGCGGCCTTGACCGCGTTGAACTGGGCGCAGGAGCTGTCGAGGTTCTTGGCGGCCTGCAGGGTCCAGGTGCGGTACTTGAGGTAGTTCGCGCCGCTGGTCTTCATCAGCATCGCGTTGTACATCACCTTCATGGCGTTCTGGATGCCGATGCCGGTCACGGCCTGGCCGTTGCACTTGGAGGCGCCGCCGTTGGCAAGCAGGTAGAACCAGTGGTCGCCGGGGCCGGCGGCCGCGTGGACCTCCGCGTTGGGGATCGAGCTGGAGTAGCAGACCGGGTCGCCGACGTTGCCCGGGTTGGACATGTCGCGGATCGGGCCCGAGCCGACGAGGTTGATCTCCTCGCCGATCGTGTAGTCGCCCGGGTCGGCCGGGTTGTTGGCGTAGAACTCGGTCGCCGTGCCGAACGTGTCGGCGACGAACTCCTGCGTGCCGCCGCCGGAGATGCCGCCCGGGGTCTTGTCGTCGATGCCGTGGCCGAACTCGTGGGCGACCACGTCCATGGCGCCGATCCACTCGTTGGTGCCCTGGCGGTGGCCGATCTGGACCTGCGTGCCGTCGTAGTAGGCGTTGACGTCGTTGAGGCCGACGCGTATCGGCACCCAGCCGCCCGAGCCGTTCATCCCGTTGCGGCCCAGCCAGCTGGAGAGCATGAGGCGCTCCTGCTCGGCGCTGTAGAAGGCGTCGACGCAGCCGGTCTCGCGGTTGGTGGCGACGCCGTTGCCCCAGGCGTTGTCCGTCCCGGTGAATGTCGCGTTGGTGGCGGAGTCCTGGCACTTGAGGGTGGTGGCGTTGGTGTT
Organism: Nocardioides currus; assembly: GCF_003057875.1. Taxonomy (GTDB): domain Bacteria; phylum Actinomycetota; class Actinomycetes; order Propionibacteriales; family Nocardioidaceae; genus Nocardioides; species Nocardioides currus. Next base: position 116,847 of record NZ_PYXZ01000008.1, on the reverse strand, counting down.
GGTCATCGAGTAGGAGGTGCCCGAGCCGGAGGTCGGGATGGTGACGTTGCCCTCCCAGGCGCCGGAACCGGTGCCCTGCACCACGTGCTCCTTCGAGCCGAGGACCGACCCGTCCTGCGCGTCGACGTAGACCGACTGGCGCGAGGGCTCGCCGGCGTCCTGGCCCGAGACCGTCGTCTCGTAGGCGAGGTGGCTGGTCGCGCCGTCCTGCCAGATGACGAGCGAGGTGGGCTCGACGTTCTCGACCGCGTCGACCTGCGATCGGGCGATCTCGATGGCCCGGTCCTGGGTGAGCGTCGGGGTGGTGGAGGCGACGTCGACCGGCGCGGACTGGGCGACCTCGGTGTTGAGGACCGCGCCGTCGGCGCCGGTGACGACGACGAAGTCGCCGCCGATCACGGGGAGGCCCTGGTGCAGGCGCTCGTAGGCCACGGCGACGGTGTCGTTGCCGCCGGCGAAGGTCGCCGACCGCACGAGCTTGTCACCCTGGGCCAGCTTGACCTTGCCTTCGTGCTTGGAGATCCACTGGGCCGCCTTGTCGTTCGCGGCCTGGAGGGAGCTGGGCTCCTTCTGGGCTGCGGTCGCCGGCGCGACCGAGGTCATCGGCACGGCCAACGTGGCGGCCGACAGGGCCAGCGCGGCCAGACCTGCCAGTCGTGGAGTGCTCGTCAGTGAGCGTGTCACGGGGGTTCCTCTCCTTCATGGCCGGATCTCGGCCACCCGATGTGCCTGTGGAGTGACAGGCGCATGCACAAAATGGCAACGGGAAGGGAATCGGTCTATGGAGTTGGACCTGCAGGAAGGTGCAATGCGCGAACTTGTAGGTTCACTGAGCGAGACCGGTGGTGCTGCTGGTGCCTGTGGGCGTCATCCTTCGGTGCCGCTCCGACGTGTGCGGGTCAGGCCGCCGAGGCCGCGGCCGCGAGCGCGGCCGCCACCTCGGGCGCGTGCTCGGGGGTGACGAGTCCCGCCGTCACGCGGATGTGGGGGGTGGTCGCGTCGGCCGGGAAGAACGGCGTCCCGCCGGCGCCGCGGATGCCTGCGGCCGCCAGCCGCAGGAGGGCCGCCCGCTCGTCGAGGACGGGCAGCCACAGGTTGATGCCGTCGGGCGTGCGGACCTCCAGCCCGAGCTCGCCCAGCCGTGAGGTCAGCTCGCGCTGGCGACCGAAGTACTGCCGGCGAGCCTCGGAGACCTCGTCCATCGACCGGGCCTGCGTGAGCAGGTCGTGCAGGATGGTCTGGACCATCCGCGAGGTCCAGCCGGGCCCGAGCATCCGCCGGGCGACGAGCGGGTCGACCATCTCGGCCGGCCCTCCGAGGGCGGCGATGCGCAGGTCGGGACCGTGGGACTTGGAGAAGCTGCGCACGTGCACGACGCGGTCGGGCAGGTGGGTGCCGAGCGACACGTCGGGGCTCGTGCTGATGGCCCCGGAGTGGTCGTCCTCGACGATCCACGGCACCGCGTGGGGCCGTCCGCCCAGCACCGAGGCCAGCCGTCCGGCGCGCTCGGGCGTCATCGAGACACCGGTGGGGTTGTGTGCGCGCGGTTGCAGGACCAGCGCGACCGGGCGCGAGTCGAGCGCGGCGCGCAGCGACTCGGGGCGCAGGCCGGAGCCGTCGACCTCGACGGGCACGATCTCCGCGCCGAGCGACTCGACGAGGTCGTAGAAGGGCGGGTAGCCCGGGGACTCCAGGGCCACGCGGTCGCCGAGCCGCACGCACTGCTCGAGCACCCGCGCGATCCCGTCGGTCGCCCCGTCCACCACGGTGACGACCTCGACGGGGTAGGGCCAGGTCTCCTGCAGCACCGAGCGCAGCTGCGGCAGCACCGGCTCGTCCTGGTAGACGCCGGTCCCGGCCCTGGCGGACACCCGCCCGAAGGCCGGGCCGAGGCTGGGCAGCAGCTCGGGATCGGGGGTGCCGCGGGAGAGGTCGAGGCGCAGCCCGTCGGGGCTGGCGCCGACGAGGCCGCGCTGGCGCGGGCTCAGCCACGCCCGCGGGGTCTCCCGCACGAAGGTGCCCGACCGTCCTCGCGAGACGACCACGCCCGTACGCCGCAGCGCCTGCCACGCAGCACTGACCGTCGCCGGGCTGACCCCGAGCTCGGCGGCCACCTCCCGCACGGTCGGCAGCCGGTCGCCGGGCGCGAGCTCACCCGCGCGGATCGCGCGCCCGAAGACGCCGGCGATGCCCTGCGGCGACCGGTCGCCCAGCGCGCCGAGATCGGGTGAGCGGATCACGATTTTTACCCCCACGAAAGGGATGGGAAATGTTCAAGCCGAAGGATAACGTTACCGCCACACGAATGTGACCCACATCACCTGGAGGACCGACGTGACGACCGTGCGAGCTGCGATCACCCAGACGACCTGGACCGGCGACAAGGACTCGATGCTGGACAAGCACGAGCAGTTCGCCCGGGACGCGAAGGCGCAGGGCGCCCAGGTCATCTGCTTCCAGGAGCTCTTCTACGGGCCCTACTTCGGGATCACTCAGGACCAGAAGTACTACCGCTTCGCCGAGCCGGTCGACGGCCCGATCGTCACCCGCTTCGCCGCCCTGGCCAAGGAGCTCGAGCTGGTGATGATTCTCCCCATCTACGAGGAGGAGCAGACCGGCGTCTACTACAACACCGCGGTCGTCGTGGACAGCGACGGCACCACCCTCGGCAGCTACCGCAAGCACCACATCCCGCACCTCGACCGGTTCTGGGAGAAGTTCTACTTCCGCCCCGGCAACCTCGGCTATCCCGTCTTCGACACCGCGGTCGGCAAGGTCGGCGTCTACATCTGCTACGACCGGCACTTCCCCGAGGGCTGGCGCGAGCTCGGACTCGCCGGCGCCCACATGGTGTTCAACCCCAACGCCACCAAGCCCGGTCTCTCCAACCGGCTGTGGGAGGTCGAGGGCCCGTGCGCGGCGGTGGCCAACGGCTACTTCGTGCTCCAGCCCAACCGGGTCGGTCGTGAGGACAACGAGTACGGCGACGACGCGGTCGACTTCTACGGCACCAGCCAGGTCATCGACCCCCGCGGCAACTTCGTCGGCGAGCGCGGGTCCGCGGAGTCCGAGGAGCTGATGATCCGCGACATCGACCTCGACATGGTGCGGCAGATGCGCGACGACTGGCAGTTCTACCGCGACCGCCGGCCCGACTCCTACACCCAGATCGCGCAGGCCTGACGTGGGCACGCTGCTGGTCCGCGGCGGGACGGTCGTCAGCGCCTCCGGCCGCACCGAGGCAGACGTGCTGGTCGACGGCGAGCGCATCGTCGCCGTACTCCAACCGGGCTCGACGCTGCTCGGCCACGACCTCGCGTCCTCCGTCGACACCGTCGTCGACGCGACGGGCAAGTACGTCATCCCGGGCGGCATCGACGCCCACACGCACATGGAGCTGCCCTTCGGCGGCACCAACGCCAGCGACACCTTCGAGACGGGCACCACCGCCGCGGCGTGGGGAGGCACCACCTCGATCATCGACTTCGCCGTCCAGAAGACCGGCGAGGCGGTCGAGACCGGGCTGGCGGCCTGGCACGAGAAGGCCGGGGGCAACTGCGCCGTCGACTACGGCTTCCACCAGATCATCGGTGGCGTCGACGAGCAGTCGCTGAAGGCCATGGAGACGTTGGTGGACGAGGGGATCACCAGCTACAAGCTCTTCATGGCCTACCCCGGCGTCTTCTACTCCGACGACGCGCAGATCCTCAAGGCGATGCAGAAGGCCGCCGACCTCGGCCTGATGACGATGATGCACGCCGAGAACGGCCCCGCCATCGACGTGCTCGCCGAGCAGCTCTACAACCAGGGGAAGACCACCCCCTACTTCCACGGCATCGCCCGGGCCTGGCAGCTCGAGGAGGAGGCCACGCACCGCGCGATCATGCTGGCCGACCTGACCGGCGCCCCGCTCTACGTCGTCCACGTGAGCGCCAAGCAGGCCGTCGAGCAGCTCGCGGCGGCCCGCGACCGCGGCAAGAACGTGTTCGGCGAGACCTGCCCGCAGTACCTCTACCTCTCCCTCGAGGAGCAGCTCGGCGCGACCGGCGACCCGACGTGGGGCGACTTCGAGGGCGCCAAGTGGGTCTGCTCCACGCCGCTGCGCTCGCGGGCGGAGGGACACCAGGACGCGATGTGGCAGGGCCTGCGCACCAACGACCTCCAGATGGTCTCCACCGACCACTGCCCCTTCTGCATGAAGGACCAGAAGGAGCTCGGCCGGGGTGACTTCCGCGCGATCCCCAACGGCATCGGCTCCATCGAGCACCGGATGGACCTGCTCTACCAGGGCGTCGTCACCGGCGAGATCACCCTCGAGCGCTGGGTCGAGCTGACCTCGACGACGCCGGCACGGATGTTCGGGCTGTACGGCACCAAGGGCGTGATCGCCCCGGGCGCGGACGCCGACATCGTGGTCTACGACCCGGCCGGCCACACGTCGATCGGCCTCGAGAAGACACACCACATGAACATGGACCACTCCGCCTGGGAGGGCTTCGAGATCGACGGCCACGTCGACGTCGTCATCTCCCGCGGCGACGTCCTCGTCTCCGACGGCGCCTTCCACGGCCGCGCCGGCCACGGCCGCTTCCTCAAGCGCGGCCTGACCCAGTACCTCACCTGAGAGGCATCACCCATGGACTTCGGTGTCGTCCTGCAGACGAACCCACCCGCTTGGCGGACCGTCGGCCTCGCCAAGCAGGCCGAGGAGCACGGCTTCGACTACGTCTGGACCTTTGACTCCCACCTGCTGTGGCAGGAGCCCTACGTCATCTACTCCGCGATCCTCGCCGAGACGCACCGCGTGATCGTCGGGCCGATGGTCACCAACCCCGCTACGCGCGACTGGACGGTGACCGCGTCGGTCTTCGCGACGCTCAACGAGATGTACGGCAACCGCACGGTCTGCGGCATCGGGCGTGGCGACTCCGCGGTCCGCGTGCTCAACGGCAAGCCCACCACGCTCCAGGAGGTGCGCGAGGCGACGCACGTGATCCGCGAGCTGGCCAGCTGCCGGCCCGTCGAGGTCAACGGCACGACCCTGCAGTTCCCGTGGGCGCGGACCTCCGAGCTGGAGGTGTGGATCGCGGCGTACGGACCGCTCGCGCTGAAGGCGACCGGCGAGGTGGGCGACGGATTCATCCTCCAGCTCGCCGACGTGGACATCGCGACCTGGATGATCGCCGCCGTCCGCGACGCCGCGGAGAAGGCCGGCCGTGACCCCGACGCCATCACCTTCTGCGTCGCGGCGCCGATGTACGTCGGCGACGACACCCCCGAGTCATGGGCGCACATGCGCGAGCAGTGCCGCTGGTTCGGCGGGATGGTCGGCAACCACGTCGCCGACATCGTCGCGAAGTACGGCGACAGCGGGGACATCCCCCAGGCCCTCACCGACTACATCAAGGGCCGTGAGGGCTACGACTACAACGAGCACGGCCGGGCCGGCAACACGCACGCCGAGTTCGTGCCCGACGACATCGTCGACCGCTTCTGCGTGCTCGGCACGCCCGAGGACCACATCGCCAAGCTGCAGGCGCTCCGCGACATCGGGGTGCACCAGTTCGCGGGCTACCTCCAGCACGACAACAAGGAGGAGACGCTGCGGGTCTACGGCGAGACGATCATCCCCGAGCTGCGCGACCACGTGGTCGCGAAGGCGTGACGCCGATGCGTCGGAGCCTGCGTGCGGTCCTGCTCGGCGTCCTCGGCGTCGCGCTGGTCGCCGCGCTCTGGGACCTCTACAAGGCGTTCGGGCCCGAGGACGGGGTCCTCGTCGGGGAGCGCACGCTGGTCCTGCCGCGCGCGACCGACCTCGCGATGCCGCACACCTGGGAGATGGTGCAGCGCCTCTTCGAGCCGGCGACCGGCCTGCCCGGAGCGCCGACGGCGTTGGGTGCGGTGGTCGACGCGGCCGGGTTCACGCTCGGGATCGCGGCCCGCGGCTGGCTGGTCGGGGTCACGGTCGGCCTGCTGCTGGCGCTGCTGATGACGCGGTTCAAGACGGCCGAGTCCGGCCTGCTGCCGTGGGTGGTGCTGAGCCAGACCGTCCCCCTGATCGCGATCGCTCCGCTCGTACGCCGCTGGGGCGCCCAGGTCGAGATCGGCTCGTTCTCCTGGGAGAACGAGCACTCGGTGGCCCTGATCGCGGCCTACCTCGCGTTCTTCCCGGTCTCCATCGGCGCGCTGCGCGGCCTGAAGTCGCCGGCCCGCACCCACCTCGAGCTGATGCACGCCTACGGCGTCGGCTGGTGGCGCACGCTGCTCACGCTCCGGCTGCCGGCCAGTGTCCCGTTCCTGCTGCCCGCGCTGCGGCTCGCCGCGGCCAGCGCCGTCATCGGCTCGGTCGTCGCGGAGGTCTCGATCGGGCTGCGCGGCGGGATCGGCCGGATGGTCGTCGAGTACGCCCAGTCGGCCGGCGGCGACCCCGCCAAGGCCTGGGCGCCGATCTTCGGCGCGGTGGCGGTGGGCCTCGTGGCCGCCGGCGCCGTTGGCCTGCTCACCCTCGCCCTCAAGCCCTTCCGACTGACGGAGACCAGCTGATGACCCCCGCATCCACGGCCGCCATCGAGGTCACCGGCGTCGACCGCATCTTCCGCCGCCGGCGCGACGAGGTGGTCGCCCTGCGCGACGTCAGCGTGAGCGTCGCCGCCGGTGAGTTCGTCTCGCTGATCGGGCCGAGCGGGTGCGGCAAGAGCACCCTGCTGCGCCTCGTCGCCGACCTCGACACCCCCACCGCCGGCAGCATCTCGGTGTTCGGCAAGACCCCGCGCCAGGCCCGCCGCGACCAGGACTACGGCATCGCGTTCCAGCAGGCCGGTCTGCTGCCGTGGCGGACCGTCGCCTCCAACATCGAGCTGCCGCTCAAGCTCCACGGCGTCGGCTCGGCCGAGCGCAGGGCCCGTTCCGACGAGCTGCTCGAGCTCGTCGGCCTCGAGGACTTCGGCAAGCACCACCCCGACCAGCTCTCCGGCGGCATGCAGCAGCGCGTCGCGATCGCCCGGGCGCTGGCCGAGAGCCCGCGCCTGCTGCTGATGGACGAGCCGTTCGGCGCGCTCGACGAGATCACCCGCGAGCGGATGCAGAACGAGCTCGTCCGGATCTGTCGAGACACCGGCGCGGCCGTGCTGTTCGTGACGCACTCGATCCCCGAGGCGGTCTTCCTCTCCGACCGGGTCGTGGTGATGTCCCCCCGGCCCGGGCGCATCGTCGACATCGTCACCGCGGGCGGGGCCGGCCTCGGCAGCTCGCACGAGCGCACCGACGAGGTGCGCGACGCGGCGGAGTTCTTCCACACCGTGGCGGCCGTCCGCGAGCACCTGCACGGGTCGCCCGTCGCCGGGGTGCGGGGGGTGGAGAGCCGATGAGCGCCGCCGTCACCACCGCCGTCGCCGAGGCGACGCGGCCGAGGCTGCGCCTGCGCGACCTGCGGCTCGGGACGGTCCTGGCCCCACTCGTCGTCGGGGTGGTCTTCCTCGGCGGCTGGCAGCTCCTGGTCGACGGCCTCGGGATCGACCCCTACATCGTGCCGGCGCCCAGCGCGATCTGGGACCAGGTCGTCGCCGGTTGGTCCAACATCGTGGACGGGATGCAGGTCACGGGTCGCAACGCCCTGATCGGGATGCTGGTCGGAGGGGTGATCGGCGTGCTCGGCGCGATCCTCGCCAGTCTCTCGAAGGTGGTCGACCAGATGGCGGTGCCCATCGTCTCGGCCCTCTCGGTGGTGCCGATCGTCGCGCTCGCGCCCGTGCTCTACACGATGTTCGGCGCGGCCGTCGACACCGGAAGGATCGTCGTCGCCGCCCTCGCGGTCTCGATCCCGGTCTACTTCAACACCCTGCGCGGCCTGCGCCAGGTGTCGACCGTCCATCGCGAGCTCATGTCGGCGTACGCCGCGACACCGACCCAGGTGATCCGCACCGTCACGCTGCCGACCGCGACGCCGTACGTCTTCACCGGACTGCGCATCGCCTCCTCGCTGGCGGTGATCTCGGCGCTGATCGCGGAGTACTTCGGCGGCCCCGTCGGCGGGCTCGGCAAGGCGATCACCTCCGCCGCGGCGAGCAGCAACTACCCCCTCGCCTGGGCCTACGTCACCGGCTCGATCGTGCTCGGGCTCGCCTTCTACGTCGTCACCCTCCTGGTCGAGCTCTGGTTCGCCCGGCACACACCACCCACCCCCTGAGGAGCAACAGATGAGAAGAACACGTTGGAACGCCCCCGGGCTCAAGATCGGCATCGCGGCGCTCACTCTCGCCCTGACCGCCACGGCGTGCGGCGGCGACGACGGCGACGCCGACGCCGACGCCGGGGACTCCGGCTCCGGCTCGGGCGACCTGACCCCGGTCTCCCTCCAGCTCCAGTGGGTGGCGCAGGCCCAGTTCGCCGGCTACTACGCCGCCGTCGAGCAGGGCTTCTACGAGGACGAGGGCCTCGACGTCACCATCGCCGAGGGCGGTCCCGACATCGTCCCGCAGGACGTGCTCGCGGCCGGTGACGTCGACTACGCGATCTCGTGGGTGCCCAAGGTGCTCGGCTCGATCGAGCAGGGCGCCGGCATCACCGACGTCGCCCAGATCTTCGAGCGCAGCGCCACCACGCAGATCTCCTTCAAGGACAAGGGCATCACCTCGCCCGCCGACCTGAAGGGCAAGAACGTCGGCAGCTGGGGCTTCGGCAACGAGTGGGAGCTGTTCGCCGGCATGCAGGACGCCGGCGTCGGGCTCAAGGACATCGAGCTCGTGCAGCAGGCGTTCGACATGAACGCCTTCCTGGCCGGCGACATCGACGCGGCGCAGGCCATGACGTACAACGAGTACGCCCAGGTCCTCGAGACCGTGAACCCCGACACCGGCGAGCTCTACCAGCCCGACGACCTCAACGTCATCGACTGGAACGACGTCGGCACCGCGATGCTCCAGGACGCCATCTGGGCCTCGAGCGACCGGCTCTCCGACGAGGCGTACGCCGAGCAGACGGTCGCCTTCATCAAGGCCTCGATCAAGGGATGGGCGTTCGTGCGCGACGACCCGCAGGCCGGCGCCGACGCGGTGACCGCGGCCGGCTCGCAGCTCGGCACCAGCCACCAGCTGTGGATGACCAACGAGATCAACAAGCTCATCTGGCCCTCGACCGACGGCGTCGGCATGATCGACGAGGCGGCCTGGGACCAGACGGTCGACATCGCGCTCAACACCGAGAACGAGACCGGCGCGACCATCATCACCGAGCCGCCGCCCGAGTCGGCCTACACCAACGAGTACGTCGAGCAGGCGCTCGAGGAGCTGCGTGACGAGGGCGTCGACGTCGACGGTGCCGACTTCTCGCCGATCGAGGTCACGCTCAACGAGGGGGGCAACTGACCATGACGCAGGCAGCAGCAGGGGACCTCGACCGCCACGTCGTCGAGCTGGACCGCGCCCACGTCTTCCACTCGTGGTCGGCGCAGGGGGCGCTGGCGCCGATGGTGGTGGCCGGGGGCCTCGGCTGCCGCGTGTGGGACCACGCGGGCCGGGAGTGGCTGGACTTCTCCAGCCAGCTGGTGAACGTCAACATCGGGCACCAGCACCCCCGGCTCGTGGCGGCGATCCAGGAGCAGGCGGCGCTCCTGACCACGATCTCGCCCCCGACGGCCAACCTGGCCAGGGGCGAGGCCGCCAAGCGGATCGTCGATCGCGCACCCGACGGCATGAACAAGGTGTTCTTCACCAATGGCGGCGCCGACGCCAACGAGAACGCCATCCGGATGGCGCGCCAGTTCACCGGTCGCGACAAGGTCGTCTCGACCTACCGCAGCTACCACGGCAACACCGGCGCCGCCGTGGTCGCCACCGGCGACTGGCGGCGCGTGCCCAACGAGTACGCCCGGGCGCACGTCCACGTGTTCGGGCCGTTCCTCTACCGCTCGGAGTTCTGGGCCAGCACCCCCGAGGAGGAGTGCGAGCGCGCGCTGCGCCACCTGGCCCGCGTCATCGAGTGCGAGGGACCGGCCTCGGTCGCGGCCATCCTGCTCGAGACCGTGCCCGGGACCGCCGGCGTGCTCGTGCCCCCGCCGGGCTACCTCGCCGGCGTCCGGGAGCTCGCCGACAAGCACGGGATCATGCTGATCCTCGACGAGGTGATGGCCGGGTTCGGCCGCACCGGTGACTGGTTCGCCTTCGACGCCCACGACGTCGTGCCCGACCTGATCACCTTCGCCAAGGGCGTCAACTCCGGCTACATCCCCGCCGGTGGCGTGGTCATCAGCGACCCGATCGCCGCGCACTTCGACGACGTCGTCTACCCCGGCGGTCTCACCTACAGCGGACATCCGCTGGCGATGGCCTCGATCGTGGCGTCGATGGACATCATGGCCGACGAGGGCATCGTCGAGAACGCCGCGCGCATCGGGCGCGACGTGCTGGGCCCGGGCCTCGCCGAGCTGGCCGAGAGGCAACCCCTCATCGGGGAGGTGCGCGGGCGGGGCGTCTTCTGGGCGCTGGACCTCGTTGCCGACCCGGAGACCCGCGAGCCGGTCGCACCGGCCGTGATGGGTCGGGCCAAGGCCCTCATGCTGGAGCGGGGCCTGCTCCCGTTCCTGGCCGACAACCGCATCCACGTGGTGCCACCGTGCGTGGTCACCGACGACGAGGCCGGCACCGCGCTGGCCGTCTACGACGAAGCCTTCACCCTGCTCACCAAGGAGCTCGCATGACCAGCGCCACTTCTGACCTGCCCGTCCTCGACCACTGGATCGACGGCGCGACCAGCGTCGGGTCCTCCGACCGGACCGGCGACGTCTTCGACCCGGCTCGCGGCGTCGTACAACGCCGTGTCCGCCTCGCCTCGGCCGCCGACGTCGACACCGCCGTCGGCGTCGCCAGGAAGGCCTTCTCGTCGTGGGGCCAGGCCTCCATCGCCAAGCGCCAGTCGGTGATGTTCGCCTTCCGCGAGCTCCTCAACAGCCGCCAGGACGAGCTGGCCGCGATCCTCACCTCCGAGCACGGCAAGGTCCTCTCGGACGCGGGCGGCGAGATCGCACGCGGGCTCGAGGTGGTGGAGTTCGCCTGCTCGCTGCCGCACCTGATCAAGGGCTCGATGTCGGAGAACGTCTCGACCGACGTCGACGTCTTCTCCCTCAAGCAGCCGCTCGGGGTGGTCGGGATCATCAGCCCCTTCAACTTCCCGGCGATGGTGCCGCTGTGGTTCTTCCCGATCGCCATCGCGACGGGCAACTGCGTGATCCTCAAGCCCAGCGAGAAGGACCCGTCGGCGGCCAACTGGCTGGCCGCGCTGATGGCCGAGGCGGGCCTGCCGCCCGGTGTCTTCAACGTCGTGCACGGCGACAAGGAGGCCGTCGACGCGATCCTCACCCACCCCGACATCGCCTCGATCTCGTTCGTCGGCTCCACCCCGATCGCGAAGTACGTCTACGAGACCGGCACCGCCCACGGCAAGCGCGTCCAGGCCCTCGGCGGGGCGAAGAACCACATGCTCGTCCTCCCCGACGCCGACCTCGACCTGGTCGCCGACTCGGCCGTCAACGCCGGCTTCGGCTCCGCGGGCGAGCGCTGCATGGCGGTCAGCGTGGTGCTGGCCGTCGACTCGGTGGCCGACCCGCTGATCGAGAAGATCACCTCGCGGATGGCGACCCTGACCATCGGCGACGGCACGCGGGGGACCGACATGGGTCCGCTCATCACCCGCGAGCACCGCGACAAGGTCGCCTCCTACGTCGACGTGGCGGCCACCGACGGCGCGAGCGTCGTCGTCGACGGCCGCGGCCAGGAGGTCGACGGCGACCCCGAGGGCTTCTGGATGGGCCCGACGCTGATCGACCAGGTGCCGACGACCTCGACCGCCTACACCGACGAGATCTTCGGCCCGGTGCTCTCGGTGGTGCGCGTGTCCGGCTACGCCGAGGGCATCGAGCTGATCAACTCCGGCCTCTACGGCAACGGCAGCGCGATCTTCACCAACGACGGCGGGGCCGCCCGCCGCTTCCAGCGCGAGGTCGAGGCGGGCATGGTCGGCATCAACGTGCCCATCCCGGTGCCCGTCGCCTACCACTCGTTCGGCGGCTGGAAGTCCTCGCTCTTCGGCGACGCGAAGGCCTACGGCCCCCACGGCGTGGACTTCTTCACCCGCGAGAAGGCGATCACCCAGCGCTGGCTCGACCCGTCCCACGGCGGGCTCAACCTGGGCTTCCCGCAGCACACCTGAGCGTCAGGCGAGCGGCTCGTAGTCCAGCTCGAGGAAGTCGGCGACCTCGAGCACCCAGCGCTCGGCCACGAAGGCCGTGTGGACCGGGTGCTCGTTGTAGCCGGCGTACGCCGCGGCGTCGGCGAACTCCATCGAGAAGCCGAAGGTGAAGTCGTTCTTGGCGCTGGTCTGCGCGAGCTGCTCGAAGCGCTCGACGCCGGGGATGGTCGACAGCTCACGCGCGGTCGCGAGGAAGTCGGCCTCCTCGGACGAGCCGGTCGGGTGCACGAGGCGGAAGGCGACGGTGTGGCGGATCACAGCAGCCCCCGTGCGGAGAGCTCGTCGGTGACGTGCTGGCCGAAGGCGGCGTGGCCGGCGTCGGTGAGGTGCAGCCGGTCGGGCAGGTAGCTGAGGTCGTCCCATCCGGTGGTGTCGATGAAGGGGACGCCGTACGCCTTGCACAGCGTCGCGAGCGTGGCGTCGACCCGGGGGACGAAGCCGGCGCGCGACGGCGCGGACGCGGGACCGACGACGACCACGGTGCGCCCGCGCAGCGACGACATCAGCGAGCGGAAGCCCGCCTGGATGTCGACGGCCGGCTGGTCGTAGTCGTTGAGGCCCCCGGCGACCACGACGAGGTCGGCGCCGCGCGCAGCGCCGGTGCGGGTGGCGAAGCGGCGGTCGCCGCACGGGCTGGCGTGGCGGGAGAAGCCCGACCCGGAGAAGCCGGCCACGGTGACGCGACCGGGCAGCCGGCTCGGCCACGACGAGCGGAGGTCGGCCAGGCCGAGGCCGACCGTCCAGGAGTCGCCGATGACCGTGATCGGCTCGCCGGTCCCGGTGACGGCCTGAGCACGGGCGGCCGCGTCGCGCGCGTGACGCTCGCACAGGGCCGCCTCCGAGCCGCGGGCGCGGGCGGCCAGCGTGGTGACCAGCAAGGTCGCCAGCAGCGCCGTCAGGACGAGGACGACAGGGAGCGGGAAGCGGCGCGAGGCCCGAGCGAGCACGGGGAAATCATGCGGTACGTCCGGCCTCTGCGCGACCTGTTCCGGGTGAGACTCCCAACACTCGGCAAATTCGTCGTCCCGATCGGGAACACCGTGGCCGCTCTCCTGCGTTGACTCCCATGAACAGAGTTGAGTTGCATCGACTCAACTTGTTTGCCATCCTGACCGCCGCCGCGGCAGGATGGGCGGCACGGCAACACCCCACCAGAACTTGTATCCAGGAGGTACACCCCATGGCTCGAGCGGTCGGCATCGACCTCGGCACGACGAACTCCGTCGTGGCCGTCCTCGAAGGTGGCGAACCCACCGTCATCGCCAATGCAGAAGGCGCCCGCACGACCCCCTCGGTGGTCGCGTTCGCCAAGTCCGGCGAGGTCCTCGTCGGTGAGGTCGCCAAGCGGCAGGCCGTCACCAACGTCGACCGGACCATCCGTTCGGTCAAGCGCCACATGGGCACGGACTGGACCGTCGACATCGACGACAAGGGCTTCACGCCCCAGCAGATCAGCGCCTTCGTGCTCCAGAAGCTCAAGCGCGACGCCGAGGCCTACCTCGGTGAGACCGTCACCGACGCCGTCATCACCGTCCCGGCCTACTTCTCCGACGCCCAGCGCCAGGCCACCAAGGAAGCCGGCGAGATCGCCGGCCTCAACGTGAGCCGTATCGTCAACGAGCCCACCGCGGCCGCGCTGGCCTACGGCCTCGACAAGGGCGACGACCAGACCATCCTCGTCTTCGACCTCGGTGGCGGCACGTTCGACGTGTCCCTGCTCGAGATCGGCGAGGGCGTCGTCGAGGTCAAGGCGACCTCGGGTGACAACCACCTCGGTGGCGACGACTGGGACAACCGGATCGTCGAGTGGATGGTCAAGAAGTTCAAGGACAACAACGGCGTCGACCTCGCGGCCGACAAGATCGCCAAGCAGCGCCTGCAGGAGGCAGCCGAGAAGGCGAAGATCGAGCTGTCGTCCTCGAGCGAGACCACGGTCCACCTGCCCTACATCACCCACGGCGAGGGCGGCCCGCTGCACTTCGAGGAGAAGCTGACGCGCAGCGAGTTCCAGAAGCTCACCGCCGACCTGCTCGACCGCACCCGCGAGCCGTTCAAGAGCGTGCTCAAGGACGGCGGCGTCGACGTCGCCAAGATCGACCACGTCGTGCTCGTCGGTGGTTCCACCCGCATGCCCGCCGTGAGCGACCTCGTCACCGAGCTCCTCGGCGGCAAGCAGCCCAACAAGGGCGTCAACCCCGACGAGGTCGTCGCCGTCGGCGCCGCGCTCCAGGCCGGCGTCCTCAAGGGCGAGGTCAAGGACGTGCTGCTCCTCGACGTCACCCCGCTCTCCCTCGGCATCGAGACCAAGGGCGGCGTGATGACCAACCTCATCGAGCGCAACACCACGATCCCGACCAAGCGCTCGGAGATCTTCACCACCGCCGACGACAACCAGCCGTCGGTCGAGATCAAGGTCGCCCAGGGCGAGCGCCAGATGTGGGCGCAGAACCAGCCCCTCGGCAACTTCGAGCTCACCGGCCTTCCGCCGGCTCCCCGCGGCGTGCCGAAGATCGAGGTCACCTTCGACATCGACGCCAACGGCATCGTGCACGTCTCCGCCAAGGACCACGCGTCCGGTCGCGAGCAGTCGATGACGATCTCCGGCGGCTCCGCGCTGTCGAAGGACGAGGTCGCCCGGATGGTCAAGGAGGCCGAGCAGTACGCCGAGGAGGACGCCAAGCGTCGCGACGCCATCGAGGTGCGCAACCAGGCCGACAGCCTCGTCTACTCCACCGAGAAGTTCCTCGGCGAGAACGCCGAGAAGCTGCCCGAGGACGTCAAGACCGAGGTCCAGGCCGACGTCGACGCGCTCAAGGAGACCCTGGCCAAGGAGGACGCCTCGTCCGAGGAGCTCCAGGCCGGTGTCACCAAGCTCGGTGAGTCGAGCCAGAAGATGGGCGCCGCGATGTACGCCGCCGCGGAGGCCGAGAACGCCGGCGCTCCCGCCGACGGTGCGAGCGACGACGCGACCGGCTCCGACGACGACATCGTCGACGCCGAGATCGTCGACGAGGCCGACGCGAGCGAGGGCGAGACCCCCGAGGGTGAGTCCAAGTGACCTCAGCCGGCGGCTCCTTCGGGGACGGCGCGGCCGAGATGGCCAACGAGACCGAGGTCGAGGTGCCCGTCGAGGGCACCTCGGCCCCGGCCGGCCCTGCTGAGGACATCAGCGGCGTCGACAACTGGGTGGAGGAGGGCGGACCCCTGGAGCCCCAGGACGTGGTCGAGGTCGAGCAGGCGGGCCCGAGTGCCGACGACCAGCTCGTCGAGCGCACGGCCGACCTCCAACGCCTGCAGGCCGAGTTCCTCAACTACAAGCGCCGCGTCGACCGCGACCGTGAGCTGATCGCCGACAACGCGACGTACAAGGTGCTGACCCCGATCGTCGAGGTGCTCGACACCATCGACCGTGCCCGCGAGCACGGCGAGCTCGACGGCGGGTTCAAGGCCGTGGCCGAGCAGCTCGAGCGCATCGTCGCCGGGCTGGGCCTGACTCGCTTCGGCGAGCCGGGCGACGCCTTCGACCCCACGCTGCACGAGGCGCTGAGCCACCTCGGCACCGACCCCGAGGTCGAGGTCGTCACCGCCAAGGTCGTCGCCAAGGCCGGCTACAAGATCAACGACCGGGTCGTGCGCGCCGCCCAGGTGCTCGTGGTCGACCCGGCTGAGCCCGACGCGTGAGGCCAGATGGCTGACAACGACGGATTCCGTAACGACTGGGCGAGCAAGGACTTCTACGCGGTCCTCGGTGTGGGCAAGGACGCCACGGCCGACGAGATCAAGAAGGCCTACCGCAAGCTCGCTCGGGCCAACCACCCCGACTCCAATCCCGACGACGCCGCGAAGCATGAGTTGTTCAAGGCGGTCGCCGAGGCCTACGACGTCGTGGGTGACGCCGACAAGCGGAAGAAGTACGACGAGTTCCGTCGGATCTCCGCCAGCGGCGGTGGCTTCGGCGGTGGCTTCCCGACCGGCTTCAACCGCGGCGGGACCGGTGGCTCGGGCGGGTTCGACATCAACGACCTGCTCCGCGAGCAGGCCGGTGGCGGTGGCTTCGGCGACATGTTCGGCGACCTCTTCGGCGGGGGAGCCCAGCGCCAGCAGCGCCGGGCCCCTCGTCCCGCGAAGGGTGCCGACGTCGAGGCGAGCACGACGCTGTCGTTCGAGGACGCCCTCGACGGCACCACGATCTCGCTGCGGCTGACCGCCGACGCCCCGTGCTCGACCTGCAAGGGCACCGGCGGCAAGCCCGGCACGCGTCCGCACATCTGCCCCACGTGCGAGGGGGCCGGCTTCGTGGTGGCGAGCAGCGGCGGCGGGTTCGCGATGAACGAGACCTGCCCGGCCTGCGGTGGTCGCCAGCTGGTGTACGACGACCCGTGCCCGACCTGCCACGGCTCGGGTCACGCGCCGTCGACGCGCACGATCTCCGCGCGGATCCCGGCCGGGGTCAAGGACGGCCAGAAGATCCGCCTGCGCGGCAAGGGCGGCAAGGGCGAGAACGGCGGCCCCGCGGGCGACCTGATCGTCACCGTGCGCGTCGGTGCCCACCCGGTCTTCGCCCGCAGCGGCGACAACCTGACCATCGACGTGCCGGTCTCCTTCGACGAGGCGGCCCTCGGCGCGGAGATCAGGATCCCCACGCTCGGCGGCCCGCCCGTCACGCTGAAGATCCCGGCCGGCACCCCCAACGGACGCACGTTCCGCGTGCGCGGCAAGGGCGTGACGAAGAAGGACGGGTCCGTCGGCGACCTGCTCGCCAGCATCCAGGTGCAGGTCCCGGCCACCCTCGGCGACACGGCGCGGGAGGCCCTCGAGGCCTACCGCGCCGCCACCGGTCCGTCCTCGCTCCGCGCGAAGCTGCTGGCCGAATGAGCGGCTTCGGTGGTCCCGCGCCCGACGCGGCCGTCTACGTGATCAGCGTGGCGGCCGAGCTGACCGGGCTGCACCCGCAGACCCTGCGCACCTACGAGCGGATGGGGCTGATCACCCCCGGCCGCACGGCCGGGGGTGGTCGCCGCTACTCCCACCACGACCTCGAGCTGCTGCGGGTGATCGCCGACCTGACGGCTCACGGCATCGGGATCGAGGGCGTACGCCGCATCCTCGAGCTCGACAACCAGGTCACCGCCCTCCAGCACGTCAACGAGGAGCTGCGCGCCGAGCTCGCGGCCACCCGGGCGGCGCTGCGCCAGACCCGGGCCGCGGCCAGGTCGGCCCGCCCCAACACCCTCCCGATCCTGCGGCACCCCGAGACCGGTCAGACCGTCATGGTCTGGCGTCCGAGCGAGGACTGAGGCACCCCGGCCGGGTGGGGCGCGGGCTCCCCGCGCAGCTCGGCCACCCGGCCGACCAGCACGGTCATCACCTCGTCCGCCACGCGCCGTACGGTCGCCTCGTCGACCGGCTCGTCGCCCCGCACACCCGCGAGCGCGCGGACATCGATGGGCTCGCCGACCGAGACCGCGACCCGCGGTCGCCGGACCGTGTTGCGGAGCAGGCGGCCCAGGATGCCGGTCTTCCCGACGAGGCGCTCGGCGCCGACCATCGCGACCGGCACGACCGGGGCCCCGGTGCGCAGCGCGAGCCGCACGGCTCCGGTCTTCGAGCGCTCGGGCCAGTGCTGCGGGTCACGGGTGATCCGCCCCTCGGGGAACAGGCCGACGGCCTCGCCGGCCTCGAGCGCCGCGGCGGCGGCGTCCAGCGCACCCGCCGCAGAGGCGGTGCCGCGCAGCACCGGGATGAACCCGAGCCGGCGGGCCAGCGGCCCGACCAGCCCGGAGCGGAAGACGCCGCCGGTCGCCATCAGCCGCAGCGAGCGGCCCAGGCGTCGACCGACCAGCGCGAGCAGGATGCCGTCGGCGAAGCTGGTGTGGTTGGCGATCACGATGACCGGGCCGTCCGGGAGCTCGGCGTCGGGGACGGCCCGTCGGGTCAGCTCGAGACGACCGACGGCGGCGACCACGGAGCCGAGGAGGCTGGCGGCGACGGCGTAGAGGAGGGCTGCCCGGAGGCCGGGACGCTGCCACGTGCTGGTGTCCATGGGCCGAGTCTGGACCTTCGGAGCTGGTCGGCGCGTGGGTGCTGGTGCTCAGATCCGGAGCACGGCGCGCTGCGCGATCGTCAGGAACAGCGCGCCCGACAGGTCGGCGCCGGTGGCGTCGGCGCCACGCAGGTCGGCCCCGAGCAGGTCGGCGTCGGTGAGGTCGCAGCCACGCAGGTCGACGCCGAGCATCACGGCACCGCGCAGCGCGGCGCCACGCAGGTCGAGGTCTCGCAGGTCGCGACCGGCCAGGTCCTGACCGGCGAGGTCGAGGGCGTCGGGCCACCGTGACCGCACGCCCGCGCTCGCCTCGCCGAGCACCGCGCCCACCTCGCCGCGCAGCTCGTCGACGTCCAGGGCGAGCAGCTCGTCGGGTGTCCCGCCCACCAGGCCAGCGACGTGGTCGAGCAGCGGACCTGCGGCGCCGGCCGTGCGGCGTACGCACTCGTCGAGCAGCGCGAGCATCTCGTGCAGCTGCCGCATCACGGACAGCACGGCGCCCATCTCGCCGAGGTTGCCGCCCTCGCGCCACGACACCCCGCCGTAGGTCACCTGCGCCACATGCTGGCCCGCGCCGAAGCAGTCGAAGGCCACGCAGCCGGGCCAGCCGTCCTCTCGCAGCGTCGCGTGGATGGAGCAGCGGTCGTCGGTCGCGAGGTTGTGGCAGGGGGTGCCGCCCGGCTTGGTGACCGGGAAGCTCTCGCCCGCGGAGAAGGGCAGCAGCACGCAGCACAGCGCGAAGCACTGGGAGCAGTCGGCCTGCAGGACGGGGAGGTTCATGCCTGCTCGGCCAGGAACGCGTCCACCTCGGCGGTCGTCGGCGCGGTGGCCGGTCCGCGCCGCGTCACCTTGATCGCGGCGGCGGCATTGGCCCGCCGGCACCCCTCGACCCACGGGGTCCCGGCGGCCACCTCGGCGAGCAGGGCGCCGGTGTGGGTGTCGCCCGCCCCGTTGGTGTCGATCGGCGTCTGCGGGAAGCCCGGCACGACCACGGTCTCGCCCGCGACCTGCACCGCGCAGCCTTCCGGTCCGTCGCGCACGATGGTGACCGCGTCCCCGCGCAGCAGGGGCGCGATCTCGGCGGTGATCTCGGCCAGCCCGTCGCTGCGTGGGGTGCCGAGGATCGCGACCGCCTCCTCGAGGTTGCTCGACCAGACGTCGGTCAGGGCGAGCATCTCGGTGCGTACGGCGGGGGAGAGCCCCGCGAAGGCCGACCCCGGGTCGAGCACGACGACGACCCCCTCGTCGAGCGTGCGCAGCCAGGCCAGCAGCGGCTCGCCGGTCTGCGCCAGCGCGAGCGAGAAGCCGGTCACGCAGACCAGGTCGCCGGGCCGCGGGGCCGACGTCGCGAGGGAGTCGGTGGTGATCTCCCGTTCCGCCCCGAGCGTGGTGACGAACGTGCGCTCGGCGCTCGGCTCGATCAGCACCACGCAGATGCCGGTGTCGTGGTCGGGCACCGGAGGGGCGCTGAGGGCGACGCCCTCGTCGGCGAGCGCCTGGCGCACGAGGTCGCCGTGGGGCCCGGTGCCGTGGGCGCCGGCGTGCACGCAGTCGGCGCCGGAGCGCGCGGCCGCGACCAGCACCGTCACCGCGCCACCGGCGTAGTCCGTGACCGAGGTCGCCATCACGTTCTGGCCCCGGTCGGGCAGGTCGGGGATCTCGATCACCACGTCGACCAGGGCCTGGCCGGTGTGGATCACCCGCGTCACCCCAGCACCTCGGCCAGCACCTCGGACGTGGTCGCGATCGTGATCTGCGGGGGGTAGAGCGACATCACGTCCAGCGCCTTCTGGTGGTTGTCCGGCGTCGACCCGGCGCACGCGTCGGACACGACGGTGATCGTCGCGCCGGCGTCGGCCGCGGCCAGCGCCGTGGAGATCACGCAGCAGTCGGTGGCCACCCCGGCCAGGACCAGCCTCGGTGTCGCGCCCGTGACCGCGACGAGGCCGGGGCCCCACTTGCCGAAGGTCGGCTCGGTGACGACCGTGGCGGTCAGGTCCGCGAGCTCGTCGACGACGTCGAAGAGACGGTCGTCGGCGGGCACGTCGGCGAACGGCCACGCCTCGAGGTACGCCGCCCAGCTGCCGTGCGCCGGGCGCGGAGCCACCCACCGGGTGACCACGGTCCGCGGACCTGCGGCGGCGGCGAGGCGGCGTACGGGCTCGACGATCGCGGGGAACATCGGAGAGCCCCAGTCACTGTCGGGAGCGGCGAAGATGCGCTGCGGGTCGATCACGACCAACCAGGCGTCGGGGTGCATGGGCCCACGATGTCAGGAAAGCGTCGGTGACCCCGCCGTAACCTCGTGTGCTTGACAAAGTTACCCAGATTGTCGAGCATGGTGAGGAGAGAGGGTCGACGTGGATGGTCGGGAGTGGGTCGCGTTCGCCACGATCCCCGCGATCGACCGCACGGTCGGTCCGTTGCGCGGCGTCGCCCGGGTGGTCGTCGGCGCGCGGTCCTACGACACCATCACGTCGTCCTTCGCGGACGAGGCGGTCACGCGGACCGTCGTCCCCTTTCGCGACCCCGAGTTCAGCAAGGTCCAGGCCGAGCGCATGCGCAGCATGTTCGCCGAGCGGACCGCGGCCCTGCCGCCGGCCGACTTCGTCGAGATGATGCGCTCCGCGTTCCGCGAGGACGACTGGATGCTCTACGCGCACGGCGCGGTGATGGGCTTCGTCGGTGGCCTCGCCCACCTGGCGATCTTCGGAGTGGGAGGCGGATGAGGATGAGCGAGATCCAGCTGCGTGGCGTCGCCGAGGCCGTGCCGGGCCTGGTGCGGATCGCGAGCACGACCCTGTTGCGTACGGCGGAGCGCGGCGTGGCCGAGATCGTGCACGACCTCCGGATGGTCGTCGAGGCGCCGGAGCCCACCCCCGAGCCGGGCCCGGACCTCCGCGCCCGGGCCGCCCGCCTGCTCGAGCGCTCCCGCGACGTGCGCGAGGCGGACCCGGTGCACCCGGCCTACGACCGGATCCGCGGGCGGGGGTGCGGGCGGTCGAGCGGGTGCCGTCCCTGCTGCACAACCTGGCGCGGCTCGGGCTGGTGTGGTTCTCGAGGGAGGAAGTCAGCGACCCCCTCGACTACCAGGTGCTCGAGGCGCAGCCCGTCGACGTCCCGGTCGGTGTCTCCCGCCGTCGGCTGCGGTTCGTGCGCCGGTCGGTCCACCTGACCCCGTTCGGTGAGGACTTCTGCCGAGCGGCGTTCGGCGACGGTCCGGCTCAGCGGTAGAAGCCGCCCTGGAGGGCGATCGCGTTGATGGTGGCCAGCGCGAGGAAGGCGCCGACGACGTAGCGGTTGTCGGTCCAGTGCTCCTTCAGCCACTTCACCCGGGCACGGTGCCACCGTGGCCCCGCTGCCGCGTGGCGGCCATCACGGATATACCCGAAAATTCGCAGAGTTGAGTGGAATCGACTCAACTTCTGGCGCGTTGTGAGAAGCAGGACCATCGTGGGTCCAGCACGGACGACCAGGAGGAAGAGTTGAGCCAGTTCGGCGCCGAGAAGTTCACCACCCGCAGCCGCGAGGTCATCGAGGCCGCACAGCTGTCCGCGACGACGGCCGGCAACACCCAGACCGAGCCCATCCACCTGCTCGTCGCGCTGCTGCGACCCGACGACGGCACGGCGCGCAACCTCGTCACCAAGGCCGGCCTCGACGCCGCGGTCCTGACCGCGCAGGCCGAGCAGGTGATGAACGCGCTGCCGAAGGCGAGCGGCGCCACCGTCCAGCAGCCCGCCGCGAGCCCGGCGCTCACGCGCGTGCTGGCGGCCGCCCTCGACCTCGCGGGCAGCATGAAGGACGACTTCGTCGCCACCGAGCACCTCCTGATCGCCGTGGCCACCGTCGAGTCGTCGGCCCGCACCGTGCTGACCGACGCCGGCCTGACCGAGGCCGGTCTGCGCGAGGGCCTCACGGCCGTGCGGGGCAACCGCCGCGTGACGAGCCAGGACGCCGAGTCGACGTACGAGAGCCTGGAGAAGTTCTCCGTCGACCTCACCCAGGCGGCGCAGGACGGCCGCCTCGACCCGGTCATCGGGCGTGACGCCGAGATCCGCCGGGTCATCCAGGTGCTGAGCCGGCGCACCAAGAACAACCCTGTGCTCATCGGCGAGCCCGGCGTCGGCAAGACCGCCGTCGTCGAGGGCCTCGCCCAACGCGTCGTCGACGGCGACGTGCCCGACTCGCTCAAGGGTCGGCGGGTGCTCAGCCTCGACCTGGCCGCCATGGTGGCCGGCGCGAAGTACCGCGGCGAGTTCGAGGAGCGGCTCAAGGCCGTGCTCGAGGAGATCAAGGACGCCGGCGGGCAGGTCATCACGTTCATCGACGAGCTGCACACGGTCGTCGGCGCGGGCGCCGGCGGCGACTCCGCGATGGACGCCGGCAACATGCTCAAGCCGATGCTCGCGCGCGGCGAGCTGCACATGATCGGCGCGACCACCCTCGACGAGTACCGCGAGCGGATCGAGAAGGACCCCGCACTGGAGCGCCGCTTCCAGCAGGTCTTCGTCGGCGAGCCCAGCGTCGAGGACACCATCCAGATCCTGCGCGGCATCCAGGAGAAGTACGAGGCCCACCACGGCGTCCGCATCACCGACGCCGCGCTGGTGGCGGCCGCGACGCTCTCCGACCGCTACATCACCGGGCGCCAGCTGCCCGACAAGGCCATCGACCTGATCGACGAGGCCTCCTCCCGCCTGCGCATGGAGCACGAGTCGTCCCCCGAGGAGATCGACCAGCTCCGTCGCCAGGTGGACCGGCTGAAGATGGAGGAGTTCGCCCTCGCCAAGGAGTCGGACGACGCCTCGATCGAGCGGTTGGCCGTGCTCAAGGCCGACCTCGCCGACAAGGAGGAGGAGCTGCGCGGGCTCGAGGTCCGCTGGGAGCGGGAGAAGTCCACCCTCGAGGGCGAGGGCGAGCTGCGTCGCCAGCTCGACGCGCTGCGGATCGAGGCCGACAAGCTGCTGCGCGAGGGCGACCTCGCGGGCGCCAGCAAGATCAACTACGAGTCGATCCCCGCGCTGGAGCAGCAGATCGCGAGCGCCGAGACGACCGAGGAGCAGGTGGTCGAGAAGCTCGTCGGGGACGAGGTCGGGCCCGAGCAGATCGCCGATGTCGTCGAGGCCTGGACGGGCATCCCGACCGGCCGGCTGCTGCAGGGCGAGACCGCGAAGCTCCTCGAGATGGAGTCGGTGATCGGCGCCCGCCTGATCGGGCAGCACGACGCCGTGGTGGCGGTCAGCGACGCCGTACGCCGCTCGCGGGCCGGGATCGCGGACCCGAACCGTCC
This sequence comes from Nocardioides currus, assembly GCF_003057875.1. Taxonomy (GTDB): domain Bacteria; phylum Actinomycetota; class Actinomycetes; order Propionibacteriales; family Nocardioidaceae; genus Nocardioides; species Nocardioides currus. The sequence goes on along the minus strand of NZ_PYXZ01000008.1, from coordinate 93,271 downwards.
GACCGGGTCGTTCCTCTTCCTGGGCCCGACGGGCACGGGCAAGACCGAGCTGGCCAAGTCGCTGGCCGACTTCCTCTTCGACGACGAGCGGGCGATCGTCCGCATCGACATGAGCGAGTACAGCGAGAAGCACTCGGTCTCGCGGCTCGTCGGCGCGCCTCCCGGCTACGTCGGCTACGACGAGGGCGGCCAGCTGACCGAGGCCGTCCGGCGCCGGCCGTACAGCGTGGTGCTCCTCGACGAGGTCGAGAAGGCGCACCCGGAGGTCTTCGACATCCTGCTCCAGGTGCTCGACGACGGCCGGCTGACCGACGGGCAGGGCCGCACGGTCGACTTCCGCAACACGATCCTGATCCTGACCAGCAACCTCGGCTCGCAGTTCCTCGTCGACCCGATGCTGGCGCCGGAGCAGAAGAAGCAGTCGGTGATGGGGGTCGTGCGGGCCTCGTTCAAGCCCGAGTTCCTCAACCGGCTCGACGAGATCGTGATGTTCGAGGCGCTCACCAAGGACGACCTCGCGCACATCGTCGACCTCCAGCTCGCGCTCCTCGAGCAGCGGCTGGCGGTGCGCCGGATCGGCATCGACGTGACCGACGCGGCCCGCGCCTGGCTCGCCGAGACGGGCTACGACCCGGCGTACGGCGCCCGCCCGCTGCGCCGCCTCATCCAGTCCGCCATCGGCGACCCGCTGGCGCGGCTGCTCATCGGCGGCGAGGTCGTCGACGGCGGGACCGTCACCGTCGACGTGGGCGAGGACGGGCTGGTCCTGGCGGCCTGACCCCGGGTCGAGTGCGCAGCGCCACGGTGACTACTACCGGGAGCGCACTCGACTCCTTCGGGGCATGAGGGATGCTGGCATCCGTGAGACACGAAAGCCCGGTCCCCGGCGGGGTCCCCGACCTGGCGAAGGCGCTGCTGTGGACCGAGCTGGCCCTCGTGCTGTTCGTCTCGCTGGGGCGCTCGGCGGTCTACTCGGTCGTCAGCCTGGTCTCGGCGCTCACCGCGCCCGGCCCGCTGTCGTCGCAGGCGGCCAACCTCAACAACACGCTGGCCCCCGACCGGCCGTGGCTCGACCTGACCTACCAGCTGCTGCGGATCGCCTTCGCGCTGGTGCCGGTCGCGCTGGCGGCGTACCTGCTGGTCCGATCCGGCTCGGACCTGAGGGAGACCTGGGCCCGTGGGGGCGGGTGGGCGCAGTGGGGCGACCTCGGCCGCGGTGCCCTGCTGGCGGCCGGGGTGGGCTCGGTCGGGGTGGTGTTCTACCTCGCGACGTACGCCCTCGGCACCAACCTCACCGTGGTCGCCCAGTCGCTGCCCGGCGAGTGGTGGCAGGTGCCGGTGCTCGTGCTCGCGGCCGCCGAGAACGCCGTGCTCGAGGAGTTCGTGGTGCTCGGGTTCGTGCAGGTGCGGCTGCGCCAGCTCGGCTTCGGGGACCGCGCGGCGATCGGGCTGGCGGCCCTGCTGCGCGGGAGCTACCACCTCTACCAGGGGCTCGGCGGCTTCGTCGGCAACGTGGCGATGGGCCTGCTCTTCGGTTGGCTGTTCAGCCGGTGGGGCCGCGTGCTGCCGTTCGTGGTCGCCCACACGCTGCTCGACGTCGGCGCCTTCGTGGGCTACGCCGCGCTCGCCGGCCGGGTCGACTGGTTGCCGACGCTCTAGTCCTCGCCGCTAGTCGTCCGAGCGCCGCAGCCACCCGCCACCGAAGAGCGCGACGAGCACCAGCACGGGCTGGAAGAACAGCCGGATCAGTCGCGCGCGGTCGGTGTCGAGGCCGAAGGCGTCCGTGCCCTCGACGTACTGCGCGATGTTGCCCGGGAAGATCGCGACGTAGAACAACGCGAGCAGTGCCCCGATCAGCCGCCTCTTCTTCGGCAGCGCGACGAAGGCCGCACCGAGACCGATCTCGACCACGCCGGAGGCGAGCACGGTGAAGTCCTCGTCGAGCGGGAACCACTCCGGCACCTGCGCCTGGAACTCCTGGCGCTGCGTCGTCAGGTGCAGCACCCCAGCGCCGACCATGGCGGAGCCGAGCAGGACACGGGCAAGGGTGCGGGACGCGCTCATGCGGTCACTGTAGGGGCAGCACCTTGCCGGGGTTCATCAGTCCGGCGGGGTCGAGCGCGGCCTTCACCGCACGCATCAGGTCGACCTCGACGTCGCTCTTGTACGCCGCCGCGGCCGCCGCCTTCCCGGAGCCGAGACCGTGCTCGGCGCTGATCGAGCCGTCCAGCGCGGCCGTGGTGTCGTGCACGATCCGGGACAGCTCGACGGCATGGACCAGGAAGTCCTCCGGCTCGAGCGAGGGCGGCCGGCTCAGGTTGTAGTGCAGGTTGCCGTCGCCGACGTGGCCGTAGACGATCGGGCGGATCCCCGGCAGCGCCTCCTCGAGGGCCGGCCCGAGCCGCGCCACCAGGTCGTCGAGCGAGCTGATCGGGACCGAGACGTCGTGCTTGACGGTCGGCCCGAGCGACTCCTGCGCCTCGGACACCCGCTCGCGCAGGGCCCACAGCCCGGCGCGCTGCGCGGGCGAGCCCGCGATCGCGGCGTCGAGGACGAGATCCTTCTCGACCGCGTCACCCAGGGCGCGCTCGAGGTCAGCGTCCACGTCCGCTCCGGCGGGGCCGGCCAGCTCGACCAGGCCGAACCACTCGGCGGTGCTGTCGAGGGGGTTGGTCACGCCGGCGGCCAGCACCAGCTCGAGTGCCGGTCGCGAGACCAGCTCCCACGTGGTGAGCCGGTCGGCGGCGTGGTCGCGCAGCAGCGGGAGCAGCGTGGCCGCCGCTGCGACGGAGGGCAGCGCGACCCAGGCGGTGGCGCGCGCCGGGGTCGCGGGCTGCAGCGTCAGGACGGCGGCGGTGACGACGCCGAGCGTGCCCTCGGCTCCGATGAAGAGCTGGGTCAGGTCGTAGCCGGTGTTGTCCTTGCGCAGCGAGCGCAGCCCGTCCCACACGCGTCCGTCGGGCAGCACCACCTCGAGCCCGAGGACCTGGCTGCGCATCATCCCGTAGCGCAGCACGGCGGTGCCGCCGGCGTTGGTGGCGATCGTGCCGCCGACCGTGCAGCTGCCCTCCGAGCCGAGGGAGACCGGGAAGAGCCGGCCCGCCTCGGCGGCCGCCTCCTGCACCTCCGCGAGCACCACGCCCGCCTCGACGGTGATGGTGCCGCCCTCGGCGTCGACCTCGCGCACCCGCCTCATCCGGCCCAGCGACAGCACGAGCTGGGATCCGTCGTCCGTCGGCACCGCGCCTCCGCACATGCCGGTGTTGCCACCCTGCGGCACAATCGCCACCCCCGCGTCGTTGGCGAGCCGGACGGCCGCGGCGACCTCGTCGGTCGAGCCCGGCCTCAGCACCGCGAGCGGCGTCCCGCGGTAGGCGCCGCGCCAGTCGACGGCGTACGCCGCGGTGTTGGCCTCCGCCGTCAGGACGTGCTCGTCGCCGAGGGCGGCACGGAGGTCGGTGAGCAGGTCGGGCATGGAGACATCCTCCACCTCGGCGAGGATGGCGGCGTGAGCCAGTCGCCTGTCGTCCGTGTCGGCCCCCTGATGCCCTTCCTGGAGACGGAGCTCGAGCGTGCGTACGCCGCCCCGTCGCTCGCCGACGTCGGCTCGCCGGCCGCGGGGTTCACGGTCGCGGTTGCCGGTGGCGGGACGGTGGTCGGCGCCGCGGAGCTGGACGCCCTCCCGGGCCTGCGGGCGATCGCGAACTTCGGCGTCGGCTACGACAACATCGACGTCGAGGAGGCGACCCGGCGCGGGGTGGTCGTCTCCAACACCCCCGACGTGCTGACCGACGCGGTGGCCGACCTGAGCGTGCTGCTCGTCCTCGACGTGCTGCGGCAGGGCAGCGCCGCCGACCGGTTCGTACGCCGCGGGGAGTGGGCCGCGGGGAAGCGCTACCCGCTCACCCGTGAGGTGCGCGGGTCGGTGGTCGGCATCCTCGGCCTCGGTCGGATCGGCGAGGCCGTCGCCGAGCGGCTCGTGCCCTTCGGCGCGGAGATCGCCTACCACTCGCGCAGCGCCAAGGACGTGGCGTGGGCCTACCACGAGAGCACCGTGGCCCTCGCCGAGGCGAGCGACGTGCTCGTGGTGCTGACCCCCGGCGGTGCGGGCACCGAGCACCTCGTCGACGCGGCCGTGCTCGACGCGCTCGGACCCGACGGCTTCCTAGTGAACGTCTCCCGCGGGTCCGTCGTCGACGAGGTCGCTCTGGTCGCCGCCCTGGAGGCGGGCCGGATCGCGGGTGCGGGCCTCGACGTCTTCGCCGACGAGCCGCACGTCCCGGCCGCCCTGCTCGATCGCGACGACGTGGTGCTGCTGCCGCACGTCGGCAGCGCGACCGACCAGACGCGCGAGGCGATGGCGCGGCTGGTGCTCGACAACGTCGCCGCCTTCCTGGAGCGCGGTGAGCTGGTCACACCGGTGAACTGACTCGCGGGTTTGACCCCTCAGGCGGTGATCGCGGCGCCGTCCTGCTTCGCCCGCACCAGGCGGTCGCGCAGCCGCACCAGCTCGGCCACCGCGTCGTGGAAGCGCAGCGTGCTGTCGCCGACCTGGAGGTCGTCGAAGTAGAAGTGCCGCATGGCGAGCCGGTCGAGGTGGTGCTCGTCGTGGTGCAGCCGCGAGCCCAGGAGCGCGGCGAGGTCGGCGACGTCGGACTCGTCGACCACGTCGGCGCAGTGGCCGACCGGCACCTCGTCGCGGAACCGCTCGCGGTCCTGGTGGCGGTCGGTGATGATGATCGGCTTGTCGGTGCACAGGTAGAGCCAGTCGAGGCCCACCGAGGACACGTCGGTCACCATCGCGTCGCAGTCGGGCATGACGGCCAGGATGTTGCCGGTGAGCACGGTCGTGTGGCCGGCGTCGGGCTCGCGGGCCGCGGCGGCCTCGACGAGGTCGAGGATCGCGAGGTGCCCGGACCGGATCGCGGGGGCGAGGCTGGTCACCACCTTCGGGTGCGGCTTGTAGACGACGCGGACGTCGTCGACCTCGAGGATGCGGCGGACCACCTCCGGGCCGATCGTGTCGACCGAGGTGTAGTCGTTGTAGTCCGCGTCGCCCTCCCACGTCGGGGCGTAGAGGACCGTGCGCCGCGGGCTGGGCGCGAGCAGGGGAGCGGGGCGCAGGTCCAGCTGCGGACGCCCGATGCGCACCAGCCGGCCCGCGTCGAACTCCAGCAGCGTGTCGAGGTGGCGCTTCACCGCAGCCTCGCCGGCGACGAACACCCGGTCGTAGGCCTTGGCGTTGTTGCTCGCCATGCTCTGCTTGTCGCTCTCGCCGTGGTTGATGTGCACGTGCAGCATCGACGCGTCGACGAGCGACTGGAAGTTGAGCGGCGAGTTGTTGCAGTAGAGGACGACCTTGGCGTCGAGGGCGGCGTACAGCTCGGTGAGCTCGGCGAACGACGGCGCCAGCAGGATCGGCAGGCTCGTACGCCGCGCCAGCAGGTCGGCGACGGCCGGCTCGCGGACCACGATCGCCACCGGGTGGGCGGCATGGAGTCCCTCGAGGACCTCGAGCCACTGGCCGATCTGGTAGCTGCGCGAGGGGTCGTCGGCGTAGTAGGCGAGGACCTGGGCGTCGTTCACGAACGAATTCTAGTGAGCGATGTGCAACCGTGGGGTCATGTCCCGCACGATCGACGCCGACTACCTCGTCGTGGGTGCCGGCGCGACCGGGATGGCCTTCGTCGACGCGCTCGTCGACCACTCCGACGCGCGGGTCGTCATCGTCGATCGGCGCCGGGGCCCGGGCGGCCACTGGCTCGAGGCCTACCCCTTCGTCCGGCTGCACCAGTCGTCGGCGTTCTACGGGGTCGCGTCGACGCTGCTCGGTGGCGGCCGGCTGCAGGACAGCGGCCCCGAGGCCGGCCTCCAGGAGCGGGCGAGCCAGACGGAGATCACCGACTACTACGCACGCGTGCTCGAGCGACTGCGGGCGACCGGACGCGTCGACTTCCTGCCCGGCACCGACGTCGGGAGCCTGGAGGTCCCCACGTCGTGCCGGGTCGTCAACGCCCACCACCTCGCGCCGACGATCCCCGCCGAGACGCCGCCGCCGTTCCTCGTCGAGCCCGGCGCCCGCGTGGTCGCGGTCAACGAGCTCGCCCGGCTGGAGGAGCTGCCGGCGTCGTACGTCGTCGTGGGCTCCGGCAAGACCGCGACCGACGCCTGCGTGTGGCTCCTCGAGCACGGCGTCGACCCCGGCGCGATCTGCTGGGTGCGTCCGCGCGAGCCGTGGATGCTCAACCGGGCGGTCGTCCAGCCCGACCCCGCGATCTTCCTGGGCATGGCCGCCGACGTCATGCAGGCCGGCGCCGCCGCGACCACGCTCGACGACTTCTTCCTGCGGATGGAGGAGGGCGGCGTGATGCTGCGCATCGACCGCGACCGGCTGCCGACGATGGCCAAGGCGCCCACGCTCGCCCGGTGGGAGCTCGACCGGCTGCGCACGATCGAGGACGTCGTACGCCGCGGACACATCAGGTCCGTCGACGCCGGCCGCCTCCACTTCGACGACGGCACGGTCGAGGTGGCCCGCGACGCCCTCGTCGTGCACTGCGCGGCCGACGGGCTGCGGCAGCCGCCGCTCGTCCCGGTCTGGCGCCCGGAGGACATCACGCTGCAGCCGGTCCGGGCCGGGTTCCCGTGCTTCGGTGCGGCCCTGACGGGCTACGTCGAGGCCACGCGCACCGACGACGCCGAGAAGAACCGGCTCTGCCCGCCGTCCAACTACGGCAACTCGCTGGCCGACTGGGCGGCCATGACGGTGCGCGGTGCCCGCGCCACGGCGACGTTCTCGGCCGAGCCGGACATCAAGGAGTGGGCGGACGGGGTCGCGCTGAACCCGGCCCGCGTCCCGGCCGGGCACCCGCCGTCGGCCGCCCTCGACGACGCCCGCGCCAGGCTCGCCGAGCACGGCGGGCCGGGCACGGCCAACCTGGCCGCGCTCGGCGGTCTCTGAGCCTTCAGGCGCTGTGCTTGCCCGACCCGTCGGAGCCCGGCTCGCTCGACAGGTCGACGAACTCGTGGCACAGGGTGCGCACGTCGTCGGGGGTCGGGGTCGTGCCGACGGCGATGACCTGGATGCCCGAGTAGTTCAGCCGCTGGACCAGTGGGTGCAACGAGACGAGGTCGCCGACGATGACCACGACGTCGACGGCCGACTCGCGGGCCAGGTCGACCGCGTCGATGGTCAGCGCGACGAGCGCGCGCTGGTCGTGGGCCTCGCCGAAGTGGTGATAGGGCTGGATCCCGTGCTGCTGCAGCGGCGTCGGCCACCACGCCCGGGAGATCGCCGACGTGAAGTCGCCGTACGCCCGGCAGACGCTGACCGTGCCCTGGTCGACCAGGGCGGCGAAGAGCGCGTCGGCTGACGAGGCGGCGGTCGTCGCGACGTCGATGAGGACTGCGAGACGGCGGGTGGGGTGCGGCAGGATCTGGCGACGCCGCCGCGGCAGCGCCGGGGTCGCGACGGTGACGGGCACGACGCCGCTGAGCGGGTCCTCGCGCGGGGGCGTCCACTTCGGCACCAGCGGCGAGTCGTCGCCGGGCGGCCTGCCCTGGCGCTCGACGGTCTCCGACGTCGTCAGCCACTCGCGCACGAGCGCGCTCAGCGAGACGTCCTTGTCGCCCTTGGACAGGGCGGCGAGGTCGTTCTTCGAGACCATCGGTCTCGGCAGCACGGGCGCCGCCTTCGGTCGTTGACCAGAGCTCATGGCTTTCACGCATCTCCCCAGATGAGTTCCTACACGCTCGAGGATGGTGGGCAACGAGCGTCGATGAGGGGGAAACGGGTCGGACTTGACCATGCGGTCTGGACCACCGGGCGATCTGGTGATGAGGTGTCCGGGGGAATGGAGCGGTCTTGCTGCGCCGGGGGGCGCAATTGTGGTGCGCTTGTCCCAGCGAATGGGGGCACTCGGGTGTTTTCGCGGTGAGGGGAGAACGTGGACGAGGACGAAGCGGGGTCGACAGGGGGCTCCAGCACGTGGTCGGACGCCTCCACGAGGGCGTCCTTGCAGGTGCTCGCCGAGGGGGCGGCCGCGCTGGCCGGCTTCGGCGAGGCCGCCGTCAGCGTGCGCCAGGGTGACTTCTTGGAGGTCGTCGCGACGTACGGCGACGGCACCTCCGCCATGATCGGGACCCAGATCTCGCTCGACGTCCTCCAGGGCGAGCTCGACAAGTCCGAGCAGTGGGGTGTCCTCCACTTCGTCCCGGGCGAGCGCGTCGGCGACGAGATGCTCGCCTACAGCCACATCGCCCACCACGAGGTCCCGGACGCGCCCGACGCCTGGGACCCGCTGGACCTCCTCATCTCGCCCCTCCTCGACGATGCGGGTGAGATCCGCGGGCTGCTCGCCGTGGACTCGCCGGTCAACGGGCTGCGACCCGGGGCCGCCCAGCAGGCCGCCCTCACCAGCTATGCCGGGGTCGCCCGCACCCAGGTGCTGCTGGCCCTCGAGCGCGAGGAGCTCCAGACCAGCGTCCGGCTCTCGGCCGAGGTGCGCGAGGTCGTCCGCGCGGCCCTGGGCGAGGACTCGCTCGACAAGGTCGTCGAGGCCAGCCGGACGGTCGTGGCCGAGTGCTTCGACGCGGTCGGCATGTGGCTGTCGGCGTTCGACCCCGGCGGCGGTGCGGCCAGCGCCTGGTGGTCGCACTACGGCTACGAGCTGCCGATGCTCGACGAGCTCGACGAGCTCGCGGTCCGGCTCGCCCACCTCTTCTGGGAGCGCCAGGAGGTCGTCCAGCTCACTCGCGAGCAGCCCGACCACCCCGGTCTCGCGCCGGCCGACGTCGCGCTGGTGTCGGAGTTCCTGGACCGGATGCGGCTCGGCTCGGCGCTCTTCGTCCCACTCGGCGCGGGGCCCGAGTGCCTCGGCTACCTCGCGCTGACCCGGGTGGTCGGCATGGCAGCGTGGAGCGAGATGGAACGTGCGGCCGCCCTCGACATCGCCCACGACCTCGGCCGCGCCATCGCCAACGCCCGTCAGCTCGAGCAGCAGCGTGGGCTGGTCGACCGCTTGCGCGAGCTCGACCGCTACCGCACCGAGCTGATGAACACCGTCGCCCACGAGCTGCGCAGCCCGCTGGCCTCGGTGTCGGGCTACCTCGAGCTGATCGAGGAGGAGGACCTGTCGGTCGACGTACGCCGCTCGGTCGAGGCCGCGACCCGCGGCGCCGGCCGGCTCGAGGCCGTGGTCGAGGACCTGCTCGCCGTCGCCCACGTCTCCGACCCCGACGCCGAGTTCGACCCGGTGCCGGTCGACCTGCGCGAGGTCATCGCCGCCGTGGTGGACGAGTGCTGCCACGTCGCCTCGACCCGGTCGATCGCGCTGTCGATCGACGACGCGACCGACGCCCTGGTCGTGCAGGGGCAGGCGGAGGACCTGCACCGGCTCTTCGCCAACCTGGTGAGCAACGCCGTGAAGTACTCCCACGAGGACTCGTCGGTGCGGGTGGTGCTGTCCCGCCACGAGCAGGACGCCGTGGTCGAGGTGGTCGACCAGGGGCTCGGGATCTCGGAGGAGGACCAGCACCAGCTGTTCAAGGAGTTCTTCCGGTCCAACAACCCCGAGGCGCGGTCGCGACCCGGCACCGGTCTCGGGCTGGTGATCGTGGACCGGCTCGTGCGCCGCCACGCCGGCGTGCTGTCGCTGACGTCCGCGCTCGGCCACGGCACGACCGTCACGGTCCGCCTGCCGGCGGCCAGCTAGCCGATCGCCGCGTAGCCCTCGCGGTAGCTCGGCCTCGTCGGCGCCCAGCCCGTCGCTCGCAACCGGGCGTTGGACAGCCGCTTGCCGTGGCCCTGCTCCGGGTCGGACGTGGGTGGTCGCGGACCGCCGATGCGGTCGGCGATGAAGGCCGCCACGTCGCCCAGCTGTGCGGGCTCGTCGTCGGTCCCGAGGTAGAGCCGCTCGGGCTGCGCAGGCATCGTCAGCAGGTGCACGACGGCGGTGGCCGCGTCCTCGCGGTGGATGCGGTTCGTCCAGCGGTGCGGGTCCTCGACCCGCCCCTCGCGGACCTGGTCGAGGAGCCGCGTGCTGCTCCCGCCGTACAAACCGCTCAGGCGCAGGACCGTGCCGTGCGGCAGGCGCTCGTGGAAGACCTGCTCGGCCTCGACGAGCATGCGGCCGGGGCCGTCCGTCGGGCTGGTTGCCGCGTCCTCGTCCTCGAGGGCGGGTCGCTCCGTGCTGCCGTGGACGGCGGTGGAGGAGACGAGCACGGCGCGCTCGGGTGACGTCGCCAGGGCGTCGAGGGCGCGGCGCATCCCGTCGACGTACGTCGCCCGGTAGCTCTCCTCGGTCCGCGGGCGCGCGGTGAGCGCGACGACGACGAACCGTGGTTCGAACCCGGCGAGGTCGGGTGCCTGCTTGGTCAGGTCGACGGCCTGACCGCGCAGGGGAGGCGGGACCTGTGCCGCGTTGCGCCGCAGCGCCAGCACGTCGTGTCCCTGCCCGGCCAGCCGCAGGCCGACCGCCGCGCCGAGGTCGCCGCAGCCGACCAGGAGGACGCTCATCCTCGTCACCCGCCGAGCAGGGCGGCGACGACCTTGTCGAGGCGTCGCTGCCGGGTCTCGTCGGTCTTCGCGTCCGCCACTGACAGGACGTGCGCCTTCTGCTTGCTCGGCGAGAGGGCCTGCCAGGCCGCCGCTGCCCCCTCGTCGGCGTCCAGCAGGGACTGCAGCTCGGTCGGGACCTCGACCGTGCGCGGTGCGTCGTCGACCTCCAGGCGCACCTCGACCTCGTCACCGGCCGCTCTCCCGGTGGCCGCGCGCGTCGCCGCGTTGAACGAGATCATCGAGCGCCCGCCCATCGAGCCGGTGGTGGTGCGGTAGGTGAAGTCGCCGTCGATCGTCACGACCACCGGCACGCGCTTGCCGCGGCCGAGGCCCGCCAGCACCTCGTCCGGGACGACGATCCCGACGTTGTTGCCGCCCGTCGCCTCCAGGGTCGTGCGGAACGTCTGGTGGTCCATGGCTGCCTTCCGGTCGTCGGTCATGTCGTCGACTCCAGCGGGTCCGCCGGGAGATCGGCCGGGTCGACGACGGAGGGGTCGAGGAACTGGTGGGCGTCGCCCATGAAGGTGTGCACGAAGCCGCAGCGCAGGCAGATCACGCCGTCCGCCGATCGGTTGAGCCACTCGAGGTCGAGAAAGGTCATCCTGGTCGTGGTCATCTTGATCTCGCGGCTCGCGAACCGCAGCCCCCCGCAGACGTGGCAGGCCAGGAAGGACTGGGTGGGCTTCACGAACACGTGCACGGATGGGGCCTCCGATCAGACGGGATCCGAGCCTAGAGCCCCGCGATTCGCGCTCGTTCTCCACAGGCCCAGACTGCTCGTTGTGTCGAACGTGCGTTCGATCGAGAATGGAGGCATGGCCGCAGCTCTCACCTACACCGACTCCCCGGCGACGCCGGCGATCGATGAGCTGAGCGCGACCTGCTGGAGATGGCGACGGCCCGTCGTCGCTTACGCCGCCTGGCCGAGGTCGACGAGATGCTGCTGGCCGCCCAGTGGGCAGCCGTCCACGGCGAGCCCCGCGACGATCGCGACCCGATGATCCACCCGGGCGGCGACGGCACTCCAGAGCTGCGGGAGTACGCGCTGGCCGAGCTGGCGATGGCGCAGGAGACGCACGCGATGACCGCTCGGTCCTTGATCGCCGACACCCTCGACCTGATGCACCGGCTCCCTCGTACGTGGGCGGTCGTGGCGGCCGGGAAGTGCGAGCCTTGGGTGGCACGGAGGGTGGCCGTCATCTCGCGACCTCTGCTGGCCGGTCCGGTCGACCTGGTCGATCGGGCGGTGTCGCGCGCGATTGCCGGGCATGCGCCCTCGACGGTGCTGGAGCTGGCGCGCGCCAAGGTCATCGAGGCCGATCCGGAGACGCACGCCGCCGAGCGCGATCGGATCCGCCACGAGCGCTACGTCCGGCTGTCGCGGTCCGACGAGTTCGGCTATCGCCACGTCATCGCCCGCGTGACGGCTGGCGATGCGGCGTGGGTCGACGCGACGGTCGAGCGGGTGGCGGAGATCCTCGCGTCGACCCATGGTCACGACCACAACCACGACGAGCTCCGCTCGATCGCGATGGGCTGGCTGGCGCGGCCGGTCGACCTCCTCAAGCTCCTGCTCGACCATGCCCAGACCGACGCATCCGCCGAGCCCGAACAGCCGGCCTGGGCTCCGGACCACCTGGCCGACACCGTCGAGCGCCTGTGCGCCCTGCCGACTCGCAAGCTCGCTGCGCTGCGGGGTCGTGGCCACCTCTTCGTCCACGTCACCGACGCGGCGCTGCGATCCGGCACCGGCGTCGCGCGGGTCGAGGGCGTCGGCCCGGTGATGGTCGAACAGCTCGCCGAGCTGCTCGGTCATGCCGACGTGACCCTGCAGCCCGTCCTCGACCTGGCGGCCCGGCCCCGTTCGGACGCCTACGAGCACCCGGAGCCCGTGAAGGACCACGTGTGGGTCCAGGCCGGGGGCGACGTGTTCCCCTTCAGTCCGCGCAGCGCCACCCGCGGGCAGGTGGACTTCGACCACTCATCGCCGTACGACCCTGCCGGCCCGCCGGGCCAGACCGGCCCGCACAACAGCGGTCCCCTCCGACGTCGACACCATCGGTGGAAGACGCACGGCCGCTACCGGTGCCGCACCGCCGGCCCGGGTCGACACCTGTGGCAGACGCCCAACGGCCTCTGCTTCCTCGTCGACCGCTCCGGCACGCGACGGCTCGACGACGACGAGGCCGAGCTGATGCTCAGCGCGCCCGAGGGTGTCGAGATCCATCCCGACCCGGGACGATGGGCGCATGGGTAGGCGCAACGTCCTCGTCGAGGGCGTCTCCGGCACGGGCAAGACCGCGGTGTGCCACGAGCTGGGGCGGCGAGGGTTCCGCGCGGTCAACGGAGACCGCGAGCTCGCCTATCAGGGCGATCCGGCCACGGGTGAGCCGACCGACACGGCGTCGCACGAGCACCACGTCTGGGACGTGGCACGGGTTCGAGCGCTGGTCGCCGACGACCGTGAGCCGGTGACCTTCTTCTGCGGCGGGTCGCGCAACTTCGCCCAGTTCATCGACCTGTTCGACGACGTCGTCGTCCTCGACGTGGACCGGGAGACGCTCGGCCGGCGCCTCGACCTGCGCGGATCGGACGAGTGGGGCTCGAGCCCGTCCGAACGTGCGCTGGTCCTGCGCCTCCACCAGACCAGGGAGGACATCCCGAGGAACGGCACCGTCGTCGACGCCACCCGCCCGTTGTCAGACGTGGTCGACGAGATCCTCGCCCTGACCATGCCCGCGACGCATCACCGGATACAAAAACGGGCTCGGACAGACATCAATCGCGGCTCCGGGCGTGACGGTCATCTCCCCGCCACGACCGAAGGACGACAGTGACCGAGTACAGCCCGACCGACCTGACCGCCGAGAGGCCAGCCAGCCTGGGCTCGTCGAGCATGTCAGCGCCGTCTGCCGGGCCAACGCCGTGCTCAACGACGTCTCGGTCGCCCACCCTCGCCGAACGCAACCCCACGATCATCGGCTTCAAGAACGGCGTCGGCGCCGAGGCTCACGCGCTCTACCTCGAGCACGGGCTCGGCGCCCGTGACGACGCGGCCGCGATGCAGTTCCTGGTGCCGGACTGGACGTTCGACCCCAAGCGCCCCTGCCTCGTGCGGTGACGCGGGGAGGCACGCCCAACCACCTCGATGGTGGAATGAGCGCGTGAGCACCCCGAGCGTGGCCCGCCCCCGCCAGACGACCATGGCCGGGGCGATGGTGATGCTCGCCGGCGTCTTCGTCGTGCTCTCCGTGTGGGACGCCGTCTCGCGCCTGCGCTCGATCGAGACGCGCGAGGCGATCGAGGGGTTCCTCGCCGACGCGCCGGGTCGTGACCTGGGCCTGTCGGTCGAGTCGATGATCCAGACCCTCCAGGGCATCGCGACCGTCGCCGCGCTCTGCTCGGTGGCCGCCGTCGCGCTCGGCTGGCGCGTGCTCCAGGGCAGCCGTCAGGCCCGTGTGGTGCTGTCGGTCCTGGCCGTGCCGATCTTCGTCACCGGGCTGGTGGCCGGCGGCTTCATGTCCTCGCTGCTGGCCGTGGCGACCGCGATGCTGTGGCTGTCCCCGTCACGCGAGTGGTTCGCCGGCACGCCACTGCCGGAACCGGTGAAGCCCCTGCCCGCCGGGCTGCCCGCGCAGCCGGTCGCGCGTGGCCTCCCGACCACGGCCGCCCGGCCGACGGCGCCGCAGCCCGTGCGGGTCGCGCTCATCGCCACCGTCGTGGTCGCGGGTGTCGTCTTCGCGATGACGCTCGTCAGCCTGGTGTTCCTCGCCGCGCAGCCCGACGTCGTCCTCGAGGAGCTGCGCAAGCAGAACCCCGACCTCGAGGACCAGGGCATCAGCGAGTCACTGCTCCTCACCACGTCCTACGTCTCCGGCGCGATCGCGCTGGTGTGGTCGGGCGCGGCCGTCGTCCTCGCGGTGCTGATGGCCGGTCGCCGATCCTGGGCCGCGCGCGTGCTGCTGGTCTCGGCCGTCGCGTGCGCGGTGCTCTGCCTCGTCGCGACGTTCGCCTCGCCGGTCGCGCTGGTCCCGGCGGTCGCGGCCCTCATCACCACGAGCTCGCTGCGGCGGCCCGAGACGAGGGCCTGGCTGAACGGCTGAGCTCAACGGCTGAGGTCGGCCGCCGCGAGTCGCTCGACGCCGGCCGCGATGACCTCCGGCTCCTTGCAGAACGCCCAGCGGACCAGGTGTCGACCGGCGTCCTCGTCGTCGTAGAACGGCTGGTGGGGGATGGCGACGACCCCGGCGACCTCGGGCAGCGCCAGGCAGAAGGACATCCCGTCGTCCCAGCCCAGGTGGCTGATGTCGGTGCTGGCGAAGTAGGTCCCCTCGGACGCCCACGCGGTCAGGCCCGCCGTCGCCAGGCCGGCGACGAGCAGGTCGCGCCGGGACTGCAGCGACCGCGCCAGCTCGCGCGGGAAGTCGGGCTCGTGGTCGAGCGCGTGCGCGACCGCCGGCTGCAGCGGTGAGCCGGACGTGAAGGTCAGCCACTGCTTGGCGGCCAGCACGGCACTCACGAGGGCGTGCGGTCCGGTGGCCCAGCCGACCTTCCAGCCGGTGAACGAGTAGCTCTTGCCGGCGCTCGACAGCGTCAGGGTGCGCTCCCACATGCCCGGCAGCGTGGCGAGGGGGACGTGCACGTGGTCGTCGAAGACGAGGTGCTCGTAGACCTCGTCGGTGACCACGACCAGGTCGCGCTCGACGGCGAGGTCGGCGACCGCCTGCAGCTCGTCGCGGGTGAGCACCGTCCCGGTCGGGTTGTGCGGGGTGTTGAGCAGGATGAGCCGGGTCTTCGGGGACACGGCCGCACGCAGCGCGTCGACGTCGAGGCGGAAGTCGGGGGCGCGCAGCGTCACGGGTCGGCGTACGCCGCCGCACATCTCGATCATCGCGAGGTAGGAGTCGTAGTAGGGCTCCAGCACCACCACCTCGTCGCCCGGGTCGACGAGGCCGAGCAGGGCGGCCGCGATCCCCTCGGTGCACCCGGTCGTGACCACGACCTCGCGGTCGGGGTCGAGCTCGATCCCGTAGTGACGCTGCTGGTGTCGTGCGATCGCCTGCCGCAGCGCCGGCACCCCGAGCCCGGGCGCGTACTGGTTGGCCCCGTGCTCGAGCGCCGCGACCGCCGACGCGATCACCGACGGCGGGCCGTCGGCGTCGGGGAAGCCCTGCCCGAGGTTGATCGCGCCGGTCCGCACGGCGAGGGCCGACATCTCCGAGAAGATCGTGGGCGGGACCTGGGCCAGGCGGCGGGCGAGCATGGCCACGACCCTAGTGCGAGACTCCAGCCATGGTCAGGCGGCTCGGGGCGCTCATGGTGGTGGCCGGGCTCGTGCTCGGCGGCTGGGTCGCCTGGCAGGTCTGGGGCACCAACTGGCAGTCGGAGCGGCGACACACCGCGCTCGTCGAGGACGCGACCCGGGTCTGGACCGAGCCCGGAGCGGCCCCCACGATCGAGAGCGAGTACGGCGACGTGTCGGCCGTGGTCCGGATCCCGGCGTTCGGCCAGGACTACGCCGTGCCGCTGCTGGAGGGCACGTCCGACGAGGCGCTCGCGGCCGGCTTCGGGCGGTTCGCCGACTCCGCCCGGCCGGGGGCGCGGGGCAACTTCGCCCTCGCGGCCCACCGCATCACCCACGGAGAGCCGTTGCGCGACATGCCCGGGCTCGACGTCGGCGACGAGGTGGTGGTGGAGACCGCGCGGGCGACGTACACCTATGTCCTGGACACCGCAGGGGACGCGCTCGAGGTGCCCTTCACGGCCGGATGGGTGCTCGCGGCCCTGCCCCGCAACCCCGACGGAGGCGTGCAGCCGAGCCAGGCGGACGGGCAGCGGCTGATCACCCTCACCACCTGCTCGGAGCTGTTCCACACCGACGACCGGCTGGTGGCCTTCGGCCACCTGGTCGAGACGGAGCCCCGCTAGGCTCGCGCGCATGGCCGACACCGCCCTCGCCGCTGACATCGACGCGCTCTGCCGACTGACGGGGGAGTTCACCCTCCGGTCGGGCCAGGTCGCCGACACCTACTTCGACAAGTACCTCTTCGAGGCCGACCCGGCGCTCCTCGACCGCGTCGCGACGCAGATGCTCGACCTCCTCCCGCAGGACACCGAGCTGCTGGGCGGCCTCGAGATGGGCGGCATCCCGATCGCCACCATGGTCAGCGCCAAGACCGGCACCTCGGCGCTGTTCGTGCGCAAGAAGGCCAAGGAGTACGGCACCTGCAAGCTCGCCGAGGGGCCGGACGTGGCCGGTCGGCGGGTGACGATCATCGAGGACGTCATCACCACCGGCGGCGCCGTCCGCGACGCGACCAACGCCCTGCGCGAGGCCGGCGCGATCGTCGAGGTCGTGGTCTGCGCGATCGACCGCTCGCCCGCCGGCGAGAACCCGCTCGCCGACGTCGGACTCGAGATCCGCTCCGTCCTCACTCGCGCCGAGCTGGACGCCGCGTCGAGCGCCTGATCAGCAACAGCCCGCCCGCGACCAGCAGCGCGCTCAGCGCCCCGAGCGGGAGCAGGCCGGCGCCGAGCCCCGTGTCGGGCAGGACCCCGTCGTCGTCATCGTCTGTGCCCGGCCCGGGCGCGGGCTTGTCGGGTCCGTCCGACCCGTCGTCGTCCTGCTGGTCCGGCTGCGTCACCCGGACGACGTCGCCCGCCGACTCCGACTCCACCTGACCGCCCGGGAGGTCGGTCGAGGCGGTCGCGACGTTGCGGACCGCACCGTCGGCGTCCGGGGCGAGCCGGGTGACGACCGTGATGGTCGTGGCGGCGCCTGGAGGCAGCGAGGCGATCGTCGCGGTCGTGGTCGAGCCCTTCGTGGCCACGCGGCCCTGACCGTCCTCGATCCGCGCCCCGACCAGGCGGAGCTCGTCGGGCAGCTCGTCGACGACGGTGACGTCCCTGGCCGCGGACGGGCCGAGGTTGCGGACGGTGATCTCGAAGTCGACCTTGTCGCCCGGGTCGGCCTTGGCGACCGAGGCGACCTTGGTGATCTCGAGCTCGGGGCAGACCGTGACGCGTGCGCCGCGGGCGTTGGCGCAGCTGCCCGAGCCGAGCGCCTCGGTGACGCTGGCGCTGTTGTTGGCCTGGTCGGGGTCGGGGGTGCTGGAGGTGACGGTCGCGACGTTGGTGACGTCGCCGGTGAAGTCGGGCGCGACGGTGGCGCGCACGGTGATCGTCTCCGTCGCTCCCGGGGCCAGGGTGTCGACCCGGCACGAGACGTCGCGGCCGGTGACGGCGCAGGAACCGCCGGCCGTCATCGTCGCGCTCACGTCGCCGAGGGCCGCGATCAACGAGTCGGCGACGACCACGTCGCGAGCCGTCGACGGTCCGGCGTTGGCGACGGTGAGCGTGAAGGTGACCGGTCCGCCGGCCACCGGCTCCGCGGGCGCCAGCGTCTTGGTGATGGACACGTCGGCGGTCGGCTTGGCGGTGCCGTCGGTGGTGGCCGTGTTGTTGCCGGGGGTGCTGTCGGTCGGTGAGGACACGGTGGCGGTGTTGGAGACGGCACCGGTGAAGCCGGGAGGTACGGCGCCGGCGACCGTGACCCGCACCGTGTCGCCCGGCGCCAGGGAGCCGAGCTCGCAGGTGATGACGTTGCCGGCGGCGACCGCGCACGGGTTGGGCGTGGCGCCGGTGGTGGCGGTGACGCCGGTGAGCGCGTCGATGACGTCGTCCGTGACGACCACGTCGCGGGCCGTGGACGGGCCGGCGTTGGTCACCGTGAGCGTCCAGCCCGCGGCCTTCCCGGGGACCGGGTCGATCGGGTCGGCGGTCTTGGTGATGGACACGTCCGCGCCCGGTGAGGTGGTGCCGTTGGTGGTCGCCGTGTTGTTGCCGGGCGTCGTGTCGGTCGGCGAGGTCACGGTGGCTGTGTTGTCGATGTCGCCGGTGTAGCCCGCGGGAAGGCGGCCGGTGACGGTGACGGTGACGGAGTCGCCCGGGTCGAGCGCGCCGAGCTCGCAGGTGACGACGTTGCCCGCGGCGACCGTGCACGGGTTGGGCGTGGTGCCGGTGGTGGCCGTGACGCCGGTGAGCGCATCGATGACGTCGTCGGTGACGACGACCTGGCGGGCGACCGAGGGGCCGTCGTTGGTCACGACCACCCGCCAGGCGGCGTCCTGGCCGGGGACCGGGTCGATCGGGTCGGCGGTCTTGGTGATGGACACGTCGGCCTGCGGGTCGGCGGTGCCGTTGGTCGACGACTCGTTGTTGCCGGGCGTGGTGTCGGTCGGTGAGTCCACGGTGGCTGTGTTGTCGATCGCGCCGGTGTAGCCGGCGGGAAGGCGGCCGCTGATGGTGATCGTCACCGAGTCACCCGGCGCCAGGGAGCCGAGCTCGCAGGTGACGACGTTGCCGGCGGCGACCGTGCAGGGGTCGGGCGTGGTGCCGGTGGTGGCGGTGACCCCGGTGAGGGCGTCGATGACGTCGTCGGTGACGACGACCTGGCGGGCGACCGAGGGGCCGTCGTTGGCCACGACCAGCTCCCAGGCGGCGTCCTGGCCGGGGACCGGGTCGAGCGGGTCGGCGGTCTTGGTGATGGAGACGTCGGCGCGCGCGTTGGCGGTGCCGTTGGTCGTGTCGGAGTTGTTGCCCGGGGTGACGTCGGTGGGTGACGTGACCACGGCGGTGTTGTCGACCGCGCCGGTGTAGTCGTCCGGGAGCCCGCCGGTGAGCGTGAGCGTGACGGTGTCGCCCGGATCGAGGTCGCCGAGCTCGCAGGTCACCTCGTTGCCGGCCGCGATCGTGCACGGAGCGGTGGCGGTCAGGCCGGTGATCGCGTCGATGACGTCGTCGGTGACGACGACCTGGCGCGCGACCGACGGGCCGGCGTTGGTCACCGTGATGGTCCAGCTGGCGTCCTGGCCGGGCACCGGGTTGACCGGGGTGGCGGTCTTGGTGATCGCGACGTCGGCCTGCGGGTCGGCGGTGCCGCTGGTGGTCGACTCGTTGTCGTCGGGAGTGTTGTCGGTGGGCGAGTCGACGGTGGCGGTGTTGTCGACGGCTCCGGTGAAGTCAGCCGGCACCGCACCGGTGATCGTGATCGTCCGGCTCGACCCCGGCGCAAGGTCGCCGAGGTCGCAGGTGACGACGTTGTCCGCCGCGACGGTGCACGGGTTGGGCGTGGTGCCGGTCGTCGCGGTGACGCCCGTCAGGTCGTCGAGCACGTCGTCGGTCATCTCCACGTCGCGCGCCACCGAGGGTCCGGCGTTGGTCACCGTGACGGTCCAGGACGCGTTGCGGCCGGGCACCGGGTCGATCGGGGTGGCGGTCTTGGTGATGGAGACGTCGGCCTGCGGGTCGGCGGTGCCGTTGGTGGTGCTGGTGTTGTTGCCGGGGGTGACGTCGGTCGGGGAGGCGACGGTGGCGGTGTTGTCGACGGCGCCGGTGAAGCCAGCCGGGAGGCCGCCGGTGAGGGTGATGGTCCGGCTGGCGCCCGGGGGCAGGTCGCCGAGGTTGCAGGTGACGTCGTTGCCGGCCGCGATGGTGCACGGTGCGGTGGCGCTCAGGTCGGTGATGGCGTCGAGGACGTCGTCGCGGACCACGACGTCGCGCGCCACCGAGGGTCCGGCGTTGGTCACCGTGACGGTCCAGGACGCGTTGCGGCCGGGGACCGGGTCGATCGGGGTGGCGGTCTTGGTGATGGAGACGTCGGCCTGCGGGTCGGCGGTGCCGTTGGTGGTGCTGGTGTTGTTGCCGGGAGTGTTGTCGGTGGGCGAGGCGACGGTGGCGGTGTTGTCGACGGCGCCGGTGAAGCCTGCCGGGAGGCCGCCGGTGAGGGTGATGGTCCGGCTGGCGCCCGGGGGCAGGTCGCCGAGGTTGCAGGTGACGTCGTTGCCGGCCGCGATGGTGCACGGTGCGGTGGCGCTCAGGTCGGTGATGGCGTCGAGGACGTCGTCGCGGACCACGACGTTGCGGGCCACCGAGGGGCCGCCGTTGGAGACGACGAGGGTCCAGCTGGCGTCCTGGCCGGGGACCGGGTCGATCGGGGTGGCGGTCTTGGTGATGGAGACGTCGGCCTGCGGGTCGGCGGTGCCGTTGGTGGTGCTGGTGTTGTTGCCGGGGGTGACGTCGGTGGGCGACGCGACGGCGGCGGTGTTGGACAGGGCACCGGTGAAGCCCGGCGGCACACGACCCGAGATCGTCACGGTGACGGTCTCGCCGACACCGAGGTCCCCGAGGTCGCAGGTCACCGCGTTGCCGGCCGCGACGGCGCACGGGTCGGGCGTCGTCCCCGTGGTCGCGCTCAGCCCGGTGAGGGCGTCGTCGACGTCGTCGGTGACGAGGACCTGGCGGGCCACCGACGGGCCGACGTTGGTGACGCTCAGCGTCCAGCTCTGGTCGCGACCCGGCACCGGGTTGGCCGGAGCCGCGGTCTTGGTGATCGACACGTCGGCCTGCGGGTCGGCGGTCGCGGTGACCGTGGAGCTGTTGTTGCCGGGGTTGTTGTCGGTCGGGGAGGCGACCGTGGCGGTGTTGTCGAGCCGGCCGGTGAAGTCGGCCGGGACGCGGCCGGTGATGGTGATGGTGACCGAGGCGCTCACGCCGCCGACGCCGAGGTCGCCGACCTCGCAGGTCACCTCGTTGCCGGCGGCGACGACGCACGGGGCGCTGGCCGTCACGTCGGTGAGCGCGTCGTCGACGTCGTCGGCGATCACGACGTCGCGGGCGACCGACGGTCCGGCGTTGGTGACCGTGACGGTGTAGCTGATGTCGCGGCCGGGGACCGGCACGGTGGGCGCCGACGTCTTGACGATCGACAGGTCGGCACCCGGCAGCGTCGTGGGATTGGCCGTCGCCGAGTTGTTGCCCGGCGTGGTGTCGGTCGGCGAGCTCACCGTCGCGGTGTTGCTCAGCTGGCCGGTGAAGTCGGCGGGCACGCCGCCGGCCAGTGTGATGACCACCGTGGCGCCGGGGGCGAGGTCGCCCAGGGTGCAGGTGACGTCGTTGGCGGCCGCGACTGCGCACGGGTCGGGCGTGGCGCCGGTGGTGGCGGTGAGTCCGGTGATCGCGTCGTTGACGTCGTCACGCACGACGACGTTGCGTGCGGTCGACGGACCGGTGTTGCCCACGACGACCGTCCAGGTCACGTCGGTGCCGGGCACCGGGTTGCTGGGCGAGACGGTCTTGGTGATGCCGACGTTGGCGTTGGGAGCCGCGGTCCCGGTCGCCGTCGCGCTGTTGTTGCCCGGCGTGGTGTCGGTCGGCGAGCTCACCGTGGCGGTGTTGACGAGGTCGCCCGTGAAGCCGGCCGGCAGTCCACCCGACAGGGTGATGGTCCTCGAGCCGCCGGGGGCGAGGTCGCCGAGCGTGCAGGTGACGTCGTTGCCGGGGTCGACGGTGCACGGGTTGGGGGTGGCGCCGGTGGTGGCGGTGAGTCCGGTGATGGCGTCGACGACGTCGTCACGCACCACGACGTTGCGCGCGGTCGACGGGCCCGCGTTGGCCACGACGACGGTCCAGGTGACGCCGGCGCCCGGGACAGGGGAGGTCGGGCTCAGCGACTTGGTGATCGAGACGTCGGCCCGCGCCTGCGCGGTGCCGTTCGCGGTCGCCGAGTTGTTGCCGGGAGTGTTGTCGGTGGGCGACGCGACGGTGGCGGTGTTGTCGAGCGCGCCGGTGAAGCCGGCCGGGAGCGTGCCGGTGAGGGTGAGCGTCACCGTCTCGCCGACGTCGAGGTCGTCGAGGTCGCAGGTGACGTCGTTGCCGGCCGCGACGGCGCACGGCACCGTGGCGGTGAGGCCGGTGAGGGCGTCGTCGACGTCGTCGCGCACCAGCACGTCCCGAGCCACGCTGGGGCCGTTGTTGGTGACCGTCACGGTGTAGGTGACCGCCTGGCCCGGGACCGGGGTGGCGGGCGTGAGGGACTTGGTGATCGACACGTCGGCCGCCGGCGCGGCGGTGCCGGTGACCGTGGCGCTGTTGTTGCCGGGGGTCGAGTCCGTGGGGGAGGCGACGGTGGCGGTGTTGGTGAGGTCGCCGGTGAAGTCGGCCGGCAGTCGACCGGTGATCGTGACGACGACGGTGGAGCCGGGCCCGCTGGCCGGCAGGTCGCCCAGCGAGCAGGCGACGTCGTTGCCGGCGCTCACCGTGCAGGGGTCGGGGGTGGCGCCGGTGGTGGCGGTGACCCCGGTGAGGACGTCGGCGACGTCGTCGGCAACCGTGACGTTGCGCGCCACCGAGGGACCGCTGTTGGTGACCACGACGGTGTAGGTGACGTCCCGGCCGGGCACCGGGGCGGCCGGGCTCAGACCCTTGGTGATCGAGACGTTGGCGTCGGGGTTGGTCGCGCCCGACGCGGTCGAGGAGTTGTTGCCCGGGGTCACGTCGGTCGGCGAGGCGATGGTCGCGGTGTTGGACAGGATGCCGGTGTAGCCCGCCGGGACGCCGGCTGCGACCGTGACCGTGACGCTTGCGCCCGGGGCGAGGTCGCCCAGCGAGCACGCGACGACATTGCCGGCGGCGACGGTGCACGGGTTGGGCGTGGAGCCGGTGGTGGCGGTGAGCCCGGTCAGGGCGTCGTTGGCGTCGTCGTCCAGGGTGACGTTGCGCGCCACCGAGGGGCCGTTGTTGGTCACCACGAGCGTGTAGGTCACCTGTCGTCCCGGCACCGGGTTGGCCGGGGTCGCCGTCTTGACGATCGACACGTCGGCACGCGGGTCGGCGTTGCTGGTGGTGGTCGCGGTGTTGTTGCCGGGCGTGGTGTCGGTGGGCGACGCGACGGTGGCTGTGTTGTTCAGGGCCCCGGTGAACCCGGGTGGCACGCCGCCGGTGATGGTCACCGTGACGACGGCTCCGGGCGCGACGTCGCCGAGGGAGCAGGTGACGTCGTTGCCGGCCGCGACGGTGCAGGGGTTGGGGGTGGCGCCGGTGGTGGCGGTGAGCCCGGTGATCGGGTCGACGACGTCGTCGCGGACGACGACGTTGCGAGCCACCGACGGTCCGGTGTTGCGCACCGTGAGGGTCCAGGAGACAGGCTGGCCGGGCACCGGTGCCGTCGGGGAGACGGACTTGGTGATCGACACGTCCGCGGCCGGGGCGGTGGTGGACGTCGCGGTGGCGCTGTTGTTGCCGGGCGTGGTGTCGGTGGGCGAGGAGACGGTGGCGGTGTTGTCCAGCGCGCCGGTGAACCCGGGCGGCACGCCTCCGCTGATCGTCATCGTGACGACGGCACCGGGAGCGAGGTCGCCGAGCGAGCAGGTGACGTCGTTGCCGGTCGCCACGGAGCAGGGGTTGGGGGTGGCGCCGGTGGTGGCGGTGAGCCCGGTGATCGCGTCGTTGACGTCGTCGCGGACGACGACGTTGCGGGCCACCGAGGGGCCGGCGTTGCGCGCGGTCACGGTCCAGGTGACGGGCTGGCCCGGCACCGGGTTGGCCGGGCTGACCGACTTGGTGATCGACACGTCGGCCGAGGCGCCGATGACCGTGGAGACCACGGACTCGTTGTTGGCGGCGGCCACGTCGATCGTGTCCGAGCTGACGCGCCCGGTGTTGGTGAGGGTGCCGGTGAAGCCCGGGGCGATCGTGGCCTCCACGCTACCGATCACCCGGGCCGGCAGGTTGGCGCGGAAGACGGGGCCCGAGCAGAAGACGGTCGGTGCGGTGGGGTTGTCGGCGGTGCCGGGATCGGTCGGCGGGCGCAGCTCGCACTCGGCGGTCGCGGGGACCCCCTGCAGCGTCGGGCGGTTGATGACCACGTCGGTGAGGCCGCTGGGCAGCTGGTCGATCAGTTGTGGGTTGAGGGCGTCGGACGGTCCGTTGTTGTAGACCGACAGCGTGTAGGTGACCCGCTGGCCGGCGACGGGGTTGGCCGGCGAGATGGTCTTGATCATCTCGAGGTCGGAGAGCCGCGAGATCGGCGAGGTGACGGTGCTGCTGTTGTTGCCGGGGGTCGGGTCGGGCGTCGTGCTGTCGGTGCGCGCGGTGTTGGCGATCGTGTTGCCCGCGAAGCCCGACGCGACGGTGCCGGTGATCGTGACGACGCGTTGGCCCGGCAGGCGGTCGCCCAGGTTGCAGGTGACGAGCTGTCCCGCGATGTCGCACGGGGTCACGGTGCCGTGGATCGCGGAGACGACCGTGACGCCGTCGGGCACCCGGTCGGTCACCGTGACGTTGCGCGCGGTCGAGGGCCCGGCGTTGGAGAAGACGATGGTCCACACGACCTGCCGGCCGGGCACCACCGAGTCGGAGCTCGCGGTCTTGGTGACCGAGACGTCGGCCCGGTCGTTGATCGTGACCGTCGCCGAGCTCGAGTTGTTGTCGGGCGTCGGGTCGGTCGTGGACGAGGCGACGGTCGCGGTGTTGGTTCGCGGCCCCGTCGCCGCGGCGGGGGGCGACCCGGCGACCACGGTGATGGTCACGGCGGCTCCGGGCTGGAGGGTGCCGAGGGCGCAGTCGACCTGCTGGGCCGCCACCGTGCACGAGCCGGTCGGGGTGGTGGCCGTGGCCGGCACGAGCCCGCCCGGGAGGGTGTCGGCGACGGTCACCGCGGACGCGGCCGACGGGCCGTTGTTGACGACCGTGAGGGTGAAGGTGACCCCCTCGCCGGCGGCGATCTGGGCGTCGGAGGCGAGCTTGATGATCTGGAGGTCGGAGCGTGGCGCGACCGGCGTCGTGATCGTGCTGCTGTTGTTGCCCGGCGTGGTGTCGCTGGCGCTGGTCACCGAGCCGGTGTTGGACACCGGCGCCGTACGACCCGCAGCGACCAGGACCCGGATCCGCACCAGCGCGTCGGCACCGTTGGGGAGCACAGGCCGGGTGCAGGTGACCTGCTGGCCGGTGACCTGGCAGGTGCCGCCCTCGAAGGTCGCCTCGCGGATCGCCAGGCTGGCGTCGAGGGTGTCGGTCACGACGACGGTGCGCGCGTCCGACGGGCCGGCGTTGGTGACGCGCAGGCTGTAGACGGACTCGGCGCCCGGGGTCATCGTGTCCGGCGTGACCGACTTGGCGATGCGGACGTCGGACGACTCGGTGGCGTTGGTGGTGAAGGCGGCGCTGTTGTTGCCCGGGGTCGGGTCGGGGGTGGTCGAGGAGACGCCGCCGACGTCGCGCAGGGCCGTGCCCGCGGGGACACCGGAGGCGATCGCACCGGTGACGGTGACCGTGACCAGGCCGCCCGGGGCGATGGCGCCGATCGGGCAGGTCACGGTCCGGTCGGCCGCCGTGCAGGACGTCCCGGCCGGGGTGCTCGTGGAGGAGACGAACGTGACGCCCTCGGGGAAGGCGTCGGTGAGGACGACGCCGGTCGCGGTGGACGGGCCCGCGTTGCGCACCTGGAGGGTCCAGGTCCCGTTGGTGCCGGCGTCCGCTGTTGCGGGTCCGGTCTTGGTGACCGACACGTCGGCGGAGCTGACGACGTCGGTGGTGGCGGTCGCGGTGTTGTTGTCGGGCGAGGGGTCCGTCGGGGTCTGCGACGTCACCGAGGCGTCGTTGACCAGCGGTCCGGTGGGCGACCCGGGCGCGACGGTGCCGGTGACGACGACCACGAAGTCGGCGCCGCTGGCGAGCGTGGGCAGGAGGCAGGAGACGTTGTTGCCTGCGGTGGCGCTGCAGTCGGCGCCGGGCGAAGACACGGCCACGCCGGTCACCCGCGCCGACACGGCGTCGGTGATCCGCACACCGGTCGCCTGCGACGGACCGTTGTTGCGGGCGGTCAGCCGGAACGTCACCTGCTGACCCGCGACCACCGGGTTGGGGGTGGCGGTCTTGCTCATCACCAGGTCGGCCTGGGCGCCGGTCGGCAGGACGTAGGTCGCGCTGTTGTTGCCGGCGACCGGGTCGGGGGTGGGCGACGAGACGGTCGCCGTGTTGGTCGCACCGGTCCCGCTCCCGTCGCCCGGCGTCCGGGCCTGGACAGTGACCGTGGCACTGGCACCGACCGGCAGGTCGCCGACGGCGCAGGTGACCTGCGTCGGTGTGCCCGACGCCGTGCAGGTGCCCTGGCTGCTCGTCGACCCGAGATAGGTCAGCGCCGCCGGCACCGGGTCGACCACGCTGACGGCACGGGCCACCGACGGCCCGTTGTTGGTCACCACGATCTCGTACGTCGCCACGGCACCGTCGATGACCGGGCGCGGCGTCGCGGTCTTGGTGATCGCCAGGTCGGCGCTCGTCGTGATGGGCGCGGTGGACGTGCCGGTGTTGTTGCCCGGCGTGGGATCGGTGGTCGGGGAGGACACGGTGGCCGCGTTGACCAGGTCGCCGGTCGCGCCAGGGGCCAGCTGGCCGCCGACGGTGACCTGGACCGAGCGACCGGACGCGAGCGCGCCCAGCGCGCAGGTGACGGTCCCGGCGGCCACGCTGCAGGTGCCGGCCGTGGGGGTGGCCGAGATCGCCGAGATGCTGCCCGGGACGGGGTCGGCCAGCGTCACGGCGGCGGCGTCGGAGGGACCGTTGTTGGTGACCGTCACGAGGTACTGCACCGGTCGCCCGGCGACGATGGGCGAGGTGACGGCCTGCTTCGTCACGACCAGGTCGGCGCGCGGCGCGGCCGGGGTGACGGTGGCGGAGGCCGCGTTGTTGGCCGCGTTGGGGTCGGGCGTCGCGGAACCCACGCGGGCGTTGTTGGTCAGCGCGGCGGTGGTCGCGTTGGAGGGGACGCCGGCCGTGACGACGACCTGCATGGTCTGGCCGGGGTCGAGCCCGGCCGCTGTGCAGGAGACCTGGTTGCCGGTGATGGTGCAGGTGCCGCGGTTCGTGGTCGCCGTACGCACGGCGAGCGAGCTGGGGAGGGTGTCGGTGAGGGCCACCGTGGCCGCGCGCGAGGCGCCGTTGTTGGTCGCGACCAGGGTGTAGGTGACGTCGGTGCCCGGGACCGGGTTGGCCGGCGAGACGCTCTTGGTCAGGGACAGGTCGGCCTGCCGGTTGACCGTGGTGCTCACCGAGGCGGTGTTGTTGGCCGGGTTGGGGTCGGAGGTGGTCGCGCTCACGCGGGCGACGTTGGTCAGCGACGTGGCGTCGGAGTCCGGTGGCACGCGGACGACGACGGTGATCGTCGGCGCGGCGCCGGACGCGACCGTGCCGAGGTCGCAGGTCAGGGTCTGGCCGTTGACCGCGCAGGTGCCGGTCGAGGGGTTGCTCGAGACGTAGGTCGCCCCGGTGGGCAGTGTGTCGACGACCGAGACGCCCGACGCGGCCGTGGGGCCGGCGTTGCGGGCGGTGAGGGTGTAGGTGATCTGGTTGCCCGCGGTGACCGGCTCTGGCGCCGCGGTCTTGGTGATCGACACGTCCGCCTCGTCCGCGACCGGGGTGAGGACGTCGGCGGTGCGGTAGGTGTAGTCGCGACCGATCGTCTCGGCGCGATAGCTCAGCAGCGCGCTGTTGCTCAGGGTCGTGCCCGCGGCCGCGGAGTCCACCCGGGTCTGGAAGGTGACGGTCGTGGTGTTGGCCGGCGCGAGACGCCCGCCCGCGCTGGCCGTCGCTGTCTGCCCGACCCTGACCCGCACGGTGCGGCTGGCGGCGTCGTACTCCGCCTGGTCGTCGCCGGCGGCGTCGGTCTTGGCGCCCTGGTTGCCGCCCGCCGTGATCCGCATCGAGCCCGGGACATAGGTGGTGTTGGGCGGGACGACGTCGGTGATCACCGAGTTGATGGCCGCGTCGTCGCCGGTGTTGCTGAACGTCATGGCGTACTCCAGGACGTCACCGGTCTTGGCGGGACTGTTCCCGGAGAGGTTGGTGGCGGTCTTGGTGCCCTGGATGGTGGGCGCGTAGAGGTCGATCTGGGTGGTGAGCGCGGCCGGGTAGTAGAAGTCGCCCGTCGAGGCGAAGCGGAGGCTCGCCGACGTGGCGCCGTTGGGGATGACGCCGGGGGCGTCGACGACCTTCGCGTCGATGCCGAGGTTGTTGAGGGAGGCGGGGTTGCGGTTGGTGAGGTTGGCGCCACCGACCGTCACCCGGCTGCCGAAGAAGTTGGCCGACGGGCTCTGGGCGTCGGCGAGGCGGGAGCTGTTGACCTGGAAGTAGTCGCCGGTGATGCCCTGGTCACCCTCGTAGGTGACGGTGCCGAACTTGGCGCCCACGGCACCGGACGGGGGAGCGAGGAAGCCGGAGATGGAGGTGTCGACGACCTCGGTGCCGGTGACGGTGGCGTAGCCGGAGAAGACCGACAGGTCGCGCAGCGGGGCCGAGGGGTCCTCGATCGCGACGACCAGGCTCCAGCCGGCGTAGCGGTCGGCGCCGGTGGCCGCGGCGATGTCGGCGCCCCAGTAGGTTCCGGCACCGGCGCCCTGGACGATGCTGGTCACGTCGCGGTAGGCCGAGTAGTCGTTGGTCGCGCTGGTCTGGTTGTCGACCTGCCCGGCGCTCAGCGTCGTGTAGCCCGCTGCGCCCGGGGCGCGGAACTTGATGTTGCCGACCGTTCCGGTCGCGGCCGTGCCTCCGGTGCCGGCCGTGCGGGCGGCGCCCCAGAAGAGGCCGGCGTACAGCACGCGCGCGCCCGTCGGGATCGTGAGGTTGGCCGAGGACGAACGGGTGGTGGTGGCGTCGGAGTCGACGTCCAGGAAGGACATGGTGAAGTTGTTGTTGCTGCCGGCGACGGCGCCGCTCTGGGTCTGCGCGCAGTTCGTCGCCGTACCGCACGTCATCACGGTGTTGCCCGTGACCTGCAACGACCCGTTGGTCTGCGCGGAGTAGACCTCCGTGAACGGACGGATCACCGCCGCATCGGCGGGAGACGCCGGCACGATCACGACCAGCGCGAGCCCCATCACCACCATCAGCAGGGCGGCGGCGGCGCGCAGCACCGACATGACGGATGTGGGTCGTGCGTGCGGTGCCATCGTGCCCCTCGCCGAGTCGACCGGGCGGACGACCCGCCGGTGCCGCTACAACTTCGATTCGGGGCCGAGGATACGGTAGATTTTGCCGATTCTTGGAGGTCCTGTTGATCTT
Organism: Nocardioides currus; assembly: GCF_003057875.1. GTDB lineage: Bacteria > Actinomycetota > Actinomycetes > Propionibacteriales > Nocardioidaceae > Nocardioides > Nocardioides currus. The sequence continues at coordinate 63,819 of NZ_PYXZ01000008.1, read as the reverse complement.
CGGGTGCTAGACGTCCTGGCCCGCGATGTTGCGGTCGGGCACCCCGTCCCCGTCGTTGTCCGCGGCCTCCGGCCCGGCCGTGCGCTTGTGGCGCCACCACTCCCAGGCGATCGGGATCACCGAGAAGGCCAGGATCGCGATGATCGCGTAGTCGATGTTCTCCCCGAGCCACGGGAAGGCCGCGCCGAGGAAGTAGCCCAGCAGCGTGATCGACAGGACCCATCCGACCGCGCCCACGAGGCTCCAGAAGAAGAACCGCCGTCGGTCCATCCGGGTCACCCCGGCCACGACGGTGATGTAGGTGCGCACGAACGGGACGAAGCGGCCGATGACCAGCGCCTTGTTGCCGTGCTTGTCGAAGAAGGCGGTCGTCTGGTCGAAGTACTTGCGCTTGAGGATCCGTCCGTCGCGCTCGTAGAGCGGCGGCCCGATGGCGCGACCGATCTCGTAGCCGGCCACGTTGCCGCCGATCGCCGCGACGACGAAGAGCACCATCGCGATCACCAGGTCGATCGAGTGGTGACCGGGGACGATGCTGATCTTGTCGCCGGCGATGAACAGCCCCATCGCGAACAGCAGGGTGTCGCCCGGCAGGAACGGGAAGAACAGTCCGCACTCGACGAAGATGATGGCGAGGCTGAGCCAGAAGAGCGTCTGCCCGAACTGGTCGAGGAGCCAGTTGGGATCCATCCAGTCCATGCCCAGCAGGAGCGGATGCAGATCCAGGAGCGCCATCACGCCGGTCAGCCTAACGGGAGGACCCGCATAGGGTTGCCTCGTGGAGCGAGCGCCGTACGACCCGATGCCGCACGGCCCGCCCGAGGTCGGCGTCGGTCCGTGGGAGGGCGAGTGGCCGGTCGGTGAGGAGTACGACGCGGAGCTGCTGCGCGAGGGCGACCGGCGCAACGTGGTCGACCGCTACCGCTACTGGAGGCTCGAGGCGATCGTCGCCGACCTGGACACCCGGCGGCACGGATTCCACGTCGCGATCGAGAACTGGCAGCACGACTTCAACATCGGCACGATCGTCCGCACGGCCAACGCCTTCCTCGCCGCCGAGGTCCACATCGTCGGCAACCGGCGCTGGAACCGTCGCGGTGCGATGGTCACCGACCGCTACCAGCACGTGCGGCACCACCCGACGCCCGAGGACCTGGCCTCCTACCTGCACGAGCGCGGTGTGCGGCTGCTCGGCATCGACAACCTCCCCGGCGCTGCGCACCTCGAGACGATGGCGCTGCCACGCGAGGTGTGCTTCCTCTTCGGCCAGGAGGGCCCGGGGCTCTCCGAGGTGGCGCGCGAGGTGTGCGACGGGACCTTCTCGATCGCGCAGTTCGGTTCGACCCGCTCCATCAACGCCAGCTCGGCGGCGGCGATCGCGATGCACGGCTGGATCCGCGAGCACGCGGACCTGTCGGGCGGCGACGCCTGGCGCGGCTGAGGTGCTCATCGGTCCTGGAAGACGAACCGGACGTCGGCGAAGAAGTTGACGCCTCGCGCCACCCGACGCGGGAAACGGCTCCTGCCGGCGATGACGAACCGGCCGTTCCCCGCCCTGGCGGCGCGCAGCGGCCCGGACTTCCACACCTGGGTCTTGTAGAAGTGCGTGGTCCGCGCGGCACCGCCCGCGGGCAGGTAGTAGGAAGCGACGTAGGAACGGCCCTCGCTCAGCGCGACGGGGGCGTCCACCTCGATCACGCGCCAGCCCCCCTTCGTCGGCCGGGACCCCGCCCTCGGCAGCGTCACCTTCGCCAGTCGCGTGCCGTTGCTGGACCACAACGACACCGATCTCGGTGCCGGGGTGCCGCGCACCTGGAAGTAGCGCAGCGCCGTGACAGTGCCGTCCCTCGTCGCGCTGAACTGGACGCCCACCTCGGTCCCGCGCCTGGCTGAGGGTCTCGACGTCGGCTTCGTGCCGCCGAACAGGGTGGCGCTCCGCAGGCCCTGCGCGGGGTGGGCGGGATCGCCCGGGTTGCCGGTGTCACCTGGGTTGCCCGGGGTGCCCGGTGTGCCCGGGGTGCCCGGCGGCGTGGCGGGCCCCGCGGCCGTGGTGAACGTCCACGAGAGCGGCTCGAGGTCGACTCCGTCGTCGGACGTGACGCCGGCGAGGTCGACCGTGACCTGCGCCAGCGCCGGCAGGGCGGCCGAGGGGGTGAAGGTCAGTCGGCGGCCACCCTCGGAGGACGAGACGCTGCCGGCGACCGGCGAGCCGCCGGAGCGGAGCGTGAAGGAGTGGCCGGGCTCGACCGGCGCGCTGAAGCCCACGGTGACGGAAGCGTTCGTCGCGACGCCGGTCGCGCCCGGGGCGGGCTGGCGGTCGGTCACGGCCAGCGTCGGCGCCCCGTCCGGTGCGCCCGACGGCTGGAACAGCACGTCGACGTAGTAGTTGGTGTTGCGGAAGCTCTGGTCGGGGAAGCCGGTGGGCGAGTTGGCGTAGACCCCGGACTCGCCGCCGGCGAAGCCACCGGGGACCGAGAGCGGGTCGGCCTCGATCCCGGCGAGCTCGAAGGCGTCGCTGAGGACGGCGTACCTGCCCTGCGGTGCCGTGTAGGAGACGACGTAGGTCTGCCCGGCCTGCACGGCCACCGGGCTGGCGAAGGAGACCTGCTGCCAGCCGGTGGCGCTCTCCGCGGAGAACGTCGCCTGGGCGAGCTCGACGCCGGTCGCGCTCCACAGCCGGCCGACGTGCACGCCGTCGTTGCCGGGACCCTTGTAGAACCGGACGCCGGTGACCTGGCCGTCGCGGGTGGGCACGAACCGCAGGCCGAGGTGGCTGGCCGAGGTGTCGCTGTCGGCCGGGGTCTCGGGGACCTCGTCGCCGAAGATCGAGCACGGGCAGGCGACGTCCGGGTGGCGGGTCCGGGCCGGTCCGATGTTGGCGCTGTCGTCGACCGCGCGGACGCGGACCGCGCGAGCGCCGTACCCGTGCTGGGTGTAGGTGTAGCTCCAGCTCGTGGTGCCGGTGGCGGGGTGCCACGTGGCCCCGCGGTCGGTGGAGACCTCGACGCCGGCGACCTCGCCGCCGCCCGCGTCGGTCGCGGTGCCCTCGATCGTCACCCGGTCACCGTTGGCCTGCTGGCCGGCGGCACCGGAGGTGATCGCGACCGTGGGCCCGACGGTGTCGGTGGACGCGCTCGCCGGTGTCAGCGTCGGCATCAGGGTGGTCGGCTGGGCGCCCATGTCGGCCAGCAGGTTGACCTGCGCCTGCTGCATGCGGTCGTCGGCCGGCGGCGGCGTCCCCGGTGCGTCGTGGGTGTCGTCGAGGCCCCACGTCCACTGGACGGTGCCGGCGCCGAAGACCAGCGCGCCGCTGGCGGCGCGGTACATCGTCAGGTGGTGGGTGGTGGTGCCGGGTCGGATGTACGTCGGCTCCTCGAGGTTGCCGAACCCGTGGACGTACTGCGGCGTGGGGCCGACCGTGGTCGAGAGCCTGATCAGGCCGGGCGGGCGGAAGCCGTTGTCGAGGTCCTCGTCGGACTCGTAGCCCACCGTCGACGGTGTGAGCTGGCGCGACTCGCCGGCGGGCAGCCCCGCGAGGCTGGTGTTGCGCCACAGCCGCAGGCGGCCCTCGCGGGCGTCGACGGTGAGTGCGAGGTCGTCGTGGTTGGCCTTGAAGATCGTGCCCGTCACGGCGTTCTCGGGCAGCCCGGCGCCGTTGGCCTGCGACGCGTAGCGCGGGTCGCGGAACGTGCCGGTCCACTCCGCCGACGGGTCGACCTTGCCGAACTGCCAGGTCTCCTTGTAGCTCGTGAGCGTGCGGTAGGACGTCGAGCTGCCGTCGATCGAGGGCTCCCAGCGCACGCGCCAGTACATCTCGTTGCCCGAGAGGAACATCAGGTTGACCCCGGCGTCGCGGGCGGCCTCGACGTTGGCGCGCTGCCGGCCGGACCAGTACTCGTCGTGGCCCACCGACAGGAACGTCCGGTGGTTGCGCAGCAGGTCGCCGCGACGGTCGGTGTCGGGCCCGGCGATGTAGGAGACGTCGTAGCCGTTGCGCTCGAGGAAGCGCACCAGCGGGAACTCGTTGGCGAAGTAGTAGTCGCGTCCCCACGGGACGGCACCGCGCGTGACCATCGGCCGGTTGTAGGAGATCTTGTAGGCGCGGGCCGGGGAGCCGTGTGTGCCGCCGCCGTAGAAGTCGGCGCCAAACCGGTTGTAGGCCTGCCAGGTCGTGTCGGAGGTCTGGAACACGAGGTCGGAGTGGCTCGTGTCGTCGCGGACGATGAACGTGATGTGGCTGGCGCCGCCTCCCTGCCGGTTGAGCACGGCGATGTAGACGCCCGACACGGCGCTCGCGGGGACGTCCCACGACGCGGAGACGTCCCAGTTGCCGCAGTCGAGGAGGTCGGTGGTGACGTCGTTGATGCACGGCGGCTGCGACTGGGGCTGGATCGTGCCCGGCAGCGCCTGGACCAGCCGCGCCCCCAGTCCCTGGTAGTAGCCCGTGCGGTAGATCCGGATCGTGTACGGCGTCGTGGACCGCACCTTGAAGTCGATCCGCTCGCCGCGGTCGACCGAGATGTCGGTCGAGAACCCCTGCACGTCGGGGTCGCCGGAACCGGAGATGTCCCACTCGCTCGGCGGTGCGCCCGGCAGCTCGTTCTCGCAGGCGATGTCGTTCGCGCAGGCCGCGGCGGCGGCCGTAGCGGTCAGTGCCGCCTGCGGGGTCGCGAGCAGCCCCGCGACCAGCGCCCCCGCGATCAGGGCGTGCTTGATGTTCCCGAGTCCCCAGCCGTGCATCGGTGCCCCCATGACCCCATTGATCCGTGCCCCTACCCAGTGGCATGGCATCACGATCCGCGCGGCGATGAATCGCCTCATTTGGGGCAATCGAGCCCTCAGCGAGACGTCAGGGCGGCCTCCAGCGTCGCGAGCCCGCGCGAGCTGTGGCTCTTCACGGTGCCCTCGGCGATGCCGAGCTCGCGGGCGGTCTCCCGCACGTCGAGGCCGAGCCAGTGGCGCAGCACCACGACCTTGCGCTGCATCACCGGTAGGTCCTGGAGGGCCTCGAACAGCGCACTGCGCTCCTCCACCGGCAGCGGCTCGCGTGCGCTCGGATCGTGGCCGTCGAGGCCGGGCGTCTCGCGCCGGTGCGGCCGCCTGGTCTCGTCGATGTGCGAGCGCACGATGATCTGTCGCACGTAGGCGTCCTCGGCGCCCTGGCGGCGCAGGCGCGGCCACGCGACGTACAGCTTCGTCAACGCGACCTGGAGCAGGTCGTCGGCCTGGTGCCAGTCCCCGCAGACGGCGTAGGCGATCCGGCGCAGGTAGGTCTGGCGCGCGGCGACGTAGGCGGTGAAGGCCGCGTCGCGCTCGGCGGCCCTCACCGCAGGCCCTCGCCCGACGCGAGCTGCTGGCTGGCCCAGTCGACGAAGGCGTCGAGGTCGGCGAACGCGGTCGTGTAGGAGTCGACAATGGCCTCGCCGGCCACGACCCGGCCCAGCACCCAGACAGTCGCGCCGTCCGCCGTCCTCACCTCGGCGGCGACGACATGGTCGCCCTGCCCGGCGAGGGCCGGGGGCAAGTCGCCCGCGCGGCGCTGGCGCACTAGCCGCGCACCTTCGCTGGCGAGCAGCTCGCCAGCCGAGGTCATCGTCGCGGCTGGTGCGACGGGCTCGACTTCCCCTCCGCCGGTGGCGGCGTTCGCGACGTCGAGCGTGCGCTGGGTGGCCACCGCCGTGACCAGCCAGTCGGCGAGCGCTCCGACCGCGTCATTGGTGTGGATGCTGGTGCTGCCCTTGCCCTGCATGACCGCGAGGGTGAACTTCTCCTCGGCCCCGCGGGTGGACCGCAGCCCGACGGAGGTCCACCCGCGTCGGGTGTATCCCATCGGGTTGTCGATCTGCTCGACCACGGTCCAGCCCTTCGCGACGCGGAGCGTGCCGGCGTCGTCATAGGTCGCCGGGTTGCCGAGGAAGCTCACCGACGGCTGGACGGCCTCGGGCCGCTCCGACGTCGACTCCGACGGCGTGGGGCTGGGCGCCTCGGAGGCGACCTCGCCCGACCGGGCACCGTCGCCCCCCGGGGCGACCGCCCAGCCGATCCCGCCGACCACGATCGCGCTGGCGAGGGCCGCGGCTCCCAGCGCCGTACGCCGCCGGCGCAGCGCCGTACGTCCCGGGCCCAGGAAGTCGGTCGGTGGACGGTCGCGACCGTCGCCGAACGATGCGTCGAGCTCGGCGTGCCAGTCGATCCGTGTGGTCATCTCAGCCTCCCGTGGGTGTTCACGAGGAGAACGGACCCGGGATGCGATCGGTTGTCAGGCCGACTCAGGCAGCAGGAAGTTGAGGGCGGACCGGCCGCGTGCGGCGTGCAGGACGACGAGCTCGGGGCTGATCCCGACGGCGTCGGCGACCTCCTCGACGGGCAGGTCGAGCCAGTCGTGCAGGACGAGCGCCTTGCGCTGGATCGTGCTCAGCGACTGCAGGCCGTCGAAGAGCAGCGACTCGTCCTCGATCGGATAGTCGTCGCCGTGCGCGTTGCAGCTGCGCGGCGTGGGCGAGTCGGTGACGACGGCCCGGGCCAGCGCACGGTGCACGAAGGCGTCGGCCCCGGCGCCGTCCTGGATGGCGGACCACGCGTCGTACAACCCGCTCAGGGTCCCGAGCACGAGCGCCTCGGCCTGCGTCCAGTCGCAGCAGATGGCGTGCGCGAGCCGGCGCACGTGCGGGCCGCGCTCGGCGACGTAGTCGCTGAATGCCTCACCGGTGGGCAGGGCGTACGACGCCGTCGGCTGGTCGACGCCCTCGAGGGACGCGTCGATCTCGTGCACCCAGTCGATGCTGGTCGTCATGGTCCTCCCCTTCGTCCTACCGGTGTTGACGCTGTGACGGTGCAATTGGTTGCGCGGGACCTCGAACTGGCCCAGACCACCTGCGTTCGCGGACCAGCGGGTAGCCACTAGGGTCGAGGCGACCACCGAAACGCCTTCCCAGGAGCACGCCATGCCGATCGCCACTCCCGAGGTCTACGCGCAGATGCTGGACGCCGCGCAGGAGAAGTCCTTCGCCTACCCGGCCATCAACGTCTCGTCCTCGCAGACCCTCAACGCGGCCCTCCAGGGATTCGCCGACGCGGGCTCGGACGGCATCATCCAGGTCTCCACCGGCGGCGCGGAGTACCTCTCCGGGCCCAACGTGAAGAACATGGTCAGTGGCTCCGTGGCCTTCGCGGCCTACGCCGCCGAGGTCGCGAAGAACTACCCCGTCAACATCGCCCTGCACACCGACCACTGCCCCAAGGACAAGCTCGACGGCTTCGTCCGGCCGCTCATCGACATCTCGGCCGAGCGCGTGGCGCGCGGCGAGAACCCCCTCTTCCAGTCCCACATGTGGGACGGCTCCGCGGTGCCGCTGGAGGAGAACCTCGAGATCGCGCAGGAGCTGCTGGAGAAGTGCGCCGCGGCGAAGATCATCCTCGAGGTCGAGATCGGCGTCGTCGGCGGCGAGGAGGACGGCGTCGTCGCCGAGATCAACGAGCAGCTCTACACGACCCCCGAGGACGCGCTCGCCACGCTGCGCGCCCTCGGCAGCGGCGAGAAGGGTCGCTACATGACGGCCCTGACCTTCGGCAACGTGCACGGTGTCTACAAGCCGGGCAACGTCCAGCTGCGCCCCGAGATCCTGCGTGACGCCCAGGCCGCGGTCGCCGCGGAGCTCGGCCTCGGCGCCGACGCCCGCCCGTTCGACCTGGTCTTCCACGGCGGGTCCGGCTCGAGTGCCGAGGAGATCGGTGCGGCCGTCGACTTCGGCGTGGTGAAGATGAACGTCGACACCGACACGCAGTACGCCTTCACCCGGCCGGTCGCCGGTCACATGCTCAGCAACTACGACGGCGTGCTCAAGATCGACGGCGAGGTCGGCAACAAGAAGGCCTACGACCCGCGGGCGTGGGGCAAGGCCGCCGAGGCCGGGATGGCCGCGCGGATCGTCGAGGCCTGCGAGAACCTGCGCTCGGCCGGCACCTCGCTGGGGGCCTGAGTCAGCTCGGCGCCCGATTCACCGCCCCGTTCAGCGCTCGGCGAAGTGCCGCGGCCGCTCGAAGGCGAGCACCGCGAGCAGCCCGAGGGCCAGCACGACGGGGAGCAGGAGCAGAGACTGGGCCATCGCGTCGGTGAACGGCCCGGCCACCTGCTCCGGCAGCGTCCCGCCACCGGCGGTGCCCTCGGAGGGCGAGAACGTCAGGCCGTTGGCGGCGAGCCGCGCGTCGATCAGCACCGCGATCGCCGCCGAGCCCAGCACCGCGCCGACCTGGCGCGTCGCGTTGTAGACGCCCGAGCCGGCACCGGCGCGCTGCGGCGGGAGGTTGCGGTTGGCCGTGGTGGCCAGCGGTCCCCAGAGGAACGAGCTGCCCAGTCCCATGAGGGCGAAGACCAGCACCAGCTCCCACAGCGCGGTGTCGGGTGAGAGCACGAGGGCGAGCACGGTGACCGCGACGCCGAGGCCGACGAAGCCGCCGAGGGTGAGCATCCGTGGGTGGAGCCGGTCGGTCAGCCGCCCGGCGATCGGTGCGGCCAGGATCGACGTGACGGCCATCGGGGCGAGCAGCAGCCCGGCCTGCGTGGGGGAGTAGCCGCGGACGAGCTGCGCCCACAGCATCAGCGGGAAGCCCATGGCGGTGAACGCGAAGGACACGGTCGTGATCGCCACGTTGGACACCGAGAAGTTGCGGTCGCCGAACAGGCTGAGCGGCACGAGCGGCTCGCGGGTGTTGCGGGCCTGCCAGAACACGAAGACCGCGAGCACGACGAGACCGGCGATGATCAGCGACCAGACCGTGATGGGCCCGGTGATGGTCGACCAGTCGTACTGCTCGCCCTCCTGGATGCCGAAGACCAACAGGAACATGCCCACGCCGCTGAGGGCCACGCCGAGCCAGTCGAAGCGGTGGTCATGGGTCTGGAGGCTCGGCACGAGGCGCCAGGCCAGCACGAAGCCCAGGATGCCGACGGGGACGTTGACGAAGAAGATCCACTCCCAGCCGAGGGAGTCGACGAGCACGCCGCCGGCGATCGGGCCGACGAGCGTGGCGACCCCGGCGGTGGCGCCCCACAGGGCCATCGCCGAGCCGCGGCGCTCGATCGGGAAGATCCGGGTGATCACGGACATGGTCTGGGGCGTCATCATCGATGCGCCGAGGCCCTGTGCGACCCGGGCGGCGATGAGGCCCTCGATCGTGTTCGTGAGGCCGCAGGCGAGTGACGCACCGGTGAAGACGACCAGGCCGACCAGGTAGAGGTTCTTCGGTCCGAAGCGGTCGCCGAGGCGGCCGGTGATGAGCACGGGCACGGCATAGGCCAGCAGGTAGGCGCTGGTCACCCAGACGACCTCGTTCACGCCGGCCTGGAGGTCCTCGATGATCGCGGGCGTCGCGACCGTCACGATCGTGGTGTCCACGAGGATCATGAAGAAGCCCAGGCACAGGGCCCACAGGGCCGGCCAGGGATTCGTCTCGTGCGCCGGGGCGGGGCTGGTCTCGCGGCTGGTCTCGGTGCTCACCCGACCTAGTGAACACCCCCAGTCTCGGGCATGCGGCACCCGAGCCCCCGGGTCTACCTTCGCAAAGGATGGCCCGGAGGTCCCGGGTCGACCCAGGGGAGGCATCCATGCGTTCAACCATGTTCAAACGGCACCGCGCACGCGCGGCCGCCGTGGGGGCGGGGGCCATCGCCCTCAGTGTCCTCAGCGCCGCGCCGGTCGGCGCGACGGTCGTGTCCGGCGACGACGCCACGGCACTGGCGACGGCCATCGTGGGCGGGGCACCGCTCACCGGCGCCGCACTGTCGGTCGACTACCCGTGCGTCGCCGACGACCCGACGACCACGACGACCGACGAGGGCGTCTGCCCGACCGGGGTCGGCACGACGCCGATGGCGGGCTTCCCGACCAACGGCTCCACCTTCGGGATCATCACCTCGGGCAACGCCGCCCTGGCCGACGACCCGAACGACGACAGCGGCGCGGGCGAGAACTGGAGCGTCTCCGCGACGTCCATCGGCCCGGGCGTCTACGACAACCAGACGCTGCGCATCGACCTCGGGGCGGCCACCGGCAACTGCCTGGCCTTCGACTTCAAGTTCCTCTCCGAGGAGTACCCCGAGTACGTCAACTCCGGCTACAACGACGCCTTCATCGCCCAGCTCAACACGCTGGCGGTCACCGCCGACCCGACCACGCAGACCGTCTCGGCACCCGGCAACTTCGCCGCCGGCGCGGGCGACGTCATCTCCGTCGACGGCGCCGGTCCGAGCGCCATGACCGCGGAGCAGGCCGCCGGATCGACGTACGACGGCTCGACGCTGCCGCTCGTGGCGCGCACGCCCGTCGTGCCCGGCGCGACCAACACGCTCTACCTCACGATCTTCGACCAGGGTGACGGCATCCTCGACAGCGCGGCCTTCGTCGACAACCTGCGCTACGAGACCCAGCCGGCCGGCCTGTGCAAGTCGCTCGCCGTCGATCCCTTCGAGGGCACCACGGGCGTCGTGCTCACGCCCGGTACCACCGGGACCTTGTCGCCGGACCTGTCGACGTTCACGATCCCGGTGACCAGCAACCTGCCGACCGGGCCGATCCCGACCAACCTCACCGCGGTCGGGTCGTTCGTCAACTGGGGTGACGTCGTGCCGCGCACGAAGGCAGGGACGAGCCCGCGGATGGCCAAGAAGGCCACGACGCCCTTCGGCAGCGGGACCGCGTCCATCCCGGCGGGCGGCAGCGGCAACCTGGTGCTCGCCACGACCCCGACCGGCGTGGCCGCGATCCAGGCGGCGCAGGCCCAGCCGGCGACCCTGCTGGCCCAGGCCAAGCAGGCGACGGCCAAGGCCAAGAAGTACACCAAGAAGGCCAAGAAGCTGAAGAAGAAGGCCAAGAAGGCGTCCGCGCCCAAGGCCAAGAAGCTGCTGAAGAAGGCGAAGAAGCTGAAGAAGAAGGCGAAGTCGGCGAGGAAACTGGCGACGTCCCTCACCGCCCAGAGCAAGGCGGTCGCCGCCACGCCCCTCGGCACCGCCGTCGTAACGGTCACCAACCCGTCCAACGCGAAGTCGGAGGTGCTGCGGATCCAGATCCCGCGCTGACGCGGGTGGTGCCTCGTTGTCCCGGGTAACGCCACCTTCCGCGCACTCCCGCCATCGTCAGTGGTGGCGGGAGTGCAGGTTGCGTGGCGTTACCCGCGGGGAGGTCACGACGTACGGCGCGAGGTCGCTGATGTCCGTGCCGAACCGCGCCACGGTGCCGGCGTACTCGCGGGCGAGCCGTCGCAGCGCTGCCGGTCGACCGGCCAGGCAGTCGTGCATCGTGATCCGGGAGACGCCGAGCTTGAAGCCGGCGATGAAGTCCTGGCGCAGCTTCTCCTCCCACAGGACGTGGTGCGGGGTCATGTCCTGCTGCTCGAGGAAGTACTTCAGCTTGCCGTCGGTCTCGAACAGGTGGCGACCGACGCGGATGTCGCCCCAGATCGTGCGGGTGCCGTCGCTGATCCCGAACTGCGTCTGCGGATGCCCGACTCCGAGGTCGTGCACGAGCCCCCGGCCGAGCGACTCGAGGTAGGTCTCGGCCCCGTCGTCCGCGAGCGCGACGGCGCGATCGACGCGATGCTTGAACGGCCAGCCCACCATGGGGCGCGCCGCTCCCTCGAGATCGGCATGAGTCACGCCGAGCCGGAGGGCAGCGTCGCAGGCGGCCATCCGCGGCCACAGGCCATGCAGCCGGGTCATGTCGAGCGCGGTGCGGGCCGCATCCAGCACACGCAGCCCGCTGACCTCGAGCACCTGGTCGGGACGAAAGAGCGCCCCGTGCTTCACGACCCCGGCGGAGGTGATGGTTGCCCGGCGCTCGGGTCTGGAGACGTGGATCGCGCTGGCCCTGGCGTCAGGGACGCCGAGTCCCAGGATGATCGCGGCGGAGTCGTGACTGAAGACGACCGGCCGCGGCATCGTGAGGCTCGCCGCTCGGATCCGTAGCAGGGGAGCCTCGCGGAACGGGTCGAGTGCTCGATACGAGTCGCCGTCGACGTACGCGCTCCTGCGCAGGCGGACCCAGTCGCCGGCTACGACGAGCCTGGCGATGTCGCGGGCACTCAGCCCCGCGGCGAGCGCTTGTGGATGGGTGATGATTCCGTGCTGGGCGACGGCGGGCAGGTAGCTGGTGAGGTCCATGTCGCCACCGTCGGCCGCCCCACGGACACCGATGCGCGTCGCGCGTCCTGCCTGTGGATGGCCCCTCGCGCCGTCGGCATGTGGATGCCGACCGGTCCGCTCCACCTCACCTGGTGCCCGGGTAACGCCACACAACAAGCGCTCCCGCCACCATCAGTGGTGGCGGGAGCGTACGTGTCGTGGCGTTACCCGGAGGTGGGGGGCGTCAGCGCGGGCCGGCGTTGCCCGGCACCCCGTCGGGATCGGAGTAGGGCGCACCCGGCTCGTGGGCGGCGAGGTCCTTGATCACCCGCGGGTCGTCGGAGTCGGCGAAGTAGTCGAACGGGATCGTCTCGTCCGAGCCGTTGGAGACCTTGAGGGCGTTCAGGATCGCGCTGAGCACGACCGTGATGACGAGGTTGAGGGCGAAGGCCGTCATCGCGATGTAGCCCATGTCCTCGAGGCCGGGGATGGCCGCGAGGGAGCCGCCGAAGTGCTTGCCGGTGACCGGGTTGACGACCTGGTAGGCCTCGACGGTGCCGTACACCATGGCGACGGCCCAGCCGGCGAGCAGCGCCCACCGGTGGAACCAGCGGGTGTAGAGGCTGAACACCACGACCGGGAAGGTCTGGAGGATCCAGATCCCGCCGAGCAGCTGGAAGTTGATGGCGTTCTGCTTGTCGAGCGTCAGCACGAAGACCAGCGCGAACGCCTTCACGATCAGCGACATCAGCTTGGAGACCTTGGCCTCCTGCGCGGGGGTCGCGTCGGGCTTGAGCCACTCCTTGTAGATGTTGCGGCTGAAGGTGTTGGCCGCGGCGATCGACATGATCGCCGCGGGCACGAGCGCACCGATCGCGATGGCCGCGAAGGCGATCCCGGCGAACCACGCCGGGAACATGTCCTCGAACAGCTGCGGGATGACGAGCTGTGCGTTGGGCTCGCCGTCGAGGCCGATCGGCGTCGTCCCGGCGGCGATGGCCACCCAGCCGAGCAGGGCGAGCAGGCCCAGCACGAAGGAGTAGGCGGGCAGGATCGCGGCGTTGCGTCGGATCGTGTTGCGGCTGTCGGAGGACAGCGACGCCGTGATCGAGTGGGGATACATGAACAGCGCGAGCGCGGAGCCGAGCGCGAGCGTGGCGTACGCCCAGCTCTGGCCGACCCCGGGGACGAACGACCCGGTCGGGGCGCCGGTGGCCTCGTTGGTGGTCGCCATCTTGTCCTGTGCCGCGCCGAAGATCGCGTCCCAGCCGCCGACCTGTCCGGGGAGGTAGATCACCGCGACGATGATCACGAGGTAGATCAGGATGTCCTTGACGAACGCGATGACCGCGGGCGCCCGCAGGCCGCTGGAGTAGGTGAAGGCGGCCAGCACGGCGAAGGCGATGAACAGCGGCAGGTCCTTGGCGACGATGTTGTCGCCGCCGCCGAGCCCGGCCACCTCGAGCACGGCCTGGATGCCGACGAGCTGGAGCGCGATGTAGGGCATCGTCGCCACGAAGCCGGTCACCGCCACCGCCAGCGAGAGGCTGCGGCTGTCGTAGCGACCGCGGACGAAGTCGGCCGTCGTGACGTAGCCGTGGCGGTGGCTGACCGACCACAGGCGGGCCATGAAGATGAAGATGATGGGGTAGAGCACGATCGTGTAGGGCACCGCGAAGAAGCCGGCGACCGCGCCGGTGGCGAACATCGCGGCGGGTACGGCGACGAACGTGTACGCCGTGTAGAGGTCACCGCCCAGCAGGAACCAGGTGATCCAGGTGCCGAACTTGCGACCACCCAGGCCCCACTCGTCGAGCGACTCGAGCCCGTCGCCGGCCTTGAACCGCGAGGCCATGAAGCCCGCCACGGCGACCAGCACGAACAGCACGATCAGGACCGCGAGCGCGACCCCGTTGACGCCGGTCCCGGCCGCCATCGGCAGCACCGCGGCGCTCATCGCTTGCCCGCCGAGATCCCGCGCGCCGCCAGCGTCAGGCGGTAGGCGGTGTAGGTCATGGCCGAGCAGAGGAAGACCCAGAGGAACTGGTACCAGAAGAAGAACGGGAAGCCCCACAGCTCGGGCTCGTCCTTGGCGTAGCTCGGCACCCACATCAACGCAATGATCGGGATGGCCAGCAGCACGCCCGCCGCCACCATCATGGGCTTGTTGGTCGCAGGGGGCCCGTCTTCAGGGCGCGGACGATCCGGTTCGTTCCCGAGTGTCATCCCAGCAGGCTACAACCGGTGTGACCCGGGTCACCGACGGGTCGGGGTCAGCCGAGGAGCGTGTCGTACGCCGTCTGGCTGGAGTCCCGCAGGAAGCCGGAGCAGCGCTCCCACTCGGCGGTCTCGCCGATCGCCCGGGCCGCGAGCGCGAGGATCGCCAGGCAGGTCAGGAAGCCGCGGTTGGGCTCGTGCTCCCACGGCACCGGCCCGTGGCCCTTCCAGCCGTTGCGGCGCAGCATGTCGAGCGAGCGGTGGTAGCCGACGCGCGAGTAGGCGTAGACGGTGACGTCGTCGGCGCCCTCGGTCCTCGCCTGCTCCGCGAGACCGGCCCACGCGGCGGGGGAGTCGGGGTGGCGGCGTACGACCGCGGCCGGCGTCTCGCCTGCGGCGAGCTCGGCGGCGGCCGGGTCCTCCGGCAGGTGGGTGGGCGGGGGACCGGCCAGGAGGTCGACGTGGCTCATGGCCTCAGGATTCCATGTCCGTGGTCGGCGTCGTCGCCCAGCCCCACGGGCGCTCGCGATACCACTGCGTGATGACGTACTTCATGCCCGCGCGCACCGGCCTGGCGTGGTGGAGGGTGGACGGGTTGAGGGCGCCGTCGGGGCCGTGGTTGTCCCAGACGAGCAGCATGCCGGCCTCGGGCCGGAACTCGCGCCCGACCGAGGCGAAGTGCGTCTCGCCGCCGGCCTCGACCTCGTTGAGGTAGGCCATGAACGTCCAGGTGCGCTGGCCGGCGACAGAGCAGTGGAGGTCGTAGTCGACGCTGCCCGGCTGGAAGTAGTCGGTGTGGGCCTTGAACTGCTGGCCCACCTCGTAGCGCTGGCCCTGGAGCGGCTCCGCGTGCGCCGGGTCGATGCCGGACGTCTCGGTGAGCCGGGCGGCCAACGCCACCACGACCGGTTCGTGCGGCGGCAGGTCGCAGGTGGAGCTGGTCCGGAACGTCTCGTCGCCGTTGGGGTCGGCCAGGGTCGAGGGCCGGTGCTGCGCCTCGATCAGTGCGACCAGCGCGGCGCACTCGTCGCGGGAGAGGAAGTCGCGCACGACGAAGAGGTCCAGCTGCGGGGTGACGACCTGCTCCGTGCCGGGCCGGGCGAGCAGCCGGGCGGCGGAGGTCTCGCCGGGCCGGTCCATGGCTGCGACCCTAGCGGCGCGGGTCCTCGACGTCGTCGGGGGCCTCGGACTCCGCGAAGGCGGCCTCGGCCTCCTCGCCGAACTCCTCCTGGGCGGTGTCGACGAACCCCTCGAGCAGTGCGGTGCGGCCGTCCTGGCCGCGGATGAAGCTCTCCCAGTCGGCGTCCCCACGGCGCACGTCCTCGGCGAACTCCTGCATGTCACGGCCCATCGCGCCGCTCCGGGCGACCTCCTGGAGCTGCTCCTTCTCCTCCTGCGTGAACATGGGCTGCGCGCGGGCGGCGTCGAGCTCGGCGCGGGCCATCGCGAGCTCGGCGTGGAGCTCGGCGTAGCCGAGCCGGGACTCCTGGGCGGCCCGCCTGACCTCGTCAGACACCGATCGGCTCCCCGGGCAGCATGGTCGGGGTGAGCTTGTCGACCATGACGACGATCAGGGACTTGGTGAAGCGCAGCGCCGAGACGATCATCTTGAGGTAGGCGATGGCCTTCTGGGCCCGCTTGTAGGCGTCCCAGCACTTCTTGACGAACTTCACCTGCCCGTAGACCGGGATGTACTGCAGCGCCCACGCGCTGGCGATCAGGTCGACCGCCAGGCGGATGCAGTCGACGACCAGCTGCGCGACGTTGACGCACTCCTTGGCGAGGTCCTTGAGCGACTGCCCGAGCTCCTTGAACGAGTCGGACTGGTCGGTCAGCGCGGTGTCCCAGACGATCATCCCGGCGGCGTGCTGGTTGGCGGCCAGCCCCTCCCAGGTCTTCAGCACGCGGCTGTCGGCGGTGCGGAGGTTGTCGCGGGTGGTGCCGAGACGATCACCCACGATCTCCCAGCAGCTGGCCTGGGTCGACAGGCCCACGACGTCGCCGGCGATCCAGTCGGTGACCTCGCCGCGCACGTCCCAGCCGCAGAACTTCTCGAGGGCCCAGCACAGGTTGTCGAACACGAAGCCGAACGAGACCTCGGGCAGGTCGCCCTCGGACGCGTACGGCGCGGAGGCGCCCACCGGGGCGAGGGCGAAGAACGCCGAGCCCCGACTGGCGTCGATGCCGTCGCCCTGGAACCGGGAGGCGACGCCGTCGTCGGTCCGCTCGAAGTCGCCGACGGTCCGGTCGGTGGCCACGGCATACTGCCGCATCACCGTCTCGTTCTCGGCGAGCAGCTCCTTCATCTGGGGCAGCAGCGCGGCGTAGTCGCTGGTGAGCTCCTCGACGATCTTGCCGAAGTCCGCGTCGACGCAGTAGCTGTTGGCGAGGCCCTCGCAGCCGCCGAGGTCGCGCGAGACGTCGTCGAGGGCGGTGGCGTAGCCGCGCAGCTCGGGCAGGTCGACGCGCAGCTGCCCGCCTCCGCCGGTGGGTTCCCTGGCCTCCGCCATCGTGGTCTCCTCGGGTCGTGGGTGGGTGCCGCATCCACTACCCGGTGGGACCGTCGGGAAAACCTCAGGTGCGCGACCCCAGGAAGACCGCGACGAGCAGACCGACGCACACGAGCGTCACCAGGAGGATCGCGACCCACTGGCGCGAGCGTCGCCAGCGGAACAGCTGGGCGAGCAGCAGGAGCACGATGCCGGCCCCGCCGGCGGACAGGCAGGTCGTCTTGAGGGTCGCCGACGCCGACTCCGACATCGCCCCGGCCACGAGCGAGAGCACGGCGGCGAGAGCCGCCACGCGCAGCATGATGATCCGCCCGACGTCCTCCCCGACGTAGGCGGCCAGCTCCCCGACCCCGGCGTCATCGGGGATGTCGTGCGGGTCGCGCGGCGAGGTCGACATGGCCAGCAGTGTGTCAGGCCGTGGTGGGCGCGCCGAGCAGGCGGCGCACGGTCTCCGCCCCGAGCGCGACGACGAGCGTGGGCAGGCGCGGACCGCGGTCGGCGTCGACGAGCAGGTTGTAGAGCAGCGTGAAGAACGCCTTCTGGTCGGCCTTGACCTGGTCGGTCGGGGCGTCCTCGAAACCGAGCCCGCGCGCGACCTTGGGCACGCCGTAGACGACCGAGGTCACCTCGTCGAGCTCGAGCTCGTCGGGCAGCCGGTCGAGGAAGATGCGCAACCACAGCTCCTCGTCCTCGCTCAACGACGCCAGCCGGTCGGTGTCGGGGTCGGAGCGCACCGTGGTCCGCTCGCCCGCCGGGAGCGACGCCGTCCAGGCCATCGCCCGCGCCAGCCGCGGCTCGAGCTGCTCGACCGTGTCGTGCGGGAAGCCGAGGTGCTCGATGACGCGGCTGATCAGGTCGGCCGAGCCGGCGGTGACGTCGGCGACCGACGACAGCGTCCGGAAGGGTACGGCGACGTCCGGGACCGGCAGCGGACCGTCGGCTGTCGCCGAGGCGCGCTCGAACGCCAGCACCGCGACGTCGCGCTTGGCGGGGTCGGCGGCCTTGCGGCGCAACGCGTCCCACTCGTCGTACAACCGCACGACCTCGGGGCCGAAGTCGATCGTGAAGGCCTGCTTGGGCGCGCGGCGCGTGTAGAGCCAGCGCACCATCGGCGCCTCGAGGATCGCGAGGGCGTCGGCCGGGGTCGGCACGCCGCCGCTCGACGACGACATCTTCTGCACGCCGGCGATGCCGACGAAGGCGTAGGTGACACGCGCCGGGGCCTGCCAGTCGAAGATCGAGGCGACCAGCTCCTGCCCGACCGTGTAGCTGGAGCCGGGCGTCATGTGGTCGAGGCCGGCGGGCTCGAAGTCGACCTTCTCCCACGCCCAGCGCATGGGCCAGTCGACCTTCCACACCAGCTTGCCGCCGTCCTCCTCGGACACGGTCGTGGAGCCCTGGTGGCCGTCGACGCGGCAGGTGTAGGTGAGGACGGTGGTCTCGTCGTCGTACGACGTCACGTCGGTCGTGTCGCGTCCGCACTCGCCGCACCACGGCCTGTAGGGGAAGCGGGCCAGGTCGCCGGAGCCGGCGGGCTCCTCCTCGTTGGCGACCGAGTCGGCCAGCGACTCGGCCTCCTCCTCGCTCTCGGCGAGGGTCTCCGGCGCGGCCTTCGTGCGGTAGCGCCCGAGCACCTCCTCGATCCGGTCGCGGTGCCTGATCGCGTGCAGCACCTGCTCGCGGTAGGTGCCGGCCTGGTACATCACCGTCTGGCTGACCTCGTCCATCTGGACGCCCATCTCGGCGAGCGAGGCGCGCAGCGGCTCCTTGAAGTGCTCGGCCCACGACGGGTGGCACTCCCACGGGTCGGGTACGGCGCTGAGCGGGCGGCCGATGTGGTCGGCCCACTCCGCGGGGACCCCGGCGGGCACCTTGCGGAAGCGGTCGTAGTCGTCCCACGAGTGCAGGTGGCGCACGGCCACCCCGCGGCGCCGCAGCTCCTCGGCCACGAAGTGCGGCGTCAGGAACTCGCGCAGGTTGCCGAGGTGGATCGGCCCGGACGGGCTGGCACCGGAGGCGACCGTGACGAGGTTGCCCTCACCGGCGTGGCGGACGGCATCGTCGGCCGCGCGCGTCACCCAGTCGATGGGCTCGCCGGACCGACCGCCTCGTGCCCCGCCTCGTGACATGGCTGCTGTGCTCCTGTGTGCTCGACGTCGTGAGCGCCAAGGCTAGTCAAGGCCGCTGAGGACGTGACAAGGGCACCGGAGTCATCCCCTGCGGCGACTCCGATGCCCTGCGCGTCGGGCCTGTCGGCCGGTCCAGTGACACACCCCCGCGATACACCGGACTCCAACGCGTGCGTCCATTCTGGCGGTGGCCGTCCCCTGCCACATGGCTCCTCGGTGCCGGTGGCACTAACCTGCCAGTCATGGCTGTCGACGGTCCGTCCTCCGTGCTCACCTCCCTGGGTCTGAGCAGGGACACCGAACGCCTCTACTACCAGCTCGCACCGGCCGCGGGCGCCTCGATCGACGGCGTCGCCCAGCTGCTGCAGGTCGACCGCGCGACCCTGCTGAGTGACCTCGCCCCGCTGCTCGAGCTGGGGCTGATCAGCCTCGACGGGGAGAAGCTCGTGGTGCCCACGATGGCCGGTGTCATCTCCGACCTCGTGCGCGGGGAGGCCGGGCGCGCCGCCGTGATCGCCGCCCGGCTCGACGCCCTCGCGCGGACGGTGCCGCAGCTCGTGGCGGCCTCGACCCGTCCGTCGGTGGGCGAGCTGTCGGAGGTGCACGCCCTGGACGGCGAGCTCAGCTCGGGCGGTGACGCGCTGGCACTGATCCGGAAGATGCTGCGCACGAGCAGCGGCGACATGCTCTGGCTGCGCCCCGACGCGTGGGCGATGCCGCGCGAGTCGGTGGTCGGCGAGATGGTCGCCGAGCAGATGGCCGCCGGCCGGCGGTCCCGGGCGATCTATCCCGTCCGGGCGCTCAACGAGGCGCCGGAGGCACTGCGGAGCCGCGCCCGGGTCGGCGAGCAGATCCGGGTCATCTCCGAGCTGCCGACGCGGATGTTCATCCTCGGCGACGCGCACGCGGTCCTGCCGGAGCCGATCGGCTACGCCGACGAGCCCCGCGTGCACATCCGCCAGCGGTCCGTCGTCGCCGCGCTGACCCTGTGGTTCGAGGCCCTGTGGGCGGTCGCGACCCCGGTCCCCGAGCTGGACAGCGGCCAGGCCCGGCCGGACCTGCGGCGCTTCCTGTTGGAGCAGCTCGTGGCCGGCTCGCCGGACGAGGCGATCGCGCGCAAGCTCGGGATCAGCCTGCGGACCGTGCGGCGCCGCATCGCCGCGCTGATGGTCGAGCTGGGCGTCGACACCCGCTTCCAGGCCGGGGCCGAGGCGGTGCGGCGCGGCTGGCTCTGAGGTTCAGCCCCCGGTGGGCGGCAGCACCATCTCGTACGCCGCCCGCTCGAGCCGCCACGTCCGCGACCGCTCGGGTCCGTAGATCTCCCCGTCGGCCGAGACCCAGAACTCCTCGCCGGTGACGGAGACCTCGCGCCCGCGCAGGTAGAGCACGTCGTCGCGCTCGTGGTGCTCGCCCTTGCGCAGCTGCAGGATGTAGCCGACCTTGGCCGTCGGGGAGACCGCGCGCGAGATCATCACGTCGAGGACGCCGTCCTCCGTGTCGGCCTCGGGCGTCAGCTCGGTGCCGCCGCCGACGCTGGTGCCGTTGCCGACGGAGACCATCAGCAGGGGCCGGTCGAGGTCGTTGACCACCGTCCCGTCGATCTCGACCCGGAGCCGATGGCTGGGCGGCATGGTCGCGGAGAGCAGGGTGCCGATGGGGTAGCCGAGCTTGCCGAGGTTGACCTTGCCGATCCCCACCGAGCCGAGCCGGGTCTTCCAGCGGTGGCCGCGACGGCTCGCCTGCGCGCTCGCGCCCACGTGCACGTTGTTGACCACGATCTCGCCGGTCTCGTCGACGATCAGGTCGACCGGGCGGGACTCCCCGGTCAGCACGAGGCGGGCGGCGTCCTCGACGTCGAGGGGGATGTCGGTCCCACGGGCGAAGTCGTTGCCGGTCCCGAGCGGCAGCAGCGCCAGCGTCTTCCCGGCCAGCTCGTGGCGCTTGTGCAGGGCGGCGACCACGGCGTGCAGGCTCCCGTCCCCGCCGGCCACCACGATCCGTCGCGACCCCGCCCGGTGCAGCACGCCGTCGAGCTCGCCCGGGTTGCGGGTGCCGGCGACCTCGACGGACGCCGACTCGCGCAGCACCGCGAGCGCCAGTTCGAGGTTCTCCTGGTCGGCGGTGCCCGCGTCGGAGTTGGTGATCACGAGCAGCGGGTCCACGCGGCGGACAGTATCCGACGGTGCGCTAACGTGTGGCCGCAAGAGCTCCGGTGCACTTGTGCCGGGGTTCGTCGCTTTCCAGTGCCGTCTCACCCCAGGAGGGCTGCGATGCCCGCGATCGTCGTGCTCGGTGCCCAGTGGGGCGATGAAGGCAAGGGCAAGGCCACCGACCTGCTCGCCACGACCGACACCATCGACTTCGTCGTCCGCACGAGCGGCGGCCACAACGCCGGCCACACGATCGTCGTCAACGGCGAGAAGTTCGCCACCCACCTGCTGCCCAGCGGCATCCTGACGCCGGGCGCGACCAGCGTGATCGCCAACGGCGTCGTGGTGTCGCCGGAGGCGCTCTTCCGCGAGCTCGACAGCCTCATCGAGCGCGGGGTCCAGGTCGCCGAGCTGAAGGTCAGCGCCAACGCCCACGTCATCGCGAGCTACCACGCGACCATGGACAAGGTCACCGAACGCTTCCTCGGCAAGAACCAGATCGGCACGACCGGTCGCGGGATCGGGCCGGCGTACGCCGACAAGATCAACCGCGTCGGCGTCCGCATCGCCGACCTGTTCGACGAGAAGATCCTGCGGGAGAAGATCGAGGCCGCGCTCGACGTCCGCAACCACCTGCTGACCAAGGTCTACAACCGGCGCGCGATCGAGGTCGACGCGGTCGTCGAGGAGCTCCTCTCCTACACCGAGCGGCTCCGCCCGATGGTCTGCGACACCTCGCTGCTGCTCAACCGGGCGCTCGACGACGGCCGCACGGTGCTGTTCGAGGGCGCGCAGGCCACGATGCTCGACGTCGACCACGGCACCTATCCGTTCGTGACGTCCTCCAACCCGGTCGCGGGCGGCGTGTGCGTCGGTGCCGGCGTCGGCCCGACCCGGATCGACCGGGTCATCGGCGTGATCAAGGCCTACACGACCCGCGTCGGCTCCGGCCCGTTCCCCACCGAGCTCTTCGACCAGGACGGCATCGAGCTCCAGCGCATCGGCGGCGAGATCGGCGTCTCCACCGGTCGCACCCGTCGCTGCGGGTGGTACGACGCCGTCATCGCCCGCTACGCCTCGCGGGTCAACGGCCTCACCGAGTTCTTCCTGACCAAGCTCGACGTCCTCGACAGCTGGGAGCGCATCCCGGTGTGCGTCGCCTACGAGATCGACGGGGAGCGCGTCGACGAGATGCCGATGACGCAGACCGAGTTCCACCACGCCAAGCCGGTCTACGAGTTCTTCGACGGCTGGCAGACCGACATCTCCGGCTGCCGCAGCTTCGACGACCTGCCCGCCAACGCCCAGGCCTACGTCAAGGCGCTCGAGGACATCTCCGGCGCGCCGATCTGGGGCGTCGGCGTGGGGCCGGGGCGCGAGCAGACGCTCACCGTCCACGACTGAGGGGGAGCCATGTTGACCGTGCGGGGGCTGTCACGGGCGTACGGCGAGGCGCTGGTGGTCGACGAGGTGACGTTCGACGTCCGACCCGGTCGGTTGACCGGCTTCGTGGGCGCGAACGGTGCGGGCAAGACCACGACCATGCGGATGCTGATGGGCGTGCTGGCGCCGACGGCCGGCGAGGTGCTCTGGGACGGTGCGCCGATCACCACCGAGCAGCGGCGCACCTTCGGCTACATGCCGGAGGAGCGAGGGCTCTATCCGCGGATGTCACTGGTCGACCAGCTGGTGTTCCTCGCCCGGCTGCACGGCCTCGACAAGGCCGCAGCGACCGAGCGGGCACGACACCTCCTCGACCACTTCGGGCTCGACGAGCGCCGCGACGACCTGCTCGACTCGCTCAGCCTCGGCAACCAGCAGCGCGTGCAGGTGGCGGCCGCGCTCATCCACCGGCCCACCGCCCTGATCCTCGACGAGCCCTTCAGCGGCCTCGACCCGCTCGCCGTCGACTCCATGGTCGAGCTGCTGAACGACGAGGTCGGGCCCGACGTCCCGGTGCTGTTCTCCAGCCACCAGCTCGAGCTCGTGGAGCGGCTGTGCGACGACCTGGTCATCCTGAGCGGCGGGCGCGTGGTCGTGGCCGGTGCCACCGACGAGCTGCGTGAGGGCGGACCGCTGCGCTACCGCGTCGTGGTCGACGACCCGACCGTCCTCGAGTCGCTGCCCGGCGCCACCCTCGACCGCCGCGACGGCGACGCTGCGTTCGTCACGATCAGCGAGGGCGACCCGGCCGACCTGCTGGCCCACCTGACGGGCCGCACCCGGGTCAGCGAGTTCCACCGCCACGTCGAGCCCCTCGCCCACGTCTTCCGGGAGGCCACGCGATGAGCGAGCCGAACGCCACGTCGACCTGGCGGATCGTCGCCGAGCGCGAGGTCCGCGCGAAGTTCAAGGAGAAGAGCTTCGTCTGGGGCTTCCTGGCGATGCTCCTGATCTCGTGGGCAGGACTGGTGGCCCTCGACTACTTCGGCGACCGCGACACGACGTACGACCTGGGTCTCGTGGGCGCCCCCGCCGAGGCCGGGCAGCGGATCGAGGCAGCGCTGGGCGAGGGCTACGTCGTGGCCGTCGACGCCTATCCCGACCGCGAGGCCGCCGAGGCCGCGATCACCGACGGCGACATCGACGCGGCGGCGATCGTCGGCGACGACGGCTGGACGCTCGTCGCCGACAACGACGTCGACGCCCCGCTCGAGGCGGCCGTGCGCTCGAGCGTCGCGGCCGACGCCGTCGCCCGCAACGCCGCCGCCCAGGACGTCGACCTCGCGGCCCTCAACGCCGGTGCCGAGGTGCAGGTCGACCTGCTCGACCCCGACGCCGACGACGTCGGCCAGCGCAAGCTCGTCGCCTTCGGGCTGTCCCTGATCTTCTACCTCGTCGCGATGCTCTTCGGGATGCAGATCGCCCAGAGCGTGGTCTCGGAGAAGGAGAGCCGGGTCGTGGAGATCCTCGCTGCGGCCATCCCGACCCGGGCGCTGCTGTGGGGCAAGATCGCCGGCAACACGCTGCTCGCCCTCGGCCAGGTGGTCGTGCTCGTCGGCGGCGGGCTCGCGATCTTCGCCGTGCTCGGCAACCGCACCCTGCTGACCGGCGTGGGACCGGCGATGGTGTGGTTCGTCGCGTTCTTCGCGCTCGGCTTCATCGCGCTCGCCGCGCTCTGGTCGGCCGCCGGCGCGCTCTCGTCTCGGGTGCAGGACATCGCCTCGACCACGATGCCGTTGCAGATGGTGCTGCTCGCGGGCTACATGATCGGCGCCTTCGCCAGCGGGGTCGCCCTCGACATCGCCTCGCAGGTGCCGGTGGTGTCCGCCATCGTGATGCCGGGCCGTCTGGCGTACGACGACGTCGCGCTGTGGGAGGTCCTGCTCTCGCTCGGGCTCAACGTGGTCGCGGCGGTGCTGCTCGTCCGCCTCGGCGCCCGGATCTACGACCACAACCTGATGCAGACCAACCGCAAGGTCGGCTTCGGGGAGGCCCTGCGCCGCCGATAGGATCGACGCCCGTGAAGACACTCGTGATCGGCACCGGTGGCCGCGAACACGCACTCGCGCTCGCGCTGGCCCTCGATCCGGGCGTCACCGAGGTCCACGCCGCCCCGGGCAACCCGGGCATCGCCGCGGTCGCGACCCTGCACGCGGTCGACCCGATGGACGGTGCGGCCGTGACCGCCCTCGCGACGCGGCTCGGCATCGACCTGGTCGTCGTCGGTCCCGAGGCGCCGCTCGTCGCTGGGGTCGCCGATCCCGTCCGCGCGGCCGGCATCTCCGTCTACGGCCCGTCGAAGGAGGCGGCCCGGCTCGAGGGGTCCAAGGCGTTCAGCAAGGACGTGATGGCCGCCGCGGGCGTCCCGACCGCCGGGTCGCGCGTGTGCGTCACCCCGGAGGAGGCCGCCGCCGCCCTCGACGAGCTCGGTGCGCCGTACGTCGTGAAGGACGACGCGCTCGCCGCCGGCAAGGGCGTCGTCGTCACCACCTCCCGCGACGAGGCGCTCGCGCACGCCGCCGCCTGCGGGCGCGTGGTGGTCGAGGAGTTCCTCGACGGGCCGGAGGTCTCCGTCTTCGCGGTCTGCGACGGCCGCACGGCCCGGGCCCTGCAGCCGGCCCAGGACTTCAAGCGGATCTTCGACGGCGGGCTCGGCGCCAACACCGGCGGCATGGGGTCCTACTCGCCGTTGCCGTGGGCGCCGGCGGGCCTCGCCGACGACGTGCTCGCCGCCGTGGTCCAGCCGACCCTCGACGAGATGTCGCGACGCGGGACGCCGTTCGTCGGCACGCTCTACGTCGGCCTCGCGCTCACGCAGGACGGGCCGCGGGTCATCGAGTTCAACTGCCGCTTCGGCGACCCCGACACCCAGCCGGTCCTCGCGCTCATGACCTCGCCGCTCGGCAGCCTGCTCAAGGCGGCCGCCGACGGTGACCTGGACTCGGTGCCCGCACCGACCTTCGCGCCGGGCGCGTCGGTGACCGTCGTGATGGCGAGCGCGGGCTATCCCGAGTCGTCCTCGACGGGCGACGTCGTCGTCGGGACGGAGACCCTCGCCGAGGAGCCCGACGTCGACGTGATCCACGCGGGCACGGCCGACGCCGACGGCCGGCTCGTGACGGCCGGTGGCCGGGTGCTCGCCGTACGCGCCGTCGGGACCGACGTCGCCGACGCCCGGGCCAAGGCCTACGAGGGCGTCGCCTCCATCTCGTTCCCCGGCGCCCAGTGGCGCCGCGACATCGCGGCCGAGCCGCTCGGTGTCGTCGAAGGGGCAGCCGTCCTCGACCAGGAGCTCTCGTGACCGTCCCCAACGTCCTCGCCACCCGCTACGCCGCCGCCGACCTCGCGGCCATCTGGTCGCCCGAGCACAAGATCGTGCTCGAGCGGCAGCTGTGGATCGCCGTGCTCCGGGCGCAGCGCGACCTCGGCGTCGAGGTGCCCGACGGCGTGGTCGAGGCCTACGAGGCGGTCGTGGACCAGGTGGACCTGGCGAGCATCGCGGCCCGCGAGCGGATCACCCGCCACGACGTGAAGGCCAGGATCGAGGAGTTCGCGGCCCTGGCCGGCCACGAGCACATCCACAAGGGCATGACGAGCCGCGACCTGACGGAGAACGTCGAGCAGCTCCAGGTGAAGCAGTCGCTGGCGCTGCTCCGCGACCGTGCCGTCGCGACCATCGCCCGGCTCGCGCGGCTCGCGACCGAGCACGAGACCACCGTGATGGCCGGCCGCTCGCACAACGTCGCCGCCCAGGCGACCACCCTCGGCAAGCGGTTCGCGACGATCGCCGACGAGATGCTGATCGGGCTCCAGCGCGTCGAGGAGCTGCTCGCGCGCTACCCGCTGCGCGGCATCAAGGGCCCGATGGGCACCTCGCAGGACATGCTCGACCTGCTCGGCGGCGACGCGGCCAGGCTCGACGACCTCGAGTCGCGGATCGCCGCCCACCTCGGCTTCGACCACGTGCTGACCAGCGTCGGCCAGGTCTATCCCCGCTCCCTCGACTTCGACGTCCTCAGCGCCGTCGTGCAGCTCGTCGCGGGTCCCTCCAACCTCGCCACCACCATCCGGCTGATGGCCGGCATCGAGCTCGTGACCGAGGGCTTCAAGGAGGGCCAGGTCGGCTCCTCGGCGATGCCGCACAAGATGAACACCCGCTCCTGCGAGCGCGTCAACGGCCTCGCCGTCATCACCCGCGGCTACCTCTCGATGGTCGGCGAGCTCGCCGGCGACCAGTGGAACGAGGGCGACGTGTCCTGCTCGGTCGTACGCCGCGTGGCGCTGCCCGACGCGTTCTTCGCCGCCGACGGGCTGTTCCAGACGTTCCTCACCGTCCTCGACGAGTTCGGCGCGTTCCCGGCCGTGATCCAGCGCGAGCTCGACCGCTACCTGCCGTTCCTGGCCACCACCAAGGTGTTGATGGCGGCCGTGCGCAACGGCGTGGGCCGCGAGGTCGGCCACGAAGCGATCAAGGAGGCGGCCGTCGGGGTCGCCCTCGACATGCGCCAGGGCCAGGCCGAGAACGACGTGTTCGACCGGCTCGCCGCCGACCCGCGCCTGGGCCTGACCCGTGCCCAGATCGACGCGCTGGTGGCCGATCCGATCGAGTTCACCGGCGCGGCCGTGATGCAGGTGCAGGCCGTGGTCACCCAGGTGGAGGCCGTCGTCGCCCGCCACCCCGACGCAGCGGCGTACGCGCCGGGCGCCATCCTCTGACGCCGTGACCGCCTCCCACGCCCGCGTGACCGGTCGGGTGCAGGGCGTGTCGTTCCGCTGGGCCACGGCGGAGAAGGCCCGCGACCTCGGCGTCACCGGGTGGGTCCGCAACGAGCCCGACGGCTCGGTCGAGCTGCACGCCGAGGGCAGCCAGGACGCGGTCGACGCCCTGGTGGAGTGGTGCCGCACCGGCCCCGCCCTCGCCCGGGTGCGCGACGTCGCGGTGCGCGAGGCGACCGAGACCGGTGCGACCTCGTTCGAGGTGCGTCACTGACCGTGCGGGTCAGTCGCCGAGCTGCCAGGACCTGACGGCTGCCGCCAGCGCGATCGCGAGCACCACCAGCGCCGCGACCAGGGCGGCCCGGGCGGCGACCTCGGACGAGGCGACGGACAGCGACGCCTGGTAGACCGTCATCAGCAGTGCCGCCCCCAGTGCCGAGCCGATCCGCTGGCCGGTCTGCAACGCCCCACCGGCCGCACCGCCCATCTCCGGTGGGACCTGCGCGAGGCTCAGGGTGAAGTTGGGGGAGATGACACCGCCACCGCCCACTCCGGCGAGGAACATCGCGGGCGCGAGGGTCCACCAGAGGTGGTCGGGCTCGGAGGTGACCAGCCAGGCGGACAGCGCCGTGCCGGTCATCATCACCGACAGCGAGATCAGGGTGACGCGACGCCCGAGCCGGCCCACGAGGCGACCCGCCAGCAACGACGTCGTCGCCGCGCCCACGGCGAAGGGGGTGGTGAGCAGTGCGGTGCGCAGTGCCGAGAACCCGACGCCCTCCTGGAGGTGGACCGACAGCACGAGGAAGATGCCGGTGAACCCGGTGAAGTAGAGGGTGCCGACGAGCAGGCCGTTGGCGTACCCCGGCAGGCTCCGCAGCAGCGACACGTCCAGCAGCGGCGGATGCCCGCGGCGGACGGTCGCACGTTCCCAACGGACGAACGCCCACGCCAGCGGCGGGAAGGCGAGGGCGATGGCCAGGGTCCAGCCGACGCCGCCCTCGAGGTCGATCAGGGGATAGAGCACCGCCACGACGGCGAGCCCGAGCAGCAGGGCGCCGGGCACGTCGATGCGTTGGTCCTGCTCCTCGTCGGGGTCGGTGACGTTGGCCGGCACGAGGCGGCGTACGAGCACCAGCGCGACCACGCCGATGGGCACGTTGACGAGGAACAGCGAGCGCCAGCCGTTGTCCTCGCCGAGCAGGCCGATCAGTGTGCCGCCGATGAGGGGGCCGGTGGCCGAGGCGACGGCCACGGTGAAGCCGAACATCCCGAACGCCCGGCCGCGCTCCTCGCCGCGAAACAGCTGCTGGATCAGACCCGAGTTCTGGGGGGTGAGCAGCCCCGCGCTCGCGCCCTGGGCCAGGCGCGCGACCACGATCAGCCCCGCACTGGGCGCCAGGCCGGCCGCTGCGCTGGAGACCACGAACCCGACCAGCCCGATGGTCATCATCCGCCGCCGGCCGTGCGCGTCGCCGAGGCGCCCGCCCGCGACCAGGGTCATGCCGAAGGCCAGCGCATAGCCGGAGACGACCCACTGGACGGACGCCGCCGAGGTGTCCAGCGACGCCCGGATCGAGGGGATGGCGACGTTGACGATGGTCACGTCGAGCAGGGACATGAAGCCGACCAGCAGCGAGACCATGAGGATGCGCCAGCGCCGGGGGTCGGCGGACTGCTCGTGCGGGGTCATCGCCGCCACCCTGTCACCCGGCCAAGGGCGGGAGCGTCGAGGTCCAAACTCGAGTGACCCGGTCGACTATGGTGGGGCCATGACGACCGTGACGGCGCTGCCACCGACCTACGACGACGTCGAGGTCGTGGTGCCCGCGCCGGGCGAGGGCCCGGGCAACTGGGCCGGCGCCGCGAGCGCGGTGCTCGCCGACGGGGTCATCTGGCTGACGTGGCGGGTGCGCCGGCCGCTCACGGACGGTCGGGGCGTCTCGGTGGTCGTCGCCCGCTCGGACGACGGCGTGAGGTTCGTGCCGGTCACCGCGGTGTCCCGCGAGGCCTTCGGGGCGGAGTCCTTCGAGCGACCGGTGCTCGTGCCGCTGCGCGAGGGTGGGTGGCGGCTCTACCTCTCGTGCGCCACGCCCGGCTCGAAGCACTGGTGGGTCGACAGCCTGACCGCCGACACGGTCGAGGAGCTCCCGACCGGCACCCGGAGGCTCGTCCACGAGGGCGACCGCGACACCGCCGTCAAGGACCCGGTGATCACCGTCGGCGACGACGGCTACGAGATGTGGCTGTGCTGCCACCCGCTCGACGAGGCCGGCCACGAGGACCGGATGACCACGCGGAGGCTGACGAGCGGCGACGGGCTGGAGTGGGAGGACCACGGCCAGGTGCTCGCCGGGCGCGAGGGGCAGTGGGACGCACGGGGGGCTCGCGTCACCGCGGTCCTGCCGGGCGGGACCGTCCTGTACGACGGCCGTCCCGACGCGGAGTCGAACTGGTTCGAGACGACGGGGGTGGCGCACTGGGACGGCGAGGCGCTCACGCGCGCCGCCCAGCCCCCGATCTCCTCACCCCACTCCGACGGCGCCTTCCGCTACGCCACCGCCGTCCCGCTCCCCGACGGGCGCGTCCGCTACTACGTCGAGGCCGCGCGCCCGGACGGGGCGCACGACCTCGTCACCTGTGTGCGCTGAGCTGGGTGACGGTCGCAGCCCGCTCGGAGAAGGAACCCCGGCTCTCGCGCGAGAGCCAGTCGCCGAAGTCCTGGCCGGTGAGCCGACCGAGCAGGGCGATGTCGTCGGCGAACGCGTGCTGCATGCGTTCGCGCTGGTCGGCGCGCAGCCGCGGCCGGTGCGCCTCCCCGCGCTCGCCGAGCAGCGAGATGAACGACGGGTGCAGGACCCGCCACACCTGCGGCGGTGCGAACTGACCGAGCCGCGCGCCCCCGCGCACGACCGGGCCGGCCAGCCGGGGCCGCCACCCGGGGTGGACGAAGCCGCGTGAGTTGTCGCGCGGGATGTGGTCGACCAGCCCCTCCCGGATGCCGAGGAAGCGGCTGACGCGGTCGACCGCCGAGCGCGGGTCGTCGACGAGGTCGCGGTAGCGCAGGACCAGGACCCGCTCGGGATCCACGTGCCGGTTCAGGTGCTCCAGCTGCTCGCCGTACCTCCCGAGGTCGCGGTAGCGCCAGAACGGCGCCCATCCCGCCCGCACCCGCTGGTCCTGGCGGGCGAAGGCGGTCTCGAAGTCGGACTCGGGCTCGAGCCCGTCGGACCACAGGTGCATCCAGTTGCTGTAGGCGCGGTCGATCGGGTCGCGGACCACCGCGATCAGCCTGACGTCGGGGAGGGCCTCGCCGATCCGCCGGTGGGCGCCCCGGCTCCAGAGGTAGAACGGCGTGCTCTCGCCGCGCACCTGGTCCTCGCGTGCCTGCGAGAACAGCTCGGCGTAGTCGTCCTCGCGCCAGATCCACTCCTGCTGCGAGTGCTTGTCGCCCGGACCGCACCACGCGGGCGGCGGCTCCCCGTCGCAGAGCCAGAACTTGGGCTCCTTGGGGGAGGAGACGAACACGTCCGGGTGCTGGGCGAGGGCCGCGTGCAGGGCGGTGGTGCCGGCCTTCGGGGCGCCGATCACCAAGAAGTCGGGTCGTGGTGCACGCGTCATTGAGCCTCCCGCCGGACGAATAGTGCTGTAAGTACACTAAATCAGGCGAGTACGATCCGACTAGTCCGAACGTGCACCGGGTGTGGCCGCCCGGACGATGTGGACGGCCCGCGGTCCCGGCAGGATTCGTGGTGGGCCTCCCGGACCCGCACCACCCCTCCCTATCGACTTCCCGGCCACGTCACGGGGGAACGTGGCCGGGATCTCGTGGACGTCGACTGGGACCTGGTCCCCTCCGGCTCCGACAATGGGCAGATGTCCGCCCCTGTCACCACCTCCGTCACGCGCCACGTCGACCCGACCCGCACCAGCGAGATGCTCGCGTGGGTCCAGGCAGGTACGTCGCTGGCCGAGCGCTTCGACGGGTTCCTGGGCAGCGGCTGGGTGCGTCCGTCGGAGGAGTCGCCCGAGTGGCACATGCTCTACCGCTTCGCCGACGCCGACGCGCTCGCCGTGTGGGAGGCCAGCCCGCAGCGCGCCTGGTGGCTCGAGGCGGCGCAGGGTCGGATCGAGGCCACGCGGGTCGAGCGGCGTACGGGGATCGAGGGCTGGTTCGACGAGCCGACCACCGTCGAGGCGACCGCGACCAGCGCGGCTCCCGTGGCTCCGCCGCGCTGGAAGCAGATGGTGACGATCTTCCTGGTGTTCTTCCCGCTCAGCCTGGTCGCCAACGCGCTGATCGCCCACAGTCCGGTCGTCGACTGGCCGCTGCCGCTGCGCGTGCTGCTGACCGTGGCCGTGATGACGCCGCTGATGACCTACGTCCTGCTGCCGTGGATCACGCGCAAGATGGCGTGGTGGCTGCACCGTTAGGCTCGGCGCGTGGCCGACTTCAACATCCCCGATGCCCCCGCCATCGCCGGCACCACTCACCTGCACTCCGGCAAGGTGCGCGACCTCTACCGCGTCGAGGAGGGGGAGCACGCCGGCCGGCTGCTGATGGTCGCCAGTGACCGCATCTCGGCCTACGACTTCGTGCTCGACACCACCATCCCCGACAAGGGCGAGATCCTGACGCGGATGTCGCTGTGGTGGTTCGACCAGCTCCGGGGCCTGATCGCCAACCACGTCGTGTCGACCGACGTGCCGGACTCCGTCGCCGGGCGCGCGGTCGTGTGCGAGTCGCTCGAGATGTATCCCGTCGAGTGCGTGGCGCGTGGCTACCTCACCGGGTCCGGCCTGCTCGACTACCGCCGCAGCGGCGAGGTCTGCGGCATCGCCCTGCCGGCCGGCCTGATGGACGGCTCGCGACTGCCGGAGCCGATCTTCACGCCGGCCGCCAAGGCCGCCGTCGGCGACCACGACGAGAACGTCGACTACGAGGCGGTCGTCGAGGCGGTGGGCGACGACGAGGCGGCCGAGCTGCGGATGCTGACCATGGAGGTCTACGAGCACGCGCACGCGCTCGCCCGCAAGCAGGGGATCCTGCTCGCCGACACCAAGCTGGAGTTCGGCGCCCGGCCCGACGGCACCACCGTGCTCGCCGACGAGGTGCTGACCCCCGACTCCAGCCGCTTCTGGCCGGCCGCGCAGTGGCAGCCCGGCCGGGCGCAGGAGTCCTACGACAAGCAGATCGTGCGCGACTGGCTGACGTCGCCGGCGTCCGGCTGGGACCGCGCGAGCGGCGACGCGCCGCCCGCGCTGCCGAGCGAGGTCGTCGACCGGACCCGCGCGCGCTACGTCGAGGCCTTCGAGCTGCTCACCGGGGAGACGTTCTGAGCCCCCGGCGGTTCCGCGCCAGCGTCGACTTCGCCGTCGCTCCCGCGGTGGCCTTCGACTACCTCGGCGACCCTCGCAACCGGCCGGAGTGGCAGTCGTCCCTGCTCTCGGTGACGCTGCCCGAGCGCGCCGCCGAGCCGCACCTGGGTCTCGCCTGGCGCGAGACCACGATGGTCGGGGTGCGCCCGCGGATGGAGATCACCCGCTTCGAGCGACCCACGGCCTGGGCCGAGGTGGGTCGCTGGCGCGGCGTCGAGGCGACTCTGGTGCTCGCCTTCGAGGAACGTCGATCCGGCTGCCGGGTGATCGCCGAGGGCGAGATCTCCGGGCGAGGTGCGTACGCCGTGCCCGCCGCGGTCGCCGGACGGCTGGCGGGCCTCGCGATCGGCGCCGACCTGCGCAAGGCGGCCCGGATCCTCGGCTCCCGCTGATCCTCGACCGGTTCCCCGGTGCTGGGTAGGTTGACGCCCATGACCTCCCTCGCGTCGCTCCTCGAGAAGTCCGCCGCCGCCTATCCCGAGCGGGAGGCCGTCGTCCTGGGGGACACGCGGCTGACCTACGCGCAGGTCGACGGCGCCGCCAACCAGGTCGCCAACCTGCTGGTCTCGCGCGGCATCGAGCCGGGCGACAAGGTCGCGCTGAGCTGCCCCAACCTGCCCTTCTTCCCGATCGTCTACAACGGCATCCTCAAGGCCGGGGCGACCGTCGTGCCCCTCAACGTCCTGCTCAAGGGCCGGGAGGTGGCCTACCACCTCGCCGACTCCGAGGCGAAGGCCTACTTCTGCTTCCAGGGCACCGACGAGCTGCCCATCGGCGCCGAGGGCCACGCCGGCTTCGAGCAGACCGACTCGTGCGAGACGTTCTTCATGATCACCGTCGACCCGGCCGCCGCGTCGCCGATCGAGGGCACCGAGACCCTCGGCCAGGGCATGGCCGGCCAGGCGCCGACCTTCGAGACCGCCGAGGTCGACGACGACGACACCGCCGTCATCCTCTACACCTCCGGCACCACCGGCCAGCCCAAGGGCGCGGAGCTGCGCCACCGCAACATGCTGTCCAACGCGCTGGCCAGCGACGCGCTCTTCGGCGCGAACGCCGACGACCCCGACACCTACCTGTGCGTGCTGCCGCTGTTCCACTCCTTCGGCCAGACCGTGATCATGAACGGCGCGTTCGCCTTCGGCGGCACCGTCGTCATGCTGCCGCGCTTCGAGGCCGACCCCGCCCTCAAGACGATGGCCAAGGAGGAGGTCACCTTCTTCGCCGGCGTCCCCACGATGTACTGGGGCCTGCTCGGTGCGCTCGACGACTCCGGCGTCGACGCCAAGGCGCTCGCCGCCAACCTGCGCGTCGCCGCCGCCGGCGGCTCGGCGCTGCCGGTCGAGGTGCACAAGGAGTTCGAGAAGCGCTTCGGCGTCACCATCCTCGAGGGCTACGGCCTGTCCGAGACCTCCCCGGTGGCCAGCTTCTCGCCGTACGGCGAAGAGGTGCGCGTCGGCTCGATCGGCGTCCCGATCCCGGGGGTCGAGATGCGGCTGATCAGCCCCGAGCCGGGCGACTGGGCCGATGCGGACGGCGAGATCGGCGAGATCGCCATCAAGGGCCCGAACATCATGAAGGGCTACTACAACCGGCCGGACGCGACCGCCGACGCGATCCACGACGGGTGGTTCCGCTCGGGCGACCTGGGTCGCAAGGACGACGACGGCCACTACTACATCGTCGACCGCTCGAAGGACATGATCATCCGCGGCGGCTACAACGTGTATCCCCGCGAGATCGAGGAGGTGCTCCTGACCCACCCGGGCGTCAGCCTCGCCGCCGTGATCGGCGTGCCGCACGAGAGCCACGGCGAGGAGATCAAGGCCGTCGTCATCCGCAACAAGGAGACGGAGCTGACTGAGGACGAGCTCGTCGAGTGGGGCAAGGAGCAGATGGCGGGCTACAAGTACCCCCGCATCGTGCAGTTCGTCGACGAGCTGCCGATGACGGCCACGGGCAAGATCCTCAAGCGCGAGCTGAGCTGAGGTGCGCCCGCTCTTCGTCGTCCTCGGCGCGCTGCTCGTCGTCGTCGGCGGCGTGTGGACCTTCCAGGGGCTCGGCTACATCGAGGGCAGCCCCATGACGGGGGTGACCACATGGGCCACCATCGGTCCGATCGTGGCCGGCCTCGGCGTCGCCCTGGTGATCGTGGCCCTCAGGCGCCGCGACAGTTGAAGGACGAACTGGTCTAGTCCCCGGCGGATTCGGGGGACGGACGGCGCGCGGGCCGCCACCATGCCTCCATGAATCTCGCCTCCTCCCGGCGCCTGCGAAGCGCCGCTCTCGCCACGTCCGCCACCGCGCTCCTGGTCGTCGGCACGGCCGTCCCGGCCAGTGCGACGGTCAACATCTTCACCGGCGGCTACATCACCAGCGACGGTGCCGCCGACAACATCTCGGTCACCTGCACGGCCGGCAAGCTCACGGCCAACGCCCTGACGGCCAACGAGCTGTGCGCCGACCTCACCAGCATCTACGTCTCGCCGGGGGCGGGGGTCGACACCGTGACCCTCGCCGCCCTGACGCCGGCCCAGCTCCCCCAGCTGACGGGCGTCAACGTCGACACCGAGGACAGCTACCCCTACGAGGCCGACGTCGTCACCGGCTCCGACCTCGCAGAGAGCTTCAACGGCGACGACGCCGACACCATCAACGCCGGGAACGGCAACGACATGATCAAGGGCGCCAACAGCGCCTCGGGCGGGGCCGGCGACGACTCGTTCATGGAGATCAGCGGGCTCGCCTCCGGTGGCACCGGCGACGACCGGTTCATCCAGTTCACCTCCGCCGGCGGTATCGACGGCGGCCCGGGTCTCGACTCGTGGGAGCTCGACTTCGACCAGTCGACCCTCGGCTACGCCGCCGCCTCCATCAGCTTCGCGATGTCCGACAGCGGCCTGGTCGTCGACATCGCCGGCGACACCTACCCGCCGCAGACGGTGAGCGCCAGCGGGCTCGAGCAGACGTACGTCACGCTCCTGCGCGAGGGCAGCCAGAGCTACGACGGCTCGGCGTTCTCCGGGTCGCAGCACGTGCGCGGCATGGCCGGCCCGGACGTCGTCAGCGGCGGCGCGGGGGACGACAACCTCTCCGGCGGCTCGGGCGACGACACCGTCACCGGTGGCGCCGGGACCGACTCGCTGTTCGGCGGTGAGGGCAACGACACGATCCAGGCCCGCGACGGCGTGGCCGACCGCATCGACTGCGGCGCCGGCTCGGACGCGGTCGTGGCCGACGCGGTCGACGTGGTCGTCAACTGCGAGAGCGTGGACCAGCCGGCCCCGCCGGCGCCCGTCACCCCGCCGGCGCCTCCCGCCCAGGTCGTCCTCGTGCCCGTCGTGCCGGTGACCGACGCAGTCGCGGGACCGGCCAAGGTCGCGAAGGGCAAGACCGCGTCGTTCACCTTCGCCTCCTCGACCGCGGGCGCGACCTTCCAGTGCCAGCTCGACAACGGCGCGTGGAAGACCTGCGCCTCGGCGTACAAGCTGAAGACCAAGAAGCTCTCCGTCGGCAAGCACACGCTGCTCGTGCGCGCACTCCTCGGCGGTGCCGCCGACGCGACGCCCACGAAGAAGACCTTCAAGGTGGTCAAGGGCTGAGGCTGGCTCCGGGTCGTCGGGGGACTGCGAATAGGATCGATGCAGCAGTTCCCCGACGCCTGACCCCTTGCACAGGAGCGCCCGTGGCCCGATACGTGGTCGATGTCATGCCCAAGCCCGAGATCCTCGACCCGCAGGGCAAGGCCGTCCTCGGCGCCCTGCCGCGCCTCGGCTTCGCCGGCGTCGTCGAGGTGCGCCAGGGCAAGCGCTTCGAGGTCGAGATCGAGGGCGACGCGACGCCCGAGTCCCTCGCCGAGGTCGAGCAGATGGCGCAGACGCTGCTCTCCAACCCGGTGATCGAGGACTTCGAGGTCCGCACCGCATGAAGGTCGGCGTCGTCACCTTCCCCGGCTCGCTCGACGACGTCGACGCGCGTCGGGCCGTCACCTTCGGCGGTCACGAGGCCGTCGCGCTCTGGCATGGCGACCACGACCTCCAGGGTGTCGACGCGGTCGTGCTCCCCGGCGGCTTCTCGTACGGCGACTACCTCCGCTGCGGCGCCATCTCGCGCTTCTCCCCGGTGATGACCGAGGTGATCGAGGCGGCGGGTCGCGGGATGCCCGTGCTCGGCATCTGCAACGGCTTCCAGATCCTCTGCGAGTCGCACCTGCTCCCCGGCGCGCTGATCCGCAACGACCACCGCAAGTTCAACTGCGTCGACCAGCGCCTGCGCATCGAGAACACCTCGACCCCGTGGACCTCGGCCTACGAGCAGGGCGCCGAGGTGACGATCGTGCTCAAGAACGGCGAGGGCGGCTTCGTCGCGTCCGAGGACGTGCTCGACCAGCTCGAGGGCGAGGGCCGCGTCGTCGCGCGCTACCTCGGTGACAACCCCAACGGGTCGCTGCGTGACATCGCCGGCATCAGCAACGAGCGCGGCAACGTCGTCGGCCTGATGCCGCACCCCGAGCACGCGGTGGAGGACCTCTGCGGACCCGGCACCGACGGCCTGGGCTTCTTCACCTCGCTCGCCGCGGTCGCGTTCGCGTGAACGGACTGACGCCCCGCCGCCTCTTCCGCGCGCTGGCGGTCGCCGAGGCGATCACCTGGGCACTGCTGCTGGCCGGGATGTTCCTCAAGTACGTCACCGAGACCACCGAGCTCGGGGTCCGCGTCTTCGGCATGGTCCACGGCGTCGTGTTCATCGCCTACTGCTTGGTGACCGTGGTCGTCGCGGTCGACCAGCGCTGGTCGACCGGCCGGACGCTGCTCGGCCTGGCTGCCGCGATCCCGCCGTTCGCGACCCTTCCCTTCGAGGTGTACGCCGATCGCCGTGGCCTGCTCGGCAGTGACTGGCTCTCCCGGCCGGACAGCCCGGGCTCCCTCCAGCGCCTGGTGGCGTGGCTGCTGGCGCACCTGCGCCTCGCGATCACCCTGCTGGTGGTCGCGGTGGCCGTGCTCACCGCCGGAGCGCTGGCCGTGGGTCCGCCCGCCGGCTGAGGCAGGCCGGCCTCAGAACCGGCCCTTGGCCAGCGCTTCCCACGTGGCGGCGTCGGTCGTACCGGTGGCGGCCGCGCCGACGCGCGCCTGGTAGGCGAGCAGCGCGGCTCGCGTGGCCTCGTCGAACGCGCCGGTGACGGCCACCCGCTGGCGGGCCGCCGTGAGGGAGCGCTGCAGCCGCGACACCGCCGGGCCGGTGGCGCCGACCGCGAGCGCGGGCCGGTCCTGGCCGGCGAGGAGCGCCACCCAGTTCTTGCGGCGCCAGGTGCTGGTTGGCTTGAAGCCGCGCGACTTCATCCACGCGATCGCACCCTTGCGGGTCGCCCGGTCGTAGACGCCGTCGAGCTTGCCGACGTAGCGCTTCTTCTCCTTGAGCAGGCACTGCAGGGCGAGCGTGCGGGTCTTGCTGGCCGCCCGCGGCTTCAGCGTGTAGTAGGTCGGGAAGTCGACCCGGGTCCCGCCGCAGTGGGTCTCCGGGGCGGGCGCGGCCACGGGCGTCGGCGTCGGGGTGGGCTCCGGCGGGGGCGCGGCGGTCGTGGGCGAGCCGCTCAGCTCGAGGTAGTTGGTGTCGATGTTGATGGTGACGCCGCCCCAGGTCTCCTTGTGGCCGCCCTTGAACTGCTTCATCCGGCCACCGGGACGCCAGCCGTCCTCGCCGATGTAGCTCGTCGAGGTGTTGGCGATGCCGTCCCAGCGCGCGATCCAGATCCGGTCGGGCAGCGCGAACTGGCCGGGGCGGCTGATGCGCGCGTCGTCGAGCATCTTGATGCCCGAGCTGGCGCTGGAGTAGAAGCCAGCGACGTAGCCCAGCTCCTTGGTGCGGGTGACCCATGCGCTGACGAACGCCAGGGCCGACTCGCGGCAGCTGGTGTTGCCGAGGTCGAAGGCCTCGAGGTCGTACCACAGCGTGCTGCCCGGGCCGATCCCCAGCGCCGTGGCGTCGGTGACGTTCTTGCTCGCCTCGACGACGCCCTGCGCGCGGGCGTTGGCGTAGCTGCCGGTCGGCGTCGGGTCGATCGTGAAGTCGTCCTTGTAGCGCGGGAAGCGGTCGAGGCAGGAGGCCTGCGGACCGAGCGCGATGGGGAGGAGGCGCCAGCCGCGCGAGACCTGCGTCGCGACCCAGGTCGGCGAGAGGTTGGGCTGCGTGCGGCAGGCGCGCGAGTCGCCGGAGATGTAGA
This sequence comes from Nocardioides currus, assembly GCF_003057875.1. Lineage (GTDB taxonomy): Bacteria > Actinomycetota > Actinomycetes > Propionibacteriales > Nocardioidaceae > Nocardioides > Nocardioides currus. The sequence goes on along the minus strand of NZ_PYXZ01000008.1, from coordinate 24,940 downwards.
TGCCGACGGCGCGGTACGGCGAGGAGGTGATCCACGCGTCCATCGCACTCTGCGTCGGCGCCACGCACTGGTCGAACCCGAGTCCGGTGAAGTCGCCCGGGGTCGAGGCGGCGACCATGGCGGCCTGCGCGCTGGAGAGCTCGGCGACGTCGCCGCTCGGGTCGCCCGACCCGGACGTCAGGGTGGAGACGCCGACGGCGAGGGCGAGCAGTGCGGTGCCTGAGGCGATGGCCAGTCGGCGCATGGTCGTGACTCCAGGTGTCGGGGAAGACGGGTCGCGAAGGGTCACCCTACGTCCCACCAGTCCCATTCGTCACACGAACGGCGGACGCGGGGCCAGCCGCCCGTCCCGGGGCCAGTAGATTGACGCCCGTGTCCGAGACCGATCACTCGCCCCGCACCTCCACCCTCGACACCGTCGCCGTCGCCTCCGGCGACCCGGAGCGTGACCAGCCCTGGGCCGACCTCGGGCTGAAGGTCGACGAGTACGCCCGCATCCGCGAGATCCTCGGGCGTCGCCCGACGAGCAGCGAGCTCGCGATGTACAGCGTGATGTGGTCGGAGCACTGCTCCTACAAGAGCTCCAAGGTCCACCTGAAGCAGTTCTCGGAGATCCCGCAGGAGACCCCGGTCGGCAAGATGCTGGCCGGCATCGGCGAGAACGCCGGCGTCATCGACATCGGGCAGGGCTACGCGGTCACCTTCAAGGTCGAGTCCCACAACCACCCGTCCTACGTCGAGCCCTACCAGGGTGCGGCCACCGGCGTCGGCGGCATCGTCCGCGACATCCTCGCCATGGGTGCGCGTCCCGTCGCGGTGATGGACCCGCTCCGCTTCGGCCCGCTCGACGCCCCCGACACGCACCGCGTGCTGCCGGGGATCGTCGCGGGCGTCGGCGGCTACGGCAACATGCTCGGCCTGCCCAACATCGGCGGCGAGGCCGTCTTCGACGAGACGTACCTCGGCAACCCGCTCGTCAACGCGCTCTGCGTCGGCGTGCTGCGCCACGAGGACCTCCACCTCGCCAAGGCCTCCGGCGTCGGCAACCAGGTCATCCTGTACGGCGCCCGCACCGGTGGCGACGGCATCGGTGGCGTCTCCGTGCTGGCCAGCGAGACCTTCGACGCGGACGGCCCGGCCAAGCGGCCCAGCGTCCAGGTCGGCGATCCCTTCATGGAGAAGCTGCTCATCGAGTGCACCCTCGAGATCTTCGCGGCGGGCCTGGTCGCCGGCATCCAGGACCTCGGCGGAGCGGGTCTCTCGTGCGCGACCTCCGAGCTCGCCAGCGCCGGCGACGGCGGCATGCACGTCGAGCTCGACCGGGTGCCGCTGCGCGACTCGACGCTGGCGCCCGAGGAGATCTTGATGTCGGAGTCGCAGGAGCGGATGATGGCGGTCGTCGAGCCCGGCGACGTCGACGCCTTCATGGCGATCTGCGCGAAGTGGGACGTCGAGGCCGTCGTCGTCGGCGAGGTCACCGACACCGGCCGGCTGCACATCGACTGGCACGGTCAGCGCGTGGTCGACGTCCCCCCACGCAGCGTCGCCCACGACGGACCCACCTACCAGCGGCCCTTCGCCCGCCCGTCGTGGCAGGACGCGCTCCAGGCGGACGGCGCCGACTCGCTCGCCCGGCCGACGACCGGGGACGAGCTGCGCGACACGCTGCTGCGCCTCGTCGCCAGCCCCAACCTGTGCGACAAGGCGTGGATCACCGACCAGTACGACCGCTACGTCCGCGGCAACACCGTGCTGTCCCAGCCCCACGACAGCGGCATGGTGCGCGTCGACGACGAGACCAACCTCGGCGTCTCGGTGGCCACCGACTGCAACGGCCGCTTCGCCAAGCTCGACCCCTATGCCGGCGCCCAGCTCGCGCTCGCGGAGTCCTACCGCAACGTCGCCACGGGTGGCGCCCGGCCGCTCGCGATCTCCGACTGCCTCAACTTCGGATCGCCGGAGGACCCCGACGTCATGTGGCAGTTCGCCGAGGCCTGCCGCGGGCTCAAGGACGCCTGCGTCGAGCTCGGCATCCCCGTCACCGGCGGCAACGTCAGCCTCTACAACCAGACCGGCGAGACCGCGATCCTGCCCACCCCCGTCGTGGCCGTGCTCGGGGTCATCGACGACGTCACCCGTCGCACCCCGACCGGCTTCGTGGCCGAGGCCGAGCGGGTGTTCCTGCTGGGCGAGACCCGCGACGAGCTGTCTGGCTCGGAGTGGGCCCACGTCGTGCACTCGCACCTCGGCGGACTGCCGCCGACCGTCGACCTCGCGGCCGAGCGCGCGCTCGCCGAGCTGCTCGCCGACGCGTCACGCGACTCGGTGGTCACCAGCGCCCACGACCTGTCCGACGGCGGCCTGGCCCAGGCGCTCGCTGAGTCCACCTTCCGCCACGGCATCGGCGTCTCGGTCTCGGTGGCCGACGTGGCCGGCGGCGACGCCTTCGTGGCCCTCTTCTCGGAATCCGTGGCGCGCGCCCTCGTGACCGTGGCCGACGACGATGCCGACCGGCTCGTCGAGCTGGCCCACCGGCACGGCGTTCCGCTGACCCCGATCGGCCGGACCGGTGGCGAGGTCATCTCCGTCGAGGGCTCGTTCGAGGTCGGAGTCGCCGAGGCGAAGACCGCCTGGAGCGCCACCCTCCCCGCAGCGCTCGGCTGAGCGGGGCCACGGATGGCCGGCCTGACGCGACGTACGGCCCTCGCCGCCGCCGGACTCCTCCCGCTCGCGGCGGCCTGCACCAGCAGTGACGACACGAACGGAGACGCACCCGTGACACGCGACGACCAGCAGGATGGGCCGACCCGCATCACCTACGGCGACGACGAGTCCCAGTGGGTCGACCGCTACGACCCGGTCGGGACGAGCCGCGGCACGGTCGTGGTCGTCCACGGCGGGTTCTGGCGCTCGGCGTACGCCGCCGACCTCGGCGCACCCCTTGCCGCGGACCTCGCGTCGCGCGGCTGGACGGCGCTCAACGTGGAGTACCGCCGCGTCGGCAACGGCGGCGGCTTCCCGAGCACGTTCGACGACGTGCACGCGGCCATCAACCTGGTCGAGGGCGACGGCCCTGTCGTCACCCTCGGGCACTCCGCCGGCGGCCACCTCGCGACCTGGGCCGCCGCCCGGCTTCGCTTCGATGAGTGGTCCGAGGGCGTCGCGATCACCCACGTGCTGTCGCAGGCCGGCGTCGTCGACCTGACGACGGCGTACGAGGAGAACCTCGGCGACGGCGCGGTCGCCGCCCTCATGGGTGCCGGACCCGACGACCCGTCCTACGACCTCGCCGACCCGATCCGCCACGTGCCGCTCGACGTCCCGGCCTGGTGCCTGCACGCACCCGACGACACGAGCGTCCCGATCAGCCAGTCCGAGGCGTACGTCGCCGCGGCCACCGACGCCGGCGCGGACGCGCGGCTCGTCGAGGTCACCGGCGGCCACTTCGAGCTGATCGACACCAGCACCGACGCCTGGCGGACGATCCTCGGCATCCTCGACGGGGTCAGTCCGGCAGCAGGCTGATCTTCTGCCAGATCTTGCGCGACATCCCGGTGGTCAGCGTCTCGATCGTGCTCACCGTGTCGAGCACCAGCGGGTCGCGTGACTCCTCGGCGCACAGTGCGGCGACCTTGCCGATCAGGCTGAGGAGCTCGGAGCAGTAGTCGAGGTAGTGCTCCATGCCGGAGCGGTCGAGGTCGAGGTCCGGGGACGCCGACGTCGTCACGAAGTCGTCGCGGAGCCGCTCGGGGTCCTTGGTCAGCTGGTGCATGTCGACGATGTGGGCGAGCGAGCGCAGCCGGTGCAGGAGGCCGAGCAGCTGCCCGCGCTCGATCCGGTTGGGCAGGGCGTGCAGGAAGAAGACCGCGATCGCGACGAAGACCAGGTCGTTGATCGCGCTCTCGATCAGCGGCAGCCAGTCGACCGACGAGTCCACGCGGCCGGCGTCCTGCATCGCCAGCACCAGCGCCGCCACGGTCGCGAGCACGACCAGCCCGACCCCGATCCGCGAGGCGAGCCGCACCCACCGCAGCCGGGCGCGGCTCGACGCCGCCCCGGACGACACGTCCTCGGCCAGCCGCGTGAGCTCGACCGCCACCCGGGTCAGACCGCGGGTGGGGAAGCGGGTCGCGATCCGGGTGCTGAGGGTCTCGACCGTCGCCCGCACGGCGCTCGCCGACAGGCGCTCCAGCGACGGGTCGTCCCTCATGCCGGTCAGACTAGGGTGCAGCCGTGCCCGTCCGACTCCGCCCTGCCGACCCGATCGCGGTCGCCGACGCGCTGGAGCGGCGCACGCCCGCCGACGACAAGCTGCTGACCAAGCACTTCCTGGCCGTCCTCGCCGACCGGGCGCCCGGCAACTCCGTCGAGGTCCGCGTCCCGCCGTACGCCGCGGCGCAGGTCATCCCCGGTGTGCGCCACACCCGCGGGACCCCGCCGGCGGTCGTGGAGACCGACGCCGCGACGTGGATCGCGCTGGCCACCGGCGAGATCGACTGGACCACGGCCATCGGGACCGGGCGGGTCGTCGCCAGCGGCGAGCGCACCGACCTGACGACCTACCTGCCCCTCACCGACCCTGGCATCGACCCTGGCATCGACACGGAGGACCACCCGTGATGGACATCCGCTCCCTCGGCTTCCGCACCGACCTGCGCCTGCTCGAGATGACGGGCAGCGAGATCGAGGACCGCGGCACCCACCTCGTGATCCGCACCCCGGCCAACCCCACCTACTTCTGGGGCAACTTCCTGCTCCTCCGGCAGCGCCCGGTCCCCGGTGGCGAGCGCGAGGTGATCGGCGCGTTCCGCACCGAGTTCCCGCAAGCCGAGCACGTCAGCATCGGGATCGACGGCACCGACGACCAGACCGACCTGCTCCAGGGCTTCGTCGACGCCGGCATGGAGGTCGACTGCGGCACCGTGCTCACGACCGGCGAGCTCGTCGAGCCGCGACCCGTCGCCGAGGGCGTCGTCATCCGGGCGCTCGAGAGCGACGACGACTGGGAGGGGCGTGCCGTGCTCAGCCGCCACCTCTGGTCCCAGACGGACGAGGACACGTTCATGACGTACGCCCGTCGCAAGAACGAGCAGGAGCGCGCACTCGTCGCCCAGGGCGTCGGCCAGCGCTTCGGGGCCTTTGTCGACGACACCCTCGTCAGCACCGCAGGGATCTTCGTCACCCACGCCGGGCTCGCGCGCTACCAGAGCGTCGAGACCCACCCCGACCACCGCCGCCAGGGGCTGGCTGCGGCGGTCGTGCACGCCGCCGGGGCGCACGCGCTGGCGACGTACGGGCTCGAGACCCTGGTGATCGCCGCCGACACCGACGGCGACGCGATCCGGATCTACCGCAGCCTCGGCTTCACCGACGCCGAGCGTCACTGCACGCTGGAGCTCCGCCCCGACGCCTGGGCCTGACCGCCCACGGCCGCGACCACGTCGGCCACGACCTGCTCGCTCGTCACCGTGCGGGACCCGGCGTCGTAGGCCGCCGACCCGACTGTGCTCGCCGACGCTGCCTCCGCCGGCGCCCGCAGGTGGACCTCGCGGCAGCCGGTGGACGACAGGACCGCCGCGACGTTGGCGGGCCGCACACCACCGGCCACGACGACGCGCAGGCGTTGGCCCGCGCCCCGCACCAGCCGCGACAAGGCGTCGAGGTGGTCCACCGCCGGGCCGTCGCCCCCGGCGGTGAGGACGCCGTCGATCCCGAGGTCCACGAGTCGATCGAGCAGGCGCTGCGGGTCGTGGCCGGCCGCGAGCGCGGTGTCGAAGGCCTTGTGGAACACCACCGGCCGTGGACCGCACGCCGCGACCAGCCGTGCCAGCACCGCCTCGTCGAGGTCGCCCGACGGCGTCAGGGCGCCCAGCGTGAAGCCGAGCCGGGCGTCGTCGCGCAGCGCCGAGCGGGTCGCGGCGATGTCGTCGAGCATCACGTCCACCTCGGCCCCGGTGGGCACGAAGTAACCGCCGCGAGGTCGCACCAGCACCTGCAGCCCCATCGGCCCGGCCTCGGCGGCGGCGTGGCGCACGAAGCCGACGGTGGGCGTGGTGCCGCCCTCGGAGAGCGACGCGCACAGCTCCACCCGGTCGGCACCACCACGACGGGCCGCCGCGGCACCGCCGACGTCGTCGACACAGATCTCCACGAGGATGGGGGGCATGCCGGACAGCCTGCCTCGGATCGCGGTGTGTGGCATCAGCCTCGAGGCCTCGACCTTCTCGCCCGCGCTGACCACCGCGGAGATGCTCGCCCCACGCTGGGGTGAGGACGTGCTCGCCGCGTGGGAGTTCTGGCGACCGGGCGGCTCGCTGGCCCACCGGGCCGAGTGGATCGGCATCCTCCAGGCACGGTCGATCGCCGGCGGACCGATCCCCGCGCACGACTACGACGCCCTGAAGGCGGAGATCCTCGGCGGCCTCGCCCGCGCCCACGCCGAGCGACCGCTCGACGGCGTCCTGCTCGACCTGCACGGCGCGGCCGCCGTGGTCGGCATGGACGACATGGAGGGCGACCTGGCCCTCGCCGTACGCCGCGTGGTGGGTCCGGACACGCTCCTGAGCACCGGCATGGACCTGCACGGCAACGTCTCGCGCACCCTGGCCGAGACCCTCGACCTCCTCACGACCTACCGGACCGCCCCCCACGTCGACTGGCAGGAGACCAAGGAGCGCGCCGCGGCCAACCTGGTCGACCGGCTGGCGCTGCCGGTCGGGCGTCGTCGTCCGGCCAAGGCGTGGGTGCCGGTCCCGATCCTGCTGCCCGGCGAGATGACCAGCACGCGGCAGGAGCCTGCGGCACGCCTCTACGCGCGCGTCCCCGGGATCGAGGCGCTCGACGGGGTGCTCGACGCCGGCATCTGGATCGGCTACCCGTGGGCCGACGAGCCCCGCAACATGGCCGTGGTGATGGTGACCGGCGACGACGCCGACCTGGTGCTCGAGCAGGCCGTGGCCCTGGCCTCCGAGCTCTGGGAGGCCCGGGAGGAGTTCGGGTTCGCGGCCCCCGTCGGCCAGCTCGACGACGTCCTCGCCGAGGCCCTGGCCAGCACCGCCCGGCCGTTCTTCGTCTCCGACTCCGGCGACAACCCGACCGCCGGCGGGGCGGGGGACGTCACGTGGACGCTGGCCCGACTGCTGGAGAGCCGGGCGCTGCGCGACAGCGGCCTGCGGGCGATCTACGCCTCGATCCCGGACGCCTCGGCGGCGCAGGAGGGCGCGCGGACCGGGGTCGGTGGCACCGTCGACCTCGTCGTCGGCGCCCGGGTCGACGACCGGCCGGCGCCGCCGGTCCGGGTGACGGGGACCGTGACCGCGGTCGAGCGGAGCGAGGACAACCTCGAGGTCGTGGTCGCGACGGAGTCGGTGGACGTGGTCGTCAGCGCCGTACGCCGTCCCTACCACCTGGAGTCCGACTTCACCCGCCTCGGGCTCGACGCGCGCAGGGCGGACCTGGTGGTGGTGAAGATCGGCTACCTCGAGCCCGAGCTGTTCGAGATGGCCGCCGGCTGGCGGATGGCGCTGACGCCCGGCGGCGTCGACCAGGACCTCGCCCGGCTGGGCCACCGGCGCATCCAGCGCCCGATGTTCCCGCTGGATGCCGACGTCGACGCCGTCGACATCCCCGGACGAGCGGTCCTGCTCGCCGGGGACACCGGCGGCGCGAGGGCGCCGGACGCCCTTGGCTAGGGTGCTCGGCATGACGATCGACATCCGCGCCCGCCTCGCCGAAGTCCTGCCCGGGGTCCGCCGGGACCTCGAGGACCTGGTCCGCATCGAGTCGGTCAGCGCCGACCCCGCCCGCGCAGGCGAGGTCGAGAAGAGCGCCGAGAAGACCCGCGACCTCTTCGCCGCCGAGGGCTTCGACGCCGAGATCGTCCGCGCCTTCGACGGCGCCCCGCCCGCGGTCATCGCGAAGAAGGCCGGGCCCGACGGTGCACCCACCGTCCTCCTCTACGCCCACCACGACGTGCAGCCCGAGAACGACCACGCCGACTGGGACTCCGCGCCCTTCGAGCCCACCGAGCGCGGCGACCGGCTCTACGGCCGCGGGGCCGCCGACGACAAGGCCGGCATCGCCGCCCACCTCGGCGCCGTCCGCATCTTCGGCGACGAGCTGCCCGTCAACCTCGTCATGTTCATCGAGGGGGAGGAGGAGGTCGGCTCCGACACCCTCGTCGACCTGCTCAACGCCCACAAGGAACGCCTCGCGGCCGACGTCATCGTGATCGCCGACTCCGGCAACTGGGACATCGGCGAGCCCGCCCTCACGACCAGCTTGCGCGGCCTCGTGCGCATGGACGTCGAGGTCCGCACCCTCACCCACGCCGTCCACTCCGGCATGTGGGGCGGCCTCGCGCCCGACGCCATCATGACGCTGAGCCGCCTCATCGCCTCCTGCTGGGACGACGCCGGCAACCTGGTCATCGAGGGCCTGCACGCCGGTCCGGCCGCCGACGTGGTCTATCCCGAGGAGCGGCTGCGGGCCGAGTCCGGCGCGGCCGAGGGCATCGAGTGGATCGGCTCCGGCTCGGCGGTCGAGCGCCTGTGGACCAAGCCCGCGCTCAGCATCACCGGCTTCGACGCCCCCAAGGTCGACGGCGCCTCCAACACCCTCACGCCCGCGGCCCGGGCCCGCTTCAGCCTCCGCGTCGCGCCCGGCGACACCACCGCCAACGCCGTCGAGCGACTCCAGGCCCACCTCGAGAAGCACGTTGCCTGGGGCGCGACCCTCTCCACCGTGGTGGTCGACACCGGCGAGGCCACCCAGATCGACGCGACCGGCCCGGCGTACGACGCCGCGCGGGCCGCCTTCGCCGAGGCCTGGGACGGCACCGCGCCCGTCGACATGGGCGTCGGCGGCTCCATCCCCTTCATCGCCGAGTTCCTCGAGGCGTTCCCGCAGGCCAGCGTGCTGGTCACCGGGGTCGAGGACCCCGACACCCGCGCCCACGGCGCCAACGAGGGACTGCACCTCGCGGAGTTCGAGAAGGTCGTGCTCGCCGAGGCCCTGCTGCTGCGCAACCTGGGGAGCTGACCGGCCCGACCCACGGCGGGGACCGGCGGCCGCGCTTGTACTGTGGCGCACCTCACAGCTCGCCAACTCTCGGGGGAACACCCATGCCGGTCTCACAGCGCGCGGCTGTCGTCGCGCTCTCACTCGTGCTGGGCGCCGGCGCGACCACGTCGGTCGCCCTCGCCCCCGACGGCCTCGCCTCCGACGGCCTCGCGCCGGTCCCGACCGCCGCCGCGCCCGACGTCTCGGTCGCCGACACCGTGGCGCACATGCAGGACCTCCAGGACATCGCCACCGCCAACGGCGGCAACCGTGCCGCGGGCTCGCCCGGGTACGCCGCCTCGGTGGCCTACGTCAAGCAGACCCTCGAGGCCGCCGGCTACGTCGTGACGCTGCAGGACGTGACCATCTCGGGCGTGGTCTCCCAGAACGTCGTCGCCGACCTGCCCGGCGGCGACGCCGAGCACGTGGTCATGGCCGGCGGCCACCTCGACAGCGTGACCAACGGGCCCGGCATCAACGACAACGGCAGCGGCAGCGCGGCGCTGATGGAGCTGGCCGTGGCGCTGGCCGAGTCGCCGCAACGACCCGCCAACCACGTCCGGTTCGCCTGGTGGACCGGCGAGGAGCTGGGGTTGCGGGGCTCGACGGCCTACGTCAACAGCCTCAGCCCGTCCGAGGTGGGGCGCATCGACTCCTACCTCAACTTCGACATGGTGGCCTCGCCCAACTACGGCGTCTTCGTCTACGACGACAACCCGATCGGCGACCCGATCCGCGACTCCGTGACCGACTACTTCGAGTCCCAGGACACGCACTGGGAGTACATCGACGTGCAGGGGCGCTCCGACCATCAGAGCTTCATCCGCAAGGGCATCGCGACCAGCGGCCTCTTCGCCGGCGCCAACGGATCCGTGGCGGCCCCGAACGACCAGATCAAGACCGCGGCCCAGGCGCAGCAGTGGGGTGGCACCGCCGGGCAGCCGTTCGACGCCTGCTACCACCAGTCCTGCGACACCATCGGCAACATCGACACGGAGGGCCTCGGGATCCACCTCGACGCCATGGCGCACATGGTCTGGGAGCAGGCCGAGGCCGGCGAGACCCCGACCCCCACGCCGACGAGCACGCCGACCAGCACCCCGACCACCACGCCGACGGGGACGCCCACCTCGTCACCGACCACCCCCTCGCCGACCACACCGGTCCCGACCCCGACGGGCACGCCCACCCCGACGGCCGTCGGCAACCTGCTCCGCAACCCCGGCTTCGAGCGCGGGAGCCGTGCCTGGCGCTCGGGCAAGCCCGTCGTCGTCCGTGGCGGCGCCCACCGCGGCCGTCGCCACGCGATGCTCGACACGCGGGCGGGCCACCGGCGGATGAGCCAGCGGATCACCGTCCCCAGGAGCAGGCAGGTCGAGGTCTCGTTCTGGGCCCGGGTCGACGGACGCCGTGGCGCCCGGCTGCGGGTCTTCGTCGTCGGAGCCGACGGCCCGCACGTCGTGAAGACCCTGAGGAGCGGCCCGTCGGGGGTGCGCTGGAGGCAGCACTCGGTGGACCTCGGCGACGACCTGACCGTCGGCAACGCACGACTGTGGTTCGCGGTGGTGGGACGTGTCGCCGACGCCTCCTTCCACGTCGACGACGTCGAGGTCGAGGCGCGCTGAGGCCTTGCACCATGACAGCAGTGCTGTCATGGTGGGGCGGTGGTCCTGGGAGGGACCTTTCTCCTCGGGAGGCTGCCGGGGTCGCACATGGATCGGGTGATCGACCCCTATGTCCACCTCCCTGCCCCCGCTCGGCCGCCGCCACTTCCTCGGCTACGTCCTCGGCGGCTCGACGCTGATCGCCGCTGCCGATCTCGGCCTCGCCGACGCGCCGTCCGCCTTCGCTGAGACGTCCGCACGGGTGCCGACCCCACCGCAGATCCCCGAGCTCTACGACCTCAACGACCTGCTCGCCGACGCCGCCCGGCCGACGGCCAACCTGATCACGATCGTCATCCGCGAGGACGGTACGGCGACGTTCGCCCTCCCGCGGATGGAGGTCGGGCAGGGGATCACCACCTCGACCGCGATGCTGATCGCCGAGGAGCTCGACCTGCCGCTCGACAAGGTCGAGGTGACCCTCGCGCCGGCGCGTCCGGAGCTGCTGTTCAACCAGCTCACCGGTGGTTCGAACACCACCATCTCGACGTACACCCCGATCCGGGTGGCCGCCGCCGTCGCCCGCCTCGCGCTGCTCGAGGCCGCCGCCGCGTTCCTCGGGGACACGGTCGACGCCCTGGTGGCCAAGGGCGGCGTGATCACCGCCCCCAGCGGCTCGTCGGTGACCTACGGCGAGCTCGCCGGCAAGGCCGCGAGCCCCGCCACACGCCAGGTGGAGGTGCAGCTCAAGGGCGAGGAGTCCTTCACCGTCATCGGGCAGCCGACCAACCGGGTCGACGCGATCGACGCGGTGACGGGCCGCAAGGAGTTCACCACCGACCTGCAGGTGAAGGGTGCGCTGCCGACGATGGTGTGCCGGGCGCCCACGCTCAACGGCACGCCCAGGCGGGTCCGCAACCTCGCCGAGGTGAAGCGGATGCCCGGCGTCACGCACGTCGTGCAGGTGAGCACCGGGGTGGCCGTGCGGGCCGCGACCTTCGGCCAGTGCATCGACGCCGTCCGGGCACTCGACGTGGAGTGGAAGGACGGTCCGGTCGCGAAGGAGAACGACGCGTCCATCCTGCGCCGGCTCCGTGCCGCCCAGCTACCGATGCCCGCCCTGCCCGACACCCCGCTCGCCCGGACGATCACGGGTGACTTCACGTTCTACTTCCGCAGCAACTCCGCGATGGACACCAACAGTGCCGTCGCCGACGTGCGCAAGGACCGCGCGACCATCTGGGCGGGCCTCAAGTCGCCGGTCGTCGCGCAGCAGCGGATCGCCGAGAAGCTGGGGATGCGGCCCGACCAGGTCACCGTCAACGTCGTCACCGCGGGCGGGTCCTTCGGGCGACGGCTGTTCTTCGACGGCGCGCTCGAGGCGGCCGAGATCTCGAAGAAGATGGGCAAGCCGGTCAAGCTGATGTGGCACCGGGCCGACGACGCCCGGGTCGGTCGTGGCCACCCGATGGGCACCTGCCGGGTGCAGGCGACCGTGGTCGGCCAGGAGGTGCTCGCGTTCAACCAGTCGCTGACCTGCGTGGAGACCGACTTCCGGCACGGCCTCGGCGAGATCATCACCGCGCAGGCCGCCGACCTCCCGGCCGGTCTCGGCAACCTCGGCTTCGCCGAGACGATCTTCGCGCTCACGCAGGAGGTGCCCTACGACTTCGGGGCGGTCGTGCAGACGCTGGTCGAGACCGATGACCGGTTCAACACCGGCTCGATGCGCAACATCTACTCACCCGACGTGCGGGTGGCCAGCGAGCTCGTCGTCGACCAGATCGCGGCGACCATGGGGCTCGACCCGCTCGCGTTCAGGCGCAGGTTCCAGCGCAACCCGCGCCTGCTCGCCGTGCTCGACAAGGTCGCCGAGGTCGGGCAGTGGGGCAAGGCGATGCCGGCCGGCACCGCCCAGGGCATCGCGATCCACAAGGAGTACAAGGGCGTCTCGGCCTGCCTGGTCGAGATCGACTGCCGGCCCGCCACCGTGGGCCGCACGATCCGCGAGGCGGTCACCGGGCCACGGGTCACGCGCGTGACGTACGCCGTCGACGTCGGCCTCGCCATCAACCCGCGCGGCCTCGAGGCCCAGATGCAGGGCGGCATCAACGACGGGATCGCGCTGGCGCTGACCTCGAGCCTGCACCTGCGCGACGGCCACTTCCTCGAGGCCAGCTGGGACAACTACTTCTACACGCGGCAGTGGAACACCCCACCGCAGGTGGACGTGATCGTGATGCCGTCGACGGAGAAGCTCCCCGGCGGCGCCGGCGAGGCCGGAGTGGCCGCGACCTTCGCCGCCGTGGCGTGCGCCTACGCCCGGGCGACCGGCACCGTCCCGACGTACTTCCCGATCAACCACAAGGAGCTCTCCTTCAAGCCCAAGCCCGTCGTCCCCCCGATCCCGCAGTCGCCGACCAACGGCCTCGCGCAGACCTCCTGAGGAGAGCCCCGTGCCGAAGCAGAAGTTCATCCTGAACGGCAAGTCCGTCACCGTCGACGTCGCCGACGACGTCCGTCTCCTGTGGGTCCTGCGCGACCGCCTCGGCGTCACCGGCCCGAAGTACGGCTGCGGCATCAACGTGTGCAAGGCGTGCACGTCCCACATCAACGGCAAGGCGTTCAACCCGTGCGCCGTCCCGGTGGGGCGGCTCGCGCCCGACGACGAGGTCACCACGATCGAGGGCCTGCCCGAGGAGGTGGCGCCGGCACAGCGTGGCGCCAACGGGCTGCACCCCATGCAGGAGGCCTGGCTCGACCGGGACGTCGCGCAGTGCGGCTACTGCCAGCCGGGGCAGATCATGGCCGCGGTCGCCCTCGTGAAGAGGGTCCGCCGGGAGGGCCGCGAGATCACCGACGCCGACCTCGACACGATCCGCAACATCTGTCGCTGCGGCACCTACGCGCGCATCCGAGAGGCCGTCGTGGACGGGGCCGGGCGGATGTGATCCGCTGGCCCGTAGACTGCTGCCCGTGCCCTGCCCCTCCCCGCAACGCAAGGGTGGCGACGGTCGTCTCACCACGGCCATCGACCCCCACGACCAGGGCCCCCAGGACGCCTGCGGCGTCTTCGGTGTGTGGGCCCCCGGCGAGGACGTCGCCAAGCTGACGTACTTCGGCCTCTACGCCCTCCAGCACCGCGGTCAGGAGTCGGCCGGCATCGCGGTCAGCAACGGCCGCCAGATCCTCGTCTACAAGGACATGGGCCTCGTCTCCCAGGTCTTCGACGAGTCGACGCTCGAGTCGCTGAAGGGCCACCTCGCGGTCGGCCACGCGCGCTACTCCACGACCGGCGCCAGCACCTGGCACAACGCGCAGCCGACCTTCCACCCCACGGCCACCGGCTCGATCGCGCTGGCCCACAACGGCAACCTGATCAACACCGCCGACCTCGCCCAGATGGTGATCGACGACGAGGCCGACGGGCACCTCGACCTCCAGATGCGGATGCCGCCGACGAGCACCAACGACACGTCGGTCGTCACCCAGCTGCTCGCGCACCACCCCGGCCAGACCGTCGAGGAGCGCGCCCGCGACCTGCTGCCGCAGATCAGGGGCGCGTTCTCGTTCATCTGGATGGACGAGCACACGTTGTACGCCGCTCGCGACCCCCAGGGCATCCGACCGCTCGTCCTGGGCCGCCTGGAGCGCGGCTGGGTGGTCGCGTCGGAGACGGCCGCCCTCGACATCGTCGGCGCGTCCTTCATCCGCGAGGTCGAGCCCGGCGAGCTGATCGCGGTCGACGAGGAGGGCCTGCGCACGCAGCGCTTCGCGGAGGCTGCCCCCAAGCACTGCCTGTTCGAGTTCGTCTACCTCGCCCGCCCCGACACGGTGATCACCGACCAGCGGGTCCACAGCGTCCGCGTCGAGATCGGGCGGCGGCTGGCCAAGGCCTTCCCGGCCGACGCCGACCTGGTCATCCCGGTCCCCGAGTCCGGCACCCCGAGCGCGATCGGCTACGCCGAGGCGTCCGGCATCCCCTACGGCATGGGGCTGGTGAAGAACTCCTACGTCGGGCGCACCTTCATCCAGCCGAGCCAGACGATCCGCCAGCTCGGGATCCGGCTCAAGCTCAACCCGCTGCGCGACGTGATCGAGGGCAAGCGCCTCGTGGTCGTCGACGACTCCATCGTGCGCGGCAACACCCAGCGCTCGCTGGTGCGGATGCTGCGCGAGGCCGGCGCGGCCGAGGTGCACGTGCGCATCTCCTCGCCGCCGGTGAAGTGGCCCTGCTTCTACGGCATCGACTTCGCCACCCGCGCCGAGCTGATCGCCAACGGCCTGACCAACGACGAGATCTGCCGCTCGATCGACGCCGACTCGCTGGGCTACATCGACCTCGACGACCTGATCGAGGCGACGTCGGTGCCCAAGCCCGACCTGTGTCGTGCCTGCTTCGACGGCATCTACCCGATCGAGCTGCCCGAGGCCGACCGCCTGGGCAAGCACCTGCTCGAGACGCCGGTGCACGCGACGGCCCTGCCGGTCCTCAACAACCCCTGAGTGGAGATCCACGTGAACGAGTCCGTCAACGCGTACGCCGCCGCGGGTGTCGACATCGAGGCGGCCGACCGGGCGATCGACCTGATGAAGGCTTCGATCGAGAAGGCGCGCCGTCCGGAGATGATCGGCGGGCTCGGCGGGTTCGCCGGCCTCTTCGACGCCAGCGCGCTGACGTCCTACACCCGCCCGCTGCTGGCCACTTCCACCGACGGCGTCGGCACCAAGGTCGCCATCGCGCAGCAGATGGACGTCCACGACACGATCGGCTTCGACCTCGTCGGGATGGTCGTCGACGACCTGGTGGTGTGCGGCGCCGAACCGCTGTTCATGACCGACTACATCGCCACCGGCCGCGTCGTCCCGGAGCGCATCGCCGCCATCGTCCAGGGCATCGCGGAGGCGTGCGTCGCCGCCGGCTGCGCCCTCGTCGGCGGGGAGACGGCCGAGCACCCCGGCCTGCTGGCGCCCGACGAGTACGACGTCGCAGGAGCGGCCACCGGCGTCGTCGAGGCCGACCACCTGCTCGGCCCCGGCCGCGTTCGCCCCGGTGACGTGGTCCTCGCCATGGGCTCGAGCGGGCTGCACTCCAACGGCTACTCGCTGGTGCGCCACGTGCTGCTGAACACCGCGGGCTGGGCGCTGGACCGCGACGTCGACGTCCTCGGCCGCACCCTGGGCGAGGAGCTCCTCGAGCCGACCCGCATCTACACCAAGGCCTGCCTCGAGCTCGCCGGTGCCGGTGGGGTGCACGCGATGTCGCACGTGACCGGGGGCGGCCTGGCCGCCAACCTGGAGCGCGTCATGCCCGTCGAGCTGGGCGCGCGCATCGACCGGGGAAGCTGGACGCTGCCGCCGGTCTTCTCGCTGGTCGCCGAGGTCGGCGGGGTGTCCCGCTCCGATCTCGAGGCGACCCTCAACTGCGGTGTCGGGATGGTCGCGCTGATGCAGCCCGACGCGGTCGACTCCGCGATCTCCTCGCTGGCCGAGCACGGCATCCCCGCGTGGGTCGCCGGCGACGTCGTCGCGGGCGGCGAGGGTCAGGTCACGCTCACCGGCGAGCACGCCTGAGGCGATTCACCCGCCTCGTCGGCGTTTCACCGGGCCCCGGCGTGCGGGAACACCCAGGTAGCAGGTAGCGTTGTCCTCACGAGAAATCTTATGGATAGTCCGGGAGCCTTGGTGCCCCGGCCGATTTGCGAGGGGGCTGACCCTATGGGGCGCGGCCGAGCTAAAGCCAAGCAGACGAAGGTCGCTCGCGACCTGAAGTACCGCACTCACGAGACGGACTTCGGGGCGCTGGCCAATGAGCTGCACGGTGACAGTGGCACCAAGGACGAGCAGGTAGACCCTGAGGTCCTCGAGAAGTGGTCCGACGTCATCGAACCCTCGCGGGACTGACCTCGCACCTCGACGCCTGAGCGTCGACCGGACGGAGCGACTGCGCGCCCCCTCCGGCCGACGCCTCTGCCGTCAGGACAGCCACACCCCGCGGAGTCGACCCACGTCGCGGATCCGCCGCTCGGCCAGCCGGTCGGCAGCGATCGCGGGGGCCACGCCGTCGGCCTTGGCGAGCTCGAAGACGGAGCGGGTGGTCTCGAAGATGCCGCTCGCCCGCTGCTCGGCGCGCTCGAAGGAGAAGCCCTCGAGCTCGTCGGCGACCTGGATCAGGCCGCCGGAGTTGACGCAGTAGTCGGGGGCGTACAGGATCCCGCGGTCCTCGAGCTGCTTCTCGACGCCCGGGTGCGCGAGCTGGTTGTTGGCCGCGCCGCAGACGATCCGGGCGCTGAGCACCTCGACGACCTCGTCGGTCAGGGCGCCGCCGAGGGCGCACGGCGCGTAGACGTCGAGCGGCGAGGCGACGAGCGCCTCGGTGTCGGCCACGGCCTGCACCGGGGGGAACTCCTCGCGCACGGAGTCGATCGAGGGCTGGTGCACGTCGGTGACGACGACGCTGGCGCCGTCCTCGATGAGGTGGCGCACGAGGTGGCGTCCGACCTTGCCGATGCCGGCCACGCCGACGGTGCGACCGGCGAGGGTGGGTTCGCCCCAGACCTGCTCCGCCGCGGCGCGCATGCCCTGGAACACGCCGAAGGCGGTGAGCACCGAGCTGTCGCCGGCGCCGCCGTGGGCGACGGTGCGCCCGGTGACGAAGGAGCACTCCCGGGCGATGTGGTCCATGTCGACGGAGAACGTGCCGACGTCGCACGCGGTGTAGTAGCGACCGTTGAGCGACTGCACGAACCGGCCGTAGGCCCGCAGCAGCGCCTCGGTCTTGAGGGTGCCCGGGTCGCCGATGATGACGGCCTTGCCGCCTCCGAGGTCGAGGCCGGCGAGGGCGGCCTTGTAGGACATCCCGCGCGAGAGGTTCAGGACGTCCTCGATCGCGGCGTCCGTGGACGCGTAGGGATAGAACCGGGTGCCGCCGAGGGCGGGGCCGAGCGCGGTCGAGTGGATCGCGATGATCGCCTGGAGGCCGGTGGCCGGGTCGTTGGCGAAGACCACCTGCTCGTGCTCGTGCGCGAGCTCGAATACGTCTACAGACATGGGTGCTTGTCCTTGTGTGGGGATGGATCGGCCGCGGGGTGTGCGACCTCAAAGACGCTCACAGGGGTGGAGTGGGCATCCTCACAACCAGACTAGACGCGCCCCGCCTCGCGTTGCACGACGACGTCGCCGTGCGTGCCGTAGCCGACCAGCGGTCCCGTGGCCGGCGCCCCGTTGAAGGTGACCATCAGCCACCCGCGCTCGGTGTCCACCAGTGTGGGCCAGGGCAGGTTCGTGGGGTACGCCGCCTCGAGCTCGCCGACCTCGGTCATCGCCAGGTCGAAGACCGGGTAGCGCATCCGCTGTCCTCGCCGCCCGTCGCGGCCGTCGCTGGCGAGCACGCGCCACTCGTCGCCGATCCGCAGGACCGTGGTGCCCTCGGTCGCCTTCCGGTCGGTTGCCGCCCCGCGCAGCACCAGCTCGTCCAGGGTCGGGCCGCTGGCCAGGGCGGGATGGAACCGGAAGAACTTCCGTGCGCTGGCGAAGCCGACGAGCCACTCGTCACCCGTGTGCACGAGGTGCGGGTCCCAGGTGCCGACCGAGGTGAAGCCGTCGGTCGGCAGACGGAGCTCGACCGTGTCGAGGACGTGGGTGCCGCTGAGGACGTCGGTGGCCGTGCGGGCCAGGGTCGCGCGCACCGTCCGGTCCGGGTCGTCCTGCCGGAAGTCTCCCCACGTGCTGGTCGCGACCAGCCACGCGTCGCCGTCGCGGACGACGTGGGTCGCGTGGTCGCCGTACACCCCCGGTCGGTCGGGACGCCGGAAGAACAGGTCGCTGCGGTGCTCGAGCGCCAGCGTCTCGGGGTCGAGCGACCAGACCGAGGTGTGGGCGGTGTCGAAGAAGCCGGGTCCGGCCGACGTCGCACTGAGCAGGAGCGCCGAGCCGTCGCGCAGGGGGGTCCCGTCGCGTTCGGTGACCAGCCGGATGTCGCGCAGCCCCAGCTGGCCGAACGGCCCCGCGTGGGCCCGGGCGCCGTGCGTTTCGACGCGCAGGGCCGCGAGGGCGTCCGGGTCGCGGCTGTCGAGGTCGTCGCGCAGGTCGTGGCGACCCCGCGCGACCCAGCGCCCCTCCTCCTCGGTCAGCGCGGTCAGGTGCGTGCCGGTCAGCGTCAGCGCGACGCGGGAGGGCGCGGTCGCCACCCGGCCGTGGCGTCGGCTCCTCGGCTCCCGGCTCCTCTCGCCGCCGGTGATCGACAGGGTGACCACGTCGTCCACCAGTCGCATGCCGAGGCGCAGGCCGCCGAGGTGGAAGGCCGCGGCGGCCTCGTCGCCCGGCTCGACCACGATCGCGGCGTACGGCGCAGCGACCTCCACCGGCACCGGCCGGCCGACCTCGACCTCGACCTCCGCGCCCGGCCTGATGAGGTCGATCGGGCGCAGTCGACGGACGACCTCGAAGCGGGGGAGCACCCGCAGAGTGTCGCAGCAGGGCAGGATGGGGTCGTGCTGAAGGCCTGTGTCAACGGTGCCCGTCGGATGGGCGAGCATCCGGCGCTGCCGGTCGGAGCGGTCGACGTCGCCCGTGACGTCCTGGCCGTCGTCGCGGCCGGGGCGGACGCCGTGCACCTCCACGTCAAGGACGAGCGCGGCGACGACACCCTCGACGGGCCGACGCTCGACACGGTGCTCACCGCCGTACGACGCTCGGCTCCCGGCGTGCCGATCGGCGTCACCACGGGCGCATGGGCCCTGCCGGATCCCGATCTGCGGGTCGCGGCCGTCCGCTCCTGGGGCGGACTGACGGCGCGCCCGGACTTCGCGTCGGTCAACTGGCACGAGGAGGGCGCCGACCGGGTGGCGGCCGCGCTGCTGGAGATCGGGGTCGGCGTCGAGGCCGGCCTGTGGCACGCCGACGGGGTGCGGGCCTGGCTGGCCTCGCCGTACCGCGACCGGTGCCTGCGCGTGCTGGTGGAGCTGCCCGGAGGCCTGGGCGCGGTCGCCGCCGAGGACGAGGCCGCGCGCCTCCTCGAGATGATCGGCACCCACGGTGACGTGCTGCTGCACGGCGAGGACGAGAGCGCGTGGCCGGCCCTGCGGATGGCCGGTCGTCTCGGCCTGTCGACGAGGATCGGGCTCGAGGACGTGCTCGTCCTCCCCGACGGGCGTCCGGCCGCCGACAACGCCGAGCTGGTGCGCACCGCCCGGCGATTGTTGGAGAAAGCCTGAAAGTACGCGCGATCGCGGTCACCATGGTCACTGTGATCGAGGCGATGTCAGGGTGAGGCTGCCGCACGTCCTGGGGGTCGTCGGGGGAGCGGCGCTGATGTGCGCGACGGCCGTGGCCGCGCAGCAGGCCGCGCAGCGCGACCAGGTGCTGAGCTCCTACGAGATCGTGCCCGAGCCGACGGCGCAGGTCGCCCAGCCCCCGACGGTCGAGGAGGTCCGGCAGCGACCCTCGCGCGACGCGCACGCCGCCGCCGTCGACCCGCGCTGGGCTCGACGCACCGCGACGGCCGCCGGCATCCCGCTGCCGGCCCTCACGGCGTACGCCCGGGCCAGCATGCTGGCGCCCGAGGGCTGTCGCATCGGCTGGACGACGCTGGCCGGCATCGGCTGGGTGGAGTCGCAGCACGGCACCATCGGCGACCGGACGCTGGGGCGGGACGGGCACTCGTCGCGGCCCATCCTCGGGCCCGCCCTCGACGGCCGGGACTTCGCCGCCGTGCCCTCCACGCCCGAGTCGGCCACCTGGCACGGCGACGCCAAATGGGACCACGCAGTGGGGCCGATGCAGTTCATCCCGTCCACCTGGCACACGTGGCGGGCCGACGGCGACGGTGACGGGGTCGCCGACCCCAACGACATCGACGACGCCGCCAGGGCGGCCGCGGGCTACCTGTGCCGCTCGGGCGACCTGATGAGCGGCGACACGTGGTCACGCGCGATCTTCAGCTACAACCACTCGGCCGACTACGTGCTGAACGTCTACTCGGCGGCCGACACCTACGCCGGCCGCACGAGCTGACGTCCGTCCTCAGTTCAGGGCCATCCGCGGCTCGCCGTTGACCAGCCCGGTCCCGGCGATGCCACAGGTGCCCGACCGCGGGGTGCCGCCGTTCCACGCCTGCCGGACGCAGGAGCGGGTCGCGAGCTGCGCCCAGTAGTTCGGGTGCAGGCTCTCCTGGATGTAGTACGGGCTGCCGCTGCCGCAGCACGTCGAGACCGTGCGGATCTGGTTGACCCACTCGGTCTGGTCGACCGCGCCGGGCGAGGTCCAGTTCGCGATGCCGCGCTCCTCGTAGAGGCCCACGGAGTTCTCGCAGAGCCGACGGCCGTTGAACGCCGAGGCTAGGTTGAGGGTGCGGACGCCGGCGACGCCGGAGTCGGCGGCGGCCCCACCGACCGCACTGTTGATCAGCGGCAGCGCGGTCCCGTTGGCCCAGTCGGCGTCGCGGTTCCAGAAGCCGCACCCACCCGTGCTCTGGCGCCCGAAGCCGGACTCGCCGTAGCGGAAGCCGGAGCCGTTCGGGATCGGCGAGGGGTAGTTCTGCACGAGCAGGGTCCACGAGCCGTCGGCGTGGCCGGCGTTGCGCATGGCGGTCCTGATGTTCTGGTACGCCGCCGCGATGGCCGCCCGCTTGGCCGCGACGTTCGCCGCGGTGAAGTTGCTGGCGACCGACGAGTCGTCGTTGCAGTAGTTCTTGGCCCAGGTCGGCGAGGTCAGCCAGTTGGTGACGCAGGTCTGGACGATCGAGGCGAAGTTGAAGTCGTTGCCGCCGATGGAGACCGTCACCATCTTCACGTTGTGGGTGGCGGCGAAGTTCTGGAGCATCAGCGCCTGGCCCTGCTGGGCGCCGTTGCTGTAGAAGTCGAGGCCGGGCTTGAAGTTGCCGGAGGAGTCGGTGAAGGTCGCGACGCGGGCGCCGGAGCAGGCGAGGTTCAGGCCGTTGACGCCGCTGCCGATGTAGGCCTCGGCCGACTTGCTGCGGTGGCACCGGTTGATCGTCTCGCCGGTGCCGGCGGCGTTGTCGAAGTAGGCCGAGCCGCCGAGGGCGTCGGCCCGGCTGGACGAGGCGTTGGAGCTGCCGGCCCAGCGGCCGGCCTCCCCGCTGATGTAGGAGTCGCCGACGGTGACGACCCACGGGGTGCCGACGCCGGGCCCGTCGGCGCGGGCCGGGGCGGAGGTGGCGGTGACGGCCAGCGTCGAGGCGAGCAGCGTGAGCGCGCTCAGGACGAGGGCGCGGGGGCGTGCGAGGTTCATCGGTCTCCGATCGACAGGGCGGCAAGGAACGTGCCGGCCCATCACCGACGGATGCGAACGTAGTGGCGCTCGTCACACCCTGTCCAGACCCTCGGGGTGTCGAAATGGACGAAGCGCCCGATCGGGACGCGATCGGGCGCTTGTCGCTTGCGTGTGGCCAGGGGCGGGGTCGAACCGCCGACCTACCGATTTTCAGTCGGTCGCTCGTACCAACTGAGCTACCTGGCCAAGCGCGTGGAATGTTACATGAGCGCCACCCGCGTCGCGGAATCAGGAGGCGTCGACGGGCAGCTCGATCCAGAACGCCGATCCGGTGCCGGCGGTGGACTCGGCGCCGATGGTCCCTCCGTCGCGTTCGGCGATGGAGCGCGAGAGCGACAGGCCGAGGCCGGTGCCCTTGACCGTGTCGCGTGCGAACCGGACGAAGGGGTCGAAGACGCGGGCCAGCTGCTCCGGCGTCATCCCCGGGCCGTCGTCGCGGACGATCACGCGGAGCCTGGCGTCGCCGGACTCGCCGCGCAGCGACTCCGCCGTGACGATGACCTTCCCGCCCTCCACGTTGTGGACGATGGCGTTGCCGATCAGGTTGGCCAGCACCTGGCGCAGGCCCGCTGGGTGCGCCATCACGCTCGACCCGGGATCGACCAGGTTCTCGAGCGTGACGTCCGCGGTGCGAGCAGCAGTGCGGTGCCAGTGCAGCACGTCGGCCACGGCCGCCTGCACGTCGAGCTGCTCACGGGGACCGGTGTCGCCCACCGCCCGACCGGCACTGAGCAGGTCCTCGAGGACCGCCATCAGCTGCTCGCAGGCGCGCAGGATGACCCGCCCGTC
Organism: Nocardioides currus; assembly: GCF_003057875.1. GTDB lineage: Bacteria > Actinomycetota > Actinomycetes > Propionibacteriales > Nocardioidaceae > Nocardioides > Nocardioides currus. The sequence goes on along the minus strand of NZ_PYXZ01000008.1, from coordinate 2,195 downwards.
CCGGCCGACGGCCTCGGCGAAGGGATCGGAGGCGAGCTCGTCGGCCTCGTCGACCATCATCTCGGTGTAGCCGATGATCGCGGTCAGCGGCGTGCGCAGCTCGTGGCCGATGGAGGCGAGGAAGTGCTGCTGCGCCTCCCGTGCGTGCGCCCCGACCGCCACCGACTCGGCGAGCGAACGACGCGCCTGCTCGAGGGCGATGCGCGAGGTGAGCGACGCGCTGAGCAGCCGGAAGTCGGCCACGTCGGAATCGGGCCACGGGCCCACGGCGGGGCCGCCGATCGCCATGCTGCCGTACATCACGCCGTCCGAGAGCTGGGCGCCGACCACCATGCTGCGGATCCCGCAGGCGGACATCTCGCGGTGGTCCTGCGCCGCCTCGGGGGGCAGCAGGTCGATGTCGGAGATGACCAGCGGTCCGTTGCGGGCGCGCGGGGAGACCCACGGCATCGTGAGCGCGGCCTCCGGTCCGGCGCCCGGGGGTGGGAGCACGTTGCAGACGGTGCCGGGTTGGAGCCACTCGGTCACCCAGGCCCGCTGGCCGAGGTGGACCCACCCGGTCTCGTCCTCGGGCGCGAAGGTCGTCAGGGCAGCCGTGACGGCCTCGACGCGCGGCAGGGTGAGCAGGTGGGCGGCCGTCAGCTCGTAGGCCCGGTCGAGGGAGGTGGTCGTGTCGAGGACCGTCGTCGCCAACCGGGTCGCCTCCGGGGAAGCGGGCGCGCCCAGCGGCACGTCTTGGAGTCCGGCGAAGTCGGTCATCGATCGATGTCATCCAGGGGAGAGACAATGATGCGGGCGGGCGCGGGGAGGATTCCTCGGCTCTCGTCAATTGTGACGGATGCGGCGAGCGTGAGCTCGTGCCGCCCCGCCCATGTCGCCAGGTCGCGCATCAGCCCGAGCCCGAGGGTGCGTCCCGGACAGGCATGGGCGCCGGCCCCGAAGGGGAGCCACGCCCCTGGCCGCACGTCGTCCCGCGCCCACCGGTCGGGGCAGAAGGACGTCAGGTCGTCGGGTTCGTCGGGCGCGAGCGACGCGAGGCGCCCCAGCAGCAGCGGGCTGACGAGCACCACCTCGCCGGCGCCCACCTGCTCGCCGGCGAGCTCGACCGCGGTCGTCGTGATGCGCGCGGTCGCCCACGTCGGCGGTGCGACCCGCAATGCCTCCCACGCCGCGTGGTCGGGGTCGACGTCGCTGTCGGGGTGAGCGGCCAGGAAGATGAGGAGCCAGGCGCCGGCGGCGATCGGCACCTGCACGCCCGCGGCGAGGAGGGTGGCCACGATCTGGGGGGTGTCCTCGATGCCGAGCGCCGGGAGCACGTCGCCCAGTCGTGCGTCGAGGGCGAGGCGCGCGCGGCGCTCGCCCCGGCGTGCTCGACTCCATCGTCCGGGACTGCGGCGGCTCGCGATCACGGGCGCGAGCGCGTCGATCCAGGCGAGGACGAGGTCGGCGACCTCGTTGCGGGAGTCGGCGTCCAGCGATCCGAGCACCGCGGAACAGGTGGCCCGGGCGACCGGCCGCCGCAGCAGCACCATCGCGTCGATCTCGGCCGCGCCCGCGGAGAAGCCGGAGCCGGACAGCGCGTCACCCAGCTCCGCGAGGAAGAGCCAGCGCCCGCGCTCCACCTGCTCGGGGGAGAGCGGTGGGTAGATGTAGTGGCCGGTGCGGGTGTCGGCCGTGCTCCCCGACATGTCGGAGCCGCGGCTGACGTTGTTGGGGAAGTCGAAGCTGGCGGCGTCCATCAGGACCCGCTTGGCCGTCTCGAGGCTGGTGGCCATCCACGGCCCGTCGGGACCGAGGCGGCTCAGTCCACCCGCTCGCGGCAGGTGAAGGACAGTGCCGAGGCGACCGGTGGTCACCTCGGCACTCTCGACTCGCGCGACAGGACAGGGGAGCGCGTCGCGTCCAGGGTCCGTCAGTGCTCAGCCCGCCGCTCGCCAGGAGTAGAAGGCGGAGGTCTGCTCGGTCAGGCGCTTGGCAGCTCGGCGCTGCGCGATGCGGGCCATCATCGGACGACCCCGGCACGCCAGGAGTAGAAGGCGGAGGTCTGCTCGGTGAGGCGCTTGGCAGCACGTCGCTGCGCGATGCGGGCCATCATCGGACGACCCCGGCACGCCAGGAGTAGAAGGCGGAGGTCTGCTCGGCGGTGCGCTTGGCGGCTCGGCGCTGCGCGATGCGGGCCATCATCGGACGACCCC
>NZ_PYXZ01000007.1 GCF_003057875.1 Nocardioides currus | reverse complement strand
CATAGTGGGCGGGCTGGGCGTGTCAGATCCACTGACTGATGTCGTCCTACGGACGGTCACCAATCGTTCTGCGGTTCCGGTGCTCAGGCCTGCTCGTACGCCCAGGACTCGGTGAAATAGAGCTCGACGCCGTCCTCGATGGCGTCGGCCATGGCCGCGGCCTGACTCGAGCTCAGCCGCGTCGTCCCGGTGTGGTCCACCAGGAACGCCTGCCCATGTGGGGTTCGCCAAAGATGGCGCCCAGGCCCCACGACTCGGGTGGTGAGGCCGCCGTGGGTCTTGGCGCGGTGATGACTCCGCCGAAGCGGCCCTGAGTTGTGGGGGCCGGTCTGGCCGGGTGGGCCCGTGTCGTCGTAGGGGACGGCGTGGTCGTAGTCGACGCCGTCGCGGGTCGCGGTGCGCGGGGTGTAGGGGAAGCAGTCTCCCCCGGTCTGGATCCAGACGTGGTCCTTGACGGTCTCGGGGTGCTCGTAGGCATCGACGCGTCGGCGCAGCTGGAGGTCGAGGACCGGGGTGACGGTGACGTCCGCGTGGCCGAGGACCTCGTGGAGCTGCTGGACGTCGATGGGGCCGACGCCCTCGATCCGGGCGACCCCGGTGCGGGTGCGCAGTGCTTCGTCGGTGATGTGGACGAAGAGGCGTCCGCGACCACGCAGGCGAGCGAGCTTGTGGGCGGGGAGGGCACAGAGCTTGTCGACGGTGTCGGCCAGGTGGTCGGGTGCCCACGCGGGCTGCTCGCCGTCCGAGGTGGTCGTGTGCTCGATCAACAGCTTGAAGAGGTCCGCCGGACGAGCCAGCCAGCCCAGGGCCAGGGAGCGGAGCTCGTCACGGTTGTGGTCGTGACCGTGGGTGAGCGCGAGGATGTCGGCGACCCGGTCGACCATGGCGTCGATCCAGGCGGCGTCGCCGGCGGTGGTGCGGGCGATGACGTGGCGGTAGCCGAACTCGTCGGCGCGGGACAGGCGGACGTAGCGCTCGTGACGGGACCGCTCGCGCTCGGCGCGGTGGGTCTCGGGGTCGGCCTCGATGACCTTGGCCCGGGCGATCTCGAGGACGGTCGAGGGTGCGTGGCCGGCGATCGCCCGGGCAACAGCTCGGTCGACCAGGGCGACCTGGTCGGCCAGGAGGGCGCGGGAGAGGGTGGCGACCTTGCGCGCGACCCACGGCTCGCACTCGCCGGACGCGACGACGGCCCAGGTGCGGGGGAGTCGGTGGACCAGGTCGAGCCCGTCCGCGATGAGCGCCCGGGTCGTCGCGGGGTGTGTCTCGCGGGCCATCGCGAGCTCGGGGATGGCGTGCTCGCGCACGGATGGGGTGCCGTCGCCGCCCGGCGTGACCATCGGGTCCCGGTCGTCGCGCGGCTCTCCCTGCACGACCGCCCACTGGATCGCCAGCCGCAGCTCGGCGACCTCCGCGAGACGTCGCGCGCGGAGCGCCTCGGTGGCGCTGTCCAACAGTGCCCTCTCCGACGCCTCATCGGCCGCCTGCGGCGGCTGGTGAGGGAGGAGGGAAATGGACATGGTCTATTCTATCGAACACATGTTCGAAGAACAAGGGTCGCCAAGACGTGTGGACAGCGGAGACGCACGACCGCCCGGGCCCGTCGGGACCCGGGCGGCGCACTGCAGGGCTCAGCGTCGGATGCGCACCGTCTTCTTCGTCGAGCTCGCGGCCACCGAGTCCGACCCGGAGTAGGACGCCTTCGCGGTGTGCCTGCCGGACGAGAGACGCAGGCGGAGCACGGCCTTCCCGTCCTCGAGTCGGACCTTGCGGGTCGTGCCGTCGACCTTGAGCACGACCCTGCCCGTCGCGCCGACCGAGGCCGGGCGCGTCATGACCAGGACCTTCAGCGACCGTCCGGCCAGACGGAGCTTGACCTTGGACGTCGCCTTCGCCACCGGCGACGTCGAGGCCGACCGGGCGACGCCGTCGGGACCGCCGGCACGCGAGGCCGTGACCTGGACCGCGATCCGTGCGCCCACGTCGCCGGCACCCAACAACAGCGTGCGAGACGTGGCGCCGCCGATCGGCACCCCGTCGCGCAGCCACTGGTAGGCGTAGGTCAGGTTGCCCTGGTCCCAGCCGCCCGGGGTGGCGGTCAACGTCCTGCCGACGGTCGCCTTGCCGGCGGCCACCGGAGGAGCGACCGAGACGGGCGCCACGGGGGCCGGCGACGGCGCCGCGGCCACGGAGAGCGAGCTCACCGCGGACATGTTGCCGGCGACGTCGGCAGCACGGACGTCGACCGCGTGGGCGAGACCGTCGAGCTGCACCGGCGTCGTCCACGCGAGCCAGGCCCCACCGTCGATGCGGTAGTCCCGCACGGCGACGCCGGACGCGTCGTCGGTGGCGGTCACGGACAGCACCCGATCGGAGGACACTTCTCCCGACGCCTCCGGCGGGGCCTTGTCGACCTTGACCGGCTGCGTCCACACCTGGCTCCACTGGCCGTTGGCCGAGCGGGCGCGCCAGGCGACGTCGTACGAGCCGGCCGGCAGGGCCACCGGCGTGGTGTACGCCGCCCACGCGCCGTCGCCGAGGCGGACCTGACGAGTTCCCGAGCCCGACAAGGAGAGCGTGGCGTCGGCGCCGTACCAACCAGAAGCTCCCGCGTCGGAGATCGACGCCGTGACCGGGCCGTCGGTGTAGGCCAACCCGTCCACGGACGACAGCGTCGGCACGACCTTCTCGATCAACCCGTCCGGACCGAAGGTGAGGCGGTCGATCGTGGTCTCCCGGTGCGTCCCGTCACCGCCGGCCGAATCGAATGTAGGGAGTGCGAAGCGGTGGTAGGCGATGTACCACTCGTCGGTGCCCGGCACCTGCACGATCGAGCTGTGGCCGGTGCCGAGGATGCCCTGCGAGGCGTCCTTCTCCAGGATCACGCCCCGGTAGGTCCACGGCCCGGTGGGCCTGCTGGAGGTGGCATACCCGACGCGGTAGTCGGGCGAACCGGTGTCGTCGATCGCGTAGGTGAGGTGGTAGATCCCGTCGCGGTAGTTCATGAACGAGCCCTCGCGGTAGTCCGTGAGCCCGGTCATCGCGGAGATCGTGCCCGGCTCGAGCGAGACCATGTCGTCGGCGAGCTCGGCCATGACCGGTCGGCCGTTGCCCCAGTAGAGGTAGTACTTCCCCGACACCGGGTCGTGGAAGGCAGCCGGGTCGATCGCCTGGCCGGAGGTGACGGCCTCGTTGTTGAGGATCATCGCCTGCGGCTGCGCCGTGAACGGACCCGTCGGGCTGTCCGCCACGGCCACGCCGATCGTCTTGCGGTTGAGCGAGGCGTTGTGGCCGGAGAAGTAGAAGTAGTACTTCCCGCCGCGCTCGATGATCGTCGGCGCCCACGCGTTGCCGGTGGCCCACGGGACGTCGCCGTCGGCGCCATCGAGGGTCAGGAACGGCTCTTCGGAGCGCGTCCACGTCTCGAGGTCGGGCGAGCTCCAGACGTAGAAGTCCTTGCCGCCCCATCCGGGAGTGCCGTCGGTCGTCGCGTAGATGTAGTAGGTCCCGTCGAAGACCGCGATGTTGGGGTCGGCGTACAGCCCCGGCAGCACCGGCGAGCGCATCTCGACGGCCGTGACCGTCCAGACGCGGCTGGCGGAACCGTTGGTGACGGTCAGCGCGACCGGCGCGGTGTAGTCGGCCGGCCCGTCGGGCGAGACGCTCGCGCCGGACAGGACGGCGTACGTCGGGTCGAGCGCGGTCAGGTCGGTGCCCGGCTCCACCGGCAGCGTGATGGTGCCCGCGGCGGCGTCGACCATGGCCGGGACCTTGAGCGAGTCGAGCTCCACCCCGAGCACGTCGGTGGGTGCTGCCGCGAGCTCGGCCACCTCCGCGCCGGAGAGCGCGCGGGACCAGAGCCGGAAGTCGCGCACCTTGCCGCGGAGCCGGTTGTCGCCGTTGTACGCCGACCGGCCGATGTAGTTCGCCGTCGTGACCCCGTCGCCGATGTCGCCCGGCGTCAGGCTGACGTCGGCGTTGCGCGCCACCTGGCGGCCGTCGAGGTAGAGCGTCGCGACGCCGCCGCCCAGCGTGTAGGTCAGCGTCTTCCACTCGCCGCGGGCCAGCGCGGAACCTGACGTCATGCCCTGCTCGGTCGTCCAGTTGCCCGACGCGATCGCGGCCCGGTAGGTGCTGTTGCCGGTGGCGAAGAGGTAGCCGTTGCCGACGCCGTTCGAACCGGTGTTGCCGAGGTTCCACACGAAGTAGTTGCCCGACTGGGCCGGGTCGACCCACACCCGCGTCGAGACGGTGATGGCGTCGAGGCCGCTCATCAGGTTGTCGGGGAGCTTCACGTGGCCGGTCGAGCCGCCCAGCGTGAGCGCGTCGTCGGCGAAGGTCGCGTCGCCGACCACCGTGGCGTCGTACCCGTGGCCGCTGACGTCCTCGGCGTCACCGGTGAGGGGGTACGCCGCGATGAGCCCGTCCTCGGTGCTCTGCACCGGCGGGGGCGGGGCCGGGAGGTCGGCGCGCAGCGCGTCGAGCTCGGCCTGGGTGACCGGCAGGACCGTGCCGTGCCTCGGGCTGGCGGGCAGCCGGTAGCCGGACGGCACCTTCCAGTCGGGCGCCTCGAGGTCGTCGGTCGTCAGCGGGATGTAGCCGCGACCGCCGTACTCGTCGACGAAGAGGTAGTACTGCCCGCCCGAGGTGTCGCCGGGGTTGCGCTTGAAGACGGTCGGGCCCTCGACGGCCGAGGTGCCGGCGTCGCGGCCGATGCAGCCGTCCTGGAAGGCCCAGGCCTTGGCGCCGACGAGGTCGGGCTCGGTGAGGCTGTCGTTCTTCTCCTGGATGATGTCGGAGCAGCCGGTGCTGCCGGCGCCCTCGTCCTTGGTGAAGCGGTAGTAGGAGTCGCCCTCCTTGATCACGGTGGAGTCGATGCGCGAGGAGCCGATGTCCTGCCAGGTCTTCGCCTCGCTGAAGGTCACGAAGTCGCGGGTCGTGGCGTAGAGCATCCGGTTGTAGGTGTTGCCGGTGTGCCCGGGGTCGTCCTCGGCGTAGAGCTTCGAGGCCCAGAAGACGACGTACTGCTGGAGGTCGTCGTCCCAGTAGGCCTCCGGGGCCCAGGTGTTGCCGGCGGTCGGCGGGGAGACGAGGACGTGGCGCTGCTCCGACCAGTTCTTGAGGTCGGTGGACTCCCAGATCTCGAGGTAGCGGCTGCCCTGGCGCTGCGAGCGGTCCCAGTCGCCGTTGCGGCCGATCGACAGGTCGGTGGCGATCAGGAAGAAGCGGTCGCCCTCGGGGGAGCGGATCAGGAACGGGTCGCGCAGGCCCATCTCGCCGAACGTCGAGTCGAGGACCGGCTGGCCACCGTTGAGCTCGTCCCAGCGCAGCGCATTGTTGCCGCGGCTCGCCGCGAAGTAGATCTTCTCGCCGGCGACCGAGTTTCCGGTGAAGTAGCTGAAGGCATAACCGGCGTACGGCGCCGGGGCGGGCGCCTGCCGCACGGTGAGCGGGAACTGGCGGTTGGCCGTCGCACCGCCGACGGTGACCGTCGCGGTCAGGGTGACGCTCGCGTCACCGGCGCCGGGGGAGGGCCGGTCGACGATGCCGTCAGGTGCGACGATCGCCGGCGCCGAGGAGGTCCAGGCGACGGTCGAGGCGTGCCTGCCGGTCGTCGGCAGGGTCAGGTGACCACGCACGTCGTCGGGGTGGACGAGGGCGAGCGCGGCGGCGGCCGCGTCGGCCTTGGACTGGTCGCCCTCGTCGGGGAGGACGGTCGCGTCGAAGGTCTTCGTCGCCGTCCCCGAGCCGCGGGTCAGGGTGGCGGTCAGGGTGACCTGGACCGGGTCGGCGCCCGCTCCGGGGCGGGTGACCACGCCGGTGCTGCTGATGGTGCCCGGCTTGCTCGAGGCCCAGCCGATGGCCGAGCCGAAGGCGCCGGTGGTCGGCAGGGTGAGGTCGGCGGTCACGCCGGACAGGTCGCCGAGGCTGAGCCCCTCGGTGTCGGAGGACAGCCGGTTGGCGTCGGTCAGCGAGATGTCGGCGACCTCGGAGGCGGTCAGGGCCCGGCTGTAGAGCCGGAAATTCCTGACCTTGCCCTTGAGCGAGCTGTCGGCGGCGTAGTTGGACTCGCCGAGCACGTTGTTGGTCGTCGTGCCGTTGCCGATCGCGCTCGGCAGGACGGTCACGTTGGTGTTCTGCCCGACCTGGACGCCGTCCTCGTAGAGCGTGCCGGTCGTGCCGGTCTGGGTGTAGGTGACGGTCTTCCACACGCCGCGGGCGAGGTTGCGCGCGGGGGAGGGCGCGGTGTTCTTCTCGTTGTTCCACCAGGTGTTGGTGATGCTCGCGCGGAAGGTGTTGCCGGTCGCCATCAGGTAGCCCGAGCCTGAGGCGGGACTGCCGACGGCCGGGTTGCCGAGGCCCCAGATGAAGTAGTTGCCAGCCTGGCTGGGCTCGATGTAGACGTCGCTCGAGACGGTGACGGACGACAGTCCGGCCAGGACGTCGTCGGGCAGCTGCACGTGGTCGTCGACGCCGTCGAGGGCGAGCCCGGTGGTCCCGGTCCAGGTGCCGCCGCCGTTCAGGGTGCCGTCGCGACCGTGGCCCGAGGAGTCGGTCACCACGGTGCCCGAGGTCTGGGTCAGGTCGTAGCGCAGGAGGAGCCCGTCGGTGACGTCCGCCGCCGAGGCGGTGGGGGTGAGGGGCGCCAGGAGCGTGAGGGGCGAGGCCAGGAGGGCGATCACCGCGCCTCGTGCCGTGCGCCGGGCGAGTCGTGTGGACACCAGGACCTCCGTGGGATGTGAACGTTAACAGCGCGAGTGTGGCCCCGGTCACTCGGAGCCGTCAAGGGCGCAGTTCCCGGGCGAGACAGGCCTTGACGGATCGCATGTGAGCGCTAACACTGCGTTGTGGTGCCCGTCACATCCGCGTGACCAGCCACGGACCCGAGGACCGCGATGACCCTCTCTCACCGCCGACCCACTGCCGCTCTCACCGCAGCCGTCGTGCTCGCCGCCGGACTCGCCACGGTGACCGCCATGGTGAGTGCCACCGCCGGCCCCGCAGCCGCCGCGGACGACGCCGTGACGTGGACCGACACCTTCGACGGCGCCGCGCTCGACGGCCGCTGGGAGGTGGTCAACCCCGACCCGGCGAACCTCTCGGTCGCGGGCGGTGCGTTGCGGATCTCCGGTCAGCCCGGCGATACCTACCAGACGGTGAACTCGGCGCGGAACGTGGTCGTCCTCGACGTCCCGGTCGGCGACTTCACGGCCACCGCCGACGTCTCCGCGGCGGTCGCCAAGGTCTACCAGGGCGCCGGCCTGATCGCCTGGCAGGACATGGACAACTACGTCCGCGCCGGCCTCACCTTCGTCGGTGGGCTGTCCCCGTCGGGTCGCGCGGTCGAGACCGACGTCGAGAGCGGAGCGACGTTCAGCGCCGTCAGCTTCGCCGACCGGCCGGGGTCCAGTGCCGAGCGCCTGCGGCTGGCGCGGGTCGGCGACACGATCACCAGCAGCTGGTGGGACGGGTCGACGTGGGTCACCGCCGGCACCACCACCGTCTCCTTCGACACCACCCAGGTCGGGCTCTACGCGCTGGCCGCCCAGGACGGCACCGCCCTCCCGGCCGCCTTCGACTCGTTCACCATCGAGCACGAGCCCGGAGCCGACGTCACCCCCAGCGGGCCGTTCGTCCTGCGGGCCGACGGTGACGCGCCCTACCTCGTCGCCGACGGAACCACGCTGCGGCTGAGCGCCGACCAGCCGACCGCGAGCCTGCGGCTGCAGGCCGCCGACCTCGGCAACGGCACGGTCGCCCTCGCCACCGACGCCGCGCCGCTGGTCCTGCGCGACGGCGCGCTCGTCCTCGGCGCCAACGGGGACGAGCCGACTCCGCTGCGCCTGACCGACGCCGGCGGGGGCACGCTCGTCGTGCGCTCGGCGGCCGACCCGGCGGCGTACGTCGTGCCCGGTGACGGCGGTGCGCTGGTGACCGGGGCCGAGGCCGACGCGGTCCGCTTCGTCCTCTCCGAGGTCGACGAGGGCACCTCGACGCTGAGCATCGACGGCGACGGCACCGGCGCCTCGATCAGCGACGACATGTTCGGCATCTTCTACGAGGACATCAACTACGCAGCCGACGGCGGGCTCTACGCCGAGCTGGTCCGCAACAGGTCGTTCGAGTTCAACTCCTCCGACAACGGCTCCTTCACCGGCCTCACCGCCTGGCAGGTGCTCGACCGCAGCGGCGCCGGCACGACCGGCACCGTCGTGGACGACGCCACCCGGCTCAACGCGATGAACCGCAACCACCTGCGCCTCACCGCTGCCGCAGCGGGCGACGGCGTGCGCAACACCGGCTTCAACAACGGCTTCGCCGTGAAGGCCGGAGCGGCGTACGACGGCTACCTCTGGGCCCGCAGCACGACCGCGCAGCAGCTCACCGTCCGGCTCGAGAACGCCGCCGGCGACGCCACCCTCGGCGCGGCCACCGTCGCGCTCGACGGCTCGGACACGTGGCGGAAGTACCCCTTCACGCTGAACCCCGGCACCACCACTGACGCCGCGCGGCTCGTCGTCCTCGCCGGCGCACCGTCGGTCGTCGGACTCGACATGGTCTCGCTGATGCCGGCCGACCGCTGGGTCGGCCCGGTCAACGGGAAGTCGGTCCTGCGCAAGGACCTCGGCGAGAAGATCGCCGCGATGGACCCCGGCTTCCTCCGGTTCCCCGGCGGCTGCGTCACCAACGTCGGCACCTTCCGCACCTACGAGGAGAGCGGCTACACCGACCGGCGCCGCACCTACCAGTGGAAGGAGACCATCGGTCCCGTCGAGGAGCGCCCGGCCAACTGGAACTTCTGGGGCTACAACCAGTCCTACGGCATCGGCTACCTGGAGTACTTCGAGCTCGCCGAGGACCTCGGCGCCGAGCCGCTGCCGGTCGTGTCGGTCGGTGCCAACGGCTGCGGCGGCGCGGGCATCCCCGAGATGCACGACCCCGCGCTGATCGACCGCTGGGTCGACGACACCGTCGACCTGATCGAGTTCGCCAACGGCGGCACCGACACCGAGTGGGGCGCCAGGCGGGCCGCGCTCGGCCACCCGGAGCCGTTCGGCCTCGACATGATCGGCCTCGGCAACGAGGAGAACACCACGACCTTCGAGCAGAACTTCCCGGAGTTCCGCGACGCCATCGCAGCGAGGTACCCGGACATCAAGATCATCTCCAACTCGGGCCCGGACTCCTCCGGTGCCCGCTTCGACACCCTCTGGGCCTTCAACCGGGCGCAGGACGTCGACCTGGTCGACGAGCACTACTACCGCGACCCGCAGTGGTTCCTGGAGAACAACGCCCGCTACGACTCCTACGACCGCGAGGGCCCGAAGGTGTTCCTGGGTGAGTACGCCTCGCGCGGCAACACGATGTACAACGCGCTCTCCGAGGCGTCCTACATGACCGCGCTGCAGCGCAACGCCGACGTCGTGAAGCTCGCGTCCTACGCGCCGCTCCTCGCCAACGAGTCGCACGTCCAGTGGAACCCCGACGCCATCTGGTTCGACAACGACGAGTCGTGGGAGACGCCCAACTGGGAGGTGCAGAAGCTCTTCGGCAACAACCTCGGCGACGAGGTCGTGCCCAGCACGTACGACGCCCCGGCCACCGCCGCGGACGACATCACCGGCGGCGTGTTCCTCTCGACCTGGGCCACCGCGGCGGCGTACGACAACGTCACGGTGAAGGCCAACGACTCCGGCCGGACGCTCTTCTCCGACCAGTTCGCCGACGCCTCGCAGTGGACGCCGCAGTCCGGGACGTGGACGGTCAACGACGGTCGCTACGCGCAGACGAGCACCTCGGTCACCGACGCCCGCACCATCCCGGTCGGCGCCTACGGCAAGGACTGGAGCAACTACACGCTCGAGCTCGACGCCACCAAGACCGCCGGGTCCGAGGGCTTCCTCGTCGGCTTCGGTGCCACCGGCGCCAACAACTTCTACTGGTGGAACATCGGCGGCTGGGGCAACACCCGCTCCGTCCTCCAGCGTGCGACCGGCGGCAGCGCGTCGGAGGTGAAGGCGCTCGAGAACACGAGCCTCGTCACCGGACAGACCTACCGGGTCAAGGTCGTCGTCGACGGCACCCACATCGAGCTCTACCTCGACGGCGTGCTGCAGATGGAGTACGACCAGCCCGCACCGCCCGCCACGCTCTACCAGGTCGTGACCCGCGACGAGCGCAGCGGCGACCTCGTCGCCAAGGTGGTCAACACCTCGACGAGCCCCGCCCGCACCCAGGTCGAGGTCGCCGACGCCGGCATCGAGGGCACGGCCACCGTCACCACGCTGAGTGGCGCCCCGGGCGCCACCAACACCAAGGCCGCGCCCAACCTGATCAAGCCGCGCACCCGCCAGGTCCAGGGGATCGGCGACTCGTTCGTCTACGAGTTCCCGGCCTCGTCGGTGACCTTCCTCCGGATGCACACCGAGGACGCCGTCGCCCCCGTGGTCGACGAGCTGCGCGTCGCTGGCGAGGGCGTCAACGGCTGGTACGCCGACCCCGCCTCCGTGCGGATCACCGCCACCGACGACCGGAGGGTCGCGGCGCTCGAGGTGTCCGTCGACGACGGCGCGTGGACACGCATCCAGGGCGCCACCGGTGAGGTCGCCGTCCAGGGCGACGGCCTCCACACCGTGCGGGTCCGCGCGACCGACGCCGCGGGCAACGTCGGCGAGGTCCGCCCGCTCGTGGTCGGCATCGACGCCGTCGCACCGGTCACCCGGGCGAGCCTCGACGCCGCCGCGCGCACGGCGACCCTGACCGCGGCCGACGCCGGCGCGGGCGTCGAGAGGATCGAGTTCCGCCTCGGTGCCGGGCCGTGGACGACGTACGCCTCGCCCGTGCCGGTCGGCGACGCGGCCACCAGCCTCGACTACCGCGCCGTCGACCGCCTCGGCCAGGCCGAGCAGCCCGGCACCCTGGCCGTCCCGGCCGCGGGCCAGCAGCTCGCCGCCAGCGCCACGGCGGCCGTCACCTCCGACGAACCGGTCCGCCTGGGCGGCACGGTCGACGTCGACGTCGCCGTCAGCGGCCAGGGCGGGACGCCCACCGGGACCGTCACCCTGTCCGGCCCGACCGGAGCACTGACCACCGGCACCGTCACCGGCGGTCGGGTGACCCTCCGGGTGCCCGCCATCCAGCTCGGCGTCGGCAGCCACCCACTGACCGTGCGCTACGCCGGGGACACCGCCTGGGGCGCCTCCCAGGACACCGTCACGGTCGTGGTCGCGAGGGCGTCCTCGACCGTGCAGGTCGCGGCCCGTCACCGCTCCCTGTCGGCGAGGAAGGCCGTCGTCGCCGTACGGGTGACCTCGGCGGTCGACGCCACCGGGACGGTCCGGATCACCGTGAGGACCGGGAAGAAGGCCAGGTCCCGCACGGTCACCCTGCGGGACGGGAAGGCACGACTCGTCCTGCGTGGCCTCGCCCCGGGCAGGCACCGCATCACCGCGACGTACGCCGGCTCGCCGGACGTCGCCCGCTCGTCGGACAGCACCGTCCTGCGGGTCACCCGCCGTGAAGGGAAGAACTGACATGACACGCACGTGGATCGCCGGCGCCCTGGCGCTCGTCGCGTCGCTGGGCGGCGTCGTCGCCGGCGTCGGCCCGGCCTCGGGGGTCGAGGGCGACCTCACCACCGACCTGGTCGGCTGGTGGAAGCTCGACGAGACCTCCGGGACCGTCGCGGCGGACTCGTCGGGCAACGGCCGCAACGGCACCGTCGCCGGGGCCACCACCTGGAACGCAGGTGACGGGTTCACCTTCAGCGGTGGGGCGAACAGCGGCGGCAACGCGATCACGCTGCCCGACAACCTGCTGTCCGGCCTCGAGGACGTCACCGTCGACTTCGACGTCTGGGTCGACCCGAGCCTGACCAGCGGCAACTGGTTCATGTACAACCTCGGCAGCTCCGCGACCTATCCCAACGGCACGGGCTACCTCTTCACCACCAACGACAGCAGCAACCGGTTGCGCTCGACCATCGCGGAGGCCGGGTTCGCCTCCGAGCAGAGCGCCTCGCGGGCCGGCCGCGTGCCGACCGGGCAGTGGCGCCACATCACCTACAGCATCGACGGCGGCACGCCGGCAGCTCCGGGCGCGGCGCGGGTCTACGAGGACGGCCTGCTGGTCGCGTCGAACACCAACCTCACCACCAACCCCGGGCTGCTCGGCACGCCCGACGGCACCAGCACCCGCAACGTCCTGGGCCGCTCGGCCTACGGCGGTGACCTGTCCTTCAAGGGCCGGCTGCGCGACTTCCGGATCTACTCCCGCGCCCTGACCGGCGCCGAGGCAGCCGCCTCCGCGGAGGACACCAGCGCCGCGGCAGCGCAGACCGACGCCGACGCGCTCAGCCTCGGCGACACCAGCGCCGTGGTCGCCGACCTCGCCCTCCCGGCGACCGGGACGAACGGCTCGACGATCGCGTGGGCGACCAGTGACGCGTCGGTCGTCACCGCCGGCGGCGACGTCACCCGACCGGCGTACGGCGCACCCGCCGGCACCGCGACCCTGACCGCCACGCTCACCCGCGGTGCGGTCTCGCGGACCAAGGCGTTCACCGTCACCGTGGCACCCGAGGAGCAGTCCGACGAGGGCAGGGCCCAGGCCGCGGTCGCCGCGGTCGAGCTCGTGCACCCCGACGATGTCCGCGGCAACGTGACCCTCCCCGTCACCGGCACCGGCGGCACCGCCCTCGCCTGGTCGAGCAGTGCCCCCGCCGTGGTCGGCGACACCGGTGAGGTCACCCGCCCCGCCCACGGCAGCGCGCCCGTCGACGTCGTGCTCACCGTGACCGCCACGCTCCGCGCCGCCACGGCCACCCGGTCGATCACCGTCCGCGTGCAGCCGCTGCCGGCGCCCGCCGACTACGAGGCCTACGCCTTCGCCTACTTCGCCGGCGAGAGCACCGACGACGGGGAGAAGATCTACCTCGGCGCCAGCCGCGGCAACGACCCGCTCGACTACGACGTGCTCAACGACGGCAAGCCCGTCCTGGCGTCGCAGTTCGGCACCCGGGGCCTGCGCGACCCGTTCGTCATCCGCTCGGCGGAGGGTGACCGCTTCTACCTGCTCGCCACCGACCTCAAGGCCTACCCGGCCGTCGACTTCGGCGAGGCGCAGGAGACCGGCAGCAAGTACCTCGAGGTCTGGGAGTCCACCGACCTCGTCCACTGGTCCGACCAGCGCCACGTCAAGGTGTCCTCCGACTTCGCCGGCAACACCTGGGCGCCCGAGGCGTTCTACGACGAGGAGGCGGGGGAGTACGTCGTCTACTGGGCCTCGGCGCTCTACCCGACGACCGACGTGGCCGGCCGCGACATCAACACCTCCTACCAGCAGATGATGTACGCCACGACGCGCGACTTCGTGACCTTCAGCGACCCGCAGCCGTGGATCGATGTCAAGCGCGGCACCGGTCGCGGCATGATCGACGCGACCGTCGTGAAGGACGGCGACACCTTCTTCCGCTTCGTCAAGGACGAGGCCGTGATGACGCCCCGGCAGGAGCGCTCGACCGACCTGCGCGCCACCGTCACCGGCTCGCTCCCGACCACCACGTCGGCCCCGGGCTGGCAGCTGGTGAAGGAGCAGGTCGGCGTCGGACAGCCCAACCCGTGGGGCGGCACCTACACGCAGGGCGAGGGCCCGACGGTGTTCCGCGACAACGAGGTCGAGGACCGCTGGTACATGTTCATCGACCAGCCCAGCTATCACGGCGGTCGGGGCTACCTCGCGTTCCGCACCGACGACATCGCCAGCGGCACCTGGACGTCGGTCCCGACCGCGGACCTGCCCAGCAGCCCGCGCCACGGCACGGTGATCCCGGTGACGCAGGCCGAGCTCGACACGATGCGCGCCGCCTACCAGCCCGACCTGCTCGTCGAGTCGGTCGGCGACGTCGCGGTCACGACCCGCGAGGGCACCGCGCCCGTGCTGCCCGCCACGGTCACGGCCGAGATGGGTGACGGGACGACCCGGGAGGTCGGCGTGCGCTGGGACGACGTCGCCCCGGCGGCGTACGCCGCTCCCGGCACGTTCACGGTCACCGGCACCGTCGTCCGCGGATCCGCCGACCGCCCCGTGGCGACGGTGACGGTCACCGACGCCGCCGACCCGGTCGTGACCCTGGGCGCCGGCACCGCCGACGGCGACGACGGCTGGTGGGTCACCGACCCGGTGAGCGCCACCGCCACCGCGACCGACGCCTCCGGTGTCGCGACCGTGTCGGTCTCCGTCGACGACGCGCCGTGGACGCGGAGCGACGGCGCGACCGCCTCGACCCCGGTCGCCGGCGACGGCACGCACACGGTCCGGGCGCGCGCCCTCGACACGACCGGCAACGCCTCGACCGTCGAGTCGCTGGAGGTGCGGATCGACGCGACCGATCCCGTCAGCCGGGCCACGGCCGACACCGACCGCACGGTCACGATCCGCTCCGCCGACGCCACCTCCGGGGTGCGGCGCACGGAGTATCGCGTCGGAAGCGGCGCCTGGACGGCGTACGCCGGGCCGTTCGCCGCCGGGTCGGCCGCCGCGATCGACTACCGGGCGATCGACCGCGCCGGCAACGTCGAGCCGACGAACACGCTGGCCGTCCCGGCGCCGGGTGCCGAGCCGGCCACGACGTCGATCGCCGCGTCCGGCGCCGCGACCGCCCGCTGGGGTGCGACCGCGCCGCTGGCGGTGCGGGTCACGGGCCCGACCGGCGTCCCGAGCGGGACCGTGCGCGTCGTCAGCGGTGACCGGCTCGTCGGCTCCGGCCAGCTGGTCGACGGCCGGCTGCGGCTCGCGCTCGACACCACCGCACTCGGTGCCGGCACGCACGCCCTGCGGGTGCGCTACGACGGGAGCGCGGCACACGCCGCCGCGAGCACGACGACCACGCTGCGCGTGCTGAGGGCCGGCTCGACCACGACCGTCCGCGTCGTCCGAAGCGTCGCGCGGGTCCGTGTCGTCACCGACCCCGCTGGCCAGGTGCCCGACCGGGTGCGCGCCAGGCTGCTGCGGAGCGGGAAGGTCGTGCGGTCGCGCTGGCTCGACCTCTCCGCGACGGGGAAGGCCCGCTGGCGGGTCTCGGGGCGGCCGGCGACGTACGTCGTGCGTGTCGTCACCCCCGGCTCGACGACGCTCGAGCGCTCGACGGACTCCGCACGCCTCCGCCTGCGGTGACAGACCTGGCCTGCCGGGAGCGTTCCGCCTCCTGGCTCCCGGCGGGCCGGACCCACGCCCGTCCGAGCGATCGATGAGGATGTCTCCGTGACCACTGAACGCGTCTTCGACCGGATGCCCGACGGCCGCGACGTCCCCGTCCTCACGATCGGCTCCGCTCCCGGGCCGGTGGTGGAGGTGCTCGCGCTCGGCGCCACCGTGCACCGCCTCGAGGTGACCGGCGGGGACGGACAGCGGCGCCACGTCGTGCTCGGTCACGCCGACGTCGCCGAGCGGCTCGCGAGCACCGACTACGTGGGCGGCACGATCGGGCGCTACGCCAACCGGATCGCCGGCGGGCGCTTCGTGCTCGACGGCCGCGAGGTCACGGTCGGCACGCACGACCGGGGCAACAGCCTGCACGGTGGGCCGGAGGGGTTCGACGTGCGCCTGTGGGACGTGGTCGGGCTCGGCCCCGACGAGGTGGTGCTGTCCCTCACCAGTCCCGACGGCGACCAGGGGTTTCCCGGGACCGTGCGGGCGACGGTGCGCTACCGCGTCGACGGCAGCACCGTGTCGGTCGAGATGTCGGCGACGACCGACGCGACCACCGTGGTCAACCTGACCAACCACGCCTACCTCAACCTCGACGGCGAGGGCGCCGGCACGATCGACGACCACCTGCTGCTGGTCGAGGCCGACTCCTACACGCCCGTCGACGCCACGGGGATCCCGCTGGGCGATCACGCACCCGTCGACGGGACGCCCTTCGACCTGCGTGAGTCGACGCCGATCGGTCCCGCGATCCGGGCCGAGCACCCGCAGGTCGTCGACGCGACCGGCATCGACCACAACTTCGTCCTGCTCGGTGAGGGGATGCGTCGCGCGGCCGTGCTCGAGTCGCTGCGCACCCGGACCCGGCTCGAGCTCTGGACGGACCAGCCCGGGCTGCAGGTCTACACCGGCAACTTCCTGGGCGGTCGCCGGCGATCGACGAGCGGCGGGCGCTACCGGCAGGGCGACGGGATCGCGCTGGAGCCGCAGCTCGCCCCGGACTCGCCCAACCGTCCCGACTGGCCGTCGGCGGTGCTGCGGCCCGGTGAGGTCTACCGGTCGTCGATCGAGTGGCGCTTCTCCGAGCCGGGCTGAACGGCCCTGCCGCGCCCGCGGACCCGGTCGCACCTCGCACCACCTAGGGGTGAGCACGGGACGGGGGAGCCACGACACGATGGGACCGTGGTGGACGTGTCGACGAGGCGGTCAGTGCTCGCCCTCGACGCACCCGACCACCTGGTGCTCGGACCGGTCGGCCACGGGGTCACCCGCTACGCCGGCGAGGTGGCCGAGGCGGTCGGTGCCCGCGTCGTCCGGCGCCTCGATCGCGTCACCGCAGGCAGACCCGTGCACCTGCACCTCACGGACCGGCTGTTCGGTCGGGCGCCGGAGGACGCGGCGAGGGCCGTGGAGTCGCTGTCGCGCCGCGTGCACCTGACGGTGACGCTGCACGACGTCCCGCAACCGACGGACGGCCCGGTGTTCGGTGCGCGCGCCGCGGCCTACGCACGGATGGTGCGGGCGAGTCGCGCCTGGGCCACCAACTCGTGGCACGAGCACGCGCTGGTCCACCGGTGGTGTGCGGTCGGCACGGCCGGAACGGTCATCCCCCTGCCGGTGCTCGTCGCCGGCGCGCCGGTCGCCGATCGCGAGACTGTGCGACCGCACCCGGTGGTGGGGGTCTTCGGCTACGTCTACCCCGGCAAGGGCCACCGCCAGGTGGTGCGCGCCGTCTCGGCCGTGCGCCGCGGGGGCACGATGGCACGCGTCGAGGTCCTCGGCGGCGCTGCACCGGGCCACGGGCGCGAGGTCGAAGCGTTGCTGAGGGCGAGCGCGGATCGAGGGGTCCCGGTCGAGGTCACCGGCCGTGTCCCCGAGGCCGACGTGGTCGTCAGGCTGCGGCAGGTGAGCGTGCCGGTGGTCGCCCACCGCAACGTGTCGGCGTCCGGCAGCCTCAACTCCTGGGTGGCCGCCGGACGGCGTCCGCTCGTCCGGGACGGGGCCTACGCCCGTGAGATGGCCGGTCTCCGGCCCGGGACCATCACGCTGTTCGACGACTCCACGCTCGTGCCCGCGCTCGAGTCCGCGCTGGCACGTCCCGCGTCGACCTGGACGACCCCGGGCACCGATCTCGCTCCGGGACTCGAGGACACCGCAGCGGCGTACGTCGCGTGGTGGGCGTCGGCCGACCGATGAGCGCGCCGCCGTACGGCACGACCGTGCCGGGCAACCGGTGGGACCTCGCGCCGAACGACACGCAGCCCAGGTCCGTCTCCGTCGTCGTGGCCCACTTCGAGCAGCAGGCCGAGCTCGACCGCACCCTGGCGGCACTGCGACGTCAGACCCGGGTGCCCGACGAGGTCGTGGTCGCCGACGACGGGTCGCGTCGCGCCCCCACCGTCCCGCCCGGGGTGAGGCTCGTGCGGCAGGACGACGACGGCTTCCGAGCGGCGGCCGTCCGCAACCTCGGGGTCGCGGCGAGCACGGGCGACGTCGTGGTGATGCTCGACGCGGACACGACCCCCGAGCCCCGGTTCGTCGAGCGCATGGCCAGCCTGCCCGAGGCGCTGCCGGAGGCCCTCGTGGTCGGTCGACGACGACATGCCGACCTCACCGGCACCGGTCCCGACGTCCCGATCGAGGAGCTGGGACCGGCGCGTGAGCTCGACGAGCCGGCCTGGCTGCGCGCCGCCCACACCGACACCCGCGACCTCCTGGACGCGGACTCCACCGCTCACCGGTTCGTGATCGCTGCGGTCCTCGCGTGCAGCCGGTGGTGGTACGACGAGCTCGGCGGGTTCGACGAGTCGTTCCGTGCCTACGGTGGCGAGGACTGGGAGCTCGCCCACCGGTCGTGGACCGCGGGCGGGCTGCTGGCCCACCGCCCCGACGCCGTGGCGTGGCACGACGGTCCGGACGCGGGGGCCCGCGGACGCGACGCCGGTGCCCACCTGGTCGAGACGGTGCACGTGGCCGACCGAACCTCCGCGACGGGAACGACCTGGCGTGGCCTGCTCCGTGGTCCGCCGGAGCTGGTCGTGAGCCCGGATCCCGGTCTGGTGCCCGCCGAGCTGCTCGCGACCGTCGACTCGCTGCTGGCCGCGCGGCCGCGCGCCTGCGTGCGGCTCACTGATCCGCACCGCGCCCTCGTCGGCGACGACCCGCGCATCGTGCCCGCCGATGGACCCGTCCCCGGGTCCGCACGTCTGCACCTGGTGCTTCGCCGCGGTCTGGTCGGCGATCCCTCGGCATGGGCGTCGTTGCTGTCGGGGCTCGATGGACGCGTGGCCATCCGCGCGACGACCGACGGGCGCGCGGAGCTCCAGGACCTCCGGCTCCTGCGTCGCGCGGCCAGGTGGGGTCGCCCCGACCTCGCACCTGCCGGTCTGCCCGTCGACGTACGCCTGCGGCCCTGGTCGGAGGGCGCCTCGCTGGAGGCGTGGCTCGGCGGATGGGCGTGAGCGGCCGCGCCCACCCCCCGGGGTGGTATTTGCCGAGAGCCGCAACACCGGCGTCGCCGGCAGCGCTGGCTGGGTGAGGGGACAGCAGTGCGCGCGGCTCTGGGCGGGGCGCACTGCTGCCCCTGGGTCCCGAGTCCAGTCATGTCCGAGAAGGTCAAGGAGTGTCACCGCCCATGCTCAACGACGTTCACATGATGGTCATCGCCATCCTCGCCACCCACGCCGGCATTGCGCTCCTGCTGGTCGTCATGGCCCGGCTCGAACCCGAGGGGACCGACTGAGAGGACCCACGGCGTTGTCAGGCCGGTAGGTGGGTACCGCCCCGTCATGTCCTCCGACGACGCCACCATCGACGACATGGTCTCCGAGTCCGCGCTGCAGCTGTGGTCGGCGGCCCAGACCGACTTCGACCCCTTCGCGGTCCCCGCTGACCAGTGGCCGCAGCACGCGGTCCCCGTCCGCGACATCGACATCGCCGTCGACACCCACCTCGAGGTCGACGACGTCCGGGAGTCGCTCGGGCGGCTGGACGACGTGAGCGTCGTCCTGGGGCGTGAGGCGGGAACCATCTCCGTGCTCAGCGTGATCCCCGCAGGCGAGCCGACCTAGGCGCGCCGCGCATGCAGACCTTCCTCCCGTACGCCGACTTCGAGCGATCGGCGCACGCGCTCGACGCGAAGCGCCTGGGCAAGCAACGCGTCGAGTGCATCCAGGTGGTGCGCGGCCTGACGGTCCCCGGCTACGCCTGGGCCAACCATCCCGCCGTCCTGATGTGGAAGGGCTTCGAGGAGGCACTCGGTCGCTACGCACTGACCTGCTGCGAGGTGTGGTCGGAACGCGGACACGCCGACACGTGCGCGGCCACCATCACCGGCGACCTGCGAGCGGCGGGGACGCCCACCATCCGCGACCAGGACGAGCTCGCAGCAGCGGGCGCGCTGCCACCCTGGCTCGGCGACGACGCGCTGCACCTCAGCCACCGTTCGTCCCTGGTCCGCAAGGACCCCGAGCACTATCGGCCCCAGTTCCCCGACGTGCCCGACGACCTGCCCTACGTCTGGCCGGTCCGGTCGGCCGCCGTCGTCGAGGCCGAGCGTCGCCGGGCCGCCAGCGCCGTACGGCGACAGGAGAGAGCGGAGGAGCAGGCCCGACGACAGGCGGAGGCGCAGCGGCGTCGTCGCAGCCGGGCCGCGAAGAAGGCCTGGGAGACGCGGCGGCGCCGCGCACAGGAGCCACCGACGACCTGACCGCCTCATAGCATGGCGTCTGATGGGTACGGCGCTCGCGTGATCGAGGCGGCATGGTGGGGGTTCGTCGGCGGAGTCTCGCTGCTGCTCGGCGCCCTGATCGGCGTGTTCGTGCGCGTGCCCACCCGCGTCGTCGGGTTGGTCATGGGTTTCGGCGTCGGCGTCCTGATCAGCGCCGTCGCCTTCGAGCTCACCGGAGCCGCGTACGACCGGTCGGGCGCCGTCCCGGTGGTGCTGGGGCTGTCGGCGGGGGCGGTCGTGTTCTACGGCGGCGACGTCCTGATCGCGCGACGTGGGGGACGCCGGCGCAAGGACCCGTCCGGCACGTCGGCGGCAGCGGGGGCGTCGGGGGCCTCGGCTCTCGTGCTCGGTGCCCTGCTGGACGGCATCCCCGAGTCGGCCGCGATCGGCGTCAGCCTGGTGGACGGGGGATCGGTGGGCCTGGCCGTCGTCCTGGCCGTCTTCTTGTCCAACATCCCGGAGTCGCTCTCGGCCAGCGCCGGCATGCGCCGCGACGGCCGCTCGGTGGCGTACATCCTGGGCCTGTGGGCCGCGGTCGTCGCCGCCTCCACCGTCGCATCGGCCGTCGGCTACGGGCTGCTGGGTGGTGCGGGCGAGTCGACGGTGGCGTTCATCGAGACCTTCGCGGCCGGGGCGATCCTGACCATGCTGGCCGACACGATGGTGCCGGAGGCGACGGAGCACGCGGGCCAGGCAGTCGGGCTGTCGTGCGTGATCGGGTTCATCGCCTCGTTCCTGCTGTCGATGTGGGGCTGACGCCCGAGACGACCGGGACCACGAGCCAGCACACGACGAAGAAGACCAGGGACACGGCCAGCGCCACCAGGCCGGCCGTCGTCCCTGCCACGACGTCGAAGACCAGGAAGAGCGCACCCGAGCTGGTGAGGCCGAGCAGCATCAACCCGACGCGGGCGCACCGGTTGCCGGCCTCCACCAGCCAGCGTCGCTCGCGCTGGCGGAACAGGATGCGGTGGAACGCCACCGGAGCGACCACGAGACCGGTCGTGAGGACCGCGCCCGCCATCACGACCAGGTAGCTGGTGCGCTGCAGCCGGTCGAGGTCGGCGAACCGGTCGCTGAACGGCACGGTGAGGAGGAAGCCGGTCAGGATCTGGACACCGGTCTGGGTCACCCGAAGCTCCTGCAGCAGCTCGTTCCAGTTGCGGTCCAGCGTCTCGGGGTCATCCGGGTCGGGGTTCTTGGTGTCCGGGCCGTTCATCTGGTCACGCCGACTTCAGGAGTCCCGGGGGTCGGGGTCCGGGTCGCTGGCAGGCTCGGAGTCCGGGTCGAGCGGCTCGGTGTCCGGTTCCCGTCCGTCCGGGGTGGGAGGTTCGGCGTCCTGGTCGTGGTCGGTGCCTCGCATGGTCATGAGGATGCGTACCCCGATCGCTCCCAGGTCATCCCGGGGCGACGACCCGCCACCGGCCCTGCTCGTCCGTGCGGGCGAGGCCGCGACGCTCGAACTCGTCGAGCCACCCGCGCATCGGGATCTCGCCCCAGCGGGAGCGGAAGATCTCGGCGTTGCGCACGATGTCGGCAAGGTGCTCGACCGGGGGCCGGGAGACCGGGTGCCACTGGTGGAACGCGCGGGCCGCACCCACCCACCCGAGCCCGAGTCCGACGGAGTCGACGACGCGGGCGAAGTCGGTGTCCTCCCCGCCGTACCCCGCGTAGTCCTCGCAGAAGCCGTCGGTGCGCTTCCACGCGGCGCTCGAGCAGGCGAAGGAGAGCGACCAGAACAGGGCCGGGTCCGCGCCCGTCGTGAGCTCGCCGGGAGCCGGGGCGGGACGGGCGGGGTGGGGGGAGTCGAGCTCGTCCAGCCGGTCGAGGTCGTAGCCGCCGCGCGGCGGAGGGTCGAGGTAGGTCACCGGCCCCGACCACACGGTCTCGGGGTCGCCCCGGACCGCGTCGGCGTAGGCGCCGAGGAGCGACGGGCCGACCAGGCAGTCGACGTCGAGGAACACCACTACGTCGGCGCCCAGGCGCAGGGCCTCGTCGGCACCGCGGTTGCGGGCGGCCGCGAGCGGAAGACCCTGGGGCGTCGTGTCGACGACGACGCGGGCGATCCCGCTCGCCACGAGGTGGGGGTCGTCCATCGCGACGACGACGTGCGCGTCGGGCGTGCGCGCGGAGCGGTCGAGGGACAAGCGCTGGCCGGCGAGGTGGTCGTGGCGACCGTGCGCGACCGTGACGACGGCGACGCCGCTCACGGGAGCCCGGCCCGGTCGACCGCGCGTGCCACGACCTGGGCCGCCCGGTGCGCGGCGCGCCCGTCGACCCATCCGCTCCACGCCTCACCGTCCAGGCCCCTGGCGCGGTCGAGGACGTCGGCCCACGAGACGCCGGCGTCCGAGACGTTGTCCACGACCACGGCGGGCCAGCCGTGCCGGAGCGCGTCGGCCGTCACGTGCTGCTCGTCGAACGGGCGGGGAGCGGGCACGACGACGGCCGGCAGCCGTGACGCGGCGATCTCCGCGAGCGAGTTCTGGCCCGGGTGGATCACGGCCACGTCCGACTTCGCCAGCACCGAGGCGGGGTCTGCGTGCCAGGTGCCCAGGGTCCGGCTCAGCACGGTCCAGTCCCACCCCGGCGTCCGTGCCTGCATCGCGGCGACGGAATCGCGGGTGAAGCCGTCACCGCCGGTGCCGGCGAGCAGCACCGCGTGCGGGCGCCGTCGCCACGACCGGCTGCGGGCGGCGACCGGCAAACGGGACACGCCGCCCACGGCGTGGAAGCGCGTCGCCACCTCGTCGTCCTGCCCGGGCAGCATGCGGTCCGTCCAGCCTGCGGGCCACGGCCCGACGAGCTCGGTGCAGGCGTCGAAGCCGAGGCGGTGGGCAGGGTCGGTGCGGTGACCGGGGGCCGTCAGCCCGATGGTCGGCACCCCGTGCAGGCGGGCGAGCAGGCACACCTCGACGGACTGGTCCACGACCATGGCCTGCGGGGAGGTCCGGTCGATCCAGTGCGACAGCGACGCCATCCGCCCGCGCAGTCCCGGGTCGCCCAGCGGCACCCAGTGGAGACGGCCGTGGGCGGTGACGTCGCGCCCGGCGGCGTACCCCGCGGCGTCCCCGTCGTCGCGGGCCAGCTGGACCCAGTCGCCGGTCCACGTCCGTGGCCGGGGCAGTGACGAGAGCCCGGTGACGGAGACCTCGCTTGCGGCCGCGATGGTCTGGGCGCGGTGCAGGTGGCCGTTGCCGTGGTGGTGCACGTAGTAGCCGATCACGGCCCCCGCCCTCACGCGGCGGCGTCGCAGCGCGCCAGTCGCAGGTACATCGCTTCGTACTCGTCGACCATCCGGGTCAGGGAGAGCTGCTCCACCGCGTGTGCCCTGACGGCAGCGCGATCGAGGGTCGCGGCGTCGCGGATGGCTTCCGCGAGCATGTCCAGGTCGCCCGGCGCCGCGAGGCGGCCGACGGAGGGGCCGACGATCTCGGGGAGGGCGCCGCGGGCGTACGCCGCGACGGGGGTGCCACAGGACATGGCCTCGGCGGCGACGAGACCGTAGGGCTCGTCCCAGGCCGGCGTGACGACGGCGACCGCGGACCGCCCGACCAGGTCGGCGAGGGCGTCCTGGTGCAGGTGACCGGCCCAGGTGACGTCTCCACCGAGACGCGGCTCGACGCTCGCGCGGAAGTAGGCCGGGTCGAGGACGGGACCGGCCAGCACCAGGGGGACCCCGGCACGCCGCGCTGCGTCGATCGCCTCGTGGGGTGCCTTCTCGGGGACCAGTCGGCCCGACCACACGGCCGTCGGTCCGCCTGGTCCGGGCCTCCACCGCTCGGTGTCGACGCCGTTGGGGACGCACACGGAGTCGACCACCCCCGACCAGGCGTCGGCGGTGAAGGAGGAGACCGCGGCGAACGTGCTGGCGCCGGCGTCGATGCGGATCGCCGACTCGAGCCACGTCAGCGGTGGCGTGTGCAGCGTGGTCACCAGCGGGACGGACAGGGCCGGGGCCATCGCCACCGGGAGGTAGTGCAGGCTGTTGTTGTGCACCACGTCGAACCTGGTGGTGCCCTCCCGCGCCAGGTCGAGCATCAAGGACAGGTAGGCGTGGTGGTCCGCGACGGCCACCGGCGCCGGGGTGTCCACGTCCAGCCGGCCGGTGCCGTCACCGGGCAGTGGTGAGACGGGCAGGTCGATGACCTGCAGCTCGGGATCGGAGCCCGGGGCGGCGAACACGGCCACCTCGTGACCACGACGCACGAGCTCGTGGGCGAGGTGCCAGGTCATGGACTCCAGCCCGCCGGTGAAGGGTTCGCGGATCGGGAAGCGGCAGTGGGCGATCAGGCAGATCCGGAGGCGGTTCCTCTCGTCGACGGGCCTCATGCGGTCAACGATCGGTACAGGTCGTCGTGGAAGGCCGCCACCTCCCGACGCTGGGTGCGGCGCTCATCGATGCTCGCTCCCAGCTGGGGGCGGCGGACGAAGGCATCGCGCACCGCTGCGCGCAACGAGTCCGCGTCGAACGACTGCTCGTCGTGCACGTAGGACAGCACCGGGCCCTGCTCGGCGTAGAAGCCACACGTCGGCGCGACCACCGTGGCGCCGAGGTCCCGGCACGCCTCGAGCCAGCCGGAGTGCGTGCCGAATCGGTAGGGCAGCACCGACACGTCGAGGGAGGCGAGGTAGGACCAGAGCTCTGCCTCGGAGAAGTAGTCGTGCACGTGGAGCTCGACACGTCCTCGTCGCTCCTCGGCGCGCAGGAAGCCGACGAGCTCGGGGTCGTGGTGCTCGCCGGTGGGGTCGAACACGTCCCGGTGCCCGTTGACCTGCAGCACCGCACCGTCAAGGTCCGCCACGGTGGACACCAGCGTCGGCAGGATCTGCAGGGGGGCCATGTTGGGGCGCAGGCTCTTGAGGTGCAGCCCGACACGGAAGGGCCGGTCGAGCCACTTGGTCCGCACGTCCATGGCCACCGCCATCGTCTGCAGGTCCACCACGTGCGGATGGGGTGAGACATGGGCGGTGCGACCCCAGCGTGCACGGATCGCGTCTGCTGCGCCCTGGGTGAGGGTGACGATCTCGTCAGCCGCGGGGACCAGCACGTCGAGGTGCTCGTCGTGCAGTGCGCGGTCGCGGTGGTGGGGGTTGCGCAGGTCGTGCACGGTGAACACGAACGGCTTGCCACGGTCGCGGAGCGTGCGGGTGAGCCGATCGAGCTCCTCGGGTGTGCGGGCGTCGAAACCGAAGTGGAGGTGGAAGACGTCGAACGCGTTCTGCTCCGCCCATGACGGCTCGAGCATGCTCGGCGGCCACCACGTGTTCCCGGCCGGTCGACGAGGATCGGCGGGGTCCGGATCGAGGAGGCGGCGCGGCCCGCCGCCCGAGAGGGGCGAGAGGTGCCGGACGTACACGTGCCCCGAGGGCACGGACGCGATCGTGCAGGGCGACGCGTGCTGCGTCGAGCTGCGTTCGTGGGTGAGCGTCATGCACCCTGATACCCGCTCCCGGACGGTTGATTCTCGCCCATGTCGATCAGGGTTCACCTCCAGGCCCCGTGGCGCCCTTGCGGCCGATACCGGGGAAGGCTACGTTCGACGAGTGCGTCGGGCACCTCTCGTCTCGAACGGGTGACCCCTCGGCTCCAACAGCGGGCCTCCATCGCACCGTCACCGTCAGGTGAGCATCATGACCATCGTCCAGGAACGACCTTCTGTCCGCGCGTCCAGCCGGGACCGCGAGCACCGTAGGGATCGGACGGCCGCCCTGTTCGCCGCCGCCTCCCTCCCCGACAACATCGACCGCCTCGACGAGCTGCGTGAGGAGGTGTTGCTGATCAACATGGGAGTCGCGCGCAGCGTGGCTCGGCGGTTCGCCCAGCGCGGCATCGACCTCGAGGACCTCGAGCAGGTCGCGTGCGAGGCGCTGGTCAAGGCGATCCGTCGCTTCGACGCCTCGCGCAACCACGATTTCCTCGCCTATGCCGTCCCGACGATCCGCGGCGAGGTGCAGCGCCACTTCCGCGACCTCGGCTGGATGGTGAAGCCGACGCGGCGGGTGCAGGAGAACCAGCAGCGCTCCGCCCGGATGGCGGAGGACCTCAGCGCCGAGCTCGGGCGGCGACCGGACACCGCCGAGCTGGTCTCTGCACTCGGGATCTCGGCCCGGGAGCACGCCGAGGCCGAGTCCGCTCGCGGCTGCTTCCACGCGACGTCCCTCGACCAGCGCCTCTCCGACGACGGCGAGACGGGCGACATCGGGTCGACGCTCGCAGCCGACGACCGCGACCTGCCCGCGTGCGAGGCCCGGATGATGGTCATCCCGGCCCTGCTCGACCTGACCGAGCGCGAACGGCACGTGGTCTACATGAGGTACTTCGAGGACCGCACCCAGAACGAGATCGGGGCGGACATCGGGGTCGGTCAGGCGCAGGTCTCGCGCATCCTCGCCTCGGCACTCGACGGGATGCGCTGCACGCTGGAAGGGCGGGTCGCCAGCTAGTGGCGTCGGGGCACTGCGCGCATGGAGCCACCGGCACCGGGTACCGTCGCCTCTCGGGGTCGGAGGGATGAGAGGGACACGCATGCTGCAGGGGGACACCTCAGCCGTTCGTGGCGACCCCGCCCCCTGGGACGAGGCCATCGACCGGATGCTGGAGGCCGGACGTGCCCGGGCCGCGGCGAACGACGCCCAGCACGCCAGGCTGTGGGACGCACTGGCTGCCGCGACGCGCGGGGGCAAGCGCTTCCGGCCGGTCCTGGTCATGGCCGCGCACGATGCCTTCGGCGGCGACCAGCAGCAGGCGGCGGCCGCGGTCGGGGCCGCCGTGGAGCTGATGCACACCGCCTTCGTCATCCACGACGACCTCATCGACGGTGACGACGTGCGTCGCGGACGTCCGAACGTGAGCGGCACGTTCCGCGCGTCGGCGCTCGGCGACGGCGCGTCGGTCGACCAGGCCGACAGCCTCGCGCGGACGGCGGGGATCCTGGCGGGCGACCTCGCGCTGGCCGCGTCGGTGCGTGCTGTGGCCACGTGCGGGGCGTCCGAGGCGGTCACCCACGAGCTGCTGGACCTGTTCGACGCCGCGCTCCACACCACGGCCGCCGGCGAGCTGGCGGACGTGCGGCTCTCGATGGGCACCCACGCCGCGACGCTCGAGGAGAGCCTGGCGATGGCCGAGCAGAAGACCAGCGCCTACTCCTTCGCGCTGCCCCTGCGCGCCGGGGCCGTGCTCGCCGGTGCCGAGGGCGGCGCGGTCGAGCGGCTCGGCCGGGTCGGTCGCTCGCTGGGCATCGCGTTCCAGCTCTTCGACGACCTCATCGGGGTCTTCGGCGACCCGCGTCGGACCGGCAAGAGCGCCACCAGCGACCTGCGCACCGTCAAGCAGACGCCGCTCCTGACGCATGCCCGCTCGACCGGGGAGTGGACGCGCATCCGGACCTACCTCGGGCGCGAGCTGACGCAGGACGAGCTGGGCGAGGTGCGAGCACTCCTCACCACCTCGGGGTCGCGCGAGTTCGTCGATGCGTTGGCCGCCGGCCACCAGACGGCCGCTCGGTCGGAGATCGAGCAGCTGGGCGTCTCCATGGCCGCCCTGGAGGTCGTGCTGCGCCGTCCGCCGGCGTTGGCCGGGAGCGACGAGGTCGCGGCGTGACCATCCACCTGCTTCACCGCCGACCCGTGCGCAGCCTCTACGACTCGGTCTCCGAGGGCAGTGCGGCCATCGTGATCCGCGCGTTCTCCAGCTCCTTCGGTCTCGCGTCCCGGCTGCTGGCGGAGCCGGTGCGGACCGAGGTGCGCAACGTCTACGCCCTGGTCCGGGTGGCCGACGAGATCGTCGACAACCCCGACACCAGCCTCGGCGCCGAGCCCCGGGCCAGGATGCTGTCGTGGCTGCACGACGACGTGCGGCACGCGCTGCGCCACGGCTACAGCGCCAACCTGGTCGTGCACGCATTCGCGAGGACGGCTGTGCGGTGCGGCATCGGCGAGGAGCTGATCGACCCCTTCTTCGCCTCGATGCGGACGGACCTCGAGACCGACTCCCACACCGTGGAGACCTTCGACCGCTACGTCTACGGGTCCGCGGAGGTCGTCGGGCTGATGTGCCTGCGCGTCTTCCTCGCCGAGGTGGGGCCCGAGGACCGGTCGGACGACTACGCGCGCCTGGCACCGGGGGCCCGCCGTCTGGGCGCCGCGTTCCAGAAGCTCAACTTCCTGCGCGACCTCGCCGAGGACGTCGACCTGCTCGGGCGCAGCTACTTCCCGGACCTGGACGTGGACGCGTTCTGCGATGGCGACCGGGACCGGATCCTCGCCGACATCGCCGCCGATCTCGACGCCGCCGCGGCCGTCGTCCCCGACCTCCCCCCGAGCAGTCGTCGGGCGGTCCGGGTTGCTCACGCCACGTTCCTCGAGCTGGCCGACCGGCTGCGCGCCACACCGGCCGCGCAGATCCGGCAGACCCGGGTCCGCGTCCCCGACCCGGTCAAGCTGAGGCTCGTCGCCGGCGCGCTCTACGGCGGGCGGTCGTGACGTCACTGCTCCCTGGTCGTGGGGCAGAGGGCCGCACGTCGACGTCCGCGACCGACCGCGGGCCGCGGCGCGTGGTCGTCGTCGGGGGCGGCATCGCGGGTCTGGCCACGGCAGCACTCCTGGCCTCACGCGGCCACAGCGTCGACGTGCTCGAGAAGAACGACGACCTGGGCGGGCGCGTCGGGACCCTCGAGCGAGACGGGTTCCGGTTCGACACCGGCGCGTCGTGGTACCTCATGCCGGAGGTGTTCGAGCACTTCTTCGCACTGCTCGGCACCTCCGCCGCCGCGGAGCTCGACCTGACGGTGCTCGACCCGAGCTACCGCGTCTTCTTCGAGGGACACGACCAGCCCCTCGACGTACGCCCCGACCGCGCCCACAACCGGGCGGTCTTCGAGTCGATCGAGCCGGGGGCAGCGGAGCGCTTCGACGCCTACCTCGCGTCGGCCGAGGAGACCTACGACCTCGCGCTGCGCCGTTTCCTCTACAGCAACTTCGACTCCACCTCGTCGTTCCTGCAGACCGACGTCCTGCGGCGCACTCCCCGGCTGGGCAGGCTGCTGACCCGCTCGCTCGACGCCCACGTCGCCGATCGGTTCTCCGACCACCGGCTCCGCCAGCTCCTCGGCTACCCGGCGGTGTTCCTCGGGTCGTCGCCCACCCGCGCGCCGAGCATGTACCACCTGATGAGCCGCCTCGATCTTGGTGACCGCGTGCTCTACCCGCAGGGCGGTTTCGCGCGCCTGATCGAGGTGATCGCATCGCTCGCGGAGCGGCACGGCGCGCGACTGCACCGGGGCGCCACCGTGACGCAGATCCTCACGGATGCAGCGGCGGGACGGGGTCGGCCCCGGGCCTCGGGGGTCGTGCACACCACCTCCGCCGGCACCCAGCGCCTCCTCGCCGCCGACGTGGTCGTCGGCGCCGCGGACCTGCACCACCTGGAGACGACGCTGCTGCCGCCCGACCTGCAGTCCCACCCGCGCTCGTCGTGGCGGCGTCGTTCGCCCGGCACCGGTGCGGTGCTGGCCATGCTGGGCGTGGACGGGACGCTGCCACAGCTGCCGCACCACTCCCTGTTCTTCACCACCGACTGGGAGCAGAACTTCGGCGACATCTTCGGGCGCCACGCCCGCGTGCCCAGCCCGGCGTCGGTCTACGTGTGCAAGCCCTCCGAGAGCGACCCGAGCGTCGCGCCGGCGGGCAGCGAGAACCTCTTCGTCCTCGTCCCCGTGCCCGCCGACGTGTCGATCGGCGAGGGCGGGGCGGACGGCCGCGGGTCCGAGGTCGTGGAGCGCACGGCCGACGCGGCGATCGACCAGGTCGCGGCCTGGGCGGGGATCCCGGACCTGCGGGACCGCATCCGGGTGCGCCAGACCGTCGGCCCGGCCGACTTCGAGACGCGCTTCAACGCGTGGCGGGGGAGCGCCCTCGGCCTGGAGCACACCCTGCGCCAGAGTGCGTTCCTCCGGCCGGGCAACACGTCGTCGAAGGTCGACGGCCTGTTCTACGCGGGGGCCAGCACCGTCCCGGGCATCGGGCTCCCGATGTGCCTGATCAGCGCCGAGCTGGTGCTGAAGCGGCTGGCCGGCGACCGCTCCTCGTTGCGGGTGGCCGAGTGAGCTGGGTGCACTGGTCGTACGTCGCCATGCTGGCCCTCTGCCTCCTGGGCACCGTGCCGCTCGCCCCCGCCTTCGGGTTGCGCGTGCTGCACCGGCCGCTGCGGCTCCTGCTCACCGTCCTCGTCGCCGGGACGCCGTTCCTCCTCTGGGACCTCTACGCGACGTCGGCCGGGCACTGGCACTTCGACGCCGACCAGACACTGCCGTGGCGCGTCGCAGGCCTGCCCCTCGAGGAGATCGCCTTCTTCGTGGTGATCCCGCTGGTGGCGGTCCTGACCTTCGAGGCCGTCCGGGCGACGCGTCGCCACGGTCTGCGCGGGGCGCGTCGCGAGGCCGCGCGCCGATGACCTACACCGCGATCGCCGTCGTGGCGGTGCTGGTCGCCCTCGTGCTGGACCGCTGGGTGGCCCGCACGGGACTGACTGCGATGCGTGACTGGTGGCTGGCCTACGCCGTCATCGTCTTCTTCCAGCTGGTCACGAACGGCTGGCTCACCGGGCGCGGCATCGTCCGCTACGCGCCCGACGCGATCATCGGCAGCGAGCGGGTCGCGTTCGTCGGGGACGGCCGCCTGGCCTACGCGCCGGTCGAGGACCTCGCGTTCGGATTCGCGCTGGTGCTCACCAGCTGCGTGACGTGGACGTGGCTCGGCCGCCGCAGCGGGGAGGACGCGTGAGCGTCGCGGCGCGCCTCCAGGCCATGCAGCCCACGGACATCGGCGTCCCCGGACCGAGCTCGTGGGACATGGCGCGCGCGTTCAGGTCGGTGCGCGCGGATCCGCTGACGTTCCTCGCCGACGTGTCGCAGCGTCACGGCGACCTCGTGTCCTTCCCCGTCCCCGGACCGCCGGCGCTGCTGCTCAACGACCCGGCTGCCGTGCGCCACGTGCTCCAGACCGCGTCGCGCGACTGGGGCAAGCAGACGGTGCAGTACGCCGCCCTGGCCCGGCTCACCGGTCCCGGCCTGCTCGCCTCGGCCGAGCCGAGCTGGATCGAGCATCGCCGGCTCGCTGCCCCGGCCTTCCACCACGAGCGCCTCGAGGCCGTCGGCGTCCAGGTGCGGGCCGCCGCCGACGCCGCGATCACCACCCGGCTCGGGGCCTTGCCCTCGGCGTACGGCGAGGTCGTGGACGTGGCCGACCTGACGCACCGGATCGGCCTCGACGCGGTCGGACGGGCCCTGTTCTCGACCGACCTCTCGGACCACGCCCGCCAGCTCCTCGACGCGACGAGCGACGCGGCCGACCTGGTCGTGCGCCTGGGACGGTCGGTGGTGCCGACCGCGCGCCTGGCCCCCACGCGGACCAACCTGCGGCTGCGCTCGACCCGCCGACGCCTCGACGTCATCGCGTCGCGGATCATCGCCGAACGCCGGTCGGGCGGCCGGGCGTCCGACGCAGGAGCCTCGGGGGACGACCTCCTCGGCCTGCTGCTGGACAGCGGGCTCACCGACACCGAGATCCGCGACGAGCTGGTGACGATGGTGATCGCGGGTCACGAGACGGTCGCGGCAGCGCTGGCGTGGACGCTCATGCTCCTGGCGGAGCACCAGCCGGCGCAGGACCGCGTCCGGGCCGAGGTCGCCGGGCACGCGGGACCGGTCTCCCTGCTCCGTCACCGCGAGACGCTGCCGTGGACGCGGGCGGTGGTCGACGAGGCGCTGCGGCTCTTCCCCCCGGCGTGGGTCGTGTCGAGACGCTCACGGAGCGCGGACGTCATCGGCGGCCGCGCGGTCCCGGCGGGGACGCTGGCCATCATCAGTCCCTGGATCCTGCACCGTCGTGCCGACATCTTCCCCGAGCCCGAGTCGTTCCGGCCCGAGCGGTTCCTGTCGCCCGGCCCGCCGCCGGTCGGCTACCTGCCCTTCGGCCAGGGGCCCCGGCTGTGCATCGGACGGGAGTTCGCCCTGGGGCAGATGGTCGTCGTGCTGAGCCGTCTCCTGGCGCAGCACCGGCTCACCGTCGGCCCGCGGTGGTCGCGACCCGAGGCGCTGGCCCAGGTGGCCGTCCATCCCGCCGGCGGAATGCCGCTCGTCGTCACCCGCATCCCGCCGAGGGCCTCGTGACGGACCTGACCGACCTCGTGCTCGCCGTCGTCCTGGCCGCAGCAGCGGCTGGGGCCGCGTTCCTCCTCCGCGACCCGCGCCGGCTCCCGACCGGGGCCGGGGCCGTGACCTCGCCCTCGTCCTCGGTGTCGGTCGTCGTCCCCGCACGGAACGAGGAAGCCACGCTGCCGCTCCTGCTGGCGTCCCTGCGCGGTCTCGCGCACCCGGTGCTCGAGGTGGTCGTGGTGGACGACGACTCCGACGACGCCACGACCGCGGTGGCGCGAGCCGGCGGTGCCCTCGTGGTGCGCGCCCCCGCCCCGCCCCCCGGGTGGACCGGCAAGGCGTGGGCCTGTCACCACGGGGTCCGGGCGGCCGCCGGTGACCTGCTCCTGTTCCTGGACGCCGACACCGTGCTCGCCCCGGACGCCCTGCACGGCCTGCTGGAGATGCACGAGCGCCACGGCGGCCTGGTCTCGGTCCAGCCGTTCCACCGCGTTGTCCGGCCCTACGAACAGCTGTCTGCCTACTTCAACGCGATGTCCACCCTCGCCAGTGCCGCCTTCACCCGACGCCCCGTCGCTGCTCCGATGGCGTTCGGGCCGTGCCTGATCACCTCGCGCGACGACTACGAGCGCGCCGGCGGTCACGCCGCCGTGCGGGGCGAGATCCTCGACGATGTCCGGCTCGCAGCGGCGTACGACCGGGCCGGCCTGCCGGTGCGCTGCGCCCTTGGCGGACGCTCGGTCTCGATGCGCAGCTATCCCGGCGGGCTCCGACAGCTGGCCGACGGCTGGACCAAGAACTTCGCCTCGGGAGCCTCGGCGGCGGCGCCGGGTCCGGCCGTGGCCGCCGGGCTGTGGATCAGCGCGCACCACGCGATCGCCGTCGGCACGCTGCTGGCCGTCGTCGAGGCGTCGACCGGCGCGGGCGCTGCCCTGTCCGTCGGCAGCCCGGTCCTGTGGTTCGTCGCCTGGATCTGCTCGGCGGCGCAGCTGCGGTCGATCCTGCGTCGGCTGGGAACGTTTCGCTGGTGGACGTGGGCGCTCTTCCCGGTCCCGCTGCTGGCCTTCGACCTCGTCTTCGCGCGATCGGTCGCGCGGACGCTGGTGCGTCGATCCGTGTCGTGGCGCGGTCGCGAGGTCCGGCTCGGTGCGGCCGACGGCCGCGAGGAGGCTCCTCGATGCTGAAGCTGCTCATGCCGCAGGCCCTGACCGTGGTGGTCGACATCGTGGCCTGGGGCGTGTTCCACGCCGGCACCGGCTATGCCGCCCACCGGCTGGGCGGGGCTCGGCTGAGCCGGGACGGGTGGCTCCTGCGGCCTCGCCCGTTCGAGGACGACGGTCGCTGGTACCGCCGGCGGCTGCGGATCCACCGGTGGAAGGACAAGGTGCCGGAGGCTGGCGCCCTGTTCGCGGGCGGGGTCAGCAAGAAGGAGGTGCCGGCGTACGACGACGAGTCGCTGCTGCTCTTCGTGCGCGAGACCCGGCGGGCGGAGCTCACCCACTGGTGGGCGATGGCGTGCGGTCCGCTGTTCGTCCTGTGGAACCCGCCGCTCGCGGCGGCCCTGCTCGTGGCCTACGGCGTCGGGATCAACCTGCCGTTCATCGCCATCCAGCGCTACAACCGGTTCCGCATCCAGGCCATCCTCCGGCGGCGTCGCCGATGACCCAGGACCTCGACCGCGGCCCGGAGCGGATCGGCGACCAGTGCGGGCGGGGCGACGCAGATCGTGGGTCGCGGCACGGCCCCGTCGCGCAGCTGCTCATCGCTTGGTCGCCGCTCAGCCTGATCCTCGTCGCCTACGCGGCGGCGACATGGATCAGCGCGCCGCTCGGGGCCGGGGACGGGTCGGCGACCAACCGACTCGGGTTCGGCGTCCACGTGACCGGCCCCGCGGCCGTCGACCGGCACGCGTTCGGCGCGGTCCCGTCCGTCTGGCTGCAGGAGCGCCTCGTCGACGGGTCGGTGCACTGGTACGACGCGGTCGCGGCGCTCGTCTACGTCACCCACTTCGTCGCCATCCCGCTGGTCACGGCCATCGTGTGGTTCTGCGTCCGCGACCGGTTCGCGCGGTGGATCGGCGCCGTGCTCGTGTTCACGACGATCGGGACGACGGTCTACGTCGTGTGTCCCGCCGCCCCGCCGTGGCTGGCCTCGCAGCAGGGGGCGATCGGCCAGGTCGACCGGATCTCCAACCTGGGGTGGGAGCTCCTGCGCCTCGACTGGATCGGGGTCCTCAGTGCGTCGGGCCAGGGCGGCAGCAACCCGGTGGCCGCGATGCCGTCGCTCCACGCCGGGGCGACCGTGCTCATCGCGCTGTTCCTGTGGCCGACCGTGAACGCGGGGCTCCGAGCCGCCCTGGTGGCGTACGTGCTCGTGATGGCCGTCGTCCTCGTCTACACCGGCGAGCACTACGTCGTGGACGTCGTCGCGGGGTGGCTGACGGCCGCCGTCGCGGTCTGGCTCGCGGCCGTCGTCCGCCCCACGGCCAACCCACGCTGACGGCACGGTCCCTCAGCCGCGGGCCGTGCGGCCCACGAGGTCGGCCAGGAGGCCGGGGAGCCCGTCCGAGGCCACGAGGCGGCGCTGGCGTTCGGGCTCGGTCTGCCCGGCCAGCAGCTCGTCGAGGTCGTCCAGCGGGGCATCGAGGCCGTCGGGCGCCAGCTCGGCGCGGACCTCGGCCAGGACGCGCGCCGCGACCTCGCGCAGCGGGCGGACCACGCCGTCGAGGTCGGCGACCCTGGCCTCCAGCCCGTGCCGGGCGACCTGGTGGTCGTTGACGGCGAGGACGTCGTCACTCAGGTCGCCGCGGTCGGGGCAGGTCGCCGTACGGCGGGCGATGCCCTGCACCAGGGCCGTCAGCCCGCCGACGCGAGACAGTGACCACTGGGCGTCCATCACCCGCACCTCGAGCGTCCCCAGGAGGGGACGTGGCCGCAGGTCCCACCACACGAAGGTGTGGTCGGAGGCCTCAGCCGCCCTCATCAGCGCGGTCGTGCGCGCGACGTACTCCTCCCACGACCTCAGCAGCGGGGGCACGGTGGTGCGCGGGTAGGACCGCAGGATCGCGGACCGAGTCGAGGCCAGCCCGGAGTCCACGCCGTGCCAGAAGGGGGACGCGGCCGCCAGCGCCCGCAGGAGCGGCATCCGGGCGCGCAGCCCGCGGTAGGCCAGCATCGCCGTCGTGGCGTCGGGCACGCCGACGTGGACCTGGAGGGCGGCGGTCGGGGTCCTCAGCAGCCCGGCGTACTCCTCCAGGATGGCGTCGTAGCGCGGCGAGGTCGTCAGGACGGCCGTGCCCAGCGCGGCCGTGGGGTGGACACCGACCGCCATCGTCCGGGCGCCTGCGGCGCACAGGCGCCCGCGGAGGACGCGCACGGAGCGCAGGACGTCCTCGGCACCCGCGCACACCAGGGAGTTGAGCTCGACCTGGTCGGCGTAGATCTCGCCGGTGACGATCCCGGCGGCGGGATCGCTGGCGCGGAGCCGGTCCACGACATCGACGGCTGCCCGGCCGAGCAGGACGCCCTCGTCGTCGACGAGCATCAGCTCCTCCTCGACGCCGACGGTGAAGTCCCCGCCGGGCCGGTGGTCGGGGACCGTCACGGGTCCAGCCGACGGGACCGCCGCCGGTGGCCCCAGGGCCTCGAGAGCACCGTCGTCCATCACCGCTCCTGGGTCGTCGTCAGCGCCGCGGGACAGGGTCGCCGACTGCTGCGTACCCGGTCACCCCCGGGACATGCCGGCGATCGGACGGCTGGCTCAGGGCCGCGCCGCGGTCGCCCCGCTTCTGGTCCCGTCGCCCGACCCGCTGGGCCGGGCTGCGTCGTCCTTCGCCTGCACGAGCTCCTGGGCCACCACGCGCAGCTTGCGGTTCTGGTCGCTGCCCAGCCGGACGAGGTACTTGAAGGCCTGGTCCTGGCCCAGGCCGTAGCGCTCCATGACGATCCCGATGGCGGTGCCGATGATCGTGCGCGTCCCGACGGCGGTCTTCAACTGGTCGGAGGCGCGGGCGTGCCCCAGGGCCAGGGCCGCGTGCACGGCGAAGTGCTCGGCCACGCCGACCGATCCGGCGTCGAGGTCGTCGTGGGTGGTGGAGTGCAGGTTGAGGCAGATCGCCCCGCGAGTGTCGCTGGACAGCTTGATGCCGAGCTGGGATCGCAGGCCGAGGGCGAGGGCCGCCTCGATGTAGCGGGGCCACCGCTGCTCGTGGCGTGCGTCGTCGACGAGCATGACCTCGTCGAGCCGGCCGGCCTCCACACAGGGTCCGCCCCGGGCCTCCGACTGTGCCCGGTCGAGCTCACGCGCCAGGTCCGTGGTCGCTGCGAGGGTGTCGAGCTGTCGGTCGGGGAGGATCAGCGAGATGCTGACGTGCTCGAACTCGGGCAGGCAGAGTGCGGCCTGGTCGACCACCTCCTGCAGCACGTCGGCGTGAGTGCGGTGCTGCGAGATGGCGAGGCTGGCGCTGGACAGGGACTCGAGGGCCTTCACGTCGATCACGTTCGTCTTCCTGGCATCACGAAGCGGATCGTCCGGCTGCCTGAACGTGTTCATATTCAAGCACCAGTGCCGGCCCGACGCCAACACGGACCAGGGCATGACGGCGCGACCGCCGGGGTACGGCTCGCGGGTGACTGAGGAGACGACCTTCGGGTCCTTGACGATCGCGTACGACGACCGGGTGCTGCGGCCACGTGAGTGGACGACCGCGCAGTCGGACTGGGCCGCGGAGCTGGCCGCGACCGTCCCACCCGGTCCGATCCTGGAGCTCTGCGCCGGTGCCGGTCAGATCGGGCTGCTGGCCGTGGCAGGCACCGATCGTCGGCTCGTGTGCGTGGACGCCAGCGACGTCGCGTGCGACTTCGCGCGGGCCAACGCCAGCGCCGCCGGCCTCGCCCAGCGGGTCGAGGTCCGGCAGGCCCGCCTCGAGAACGCGCTGGCCTCCGACGAGGCGTACCCGCTGGTCATCGCCGACCCGCCCTGGGTGCTGAGGACCGAGACCGGGCAGTTCCCGGAGGACCCGCTCCTCGCCATCGACGGCGGCGACGACGGTCTCGACGTGGCGCGCGCGTGCCTGCGCGTCATCCGGCAGCACCTCGCCCCGGGTGGATCCGCCGTCCTCCAGCTCGGCACCACCGAGCAGGCCACCCGCCTCGAGCACGACGAGGGTCTCGACACCGGCGACCTACGCCTGGTCGAGGCTCGACGGTTCCCGCGAGGCGCGCTGGTGCGCATCGACCGGGCCTGACCGCGCGAGCCTCGGTCAGGAGTGGCCGCGCGGGATCACCTTGTGGGTGCCGTCGCACCACGGCAGCCGGCTCGACTTGAGGCAACGGCAGACGGCGACCACCGGACGGTCGACCGCGTGCACCGTGCCGTCCGCGTCCTGCACGCTGTCGACCCCGCGCAGCAGCATCGGCCCGTCGGGGCAGAGCACGACGTCCGGGTGCTCGAACTGCTCGGCGCTCATGGCTCGACGCCCCACGCGGTGAACATCGCCCGCGCGAAGCGGGCCTCCAGGTCGAGGCAGGTGAAGGCTCCGAAGAGCACCTCCTGCGCCTGGGCGGGCTCGTCGGCGGCCAGGGTGCCGCAGATGTCGCGGGCCGCCAGCTGCTCGTGCACGGCGTCGGCCTCGACGTGCTCGCTGTAGTAGCGCACCATCGGCTCGACGAAGTCGAGTCGCTCGAGACCCTGCACCATGCGTCGCGAGGGGAGCGAGCTCGTCGCCTCGAAGGCGGCCAGGTGACCGACGGCGGCCCCGCGCAACCGGCGCCTGAGCCCGAACATCGAGAGAGCGTTGTTCATCTCCAGCACCTCGGGAAGGGCATCGTCGATGTAGGCGCCGTACTCCGCCCGCAGCCCGACGGCCTCCAGGCCGCACGCGAACAGGTGCGAGTGCAGGCGGTTGGGGTCGCCGTCGCCGTACTCGTCGAACTGCAGCTCCATCAGCGCGGCCTTGGCACGGGTGGGGAGCCGGGGCACGACCCAGGTCGTCGGGTCGGCCTCCTTCAGGTGGTAGACCGATCGCTGGCGCAGTAGCTCCAGCACCTGGTCGCGGTCGGCGCGCCGGTGCACGAAGGCGGCCAGGGACGGGCCGTCGTCGCCGGCGACGAGCTCGTCGATCGCGGCCGGGACCTCGACCGGCTCGACAGGTCGGCCGACCCAGCGGGACCGGAGCCGCTGCTCGAGCTCGCGCTCCAGGTGGGTCCTGGTCGCCTGGGCGGCGAGGTCCTGCTCGGCGTGCTCGGAGACGTCCTCGAAGCCGCCGTACGACAGCTCGTGCAAGGCCCACAGCGCGATCGCCGCGTCCTCGTCCTCGGTCGCGCCGGGGATCGGTGCCCCGGACCATGGTCGGGGCTCGTCCGTGACGGAGCGGAGGCGGTGGAAGACCCACTCGCTCAGGTTGCCGCGCGGCTTGGGGAGGATCATGGGGCAGACGTACCCGGTGTCGTCGACCTCATCCGTCGACGACACGGCGTCGCCGATCGAGAGTGGGCGCATGGTCTGCGACGTCGCGGGTACGGCGGTCCACAGGTCGGTCCGTCGCCTGCCCCTCCCTGAGGGACTGTTGATTCCACTCCGCGCGGCGGACCACCCGACCAGCCGGTCTCCGCGCTCACGCAGCTGCGGGGACCGGCTGGCGTCGGTCGACGCATCATCGGCGGGCGCACGGGTACCGCCCGACCAATGACTGCCGACTTCGTTTACCTCGTCGGCGGCGCGTGCCTGTTGCTGGCCATCCTCCTCCCCGACCTGCTCTCGCGGTGGGCCGTCTCCGCGCCCATGGTGCTGGTCGCGCTCGGCATGCTGATCGGCCTGACGCCGCTCCCCGACGACCTGCCCCTCGACCCGCAGGACAACCGCGCCGCCATCGAGCACGTCACCGAGCTCGTGGTGATCGTCGCGCTGATGGGAGTGGGGCTGGCCCTCGACCGTCCTCTCGACCCCCGCAACCGCTCGAGCTGGGGGCGTTGGGGAGCGACGTGGCGGATGCTGCTGGTCGGCATGCCGCTCACGATCGGCGGCGTGGCCCTTCTCGGCTGGGGAGCCGGGCTCACCCCGGCCGCGGCGCTGCTGCTCGGCGCCGCCCTCGCGCCGACCGACCCGGTCCTCGCCTCGGACGTGCAGGTCGCCGGGCCACAGACCGGGGACCTCGAGGTGGACGAGTCCGACGAGGTGCGGTTCACGCTCACCTCGGAGGCCGGCCTCAACGACGGACTGGCCTTCCCCTTCGTGCACCTCGCGATCCTGATGGCCGCGGGCGGGTCGGTCTCCGGCTGGGCCCTCGAGTGGGTGGGCCTCGACCTGGTCGGCCGGACGATCATCGGCGTGGCCGCCGGTCTCGCGGTCGGGTGGGCGTTGGCACGCCTCGCGTTCCGGTCGCAGAGCCGGACGCTC
Organism: Nocardioides currus; assembly: GCF_003057875.1. Classification (GTDB taxonomy): domain Bacteria; phylum Actinomycetota; class Actinomycetes; order Propionibacteriales; family Nocardioidaceae; genus Nocardioides; species Nocardioides currus. Next base: position 259,974 of record NZ_PYXZ01000007.1, on the reverse strand, counting down.
CGCGTCGCCGAGCGCGGGGACTCGCTGATGGCCCTGGCTGCCCTGGCGGCGTCGTACGGCGTGGGCGAGGTCCTCGGTGGCTACGGCTTCCTCTCGGTCTTCGTGTGCGCGTTGACGTTCCGCTCCGCCGAGAGGTCGCACGACTACCACGCCGCGATGCACGAGGTCGCCGAGCGCCTGGAGCGCCTGCTCACGCTGTTCGTGCTGCTCGTGCTCGGCATCGCCGTCACCCGCGGGCTGCTGGAGGCGCTCGACTGGCGAGGCGTGCTCGTCGGGGTCGGCCTCGTGCTGGTGGTGCGCCCGCTGGCCGGTGTCGTCGCCCTGCGCGCGTGGAGGCGTCACCAGGAGCCCGGCGAGATGCGTCGGTCCGAGAAGCTGGTCGTCGCCTTCTTCGGCATCCGTGGTGTCGGCTCGGTCTTCTACCTGGCGTACGCCGCGGGGGAGGCGCCGGAGCTCGGACAGGACTGGTTGTGGTCGACCCTCGGGTTCACCGTGATCCTCTCCGTGCTCGTCCACGGCGCGCTGGCAACACCCGTGATGGCCCGCATCGACGCGTCGAACGAGCGCCGGTAGTCCGTGGGCCCTCAGTCGGCCGTCGTCAGCAACCGATCGGTCGCGTCGTCGGCCTCGCCGTCGAAGTAGGCGTCGAGCACCTCACCGAACACCGGCTCGTCGGGCGCGGCCCGCGCGAACAGCGTCATCGACGACCGGAGCTTCATCGCGTCGACCGGCCCGAGGACGTCGACCGCGGTGGACCCGCGGATCTCGAGGACGGCGCGACAGCACTCGCGCAGGCGCTCCCCGAGCACCGGGTGCGCGAGGAAGGCCCGCGCCTCGGCCAGGTCCGCCAGCGCGAACTCGCGCGCGATGCTGCTGCGGCCGAGCCCGGCGACCTGCGGGAAGACGAACCACATCCAGTGGCTCCTCTTCCGACCGTCGCGCAGCTCGGCCAGGGCGTGGTCGTAGGTGTCGCCCTCGTTCTGGGCCACCACGAAACGCGTGAGGTCCGCGCTGCTCGCCGAGCCCGTCACCCCTGCTCCGATCGGCGCTCGTCCATGTCGACCAGCAGGGTCTCGGCGACGTCGCGCAGCTTGATGTTGTTGTCCTGCGAGAGCCTGGCCAGGAAGCCGAAGGCGCGGGCGTCGTCGAGGTCGTACCTCTCCATGATCGCTCCCACCGCCTGACCGATCCGCTGCCGGCTCCGCATCGCCTCGGTCAGGTTGGTGATCTCGTAGGCGTAGGCCAGGGCCGTCGCCGACTGGTGGGTGAAGAGCTCGCCGATCGCGCCGAGCTCCTCGAACCTCCCCGGCTGCGAGGCGTAGAGGTTGAGGGCCCCCGAGCTCGTCGGGGTGTCGAAGAGGCGGATCCCCGCCTGCGCCTGCACCCCCAGGGCCTCGGCCTCCCGGGCGTACTGCGGAAAGCGGCTGTCGGTGGCCAGGAAGGGGGCCAGGACGTGCACGCGGTCGGTCGCCGCGTCGTAGCACGGACCTTCACGCAGGTCGTACTGCGCCGCGTCCAGCTCGAGGAGCATCTCGCTCGTCGGGGCGAAGGTCTCGAGCCGGCCGTCGGTGTGCCGCACGGTGATGCTGGCCTGCTCGACCTCGGGCAGCACCTGCACGGCCGCGGCGGTGATGTTCTCCAGCGTCTGGTCGAGCGTGCCGGGCCTCAGCGCGTCCGCCAGCTGGCGGCTCGCTTCCAGGACGGATTCGTCGGTCGCCATCGGACCAGTCCTCCTCGGTGTGCCGCCCCGCGCCGGGGCGCGGGGGTCGATCGGGTTCGGGGCGGCTCCCGGGCCCTGCTTTCTGAAGACCCGGGAGCCTGGACGGCGCGATCACCCCGGGGTCACCGGCCATCTGGCGAGGAGGTACCCGATGCCGGTCGCAGCATGTGGACCCTCCGGCGCTGGGTAGTCGCACGTAGGTTCGCGACATGGACTATCCCCTCACCAAGGCCCTGGCCGTCGCGACCCTGGGATACAGCGCGTGGGTGATCACCCACCCCGACGCGCTGCGTGACCAGCTCGACGATCCGGGAGCCTGGAGCCGCCCCGTGGCCCGGCTCGCCTACACCTATGCGGGGCGAGACGTCCCGATCTCGGTCCTGACGCTGCTCGGCGGCCGGCAGGGTGCGCGCACCGGCGCGCTGCTTCGGCTGGCGGGTGACCTGACGGACGCTGCGACCCTGGGGGCCACGGCGTCGTCGAGCTCCTCGCGGAAGAAGGCCGTCGCCACCGCTCTGGGGTACGGCGTCGTCAACGCCGTGGCGCTCGTCGTGGACGAACGTCGTCACAGCCGAGCGTGACGGTGGTCCTCCCGTGACGGCGTTCCTCGCGTGGACCGAGCACCCACCGCAGGACCTCGACGGGCCGTGGGTCGAGGCGCGGCAGATCGCTCCCGGCCTGCTGGCGCTCGAGAGCACCGAGTCGCTGTCCGCGGTCTACCACGCCCTCAAGTGGTCCCTGCCCGACGGGTCGGCGTTGATCGTGGTGCCGGTGGTCGAGGCCCCCAAGTCGCGGGGGATGGCGACCGGGACGACCCGTTGGCTGCGGGAGCGCTCGCGGAGCGCGGGCCAGTCCTGAGGTCCCGCTAGGACTTCCGCCACGGCAGCACGGCGTCGACCCGCGCGTGGGCGAGTGCGGCTCGCGCCGCGTTGTCCCCGCAGGCGCCGTGCACCCCGCCTCCGGGGTGAGCAGAGGCGGACCCGAGGTAGAGCCCCCGGACCGGCGTCTCGGCCCGGCCGAGGCCGGGCACGGGCCGGAACACCAGCTGCTGGTGGAGCTGGGCGGTGCCGCCGTTGAGGGCGCCGCCGACGAGGTTGGCGTCGCGGGCCTCGAGCTCGCGCGGCCCGAGCACGCGGCGCGACATCACCGTCGAGCCGAAGCCGGGGGCACGCTGCTCGAGGCGCGCCTGCATGCGGTCGGCGTAGCGCTCGCAGTCGTCGTGGTCCCACACGCCCCGGATGCCGTCGTCCCCGGCGTCGCGAACCGTGCGCTGCGGGACGTGGGCGTAGGCCCAGAACGACTCGGTCCCCGCCGGCGAGCGGGTGGAGTCGCTGGTCGTCATCTGGCCGGTCAGCATGAACGGCGCGGCCGGGACGGCGCCCGCCTGCACCTGGCTCATGGCCAGCGCCATGTCGCGCACGTCGTCGGCGACGTGCACCGTGCCGCTGGCCAGCGCCGGGCCGTTGGTCCACGGGATCGGCCCGCTCAGTGCGAAGTCCACCTTGACCGTGCCGGGGTCGAGGACGAAGGCGCGCAGCGAGCGGCGTACGCGATCGGGGACGTGGGCCGGGTCGAGGAGCTTCGTGTACAGCGTGGGCGCCAGCACGTCGGCGACGACGGCGCGGCGGGCGGCGTGGCGCTCGCCGTCACCGGTCCGCACCCCCGAGGCGCGGCCGTCGGACACGAGCACCTCCACCACCTCGGCGCCGGTCCGGAGCTCGCCGCCGTTGGCGCGGAAGCGCCGCGCGAGCGACTGGGTGAGCTCGCCCGCACCGCCGCGGGGGACGGGGAACCCGACGTCCTGGCCCATCATCGCCAGCAGCAGGCCCATGAGACCCGAGCCGGGGGAGTCGAGCGGGATGTCCGCGTGGGCAGCGTTGCCGGCGATGAGCATGCGGGCGCCCTCGCCGCCGAAGCGCTCGCTCGTGAGCTCGGTGACGGGGGTCAGCAGCGTCTTCACGAAGTCGAGCCCGCCCACGTGCCGCAACGCGGCGAGCATCCCGAGGCCGTGGCGCACCGGCGGGAAGGGGGTCAGGAGGGCCCCGATCAGGTGCGGGCCGACGCGGTCCCACTCGGCGCAGAGCCGCAGCCAGGCCTCGCCGTCGCCCGGGTGCAGGTCGTCGAGACCCGCCGCGGTCCGGTCCCGGTCACGGTGCAGGACGGCCCAGCTGCCGTCGGGCAGCGGGTGCCCGAGCACGGACGGTGCGTGCGTCCACTCGAGGCCGTGCTGCTCGAGGTCGAAGGACGCGATCGTCGGCGACGACGCGGCGAGGGGGTAGAACGCGCTGAAGGTGTCGTGGACGAAGTCGGGGTGCAGCTCGCGGTCGCTGCGGACGGCCCCCCCGACGTCGGGCTGGGCCTCCAGCAGCAGCACCGACCAGCCGGCGTCGAGCAGGCGGTTGGCGGCGACCAGCCCGTTGGGACCGGCGCCGACGACGATCGCGTCCCAGCTCACGACCCGCTCCGGCGGCGCCGGACGACAGCTTGGAGGTTGCGCGCGACGCCGACGAGCGCGTTGCCCTGGTCTCCGCGCAGTCCGTTGAGCCGTTGGTCGGACGCCAGCACGTTGCCCGGTCCGCGGACCACGGGCGCGACGAGGTCCTGGGCGACGACCCGGAACAGCGGGTTGACGAGTCGGTCGTAGACCCAGGGCAGGGCGGTGAAGCCGAACCGGATCACGTCGTTGGCCGGGCCCACCTGGCTCGGCAGCCACGGACGGTCGGCAATCGCGAGGACGCGCCGGGCCACCCGCTCGGGGGAGGCCACCGGGAACGGCGGCCGGCCGACGGAGTCGCCGTACGTCGCTGCCTGACGGTAGATCGGGGTGTCGACGCCGCCGGGGGCGACGTAGCCGAACCTGATGCCCGGTCGGTCGCGGTTGTCCACACGCAACTGTCGCACGAGGGCGCGCACGCCCCACTTGCTCAGCGCGTAGGCCCCCATGTCGGGGACGGCGAGGTGGCCGATGAGCGACCCGACGAGCACCATGCTGCCGCCGCCCTGGTCCCGCAGGACGGGCAGCACGTGGCGCGCGAGGTTGGTCGACCCGTGGAGGTTGGTGGCGAGCACCTGGTCGAACACGTCGACCGGGACCTCCTCGAGGCGGCCGTAGGCGACGACACCGGCGCAGCCCACGACGACGTCCAGCCGCTGGTGTCGCTCCATCGTCGTGGCGACGGCCTCGCTGACGGCCGCGTCGTCGGAGACGTCGGCCGGCACGACCAGGGTGGAGGCGGCACCGAGGGCGTCGCAGTCGGCGGCGACCCGCTCCAGGCTCTCGCGACCGCGCGCCAGCAGCACCACGTGGTCGCCGCGGGAGGCGGCCGCTCGCGAGGTGGCCTCACCGATGCCGCTGGAGGCGCCGGTCACCAGCACCACTCGAGGTGACGTCACGCCTTGCCCTCGGCGATGTAGGCGAGGCGGCGCAGGGTCTCGGTGTTGCGCCACCGCAGGCTCATCCCGCGCACGGGCGGTGGGATGAGCGCCCCCGGTCCGGACAAGGGCTCCTCCTCGATGTGGACCTCGGTCTCGGCGCCCAGCGAGTCCAGCCGGATCGTCACCTCGGCCTCGCCGATGGGCCAGGCGCGGGCGCGCAGGGTCAGCGAGCGGCCGGGTGTCGAGGCGATCACCTCGGTGGTGTCGTCGATCAGTAGCGGCCACGGGCCGACGGAGTGGTGCAGCTTGCTGCCGACGGCCGGCCAGGTGTCGTCGACCTCGCGCATGCGGGCCGCGCCGACGACCCAGACGGGATAGACCCATCCGTCGCTCAGGACGTCCCAGACCTGCTCGGGGGTCGCGTGGAAGAGGCGGGTGTTCTCGGCCATGGGGGATCCTCTCGATCGGGTCGGGGCCGGTCCGATCAGCTGATGACGGCGTCGACGGTCTTCTTCAATGCGCTCGGCTGTGACGGGCGGGTCGGCGCCTTGGCGCGTGCCTCGATCAGGTCGGCCCCGATCTCCTGCAGGGCCTTGCGCCCGAGTCCCTGACGCACCTTCGGGAACCAGTCCTGCTCCTCCTCGTCCATGTGGTGCGTGACGTTCTCGATCAGGACGGTCGTCTTGGCGTCGAACCGCTCGTGGTCGGGAGAGAGCCCGGCCAGCTCCACCACGAGCAGGTCCGCGACGTGGTGCTCCTCGTAGGACTCGAGGACGTCGTCCTCGAGGTCTGGGAGGAGCTCCCGCACACGCGGATACATGACCTCGTTCTCGATGTAGGTGTGGACGGTCAGGAGCTCGATCATGCTGTCGACGAGGTCTCCCTTGCGCTTGGTTGCGTTCTCGCCGGCCTGCTGGAACTGGCGGAAGACGCGACGGATCTCCTGGTGGTCCTGCTTGAGCAGGACGATGGCGTCCGTGGACATGGGGGGACTCCTCGGTGTCGGGGTGCGGGCCGGGTGGCTGCCCGCCATGACTGCGACGTACCCGACCCTCGTGCCCGCATGCGGACACGGGCGTCGGGTACGCCACGGGTGAGCACCACACGAGCACGATGACGGATCCACGAGAGGGAACGCGATGAAGGCAGTGACTTGGCAGGGCCGGCGCGACATGCAGGTGATGGAGGTGCCGGACCCGGTGATCGAGCAGCCGACGGACGTCATCATCGACGTCACGTCGACGGGGCTCTGCGGGTCCGACCTGCACCTCTACGACCCGCTCACCCCGTTCATGGCGCCGGGCGACATCGTCGGCCACGAGCCGATGGGCATCGTGCGCGAGGTCGGCTCGGCCGTCTCGACGCTCGAGGTCGGCGATCGCATCGTCGTCCCGTTCAACATCAGCTGTGGGTCGTGCTGGATGTGCAGCCGCGGGTTGTTCAGCCAGTGCGAGACCACGCAGAACACCGATCAGGGCACCGGGGCGAGCCTGCTCGGCTACAGCAAGCTCTACGGCTCCGTGCCCGGCGGGCAGGCGGAGGCGCTGCGCGTGCAGTTCGCCGACACGCTGCCGATCAAGGTGCCCCACGGCCCGCCCGACGACCGCTTCCTGTTCCTGTCCGACGTGCTGCCGACCGCGTGGCAGGCGGTGGAGTACGCCGACCTCCAGCAGGGCGACACCTTGGTCGTGCTGGGCGCCGGCCCGATCGGCGACATGGCCGGGCGCATCGCGACCAGCCGCGGTCTGCGGGTCGTGGTCGTCGACCAGGTCCCGGAGCGGCTGGGCCGCGTGAGTGCGTACGGCGCTGAGGTCATCGACATGTCCGACGTCGACGACGTCGCGGAGCGCGTGCGCGAGCTGACCGACGGACGCGGCGCGGACGGGGTCATCGACGCCGTCGGCATGGAGGCGCACGGCTCGCCCAAGGCCGAGCTGGCCCAGAAGGCGGTCGCCCTGCTGCCGAAGAAGCTGCAGGAGAAGGCGATGCTCACGGTGGGGTCAGAGCGGCTGGCCGCGCTCTACTCGGCGATCGACTCCGTCCGCCGCGGCGGCACGGTCAGCGTCTCCGGCGTCTACGGGGGAGCGGCCGACCCGTTGCCGATGTTCCAGCTCTTCGACAAGCAGATCCAGCTGCGCATGGGCCAGGCCAACGTCCGCAAGTGGAGCGACGACATCCTCGCGCTGCTGCTGAAGGACGAGGACGTGCTCGGTGTCGAGACCTTCGCCACCCAGCACCTCCCGCTCGAGGACGCGCCCGAGGCCTACCGCAGCTTCCGGGACAAGGAGGACGGCATGGTCAAGGTGGTCTTCACACCCTGACCGACCGTCCAGCGACGCCCCGGTCAGCGACCGGGGCGTCGCGCTGCCGGCGGCAGGCCGTCGGCAGCGGCGGCCGGCGCGGTCCACGGCTCGGCGGGGAGCGCGGCGACCTGGTCGCGGCACCACGGCGAGATGGCCCGCGTGCCGTCCAGCACCCCGCTCCTGAACCCGTCCCACGACTCCCAGGCGGCGTCCGCCACCTCGGCCGGGTCGGGGCGGAGCGAGTCGGTGCTGACCGCGGCGAAGACCGGGCACATCTCGTGCTCGACGACGCCGAGCATCTCGGCGCGGTAGCGGAAGCCGGGCAGCAGCAGCACGAGCTGCTGGAGCTCGATCCCGAGCTCGTCGCGCACCCGTCGCCGTACGGCGTCCTCGATCGGCTCGCCCGGGCCCGGGTGCCCGCAGCAGGCGTTGGTCCACACTCCCGGCCACGTCACCTTCGTGTGCGCCCGCTGGGTCACGAGCACGGAGCCGGCGCCGTCGAAGACGTAGCAGGAGAAGGCCAGGTGGAGCGGGGTGTCCTGGTGGTGCACGGTCGCCTTGTCGGCCGTCCCGACCGCCTGTCCCTGCTCGTCGAGCAGCACCACGAGCTCGGTCATCGGACTGCTCCCGCCGGGCGGGCGAGCTGGTTGACGGCCGCCGAGAACAGCCACGGCGCGCGGGCCGCGACCTCGACGAGGCGCGTGCGGACGATCCGGTGCGAGGTGGCCCGGAGCAGGGCGTGGGTCAGCAGCTCGTGGCGACGCGCGAGCGAACGGGCCCGCGCCTCGTAGCCCGTGGCGTCGCCCGCGGCGAGGCACTCGACCACCGCACGGGCCTGCGCGAGACCGACCGCGAGGCCCTCTCCGGTCAGCGCGTCGACGTACCCTCCGGCGTCGCCGACCAGCAGGACGCGTCCGGCGACGCGACGCGTGACGCGTTGGCGCAGCGGACCGGCGCCGAGCACCTTGGTCCGCTCACCCGTGAGCTGGTCGCGCAGCGCGGGGAGCTGGTCGAGGGCGTCGTCGAAGCCGCCGCCCTGGTCGGTCAGCACGGCCACCCCGACGAGGTCGTCGGCGACCGGGGTGACGTAGGCCTCGGCGTGCGGCGCCCAGTGCACCTCGACGAACGGCGACCACGGCGCCTGCGTCACGTGGCAGCGCAGCCCGAACCGGCGTCGCGGGGCCGGCCCGCGGTCGAGGCCGGCCAGGGTGCGGACGCTCGAGTGCAGCCCGTCGGCTCCGACGAGGTGGCGCGCCGGCTCGTCGTCCACCAGCACGTGGTCGCGCACGTCGCGGACGGCCCGCACTGCTCTCTGCTCGACGGGGACGCCGGCTGCGGAGACGGCCTCGGAGAGGGCTGCGTGCAGGGTCGTACGTCGCACACCCCGCCCGGGTCCCGCCCGGAACCGCGCCTCGACCGACCGGTGCGGCCGCAGTCCGTCGAGGTAGCGGATGCCGGCGAGGTCGTGCCCCTCGGGATCGACCCCGAGGGCGGCGAGCTCGCCGAGGGCGCCCGGCATCAGTCCCTCCCCGCAGGCCTTGTCGATCGGACCGTCGCGGGGCTCGCGCACCACGACGTCGAGGCCCGCACGAGCTGCGTGCAGCGCGACCGCGAGCCCGACGGGACCGCCGCCGGCGACGACCAGGTCACGCACGGGGCGCCTCGACCCGGGCATCGGGGAGGGTGGCCAGGGCGGCGTCCTCGGCCCGGATGCGCACGGTCAGGAGCGCGGCGTTGGCGAGCGTGAAGACGACCGCCGTGATCCACGAGGCGTGGACCAGCGGGAGGGCGACGCCCTCGACGACGACGGCGACGTAGTTGGGGTGGGTCATCAGGCGGTAGGGCCCCTCCCGGACCGGTGCCAGCCCGGGCACCACGATGACGCGGGTGTTCCACCGCGGCCCGAGGGTGGTGATGCACCACCAGCGCAGGGCCTGGGAGGCGAGGACGAGCGCGAGCATCGACCAGGCGAGGACGGACGGGACGTCCGGTCGGCGCCACCACGCCTCCGCCAGCGCCCCGACGAGGAGGCCCGTGTGGAGCACGACCATGAAGGGGTAGTGGCCCTGCCCCGACTCGACGCCGCCGCGCTCCATGCTCCAGGCGGCGTTGCGCTTCGAGACGACGAGCTCGGCGAGCCGCTCGACGCCGACCAGCGCGACGAGCACCGTGAACGCGACGAGGCCCGTCACGACGTGGCCCGCAGCAGCACCAGCTCGGAGCAGAAGCCCGGCCCCATGGCCATCAGCACGCCGTGGCTGCCCGGCTCGGGCGGTCGCTCGCGCAGGGTGTCCTCGAGCACGTGCAACACCGACACCGACGACAGGTTGCCGACCCGCGCCAGCGAGTCCCAGGTGAGCTGGACCGCCTCGCGGGGCACCTCGAGCGCCGCCTCGAGCGCCTCGATCACCTTCGGCCCACCGGGGTGGCAGACCCACCACCCGATGTCGTCGCGGGTCAGGTCGTGGTCGGCGAGGAAGGCGTCCACGTCGCCGCGCAGGTGCTGCTCGACGAGCGAGGGCACCTCGGCGTCGAGCACGATCCGCAGCCCGCTGCCCGTCACGTCGAAGCCCATGGTGCGCTCCGTGTCGGGGTAGAGCCGGCTGCGTGAGTCGAGCACCTCGACCGGGCCGTCGGGTCCGGCGTCGCCCACGGCGACCACCGCGGAGGCGCCGTCACCGAAGAGCCCGCTGGCCACGAGGTTGGGCACGGACACGTCGTCGGCCTGCACCGTCAGCGAGCAGAGCTCGACGGCGACGAGCACGGCCGTGTGACCGGGGTGACCGACGAGGTGGTCGTTGAGGCGGGCGATCCCGGCCGCCCCGGCCACACAGCCCAGCCCGACCAGCGGCACCCGCCTCACGTCGGGTCGCAGGCCGACGACGGCGGCGATGCGGGCGTCGAGGGACGGCACGGCGAGGCCGGTCACCGTGGCCGTGACGATCAGGTCGACGTCGCTCGGCGTGAGGTCGGCGGCCTTCAGCGCGTCCACCAGTGCGCGGGAGCCGAGCTCCACGGCGTGCTCGATGAACAGGTCGTTGGCCCGGCCGAAGTCGCCCAGCCCGGCGTAGTCCTCCAGCGGCAGCACCGTGTGGCGGCGCGCGACGCCGGCGTTGGCGTGGAACCGCTTCAGGAGCGCGCGGTCGAGGGAGCGCTGGGAGATCACGTCGGCGAACGCCTCGGTGATCTCGGACTGGGGGTGGGAGTGCCGCGGGAGCACACCGCGGGCGGACAGGATCCTCATGACAGCTCCATCGTGGCGCGGGGGTGGTGGGACGGCCGGACCAGCGAGCCGACGAGCCCGCGGACCAGGCCCGTGTCGATGCGGCCGTCGCCGAGACCGATCTCGACCAGGGTGTCGAACACGTGCCGGTCACGGCCGGCGGCGCGGATGCCCGCGTCGACCACGGCCGGCGACTGCGCCAGCCGCGACGAGACCCAGGTGTGACGGAGGTGTGAGCCCAGCAGGCGGCGTACGTCGCGGCGGTGCATGGCTCCGGCGTCGTCGGCCGTGCCGACGGCGAGCGCCCGGGCGGCGGTCCGGCCCGCGGAGATGCCGGTCGCCACCGCGTAGTAGATGCCCTCGCCGGTCATCGGGTTGACCAGCCCGGCCGCGTCACCGGCCAGCAGGACGCGACCGTCGGGCTGGTGCCAGCGCCAGCCGCTGAGCGGGAGGTGGTGGCCCTTCCAGTCGCCGCCGGTGGTGGCCGCGCCCGGGACCAGCTGCTCGAGCTGCTCGAGCAGCAGCGCGCGGCTCGGTGCCGGCGAGCGGCGGCGGTCGCCGGGCAGCAGCTCGCCGTAGCCGACGTTGACGAGCCCGTCGCCGCGGTCGAACGCCCAGGCGTACGACGGCTGGCGGCGATCGCCGTACCGGATGACCTGGCGGCCGAGGAGCTCGGGCGTCGTGGGGGCGTAGCCGCGGATCGCGATCGCGCGCGGCTCTCCCCGGCGGTCCGTCAACCGCCGGCGCACGAGCGAGCCGGCCCCGTCCGCGCCGATGACGACCCGCGCTCGCAACGAGCCGGAGACGACGAGGGGGTCGAGGTCGAGCGACGTGACGCGGTGCCGCCGGAGCACGGCGCCGGCACCGGTGGCCCGCTCGACGAGGCGGGCGTCGAAGACCTGCCGCGGCACCACGTGCACCTCGCGGGCCATGTCGCCCTCGACACGCACGTCACCGTGGGACAGCTCGAGCCGGCGCAGCGGGGTCCAGCCCGCCACGACGTCGGCCGCGCCGACGGACGCCAGCGCGTCGAGGACGTGCGGGGCGATGCCGTCCCCGCACGACTTGTCGCGCGGGAAGTCGCTGCGGTCGAGCAGCAGCACGCGCAGGCCGGGGTCCTCGGCGAGCGCGGCCAGTGCCGCAGCCGACCCGGCCGGTCCGGCGCCGACCACGACGACGTCCCAGTCCTCGTGGCTGCTCATGGCGCCGGTCATCGGGCGGCCACCAGGATCATCGCGTCGATCAGGGCGATCCCGACGGCGGCGACGAACGGTCGCCGTCCCGAGCCCGAGACCACGACGGCCGCGAGCGCGAGGGCGACGACGGCGGCGGCCACGGCGACCACGGTGGGGGGCGCGCCACCCAGCAGCACGACCGCCGTGCCGGCGAGGAGCACCGCGGTGGCGACGGGGGCGATCCAGCGCCGACCCAGGCGGTGCGGCAGTCCGTGCACGCCGGTGGCCGCGTCGTCGGCGAGGTCGGGGAGCACGTTGAGCAGGTGGGCACCGACGCCCAGCAGCGCAGCGCCCACGGGCCACCACCACGGAGCCCGGCCATCGCCGGCCAGCGCGACGAAGACGGTGAGCCCGCCGAAGGCGACGGCATAGGGGAGCCAGGACCAGACGGTCGACTTGAGCCCCAGGTTGTAGGCCCACGCGGCGGCCACGCACAGCAGGTGCACCAGGCCGGCGACCACACCGCACGCGAGGGACAGCCCGACGCACGCCGCGACGGCGACCGCGCAGCAGGCCGTGACCAGACGGACGGGGACGGCGCCAGCGGCCAGCGGCTTGTCGGCGCGGCCGGCCCGCCGGTCGCGGCCGAGGTCGACGAGGTCGTTGCTCCACCCGACGGACAGCTGGCCGGCCAGCACCGCCGAGACGACCAGCACGAGCCGGGTCGCCGACAGGTCCTGGGCCAGCGCCAGCAGGCCCGCCAGGACGGTCACCGCGACGCCCGGGCCCAGGTGGGCGGCGCCGAGCAGGCTCGCCGACAACGACGGGGGCCGTGCGCGGTCGGAGACGTCAGCGGTCACGCGGACCTGCTCCTCTCCACCCGGTCTGACTGGTCGCGACGCTACCCGCGCCCCACGGCTGCGCAAGGCCTCCGTCCCGGTCACCCTCCGGTCTCCAGGGACTCGGCGAGGGTTGCGCGCCGGGCGAGGAGGTCACCGCCGCGCTCGTAGTCGTCGTCGCAGCCGTGGGTCAGCACGCCGACGAGCTCACCGTCCTCGTCGGCGTACCACACCGTGAAGGACCCGGCGTCGTGCTCGACGACCGACGCCCGGTCGAAGCCGTCGCCCCACGCGGAGTACTTCAGCGTGTGCCCGCCGATCTCGCTCCAGAAGCCGGGCGGGTCCGACCACTCGGTCGCGGCATCCGGTGTGTCGAGGCTCGCCGCGGCCGCGTTGGCGCCGGCGGTGCGACCCATCGCGATCGCGTCGCCCCAGTGCTCCACGGTCAGCGTGCGACCCGCGACCGGGTGGTGGGCCGCGGCGACGTCGCCCACGGCCCACACGTGCTCGTCGGTGCTGCGCATCCCGGCGTCGACGACGACCCGGCCCTCGTCGACCTCGACGTCGATCGTGCGCAGCAGGGGCTGGTCCTGCTGCACGCCGACCGCGGCGAGCACCAGGTCGGCGGGGACCTCCTCGCCGTCGCCGAGGTGGACCACGCCCGTCCGTGCGACCGACTCGACCTCGACGCCGGTGCGCAGCTCGACCCCCGCCGCGATCAGCCAGGTCGCGATGCGGCCGCCGGCCCAGTCGCCGAGACGCGCGGCCTGGGGAGCGTGCTCCGGGGTGACGAGGACCGTGCGCAGGCCGCGCCCGGCGAGCGCGGCGGCCGCCTCGCAGCCGATGAAGCCCGAGCCCACGACCACGACGGTCCCAGCCCCGTCGAGGGCGCCGACCACGGCCCGGGCCTGCTCCAGGCTACGCAGCAGGTGCACCGGCGCGTCCGCGTCGGCCCCGGGCAGCGGGACCGGCGCGGAGCCGGTGGCCAGGACGAGCCGGTCGTAGGGCAGGCGGCGTCCGTCGTCGCACAGCACGCTGCGGCGTACGACGTCGACGGCCTCGACCCGGGTGCCCAGCTCCACCTCGACCCGGCGCCACGCGTCCAGGTCGTCCTCGTCGTCGAGGATCGCCGTCCCCTCCACCGGGTCGTCGCCGGCGAGCACGCCCTTGGACAGCGGCGGTCGTTGGTACGGCGCATCGCGGTCCGCGGAGACCAGGAGCACGGACCCCGCGCCACCCGCCCGCAGGTAGGCCGCAGCGGCGTGGACCCCGGCCGGACCACTGCCGACGACGAGCAGGCCGACGGACGTCATCGGGTGGACGCGCCCTGGTCGGCGCTGCGCTCGCGGAGGACCGGCAGGACCTCCGAGCCGAACGCGCGGATCATCTCGGCGTAGTGCGGGCCCATGTTGGCGACGTACACGTCGTCGAAGCCGGCCTCGACGTAGGGCATCAACGCATCGATGTGCGCGGCGACGTCGGAGCCGCACGACACCGACTCGCGGGTCTGCTCGACGGTGACGAGCGTGGAGGCCTGCTCGAAGTGCCGGGGCGACGGCAGCACCTGGGCCAGCTCGCCGGGCAGCCCGCTGTTGGCCCAGAGGCGGTGCGCGATCTCGGCCCCCTCCTCCTCGGTCGCCGCCCACGACACCTTGACCCCGCCCTGGGTCGGCTTGCCCCCCGACTCCTCGCGGAAGCGGTCGAGCAGCTCGCGCTCGGGCGAGGTGGTGATGTAGCCGTCACCGACCCGGGCCGCCAGGTCCGTCGCCTTCGGGCCGAAACCGGAGACGAAGACCTGTGGCGGGGTCTCGGGCAGCGTGTAGATCCGGGCGGTGTCGACGGTGTAGTGCTTCCCGTGGTGGTTGACGAAGTCGCCGTCCCACAGCTCGCGCATCACGCCGATCGCCTCCTCCAGCATCTCGAGACGGACGTCGAGGGTGGGCCACACCCGGCCGAGCACGTGCTCGTTGAGCGCTTCACCGGTGCCGACCCCCAGGGTGAACCCACCCTCGAGCATCACGGCGCTGGTCGCTGCCGCCTGGGCCACGACGACGGGATCGATGCGCACGGTGGGGCAGGTCACGGCCGTCGTCACGGGCAGCCGGGTCGCCTGCGAGAGCGCGCCGATCACCGACCACACGAACGGGCTCTGGCCCTGCTCGTCGTTCCACGGGTGGAAGTGGTCGCTGATCCACAGGCACTCGAAGCCCGCCTCCTCGGCGAGCACGGCCTGCTCGACGAGCTGGGCAGGGGTGTACTCCTCGCAGGACAGGAAGTAGCCGAAGCGCATGGTGGTCTCCTCGCGTGGACGCTGGGAACCCGCCGTACCCGCTCGTGACCGGCGCATGTGGACGAGTGGCGCGGGTACGTCCGCGGATGACCACCTCAGCAGTCCTCTTCGACATCGACGGCACCCTCGTCGACTCGACCTACCACCACGCGGTCGCATGGTTGCGTGCCTTCGCCCGCCTCACCGACGTCCCGCCGATGTGGCGCGTCCACCGCTCGATCGGCATGGGCGGGGACCGGCTGGTCGCGGAGGTCGCGGACGACGAGACGGAGGAGCGGTACGGCGACGACCTGCGCGACGCCTGGCGCGAGGAGTACCTCGAGCTGCGGGCCGAGGTCCGCCCGCTGCCCGGCGCGTCGGAGCTCGTCCGCCTCCTGGCCCGTGAGGGGCACGTCGTGGCGCTCGCCTCGTCCGGCGACCCGCAGTTCGCCCGCGAGGCGGTCGACCTGCTCGGCATCGGGTCGGACATCGCGGAGCTCGTCACGTCGCAGGACGTGGACGCGTCCAAGCCGGCGCCCGACCTCGTGCAGGAGACCCTGGACAGGCTGGGCGACGTCGACAACGCGGTCCTCGTGGGCGACACGGTCTACGACGTCCGCTCGGCCGAGGCCGCGGGGATCGGCTGCGTCGCGCTGCGCTCGGGTGGCTTCGGTCGCGCCGAGCTGCTGGAGTCCGGCGCGCTGCGCGTCGAGGAGGTGCCCGGCGACCTGCTGGGCCTGGACTGGGTGCCGGGTCGCTCCTGACCGCCGCGCACATGGACGGGCGACACGGGGGGTACGGCGCAGCCACACCGACCTCGACGAAAGGACGACCCATGCCGTCCGTGGAACGCACGATCACCGTGGACCAGCCCGTGGAGCGGGTCTGGACGTACATCAGCGACTGGACCAACACCGAGGAGTGGGACCCGCCGACCGTCAGGACCGAGCGCACCTCCGGCGACGGGGGAGTGGGCACGCGCTACCACAACGTGTCGAAGTTCCTCGGCTCCGAGCAGGAGGTCGACTACGAGGTCAAGGAGCTCGTCGAGAACCAGCGGATGCAGCTCGCCGGCGACGCCGGCTCGCTGACCCTGCTCGACACCATCACGCTGCGCCCGACCGCGTCGGGCACCGAGCTCACCTACCACGCGGAGTTCACCCCGCACGGGGCCGCCAAGCTGGCCGAGCCGCTCATGCCCGCCGGGCTCAAGCTGCTCGCCGACCGCGTGGCCGAGAGCCTCGAGGAGCACCTGCGCGCGCTCTGACGCCGACCCGCTCGGCGGGCCGGTGGCCTCCTACGCACCCAGCCCGTCGAGGTAGGCGGCGAAGCCGTCCGGAGCGCGGCCGTGCCGGCGCCCCGACGTGGTGACGCTCAGGCTGCCGGTCGCCACCGTGGCGACCCCGTCGGCGCGCATCGCGGCGACCAGCTCGACGTCCTCGTGGACCCGTAGCGGACGGAAGCCGCCGACCGCGCGGTAGGCGGCCAGCGTGAAGCCGAGGTTGGCGCCGTGGACGTGCTGATGACCGTCGCCGACGCTGTGGCGGGCCCGCCACAGGACCATCTCCTCGGCCGTGAGGTCGCCGGCGGTGGGTTCGACGGTGCCGACGACCAGCGTCAGTCCCGCGGTCGCGAAGCGCACCTGGTCCACCAGCCAGTGCTCGGGGACGGTGCTGTCCGCGTCGGTGTTCGCGATCCAGACCCGCGGGGCGGCGGCGCGACCGGACCACACGGCCGCCGCGTCGACGCCGGCCGCGCGGGCGGCACCGACGCATCCCGCCTGCACCGGGACCGCGCTCACGTCGCGACGTCCGGCCACGATCCCCGCCGTCCCGTCGTGGCACGAGTCGAGCACCACGAATGTCCGGCAGCGCACCTCCGGGTGCTCCCGGCCGAGCGCACGGACCGCGCGGGACACCGAGTCGAGGCAGCCCGGCAGCAGCGCCTCCTCGTCCCGAGCGGGGATGACCACCGCCACGGCGAGCGGCGTGCTCACGCGGGTCGCCCCAGGACGTGCAGCAGGAAGTCGGGCTCGTCGTGCGCGACGAGCACCGGCGCTCCGGTGGCGAGGAACGCGGCGTGGACGGCGGGCCCCGCGAGCGGCCAGCCGACCGGCTGGTGCCGCCAGTGGCACAGGAGCAGGTGTCCGTCGCGCGTCAACGACGCCAGGCTGCGCTCGACCAGCTCGCCGAGCGCACGGGGACTCAGGAAGTAGCCCACCTCGGAGATCGACACGAGGTCGAAGGCCCCGTCGGGCCACTCGGTGCGTACGTCGATGCGTCGGACCTCGACGTCGCGGAGCCCGGCGACGCGGTGCCGGGCCGCTGCGACCGCCGCCTCGCTCGCGTCCACGGCCAGCAGCCGCTCGCTCCGCGTCGCCAGGTCGACGGCGAGGGCGCCCACGGAGCAGCCGACCTCGAGCGCCCGCCCGTAGGACTCGCGGGGCAGCGCGGCGAGGGTGACGGCGCGCTTGCGGCGCTCGTAGAAGGAGTCCACCTCCCACGGGTCCGGGTCGTCACGATGGACGCGCTCGAGAGCGTCGTCGGGGACCCGCCCGGTCGTCTCGACGAACAGCTCGTCGGCGCGGTCGAAGTGGGCGAGCACCTCCGCAGTGAGCAGCACCTCGTCGCCCGGGGCGGGCGAGATGGGTGCGATCTGGGTGGCGTGCGCGGCGATCGCCGCACGCTTGGTGGCGCGCGCGTCCTCGTCGAGGGGCAGGCGCCGTACGTCGTCCCACGGCAGGTCCGCGTCGTGGCCCCAGTGCCAGAGCCAGATCGGGTACTCGAGCAGGTGCGCGTCGGTGCGTCCGGCGGCGATCGCCGCCGCGCGGCCGACCGCCTCGTGGTCGGGGTGACCGTCGGAGCGCCACGGGGCACACAGCACCACCTCGCTGCCCTGGGTGCCGATCGCGGCGACCACGTGGTCGACCAGCTCGTCGACGTGGGACGCGACGTCGCCGTCCGGGAGCCCGAGGCACGCCGTCGTCGCGGCCGGTGCCGCCACGGCCACGGACGCGCTGAGCTCGAGGCGCCGGACGGTCGCCAGCCCGGCGGGGGACAGGGTGACGGAGTCGGGGTGCGAGCCCTCGCCCGAGGTCGCGCACAGCACGCCGACCTCCCACCCGGCGAGCGAGGCCGACCGCATCAGCCCGGACGCGCCCAGCGCCTCGTCGTCCGGGTGGGCGCCGAGGACGAGCAGCCGGCGTGCCGTGGCCGGGAGGCGGAGGGGCGGCACGTCGCGGTCGGCCAGCGACCGCGACCAGGCCTCCTCGGGTGTGCCGGGCCGGTCGTGGCGGAAGGCGGGCGCCGTCACCACGGGGCGGGTCCCGCGGCGCCCACGGCCTGTCCCAGGGCAGCCTGGTCGCGCTCCGCGTGCCACTGACGGAGGTAGAGCTCGAGGTCGGCGACGCGCCGAGCGTGGTCCTCGTCGGTGGCCAGCGGACCCGGTCCGAGCCCGTGCGCTGCGCGGCGCAGGACGTCCTCGGCGGCCAGCGCCACCACCTCGCGCACGCGCAGCGCCGCGCGGGCACCGGCGTCGCCGGTCAGCTCGCCCGCGTCCAGTGCCGCGGCAGCGTGGGACAGGGTGCAGCGGGCCGCGTGCAGGGCGGCGTCCACCGCTCCGAGGTGCATGAGCCCGACCTGGTCGGGAGGCCGCGTCGTCGCGCTCGTGCGGATGCGTCGGGCCAGCGCGACCGCGCCACCGAACCACACGGCGGCCACCCCGATCCCGCCCCAGGCGAAGCCCGGCCGCTCGAGGTACCACCCCGGCTCGCCGACCGCCCGCGCGCTCGCGCCGTCGAAGTCGATGGGGCCGGAGTCGACGTCGGCGAGCCCGCGCGCGACCCAGGTCCCGGCCACCGCCCGGACGCCCGGGGCCTGCAGGTCGACGGCGAACAGCTGTCGACGGTCGCCGACCCAGGCGCTGACGAGCGCGTGGTCGAGCACGGCACCGAGGGAGCACCAGTGCTTGCGCCCGTCGAGGCGGTACGCCGCCCCGCCGCCCGCCCCGTCGCCCGTCGCGGCGCTGCTCGCGCGCAGCGGCTCGCCCGGCCCCTCGGCCGCGAAGACGCCCCACGTCCCCGGTCCGGCGGGCTCGCCGGCCTGGTCGAGGATCGCGATCGCGTCGAGGTGCGGCTCCAGCACCCGGGCGACGGTCAGGTCGGACGCGCCGAGCGTGGCCAGCACGGACCAGACGAAGGCGGACTGGCCCGATCCCGGCCGCGGCAGGGACGCTCCCACGTCGGCGGCCAGCTCCAGTGCCGCGTCGACGTCCCCGGCGACGGCTGCGGCCCGTGCGCCGAGGGCGGCGAGCTCGCGTGTCCCTGCCGTCGTCAGCTCGTCGAGCAGGACCGGCTCTCCCGAGGGGGTGGTCGTCATGGGCGGCGGGTACCCGCGCGAGCGTCGGGTCATGCCAGTGCCGCGGCGCCACCGCCTCCGGCGGGCGTCGATCATGGTCATGTCGGCGATGGGTACCTGACGACATGACGACGACCCCCAGCGCACCGCAGCCCCCCGACCCCGAGGTGGTCCCCGCCGGCGACCCGCTGCCGACCGAGCCGGGCGAGCCCGTGGTCGACCCCGATCCCTCGACCGGACCGCAGGTCGTGCCCGCCCCCGACCCGGTCTGAGGACGCGGCCATCGGGCTCGTCATCGGGCTCGTCACCGGGCTCGTGACTCAGCGGCGGTGACTAGTCGTCGTCGCCGTCGTCCGTCGCCGTGGCCGGTCCGGACGGGGTGGCGCCGCCCTCGGACGACCACCCCTCGTCCTGGTCGGTGTCGTGGGCCGGGTCGGTGTCGACGTCCGGGGTGTCGACGTCCGGGGTGTCGACGTCCGGGGTGCTCGGGTCGTGGGACGAGGTCATGGTCGCTCTCCTTCGTGGTCGGGTCGGTGGGGCTCAGTACCCAGCGCCGGGGTTGAGGATCCCCTGCGGGTCGAGCGCGTCCTTGATCTTGTGGGTCAGGGCCAGCACGTCGGGGCCGAGGTAGTCGGCGAGCCACGGTCGCTTGAGGCGACCGACGCCGTGCTCACCGGTGATGGTCCCGCCCAGCCGCAGGGCGAGGTCCATCACCTCGCCGTACGCCGTCTGTGCGCGCTCGGTCATGTCGGCGTCGCCCGGGTCGAAGACGATCAGCGGGTGGGTGTTGCCGTCGCCGGCGTGCGCGATCACGGCGATGGTGAGGTCGCGGTCGGCGGCGATGGCGGCGATGCCGTCGACGAGCGCCCCGAGCTGGGGGAGCGGCACGCCGACGTCCTCGAGCAGCAGGGTGCCGGTGCGCTCCACCGCCGGGATGGCGCTGCGGCGGGCGACCACGAACGCCTCGCCCTCGTCGGGGTCGTCGGTGTGGAAGACCTCGGTCGCGCTGTGCTCGCTGCAGAGCTTCGCGATGAGCTCGCACTCGGCGGTGGCGTGCCCGGCGGGCTCGTCGGACTGGATCACCAGCATCGCCGCGGCGGTGCGGTCGAGGCCCATCTTCGTCAGGTCCTCGACCGCGTTGATCGTCGGGCCGTCCATGAACTCGAGCATCGAGGGCCGCAGCTGCCGCGTGATCGCCAGCACCGTGTCCGTGGCGTCGTCCAGCGTGGCGAAGGTCGCGACCAGCGTCGCGGGCGGGCGCTGCCGCGGGATCAGCCGGAGCACGACCTCGGTGACGATGCCGAGCGTCCCCTCCGAGCCGACGAAGAGCTTGGTCAGCGAGAGCCCCGCGACGTCCTTGAGGCGCGGTCCGCCCAGCGTGACGGCGGACCCGTCGGCCAGCACGACCGTCATCCCGAGCACGTAGTCGGTGGTGACGCCGTACTTCACGCAGCACAACCCACCGGCGTTGGTCGCGACGTTGCCGCCGATCGAGCAGATCTCGTACGACGACGGGTCGGGCGGGTACCACAGGTCGTGCTCGGCGGCCGCGGCCTTCACCTGCGCGTTCATCAGCCCCGGCTGGACGACGGCGGTGCGGGTGACCGGGTCGACCTCGATGTCGGCCATCCGCTCCGTCGACACGACCAGGCACCCGTCGACGGCCGACGCCCCGCCCGACAGTCCCGACCCGGCCCCGCGGGGCACGACCGGCACGGCGTGCGCCGCCGCGAACCGCACCGCGGCCTGCACGTCGGCGGTCGACCGGGCGCGGACGACCGCGAGCGGGACGCCCGCCCCGGGGTCGTCCGCACGGTCGCGGCGGTACTTGTCCATCCGCTCCGCGTCGGTCACGACGACGTCGCTCCCGAGCTCGGCGACGAGTTCCTGGATGGGGCTCACGCGGATCGCCCTTCCGGCTCGGCGACCTCGGTGACGCCGGCCCTTCTATATTGCGGAGAGGTTATTGCGCCGTGCACGAATACGAAAGGACGTCCCTCGATGGACCGCATCCAAGTCGGCCGGCTGGAGATCGCGCCCGTGCTGCACTCCTTCGTCCGCGACGAGGCCCTGCCCGGCTCGGGCCTCGACGAGGCCGCGTTCTGGGGCGGCGTGGAGGGCATCCTCACGGAGTTCGCCCCGCGCAACCGCGCCCTGCTCGATCGCCGCGACGAGATCCAGGCGCGCCTCGACGAGTGGCACTCCGCCCACCCCGGGCCGGTCACCGACCAGGCGAGCTACCTCCAGCTGCTGCGCGACATCGGCTACCTCGTGCCGGAGCCGGCCGACTTCACCATCGAGACGCAGGACGTCGACCGCGAGGTCGCGGTCCAGGCCGGCCCGCAGCTGGTGGTGCCGATGCTCAACGCACGGTTCGCGACCAACGCGGCCAACGCCCGCTGGGGTTCGCTGTACGACGCGCTCTACGGCACCGACGTCCTCCCGGAGACCGACGGCCGCGAGCGCGGAACGTCGTACAACCCCCGACGCGGCGAGGAGGTGATCGCCCGCGGGCGTGCCTTCCTCGACGAGCACGTCCCGCTCGCGGACGGCAGCCACGCCGACGTGACGGCCTACGCCGTCGACGACGGCACACTCAGCCCGGCGCTCGCCGACCCCGGCCAGCTCGTCGGCTGGCGCGGCGACCCCGCCGCACCCGAGGCGGTGCTGTTCGTGCACCACGGCCTGCACGTCGAGGTCCAGGTCGACCGCGACGACGAGATCGGCCGCACGGACGCCGCCGGGGTGAAGGACCTCCTGATGGAGTCGGCCGTCTCCACGATCATGGACCTCGAGGACTCGGTGGCCGCGGTCGACGCCGACGACAAGGTCGCGGGCTACCGCAACTGGCTCCTGCTCAACCGCGGCACGCTGACCGCCGAGGTCACCAAGGGCGGCACCACGACGACGCGCCGGCTCGAGCAGGACCGGGTCTACGACGGACCCGACGGCGAGGTCGTGCTCCCGGGCCGCTCGCTGCTGTTCGTGCGCCAGGTCGGCCACCTGATGACCTCCGACGCCGTCCTCGTCGACGGCGAGGAGGTGCCTGAGGGCGTCCTCGACGCGGTGATGACCGCGCTGTGCAGCCTCGTCGACCTCCAGGGCCGCGGCGAGCTCGCCAACTCCCGCGCCGGCTCGATGTATGCCGTGAAGCCGAAGATGCACGGGCCTGACGAGGTCGCCTTCACCGACGACCTGTTCGCCGCCGTCGAGGACCTGCTCGGCCTGGGACGGGGCGCGATCAAGCTCGGGATCATGGACGAGGAGCGGCGCACTTCGGCCAACCTCAAGGCCTGCATCCACGCCGCTCGCGGCCGCGTCGCCTTCATCAACACCGGCTTCCTCGACCGCACCGGCGACGAGCTCCACACCTCGATGCTCGGCGGCGCCATGATCCGCAAGGGCGAGATGAAGTCCACGCCGTGGATCACGGCCTACGAGGACCAGAACGTCGACATCGGGCTCGCCTGCGGGCTGCAGGGCCGGGCGCAGATCGGCAAGGGCATGTGGGCGATGCCCGACGAGATGGCCGCGATGCTCGAGCAGAAGATCGGCCACCCGCGATCGGGTGCCTCGTGCGCCTGGGTGCCCTCGCCGACGGCCGCCACCCTGCACGCGCTGCACTACCACCAGGTCGACGTCGCCGCTCGACAGCAGGAGCTGGCCGGCGGGCGCCGTACGACGCTCGAGGACCTGCTCACCGTCCCTCTGGCCGAGCAGACCGACTGGTCCGAGGAGGAGCGCATCGCCGAGGTCGAGAACAACCTCCAGGGGATCCTCGGCTACGTGAAGCGTTGGGTCGACGACGGCATCGGCTGCTCCAAGGTGCCCGACATCCACGGCACCGCGCTGATGGAGGACCGGGCCACCTGCCGCATCTCCTCGCAGCACGTCGCCAACTGGCTGCGCCACGGCGTCGTCACGGCCGACGAGGTCGACGCCGCGTTCCGCCGGATGGCCGACGTGGTGGACCAGCAGCAGGCCGCGGACGGCTACGTCGCGATGGGGCCGGCGTACGACGGCGTGGCGTTCCGCGCCGCCCGCGAGCTCGTCCTCGACGGGCTGGCCCAGCCCTCCGGCTACACCGAGCCGATCCTGCACCGCCACCGTCGCGCCGCGAAGTCCGACCACCAGTCCGAGCATCAGCAGGGAGCCGCCTCGTGAACATCACCCTCGCCCAGGCCCGCCAGGTGGTGGCGGGCGCGCTCGCCGCCGGCCGCGCGGCGTCGTACAAGCCGCTCACCGTGGTGGTGCTGGACTCCGGCGGCCACGTCGTGGCCGTCGAGCGGGAGGACGGCGCCTCCACCAAGCGCTTCGAGATCGCCCACGCCAAGGCCCACGGCGCCGTCGCGCTCGGCCTGGGCTCGCGGGCGCTGATGGCGCGCGCGGAGCAGCAGCCCTACTTCATCGCCGCCGTCACGCAGACGGTCGGCGCGCTGGTGCCGGTGCCCGGTGGCGTGCTCGTGCGCGACGCGGACGGCGGGCTCCTCGGCGCAGTGGGTGTCACCGGCGACACCTCCGACCACGACGAGCTGGCCGCGCTGGCCGGGATCGAGGCGGCGGGCCTGGTCGGGCAGCCCGACTGACGGCGACCGACCGACGGATGGAAGAGTCGCCACGACGACCGCCGACTCGAGGGGATGCCATGACCGCGACCGCCACCCGGGGGGCGGTGATCCCGGCCCCGACGCGACGGTCGGGACCGATCGTGCTCGTGCTCGCGCTGTGCGGCACCGCGGTGTCCCTGATGCAGACCCTCGTGGTGCCCCTGCTCCCGGACTTCCCACGGCTGCTCGGCACCACCTCGGACAACGCCTCGTGGCTCGTCACGGTCACCCTCCTCACCAGCGCCGTGGCGACCCCGATCCTGACCAAGCTCGCCGACATGCACGGCAAGCGGCGGATGATCGTGGTGTCGCTGGTCGTGCTCCTGCTGGGCTCGGTGCTCGGCGCCGCGAGCGACTCGCTGGCCGTGCTCATCGTCGCGCGGGCGCTCCAGGGCTTCGCGCCGGCGCTCATCCCGATCGGCATCTCGACGATGCGCGACGAGCTTCCGCCGGAGAAGATCGGCGGGGCCGTCGCCCTGATGAGCGCGACGCTCGGCATCGGTGGTGCCGTCGGCATCCCGCTGGCGGGCGTCATGTACTCCCACTTCGGTTGGCAGTCGGTCTTCTGGGGCAGCGTCGCGATGGCCGTCGTGATGCTCGGCCTCGTGCTCACCATCGTCCCGGAGTCCAAGGTCCGCGCCCCCGGCACCTTCGACTGGCTCGGCGCGATCTTGATGTCGGTCGCGCTGACGGCGCTCCTGCTCGGCATCTCCAAGGGCGGTCAGTGGGGGTGGACCTCGCAGTGGACGTTGCTGACGTTCTTCGTCGCGGTGCTCTTCTTCGCGCTGTGGGCCCCGTGGGAGCTGCGCACCGGCCAGCCGCTGGTCGACCTGCGCACGTCCGCGCGCCGGCCGGTGCTGCTCACCAACATCGCCTCGCTGCTCGCCGGCTTCGCGATGTTCGCCAACCTGCTCGTCGTCGTCCAGGTGCTGCAGTTCCCGGTCGCCAGCGGCATCGGGTTCGGGCTCTCGGTGACCGAGGCGGGGCTGGCGATGCTGCCCGGCGGCCTCCTGATGGTGCTGATGTCGCCGGCGTCGGCCGCGATCACCCGGCGCTTCGGAGCACGAATCACGCTCATCGCCGGGCTGCTGACGATGGGCTTCGGCTACGTCCTGCGCATCCTGCTCGACGGCTCTGCCCTCGAGCTGCTCATCGGCGTCGCGGTCGTGTCCATCGGCGTCGCCGTGAGCTTCGCGGCGATGCCGGTGCTGATCATGCAGTCGGTGCCGATCACCGAGACCGCCGCCGCCAACGGCCTCAACACCGTCGTCCGCTCGATCGGCACCTCGACCTGCTCGGCCACGGTCGCCGCCGTGCTGACGGCCGGGACGGTGGCCGGAGGCTTCCCGTCCGAGGCGTCGATCCACGCGACGAGCTGGCTGGCCGCTGGCGCCGCGTTCCTCGGGGCGGCAGTCGGGATGCTCGTGCCCGCCCGGATCTCGCCGGCCCTCGTCACGCTGCCCGAGACCGGGCCCGGGAGGCCCACGCCGGCCCGGCCCGACGCCGTACGCCGCGGTGAGGGCGCCGAGGTCGTCGTCCGCGGGCGGGTGGAGGCGCCCGACGGGACCGGCGCGCGACTCGCGGTGGTCTCCGTCCTGGAGCGCAGCGGTCGCCAGGCCGACTGGGCGCGCGCGGACAACAACGGCCGGTGGTCGGTGGTGCTGCCGGGGCCGGGGGAGTACCTCGTCGTCTTCGGTGCCGAGGGCTGGGCGGCCCGCTCCGAGCTGCGCCCGCTCACGCCCGACGCGACGCCCACGCTGCAGATCCGCGAGCGGCTGACCGTGGCGGGAGTGGTCTCGCGCGACGGGTGGCCGGTCGCCGACGCGCTCGTGGTCCTGACCGACGCCTCCGGCGAGTCGATGGGCGCGACCCGCACCGACGACGAGGGGCACTACGAGCTCACGATGCCGCCGATGGGTCGCTACGTCCTGACCGCGCTCGACACCGCGAGCCGGGTCTCGCAGTCGGAGGACGTGGTGGTCACCGCGCAGCGCCGGCGCTTCAACGTGGTGATGCCCGAGGTGGTCGAGGAGGAGACGACCGATGTCGGATGACGCTCGACGCCCGGCCGAGCACGCCTCGGCATGCTGCGCGCCGGGCGGGAGCGGTGCGTCGCCGGCGCCCGACGCCCCTGCGGCCGTCGCGCGGCCGCGGAGCACGCGGGGGCAGGTCCTGCTGCCGGGCGGTCGCTTCGCGATGGGCGACGCCTTCGGCGAGGGCTACGCCAGCGACGGCGAGACCCCGGTGCACGAGGTGCGGCTCGAGCCCTTCTGGATGGACGCGACCGCGGTGACCAACGCGTCGTTCGCCGCGTTCGTCAAGGACAGCGGCCACGTCACCGACGCCGAGGAGCTCGGGGTCTCCGCCGTGTTCCACCTCGCCTTCCGGGGCGAGCGGTCCGACGTGCTGCAGGAAGTGGCGGAGGCGCCGTGGTGGTGGGCGGTGCGCGGTGCGTCATGGCGGCACCCGGGCGGGCCGGCGACCAGCATCCAGGACCGGCAGAACCACCCGGTCGTGCATGTCACCTGGCGCGACGCCGCGGCCTACGCCGCGTGGGCGGGCAAGCGGCTGCCGACCGAGGCGGAGTGGGAGCACGCCGCCCGCGGTGGTCTCGAGGGGCGCCGCTTCGCGTGGGGCGACGAGCTCACCCCGCGCGGTCGCTGGCAGTGCAACATCTGGCAGGGCGACTTCCCACGGTCCAACACCGAGGAGGACGGCCACCTCACGACCGCGCCGGTCAAGACCTACCGGCCCAACGGGCACGGCCTGTGGCAGATGGCCGGCAACGTGTGGGAGTGGTGCGCCGACTGGTTCGATCCCGGCTACTACGCCACCAGTCCCGTCGACGACCCGCGCGGGCCGGACACCGGCACGGCCCGGGTGATGCGCGGCGGCTCCTACCTGTGCCACCACTCCTACTGCCACCGCTACCGCGTCGCCGCCCGCTCGAGCAACACCCCCGACTCGGCGAGCGGCAACACCGGCTTCCGCTGCGCCAACGACGCCTGAGACTCCCGTCTCATCCTGGCTCGGCGGCCCCGCCGGTCGGGCTAGCCTCGGACCGGATGCGGACGACCGGCCGCGACGGAGCAGTGACACGGAGCAGTGACGAGGACGACATGGGTGCGGGACACGGACACGGTGGAGGCGTCGCCACCGCCGCCGGTGGGCACCGCCGTGGCCTCGCGATCTCGTTCGCGATGGTCGCTGTCTTCTTCGTGGTCGAGCTGGTCGTGGGCGTCGTCAGCGGTTCGCTCGCGCTGATCTCCGACGCCGGGCACATGGCCGCCGACGTCGTCGCGCTCGGCGCGGCCCTGGTCGCCACGAAGATCGCCACCCGCCCCGACACCACGGGGCGCCGGACGTACGGCTCCTACCGCGCCGAGGTGTTCGCCTCCGGCCTGTCCGTGCTGCTGATGCTCGGCGTCTCGGTGTACGTCGTCGTCGAGGCGTTGCGCCGGACGGGCGACGACGTCGAGGTGGCGAGCGCGCCGATGCTCGTCGTCGGCGTGGTCGGCCTCGCGATCAACGTCGTCTCGATCGCGCTGCTCCGCGGTGGCGCCCAGGAGTCGCTGAACGTGCGCGGCGCCTACCTCGAGGTCGTCGCGGACGCGGCCGGGAGCGTGGGCGTGATCGCGGCCGGCCTGCTGGTCGCGTGGACCGGCCGCGGCTGGTGGGACACCGTGGTCGCGCTCGCGATCGGGTTGTTCGTCGCCGTACGCGCCATGGGCCTCGGCCGCCAGGTGCTCGCGGTGCTGGGCCAGCACGCGCCCGACGGCGTGGACGTCGACCTGATGGCCGCCGACCTGTCGGCGATCCCGGGCGTCGACGACGTGCACGACCTGCACGCGTGGACACTGACGTCCGGGATGAACGTCGCCACCGCCCACCTGCTGCTGACCTCCGACGCCGACAGCCACGGTGTGCTGCAGGCGGCCCAGCGCACGCTCCGCGCCGGCTACGGCATCGAGCACGCGACCCTGCAGGTCGAGGCGCGCCCCACGCCCGGCTGCGAAGAGGTCACCTGGTGACGTCGGGCGTCAGTCGAGGCAGAACTCGTTGCCCTCGACGTCCTGCATCACCTGGCACGACTCGTTGTCCTCGTCGGACACCAGCGAGGACACCGATGATCGGCGGGTGCCGCGCAGCCTGCCTACCGGCGACGGGCCTCGGCGAAGCGCTGGGCGAGGGCGTCGGTGCACTGCGGGCACCGGTCGGACTGCACGGTGACGAAGGCGATGTCCCAGAACTTGAACCAGCTCAGGGTCGACTGGCCGCACAGGGTGACGGTGCTGCCCATCGTCTTGGCGTGCACCCGTGAGGCCGGCACCTGCCGCCACTCGCCCCCGACCCGGCGGGTCTCGGTGAAGGTGGCGGTCGCGAAGGCGGCCTGGCTGGGTCGGCGGTCCTTGACGGTCATGACGGGTCCTCCTGGGTGACGGGGGAGTCGACCAGCTCGCGCAGCGCGGGCACGAGCTCGTCGAGGGGACGGGTGGTGCGCAGGACGACGACGGCGGTCTCGCCGCGGGCGCCGTGGTCGGGCTCGGATTGGGGCTCGGGCTGGGCGAAGATCCGCAGCACCTCGGCCATCGCGGCGGCGAACTCCCGCTCGGCCCGGGGTGCGGTGATGTCCTCGCGCAGCCAGCGGCGCAGCACGTGGTTGTGCGCGGTCACCACGGCGTTGGCCATCAGATCGGCACGCAGGCCAGCCTCGGTGCCTGTTTCAGTGCCGGAGCCGAGCCAGTCGGCCAAGAAGGCGGCGAACGTGCGCTGGTACTGCTGGAGGCTGGCGATCTCGCGGTTGCGCAGCGACGCCACGGTCCGGGTGAGGCTGTAGCGCTGCTGGGCCCGGGTGCCCTCGGCGAGGTAGTGCTCGAGGACGAGGCGGGCGGCCTCGGTGACGGCGATGGCGGCGGTGGCCGTCGTCGCCGTGCGCAACCGGTCACCGACGGACGCGAGCATCGCGTCGTGGTCGGGGAAGATCACGTCCTCCTTGGACCGGAAGGTCCGGAAGAACGTGGTGCGACCGACACCTGCGCGCGCCGCCACGTCGTCCACGGTGGTGGCGTCGAAGCCGCGCTCGGCGAAGAGCGCGAAGGCCGCGTCGATGAGGCGCTCCCTGGTGGCGGTCATCTGGATCTCCTTGGTACGGTACTCAGTACCGTAGCAGCAACACTGAGTTCCATCACGGAGTCCCAAGGAGTGTGTCCATGCGTCAGGTGGGTGTCGTCGGGTGTGGCCTGATGGGAGCCGGCATCGCCGAGGTCTCGGCGCGCGCCGGCCTGGACGTGGTGGTGGCCGAGTCGTCGACCGCGGCCGCGGACGCGGGGCGCGCGCGGCTCGAGTCCTCGCTCAATCGGGCCGAGGCCAAGGGCAAGATCGACTCGGCGGCCGCGGTGCTCGACCGGATCCGGCTCGTCACCGACCTCGACGCGCTCGCGGACCGTGACCTGGTCATCGAGGCGATCGTCGAGGACGAGACCGCCAAGACCGAGCTGTTCGCGACCCTCGACAAGGTCGTCGAGTCGCCCGAGGCGATCCTCGCGTCCAACACCTCCTCGATCCCGATCATGAAGCTGGGCGTGGTCACCGACCGCCCGGCCAGCGTGATCGGCATCCACTTCTTCAACCCCGTGCCGGTGCTGCCGCTCGTGGAGCTCGTCCCGTCCCTGCTGACCTCGCCCGACGTCACCGCGCAGGCCCGCTCCTTCGTCGAGGACACGCTGGGCAAGAAGGCGATCGACTCCCAGGACCGCGCCGGCTTCGTCGTCAACGCGCTGCTGATCCCGTTCGTGCTCTCGGCGATCCGGATGCTCGAGTCGGGGTTCGCCACCGCCGAGGACATCGACCGCGGCCTCGTCCTCGGGGCCGCCCACCCGCAGGGCCCGCTCGCGCTGGCCGACCTGATCGGCCTCGACACCACCAAGGCCGTCGCCGAGTCGCTCTACGAGGAGTTCAAGGAGCCGCTGTACGCCGCCCCGCCGCTGCTCAACCGGATGGTCGACGCCGGCCTGCTCGGCCGCAAGACCGGCCGCGGTTTCTACACCTACTGACGTCCCACCTCCAGCACCCAGTCCCAGGAGATCCCCCATGAGCAACCCCGACTTCGACGCCTACTCCCTCCCCGAGGAGCACCGGGCCGTCCGCGAGGCCGTCCGCGCGATCTGCGACGCCAAGGTCGCGCCGTACGCCGCGGAGGTGGACGAGGAGGCGCGCTACCCGCAGGAGGCGCACGACGCCCTGCAGGCCGCCGACTTCCACGCCCCGCACGTGCCCGAGGAGTACGGCGGTGCCGGGGCCGACGCCCTCGCGACCGTGATCGTGATCGAGGAGGTCGCCCGCGCGTGCGTCTCCTCCAGCCTGATCCCGGCGGTCAACAAGCTCGGCTCGCTGCCCGTGATGATCGGCGGGTCCGAGGAGCTCAAGGCGACGTACCTCACGAAGCTCGCCGCCGGCGAGGGCGGCTTCTCCTACTGCCTCTCCGAGCCCGACGCCGGGTCCGATGCTGCCAACCAGAAGACGACGGCCGTGCGCGACGGCGACCACTACGTCCTCAACGGCGTGAAGCGCTGGATCAGCAACGCCGGCGTCTCGGAGTTCTACACCACGCTCGCGGTGACCGACCCGACGCTGCGCACCAAGGGCATCTCCGCCTTCGTCGTGGAGAAGTCCGACGAGGGCGTGTCCTTCGGCGCCCCGGAGAAGAAGCTCGGCATCAAGGGCTCGCCCACACGCGAGGTCTACCTCGACAACGTCCGGATCCCCGCCGACCGCCTCATCGGGGCCGAGGGGCAGGGCTTCGAGATCGCGATGAGGACCCTCGACCACACCCGCGTCACGATCGCCGCGCAGGCCGTCGGCGTCGCCCAGGGCGCGCTGGACTACGCACTGGGCTATGTGCAGGAGCGCATCCAGTTCGGCAAGCCGATCGCCGACCAGCAGGGCCTGCAGTTCATGCTGGCCGACATGGGCATGAAGGTGGAGGCCGCCCGCCAGATGACCTACGCCGCCGCCGGTCGCTCCGAGCGCGGCGACAAGGACCTGACGTTCTTCGGTGCCGCCGCCAAGTGCTTCGCCTCCGACGTGGCCATGGAGGTCACGCTGAACGCCATCCAGGCCCTCGGCGGCTACGGCTACACCCGCGACTACCCGGTCGAGCGGATGATGCGCGACGCCAAGATCACCCAGATCTACGAGGGCACCAACCAGGTCCAGCGGATCGTGATGGCGCGCCAGCTCCTCGCCGGGGTGCAGTCCGAGATCTGAGCGTGGTCCTGGTCGTGCCGTGCGACGTCGCGTGATCGGTCCGCAGCTCGTCGGACGGCTAGTCGGTCGGCAGCAGTCCCGCCACCAGTGCGGCGACGACGTCGTCGGTCGGGGTGTCGGGGTCGATCGACTCGGTCAGGCGGTCGAGGACCAGGCCGTCGACCGCGTAGTGGAACAGGGCGATCTCGCTCGGCCCGCCGGGTAGGCCGGCAGTCGCGTTGTAGGCGATGTCGGCCGCGAACCCGTCGCGCAGCACGCTGCCCACGACGGCCGCGATCTCGGGCGACCGGGCGGCTTCCAGCCGGAGCTCGAACCAGGCGATCGTGACGTCCGGGTCGGCGGTCAGGCGGCGCACGATGTCGCGGATGTGCGCGGCGAAGGACTCGGGTCCGGGGGCCGCTCCCGCGAGCGCGGCCAACGACTCGGGCACGGGGGTGAGGCGCTCGATGATGCGGTCCGCGAGTCCGGCCACCAGCTCGGCGCGGGTGCGGAAGTAGTTGGAGGTGGTGCCGAGGGGCGAGCCGCTGGCGCGGTCGACCGCGCGATGGGTGAGTCCTCGCGATCCCTCGCGCGCCAGGACGCCGATCGCGATGTCGGCCAGGTCCGTCCGTCGAGCCTCGTTGCGTGCCACGACCCCACTTTAGACAAACCACTACAGCCGTTGTAACTTTCTGACCACAACAAATGTAGTGATTGGAGACGACGATGCGCGAGCTGACGTACTACGTGGCGACCTCGGTCGACGGGTTCATCGCTGGGACCGACGGCGACACGACCGCGTTCGCCAGCGCGGGCGACCACATCGAGTGGATCTGTCAGGACTACCCCGACACGTTGCCAGACGTGGCGCTCGCCGCCCTGGGGGTGACGGCCGACGGGTCGCGGTTCGACACCACGCTGATGGGGTGGCACACCTACGCGGCAGGGTTCGAGCACACCAGGGACCCGTACCCGCACACCCGCCAGATCGTGTTCTCGCGGACGAGGACCGCTGCAGATGCCGGCGGTGACGTGGAGGTCACCGCCGAGACGCCCGTCGACGTGGTGCGAGAGCTCAAGGGTGAGAAGGGGTCGGGCATCTGGCTGTGCGGAGGCGGAGCCCTTGCTGCCCAGCTGGTCGGCGAGATCGACCGACTCGTCCTCAAGGTCAACCCCGTCGCCATGGGCGCCGGCGTCCCGCTCTTCGGCGACTCGGCCGCCGGGCCACGCGGCCTCCACCTGGACGAGGTCCGTCAGTTCGACTCCGGCGTCGTCGTCCTCGACTACACCCGCCAGGAGGCGTGATGGGCACCCTGACGCCGTACGGGTGGTTCCTCAGCACTCCCTCGCTCGACCACCGGTGACGGCCGGCGTCGATGCCAGGTCAGGCGTTCGTCAGGCGTTCGCCAGCAAGGCCCACCCCGGGTCGTACGCCGGGTGCCGACCGTAGGCGAACAGCAGGATCCGCAGGTCGGCGGGCGCCGGCAGCTCGCCCCGGTCGAGGGTCGTGACCAGGTCGTCGAGCACGGCGACCTGCGCGGCCAGACCGGGGCGCTCGCCCGCGCCGGGACGCGCGTCGCGCTCCCACAGCTGCGCGAGCTCCTCGACCAGTCGGTCGGAGAGGAAGTCCTGGCAGCGCTCGCGCGTCGCCGTACGCGCGGCGTGCGTCTCGGGGTGCAGTGGGTGGCTCATCGGGATCCTTTCCGCGCGGGCGAGACGCGGGGACCCGCCGGGGCGATCACCGTGTCCGGACCCTGTTCACGCGACAGCGGCAGTGGACGTCCACCCGCACGGCGACCCGACTCGTCCTCGAGGGACACACGGTTGCGCGACAGCGCCGGATTCTCACCGGCTTCTCCGAAGCGGTTGGACGGCGCCCACCCTAGGCCGTCGCGCGCCGTGAGCGACGTTCACCCCGCCAGCGCCGCCACCGCATCGGCGAGATCGCCCACGGCCCGCCTGCGCGCGGCGGGCCCGACGAGCGGTGCGTCGAGCTGGAAGCCCATGAACGCAGCGTCGATGATCGTCGCGGCCCTCCTGGCCAGCGGCCGCGCGACCCCGGACCGCGTGAGGTGGGCGACGAGCGCCTTCGCCCAGACCTCGTTGGCTTGGCGGACGACGGTGGCGTAGGGCTCGCGGCCCAGGAGACCGAGCGCCGCGGCCTCGACGTACACCCGCGTGCAGGGCTCGAGCGCGGGCGAGCCGAGAGCCGACCAGAGGTCGTGCACGGCGGCGTGCAGGTCTTCCGAGGGAGGCATGGCGCCGATGCCGTCCACGGCACGGTCGTTGGACTCCCGCAGGATCGCCGCGACCAGGTCGTCCTTGGTGCCGAAGTGGTAGAGCAGCATCCGGTCGCTGGTGCCGAGCGACGCGGCGAGCGGTCGCAGGCTCAGGCCGATCAGGCCCTCCTGGAGCGCATAGTCCGTCGCCTCGCGGGTCCACACCTCGCGGCGGTCCGGTTCGTGAGGCACGACGGGAATGTAGCAGATGCTACAGTTGTTGCTGTAGCACCTGCTACATCAACGACAAGGACCAGCCTCATGTACGCCGCTTTCGGAATCCTGATGGCCGCCATCGCCGCAGAGGTCGCCGCCAGCGCTGCCCTCCCGCGCGCTCAGGGCTTCCGCGATCCCCTCTGGACGGCCTTCGTCATCGGCGGCTATGCGGTGTCGATCTGGCTGCTCGCCGTCGTCGTGCGGCAGATGCCCGTCTCCACGGCCTACGCGATCTGGGCCGGCCTCGGCACGGCCGCGGTGGCGGTGATCGGCGCACTGTGGCTGGGGGAGTCGCTCAACGCCGTCAAGGTCGCGGCCCTGACGATGATCATCGCCGGGGTCGTCGTGCTCAACCTGCAGGGCGCGCACTGACCTCAGCGAGCCGATCGCACGTGTCGGCGCCGATGTCCGGTCGCGGGTAAGGCTCACCTAACCTAGGGGCTCCGCCATCACCATGAGGAGCCACGTGTCCCAGGCACTCACCCACGACGCCGACCAGCCGCTGCGCGCACTCTGGCAGCGCTACCGCGCCTACCGCGCCCGCTTCGTCGGCGCCGTCGTGTCCTCGACCGTCAACAAGGTCGCCGACGTCATGCCCGAGCTGCTGATCGGAGCAGCGGTCGACGTCGTCGTACGCGGCGACGCCTCGTTCGTCGGCGAGGTCCTCGGCGTGGAGTCGCGCTACGCCCAGCTCGGCTGGATCGCGGTGATCAACGTCGTGGTGTGGATCATCGAGTCGGGCTCGGAGTACGTCGCCAGCGTGCTGTGGCGGGGCCTGGCGCAGGGCGTCGAGCACGACCTGCGCGTGGAGGCCTACGACCACGTGCAGCACCTCGACCTCGGGTGGCACGAGTCCCGCCCGGCCGGCTCCACGCTGGCCACGCTCAACGACGACGTCAACCAGCTCGAGCGGTTCCTCGACATCGGAGCCCCGGCGATCCTGCAGACGGTGCTCAACGTGCTGCTGGTCGGCGGCGTGTTCGCCGTGGCGTCCGGCCAGCTGCTGGTGCTCGCCTTCCTGCCGATCCCGCTGATCGTCGTCGGCTCGCTGGTCTTCCAGAAGCGGCTCGAGCCGCTGTACGTCAAGGTCCGCGCGGCCGTCGCGGACCTGTCAGGCACCCTGAGCGCCAACCTCGCCGGCATCGCCACCATCAAGTCGTTCACCGCGGAGGACCGTGAGCGCGACCGGGTGGCCGCCGTCTCGCAGGCCTATCGCGACGCCAACACCAACGCCATCCGCTCGTCGGCCGCGTTCGTGCCGCTGGTGCGGATGGCGATCCTCGCGGGCTTCACCTGCACCCTCCTGCTCGGCGGCTGGGCGACGCTGCGCGGCGACCTCGAGGTCGGGCTCTACTCCGTGCTCGTCTTCATGACCCAGCGCCTGCTGTGGCCGCTGACCGACGTCGCCGAGGTGCTCGACCTCTACCAGCGCGGCCGCGCCTCCGCCGCGCGCATCCTCGGACTGCTCGAGGAGCCCGTCTCGGTCAAGGCGGGTGACACCGCGCTCGCGCGTCCGGTGTCGGGCCGGATCGAGCTCCGGGGAGTCAGGGCGGGGTACGCCGACGGGCCGGACGTCCTCCACGGTGTCGACCTCGTCGTCCCGGCCGGCGAGACGCACGCGGTCGTCGGCGCCACCGGCTCCGGGAAGTCGTCCCTGCTGCGGCTGGTGCTGCGCTTCGACGACCCGCGCTCGGGCGAGGTGCTCTTCGACGGGCAGGACGTGCGCGAGCTCGACTGGGACTCGCTGCGCGGGTCGATGGGCTACGTCGCCCAGGACGTCTTCATGTTCGCCGGCTCGATCGCGGACAACATCGCCTACGGCCGTCCCGACGCGACCCGCGAGCAGGTCCGCGCGGCGGCCGAGGCCGCCGCGGCCCTCGACTTCATCGAGGCACTGCCCGACGGCCTCGACGCGTGGGTCGGCGAGCGTGGCGTCACCCTCTCCGGCGGCCAGCGCCAGCGGCTCGCCCTCGCCCGTGCGCTGCTCCGTGACCCGGCCGTCCTCGTCCTGGACGAGGCCACCAGTGCGGTCGACAACGAGACCGAGGCCGCCATCCAGACCTCGCTGCGCCAGGCGACCGCCAGCTGCACGGCCCTGGTGGTCGCGCACCGGCTCTCGACCGTCCGTCATTCCCACCGCATCTGGGTGCTCGACGCCGGCCGGGTGACCGAGGACGGGACCCACGACGAGCTGCTCGCGCTGGACGGCGCCTACGCCGCGCTGTGGCGCGTCCAGACCGGCGAGGTCGCGATCGGCGCATGAACGCCGTTCGTCAGGGTATCCTTGACGTACGTCGGCGTTCGTGCCGGCTCGGGACGTGGGTTGGGTCGGACGGGGGTTGACCCAACCCGCACCTCCCGACCACCCGGTCCGGTCAGGCCGAGGCGCCCGCGTTCGGTGGCTTCGACCTCGAGAAGCGCTCCCAGGCCGCTTGGCGCGACACCCCGAGGGCGTGCCCGATCTCGGTCCACGACAGTCCGCGTCCGCGGGCGATCTGCACCCAGTCGACGAGGAACGCCGACACCTGGGCCGAGGTGGCCGCGATCATGGGCAGCTTCGCCAGCACCTCGGTGTCCGACATCTCGTCCCACGGCATCTGCGACCGCGAGCGCAGCGAGATGGACCGCAGGCCCTCCTCCGAGCTGAGCTTGTCGTGGAAGAAGTCCACGCAGTCGGCGCACATCATCGCGCCGAGCCCACCCGCGAAGGTGGTGTCGGCGGTGCCCTGCACTCCACAGAAGGAGCACGTCTTGTGGGCGGGGTTGGTGTCCATCCGGGTCCCTCTCCGCCCACCAGCATGGCACAGGACCGAGCCGCGGGGGAGGCAGGATGGGGACATGCTTATCCGTGCGGTGGTCCTCGACATCGGGGGAGTGCTCGAGCAGGTCGACGACTCGGTGTTCCCCGGTCCCTGGCCCGTCCGGCTGGGACTCTCGGGCGCGGAGCTCGACTCGCTGCTGCTGCCGCTCGCCCGCCGGGGAGCGGTCGGCGCGATCACCGAGCAGGAGATGTACGCCGAGTGGAAGCGGCTCCTCGCGGTGGACGACGAGACGGTCGAGGCGATGTCGCGCGACATGTGGCGGTGGTACGTCGGCACGCTGGACCGGACCCTGTTCGACTGGTTCGCCGCGCAGCGCCCGCGTCGTCGGACCGGCATCCTGTCCAACTCCGGGCCGGGCGCCCGCGAGCGCGAGCGGCACCACGGCTTCGAGGCGGTCACCGACGACATCGTCTACTCGCACGAGGTCGGCCTCGCCAAGCCCGACCCACGCATCTTCGCGCTCGCCGCCGACGGCTCGGTGTCGACCCCGAGGAGGTCGTGTTCCTCGACGACGTCGACGAGAACGTCTCAGCCGCCCGTGCGGCCGGTTGGCACGCGGTGGTGCACACCACCACGCCCGAGTCGATCGAACGGATTGAGTCGCTGCTCGCGATGCCGTGAGCCGTCGTCAGGCGCTGACGACGTGCAGCACCCGCGCGTCCTCGGGCCACAGCACCGGCAACGCCACCCCGGCGCGCTCCAGCGAGCGGCCGGTGACGAGCTGCCCCTCGCCGGCCCGCCACCGGTCGGTGAGGTCGGCGCCTCCGGCGGCCGGTGCGAGCTCCTCGACGAGCCGGTAGGTCCGGTCGGGGTCGAGTCCGCTCAGCCGCAGGTGCGCAGGGTGCTGGGTCGACGTCGCGGCGACCGTGGCCACGACGAACCACGCCTCCGACCGGTCGTGCGCGACGACGCCGGTGACGAGGACGGCCGGATCGGCGTGGTCGGGGTGCACCAGGGTGCCGGTCGACAGCAGCGGACGCACCCGCTTGTGCAGGTCGATCCAGGACGTCAGCTCGGCGACCTCGGTCTCGTCGAGGCGCGTCAGGTCGCACTCCAGACCTAAGGAGTAGAGCAGGGCCGTGGCAGCGCGGTAGCGCAGCGCGTGGGTGCGACCGGTCGTGTGCGACGTGGCGCCGCCGACGTGCGACCCGATCAGCTCCGGGG
Organism: Nocardioides currus; assembly: GCF_003057875.1. Lineage (GTDB taxonomy): Bacteria > Actinomycetota > Actinomycetes > Propionibacteriales > Nocardioidaceae > Nocardioides > Nocardioides currus. Next base: position 222,382 of record NZ_PYXZ01000007.1, on the reverse strand, counting down.
GGACGAGCAGCGAGGTCCACCGCTGGAGGTGCTGTCGCTCGAGCGGGTCGATGGTGTCGCTGGGCCAGATGCGGTCGGTGTGCCGGAGGACCTCCGCGTCGACCCGCGCGCCGCCCGACGAGCACGACTCGATCTCGAGCGCGGGGTGTGCGTCCCGGAGCTCGTCCAGCAGCCGGTAGGCGGCGAGGGTCTGCCCGTGGACCGCGGGGCGTCCGTCGTGGGTCACGTCGGTGAGGTCGCGGTTGTGGTCCCACTTGAGGTAGGCGATGTCGTACTCGTCCAGCAGCGCGAGGAGGGCCTCGCGGAGCTCGGTGCGGGCGTCGTCGTCCTGCAGGTCGAGGACCTGTTGCCCGCGCCAGTGCGGCGGGAGCTCGGACCGACCGCGGAGCACCCGCTCGGGGTGGGTGCGGGCGAGCTCGGAGTCCTCGTTGACCATCTCGGGCTCGACCCACAGGCCGAACTGCATGCCCAGCTCGCCCACGCGGTCGACCAGCGGGTGCAGCCCGTCCGGCCAGACCTCGCGGTCCACCACCCAGTCGCCGAGCCCTGCACGGTCGTGTCGTCGTGCGGGGAACCAGCCGTCGTCGAGGACGAACCGTTCCACCCCGACGCGGGCGGCGACCTCGGCCAGCTCGCTCAGGCGCCCCAGGTCGTGGTCGAAGTAGACCGCCTCCCAGGTGTTGGCCACGACCGGTCGCTCGCCACGCGCCCGCGGCGACCCCGCGCGGAGGTGGGCGTGCAGCCGGTGGCTCACCGGGTCGAGCCCCGCGTCGGACCACGAGCCGAGCAGCCACGGGCTGCGGTAGGTCTCGTCGCGCGCCAGCTCCACCTCGCCCGGGGCGAGCAGCTCGCCGCCTCCGAGCAGGCACTCGCCCTCCGCGGTGCGTTCGGCGTACGTCGTGTGGTCGCCGCTCCACGCGGTGTGGACCGACCACACCTCACCGGCGGAAAACCCGAACCCGGGCGTGCCCGCCACCATCAGCAGGGTGGCGTCGTGGCCGGTGCGGCCGTGCCGCCCGTCGCGACGGTGGGTGCCCTGGACCCACGGGTGGCGCTGCGGGGAGCGCTCCTTGCACCAGCGGCCGGTGAGGTCGAGCAGCTCGCAGGCGTGCGCCCCCACGGGGAGCGCGTTGCGCACGCCGCCGAGGTGGAGGTGCCCGTCGAGCGTGTTGGTCACCGAGGTGCGCATGCGGACGAGGCCGGCGACGCTGAGCACCAGGTCGACCGACACGGCCCACCCGGCCTCCTCGTCGACCGCGTCGAGCCGCACGGCCGCGTCCGCTCCCGGCACGTCCTCGACGTCGACGGACCAGTCCGCGAGCCTCGGAGTCGTGGCCGTCGCGGCACCGCCGGTGCGGTGCCCCTCGAGGGCTGGTGTGCCGGCGAAGCCGAGGGCCGACTCCGGCAGCAGACCGGTGGTGCGCGGCGCGTCGTAGGACGAACGGGACACGCCGGGTCGACGCGCCTCGAGCAGTCCGTCGACGGCATCCCTGGCGAGGTCGCCGAGGTCGGCTCCCCAGTGGAGGAGCACGGGGCGACCGGCGTCGTCCGGGGCGAGGAGCAGGCTCACGCCGGCGCGGCGCAGGTGGACGGGGGTGTACGGCGAGGGGCTGGCCACGGCTCAGACGTCCTCGGCTTCCGCGAGCTCGGTGCCCGCCGCGTCGACCAGCACCAGCTCGCCGACGTGGTCGGCCAGCACGCCGCTGGCCTGGGCGGAGATGCCCGAGTCGGTCACCAGCACGGAGGCCTCCGAGAGACCCGCCATGCTGCTCAGCCCGACGACGCCCCACTTGCTGGAGTCGGCGCACACGATCAGGCGACGCGAGCGCTCGATCATCGCGCGGTTGGTCTCCGACTCGAGCAGGTTGGGCGTGCTGAACCCGGCCCGGAGGTCCATGCCGTGCACGCCCATGAAGAAGGCGTCGACGTGCAGGCTGCGCAGCGAGGACACGGCGACCGGTCCGACGAGCGCGTCCGAGGGGGTGCGGAGGCCGCCGGTGAGCAGCACGGAGGTGGTGCTGTCCCCGGCACTGTGCAGGAGGTCGGCCACCCACACCGAGTTGGTGACGACCGTCAGGTTGGGGATCTTGGTGAGGTGCTCGGCGAGCGCGTGCGTGGTCGTCCCCGCCGAGACCGCGATGGCCATCCCGGCGTGCACCAGCTCGGCGGCCCGCGCCGCGATCGCCTGCTTCTCGCGGAGCCGTTGCACCGACTTGGCGGCGAAGCCCGGCTCGGAGCTGGAGGGCTCGGCGACGGCGAGCGCCCCGCCGTGCACCTTCTCGAGCAGCCCCTCGCGGTGGAGAGTGACGAGGTCGCGCCGCACCGTCATGTCCGAGACGCCCAGCAGCTCCACCAGGTCCGTGACCCGCACGGTGCCGCCCCGTTCGAGCTCGGCCAGGATCATGCTCCGGCGCTGCGCGGCCAGCATCAGCCCTCACCCTCCCGGACGATGGCGACGCCGCCGCCCGCGACCACGAGCTCCTGCTCGACGCGGGACCCGGTGCCGAGGTCGGTGCCCCGGACCGGCACGCGCGCCTCGTCGTCACCGTGGTTGATGACGAAGAGCCACGACGCGTCGTCACCGGCGCGGCGGACGACCTCGACGTCCGGCCCGGCCCCGGCCAGCCGCTCGACGCCGGACTCCTCGACCAGGCGGGCGACGAGGCGGTCCGTGCCGTCGGGGGACAGGCGCGTGGCGACGTACCACGCGGCGCCGTCCCCGACCTCCTGGCGCGTCACCGCGGGCAGGCCCGCCGCGGGGCCGTCCGCGTACGTCGCCACGGCGCTCGCGCCGGCGAGCTCGAGGTCCTCCGACCAGGTGTCGGCGGCCACGCCGTCGTCGCCGAGGCCCTCCACGCGGACCTCCTCGCCCTGCGCGAGCGGCAGGAACTCGGTCGCGCGCACGCCCAGCAGGTCGCGGAACGCGCCGGGGTAGCCACTCAACCGGACGTGGTCGTTCTCGTCCACGATGCCGCTGAAGTAGCTGACGACGACCGTCGCCCCGGCGCTCGCCGCCGCGGACACGGCCGCGGCCGTCTCGTCGGTGACGAGGTAGAGCGTCGGCACCACCACGAGGTCGTAGCCGCTCAGGTCGGTGGTCGGGTGGACGACGTCGACGCCGACACCGAGCGCGGTCAGCGCCCGGTGGAAGTCCTCGGCGCGGTCGCGGTAGCGCACGTCGACGCTGGGGTGCGAGTCGAGCTCGGCGCCCCACCACGCGTCCCAGTCGAAGAGGATCGCGGCGCGGTTGCGCGCGACGCTGCCGTTGACCTCCTGCGCCGCCTCGAGCAGCCGCCCGAGCTCGCAGACCTCGCGCCACAGGCGGCTGTCCGTGCCGGCGTGCGGCACCAGGCCCGAGTGGAACTTCTCGGCGCCGGCTCGGGAGGCCCGCCACTGGAAGAAGAGCACGGCGTCGGCGCCACGGGCCACGTGGGCCACGCTCGAGCGGGCCATCTCCCCGGGCCGCTTGGCCAGGTTGCGCGGCTGCCAGTTGACGGCGCTGGTGGAGTGCTCCATCAGCAGCCACGGCCTTCCGCCGGCGGTGCCCCGGGTGAGGTCGGCGCTGAACGCGAGCTCGTGGTGGGGGTGGGCCAGGTCACCCAGCAGGTAGTGGTCGTTGGAGACGACGTCGACCTCACGGCCCCAGCGCAGGTAGTCCATCTCGAACTGGTGCTTCATCACCATGAAGTTGGTCGTCACGGGCACGCCCGGCGACACCTCGTGCAGCACGTCGCGCTCGGCGATGAAGTTGTCGAGCAGCTGGTCGGAGGAGAAGCGCAGGAAGTCGAGCTGCTGGGTCGGGTTGGCCCAGGCCGGTGCGGCCCGCGGCGGCAGCACCTGCTCGAAGTCGCCGTACCGCTGCGACCAGAAGGCCGTGCCCCACGCGTGGTTGAGGCGGTCGACGTCGTCGTCGTAGCGGCGCCGGAGCCAGTCGCGGTACGCCGCTGCGCTGACGTCGCAGTAGCAGCGCGCGTTGTGGCAGCCGAGCTCGTTGGACACGTGCCACAGGGCGAGGGCGGGGTGGTCGGCGTAGCGCTCGGCCATGGCGCGGCACAGGGTCAGGGCGTGCTCGCGGAAGACCGGCGAGCTGGGGCAGAACCCCTGCCGGGCGCCGGGGGACAGCGTGCGCCCGTCCATGGTGACCGGCAGCACCTCGGGGTGCCGGTGCGTCAGCCACGGCGGGGGAGAGGCGGTCGCGGTGGCCAGGTCGACGCGCACGCCGGCGGCGTGCAGCTCGTCAAGCTGCTCGTCCAGCCAGCCGAAGTCCCAGCGGTCCGGTGCGGGCTGGAGGAAGGCCCACGAGAAGACGCCGACGGTGGCCAGGTTGACGCGGGCCTCGCCCATCAGCCTGCGGTCCTCGGCCTGGACCTCGGCGGGCCACTGCTCGGGGTTGTAGTCGCCGCCGAAGGCGAGGGGCGGAAGTGGTGTCGGCATGCCCAGAACTGTGACGAGCATCGCATCACAAGTCAACGGACCGGAGTCGACTTTCGTTGGAAATTGTTGAAATTCGGTCACAAGTGCCCCCCAGATCCTTGACGAGGGTGTGGCTGACGTCACATGCTGTCGGTCCCTGTTTGATTCTGTGTCTTGGAGGCTCTTGTGTCCCGACCCCGCTCGACCGGTGCCCTCGGCGGCACCTCCGTGCCTCGCTCCACCATCGCGACCATGTCCGCGACCCGACGTTCCGTGCTCCGTGGCATGGCCCTCAGCGGCCTCGCCGTGGGCGGCTCCGGCCTCCTCGCCGCCTGTGGCGACGACGGTGGCGGCGCCTCCTCCGGCTCCGGGGCCACCGTGAAGTTCGGCATCAACGAGGCGCAGGGCTCGGGCCCGGCGTACGACCGGCTGAAGGCGATCGCGGACGCCTACACCGCGAAGACCGACACCAAGGTCTCGCTCAACGCCGTCGACCACAACACGTTCCAGGAGAGCATCAACACCTACCTCCAGGGCACCCCGGACGACGTGTTCACGTGGTTCGCCGGCTTCCGCATGTCGCAGTTCGCCGAGTCGGGGCTGATCACCGACGTCAGCGACCAGTGGCCGATCGACGGGCTGGGTGACTCCTTCAAGCAGGCCGCCACGGCCTCCGACGGCAAGCAGTACTTCGTGCCGATCAGCTACTACCCGTGGGCGGTCTTCTACCGGAAGTCCGTCTTCGAGAAGAACGGCTGGGCGGCCCCGGAGAGCAAGGACGACTTCATGTCGCTCATGGACGACATGCAGGGCAAGGGCATCACCCCGTTCGCCTTCGGCGACAAGGACGGGTGGCCGGCCATGGGCACCTTCGACATCCTCAACATGCGTCTGAACGGCTTCGACTTCCACATGGGCCTGATGGCGGGCGAGGAGAAGTGGGACGGCGACGAGGTCAAGCTGGTCTTCGAGACCTGGAAGTCGCTGCTGCCCTACCACCAGGAGGACCCCCTGGGCCGCACCTGGCAGGAGGCCGCGACCTCGATGGGCAACGGTGACTGCGGGATGTACCTCCTCGGCACCTTCGTGGTCGACGCGCTCGACGAGAGCGGCGACGACCTCGACTTCTTCACCTTCCCGCAGCTCGACGACAGCATCCCCGCCGACTCCCTCGACGCCCCCATCGACGGCTTCTGCGTCGCGGCCGCCGGGAAGAACCAGGACGCCGCGAAGGAGATGATCAAGTGGCTCGGCAGCGCTGCCGCTGCCGATGCGGGCAACGAGGCGGCCGAGGCGCCGTTCATCGCCGCCAACTCCGGCGCCAGCACCTCGACCTACAGCGACCTGCAGAAGAAGTCGGCCGAGGTCGTGGGGGCCGCGGCCAACATCGCGCAGTTCATGGACCGCGACACGAACGCCGACTTCGCCAGCACCGTGATGATCCCGTCGATCCAGGAGTTCCTGAAGAGCCCCGACGACATCGACAAGATCACGGCCAGCATCCAGGAGCAGGCCAACTCGATCCTCGGCTGAGCCATGTCCACCACCGACACCCGCAGCACCGACGACGCGACGCGGCCCGCGAAGGCCGCGTCGCAGGCGCCCCGGCAGGGCCGGGCGAAGAAGCTCCCCACCCGCGACCGGCTCGTGGTCATCGCCATGGTGGCGATCCCGACGTTCCTGGTCGTCGCCCTCGTGTGGCTGCCGGCCGTCGGCTCGGTGCTGCTCTCGTTCACGAAGTGGAACGGGTTCGGCGGGCTGGACACGATCGAGTGGGTCGGCTTCCAGAACTACCAGGACGTCGTCACGATCTACCCGCCGTTCTGGCCGGCGATCCGGCACAACCTGATCTGGTTGCTCTTCTTGTTCATCTTCCCGACCCTGCTGGGGATGCTGCTGGCGGTGATCCTCGACCGTGACATGAAGGGCGGTCGGCTCTACCAGACCGCGTTCTACATGCCCGTCGTGCTCTCGCTGGCCCTGATCGGCTTCATCTGGCAGCTCTTCTACTCGCGCGACCAGGGCCTGATCAACCAGGTCTTCCACAGCGAGGTCGACTGGTACGGCGACCCCAACATCAACCTCTGGGCGGTGCTCATCGCGACGTCGTGGCGCCACACCGGCTACATCATGCTGCTCTACCTCGCGGGCCTGAAGGGCGTCGACGGGACGCTGCGCGAGGCGGCCGCGGTCGACGGCGCCAGTGAGGTCCGCACGTTCTTCCACGTGATCTTCCCGGTGATGCGACCGATCAACCTGATCGTGCTCGTCATCGTGGTGATCGAGTCCCTGCGTGCCTTCGACCTGGTGTGGGTGATCAACAAGGGCCGCAACGGGCTCGAGATCATCGCCGCCCTGGTCAGCCAGAACGTCATCGGCGAGGCCACCCGCTACGGGTTCGGCTCGGCACTGGCCGTGATCATGATGCTGATCTCGTCGGTGTTCATCACCATCTACCTGCGCATCGTCTTCCGAGAGGAGCGTCAGCGATGAGCAGCCACGACGCGGTCCTGGTCCCGACCGTCCCACCGGAGACCGTGGACCGCCTGAAGCCGCCCAAGCGCATCGAGGGTGGCGTCATGAGCCGCCCGCGGGGCGTGGTGATCACGGTGATCGTCGCGCTGCTCGCGCTCGCCTGGGTGTTCCCCCTGGCGTGGGCGCTGGTCAACTCGTTCCGCGACTACGGCTACACCCAGACCAACGGCTATCTCTCCTCCGGCGGGTGGACGCTCGACAACTACCGACAGGCGTGGGCGCAGGGCGACTTCGGCCTGCACTTCAAGAACTCGATGCTCATCACCATCCCGGCGGTGCTGCTCACACTGTGGCTCGCCTCGATGGTGGCGTTCGTGCTGGCCCGCTTCAGCTACCGGTTCAACCTGACCCTGCTCGGGGTCTTCCTGGCCGCCAACCTGCTGCCCCCGCAGGCGCTGCTGATCCCGGTGTTCCGGATGTTCCGCGAGATCCCGCTGCCGATGTTCATGAGCGACTCGGGGTCCATGCTCAACAGCTTCTGGTCGCTGATCCTGGTCAACACCGCGTTCCAGCTGGGGTTCTGCACCTTCGTGCTCAGCAACTACATGAAGACGTTGCCCCACGAGATCTACGAGTCGGCCGAGCTCGACGGGGCCAGCGTGTGGCGTCAGTACTGGCAGCTCACCATGCCGCTCGTGCGCCCGGCCCTGGCCGCGCTGGCCACGTTGCAGTTCACCTGGGTCTACAACGAGTTCTTCTGGGCGACGGTGCTGCTCCAGCAGGGCGACAAGTTCCCGATGACCTCCGCGCTCAACAACCTGCGTGGTCAGTTCTTCACCGACAACAACCTGGTCGCCGCCGGGTCGGTGATCGTGGCGCTGCCGGTGCTGGTGGTGTTCTTCGCGCTGCAGAAGCAGTTCGTGTCCGGCCTGACTCTGGGCTCGACCAAGGGTTGAGGCGCGCTGGCGGGGCGATGGCTAGCCTGTCGACATGGAGGACCTGAGTCCCCGCCCCGGCGACCTCGAGCCGATCGAGACGGCCTCGATCGACGAGCTGCGCGCCCTCCAGACCGAGCGGCTGCGCTGGTCGGTGGCTCACGCCTACGCCAACGTGCCGCACTACCGCGCGGCGTGGGACGCGGTGGGTGTGCACCCCGGCGACGTCCGCGAGCTGGCCGACCTCGCGAAGCTGCCGTTCACCGCCAAGGCCGACCTGCGCGACAACTACCCGTTCGGGATGTTCGCCGTCCCGCGCGAGCAGGTGGTGCGCGTCCATGCCTCCAGCGGCACGACCGGCAAGCCGACGGTGGTCGGCTACACGCGCGACGACATCGAGACCTGGGCCACCGTCGTGGCGCGCAGCATCCGGGCGTCGGGCGGCCGGGCGGGGCACGTGCTGCACAACGCGTACGGCTACGGGCTGTTCACCGGCGGCCTCGGTGCGCACTACGGCGCGGAGAAGCTGGGGTGCACGGTGGTGCCGGTCTCCGGCGGGATGACCGAGCGCCAGGTCCAGCTGATCGCCGACTTCCGGCCCGACCTGATCATGGTCACGCCGTCGTACATGCTCTCGATCGTCAACGAGATGGAGCGCCAGGGCATCGACCCGCGCGCCACCTCGCTCAAGGTCGGGATCTTCGGCGCCGAGCCGTGGACCAACGACATGCGTCGCGAGATGGAGGAGCGCCTCGACATGCACGCGGTCGACATCTACGGGCTCTCCGAGGTGATGGGTCCCGGCGTCGCCAACGAGTGCGTCGAGACCAAGGACGGGCTGCACGTGTGGGAGGACCACTTCTACCCCGAGGTCGTCGACCCGGTCACCGGCGAGGTGCTGCCCGACGGCGAGGAGGGCGAGCTGGTGTTCACCTCGCTGACCAAGCAGGCGATGCCGGTGATCCGCTACCGCACCCGCGACCTCACCCGGCTCCTGCCCGGCAGCGCCCGGACCATGCGGCGGATGGAGAAGATCACCGGCCGCACCGACGACATGATCATCCTGCGTGGGGTCAACCTGTTCCCGACCCAGATCGAGGAGCTGATCCTCGGCTCGCCCCAGCTGACCTCCCTGTCGCCGCACTTCCAGTGCGTGCTGTCGCGCAGCGGCCACCTCGACGAGATGACCGTCCGGGTCGAGCGCCGCGAGGCCGCCGAGGCCGTGACGGCGCAGGAGGCCGGCGTCGAGCTGCGCCGGCTGGTCAAGGCCTCCATCGGCGTGACGGTGGCCGTCGACGTCGTCGACCCCGCGCAGGTGGAGCGCTCGGTCGGCAAGATGCGGCGGATCGTCGACGAGCGCGCGGCCCGCTGATCGCCGTACGGCGCGGGCAGCACGCGCAAACCGGGGTGAGGGCGCCCCGGTCCGGCCGATAGCATCGCCGGTGTCCGGCCCGGGCACTCCGGGCCGACTTCACGCAAGGAGTCCGCAGTGTCCGAGATCAAGGTCGTCCGCATCCACGCTGGCCAGCGCGAGGAGCAGACCCTGACGACGGGCACCAAGGCGTGGGAGCTGTTCCGCGACGACAGCGACGTCATCGCCGCCCGGATCGGCGGCTCCCTCAAGGACCTCGCCCACGAGCTCGCCGACGGCGACGAGGTCGAGGGCGTCGACATCGCGAGCAAGGACGGGCGCGACATCCTGCGCCACTCGACCGCGCACGTGATGGCGCAGGCCGTGCAGCAGCTCTTCCCCGACGCCAGGCTCGGCATCGGCCCGCCGGTGGAGAACGGCTTCTACTACGACTTCGACGTCGAGACCCCGTTCGTGCCCGAGGACCTGGTGAAGATCGAGTCCGCGATGCGCAAGATCGTCAAGGAGAACCAGCGCTTCGAGCGCCGGGTCACCACCGACGCCGCGGCCATCGACGAGCTCCAGGACGAGCCCTACAAGATCGAGCTGATCGGCCTCAAGGGCGGCGCGGGCGCCGACGACACCGAGGGAGCCAGCGTCGAGGTCGGGGGAGCCGAGCTCACCATCTACGACAACATCGGCCGCAACGGCGAGGCGAAGTGGTCCGACCTGTGCCGCGGTCCGCACCTGCCGACCACCAAGCGGATCCCCGCGTTCAAGCTGATGCGGTCCGCGGCGGCGTACTGGCGCGGCGACGAGAAGAACAAGCAGCTCCAGCGCATCTACGGCACCGCCTGGGAGACCAAGGAGGCGCTCGAGGAGCACCTGCACCGGATCGAGGAGGCCGAGCGGCGTGACCACCGCAAGCTCGGGCGCGAGCTCGACCTGTTCAGCTTCCCCGACGAGATCGGCTCCGGGCTCGCGGTGTTCCACCCCAAGGGCGGGGTGATCAAGCGGGTGATGGAGGACTACGTCCGCCAGCGCCACATCGAGGAGGGCTTCGAGTACGTCGGCACCCCCCACATCAGCAAGGAGGGGCTCTTCCACACCTCCGGACACCTGCCCTACTACAAGGACACGATGTTCCCGCCGATGGAGTTCGAGGGCTCGGACTACTACCTCAAGGCGATGAACTGCCCGATGCACAACCTGATCTTCCGCTCGCGCGGGCGGTCCTACCGCGAGCTGCCGCTGCGGCTGTTCGAGTTCGGGAGCGTCTACCGCTACGAGAAGTCCGGCGTGGTGCACGGCCTGACCCGGGTGCGCGGGCTGACCCAGGACGACAGCCACTCCTACGTCACCCCGGAGCAGGCGCCGGCGGAGGTGGAGCACCTGCTCGAGTTCGTGCTCGGGCTGCTGCGCGACTTCGGGATCGACGACTTCTACCTCGAGCTGTCGACCCGCGACGACTCCAAGCCCGACAAGTTCGTGGGCACGGACGAGGAGTGGGCGGTCGCGACGAAGGTGCTCGAGGACGTCGCCCGCGACTCCGGACTCGAGCTGGTGCCCGACCCGGGCGGGGCGGCGTTCTACGGACCGAAGATCTCGGTGCAGGCGCGCGACGCGATCGGTCGGACCTGGCAGATGTCGACCATCCAGTACGACTTCAACCAGCCGAAGGGCTTCGAGCTCGCCTTCCAGGCTGCCGACGGCACGCGCCAGCAGCCGGTGATGATCCACTCGGCGAAGTTCGGCTCCCTGGAGCGGTTCTTCGGCGTGCTGGTCGAGCACTACGCCGGCGCCTTCCCGCCCTGGCTCGCCCCCGTCCAGGTGCAGGCGATCCCGGTCGCCGAGGCGTTCGCGGACTACCTCCACGACGTCGCGCGCCAGATGCGGGCGGTCGGGCTGCGGGTCGAGGTCGACGACTCCGACGACCGGATGCAGAAGAAGATCCGCAACGCGCAGCTGCAGAAGGTGCCGTTCATGATGATCGCCGGCAACGACGACGTCGAGAAGGGTGCGGTCTCCTTCCGCTACCGCGACGGCCGCCAGGACAACGGTGTGCCGCTGGCCGAGGCGATCGAGCGGGTGCAGGCCGCCGTCGGGTCGCGCGAGCAGGTCTAGGCAGCCGCGGCTGAGTGGTCCGGGTCCCGTCGTGACCGGGCCGCTCAGCCGCGCAGTTTGTCCCCGAAGGAGGCACCCGTCCGGGCGACGAGCCCGGTGAGGGCGTCGTCCAGGTCGTCGGCGACGACGACGTCGTCGAGCACCTCGGGACGGATGAAGCCTGCGTCGACCAGGCCCCTCAGCGACCGCAGGAACGGCGTCCAGGTGCCGCCCAGGTCGAGGAAGCCGACCGGGTCGTCGTTGAAGCCGATGTAGCGCCAGCTCCAGACCTCGAGGATCTCCTCGAGCGTGCCCAGGCCGCCCGGGAGGCAGAGGAACGCGTCGGCGAGCTCGGCCATCAGGGCCTTGCGCTCGTGCATGGTGTCCACGACGTGCAGTGCGGTGAGGTCGTCACGGCCCCACTCGCGCTCGACCATCGAGCGCGGGATCACGCCGATCACCTCACCGCCGGCATCGAGCGCGCCCTGCGACACCTCGCGCATCAGCCCGTGGCCACCGCCGCCGTAGACCAGCCCGATGCCGCGCTCGGCCAGACCTCGCCCGACGTCGTACACCTGGCGCGACAGCTCGGGATCGACGCCCGGGCTGGAGGCACAGAACACCGCGACGCGGCGGATGGGCCGTGCGACGGTCGCGGCGCCGGCGATCCTGGTGGTGTAGCGCCGGCACGGGGAGGTCCAGGTGCGCCCCGCCGCGGTCACCTCGTAGGCGAGGTCGCCCTCGTCGACCCAGCCCTGCTTCTCGTAGAACCGCCGCGCCCGCGCGTTGCCGGCCACGACCGCCAGCCAGGCGACGGGGTGGCCGGCGGCTGCGACCCGACGCACCGCCTCGTCGAGCAGGACACCGGCCACGCCGCTGCCGCGGGCCGCCGGCGAGACGAAGAGCTGCTCCACCTCGTCGTCCACCACCATCACGAACCCGAGCAGCTCGCCGTCGTCCCCGACGGCCACCGTCGTGTCGTCGACCCGCGCCGGCGTCCGCTCGTGGAACGCCTCCAGCGTGCGGACGGCGGTGAGCCCGTCGGGCACGTGGCCGGCATGACCGGAGTGCCAGCCCTCGTGCCACAGGTCGGCCACCGCTGCCATGTCCCCGGCAGCGGCCGGTCGGATCGACGTCATGCGCCCACCCTAGGATCGCCCGCATGGGTGACGACGACGGGCTCGAGCGACTCTGGACGCCGTACCGGATGGCCTACGTCCGCTCGGACACGACGGCCGACGGCTGTCCGTTCTGCCGGATCCCCACCGGCGACGACGAGGAGAACCTCGTCGTCGCGCGGGGCGAGGCGACGTACGCCGTGCTCAACCTGCACCCCTACAACCCCGGCCACCTGATGGTGCTGCCCTACCGACACGTCGCCGGGCTCGACGAGCTCACCCCCGACGAGTCCGGGGAGCTCATGTCGATGACCCAGCAGGCCATCCGGGTCATCCGCGGGGTCAGCACGCCGCACGCCTTCAACGTCGGCCTCAACCTCGGGGCGCCGGCGGGCGGCTCGTTGGCGGACCACCTCCACCAGCACGTCGTCCCGCGATGGTCCGGGGACGCCAACTTCATCACCGTGATCGCCGACACCAAGGTGCTGCCGCAGCTCCTCGCCGACACCCGGCGCCTGCTGGCCGACGCCTGGGACGCCCCGCCGCCCGACGGGGCCTGAACGCCTAGCCGACGAGGTGCGGGTGGGCCGCCGAGCGACCCTGGAAGGCCAGGATCGCGGGGTTGCGGACGTGCCCGGCCTGGATCTCGATCGCTCGGCTGATGGTCTCGCTGCCCTCCCAGGCATCAGGCCCGGACATGACCGTCTCCATGAACGGCATCAGCGCCTCGCTGTTCTCCCACGTCGCGGAGTTCCAGAGGTAGGACGGACTGTGGTCGACGGCGTAGTAGTGGACCTTGTCGCCCACGGTGAACATCGGCTCGTCGAACGTCGTCGGGGTGGCCCACTCGAAGCCCATGGCCTCGTCGCAGGAGACATCGACGACCAGGCTTCCCTGCCGGAACGCGGCGAGGTCGGCAGTGCGCAGGTAGGTCAGCGGCGCGGCCGTGTCCTGCAGCGTGCAGTTGACGACGATGTCGTTCTCCGCGAGATAGGCCGCCAGGGGCTCACGGCCGCGGTCGGTGATCACCTGGCTGTTGCCGGGGTCGTCGGGGTCGTGGTCGAACTGCCGGATGAGCACCGAGTGGATCGGCGACCCGACGGCTGCGACCCCGCGGGTCGTCAGCACGGCCACGTCGCTGACACCGTGGGCCTTCAGGGCCGTGACCGCTCCTCGGGCCGTGGCGCCGAACCCGATCACGACGGCGCTCAGCCGGCGACCGTAGTCACCGGTGATGCCGGTGAGCTCCATCGCCTGCAGCACCGAGCAGTAGCCGGCGAGCTCGTTGTTCTTGTGGAACACGTGCAGGCCGACGTGCCCGTCGCGCGTCCAGTGGTTCATCGCCTCGAACGCGATCAGGGTGAGCTCGCGGTCGATGGCCAGCTGGGTCAGCCCCGTGTCCTGCACGCAGTGCGGCCACCCCCACAGGACCTGGCCGGCGTGCATTGCCGCCACGTCCTCGTGCTGCGGCTTGGGCAGGACCACGATGTCGGAGCCGGCGATGATCTCCTCGCGGGCCGCGAAGCCGGCCACGTGGGCGGCGAGCTCCTCGTCGCGACGACCGAACCTCTCGCCGTAGCCGTGCTCGAGGGTGATCCGGCCGGCGATCTCGGGATCGAGGCGCGCCAGGTGGTCGGGATGGAGCGGGAGACGGTGCTCGTTCTCCTTGGCCGAGGTGCCGATGACGCCGAGGCTCAGGAGGCTCACTTCTTCTTGACGCCCGTGCCCTCGACCGGGGCGGCGGTCCCGGCGGCCTTCGCGTGCTTCTCGGCACGCTTCTCCTTGATGGACTTCCCGGACTTCTTGCTCATGCCTTGCCGCGGCGACTTGTCGCTCATCGGGGCTCCCTCGTAGGAAGCCTGGTTGGCTCCGTGAGCCCACAGTACGCCGACCGTCCATGCGCACCTCGCCGAACGGCCACCCGCTCCCGGTAGCGTGCGGGACGTGGACGACACCGACCGGCAGCGCTCCGACGTCGAGCTGGCCCGGAGGCTGGTCGAGGAGGCCGGCGCGCTGGCTGCGTCGATGCGACGCGGCGGCCTCGAGGCCGAGACCAAGACCAGCGTCTCCGACATCGTCACGGCGGCCGACAAGGCCGCGGAGGCGCTCGTCGTGGAGACCCTGCGGCGCGAGCGGCCCGACGACTCGATCGTGGGGGAGGAGGGTGCCGACCACGCGGGCACGAGCGGCCGCACCTGGGTGATCGACCCCGTCGACGGCACCTACAACTTCCACCGCGGCCTGGACTGGTGGTGCAGCGCCCTCGCGCTGGTCGACGGCGACGACGTGGTGCTGGGCGCGGTCCACCACCCGGCGACGGGCGAGACGTTCATCGGCGGACCGCAGCTGGCCAGCACCCGCGGGGGCGCGGGGATGGCCCGGCTCGCCGACCGGCCGCTCGCCGAGTCGTGCGCCTCGACGTACCTCCACCCGCCGTTCTACGACGGCGAGATCGGTGACGCGTTCGCGCGCGCCGTTTCGGGCGTCGCGACGCTACGGATGATGGGCTCAGGGACGATGGACTCGGTCGCGGTGGCGCTCGGCCGCGTCGACGTGCTGTTCCAGCACTCGGTGCCCGACTGGGACCGGCTGCCGGGCGCGGCGATCATCCGGGGTGTCGGTGGCGAGTCACGCGTCGTGCACGCCGCGGGGGTCGACTGGCACGTGGCCGGGGTGCCCACGGCCGTGTCCGAGGTCTGCGACCGGCTCGGGCGCGGGTAGCCTGCGGTCCGTGCTCGACAGGTTCAAGCAGTTCTGGCAGGGCGTCATGCTCGCGCCCTTCATCAACCTCTTCCTCCGCCTCGGCATCAGCCCCGACGTGGTGACGCTGGTGGGCACCCTCGGGGTGAGCGCGGGCGCGCTGATCTTCTTCCCGCAGGGGATGCTGTGGCAGGGCGTGCTGTTCATCACCGCCTTCGTCTTCAGCGACCTGATCGACGGGGCGATGGCCCGCAAGGCGGGCCGCACCGACGACTTCGGCGCGTTCCTCGACTCGACCCTCGACCGGATCGCCGACGGCGCCCTGTTCGCCGGCGCCGCGCTCTACTTCGCGTGGGTGGCCGACGACCGGCTCTACCTCGTGCTCAGCCTGGTGATCCTGGTGATGGGCGCCGTGACCTCCTACGCCCGTGCGAAGGCCGACGTCCTGGGCTACGACGCGAAGGTCGGCATCGCCGAGCGTCCCGACCGCCTGGTGGGCTTCCTGGTGCCCACCTTCTTCGCCGACGTGCTCGACCTGCCGATCCTGATGGAGGTCTCGTTGTGGGCGCTGGCGGTGGCCGCCACGGTCACCGTCGGGCAGCGGATCTGGACCGTACGCCGCCAGGCGCTCGCCCGCGCGACCGCAGCCTGATCCCGGGCCTGATACCGGGGGAGTCCGGGCCCGCGGGCCGCACTACGATTGGGCCATGGCTCAGCAGACCCCCGAAACCCCCTCCTCCACCGGCACCTCCCGCGTCAAACGCGGCATGGCCGAGATGCTCAAGGGCGGCGTCATCATGGACGTCGTCACCGCCGACCAGGCCAAGATCGCCGAGGACGCCGGCGCCGTCGCCGTGATGGCCCTCGAGCGCGTGCCCGCCGACATCCGCGCCCAGGGCGGCGTCAGCCGCATGAGCGACCCCGACATGATCGACTCCATCATCGAGGCCGTCTCGATCCCGGTGATGGCCAAGGCCCGCATCGGCCACTTCGCCGAGGCGCAGGTCCTGCAGTCGCTCGGTGTCGACTACATCGACGAGTCCGAGGTCCTGACCCCGGCCGACTACGCCAACCACATCGACAAGTGGGGCTTCACGGTCCCCTTCGTGTGCGGGGCGACCAACCTCGGCGAGGCGCTGCGTCGCATCACCGAGGGTGCGGCGATGATCCGCTCCAAGGGCGAGGCCGGCACCGGCGACGTGTCCAACGCGGTCACCCACATGCGCACCATCCGGGCCGAGCTGCGCCGCCTCCACGGGCTGCCCGAGGACGAGCTCTACGTCGCGGCCAAGGAGCTGCAGGCGCCGTACGAGCTGGTCAAGGAGGTCGCCGAGGCCGGCAAGCTCCCCGTCGTGCTCTTCACCGCAGGTGGCATCGCCACCCCGGCAGACGCGGCGATGATGATGCAGCTCGGCGCCGAGGGCGTGTTCGTCGGCTCGGGCATCTTCAAGTCGGGCAACCCGGAGCAGCGGGCCGAGGCCATCGTCAAGGCGACCACGTTCTTCGACGACCCCGACGTCGTCGCCAAGGTCAGCCGCGGTCTCGGCGAGGCGATGGTCGGCATCAACGTCGACGAGATCCCGCAGCCCCACCGGCTCTCCGAGCGCGGCTGGTAGCGGTCATCCCACCGCGTCGGTGACCACGGCGGCCGCCTCGGCGAACGCCTGGTTCTGCCCGGCGAGGCTGTCGGTCCCGAGCCGCACCACGATCGTGCCGCTCCCGGGATCGACCAGCAGCACCTGGCCCCCGAGACCGAGAGCGGCGAACATCCGCGGCGACGCGGCCGGTGCGAGCTGGCCGGTGCGCGGCGTCACCGGCTGGCCGGCGTCGTCAACGGCGTCGGTCGGCCCGCGCAGGGTGCCGGGCCGGTTGAGCCACCACAGGTAGCCGTACGCCGCGTTGTGCGCCGTCGAGGACCGGCCGACCGCGGCCCGGACGAAGGCGCGGGGGACGACCCGCTCCCCGTCGACCCTGCCCTGCTGGAGGAACAGGCGGCCGAGGCGGGCCAGGTCGAGGCAGGTCGTCTGCATCCCGAAGAACGCGTTCGTCGAACGGCCGCTCGAGTCGCGCGTCATCCGGGTGTGGGTCATCCCGAGCGGGTCGAACAGCCGCCGCTGCGCGAAGACGTCGGTGCGCAACCCCGTGGCCCTGCGCAGCACCGCGTCGAGCACCTGGATCGCGGCGTTGTTGTAGGCCCAGGCCGATCCGGCGGGATGCTGCTGCGTCAGGCCGACGGCGTATCCGGTGCGGTCGGACGACTTCACCAGCAGGGAGTAGTCCGACTCCAGCGACCAGAAGCGCCCGCTGTCGTTGGACAACAGGTTGCGGATCGTCACGTCCGCCGAGGCGGTGCCGCGCCATTGCGGCACGTAGCGCGAGACCGGGTCGTCGAGCTCCAGCAGCCCGTCGCCGGCCGCGATCCCGACCAGGGTGCTGGTGACCGACTTGGTGACGGAGAAGACCTCGCGAGGCGTGGTGCGCGGCGTGCCCCAGTTCCAGTCGCCGGCGAGCTTCCCGCGTCGTACGACGGCCAGGCAGGTCGAGCCGCGCTGCTTCGCCAGCCGTGCGTGCCGCGCCAGCGCTGCCCGGCTCAGCCCGACCTCACCGGGGGAGGCGGTCGTCCAGCCGTCGATGCGGTCGGGCCTGGCGTCCGCTGCGGCGACCGACGCGGGGGCGGCGAGGACGAGGACGAGCGCACCGGCGAGCAGGCGGAGGCGACGGGCAGGCATGCGCCCGAGGATAGGCGGCGCGTGCCTCCTAGGATCTGCCGACGTGGACCACAGCATCGGCGTGCTCGCCCTCCAGGGCGACGTGCGCGAACACCTGGACGCGCTGCGCCGCCTCGGCGAGGACGCCGTGGCCGTGCGCCGTCCCTCCGAGCTCGCCGCGGTGGACGGGCTGGTCATCCCGGGCGGCGAGTCCACGACCATGATCAAGCTGGCGAGGATCTTCGAGCTGTACGAGCCGCTGCGCGAGCGCATCGCCGACGGGCTGCCGGCCTTCGGCACCTGTGCCGGGATGATCATGCTCGCCGAGCGGATCGAGGACGGGATCGAGGGCCAGGAGACCATCGGCGGCCTCGACATCACGGTGCGGCGCAACGCCTTCGGGCGGCAGGTCGACAGCTTCGAGGGCGACATCGAGATGGCCGGCATCGACGGTCCGCTGCACGCGGTCTTCATCCGTGCGCCCTGGGTGGAGTCGGTCGGCGACGGGGTGGAGGTGCTGGCCCGGGTGCCGGTCGATCCCGAGCGCGGCGCCGCCGCCGGTAGGATCGTGGCCGTTCGCCAGGGCTCGCTGATGGCGACCTCCTTCCACCCGGAGGTCGGGGGCGATGCCCGGGTCCACGAGCTGTTCGTCGACCTGGTCCGCCGGTCGCGAGCCGAACGCCGTACAACCGAGACGAAGAGGGACTGATGTCTGGCCACTCCAAGTGGGCGACCACGAAGCACAAGAAGGCCGCGATCGACGCGAAGCGCGGCAAGCTGTTCGCCAAGCTGATCAAGAACATCGAGATCGCGGCCAAGATGGGCGGGCCCGACGTCAGCGGCAACCCGACGCTGTTCGACGCGGTCCAGAAGGCCAAGAAGCAGTCGGTCCCCAACAAGAACATCGACTCCGCCGTCAAGCGCGGCGGCGGGCTCGAGGGCACGGGCGTCAACTACGAGACGATCATGTACGAGGTCTACGGCCCCGCCGGTGTCGCCTTCCTCGTCGAGTGCCTCACCGACAACAAGAACCGTGCCGCGATGGAGGTGCGCACCGCCGTCACCCGCAACGGCGGCACGCTCGCCGACCCCGGCTCGGTCTCGCGGCTCTTCACCCGCAAGGGCGTCCTGGTCGTGCCGAAGTCGCAGGAGGGCCGCGAGGTCACCGAGGACGACGTGCTCGAGGCGACCCTCGACGCCGGCGCCGAGGACGTCAACGACCACGACGACGCCTTCCAGGTCATCTCCGAGGCCACCGACGTCGTCGCCGTCCGCACCTCCCTCCAGACCGCCGCGATCGACTACGACTCCGCCGACGTCGAGTTCGTGCCGAGCATGGAGATCCCGGTCGACAAGGACGCCGCGACCAAGGTGCTCAAGCTCGCCGACGCCCTCGAGGACCTCGACGACGTGCAGAACGTCTTCACCAACGTGGACATCCCCGCCGACGTGATGGCCCAGCTCGAGGACGACGACGAGGACTGACCCCGCGCGTGTCGTACGCCGCTGCGCCGGCGCCGCAGGTTAGCGTTGCCCGAACAGATGTTCGGACGAGAGGTGGCTCCATGCGGGTGCTCGGGATCGACCCCGGCCTGACGCGCTGCGGCGTCGGGGTCGTCGACGGCACGGTCGGCCGGCCGCTGACGCTCGTCGACGTCAACGTCATCCGCACCAGCCCGGCCGAGCCGATCCAGCAGCGCCTGGTCACGATCGAGCGGGGCCTCGATGCCTGGCTCGACGAGTTCGAGCCCGACGCCGTCGCGGTCGAGCGGGTCTTCGCCCGGTCCGACTCCAGCACGATCATGGGCACCGCCCAGGCCAGCGGCATCGCGCTGGTCGTCGCCGCCCGGCGCGGGCTGCCGGTCGCCCTGCACACCCCCAGCGAGGTGAAGGCGGCCGTGTCCGGCAGCGGTCGGGCCAACAAGGCCCAGGTCGGCGCGATGGTCACCCGCATCCTGCGCCTGGACGCCCCGCCCAAGCCGGCCGACGCCGCCGACGCGCTCGCGCTGGCCATCACCCACGTCTGGCGCGGCGGCGCCGTGGCCCGCATCGAGGAGGCCCGCATCATCGCGCAGGCCCGGATCGAGGCGGCGCAGAAGGCACAGAGGAAGGCCGCCGCGGCGGCCGCAGCAAGGAGCAGGCAGTGATCGCATTCGTCCGCGGCGAGGTCGCCGCCCTCACCCTCACCAGCGCCGTCCTCGAGGTCGGCGGGGTCGGGCTCGAGCTGATGTGCACCCCCGGCACGCTGGCCACGCTGCGGGTCGGCTCGACCGCGACGCTCCCCACCAGCATGGTCGTGCGGGAGGACTCGCTGACCGTCTTCGGCTTCCTCGACGACGACGAGAAGCAGGTCTTCGAGCTCGTGCAGACCGCGTCCGGGGTCGGCCCCAAGGTCGCCCAGGCGATGGTCGCCGTGCTCTCGCCCGACGACCTGCGCGCCGCCGTCGCCGGCGAGGACGTCAAGACCCTGACCCGGGTGCCGGGCATCGGGCAGAAGGGCGCGCAGCGGATCATCCTGGAGCTCAAGGACCGCATCGGCGCCCCGACCGGCGCCCGGCTCGCCGGCGCGCCCGCGACTCCCGCCGCGCCGTGGCGAGACCAGGTCCACCAGGGGCTCGTCGGTCTGGGCTGGTCGGCCAAGGAGGCCGAGAAGGCGGTGGAGACGGTGGCGCCCGACGCCGGTCCGACCCCCGACGTCCCCTCCCTCCTCCGCGCCGCCCTCCGCGCCCTGAGCAAGGCCTGAGCCGATGGACTGGACGGACGAGACCGACGAGCTGACCGCCGCCGAGGCGGCGCACCTCGAGCGCCACCTCGACCGGCTGACGTCCGCCGACGCCGACGGCGACGAGCGCGCCGTCGAGGCCGCCCTGCGACCCCGCACCCTCGACGAGGTGGTGGGGCAGGTGCGCGTGCGCGACCAGCTCGGGCTGGTGCTGGAGGCCGCACGCCGCCGGGGGAGGGCGCCCGACCACGTGCTGCTCTCCGGTCCTCCCGGGCTCGGCAAGACGACGCTGGCCATGATCATCGCCGGCGAGATGACCTCGCCGCTGCGACTGACCAGCGGTCCGGCCATCACCCACGCCGGTGATCTCGCGGCCATCCTGTCGGGTCTCAACGAGGGCGACGTCCTCTTCGTCGACGAGATCCACCGGATGTCGCGGCCGGCCGAGGAGATGCTCTACATGGCGATGGAGGACTTCCGGGTCGACGTCGTCATCGGCAAGGGCCCCGGCGCCACCGCGATCCCGCTGGAGATCCCGCCCTTCACCCTGGTCGGCGCGACCACGCGGGCCGGACTCCTGCCCGGCCCGCTGCGCGACCGGTTCGGCTTCACCGCGCACCTCGAGTTCTACGAGCCCCACGAGGTCGACCTGATCGTGCACCGCTCGGCCGGGCTGCTCGGGGTCGAGCTCACCGACGAGGGATCGGGCGAGATCGCCGGTCGCTCGCGCGGCACGCCCCGCATCGCCAACCGCCTGCTCCGGCGCGTGCGCGACTTCGCGCAGGTCCGGGCCGACGGCGTCGTCACCCGCGAGGTGGCCCGCGCCGCGCTCGAGCTCTACGAGGTCGACGAGTCCGGCCTCGACCGGCTCGACCGGGGCGTGCTCGACGCCCTGTGCCGTCGCTTCGGCGGCGGTCCGGTCGGCATCTCCACGCTCGCGGTCGCCGTCGGTGAGGAGCGCGAGACGGTCGAGGAGGTCGCCGAGCCGTTCCTCGTCCGCAACGGCCTGCTCGCCCGCACGCCGCGCGGCCGCATCGCCACCGCTGCGGGCTGGCACCACCTCGGCCTCACGCCACCGGCCGCCCCTCCCGGCGGCGACTCGACGCTGTTCGACACGATCTGACGTCATCGCCGGCCACGGGGCGTCCGACCGGCGGAACCACGACGTACACTCCTGCGTTGGTCACTCGGGTGCATGTGCGCGCCTGCTGGATCCGCCGTCATGTCACTCGAAACGCTTGAGGTAACTCCGTGGGCGAGCTCGCCACCTTCCTGCCCCTGATCGCCGTCGCCGTGCTGTTCTGGCTGATGGTGGTGCGTCCCGCATCGCGTCGCCAGAAGGCGGTGGCCCAGCTCCAGTCGGAGCTGCGCCCCGGCCAGCGGGTGATGCTGTCGTCCGGGATCTACGGCACGGTCACCTCGCTCGACGAGGACCGCGTCCACCTCGAGATCGCCCCCGGCACCACGATCGAGGTCGCCCGGGGCGCGGTCAGCGTGGTGGACCAGGGGCCCGACGTCGCGGTCGAGGCGGTCGACACCGATGAGACCGACCGGCCGGGCGAGGAGCGCTGACATGGCCAAGCGCACCCCCAACCCCGGCCGCACGCTCGTCGTCTTCTTCCTGGTCACGCTGCTGTCCTACGGCCTCGTGGCCCTGGCCGGCGTCTGGAAGCCCAAGCTCGGGCTCGACCTGCAGGGCGGCACCCGCATCACCCTGATCACCAAGGGCGACGTGTCCAGCGACAGCCTGTCCGAGGCGCGCGGGATCATCGAGGACCGCGTCAACGGCTCCGGTGTCGCCGAGGCCGAGGTCGCCACCCAGGGCAACAAGTACATCGTCGTCGAGATCCCCGGCGAGAGCCGCCGCGACCTCGTCGAGACGGTCAAGCGCCAGGCGCAGCTCCGCTTCCGGGTCGTCGCCGCCGTCGCCGACGGCACGGCCGGGGCGACCGACACCGGCAACGGCGCCGGGACGACCGTGCCCGACACCGGCAGCACCATCCCGGGCACCGGCAACGGCACGGCCACCCCGTCCCCGAGCGGCACGCCGTCGAGCAAGGCCCCGAAGGGCAAGAACCGGGCGCCGTACGCCTGGGCCGACGGCAAGAACGACGGCAAGAACAAGAACGCGACGAAGTCCCCGTCCCCGAGCCAGTCGCCGAGCCCGTCCCCGAGCCAGTCGCCCAGCGAGACCCCGACCGAGGACACCACACCGGCCGACGCCCTCGAGGACCCGCTGACGTGGATGGACAACCCCGACGCCAAGTCGCTGGCCGCGTTCAACCAGTTCAGCTGCCCGGCCGCCGGCGAGGTGCCCAACATCGACGACGACCCGGACAAGCCGCTCGTCACCTGCGACGAGTTCGGCCGCAAGATGCTCCTCTCCGCGGCGCTGATCGAGGGCACCGACCTGAGCGCGGCCGACGCCCTGCCCCCGAGCCAGCAGAGCGTCGAGTGGGGCGTCGACCTCAGCTTCAACCGTGCCGGCACCAAGGAGTTCGCCGAGATCTCGCAGGCGCTGGTCAACACCGACAAGCAGTTCGCCATCGTGCTCGACGGGCAGGTCATCTCGGCGCCGACCATGAACGGCCTGATCACCGACGGCAACGCCCAGATCACCGGCCAGTTCAGCCAGGCCGAGGCGCAGAGCCTGGCGACCAGCCTCAAGTACGGCGCGCTGCCGATCTCCTTCGAGAAGGACCCGCCGGTCGAGCTGGTCGGGCCCTCGCTCGCGGGCAACCAGCTCTCGGCGGGCATCACCGCCGGGCTCGCCGGGCTCGTGCTGGTGATGCTCTACTGCCTCTTCTACTACCGCGGCCTCGGCATGGTGGTGATCGCCTCGTTGCTCGTGGCAGCCGCCCTGACCTACTCCTTGGTCGTGCTCCTCAGCAAGGGCGCCGGGTTCACCCTGTCGCTGCCCGGCATCGCCGGTCTGATCGTGGCGGTCGGCATCACCGCCGACTCCTTCATCGTCTACTTCGAACGAATACGAGACGAGATGCGCGACGGGAAGTCGATGCGGGTGGCCGTGGAGGCCGGGTGGACCCGTGCACGGAACACCTGCCTGGCGGCCGACGCGGTCTCGCTGCTCGCGGCTGTCGTGCTCTACATCTTCGCCGCCGGCGTCGTGAAGGGCTTCGCCTTCACCCTCGGGCTCTCCACGCTGATCGACCTCGTGGTGTTCTTCTGGTTCACCCACCCGATGGTCTCGTGGCTGGCCCGCTTCCCGTTCTTCAACCGCGGCCACGCCCTGTCGGGGCTCAGCGCCGACACCCTGGGCCTCGGCCCCGACTCCGTCTCGACCGCTGGAGGCAAGGCCTGATGGGCGCGTTCTCACGGCTCGGCAACGAGCTCTACTCCGGGCGTCGCTCGATCGACTTCGTCGGGCGCAAGTGGGTCTGGTACGCCGTCTCGGCGGTCATCCTCGCCATGGCCGCGTTCGGACTGGTGTCCAAGGGCCTCAACATGGGCATCGAGTTCACCGGCGGCGCCGAGTATCGCGTCACGCTGCCGGCCGACAAGGTCACCCAGGACATGGCCGACGACCTGCGCACCGGCGTCGCCGGCACCGGGATCGACAGCGCCGCGTCGCCGGTCGTCACCACCTCGGGCTCCGAGGCGATCATCGTCCAGACCGAGCCGGTCGACGACGAGGAGAGCGCCGAGTTGGTCAGCACGATCCTCGACGTCACCGGCGCGCAGGAGGCCGACATCTCCCAGACGGAGATCGGGCCGAGCTGGGGCAAGGAGGTCGCCGAGCGCTCGCTGATCGGCCTCGCCGTCTTCCTCGTGCTCGTGGTGCTCTTCATCTGGGCCTACTTCCGCGAGTGGAAGATGTCCGTCGCCGCCATCGTCGCGCTCGCCCACGACGTCCTCATCACCGTCGGGGTCTACGCCCTGTCGGGCTTCGAGGTGTCCCCGGCGACCGTGACCGGCATCCTGACCATCCTCGGCTTCTCGCTGTACGACACCGTGGTCGTCTTCGACAAGGTGCGCGAGAACACCCACCAGCTGAGGTCGTCGCGCCTGACCTACGCCGAGGCCGCCAACCTCGCCGTCAACCAGACCCTGGTCCGCTCGATCAACACCTCGATCGTGGCGCTGATCCCGGTGGCCGCGATCCTCTACGTCGGCGTCGTCCAGCTCGGCTCGGGCTCGCTCAAGGACCTCGCGCTCGCCCTGTTCGTGGGCATGGCGGCCGGTGCCTACTCCTCGATCTTCATCGCCACCCCGCTGCTCGTGCAGCTGAAGGCGGGGGAGAAGGACGTCAACTACGACGAGCGGCGGGCCGCCGCCCGCCGTCGTGAGGCCGCGGCCGACCCCTACTCCCGCGTCGCGGCGGCCGCCTCCGACGCCACGCCGCCGCCGGACCCGCGCCAGGTGCGCGAGGACGGCACGGTCGCGCGTCCGCTGGTCAAGGCGCCTCCGCGCCGCGACGAGGCGGTCAACAAGGGTCGGGTCGTCCCGAAGGCGCACGGACCGGTGAAGCAGAGCCCCGCCGCGGGCCGGGTGCAGCCGACGCGCAAGCCGCGCTCGCAGCGGGGCAAGAAATGACAGGTCCCGCCGACGCGGCCCGCGACGCGATGTCGCGGCTCGTCGTCGACGTACCCGACTATCCCCAGCCGGGCGTGGTGTTCAAGGACATCACCCCGCTGCTGTCAGACCACGCCGGGTTCGCCGCCGTGATCGGTGCGCTCGGCGACGCCGGGCGCGACGGGTCCGGTGCCGTGGTCGTCGACAAGGTGGTGGGCATGGAGGCCCGCGGGTTCATCCTCGCCGCGCCCGTCGCGCTGGCCCTCGGCATCGGGTTCGTGCCGGTCCGCAAGGCCGGCAAGCTGCCGCGGCCCACCCACGCCGTCTCCTACTCGCTGGAGTACGGCGACGCCACCCTCGAGGTCCACCAGGACGCGATCGCTCCGGGCGAGCGGGTGCTCCTGATCGACGACGTGCTGGCCACCGGTGGCACCGTGGCGGCCACCCGCGAGCTCGTCGAGGCCTGCGGCGGCACGTGCGTCGGCGTCGCCGTCCTGATGGAGCTGAGCTTCCTGCCGGGGAGGACCGCCGTCGGCGACCTGCCCGTCAGCGCGATCACCACGGTGTGACGGTTCGGGGCGACGACGTGCCGGTCACTAGACTGGCCCGATGACCGAGGACCTCAGCACGCCTGCCACGCAGGAGCGCGCCACCGAGGTGCCCGTGTCCGCCCGCAGCATGCGCGCCCGGCTGGCCCGGATCGGGGCCAAGGCGCCGGTCGGCAACCCCGTCCTGGAGCCGCTGTTCCGCTCCGTGCGGGCCAACCACCCGAAGGCCGACCTGGCGCTGCTCGAGCGCGCCTACGCGGTGGCCGAGAAGATGCACAGCACGCAGATGCGCAAGAGCGGTGACCCCTACATCACCCACCCGCTCGCCGTCACCACGATCCTCGCCGACATCGGCATGACCGAGCCCACCCTGGTGGCGGCCCTGCTCCACGACACGGTCGAGGACACGCCGTACACCCTCGACGAGCTCCGCAAGGACTTCGGCGACGAGGTGGCCGTGCTCGTCGACGGCGTGACCAAGCTCGACAAGGTGCAGTACGGCGACTCCGCGCAGGCCGAGACGATCCGCAAGATGATCGTGGCGATGTCGCGCGACATCCGGGTCCTCGTCATCAAGCTGGCCGACCGGCTGCACAACATGCGCACGCTGCGCTACCTCAAGGCCGAGACGCAGGAGCGCAAGGCCCGCGAGACGCTCGACATCTACGCCCCGCTCGCGCACCGCCTCGGCATGAACACCCTCAAGTGGGAGCTGGAGGACCTCGCCTTCGCGACGCTCCACCCGAAGATGTACGACGAGATCGTGCGCCTGGTCGCCGACCGTGCGCCCTCGCGCGACCAGTTCCTCGCCGAGGTGATCGCCGGCGTCGAGGGCGACCTGCGTGACGCCAAGATCAAGGCCAAGGTCACCGGCCGGCCGAAGCACTACTACTCGATCTACCAGAAGATGATCGTCGGCGGACGTGAGTTCTCCGACATCTACGACCTGGTCGGCATCCGCATCCTCGTCGAGGAGGACCGCGACTGCTACTCCGTCCTCGGCGTGCTGCACTCGCGCTGGAACCCCGTGCTCGGGCGGTTCAAGGACTACGTCGCGATGCCGAAGTTCAACATGTACCAGTCGCTGCACACCACCGTGATCGGGCCGCAGGGCAAGCCGGTGGAGCTGCAGATCCGGACCTTCGCCATGCACCGCCGGGCGGAGTACGGCGTGGCAGCGCACTGGAAGTACAAGGAGGACACCAAGGCCGGGGTCGACACCGACGCCCGCGGCGACCTCGACGACATGTCCTGGCTGCAGCAGCTGCTCGACTGGCAGCAGGAGGTCGAGGACCCGGGGGAGTTCCTGGAGTCGCTGCGCTTCGAGATGAACCAGGCGCAGGTCTATGTCTTCACGCCGCGCGGCGACGTGATCCCGCTGCCGGTCGGCGCCACCGCGGTCGACTTCGCCTACGCCGTGCACACGGAGGTCGGCCACCACACCATCGGCGCCCGGGTGAACGGACGACTGGTGCCGCTGGAGTCGTCGCTGGACAACGGTGACGTCGTCGAGGTGTTCACCTCGAAGGCGGCCAACGCCGGTCCGTCGCGCGACTGGCTCAACTTCGTCAAGTCACCCCGCGCCCGCTCCAAGATCCGCCAGTGGTTCACCAAGGAGCGGCGCGAGGAGGCGATCGACCGCGGCAAGGACCAGATCGCGCGGCTGATGCGCAAGGAGGGCCTGCCCCTCAAGCGGCTGATGACGCACGAGTCACTCATGCAGGCGGCCGTGCACTTCAACCACGCCGACGTGTCGGCGCTCTACGCCGCCGTCGGCGAGAACAACCTGAGCGCGCAGGCGGTCGTACGCCGCGTCATCGACCTGCACGGCGGCAACGACGGAGCCGCCGAGGACCTCGCCGAGGGCGTCACCATCACCCGGCGCTCGCGTGCCGCGTCGGCGGGCAGCACCGACTCCGGCGTCATCGTCAAGGGCGTCGACGACGTGTGGGTCAAGCTCGCGAAGTGCTGCACCCCGGTGCCGCCCGACCCGATCCTCGGCTTCGTGACCAAGGGCGGGGGAGTCTCGGTCCACCGGCGCAGCTGCACCAACGCCGCCAGCCTGGAGGGCCAGCCCGAGCGGCTGATCGACGTGGACTGGGCGCCGACCTCGCAGTCGACCTACCTCGTCAACATCCAGGTCGAGGCCCTCGACCGCGCCCGCCTGCTCTCCGACATCACGATCTCGCTGTCGGACGCCCACGTGAACATCCTCAGTGCCACCCTGTCGACCACCCGGGACCGCGTCGCCAAGAGCCGCTTCACCTTCGAGATGGCCGACGCCTCCCACCTCGACAGCGTGCTCCGCGCCGTACGCTCCGTGCCCGGCGTCTTCGACGCCTACCGCGTCACCAACTGACACCCGCCCCGACCCGCCAGCGGTGCGTGGGCCACCTTTCGCGATCGCGGAATGTGGCTGACTCACCGCCGGCGGGCGTGTCGCACCTCGACCCACCTCGCGGCGGTGACTGAGCCACACTTCGCGACCACGGAATGTGGCTGGCTCACCGCCGGGAGGCGGGTCGCACCTCGACCCACCTCGCAGCGGCGCCCGACCCACCGTCCGCGATCGCGGGACGTGGCTGGCGCACCACCACCGTCGGCGGGGCAACGAAGTGCCTAGCTGAACTCCTCCGACGCCTTGCGCGCCATGTCGAGGAAGGCCTGCTTGCTGGCGAGCGACTCCTCGAGCTGCTTGGCGCGCCGGTCGTCGCCCGCGGCCTTCGCCTTGTCGAGCTTGGCCTGCTCGTCGGCGATGCCGGCCTCGAGCTTGGAGACGATGTCGTCGGCGCGGGCCGACTTCTCGGGGTCGCTGCGCTTCCACTGGTCGTCCTCGACCGCGCGGATGGCCTGCTCGACCTTGCGCATGCGGCCCTCGAGGTCCTTCATCCGGTCGCGGGGCACCTTGCCGGCGGCGTCCCAGCGGTCGGCGAGGTCGCGGAACGCCTTCTTGGCCGCCTCCAGGTCGGTGACGGGCACGAGCTGCTCGGCCTCGACGAGGATCTGGTCCTTGACGTCGGCGTTGGCGGCGAACTCCTTGTCGAGCTCGGCGTTCGCTGCGTCGCGGGCGCCGAAGAAGGTGTCCTGCGCACCGCGGAACCGCTTCCAGAGCTCGTCGTCGACGTCGCGCGGCGCCGGGCCGGCAGCCTTCCAGTCACGCATCAGGTCGCGGTAGCGCCCGGCGGTCGGGCCCCACTCGGTCGAGGTCGACAGCGCCTCGGCCTCGGTCGCCAGCCGCTCCTTGATCACGCGGGCGCCGTCGCGGCGCTCGTGCTCCTCGGAGAAGTGCGCCTTGCGGCGCCGGGTGTACGTCGTCCGGGCACTGCTGAAGCGTCGCCACAGCTGGTCGTCGGTGGACTTGTCGAGGCGGGGGAGCGCCTTCCACTGGTCGAGGAGGTCGCGCAGCCGGTTGGCGCCGTTGCGCCAGTCGTTGCTCTCGGCGAGCCGCTCGGCCTCGCCGACGATCTTCTCCTTCTCGACCTTCGACTCGGCACTGCGCTGCGCCTTCTCGGCGCGCTTCGCCTCGCGCTGGATCGCGATCAGCGGTCCGGTCGCGTCCAGACGAGCCGCCAGGCTGGTGAGGTCGCCGACGGCGTTGGCCCCGACGACCTGCTCGCGCAGGGTCTTCACGGTGGAGGACGCCTCCTCCGGGCTGAGCTTGCCGGCCGTGATCCGCTGCTCCAGCAGGTGCACCTCGAAGGCGAGCGCGTCGAAGCGGTCGGTGTAGAACTTCAGCGCCTCCTCGGGGCTCCCTTCGGGGTACTGCCCCACGGTGCGTTCCCCGTCAGGGGTCTTGACGTAGACGGTGCCGTCCTCGGCCACCCGGCCCCAGTCGGACTGCTTGTCGGCGCTCATGGTCGCCCATCGTAGTCACGAGCGCTCTCGGTAGGCTGACGCCCCGGACGCTCGGACGTCCCGCACCGACCTCGACCGCACCCACCCACAAGGACTTCACACTCGTGTTCATCGCCGGCTTCCCTGCTGGGCCCTGGGGCACCAACTGCTACGTCGTCGCCACCGGCCCCGGCAGCGAGTGCGTGGTCGTCGACCCCGGCAAGGACGCCGCCGCAGGCGTGGCCGACGTCGTGCGCGAGCACAGGCTCAAGCCGGTCTCGGTCCTCGTCACCCATGGCCATGTCGACCACATGTGGTGCGTGGCGCCCGTGGCCG
Source organism: Nocardioides currus (assembly GCF_003057875.1). GTDB lineage: Bacteria > Actinomycetota > Actinomycetes > Propionibacteriales > Nocardioidaceae > Nocardioides > Nocardioides currus. The sequence goes on along the minus strand of NZ_PYXZ01000007.1, from coordinate 192,606 downwards.
GGACGTACGACGCCACGGCCTGGATCCACCCGAGCGATCGCCACCTGCTCGAGGACCCGATGGCCGGCATGAGCCCGGGGACGACGCAGATGCTGCTCGGCGGCAGCTACGAGTGGGCCGAGCCCGACGACGTGCGCGAGCTCACCGACCTCCAGGAGCTCGAGCTCGCCGGCCTGCGGTTCGTCGTCGACCACACGCCCGGCCACACCGAGGGCTCGGTCACCTTCCGCACGCCGTACGAGGACCAGGACATCTCCGAGGTCATGTTCTCCGGCGACCTGCTGTTCGCGGGCTCGATCGGGCGCACCGACCTCCCCGGCGGCGACCACGCCACCATGCTGCGCAGCCTCGCGAGCAAGGTGCTGCCGCTCGCCGACGACGTCGTCGTGCTGCCCGGCCACGGCGAGCAGACCTCCATCGGTCGCGAGCGCGCGACCAACCCCTTCCTCCAGGACCTCTGACAGGACCTCCTCGAATGCCCAAGATCGCCCCGCTCAGCGGGTTCCCCGAGCTCCTCCCCGAGCAGCGCGTCGTCGAGCGCGAGGTCATCGCCTCGCTCTCGCGCACCTTCGAGCTGCACGGCTTCGCCAACATCGAGACCCGCGTCGTCGAGCCCATCGACCGGCTGGCCAAGGGCGGCGAGATCGACAAGGAGATCTACGTCCTCCAGCGCCTCGCCGCCGACGCGGACGCGAAGGCCGAGCTCGGGATGCACTTCGACCTGACGGTGCCCTTCGCACGCTACGTGCTGGAGAACGCCGGTCACCTCGAGTTCCCGTTCCGACGCTTCCAGGTCCAGCCCGCGTGGCGCGGCGAGCGACCTCAGGAGGGCCGCTACCGGCAGTTCACCCAGGCCGACATCGACATCGTCGGTCGCGACACCCTCGGCTTCCACCACGACGTCGAGGTCGTGCGGGTGATGGTCGAGGCCCTGGGAGCGCTGCCCCTGCCACCACTGTCGTTCCAGGTCAACAACCGCAAGCTGATCCAGGGCTTCTACCGCGGCCTCGGCATCCCCGACGTGACCACCGCGATCAAGGTCATCGACAAGCTCGACAAGCTGCCCGAGGACACCGTCGCCCAGCAGCTCGTCGAGCAGGCCGGGGCGAGCGCCGAGCAGGCCGCACTGTGCCTGCGGCTGGCCACGATCCGCGTCGCCGACACCTCCTTCGTCGAGCAGGTCCGTGCCCTCGGCGTCGAGGACGAGCTCCTCGAGACCGGGCTGACCGAGCTCGCCGCCGTCATCGACGGGTGCGCGAGCGCCACCTCCGAGCGCGTCACCGTCGAGGCCAACCTGCGCATCGCCCGCGGCCTCGACTACTACACCGGCACCGTCCTCGAGGTCTTCATGGCCGGCTACGAGCGCCTCAAGTCCGTCGGAGGCGGGGGCCGCTACGACGCCCTGGCCAGCGACGGGAAGACCACCTATCCCGGCGTCGGCGTGTCCTTCGGCGTCTCGCGCACCCTCATCCCGCTCATCGCCGACGGGGTCCTGTCCGGCAGCCGCAAGGTGCCGAGCGCGGTCCTGGTGGCGGTCACCGACGACGACGCCCGCGACGCCAGCACGGCGGTCGCCACCGCGCTCCGAGCCCGCGGCGTGGCCTGCGAGGTGTCCGCCGACGCGGCGAAGTTCGGCAAGCAGATCCGCGCCGCCGAGCGACGCGGCATCCCGTTCGTCTGGTTCAGCCAGGCGGACGGCACCCACCAGGTCAAGGACATCCGTTCCGGTGAGCAGGTCGACGCGGACCCGGCCACCTGGACCCCGCCGGAGGACGACCTCCGGCCCACCGTCATCAGCACCGCACGTGAAATAGAGGAGAACCAGTGATCCGCACCCATGACGCCGGCGCATTGCGCGCCGAGCACGTCGGACAGACCGTCGTCCTCGCCGGATGGGTCGCCCGCCGGCGCGACCACGGCGGCGTGGCGTTCCTCGACCTGCGCGAGGCCAGCGGCGTGGTGCAGGTCGTGGTGCGCGACGAGGAGGTGGCCCACAGCCTGCGCAGCGAGTTCTGCCTCAAGGTCACCGGCGAGGTCGTCGCCCGCAAGGCCGGCAACGAGAACCCCAACCTGCCGACCGGCGAGATCGAGGTCGTCGCCACCGACGTCGAGGTCCTCAGCGCCAGCGCGCCGCTGCCGTTCCCGATCGACGACCATGTCGACGTGGGGGAGGAGGCGCGTCTCAAGCACCGCTACCTCGACCTGCGCCGCTCCGGCCCCAACGCCGCCCTGCGCCTGCGCAGCAAGATCAACAAGGCGGCCCGCGACGTCCTCGACGCCCGCGACTTCGTCGAGATCGAGACGCCGACCCTGACGCGCTCGACGCCCGAGGGCGCACGCGACTTCCTGGTGCCGGCCCGCCTCGCGCCCGGCAGCTGGTACGCCCTCCCGCAGAGCCCTCAGCTGTTCAAGCAGCTGCTGATGGTCGGCGGCATGGAGCGCTACTACCAGATCGCCCGCTGCTACCGCGACGAGGACTTCCGCGCCGACCGCCAGCCCGAGTTCACCCAGCTCGACATCGAGATGAGCTTCGTCGACCAGGAGGACGTCCTCACGCTGATGGAGGACGTGCTCGAGGCGATGTGGGCCCAGGCCGGCCACACCATCCCGCGGCCGATCCCGCGCATGACGTACGCCGAGGCGATGGCGCGCTTCGGCTCCGACAAGCCCGACCTGCGCATGGGCCTCGAGCTCGTCGAGTGCACCGACTACTTCAAGGAGACGACCTTCCGGGTCTTCCAGGCGCCGTACGTCGGTGCCGTCGTGATGCCCGGCGGCGGCAGCCAGCCCCGCCGCCAGTTCGACGCCTGGCAGGACTGGGCCAAGCAGCGCGGGGCGAAGGGCCTGGCCTACGTCACGGTCGGCGAGGACGGCGAGCTCGGTGGCCCGGTCGCCAAGAACCTCACCGACGCCGAGCGCGACGGCCTCGCCGCGCACGTCGGTGCCGCTCCCGGCGACTGCATCTTCTTCGCGGCCGGGCCGGTCAAGAGCAGCCGCGCGCTGCTGGGCGCCGCGCGCCTCGAGATCGGCCGGCGCGGCGACCTGCTCGACGACTCGGTCTTCGCCTTCACCTGGGTCGTCGACGCGCCCCTGTTCGAGCCGAGCTCCGACGCGGTCGCCAGCGGCGACGTCGCGGTCGGCGCCGGCGCCTGGACGGCCGTGCACCACGCCTTCACCAGCCCCAAGCCGGAGTTCCTCGACACCTTCGACACCGACCCCGGCAGCGCACTGGCCTACGCCTACGACATCGTCTGCAACGGCAACGAGCTCGGTGGCGGGTCGATCCGAATCCACCGCGGCGACATCCAGACCCGGGTCTTCTCGGTGATGGGCCTGGGCGAGGAGGAGGCGCAGGAGAAGTTCGGCTTCCTGCTCGACGCCTTCAAGTTCGGCGCCCCACCGCACGGCGGCATCGCCGTCGGCATGGACCGGATCGTCGCGCTGCTGGCCGGCACCGACTCGATCCGCGACGTGATCGCCTTCCCCAAGTCCGGGGGTGGGTACGACCCCCTCACGGCGGCTCCGGCGCCCATCACGCCCGAGCAGCGGAAGGAAGCTGGCGTCGACGCGCCCGCGGCGAAGGATGTCCCGCCGCCGGCGTGAAGCACCCGCAGATCTGCGGTCGCTGACCGACCCGTCGTGTCCGGATCGTTACGCGTAGGTGATCGCCTGTGAGGTCCGCGTCACATAGAGTCCCGTTCGGCGCTGGCCGGTTCGTCTCGTGAACACGCCCGATCCGACCAGTCCACCGGGACACCCCCGGCGCCACCAGCACCGCACCCGCACCATGGACCAGCAACCCCGGACCAGTTAAGGGAGAGCATGTCGCAGCCGACTGCACCGGAGACCTTGGGCTCGTTGAGTGACGAGACCCCGGTCGATCCCAACAGCAAGCAGGCCAAGGCGATCGCCGGCCGTTCGCCCATGCAGATCGCGCTCGGCCGACTGGTCCGGGACAAGATCGCCATGGTGTGCGCGGCCGTCATCGTGTTCTTCCTCGTCGTCGCGATCTTCGCGCCGCTGATCTGCAAGCTGTTCGGCGTCAGCACCGACACGGTCTTCGCCAGCCAGTACCTCGACATGCTCGGCGGGGGCATGCCGCTCAAGGGCCCGCCCAACAACGGCTTCGACCCCGAGCACCCGTTCGGCATCGCGCCGCAGTCGGCGGACGACAACCTGGCCTACTGGGTCTACGGCTGCCGCACCTCGCTGACCATCGCCGCCTCCGCGACGCTGTTCGCCTCCGTCGTGGGCATCGCCGTCGGCCTGCTGGCCGGCTTCCTCGGCGGGATCGTCGACAAGGTGCTCTCCTTCTTCATCGACCTGTTCCTGACCATCCCGTTCCTGCTCGCTGCGCTGACCATCGCGCCGATCCTCAACGACCGCTTCTCGCTCAACGACAACTACGCGTTGATCCAGAAGTTCTCGCTGGTCGCGGTGCTGGCGATCTTCGGCTGGATGGGCATGGCCCGCCTGATCCGCGGCGAGGTCCTCTCGCTGCGTGAGCGCGAGTTCGTCCAGGCCGCACGCGTCCTGGGCATGCCGACCAGCCGGGTGCTGATCAAGGAGCTCATGCCCAACCTCGCCGCCCCGATCATCATCAGCGTCTCGCTGATGCTGCCGGCCTTCGTCGCGGCCGAGGCCGGCCTGGCGTTCCTCGGCATCGGAGTCACCAGCGGCGCCTCGTGGGGACAGACGATCTCCAAGGCCGTCAAGTACTTCGAGGAGTACCCCCTCTACCTCTGGGAGCCCCTGATCGGCGTCGTGCTGCTGGTCCTCTCCCTGAACCTCCTCGGCGACGCGATCCGCGACGCCCTGGACCCCAAGACTCGTCGCTGATCCCTCCATCGAGAAGCGATGCAGACGTTGCCGACAGCACCTGCCGACGGCACGAACCCAGAAAAGAAAGGCTGGACACCAATGAAGCGGAACAAGCCGCTCGCGCTCGTCGCCGGTGCCGCTCTGATCACCCTCGCTGCCTGTGGTGGCGGCGGCGGTGACGACGAGGGCTCCACCGGGGGCACCGACAGGGAATTCGGCGACCAGGGCGCCGGCACCAAGGACGAGAAGCTCCAGGGTCCCGCGGAGGCCATCGAGGGCGCCACCGAGGGCGGCACCGTCACGGTGTACGTCGCTGGCGACCCCGGTCCCAACTCGCTCGACCCGACCGAGGGCTGGTCCGTCCTGGGCAACTCCATCCAGCAGGCGCTCACGAGCCGTTCGCTCACGCAGTACAAGCGTGGCCCCGACGGCGAGCCGGTCCTGGTGCCCGACCTGGCGACCGACCTCGGCACGCCCAACGAGGACTACACCGAGTGGACGTTCACGATCCGTGACGACGCCACCTGGGAGGACGGCAAGCCGATCACCGGTGAAGAGGTGGCCTGGGGCATCCAGCGCTCGCTCGACGCCGAGCAGTTCCCGTCCGGTCCCGGCACGGAGTACTCCAAGGCCTACTTCGAGGGTGGCCAGGACTACAACGGCCCCTACACCGACAAGGGCAAGGCCTACGACGCGATCAGCTTCGACGGCCAGGACGTGACCATCAAGATGTCCAAGCCCTTCCCGGACATGGACTACTGGGGCGCCTTCATGGCGATGGGCCCGGCCCCGCTCGGCAAGGCCTCGCAGCCGCCGAACTACGGCCAGGACCCGCTGTCCAACGGTCCCTACAAGATCGAGAAGTTCACGGTCGGCGAGGAGCTCGTCCTCACCAAGAACGACCAGTGGATCGCCGACAGCGACCCGGCTCGTCACCAGTACGTCGACGAGTGGATCTTCAAGTTCGACCAGGACCAGGCCAAGGTCGACCAGATCATGCTGTCGGACAACTCCGACTCGCAGACGGCCATCGCCACCTCGATCGGCTCGGACAAGTACAAGCAGGCCAACGAGGAGCTCGGCGACCGCCTCGTGCAGCAGACCGCCCAGTGTGTCTCCACGCTGACGCCTGACTACACGAAGATCACCGACATCAACATCCGCAAGGCCCTGGCCTACGCGTACCCGTACAACGACATGTGGCTGGCCACGGGCGAGGTGCCCGGTGTCACCCGCGTGCCGGCCAACTCGGTCATGCCTCCCGGCATGGCGGGCAAGGTCGACGGTTTCCAGCCGGACGGTGAGCAGATCACCTTCAACCCGGAGAAGGCCAAGGAGCTGCTGACCGAGGCCGACGCCGTCGGTTACCAGATCAACATGGTCTACTACGAGACCGACCCGCTCGCGGTCGCCGGTCAGAAGCAGCTCACCAAGGGCCTCGAGACCGCCGGCTTCAAGGTCAAGGCGACCCCGATCCAGGTCTCGCCGTACGACATCTGGCTCGACCCGGAGAACAAGATCAACAAGACGCTCAACCTGCGTGGCGTCAACTGGTGCTCCGACTGGCCGGCCGGCTCGACGATGCTCCCGCCGCTGCTCAAGACGGGTGCCGTCTACAACACCGCTCAGTTCTCCGAGGCCTCGGTGGACGACGAGATGGACAACATCGCCACCCTTCCGCTGGAGGAGCAGGCCGACGCCTGGGGCGCGCTGGACGAGAAGATCATGACGGACTACTTCCCGATCATCCCGACCGCGTTCCGCAACGACCTGTTCGTCTTCGGCACGAAGATCGGCAACCCGAGCGGCGACGCTGCGCTCGGTGCTCCGAACTACAAGGACTTCTACGTGATGCAGTGATCGCCTACCGTGAGAGATTCACGGTGTGATCACCCCTTGTAGCAATAGATTCACCTGACGGGTGGGGGTTCCCAGATCGGGAGCCCCCACTCGCCAGCCCGGACCTCATCCATCACCCCCCTCCACCAATACCGGGAGAGACTGCGATGTTCGCCTATATCGTCAAGCGGCTCATTTCGGGGTTCCTCGTCGTGGTGCTCGTGTCCATGGCCGTGTTCGCCCTGTTCTGGTACGGCCCGTCGAAGCCCGCACAGGCCATCTGCGACCGCGAGACCAGCAACCGCTGCGGCGACCGCATCGAGATCTACCAAGAGAACCTCGGCTACAACAACCCGATCTACTCCGAGTACGGGAAGTTCGTGAAGGGCATCTTCGCCGGACGCGAGATCACCTTCGGAGCCACGACCTACCAGTGCGACGCGCCCTGCCTGGGCCTGTCCTACAACACGAAGCAGCCCGTGACCGAGGAGCTCGTCAGCCGGCTCCCCGCGACGGCCTCCGTCGCCGTGGGTGGAGCCTTCCTCTACCTCCTCTTCGGCATCCCGATCGGTGTCGCCGCAGCCAGACGGCGCGGCACGGTCACCGACAAGGCGCTCGTGTCCAGCTTCTTGTTCCTCAGCTCCATCCCGTACTACCTCTTCGCCCTCCTGACGTGGCTCTACCTCACGGTGCTCTGGGAGGCGCCCTTCGTCTCCGACGTCGGCTACTTCTCACCGATATCCGACGGGCCGCTGAAGTGGTTCGGCGGGCTCTTCCTGGCCTGGGTGGCGCTCGGCATCTTCGGCTGCACGCAGTACACGCGTTACACCCGCGGTGCGATGGTCGAGGCCCTGAGCGAGGACTACATCCGTACGGCGAAGGCCAAGGGCCTGCCGGCGCGCACCATCGTCTACAAGCACGGGCTGAGGGCCGCCCTGGTCCCGGTCGTGACCATCTTCGGCATCGACTTCGGCATCCTGCTGGCGGGCACGATCTTCACCGAGCGGATCTTCGAGATCCAGGGCATCGGCTGGTGGAGCCTGCAGGCGGTCGGCAACAAGGACCTGCCCGTGGTGGCGGCGACCGCGATGTTCTCCGCGGTGATGCTCATCGTCAGCAACCTGATCGTCGACATCGTCTACAGCATTCTCGACCCGAGGGTGAGGCTTTCGTGACCAGCACTGTTTCCAGCTCCGACCCGGGCCAGGCGGCCCGCTCCGAGCGCTCCGGCGGACCGATCCTCGAGGTCGAGGACCTCACGGTCAGCTTCCCGACCCAGGACGGTCCGGTCTCGGCGGTCCAGGGACTCAGCTACTCCGTCGAGATGGGCAAGACCCTCGGCATCGTGGGGGAGTCGGGCTCCGGCAAGTCGGTGTCGAGCATGGCCGTCCTCGGCCTGCACGACGCCAAGTCCAGCACCATCACGGGCTCGATCCGGGTCGACGGCACCGAGGTCGTGGGGCTCTCGGAGGCCCGCATGCGCAAGCTGCGCGGCAACACGGTCTCGATGATCTTCCAGGACGCGCTCGCCGCGCTGCACCCGTTCTACAAGATCGGCGCGCAGCTGGCGGAGGCCTACCAGGTGCACCACCCCAGCGCGAGCGACCGTGACGCCCGGCGCAAGGCCATCGAGATGCTCGACCGCGTCGGCATCCCGCAGCCCGACCGTCGCGTCGACGACTTCCCGCACCAGTTCTCCGGCGGCATGCGCCAGCGCGCGATGATCGCCATGGGCCTGATCAACGACCCGTCCCTGCTCATCGCCGACGAGCCCACCACGGCGCTCGACGTGACCGTGCAGGCGCAGATCCTCGACCTGCTGCAGGACCTCCAGCGCGAGTTCAACTCCGCCGTCATCATCATCACCCACGACCTCGGCGTCATCGCCGAGATGGCCGACGACGTGCTGGTGATGTACGCCGGGCGCTGCGTGGAGTACGGCACCACCAAGGAGATCCTGACCCACCCGGAGATGCCCTACACGTGGGGCCTGCTCTCCAGCATCCCCGACGTGCAGGCGAGCACCGACGCCCGGCTCATCCCCATCCCCGGCAACCCGCCGAGCCTCCTGAGCCCGCCGTCCGGCTGCTCCTTCCACCCTCGCTGCTCGTTCACCGACAAGGTGCCCGGCAACCTGTGCTCGGAGAAGCTGCCCGCACTGACCCCGGCCGCGTCGCGCGTCGAGCACCTCAAGCGCTGCCACCTGGCCAACCCCGACGCGATCTACCAGGCCGAAGTGCTGCCGGAGATCGCTCCCGAGCTGGTCGAGGAGAACCGATGACCAACGACCCCAACGTCGAGGCCCAGATCGAGCCCACCGAGGTGGGCGCCAACTCCGCCGAGACGGGCGAGCGCGACCTCAGCGCTGACGGCGTGGAGGAGCCGCACGACTTCTACGCCGACCACGAGGTCCAGATCGCCAGCGACTACGAGGGCCACGTCGCCTCCCGCCTCGACCCGAACGCCGAGCCGGTGCTCGAGGTCGAGGACCTCAAGATGTACTTCCCGGTCAAGTCCTCCGGCCTGATCCGCCGCACCATCGGCCACGTCCAGGCCGTCGACGGCGTGTCGTTCCAGGTGCCGCGCGGCGGCTCGCTCGGCCTGGTGGGGGAGTCCGGCTGCGGCAAGTCGACGACCGGTCGGCTGATCACCCGCCTCTACGAGCCCACCGGCGGTTCGATGATGTTCGAGGGCAGGGACCTCGCGAAGGTCTCGCAGCGGGAGATGAAGCCCTACCGCCGCGAGCTCCAGATGATCTTCCAGGACCCCTACACCTCGCTCAACCCCCGCCACACGGTCGGTTCGATCGTGGGCGCGCCGCTGGCCGTGCACAACATCGTGCCGAAGAACAAGATCCTCGGCCGGGTCCAGGAGCTGCTCGAGGTCGTGGGTCTCAACCCCGAGCACTACAACCGCTACCCCAACGAGTTCTCGGGCGGCCAGCGCCAGCGCATCGGCATCGCCCGGGCGCTCACGCTCAACCCCAAGCTGCTGGTGGCCGACGAGCCGGTCTCGGCCCTCGACGTCTCCATCCAGGCCCAGGTCGTGAACCTCCTGCAGGACCTGCAGAAGGAGTTCGACATCGCCTTCCTCTTCATCGCCCACGACCTCGCGATCGTGCGGCACTTCTGCCCTGAGGTGGCGGTGATGTATCTCGGCAAGATCGTCGAGATCGCCGACCGCGAGACGCTGTACGGCCGACCGCACCACCCCTACACGCAGGCCCTGATCTCGGCCGTGCCGGACGTCAAGCAGGCCGCGATCGGCGGCCGGCGCGAGCGCATCCGCCTCGAGGGCGACGTGCCCAGCCCGATCAACCCGCCCTCGGGCTGCCGGTTCCGGACGCGGTGCTCCTACGCCCAGGAGATCTGCGCGAAGGTCGAGCCGCCGCTGCTCCAGATCGGCAAGCGCCACAAGGTGGCCTGCCACTTCGCCGGCGAGCTCGGCGCCCACCCGGCGACCCCCGTCACCACCGAGCTGCTCGGCGTCGACGACCAGGGCAACGCCACGGGCACGACCTCGCCCACGCCGGTGACCACGGGACCGGGCTACGAGAACGAGTGGTTCGACCTCAAGACCAAGCAGCTCACGTCCGCCTGACTTGAACGACTCCCTCTTCGAGATCCCCGAGCACGCCGTCACCGGCGTGCCCGGGGGTGGCTCGCTCGGCGCCAACACGCACGCGTCGGCGCCCCTCGCCGTACGCATGCGTCCACGCACGCTCGACGAGCTGGTCGGGCAGTCGCAGCTGCGCTCCGCGGGATCGCCGCTGCGCCAGCTGATCGAGGGCGACCAGTCGATGTCGCTGCTGCTGTGGGGTCCGCCCGGCACGGGCAAGACCACCATCGCCTCGATCGTCAGCCAGCAGACGCAGCGCCGCTTCGTCGAGGTCTCGGCCGTCGCCGCCGGGGTCAAGGAGGTGCGCGCTGCCATCGACGCCGCCCGCTCCGAGCTGGCCCGCGGCGGCAGCGAGACGGTGCTCTTCGTCGACGAGGTGCACCGTTTCACCAAGGCGCAGCAGGACGCCCTGCTGCCCGGGGTCGAGAACCGTTGGGTCACGCTCGTTGCCGCGACCACGGAGAACCCCTTCTTCTCGGTCATCTCGCCCCTGCTGTCGCGCAGCCTGCTGCTGCGCCTGGAGTCCCTGACCGATGACGACATCGTCGCCGTGGTCGAGCAGGCGCTGGTCGACGAGCGCGGCCTGGACGGAGCGTTCGAGATCGACGAGGACGCGCAGGCCCACCTGGTCCGGCTGGCCGGGGGCGACGCGCGTCGGGTGCTGACCTACCTCGAGGCCGCGGCCGGCGCGGCGAGGTCGCAGGGCAGCGCGACGATCGACCTCGGCACCGCCGAGACGGCCGTCGACCAGGCCGCGGTCCGCTACGACCGCCAGGGCGACCAGCACTACGACGTGATCAGCGCCTTCATCAAGTCGGTGCGCGGCTCCGACGTCGACGCGTCCCTGCACTACCTCGCCCGGATGATGGAGGCCGGCGAGGACCCGCGGTTCATCGCCCGGCGGCTGGTGATCCTGGCCAGCGAGGACGTCGGGCTCGCCGACCCGACCGCCCTGACCACCGCCGTGGCCGCGGCCCAGGCCGTGCAGCTGATCGGGATGCCCGAGGCCCGGCTCAACCTCGCGCAGGCCACGATCGCGCTCGCGGTCGCGCCCAAGTCCAACGCCGTGACCACGGCCATCGACGCCGCCACCGCGGACGTGCGCGCCGGCAAGATCGGCAACGTCCCCCCGCACCTGCGCGACGCCCACTACGCCGGCTCGAAGAAGATCGGTCACGGTGCGACGTACACGTACAGCCACGACGAGCCCTTCGGCATCGCCGAGCAGCAGTACGCCCCCGACGTCATCGAGGACGCTGCCTACTACCGACCGACGGCCCTCGGTGCCGAGGCCGCCATCAAGGACCGCTGGGAACGGGTCCGCAAGATCATCCGCGGGAAGTGACGCCATGAGCCAGGAGCTGTGGGACCAGGAAGCAGCCACCTTCGACGACGAGCCCGACCACGGGCTGGCCGACGAGCACACCCGCGCCGCGTGGCGCGACCTCCTCCTGGGCGTGCTGCCCCCGAGCGGGCGGGTCGCCGACCTCGGGTGCGGGACCGGCACCCTCTCCCGGCTGCTGGTCGACGAGGGGTTCACCGTCGACGGCGTCGACTTCTCGCCGGAGATGGTCCGCCGGGCCCGGCTCAAGGTCCCCGAGTCGCAGTTCGTGGTCGCCGACGCCGCGCGTCCGCCCCTCGAGGTCGGGGCCTACGACGTGGTGCTGAGCCGGCACGTGCTGTGGGCCATGACCGACCCCGAGGCGGCCGTCGCGCGCTGGGTCGACCTGCTCGCGCCGGGCGGGACGCTCGTGCTGGTGGAGGGCCACTGGATGACCGGGGCCGGGCTGCGTGCGGCGGAGGCGGAGGCGATCGTCCGCACCGCCCGCTCGGAGGCCGTGGTGCGCCAGCTCCCCGAGCCGGTCTTCTGGGGCAAGGACATCACCGATGAGCGCTACCTGCTCGTCAGCCGTGCCTGACCCCGCTCGGCTCACGGCGCCGACCCACCGGGCTATAGGGTTTCGCAGGTGAACGACGAGCAGACGTGGCTGGCGGTGGCCGCAGCAGGCGCCGTGGCGCTGGTCCTGTTGCTCGCCTGCGCGTTGCTGTGGCGCAGCACCCGACGCCTGGCCGCGCGCGTGGCCGAGCTCGAGACCGCCGCCCACGCGGTCGAGCCGACCGAGGCGCGCACGACCGCGGCGGTCGAGCAGGCGACGTACGTCATCACGGCCGTCGACCAGGACGAACCCGACGACCGGACCCCTGGAGCGCCGCTCGTGCCGGCCCGCATCGACGGCGCGCTGTTCGCCGACATCGTGGCCCGCGAGAGCGTGGTGAAGGCGGCCGGCCTCGCCCACGGCCTGCGGCGAGCACTCGCCCCCGAGACCCGCAACCGGATCCGCTTCGAGATGAGGCGCGAGGTCAAGCGCGCCCGCAAGCAGCGCCGGGCCGACCTGAAGGCCGCCCTGCGCGACCTCCAGGCACGTGAACGCTCGGGGATGACCGGGGAGGACGCCGCCTGATGGCGAGGTCGCTGTGGTTCGTGGCCGGAGCAGGGGCGGGCGTCTACGCGATGACCCGTGCCCGGAGGGCGGCCGAGTCGCTCACAGCGGACGGGCTCCGCGATCGCCTGAGCGGGCTCGGCGTCGGGGTGAGGCTGTTCCGCGACGAGGTCGCCGCCGGGCAGGCCGAGAAGGAAACCGAGTTGCGCGAACGCCTGGGGCTGGTGCCCCATGGCATTCCCGAGCTGACGACGAACAGAGAGACACCTGATGGACACCAGTGAGATCCGCCGCCGCTTCGTTGCTCACTTCGAAGCGGCCGGGCACACGGCCGTCCCGTCCGCGAGCGTGCTGGCCAGCGACCCCAACCTGCTGTTCGTCCCCGCCGGGATGGTCCCGTTCAAGCCCTACTTCCTCGGCCAGGAGACCCCGCCCTACGAGCGCGCGGTGAGCATCCAGAAGTGCGTGCGCACGCCCGACATCGAGGACGTCGGCAAGACCACCCGCCACGGCACGTTCTTCGAGATGTGCGGCAACTTCTCCTTCGGCGACTACTTCAAGGAGCGCGCCATCGAGCTGGCGTGGGACCTGGTCACCAAGCCGCAGTCCGACGGCGGCTGGGGCTTCCCCGAGGACAAGCTCTACCCCAGCGTCTACGTCGACGACGCCGAGGCCGTGGCGCTGTGGAAGAAGATCACCGGGCTGCCCGACGAGCGCATCGCGCGCCTCGGCAAGACGGAGAACTACTGGTCGATGGGCGTGCCCGGACCCGGCGGCCCGTGCTCGGAGATCCTGATCGACCGGGGTCCGGCGTACGGCGCCGACGGCGACTTCTCCGCCGAGGACCGCTACCTCGAGTTCTGGAACCTCGTCTTCATGCAGGACGAGCTCTCCGCGGTGCGCTCCAAGGAGGACTTCGACATCGCGGGCTCGCTGCCCAAGAAGAACATCGACACGGGCATGGGCCTGGAGCGCGTCGCGTTCATGACCCAGGGCGTCGAGAACATGTACGAGATCGACGTGATGTTCCCGGTGATCGAGCGTGCGATGGAGCTCTCCGGCAAGAAGTACGGCGCCGACCACGAGGACGACGTCCGGTTCCGGGTCGTCGCCGACCACGTCCGCAGCTCGATGATGCTCATCGGCGACGGTGTGACTCCCGGCAACGAGGGTCGCGGCTACGTGCTGCGGCGGCTCCTGCGCCGCGCCGTACGCTCCATGCGCCTCCTCGGCTACGAGGACCCGGCGCTGCCCGAGCTGATGCCCGTCTCGCGCGACAAGATGGCCGAGACCTACTCCGACCTCACCCGCGACTGGGACCGCATCGCCCGCGTGGCGTACGGCGAGGAGGACACGTTCCGCAAGACGCTGCAGGCCGGCACGCAGATCTTCGACCTCGCGGCCTCGGACGTGAAGGCGGCCGGCGCGACGACGCTCGCGGGTGAGCAGGCGTTCGCGCTGCACGACACCTACGGCTTCCCGATCGACCTGACGCTCGAGATGGCCGCGGAGCAGGGCCTCGTCGTCGACGAGCCCGGCTTCCGCGCGCTCATGGCCGAGCAGCGCGAGCGGGCCAAGGCGGACGCCAAGGCGAAGAAGGGCCAGCACGCCGACACCACCGTCTACCGGGGGATCCTGGACGCCAACGGTCCGACCGAGTGGCTGGCCTACGAGACCCTCGAGACCGAGTCGCGCCCGCTGGCGCTGCTCTCGGGCGGCGGCGCGACGCAGGCCCTGGGCGAGGGCGAGATCGGCGAGCTCGTGCTCGACCGTACGCCGTTCTACGCCGAGTCGGGCGGCCAGGCCGCCGACGCCGGGGTCATCGACTTCGAGGGCGGGCGCCTCGAGGTGCTCGACGTCCAGCGACCGATCAAGGGGCTGGTCGTCCACCAGGTGCGGGTCACCGAGGGCGAGCTCAGCGCCGATGCGAAGGGCCTCCTCGCCAAGGTCGACCCCGGCTGGCGCATCGGGGCGAGGCAGGCCCACTCCGGCACGCACGTCGTGCACGCCGCGCTGCGGCAGGTGCTCGGCCCCAGTGCGCTGCAGTCGGGCTCGTTCAACCGCCCCGGCTACCTCCGCCTCGACTTCGGGTGGACCCAGGCCCTGAGCCCCGAGCAGGTGCGCGAGATCGAGCAGGTCTCGCAGCAGGCGCTGCGCTCCGACCTGCCCGTCGCCTGGGACTACATGACCCTCGAGCAGGCCCGCGACTGGGGCGCGATCGCGCTGTTCGGCGAGACCTACGACAACACGAAGGTCCGCGTCGTCGAGATCGGCGGCCCGTGGTCGCGCGAGCTCTGCGGCGGCACCCACGTCGAGCACTCGTCCCAGATCGGCACGATCGTCGTCACCGGCGAGGCGAGCGTCGGCTCCGGCAGCCGTCGCATCGAGGCGTTCACCGGCGTCGAGGGCTTCGACTACCTCGCCCGCGAGCGGGACGTCGTCGGCCAGCTGACGACGATGCTCAAGACCCAGCCCGACGACCTCGTCGGCCGCGTCGCCGACCTCGTCGACCGGCTCAAGTCGGTCGAGAAGGAGGTCGAGCGCGCGCGCCTGACGCAGCTGCTGGCCGGCGGCGCGGCGATGGTGTCGACGGCCACCGACGTCAACGGGATCTCCGTCGTCGCCCAGCGCGTCGACGGCGCGGCGGGCGGCGACGTACGCACCCTGGCCCTCGACGTCCGCAGCAAGCTCGACCGCCCCGGCGCCGTGCTGATCGCCGGTGTCAAGGACGGGAGGGTGTCGCTGGTCGGAGCGGTCAACGATGCCGCCCGTGACCGTGGCGTGAGTGCCAACGACCTGGTCCGTCTGGTCGGCTCCTTCGTCGACGGCAAGGGGGGCGGCAAGGCCGACGTCGCGCAGGGCGGCGGCACCGACACCGGTCGCCTGGACGAGGCGCTCGCCGCCGTCCTGGCCGAGGTCGCGCGGGTGGCCGGCGCC
The DNA here is from genome assembly GCF_003057875.1 of Nocardioides currus. Lineage (GTDB taxonomy): Bacteria > Actinomycetota > Actinomycetes > Propionibacteriales > Nocardioidaceae > Nocardioides > Nocardioides currus. Next base: position 176,950 of record NZ_PYXZ01000007.1, on the reverse strand, counting down.
TGATGCCCGACGTACGGCGAGGGGTCCGCCTCGGTCTCGACCCGGGCGATGCGCGCATCGGCGTCGCCCGCAGCGACCCGTCGGGCTTCCTGGCGACCCCCCTCGAGACCGTCCGCCGGGGCCGCGGCGACGTGTCCCGGCTGCGTCGTCTCGTGGCCGAGCACGAGGCCGTCGAGGTCGTCGTGGGACTGCCACGGTCGTTGTCGGGAGGCGAGGGACCGGCCGCGGCCAAGGTCCGCGAGTTCGCCGCGCTGCTGGCGCGTCAGGTTGATCCGGTGCCCGTCAGGCTGTGTGATGAGCGCCTGACGACTGTGTCCGCGGAGTCGATGCTGCGCGAGCGGGGTCGCACCGGAGCGGATCGGAGGTCTGTGGTCGACATGGCGGCAGCCGTCCTCATCCTGCAGAACGCTTTGGACACCGAACGCGCGAGTGGCAGTGCGCCTGGAGAGATCGTCGAGGTCAGTGATGAGTGACGAGACGTCACCCGAGGACCCCTACTACGAGGGCGGCGCGCGCCGGGCCAAGCGCAAGCGCGGCATCCCCGGCTGCCTGGCCGTGCTCGTGGCGCTCGCCGTGCTCGTCGGCGGCTTCTACGTCGGCGTCACCAAGGGCGTCGACTGGGTCTCCGACCAGTTCTCCTCCGCCGACGACTTCGCCGGTCCCGGCAGCGGCTCGGTGACCTTCGAGGTCGGCGAGGGCGACGCGACCGCCGAGATCGGCCGCAACCTCAAGGCCGAGGGCGTCGTCGCCTCCGTGCAGGCGTTCCTCGACGCCGCGGCCGCCGACCCCGACTCCGCCGGCATCCAGGTCGGCTACTACGCCATGAAGAAGGAGATGTCGGCCGAGGGCGCCCTCGACGTCCTCCTCGACCCCGCCAACCAGGTCAAGAGCACCGTCACGATCCCCGAGGGACTGCGCGTCGAGGACGTGATGAGCCTGCTCGCCGAGAACACCGACTGGGGCCTGGCGAAGTGGAACGCCGCGCTCAAGGACGACGCCGCGCTGGGGCTGCCCGACTACGCCGAGGGCAACCCCGAGGGCTACCTGTTCCCCGCGACCTACGAGATCGGGCCGAAGGACAAGCCGAAGGACGTCCTCGCGGCGATGGTCGCCCGCTGGCGCCAGGCCGCCGACGACGCCGGGCTGGAGGAGAAGGCGTCCGCGCTCGGGAAGACCCCGGCCGAGCTGATGATCATCGCCTCGCTGGTCGAGGCCGAGGGCCGCGGCGACGACATGCCGAAGATCTCGCGCGTCATCTACAACCGGCTCGACGGGCCGGGCGACCAGGCCGGCACCAACGGCCGGCTGCAGATCGACGCGTCGGTCAACTACGGGCTCGACCAGGAGCTCGGCGTCGCGCTGACGACCGAGCAGCTGGAGCAGGACACGCCGTACAACACCTACACGCGCACCGGCCTCCCGCCCACCCCGATCGAGGCGCCCGGCGACGACGCGATCGCCGCGGCGGCCAACCCCGCCGACGGCGACTGGTACTACTACGTCACCGTGGACCTCGCGACCGGTGAGACCAAGTTCGCCGAGACCTACGACGAGTTCCTCGGCTACAAGGCCGAGCTCACGGAGTACTGCACGACGTCCGACGCCTGCTGATGGGACGCACGTGTGGGGTGCTCGGCGACCCGATCGAGCACTCCCTCTCACCGGTGCTGCACGCGGCCGGCTACGCGGCGCTCGGCCTCGACTGGTCGTACGCCGCCCACCGGGTCGCCTCCGGCGGGCTGCCCGACTTCCTGGCCGGCCTCGGACCGGAGTGGCGGGGGCTCTCGCTGACCATGCCGCTCAAGCGCGAGGCCGTGCCGCTGGTCGACGACCTCACCGAGCGGGCGCGCCTGGCCGGTGGGGCGAACACGATCGTCCTCGACGGTGGCACGCTGCGCGGCGACAACACCGACATCCCCGGTGCGATCGCGGCGATCCGCGAGCGCACGACCGCACCGTTGGCCACCGCGGTGGTGCTGGGCGGGGGAGCGACGGCCACCTCGATCGGCCTCGCCCTGGCCGACCTGGGCGTGCGGACACTGGAGGTGGTGGTTCGCTCGCCGGAGCGGGCCGTCGAGACGCTCGAAGCCGTGCGCGCGCACCCCGGCCACCCCGAGGTGGGCGTGAGCAGGCTCGACGAGGCGGGCCGGTTCGAGGTCGACCTGGTCGCCTCCACCATCCCGGCCGAAGCGCAGGACGACCGACTGGTGCGGGCGTGCGGCGACGTACCCACCCTCTTCGAGATCGTCTACCACCCCTGGCCCACGCCGCTGGCGGCCTCGGCCGGCGACCGGGTGCTGGTCAGCGGCTTCGACCTGCTGCTGCACCAGGCGGCCGTGCAGTTCGAGCTCTTCACCGGCGAGCCGGCTCCGGTCGACGCGATGCGCGCCGCGGGCGAGGACGCCCTGGCCGGTCGGCGCGCGTCGTGAGCCCCACCGGCGCGCTCGTCGCGGCCCTCGTGTGCGGCGCGCTCGGCGCGCTGGTGCCGCGGCTCATCGCCTGGGTGCCCGAGCCGCCCGAGCCGGCCGACGACAAGATCCCCTACGCGCGGATCGCCGCGGCCCCGCGGCTCGCGCTCGTCTCCGTCGTCGTCTGCGCCGTCGTCGGCGCGCTCGTCGGCGGGGCGATCGGGCTCGACTGGCCCCTGCTGTTCCTGGTCCCGCTGGTGCCGGTGGGGGTCGCGCTGGCCCTGATCGACTGGCGCACCCGCCTGCTGCCGACGCGGATCATCGCCCCGACCTACCTCGCGCTCGTCCCGCTCGTGGTCGTCGCGGCGCTCGCGAGCGGCGAGCCGCGGCTGCTGCTGCGCGCGGCGATCGGCTGGGCGGTCATGGGCGGCATCTACGTGCTGCTGTGGCTCGTCTACCCGGCCGGCATGGGGTACGGCGACGTGCGGCTCAGCGGGATCCTGGGCATCGTCCTGGGCTACCTCGGCTGGGGCGAGCTCGCCCTCGGTGGCTGGTCGGCGTTCCTGCTGGGCGGGGTCGGCGGCGTCGTGCTCGTGCTGCTCAAGGTCATCGACCGGCGCCACAACCCGTTCGGGCCGTGGATGCTGATCGGTGCCCTCATCGGGATCGTGGCGGGACCCGCGTTCTCGACGTGGATGTGGGGCGACCTCGGCGCCTGACGGCGCGTGATCTCGCCGCGGGGCGGCCGGAGCCGGCCGCTCGACCTCGCGTGAAAGACTGCGCCCATGCTGCGTTGGCTCACTGCGGGCGAGTCCCACGGCCCCTCCCTGGTCGCCATCCTCGAGGGACTTCCCGCCCACGTCCGGATCACCACCGCCGACATCTCCGACGCGCTGGCGCGTCGCCGGCTGGGCTACGGCCGCGGCGCCCGGATGAAGTTCGAGGCCGACGAGGTCACGATCGTCGGCGGCGTCCGTCACGGCGAGACCATGGGCGGCCCCGTGGCCATCCAGGTCGGTAACACCGAGTGGCCCAAGTGGGAGAAGGTGATGTCGGCCGACCCGGTCGACCCCGCCGAGCTCGACGTGCTGGCCCGCAACGCCGCCCTCACGCGTCCCCGCCCCGGCCACGCCGACCTGGCGGGGATGCAGAAGTACGACTTCGACGAGGCCCGCCCCATCCTCGAGCGTGCCTCCGCGCGTGAGACCGCCGCCCGCGTCGCGCTGGGTCGCGTCGCCGCGCACTTCCTCTTCCAGTCGGTCGGGGCCGAGATCGTCAGCCACGTCGTCGAGCTCGGCGGCGTGCCCGCCCCGGGCGGCTCGCTCCCCGACCCGGCCGACGTCGACCGCCTCGATGCCGACCCGGTCCGGTGCCTCGACCCCGAGGCGAGCGCCGCGATGGTCGAGCGGATCGACCAGGCCCACAAGGACGGCGACACCCTCGGCGGCGTCGTCGAGGTCGTCGTCCACGGCCTGCCGCCGGGCCTGGGCTCCCACGTGCACTGGGACCGCCGCCTCGACTCGCGCCTCGCCGGCGCGCTGATGGGCATCCAGGCGATCAAGGGCGTCGAGGTCGGCGACGGCTTCGCCACCGCCGCCACGCCCGGCTCGCTGGCGCACGACGAGATCGTCCCGACGGCCGAGGGCCTGCGCCGCACCTCCGGCCGCTCGGGTGGCACCGAGGGCGGCATGACGACCGGCGAGATCCTCCGCGTCCGCGCCGCGATGAAGCCGATCGCCACCGTGCCGCGCGCGCTCCGCACCGTCGACGTCGCCACCGGTGAGGAGGCTCTCGCGCACCACCAGCGCTCCGACGTGTGCGCCGTTCCTGCCGCCGGCATCGTCGCCGAGGCGATGGTCGCGCTCGTGCTGGCCGAGGCGGTCGTGGAGAAGTTCGGCGGCGACTCGGTGCGCGAGACCCGGCGCAACGCCGAGAGCTACCTCGACACGCTGAGGTTCAGGTGACACCGAAGGTCGTCCTGATCGGTCCGATGGGCGCCGGCAAGACCACCGTCGCCGGTCTGCTCGCCGACGCGTGGGGCGTGCCCTCCCGCGACACTGACGCCGACATCGAGGCGAGCGAGGGGCGCGAGGTGTCCGAGATCTTCGTCGACTCCGGCGAGGCCCACTTCCGCGCACTCGAAGCGGCCGCCGTCGCCGACGCGCTCGCGACCCACGACGGCGTTCTGTCGCTCGGCGGGGGAGCGGTGCTCGACCCGGCCACCCGCGAGCTCCTCGCCGGGCACACCGTCGTCTTCCTGCGCGTCGGGCTGTCCGACGCCGTCAAGCGGGTCGGGCTCGGCGTCGGCCGTCCGCTCCTGCTCGGCAACGTCCGGTCCCGCATCAAGGCGCTGCTCGACGAGCGCACGCCGGTCTACGAGGCCGCCGCCACCCTCGTCGTCGACACCGACGACCGCACCCCCGACGAGGTCGCAGCGCACATCGTGGAGGCCCTCCGATGAGCGAGACCACGACCCTCCACGTCGGGGGCGCAGCGCCGTACGACGTCCTGGTGGGCCACGACCTCGCCGACCGGCTGCCCGTCGTGCTCGGCGAGTCGGTGCAGCGGGTGGCGGTGCTCTATTCCGGCGAGCTGGCCGAGCAGGTGCAGCCGCTCGTCGACCTGCTCGTCGAGCACTACGACGTCCTCGCGCTCGGTCTCCCCGACGGCGAGCGCGCCAAGACCGCCCCGGTCGCCTCCGACTGCTGGGAGGCGCTGGGGGAGAGCGGTTTCACCCGTTCCGACGCGGTCGTCACCTTCGGTGGCGGCGCGACCACCGACCTCGGCGGGTTCGTCGCGGCGACCTGGCTGCGGGGAGTGCGCGTGGTCCACGTGCCCACCACCGTCCTGGCCATGGTCGACGCCGCCGTCGGCGGCAAGACGGGCATCAACACCGGAGCCGGCAAGAACCTCGTCGGCTCCTTCCACGAGCCCGCGGGCGTCCTGTGCGACCTGTCCCTGCTGTCGACGCTGCCGCGCGACGAGTTCGTCGCCGGGCTGGGCGAGGTCGTCAAGTGCGGTTTCATCGCCGACCCGGCCATCCTGGACCTCGTCGAGGGCACCGAGCCCGAAGCGCTGACCGCCGACTCCGACGTCACCCGCGAGCTGATCGAGCGGGCGATCCGGGTCAAGATCGACGTCGTCGTCGACGACCTCAAGGAGACCGGAGGCGTCGACGGCCACCCGGGCCGCGAGGTCCTCAACTACGGCCACACCCTCGCGCACGCCATCGAGCGTGCCAGCGGCTACGCCGTGCGGCACGGTGAGGCGGTGGCCATCGGTGCGGTGTACGTCGCCGAGCTGGCCGCCCGCGCGGGCTCCCTGGATCCGGCGCTGGTCGAGCGGCACCGTGCGGCCTTCGGTCGCGTCGGGCTGCCGACCACCTATGCCGACGCGTCGTTCGAGGACCTCCTCGACGCGATGAGGGTCGACAAGAAGACGCGCGGCAACCAGCTGCGCTTCGTGGTGCTCGACGACCTGGCGACGCCGCGGATCCTCGCGGGGCCGAGCGAGCACGACCTGCGGGCGGCGTACGACGCGCTAGCCTCGCGGGCGTGACTCAGGCCTCGGGCGACGACACGGCAGTCAGCGAGTCCGGCGGGAGCATGGTCCGCCTCACGGGGACAGCGTCACCGCGACCGGTCGACCTGTCGCTCCTCGAGAGCGAGCGCAATGTCGGCGCCGACTGGCCGGCAGCCGGTTCGCCACCGTTCCTCGACCCCGGGGGCGTGCTGCTGTGGCGTTACGGGCGGGGACTCGAGTCGCTCCGTGTCGTGCGAGACGACGAGCGCGGGCTGGTGGCGTGGTTGGCACCGGGCAGCGAGGGCATCGTCTGGCTCCCCGCGGACGGCGTCCCGCTGCGTGACCGTCCGCCGGTGGAGCGCGTCAGGTGCGAGCGGGTGCCCACGGTCCGCCCCTGGCACGGCGGCGGCATCCTGCGGATCGCGCCGACCGGCCGCCCCTGGTCGGTGTGGCTCTTCTGGGAGGACGACGGTGCCTTCGCCGGGCACTACGTCAACCTCGAGCTGCCGCACCGGCGGCGGGACGGGGAGCTCGCCACCCGCGACCTGACCCTGGACCTGTGGCTCGAGCCGTCGGGTGAGCTGTGGCTCAAGGACGCCGACGAGGTCGAGGGCGCGGTGACGGGCGGGCACTACTCCGTCGAGACGGCCGGCGAGATCCACGCCGCCGCCGAGTGGGCACGGTCCGAGCTGGTGGAGGGCCGCGACTGGCCGCTGGACGAGGAGTGGACCCGCTGGAGCCCGCCCTCCGACTGGACGGCCCTCGCGCTACCGGACATCGACGAGGTCCGGACCGCCCGCGCCACTACGCTGCCGACATGACGCAGGTGCTCGTCCTCAACGGCCCCAACCTCGGGCGGCTCGGTCGCCGGCAGCCGGAGATCTACGGCTCGACCACCCACGCCGAGCTCGCCGACCTGTGCGTGGCGTGGGGAGCAGAGCTCGGGCTGGACGTCGAGGTGCGGCAGACCAACCACGAGGGCGACCTGCTCGACTGGCTCAACGCGGCGGCCGACGACGGCGTCGCGGTCGTGCTCAACGCCGGCGCGTGGACGCACTACTCACTGGCTCTCTGGGACGCCTGCGCCCAGCTCACCGCGCCACTCGTGGAGGTCCACATCTCCGACCCCAAGCAGCGTGCGGAGGAGTTCCGCCACACCTCGGTCGTCGAGCCGCACGCGATCGAGACGATCGCGGGCCGGGGGATCGACGGCTACCGCGACGCGCTGTCCGCCCTCGCCGCCGCCATCAGCTGATCGCGCGTCCCCGCATCGGCGGGATAGAGCGCCTCGATCGCCAGCTCCGCGACCGTGACGTCGCGCGGGGTGCCGAACACCGTGGTGGTGGTGAGGAACGACAGCACGTCGTCACCCATCCGGAAGCGCACCGTCAGCACGATGTCGGGAGGCGCGGTGTGCCGCGGGGGCGGGTGGTCGGCGAGGAGTGCCCCCAGGCGCGGGTCGCCGGAGGCGTCGTGCTCGTGCTGGATGCGCCCCAGGATCCCCGCGCGCCACTCGTCGAGGTTGACGATCCGGGGCGCGAGGCCGCGCGGGTCGAGCGAGAGGCGCACCACGTTGACGGGTGGCTCGAGGAGGTCGGCGGGCAGGTCGGTGAGCAGCCTGTACGCCGCCTCGTTGGCCGCGACCAGGTCCCAGCCACCGTCGATGACGAGCGCGGGATAGGGCTCGTGCCCGGCGAGGATCAGCTCGAGGGCCTCGTTGACCTGCGCGAGGGCGGGGGAGTCCAGCGGCATCTCGGAGGCGCTCGGCACGAACCCGGCGGCGGTGAACATGCGCCGTTGCACCCGCAGCGGCACGTCGAGCGCGTGCCCGAGCTGGCCGATCATCGTCGGGCTCGGCACCGACTTGCCGGTCTCGATGAAGGACAGGTGCCGCGTCGACACGCCGCACCGCTCGGACAGGGCCTGCTGCGACAGCCGCCGGCGCTCCCGCCAGCGTCGCACCAGCGCGCCCACGTGGTCCTGCTGCAGATCGGGCTCCACCGTCATGGACGCCATCGTGTCAGCCGCGTCGCGCCAGCCAGGCCTGTCCGGTGGCGAACGCACCGACCAGGACCGCCTGCAACACGTCCCAGACCCGGCCGACCGTGGTCAGGTCCCCGAGGACGGCGTAGCCGAGGCTGGCCAGCACCCAGACGGCGTTGAGGGCAGCCAGCTCGAGGACCGGGCCGCGCGGCACCGGTCGGCGGGTGGCCAGCCACCCCACGCCGGCGCCCACCACGAGCAGGAACGCTCCGAGGCCGACGAGCAGGGAGGTGTCGGTGCCGAGGAGGCCGGACAACCATGGCGCAGCCACGAGGTAGGCCAGTCCGTTGCCGGCCGTCAGGCCCGCGTCCGTCAGCAGGAACGGCCGGGCTGCGGCGTGGGTGATCGCGCGGGGCGCGCGGGCGGTGGTGGTGGTCGTTGTCGTCGTCATGACCTCACCCTCGGCGCGAGGTGCGCGCCGGGTCCATGACGTCACAGGTCATGGCGAACTGACATCTGGGGGCCCGTACTCACGCGCCGGACCTCGCCGGCACGAGACGATCGCCCCATGTTCACCTATGCCGACCAGCGTGCCTGCCCCGGTTGCCGTGCGGACCTCGACGACCCGGCGCTCTCCTGCTCCGCCTGTGGCCTGTCCCTGACCGGACCGGCGCCCCTGCAGGTCTTCCGCGCCCTCCAGCAGGTCGACCGGCTCGTGTCCGACCTGTACGCCGCAGGCCGGGCGCCCCAGACGATCTCGGTCCTCGACCGGCCGGCCCGGTCGACGTACGTCCCTCCCCAGCACCAGCCTGTCGGCCCCGCCCGCCCCGGCCTCAGCGCCGCGTCGGTGCCGCGGATCCTCCTCGGCCTCGGTGCGCTGTGCCTGCTCGTCGCGGCCCTGGTGTTCCTGGCCGTCGCCTGGGCGGCCCTCGGCGTCGACGGCCGGACCGTCGTCCTCGTGCTCTTCACCGCCGTCGCCGGTGCGCTCACGGTCGTGGTCGCCCGTCGCGACCTCCGCGCCGGCGCCGAGGCGCTCGGCTCCGTGACCCTCGGGCTGTTCGCGCTCGACCTCGGCGGCGCCTGGAACGCGGGGTGGCTCGGCGATCTCGGCGACCCTGCCTTCCTGGTGCTGGCCGGCCTGCTCGTCGCCGCCGCGGGCATGGCCGTCGCCCGGTGGGCCACGACCACGCCCGTCGCCACCCTGACCAGCGCCGAGGTGATCGCCGCGATCGCCCTCGGCACGTCGGCGGTGTTCGTCAACGACCTGATCGACCGGGGCGAGGCCGTCGGCGCGGTGGCCGCGCTCGTGGTCCTCGGACTGGGTGCCGCCGCCGGTCACGCGCTCGCCCAGCAGGTGCTGGCCGTGGTCGCCTCCGGCGGCGCCGCCATCGCGTGGTTGATGCTGGTGGCCATCGGTGTCGTGCGGGTCGACGAGCTCAGCATCGCCCACCTGTGGGGCGACCTGGCCGTGTGGCCGCTCCTCGTGGCCACCCTCCTGGTCGCCGCGGCGGCGGGCATCGGGGCCGTCCCGCACGAGCTGCGCGTCGTCGCCGCCGCCACGGCCGTCTTCCTCGGCACCCTCGTCGTCACCGCACCCGTCTTCGACGAGTCCCCGACGCAGCTCGCGCTGGTCGAGCTCGGCGTGGTGCTCGGGTTCGGCGTCCTCGCGACCCGTCTGCCCGGCGACTGGCGCTGGGTGTGCGCTGCTCCGTCGGTCGTCGCGGCCCTCGGCCTGTCCGTCAGCGTGGTGCGGCTGCTCGTGGTCGCCGTCGGCGAGCTCGTGCTCCACGAACCCTGGTCGGTGGGGGTGCTGGACCGGCTCGACGCCCCCGACGTGCCCTGGACCTGGCCGCTGCTGCTCCCGGCCGGAGTGATCGGCGTCGTGGGGACCGTGGCCACCCTGGCGCTCTGCGCCGGTCGTGAGCCGCGCCGGCTCGTCGTGCCGGGTGCGTCCGCGCTCCTCGTCGCGGTGGCGCTCGTGCCCTCGGTGTACGCCGTGCCCCTGGTCGTCGCGGTCAGCGCCCTCGTCGTCGCGGCGGCCGTGCTGGCCGCCGCGGGGGCCTGGCTCGGCCGCCGCGACCTGCTCGCCGTGGCGGCTGGGGTCTTCGCGCTCGCCCAGGTCGCGGGGCTGGCCAGCGACTGGATCACGCTCGTCCTGCTCGCGCTGCTGACGGCCGCGACCGTGGCGCTGGAGCTCCGCGGTCGGGCCGTCGCCGAGGAGCTCGCCGGTCTCGGCGCCCTGCTGGCTCCGGTGTCCGCCGCGGGTCTCGTCTGGACCGCCGGGCACCTGGCCGGGCTGGACATCGCCGTACGAGCCCTGCCGGTGCTGCTCGTCCTCGGGGTGGCCATCGTGGCGATGCCCCGCCTCGAGCGCGAGGCCGGCGCCGCCGTGGGCGCCGCGCTGGCGGTCGGCGGCTCGGTGTTCTCGACCGGGACGCTCGACCAGACCTGGCTCGCGATCGACCTCACGACGGCAGGCGTCGCGGCCACCGCCTCGGCGCTGCTGCACCCGGCCCGCCGCCACCTCGGGTGGGTGGGCCTGGCGCTGCTGACGCTCGCGCAGTGGATCCGGCTCCAACAGGTCGGTGTGGAGACCGTCGAGGCCTACACGCTGCCCCTGGCGGTGGTCCTCCTCGTCGTCGGCACGGTCGCGCTGCTGCGCGGCCACGAGTCGAGCATCACGACCCTGGCCCCCGGGCTCGGCCTCGCGTTGGTGCCGTCGCTGCTGCTGGTGCTCGTCGACCCGGTCAGCCTCCGCGCCGTCCTGCTCGGCCTGGCCTGCGTGGTGCTCGTCGCCGTCGGCCTGACCCGCGGCTGGGCCGCCCCGCTCGTCGCCGGGGCGGGCGTCGGCGCCCTCGTGGTGCTGCGTGAGGCGACGTACGCCCAGGTGCTGCCGCAGTGGATGATGATCGGCCTCGTCGGGCTGGCGCTGACCGTGGTCGGCGTGACCTGGGAGCAGCGCCTGCAGGAGATCAGGCGGGTGTCGTCGTACGTCCGAGGCCTGCGGTGACGCGGGCTCGACATGGTGGACTGGGACCATGGACGACGAGGTCGAGGTCAGCGCGATGGCGATCAACGTGACGGTTCCCGAGCACCTGCGCTGGACCGACACCCGCCGCGGTGAGGAGTTCGAGCTGCAGACCCTGAACGTGCGGATGCTGCCCGACGGCTCCCTCGCGGCCAAGGCCTACGGCCGTCCGGTCGCCGGCGGTCGCGGCGGCTACACGTCGTTCCCGGTGCCCGACCGCCCCGAGATCACCCGCCTGATCTCGCTGGCCGCCGACGCGGCGGCCGAGCGGTGGCGCACCCACCGGTGACGCCGGGCGATTCCGGGACCGGGGCCCTCGCCCCCTAGACTTGATCCTCGGTCCCGCGTCCACCGCGGCGGCCGTTCGGACATCCGCGAAGAGAAGGCTGGGCAGAGCGCGCCATGGCAACCACCAACGACCTCAAGAACGGCATGGTCCTCAACATCGAGGGCCAGCTCTGGACCGTCATCGAGTTCCAGCACGTCAAGCCCGGCAAGGGCCCGGCCTTCGTGCGCACCAAGCTCAAGAACGTCGAGTCCAACAAGACGGTCGACAAGACCTTCAACGCCGGCACCAAGGTCGAGACGGCCAACGTCGACAAGCGCACGATGCAGTACCTCTACAACGACGGCACGTCCTACGTCTTCATGGACACCTCGACCTACGACCAGCTCGAGGTCGCGCCCGAGATCGTCGGCGACGCCAGGAACTTCATGCTGGAGAACCAGGACGCCATCGTGGCGACCAACGAGGGCCGGGTGCTGTTCGTCGAGCTGCCCGCCTCGGTCGAGCTGCTGATCAGCCACACCGACCCCGGCCTGCAGGGCGACCGTTCCACCGGTGGCACCAAGCCCGCCACCCTCGAGACCGGCCACGAGATCCAGGTGCCGCTCTTCATCACGACCGGCGAGAAGGTCAAGGTCGACACCCGCGACTCGTCCTACCTCGGCCGCGTCAAGGCCTGATGTCTGCTCGCAGCAAGGCGCGCAAGCGCGCTCTGGACCTCCTCTACGCCTCGGAGATGCGCTCCGAGAGCCCGGTCGTCGCGCTCGACCGGGCCATCGCGGACGGCGAGGGCCCGACGAACGACTACACCGCCGTGCTGGTGCGTGGTGTCGTCGAGCACCAGACGGAGATCGACGAGCTGCTCACGACGTACAGCCAGGGCTGGACGCTCGGACGGATGCCGGCCGTGGACCGCAACGTGCTGCGCCTCGGCGTGTTCGAGCTGGTGTTCGTCGACGACGTGCCCGACACCGTTGCGGTGACCGAGGCCATCAGCCTGGTGCGGGACCTGTCGACCGACGAGTCGCCGACGTTCGTCAACGGCATCCTGGGGGCGATCCTCAAGAGCAGGTCCTCGGCCGTCTGACTCGTTCGCGGTGGCCCGTAGGGTGTCGGCATGAGTGAGCCCGTCGCCTGCGAGGTCATCGTCCTGGGTCTCGGCCCGGGCGGTCAGATGCTCGCCACCAAGCTGGCCGAGGCCGGCGTCGACACCGTCGGTGTGGAGATGCACCTGGTGGGCGGTGAGTGCCCGTTCTACGGCTGCACGCCCACCAAGCTGCTCATCCGCGCCTCGCACCTGATCGGCGCGGTCGGCCTGGCCGACCGCCTCGCCGGTCCCGCGACCGTCACCCCCGAGTGGTCCCGTCCCGCGTCGCGGGTCACCGAGGAGGCGACGAAGGGCTGGACCGACGACGCCAACGCCGAGGCGGTGCAGAAGGCGGGCGTCCGGCTCGTGCGCGGGCACGGACGCCTCACCGCCCCGGGCGTCGTCGAGGTCGACGGCGTCAGCTACGTCGCCTCCCAGGGTGTCGTGCTCAACACCGGCACCGAGCCGCTGGTGCTGCCCATCGACGGGCTCTCCGACACGCCGTACTGGACCAACCGCGACATCGTGCAGGTCACCGAGCTGCCCAGGAGCCTGGCCATCATCGGCGGCGGACCGATCGGCTGCGAGCTCGCGCAGGCGATCTCCCGGTTCGGGGTCGAGGTCACGATCATCGAGGCCGCCGACCGGCTGCTGGCCGTCGAGGAGCCCGAGACCAGCACGCTGCTCACGAAGATCTTCGAGGAGCAGGGCATCGCCGTCCACACCGGCGTCGAGATCTCCCGGGTGTCGTACGACGACGGGTTCACGATCACCGCGGGCGACCTGACCATCGAGGCCGAGCGGCTGCTCGTCGCGGCCGGGCGGAGCAACAACATCACCGACATCGGACTCGATGCCGTCGGGCTGGACCCCGAAGCACCCGTCGTGGAGACCGACGAGCGGATGCGCGCCGGCGACAAGCTGTGGGCCATCGGCGACATCACCGGCAAGGGCCGCTTCACCCACGTCTCCGACTACCAGGCCGAGGTCGCGCTCGGCGACCTGCTCGGCGAGGCCGGCCCGCTGGCCGACTACCGCGCGGTCAGCCGCGTCACCTTCACCGAGCCGGAGGTCGGCTCGGTGGGGCTGACCGAGGAGCAGGCCACCAAGCAGGGGCTGGACGTGCGGACCGGCTTCGCCGACATCACCGAGTCGGCTCGCGGCTGGCTCGACGGCGCCGGCAACGAGGGCCACATCAAGCTCGTGGCCGACGCCTCGACCGGCTTGCTGGTCGGGGCGACCGTGGCCGGCCCGACCGGCGGTGACCTGATCGCGTTGCTGACCCTGGCCGTGCACGCGAAGGTGCCGCCCGCGACCGTGCGCCGGATGCACTTCGCGTTCCCGACCTACCACGGAGCGGTGATGACCGCCCTGGACGACCTGGGGCTGTAGGTCAGACGCCTTGCCGCGCGACGGCGAGGGCGGACGTCACGAGGTAGCTCTTGACCTGCTCGCCGGAGACGCGGTGGATCGCCGGGATGCCGGGCGCCGCTTCGCTGACCAGCATCCCGACCCGGGCGAGCTGGAGGGCGCCCAGGCCGCTGGCGTAGAGCTGGTTGGCGAGGAGCGTGGTGTCGGAGACCTTGAAGTCACCGGCCTCGACCCCGTCGTGCAGGACGTCGCCGACGACCGCGAGGCAGCCGGAGATGGATCGGCCGAGGCGGAACATCGCGCTCTCGCTGATCTCCTCGAGGAGCTCGGGACCGGTGCGCCGCATCAGGGCCTGGGCGCAGTCGACGAAGGCGGGGAGGTCGAGGCCGAAGTCGACGAAGGCCTCGACGACCGCTGCGAGCCGCTCGTCGGCGACGGTGAGGTCGGCGACGCTGTCGGTGAGGACGACCCGGAGCTCGTCGAGGTAGCCGACGAGGGTCAGCGCGAACAGCTCCTCCTTGCCGGTGAAGTGGCGGTAGACGATGGCCCGGTTGATCCCGACGGCCTGCGCGATGTCCTCGATCTGCGCGTCGCGGACGCCGCGCTCGTCGAAGAGGGCGCGGGTGGCCTCGAGGATCTCGCGCTCGCGCTGGCGGCGGCGGGCGGCCGCGGCCGAGCGCCGGCCGTCGACGCGGGGGGTGTCGCCGTCCAGGCTGGTGATGCTGCTCATGGGCCTGAGTCTAGGGCCGCTGCAACGTCCAGTTACACACGTGTGACGAGTGTTTCAGCGATTGTTCCCACCGACCCTCACCAGGTCTTGAGCGCGAGCACGTCGGCCAGCGTGTCGGCCTCGTGCGGCGCCTTGTCGTCGCGGTAGCGCACGACCCGGGCGAACCGCAGCGCCACGCCGCCGGGGTAGCGCGTCGAGCGCTGCACGCCGTCGAGGGCGATCTCCACGACCTGCTCCGGTCGCACGTGCACCACCCAGCCGTCGTCCTCGGTCTGCAGCTCGGTGAACCGCTCGGTCTGCCACGCCAGCATCTCGTCGGTCATGCCCTTGAACGTCTTGCCGAGCATCACGAAGCCACCCGTCTCCGGGTCGCGGGCGCCGAGGTGGATGTTGGACAGCAGGCCGGTGCGGCGACCGCTGCCGCGCTCGACGGCCAGCACGACCAGGTCGAGCGTGTGGACCGGTTTCACCTTGACCCACGCCGAGCCGCGCCGACCGGCGTCGTACGCCGCTGCCGGGTCCTTCACGATCACGCCCTCGTGTCCCTGGGCCAGCGTCTCGGCGACGAACCCGGCGGCGGCCTCCGCGTCGGCGGTGACGAGGCGACCGACCCGGTTGGCCTCCGGGACGAGCTCGTCGAGCACCGCCATCCGTTCCTCGCCGGGAGCGTCGAGCAGGTCGCGACCGTCGAGGTGGAGGACGTCGAAGAAGTAGGGGACCACCGCCGCGCCGGTGGACTGGGCGGTGCGCGACGCGGTCTCCTGGAACGGGCGCGGCCGCCCGTCGGGGCCGAGCATCAGGGCCTCCCCGTCGAGCACGAGGTCGCCGCCGGGCAGCGCACGCACGACGTCGACGACCTCGGGCAGCCGGGCCGTGATGTCGTCGAGGCTACGGGTCACGAGGAGCACCTCGTCGCCGCGGCGGTGGGCCTGGATGCGGATGCCGTCGAGCTTGGCGTCGATGGCGACCGGCCCTTCGTCGACGGCCTTGGCCATCGCCGCCGCGATGTCGGTCGCGCTGGAGGCCAGCATCGGCAGCACCGGCCGGCCGACCTCGAGACCGATGGCGGCCAGCGCCTCCTCACCGCCGTCGAACGCGGCGAGCGAGGCGGCGAGGGTGCTGCCGGAGAGCATCGCCGCGCGGCGTACGGACGCGAGCGGCACCTCGGCGACCTGGGCGACGGCCTCCTGGACGAGCGCATCGAGGGCACCCTGGCGGACCTCGCCGGTGACGAGCCCCCGCAGCCACGCCTGCTCGGGCGCGGTCGCACGGGCGAAGAGCTCGGCGACGGCGGCCTTGCGCGCCGCCTGGGACCCGGCGCCCCCGATCAGGGCGAGGGCGTCGAACGCCTCGTGCACCTCGGTGACCTGCAGTGACGGCTCGTCCGCCGGCTCCGGCAGCTCGGCCAGGCCCCGCCAACCGAGCCCGGTGCGCCGCTGGCGCAGGGCGCCGCCGAGGTAGCTCACCACCGTTTCCAGCTCGTCGGCCTCGGTGTGGCGCAGCGCCTCGGCCAGCGCGGCCACCTTGGCCTTGCGGGATCTCGTCGCCGCCACCGTGGCGGACGTGGTCACGATCTCGGCGAGCAGCATGGGGCCAGTGTGCCCGCCCCCACCGACAGCGTTCGGTGGATGGGGGCAGGATGGCGGAGTGCCGACCCGCGAACGCTTCTCCGGGCAGATCGCCGGCGTGGGCTCGACGAGCGGGGTCCGGGTCGTGGTCGGCCGCTGGGCGGCCTCGCCGTGGGGCGCGTTCGCGGACGTGATGGTCGAGGACGCGACGGGCCACCGGGTGCTGCTCGCCCCCGACGAGCGGACCCGTGACTTCGTGGTCGCCACCTACACCTTCGACGAGGTCGTGATCGAGCCCGTGTCGGTGACCGGCACCGACGAGTGGACCGTGTCCACGCCCTCGTTGGCGCTGACCCTGCGCGTGGGTCGTCGTACGGCGCTGGGGCACCTGCTCCGCGCCGTACCTCCCCGCCTCGCCACCGCCCCCGCCTGGTGCGCCGCCGTCGACCCCGTGGCGCGGGTCGTGATGCGCGGCGTCCGCACCCGCGGCACCGCCGGGCAGGACCGCCGGGAGTGGTACGGCGCCACGTCGGTCCACGAGGTCACGGCCCTGAGCGGCAGCTGGCGGGGCGAGCCGCTGGGCTCTCTCGCGGCGGTCGACCCGCCCTGCCGCTTCGGGTTCTCGTCCACTCCCCGCCGCCCGTCCGTGACGTCGGTGGTGACGACGGTCGAGCGCGCCTGAGACCGCTCAGCCGCCGATGCGCGTGCGCACCTCGAACAGCTCGGGGAAGAAAGTGAGGTCGAGGGCGCGGCGCAGGAAGTCCACGCCCGAGGACCCACCGGTGCCGATCTTGTGGCCGATCGTGCGCTGGACCACCTGGAGGTGGCGGAAGCGCCACTGCTGGAAGTTGTCCTCCACATCGACCAGCTCCTCGCAGGTCTCGTAGACACCCCAGTGCTCCGACGGCGCGGCGTAGACCTGCGCGAAGACCTCGACCAGCTCCGGGGAGGCCGCGTGCTGGCGCGTCACGTCGCGGGTCAGCACGTCCTCCGGCACGGCGTAGCCGCGGCGGGAGAGGTAGGCCAGGAACTCGTCGTACAGCGACGGCTCGTTCAGCAGCGTGGAGAGCTCGTCGCGCACCGCCGCGTCGTGCTTGAAGACGCGGACCATGTCGGCGTCCTTGTTGCCGAGGAGGAACTCGACCTCGCGGTACTGCGCCGACTGGAAGCCCGAGGAGGTCGCGAGGAAGGGCCGGATCTCGGCGTACTCGCTCGGCGTGAGGGTGGCGAGCACCGACCACTGGTCGGTGAGCACGCGCTGGATGTGCTTGACCCGCGCCAGCCGCTTGAGGGCGGGGGAGAGGTCGTCGGTGGCGAGCAGCGACCGGGCCGAGCGGAGCTCGTGGACCATCAGCTTCAGCCACAGCTCGGACGTCTGGTGCTGCACGATGAACAGCAGCTCGTCGTGCTGGGGCGGGTCGCTCTGGGGCTGCTGGGCGCTCAGCAGGAGGTCGAGGCGGAGGTAGTCGCCGTACGACATCTGGTTGCTGAAGTCCTGCTCGATGCCGGGCTCGATCTCCCGCTTGTCTGCCATGGGGGAAACCTATCGCCGGGGTCAGCGGTAGAGCGCGGCCACCACCTTGTCGCCGCCCAGCGAGCCGCTGAGCCGGAACACGTCGCCGTCGTCGATGGTCACGACCGAGCCGCTGAGGTCGGAGGAGTCGCGGTCGGGGAACGACCAGCTGCGCACCACCTCGCCGGTCCCGGCGTCCAGCTCCCACAGCCGGTCCTGGAAGTCGACAGCCGTGGCGACGTAGACCAGGGACCCGTCCGGGCTGCTCGTGACGAGGTCGGCGCCGACGCTGACGACGTCCCGCTTCGCGGCCCCGGGGATCGACCAGGACCACAGCTCCTCACCGGACGCGAGGTCCAGGCGGCGTACGGCGACGGGCCGGTTGCTGCCCCGGGGGACCACCGGCGTGAAGACGCCCCCGTCCGCGGCGGGCAGCGACGTGTCGACGTCGTACTGCATGGCGAAGCCCGGCAGATAGTCGGGATTGCGGCCGAACGTGAGGCCGGGGGAGCCCAGCTCGCCGGTCTCGGGGTCGAGCGCACGGTACCTCGTGCGGACCGCGCCGCCGTCCCGGAACTGGTCGACGACCATCCCGTCCACGAAGGTCGAGACCTGGAACTTGCCCCGGACGTGCCCGGGCGAGGAGGCCTTCGACATCAGCGTGGCGACGTCCTGCTCCCACACCAGCTCGAGGAGCTCGCTGTCGTTGATCCGGAAGCCGATCAGCTTGCCGTCCTCGTCCTCGTCGAACTCGAGCTCGTCGTCACCCTCGGCGGCCGGGACGACGCGCGAGAACATGACGTCCGTCCCCGGCAGGACGGCGAGGTTGACGACGTTCCAGTCGCTGTCGGCGCCCAGGAGGACGCCAGGGCTGCCGATGCTGCTGGTCGTCCCGTCGGCCTCGAGGCGCAGGAGGTTCTCGTCGGCGTCGACGAAGTAGGTGCGGCCATCGATCTCGGCCAGGTCGGAGTTCGCCGTGAGCTCGAACCCGATCCGACGTCCCATCCGGGGGACCGAGTCGTACTTCTCGGTGATCGAGCCGTCGGCCAGGGAGTAGACGGTGAACACGCCGCACAGCTCGCCGGCACCGTGGTTGAGCACCACGACCTCGGAGTCGCTGGTCGGGTGGACGAGCTCGCACGGCGAGTCACCGTTGTTCCCGGTCGTGCGCCGTTTCACCTGCCAGCGCTGCTCGCCGGTCGTGCGGTCGATCGCGGTCAGGAGGTCGCGCTCGTCGGTGAAGACGATCAGGTCGTCGGTCATGACGGGCCCGAGCGGCGGGGCGTATCCGCCCGGGCCCTTGGACGCCGGCACGCCGAACGCGCGTGAGATCTCGTCGGCCGGGGCGCTCGACTCGTCCACGGGCTCCGCGGTCGCGTCCTCCGACGGATCGTCGGACTGGCTGTCGGACGAGCTCGGCGTGGGAGCGTCCGGCGGCTCCTCGGTGTCCGAGCACCCCGCCAGGGCCGCGGCCAGTGCGCCCGCGGCCACCAGGTGCGCCCAGCGCCGTACCGTCCGTGTCGTCATCGTTGCTTCCCCCGTCGCCACCCGAACACCGATGGCGTGAGGGTAGCGTCCACCCGTGCCCTCATCGTCCGAGGCCCGCCCGGACGCCAGCACGGTGTGGCAGCCGGGCTGGCCGTGCCCGGCCGGCTCGATCCTGCGCCAGCAGCGCCGCGGGAGCTCGGACCCCAGCTACCGCATCGACCCCGCCGGCGCGCACTGGCGCGGGGTGCGGACACCGGCCGGACCGGCCACGTTGCGCGTGCGCCAGGACCCCGGCGGCGTCGTGCACGCGGACGCGTGGGGCGAGGGCGCGGAGTGGGTGGTCGCGTCGGTCCCCGGACTGCTCGGTGCCGACGACGACGTCAGCGACTTCGACCCGATCCATCCGATGGTCGCCGAGGCGTGGCGCCGCCGCCCGCACGGCCGCTTCGGGCGCAGCGGCCTGGTCGTGCAGAGCCTGATCGGCAGCATCATCGAGCAGAAGGTGACGGGCCAGGAGGCGTTCGCGGGCTACCGCGCCCTGGTCCACCGCTACGGCGATCGCGCGCCCGGCCCCGGCGAGGCGATGCGCCTCTGGGTGCCGCCCGACGCGGACACGGTGCGGATGATCCCGAGCTGGGCGTGGCTGGAGCTGCACGTCGACCCGGCCCGCTCGCGGGCGATCGTGACCGCGGCCCGGGTGGCCGATGCGCTGGAGCGCCACGACGGTCCCGTCGACCTCGACCGACGGCTGCGGAGCCTCCCGGGCGTGGGCGTGTGGACCAGCGCCGAGGTGCGGCAGACGGCGCTCGGCGATCCCGACGCGGTGAGCTTCTTCGACTACCACGTCGCCAAGGACATCGGCTGGGCGATGACGGGCACCCCGTTCACCGACGCCGAGCTCGAGGAGTTCCTGGAGCCGTGGCGACCGCAGCGCAACCGGGCCGTCGGGCTGATCTACTCGATCGCGGGCGGACGTCCTCGCCGCGGGCCGCGGATGTCGCCACGCACGCACCTGCCGGGACGGACGCCGGGCAGCCGCTAGAGCAGGGGACGCAGGGGAGCGAGCACGAACTCGGTGAACTTGCGGTGCAGGTCGCGGGCCTCCCACTCCTGGCTGGTCAGCTCGAGGGAGTTGGACTCGTCGCGGACGAAGATCTCCTCGAGCACGGTCGCGAGCGACTCGTCGATCACCTCGACGTTGATCTCGTAGTTGCCCTGGAGGCTGAGGCGGTCGACGTTCGCCGTACCGACCGTCGACCAGTTGCCGTCGATGGTCGAGGTCTTGGCGTGCACCATCGCGTCCCTGAACCGGAAGATCCGCACGCCGGCGTTGAGGAGCTGGGAGAAGTAGCCGCGCGAGATCCAGTCGGCCACGATGTGGTTGGACTTCAGCGGCAGCAGCAGCCGCACGTCCACCCCGCGCCCGGCCGCCTCCTTGAGTGAGTCGACGAAGTCCTGGTCGGGGATGAAGTAGGCGTGCGTCATCCAGATGTTGCGGGTGGCGCGGTTGATCGCCTCGAGGTACATCGAGCGGATCGGGAACATCCACAGCCGCGGCACGTTGCGCGCGAACCGGATCCGCGGCTCCCAGACCGACGCCGTCTCCAGCAGCAGCGGGCGCTCGCTGCGACCGATCCGCTTGCGCCGGTTGAGGTTCCAGAAGTCGGCGAAGGCACGCTTGAGGTCCCACACGCCGGGCCCGGTGATCCGCACGTGCGTGTCGCGCCACTCGGTGGCGTACGCCGACCCGATGTTGTAGCCGCCGACGAACCCGACCTCCTCGTCCACGACCAGGATCTTGCGGTGGTCGCGGCCGTAGCGGCGCAGGTCCCAGAAGCGCCAGCCCGCCGACCAGACGGGGTAGCGCAGCACCTTGAGCGTGTGCGGGAAGTGCTTGAACCGGGGCGACACGACCAGGTTGGCGAAGCCGTCATAGATGCAGTAGACCTCGACGCCGCGCTCGGCCGCGCGGATCAGCGCCGTCTTGAACTGCTCGCCGACCTCGTCGCCCTTCCAGATGTAGGTCTCGAAGAGGACCTGCTTCTTCGCGCCGTCGATGGCCGCGAGCATGTCGTCGTAGAGGTCCGTCCCGAAGGTGTACGTCGTGAGCGTCCCCTCGCCCACCTCGACCGTCCGCGGCGGGGTGACGGGGAAGGGCTTGGGCTTCTTCCCGCGGCGGCGATAGGAGTCGACCAGCGAGAGTGCGACAGCCAGCGCGAGCTGGAACCCGACCACCGACAGCAACGTCCGGCGTGCGGCGGTCAACGCGCGAGCGGGGGTCACGGGGACAATCTAGCGACGCCGGCACAGCGTGCCCCGCCGGGACGGCTCGAGCCGGGCTCACAGCCGAGCGGGTGGCCGGTGCCCCGTCAGACGAGCCCGAGCGCTGGGTAGCGACCGACGTCGCACGGGATGTCGGAGAGCACCCGGAAGATCGCGGCCCGCAGCATTGCCTGCCGCTGCTGGCCGATCCGCCACGCGCCGAGGGCGTGCTCGTCCGCGTCGTGCCAGAGCACGGCGTCGAGCACGCAGACCGCCTCCGCCCACAGCGGCGAGCGCCAGGTGGGGGAGAAGTCGATGACGAACGGCACGCCCGCCGCGTCGAGCAGCACGTTGCCCGCGAGATCGGAGTGGACGAGCTGCTCGCGCCCGAGGTCGGTGTCGTCGAGGGCTGCGACGAGGTCGCGGACCAGGTCGGCAAGCCCGGCCTCGGGACGTTCGGCCGCGGCCAGCCGCGCCAGGTGGGGGTCGTACGCCGCCTGCTCGGCCCGGCTCCACTGGTCGTCCCGGGCCTCCAGGCCCTCGGGCCGCTCCGGGACGGCCACCGCCAGCCGGGCGTGGAGGAGGCGGGCGGTGGCCCGCAGGGTCGCGAGGTCGTGGCACGGCGTGGCGCCCGGTTCGAAGCGGGTCGCGGTCCAGCCGTCGACGCTCACGCTGCCGTCGCGAGCGGGCACCGGCAGGGCGAGCCGGAGCGAGCGGGGCGACTCCTCGTCGAGCCGCACGGCGAGACGGGCCTGGATCGGAGCGATCCAGTCGCCCGAGCCGTCGTGGCCGGACTTCAGCACGAGGTCGCCGGCCCGCCAGCTCGTGCCCTGTCCGCCCGGGAGAGGCTCGAGCACGCCCTCGGCGGCGAAGAGGTCGAGCACGCGGTCGGGAGGCGCATCCGAGGGCATGGCGAGAGGGTAGGCGAGAGGGTGGGCGAGAGGTCGGGCACCCGTGCGAGGGCCCGTTGTCGGTGGTCGCACGTAGGCTCGACGCATGCGTCCAGTGACAGATCTCGAGCGGCGGGTGGCCCCCTTCAAGGTGGTCTCCGACTACAGCCCGTCCGGCGACCAGCCGACGGCGATCAAGGACATCGCCGAGCGCATCGGCGGCGGCGAGCAGGACGTCGTTCTCCTCGGCGCGACCGGCACGGGCAAGACCGCGACCGTGGCCTGGGTGGCCGAGCAGCTCCAGCGACCGATGCTGGTGCTCCAGCCCAACAAGACGCTGGCGGCGCAGTTCGCCAACGAGCTGCGGATGCTCTTCCCGGACAACGCGGTGGAGTACTTCGTGAGCTACTACGACTACTACCAGCCCGAGGCCTACGTCCCCCAGACCGACACCTACATCGAGAAGGACTCCTCGATCAACGAGGAGGTCGAGCGGCTGCGGCACAGCGCCACCAACTCGCTGCTGACCCGTCGCGACGTGATCGTGGTCAGCACGGTGTCGTGCATCTACGGCCTCGGCACCCCGCAGGAGTACGTCGACCGCATGCTCCGGCTCCGGGTCGGTGAGGAGCACGACCGCGACGCGATCCTGCGGCGGCTCGTGGAGATCCAGTACACCCGCAACGACATGGCCTTCACCCGCGGCACCTTCCGGGTGCGCGGCGACACCCTCGAGATCTTCCCGGTCTACGAGGAGCTCGCGGTGCGCATCGAGTTCTTCGGCGACGAGGTCGAGCGGCTGATGACCCTGCACCCGGTCACCGGCGAGGTGATCACCGAGGACCAGGAGCTCCACGTCTTCCCGGCCACCCACTACGTCGCCGGTCCTGAGCGGATGGAGCGGGCGATCAAGGGCATCGAGCTCGAGCTGGAGGACCAGCTCGCGACGTTCGAGCGCCAGGGCAAGCTGCTGGAGGCGCAGCGGCTGCGGATGCGCACGACGTACGACGTCGAGATGATGCGGCAGGTCGGATCGTGCTCGGGCATCGAGAACTACTCGATGCACATGGACGGGCGCACCCGCGGCTCCGCGCCCAACACGCTGCTCGACTACTTCCCCGAGGACTTCATGCTCGTCGTCGACGAGTCGCACGTCGCCGTGCCGCAGATCGGCGGGATGTACGAGGGCGACATGTCGCGCAAGCGCAACCTCGTCGACCACGGCTTCCGACTGCCGAGCGCGATGGACAACCGGCCGCTGAAGTTCGAGGAGTTCCTCGACCGGATCGGCCAGACGATCTATCTCTCCGCGACGCCGGGCAACTACGAGCTCGACAAGGTCGGCGGCCCGGAGAACGCCGTGCAGCAGATCATCCGCCCCACGGGCCTGATCGACCCCGAGGTGGTGATCAAGCCGACCAAGGGCCAGATCGACGACCTGATCCACGAGATCCGGACCCGCTCCGACAAGGGCGAGCGGGTGCTGGTGACCACGCTGACCAAGAAGATGTCCGAGGACCTCACCGACTACCTCCTCGACGCGGGCATCCGCACCCGCTACCTCCACTCCGAGGTCGACACCCTCAAGCGGATCGAGCTGCTGCGTGACCTGCGGCTGGGGGAGTACGACGTCCTCGTCGGCATCAACCTGCTGCGTGAAGGCCTCGACCTGCCGGAGGTGTCGCTGGTCTCGATCCTCGACGCCGACAAGGAGGGGTTCCTGCGCTCCGACAAGTCGCTGATCCAGACGATCGGCCGTGCCGCGCGCAACGTGTCGGGCCAGGTCCACATGTACGCCGACAAGATCACCCCGTCGATGGAGGCGGCGATCGACGAGACCAACCGTCGACGTGCGATCCAGATCGCCTACAACACCGAGAAGGGCATCGACCCGCAGCCGCTGCGCAAGAAGATCGCGGACATCACCGAGATGCTCGCGCGCGAGGACGAGAACACCCAGGAGCTGCTCCAGACCTGGGCCGACGTCGGCCAGAAGGGCCGCGCGGGCGGCGTGAAGCCGAAGAAGTCGCCGACGCCGTCGCTGTCCAAGCTGCACGACGACCTGCCCGACACCGCCGGCATCCCGTCCTCGGACCTCGCGGAGCTGATCCAGCAGCTCACCGACCAGATGCGCTCGGCCGCGGCCGAGCTGCAGTTCGAGGTGGCGGCCCGGATCCGCGACGAGGTCAACGAGCTCAAGAAGGAGCTCCGCCAGATGATGGAAGCTACGAAGTGACGAGCGGTGCGCGCGGGCCGAGGAACGAGGTCCGTGGCGCACCCGAGGAGCGAGGAGCTGCGTGCGAGCGGAGCGAGCACGCCGGCGACGAAGTGACGAGCGCAGCGAGCGCCGGCGACGAAGTGAGGCGAGGACCCGAGCGGAGCGAGCACGCCGGCGACGAAGTGACGAGCGAAGCGAGCGCCGGCGACGAAGTGAACCTCAGTCCTCGTGCAGCCGGCGCCGCTCGATCTCCCGGCGCTCCCGCTTCTCCAGCCGCCGGGTCTGCTCCTCGATGATCTCGTCCTTCTGCCACATCACCCGACCGGCGTTCAGCCCGGTGCCGAGCATGACGAAGAGCGGCCACGGGAACTGCGCGTGGAACCCGTCGCCGCCGAAGCTGGTCGCCACCCAGATCGCCCAGCAGATCAGCGAGGCCGACAGGAAGCCCCAGACGGCCTGACGCCGGGCCTGCACGAACGCGCGGGCGGCCTCGTCCGGGATGCTCGACCGCGGCGCGCGGGCGACGGGGAGGTCGGAGACCAGGGGCATCAGGTCTCCGAGCGTCCTGCTGGAGAGCGCTGCGTCCGACCGCTCGTCGTACTCGGCCCGGTCGAGACGCCCTTCGGCGAACGCATCGCTCAGGACAGCCTCGATCACCGCGCGATCCCGATCGGACGCGCGCATCGTCGCGTTGGCGGGGATGCGCGGGTCGTGGTCGAACTGGGTCCACACCTCGATGCCGGGCACCCGCCCATCGTAGGCACGCCCCACCCGACGGGAGGGGCAGCGGATGCCGATGTCGCCGGTGGTCGCTAGCGTCGTCGTCATGACCTCCACCATCGATCTGGGCCACTTCGTCTCCGGCGACGTCATCGACCTCATCCTCACCGACCACGTCCGCTTCGAGTCCCTGCTGCGCCAGCTCCGCGACTCCAGCTCCGACCGCGACGCCGTGCGCCGGGCGTTCGCCGAGCTTCACGTGGCGCACGCGACCGCCGAGGAGGAGCTGGTCTACCCCAAGCTCCGCACCAAGCGCGCGATCACCGCCCACGAGGCGGAGCACGGCACCGAGGAGCACGCGGAGGGCAACGAGGCACTGCTCGCGGTCCTCGAGCTCAAGGGCACCGACACCGAGGCCTTCGACGACGCCGTCGAGGAGCTCTGCAAGGCCGTCAACCACCACCTCGCCGAGGAGGAGCTGACCATCCTCAACCCGGCACGCGACGATGTCGGCCTCCAGGTCCGGGTCGAGCTCGGTGAGGCGTTCGCCAAGCGCCGCAACGAGCTCATCGCCCAGGGGTGCGCGTCGCTCACCCAGGTCCGGGCCATCGTCAGGGATGCCGAGCGCGAGGGCCTGCTCGACGACGAGGACGACGACGAGGACTGAGCCCGTGGACGTCGCCGACGCGCTGGCCCACTGCCTGGCCAAGCCGGGCGCCTGGCCCGACAACCCGTGGGACCACGAGTTCCCCGTGGCGAAGGTCGGGCCGGGGGAGCACGGCAAGATCTTCGCCTTCCTCTCCGCGGGCGGCGTCGGGGTGAAGGCCGGGGCGTCGCGCGACGAGGCCGACGAGTGGCTCGCCCGCTACCCCGACGACGCGAGCGTGATGGCCTACATCGGTCGGTCCGGCTGGAACGACCTCGCCTTCGGTGGCGCGATCCCCGACGACGAGCTGCTGGAGGCGATCGACGAGTCCTACCGGCTCGTGGTCGACAAGCTGCCGAAGAAGCACCGCCCCACCGGCTGGGAGCAATGACCGACGTCCCGGCTCGTCGGAGCGCCCGCGGCGCCGAGAGGTGCCACTATCGGGCCATGACGAGCGCATCACCCCGGGCGCCCGGGCGATGAACCTGCGGCGCTACAACCTGGTGCTGCTCCTGCTCGGCGTCGCGCTGGGCGCGGCGCTGGCCGTGCTTCTCGCACGGGAGCCCTCCGGCGACGAGGAGACGGAGCAGGGCTCGGCGCCGTACGCCGAGGTGGAGCGAGCCGCCACCGCCGAGGTGCAGGCGTTCCTCGGCATCGACCACGAGCTGGTCGACGAGCAGGCGCAGACGGTGCTGGACGGCGCCACGGGCGACTTCGAGGAGCAGTACGCCGCTCAGCTCGACAGCCTCAAGCAGTCGGCTCGCGCCCAGGAGTCCACGGCGGTCGCGACCGTGCTCGAGGTCGGGATCAGCGAGATCGACCGGGCCAGCGCCACCGTCCTCGTCGCCGCCGACACCGAGGTCACCAGCAAGTCGACCGCCGGCGAGCCGAGGACGGTGCCGTGGCGCATCCAGCTCCAGCTGGTCGAGCAGGACGGGCGCTGGCTCACCTCCGGGCTGCGGTTCGTGGGATGACGACCATGACCACCCCGACCCCGGACGTGCGGCAGCAGACCCGGCCAGGCGTCCTCGGCAGCGCCTGGCTCGCGGTGCTGCTGACCGCCGTGGTCGCCGGCCTGGCGGTCCTCACCGGCGTCACGGCGTACGACGCCCTCGACACCCCACCGGCCGCCGCCCCCGTGAGCGAGGAGCTCGCCGACCCGGACGCGCGCGCGGCGGTGCTCACCGCGGCCACCGAGGCGAGCCAGCGGGTGCTGACCTACCACCACGACTCCTTCGAGCAGGACCTCGACGCGGCCCGAGGACGGTTGACGCCGGACTTCCGCACGGAGTACGACTCGGCCATGGAGCAGGTGCGGGCCAACACCGCGAAGAACCGCATCTCGCAGGAGGCGACGGCCGTCGCCTCCTCCATCATCTCGGCCACCGACGAGCAGGCGCAGGTGCTGGTGTTCGTCAACCAGCGGACCGCGTCGGCCCGGACCAAGGGCGACCAGCTCGTGCGCAGCCGGCTGGTCGTCGACCTCGCGCGCGACGACGGCGAGTGGTTGGTGGCCGGGGTCAACGCGCTCGACTAGTCAGCACGGTTCTCGAACGGGAAGGGGGTGTGGTCGTGCCGCAGGTCGACCTGCTCATCATCGGCGCCGGCCCCACGGGGCTCTACTCCGCCTACTACGCCGGGTTCCGCGGCCTCGGCGTCGCCGTGGTCGACTCGCTGCCCGAGCTCGGCGGTCAGATCACGGCGATGTATCCCGAGAAGGCCATCCTCGACGTGGCCGGCTTCCCGACCGTCAAGGGCCGCGACCTGGTGGCCGGGCTGGTCGCCCAGGCCGACACCGCCTCGCCGGAGTACTTCCTCGACCGGACCGCCCAGACGCTCGCCCACGAGGGCGAGCGGGTGGTCGTCGGGCTCGACGACGGCACCGTCATCGACGCCGGGGCCGTGCTCATCACGGCCGGCATCGGCAAGTTCAGCCCGCGGGCCCTGCCCGCCGGCGACGGCTGGGTGGGGCGCGGTCTCGAGTTCTTCGTGCCCAGCTTCGCGCCGTACCACGGGAAGGACGTGGTGATCGTCGGTGGCGGCGACAGCGCCTTCGACTGGGCGCAGCACCTCGAGCCGATGGCCCGGTCGGTCACGCTGGTGCACCGCCGCGACGCCTTCCGCGCCCACGAGCGCACGGTGGCCGCCGTACGCGACTCCTCGGTCGAGATCATCACCAAGGCCCAGGTGACCGCGCTGCGCGGGGAGGTCGGGGTCGAGGAGGTCGAGATCCTGGTCGACGGCCAGGAGCCGCTCGTGCGGCCGGCGCAGGCGGTCGTGGCGGCGCTGGGCTTCATCGCCGACCTCGGCGCGCTGCAGACCTGGGGGATCGAGACCGACAAGCGGCACGTCGTGGTCGACTCGTCGATGCGCACGAACCTCGATCGCGTCTTCGCCGCCGGCGACATCACCGAGTATCCCGGCAAGGTCCGCCTGATCGCCGTCGGCTTCGGCGAGGCCGCCACCGCGGTCAACAACGCGGCGGTCGCGATCGACCCGAGCGCGCACGTGTTCCCCGGCCACTCGAGCGAGGGCTGAGGTCAGCGCAGGATCAGCCGGACCGCGCGCTCCATGTGGGCCGCGGTCTCCTCGGCGGTGCTGCGTCCGGTCACCCACGCGACCAGCGCGGACAGCCAGACGTCGCCGATGACGCGGGCGATGGCGACGTCCTCGTCGCCCGCCTCGCGGGCGTCGGGGCGCATCGCGTGCGTGAGCATCCGGTTGAGGAGCCGGCCCACGACGCGGATCTCCTGCGCCACCGACTTGTCGGCGAACATGAAGGCCCGTGTCAGGGCCTCGGTGAGGTGCGGGTCGCCCTGGAGCCCCCGGGTCGTACGCCGCAGCACGGAGATCACCCGGTCCGCCGGCGTGTCCCCGGGGATCGTGCGCTCGGCGAGCAGCGCCTCCTCGCGCTCGAACTCCCGCGCCAGCGTGGTGACGAGCAGGTGGATCTTGGAGGGGAAGTAGCGGTAGAGCGTGCCGAGCGCGACGTCGGCATGCTCGGCGACGGCCCTCATCTGCACGGCGTCGAAGCCACCGGCTGAGGCCAGCGCGATCGTCGCGTCGAGGATCCGCTCGCGTCGCCGGCGCTGCGCGGACGACCCGAGCGCCTCGCCCGACAGCGCATGGGTGCCGCTCACGATCGCCTCCGGTCCGTCCGCGTGGATGGATGGAGCATAATAGGAACACGTTTCACTTCGAGAAAGGTCGCGACGCGTGCGCATTGCATTGCTGTCCTACCGGAGCAAGCCACACTGCGGCGGCCAGGGAATCTACATCCGTCACCTCAGCCGGGAGCTGGTCAACCTCGGCCACGAGGTCGAGGTCTTCTCGGGCCAGCCCTACCCCGAGCTCGACGAGGGCGTGCGCCTGACCAAGGTGCCCAGCCTCGACCTCTACCGCGAGCCCGACCCGTTCCGCACCCCGCGCCCCAGCGAGTTCCGCGACCTGATCGACGTCGAGGAGGTCCTGACCATGTGGACCGCCGGCTTCCCCGAGCCCAAGACGTTCAGCTCGCGGGTCGTCCGGCTGCTCAGGACCCGCGTCGACGACTTCGACATCGCCCACGACAACCAGGTGCTCGGCTACGGGATGCTCGAGATCGAGAGGATGGGGCTGCCGCTCCTGACCACCATCCACCACCCGATCACCTTCGACCGCCGCATCGACATCGCCGCTGCGCCGACCCTGCGCAAGAAGCTGTCGCTGCGACGGTGGTACGGGTTCCTGCGGATGCAGACCAAGGTCGCCCGGCAGGCGCGCGCGATCCTCACCCCGTCCGACACCTCCGCTCGTGACATCGCCGCCGACTTCGGCGTCGACCCGGCCCGCATGCAGACCGTGCTGCTCGGCGTGGACGACGCCTTCGTGCCGCCGACGCAGCCGCGCGTCCCCGGCCGGATCCTGGCCATGGCCAGCGCCGACGCCCCCATGAAGGGCATCGCCACCCTGCTGGAGGCCTTCGCCAAGCTGCGCACCGAGCGCGACGTCGAGCTGCTGCTCGTCACCCGGCCGGAGCCCGGCGGTCGCACCGAGAAGCTGATCGACGCCCTCGGCATCGCCGAGCACGTCACCTTCGTCAACGGCGTCTCCCAGGAGGAGCTGGTCTCGGTGATGGGCTCGGCCGAGATCGCCTGCGTCCCCTCGCTCTACGAGGGCTTCTCGCTGCCGACCGCGGAGCTGATGGCCTGCGAGACCCCGCTGGTGGTGTCCCGTGCCGGTGCGATCCCCGAGGTCGTCGGCCCCGACGGCGAGTGCGCGGTGCTGGTGACCCCCGGCGACGTCGGCGAGCTGGAGCTGGCGCTCCTCGAGCTGCTCGACGACCCCGAGCGGCGCGCTCGCATGGGCCGCGCCGGCCGTGAGCGCGTGCTGCGGCTCTTCAGCTGGCGGGCGGTGGCCGCGGCCACCGCTGCGGCGTACGAACGAACCATCGCGGACTTCCGCGCCGAGAAGGAGAACACCAGTGCTGACCGTTGACTTCGACCGCCTCGGCCTGCGCCCCGGGGACCGGGTGCTCGACATGGGCTGCGGTGCCGGCCGCCATGCGTTCGAGATGTACAAGCGCGGCGCCGACGTCGTCGCCTTCGACCAGGACGCCGACGAGCTCGCCACCGTGCGCGAGTGGTTCGGCGCGATGAAGGAGGCCGGTGAGGTCCCGGACGGGGCCGAGGCAGACGTCACGGAGGGCGACGCGCTCGCGCTGCCCTTCGCCGACGGCGAGTTCGACCGCATCGTCGCCGCCGAGGTGCTCGAGCACATCCACGCCGACGTGGAGGCGATCAAGGAGCTCGTCCGGGTGCTGCGACCGGGCGGGACGCTCGCGATCTCGGTGCCGCGCTGGCTGCCGGAGGTCATCAACTGGAAGCTCTCCGACGACTACCACAACGCCGAGGGTGGTCACATCCGGATCTACACCGACCACGAGCTGATCGACAAGGTCACCAAGGCCGGCCGCTTCAACGACGGCACGCCGGGCGACGCGATGGTGTTCGAGGGCAAGGGCTACGCGCACGGCCTGCACGCGCCGTACTGGTGGATCAAGTGCGCGGTCGGTGTCACCAACGACCAGCACCCGCTCGCCAGGGCGTACCACAAGCTCCTGGTGTGGGAGATCATGAAGAACCCCCGCACGCTCCGGGCCGCGGGCAAGGTGCTCGACCCGATGATCGGCAAGAGCATGGTGCTCTACTTCCGCAAGCCGGACGCCGTCGCCGTCCCCGCCTCGAGTGATGCGGCCTGACGTCCTGACGGGCGTGCCCACCTGGGCGCAGGTGGAGGAGACCGCGGCCTCCATCGCGGCCATGCAGGAGCCCGACGGAGCGATCCCGTGGACGGTCGGCGAGCACACCGACGTCTGGAACCACGTCGAGTCGGCGATGGCGCTGCTCGTCGGGGGACAGGTCGAGGCCGCCGAGCGCGCCTACGACTGGGTCGTCGCGACCCAGCGGGCGGACGGTTCCTGGCCGATGAAGATCGTCGGCGGGAGGGTCGAGGACCACTCGGGGGAGACCAACATGTCGGCGTACCTCGCCGTCGGCGTCTGGCACCACTGGCTGGTGCGGCGGGACGAGGCCTTCGTACGCCGCCTGTGGCCGGCCGTACGTCGCGGGCTGGACTGGGTGGTCGGCATGCAGCTCCCGTTCGGGGGCATCGCGTGGGCGCAGGAGTGGACCGACGGAGCTCCCGCGACGGTCAACGCCGAGGCGCTGCTCGCCGGCTCGTCGAGCATCTACCAGAGCCTCCGCGCGGGGGTGGCGCTCGCCGGCCTGCTCGACGACCCGCAGCCCGAGTGGGAGCTGACCGGCGGCCGGCTGGGGCACGCGCTGCGTGAGCACCGTGACCTGTTCTTGGACAAATCCGAGTTCTCGATGGACTGGTACTACCCCGTCCTCGGTGGCGCCGTGCGCGGCGAGGCCGCGCGCGGGCTGATCGACGCGCGCTGGGACACCTTCGTCGAGCCGGGCCTCGGCATCCGCTGCGTGTCGCGCAACCCGTGGGTGACCGGGGCCGAGACCTGCGAGCTGGTGCTGGCGCTCGACGCGATCGGCGACCGGCCGCGCGCGATGCAGCTGCTCGCCGACATGCAGCACCTGCGCTCCGACGGGGGCCGCTACTTCACCGGCTACGTCTTCCCCGACGACGTGAACTGGCCGGCCGAGCACACGACCTACACCGCCGCGGCGGTGATCCTGGCCGTCGACGCGCTCACGCACATCAGCCCCGGGGCCGACATCATGCGCGGCACCACCCTGGCCGCCGACTTCGCCGAGATCGCGCTCGAGTGCGGCTGCGCGTCAGCCGACCGCGTCGCCGGCGTCTCCTGACGTCCGCTCCAGCACCCGCATCGAGCCCACGGCCTCGACCTCGGTGAACGACCCGCTGGCGAGCGCCGGGAGGTAGATCTCCTCGTACGGCGGACGCCCCCCGTCCGCCGGCTCCGGGAACACGTCGTGGATCACCAGCACCCCGCCGGCCCGCACCCAACGGACCCAGCCGTTGAAGTCGGCACGCGCCGGCTCCGCGCCGTGGCCGCCGTCGATGAACAGCAACGCCAGCGGCGTGCGCCAGTGCCGGGCGACCGTCGTCGAGGCGCCGAGGACGGCGACGACCTGGTCCTCCAGTCCCGCGTCCTCGATGGTGCGGCGGAAGAACGGCAGCGTGTCCATCCGGCCCGTGCGCGGGTCGACGACCTCGGTGTCGTGGTGCTCCCAGCCGGCCTGGTTCTCCTCCGAGCCGTGGTGGTGGTCGACGGTGAAGACCGTGCCGCCCACCTCGCGTGCCGCGGCACCGAGGTAGACCGCCGACTTGCCGCAGTAGGTCCCGACCTCGAGGAGCGCGCCCCGCGGCGCCTGCTCCCGTGCGTGGCGGTGGAGGAGGAGGCCCTCGTCCTCGGGCATGAAGCCCTTGGCGGCTCGGGCATGGTCCAGCCAGTCGGTCACGCGGTGACCCTAGTGGGTGGGGACTCATCACGGCTCGTCACAGTTTCCCCGGCTAGCCGGGGAAACCCGAACTTCGCGGGGCATGCACGCCACGGGAAGTTCACAATTGCCCCGACAAGTCGGGGAACTCAGGGGTGCAGGGTGGGGCGATAGATCAGCTCCTGGGTGTTGCCGTCGAGCGTGCGAGCCTCGAGGAGCTCGAGGTCGTTCGTCGGTGGGCCGCCGGTGCGACCCGCTCACACCCACTCCACGAACGGGCCGGCGCCGGTACGACACCATCAGACCTTCTCGAGCACCAGCCCCGCCATCACGTCCGGGTCGGAGAGCATGTCGATCGCGACGATCCTGTCGTCGACGATGGTGAAGTCGAAGACCACCTTCGCCTCCCCGCGATACATCCACACCGCACCGGCCAGCCCGTCGACGACGGTCGCGAACAGCGCCGCGGCGCCGCCGTTGAAGCGGTTGGCGACGTCCTGCGCCCCGGAGATCAGGGGCACCGGTCCGCCCATCGCCACCGAGGTGGCGTCGGCGCGGCAGACCACGTCCGGGTCGAGCAGCTGCAGCAGGGAGTCGAACTCACCCGCGCGGGCCGCCTTGAGGAAGGCGTCGACGACCTCGCGGCCGGGCGCCGTCGCGGGGGTCGTGCCCCGGATGCGGCGTCGCGCCCGCGAGGCGAGCTGCCGGGTCGCGGCGGGGGTGCGGTCGAGCATCTCGGCGATCTCGTCGAACGACACCGCGAAGAGGTCGTGCAGCACGAACGCCACGCGCTCGGGTGGGTTCAGCTCGTCGAGCACCGTCTGCATCGCACCGCCCACGGCCTCGGCCACGACCGCGTCGTCCTCCGGCGTCGGATCGTCGCCCGGACGCTCGAGGTGGGTGTCGACGAGGTCCTCGCGCCGCGCCGTACGCGACCTGAGCTGGTCGAGGCAGATCCGGGTCACCACCGTGGTCAGCCAGCCGCGGAGGTTCTCCACGTCGGAGGTGTCGGTGCGCTCGTAGCGCAGCCAGGCTTCCTGCACGGCGTCCTCGGCGTCGCCGCCCGGCCCCAGCACCCGCGTCGCCACGGCCGTCAGGTGGCTGCGGTGCTCCTCGAACGATTCCATGTCACATTCCTCCGTGTCGGTCCGTCACCAGTCTGACGAAGCAACCGCACCGGTTGTGACACCTCGACCCGACCACCACGGCGATCCTCACCGACGCCGAGGCAACCAGGTCGGCTCCATCAGCCAGTCGTCGTGACCTGCTCCGGCTCGGCCTCGTCGACGGCGAGGCCGGCCCGCCACGTGTTCCAGTGCCACCCGAGGTAGCGCTCGATCCCGCGCACGACGTGCGCCGAGCGGATCGACGGGAAGACGTCGAAGGCGTGCTGGGCGCCCGGCAGCTCGGCGTACACCACGGACCTCCTCGACACCCGTCGCAGCTTCTCCACGAACGCACGGGCCTGGCCGACATCGACCAGCGAGTCGGTGTCGCCGTGGATGACGAAGAAGTCGGGCTCGTCGCCGTCGATCCGCAGGATCGGGGACGCGGCCTCGAACGCCTCGGGCTCCTCGTCCCAGCGCTTGTTCAGGACCTTGGGTGCGAGGAACCCGTCGCGCATGGACTCCGCGCTGCGCAGGCCCGTGGAGGCGGCGAAGTCGTAGACGCCGTAGTGGGGGACCGCCGCCCGGACGCTCGTGTCGGCGTCCTCGAAGCCCGGCTGCCACTCCTTCGCGTTCGGCGTGACTGCGGCGAGGGCGGCCAGGTGGCCGCCGGCCGAGCCGCCGGTGATGACGACGTAGTCGGGGTTGCCGCCGTAGTCCGCGATGTGCTCCTTGATCCACGCGATCGACCGCTTCACGTCGACGACGTGCGCGGGGAAGGCGTCGCGCGGCGAGAGCCGGTAGTTGATCGCGACGCACACCCACCCGCGCTGCGCCATGTGCTGCATCAGCGGGATGCCCTGGTGGTCCTTCTTGCCGACGGTCCACGCGCCGCCGTGGACCTGAAGCAGGACCGGCGCGTCCGCGAGCTGCTCGTCGTCCGCCGGGCGGTAGATGTCGAGGGTCGAGCGGGGCCCGTACTCGCCGTACGCGATGTCCCGCTCGACCCGGACGGCGCGGTCGGTGAAGTTGAAGGGGTTGAGCAGCTTGCGCCATGGCGTCGCGAGCTCGGCCGGGGTCGGGGCGGCGTCGAGCTGCTCGACGTAGTCGACCCCGAGGCCCTCGACGAGCGCGTCCTCGACCCGCGCGCGGACCTGCTGCGACTGCCGGATGATGTGCGCGAGACCGACGCTGCTGGCCGCCGCGAGCCCGAACCCGATCTTGGTGCGCAGCCGTGACCGCCTCCCGGGGCGCAGCTGGGCGGCGGAGTCGAGGGCGGTGAGCGCCAACACCTGCGGGGCCAGCTCGCCGAGGATCCATCCGGGTGCGAAGGCGTAGAGACCCGAGCGTGGGCCGGTCGGCGGACGGAGGGCGTTGGCGGTCAGGGCGGCCACGATGGCCTGGCGTCGCAGGTAGCTCACGCCGACGATCGTAGCCGCCAACTAGAACGTGTTCCCGTTGCTACGGCTCGATGAGACCGACCCGCACGGCATACCTCGTCAGCTCGGTGCGGTCGCGCATCCCCAGCTTGGACAGCACGTTCTCCCGGTGCCGGTCGACCGTCTTCACGCTGATCGTCAGCAGCCGCGCGATGTCGCGCGACGAGTTGCCCTCCGCGATCAGCTTGACGACCTCGTCCTCGCGCGGGGTGAGTACGGCGCGGGGCAGCCGCTCGCCGCGACGCAGCCGCTCCAGGTAGTCGCGCACCAACGCGCTCTCGGCCCCGGGGTAGAGGAACGACTCGCCCCGCATCGCCGCGCGACAGGCGTCGAGCAGGTCGCGGTCGGCGACCGACTTGAGGACGTAGCCCGAGGCGCCGACCTTGAGCGACTCGAAGAAGTACTGCTCGTTGTCGTGCATCGAGAGCATCAGCAGCCGTGGGTGGGCCGGACGCCGGCTGATCTCGCGGGCTGCCTGGAGGCCGGTCATCCGGGGCATGGCGACGTCGAGGATGGCCAGGTCGATCGGCTGGTCGCCCTCGTGGTCGCGCACCAGCTGCACGGCCTCGTGGCCGTCGTCGGCCTCCGCGACCACCTCGAAGTCGGGCTGCTGGTCGAGGATCATCCGCACCCCGCGGCGCACGAGGACGTGGTCGTCCGCGAGCAGCACCCGCGTGGTCATGGTGCGGCCACCGGGACGCGCAGGGCGGCGACGGTGCCGCCGCCGTCGCGACGCGCCACGTCGATCCGCCCGCCGACCAGGGCGGCCCGCTCGCGCATGCCGCGCAGCCCGGTGCCCTCGGCGCCGCGCGGCAGGCCGTGACCGTCGTCGGTGACACGCAGCTCGATCTCGCGCCCGACCATCCCGAGGCTCAGCTCGACCGTGGTCGCCTCGGCGTGCCGGGCGACGTTGGTCAACGCCTCCTGGGCGACCCGGAAGACCACCAGCTCCACGTCGGCCGGGAGGTCGGGAAGACCCGGCATGATGCCGCGGCGCACGTGGGTGCGGGTGGAGCCGAACAGGTCCTGGGTCAGGGCGGCGAGGGCGCTGCGCAGGCCGAGGTCCTCCAGCACGTGCGGGCGCAGGGTCCGCGCGACCGACCGCACCTCGTCCAGGCTGGCCCGGACGCCGTCGCGCACCCGATCGAGCGAAGGCGACGGGGCGGACTCGGAGAGGAGCTTGAGCTCGAGGAGGACGGCGGTCAGTGACTGCCCGACCCCGTCGTGCAGCTCCTGGGCGATCCGGGACCGCTCCGACTCCTGGGCGGCGAGGGCGGCCGCCGCGCTGGCGCGCTGGGCGTCGTCGATGCGCTCGAGCAGGTCGTTGACGGCGACGGACACCGGGCGCGTCACTCCCGAGGCCGGCACCGCGACCCGCTCCTCCGGGGCCGCGGACGCCGCACTGGTCAGCTGATGCCGAAGCCGCTCGAGGGGCCGCAGGGCGCGGCGGACGAGCACCGAGTTGGCCACGATCATCACGGCGAGGCCGACGAGCAGCACGACGGACTCCGAGAGCACCGGCTGGCTGGAGACGGTCGCGGGGGAGAGCGCGAGGACGGCGGTGCCGGCGGCGAAGAGCAACCCGTTGATCACGATCACGCGGGTGGACAGGGAGAGGTCGCTCGCCATGCGGCCACCCTAGGTGCGGCGCGGCCGACGCGGATGTGGGTGGCGGACCCCATGGGCTCGCGCCGTACGACCCCGGAGACTGGTGATGCGGGTCCCTCCCGATGCGCTCGGGGGGACCCGACCAGCCTGAGGAGGACCCATGGAGATCGTGCTCGTCGTCGGACTGATCGTCGCCGCCCTCGCGGCCGGCACCGTCCTGCGCCTGCTCTCGTCCCGCGAGCGGCCGTCCCTCGAGCCCCGGCACAGGGTCGTCGTGGCGACCGCGACGACGGCGGACGGTGTGACGGCGCACCTCCAGGCGACCTACGTGCTGACCGTGCTCGACGCCCAGGACGCCGGACCCGGTCCCGACGAGTTCGTCGACACGCAGCTCGGCTCGCGGCTGCGGCACCTGATCGCCGAGCGTCTCGTGGGCGAGCTCCCCATCACCGGCGAGTCGGTCGACGACCTGATCGGCGACGGCCTGCCCGGGGTCCGGATCGAGCACGTGACGGTCGCCTCGACCGACGTGGTCGTCTCACCCGAGCTGCGGCGACTCGTTCGCGTGTCCTGAGGTCTCCACGAGCTCGGTCTCGACCGGCCACGGCGTCCACGCGTCCTTCAGCGCGACGACCCGCTCCCACGGCACCTCGCGCAGCTCGTGGTCACGGGTCTCCAGGCGCTGGCGGTGCAGTGTCTCGTCGCTGCACCGGACGTGGACGACCCGCAGGTCCACCCCGTGCCGCTCCGCGAGGTCGAGCCACGCCTGCCGCGCCTCGGGATGGTCGTTGACCGCGTCCGCGACGACGGTGTGGCCGAGGCTGAGCTGCACGTCGACGAGACGGTTCGCGACGGCGTACGCCGCGAGGCCGACCGGTTGCGCTGAATCGACCCCGGCATCGTGGAGGCCGCGTTCGATCGTGTCGACGGAGATGACAGCACAGCCGAGCTCGCCGGCGATGCGGTGCGCGACGGTGCTCTTTCCGCTGCCCGGGAGGCCCGTCATGACGACGAGGGTCATGTGCGCAGGTGGTCGGCGAAGAAGCCCAGGACCGCGTCGACGCCTGCCTGCTGGCGGTGCGCGGTGACGGTGGAGTGCCCCTTGCCCTCGAACTCGACCCGGATGAAGGCGTCGCCGAGCTCGCGGGTGAGGGTGTCGAAGCGGGTGCCCACGGCCGGGTCCTTGCGGTAGCGCAGGCCGAGGACCTGCTGCCCGCCCTGGCAGCGGCCCTTGACGATGTCGAGGTCGCCGGGGGAGAGGTTGACGTCGGCGGCGCGCTTGCTGCCGACGGCGAACGGCGTGCTCGGCTGGCAGAGCACCGGCGCGGTGACGGACTCGTCGACCATCATCGCGAGCGCGAAGCCGCCGGTGAAGCACATCCCCAGCGCGCCCACGCCCGGTCCGCCGAGCTCCGCGTGCAGGTCGCGCGCCAGCGAGCGCAGCCAGACCGCGACCGGCGTCGTCTCGCCGGTGCGCAGCTTGGTGAACTCGCGGCTCACGCACACCTGCCTCAGGGCGTTGGCGGTCGAGAGCGCGGTCATGTCCGCGCCGTCCGTGCCGAAGAGGCTCGGCATGACCACGGTGTAGCCGGCGTCGACGACCTCCTGCGCGAAGGTCGCGACCTCGGGCGTGATGCCGGGGATCTCGTGGATGACGATCACGCCGGGACCGCTGCCCTTCCTGTACGTCGCATGGCTGACGCCGTCGTGCGTGTGCGAGCCGCGGGTCCAGCCGTCAGGAAAGGTCATGTGCGCAGTGTGGCGCACACCGGGGCTCGCGGGGGTCACCCGTTCGGTCGCGGCGGACCATCGGCGACACTGTCGGGGTGAGCGAGCTGCCGAAGGAGCCTGTCGAGTCGTTCCCGGGCAGCGCCCGGCACGACTTCGAGTGGCGACCCGGCGAGACGATCGAGGTCGACGGCGAGCTGGCCGAGGTGCGCGCCCGGATGTTCCGCGACGTGCTAGGGCGCTACGCATCGGGCGTCACCGTCGTCACGACGGTGCTGGACGGACGGGCCACCGGTCTGACCTGCCAGTCGTTCACCAGCGTGTCCCTCGACCCGCCGCTGGTCGCCTTCCTGCCGACGCGTCAGTCGCGCGCCTTCGCCTCCATCCAGCGCTCCGGCACCTTCTGCGTCAACTTCCTCGGCGCCGGCCAGCGTGAGCTGTCCGACGTCTTCGCCTCCGCCAGCGACGACAAGTTCGCCGGCGTCGACTGGACGCCCACCCCGGCGACCGGTTCGCCCCTCCTGGCCGGCACCGTCGGGCACGTCGACTGCACCGTCCACTCGATCCACGAGGCCGGCGACCACTACCTCGTGATCGGCGCGGTCGTCGGGCTCGCCGCCGGGGACGTCGACGAGCCGCTGCTCTACTACCGCGGCGCCTACCGCAGCTGACAGCGTTCTCACGCGGGCTCGTCCGGACACCTGGATCCGCCGACGTGAGCGCTCTCTGATGTCATGCTCAGGTGAGCGAACACTTCTACCGCCCCGCGGAGGGTCACCGGCTTCCGCACGACCCGTTCAACTCCATCGTTGCGCCGCGCCCGATCGGCTGGATCGCGACGCTGGACGCGCAGGGACGACGCAACCTCGCGCCATACAGCTTCTTCAACGCGCTCAACTACACCCCGCCGCTGGTGGGCTTCTCCAGCAACGGCTGGAAGGGGACAGTGGCCAACGCGGAGGCCACGCGCGAGTTCACCTGGAACCTCGCCAACCGTCCGCTGGCCGAGCAGATGAACGCGACCTCCACCACCGAGGACGTCGACGAGTTCGAGGCGGCGGGACTCGAGGCCGCAGCATCGCTCGAGGTCAAGGCGCCTCGAGTCGCCGCGGCACCGGTCACCTTCGAGTGCCGAGTCACCCAGATCATCGAATTGCGCACCGCGACGGGCGAGGCCAGCGGCTCATGGTTCACCGTCGGCGAGGTGGTCGGCGTACACATCGACGAGGACCTGCTGGTCGACGGCGTCTACGACACAGTCCGGGCGCAGCCGATCCTGCGGGCGGGCGGGCCGACGGCCTACTTCGGCATCGACAGCAACAACCGGTTCGACATGCGCCGCCCACAGTGACCCAGCCGTTCCGCCGCGCGACGTTGCCTGATCCGGCCGAACGTCCTCTGATGTCGAGACGAGCGTGCGTTCGCTCCCGGCAGCGTTACTACTCAGGAGCCCGCGCAATGCCCAGCGCGTCGCTGATCCGGTCGTCGAGCCAGCGGTAACTGCACAGCGCCCAGTCACCACTGGGCTGCGTCTCACGTGCCAGTGGCTGCTGCCGCTCATCGACGAAGCGCGCTCGCGCCGCATCCCAGAAGCAGTGCTGCACAAGCAACGCGGCTGGGTCCAGTGCTTGGTGATGGAGGGTCTCGAAGTAGCCCTTGGTCCACGGCATCCGGTTGATGAACAAGGGCGGGAGCAGCAGCCGGTCAGGTCCCAGGTCGTCTGGCACGGTCGTCTTCGTCCGCGCGCGGTCCCGATAGACGTAGATGAGGAACGCAGAGGGCGTGGGCGCCAATGGCGGTTCCAGGTCTGCGCCCACGACCCGCCCGAAGAGGAAGGTGCCGTCTGACAGTCCCATGGCGAAGATGTCGCCCTGCTCGGGCCGTCTGTTCGAGCGTCTCAGGACCTTGAGGTTCGTCTGCGGGCTAGGCATGCGTCAGAGTAGAACGCACCCATCTGCCGCGATGTGCATGGCTTCAGCACACCCCCCACGAAGAAACGCGCCTGGCGCTCGGCACCGCTCACATGTCGCGGTAGCGAACTGCACCCTCCAGCGCCTTCTCGAGGTCGGCAGCGGGTGCTGGACGGCTCGCGGTGGCGAAGTCCTCGGCGTCGGGATCGACGTAGGGGTGGACGTAGGCGGCCGTGTCCCGCTGGTAGCGCCATCCTTCGGCGAGGGGTCCGACGTCGTAGGCGTCGTAGCCGACGGAGTCGAGGAACTGGGTGACGGTGTCCTTGGCGAGGGCGTCGTCTCCGGCGATCGGGAGGGCGGAGCGTTCGGCGCCACCTCGGGACCGGTGGAGGGCGCCGAGGTGAGCGAAGAAGATGTTGTTGAAGGCCTTCACGACGTGCGACTCCGGGAGGTGGGCCTGTAGGAGCTCGGAGGTAGTGGTGGTCTCGTCGTCGAGCTCAGCGATGTGGCCATCGCGGTCGGGGTAGTAGTTGTTGGTGTCGATGACGACCTTGCCGCGGAGCGGTTCGACGGGTACGTCGCGGTAGGCCTTCAGCGGCACGGTGACGACGACGATGTCGCCGGCCTCGGCGGCTTCAGCAGCGGTGGCCGCTCGGGCGCCGGGACCGAGGTCAGCGACCAGCTCGGCCAAGGTCTCGGGGCCTCTGCTGTTGCTGAGAACCACGTCGTGTCCGCCAGCGAGGGCGAGGCGAGCAACGGTGCTGCCGATGTTTCCACTGCCGATGAGTCCGATAGTTGTCATGCTCAGCCGAACGGACTCCGGGGTGTCTTCATTCCGGGGCATCGCCCGCCGCGACGCCGACGATCGGTCAGCTCGTGAACTGCGCGAGCTGCAGGAGATTTCCGCAGGTGTCATCGAGGACGGCGACGATGACCGGACCCATCTCGGTCGGGGGCTGCGTGAAGGTGACCCCCAGCCCGGTGAGGCGCTCATGCTCGGCATGGACGTCGTCGACGCTGAGCGCGCAGTAGGGGATGCCGTCTGCGGCGAGCGCCTCGGTGAAGGGCGCCACGGCGGGGTGGCTCTTGGGCTCGAGCGAGACCTCGGTCGCCTCGACGGCGCTGCCCAGCCTGACCGTGAGCCAGCGGTGCTCCCCGAGGGGAACGTCCGCGGTGACCTCGAAACCGAGCGGACCGGTGTAGAAGTCGAGGGCCTGCTGCTGGTCGTCGACAAAGATGCTGACGGTGTGTAGCTTCATGCGTCTGCCTTCCGGGTGGGCCACCGCTCGGCGATCTCCGCGAGCGGACGGGTGTCGATGGTGTGGAACTTGTAGCGCCCTCGGCGCTCGGCCTCGACCAGGCCGGCCGCCTCGAGGATGTCGAGGTGCTGCGACACGGCCTGGCGCGTGAGAGTGAGGTCGTGCTTGAGCGCCAGGCGCGAGCACAGCTCGAAGAGCGTCTGCTCGTCGCGCTCGACGAGCTCGTCGAGCAGGGCCCGGCGGGTCCCGTCTGCCAGCGCCTTGTAGATGTCGGCCACGGCGTCGACAATAGGCAAGCATCGACTTGCCTGTCAACGCGGTGGCTCAGAGGTAGGGGGTGGCTCAGAGAGCGCAAAGGTCCGGGTCGAGCAACCTCGCTGGCCGCCTCGCGTCCGTCCATGCGCCGATCAGGTCGAGGATCCTCGTCCACAGGCGTCGCCGTACGGCGACCAGCTGCACCGGTCCGGCGCGACCGTCGCCCACACACGCCACACGGTGGACGACCCTCCCGCGGCACCTCCGACCGCTGCGGAGCTCGCTCCGTTGCTGGACGGGATCCAGC
The DNA here is from genome assembly GCF_003057875.1 of Nocardioides currus. Lineage (GTDB taxonomy): Bacteria > Actinomycetota > Actinomycetes > Propionibacteriales > Nocardioidaceae > Nocardioides > Nocardioides currus. Next base: position 134,701 of record NZ_PYXZ01000007.1, on the reverse strand, counting down.
GCGCCTACGTCTGCGGGTCCTCGTGCCTCGCGGAGCTCGCGGAGGACCTCCCGGACGTCGTCGAGCGCGGCCACCTTGGTCCTCGACGAGCTGATGACACTCCGCTGAGGCCGCCGCAGCGGTTCACGACGAGCGCCAGCCGACGCTGTTGGCCAGGCCGACCGCCTCCAGCTGGGACGTGACCTCGAGCTTCTCGCGGATCGCCTTCACCTGCCCCCGCACGGTCGCCTCGGAGACGACGTCGTTGCGCGCGATCTCGTGGACGTGGCGTCCCTCGATCAGTGCGCCGAGGACCTGCCTCTCCCGCGGGCTCAGCAGGTCGAGGCGGCGCCGCGCGTCGTCGGTGGACAGCCGCGCGTGGCGCCCTGCGCCGAGCAGGCGTTCGAGCTCCCCGCTGTTCATCACCGACAGACCCTGTTCGAGCCTCCGCACGATGCTCAGGATCTGTCGCAGCGGCTGCTTCTTCGACACGACCTTCCTCGCCCCCAAGCGCGCGCACGCTCCCCAGCGACCTTGGTCGCCGGAGGCGGTCACCACCACGACGTTTGCTCCGGACTGGGCCAGGGGAGCGACGAGGTCGATGCCGTCGCCGAACGGACCGAGGTCGAGGTCGAGCAGCACGGTGTGGGCCCGGCTGCCCAGGACGGTGGCCCGGAGCGTGGCCATCGAGCCGTCCTCGGGCAGCGACTGGACGAGCGCGTCGTAGCCATGGCGAAGCAGTGCGAGCTGCATGGTCTCTGCGAACAGTGCGTGATCGTCCACGATCACGACCCTCGCCCCTTGCCGGTCGCCGTCGCTGGGCGGCGATGAGGCATGGTCCGTCCCGTCCACAGCGACCTCCGTCCCGGACCGCGCAGGGGTGGCACGCGCTGACATGCGCACTGGTCCATCCCCCTGTCGACTGCGACGGACCGGGCTGCCACCCAGCGTGTCGCCTGGCGGTTGCCCGGCTGTTGCCCATCAACAGTTCGGGGTCGGCGGTCCGTCCGGATTGGTGACGACGTCGCGCCGCGTCGGCTCGTCAGCCCTCGATCGGGTGATGACGTCGCGGTCGATGGCGCCGTACCCTCACGTCATGAGGACGGTGGCGACGCGGGCCGTGGTCGGGGTGATCGCGCTGATCTCGCTGCTCGTCGTGCTGATGCTCCTCGAGGCCACCGGCGGTCACGACGGGTGGCTGTGCGAGTGGGGCATCGACACCGACGGCGCGGGGACAGGCACGACCGGATGCGGCTGACGGGTCCGGCGCTCAGCCCGGGCCGGGCGAGCTGACCTGGTCGGAGCCCCTCCGCCGCCTGACGAACGGCTTCCCCATCACCTGGGCGACCACGGACCCCGGCAACCAGTACATCGCACCGACCAGGGCGCCGACAGCGGCGAGGCCGCGCCACGTGTCGCCGTCCTCGAACGCCCAGAAGCCGAGACCGACCCAGACGATGGCGAGCACCGCCTGGACGGGGCGACCCCCGACTGCTGGTGGCGCCCGGTCCGGTCACGGCACGAGGCTACGCCCCTCGCGCCGTGCCGGACCGCTCAGCGCACGCCCGGCTCCGGCAGCTTCGGCACCAGCGTCCGGCACTTCGGGCCGGCACAGTCCTCGAGCACGTCGAGGTAGTCGGCCAGCGCCCTGCGCACCTGGCGGTAGTCGGGGTCGAGGGCGACGTTGGTCAGCTGGTAGGGGTCGGTGGTGCGGTCGTAGAGCTCCACGAACCGCGGGCGCTGCCACCGCACGAGGGTGTAGCGCTTGGTCCGCACGCCACGCCACTTCCAGGCGGTGGCCTTGTCCTTGCCCTTCGACCCGGCCTGGATGAGCAGCCCGCGGTCGCGCTGGCGACGGTCCTCGACGGCGTACCCCAGCAGGCTGCGGCCGTCGATCTCGACCATCGGCTCGGCCTTCGCGAGCTCGGCGATGGTCGGCGCGAGGTCGGTCATCGAGACGATCTGCTTGCGGCGCTCGCCGGCCGGGATCTCGGGTCCGCGCATCACGAGCGGGACGCGCAGCGACTCTTCGTAGGGGACGTTCTTCCCGACGAGGCGGTGCTCGCCGAAGAGGTAGCCGTTGTCGCTGGTGAACAGGATGACCGTGTCGTCGAGGGTGCCGGCGGCGTCGAGCGCCGACACGATGCCGGCCACGGCCTCGTCGAGGGCCGCGAGCGTGCGCAGCCGGGCGGTGTAGATCGTCTGCTGCTCGGCCGGGACGACCTCGGGCAGCTCCTGCACGTCGCGGGGCTTGTCGCCGCGGTCGGCCTCGTTGAACGACGGCGCGGACAGCGACGGCAGCACCACGTCGCCGAGCAGCCCGGCGTGGCGGTCGGCCGCGGGCGGCGGACCCGAGCAGTCCGTCTCGCTGTTGCCCTGGCAGGTGCCGTGCGGCGCGATGAAGCTCGACCACAGGAAGAACGGCTGGCCGGTGCTGCTGAACTGCGTCACCAGGTCGGTGGACTGCTGCGCAACGACGTCGGTGTAGTAGTCGCTCTCGGTGAACTGCACCAGCTGGCCGTTGTCGTACTGCAGGAACGAGCGGTAGTCGGAGAGCGTGCCGACGATCGGCTTCCACTCGTCCCAGCCGGGCTCGATGCCGTCGTCCTGGTCGTAGCCGTGCATGTACTTGCCGATGAAGCCGGTGCGGTAGCCCGCCTCCTGCAGCCACAGCGGCAGCGCCGTGTCGGGGTCGAAGCCCTCGTGCCCGCCCCAGGGCGGCGAGTTCGTGCGGACGCCGTTGTTCTGGGCGTACTCCCCACTGAGGATCTGCGCCCGCGCCGGACAGCAGTTGGGGTGCGGCGCGATCATGTTGTTGAACGTCACGCCGGTCCTGCCGAGCAGCTGTCGCGTCTGCGGCATCCACTTCAGCTCGGGCTTGGTCTGGTCGTCGGACGTGATCAGCACGATGTTGGGCTGGTCGCCGACGCGCACGCCCGACGTCGCAGGCGGCGGGCTCGCGGCCGGGGCCGCGGCTTCCTTCCCCGAGCACCCGGCCAGGACCACCCCCGCCAGCAGCAGCAGGGTGACGGCGAGGGCGGGTGGTCGTGACACGTCTCGAACCCTAACTCTGACATGATCGGTCGCCATGATGGCCTTCCCGCAGCACGGCTTCGTGCTGCTGGCGATGCCGAAGTGTGCGTCCACCTCGATCGAGTCCGCGCTGGCGCCGTACGCCTCCCTCGTCATCGACCGGCCGCCCAGCCGCAAGCACCTCGGCTGCGCCGGGTTCACCAAGCGCGTCGCCCCCGACCTCGCCGCGCAGGGCCACCCGCGCGAGAGCTACGAGCTCGTGACGATGTTCCGCGACCCGGTCCGGTGGCTCGAGTCCTGGTGGCGCTACCGCGCACGCCTCGACGACGGCAGCGACAACTCCACGCAGGAGCTGACCTTCGAGGACTTCGCCCGGGCGTACGTCGATGCCGACCCGTCGGCGCCGACGCCCCGTGGCCGTCCGGGTGCCTTCATCACCCTCGACGGGGTCGTCGAGGTCGACCGGGTCCTCTCGGTCGAGCGTCCGGACGTGTGGCAGGCGTGGTTCGGCGACCGCGTCGGCGCCGACGTGAGCGTCGAGCGGCGCAACGTCTCGACCGAGCGGATCGCTCCCGAGCTGTCGGCGCAGACGCGCGCCGAGCTCGTCGACTACTTCGCGCCGGAGTACGCCGTGCAGTCACGGCTCGCCGAGACCGGCGAGTGGTCCGGGGCGAGGGGCACGCCCCTCGCCGTACCCCCTCGACCGACGAAGACGAAGCACCTCAAGGGCGCTCAGAAGTCGTAGCCGAACGCCTCGACGTCCTTGGCGTAGACCTCGCCGATGCGGTCGCGGGCGGCGGGGGAGTAGTAGTCGCGGTAGGACCCGTGCGAGGTCGTGTTGCGGCGCGGGATCTCCGTCACCTCGATGCCGAGCTCGCGCTGGACCGTCGCCATGTCGGCGGCGAGGTTCTCCGTGCGGCCGATGAAGTCGGCGCGCTGCTCGCCGTCGACGAGGTAGTCGACCTGCGGCATCGCGAGCCGATCGACCTCGGCGGTCCCGCGGAGGATGAACTCCTCGAAGTCGGCGTAGGCCGCGACCGTGCGCCACAACGGGTTGCCGTCGCGGGTCGAGCCCCACTGGCCTTCCTGCGGTCGGCCGGAGGACGGCCCCCAGCGCCGGTCCCAGGTCTCGATCATGGAGTACCACGACACCATCCGCGCCCACGGGTTGCGGACGAACCCGAAGGACCAGTAGCCCGCGAGCTCGGGGTGCTGGGCGAGGATGCGCCGCAGCCGCGCGTGCCGCTGCTTGCCGACCGAGCGGGCGTCGGGGCACATCTCGCGGAGCAGCTGCTCGACCGAGGCGCCGCCCGTCTTGGGGATGTGGACGAAGAGCATCCGGCGTTCGTCGGAGATGAGCACGTGGCGAGGGTATCGAGCGACCGCCGTGGGGGTGGACCCTAGGCTCGGGCAGGTGAACCGATTCCGCGCCCGCAACACCTCCGAGGCGACGCTGCGCTCCGAGCCCCACCTGGTGTGGAAGGTCCTGACCGACCCGGACCTGCTGCCCGAGCTGACGCCGTACCTCAAGCGGATCGAGGTCGACGGTGACCGCTGGACCTGGCACCTGACACGGATCCCGGTGATGAGCGCGACGATCACGCCCACCTTCACCGAGGTGATGACCTTCGAGGAGCCGACCCGGATCGTGTTCGCGCACGACGCGGAGCGCACCGACGAGCGGACCGGCGTCGAGGGCCACTACGAGCTGACCCCGGACGGCACCGGCACCCACGTCGCCATCGACCTCGAGATCTGGTGCGACCTACCGCTGCCGCGGGTGTCGCGCATCGCCGTCGAGACCGTGATGTCGGGCGTGGTCGCGGCGATGGGCAAGCGGTTCGCGTCCAACATGCTGCGACACCTGGGGGAATGACATGCGCATCCTGGTCCTCGGCGCCACCGGCTACGTCGGCTCCCGGCTGGTCCCCGCCCTGCTGGCGGACGGCCACACGGTCGTCGCCGCCTCCTCGTCACCGCCCGACCCCGCGCGCTTCGAGTGGGGCGGCATCGTCGAGTGGGCACAGTGCGACGTCACCTCGACCGACGACGTCGCCGCGGCCATCGAGGGCGTCGACGGCGTCTGCTACCTCGTCCACTCGCTGAGCTCGCGCGGGTTCTCGGGCATCGACCTGCTCGGTGCCCAGGTCGTACGCCGCGCCGTCGACGCGGCCTCGGTCTCGCGGCTCGTCTACCTCAGCGGCCTGGTGCCCGACGTGCCGCACGGCGAGCTGTCGGCCCACATCGCGTCGCGCCTCGACGTCGAGGAGGAGCTGCTCGACTCGAACGCGTCGACCCTCGCCCTGCGCGCCGGCATCGTCATCGGCGCCGGCTCGACATCCTTCGAGGTCATCCGGCAGCTCGGCTCGCTGCTCGTCGTCCAGCCGATCCCGACCTGGCTGAACACCCGCGTGCAGCCGATCGCGGTCACCGACGCCGTGCGTGCCCTCGTCGAGGCGTTCACGCCCGAGTCCACGCTCGAGGGCGCCGTCGACATCGGGGGCCCCGACGTCATGGCCTACCCGCGGTTGCTGGCGGCGTACGCCCGGGCTGCCGGCCTGCTGCGCGTGCGCGTGCCACTGCTGTTCGCTCCCACCGCCGTGGTCGCCGCCGGCACCGCCGGGCTGGTGCAGGCGCCCTTCTGGACCGTCACCGCGCTCGTCGAGTCGCTGCGCCACGACATGGTCTGCCGTGACGGCGCGACCTGGGAGCCGGCGGACGGCGCGCCCCTGCTGACCGTGCGCGAGGCCATGGCCCGCGCCCTGGCCGGGACCGGGCTGGAGGGGCCGCTGCTCAGCGACCCGTCGTGGACGCGCCAGGACGCGCCGTGGGTGGACCGGCTGCCCGCGCCGCGGACCGTGCGGGCCGGCGCCAGCCTCGCCTGGCACCGGCTCCGCCCGCTCATCGAGGGCTGAGCGCCACTCGGCGCTGCTCGCCGCTACTCCGCCCCGATGCGCCGGAGCAGGTGCGCGAGGTCGGGGTCGCCGCCGCGGAACGTGCGGTAGGAGTCCATGGCGTCGAGCGAGCCGCCCGGGCCGAGCAGGGTGCGCCGGAAGTGCTCACCCGCCTCCCGGGTCATCCCGCCCTGGTCGTCGAACCACGCGACCGTGTCGGCGTCCATGATCTCGGACCAGAGGTAGGAGTAGTACGCCGCCGAGTAGCCACCGCCGAAGATGTGGTGGAAGTAGGCCGAGCGGTAGCGCGGCGGCACCGGTGCGTAGCGGACGCCGGCCCGCTCGAGGGCGGCCAGCTCGAAGTCCTCGACACCCTCGGCGTCGGCCGGCAGGTCGTCGGCGGCCGACTGGTACCACGCCTGGTCGAGGATCATCGCGCCCAGCAGCTCGGCGTAGCGAAAGGTCTCCTTGCCCTCCCCGCCGAGGAGCTGGTCGCGGAGCTCGGCCGGCAGGGGCTCCCCGGTCTCGTGGTGACGGGCGTAGGCGGCGAGCAGGCTGGGCTCACGCGCCCAGATCTCGTTGACCTGGCTCGGGAACTCGACGAAGTCGCGGGGCACCGCGGTGCCGCTGCGGCTCGGGAAGCGCACATCGGAGAGCAGGCCGTGCAGGTCGTGGCCGAACTCGTGGAACAGCGTGATCACGTTGTCCCACGACAGCAGGCTCGGGCTGCCGGGCGCGGGCGGCGGGAAGTTGCAGGTGTTGGTGACGACGGGGGAGTCGTCGAGCAGGTGGCTCTGGTCGACGATGCTGGTCATCCAGGCGCCGCCCTGCTTCGTCGAGCGCGTGTAGGGGTCGATGACCACCGCGCCGAGGTGGCTGCCGTCCTCCTCCAGCACTTCGTAGACGCGTGAGTCGGCGGTGTAGCCGACGAGGTCCTCGCGCCGCGCGAACGTGATGCCGTAGAGCGCGGTCGCGGCGGCGAACACGCCCTCGGTCAGCACCCGGTCGAACTCGAGGTAGGGCCGCAGGGCGCCTTGGTCGAGGGCCGCCTCCTGCTGCCGCAGCCGCGCGTCGACGTACGCCCAGTCCCACGCCTCGAGGGTGGCGCCGGGCTCGATCGTCTCGAGGTGGGCCTGGAGCTGCTCGCCGCGCGCGCGGACCAGGTCGTACGCCGCGGGGCCGAGCCGGCCGAGGATGTCGTTGACGGCGTCGGTGCTGCCCGCGCAGCCGTCCTCGGCGGCGTAGGCGGCGTGGTGGGGGTAGCCCAGCAACCGGGCCCGCTCGTCGCGCAGGCGGGTCATCGTGAGCAGCACGCCACGGGTGTCGTGCTCGCCGGCGACCAGTCCGCGCTCGGCGCTCGCGCGGTGCACGCGCTCGCGCAGCGACCGGTCGTTCAGCTCGCCGAGGACGGGCTGCCCGGTCGTGTTGGTGATGGTCAGGAGCCAGCCGTCCTGCCCCTTCTCCTGCGCGGCCTCCTTCGCCGCCGCCAGCTGATCGTCGTCGAGGCCGTCGAGCTCGGCCTCGTCCGTGACGAGCACGCCGGCGGCGTTGCGTCCAGCCACGAGCAGCTGGTCGAACTTGGTGGCCAGGGTTGCGAGCTCGGTGTTGAGCTCCCGCAGCCGGGCCTGCTCGGCCTCGGGCAGCACGATCCCGCCACGCTCGAACTCCCTGAGCCGCTCGGCGAGCAGGTGGGTCTCCTGCGGGTCGAGGGTGACCTCGCCCGCGTCGCGGCGGTCGCGCAGCTGGGTGAGCCGGGCGTAGAGGTCGGCGTTGAGGAGGATCGCGTCCTCGTGCTGGGCCAGCCGGGGTGCGATCTCCTCCTCGATCGCGTCGCGCTCGTCGTTGGTGTCGGCGGCCTTGGCGACCCAGAAGGCGTTCATCGCCCGGGTCAGCAGCGCCCCCGACCGCTCCCACGCCTCGAGGACGTTGTCGACGGTGGCGGGCTCGGTGCTCCCTGCGATCGCGTCGAGCTCGACGAGGTGCTCGGACATGCCCTGCTCGATGGCCTCGCGGAAGTCCGCGTCGGTCAGGTGGGCGTAGTCGGGGAGGGCGAACGGGAGCGTCGACGGGCTCAGCAGGGAGTTGGTCATGGCGCCATCCAAGCAAACCTGCGCACGGAGCGGGTGCCGCCCGGCGCTCGCTCAGGCCAGCCAGGCGGCGTAGAAGATCCCGAGCCCGGCGGCGACACTGATGCCGGCGACGATCCAGAAGCGGATCACGACCGTCACCTCGTCCCAGCCGGCGTGCTCGAAGTGGTGGTGGATCGGAGCGATCCGGAAGATCCGGCGCCCGGTGCCGGTGACGCGGCGGGTGATCTTGAACCAGCTCATCTGCAGCAGCACGCACACGGTCTCGATCACGAACAGCCCGGCGATGACGACCATCAGCAGCTCGGTGCGCGACATGATGGCCAGGCCCGCGAGGGCGCCACCGATGGCCAGCGAGCCCACGTCGCCCATGATGATCCGGGCGGGCTTGGCGTTCCACCACAGGAAGCCGACGCACGCAGCGGCGATGGCGGCCGAGAAGACCGCCAGGTCGAGCGGGTCGCGCACCTCGTAGCACTTCGACTCCACCACGTTGGCGCGCACCGAGCCGCACAGCTGGTTGTTCTGCCAGATGTTCACCACGACGTACGCCCCGAAGACCATCGCAGAGGTGCCGGCGAGCAGTCCGTCGGCGCCGTCGGTGAGGTTGGCGGCGTTGGACGTGGCGGTCACGATGAACCAGATCAGGACGAGCACCACCACCAGCGGCAGCTTGATGCCCCAGTCCTGCGTGGTCGAGAGGTGCAGCGACGCGGGGCGCACGCCGCGCTCGTCGGCGAAGAGCTGGGTGGCGAGCACGCCGAACCCCACGGCGACGACCGTCTGACCGGCCATCTTGGCCCGGCTGGTGAGGCCCTGGTTGTGCTGCGTGTAGACCTTGATGAAGTCGTCGAGGAAGCCCACGATCCCGCACCCGAGGAAGAGCAGCATCAGCAGCCAGGCGCTCGCACTGGGTGCGGTGCCGGTCACCAGCCTCGCCACGAGGTAGGCCGCGATCGCGCTCAGCAGGACCACCAGACCGCCCATCGTCGGTGTGCCCTGCTTGACGTGGTGGGTGGTCGGACCGTCGTCGCGGATCGGCTGGCCGTAGCCGTGCCGGGTGAACCAGCCGATGGCGAGCCGGGTGCCGAACAGGGAGAAGACCGCAGCGAGCCCACCGGCGAACAGGATCGCCCGCATGTCGTCCCCTTCCCGTGTGTCGTCCGTCGTGTCGTCCGTCGTGTCGTCCGTCGTGTCGTCGAGCCGCCGACCAGTGTGCGCGACGGAAGCGGCCAAGCCGGGGTCCGCCGCGCGTGGCACCTCGAAGTCATCCGCACCTCTGGCGCGTCCGCCGCCTGCGTCGCTAGGCTCGCCCGCCCATGACCACGACGCAGAACCACCAGCTCGACGTCGTGCAGGTCGGTGCGCCGCTGGTCATCACATTCGGGTTCTACGCCGCGAGCGGACCCGGGGAGTTCGAGCTCCTCGGGCGCCTGCGCAACCTCGAGCAGGCCAGCGGCCGCCCGCTCAACAAGCTCCTGGTGCGCGACCCCTCGATGCGGTGGTACCTCGGTGGCATCGACGGCCTCGGCCACGACGTGTCATCGACCGTCGAGGCGCTGCGCGAGCAGGTCGAGGCGGTGGCGCCGAGCGCCGTGGTCACCGTCGGGCAGTCGATGGGCGGCTACGCCGCGATCCTGTACGGCGCACTGCTCCGTGTCGACAAGGTCGTGTCCTTCGGGACGCTCTCGTGCTTCGACCGTCGCCTCTGGTCGATCATCGGCGACCACCGGTGGGGACCGGTGCTCGACGCCGTCGAGCGAAGCGGGCTCGACATCGCCGACCACGCCGACCTGCCCGCCCTGCTCGCCCGCCAGCACGACCCCCAGCCCGACATCGACCTCGTCTTCGGGCTCTCGGCCGGGGAGGGCATCGACATCGGGACGGCGATCGGCCACGACGGCGCCCATGCCGTCCGGTTCGCGGGCCGGCGCAACGTCAGCATCCTGCCGATCGCCCACTCCGGGCACGCGGTCGTCGAGCACTTCCGCGCGGGCGGCGTGCTCACCGCCGTACTGGCACAGCGCCTCTTCGGCACGTCCCTCGTGCCGACGATCCGGGGCCTCCGCGACGACGGCTGGGTGGCGTGGCTCGAGGACAACCTCCGCCTCGGCTCGACGGTCGCCGACCTCGTCCCGGTGATGCGAGGCAACGGGCTCACCGACGAACAGGCGCAGCACCTCGTCGACCGGGCCCACCTGCTGGCGGACCTCACCGGGCTGGAGGAGCACCCGCCCCGCACGACCGTGTGAGCGAGCGCGCCCTACGGGTGGTCCGTCACGGTCGTCGGTGGACCACACTGGGGCGATGCCCGAGCTGCCCGAGGTCGAGACCGCCCGCGCCGTCATCGCCGAGGCGGCCCTCGACCGCGAGATCGCGGCCGTCGACGACAGCGACACGTGGGTGTGCCGGCCGCTTCCGCCCGGGCAGATCGCCGCAGCCCTCGTCGGCCGACGGCTCGTCGCCGCAAACCGGCGTGGGAAGACGATGTGGTGCGACACCTCGGACGACGGCCCCGTCCTGTCGCTCCACCTCGGCATGAGCGGGCGCATCGTCGTCACCGACCCGGACGGGCACCCGGTCGAGGGTGGCGACCCGGTGCGCGGCCTCTCGGCGGTCTCGCCCGATCGCGACCCGGTGTGGGACAGGTTCACCATCGAGTTCGCCGACGGCGGCGTGCTGCGGCTCTTCGACAAGCGACGGCTCGGCCGCGTGGGCCTCGACCCCGACCTCACCCGCCTCGGCCCCGACGCGGGCCAGGTCCGCGCCAGCGACTTCCGCGTTCGGATGTCTCGGGGCCGGGCGCCCGTGAAGGCTCGGCTGCTCGACCAGTCAGTCATCGCGGGGGTCGGCAACCTGCTCGCCGACGAGACCCTGTGGCAGGCGCGGCTCGACCCGCACCGGCGGGTGGACACCCTCGACCGCCGGGACCTCGACGTGCTGCTCCGCGCCCTGCGCGCCGCGACCAAGCGGGCCATCCGCCGTGGCGGCGTCCACACCGGCGAGGTGATCGCCCACCGGAAGCCCGACGGACACTGCCCACGCTGCGGCTCGCCCATGGCGCGCGCGACGGTGGGCGGCAGGACCACGTGGTTCTGCCCGGTGGAGCAGGTCTGAACGAGCTCCGGTCGGCCTACGTCCGCCGGTGGAAGCTGACGCTTCCATCCGGATGGTGGGTGGTGTCGTAGCGCTGGTCGTGGATGACGCGATGGTGTCGGTGGCACAGGAGTCGTCCAGTCGCCGTGTCGGTCGATCCGCCTCGTGACCAGTGCTGGTCGTGGTGGACGTGACAGGCAGCCGGAGGAAGGTCGCAGCCCTGGGCTGTGCAGCCGCCGTCGCGGTGGGCGATGACGAGGCGTTGCGCCTTGGAGTGGAAACGGCGGGTCCGGCCGAGGTCGAGGACCTCGGAGGTGCCACCGAGAACAGCCGGCACGATCCCTGCCTCGCACGCGAGACGGCGTGCCTCGGCCGCACTGATGCGGGCGCCGGTGTCGAGCGATGCCGCCGCGAGTCCGCCGGTGAGGCTGTCGAGGGACATGGTGACCACCACGGTGGCCGAAGTGCCGCCCGAGGAGGGCAGCCGATCGGCCGGGTAACGCTCGATCCAGTCGACGAATGCCGAGCCGAGGCGAACTGGCAGTGGGCGCTCGTCTCGATCCGGCACGTCGGCGGATGCATCGCCCAGACGCTGGTGTCGTGGAGCCGCGATCGCCATCAGCTGCTTGCGCAGGGCTTGAGCGGTGGCGACGGGCAGCGTGAAGCGGCCGGTCGCGGTGCCGTCGCCGCAGTCGTGCAACGTCAGGGACAGCTTCCGTGCGGCAACGGCTTCCTCGTCGGCCAGCGCCCTCGCCTCGGCGGCCTCGCCGACCTCGGGGGCGACGAGGTCCAGGATCCGGCGACCGAGGATCGCGAGCTGGCGGGCGTCGTGGTCCTTCGCCAGGACCAACAGGTGCTCCACGGCGCGTCCCTTCACCGCGGCCGGCTCCTCGACGTGTGACGGCAGGTCGTGCGGCGAGCACGGGATCGCATCGACCGCCGTCACGATCGAGCGCGCCTGCTCGACATGGAGCACCCCGCCCTCGAGCGCAGCCCGCACGGGCGCATGCAGCGGGTCCGACAGCCGACGCCCGAGATGGGTCAACCGGTTGGCCTCCGGCCGGGTCAGCAGTGAACGCTGCGACCACCACTGGCCGGTGTGGCGCGCACCGATCGCGTCACCGAGACGGCGGCGGTCGGCCTCTCCGATCGCGGCGGTGAGGGCACCCGCGCTCCGATCGGCCACACGGGTCATGGCGTCGACGAGCCGGACGAGGTCCTCGTCGGACAGAACGGACGGCGCGATCGCGAGCACGGCGTCGTACGCCTCGTCCAGCCGTGCCAGCGCAGCAGCCAGCACCGTCGACGGCGGGACCGGCAAACCGGGAGCGCGCCACTCGTCCAGGTCATTCATCGCGCTCACCGCCCTCCGCTTCATCAACCTCGACCGGATGGGTCGGGGGATGCACGCAGCGAGAGGCTGGATCGAACCAGAGCGTGAGGACTACCGCGCAGAAGACAATCGTACACCTGTTCGAATGACGTGAGAAGGTGCTGCGACGGAATGTGCCGCCTCGTCGCCGCCTGATCGCCCCACCTAGGCTCGCCCCGTGACAGGCACCCTGGTCGCGAAGGACCTGGCCGGAGGCCACGGCCACCGCACGCTCTTCGAGTCCCTCGACCTGACGGTCGCGCCGGGCGACGTCGTCGGCGTGGTCGGCGCGAACGGCGCCGGGAAGTCCACGCTCCTGCGGATCCTCGGCGGCCAGTCGCCGCCGATGGCCGGGACGGTGTCGACGGCCCCGGCCGATGCGTTCGTCGGCTGGCTGCCGCAGGAGCACGAGCGGATCGCGGGTGAGACCGTGGCGGGCTACCTCGGGCGCCGTACGGGCTCGACCGCCGCCACCGAGGCGATGGAGACCGCGGCCGCGGCCCTCGAGACCGACGACCCGGCGGCCGGCGACACCTACTCCGCGGCCCTCGACCACTGGCTCGCGACCGGCGCGCCCGACCTCGAGGACCGCGCACCGGTCACACTCGCCGAGCTCGGCCTCGACGTCGGCACCGACGCGCTGATGACGTCGCTCTCCGGCGGGCAGGCGGCCCGCGTCGCCCTCGCCGCCCTGCTGCTCAGCCGCTTCGACGTCGTGCTCCTGGACGAGCCCACCAACGACCTCGACCTCGACGGGCTCGAGCGCCTCGAGGCGTTCGTCCGCGGCCTGCGCGCAGGTGTCGTCCTCGTCTCGCACGACCGCGAGTTCCTGGCCCGCTGCGTCACGCGCATCGTCGAGCTCGACCTCGCGCAGGGCAGGGTCGCCGTGTACGACGGCGGCTACGACTCGTTCCTCGAGGAGCGTGCGGTCGCACGCCGGCACGCGCGGGAGGCCTATGAGGAGTTCGCCGAGAAGAAGGCCGACCTCGTCGGCCGCGCCCGCGTCCAGCGCGAGTGGAGCTCGCAGGGCGTGCGCAACGCGATGAAGAAGTCGCCCGACAACGACAAGATCCGGCGTCGGGCGCAGACCGAGTCGTCGGAGAAGCAGGCGCAGAAGGTGCGGCAGATGGAGTCTCGGATCGCGCGCCTCGAGGAGGTCGAGGAGCCGCGCAAGGAGTGGGTGCTCCAGTTCGACATCGCCGCGGCACCCCGCTCGTCCAGCGTCGTCGCCACGCTCGATGCGGCCACCAAGCGCCTCGGCGACTTCGAGCTCGGGCCCGTCTCGCTCCAGGTCAGCGCCGGAGACCGGGTCGCCATCACCGGTCCCAACGGCGCGGGCAAGACCACCCTGCTGCGACTGCTGCTCGGCCACACCGAGCCCGACGGCGGGCGTGCCTCCCTCGGTGCCAGCGTGGCGATCGGGGAGATCGACCAGGCCCGCACGTCCCTCGCCGAGGACCTGCCGCTCGGGGACGCGTTCGAGCTCGCCGTACCCGCCATGACCTCGGCGGAGGTCCGCACCCTGCTGGCGAAGTTCGGCCTCAAGGCCGACCAGGTCGCCAGCCTCGTCGGGCGCCTCTCGCCCGGTGAGCGCACCCGCGCCGCGATGGCCCTGCTGCAGGCCCGCGGCGTCAACCTGCTCGTCCTCGACGAGCCGACCAACCACCTCGACCTGCCCGCGATCGAGCAGCTGGAGCAGGCGCTCGAGGCGTACGGCGGGACGCTGCTGCTCGTCTCGCACGACCGCCGGCTCCTCGCCAACGTGCGGCTCGACCAGCGCTGGGAGGTCGACGCCGGACGGGTGAGCGTCCGCTGACCCCGCGATCGGCTAGCGTCGGGCCGTGCCGTCCTCGACGCTCCGGACCGTCGTCGTGCTGACGTCGATGCTTGCGCTCGCGGCGGCCGGCTTCGCCGTGGTCGTCGGGTTCTTCGCGATCGGGACCTTCGTCTCGAAGCTCGCGATCAGCAACGGTGCGCCCTCCTGCCCGGGGACCACCCTGACGGGCGACCCACGCGCGATGACGCTCGACCCGGCCATGCGCTGCACGATGCCGGTGGCCGTCCGCAACGACGGTCGCCTGGCCGTCACGCTCGACGAGCTGGTGCTGCCCTCCATGGGCGCCGAGGGCGGAGCCGCCGTCCAGGTGACCTCGTGGGACGGGCACCCGACCCCGGGCGGCGACCTCGACGCGGTCTTCGACCTTGACCGCCGGCTCGAGCCGGGGGACTCGTGGGAGACGGAGATCGAGTTCCGGTTCCGACCGGAGGGGTGCACCGGGCGCGGGACCTTCGTCGTGTTCCTCCCGGCCGTCCGCGCCGGGGCCTGGGGCCGCTCGGTGGAGGTGCCCGGGCCGGGCGTCCTCTTCGCCGGGACGCGCGACAGCTCCTGCTAGGCGTGCACGTCGCGGGGCCGACGTCCCACCCCAAAGGAGGTCAAAACGGACGCCGAGGTGCTCGCGTCGAGCCGGTGCGCGCCCTAGCGTGACGCCCATGACAGCCCCCGGCTCCACCTTCGCCTCACCCGTCGACGGCACGACCCTCGCCACCTACACGTGGCAGGACCTGTTCGTGCCGTCCGCGTCGGTCCAGGTCGCCCATGGCCTCGCCGAGCACTCGTCGCGCTACGCCCGCCTCGCTCGCGCGCTCAACGGCGCCGGCTACCTCGTCCACGCGCACGACCACCGCGGCCACGGCCAGTCGATCGACGGCACGCCCGGGGACCTCGGGAAGGCCGGGTTCGACGCCCTGGTGGCCGACACCGCGGCGTACGGCGCCATCCTCCGCGACGAGCGTCCCGACCTGCCGCTCTTCCTGCTCGCGCACTCCATGGGCTCGTTCGCCGCCCAGTCGCTGCTCCTCGAGCACTCCGACCTCTACGCCGGCGTGATCCTGTCCGGCACCACCGCGCTCGACCTGCTCGCCGCCGAGCTCGCCACGGCGGAGGGGCCGGTCGGGCTCGAGGCGTTCAACGCCGGTTTCGAGCACCGGACCGGCTACGAGTGGCTCTCGCGCGACGAGGCGGAGGTCGACGCGTACGTCGCCGACCCGCTGTGCGGGTTCGACCTGCCCGAGGAGACGGTGCCGGCCCTGTTCGGCGCGGCGGAGACGCTGGCGAAGGTCGAGACGCTGTCGGCCATCAGGTCCGACCTGCCGATCCTGATCGCCTCGGGCTCGGCCGACCCGCTGGCCGGGGGCGGCGAGCTGGTGCAGGTGCTCGCCGGTCGCTACCGCGCGGCCGGTGTGGCCGACGTCACGGTCAGGCTCTACGAGGGGGCCCGGCACGAGATCTTCAACGAGACCAACCGCGACGAGGTGACCGCCGACGTCATCGCGTGGCTGTCGGCCCACCGCTGACCGGTATCGCCGACGATCAGTCGGCCGAGACGGCCGCGAGGAACCGGGCCACCTCCGCCGGGTCGGCCGCGTCGTCGTAGGTCAGGTCGAACCACGCGCCCGGCTCGCCCTCGGACGTGTAGACGGACAGCCGGCCCTCGATGCCGGGAAGGAAGTACGTCGACCGGCGGGCCGTCTCGACCGCCTGTGAGTGCTTGCCGAGCGCGGCGAGCGCGGCGCCGGCCTCCTCGCGGGTCGTCCCGTCCGCCAGCCGGCCGTGCCGCTCCAGGCGGTGCTCGTTGACCTCGAGGGTCCACCCCTCCACCCACGGGTTGAGCCGCCCGTCGAGCAGCCACTGCACCGCGTCGAGGAAGTCGGGGCCCACCCGGTGGACGACGTCCTCGTTGCGCGGGAGCACGTAGAACGCGCGCGGGTCGGCCGGGTCGAAGCAGAGCTCGTCGCCGTCGAAGGTCGAGGCCAGCACGACCCCGCGCGCCTGCAGGTCGGCGCGGTCGACGCCGGCCTCGGTGGTGTCCCAGAACCAGTACTGCCCGACGCGCTCGCGCCACTGGCTCGTCGCCACGGGGACCTGGTCGGGCGTGAGCACCCCGACGAAGTGGCCCAGCGACCCGCCGCCCACCCGCCGGACGAATCGGGCGTATCCCCGCGGCAGCGCTGCCCCCAGCTCGGTCTCCGCGCGGGCGAGGTCCGCCTCGGTCGCCTCGACGACGCGGGAGGGGTTGACCACCAGCAGGTCGGCGAAGCCGGACCCGGGGGTGCCCGGCCGCAGCGGCGCCGGCGGGGGAGCAGCGGCCACCTCCGCCGAGGACGATCCCTCGTCGGGAGTCGTGGCTCCGCAGGCCGCCAGGAGGAACGCCCCCAGGAACGCCCCCAGGAACGCCCCCGGCCACACCCGACCGATGCCGACCCCCGTCACGGGTGGATGGTGACGGACGGGTCCGTGTCCCGTCAACGACCCGGCGGGCGTCGGCTAGCGTCGACCTCGTGCTGCGCAACGGACCGTCCGGCTACGGCTCGGTCACCAAGGCGCTGCACTGGGCCACGGTGCTGGCGCTGCTCGCACAGTTCGCCGTCGGTTACGCCATGGACCCCGACGACGGAGGGCGCGGCCGGGGCCGGGGGCGGGGGCGGGGCCGTGCAGGTGAGTCCGGGCGGGGGCGGGGCCGGGGAGGCGACGACGGCGACGGCTACGACGTGCTCGACGACCGACTCCTCACCATCCACGTCGCGCTCGGGATCCTGGTCATCGCGCTGGTGTGCCTGCGGCTCGCCTGGCGCCGCATCGACGGCCTGCCGCCGTGGGCGGACGCCCTCGGTCCCGGCCAGCGGACCGTGGCGACCTGGACGGAGCGCACGCTGCTCGCCACGTTGCTCGTCATCCCTGCCACCGGTGTCGTGCTGGTCCTCAGCGGTGAGGACGACCTGCTCGGGCTGCACGTCGCGGCCCACGTGACGTTCTTCGCCGCCCTGGCCGCGCATCTCGGGCTCGTGCTGGGCAAGCGGCTGCTGCCACGGATGTTGTGAACCTCAGCGCTCGAGGGGCCAGCCGCGCTGGGCCCAGCCGCCGGTCCCCTCGGTGACGTTGAAGGCGGACAGGCCCTGGCCGCGGAGGTAGTCGACGACCTGACGGCTCCGGCTGCCGGAGGCACAGATGACGAAGAACGGCTCGTCGGCGGGGAGGTCGGCGAGGCGGCCGGGGACGTCGTTCATGGGGACGTGCACCGCGCCGGGGACGTGACCGGCGGTGAACTCGTGGTCCTCGCGGACATCGAGCACGTAGGCGCCGGTCGCGTGGGCAGCGGCGAAGTCGTCGAGCCCGATCTCGCCGCCCTCGGCTGCCTGCTGGGCCGCACCGGCCTGGCGGCGTACCTCGTCCATGTCGAGCTCGCGAGCCTGCCGGATCACATCACCGAGCGCCTGCGGGGGCAGGGCGCCGGCCTGGTTGAAGAGCAGGATCCCGTCGCGGAAGAGCATGAGCGTCGGGATCGAGGAGATGCCGGCCTGACCGGCCAGCTGCTGCTCGGCCTCGGTGTCCACCTTGCCGAAGACGATGTCGGGGTTGGCCTCGGCGGCCGCCTCGAAGACGGGGCCGAACTGCTTGCACGGTCCGCACCACTCGGCCCAGAAGTCGACGAGGACGATGCCCTCGCCGGTGACGGTCTCCTCGAAGGTTGCTGCGGTCAGCTCACGGGTGCTCATCCCGCAAGCCTGCCACGAGGGCGTTCATCTGCGCCCGTCGCGTGACCCCGGCGGGGCCGGGGCGTTGACGAGGCATGGGTGCGAGCGTGCGGACGAGAGCGGACCGGCGGCGGGGCATGGCCCGGCTCGGGCTGACGGTGGCGGTCGCGGTGACGGTGCTGGCCGGGACGCTCGCGCTCTCCGGCCAGGCGCAGGGCGGGCGCGAGGCCCAGCCGGTGCCGCGCGCCGACTGCGGCGACGGAGCGCGACCCGAGACCGACATCCAGGGACGCGTGCCGGCCGCCGACTACGCCTCCGGCCGCGTGGACCGCGGCTATCGCTGCAACGCGCGGGCCGTCTCCCACCACGGCAGCTCCGGTGGCTTCAAGGTGCACCGCTACACCGACGCCCGCGGCCAGACATGCGCGTTCTACGACAGCACGCTCGTCTTCCCGCGCGACCTCGTCTACAACCTGACCTCGGGCCTCGGCGTCGTCGTGCTCGCGATGGACAACCCGAAGCGGCCGCGCCAGACCGCCACCCTCACGTCGCCGGCGATGCTCAGCCCCCACGAGTCCCTGCTGCTCAACGAGGAGCGCGGCCTGCTGGCGGCCACCCTCGGCACGGCGGCGACCTACCCGGGCATCCTCGACGTGTACGACGTCCGCACCGACTGCCGCCACCCGCGACTGCTCTCGTCGACCCCGAGCGGCCTGCTCGGCCACGAGAGCGGGTTCGCGCCAGACGGCAGGACCTTCTGGACCGCGAGCACCTCCGGCACGCTGGTCGCGATCGACGTGAGCGACCCGTCGTCGCCGCTGCCGGTCATGGTCCAGCCGGGCGTGAACTACCACGGCCTGCGCTTCTCGGCCGACGGCGACACCATGTACGCCGCGAACATCGGCCAGCCCGACCTCGGCAGCCTCGACCTGATGGGTCGCACCGGACTGGACGTCCTGGACGTCGGCAGGGTCAACGACCGGGTGCCCGGCGCCGTACCCACCGTGCTGTCGAAGCTGACCTGGCCCGGTGCCTCCATCCCGCAGTCCGCGGAGCCGTTCACGCAGGACGGTCACGACTACGTGCTGGAGATGGACGAGTTCGCCGACCTCTTCTCGCTCAAGGGGGTCGCCGACCTCGCCAACGCACCGGTCGGCGCGGGCCGGATCATCAACGTCGACGACCCGCGCCACCCCTTCGTCGTGTCCGACCTGCGCCTCGAGGTGCACCAGGCCGACGTGCACGGCGGCGAGCAGTTCCACGACCCGGGCGCGGACTTCCCGGCCCAGGGCTACGCCGGCCACTACTGCTCGGTGCCGACCCGCGACGAGCCGAGGATCGCCGGTTGCTCGATGATCGCCTCCGGGCTGCGGCTCTTCGACATCAGCGACGTGGAGCACCCGCGCGAGGTCGCCTACTTCAACAAGCCGCAGCGCCCGGGCAGCCGGCCGACCTTCCCCGACGTCGCCGGTGCCTACGCCATGTCGGCCCCCGCGTGGGACGCCGAGCGCGGCAGCGTCTGGTTCACCGACGCCAACTCCGGCTTCTACGACGTGAAGCTCACCAACGGGGTCGCGCGGCTGCTGCGCTGACCGTCAGGCGTCGGCGAGCCGGAAGGTGTTGCCGTCGGGGTCGGTGAGGACGGTCCACCCGTCGGTGTCACCGACCAGCGTGGCGCCGAGCCCGACGAGCCGCGCCACCTCGTCCGGACGGCCCGACGGAGCCGTCAGGTCGACGTGCAGCCCCCCGCGCTCCGTCGGCGCGAGCTCGGGACCTCCGCCCCAGGCGATCTTGGTCCCGCCGTACGGCGCCTGGACGGCCGTCTCGTCGTCCTGGTCCCACACGAGCGGCCAGTCGAGGACCGCGCTCCAGAAGTGTCCGAGGGCGCGGGAGCCGTCGCAGGCGAGCTCGCCGAGGAACCCGCAACCGGCGAGGAACGAGCTCCCCGGCTCGATCACGCAGAACGCGTTGCCCTCCGGGTCGGCGAGGACGACGTGGCCCTCCTCGGGGAGCAGGCCGACGTCGAGGTGACGCGCTCCGAGCGCGAGTGCCCGGTCGATGACCTCCTGCTGGTCGGCGGGTGAGGTCGTCGTCAGGTGCAGGTGCAGCTTCTGCTGCCCGACGGGCCGGGGCTCGTCGGTCGGACGGAAGCGCAGTCGACAGGACAGTCCGTCATCGGCGGGGAGCAGGTCGACGACACCCTCGCTGTCGACCGCCTCGCGGCGCAGCAGCGTCGACCAGAACCCCGCGAGCTGCGCTGGGTCCTCGGCGTGCAGGCAGACGGCCTCGAGTCGGGAGGTCACCCGCCCTGGCGCTCCCCGGACTCGGCCACCAGCTGCTCGGCCACGTCGCGCAGCTTGGTGTTGCTGTCCTGGGAGAGCCGGTTGAGGAACGCGAAGGCGCGTGCGTCGTCGAGGCCGAAGCGCTCCATCGTGATGCCGACGGCCTGGCCGATGACCTGGCGGGTTGCCACGGCCTCCTTGAGCTGGGTGACCTGGCGCGCGTAGCCGATCGCCATGCCGGCCTGGTGGGTGAAGAGCGCCGCGAGCGTGTCGAGGTCCTCGAAGCTGCCGCGCCGCTCGGAGTAGAGGTTGAGCGCGCCGGTGGCGTTGCGGGACTCGAACAGGCGCAGGCCGGCCATGGCCTCGATCCCGACGCCGACCGCGGCCTTCGCGAAGCGCGGGAAGCGGGTGTCCTCGGCGAGGTAGGGAGCGATCACGTGCACGGAGTCGGTCGCCGCGTCGTAGCACGGGCCCTCGCGCAGGGCGTACTGCTCGGCGTCCAGACGCACGGGCGTCTCGTGGGTGGGGGCGACGGTCTCGACGCGTCCGTCGTCGTGCTTGACGGTGATGCTGGCGAAGCGCACGTCCGGTAGGACGTCCACCGCAGCCTGTGTGATCCGACCCAGCGTCTGGTCCAGGTCGCCCGGGGTCAGTGCGTCCGTCAGGAGGCGGCTGGCCTCCAACGTCCGCTCATCGTGCTCGTGCATGGGCCAACGCTACTTCCTGACCCGGGATACCGGGAGTCCTTGCCCGCACCCGGACACATGGGCGGCCCCCGGGCCCACTGGCTCGAGACCCGGGGGCCTGAGCAACGGGTTGTCCCCGGGGTCAGCTCGTCGCTCTGGGAACTCACTACCCATCGGCGCGCCGTACATGCGTTGCTTGCCCTCGTGGGCGCCGGGGGTCTACGTTCGAGGGGTGCTCCGGGCACCCCTCGAGGGGAGTCCACAGGTTCAAGACTCGGGCCACCGCGCACACGTCACCAGCAGGTGATTCGCATGACCGTTCACACGTTGACCAGCACCGACGAGTCCGCCGTCATCTCGCGGCACGAGCGATCCCGTCGAACGTCGGACCTCTTCGCGGACGCGGCACGCGCGCGCGACGACGAGCATCGTCACGAGATGCACGAGCAGATCATGGTCCTCAACATCGGCGTCGCCCACGCCGTCGCACACCGGTTCACCAACCGAGGGGTCGACGTGCAGGACCTCGAGCAGGTCGCCTGCGAGGCGCTGATGAAGGCCGTCCAGCGCTTCGACCACACCCGCGACCACGACTTCCTGTCCTTCGCCGTCCCCACCATCAGGGGCGAGCTGCAGCGGCACTTCCGCGACCTGGGGTGGATGGTGCGACCGACACGCAGGGTGCAGGAGACCCAGTGGCAGGCGGCTCGGACGGAGGAGCACCTGACGTCCGACCTCGGCCGCACCCCGACGGGAGAGGAGGTCATCGCTGCGCTGGGCATCAGCCGGGAGGAGTATGCCGAGGCGCAGTCGGCCCACGGGTGCTTCGTGCCCGCCTCGTTGGACCAGCCCCTGGCGCCGGGGGAGGACGGTGCCGACCTGGGCTCGACCCTGACGGCGGCGGAGAGCGACCTGGACGCAGCCGAGGCGAGGGTCATCCTCGCACCCCGTGCCCGCGAGCTCTCCGAGCGCGAGCGCCTGGTGCTCTACCTGCGCTACTTCGAGGACCTCACGCAGGTCGAGATCGGGCACGAGATCGGGGTCGGCCAGGCCCAGGTCTCGCGCATCCTCAACTCCGCCCTGGCGACCATGCGCGACGGGCTGACCGGGACCGACGCAGCCTAGGCGTCCGGGTCCGGTGCCGCCGCGCGCAGCTTCTCGAGGAGCGGTCCGGCGGCCTCGGACAGGAACCGGTCCTGTCCCTCGTCCCCGACCTGGACGAGGGCGACGTCGGTGAACCCGGCCTCCCAGAACGCCGACACGGCCTCGACGATCGCGTCGAGGTCGGGGCCGCACGGGATGGAGTCGGCCACGTCGTCGGGGCGCACGAACTGGGTGGCTCCGGCGAACCCGGCCGGCGTGGGCAGGTCGGCGTTGACCTGCCAGCCACCGGCGAACCAGCGGAACTGCTCGTGGGCCCGGGCGACCGCCGCGTCGCGGTCGGGGTCCCAGCAGATCGGGATCTGACCGATCGCCCTCGCCGTGTCGCCGATGCGCGGCGCGCCGTCGACCGCGTTCCAGCCCTCGACGAGTGCGGAGTCCGGCTCGACCCCGACCAGGTGATCGGCGAGCGGGGCGAACGCCTCGATCGCCCGCTCGCCGGCGACCGCGAGCGCGAGCTCGACCCGCTGGTCGGGCACGTCCCACACCCGCGCCGAGTCGACCTGGAAGAACTCGCCGCGGTAGTCGACGAGCTCGCCGGTGTGCAACGAGCGGATGATGTCGATGGCCTCGCGCAGCATCTCGTGCCGGTCCTGGATCGCCGGCCAGCCCTCTCCGACGACGTGCTCGTTGAGGTTCTCGCCGCTGCCCAGCCCGAGCGTGAAGCGCCCCTCGGCCAGGATCTGGAGCGTGGCGGCCTTCTGCGCGACGACGGCCGGGTGGTAGCGCATCGTCGGGCAGGTCACGTAGGTCATCAGGTCGACGCGCGACGTCGCCTGCGCCACGGCGCCGAGCACGGTCCAGGCGTACGGCGCGTGGCCCTGCTCGGTGATCCACGGCGAGTAGTGGTCGCTGGAGACCTCGAAGTCGAAGCCGACCTCCTCGGCGGCGACGGCGTAGCGCACCAGCTCCCGGGGGCCGGACTGCTCGGTCATCAGGGTGTAGCCGAATCTCGTCATGCGGCGCCGTACCCGACGTCACCCGGCGCCATTCACCGCCGCGGGCTCACACCATGTCGGCGCCACCCTCCGGCGCGCCGTCGGTCCTGCTGTCGGAGGTGAAGAACGAGAACGAGCCGTCGTTCTCCAGCACGCACAGCTCGATGTCCCGGAGTCGCCGGATGCCCTGCTGGCGTGCGGCCTCGTGCACGTCCTGGATGGTCATGCGCTCGCCGGCGAGGGTGTCGAGCATCGGCTCCCCGTCGCGCACCACGATGCGGGCGCGCCCGGCGAGCCATGGCCGGAAGCGCGGGTAGCGGAAGGTGATGGCGTTGAGCACGATCCCGGCCAGGGTGAACGTGGCCACCGCGATGACCGCGGCGGTGATCGAGAAGTCCTCCTGCACGATGCCCTGGCTCACGAGGTCGCCGACCGTGATGAGCAGGATCATGTCGAACGCGGACAGCTGCGCGACCTCGCGCTTGCCACCGACGCGCACCACGAACCACAGGAACGCGAAGATCACCAACGACCTGACCAGGATGTCCATCAGGGGATCCTCCACATCGTGAAGCCGGCCGTCACGGCCGGCTCGTCGTGGTCGAGCACGCTGATCTCGCACCCGTCGCGACCGCCCAGCTGGCCGGGCGCGACGCGGGCGTCGAGGCTGACGTCGAGGGTGTCGCCGTTGGTCGGTGCGTCGAACTCGTAGACGATCCACCCCGGCTGGGCCGTCTCGGCCGAGGGGCTGGGATACCAGGCCTGGAAGTCGAGGTGGTCGAACCACTCGTTGCACAGCCGCAGGGTGACCGTGTCGCCGAACGCGGCGTCCGTCGTCACTCGCAGGTCGAGCGGTGCCGGCTCCCCGTCGCGGGTGATCTGCGGGTACCGGACGTCGAGCGTCCAGCCGCCGCCGTGAGCCGTGGTCGTCCCGGTGCGCGGGCCCAGCAGGTCGAGGCCGGCCGCGCCCACGATGAGGACCAGCAGTCCGACGCCGGCCCGTCGCGTCCAGATGTGGCGAGGCGTGGGCGGGGCGGCGCTGAGGTCCGACGTCGTCTCGTCCGTGCTGCGGTCCGCTTCCTCCGACACGGTCCTCAGCCTAAGTACGATCGGGCCGGATGAGCGCGCGCCGAGTGGGTACGGCGAGGCATGACCAACCACGAGCAGGACCAGTCAGGCGGCCAGTCCGAGGGGCAGGTGTCCGACGCCGAGAGCCTCGACCCGGCCGGGGCGGACACCCCGATCGCCGACGGGGACGCCACCTCGGCCTACCCGGGCGACGAGAGCGGGGAGGCGCAGGAGCCGAACGAGTCGGGGCCCAACGCCAACCCGCACCGCGACCAGGACACGCACTAGTCGTCGAAGCCGCGTGCGGCCAGCGCCTCGCCGATCTCGTCCGAGCGGCGCAGCGCACCGACGATGAGGGGTACGGCGAACGCGCGGGCGCTCGCCGCCTGCCCCCGGGCGTGCTGCGCCTCCCGAACCTCCGTCGCCAGCTCCAGCACGAGGGGCACCCCACGGATGCCGAGGTTGAGCACCAGCCCGACCCGTTCGGGGTCGACGCCCAGGAACCGCAGCGGTGCAGCGAGCCGGACAACCACGTCGACCAGCTCGGTGGTGCGGGTCGTGAGGGTGACGAGGTTGGCGAGCAGCACGAGGGTCACGATCACGCCGACGATGACGCTCGCCCGGGCCCAGCCCGCCGTCAGGACCTGGAACACCATGAGGGGGACGAGCACCCAGCACAGCGGGCGCACCGAGTGCCACAGCAGGCCCGGCGGCGTGCGCGCCACGGTGTAGGCGACGAGCACCACCGCCAGCAGCACGCCCGCCACGGCCGGGGTCCGGACGAAGACCGAACCGATGCCGGCGGCCACCACGACGGCGAGCTTGACCCCGGCCGGCGTCCGGTGGACCGGCGAGGTGCCGGGACGGTAAAGACCGAGCGAGGTGCTCACGCCATGAGCTCGCGGTAGAAGGCGACCGCCTCGTCGGGCGGGCCGTCGTGGACCAGGCGGGCGCGGTCGAAGACCAGCACCCGGTCGAAGCCGGCCACCAGGTCGAGGTCGTGGGTGACGAGCACGACCTGCTGCGGCAGCTCGGTGACGAGGTCGGCGACCCGGCGGGTGTTGCGCAGGTCGAGCAGGGTGGTCGGCTCGTCCATCACCAGCAGCTCGGGCCCGGTGACCAGGATCGACGCCAGCGCCAGCAGCTGCTTCTGGCCGCCCGAGAGCAGGTGCGCGGGATGGTCGGCGAGGCCGCCGAGCCCGTGCCGGGCCAGCGCCTCGTCCACGCGGGCCGCAACCTCCTCCTTCGTCAGCCCGCGTCGTCGCAGGCCGAACGCCACGTCCTCGCGCACGGTCGGCATCACGATCTGGGTGTCGGGGTTGGTGAAGCAGAAGCCCACGCGCTTGCGCACCTCCCGGCCGTGGCCACGCGTGTCGAGGCCATCGACCGTCACGGTGCCGGCCGAGGGGACCACCAGGCCGTTGAGCATCCGCGCGAAGGTCGACTTGCCCGAGCCGTTCGCGCCGACGATGCCGATGCGGTGCTCGTCGAGGCGGACCACCACGTCGCGCACCACCGGCTCGACGCCGCCCGGGTAGACGTGGCTGACGCCGTCGACCTCGATCAGCACGCCTCCACCACCATCGCCACGCCCAGGCCGCCCCCGGCGGCGATCGCGGCCAGTCCGTAGCGTCCCTGGCGGCGTACGGCGAGGCGCGAGAACAGCCGCACCAGCAGCACTGCTCCCGAGGCGCCCCACGGGTGGCCGAGCGCGAGCGCGCCGCCCTCCGGGCACACCCGGTCGGGGTCGAGGCCGAGCTCGTCGCAGCACGCGAGCACCTGGCCGGCGAAGGCCTCGTTGACCTCGACGGCGTCGACGGCGTCGAGCGTGATCCCGGAGCGCTCGAGGACGGTGCGTACGGCGGGGACGAGCCCGCGCCCTGGACGGGCCGGGTCGACGCCGGCGGTGGCCGAGGCGACGATCCGCAGCCCGGGAAGGTCGAGCTGCCGGTGGAGCTCGGCGTCGACGAGGGCCACCGCGGCCGCGCCGTCGCTGATGCCGCACGCGTTGCCGGCCGTGACGGTGCCACCCTCCCGGAAGGCGGGTCGCAGCCGGGCCAGCCGCTCGACGCTCAGGCCCGCGCGCGGGCGGTCGTCGCGCGTGACGCCGGCGACGGGGACGATCTCGGGGTCGAACACCCCGGTCGCCTGCGCCGCGCTGGCGAGGGCGTGCGAGCGGGCGGCGTAGGCGTCCTGCCGTTCGCGGCCGACCCCGGCGTCCGCCGCGAGCAGGTCGTTGGCCAGGCCCATCTCCAGGTCGGAGTCCGGGGGAGCGAAGGGCGCGCGGGTGAAAGGCACCGGCTCGGTGTCGCCGACGGCCGGCCAGGACCGCACCGGCGCCGTGCTCGCCGACTCGACTCCGCCAGCGAGGACGAACCGGGCGCCGCCGCGCACCAGCTGCGAGGCCACGTCGACGGCGGCCAGCCCGCTGGCGCACTGACGGTCGACGGTCAGCCCGGGGATGGTGGTCGGGAGTCCAGCGGTCAGGGCGGTGAGCCGGGCGAGGTTGCCGCCCGGGCCGGTGCAGTTGCCGAGGACGACGTCGTCGGGGTCGAGGTCGGTGGGGAGGCGGTCGAGGAGCGCGCGGAGGACGGGTGCGCCCAGGTGCTCCGCCCGGAGCGCGGCCAGCGAGTGTCCTGCGGTGCCGATCGGCGTACGCAGGGCGGCGACGACGACCGGTGCCTCGGTGGTGCTCATGCCACGCCGTCCGTCGTGAGGGCGGCGAGCAGCGCGTCCCGGTCGACCTTGCCGGCCTCGGTCACCGGCAGGGCGTCGAGGTGGAACCACCGACGGGGCCGCTGCGCCGGCTCGAGGTCGTGGCGGGCGAGGTCGCGCAGCGCAGGCAGGTCCTCGTCGCGGGTGACGACCGCGGCGACCACGGCCCCGAGGTCGGGGTGGGGGAGTCCGACGACCGCCACCTCGCCGGTCGCTCCTCGTCGCAGCAGTGCCTCGATGTCGGCGACCACGACGGTCGCGCCGCCGGTGGTGATGCCGCCGCCGCGGCCGAGCACGACCACGCGCCCGTCGTCGACCACCCCACGGTCGCCGACCGTGGTCCAGCCGTCGTCGTCGCGTCGCAGCGACCGGTCGGGCTCCAGGTAGCCGTCGCACACGTAGGGCGACCGCACCCAGAGCTCACCGTGGCGAGCCTCGACCTCCACGCCGGGGAAGGGCCGCAGTTCGTCCGCGTGGTCGCCCCAGGCGACGAAGGAGAGCTCGGCGGCGCCGTAGTAGTGGCTCACGTCGACGCCGGCGGCCAGCGCAGCGGCGTACGTCGTGGGGTCGAGCCGGTCTCCGGCGACGAGCACGTGGACGCCGGCCAGGTCGGCGGGGTCGGACGCAAGGCGTTGTCGCAGCGCGGACGGCGTCAGGTGCGCGTGGGTCGCCCCCGCCGGTCCGTCGACCCGCGTGGCTCCGGCCCAGTCGGCGTGCACGGCCGCGAACAGGTTCATGGTGGACGCGAGGGGTCCCGGGATCCACACCCGGCTCCTCGCGTCCAGGCCCAGCAGGCGCGCGACGTGCTCGAAGGAGTCGACCCACGAGTCGGTGGTGCGGACGACGGTGCGCGGGCGCTGCGACGTCCCCGACGTGGGGAGCGCGAGCGACCGCTGGTGGCGGTGCGCGTCCACGAAGGCCGCCACCGGGTCGTCGCAGCGTGCGACGTGGAGGGCGTCAGGCTGCGGCATCAGCGCGCTGGGCGAGCGGTCGCGTGCGTCGCTCGGGCAGCAGCCCCGGTGACGCGGCGTGCACGCCACGGGCGACCAGGACACACACCACGGCCTTGACGACGTCGCCCGGCACGAAGACCAGGGCCGCCGAGAAGGCAGCCGGGAGGCTGAGGTCGGCGCGGGCCATCAGCCCGACGATGCCGATCACGTTGAGGAGCGCGACGCCGCCGAGCACGGTGGCCAGCAGTCCCGGCACCAGGCGGTAGGGGGCTCCGAACGCGTGCGTGATCGCACCCACCACGAAGGCCGCGACCGGGAAGCCGATGAGGTAGCCGACCGACGGTCCGGCGAAGACGCCCAGCCCGCCGCGTCCGCCCGCGAGGAGGGGCAGCCCGAGGGCCACCAGCGCGAGGAACAGGACGAGAGCCAGCGCGCCGCGACGCGGGCCGAGGATGGCGCCGGCGAGCATCACCCCCAGCGACTGGGCGGTGATCGGCACCGCTCCGCCGAACGCGGCGACGGCGGGGACCAGGCCGAGGGCGGCGACGATGCCGGCGAACACGGCGATCATGGCCAGGTCGCGGCTGGACGAGTGCGAGGGGGTGCTGGGGGTGGTCATGCGACTTCCTTCTGCAGGGTGCTCGGACCCTATCGGTCGCGGGGCCGGGGCCCGGACGGGCGCCGGGACACGGACCGACGGGGGCTACCAGCCGCGCTCGCGCCACTCCGGGAGGTGCGGCCGCTCGGCGCCGAGCGTCGAGTCGCCGCCGTGGCCGGGGTAGAACCAGACGTCGTCCCCGAGCACGTCGAAGACCTTGGTGGACACCTCGTCGATCAGGGTCGCGAACGCCGACGCGTCGCCGAACGTGTTGCCGACGCCGCCGGGGAAGAGCGAGTCGCCGGTGAACAGGTGGCCGGGCCCGTCGTCGTGGAGGAGCGCGATCGAGCCGGGGGTGTGGCCGGCGAGCGCGATGACGGACAGCTCGCACGTGCCCACGGCGATCCGGTCGCCCTGCCCGACGGTGCGGTCGACCGCCACGCCGGTCTGCTCGGTGACGGCGGCGGCGTCCGGCTCGCCCACGACCACCTCCGCCCCCGTGGCTGCCACGACGTCGGCGAGCGCGCGGTGGTGGTCCCAGTGCTGGTGGGTCGTCACCACGGCGCGCAGCGGCCGGTCGCCGACGAGCGCGAGCAGGGTCGGGGCGTCGTACGCCGCGTCGACCAGCACGACGTCGCCGGTCTCCTCGCAGTGCAGGAGGTAGGCGTTGTTGGACATCTGCGGGTCGACGGCCACCTTGGTGATGGTCAGCCCACCGGCCTGCCTGGTCTGTGCCGGTCCGCCCGGGGTGACGTCGCCGGTGTAGGTCACCATGCCGACACCTCCGGCAGCGTGCCGGTGTCGGACGTCAGGGTCTCGCCGGTGCCACGTCCGGTCAGCCACCACGCCAGGGCGTGGGCGTCGCCGGCGACCGTGGCGGTGGGCTCGCCCTCGCCGTACTCCCACGTCTGCGCGAGGTCACGCGCCAGCACCCGGAACGGGACCGGCGACGAGAACGCGCGCAGCGAGTCGAGGAGCAGCGTGCAGAAGGCGGGCGACCAGTCGGCCGAGGTGTAGCCGACGCCGAGGTCGGCGTGGTGGATCTCGACCTCGCGGATCCGCATCAGGACCGTCGAGCGCGCCTTGAACGCCCGGTTGCCCGGCGTGCGCTCGATGGTGGTCTCCCACTTGTCGTCGGGGAGGTCGGCCACCTCGCGGTCGAACAGCTCGGTCGACGCCATCAATCGCGACCGCAGCTCGCTCGGGGCGGCCACGCCCAGGGTGGCGATGTCGTCGTCGCGGGCCTCCTGGCAGGCGTACATCGGGGTGGGGACCCCGGTCGCCACGCCGTGGAGCGCTCCGGCCAGGCCCTCGCCGTTGAGGGCGAGGTGGGCGATCACGTGGCCCACGGTCCAGTCGGGGAGCAGCGAGGCCTGACGGTAGGTCGCGTCGTCGAGCGCGTCGACGGTGCGCACCAGCCGGTTGTCGGCCTCGGCGAGGAGGCCGAGCTGTGTCACGTGGGCCGTGATGTCGGTCATGGCCCCATCCAACACCCCCGAAAGGCTGTGGTGCGGACCCGTAGGATCGAGAACTGACCGCGTGGCGGGTTGCAACCCAGGCCCGCGTGACGAACACTTGTTCGAATCCACTCGTCTGCACAGACCGCTGAGGACCACTGTGATCGACCAGCTCATCATCCGGGGCGCCCGGGAGCACAACCTCAAGGACGTCTCGCTCGACCTGCCGCGCGACGCCATGATCGTGTTCACCGGCCTCTCGGGCTCCGGCAAGTCGAGCCTCGCGTTCGACACGATCTTCGCCGAGGGCCAGCGCCGCTACGTCGAGTCGCTGTCCGCCTACGCGCGGCAGTTCCTCGGCCAGATGGACAAGCCCGACGTGGACTTCATCGAGGGCCTGTCGCCGGCGGTGAGCATCGACCAGAAGTCGACCAGCAAGAACCCGCGCTCGACCGTCGGCACCATCACCGAGGTCTACGACTACCTCCGCCTGCTCTATGCCCGCGCCGGTCGCGCCCACTGCCCCGTCTGCGGGTCGCCGATCGAGCGGCAGACGCCGCAGCAGATCGTGGACCGCATCCTCTCGCTCGAGGACGGCGCGCGCTTCCAGGTCCTCGCGCCCGTCATCCGCGGCCGCAAGGGCGAGTACGTCGACCTGTTCCGCCAGCTCCAGACGCAGGGGTTCTCCCGGGCGCGCGTCAACGGCGAGACCCACACGCTCGACGAGCCGCCCAAGCTGGACAAGCAGAAGAAGCACACCATCGAGGTGGTGGTCGACCGGCTCGCCGTGAAGGAGAGCTCGAAGCGCCGGCTGACCGACTCGGTCGAGACCGCCCTCAACCTGGCCGGCGGGTTGGTGCTCTTCGACTTCATCGACCTCGACGAGAAGGATCCCGGCCGCGAGCTCCGGTTCTCCGAGCGGATGGCGTGCCCCAACGAGCACCCCATCGACACCGACGAGCTCGAGCCGCGCTCGTTCTCCTTCAACTCACCGTTCGGTGCCTGCCCGCAGTGCAGCGGTCTCGGCACCCGCATGGAGGTCGACCCCGAGCTCGTCGTGCCCGACCCGGGCGCGACGCTGGGGGAGGGAGCCATCCAGCCGTGGAGCCACGCCCACGTCGCCGACTACTTCCTGCGCCTGATGAACGCGCTCGGCGAGGAGCTCGGCTTCGACCTCAACACCCCGTGGGAGCAGCTGTCCTCGCACGCCCGCACCTCGATCCTCGACGGGCACAAGACCAAGGTGCACGTCGTCACGACCAACCGCTACGGCCGCCAGCGCGCCTACTACGCCGCCTTCGAGGGCGTCCGGCCCTACATCGAGCGCCGCCACAAGGAGGCGGAGTCCGACACGAGCCGCGAGCGGTTCGAGGGCTTCATGCGCGAGGTGCCGTGCCCGGCCTGCCACGGCAGCCGGCTCAAGCCCGTCTCGATGGCCGTCACCCTCGGTGACAAGGAGAAGGGCGGCAAGAACATCGCCGAGGTCTGCGCCCTCCCGATCAACGAGACCGCCGACTACCTCCGCAACCTCGACCTGTCCGTGCGCGAGAAGCAGATCGGCGAGCGGGTCCTCAAGGAGATCCAGGAGCGCCTCAACTTCCTGCTCGACGTCGGTCTCGACTACCTCTCGCTCAACCGGCCCTCCGGGTCGCTGTCGGGCGGCGAGGCCCAGCGCATCCGGCTCGCCACCCAGATCGGCGCCGGCCTGGTGGGCGTCCTCTACGTCCTCGACGAGCCGTCCATCGGGCTGCACCAGCGCGACAACCATCGCCTGATCGAGACCCTGGTCCGGCTCAAGGACCTCGGCAACACCCTGATCGTCGTCGAGCACGACGAGGACACCATCCGGGTCGCCGACTGGGTCGTCGACATCGGCCCGGGCGCCGGCGAGCACGGCGGCCAGGTCGTCCACTCGGGCTCGGTGAAGGGCCTGCTGGAGCATCCCGACTCGATGACCGGGCAGTACCTCAGCGGTCGCCGCGAGATCCCGGTCCCCCTCGTGCGCCGCCCGCGCACCATCGGTCGCGAGCTCACCGTCCACGGCGCGAAGGAGCACAACCTGCGCGACGTCGACGTGAGCTTCCCGCTCGGCGTCTTCTGCGCCGTGACCGGCGTGTCCGGCTCGGGCAAGTCGACCCTGGTCAACGACATCCTCTACACCTCGCTGGCCAAGCAGATCTACAACGCCCGCACCGTGCCCGGCCGGCACACCAAGATCACCGGCCTCGAGCACGTCGACAAGGTCATCCACGTCGACCAGTCGCCGATCGGGCGCACCCCGCGCTCCAACCCAGCGACGTACACCGGCGTCTTCGACCACATCCGCAAGCTCTTCGCCTCGACCCCCGAGGCCAAGATGCGCGGCTACCTCCAGGGTCGCTTCTCCTTCAACGTCAAGGGCGGCCGCTGCGAGGCCTGCTCGGGCGACGGCACGATCAAGATCGAGATGAACTTCCTGCCCGACGTCTACGTCCCGTGCGAGGTGTGCCACGGCGCGCGCTACAACCGCGAGACGCTCGAGGTGCACTACAAGGGCAAGACCATCGCCGAGGTCCTCGACATGCCCATCGAGGAGGCGGCCGACTTCTTCGCCGCCGTGCCCGCCATCGCGCGACACATGGTGACGCTGTGCGAGGTCGGTCTGGGCTATGTCCGTCTCGGCCAGCCCGCGACGACCCTCTCCGGCGGCGAGGCGCAGCGCGTCAAGCTCTCCAGCGAGCTGCAGAAGCGGTCCACCGGCCGCACGGTCTACGTCCTCGACGAGCCGACCACCGGCCTGCACTTCGAGGACATCCGCAAGCTGCTGCTCGTTCTGGGACGGCTGGTCGACCAGGGCAACACGGTCCTCGTGATCGAGCACAACCTCGACGTCATCAAGACCGCCGACTGGATCATCGACATGGGTCCGGAGGGTGGCTCGCGCGGCGGCATCGTCGTCGCCGAGGGCACGCCCGAGGACGTCGCGGCCACCCCCGAGAGCCACACCGGCACCTTCCTCGCCCCGCTCCTCGAGGGCCGGGAGGCCAAGCAGCCGAAGGGCAGGGTCAAGCCCACGGAGGCGCCGACGCGTCCGCCCACCAAGGCCGCGCTCAAGCGGGCCGCGACGGCGGCCAGGGCCGAGGCGGCCGCGGCGAAGAAGGCAGCCCCGGCGAAGAAGACGGCCGCGAAGGCGCCGGCGAGGAAGACGACCGCGAAGAAGGCCACAGCGAAGAGGGCGGCGAAGAGGTCCTAGGACCATCGTCCAAGTGGTGGGGTCGGCAGCGGTCGCTAGGCTCGGAAGCGTCCGTTTTCAACCACAGGAGGCGCCCATGTCCGCACACCACCTGAGTCGACGCACCGCGTTCACGGGAGTCGCCGGCCTCGGCGTCGGGGCGGTCGCCCTGAGCGCGTGCGGTGGTGACAGCGACACGGCCTCCGACCCGGCCTCCGAGGGCACGTCCAGCCCCAGCGACACCGAGAGCTCGTCGGGCAGCGAGTCGCCGTCGTCCGGCGGCGGCGAGGCAGTGGCCGCCACCAGCGACATCCCGGTCGGCGGCTGCGCGGTCTTCGCCGACCAGAAGTGCGTCATCACCCAGCCGAGCGAGGGCGACTTCAAGGCCTTCACCTCGGTTTGCACCCATCAGGGCTGCACGGTCAGCGCCGGCACCGACGGCGTCATCCCGTGCGCGTGCCACGGCAGCCAGTTCTCGCTGGAGGACGGCTCGGTCATCCAGGGCCCCGCGACGGCTCCGCTGTCCGAGGTGTCGATCTCGGTCGAGGGCGACTCGATCAGCCTGGCGTAGCTTCCCCCGGGGACCGGGGGTGTCGGCCGGGCGTCGCATGGTGGACGATGACGCCAGTCGGTCCGGCTCGAGCGGACCCGAGCCCGGGGAGCTCCTCATGTCATCGTCCATCGCCCGACGGGTCGCCGTGGGCGTCGCACTCGCCACCGGCGCCGTCACCTTCGTCGCCTGTCCCGCCTCCGCGCAGGACCCGACGCCCGTCGCCCCTGCGGCGCGCGAGGGCAGCGTGGGGCTGACGGGCCGCCTGCTCGTCGTGGCGGGGGAGGCGGGTGAGCCCGACACCTACGCCGTGCGCCGCGGCGACGGCCGGGTCGTGGCGATCGACGCCGGCTCGGTGGGCGCCTTCGACCACGACGTCGCGACGGGTGACCGGTTCACCGGGAGCGTGCGCCTGCCCGTCGTCGACGGTCGCGCCACGACGATGCGCGCGGCAGCGGACGCCCGCACCCCGCTGACCGTCACCTCCGCGACGATCCGTCCGCGGCCCACGTCGTCGGGCCCGGTCAGCCACCGCGTCGCCGTGGCGATCACCACCAACCTCGGCAGCTACGGCCGCAACACGGCGCAGATCATGGCCCAGCTCAAGTCGGCGGGGGACTACTGGGTCGACCAGGCCGACGGGAAGATCACCGGCTTCCAGCTGCCCGCCTCCTTCGTCTCCTACACGACGACGAAGACCACCGTGGCCAACGGCTGCGGCATCGGCGGCACCCAGACCACGGCACCCGACTTCGCGGCCGTCACTGCCGAGGCGGCGACCCTGTTCCCCGGCTACGACTTCGTCACCGGCACCGACCAGCTCGTCGTGCTCATGCCGGACGTCTGCGCCCAGATGTACGACGGCCGCGCCAGCACCGGCGAGTCCTTGGTCAGCGGCGGGGTCAGCATCGTGTCCTCCAGCGCGGGCATGGCCGACACGATGGCCCACGAGTGGGGCCACAACTACGGCCTGGCCCACGCCAACACCGCCACGGAGTACGGCGACATCTACGAGGTGATGGGGTCGGCCCCCAACTCCGTGCCGCCCGAGCTCGGCACCGGCTACCGGCAGGAGCAGGGGCTCATCCAGGCCGGCGAGGTCGCCACCCTCACCGGGGTGAGCGGCTCGGCGTCGATCCGCGACCGGGCCAACGCGCCCGAGACCGGCGTCCGGGGCGTCGAGGTCGTCGATCCCGACAACGGGCTGACGACGTGGTTCGACCTGCGCAACGGCACGGCCGGCGACGCGGGCGCGGGCTACCGCAACGGCATCACCGCCTACGGCCAGGCCTACCGCGCCTCGGGGATCGTGGTCGAGCAGGACGCCGACCGCGGCCTCCGGCTGCTCCTGACGGGCGGCAACACCGCCCTGGTCGCCGGCGAGGCCTGGAGCAACGGCTCGGGCTCGATGAAGGTCACCGTCTCGGCCCTCAACGCCGCGGCCGGCACCGCCACCCTCACCAGCACCTACGCCCCCGGGCCCGCCCTGACGGGCGGCGTGGTCGGCATCAGCGGCACCTACCGGCCGTTCGAGCGGCTCACGGCGACGCCGACGTCGTTCTCGCCCACCCCCGCCGGTCTGCGCTACCAGTGGCTCGCCAACGGGACGCCGATCGCCGGCGCGGAGTCGTCCACCTTCGACGTGCCGTTGTCGCTGGCCGGCGCCGCCCTCGCCGTCCGCGTCACGGCGTACGCCCCCGGGCGAGCGCCCACACCCGTGCAGTCGGCCCCGGTGACGGTCGCGCCCGCGACCTTCTACGTCGCGACCGGGACCGCGACCCGGCCCGTGGTGTCCGGCACCCTCAAGACGGGCAGCACGTTGTCGGCCACGTCGCTGAGCTGGGTCGGCGCCGACGGCCTCGCGCCGGCCGGCCTGACCTCCACCTTCGAGTGGTACCGCGGCACCACGATCATCCCGGGCGCCACCGGATCGACGTACACGCTCAAGGGCGCCGACCTCGACCAGTACATCGGGGTGCGCAACGTCGCGGCGGCCCCCGGCTTCGAGGTCGCCCGGGCGAGCGTGTCCGCCACCAGCCGGGTGACGAAGGGCAAGCTCCCGTCCTCCAAGCCCAAGATCAAGTTCAAGGGCAAGAAGGCCAAGGCCGGCACGAAGCTCAAGGCCAAGCCGGGCGCGTGGGTCAAGGGCGCGAAGTTCCGCTACACCTGGTACGCCGGCAAGCGCGTGATCAAGGGTGCGACGAGGAAGAGCTTCGTCGTGCCGAGGTCGCTGCGGGGCGCGAAGGTGAGCGTCAAGGTCCGCGGCACGGCCAAGGGCTACAAGGCGACCTCGCGCAGGTCCGGCAAGGTCAGGATCCGCTGACCCCGGGTGTCGGCGCGCCCTCGTAGGGTTGGGACGTGCCGTCACCCGCCAGCTTTCGACCCGAACCGGGATCGATCCCCACCCAGCCTGGCGTCTACCGCTTCCGCGACCCCAAGGGCCGCGTGATCTACGTCGGCAAGGCCAAGAGCCTGCGCCCGCGGCTGTCGTCGTACTTCCAGGACATCGGCAACCTGCACCCGCGCACGGCCTCGATGGTCACCAGCGCGGCCAGCGTCGAGTGGACCGTCGTCAAGACCGAGGTCGAGGCGCTCCAGCTGGAGTACAGCTGGATCAAGGAGTTCGACCCGCGCTTCAACGTGAAGTACCGCGACGACAAGTCCTACCCGTGGCTCGCCGTCACCGTCGGCGAGGAGTTCCCGCGGGTGATGGTCGGGCGCGGCGCCAAGCGCAAGGGCACCCGCTACTTCGGTCCCTACGGCCACGCCTGGGCGATCCGCGAGACGGTCGACCTGCTGCTCCGGGTCTTCCCGATGCGCTCGTGCAGCAACGGCGTCTTCAAGCGCTCCAGCCAGATCGGGCGCCCGTGCCTGCTGGGCTACATCGACAAGTGCGCCGCGCCCTGCGTCGGCAACGTCACCGCCGAGGCCCACCGCGAGATCGTCGACGACTTCTGCGACTTCATGGCCGGCAACACCGCCGCCTTCGTCAAGCGCATCGAGAAGCAGATGTACGCCGCGTCGGAGGCGCTCGACTTCGAGAAGGCCGCCCGCCTGCGTGACGACCTCGGCGCGCTCACCAAGGCGCTGGAGAAGCAGGCCGTGGTGCTCGGCGACGGCACCGACGCCGACGTCATCGCGCTGGCCGAGGACCCGCTCGAGGTCGCCGTGCAGATCTTCCACGTCCGCGGCGGGCGCATCCGGGGACAGCGCGGATGGGTCGCCGACCGCACCGACGACGGCGGCACCCCCGAGCTGGTGCAGGACTTCCTCCTCCAGCTCTACTCCGCGGAGTCCGACTCGATCCCGCGGGAGGTCCTCGTGCCGGCGCTGCCGCCCGACCCGGACGTCATGGAGGAGCTGCTCAGCGACCTGCGGGGGAGCCGGGTCGCGATCCGGGTGCCGCAGCGCGGCACCAAGCTCGCCCTGCAGGAGACGGTGGCGAAGAACGCCGGACAGGCGCTGGTGCTCCACAAGACCAAGCGCGCCAGCGACCTGACCACCCGCAACCGCGCCCTCGAGGAGATCCAGCAGGCGCTGGCCCTCGACGAGGTCCCGCTGCGCATCGAGTGCTACGACGTGTCCAACCTCCAGGGCACCGAGGTCGTGGCCTCGATGGTGGTGTTCGAGGACGGCCTCCCGCGCAAGGGGGAATACCGCCGCTTCGTGATCAAGCCCGAGCCGGGCCAGACCGAGGTGACCCAGAACGACGTCGCGCACATGCACCAGGTCATCACCCGACGCTTCAAGCGGCTCCAGGACGAGCAGACCCGCGCCGAGACCGTCAGCACCGACTCCGGACCGATGCTCGTCGACCCCGAGACCGGGCGCCCCCGCAAGTTCGCCTACGCCCCCGGGCTGGTCGTGGTCGACGGCGGTCCGCCGCAGGTCGCCGCGGCGCAGGCCGCGCTCACCGAGCTCGGCATCACCGACATCCCCGTCTGCGGCCTGGCCAAGCGCCTCGAGGAGGTCTGGCTGCCGGCCGAGGAGGACCCGGTCATCCTGCCGCGCACCAGCGAGGGGCTCTACCTGCTCCAGCGGGTGCGCGACGAGGCCCACCGGTTCGCGATCACCCACCACCGCTCCCGGCGCTCCAAGTCGATGGTCGAGAGCCTGCTCGACGACGTCCCGGGCCTGGGCGAGGTGCGTCGCAAGACGCTGCTCAAGCACTTCGGCTCGCTCAAGAAGCTACGCGTCGCCGACGTCGAGGAGCTGGCGCTGGTGCCGGGCATCGGTCCGCGGACGGCCGAGGCGATCAAGGCGGCCGTGGCGAGCACCGACGCGACCCGCAAGAATGCCCCGACACCGGATGCTCCGGCACCGGGCGGCGAGCGGCCCGTCCGGGTCAACACCGCCACCGGCGAGATCATCGAGGAGGACTGAGCCATGGACTCGACCCCCGCCGAGCTCGTCATCGTCACCGGCATGACCGGCGCCGGTCGCAGCACGGCCGCCAAGGAGCTCGAGGACCTC
Organism: Nocardioides currus; assembly: GCF_003057875.1. Lineage (GTDB taxonomy): Bacteria > Actinomycetota > Actinomycetes > Propionibacteriales > Nocardioidaceae > Nocardioides > Nocardioides currus. The sequence goes on along the minus strand of NZ_PYXZ01000007.1, from coordinate 96,616 downwards.
GGCTTCTTCGTCGTCGACAACCTGCCGCCGACCCTGGTGCGCGACGTGGTCCGGCTGGTCGACGACTCCCGCGGGGTCACGCAGCCGATTGCGGTCGTCGTCGACGTACGCTCCGGATCCTTCTTCGACTCCCTCCAGGCCAACCGCCACCAGGGCGTGACGGGTCGCCCGACGACGCTGCTGTTCCTCGAGGCCAACGACGACGTCCTCGTACGCCGCCAGGAGGCCGCCCGCCGGCCCCACCCGCTCCAGGGGAGCGGCCGGCTGCTGCACGGCCTCCACCGCGAGCGCGAGGTGCTGGCCGAGGTGCGCGGCGATGCCGACCTCGTCATCGACACCACCAACTTCAACGTGCACCAGCTCACCGACCGCATAGCCGAGCAGTTCGGCACCCCGGCCACGACGGCCCTCAAGGTCACGGTGGTCTCGTTCGGCTTCAAGTACGGCATCCCGGTCGACGCCGATTTCGTCGCCGACATGCGGTTCCTGCCCAACCCCTACTGGGTGCCCGAGCTGCGTCCGCGGTCGGGTCGCGACGAGGACGTCGCCGACTACGTCAAGGGCCGGCCCAGCGCCCAGACGTTCCTCGACCAGTACGTCCCGATGCTCGAGAACGTCGTCGGGGGCTACCTCACCGAGGGCAAGCGGTTCATGACGGTGGCCATCGGCTGCACCGGCGGCAAGCACCGCAGCGTGGCGATGACCGAGGAGATCGTCACCCGCCTCCGCTCCCACGGCATCGACAGCCGCGCCAGCCACCGCGACCTCGGGCGGGAGTGAGGCACCGATGGCCCGCGCCACCGCCCAGTCCGCCGTCGCCCTCGGTGGCGGGCACGGACTCTTCGCCACGCTCAGCGCGCTGCGCCACCTCGTCGCCGAGCTGACCCTCGACGAGCTCACCGCCGTCGTCACCGTCGCCGACAACGGTGGCTCGTCGGGCCGGCTGCGGGGCGAGTTCGGGGTGCTGCCGCCCGGCGACCTGCGGATGGCGCTGGCGGCACTGTGTGGTGACGACGAGTGGGGACGCACCTGGTCCGAGGTCGTGCAGCACCGCTTCGAGGGTGACGGCGAGATGCGCGGCCACGTCATCGGCAACCTGCTGATCGTCGGGCTCTGGGAGCTGATGGGCGACCCCGTGCGGGCGCTCGACTGGGTCGGCCGGCTGCTCGGCGCCCGGGGCCGCGTGCTCCCGATGGCCGTGACCTCCATCGACATGACCGCCCGTGTGCGTGGGCTCGACCCGTCCGACCCGGCCCGGACCTCCGAGGTGCGCGGCCAGGTCGAGGTCGCGACCACCCCCGGCGAGATCGTCTCCGTCGCCCTCGACCCGCCCGACCCGGAGGCCTGCGCCGAGGCGATCGAGGCCGTGATGGCCGCCGACTGGGTCGTGCTCGGGCCCGGGTCGTGGTTCACCTCGGTGATCCCGCACCTGATGGTGCCCGCGCTGCGCCAGGCGCTGATCGACACGTCCGGTCGGCTCGTCGTGGTGCTCAACCTCGAGCCGCAGGAGGGGGAGACACCCGGCTACGGCCCGGAGGACCACCTCGATGCCCTGTTCGAGCACGCGCCCGACCTCAAGATCCACACCGTGCTCGCCGACGTGAGGTGCGTCTCGCACCCCGAAGAGCTCGACCGCGCCGTGTCGGCCTGCGGGGCCGACCTGGTGCTCGCCGACATCGCCGCGGACGGGGCCACCGACCGCCACGACGACGACAAGCTGGCGGCCGCGTTCGAGGCCATCATGGCCGGTGGTCCGCTCCGAGGGTGATTGACGCTCGTGGCAGGATTCGTCCCATGGCGATGACGGCACAGGTGAAGGCAGAGCTGGCCAACACCCAGATCACGAAGACCTGCTGTCGGAAGGCCGAAGTGGCCTCCATGCTGCGGTTCGCGGGCGGCCTCCACATCGTCAGCGGCCGCATCGTCGTCGAGGCCGAGCTCGACACCGGCGCCGGCGCGCGCCGGCTGCGCAAGGACATCGCGGAGGTCTACGGCCACCAGTCCGACGTCGTGGTCGTGCAGGGCAACGGACTGCGCAAGGGTAGCCGCTACATCGTGCGCGTGATCAAGGACGGCGAGGCCCTCGCCCGCCAGACCGGGCTGCTCGACGGCCGCGGCCGGCCCGTGCGGGGCCTGCCGCCGGCGGTCGTCTCCGGTGGCGGCTGCGACGCTGTCGCCGCTTGGCGGGGCGCGTTCCTCGCCCACGGCTCCCTCACCGAGCCCGGTCGGTCGTCGTCGCTGGAGATCACGTGTCCCGGTCCCGAGGCAGCGCTCGCGATCGTGGGTGTCGCGCGCCGGCTCGGCATCTCCGCCAAGGCCCGCGAGGTCCGCGGCGTCGACCGCGTCGTGATCCGCGACGGCGACGCCATCGGCGCCCTGCTCACCCGCCTCGGGGCACACGAGTCCCTGATGGCCTGGGAGGAGCGGCGGATGCGCCGCGAGGTGCGCGCGACCGCCAACCGGCTCGCCAACTTCGACGACGCCAACCTGCGGCGCTCGGCCCGCGCGGCCGTCGCTGCGGGCGCCCGCGTGGAGCGCGCCCTGGAGATCCTCGCCGACGAGGTCCCCGACCACCTCAAGCTCGCCGGCGACCTCCGGCTGGAGCACAAGAACGCCTCGCTCGAGGAGCTCGGCCAGCTGCACGACCCGGTGCTGACCAAGGACGCGATCGCCGGCCGGATCCGGCGCCTGCTCGCCATGGCCGACAAGCGGGCCGAGGAGCTCGGGATCCCCGACACCGAGTCGTCGCTGACCCCCGAGATGCTGGCCGAAGAAGCCTGAGGGACCCCGCTTGGATCGTTCCACGGTTACCGGTCCGTACCGCGAACGACCACGCGCCGAGGCGCGCCCCGGACCCGATAGGGTCGGGTCCGGTCACTGAAGGCCACCGTTGTCGACGGGGTCACCGAAGGCCCCACCCAAGGAGACATGCACATGACCGTCCGCGTAGGCATCAATGGATTCGGCCGCATCGGCCGCAACTTCTTCCGGGCGGTCCGCGCCTCGGGGGCCGACATCGAGATCGTCGGCGTCAACGACCTGACCGACAACGCGGTCCTCGCCCACCTCCTGAAGTACGACTCGATCCTCGGCCGCCTCGACGCCGACGTGTCCTCCGACGACACCTCGATCAAGGTCGGCGACCAGACCATCCGCGCCTTCGCCGAGCGCGACCCGGCCAACCTCGGATGGGGCGACCTCGACGTCGACATCGTGGTCGAGTCCACCGGCTTCTTCACCGACGCCACCAAGGCCAAGGCCCACATCGACGCCGGCGCCAAGAAGGTCATCATCTCCGCGCCCGCCTCCAACGAGGACATCACCATCGTGATGGGCGTCAACCACACCGACTACGACGCGGCCGCCCACCACGTCATCTCCAACGCGTCGTGCACCACCAACTGCCTGGGCCCGATGGCCAAGGCGCTCAACGACGACCTCGGCATCGTCAAGGGCCTGATGACCACCATCCACGCCTACACCGCCGACCAGAACCTGCAGGACAACATCCACAAGGACCTGCGCCGCGCCCGTGCCGCCGCGATCAACCTGGTCCCGACCTCGACCGGTGCCGCCAAGGCCATCGGCCTGGTCCTGCCCGAGCTCAAGGGCAAGCTCGACGGCTACGCGATCCGCGTCCCCGTCCCCACCGGCTCCGCCACCGACCTGACGTTCGAGGCCAGCCGCGAGACCACCGTCGAGGAGGTCAACGCGATCATCGAGAAGGCCGCCGACGGCCGCTTCCTCAAGTACTCCACCGACCCGATCGTGTCCTCCGACATCGTCACCGACCCGGCGTCCTGCATCTTCGACGCCCCGCTGACCAAGGTCATCGGAAACCAGGTCAAGGTCGTCGGCTGGTACGACAACGAGTGGGGCTACTCCAACCGCCTCGTCGACCTGATCGGCTTCATCGGCGAGACCCTCTGACCTCGATGGCCGACGACACCGCCGACATCGCGTCCCTCGGTGACCTGACGGGCAAGCGCGTGCTGGTCCGTTCGGACCTGAACGTGCCCCTCGACGGCACGACCATCACCGACGACGGCCGGATCCGCGCCAGCGTCCCGACCATCGAGCAGCTCTCCGACGCGGGTGCCCGCGTCGTCGTGGTCGCCCACCTCGGGCGTCCCGACGGCGCACCCGACCCGGCCTACTCGCTGGCCCCCGTGGCCGCACGCCTGGGCGAGCTGCTGGGTCGCGAGGTCGCCTTCGCCACCGACACGGTGGGGGAGAGCGCCACGGAGACCGTCGCTGCTCTCGGTGACGGCGACGTCGCCGTGCTCGAGAACGTCCGGTTCAACGAGGGCGAGACCAGCAAGGACGACGACGTGCGCGGCTCGTTCGCCGGTCAGCTGTCCCAGCTGGCCGACGCGTTCGTCTCCGACGGGTTCGGAGTCGTGCACCGCAAGCAGGCCAGCGTGTACGACGTCGCGCTGCGGCTGCCGTCCGCCATGGGCGGCCTCGTGGCGACCGAGATCGACGTGCTGCGTCGCCTCACGGTCGACCCCGAGCGGCCCTACGTCGTCGTCCTCGGCGGGTCGAAGGTCTCCGACAAGCTCGGGGTGATCGACAACCTGCTCGAGAAGGCCGACAAGCTGCTCATCGGCGGCGGGATGGTCTTCACCTTCCTCAAGGCGCAGGGCCACGAGGTCGGTCAGAGCCTCCTCGAGGAGGACCAGCTCGAGACCTGCCAGCGCTACCTCACCGAGGCGGCCGAGCGCGGCGTCGAGATCCTGCTGCCGACCGACGTCGTGGTCGCCGACAGCTTCGGCGACGAGGGCTCCGCCCGCGTCGTCGCGGCCGACGCGATCCCGTCCTCGACGCTCGGCCTCGACATCGGTCCCGAGTCCGCCGCGGCGTTCGCGGCCGCCCTCGCCGACGCCAGGACCGTCTTCTGGAACGGCCCGATGGGCGTCTTCGAGGTCGCAGCGTTCGCCGAGGGCACCCGGGCCGTCGCCGACGCCCTGACGAAGATCGACGGCCTCTCGGTGGTCGGTGGTGGCGACTCCGCGGCCGCCGTACGCCAGCTCGGCTTCGACGAGGCCGCCTTCGGCCACATCTCCACCGGTGGTGGCGCCTCGCTGGAATACCTCGAGGGCAAGGAACTGCCCGGCATCGCCGTCCTGGAAAGGCACTGACCATGACCCGCACCCCCTTGATGGCCGGCAACTGGAAGATGAACCTCAACCACCAGGAAGCGGTGGTGCTGGTCCAGAAGCTGGCGTGGACGCTGTCCGACAAGCGGCACGACTACGGCAAGGTCGAGGTGGTCGTCGTACCCCCCTTCACCGACCTGCGCTCCGTGCAGACGCTCGTCGACGGCGACCGGCTCTCCATCAAGTACGCCGCCCAGGACGTCTCGACGCACGACAGCGGCGCCTACACCGGCGAGGTGTCGGCGGCGATGCTCGCCAAGCTGGGCTGCTCCTACGTCGTGGTCGGGCACTCGGAGCGGCGCGAGTACCACGCCGAGACCGACGAGGTCGTCAACGCCAAGGCCCACAAGGCGCTCGCCGCGGGCATGACCCCGATCGTCTGCGTCGGCGAGGGACTCGACATCCGTCAGGCGGGCGACCAGGTCGCCTACACCCTCGCCCAGGTCGACGGCTCGCTCGCCGGCTTCACCGCCGAGCAGGTCGCCGGCCTCGTGGTCGCCTACGAGCCCGTCTGGGCCATCGGCACCGGCGAGGTGGCCACGCCCGACGACGCCCAAGAGGTCTGCGAGGCGATCCGCGACCGCGTCCGCGAGGTCCACGGCGACGCCGCGGCCGACGGGGTTCGGGTCCTGTACGGCGGCTCGGTGAAGGCCGCCAACGTGGCCGGCATCATGGAGAAGGCCGACGTGGACGGCGCGCTCGTGGGTGGGGCGAGCCTGCAGGTCGACGAGTTCGGCGGGATCTGCCGGTTCTACTCGATGCCGGTTCTGTGACGGGCCTGTCGGGCGACCGGCCGGTCGTGACGTAGGCTTTCGCCCGTGGAACTGCTCTTCACCATTCTTCTCGTCGCGACGAGTGCCGTCATGATCCTCCTCGTCCTCCTGCACAAGGGGCGCGGAGGTGGCCTCTCCGACATGTTCGGCGGCGGCGTGTCCAGCTCGCTGGGAGGGTCGTCGGTCGCCGAGCGCAACCTCGACCGCTTCACCATCGGCATGGGCGTCATCTGGTTCGCGTGCGTGATCGCCCTCGGACTGCTGAAGGCCTACGCCGGCTCCTGACTCGTCCGAGTCGCTCGCTCGTCTGTCGCACGGTTCACTACGGGGCTTGAGAGAAAGAGACGCACGTGGCTGGTGGAGGTAACGCGATCCGGGGAAGCCGGGTCGGCGCTGGTCCGATGGGCGAGGCCGAACGAGGTGAGGCCGCGCCGCGCCAGGCCGTCACCTACTTCTGCTCCCACGACCACCGGTCGGTGGTGACGTTCGCCGTCGAGGCGACCGCCCCCGAGTCGTGGGACTGCCCCAAGTGCGGGCTGCCCGCCAGCCTGGACTCCGACAACCCGCCTCCCGCGCCGAAGATCGAGCCCTACAAGACGCACCTCGCCTACGTGAAGGAGCGTCGCTCCGAGACCGAGGCGGCCAGCATCCTCGACGAGGCGATCCAGCTGCTCCGCTCGCGGCGCAAGTCCGGCGACATCATCTTCTGAGGGTCGCCCTCCGCGTCCGCCTCGCCGCTGTCCGGCGGCGGTGACCCACCCACGTCCTCGATCGCGGGAACGTGGCTCACGCACCGCCACCGTACGGCGCGTCGTGCCGCGACTCGCCCGGGAGCGGTGAGCCAGCCACATTCCTGTGCGCACGACCGTGGCTCACGCACCGCCGTACGACGTGTCGTGCCGCGCCTCGCCCGGGAGCGGTGAGCCACCCACGTTCTCGCGCGCATGAGTGTGGCTCACGCACCGCCGTACGACGTGTCGTGCCGCGACTCGCCCGGGAGCGGTGAGCCACCCACGTTCTCGCGCGCAGGACTGTGGCTCACGCACCGCCGTACGACGTGTCGTGCCGCGACTCGCCCGGGAGCGGTGAGCCACCCACGTTCTCGCGCGTAGGAGTGTGGCTCACGCACCGCCACGGGGGTACGGCGCTGCGCACCTCTCAGGGCAGGCGGGACGCGGCGGCCTCGTCGAGCCACCACACGGTCTCGTCGCCGTGGACGCCGCGGGCCGGCGTCTCGGCGACCGATCCCTCCTCGGCCAGGGCCCGGGCGACCGCGTCGGCCTTGCCCTCGCCGCTGGCGATGAACCAGACCGCGCGGCAGCGCTCCATCGCCTCGAAGGTGAGCGTCACCCGGTCAGGCGGCGGCTTGGGGGAGTCGTGGACGGCGACGGCGATGGCGTCGCGAGCCTCGAGCCCCGGGTGGCCGGGGAACAGGGAGGCGCAGTGCCCGTCGGGGCCGATGCCGAGCATCAGCACCTCGAAGAAGCCGGCCCCCTCCGAGCGCAGGGTCGCGCTGTAGGCGGCGGCCGCGTCCTCCGCGGTCGCGACCTGGTCGCTCGCCGGCACCTCGTGGACGCGGGCGGGGTCGACCGGCACGTGGTCCAGCAGCGCCTCGCGGGCCTGACGGGCGTTGCGGTCGGACGAGTCGGCCGGCACGAACCGCTCGTCGCCCCACCAGAACACGACCCGGGACCAGTCGAGCGACGAGTCGCCTGCGCGCCGCGCGAGCTCGCGGTGCAGGTCGTCGGCGATCGTGCCGCCGGTGAGGCCGATCTGCGGCACCTCGCCCCGCTCCTGCGCGGCCGAGAGCCGCTCGATCAGCGCGGTGGCGACGTCGCCGACGAGCGTGTCGGAGTCGGCGTGCCGACGGACCTCGGGAGTGCTCACGTGGTGCTCCTCAGCTTGACCAGCCGCTTCGCCGTACGCGCGTAGACGTCGTCCTCGTCGAGGCGGCGCAGCTCCTCGGACAGCAGGGCGGGCACCTCGCGTCGCTTCAGCGCGACCGGCCGGTCGGGACGGTTGGGGGAGGTGAAGGTCGCCAGGCGGCCGTCGGCACGCGAGATGGTGATCGGTCCCTCGCGGGTGTCCATCGTGACCTCGGTGATGCCGGGACCCTCGGAGGTGTGCCGTTCGACGGCGACGTGCAGCCGGTCGGCGAGCCAGGCGACGAGCAGGTCGGCGCTCGGGCTGATCCGCTCGGCGGTGACGGAGGCGCCGATGACGGTGAGGGGGTGCTGGTCGAGCGCGGCTGCGAGGAGGGCGCGCCACGGAGTCAGGCGGGTCCAGCTCAGGTCGGTGTTGCCGGGCGCGTAGGAGCGGCACTGGTGCAGCATCGCGGTGGACTTGCCGCGGGTGACGCCGGCCGAGTCGGTAATGCGCCTCTTGGCCAGGGCGCCGAGCGGGTCGCTGGCCGGGTCGTCGGGCGGCGAGGTGGGCCACCAGATCGCCACGGGGGAGTCGGGCAGCAGCAGCGGGAGCACGACGGACTCGGCGTGCTTGACCACCTCGCCCTTGAGCCGGATCAGGGCGGTCTCGCCGCCCCAGCCGTCCCCGCTGCCGACCTGGGCGTTGACCTGGCCGGCCCCGCGGCCGTCGCCGAGGATCACGCCGAGCACGCGCGACGGGTGCTCGTGCGAGGCTCGCTGTGCGGCCTTCATCGCCTCGACGGCGTCGTCCTCGGGGGTGACGATGATCAGGGTCATCACCATGCCCATGGCCGGGCTGCCGGCGCGCGTGCGCGAGCGGACGAACTCCGCGGCGATCTTGGACGAGGTGGTGTCGATGAGCTCGATCATTACGGCCTCCTCCAGGTGCGTCCGGACCGCGCGAGCATCGCGTCGGCGGACGGCGGACCCCACGTCCCGGCGTCGTAGGTGTCGGGCTTCCCCTTCTTCGCCCAGTGCTCGATGACCGGGTCGAGCAGCTTCCAGGAGAGCTCGACCTCCTCGTGCTGCGGGAACAGCGGCGGGTCGCCGAGCAGGACGTCGAGGATCAGTCGTTCGTACGCCTCGGCGCTGGCCTCGGTGAAGGAGCCGCCGTAGGCGAAGTCCATGTTGACGTCGCGGATCTCCATCGCGGTGCCGGGCACCTTGGAGCCGAACCGCATGGTCAGGCCCTCGTCGGGCTGCACCCGGATCACCAGCGCGTTCTGCGTCAGCTCCTCGGTGGCCGTGGAGGTGAAGGGCAGGTGCGGCGCGCGCTTGAAGACGACCGCGACCTCGGTGACGCGCCGGCCGAGCCGCTTGCCGGTGCGCAGGTAGAACGGGACGCCGGCCCACCGGCGGGTCTCGACCTCGACGGTGATCGCGGCGAACGTCTCGGTTGCCGACGTCGTGGCGATCCCCTCCTCGTCCAGGAAGCCGATGACCTTCTCGCCGCCCTGCCAGCCGGCGGCGTACTGCCCCCGAGCCGTGGTCGTGTCGAGACGGCGGGGGAGCACGGCGGAGGCGAGCACCTTCTGCTTCTCGAGGCGCAGGCTCTCGGCGTCGAAGGCGATCGGCTCCTCCATGGCGACCAGCGCCATCAGCTGGAGCAGGTGGTTCTGGATGACGTCGCGGGCGGCGCCGATGCCGTCGTAGTAGCCCGCGCGGCCGCCGATGCCGATGTCCTCGGCCATCGTGATCTGCACGTGGTCGACGTAGTTGGAGTTCCAGATCGGCTCGAACATGTTGTTGGCGAAGCGCATCGCCAGGATGTTCTGGACCGTCTCCTTGCCGAGGTAGTGGTCGATGCGGAAGATCTCGTCGGGCTCGAACACACCGGCCAGCACGTCGTTGAGCTCGCGGGCCGAGGCGAGGTCGTGGCCGAACGGCTTCTCCACGACGACCCGGCGCCAGTGGTCGGCGGTGCCGTCGGCGAGGCCGTGCTCCTCGAGCTGGCCGACGACGGTGCCGAAGAAGGCCGGCGGGATGGCGAGGTAGAACGCCATGTTGCCGCCGGTGCCGCGCAGCTGGTCGAGCTCCTCGACCGTGCGCCGCAGGTTGTCGAAGGCGACGTCGTCGTCGAAGTTGCCCGGCACGAACCGGAACCCCTCGGAGAGCTGCTTCCACACCTCCTCGCGGAACGGCGTGCGCGCGTGCTCCTTGACCGCGTCGTGCACGATCTGGGCGAAGTCCTGGTCGGCCCAGTCACGACGGGCGAAGCCGACGAGGCTGAACCCCGGCGGCAGGAGCCCGCGGTTGGCGAGGTCGTAGATCGCCGGCATCACCTTCTTGCGCGACAGGTCGCCGGTCACGCCGAAGAGCACCAGGCCCGACGGGCCGGCGATCCGGGGCAGGCGGCGGTCCTGGGGATCGCGCAGCGGGTTGGTCGAGCCGGAGGGTGGGGTCACTGTCGCCGTTCCCGGTAGTAGGTGATCAGGGCCTGCGTCGAGGCGTCCTGCTCGGCGAGCACGCCGGCGTCGCCACCGACGGCCGGCGTGAGCGCCTGGGCGAGCTGCTTGCCGAGCTCGACGCCCCACTGGTCGAAGCTGTCGATGCCCCACACCACGCCTTCGACGAACGTCAGGTGCTCGTAGAGCGCGATCAGCTGGCCGAGCACACCGGGCGTCAGGGCCGGCGCCATGATCGAGGTGGTGGGCCGGTTGCCCTCGAAGACCCGCGCCGAGACGATCGCCTCGTCGGTGCCCTCGGCGCGCACCTCGTCGGCGGTCTTGCCGAAGGCCAGCGCCTTGGTCTGGGCGAAGAAGTTGGCCAGGAACAGCTCGTGCACGTCCACGTCGCCGTCGGTCAGCGGGTAGGCGGGGTTGGCGAACGCGATGAAGTCCGCCGGGACGAGCTGGGTGCCCTGGTGGATCAGCTGGTAGAACGCGTGCTGACCGTTGGTCCCGGGCTCGCCCCAGAAGACCTCGCCGGTCTCGGTGGTGACGGGGCTCCCGTCCCAGCGCACGCTCTTGCCGTTGGACTCCATCGTGAGCTGCTGGAGATAGGCCGGGAAGCGGTGCAGCAGCTGGGAGTAGGGCAGCACCGCGTGGGTGGCCGCGCCGAGGAAGTTGTGGTGCCAGACGTTGACCAGCCCCATCAGCACCGGGACGTTGCTCGCGGACGGCGCCGTGCGGAAGTGCTCGTCCATCGCGTGGAAGCCGGCCAGCAGCTCGGCGAACCGCTCCGGTCCGAGCGCGACGACCAGCGACGTGCCGATCGCCGAGTCCAGGGAGTAGCGGCCACCGACCCAGTCCCAGAAGCCGAACGCGTTGTCGGGGTCGATCCCGAAGTCGGCGACCTTGTCCAGCGCGGTCGACACCGCCACGAAGTGCTTCGCCACCGCCTCCGACGCGTCCTGGCCCGCGAGGCCGTCGAGCAGCCAGGCCTTGCACAGCCGGGCGTTGGTCAGCGTCTCGAGGGTGCCGAACGTCTTGCTCGACACGATGAACAGCGTCGAGGCCGGGTCGAGGCCCTGCAGCGTCCGGGCCGCGTCCGTCGGGTCGATGTTGCTGATGAATCGACACTCCAGCCCGTCCATGACGTACGGCGCCAGCGCCTCGTACGCCATCACGGGACCGAGGTCCGAGCCACCGATCCCGATGTTGACCACCGTCCGGATCCGCTCGCCCGTGACACCGGTCCACTCCCCGGAGCGCACCTTCGTCGCGAACGCGTAGACCCGGTCGAGGACCTCGTGCACGTCGGCGATCGCGTCCTGCCCGTCGACGGTCAGCGACGCCGAGGCGGGCGCGCGCAGGGCCGTGTGCAGCACGGCGCGGTCCTCGGTGACGTTGATGTGCTCGCCGGCGAACATCGCGTCGCGCCGGGCGGCGAGGCCGACCTCGTCGGCCAGCGCCAGCAGGGCGTCGAGGACGTCGTCGTTGACGAGGTTCTTCGACAGGTCGACGTACAGGTCGGCGGCCGTGAACGTCAGCCGCGACGCGCGGTCGGGGTCCTCCGCGAAGGACGCCCGGAGGTCGGGTGCGAAGTCGCGGCCCAGCTCGGAGAGCCGCGACCACGCAGCGGTGGACGTGGCGTCGACCGGGGCCGCGCTCACGACTCCTCGCCGGCGCCCTCGAGCTGGCCGCGGACGGTGTCGAGGAGCTCGTTCCACGAGGTGACGAACTTCTCGACGCCCTCGGCCTCAAGGGTCGCGATGACGTCGTCGTAGTCGATGCCGGCGGCGGCCAGCGACGCCATCGTCGCGCTGGCGTCGTCGTACATCGTCGTCACCTGGTCGCCCTTGACCTCACCGTGGTCGGCGAAGGCCTCCATGGTCTTCTCGGGCATCGTGTTGACGGTGTCGGGCACGACGAGGTCGGTGACGTACATCGTGTCGCGGTAGTCGGGGTTCTTGACGCCGGTCGAGGCCCACAGGGGCCGCTGCTTGTGGGCGCCGGCATCGGCGAGGGCCTGCCAGCGCGGACCCGAGAAGAACTCCTCGAACGCCTGGTAGGCCAGCCGGGCGTTGGCCACGCCCGCCCGGCCGAAGAGCTCCTGGTCGGCGCCGAGCTCCTCGAGGCGCTTGTCGATCTCGGTGTCGACCCGGGAGACGAAGAACGACGCCACCGAGTGGATCTTCGACAGGTCGAGACCGTTCTCGCGGGCCTTCTCCAGCCCGGCGACGTACGCCTCCATCACGCCCTGGTAGCGCTCGAGGCCGAAGATCAGCGTGACGTTGACGCTGATGCCCTCCCCGAGCACGTCGCTGATCGCCGGCGCGCCCTCGGTCGTGGCGGGGATCTTGATCAGGAGGTTCTCCCGGTCGACCGCCTTCCAGAGGTCCTTCGCGGACGCGATGGTGGCGTCGGTGTCGTTGGCCAGCGTGGGGGAGACCTCGATCGAGACGCGGCCGTCGACGCCGTGGGTGAGGTCGAAGACCGGCTTCAGGACGTCGCAGGCGCTCCGCACGTCGCCGGTGGTGAGCTGGAAGACGGTGGTGTCGACGTCGGCGCCCGACTTCGCGAGGTCGCGGACCTCGGCGTCGTAGCGCTCGCCGTCCTTCAGCGCGGCCGCGAAGATCGAGGGGTTGGTGGTGACGCCCACGACCGACGAGGAGCTGACGAGGTCGGCGAGGTTGCCGGTCTCGATCCGCTCGCGGGACAGGTCGTCGAGCCAGATGGAGACTCCGGCTTCGGACAGTGCGGTGAGGCGGTCAGACATGTGCATTCCTCCTGGGGAGCGGTGGTTCGAACGTCTGGTGATGGGCCTGCTGCTGGATCACGCGCGTACGGCGGCGACGCTGTCGCGTGCGGCGTCGGCCACGGCCGCGGCGGTGATGCCGAACTCGGTGTAGATGCGCTGGTAGTCGGCCGACGCGCCGTAGTGCTCGATCGAGACGATGCGGCCGTGGTCGCCCACCAGCTCGCGCCAGCCCTGCTTGATGCCGGCCTCCACCGAGACGCGCGCCTTGACGGTGGGCGGCAGGACGGTGTCGCGGTAGGCGACGTCCTGGTCCTCGAACCACTCGAGGCAGGGCATCGACACGACGCGGGCGTCGATGCCGTCGGCGGCGAGCAGGGTGCGCGCCTCGACCGCGAGCTGGACCTCCGAGCCCGTGCCGATGAGCACGACGTCGGGGGTGCCCTTCTCGGAGTCGAGCAGGACGTAGGCGCCGCGCGCGACGCCCTCGGTCGACCCGAACCCGTCGGTGCCGCGCGGGAAGACGGGAACGTTCTGTCGGGTGAGGGCCAGGGCGGCCGGCCGGTCCGTGTGGCCGAGCACGGTCTGCCAGGCGGCAACGGTCTCGTTGGCGTCGGCCGGGCGGACGACGTCGAGGCCCGGGATGGCCCGCAGCGCCGCGAGGTGCTCGATCGGCTGGTGGGTGGGGCCGTCCTCGCCGAGGCCGATGGAGTCGTGGGTCCACACGTACGTCACCGGCAGCTTGCTCAGGGCCGCGACCCGCACGGCGCCGCGCATGTAGTCGGAGAAGGTGAGGAAGGTGCCACCGAAGACGCGGGTGAGCCGGTCGGCCGCGATGCCGTTCATGATCGCGCCCATGCCGTGCTCGCGGATGCCGAAGTGCAGCACGCGTCCGGCGTAGGGGTCGGTGCTCCACTCGCCGACCTCCGCGACGGCAGGCCCGACGGACGGGGCGCTGGTGATCGTGGTGTTGTTGGAGCCGGCCAGGTCGGCCGAGCCGCCCCACAGCTCCGGCAGCACCGGGGCGAGGGCGTTGATGACCTTGCCGGACGCCGAGCGGGTGGCGACGCCCTTCTCGTCGGCGTCGAAGCTCGGCAGCGCGTCGGCGAGGTCGGCCGGCAGCTCGCGCCGCTTCAGGCGGTGCAGCAGCTCGGCCGCGTCGGCGTGCTCCGCCGCCCACGCGGCGTACTTCTCGTCCCACTCGGCGCCCAGGGCGGCGCCACGCTCGCGCAGCTCACGGGTGTGCTCGAGCACGCCGGGCGGGACCTCGAAGGTCTGCTCGGGGTCGAAGCCCAGGACCTCCTTGGTGGCGGCGACCTCGTCGGCGCCCAGGGCGCTGCCGTGGGCGGCCTCGGTGCCCTGCGCGTTGGGGGCGGGCCAGGCGATGACGGTGTCGAGGACGATCAACGAGGGCCGGTCGTCGACGTCGTGCGCCGCGCGGACGGCGTCGTGGAGGGCGGGGACGTCCTCGACGTACTTCTTGCCGCCGTTGGTCCAGTCGACGGTCTGGACGTGCCAGCCGTAGGCCTCGTAGCGGGCGGCGACGTCCTCGGTGAACGCGATGTCGGTGTCGCCCTCGATCGAGATGCGGTTGCGGTCGTAGATGACCGTGAGGTTGCCCAGCTTCTGGGTGCCGGCGATCGAGCTGGCCTCCGAGCTGATGCCCTCCTGCAGGTCGCCGTCGGAGGCGAGGGCGTAGACCTGGTGGTCGAAGAGGCTCTGGCCGGGGGCGGCGCCCGGGTCGAGCAGGCCGTGCACACGACGACCCGAGAGCGCCATGCCGACGGCGTTCCCGACGCCCTGGCCGAGGGGGCCGGTGGTCACCTCGACGCCGACGGTGTGGCCGAGCTCGGGGTGGCCGGGGGTCTTGGAGCCCCAGGTCCGCAGCGCCTTGAGGTCGTCGAGCTCGAGGCCGAAGCCACCGAGGAAGAGCTGGGTGTAGAGGGTGATCGAGGAGTGGCCGCACGAGAGGACGAAGCGGTCACGCGCGACCCACTCGGGGTCGGCCGGGTCGTGACGCATCACCTTCTGGAACAGCATGTAGGCCACCGGGGCCAGGCTCATCGCCGTGCCGGGGTGGCCGTTGCCGACCTTCTGGACCGCGTCCATCGCGAGGACGCGGGCCGTGTCCACGGCCTTGTCGTCGAGTTCGTTCCAGTCCAGCTCGGGCAGCGAGGAGCTCACAGTGGTCCTTGTCTTTCGGGGAGGCCGTTCGGGGAGGCACGGGCACGTCCGAGCCTACTCACGTCGCGGGCTAGACTCGACCCCGCTCCAGTTCCCCTTCCCTGAGGTTTCATACCGTGTCGCAAGCTGGCCGTCCGGCCTCCGCCGCCGAGCCGTCGGCACCCCTCGGGAGCACGGAGGAGCCGGTCGGTCGCGCGTCCTTCAGAGACGTCGTCGCGGCGTACGTCGGTCTCACCAAGCCGCGCGTCATCGAGCTGCTGCTCCTGACGACCGTGCCGGTGATGTTCTTCGCCGAGCGCGGGATCCCGGCCCTCGGCCTCGTGGCCGCCACGGTCCTCGGCGGGGCGCTGTCGGCCGGGTCCGCGTCGGCGTACAACTGCGTCTACGACCGCGACATCGACGAGCAGATGCGACGCACCCGACGGCGTGCGCTGCCGCGGCACATCGTGACGGCGCGGTCGGCGTTGGTGTTCGCGACCGTGCTGGCCGTCCTCTCGACGGTCGTGCTGTGGCTGTGGGTCAACCCGCTCAGCGCCGTGCTGTCGGTGCTCGCCAACGCCTTCTACGTCTTCGTCTACACGATGGTGCTCAAGCGGCGCACCACCCAGAACATCGTGTGGGGCGGGCTCGCGGGCTGCTTCCCGGCGCTGATCGGCTGGACCGCCGTCACCGGCGAGCTGGCCTGGACCCCGGTGATCCTGTTCCTCGTGGTCTTCTTCTGGACGCCGCCCCACACCTGGGCGCTGGCGATCCGCTACCGCGAGGACTACGCCAACGTCGACGTGCCGATGCTGCCCGTCGTGGCGCCGGCCGACGAGGTCGGGCGCCAGATCGTGCTCTACAGCTACGTCATGGTCGCGACCTCGATCGCCCTCTGGCCGATCGCCGGCACGAGCCTGTTCTATCCGGTCGCCGCCGCGGTCCTCGGCGTCGTGTTCCTGGTCGAGGCGCACCGCATGTGGCGTCGGGCGAAGGCCTCCGACGTGTTGAGCGAGATCAACCCGATGCGGTTGTTCCACATGTCCAACCTGTACCTCTCGCTGCTCTTCGTCGCGGTCGCGCTGGACCCCCTGCTCTTCGGCTGAGCCACCCCGGGGGGTGGGCCACCAGGCGTCCACAGGTCCAGACAGGACACTGGTGGTCCACACCTCGGTAACGTCTTGTGCACATCCCTTTGATCCGGTGACCGCGGTCGGGTTCTCTCGTTAGCAGCACGACGGCAGATTGTCCGTCTTTTGCGAAAACAAGACCGGGGGGTCCTGAATAATGAAGTTTTCCGACGCGCCCACGAGCAGGCTGTCATCTGCAGCTGCCGTGGGCCGAGCAGTCTCTGGGGCATTGATCGTCCTGATCGCCAGCCTGCTGGTGGTCGTGGGGCTGGCGAGTCCGTCCAGCGCCCACCACAACACCATCACCGGCTCCGTCGCGTGCCGGACCGAGGGCGGCTGGGCCGTCACGTGGAAGGTCGTCAACAGCGAGTCGGACAAGGCCGAGACGTTCATCGAGTCCAACCGCACGTCCGCGGTGCCCGTCGGCACCGTGCTCGCCCAAGGAGCCACCGGCACCTACTCGGAGGTCCTCACCACGAGGCCCACGGGGGACGTGACCCTGACGCTCAAGGGCAGGTGGAGCAACGGCACGACCGTCGCCAGCTCGGGGACGATCCCGCTCGCCTCCTTCGCGACCGCGTGCACGCCGACGACGCCGACGCCGACGCCGACGCCCACCCCGACGCCGACGCCGACGCCGACGCCGACGCCCACTCCGACGCCCACGCCGACTCCCACCCCGACGCCGACGCCGACTCCGCCGGCCGAGGTCCCCACCACGACCACGACGACGCCGCCGGTCCTGTCGACCGTCGCGGTGCGCGCCAAGGTGAAGGTGCTCGACAAGTGCGGACGGGCGGGCGATGTCTACAAGCCCGTCAAGCGACCCGGGGTCCGCTACTGGGTCAACGGCAAGCAGGTGCCGGCCGGCACGTGGCTGAGGGCCAAGAGCTCGGTCGTCCGGATCAAGGCGACCGCGGCCAAGGCCGACGTCAGCCTCCTGGGCAAGCAGTCCTGGACGGTCACCTTCCGAGCCGCCAAGTGCGCGAAGGCACCGCAGACCTCTCCCAGCACGGGGAAGTGATGCGAGGCGGAGCGCTCGCGGTCGTCGTGACGTGCTTCGCGGTCCTGCTCGGTCAGGGAGCGGCCTCGGCCGCCCCTGACCGAGACCGTCTGCGCATCCCGGAGACCTCGACGAACGCCAAGGTCGTGCGGGTGCCGGCGCGAGCCGGCACGCTGGCCATCGGTTCGGGGCTGACGAACACGGTCTACACCTGGGACCGCGGGGATCCGCCGTGCGACGCGACCGGGTCGACGGTCTACGCCGGGCACGCCTGGCGCTCCGGCCCGGGCACGGCCGACCGGTGGGGGACGCTGCGCCGTGGCGACACCATCCGGCTCGACCGGTGCAGCTTCACGGTGACGCACCGCGAGTTCTGGTCGGCGACGCGGCCCATCGGGCGGCTCTTCAGCGTCTCCGGTCCCGGCCGGATCGTGCTGATCGGCTGCAAGGTGGGGGACTACTCGAAGCGCACGATGGTCTTCGCCCGGCTCACGAACCGCTGACGAGGCCCCTGCTGCGGCCCCTGCTGCGGCCTCTGCTGCGGCCGAGGGTCGTGAGTAGGGTCCACGTGACGGCGGCCGAGACGAGCGCCGCGCCGAGCATGTGCAGGCCGACGAGGACCTCGGGCAGGTCGGTGAAGTACTGCACGAAGCCGAGCAGGCCCTGGGCGAGCTCGAGCGCAAGCAGCCCGCCCGCCGCTCGGGCGACCAGCGCCGCGCCCTGCCGACGAGCCACCAGCGCCAGCCCCAGGGTGAGGGCGACCAGAAGGTAGACCGCGGCAGCGTGCACGTGCGACATCACCTGCGGGTCCAGCCCGGTGCGTCGGGAGTCGAGGTCGCCGGAGTGCGGGCCGCTGCCGGTGACGACGGTCCCGAGGTAGAGCACCACCCAGGCCGCGCCGAAGACCAGCCAGGCCAGCCTCCGCAACCCACCGCCGTCCTCCCGGTCCGGCCCCCGGAGCACGTCGAGGAGGAGCACGCACACCCCGATGATCGCCATCGACACGAGCAGGTGCAGCGACACGATCCACGGGTTGAGGTCGGTGTGGACCGTGATCCCGCCGATGACCGCCTGGGCCGGGATGCCCAGCAGGACGACGGTGGCGATCAGGAACGGCCGCCACGCTCGCGTGCCCCGCCACGACCGGACCAGGTCGATCAGCACGACCACCCAGAGCGCGATCGCCAGCACGACCAGCACGAAGGTCAGCATCCGGTTGCCGAACTCGATGGCGCCGTGGATGCCGAGCTCGCCATGGGCGACGTACGACGCGTCCGTGCAGCGCGGCCACGTCGGGCAGCCGAGTCCGGAACCCGTCAGGCGGACGGCGCCGCCGGTGATGACGATGCCGATGTTGGCGACGAGGTTGGCGACCGCGAGGGGCCACGCCAGACGGTGGACGGCAGACATGTTCGTGTTCATTCCCAACGGAAGGTGCGAGCGGTGAGGACGGTCCCGAGGACCCCCCACACGACGAGTACGGCGAGGGCGGAGGCGTCGAGACGGGCGTCGACGAGCGCGGCGCGCATCGCGTCGCCGAGCGCCGCCGACGGGAGCCACTGGATGACGGCCGACGCAGCGCCGTACGACGAGGTCGGGAGCACGACGCCACCGCCGGCCATGAGCAGGAGGTAGACGAGGTTGGCCAGCGCGAGGGTCGCCTCGGCACGCAGCAGGCCGGCGACGAACAGGCCCAGCGACGCGAAGGCCCACGTGCCGGCTGCCACGGCGAGGACGGCCGCGGCGATCGACGTCGGCGGGTGGTCGAGGGTCGGCCGCCAGCCGAGCAGGAGCCCGGCCACGACCAGCACGACGAGCTGGAGCGCCACCACGTTGAGCAGCGCGAGGACCTTGCCGAGCAGGAGTCCCGACCGCGGCAGGGGAGAGGCACCGAGGCGCTTGATCACGCCGTAGCGCCGCTCGAATCCTGTCGCGATGGCGATGGAGGTGAACGCGGTCGACATGACCGCGAGGGCGAGCACGCCGGGAGCGAGCACGTCGACCGCCCGGTGCCCGTCGAGGTCGAGACCGACCCGGTCCGCCGCGAGGACCCCGCCGACCAGCACGATCACCGGGATCACGATGGCGAGCAGCAGCTGCTCGCCGTTGCGCAGCATCAGCCGTGCCTCCATGCGCGCCTGCGCGGCGACCTGGCGGGACAGGGTCGCCCCGCCAGGCGCCGGGGCGAAGGTGCCGGTCGGGGTGCTCATCCGGCCAGCTCCCGACCGGTCATGGCGAGGAACACGTCCTCGAGGCTCTGCCGGCCCAGGGCCAGCGACTCGGGCACGACGTCGTGGCCCTCGCACCAGGCCGACACGACGCGCAGCGTGGTGCCGTCGGCCGGGCCGGCGATCAGCATGCTGCGCTCGTCGAGCTGGGTGACCTGTGTGCCGGGGCCGAGGTCGGCCGCGAGCGACTCGGGCGCGCCTTCGGGGAACGGGCGGGTGACGACCAGCCGGATCGTCGCGGTGTGGCCGCCGCTGGTGAGCTCGGTCGGCGTCCCCGAGGCGATCAGCCGTCCCCGGTCGATGATGTGGACCTGGTCGGCGAGGTGCTCCGCCTCGTCCATGTGGTGGGTGGTGAGGACGACGGTCACGCCGTCGCCCCGGACCTCCTCGAGCAGCTCCCAGGTCGTGCGCCGGGCCTGCGGGTCCATGCCGGCGGTGGGCTCGTCGACGAAGACCAGCTCGGGTCGCCCGACCAACGCCATGGCCAGGCCCAGGCGCTGCTGCTGGCCGCCGGAGAGGCGGCGGTAGGGGGTGCGGCCGCAGTCGGCGAGACCGAGCCGGTCGCGCAGCATCGCGGTGTCGAGCGGGTGGGCGTGCAGCGCCGCCACGTGGTCGAGCATCTCCATCGCCCGCACCCCGCTCCACGCCCCGCCAGCCTGCAGCATCACGCCCACGCGGGGCAGCAGCTCGCGGCGTTGGCGGTGCGGGTCGAGGCCCAGCACCCGGACGGAGCCCGCTTGGGGTCGCCGGTAGCCCTCGCACGTCTCGAGGGTGGTGGTCTTGCCGGCCCCGTTGGGGCCGAGGACCGCCGTGATCGATCCGCGCCCGACCTGGAGGGACAGTCCGTCGACGGCCGTCTTGTCGCCGTACGCCATCACCAGCCCCTGGATGTCGACAGCAGGGGACTCAGCGGGCACGGCGCGAGTCTAGGAGTGACGCGCCAACAAACCGGACGCACCCTGTCCGTGGTGACGGCTAGCGTGACCCACATGACTTCTCCCCATGCCATCGAGGCCGTGGATCTCGTGAAGCGCTTCGGCGAGACCGTGGCCGTCGACGGTGTCTCCTTCGTCGTCCCCGAGGGATCCGTCCTGGGCCTGCTCGGGCCCAACGGCGCGGGCAAGACCACCACCGTCCGGATGATGACCACCCTGACCAGGCCGACCTCGGGCACCGCGCGGGTGGCCGGCCACGACGTCCTGGCCGACCCTGCCGCCGTGCGCCGCTCCATGGGCCTGACCGGCCAGGCGGCGACGGTCGACGAGCTGCTGACGGGCCGGGAGAACCTCCGCCTGATCGGCCAGCTCTACGGCCTCGACGCCGGCTACATCAAGCGAGCCAGCGACGACCTGCTCGAGCGGTTCTCGCTGAGCGAGGCCGGCGACCGCATCGCCAAGACCTACTCCGGCGGCATGCGCCGTCGCCTCGACCTGGCCGTCAGCCTGATCGCGACGCCTCCGGTGCTGTTCCTCGACGAGCCGACGACCGGCCTCGACCCGCGCTCCCGCGTGGAGCTGTGGGAGGTGCTGCGCGAGCTGGTCGAGGACGGGACGACGCTGCTCCTCACCACGCAGTACCTCGAGGAGGCCGACCAGCTGGCCGACAACATCGTGGTGATCGACCACGGCACGGTGATCGCCGAGGGGACGCCGCTGCAGCTCAAGGACCAGTCCGGGGCGGCCGCACTGGTGGTGACGGTCTCCCACGCCGACGACCTGGGCCGGGCCGAGGCGCTGCTGGCGCCGCACGTGAGCGACGTGCACCGCGACCCCGGTGCCCGTCAGCTCACCGCACCGGCGGAGGGGCTGGGCCACATGACGAAGGTGGCGGCCCTCTTCGACGAGAGCGGCATCGTCCTCGACGACATCGGCCTCAAGCGGCCGAGCCTCGACGACGTCTTCCTGCACCTGACCGGCCACCGCGCCGAGGACAACACCGACGCAGACGAGGAGCTCATCTCATGAGCACGATCGAACGCCCGCAGATCCGCGAGACCGGACTGCTCGGACAGTCCGTGTCCATCGCCCGGCGCAACTTCATCCACATCAAGCGCATGCCCGAGATGCTGATGGACGTCACCATCCAGCCGGTGATGTTCGTGCTGCTCTTCGCCTACGTCTTCGGCAGCTCGATCGCCGTCCCCATCGAGGGCGGCTACAAGGCGTTCCTGCTGCCCGGGATCATGGCCCAGACCGTGGCCTTCTCCTCCTTCATCGTCGCGGTCGGCCTCACCGCCGACCTGGAGAAGGGGATCGTCGACCGGATGCGGTCGCTGCCGATCAACCCGGCCGCGGTGCTCGTGGGCCGCTCGTTCTCCAGCGTGGCGCACTCCTCGATCGGGCTGGTGGTGATGTCCCTGACCGGGCTCGCGATCGGCTGGCGGATCCACACCAACATCCTCGAGGCGCTGCTCGGCTACGCCCTCCTCGTCGGCTGGGCCTTCGCGATGATCTGGGTCGGCATCCTGGTCGGCTCGGCGATGCGCTCGGTGGAGGCGGTCAACGGCGTGATGTTCGCGACCATCTTTCCGATCACCTTCCTGGCCAACACGTTCGCCCCGACGGACGGGATGCCCACCTGGCTGCGGTTCGTCGCGGAGTGGAACCCGATCTCGTCGCTGACCCAGGCCGTGCGGGTGCTCTGGGGCAACGACTACCAGCTGGCCGAGGGAGCCGCCTTCCCGATGCACCACCCGGTCCCGTTCACCATCGGCTGGATCGTGCTCCTCACCGCCACCCTCGCGCCGCTGGCGATCCGCACCTTCCGCAACCGCACCGCCGACTGACAGGCCGCGACATCGGGGCGTGGCGGCGCGTGACGCGCGGCACGCCCGGGCCGGGTTAGGGGAACCTTGCTTGAACACGCGGAAGCATTAACGTCACACTTGCGTTGTGCAATTCATGAGGCCGACCACCGTGCGTGCCGGGGGACCCCCCGACACCGACGCACCCACCCGTGACCGGGTGGCGCGGTCGATCCTCGAGAACGGCCCCTCGACGGCCGCAGCCCTGGCCGACCGGCTGGACCTGACGCCGGCCGCAGTACGTCGCCACCTCGACCACCTGGCCGACAGCGGCACCGTCGAGGCGCGCGACCAGAAGGTCTACGGCAGCCGCGGTCGCGGACGCCCGGCCAAGGTCTTCGCGCTCACCGACGCGGGTCGCGACGCCTTCGACCAGCAGTACGACGACCTCGCCGTCCAGGCGCTGCGCTTCCTGGCCGAGACAGGCGGCGACGACGCCGTCATGGAGTTCGCCCGCCGCCGCGTGGCCTTCGTCGAGCGCGACTACGCCAGCATCACCGAGCAGGACCCGTCGCTCAGCCCGGCCGAGGCACTGGCTCGGGTGTTCACCGCCGAGGGGTACGCCGCCAGCGTGCGCGACCTCCCCATCGGCGACCAGCTCTGCCAGCAGCACTGCCCCGTCTCGCACGTGGCCCACGAGTTCCCCCAGCTGTGCGAGGCCGAGACCGAGGCCATCGGTCGCGTGCTCGGCACCCACGTCCAGCGCCTCGCGACCATCGCCCACGGCGATGGCGTCTGCACCACCTGCATCCCGACCTCCACGTCATCCACCCAGAAGGAGAAGGCATGACCTCCATCGAAGAACTCAACCCCGAGCTCAAGGGCATCGGCCGCTACGAGTTCGGCTGGGCCGACAAGGACGACGCGGGTGCCACCGCCACGCGTGGGCTCAACGAGGACGTCGTGCGCGACATCTCGTCCAAGAAGTCCGAGCCGCAGTGGATGCTCGACCTGCGACTGAAGGGCCTCAAGCTCTTCCACCGCAAGCCCATGCCGACCTGGGGCTCCGACCTCGGCGGCATCGACTTCGACAACATCAAGTACTTCGTCCGCTCCAGCGAGAAGCAGGCCGCCTCGTGGGAGGACCTGCCCGAGGACATCAAGAACACCTACGACAAGCTCGGCATCCCCGAGGCGGAGAAGCAGCGCCTCGTCGCCGGTGTCGCCGCGCAGTACGAGTCCGAGGTCGTCTACCACTCGATCCGTGAGGACCTCGAGGAGCAGGGCGTCCTCTTCCTCGACACCGACACCGCGCTGAAGGAGCACCCGGAGCTCTTCCAGGAGTACTTCGGCACCGTCATCCCGGTGGGTGACAACAAGTTCGCGGCGCTCAACACCAGCGTGTGGTCGGGCGGCTCGTTCATCTACGTGCCGAAGGGCGTGCACGTCGACATCCCGCTGCAGGCCTACTTCCGGATCAACACCGAGAACATGGGCCAGTTCGAGCGGACGCTGATCATCGTCGACGAGGACGCCTACGTGCACTACGTCGAGGGCTGCACCGCGCCGATCTACAGCTCCGACTCGCTGCACTCGGCCGTGGTCGAGATCATCGTCAAGAAGGGTGGACGCTGCCGCTACACGACCATCCAGAACTGGTCGAACAACGTCTACAACCTCGTCACCAAGCGCGCCACCTGCGAGGCCGGTGCCACGATGGAGTGGGTCGACGGCAACATCGGATCCAAGGTGACGATGAAGTATCCCGCGATCTACCTGATGGGTGAGCACGCCAAGGGCGAGACGCTCTCCATCGCCTTCGCGGGCGAGGGCCAGCACCAGGACGCCGGCGCCAAGATGGTGCACGCCGCCCCGCACACCTCGAGCTCGATCCTCAGCAAGTCGGTGGCGCGCGGCGGCGGCCGCACCTCCTACCGCGGGCTCATCCAGGTCAACGAGGGCGCCCACGGCTCGAAGTCCAACGTGCTGTGCGACGCACTGCTCGTCGACCAGATCAGCCGCAGTGACACCTACCCGTACGTCGACATCCGCGAGGACGACGTGTCCATGGGCCACGAGGCGAGCGTCTCCAAGGTCTCCGACGACCAGCTCTTCTACCTGATGTCGCGCGGCATGGAGCAGGACGAGGCGATGGCGATGATCGTGCGCGGCTTCGTCGAGCCGATCGCCAAGGAGCTCCCGATGGAGTACGCCCTCGAGCTCAACCGACTGATCGAGCTGCAGATGGAGGGCGCGGTCGGCTGACGCCGCCGGACCGCCCCGCACCTGAGCAACCAAGAGAGAAGATCTGTGACAGTCACCACCGATTCCGTCCGCTCCGCCCTCGAGGTGGACAAGGTCGAGAGCCACCTGCACCCGGCCGGGTCCTTCGAGGTCGCCGACCACGAGGCCCCCACCGGTCGCGAGGAGATCTGGCGCTTCACCCCGCTCAAGCGGCTCAAGGGCCTGCACGCCGACGCGGAGTTCATGCGCTCGGCGACCTCCTGCACCTGGAACACGCCCGCCGGCGTGCGGATCGAGGGCGTCTCGGGCGACGAGGCCCGCAGCCTGCGCGGCATCTCCGGTCTCGTGCCCAACACCCGCTGGGCCGCCCGCGTCCTGGCCGAGGTGCCCTCGAGCCTCCTGATCGACGTCCCGGCCGACACCGAGGTCGCCGAGCCGATCGTCGTCGACCTCGACGGCGAGGACGTCTCGGTCACCGAGGCCGGCCACGTCGCGATGCGCTTCGGGGCGCACAGCAAGGCGATCGTGGTGCTCAACCACACCGGTTCGTCCACCATCGCCGCGGTCGTCGAGATCGCGGTCGGGGACGGCGCCGACGTCTCGGTCGTCTCGATCCAGGACTGGGCCGACGACGCCGTCCACCTCTCGCACCACCAGGCGCGGGTCGGTCGCGACGCGACGTACAAGCACGCGGCGATCTCCTTCGGCGGCGACGTCGTGCGGATGGACGCCAACGTCACCTACGACGGCCCCGGCGGCTCCGCCGAGCTGCTCGGCCTCTACTTCGCCGACGCCGGCCAGCACATCGAGCACCGCATCTTCGCCGACCACAACGCGCCCCGCACCAAGTCGCACGCCGTCTACAAGGGCGCGCTGCAGGGGGAGAAGGCGCACACCGTGTGGGTCGGCAACGTGCTGATCCGCAAGGTCGCCGAGGGCATCGAGACCTACGAGGAGAACCGCAACCTCGTCCTCACCGACGGCTGCCAGGCCGACTCGATCCCCAACCTCGAGATCGAGACCGGCGAGATCGAGGGCGCCGGCCACGCGTCGGCCACCGCCCGCTTCGACGACGAGCAGCTGTTCTACCTCCAGTCGCGCGGCATCTCCGAGCAGGAGGCCCAGCGCCTGGTCGTCCACGGCTTCTTCAACGACCTGATCCGCCAGGTCGGCGTGCCCTCCATCGAGGACCGGCTGATGAAGACCGTCGAGGCCGAGCTGGCCAAGAACGTGCTGCGGGAGGACGCGTCGTGACCTTCGTCCGCGTCTGCTCCCTCGACGAGGTGCCCGCTGACGAGGCGCTCGGCGTGCTCGTCGACGGCCTCGAGGTCGCGGTCGCCCGCGACGGCGACGAGGTCTTCGCGCTGCAGGACCTCTGCTCGCACGCCGCCGTCTCACTCTCGGAGGGCGACGTCGCCAACTGCACCATCGAGTGCTGGCTGCACGGGTCGACCTTCGACCTGCGCACCGGCAAGCCCACCACGTTCCCCGCGACCGAGCCGGTCGCCACCTTCCCCGTCGAGATCCGCGACACCGACGTCTACGTCGACGTCGAGACCACCCTGAATGGAGTCACCCCCTCATGAGCAAGCTCGAGATCAACGACCTGCGCGTCTCCGTCGACACCGAGGACGGCCCCAAGGAGATCCTCAAGGGCGTCACGCTGACCATCAACGACGGCGAGACCCACGCGATCATGGGCCCCAACGGCTCGGGCAAGTCGACGCTGGCCTACTCCATCGCCGGTCACCCGAAGTACACGATCACCGGCGGCACCGTCACCCTCGACGGTGACGACGTGCTGGCGATGACCGTCGACGAGCGCGCCCGCGCCGGCCTGTTCCTGGCCATGCAGTACCCCGTCGAGGTGCCCGGCGTCTCGGTCTCCAACTTCCTGCGTACGGCGAAGACCGCTATCGACGGCGAGGCCCCCAAGCTCCGCACCTGGGTCAAGGACGTCAACGGCGTGCTCGAGCAGCTCAACCTCGACCCGACCTTCGCGTCGCGCTCGGTCAACGAGGGCTTCTCGGGCGGTGAGAAGAAGCGGCACGAGATCGCCCAGCTCGAACTCCTCGACCCGAAGGTCGCGGTGCTCGACGAGACCGACTCGGGCCTCGACATCGACGCGCTCAAGATCGTCTCGGAGGGCGTCAACCGCTTCAAGGCCGACGGTGACAAGGGCGTCCTGCTCATCACCCACTACACGCGCATCCTGCGCTACATCAAGCCCGACTTCGTCCATGTGTTCGTCGACGGCCGCGTCGCCGAGGAGGGCGGCCCCGAGCTCGCCGACCAGCTCGAGTCCGAGGGCTACGACAAGTACGTCAAGGCCGCCGCCGCCAGCTGACGGCCCCAGCCATCGATCGACGACGACACCAGGAAGGTGGGCACGTGATGGAAGGACTGCTTCCGGAGCTCGAGATCATCCGCAAGGACTTCCCGATCCTCGAGCGCCAGCTCGCAGGCGGCCTGCCGCTGGTCTACCTCGACAGCGCCAACACCTCGCAGAAGCCGCAGGTCGTCATCGACACGATGGTCGACCACCTCGAGCACCACAACGCCAACATCTCCCGTGCCATGCACCAGCTCGGCGCGGAGTCGACGGAGGCGTTCGAGGCGGCGCGTGACCGGGTGGCCGCGTTCATCAAGGCACCGAGCCGCGACGAGGTCATCTTCACCAAGAACGCGACCGAGGCGCTCAACCTGGTCGCCAACACGTTCGCGTGGGCGAGCGGCGAGCTGTCGGTCGGCGAGGGCGACGAGGTCGTCATCACCGAGATGGAGCACCACTCCAACATCGTGCCGTGGCAGCTGCTCACCGAGCGCACGGGCGCGACCCTGCGCTGGTTCGGGCTCACCGACGACGGTCGCCTCGACCTGTCGAACATCGACGAGCTCATCAACGAGCGCACCAAGGTCGTCTCGCTGACCTGGGTCTCCAACATGCTCGGCACCATCAACCCGGTCGCCGAGATCGCGGCCCGCGCGCACGAGGTGGGCGCGGTCGTGGTCGTCGACGCCTCGCAGGCCGCGCCCCAGCTGCCGATCGACGTCGTGGCCTCGGGTGCCGACCTGCTCGTCTTCACCGGCCACAAGGTCGTCGGCCCCACGGGGATCGGCGTGCTGTGGGGTCGTCGTGAGGTGCTCGAGGCGCTGCCCCCGTTCCACGGCGGCGGCGAGATGATCGAGACCGTGACGATGGCGCGCTCGACGTACGCCGGGATCCCGCACAAGTTCGAGGCCGGCACCCCGCCGATCATCGAGGCCATCGGCCTCGGCGCCGCGGTCGACTACCTCGACCACGTCGGGCTCGACGCCGTCCACGCGCACGAGCAGGCCGTCACCGGCTACGCGCTCGAGGGCCTCGCGTCGGTGCCCGGCGTCCGGGTGCTCGGACCGCTCGACGCCGCATCGCGCGGAGGCGCGATCTCCTTCGAGCTCGACGGCGTCCACCCGCACGACATCGCCCAGGTCCTCGACTCGCGCGGCGTCGCCGTTCGCGCCGGTCACCACTGCGCCAAGCCCGCCCACGCCCGCTTCGGCGTGCAGGCCTCGACCCGGATGTCGTCCTACCTCTACACGACGCCGGCCGAGATCGATGCGCTCGTGGAGGGCCTGAACTACACGCGTTCCTACTTCAAGGTGGGCTGATCCATGGATGCCGCACTCGACTCGCTCTACCAGGAGATCATCCTGGACCACTACAAGCACCCCCACCACGCGGGCCTGCGCGACCCGTTCGAGGCGGAGGTGCACCACGTCAACCCCACCTGCGGCGACGAGGTGACCCTGCGGGTGCACCTGTCCGAGGGTGTCGTGGACGACGTGTCGTACGACGCCGTGGGCTGCTCCATCTCGCAGGCCTCGACCTCGGTGATGACCGACCTCCTGATCGGCAAGCCGGTCGACGAGGCGATGCAGATCCACCAGACGTTCCTCGAGCTCATGCAGGGCAAGGGCCAGGTCGAGCCCGACGAGGACGTCCTGGAGGACGGCATCGCGTTCGCCGGTGTGGCCAAGTTCCCCGCGCGTGTGAAGTGCGCCCTGCTCTCGTGGATGGCGTTCAAGGACGCCACCTCCCAGACCCTCTCGAAGGAGACCTCATGACCATCGACAACAGCGACCTGCCCGACGTCCCCGAGGCGACCTCGACCGGCGCCGGCTCGACCGTCACCGTCGACGACGTGACCGAGGCGATGAAGGACGTCGTCGACCCCGAGCTCGGCATCAACGTCGTCGACCTCGGACTGGTCTACGACGTGCACCTCGACGAGGGCAGCAACGTCGTGCTCGACATGACGCTCACCTCCGCTGCCTGCCCGCTGACCGACGTCATCCAGGACCAGACCAACTCGGCCCTCGAGGGCATCGTCAACGACGTCGCGATCAACTGGGTCTGGATGCCGCCGTGGGGCCCGGACAAGATCACCGACGACGGCCGCGAGCAGCTGCGCGCCCTCGGCTTCAACGTCTGAGCGTGCGCTTCACCGAGCACGAGCTCACTGTCGCGGTGACCGCCGCAGCCAAGACGGTGGCCGGCGCGCGACGTCGAGGCGTACGCCGCCGCGCGGACCGCGAGGAGACGTGGGCTGCGCTGACGCGTCACGAGCAGTACCAGGTGCTCGACGCCGTCGGCGGCCAGGTGCTGCCGGTCCTGCTCGCCCTGCCCGACCACGAGGTCGCGGAGGGCACCCGGCCGTCGTTCTCCGACGCGCAGGTGCTCGCGGCGGTCCAGGAGTCGCTGGGCGACGCGGCCAAGGGGATCCGCGGCAAGGTCGCCGTGGCCGCCCGGCTGGCGCTGGTGCGCGACGCCCTCGCGCAGCTCCCACCGCGCCAGGCCTGAGGCTCTCCCGGATCCGCGCTCGCGAGGAGCGGCTAGGGTCGCGGCATGACGGAGCAGACCGGTAGCGACGAGATCGGCAGCTTCTGGGAGCTGGCCCGGTTCCACGCCAAGCTGAACGTGGCCCCGGCCTACTTCGGTCCCACCACCCTCGAGGTGGTCCGGCCCCCGGCCTGGTCCTACGGCGAGACGCCGGAGGAGGCCGACGCGTTCGTCGCCGGCCTCGACGCCGGCGAGCCGATCGCGACGCACGCCCCAGCCGCGGCCTACGAGGAGGACGGCGCGGAGATGCCCGTCGCGGGTGCCCTGTCGATCCTCTGCGACGGCGCCGGCCATCCCGTCGCCCTGCTCGAGGTCGAGGAGGTCGAGGTCGGCGACGAGGTCGTCGAGCACTTCCGCGTGGTCTACCGGAACGAGCAGTGATGGAGCGCCAGACCTATCTCCTCATCGACGGGGAGAACATCGACGCCACCCTCGGCAGCTCGATCCTCGGCCGTCGTCCCCGGCCCGAGGAACGGCCGCGCTGGGACCGGCTGCTCGAGTGGAGCGAGCGCGCCTTCGACCAGCCCGTCACCGGGCTGTTCTTCCTGGCGGCCGGCACCGAGCTGCCCACCACCTTCGTGCAGGCCCTGATCGCCATCGGCTTCAAGCCGGTGCCGCTGAGCGGGCCGGGCAAGATCGTCGACATCGCCATCCAGCGCACCGCGGAGGCGCTGGTCTCTCGTGACGCGGACGTCATCCTGGCCAGCCACGACGGCGACTTCGTCGACCAGGTCTCGGCGCTGTGCGACGGCCGACGGCAGGTCGGCGTCGTGGGCTTCGGCGAGTTCGTCAACGCCGCCTTCCGGGGACTGCCGGGCGTGCGGATCATCGACCTGGAGTACGACGTCGGCGCGTTCAACTCGGCCCTGCCTCGCGTCCGGGTCATCCCGATCGACGAGTTCGATCCGCTCGACTTCCTCTGAGCATGGCGATCGTCCTGGTCCCGGCCCATCGACTCGACCGCTGGGTCGGCAACTTCGGCGGCCGGCACGGAGCGACGTCGCTCACGGTCCGCGACGGCGCGCTCCTCGGCGACGCCGACGACGGATCACACTTCCGAGCGGTGCTGCCGTTCGCGGCGGCGTACGACGGCATCGGTGAGGTCGGCGCGTTCGTCGCCGCCGTGCGGACGCCGGGGGAGTGGGGCGTGCTGCTGGTCCGCAAGGGCGGCTTCGCCGTCGCACGTCTGGCCGGGCCCGACCTGGTCGAGCACAAGATCGGCCAGCGCCACGTCCAGGGCCGCACGAAGGCCGGCGGGCAGAGCCAGCAGCGCTTCGCGCGACGCCGCGACAACCAGGCCCGGCAGGCCTACGAGGCGGCGGCCGACCACGCCGCGCGGATCCTGCGCCCCGGACCGCTCGTGACCGGCGGCGACCACGCGGCGGTGACCGAGGTGCTGGCGGACGCCCGCCTGGCCGGACAGTCCGTGGTCGCGCCCTGGTTGCCGGTGCCCGACCCGCGGCGCGCGGTGCTGGACCAGGCGATCGCCGACGCCCAGGCCGTCGCGGTCGACGTCACGAACGCGTGACCTGACGGGCCTAGAGTCGGAGGCGTGAGCGACACCGTCGACGTCTCCCGCCTCGTCAAGTCCTTCGGCGCCACCCGGGCGCTCGACGAGCTGGACCTGCGGGTGGCGCAGGGCGAGGTGCACGGGTTCCTCGGCCCCAACGGCGCCGGCAAGTCCACCACCATCCGCGTGCTGCTCGGGCTGCTGCGGATCGACTCCGGCTCGGTCACCGTGTTCGGCCTCGACCCGTGGCGCGACGCCACGCGGATCCACCGACGGCTCGCCTACGTCCCGGGTGACGTCAGCCTCTGGCCCAACCTGTCGGGCGGGGAGACCATCGACCTCCTCCTGCGGATGCGCGGCATCGACCCCGCCGGGACACGACGTGAGGAGCTGTTGGAGCGCTTCGGGCTCGACCCGACGAAGAAGGGCCGCGCCTACTCCAAGGGCAACCGGCAGAAGGTCGCGCTGGTCGCGGCGTTCGCCGCGCCGGTCGAGCTCCTTGTCCTCGACGAGCCGACCTCGGGGCTCGACCCGCTGATGGAGCAGGTCTTCAACGACTGCCTGGCCGAGCACCGGGCCGCCGGGGCGACCGTGCTCCTGTCCAGCCACATCCTCAGCGAGGTCGAGCGGCTCGCCGACCGGGTGACGATCATCCGCGCCGGCCGTGCGGTGGAGACCGGGACCCTCGCCGAGCTGCGCCACCTGCGCCGCGACCGGGTGCGGGTGGAGGTCTCCGGAGCCGTGCCCGACGTCGCCGCGCTGCCCGGCGTGCACGACGTCACGGTGGACGGGCAGGTGATCGGCTGCTCGGTCGACCCGGCCGGGTTGCCCGGCCTGCTGTCCGTGGTCACCGCGGCCGGCGTGGTGTCCTTGAGCAGCACGCCGCCGACCCTCGAGGAGCTCTTCCTCGACGCCTACCGGAGCCCGGCATGACCGAGCGCCTGCACGGCACCTGGCTGCTCGTCCGCTTCGAGCTGCGCCGCGACCGCGTGCTCATCGGCGCGTGGCTCGGCGTCCTGACGCTCACCGTCGTCGCCAGCGCGGCGGGCACGGCGAGCCTCTACTCCGACACCCGCGAGCAGGTCGCCGCGGCCGAGGCGATCAACGCCAGCCCCGCGATCGTCGCGCTCTACGGTCCCGTCCTCGACGTCACCAGCCTCGGCGAGCTCGCGATGACGAAGATGACCGTGCTGTACGCCGCGTTCGTGGCCTTCCTCGGTGTCGTGCTGGTGCGTCGCCACACCCGGGTCGAGGAGGAGACCGGTCGCGCGGAGCTCGTCGGCGCGACCGCCGTCGGGCCTGACGCCCCCGTGGCCGCGGCGGTGCTCGAGGCGGGCCTGGCGTGCGTGGCGATCGGGGTGCTGGCTGCTGCCGCCGACGTCGCGAGCGGCCTGCCGGTCGCGGGCTCGGTCCTGTTCGGTGCGTCGTGGACGGGCATCGGACTGGTCGGGTCGGCGGTTGCGCTGCTCGCCGCCCAGGTCTCGAGCAGTGCGCGCGCCGTCGGGTTCCTGGCGTCCGCGATCATCGGTGCGGCGTACCTCCTCCGGGCGGTGGGGGACACGTCGGTGACCTGGCTGAGCTGGCTGAGCCCGTTCGGGTGGGGCACCCAGCTCAGCGCCTGGTCCTCGCCACGGGCCTGGGTGCTCCTGCTCCACCCGCTGCTCGCCGGGGTGCTCGTTGCGGTCGCGCTCGGCCTGCGGCGCCGCCGCGACCTCGGTGCGGGACTGCTGCCCGACCGGCCGGGTCCGGCGACCGGCTCGCCCCGGCTGCGCGACGCGGTGACGCTCGCGTGGCGCACCCAGCGCACGGCGGTCGTCGGCTGGACGGTCGGCATCGGCGTGATGGGCGTGCTGATGGGATCGATCATCCCCAGCATCGGCTCGATGCTGGACTCCGACGGCGCCCGGGCGGTGATCGAGGCGATGGGCGGCATCGGTGGCGTGCAGGACGCCCTGCTCGCCGCGATCACCTCTGTCGTGGCGGTCGTGATCACCTGCTTCGGGATCGCGATCATCACCCGCGCCGCCGGCGACGAGCACGACGGGCGCAGCGAGACGGTGCTGGCCACCGCCACCTCGCGCGACCGGCTCCTGCTCGCGGTGGGCGCGCTCGCGATCCTCGGCACCACCTGGCTGCTGCTCGTCGCCGGGCTCGCCACCGCGCTCGGTCGCGGCGACGGTCTCGCCGCGGTGGGCGCATCTCTGGTGCAGGCGCCGGCGACGTGGCTCGTCCTCGCCCTCGGCCTGGTCCTGCTCACGCTCCGCAGCCGGTGGGCGATCGCCGGCTGGGGGCTGCTGGCGGTGTTCGTCACGCTCGGCCAGGTGGGGGAGAGCCTGCGGCTCCCCGACTGGGTGGTCGGCCTGTCGCCGTACTCCCACGTGCCGAAGTATCCCGTCGAGGCCGTCACGTGGCGCCCCGAGCTGGCGATGACCGCCCTGGCGGGCCTGGCGCTGGTGGCCGCCTGGTTGCGCTTCCGGAGCCGCGACATCGGCTAGCGTCAGCCCCATGTGGCAGCCCGAACCCGGTTGGCAGCGGCTGCCCGCAGGCGCCAGCCCGTCCGTCGTCGGCGTGTGGCTGGCCACCGAGACCGGTCGTGAGGTCGTCGTCAAACGGCTGCGCGGGCCGGTCGACGGCGACGAGCCGGAGCTGTCCGACTGGCGCTCGTTCGCCTGGTGGGAGCGCGAGCCGCAGGTCGCGCTGCACGGCCTGGTCGCGCAGACGCCCGGTCTCCGTGGTCCGGTGACGGTGCGGGTCGACCAGGACGAGGAGGGCACCACCCTCGTGCAGGAGGTGGTCGCGGAGGTGGACAACCCGGGGCTGTTCGCGGCCCGGGCGCTCGGCCGGTTCGCCCGGACGCCGGTGCCCGAGGAGCCCTGGCTGGCGCGTGGGCAGCTGCGCGAGCGCCTCGCGCGCACCGAGCGGCGCGGCGGCTGGACCACCCTCGCGCGCACCACGCTCGCCGACGTCGCCGACCACCTCTGGCGCCAGCGCGGGCGGCACCTCGACGCCCTGGACACTGCGCCCCAGGTGCTCCAGCACGGCGACCCGACGCCGGCCAACCTGCGCGGTCGCGCCGGCGACGAGGTCGTGGCGATCGACTGGAGCTCCCTGGGCACCGGTGCCGTGGGCCACGACCTCGGGTTGTGGGCGCTCGCGACCCGCGAGGACTTCGAGCCCCTCCTCGCGGCGTACGTCGAGGGGCTGGCCGATCCCGACCTCGCACCCGTCGCTGCGGCCGGCGCGAGGACGACGGCCGTCTACACCTCGCTGAGCCGGCTCGACTGGGCGCTGCGCCGGGTCGCCGACGGCGAGGGTGCGCTGGCCGGGAAGTACTCCCACCCCAGCGTGGCGCCGTACGTCCACGCCATGCAGCGCCAGGCGGCGCAGATCGAGGCGCTGCTCGGCTGAGCGCGTGTCGGCCCGGCGTCAGAGCTCGCTGGCCGAGAAGGTGTCGCAGGCCTCGAGGGTGCCCTGGTCGAACCCGATGCCGAACCAGCGCTGGCGCTGCTCGGACGAGCCGTGCGTCCAGCCCTCGGGGTTGACCCGCTGCCCCGACTGCTGCTGGATGCGGTCGTCGCCGACGGTCTTGGCGGCGTCGAGGGCCTCGTCGATGTCGCCCTGGTCGAGGTCGAGGAAGATACCGTCGCCGTCGCTGGCGTCCTTGGTCCACATCCCGGCGTAGCAGTCGGCCTGGAGCTCGAGGCGGACCGCGTCCGAGTCGGGGCCCTTCTGGGTGCGGACCTGGTTCATGGTGCCGAGGAGGTTCTGGATGTGGTGGCCGAACTCGTGGCCGAGGACGTAGGGCTCGACGTAGTCACCACCCTGCCCGCCGAGCTGGCCCTCCAGGACGTCGGCGAAGAACGTGGTGTCGAGGTAGATCTGCTGGTCGGCGGGGCAGTAGAACGGGCCGACCTGTGAGGTGGCCTGGCCGCAGCCGGTGTCGACGCCGCCGCTGAAGGTGATGATCTGCGCCGGGGTGAACTGCACGTCCGCCTGCTCGGGCAGGGTGGTGGTCCAGTAGTCCTCGAGCGACACGGCGACGGCCTTGCGGGCGCAGTCGGGGTCGTTGTTGGCGTCCTCGCCGGTCTTGCAGTTGGCGTAGCGCTCGCTGTCCTTCTGCAGTCCCTGCGCGTTGCCGGTCTGGGAGCCGGCGTCGATCCCGCTGTCGGGTGACGGCAGGCCCGTGCCGCCACCCCCGCCCAGGCAGCTGTTGATGACGAAGATCAGCACGATGATGATGAGGCCGCCGATGCCGCCGCCGGCGCGGGTGCCGCCGGGGATGGGGATGCGCATCCCGCCGCCGCCCATGCCGCCACCGCCCCCGGAGCCGCTGTCGCCGACGCGGCCACCGCTGATGTCTGCCTTCGGGTTGAAGCGCATGGTGTGTACCCCTTCCGGGCGGCGGATCGTGGTGGTGGAGCGGCGGGTCGGAGGCAGGTTAGCGCGCGGCCGCGCTCGCGGCGCGACGCGACGAGAGGTACTTGACGACGAATCCGAGGATGAGGAGGACCAGCCCCAGCTTGCCGCCGCCGGCGGTCGTCGGGATCGGGAGACGCCGTCCGCCGGTCCCGGACCCCGCGTCGTCGACGCGGCCGGTGCCGATGTCGGCCTTCGGGTCGAACCGCATGGTGGTGTCCCTTCCCTCGGGCCCGGGTCGGGCCGGCTCGCCTCAACATAACCCTGTCGTCCGGGGGCCGCCCACGATGAGAGCGAAGTGTCGAACCACCGATAGCCTGAGGGCCTCATGATCAACGCCCAACAGCTCGAGGTCCGCGCGGGCGCCCGACTCCTCATGGAGGACGTCAGCTTCCGCATCGCCGCCGGTGACAAGGTCGGGCTCGTCGGTCGCAACGGCGCCGGCAAGACCACGCTCACCAAGATCCTGGCCGGCGAGGCGCTCCCGGCGGCGGGCAAGGTCGTCACGGCGGGCGAGGTCGGCTACCTCCCGCAGGACCCGCGCATCGGCGACCCGGAGGTGCTCGCCCGCGACCGGATCCTGTCGGCGCGCGGTCTCGACGACGTCGTGCGCCGCCTGCGCGAGGCCGAGGAGGAGATGGCCTCGGAGGACGTCGCCACCCACGAGCGCGGCATGAAGCGCTGGACGCGGGCCGACGCGGAGCTGCACGCCGGTGGCGGGTACGCCGCCGAGTCGGAGGCGGCCCAGATCGCGAGCAGCCTCGGCATCGAGGCGCGGCTGCTGTCCCAGCCGCTGAAGACCCTGTCGGGTGGCCAGCGCCGTCGCGTGGAGCTCGCTCGCATCCTGTTCTCCGGTGCCGAGACGCTGCTCCTCGACGAGCCCACCAACCACCTCGACGCCGACTCGATCGTGTGGCTGCGCGACTTCCTGAAGTCCCACCGCGGCGGACTGATCGTGATCAGCCACGACAACGCGCTGCTCGAGGCGACGGTCAACAAGGTCATGCACCTCGACGCCAACCGCGGCGCCATCGACGTCTACAACATGGGCTGGAAGAACTACCTCAGCCAGCGCGAGACCGACGAGCGGCGCCGCAAGCGCGAGCGCGCCAACGCCGAGAGCAAGGCCAAGACGCTCACCGACCAGGCCAACAAGATGCGCGCCAAGGCCTCGAAGGCCACCGCGGCACAGTCCATGCTCAAGCGGGCCGAGAAGATGGTTGCCGGCCTCGAGGGCGAGCGCGCCGCCGACAAGGTCGCCCGGATCAAGTTCCCGGCCCCCGCGCCCTGCGGCAAGACGCCCATCACCGCCGAGGAGCTGTCGAAGTCCTACGGGTCGCTCGAGGTGTTCACCGACGTCGACCTGGCCATCGACAAGGGCTCGCGGGTGGTGATCCTGGGCCTCAACGGCGCCGGCAAGACCACGATGCTGCGGATCCTGGCCGGTGTGGACAACCCAGACACGGGACGCGTGGTGCCGGGCTACGGGCTGAAGCTGGGCTACTACGCCCAGGAGCACGAGACGCTCGACACCAACCGCACCGTGCTGGAGAACATGCAGTCCTCCGCGCCCCAGCTCACCGACAGCGAGGCGCGCAGCGTGCTCGGGTCGTTCCTCTTCTCCGGCGACGACGCCCACAAGTCCGCCGGCGTGCTCTCGGGCGGGGAGAAGACCCGCCTCGCGCTCGCCGCGCTCGTGGTCTCCAGCGCCAACGTGCTGCTGCTCGACGAGCCCACCAACAACCTCGACCCCGCCTCCCGCGAGGAGGTGCTCGCCGCGATCCGCACCTACGAGGGCGCGATCATCCTCGTCACCCACGACGAGGGCGCCGTCCGCGCCCTCGAGCCCGACCGGGTGCTGCTGCTCCCCGACGGCGACGAGGACCTGTGGAACGAGGACTACGCGGACCTGGTGTCGCTGGCCTGACTTCTCTTGGTGCTGCCCGTTCGGTTTCCCCGGCTACCCGGGGAAACCCCGACTTCACGGGGCATGCATGCTGCACGAAGTTCGCAATTGCCGCGGGGAGTTCGTACGGCGCATGGCCGGCCCAGCGGCGTACGCCCCGCGTCGCTCCTCAAGTTACCAACGAGTAGTACCGTGGTCCCATGACGTTCCCCGATCTCGCCGCCGTCGGCCTGGCCTACTCCGTGACCGGTGCGGTCGCCACGATCACGCTGGACCGGCCCGAGGTGCGCAACGCCCAGACCCCCGCCATGTGGAAGGCCCTCGCCGCGATCGGCCGCGAGATCCCCGACGAGGTGCGGGTGGTGGTCGTGACGGGCGCCGGGCCGACCTTCTCGGCGGGGCTCGACCGGGCGATGCTCGACCCGGCGACCGAGGGGGAGGAGAGCGTGATCGGGCTGCTCCAGCTCAGCGACGAGGACGCCTCCGCCGCCATCGACGAGTTCCAGCAGGGGTTCACGTTCCTGCGCGACCCGCGCTTCGTCTCGATCGCCGCGGTGCGGGGCTACGCCGTCGGCGCCGGCTTCCAGCTCGCGCTGTCCTGCGACCTGCGCGTGGTCAGCGAGGACGCGCAGTTCTCGATGAAGGAGTCCGCGCTCGGCCTCGTGCCCGACCTGACGGGAACAAAGCCGCTCGTCGAGTGCGTTGGCTACGCCAGGGCCCTCGAGATCTGCGCCACCGCCCGCATGGTCGGGGCGCGCGAGGCCGCCGAGATCGGTCTGGTGAACCGGGTCGTCGCGAGCGACGACCTGGACGTCACCGTGGCCGAGCTCGCCGCCGCCCTGGCCGCACCGATGCTGGATGTGGTCTCCGAGACCAAGACCTTGTTGCAGGGGGCAGCCGACCGTGACCTCGACGAGCAGCGTCGCCTCGAGCGCGAGGCGCAGGTGCGCCGCTTCCGCGCCCTCGCCGCGGCCCTGGCCGGCTGAGGGAGGCCCCGCATGTCGATGATGGGCGGCAGCGGGGGACCACCGTGGCGGTTCCTGCGCTCGGACCGCACGGTCGTCGAGCAGCGGATCGAGCGCAAGACGCTTCGCCGGGTGCTGTCGTTCGCGCGGCCACACCGGCGGACGATCCTGATGTTCCTCGCGGTCACCATCGCCGACGCCGGGCTGGTCGTCCTCCCGCCGCTGCTGCTCCAGCGGATCGTCGACGACGGCATCACGCCGGGCAACACGAGCCTCGTGGTCTGGCTGGCGGCGGCCGTCGCGGTCGTGGCGGTCGTCGACGCGGTCCTCGGGCTTCTGGGGGGCTATCTCTCGAGCCGCATCGGCGAGGGCCTGATCTACGACCTCCGCACCCAGGTCTTCGGGCACGTGCAGCGCCAGTCGCTCGCGTTCTTCACCCGCACCCAGACCGGCGCGCTGGTCAGCCGGCTCAACAACGACGTGATCGGCGCCCAGCGGGCGTTCACCTCCACGCTGTCCGGCACGGTCGCCAACATGATCTCGGCGATCGTCGTCGGCGTTACGATGCTCGCCCTCAGCTGGCAGGTCACGCTGCTGTGCCTGTTGCTGTTCCCCTTCCTGCTGCTCACGTCACGCTGGGTGGGCAACCGGCTCGCCGGGCTGACGCGCGACCAGATGAACGGCAACGCCGACCTCGGCAACGCCATGACCGAGCGGTTCAACGTCGGCGGCGCGATGCTGCTCAAGCTGTTCGGCCGCCGCGAGACCGAGGACCGGATGTACGCCGCCAAGGCGGCCGTGGTCCGCGACCTGGGCGTGCGCATCTCGTTGCTCACCCGCGTCTTCTTCGCCGCGATGACCCTGCTGCCGCAGCTGGCGACCGCGATGGTCTACGGCATCGGCGGCTACCTCGCCATCAAGGGCGACCTGTCCGTCGGCACGCTGGTCGCCCTCGGCATCCTGCTGCTCCGGCTGCTCGGCCCGCTGCAGGGCCTGTCCAACGTGCGGATCGACGTGATGACCGCCCTGGTCAGCTTCGACCGCGTCTTCGAGGTGCTCGACCTGCCGTCGCTGATCCAGGAGAAGCCCGACGCGGCCGCCCTGCCGCGGAGTGCGGCGTCCCTGGAGTTCGACCGCGTCGACTTCACCTACCCGAGCGCCGAGGACGTGTCGCTGGAGTCGCTGGAGAACGTCGCGCGGGCCGAGTCCCGACCGAGCGTCCCTGTGCTGCACGGCGTGACGTTCAGTGCCGAGCCCGGGCAGATGGTGGCCCTCGTCGGGCCGTCGGGCGCCGGCAAGACCACGGTCACCCACCTGGTCGCGCGGCTCTACGACACCTCGGCGGGCGCCGTACGCGTCGGTGGCCTGGACGTCCGCGACGTCACCCTCGAGTCGCTCGAGGACGTGGTCGGTTACGTCACGCAGGACGCGCACATGTTCCACGACACCATCCGCACCAACCTGCTCTACGCCCGTCCGGATGCCGACGACGAGGCGATCTGGCAGGCGATGGAGTCGGCCCAGATCGCCGCGCTGGTGCGGTCCCTGCCCGACGGCCTCGACACCGTGGTCGGTGACCGCGGCTACCGCCTGTCGGGCGGCGAGCGGCAGCGCCTGGCGATCGCGCGGCTGCTGCTGAAGGCGCCGGCGATCGTGGTGCTCGACGAGGCGACCGCGCACCTCGACTCCGAGTCGG
This sequence comes from Nocardioides currus, assembly GCF_003057875.1. Lineage (GTDB taxonomy): Bacteria > Actinomycetota > Actinomycetes > Propionibacteriales > Nocardioidaceae > Nocardioides > Nocardioides currus. Next base: position 56,734 of record NZ_PYXZ01000007.1, on the reverse strand, counting down.
AGGCGGCGGTGCAGCGAGCCCTGGACGCGGCCCTGGCGTCGCGGACGTCGCTGGTCATCGCGCACCGGCTCTCGACCGTGCGCAACGCCGACCTGATCCTGGTGCTCGACGGCGGCCGTGTGGTGCAGAGCGGGACGCACGCCGAGCTGATCGCGCAGGGCGGGCTCTACCGCACGCTGCACGACACGCAGTTCAGGGACTGACCTCGTCCGAGTCCTCGGCCTTGCTCCCGGCTGTGCTCCCGGTCTGGTCCGCGGGCTTCTCGCGTCGGGAGCCGCGGACCATCCCGCGGCCGCCGCGCGCCTCGTCGTACGCCAGGTAGCCGAACCCGAACAGCGCCAGCAGGCCGAAGAACCACCACTGCAGGCCGTAGAAGAAGTGCGGGCCGTTGTCGAGCTCCGGGAGCTCAACGGGCAACAGTGCTTGGTCGGGCTCGGGGGACTCCGAGCGCAGGTCGACGAACCCGGTGACGACGTCGCGGTCGAGTGCCTCGCCGATGCGGTCGCTGTTGATGGCACGGGTGGACTGGTCGCTGACCCGCGTGCTGTCGCCGGTCGCGTCGAGGCGCACCCAGCCGTCGATCGTCACCTCGCCGGCGGGCGGTGCGGGCACGTCGTCCGGGGTGGCGCCGCGATTGTCGGTGGCGAACCAGCCGCGGTCGACCAGCACGCTGGTCCCGTCGGCGAGCACGAACGGCACGACGACGTCGACGCCGGACGCGCCCTCGCGGGTGCGGTAGCGCACGACCACGGTGTCGTCGACGTCGTAGGTGCCGGTGGCGGTGACGATCTTCCACTCGTCCTGCTCGCTGAGCGGCGCGCCGGTCGACATCACGTCGGTGACGTCCACCGGGTCGTGGGTCTCGTTGCGCTCGATGATCGCGTTGCGCTCCTTGCGGTCCTCGAGCCGGTGGAACTGCCACTCGCCGAGCCGCCACGCCACCCAGGCCAGGAAGACGACCGTGAGGAAGAAGAGCACCCACCGACGAGTCAGCAGGAACCGGAACCGTCGCACCGTCAAGAGGCTAGCCGGAGCCTCCTCGTGACCAGCACGCACCTAGACTGGGGCAATGCTCCCACTCGCAGATCGCTTCGGCCGTGTCGCCAAGGACCTGCGGGTGTCCCTGACGGATCGGTGCAACCTCCGCTGCTCCTACTGCATGCCGGCCGAGGGCCTCGACTGGCTGCCCGACGAGCAGACCCTGACCGACGACGAGATCGTCCGGCTGATCACGATCGGCGTACGCCGCCTGGGCATCGCCGAGGTCCGCTTCACCGGCGGCGAGCCCCTGGTCCGGCGCGGTCTGGTCGACATCGTGCGACGCACCCACGAGCTCGGCGTCGAGACCTCGTTGACCACCAACGCCCTGGGCCTGGCCCGCACGGCCACCGCGCTGCGTGCGGCGGGTCTCGACCGCATCAACGTCTCGCTCGACTCGGTGCGGCCCGAGACCTTCCACGAGATCACCCGCCGCGACCGGCTCAAGGACGTCGTGGCCGGCCTCGCCGCGGCCCGTGAGGCCGGGCTCGCGCCGCTGAAGATCAACGCCGTGCTGCTGCGCGGCGTCAACGACGACCAGGCCCCCGAGCTGCTGCGCTGGACGCTGGACCACGGCTACGACCTGCGCTTCATCGAGCAGATGCCGCTCGACGCCCAGCACGGCTGGAGCAGGGCGGAGATGATCACGGCCGACGAGATCTTCGAGCGCCTCGGGGCGGAGTTCACCCTCACCCCGCACGGCGAGGCGCGGGGGAGCGACCCGGCCGAGCTGTTCGACGTCGACGGCGGACCCGCCACCGTCGGCATCATCGCCTCGGTGACCCGTCCGTTCTGCGGCGACTGCGACCGGGTGCGGCTCACCGCCGACGGCCAGGTCCGCAACTGCCTGTTCGCCCGTGAGGAGTCGGACCTGCGTACGGCGATGCGGGCCGGCGCCAGCGATGACGAGCTGGCCGATCGCTGGGTCACCGCGATGGCGGGCAAGCGCGCCGGTCACGGGATCGACGACGAGTCGTTCCTCCAGCCCGACCGGCCGATGTCCGCGATCGGCGGCTAGCAGGTCACGCGTCGGCGTGCGCGACGACGTCCTTCAAGAACCCGCGCGCGCCGAGGAAGTCGCTCAGCGAGGCCTTGTGCTCGTTACACGCGAGCCAGGTCTTGCGGCGCTCGGGGGTGTGGATCTTCGGGTTGTTCCACAGCAGCTCCCACGCCGCGGCGTCGGTGCAGCCCTTCGCCGAGCAGATGGCCGCCTCGGGCTCGGACACGCGGCTCACCTCGACGTACACCTCGGAAATAGGTCGGTGCCGGACAGCCACGGGGGAAGCTGTCCGGCACCGCTGTGCGACCACAGACGGGGGATGCTGGGGTCGCAAGTTGATTCTTGCATGATCGATGGGTCAGGACAAACACGTCGACACTGTGAGTCGCGCGTCATTCCAGCTCTCGGTAGGAGCCCGAGGAGCGCAGGTCGAAGCCGTCGTCCTTGCGCTGGCCGGCGTTGGCGAGGACCACCGCCACGTAGGGCAGCAGCACCGCTCCGGCGACCAGGATCCAGCGCAGCAGACCGGCACCGACGGCGACGGCGCCGATGACGCACGCCGTGCGGACCGCCATCGAGAAGAGGTAGCGCCGTTGCCGGCCCGCGATGTCGTCGGCGACGCTCGTCGGAGCGGTCGTAATGCGCACCGAGTTGTCGTCCCGCGAGGCCATGCCTCCACTGTACGTCGCTAGGCTCAGCCCTCGACGGGTCGCCGGACCGCCGTGCCCGACCGGCCCGCCACCCACCCCGTTGCCGACCTCGAGGAGCCCCCATGACCAACCGCACCTACCGCGTCACCGAGATCGTCGGCACCTCTCCGGACGGCATCGACCAGGCCGTCCGCAACGGCATCGAGCGCGCCAGCAAGACGCTGCGCCACATCGACTGGTTCGAGGTCACCCAGGTGCGCGGCCAGGCCAAGGACGGCCAGGTCGAGCACTTCCAGGTCGGGCTGAAGATCGGGTTCCGGCTCGAGGACGAGTGACACGGGTCGCACGGGAGGGTTTTCGCGTACCCCGGGGTAATCACTAGCGTCGTGACGCGTGAGCGACCTGACGAAGAACGCGCCCCGATCCGTCCTCGTCACCGGCGGCAACCGCGGCATCGGCCGCGCGATCGCCGAGGCGTTCCTCGCCAACGGTGACCACGTCGCCGTCACCACGCGGCAGGGCGGGGCGCCCGAGGGCGCGCTCGACGTCCGGTGCGACATCACCGACGCGGCCGCCGTCGACGCCGCGTTCGCCGAGGTCGAGGCCGCCCACGGGCCGGTCGAGATCCTCGTCGCCAACGCCGGCATCACCCACGACACCCTGATCCTGCGGATGTCGGAGGAGGACTGGTCCTCGGTGATCGACACCAACCTCACCGGCTCCTTCCGGCTCGCCAAGCGCGCGGCCAAGGGGATGCTGCGCCTCAAGCGCGGCCGGATCATCTTCATCTCCTCGGTCGTGGGGCTGCTCGGCTCGGCGGGGCAGGTCAACTACGCCGCGTCGAAGGCCGGCCTGGTCGGTATGGCGCGCTCGCTGGCCCGAGAGCTGGGCTCGCGCTCGATCACGACCAACGTCGTGGCTCCCGGCTTCGTCGAGACCGACATGACGGGCGTGCTCACCGACGAGCAGAAGCAGACGATCAAGGCGCAGGTGCCCCTCGGGCGCTACGCAGCGACGGACGAGATCGCCTCGGCCGTGACCTGGTTGGCCTCCGACGGGGCGGCCTACGTGACTGGAGCCGTCATCCCGGTTGACGGCGGACTCGGAATGGGGCACTGACATGGGACTTCTCGACGGCAAGCGCATCCTCGTGGCCGGCGTGACGATGGACTCCTCCATCGGCTTCGCGACGGCCAAGGTCGCCCAGGAGCAGGGCGCCACCGTGCTGATCTCCAACTTCGGCCGTGCCCTCGGCATCACCCGCCGGATCGCCAAGCGCCTTCCCGCCGAGGCGCCCGTGCTCGAGCTCGACGTCACCGACGAGGACCACCTCGCCGGGCTGGCCGACCAGGTGCGCGAGCACGTCGACGGACTCGACGGCGTGGTGCACTCCATCGCCTACGGCAACCCCGAGACCCTGCTCGGCGGCAAGTTCATGGAGGGGCCGTGGGCCGACGTGGCGCAGGCGGTGCAGGTCTCGGCGTACAGCCTGAAGTCACTCGCCGTGGCGACCCGTCCGCTGCTGTCCGAGGGCAGCTCGATCGTCGGCCTGACCTTCGACGCGACCACGGCGTGGCCGGCGTACGACTGGATGGGCGTGGCCAAGGCCGGGCTCGAGTCGACCTCGCGCTACCTCGCGCGTGACCTCGGCCCCAGCGGCATCCGCTGCAACCTCGTCTCGGCAGGTCCGCTCAAGACCCTCGCGGCCAAGGCGATCCCCGGCTTCGAGGACCTCGAGTCGGCGTGGAAGGACCGCGCCCCGCTCGGTTGGGACGAGAGCGACCACACGCCGACGGCCAAGGCCGTCTGTGCCCTGCTGAGCGACTTCTTCCCCGCCACCACGGGCGAGATCGTGCACGTCGACGGCGGCTTCCACGCGATGGGCCTCTGAGACAGCCACCCACCGGGCCAGACGATAGGTTGCCGAGGTGACCTCGCTCGTCGAACTGCGCGTCCTCGAAGGCCCCAACCTCTACTTCCCCCGGGCCGCCATCAAGCTCACCCTCGACATCACCACGATCGCCGAGGCGTCGGACGAGACCGTGCTGCGCTTCGCCCGCCGCATCGGCCTGCGCACCACCCGGCCCGGCGCCCCCGGCAGCGGTTTCCGCCAGCGGTTCGCGATGCGGGCGGTGGAGCGCCTCGTGCGGGCGATCGCCGTCGAGTCGGGGACCCGGCGGCTGGCCGTGCGGGTCCGGCCCACCTCCGATGCCAACCAGCTGGTCGTGGCCTTCCCGTGGCGCAACCGCGGCCGCGCCCAGGCCCTCGGCAACGCCGTGGCCCACGCGCTCGACGCGCTGCCCACCCCCGACGTCGAGGGTGCGGTCAGCGAGGCCGCCGAGCAGGTCGCAGCGGCCGAGCCCGGCACCCGGCCGACGACGATCACGCCCAGGATCCCGGTCGTCGCCGTCACCGGCACCAACGGCAAGACCACGACCAGCCGGATGATCGCCCACATCGCCCGGGGCGACGGCAGGCTCGTCGGCTGGTCCAACACCGACGGCATCTACATCGACGGCGAGCTCGTCGAGGGCGGCGACTACTCCGGCCCGAGCGGCGCCGGTCGCGTGCTGGCCCACCCGCAGGTGCAGCTCGCCGTGACCGAGACCGCCCGCGGCGGCATCCTCCTCAAGGGGATCGGCCTCACGCGCAACGACGTCTCCGTCGTCACCAACGTCACCGCCGACCACCTCGGGCTCCAGGGGATCGACACCGTCGACCAGCTCGCCGAGGTGAAGTCGGTCGTCCCGCGGATCACCCGCAAGGAGGGCTGGGCCGTCCTCAACGGCGACGACCCGCGGGTGCTGGCCATGACCGCGATCATCAGGGCGCAGCCGTGGGTCTTCTCGCGCGATCCCGACTCGCCCGCCATCCGCGACGTGATGAACGCCGGCGGCCGCGCCACGACGGTGATCGACGGCTGGCTGACCGTGCTCAAGCCGGGGGCCGACCCGCTGCCGCTGGTGGAGCTCGTCGACGTCCCGATGACGCTGGCCGGCCTCAGCCGCTTCAACATCGAGAACGCCCTCGCCGCCGCGTCGGCCTCGCTGGCCATCGGGATCGACGTCGAGACCGTCGTCGCTGGCCTGCGGTCGTTCCTGCCCGACGCGGAGCACAACCCGGGCCGGATGAACTTCTTCTCGCTCCCCGGCGACGTCACCGCGGTGATGGACCTCGCCCACAACGAGGCCGGGCTGGAGGCCCTGCTCGAGATCATGGAGGGCGTACGCCGCCCCGGGGCCCGCCTGCTGCTCGGGCTCGGCGCCGTGGGCGACCGCACCGACGAGCTGATCGACGCCTTGGGCGAGATCGGCGCGAAGGGCAGCGACGTGCTCGCCATCGGCCACAAGGAGCGCTACCTCCGCAACCGGACCATGGACGAGATCGACCAGCTGCTGCGCGCCGGTGCCGCCCGGGTCGGGGTCACGGACATCGAGACATACACGACCGAGGTCGAGTGCCTTGCGGCGCTCGTCGGCCAGGCCCGGGCCGGCGACGTGGTCGGGCTCATGTGCCACGCCGAGCGGCAGGCGGCGTACGACTGGATCAGCGAGCACGGCGGGACGCCCGACGGCGCCGACGAGCTCGCGGCGAAGGTGCGCGCCGCCTCGAGCTGACCGGTCACCGCGTCGCGAGCGGCACCAGAAGGCGGTGCGGCACCCGCAGGGCACGGGACACGAGGTCGTCACGCAGCGTGGGGTCGGCCCCCGGGCCCGGCCGCGTCTCGACATCGCCGGCGCGGGGCGAGGCGTCGCAGCCGTCGCAGCGGCCGTCCCGTCCGAGGGTCCCGCACCCGACGTGGTGGAAGGTACGGCGGGGGAGACCCGGGGTGGTGCGGTGGTCGCCCCACTGGGCGAGCACGAGCAGGACCGGCCACAGGTCGAGGGCGTCGGCGGTCAGCTCGTACTCCGGGTGGCCGTCACCGACCCGCCGCAGCAGCCGCTGCTCGACGAGGGCGTCGAGGCGGGCGGACAGCACGGCCCGCGACACGTCGAGGTGGGCCTGGAAGTCGGAGAAGCGGCGCACCCCGAGGAAGCAGTCGCGCAGGATCAGCAGCGTCCAGCGCTCGCCCACGAGCTCGAGCGATCGCGCGATGCCGCAGTCCTGGCGTGGATAGTCGGTTCCGAGGGGCACGACGCCATGATAGCGTGATTTGGTCTGTTCACCGAACCAAAGGACCTGCCGTGTCGCCGCGTCGCACCCTCGCCATCGCCTCGCTGGGCACTGTCACGGTGCTCGTGGCCTTCACGTCGCCGCTGGCCAACATCAACCAGACGGTGGCCGGTCTCGGTGCGGGACACCGCGGCGCGACCTGGATCCTGAGCTCGATGAGCATCGGGCTCGGCGCGTTCCTGCTCACGGCCGGGCGGCTGGCCGACGACTACGGCCGGCGGCGCTGGTTCGTGATCGGCTCACTCGTCCTCGGCCTCGCGACGCTCCTCGGCGCGCTGTCGCACGACGCGACGACGTTCGTCGCGTCCCGCATCGTCGCCGGTGCGGGTGGCGCAGCCGTGATCGCAGCCGGCTTGGGCATGATCGCCGCAGCCCACCCCGACCCGGGCGAGCGCGGCCGCGCGACCGGAGTCTGGGGCGCCAGCATCGGCGCCGGCATCGCGATCGGCCCCCTGCTGGGCAACTACCTGGGCTCCCTCCACTCGTGGCGCGACGTCTACGTGCTGATCGGCGTCGCCGGCCTCGCCCTCGCGGCGGCGGCACGCGGCTGCCCGGAGTCGCGCAGCGCCGAGCGGGCACGCCTCGACGTCCCGGGAGTGGTCCTGATCGCGACGGGGACCGCGTCGGTCCTGGCGGGCCTGACCGAGGGCCGCGGCGGGTGGGGTCGCCCGGTGACCGTGCTGCTCCTGGTGGTCGGGGTGCTCCTGCTCGTCGCCTTCGTCGTGGTCGAGCGTCGGTCGACCCACCCGATGCTCGCCCTCGGCCTCTTCGCCCGTCCGGCGTTCCGGGCGGTCAACGTCGCCGGTCTGGCGACGGGCGCCGGCATCATCGCGCTGATGTCCTACGTCTCGGGCTTCGTCGGCTCCGCGCTCGGGATCTCGGCCACGACGGCCGCCTGGCTGATGCTGGCGTGGTCGGCACCCAGCGTGGTGACCGCGGTCGCCGCGCGCCGCCTCCCGGCGCACTGGAGCGGTCGCGGCCAGATGGCCGTCGCCCTGGCGGTCGTGGGTCTCGGCCAGCTGCTCGTCCTCGGTGTCGACACGGGCAGCGGCGCCGCTCGCTTCGTGCCCGGACTGCTCCTGGCCGGCGTCGCCACGGGCGTCCTCAACGCGGCGATGGGCCGCGAGAGCGTCGCCAGCGTGCCGCCCGGCCAGGCGGGCCTGGGCAGCGGCGCCAACAACACGGCCCGCTACCTCGGCTCCGCGCTGGGCGTCACCGTCGTCTCGGTCGTCGCCGCGCCCAGTGGCGCGATCACGGCGGCGGGCCTGGTCGACGGCTGGCACCGGGCCGTCGTGGTGACGGCCCTCGTCTCGCTCGTCGGGGCCGCCGGGGTCGCGCTCCTCGGGGAGCGGGTCGTCCGGCCGGGCTCCGAGCGCGCCGAGACGGTGCGCGCGGACTCGGGCTGAGGGTTCGGACGTCGCGGCCGGTTCCGCTCCGACCGTGGGAAGGCCGGGCGGCTCAGGTGTCGCCGCGGTCGACCTGCTCGCCGGGGGCACCGATGTCGAGGTCGCCCTCGACGATCATCGCGAGCATCCCGGTGGCCGAGCGGGTCTCGTGTGCCTCGCCGGGTTCCCACACCGCCGCCTCCCCGACTCCGATGGTGCGTACGACGTCCTCGTGACCGCAGACCTGTGCCTCACCGGAGAGTACGACCAGCAGCTGGCGCCCCACCGCGGGGTGCCGCCCGATCACCCCGCCCGGGGCGAGGGTGACGGCGACGAGGTGGGCGTCGGCGCTCAGGCCGAAGGCGCCCACGGTGAAGCCCGTGCTGTGGTGCGCGTCGACGGTACGCCGCGGCAGGTCGGCGAGGGTGAGGATCCGCACTCAGGAGTCTGCGGGTGCGGAGAAGTCGGGGTCGGCGAGCGGCAGGTCCTCGTTGACGCCGGAGCCGGCCTGGGCCTGCGAGGACCAGTTCTCCAGCTCGCTCATGACCTCGCCGTGCTTGTCGACACAGACCACGAGCAGGTCGCCGCGGTTGGCGCGGTTCATGGCGTGGCGTACGGCGTCGATCTCGACGAGCACCGTCTCGACCTGCTTGCAGCGAGCGCCCTCGGCGATCGCCGCGCGTACGCCCTCGACGACCAGTCCGGCGACCTCGCCGCGCTCACGACCGCGCAGCGCGACGTCCTCGCGCACGATGCAGACGTCGAAGTGCTGGGCAGCGATGTGGCCGAGCTCGCGCATGTCCTCGTCACGACGGTCGCCGGCGGTGGCGATGATGCCGATCCGCGAGGGACGGGCCAGGTCGTGCGACGACTCGAGGGACTCGCCGACGCGGTCGACGAAGTCGCCGAGCATCCTCATGCCGGGCGCGTTGTGGCAGTAGTCGACGATGACGTTGACGCCGTTGACCTCGACCTCGTTGAGGCGTCCGGGGGAGAGGTAGTAGTTGGTCGAGAACGTGCGCAGGCCCTGCCGGATGTCGTGGAGCGGGGCCCCGGCGGCGAAGGCGGCAGCGGCCGCGGCCAGCGTGTTCTGGACGTTCATCCGGGCGCGGCCGCCGAAGGTGGCGGGCAGCAGGTGGGTGAACGCCAGCTGCATCTCGCGCCGGCCGTGCTTGACCACGATCATCTCGCCGCGCTCGGAGGGATTGAGCACGAGCGCCTTGCCGCCGCGGCGGCAGTGGGCGTCGATCATCTCGCGGGCCTCGCTGCCGGGCTCCTCCATCGAGAACCACACGACCTGGCCCGAGCACTTGCGGCGCATCTCGCGCACCAGCGGGTCGTCGGCGTTGAGCACGGCGTGGCCGTCGCGAGGCACGGCCTCGACGATGACGGCCTTGACGTCCGCGAGCTGCTCGACGGTGTCGATGCCGCGCAGGCCGAGGTGGTCGGGCTGCACGTTGAGCACCACGGCGACGTCGTTGCGCTCGTAGCCGAGGCCCTCGCGCAGGATGCCGCCGCGGGCGACCTCGAAGACCGCCATGTCGACGCGGGGGTTCTGCAGGACCATCCGCGCGGACCGCGGACCGGAGGCGTCGGCCCGGATGATCAGCCGCTCGTCGATCACGACGCCGTCGGTCGAGGTCATGCCGACCTTGCGGCCGAGGCCCTTGAAGATGTGCGCGATCATCCGGCTGGTCGTCGTCTTGCCGTTGGTGCCGGTGACGGCCACGATCGGGATCCGCGAGGTGGCGCCCGGCGGGAAGAGCATGTCGACGACCGGCTTGGCGATGAACTGCGGCTCGCCGATGGTCGGGTGGGTGTGCATCCGGAAGCCGGGCGCGGCGTTGACCTCGCAGATCGCGCCGCCCGCCTCGCGGACGGGCTCGGTGATGTCGGGGCAGATGAAGTCGATGCCGGCGATGTCGAGGCCGACCATGCGGGCGGCCTCCTCGGCGATCTCGATGTTCTCCGGGTGGGCCTCGAAGGTGCGGTCGATGGAGATGCCACCGGTCGACATGTTGCCGGTCAGCGCGAGCTTGACCATCTCGCCCTCCGCGGGGACCGACTCCAGGCTGTGGCCCTGGCCGGCGAGCACCTCGAGCGCCGCGGCGTCGACCTTGATCCGGGTCAGCACCTTCTCGTGCCCCACACCACGACGCGGGTCGGCATTGGTGAGGTCGACGAGCTGCTCGACGGTCGAGGTGCCGTCGCCGGTGACGCTGGCCGGCACCCGCTCGGCGATCGCGACCATCCGGCCGTCGATGATCAGGCAGCGGTAGTCCTTGCCGGTCACGAACGACTCGACGATCACCACGCCGCGGCGCGACTGCTCGGCCGCGATCGGGAACGCGTTGCGCACGTCCTCCTCGGAGCGCAGGTCCAGGCACACGCCGCGCCCGTGGTTGCCGTCGAGCGGCTTGACGACGACGGGGTAGCCGATCCGGTCGGCGACCTGGACGGCGCCGTCCGCCGTACGCACCGAACCCTGCTTGGGGACGGGCAGCCCGGCCGCGCCGAGGAGCTTGGTGGTGAGGTCCTTGTCGGAGGCGATGTCGACGGCGATGGACGAGGTCTCGGACGTCATCGTCGCGCGGATGCGCTTGGCGTGGACACCCTGGCCGAGCTGGACGAGGGAGTACTGGTTGAGGCGGATCCACGGGATGTCGCGCGAGACCGCCTCGTCGACGATCGCCTGGGTCGACGGGCCGAAGGCGGTGCGCTCGGCGCGACGGATGAAGGCGTCGCGCTCGGCCTCCCACTCGAAGTCGGGGTCGCCCTCGACGAGGTGGTTGACGAGTCGGATCGCGAGCTTGCCGGCCTCGATGCCGACCTGCTCGTCGACGTAGCCGTAGACGATGTTGTAGCGGCCCTTGTGGCCCTTGACCATCCGGGTCTTGCCGCGACGGATGTCGTGCCCGACGACCTGCTGGAGCGCGAGCGCGACGTGCTCGGCGACGTGACCGAGCCAGGTGCCCTCGTTGAGCCGCTCGACGAACCCGCCCCGGCGACCGCGGGAGCAGGAGTGCTCACGCAGGCCGGGGAGCATGGCGATCAGCTCCTCGGTGAAGCCCGGCAGCGTGTTGGTGGGGAACTCCTCGAGCGAGCCGAGGTCGACGACGAGGTGGATCGACTTGTCGTACGACCACACGTTCGCGCCGCGGTAGACCCGCGTCTCGACGATCGTCAGGTCGGGAGTCGGACGCTCACTCATGCCATGCCTCCATCGCTTGCCGGGGTCTCATCGGGGGTCACGCGGCGCCGGTTGCGGGCGAGCCGCCGGCGCAGGTTGGTGGGGGACACGTCGCTGGCGGCGATGTCCCGGGCGAGCTGGCGCAGGTCGCGCCCGGCCTCCGCGATCTCGGCGGCCTCGGTGTCGTCGACCTCGTGGGCCTGGGGCACCAGGGTGCGGGTGGTGAGGTCGTACGCCGAGCCCGCCGGCAGCACGTGCAGCATCACGCCGCTCGCGAGCAGGGGGGCCGAGCGGCGCGCCTCGTGGGCGTTGGAGACCATGCGGGCCGGGTCGAAGATCGTGACCGACCCGCGCCCGGTCACACGCAGCACCTCGTGCCCGTCGACGTCCTCGACCACCGCGGCGGTGTCCTCGTCGACGCCGATGCCCAGCAGCTGCGGGCTCTGCGCCACGATCATCAGCAGCCGGCCGTAGCGGTTGCGCTGGTCGAAGTGCTGGTCGATCACGGTCGAGGAGACCAGCCCGAGCCCGGCCGCGACCTGCGTCATGCGCTGCTTGGGGGTGGCCCCGCCGACGCCGAACGCGACCATGTGCGAGGACTGGATGCTCGCGCCCGCGGAGGTGCCGGCCACGACCGCGCCGCGCTCGTGCGCGTCGATGATGGCCTCCCCGAACGGGGTGCCGCAGATCGCGCCCGACAGCTTGAGCTGGTTGCCGCCGGTCATGAAGATGCCGGTGGCCTTCTCCAGCAGCTCGACCAGACCGGGGTCGTGGGCGTCCTCGCGGCTCTCGGGACGGGCCGTCGTGACCTCCGCGGCACCGAGCTTGGTGAACAGCGCCTCGTAGACCTCGACGATCTCCGGGCCGAGCGACGAGGCGGTCGGGATCACCACGATCCGGGCGTCGTGGCCGCCGCTCGCGACGACGAAGTCCTTGAGGATGGTGCGCTTGCGGAGCTTGTCCTCGGCACCGCCGATGATCATCAGTGGTCCGCGGGTGGGGGCTGAGGGCATGGGAGGCAGGCTAGCGTGACGCCACACCCGGCCGTGGGGTGACAGGGGTTGGCGGGTGCTGCCACAGTGGCCGCGTGCCGTCCCTCAACCCCGCCTCGCGCGAGCGCGTCCTCGTGCTGCTGCGCCATGCCCGCGCGGAGTCGTGGGGCGAGACCGACCACGACCGCCACCTCGCCGACGAGGGCCGCGCCGACGCCGGCGCAGCGGGCCGCTGGCTCGCCGAGCAGGGACTCGTCCCCGACCACGCCCTCGTCTCGAGCGCGACGCGCACGCAGGAGACCTGGCAGTCACTGGCCGAGGCCGCCGGCTGGAGCCTGGAGCCACAGCTCGACGACGGCCTCTACTCGGCCGGCCCCGACACGGTGCTCGACCTGGTCCGCGGCACGTCGTCCGAGGCCCGCACGCTGGTGGTGATCGGGCACAACCCGACCGTCGCCTACCTCGCCCAGATGCTCGACGACGGCGACGGTGACCCGACGGCCGCCGCCGACATGGTGATGGGCTACCCGACCTGCGCCCTCACGGTGCTCACCTTCGACGGCGACTGGTCCGCGCTCGACCTGGCGTCGGCGACCGTGACGGCCTTCCACGTGGGGCGCGCCTGACCTCCGCGGGCTCCGAGGCGCTCGCGACCCGGCTCCGGGCGGCGGGGTGCGTCTTCGCCGAGGACGAGGCGGGGCTGCTCGTCGACAGCGGCGCGACGGGCGACGCCCTCGAGGCGCTGGTACGGCGACGGGTGGCCGGCGAGCCGCTGGAGACGGTCCTCGGCTGGGTGGAGTTCGCCGGGATGCGCCTCACGGTGCGACCCGGTGTCTTCGTCCCGCGTCGGCGGACCGAGCTGCTGGCGCGCGTCGCCGCGTCACGATGCGCGCCGGGCTCGGTGTTCCTCGAGCTGTGCTGCGGGGTCGCGCCGGTCGGGGCACTCGTCCACGCCGGCGAGGTGCACCTCGCCGACCTCGACCCGGCTGCCCTGGCGTGCGCACGGGTCAACGCGCCCGACGCGCACGTCCACCTCTCCGACCTGTACGCCGCACTGCCGGCCGACCTGCGCGGGCGCGTCGACGTCGTGGCGGCCAACGCGCCGTACGTCCCGAGTGACGCGATCGCCCTGATGCCGCCCGAGGCCCGCGACCACGAGCGGCGGATGGCGCTCGACGGCGGTCCGGACGGGGTGGACCTGCACCGGCGGATCGCCGCCGGAGCGCGTGATTGGCTGGCTCCGGCCGGCGTGCTCGTCATCGAGACGTCACCGCACCAGGCGCCGCTCACCGTCGCGGCGATGTCCGATGCGGGGTTGGCGACCGAGGTCGTCGTCGACGACTCCGTCGCCGGCTGCGTGGTGGTCGGGCTCGGCTGATCCGGGGCCGGTCCTCAGACCGGGGGAGCGGGGGTGAGGAAGCCGGCGTCCGCGTCGGCCGCCTCGATCTCCTCGCGCGTGATGCCGAGGAGGTACATGATCGTGTCGAGGTAGGGCACGTTGACCGCGGCGTCGGCGGCGTCGCGCACGACGGCCTTGGCGTTGTAGGCGATGCCGAGCCCGGCGGCGTTGAGCATGTCGAGGTCGTTGGCGCCGTCGCCGATCGCGATGGTCGCCTCCTCCGAGACGCCGATGTCGGCCGCGAACTCACGCAGCGCGCGGGCCTTGGCGGCGCGGTCCACGACGTCGCCGACGACCCGGCCGGTGAGCCGGCCGTCCACGATCTCGAGCTCGTTGGCGCGCGAGTAGTGGATGCCCAGGTCGGCGGCCAGCCGGTCGGTGATCTGGCTGAAGCCGCCCGAGACGATGGCGAACCGGTAGCCGAGTCGGCGCAGGATCCGCACCAGCGTGCGGGCCCCCGGGGCGAGGTCGATCCCCTCGTAGACCTCGTCGAGGGCGGTCGCGGGCACGCCCGCGAGCAGCGCCACCCTTGAGCGCAGCGACTCCTCGAAGTCGAGCTCGCCCGCCATCGCGCGGGCGGTCACCTCCGCGACCTCCGCCTCGCAGCCGGCGTGGGCGGCGAGCATCTCGATGACCTCGCCCTGGATCAGGGTGGAGTCGACGTCCATCACGATCAGGCGCAGCGACCGGCGCAGCAGGTTGGCCGGCTGCACCGCGATGTCGACACCCTGCACGGCCGCCTCGGCGGCGAGCAACGGACGCAGCACCTCCGGCTCGACCCCGGAGATGGCGAGGTCGATGGCCGTCACGGGATAGCGGGCCATGCGCTCGATCCGGTCGATGTTGGCGCCCGAGTCGGCGATGCGCCCGGCGATCGCCGCCATCGCGGACGCCTTGAGCGGAGCACCGATGACGGTCACGTGCGAGCGCCCGAATCGCCGGGGCTTGTTGTCGCCCTGCCCGCGCTCGACCTCGACCTGCATGTCCAGCGCCGCGGCGGTCTGCTCGACCGCGGTGCGCAGCCTCTTCCAGTCGCGGGGAGCGGTGACGAGGACGCCGAGCACGAGGCGGCGGCGCAGCACGATCTGCTCGATGTCGAGCACCTCGACCCCGGCCGCGGCGAACGTCGAGAACAGCGCCGACGTCACCCCGGGGCGGTCCTTGCCCGTGACGGTGATCAGGAGGGTCTTCGGGATCTCGTCGATGTCGCTCATCTCGGGCACGAGCCTAGGCGCCCGCGGGCGGGCGCGACGCCGACGTCCACGTCCGGTGGGTGGGCGCTGTCGGTGGTCGGGCCTAGCGTCGGTCCATGGACCAGACACACCACGTCATCGACTACATCGAGATCAACGTCACGGACCTCGCGGCCTCGCGGGAGTTCTACGCCGACGCCTTCGGGTGGGAGTTCAACGACTACGGCGGGGAGTACGCCGGCATCAAGGCGCCATCGGGCGACGGGGAGCTCGGCGGCCTCAACCCGGGCCGGCCGGCAGGTCCGGGCGGACCCCTCGTGCTGCTCTTCTCCGACGACCTCGACGCCTCCGTCGCGGCGGTGGAGGCGGCGGGCGGCTCGATCACGGAGGTGCCCTACGAGTTCCCGGGCGGGCGGCGGTTCCACTTCGCCGACCCGAGCGGCAACGAGCTGGGGGTGTGGTCGACCAGGTGAGCCGTCGCTCGTGATCAGGGCTCCGGCCACACCTCGGGGGAGCAGGCCGCCACCAGCGCGCGCCGGCTCGCACGCTCCAGCGGCTGGAGCGCCGCGCGCCGGGCCTCGATCTCGTACGACGACACGGCACCACCGTCGTCCTCGAGGGCGAGCTCCGTGATGGCCCAGCCCTGGAGCCCGCGGGCCGCGAGGTCGGCGCACCGGGCGGGCGTGCCGAGGGGCGGCTCGAGCGCCGGGCGGTGGCCGAGGTTCATCAGCCGGTCCGCGACATCGGGCCGCCACCGGGCGACGTCGAGGTCGGCCAGCTGCCGGGCCGAGGTCAGGAGCGCCTCGCGCAGCATCCGGTCGGCCTCGCCGACGTCGGGCAGCTGCCGCCGGGCGGCCTGGTGGACCCGCCAGTGGCACACCTCGCCGACGACCTCCGGCACGAGCGCCCAGGTGCCGACGACCACGGCCTCGCCCGACTCGATGGCGGCGTCGTTGAGGTCGCGCGGGCCGCCGAGCCCGAGCAGGTCGCCCTCGACGGGGAGCGCCAGCCCGGCTCCGGTGGCGCCTGAGCGTCGCGCCTCGAGGAGCACCTCGAGCATCGCCGTACCCCCCGGGAGCCCGTCGACGAGGTGGGCGAGGTCGCCGTCGGTGACGGCGTCGAGGACGTGGTCGGTGACCTCGGCACCGCGCAGCCAGGCGGTCATCCACCAGGCCAGTCGGGCCGACAGCGGGAGTTCGGGGGACACGGCCGATGAGAATACGACGACCTCCGACCACCCCTGCGAGCGCTGGATAGGGTGGCGCGCATGAGCGCCGTGATCGAGTTCGCCGACCTCACGGTGCGCAGGGGCGGCGCCACCCTGCTCGACGAGGTGAACTGGTCCGTCGAGGAGGACGAGCGCTGGGTGATCCTCGGCCCCAACGGCGCCGGCAAGACGACCCTGCTCCAGGTCGCATCCGCACAGATCCACCCGACCTCGGGTGTCGCCGGGATCCTGGGCGAGGTGCTCGGCACCGTCGACGTCTTCGACCTGCGCCCCCGGATCGGGTTGACCAGCGCCGCGCTGGCCGACCTGATCCCGCGCGGTGAGCTGGTCCGCGACGTCGTCGTCTCGGCGTCCTACGGCATCCTCGGGCGCTGGCGCGAGCACTACGACGAGCTCGACCACGACCGGGCCGCCGGTTTGCTGACCGAGGTCGGGGCCGTGCACCTGACCGAGCGCACCTTCGGCACCCTCAGCGAGGGCGAGCGCAAGCGCGTGCAGATCGCCCGTGCGCTGATGACCGACCCCGAGATGCTTCTCCTCGACGAGCCGGCCGCCGGTCTGGACCTCGGCGGGCGCGAGGACCTCGTCTCCACGCTGTCGGTGATCGCGCTCGACCCGGACTCCCCGGCGACGGTGCTGGTCTCGCACCACGTCGAGGAGATCCCGCCCGGTTTCACCCACGCGCTGCTGCTGCGCTCGGGTCGCGTGGTGGCCGCCGGTCCGCTCGAGCGCGTCGTCACCGCCGACACGCTCTCGGAGACCTTCGGGATGCCGATGCAGCTGAGCGAGGAGGACGGTCGGTATGCGGCCCGCCGCCGCACCCGCCACGTCGCCGACTAGCACCGCGGGTTGCACCGCGGATTTGCACCGAGGACCCAGTCCCCACGCGGGGGTTGGTGGCACCGGTGCCGACGAGGACCCACCGGATAGGGTCGGGGCATGGAGTGGTTCCGCGAGCACGCCTGGGAGACCTGGCTGGGGCTGAGCATCGTGCTGGGGGTGGCTGAGCTGTTCAGCCTCGACCTGGTGCTGATCATGCTCGCCGCCGGTGCCCTCGTCGGCATGATCGCGGCCGTCCTGGACCTCCACGTCGCCATCCAGATCCTCGCCGCGTCGGCCGCCTCCGTGGCCGCGCTCGCCATGGTGCGCCCGTCGGTGGTCAAGCGCTTCCACTCCGGCCCGGAGCTGTCGCTCGGCCACGGGAAGCTGATCGGCCGGCAGGGCGTCGTCACCGAGGAGATCTCCGGCCTGGCAGCCGGCCGGATCAAGCTCGCCGGCGAGTTCTGGACCGCGGAGCCGTACGACGACACCACCAGCATCGCGCCCGGCGAGACCGTCGAGGTGCTGGAGATCCGCGGTGCGACGGCCGTCGTGCACCCCGTCGCCCGGCTCGAGTCCTGATCCACGAATCCACGTCCCACCGGCCCGACCCACGAAGGAGTCGTCCATGGAGATCGCCCTGATCCTGCTGGCGCTGCTGGTCCTGTTCGTCATCGTCCTGCTCGCCAAGACGGTGCGGATCGTGCCGCAGGCGCGCGCCGGCATCGTCGAGCGGTTCGGCAAGTACAAGGGCACCCTGCCCGCCGGCCTCAACATCGTCGTGCCGTTCATCGACCGCCTGCGCTACCTCATCGACCTGCGTGAGCAGGTCGTCTCGTTCCCGCCGCAGCCGGTGATCACCGAGGACAACCTCGTGGTGTCGATCGACACGGTCATCTACTTCCAGGTCACCGACCCGATCGCCGCGACCTACGAGATCGCCAACTACATCCAGGCCATCGAGCAGCTCACGATGACCACGCTGCGCAACATCGTCGGCGGCATGGACCTCGAGGAGACGCTGACGAGCCGCGACTCCATCAACTCCGGCCTGCGCGGCGTCCTCGACGAGGCCACCGGCAAGTGGGGCATCCGCGTCAACCGCGTCGAGCTCAAGGGCATCGACCCGCCGCCCTCCATCAAGGACTCGATGGAGAAGCAGATGCGCGCCGACCGTGAGAAGCGCGCCGTCATCCTCACCGCCGAGGGCCAGCGGCAGGCCGCGATCCTCACGGCCGAGGGCTCGAAGCAGTCGCAGATCCTCAACGCCGAGGGTGACCGGGAGTCGCAGATCCTGCGCGCCCAGGCCGACCGCGAGGCCTCGATCCTGCGTGCCCAGGGTGAGGGCCAGGCCATCCAGACCGTCTTCCAGGCCATCCACGACGGCCAGCCCGACCAGTCGCTGCTGGCCTACCAGTACCTCCAGATGATGCCCAAGATCGCCGAGGGCAGCGCCAACAAGGTGTGGGTGATCCCCTCCGAGATCACCAAGGCGATGGAGGGCCTCGGGTCCTCGATCCACGAGATCGCCGGCATCCCGAAGGACGCGACGCCGCGCACCCGCGTCGACATGGGCCCCTCGGAGGCGCAGCTGCCGAAGCCCTCGGGCTCGGGCACGAGCAAGGTCGTCGAGGAGGCCATCGCCGCCGCCGAGTCGGCCAGCCAGACGCCGACGTCCGCCGCCAAGGCCGAGCCGGCCGCCGTCGACGCTCCGGTCGAGCCTGCCCCGCCGGTCGACCCGACCGCCGGTGGCGCCATCACCCCGGAGCCTCCCGCGGAGTGAGCCTGCTCGAGGCCGTGCTGGTCGCCCTCGCGGGGGTGGCCGCCGGCACCATCAACACCGTGGTGGGGTCGGGAACGCTGATCACGTTCCCGACCCTGCTGGCGTTCGGCGTCCCACCGGTCACCGCCAACGTGTCCAACACGATCGGCCTGGTGCCGGGGTCGGTGACCGGCGCCGTCGGCTACCGCCGCGAGCTCTCCGGGCAGCGCGGCCGCGTGCTGCGCCTCGCCAGCGCGTCCGCTCTCGGCGGCCTGGTGGGCGGCCTGATGCTGCTGTGGCAGCCGGGCGCCTTCGAGGTGGTCGTGCCCGCCCTGATCCTCCTCGGGCTGGTGCTCGTGGTCGCCGGGCCACGTATCTCCGCGTGGGTCGCGCGCCGGCACGAGTCGACGGGCGGCCTGCCCGCCAACGGCGCCTGGTGGGTCTGGCCGCTGATGTTCGCGTGCGGGGTGTACGGCGGTTACTTCGGCGCCGCGCAGGGCGTGCTGATGATGGCGGTGCTCGGCATCGGCCTGGACGAGACGCTCCAGCGCCTCAACGGGCTCAAGAACGTCCTGGCCGCCCTGGTCAACGGGGTCTCGGGCCTGCTGTTCGCCATCGTCGCCGACGTGGACTGGCTCATCGTCGCGCTGATCGGTTCCGGCGCGATCGTCGGCGGGCTGCTCGGTGCCTCGATCGGGCGACGGCTGCCGGCGCCGGTGCTGCGCGGCTTCATCGTGGCGGTCGGCCTGGTCGCCCTGGTCGCGCTGCTGCGCTGACGACACCGGCAGGCACCGCGACCAAGGCAGGCAACTGTGTGGCTGGGGTGTCACCTGATGACACCGAAACCACACAGTCCGGGTCGCTCGATCGGCCTTGCGGCCTGCTGGGTGACGGGGGCGATGCTCGCAGCGGAACCCATCGCGGACCTCTACGGTGGAACTGTGCTCGTTCAGCTCTCTGGTGTCCCGGGGTCAGGCAAGTCAACGCTCGCATACGAGATTGCCAACACAGCCGACTACGTCGTGGTCAACACCGACGTCCTGAAGAGCTGTCTCCTCGGGAGCGGAGTGCCCATGTCGGACGCCGGCGGCGCCAGCTATGCGGTGGCACTGGGTCTTTCGAGCGATCTCGTCGCGCAGGGTAGGAGCGTGATCCTCGACTCGCCCTGCCGCTACCGTGAACTGCTCGACGGTGGCGAGTCGATTGCTGAGGCTGCCGGGATCCGATACGCCTTCATCGAGCTCTGGGCGCCGGACGTCTCGGTCCTCCTCACGCGACTGGACGAGCGTGAGCCCAGGATCTCGCAGGTGGCGTCAGCGACGGCCCCGGTGCCGGGGACGGCGTGGGAGTTCGGCACCGCGGAAGCGACTCTCAGTGAGTGGCAGGAGCAACTGCTCCGCCCCGACGGCGACTGGATCCGCTTGAACGCGACACACCCGAGAGAGGCCAACCTCGAGCGTGCCCTGGAGTACCTCGAGCATCGTCGTCCATGAACCTGCGGGCCTCCGGATGCGTGCCACCTACTCGACGTACGCCGTGAGCCAGCGGTCGACCTCGGCGTACACCCGCGGGCGCACCTCCGGGACCGACAGCACCATGTCGTGCCGGGCGCCGTCGACGGCGATGCTGGTGACGTGGCGGCCCAGCGAGCTCGCCCAGCGCCGGATCTGCGTGACGTCGAGCACCAGGTCGGCGCTGTCGACCGCACCGGGCGTCGCGGCGGTCCCGGAGACCTTCGAGGAGAGCACCAGGACCGGGGCGGGGACGTCGATGCCGCGGTGGACCCGGTCGTGCCCGCGACGGATGGCCCGCAGCCAGCCGGCGTGGACCGGCCACGACTCGAGCGGCTTCCAGTCGAGGTTGTAGTCGAACTCGCCACCCCCGGAGACGTGCAGCGCCCGGCCGTAGGTGGTGTCGACCCGCCGCGGGATCGTCCGCCGTGGCTGGCGGGCGCCGAGCTGGTCGAGCGCGGCCCGGGTGGCCGGGTTGCGCAGCCAGCCCGCACCCTGCAGGTCGAGCCACGGCGAGTTGAGGACCATGGCCGTCAGCTCGGTGGGCTGCTGGTCGTGGGCCCACAGCGGCATCGTCAGGCCGCCGGTCGAGTGGGCCGAGATCACCACCGCGTCGTGGCCGTCGCGCTCGGTGATGCGCTGCCATGCGGCATCGATCTCGGGGTAGTACTCCGCGAGGTCCTCGACGAAGTTGGGAGTCTGGTGCGGCAGGATCGAGCGGCCGTACTTGCGCAGGTCGAGGGCGTAGAAGGTGTAGCCGCGCTCGGTCCACCACTCGGCGTACTCGCGCTGGAAGAAGTAGTCGGCGAAGCCGTGGACGTGCAGCACCGCGCGCCCACGGCGCTTGCGCGTCGGCTTGCGCACCAGCGTGGCCACGACCGGGCCCTCGGCGTCGTCGGGCAGCTCGATGGTCTCGCGGGTGTAGGGGCGACCGAGGACGTCGGTCGTGGCGGCACCGGGCATGGGCGGAACGCTAACGCGTGGTGCCGGTGCGTGGACGTCACGGTCAGGTGACGAACTCCTCGATTGTCACTCGGGGCCCCGTCCTCGCGCTCTACCCTTCCGAGGTGTTGCACGTCCTCGGGCCTTCCCTGCGTCGCCTCTCGGCGCACTTCCACGAGCGCGTGGAGAACTGGCGGACGGGCTCGCGCAGCAGCCAGGTCTACGTCCTGTGCGTGCTGCTCGTCGCGGCCACTGCCTGCTTCGTGGCCGCGTGGGTCGCCTTCGACGTGACCCCGTCGGCGGTGTGGTTCGTGCTGCTCCTGCTGGGGGTGCTCGTGCTCCGGTCCGTGCCGCTGGCCCTGCTGTCGTGCGCGCTGCTGGTGGGGGCCACCGCGGTCGCGGTCCACGACGGGGCGTACGGCGGCCGGGTGGTCACGTCCCTCGTCCTGCTCGCCCTCTGCGTGCTGCTCGTGGTGCAGCAGTCCACCCAGCAGCGCTCAGGCCTGCCGGCAGCGCTCAGCGAGCCGATGCTCGCGCAGCTGCGCGACCGGCTCCAGGCGCAGGGCCGCGTGCCGACGCTGCCGTCGCCGTGGCGCTCGCAGTCGGCCATGCTCACCTCGCACGGCTCCCGCTACGCCGGTGACTTCCTGGTCGCGGACCTGCGCCAGGACCGTGAGCTCGAGATGGTGCTCGTCGACGTCTGCGGCAAGGGTGTCACCGTCGGACCGCAGGCGCTGCAGTTCGCCGGCGCCCTCGGGGGACTGGTGGGCGCGCTCCCGCCCGACGCGCTGATGCGAGCCGCCAACACCTTCCTGCTCCGGCAGGACTCCGACGAGTCCTTCGCGACCGCCGTGCACCTGCTGGTCGACCTCACCAGCGGCGACTACACGATCACCAGTGCGGGGCACCCGCCCGTGCTCCACTGGGCGGCCGAGCTCGCGCAGTGGGACGTCGACAACGCGCGCGGCACGGCGCTCGGCGTGGTCCCCGACCCCGAGCTGCACGCGAGCACGGGCACCCTCGCGCCCGGCGAGGCGTTGATGTTCTACACCGACGGCGTGATCGAGACCCGGGGACGCGACCTCGACGACGGCATCACCTGGCTGCGTGACGTGGCCACCCACCGCGTGCTCACCCGTGGCTTCGACGGCGTGGCCCGCAGCATCCTGCGCGACGTGCCCCGCGGCGACGACGACCGCGCGGTGCTCGTCCTCGAGCGCATCAGCCGCTGACCCGGGCCGGCGGCTGCCTCAGGCCCGGTCTCCCGACTGGTAGAGCTGCCGGATGACGTCCTCGATGTCGGGTTCCTGGATCGAGAGGTCAGCCAGGTCGTACGCCGCGGCGATGGCGCCGACGATCGGTGCCGCGCTCGCGTCGGCCGGGAACGA
This sequence comes from Nocardioides currus, assembly GCF_003057875.1. Taxonomy (GTDB): domain Bacteria; phylum Actinomycetota; class Actinomycetes; order Propionibacteriales; family Nocardioidaceae; genus Nocardioides; species Nocardioides currus. Next base: position 34,064 of record NZ_PYXZ01000007.1, on the reverse strand, counting down.
CAGCCACTGCCGAGGTCCCTCGACCCGCCGCACGGTCGCGCCCGGCACGCTGATCGGGTCGGCCTCGTCGACCAGGTCGACCACGAGCGTGCGCGTGGAGCCGCCCTGGGCGTGCAGTCCGGCGAGCGGGCCGTCGAAGACCGCGGTGCCGTGGTCGATGACGATCACCCGGTCGCAGAGCGCCTCGATGTCCTGGAGGTCGTGGGTGGTGAGCACCAGCGTCGTGCCGCGCTCGGCGTTGAGGGCGCGCAGGAACTCCCGCAGACGGCCCTTCGACACGACGTCGAGGCCGATCGTCGGCTCGTCGAGGTAGAGGATCTCGGGGTCGTGCAGCAGCGCCGCCGTGATGTCACCGCGCATCCGCTGGCCCAGGGAGAGCTGGCGGACGGGGGTGTCGAGCTGGTCGCCGAGGTCGAGCAGCTCGACGAACCGGTCGAGGTTGGCGCGGTAGCGGTCGGTCGGGATGCGGTACATCTTCTGGAGCAGGTCGAAGGAGTCCTGCAGCGGGAGGTCCCACCACAGGGTCGTCCGTTGGCCGAAGACGACGCCGATGCGGCGCGCGAGCTCGACCCGGTTGCGTTGCGGCTCGAGGCCCGCGACGCGCAGGTGCCCGCCGGTCGGCTCGAGGATCCCGGTCAGCATCTTGATGGTCGTCGACTTCCCGGCGCCGTTCGGGCCGATGTAGCCGATCATCTCGCCGGCCCCGACGCTGAAGGTGAGGTCGTGGACCGCACGCACGCTCTCGCGCACGCGCCGCCGGCTCCCGTCGACCCGGCGGCGTACGTCGAAGGTGCGCTCGAGGTCGACGACGTCGATCAGGGGTGGTGCGGTCATGGGGTCAGCTCCCGGTGGAGGTGTAGCGGCGCACCCCGGTGCGCCAGACGAGCAGGGCGGCGGCGACCACGACGGCGGCGGCCAGGGGCGAGCAGAACTGCAACCACTCGGGAAGTCCGAACGGGTCGGACCGGCCGAGCAGGTAGAGGCAGGGATACCAGTTGACGAAGGCGATGGGCAGCACGATCGTCAGGGCGATCGCCAGCTCGCGGGGGAAGACGGTGAGGGGATACTGCGTGAGCGTGTTGCCGCCGTACGTGAACGCGTTGGCGAACTCGCTGGCGTCGGTCGTCCAGAACTGGACGCAGCTGAAGAGCACGAACAGCCCGAAGAACAGCGCGCTCGCGCTCAGGACCATCACCGCGGCGACCAGCACGCGCGAGAGCGTCCAGTCGACGACGGGGAGCGCCCACACCAGCACCGCCGTCGCCTGCGTGATGCGGCCGAGGCGCCGCAGCGTGAAGCGGTCGGCGCACACCTGCACGAGCAGCGGGACCGGCTTGGTGAGCATCTGGTCGAGGCGGCCGGTGCGGACGAACTCGCCGATGCGCTCGACGCTGCCGATCAGGGTGTCGGCGACGCCGATGCCGATCCCCGTGGCGCCGTACAGCAGGGCGATCTCGCGCAGCCCGAAGCCACCGAGGGAGTCGATGCTGGAGAACATGATCGCGATCCCGACGAAGTCGAGCGCGTTGATGAGCATGCTGCCGACCACGAGCATCGCGAACGACGTTGGGTAGGACACCTCGGCGCGGATCCACAGCCACGCGAGGTCGCGGTAGCGGGCCACCGGGTGCAGGACCTCAGCCACCCTGGACCACCACCTTCCGGGTCGCCAGCGCCAGCACCAGGCGGCAGCAGCCGAGCAGCACCGCGGCCCACATCACCTGGAACGCGAGCGCGCCGAGCAGGTCGGCGCCGGTGTGGCGCCCCAGCCAGATGTCGTTGGGGACCTGGATCATCGCGGCCCACGGCAGCGACTCGGCCAGCGTGCCCAGCCAGCCCGGGAAGAGCACCAGCGGGAGCGCCATGCCGCTGAAGAAGATCGCCAGCGCTCCGCTCAGGGTGCGGGCCCCGGTCGCGTCGAGCAGCCAGAACGCCGTGCACGCCACCAGGAACCGCAGGCCGAAGCTGACCACCACCGCGAGCGGGATGCTGAGCAGGAACCCAGCGGCGGCAGCGGGGGAGTCCGGCAGCGAGATGTGGAAGAGCAGCACGCCGATCACGGTCGGCGCCAGGCCACGGGTGACGAAGTGGTACGCCGCACGGCCGAGGTCGGCCGCGAGGTACCACCCCACCAGCCCGACGGGTCGGTAGAGGTCGATGGCGACGTCGCCGGTGCGGACCCGCTCGGCGAGGTCGTCGGTGGTGCCGCCTCCCCACAGCGCGACGGTCATCAGCAGGGCCTGCCCGAGCCACACGTAGGTCACGGCGTCGGACGAGTCGTAGCCGCCGGCCGAGGGGTTGGCGCGCCAGAGCGCGATGTAGGCGAAGGAGTAGATGATCCCGAACACCGAGTTGGTGAAGATCCCCGCCAGCGTCGCCGCCCGGTAGGTCGAGTAGCGACGGAAGGCCCGCGTCGCGACGGCGACGTACAGCATGGAACCCCCCGGGACTGGCGCGACCCAGGATCCTCTCACACCTCGCGGCGCCCGCCCGGTATGCCGAGTCGGCGTGAACGCAGTGCCGAGTCGGCGTGAACGCAGTGCCGAGTCGGCGTGAACGCAGTGCCGAGTCGGCGTGAACGCAGTGCCGAGTCGGCGTGAACGCAGTGCCGAGTCGGCGTGAACCAGTCAACTGGCGCCGACTCGGCGGGTGGTTGGCGCCGACTCGGCGGGTGGTTGGCGCCGACTCGGCGGGTGGAGACTCAGTGCTGGTAGGTGCCGTGCAGGATCGCGCGCCCCAGCGTCTTGAAGGCGAGGTTGAAGGCGACCACGGCGTTGGAGGCGTCGGCGTCGACGCCGAGCGACTCCTCCTTCACCGCGTGCACGACGAAGAAGTAGCGGTGGGGGTGGTCGCCCTCCGGGGGAGCGGCACCCATGAAGCCGGCCTCGCCGCCGTCGTTGCGCACGTGGAACGCGGAGCCGGGCAACGTGCCGGAGGCGGCTCCGGTCGCGAGCGAGGTGACGTCGGCGGGGATGTCGACCAGGTCCCAGTGCCAGAAGCCCGACGGGGTCGGGGCGTCCGGGTCGAAGCAGGTGACGACGAAGGACTTCGTGCCCTCCGGCGCACCGCTCCACGACAGCTGCGGCGAGGTGTTGCCGGCCGCGGCCACCTGGTCGTCCTTGAGCGGCTGGCCGTCGGTGACGTCCGAGCTGGTCACCGTGAAGGACTCCGTGGCGGGGAGGTAGTCGTAGGGGTTGGGGGCGATGGGTCGTTCGATGCTCATGCCTACGAACCTAGGCGGGCGGTCAACAGAACTGGGCAAAGTTTCGGGCAAACCCCGGTGCCGTGCGGTGGGCGCGCCCTACCTTCTGCGGAGTCGACCGAGGAGCACCCATGCACCGCACCACGACCCGGCGCGCCGGCGTCTGGATCACCCTGTCCCTGCTGGTGTCCGGGCTGTCGGTGGCGAGCGCGTCCTCGTCGACCGCCGCCGACCCGCGGATCGACCTCCCGCGTCCCGCTCACGGTGCCGCCGCACTGCGGCTCGTCGAGGGGCGGATCGACGACGCGGCAGCGGTCAACGGCATCAGTGCGGAACGGCTGTCCGGCCTGCTCCGCGAGGACTCCACGACCTGGCTCGACCGTGACGGGGCGCTGTTCTTCAAGGAGCCGGTCCTCGATGCTCCTCAGCCTCCCGAGGACGACCCGGTGGCGCAGGCGCCGCTCGCCGAGACGTTCCAGCTGCACAGCCTGCCGGGAGCGCGGCAGACGATCTTCCTCGACTTCGACGGCGCGCAGGCGAGCGCCACCGGGTGGCACGCGTCGTACCCCGGCGTGCCCGTGACGCAGCCGGCGTGGGACCCGGCCGGCAACGGCCCCTCCTTCACCGACGCCGAGCTCGCCCAGGTCCAGACCGTGTGGAAGATCGTGGCCGAGGACTACGCGCCCTTCGACGTCGACGTCACCACCGCCGACCCGGGACCCGAGGCGATCAACCGGTCGTCGGCCGCCGACCTGCAGTACGGCTCGCACGTCGTCGTCACCCCGAGCGTCGCGACCCAGGACGCGATCTGCCCGGGGGGCTGCGGCGGCGTCGCCTACATCAACGTCTTCGGCCGCATCCAGACGTCCACCGGTGCGGGCGGCGACGGCTACGGCTACCGCCAGCCCGCCTGGGTCTTCTCGCACATGCTGAGCGAGTCGGCCAAGAGCGTCGGCGAGGCGGCCAGCCACGAGGCCGGCCACAACCTGAACCTCGGCCACGACGCCAACACCAGCTCGAGCTACGAGCCCGGCCACAACGCCTGGGCCCCCATCATGGGCGTCGGCTACTACCGTCCGATCAGCCAGTGGAGCCAGGGCAGCTACCCCGACGCCGACAACCAGGAGGACGACGTCGCGATCATCGGCGGCATCATCGGGCTGCGGACCGACGAGACGCCCGGCACGATCGCCGGCGCCGGGATCGTTCCGTCCGGCACCGCCTACATCACCGGCCGCGGCGACGTCGACACCTTCCTCCTCGGCTCCTGCAGCGGGACGGTCGGTGTCACCGCGACCGCTGCGGAGCTCGCCAACCTCGACATCCGGCTCTCGCTCCTCAACTCGGCCGGCGTCGAGGTCGTCGCGGCCAATCCCGCGTCGGGGATGTCGAGCGCCAGTGTCGCCACCGGCATGAGCGCCTCCGTGTCGTACGGCGCAGCGCCAGGCGTCTACTACGCGTCGGTCGACGGCGTGGGCAACGGTCCGTGGAGCACCGGCTACGACGACTACGGCTCGCTCGGCGCCTACACCCTGGCCGCGACCGGGTGCGTGGCACCGAGGCCGACGACCACCACCCTGACCTCCACGCTGGTCGACCGCGTGGCGCAGCTGAGCGCCACGGTCACCGCGACGGCCGGTGCACCGATCGGCACGGTCGAGTTCCGCGACTCCGGCGTCCTCGTCGGCACCGGCAGCGTCTCGCCCGGGTCGCCGACCGCGACGATGACGACCGCGTCCCTGCCCAACGGCGTGCACGACTTCCGCGCCCGCTTCGTGCCCGCCAGCCTCGTCGAGTTCGCCGGCTCGGAGTCCGCGGTCTCGAGCCTCACGGTCGCGCCGGCCACCACCACGACGGGCCTGGACGCCTCGGCCGTCGGGCAGACCGTCACGCTCGTCGCACCGGTGGTCGCCACCTCCGGCGACCCTGCCGGCGTGGTGCAGTTCCGCGATGGTGCGACCGTGGTGGGGACCTCCGGGGTCGGGGGCGGGTCCTCGGCGCTGGTCCTGACCGGGGTCGCAGCCGGGACGCACTCCTACACCGCGACCTTCACCCCGGCGGACCCGCAACTCTTCACCGCCTCCGCGTCGCCGGCCCGGGTGGTGACCGTCGCGGCGCCCGCCGTGACCACCCCGCCGCCGGCCGTCCGGGCGGCCTCGACGACCCGCATCAGCGCCCCGAAGAAGGCCCCGGCGGGCAGCCGCCCGAAGGTCACCATCACAGTCACCCGCGGCACGGCACCGGTCACCGGCCAGGTCATCGTCACCGTCGGCGCCAAGAAGAAGCTGATGACGCTGGGCACGACGGGCGTGATCTCGCTCAAGGTGCCCAGGCTGCGCGGCAGCAAGCTGAAGATCTCGGCCGTCTTCACCGGCACCGCCCTCGTGGCCCCGTCCACCGCCAGCCGCACGATCACGGTGAAGAAGCGTCGCTGACGTCCGCGACGGGGGACGTGGACGGAGGGACCCGGCGGATCGGGGAGGATGGTCGCCATGAGCGACGCCACGCCCTACCTCTCCGGCCTGATCCTCGCCGACCGCAAGGTCGTCGTGGTCGGTGGCGGTCACGTCGCCCAGCGCCGCGTGCCGGCCCTGATCGCCGCCGGGGCACGGGTCAGCGTCGTGTCGCCCGAGGTCACGCCCGCCCTCGAGGGCATGGCCGCCGAGGTCACCCTGGTCCTGCGCGAGTTCACCGAGTCCGATCTCGACGGCGCGTGGTACGTCGTGGCGGCCACCGACGACACCGAGGCCAACGAGCGGGTCAGCCGGGCCGCCGAGGCGCGCCACGTCTTCTGCGTCCGCAGCGACGACGCCCCGCGCGGATCCGCGTGGACCCCGGCCACCGGCCGGCACGGCACGGTCACGGTCGGCGTGCTGGGCAACCGTGAGCCGATGAAGTCGGCCGCGTTGCGCGACGACATCCTGACGGCCCTGCGTGACGGCCAGCTCAGTGCGCTCGACGCGCACGACCGCACGCCCGGCGTCGTCCTGGTCGGCGGCGGACCCGGCGACCCCGACCTCGTCACGGTCGCCGCACGGCACGCGATCGCCTCGGCCGACGTCGTGGTGGCCGACCGTCTTGCTCCCCGCGAGCTGCTCGACGCGCTGCCGCACGGCGTCGAGCTGATCGACGTCACGAAGCTCCCGCGCGGTCGCTTCGCCTCGCAGGAGTTCATCAACGAGGTGATCGTGACCCGCGCGCTCGAGGGCAAGCGCGTCGTGCGCTTCAAGGGCGGCGACAACTTCGTCTTCGGACGCGGCTACGAGGAGGTCCTCGCCTGCTCCGCTGCCGGCGTCCCGGTGACCGTCATCCCGGGACTGTCGTCGGCCATCGCCGTACCTGCCCGAGCCGGGATCCCCGTCACCCATCGCGGTGTGGCGCACGAGTTCACCGTCATCTCCGGCCACCTGCCGCCCGGCCACCCCGACTCGCTGGTCGAGTGGGGAGCGCTGGCCCGCCTGCGCGGCACCCTGGTGATGCTGATGGCCGTCGAGAACGCGCCCGCCATCGCGGCGACGCTCGTCGCCGAGGGCCGCAGCGCCGACACCCCCGTTGCCGTGGTCGTCGAGGGGACGATGCCCGAGGAGCGCACGGTCCTCGCCACCCTGGGCACCCTCGCCGACGAGATCACCGCCCAGCAGGTGCGCCCGCCGGCGATCATCGTGGTCGGCGACGTCGTCGCCGTCGCCCATCCCGAGCACTACGCCGCACCCGTCGGGCAGGCGCGTGGCTGAGCTCCACCGGATCGACGACCCGGCCGACCCGCGGCTGGCCGACTTCCGCGACCTGCGTGACGTCGAGCTGCGCAAGCACCTCGAGTCCGAGCACGGGTTGTTCCTCGCCGAGGGCGAGAAGGTCGTACGCCGCGCGGCCGAGGCCGGCTTCGTCCCGCGCTCGCTGCTGATGGCCCCGCGCTGGGTCGACGGGCTGGGCGACGTGCTCGACGCGACGGACGCCCCGTGCTACGTGCTGGCCGAGGACCTCGCCGAGCAGGTGACCGGCTTCCACGTGCACCGCGGGGCGCTCGCGTCGTTCGAGCGCAAGCCGCTGCCCTCGGTCGCCGACGTGCTCGCCGGCGCCCGGTCCGTGCTGGTGCTGGAGGACATCGTCGACCACACCAACGTCGGCGCGATCTTCCGCTCCGGGGCGGCGCTGGGCTTCGACGCGGTGCTCCTCGCGCCGCGCTGCGGGGACCCGCTCTACCGCCGCGCGATCAAGGTCGGCATGGGGGCGGTCTTCACGATGCCCTGGACCCGCCTGCCCGACTGGTACGCCGCACTGCCGGCCCTGTCAGAGGCAGGCTTCACCACCGTCGCGCTGACGCTGGCCGACGACTCCACGCCGATCGAGTCGGCCGTCGCCGGGGTGGACCGGCTCGCCCTGGTCCTCGGGTCCGAGGGACACGGGCTCTCACCGCGGTGGGAGCAGTCGGCCGACCGTCGCGCGATCATCCCGATGCGCGAGGGGATCGACTCCCTGAACGTGGCCGCCGCGAGCGCGGTGGCGTGCTACATCGCGATGCACCGCTGAGGTTGGTCACCAGCAACCAACCAGCCCGTCCTTCCGACGACCGAGCGCCAGGGTTGCTAACCAGCAACCAACCGGCGCTGGCGGAACGCCTCCTCGAGCACGATCGAGCCGGCCGTGGCGGCGTTGAGCGAGCTCGCCGACCCGGCCATGGGGATCGAGACCAGCACGTCGCAGGCCTCCCGCCAACCGGCGGTCATCCCGGTCGTCTCGTTGCCGACGACCACGACGAGGGGTCCGGTCAGGTCGGCGTCGCGCACGTCGACGGAGCCGGTCTCGTCCGTGCCGACGACCCGGCAGCCGTGCTGCCGGGCCCACTCGACCACCGGCGCGTGGCCGGGCGCCCGGACGACGTCGAGGGCGAACAACGACCCGGTGCTGGAGCGCACGGCGCGCGGGTCGTAGGGATCGGCCGCGTGCCCGGTCACCACCAGGCTCGAAGCGCCGAAGGCGTCCGCCGAGCGGGCCAGGGTGCCGAGGTTGCCAGGCTGCGTGGGGCGGTCGAAGACGACGGTGACCCCGGCCGGGTCGAGGCGGGACAGGTCGTCGGCGGGCATCTCGACGATCGCGAGCAGCTCGCTGGGCTCGTCCTTCTCGCCGAGCTCGGCGACCAGCTCCGGGGCCATCACGACCTGCTCGGCCGGCGTCGACTTCCACAGGTCCCGGGCCCAGGACGAGAGCTTGGGCCGGCCGTCACTGATCAGGGTGCGGATGCGCCAGCCGTGCTCGACGGCCAGCGTGATCGGGCGGACGCCCTGGACCACGAGCTCGCCCTGCCGGTGCCGCTTGGTGCGGTTGTGCAGAAGCGCCTCCCACTGCTGGAAGCGCGCGTTGCGGGTGGTGACCTTGATCGTCACGACTCGCTCGTGACGCCGACCGGCCACTCGGGCGGGTAGTCGTCGACCAGCTTGTCGTGGGCCTTCTGGAGCTTCTTCAGCGCCTTGGTCGCGAGCCGGTCGCCGAACACGGTGCCGAACGTGTGGTCGGTCTCGTGCTGGAGACAGCGGGCCAGGAGCCCGGTGCCCTCGAAGTGCACCGGCTCGCCGTCGAGCCCGAAGCCGTCCACCGCCGCCCAGTCCGGGCGCGCGCACTCCACGAACGCCCCGGGGAACGACAGGCACCCCTCGTCGTCGGCGTCGAGGCGGCGGTCCTTGCCTTCCGGCAGCGTCAGCGTCGGGTTGCACACGACGCCGACCGTGTGGCGGCCGGTCTCGTCGGGGCAGTCGAAGACGAACATCGCCACGTCCTCGCCGATCTGGCAGGCGGCCAGGCCCACGCCGTCGGCGGCCCGCATGGTGGCGACCATGTCGGCGGCCAGGCGCGCGAGCGCTGCGTCGTACGACGTGACGAGGGCCTGCGGGCGGTGCATCACCGGCGTGCCCCACCGCGTCATCGGGCGGACGGTGCCGGGGTCGGGAAGCGGTCCGTGCGGGGCCAGTGGCGTGTCGGGCGTGTTGCTGTCAGGCATGGGGCGGATCCTAGTGACAGGCGCCACGAGCAATGTTGTGGCGTTGTGTGTAACTCAGAGTTACAGTTTTGGCATGTCCCTCATCACCGACACCTTCAAGCGAGGCAGCATGGGCGGCTCCGGCGACCGGCACGGCCTGGCGTCCGGGGAGAGCCGCGACCCGATCGGGCTGGCCATCGCCGGGCTCAACAAGCTGGCCCAGAGCGACCTCATCGACCGCGTCGGGTTGCGGCGCCAGACCGAGCGGCTGGTGTTCACCGCGACGCGCAGCGGGTTCCGCACCGCCACGGTGGCCGGTCGGCAGTTCGGGAAGGTCCAGCGCCGGTCCGCAGCAGGGCAGCGCCCGGTGGCGACGAGCGGCCCCCGGGGCGTCTTCGACCTGACGCCGACCGAGGACGAGCAGATGCTCGTCGACGTCGTCACCGACTACGCCACCGAGGTGGTGCGGCCCGCCGCGGCCGACGCGGACGAGGCCTGCGCCGCGCCCGACGCGGTGCTCGCCGCGGGGCAGGAGATCGGGCTGCCGATCCTCGGCCTGCCCGAGTCCTTGGGCGGGATCTCCGAGGAGCGCTCGGCCATGGCCGGCGCCCTCGTCGCCGAAGCGCTCGCGCGCGGCGACATGGGCCTCGCGGTGGCCGCCCTCGCTCCCGGCAGCGTCGCCACGGCGATCGGCCTGTGGGGCACCGCGTCGCAGCAGGAGACCTACCTCCCCGCCTTCACCGGCGAGGACGCACCGGTCGCGGCGCTCGCGCTGACCGAGCCGACCGTGCTCTTCGACGTGCTCAGCCCCGCCACCACGGCGACCCGCGACGGCGACGGCTTCGTCCTCGAGGGCGTGAAGACCGCCGTCGTCCGTGGCGCCGAGGCCGAGCTCTTCGTCGTCGGCGCGCAGCTCGACGGGTCGCCCACGCTGTTCCTCGTCGAGTCGGGGACCGAGGGCCTGACCGTCGAGGGAGACCCGTCGATGGGCGTGCGGGCCGCGTCCCTCGCACGGCTCGAACTCACGGGGGTCCGGGTGCCGGCCGAGGCCGTGCTGGGCACGACCGACGGAGCGACGTACGCCGAGTGCGTGCGCCTCTCCCGTCTCGCCTGGTGCGCCCTCGCGGTCGGCACCGGCCAGGCCGTGCTCGACTACGTCACCGGCTACGTCAACGAGCGCGAGGCCTTCGGTGAGCCGATCAGCCACCGGCAGGCCGTCGCGTTCATGGTCGCCGACATCGCGATCGAGCTGCAGTCGATGCGGCTGCTGACCTACAAGGCGGCCTCGCGCGCCGCAGCGGGCAAGGACTTCGCCAGGGAGGTGGCCCTCGCCCGCCAGCTGTGCGCCAGCAAGGGCATGAAGATCGGCCTCGACGGCGTCCAGCTCCTCGGCGGACACGGCTTCGTCAAGGAACACCCCGTCGAACGGTGGTACCGCGACCTGCGGGCCGTCGGGATCATGGAAGGTTCGGTGCTCGTCTGATGAACCACCCCATTCGAATCCTCGCTTCGCTGCGGTCCGAACGGGGGCCCCGGCGATGATCAACCTCGAGACCCCCAAGAAGCACCGTGTGCTCGTCGACCAGGCCCACCAGGTCGCGATGAACATGCTGCGCCCGATCTCCCGCAAGTACGACCGTGCCGAGCACGAGTACCCCAAGGAGCTCGACATGCTGGCCGCGATGATCGACGGGCTGTCCGAGTCCGGGTCGTCCGAGGGTGCCGGCGCCGCGGGTGTACGCCGCGAGGAGGGCACCGACGAGGGGACCGTGAAGAACGGCGCCAACCTCGCCTCCGTCCTCTCCATCGCCGAGATGTGCTGGGGCGACACCGGCCTGCTCCTGTCGATGCCGCGCCAGGGGCTGGGCAACTCCGCCATCGCGTCGGTCGCCAACGAGGAGCAGCTCGAGCGGTTCGCCGGCACCTGGGCGGCGATGGCGATCACCGAGCCGGGCACGGGCTCCGACTCCGCGTCGATCTCCACGACCGCCCGGCTCGACGGCGACGAGTACGTCCTCAACGGCGAGAAGATCTACGTCACCTCGGGCGACCGGGCCGACTCCGTGGTCGTGTGGGCCACGCTCGACAAGTCGCTCGGCCGGGCCGCGATCAAGTCGTTCCTGGTCCGCAAGGGCAACCCCGGGATGAAGGTCGAGCGTCTCGAGCACAAGCTCGGCATCCGTGCGTCCGACACCGCCGCGATCACCTTCACCGACTGCCGGGTGCCGGCCGAGGACCTGCTCGGGTCACCCGAGATCGACGTCAAGCAGGGCTTCGCCGGAGCCATGGCGACCTTCGACAACACCCGACCGCTGGTTGCGGCCATGGCGGTGGGATGCGCCCGCGCCTCGCTCGACCTGACCCGCGACCTGCTCGCGCAGGCCGGCATCGAGGTCGACTACGACCGTCCGGCCCAGGTGCAGTCGGCGGCCGCAGCGAAGTTCCTGCAGATGGAGGCCGACTGGGAGGCCGCGCAGCTGCTGACCATGCAGGCCGCGTGGATGGCCGACAACCGCAAGCCCAACTCGCTCGAGGCCTCGATGGCCAAGGCGAAGGCGGGGCGGGTCGGCTCCGACATCACGCTCAGCTGCGTCGAGCTCGCCGGCTCGATCGGCTACAGCGAGACCGAGCTGCTGGAGAAGTGGTCGCGCGACTCCAAGATCCTCGACATCTTCGAGGGCACCCAGCAGATCCAGCTGCTGATCGTGGCCCGCCGACTCCTCGGCCTGACCAGCGCCGAGCTGCGCTGACGGGGGGCGCCCCTGCGTCTTCGGTTTCCCCGGCTAAGCGGGGAAGTTCGAACTTCCGGGTGTTTGCATGCCACGTGAAGTTCACATTTCCCCGCTTAGCCGGGGAAACCAGAGGCGCCGTACGCACGACGAAGCCCCTCCCGGACCTCCGGGAGGGGCTTCGTCTGTCGAGCAACGTGGACGGCGTCAGGCGGACTTGAAGGGGTCGTGCTGGGCAAGGACCTTGTCGAGGCGGGCGGCGTCGAGGCGGTGGACGACGGTGTTGTCGTCCTGCATGTCCCGCACGACCTTGGCGAGGGTGAAGGTCGAGGTGGTGAGGTAGAGGGTGCCGAGGGCCAGGAAGCCCTTGATCCACGGGTCGGCCTCCATGAAGTAGATCGCGACCAGCATCGCGAAGAGGGAGGCGCCGAAGGAGATGGCGGCCTGGGCGGCGAAGGCGGTGGTGTTCTTGGTGGCGGTGCTCGAGTTCGTCATGGCAGAAGCCTCGCCGGATCCGCGACGTGGGGGACCTGTCGCGCTACCCGAGCGTCCCTGAGTACACCGACTCAACCGTGACCAGTACGTTCGGGCCATGCCACCCAACAGCGACACCCCGGCACACATGAGTCCCGAGGAGTTCCGGCGCCAGGGCCACGCCGCCATCGACTGGATCGCCGACTACTGGGCCGGCCTGGACGACGTGCCGGTGCTGGCGCAGGTCGCGCCCGGCGACGTACGGCGCTCGCTGCCGACCGCGCCCCCGGAGGCGGGGGAGCCGTTCGACGCCCTGCTGGCCGACCTCGACGAGCTCGTCGTGCCGGGCCTGACGCACTGGCAGCACCCGCGGTTCTTCGCCTACTTCCCGGCCAACTCGTCCCCGGCGGCGATCCTCGGCGACCTGATCTCCAGCGGGATCGGCGCGCAGGGGATGATCTGGGCCACCAGCCCGGCCGTCACCGAGGTCGAGCAGGTCGTGGTCGACTGGCTCGCGCAGGCGCTCGGCCTGCCGGAGCAGTTCCGCCTCACCGACCACGGTCTCGGCGGTGGGGTCATCCAGGACACCGCCTCCACGGCGACCTTCACCGCGCTGCTGGCCGCCCTGCACCGCGCCAGCGGTGGTAGTGCCCGTGACACGGGCGTCGGGGCGACGAAGTGGGCGGTCTACGGCTCCTCGCAGGCCCACTCGTCGCTGGTGAAGGCCGCCATGATGGCGGGCCTCGGGTCGGAGTGCGTGCGGGCGATCGAGGTCGACCCGGCCACGCAGGCCATGGACGTGCGCGCCCTCGAGCTGCGGCTCGCGGACGACATCGACGACGGCTGGACCCCCGTCTTCGTCCAGGCAGCCGTGGGCACCACCTCGACGGGCGCGATCGACGACGTCCAGGCCATCGCGGAGGCGATCGACGGCACGAGCGCCTGGCTGCACGTCGACGCGGCCTGGGCGGGGGTGGCGGCCGTGTGCCCGGAGCACCGGGACCGGATCCTGGCCGGGGTGCACCTCGCCCACTCGATCGTCACCAACCCGCACAAGTGGATGCTGACCACCTTCGACTGCAGCGTGCTGTGGGTGCAGCAACGTGCCCACCTGACCGAGGCGCTGTCGATCACCCCCGAATACCTCCGCAACGCCGCCTCCGAGTCGGGCGCCGTCGTCGACTACCGCGACTGGCACCCGCAGCTGGGCCGCCGGTTCCGCGCGATGAAGCTGTGGGCGGTGCTGCGCACCTACGGCCTCGAGGGGCTGCGAGCGCACATCCGGTCCGGCGTCGACCTCGCGGCGTACGTCGAGGAGCTCGTCGCCGACGACGAGCGGTTCGAGCTCGTGACACCGCGCTCGCTGAGCCTGGTCGTCTTCCGCCACGTCGGTGGCGACGAGCCGACGCTCGCGGCCATGCACGCGCTCAACGCGAGCGGCGTCGCCTACCTCAGCCACACCGTCGTCGAGGGTCGGGCGGCGATGCGCGTCGCCGTCGGCAGCTGGCGCACCACGCGCGCCGACATCGACCGGACGTGGGCGGAGCTCCAGCGCGTTCTGTGACCATGGGGGCATGAAGCTGTACGCCGACACCGCTGGCCGCCGTACGTTCCAGGTCGTCGTCGACCTGCTCTTCGTCGTCTGGCTGGTGGCGTGGGTGTGGATCGGGCTCGCCGTCCACGACGGCACCACCGCCCTGGCCGCGCCCGGCCGCCAGACCGACGAGTCGGCGACCGCCATGGCCGGGCAGCTCCGCGACGCCGGGGGACGGCTCGACGACGTGCCCCTCATCGGCGACGAGGTCGCGACGCCGTTCGACAAGGCGGCCGACGCCTCCGACGGCCTGGCCGAGGCCGGCCGGTCGTCGGTGCGCGCCGTCGAGCGGCTCGCGCTCGTGCTCGGGCTGTCGATCGCGCTGATCCCGATCCTGGTGGTGACCGCGTTCTACCTGCCCGGTCGGGTGCGGTTCGTCCGGGAGGCCACGGCCGGGCTGAGGTTCATCGACTCCGCCGACGACCTCGACCTCTTCGCCCTGCGCGCCCTGACGAACCAGCCGATGCGGGTCCTGGCGCGCGTCAGCGAGGACCCGGCGGGAGACTGGCGGCGCCGCGACCCGGTGGTGGTCGCCCGGCTGGCCGAGCTGGAGCTGAAGGACGTGGGGCTGCGACCCCGCCGCATGCCGAGCGCGTAGGCGCGGCCGCGTAGGTTCTGGGGCGTGCGTTTCCTCCACGACGCGGCCCCGCCGCACGACCTGACCTACGACGACGTCTTCATGGTGCCCCGCCGCTCCGACATCGCGAGCCGCTACGACGTCGACCTCGCCACCGACGACGGCACCGGAGCCACGCTGCCGCTGGTCGTGGCCAACATGACCGCCATCGCCGGCAAGCGGATGGCCGAGACCACCGCCCGCCGCGGGGCGCTCACCGTGATCCCGCAGGACATCCCGATCCCCGTCGTGGCCGACGTGGTGCGCTGGGTCAAGCAGCGCCACCACGTCTTCGACACCGCGATCGAGCTGCACCCCACCCAGACCGTCGCAGAGGCGCTCGCGCTGATGCCGAAGCGCTCGCACCGCGCCGCCGTGGTCGTCGACGCCGGGAAGCCCGTGGGCGTGGTCTCGGAGACCGACTGTGCCGAGGTGGACCGCTTCGCGCAGGTCGGCTCGGTGATGAACCGCGACCTCGTGCTCGTCGCCCGCGACGCCGACCCGCGGGCGGTCTTCGAGGCCATCGACACCGCGAAGGCGACGCTCGCCGTGGCGGTCTCGGCCACCGGTGAGCTGGTCGGCGTGCTCACGCGCCTCGGCGCCCTGCGTGCCACGCTCTACACCCCGGCGGTCGACGCCACCGGGGGCCTGCGGATCGCCGCAGCGGTCGGTGTCAACGGCGACGTCGCCGACAAGGCGGCCCGCCTGCTCGAGGCGGGCGTGGACACGCTCGTCGTCGACACCGCGCACGGGCACCAGGAGCGGATGATCAAGGCGCTGCGCGCCGTACGCGCCCTCGACCCGTCGGTCCCGATCGCCGCCGGCAACGTCGTCGACGCCGACGGCACCGACGCGCTCATCGACGCCGGCGCCGACATCGTCAAGGTCGGCGTCGGACCGGGCGCCATGTGCACCACGCGGATGATGACCGGTGTCGGCCGGCCGCAGTTCTCGGCCGTCCTGGAGTGCGCGGCCGCCGCCCGGGCGCGCGGCAAGCACGTGTGGGCCGACGGGGGAGTGCGGCACCCCCGCGACGTCGCCCTGGCCCTGGCCGCCGGCGCGAGCTCGGTCATGGTGGGCTCGTGGTTCGCCGGCACCCACGAGTCGCCGGGCGACCTGATGCACGACGCCGACGGGCGGGCCTTCAAGGTCAGCTTCGGCATGGCGTCGGCGCGCGCGGTCGCCAACCGCACCTCGACCGAGTCGGCCTTCGACCGGGCCCGCAAGGGGCTCTACGAGGAGGGGATCTCCTCGTCGCGGATGTACCTCGACCCGGCCCGCCCGGGCGTCGAGGACCTTATCGACCAGATCTGCTCGGGCCTGCGATCGTCGTGCACCTACGCCGGTGCCGCGTCGCTCGCCGAGTTCCACGACCGGGCCGTGGTGGGCGTGCAGTCCGCCGCCGGGTTCCACGAGGGGCGGCCGCTGAGCACGTCCTGGTGAGGACGTGCCCAGCGGGTCGCGTCAGGCCCTCGGGGCAGGGTCGGCCTCGGCGGCCGGCTCCTCCTCGACGGTGAACCGGAAGTCGTCACCGTGCTCGGTGACTCCGGCGATCACGGCGTCGTGGACGGCCTCGCGGGCCACCCGGGTGCGCACGATCATCGGGTCGGTGCCCAGGTCCTTCACCAGGGCGACGCACAGCCCGATCATGACCAGCACGAACGGCACGGCGGCCACGATGGTGATCGTCTTGAGCCCGTCCAGGGCCGTGTCGCCTCCGACGAGCAGCATCACCGCGGCGACGCCGCCGGTGGTGACGCCCCAGAAGATGACCGGGAAGCGCTTCGGCTCGATGGCGCCGTTGGAGGAGAGTGAACCCATCACGATCGAGGCCGCGTCGGCCCCCGACACGAAGAAGATCGCGACCAGCACCATCACCAGCACGCTGGCGGCCGTGGCGAGCGGGAACTGGTCGAGCATCGCGAACAGCTGCCCCTCGACGCCGCCGGAGCCGTAGATGTCGACCCCGTCCATCTGCAGCTTGATCGCGGAGCCGCCGAAGATCGCGAACCACGCGAGGCTCACGAGGCTCGGCACCAGCAGCACGCCGGTCACGAACTGGCGGATGGTGCGCCCCCGCGAGATGCGCGCGATGAACATGCCCACGAAGGGGGTCCAGCTGATCCACCAGGCCCAGTAGAAGACGGTGTAGCTGCTCAGCCAGGCCGCGGCCTCCTCGCCCTCGACGTTGGTGCGCCCGGCCATGGTCGGCAGCTCGCGGACGTACGACGCGATGGAGCTCGGCACCATGTCGAGGATGAACATCGTCGGGCCCAGCACGAACACGAAGACCGCCAGCAGCAGGGCCAGGACCATGTTGACGTTCGAGAGCCACTGGATGCCCTTGGCGACGCCGGAGACGGCCGACACCACGAAGCAGACGGTCAGGACCGCGATGATCGCGACCAGCACGCCGTTGCCGACCTCACCGATCCCGGCGACGATCTGCAGCCCCGAGGAGATCTGGATCGCGCCGAGGCCCAAGGAGGCAGCGGAGCCGAAGAGGGTGGCGAAGATGGCCAGGATGTCGATCACCTTGCCGGCCGGGCCACGGGCGTGGCGACCGAGCAGCGGCTCGAACGCCGCGCTGATCAGCTGGAGACGACCCTTGCGGTAGACGCCGTACGCGATGGCGAGGCCGACGACGGCGTAGATCGCCCACGGGTGCAGCGTCCAGTGGAAGAGCGTGTGGGCCATCGCCGACTCCGCGCGCTGCGGGTCGGAGAGACCCTCGCTGCCGGGCGGCGCGAAGCCCTCGGTGTCGGCGAAGAACGTCAGCGGCTCGTTGACGCCGTAGAACATCAGGCCGATGCCCATGCCGGCGGAGAACATCATCGCCACCCACGAGGTGGTCGAGAACTCCGGCTCGTCGCCGTCGCGACCGAGCGGGATGTTGCCGTACTTGCCCAGGGCGAGCCACAGGGCGAACACGACGAACCCCGACGCCGCGAGGACGAAGAGCCAGCCGAGGTACTTCATGGTGCCGGTCAGGGCGCTGCCGGATGCGCTCGACAGCGAGGCGGTGTCGAGGAAGCCCCACACCAGGAACGCCACGGCGATCGCGGCGGTGACACCGAAGACGACCTTGTCGATCGTCTTCGGTCCCTCGGCCTCGGCGGGCGGCTCGACGTCGAGCGCGGGGTGCGGGATGACGGAGTCCGTGGGGCCCGAGACGGCGTCCTTGACGCGCTGCCTCGAGGGCTGTGCTGCGGGCTTCTCGTCGTGCTGGTCGGTGGAGCTGTGATCGTGCGGCGGAGCCTGGGTCACGTGGTCGTGACACCTCCCGAAGGACAGTGATCGGACGGATGGACAACCCTTCGAAACTAGGGGGTGCCGGTCCGGGGTACGAACCGGGGGGCCGTCGGCGTGACCCGTTTCACCCGTGAGGGCAGGGTCAGCGCGAGCTGCGGGCCGAGCGTCCGCGGACGACGCCGACGAACGCCTGGGTGTCCTCGCCGTCCCGGTCGACCAGCCACACCAGGCCGACCTGGGTGGGGTCGAGGTCGCTGACGGGGCGCTGGACGACGTCCTTGCGCTGGTGCAGGCGGGCGACGGACATGGGCACGATCACCACGCCGGTCCCCGCGGCGACGGTCTCGATCGCCTCCTGCTCCGACATGGGCGGCCAGTCGAGCTGCTCGGCGGCGGGCCGCCAGCCGCTGGCGTGCGGCCGCACCAGCTGCTCGTCGGCGAGGTCGGCCAGGGCGACCTCGTCCGCGGCGGCCACGAAGTGCTCGGCGCCGGCGACGACCACCGGCACCTCGTCGTACAACGTGATGCAGTGCAGGTTGCTGCGGTCGACCGGGAGGCGGACCAGCGCCATGTCGAGGCTGCCGTCGCGTACGCCGCGCTCCTGGTCCTCCTCGAGCACCGGCACCAGCTCCAGCGGCTCCGGCCGACGCTCGCGCCAGGCTCGTGCCCACTTGTCGGGGGTCGCGCCCGTCACGAAGCCGACGCGGAAGGGTGGGGCCATGGCGAGAGCATCCCACGGGGCCCGTGCAGGCGTAGTGTGCGAGTCATGGTGACTCTCGTGGTGGTCGTCGTCGTGCTGGTGGTCGCGGGCCTGGCCGTGGTGGCCGAGCGGCTGCAGCGCCGACGCAGCCGGACCGACGACCCGAACGCGGGAGCCCCGCGTGCCGGGGTGTTCGGCCTGGGCGAGGCCCCGGCGAAGGTGCACCACCGGATGGGTTCGGCCGGTCAGCCGCCCTCGCGCCGCGGGTGAGGGTGCAGCCTCAGACCTCGCCCGCGGCGGCCTTGCGCACGACGATGCGAGTCCACGCGCCGAGGTAGATCCGGTCGCCGGTGCGGACCTCCTGCTTCTGACCGGCGGCGACCGGGGTCTTCGGCAGGGTGTCGAGGGCGCCACCGACGTACGTGCCGTTGGACGAGCCGAGGTCCTCGACCCACCACCGGCTGCCGTCGGTGGTCAGCTGCGCGTGCCGACGACTGATGCCGGTGTCGGAGGCGAGGTCGATGTCGGGGGTGATGTTGCGGCTCCTCGACGCGCGCCCGATCAGGATCGAGGTGTTGCGCAGTGGCACGACCTGCGGCAGGCCGGGCGAGGGGAGCGGGTCGGTGCTCTCCTGGTCGGCGTACCAGTCGGGGTCGATCCACACCTCCGCCACCCACTCGGTCGTCAGCGCCGGGGAGATGTTGCCGGTGTCCGCCGCGGGCGCCGCGGGAGAGCCGACGGGCTCGGCGCGGCGCGGCATCGACCCGGTCGTGAAGTCGTAGCCGCAGGCCTCGCAGAACAGTGCGTCGGGCGAGTTGGCCGCCGAGCAGTTGGGGCACTCGGCGGCCGCCGGGGCGGCGGGCGTGGTCGGGGCCGCCGCAGGTGCTGCCGCGGACCCGGCGGGCATCGCGACGCCGCAGACGTCGCAGTAGTCGGTCGCCGTGGACTCGTGGCCGGCAGGACACAACATGTGCGCCTCCTACTTCTTGATCCGGGTGGTCTTGGTCGAGGCGGTGTCGAGCGCCATCTCGTCGGCCTTGTCGACCGCCTTCTTGAGGCGCACGGTGCCTTCCTTCTCGTCGTCCACGTCGACGACCTTCTTCAGCCGGGTGGTCGCCTCCTCGTTGCCGGTCTCGGCGGCGAGCTGCACGGCCCGTCCGAGCTTCGTCGTCGCCGTGGCGTCGTCCCCGGCGGCCTTCGCGGCGAGACCCTCCTGGATCATCGACGCCAGCTCGGTCTGCCCGGTGTAGTGCGCCACCTGCTTGTCGATCTTGGCGGTGAGCTCGGAGTCGTTGGACCAGGTGGCCTTGACCAGCCCCTGGGCGGCGACGTCGTCGCCGAGGGCGACCTGGACGCGCGCGGCGAGCTGCTCCTGGCCCACGGCCTTGGCGGGGAGGCGTACGGCGACGTGGTAGTCGCGCGACTCGTCGCCCCACGCACCGGTGGGGTAGCCGCCGGTCAGCGCGTTGACCTCGACCCGGCGATCGGTGAGGTCCTCGACGGTCGGGGCGACCTGGCGCACGAACAGCACCTGCGCCCCCTGCGGCGACCACACCCGGAGCTGGGCGTCGGCGACGCCGCGCGCCATCGCGGTCTGCATCATCGCGCGGAACTGCTCGCGCATCTCGTCCGGCGAGCCGATGATGTCGACGCTGCCGAGCAGGGCCGTCGCGACCCGGCGGAGCTCCTCGACCTTCCAGTCGGTGCCGGCACCGCGGCAGTCGCACTGGAAGTAGCCCGTCGCCCGCGTGATCGCCGCGTCGAGGACGGCCGGCTGCTCGCCGTTCTCGCCGTCGGTGAGCAGGATCGCGTGCCGCTGCGTGACCTCGGGGACCGAGGCGAAGACGGTCCCGGCGAGGTCGAGCCAGGAGCCGATCGCGGTGCCGCCGGCGGCCCGGAACCCGGCGATCGCGCCCGCCGCCTGCTCGCGCGTGGAGGCGTCCATCACGGCCAGCGCGGGACCGGCCTGGACGGGAGGGAAGGCGAGGGTGGCGGTCTCGGTGCCGGCGATGATCGCGAAGCGGGTGCCGTCGAGGATCTCGGCGAGGGCGGCCTGTGCCCCCTCCTTCGCCGACTCCATCGTCTCGTGGCCCATCGAGCCGGAGGTGTCGACGATGATGATCTCGCCGACGGCGCCCGACCCGACCGCCCCGGCGGCGCCGGCCGTGCCCGCGCCGGAGCAGGTCACGGTGACGATCGCGTTGACGTCGGTCCCGCCGTCGGGCAGGAACTCGTTCTGGTAGACGGTGGCGGCGAACTCAGCCATGGGGCTGCTCCTTGCTGGTAGGCGACATGGTCGGTCTCGGGCGGGTGGGGACGGTCATGGTGCCGGCGCGGGAGAGACCCGGGCGAGCGCGACGGTGATGTTGTCCTGGCCACCGCTCGCGTTGGCGAAGTCGGTCAGGGCCAGCGCCAGCGCGGCCGGGTCGGTGGTGGCTGCGGCGGCGACCTGCTGGGCGAGGGCGGCGGGTTCGGAGGCGTAGTTCCACAGCCCGTCGGAGCACACCAGCACCCAGCCGGGCTCCGTGATGGACATCTGGCCGACGCGCGGCTCGTGGCCCTGGCTGTCGCGCCCCAGCCACTTGGTGATGGCGTGCGCCTGGGCCGACGTCTCGGCCTCCAGGCGCGGGACCCCGGCCTCGATCTGGTCCTGCGCGGCGGAGTCGTCGACGCTGAGCTGGACGCCCTCGCCGCCGTCGGGCAGCCAGTAGATCCGCGAGTCGCCGACATTGGCGTAGGTCAGCGTGTCGCCCTCCAGCACCGCAGCGCAGAAGGTGGCCGAGGCCGGGTTGGCCGCGTCGGCGGGTGCCGCGGACTCGACCTGCGCGTTGGCCGCGTCGACGGCGGCCGACATCGCCCGCGTCGCCGCGGCGAGCCGTCCCTCGGGGGTGCCCATCCCGACGGGCAGCGGCACGACGAGCGCGCCGAGCGCCGCCCGGGCACCGGCGAGCGAACCCACCTGCGAGTCGTCGGTGTTGGAGACGCCGTCGAGCACCACGAGCACGGCCCGCCGGGCGGCACCGGAGCCGTCGGGACTGGCCGAGAGGGCCATCGCGTCCTCGTTGCGGCTGTGGCGGATGCCCTTGTCGCAGACGCCGGCCACCCACGGTGCCGGCTGCTCGCGGAAGTGGTCGCGCGGGCTCAGCGCCTTCACGCCGCACTGCTCGCAGTAGCCGTCGGGACCGACCTCGCCCCCGCAGCTCGCACAGGCGGGGATGCCGGCGGCGGGCGGCGCGGGCGCGTAGGTCTGGCTGGTCGCCCGCGAGATGGGACCGCTGCCGAGGTCGTCGATCGGGCTCGGCTCGTCGGCCGCCGCTTCGGTGACGAGCACCCGCGGAGCGCCGTCCGGGGGCGGGCTCGCGCCCAGTGCGGCTCCGCACTCCTCGCAGAAGTTGGAGTCGCCCTCGGCCGGGGTGCCGCAGGAGGGACAGGTCAGGGAGGTCACATTCACACCAGGGTCTTGTTGCGTACGGCGTTGGCCTGGTTGACCAGGGCGACGCGGGAGTCGAGGGTGTCGGCCTCGCGCGCCAGGGCGCGGTAGGCGTTCTCCAGGGCATCACGCAGCGGGGCCTCCTGCGCGGAGACCCCGCCCACGGTGGGTCGTGCGGCCGCGGGCGTCGAACCGCCCCTGGTCACGGCGTCGAGGGCGTGGCTGAGGATCCGCACGGTGTAGCGCTGGCGCTCGGCGGGGTCCATCCGCACCGAGGAGATGCTGGACAGCGCCTGGTCCAGGACGGCGAGGTCGTCGGGCGCTCCCGCCAGCAGCACGTCGGCGCGCAGCTGGCGGCTCTCCGGGTAGCCGCGACTCGTCGGAGGCACCAGGTCGAGGGCGCGTACGGCGCCCGCGGTGTCGCCCGCGGCAGCCCGCACGCGCGCCATGCCGAACGCGGCGGGGGCGGCGTACGCGGCGTCGGTGGCCGCGCAGGTGGCGTACAGGCCCTCGGCCACCTCGGGCAGCTCGCCGTTCTCGCAGGCGATCGCGAGCGCGAGCTTGGGCCCGAGCTCACCGGGGACCTGCTGGTAGACCGCGCTGAAGGAGGCCTTCGCCGCTTCCCAGTCGTGGTCCTTCATGGCGGCGAGACCGTCGAGCCACAGCGCCCGCCACTCCCACGGGTCTTGGGTCAGCAGCTGCGCCGTGGAGGCGCGGGCGGCGGTGGTGTCACCGAGCTCGATGGACGCGTGGGCCCGGCGCAGCAGCACCTCGGCCGACTCCTCGGGCGCCTGCTCGAGCGCCTTGATGAGCTCGGCGGGCTCGGCGTCGCCGACGCTGGCCAGCCACGAGAACTGGGGGTCGGAGGGGTCGGTGCGCAGGGCGGGGAGCTGCGACCAGTCGAGGGCGGACGCCGACGTCGCGGGGGCCTCGAAGAGCAGCGAGGCGGCGGAGGTCAGCGCCGTACCCGTCGTCCTGGCAGCCACGACCTCGCGCAGCACGCCCAGCAGCTGGGTGCGCAGCTCCTCCGCGGAGGTGAAGCGGTCGGCCGGGTCGGTGGCGCAGCACTTGGCGATCAGCTGGTAGAGCGAGTCGTGCTGCTGGAACAGCGGGGTCGTGTCGGGCGGGGGGAGCGTGTGGAGGTAGGTGCCCTGGTAGCCGCGGAACTCCATGCACAGCACGACCAGCGTGCGGCCGATCGTGTAGATGTCGGAGGCGACGCTGGTGCCGACCTGCGGCACCTCGGGCGCCTGGTAGCCGACGGTGCCGAAGATCGCGGAGTCCTCGTCGTCGATGCGGCGCACGCCGCCGAGGTCGATCAGCTTCACCGCGTCGCCGACCTGGATCAGGTTGTCGGGCTTGAAGTCGCAGTAGACGAGACCGAGGTCGTGGAGGTAGCTGAAGGCGGGCAGGATCTCGAGGATGTAGGCGAGGGCCTGGTCGACCGGTAGGGCGTCGTACGCGCCGTTGTTGTCCTTCATCCGCTGCTTGAGGATCTGCTTGAGCGAGCGACCGCCCACCCACTCCATGACGATGTAGCCGGCGCCCTCGTGGGTGACGAAGTTGTAGATCTCGACGATCAGCGGGTGCTCGACCTGTGCGAGGAACTGCTGCTCGGCGATCGCGGCGGCGAGGGCGTCGGGGTCGCCGGAGTTGAGCAGGCCCTTGAGCACGACCCAGCGGTTGGAGACGTTGCGGTCCTTGGCAAGGTAGATCCAGCCGAGGCCGCCGTGGGCGATGGCGCCGACGACCTCGTACTGGCCGCCGACGAGGTCGCCGGGCTTGAGCTTCGGCGTGAAGGAGAACTCCTGGCCGCACTTCGGGCAGAATCCCTCGGAGCGTCCGGGCTTGCCGTTGCTGGAGCGGCCGATCGCGTTGCCGCACTTGGAGCAGGTGCGCTTCTCCTCGGGCACCGACGGGTTGGCGACGACGGCCTTGAGCGCGTCGACGGTGGGAGCGGCGGGCACCACGGTGAGGCCGGCGCCCAGGCGGGCGGCGCGCATCCGCTGGGAGCCGTGACCGGCCCGCCGGGTGGCGGTGGTGCCGGCACGGCGTGAACCCAGCGCGGCCGACTGGATGCGGCTCGCCGAGGTCTTGGCCGAGGCCGTGCCCGTCGAGACGGGGTCGACCTGCTCCGCGACCGCGGCCGCCCCGGCGGGGGAGCCGCAGACGTTGCAGTAGCCGTCCTCGATGGTGCCCGTGCAACCCGGCTGTGCGCAGGACCCGCCGTCGGCGACCGGGGCCGCGCTCGCAGCGGGGCCCGCTGCG
This sequence comes from Nocardioides currus, assembly GCF_003057875.1. Classification (GTDB taxonomy): domain Bacteria; phylum Actinomycetota; class Actinomycetes; order Propionibacteriales; family Nocardioidaceae; genus Nocardioides; species Nocardioides currus. Next base: position 9,825 of record NZ_PYXZ01000007.1, on the reverse strand, counting down.
GCGGTCGTTGCCGGAGCCATGCCGCAGACGTCGCAGTAGCCGTCCTGGATGCTGCCCGTGCAGCCGGGTTGCTGGCACTTCATGCGGGGTCCTCACGGCGTTGTTCGGGGGAGCGGAGCGGAGGAGAAGAACGTCGTGGGGTGCTGTTCATGCGGACTCCTGGGTGAGCAGCTGGGTGAGCCACGACTGGTAGGTCGTGACGAGGGAGCGGGCGACCGTCATGGGCGTGGGCTGGCGCGACAGCACAGCGCGGGCCTGCTGCTCACTGGCGGCGAGGTCGGGGGCGTCGGCCAGGCCGTGGGCGGCGGCCTTGGCGTGCAGGCCGTCGAGGAGGTCGACGAGCTGGCGATGCTCGGCCAGCGCGGCGGCGTACGCGTGCTCGGCCACGGCGAGCGCCTTGGCGACACGCTCCAGGCGGCTGCGGTGGTCGTCGATCGCGTCCGGGGTGTTGGGCACCGGGCCGAGGGCCTCGATGTCGGGTACGGCGTAGTGCGGCGAGGGATCGACGGTGCTGACGCAGGTGGTGACGAGGGCGGTCAGTGCGGTCGCACGCGCGACCAGCTCGGCCCGGAGCCGGCGCGTCTCGTCGAGGTCGTCGCGGGCCTCGCGGCGGCGCGCGTTGCCGACGATCAGGTCGCGCTCGAAGACGGAGGCGTCGGCCTCCAGCGGCGGCAGCAGCCCGCCGACGTCGGCCCCTCGCTGGGCGCGGGACGTGACGTCCTCGAGCCGGCGCGAGAGCGCGGCGAGGGTGGAGCGGGCGGCGTCGCGGGTCGCGGCAGGCTCGAGCTCGGCCTGGTCGCGCACGCGCTCGAGGTTGGCCCGCAGCTGCTTGATCCGGGCGGCGCTGGCGTCGGCGCCGGGGATCAGCGCGAGCCGCTGCTGGATCTGCCCGGCGAGCGCGTCGGAGAGACGGCACGCCTCGGGCAGCGAGACGGCCAGGCCGTTGCCGAGGTCGCCGTCGAGCCGGCCCCACACCAGCGTCGAGAGCCGCTCGGCCTCGATCGGACCGACCCGACCGCCGTCGAAGGTGGCATTGAGCAGCTGGTAGCGCTGCTGCACGGCCTGCCAGACCGCCAACGACAGCATCATGTCGGCGGACACCTCGTCGCCGCGGCCGGCCGCGAGGGCGGCCTCGTCGAGCTGGTCGAGCTCGAGGCGGCGCGCGCGGATCCAGTCGTCGAGGTCGAGCAGGAAGGTCTGCGCCTCGGCCGGCGAGAGCGGCTGCCCGAGCCGGCCGGGTGCGGTGGGGGCAGCGGTCATGGGCGACGTCCATAGATCGGCGTCGGCTGCGTGCCGGCGGTCTGGAGCGAGGGCCGCAACCACTTGTCGTACGACGCCTGCCACGACCCGTCGGCCCGCATCTGCTCGAAGACCCCGTTGATGAAGCGCACGAGGTCCTCACGTTCGCCGTTGACACCGATGCCGTAGGGCTCCTCGGTCAGTCGCTCCGTCGTCAGCACCTGCGCGTAGGGGTCCTGGGCGGCCAGACCGGCGAGCACGGTGTCGTCCGTGGTGACGGCGTCGGTCTCGCCGTTCTGGAACTTGATCAGGCAGCCGGTGTCGTTGACCGCGGTGACCGGGATGGCCTCGGGCGCGAGGCGCTGGATGTTCTCGATGCTGGTGGTGCCGACCGGGGCGCAGGCGCGCTTGCCCGACATGTCCTTGATGGAGGTGATGCCGGAGCCCTTGCGGACGAGCAGCTTCTGCCCGGATCGGAAGTACTCCGCCGAGAAGGCGATCTGCTGCCAGCGGGTGCAGTTGATGGTCATGTTGCGCGCGACGACGTCGACCTCGTCGTCCATGAGCAACGGGATGCGGTCGGCCGCGNTAGTTGTCGGCGGCGACGCCGGCCACGAGGTAGCCGCGCTGGCGGATGCGCTGCAGCGACGCGCCCTGCGCCGAGGACGAGTCGGGCGCGTAGGACTGAGTGGCGTTGGTGGCGTCGCACGTCGGTGGGGTGCCGGGCGCAGCCTCCTCGACGACTGGCTGCTCGGCCTTCGGCAGTGGCGTGGCGTCGTACCCGCAGGACGCGGCGACCAGCACGGCGAGCGAGGCGACGGCGACACCGAGGGTGCGGCGGACGGTGTTCGTGCGGGGTCCCCGCGGTCGTTGTCCGGGGGAGCGGAGCGGAGGAGAAGAACGTCGTGGGGTGCTCATGCGGGGTCCCCGCGGTCGTTGTCCGGGGGAGTAAAGCGGAGGAGAAGAACGTCGTGTGGTGCTCATGCGTACTCCTTGCGTCGCTGGGCGATGCCCCAGGTCGAGAGGCCGGCGGCGCCGAGGCCGAGCAGCAGGCTCAGCACGGCCAGGACCAGCAGCAGGCCGTTGCCGGACCGCAGCGAGTCGGTGGTCTGGGCCGCCATCGTCGCGACGAGGGACTGCGACGCCTCGTCGAAGGTGTCGAGCGCGGCGGTCGGACCGGACTCGTCGACCGTGGTGGCGAGCTCGACCGCGTCGTCGTACTTCCCGCTCTCCTCCAGGTCGACGACCCGGAAGTGGAGGTCGGAGTAGGCCTGCCACAGCGGCAGGGTCTCGCGGGACGCGTTGTCCTCGACCCGGTTGGCGGCGGCGACCCAGCCCTCCTCGAAGACGGCCCCCGAGCCCTGCGCGCCGAGCCGGCGGCTCTCGTTGGACTTGGCGTCGTTGGCCGCGGTGCGGGCGGTGGCCTCGTTGACGGCGACGCGGTAGCTCCCGTCGCGCAGGTCGTCGTTGGCGTTGTTCTGGTTGGAGCTGACCCCGGTGCCGATCAGGGTGAGCGCCGCCACCACCGCGAAGGCGGCGGCGATGCCGATGTTGAACCGGCGCCGGAAGACCGCTGCCAGCTGGGTGTTGACCCACCACAGCAGGGTCAGCGCGACCAGGCCGGGCAGGATCATCAGCAGCGGGTGCTGGCCGCCGAGCTCGTCCTCGGCGCGCTGGGAGTTGGCGGTGGTCAGGGCGGCGATCAGCGGTTGGGCCTCGTCACGCAGCTGCGAGCTGGCCCCGCGGAGGTATTCCGCGCCGACCGGGAAGCCCTGCCGGTTGTTGTCGCGAGCCTGGGTGTTGGTCGTGGTGAAGCGGTTGACGGCCGAGTTGAGGGCGGCCAGCACCTCGCTGTCGGCCGGCTGGGCCCGCGCCGCCTCGGCGATCTGCCGGGTGACCTGGTCGATGGCGTCCTCGTAGTCCTGCCGCTGCTCGGGCCGCTCCAGCCCGCCGACCAGGAAGCTGGTCGTGGCAAGGGCGTCCGCGCGGAACAGCGTGGACTGGATGTTCTGCACCCGCACGAGCTGCTCGGTGTTGTCGGCCGCCGCGCGGTTGGCCTGCCAGCCCAGCAGCTGCAGCGCCGCGGTGAGCACGGCGAAGAGCACGCAGGCCGCGACCGCGATCGCCTGCCACCGGTTGAGCAGGCTCGGGACGTCCTGCGTGGCCCGTGCCCTGGTGGCGACGGCCGGGCTCGTCACGCTGGCGGGCCCGACCGGTGCCGTGGCCGGGGCCGCGGGGGCCGGTGCAGACGCGGCGGCCTGCGCCTGCTGGGGCGCTTGGGTCATGACTGCTCCTCGGCGGGTTCGGCGGGGTCGGCTGGGTCGGTCGGGGCGGTCGGGTCGGTCTGGTCGACGGGATCGACCGGATCCCCGAAGGGCTCGACGACCTCGGCCGGCGCGGCGAGGTCCTCGGACAGCAGCAGCCGCAGCTGCTCGAGGGTGGGCGCCTCGACCTCGCGCAGCCGCCAGGCGTGGCGCCCGATCGCGGCCTCGAGGACGTTGCGGACGTAGCGCGCGTTGCCGAAGGACGGCCCGCGCTCCACCTGCGCCAAGAGCTCGCGCAGCCGTGCCTGCACGTCCTCGCCGGCGTCGTACTGCGCTCCGCTCGCCATCACCTCGAAGATCGAGACGAGCTCGTCGTCGGTGTAGTCGGGGAAGTCGATCTCGGTGCGGAAGCGGCTCTCGAGGCCGGGGTTCTGGCCGATGAAGACGGCCATCGGCAGGGGGTAGCCGGCCACGATGACGACGAGGTCGCCGCGGTGGTCCTCCATCTCCTTGACCAGGGTGTCGATCGCCTCCTGGCCGTACTGGTCGCCGGCCAGCGAGTAGGCCTCGTCGATGAACAGCACCCCGCCGATCGCGGACTTCACGACCTCGGCGGTCTTCATCGCGGTCTGCCCGAGGTAGCCCGCCACCAGCTCGGACCGGTCGACCTCGACGAGCTGGCCCTTCGACAGCAGCCCGAGGGCGCGGTAGATCCCGGCGACCAAGCGGGCGACGGTGGTCTTGCCGGTGCCGGGGTTGCCGTTGAAGATCAGGTGGCGGGTGATGGTCAGACCTTCGAGGCCGGCCTCGGCGCGCAGTCCCTCGACGCGCAGCACGGCGGCCTGCCGGTGGATCTCGGCCTTGACGTCGGTGAGCCCGACGAGGTCGTCGAGCTCGGCGAGGAGCTCCTCGACGGACTTCGCGGGCTGCTCGCGCTCGGCGGGCTCGGCCGGGGCCTCGACGGGCTCAGGGGGAGGCGCGGCCTGCACGGGCGCGGGCGGCTCGTGCGACCTCTCGTCCAGCCCGACGGACGGGTCGCGCACGATCGGGGTGCCCTCCAGCGCCGCGAGCTTCTCGCGCACGACCCGGCTCTGCTCCATCACCTGGGCCAGGAAGTGGTCGGCGACGCCCGGCACCCGATCACGTGTCGTCGGCAGCGGGACCGGCGCGACCTGCCCGGGACCGCCGAGCTGGGCCGCTGCGGCGGTGGCCGCGTTGCCGATGCTGCGGGCGTTCTCCTCCCCGAGCAGGCTGCCGGCCAGCGCCACGTCCGACAGCGCCTGGGCGTACGCCGCTGCGTGGGCCGACCCCGACGACGCCAGCGCCGCCATGCTCGGCGTCTGCGCGACGCGGTAGCGACGACCGCGCGACGCGGCCGTGGTGAAGTCCTCGGCGGTGCCGTGGCCGGTCTCGGCGCACCAGTCGACGTACGCCCCACGGGCCGGCTCGGCGACGGTCGCGGCCAGGGACTCGCCCTCGGTGCGGGCGACGGCGGGGTCGACGCCGGCGGTGGTGGCGAGCGCGACGAGCGCGTCGAGCGCTTCCTTCAGCGTCATGGGGTTCCCAGGGTGAGGTCGGGGCCGTCGGTGGGGGAGCCGAACTTGGCCTGGAGGAACCGTCCGTGCGCGATCAGGGCCTGCGCGTCGGAGCGGGTGGCGGCGTCGAGGATCTTGTCCATGGTGGCGGCGAGCAGCTCGAGCTGGTCGATGAGCACCATGAGGGCGGTCTTGTAGCCGTCGATGGGGCGGGTGTCGGCCCACTCGCGGGGGAGTCGCAGGTAGCCGCCGAGGGCCTCGGGGAGGTAGTCGGTGGCGGTCGCGACGACGGAGTAGGAGTCGAGGCTGCCCTGCCCGAGGTTGCGCAGCCGGGGGAGCGTGTCGGTGATGAGCGCGCCGATGCGGTGCACCCGCGACACCACGACCGGCGGCGCGTTGCCGTCAGCGAGCATCTGCTCGACCCGCGCGAGGGCGGCGACGATGTCCGCCTCGGTCGGGGCGGGAGGTGACGCCTCGACGACGTCCTGCGCCGAGGGCCCCCGCACCCTGTCCAGCCACGACCTCAGCCCCACTGCGGCCAACTCACGCCCGTCGCGGGAGCTCGGTCAGGTCGAGGGTGCCTGCCGCGTTGCGCGCGTCGTGGTCGCGGACGCGGTCGAGGTAGGACCGCGACTTCTCGACCTCGGTCTCGAGCACACCGATGGTCTGCGCCATCGAGTCGAGGGCCTTGACCTTGAACTCGTCGATCGAGTCCATGGTGGCGTAGATGTTGGCGAACGCCGCCTGCAGGTCCTCCATGTCGATGGTCGAGGACGCCGCCTGCTCCTGGATGGCCGCGGAGTTGTCCTTGAGCATCTCGGAGGTCCGGCGGATCATCCCGGACGTGGTGGTGTTGAGGGCGGTGACCTGGTCGAGCACCAGCTTCTGGTTGCCCAGCGCCTGGGCCACGATGACCGCCGTACGCAACGCCGAGACCGTCGTGGTCGACGCGCGGTCGACGCCCTTGATCAGCTCGATGTTGTTCTTGATGATGACGTCGATCGCGAGGTAGGACTGGATCGAGACCGCGAGCTGGGTCAGCAGGTCCTGGTGCTTCTGCCGGACGTAGAACAGGACGTCCTTGTTCAGCGTGGCGGCGGCGTCCGGGTCGCTGAGCTCGAGCTCGGCGATGCGGGCACTGAGCTTGGCGTCGAGCTTCTCCGCGACGTAGACGTACTGGTTGAGCCGCCCCATCACCGCCCACAGGTTGGTCTTCTCGAGGTTGAGCGCGACGTTGTCCTTGGTCAGCTCGTCCTGGCCGTTGCGGAGGCTGTGGAGGATCGCGTTGAGCTGCGACTGCGACGACTGGTACTTGCGGAAGTAGTCCTCGACCTTGTCGCCGAACGGCAGCCAGTCCATCCACCGCGAGACGCCCTTGGCGGTGCTGGGGTCGAGGTCCTCGACCGTGCGCCGCAGCTCGATCAGCGTCTTGCCGACGGCCGATCCCTGCGCGATGCCGCCCTCCTTGAGCGCCCGGACGGGCTGGTCGAGCATCCGGTTGGACGTCTCGGCGGCCTTGCGGATGTCGGCGTCGCCCATGGTCCGGACGTTCTCGGCCTGGGCGGAGAACTCGGGGCTGCCGACCGCGGAGGTCTGCAGGGCCGTCAGGAAGCCGTCGACCTTGGCGTCGAGCTCGGGCACGACCTCGGCGGGGACCTGGGGCGCCATCCGGGGGGCCTGGGTCTCGGCGACGGCGGCCGGGGCCTCCGGCGCGGTCAGGGTCAAGGTCGCCTCGGGCGGCGCCAGCGGCGCGGGAGCGGCGGACTCTGATGGCGTGCTCATGTGGATCGATCCCCTCGTCAGCCCCACCGAACGTGCGGCCCCTGCGCAGACACTATCCACGTCCTGACCCCCGTGGGGGTGGCTCAAACGTGTCCGTGCGAGTTGACCCGTTTCTCGCCCTGCTTGCGCCATCCGCGATCATGGTCGGGTGAGCTACCTGGACAGCCGGCTCGGCGGTGTCGTCGGCAGCATGGTCGACGGTCCCGGTGACTCGATCGCACCGGTCCACCGGCCGCACGCGTCCGCGCCCGGTCGCATCGCGACCATCCGGTGCCGCTCGGAGGTGACCGGCTTCCACGTGGCCAACCTGGTCGCCGACCTGACCGATGCCGCCGCCGGCTCGGACGTCGTGCTCGTCGACCTGTCGCGCACGATCCGCATCGACGCCGCCGGCCTCGGCGCCCTGGTGTCGGGGGCGCGGGCCTGCCGCGAGGCCCACAGCGAGCTGTGCATCGTCGGCGCCGCCGGGATGGTCGCCCGGGCGCTCCGGTTCACCGGCCTGTCGCGTGCGTTGTCGTCGTACTCGACGCTGGACGAGGCCGTCGAGCAGGCGCTCCTCCCCGAGTCTGTGGATGAACCGTTGGTCATCCGAAGCCATTCTGAGTAGAAGCGCCGGTTACTGTTCTACCCAGAACCGCCTCCGGACCCGAGACCGGAGGCGGTTCTTCTATTTCCCGGGGCCGTGGTCGAGGGTGAGGCGCAGGTCCCGACCGAGGATGGCGCCGAGGCGTGCAGCCTCCTCGCGGATCGCCCGGTCGGGTGCCTTCCGGGCGTCGAGCCACCGCACGGCGAGGTCGTCGCCCTTGCGCGACCACGTCCCGCAGACCACGCCTCCCCGGAGCACGGGGTTGGCCTTGCGGGTCATCAGGTCACGCAGCAGCGGTGGCGTGACCTGGCTGTCCTTGGTGCCCGGTCCCATCACCCACTGGTCGTGACCGGGCAGCAGACGTACGGCGCTGGACGCGCGCGCCTCGCGGAGTGACCCGACGTCGTCGCGCAGGACCAGCGCGGGCGTCCCGTCGACGTCCACCTCGACGACGTCGTCGGCCATCTCGGCCAACCAGCCGGTGAGCCGCTTGCGCCCGGCGCTGAGTCCGGCGCCGAGCCAGTAGTGGACGTGGTCCACGGGTGCCGGGCCGTAGGTCGCGAGATAGGCGCGGAACGCGCGCGGGCCGGCGGTCTCGAGTTCGGGCACGCCCTGCCAGCGCGGGTTGAGGTCGAGGCGCTGGAACGTGGCCTGCCCGTCGACGGGGGCCGCGAACCCCATGTCGCCGTGCCAGGTGAGCGGCTTGATGAGGGTCCCGGCGCCGTCGTCGAAGACGGGCTTCAGGTGCCGGTAGGAGCGGTGGCGGGCCAGCGCCTCGCCGAGCTGGGCGACGGTGAGCGGTCCCTCGCTCAGCGCGTCGCGCACCGCGGCCCGGAAGTCGGGCCAGTCCGCCGGCTCGAGGCGGTAGAACTCGACCCAGCTCGGCAGCTCCCACTGCCGACCCGACAGGCGCAGCGCGAGGTAGTCCCCGGCGTCGGCAGGAGACATATAGTGCACGGCCCCGCGGAACGCGAAGACCTTGACGACCGTGCCGTCGGCGAGGGCCTGGGTCAGCTCGCCGGGGTCCGACGTCCGTCGTCGGGCGCGGACCGCGAGCTCGGCGAGGGACTCGTCCATGGCGAGGACGGCTCCGAGGCGGCGTACGACGTCGGCGACCGACTCGGACCCGACGGGGTCGAGGAGGTGCCGCTCCAGCCGCCAGGCCAGCGCCTGCTCGCGGGTCACCTGGACGGTGCTCATCGCGCCTCGTAGGCGCCGAGGTCGACCCGACCATTCGTAGTGCGGGGGGCTTGGCGGGCCGGGTGGACGTACTCCCACTCCGCTCGCCACCGCCGCGGGACGCTCGCGCCCCGGTCGACGGCGGGGGAGTCGGACCGGACCCGGAAGTCGTCGCGCTCGGGGTCGACGAAGCCGGTCAGGTCGACGCGCCGGTTGGCCTTCGCGTCTGTGCTCGGACGGTCGGTGAGGTCACCCGTGCCGACGAGCAGGTTGTTGCGCAGGTGGGCGCGGGTGCCGTCGGCGGCGGTGACGAACGTGCCGCTCGTCCGGCGGTTGACGAAGGTGTTGTTGACGACCCAGAGCTCGCTGGATCCGTTGGTGAGTCCCTCGGCGCCGTACGACACGAGGGCGGGGTTCTCCGAGCCCGCCCCCTGGATGATGAGGTTGCCGGCGATCAGCGAGCGGCCGCCGTTGGGAAGGTCGATGGAGTAGCTCGCGGTGGCGTCGGCGTCGCTGATGCGGTTGCCGACGATGGTGTTGCGGGCGGCGCGTGACTTGAGCTCGTGGCCGACGTCGGCGCCCCACAGCCAGCTGCCGGTGACGGTGAGGGAGCGGACCGCGCCGACGTAGAGGTTGTGGGAGTAGCCGTCGCCGGCGCCGTTGCGGAAGAACCGCGAGCGCCGGATCACGATGTCGCTGGCCGCGTTCTCGCCGGTGAGGATGCCGTCCTGGTTGTGGTGGAACCAGCTGCGCGTGACCGTGAGCCCGGCGCCCTCCTGCCGGATGCCCGCGCCGTTCTGGTCCGGAACCGTCGCGCCGCTGAACTCGATGCGGTCGACCGTGGTGTCGTCCCCGGCGATCACCCAGATCGCCTTGCCCTGCGCGCTCTGCCCGTCCGCCTCGAGGTGCGCCCGCCCGCCCACGCCTCTCAGCGTCAGGCCTTTCTGCGTCCAGGTCGCGACGTCGCCCCGGTACGTCGCTGCGTCGATCAGCACCGTGTCGCCGTCGTTGGCCGCGGCGGCCGCTTCGCTGGGTGCTGTGAGCGCGCGGGTCGGGCCGACGTGCCAGGTGCGCGGCGCCGCTTGAGCGGGCGGAGCGGTGGTCAGGGTGGCTGCTGCGATGGTGCTCGCCGCGACGGCGAGGAGCGTGGTGCGCATGCCGTCATTGTGGAGGAGTGCACGTGCCAAGGATCGGATCTGCGCACCTCGAGTGGGTCAGCGAGACTGCGTCCAACCGCCCA
>NZ_PYXZ01000006.1 GCF_003057875.1 Nocardioides currus | reverse complement strand
CCGCTCGAGTACCACCGAAGTGGCCTTTCCGCTCGACTTGCATGTGTTAAGCACGCCGCCAGCGTTCGTCCTGAGCCAGGATCAAACTCTCCATCGAAAAATGAAAAATCCAACCCCAACAAAACAAACCCTGACAAAAAAACATCTGTCAAGAATCATCATTGTCGGAAAAAACATAACCCCCATACAAGATGGAAGCATCAAACTAATTCGTCGACTATGACACACTGTTGAGTTCTCAAACATCAGACGCACACTGTGCTGATTCGCTCTCGCGAACTTCGCTGCAGCAGCTTGATGGTCGTACGTTATGAGGTGTGTTTCCTCAGGAGCAAATCCTGGGCCTTTCGCACCTCACCCCTCTCAGCGTCTCGAACCGTGAGGCTCGACGTGGTGAGAGAGAGTGGCCGACTCGGGAGCCGGAAGCCCGGCCTTCTGGCCTTGCTTCCCGCCGCATCCCGGCGACAGGAGGAAACATTAGGCACATGCCGACGATCATGCAAATCGAAACGGTGTGACCGCGGCCACGTCGGCGTCTGTTTCAGTGTTTGTGCAGGTCAGAGGGCTGGAACCGCCTGTCCTGACACGCCGCGCCAAGCGTGTCAGGACACCTCGACGCCGGCGAACTTCTTCTTCCCCCGCCGCAGCACCAGCCAGGACCCGGCCAGCAGGTCCGACTCGGAGACCACGAGCTCGGGGTCCTCGACCCGCACGTTGTTGAGGTACGCGCCCCCCTCGGCCACCGTGCGACGCGCCTCGCCCTTGCTCTTGGTCAGGCCTGTCTCCACGAACAGGTCGAGGACGGCGGGCAGGGCGTCGCGGCGTACGGACGTGGTCCCGGCCTCCCCCAGGGCGGCCGCGAGGGTGCCGGCGCTGAGCGAGGTCAGGTCGCCCCCGCCGAACAGGGCGCCGGCCGCGGCCTTCGCCTGCTCCGTCTCGCCCTCCCCGTGCACCAGCGTGGTGACCTCGTCGGCCAGCCGCTTCTGCGCCGCGCGCAGGAAGGGCTTCTCGGTGGTCTGGGCCGCCAGGTCCTCGATCTCCTCGCGGGACAGGAAGGTGAAGATCTTGAGCATCTCCACGACCTTCTCGTCCTCGACGTTGAGCCAGAACTGGTGGAAGGCGTAGGGGGACATCATCTCGGCGTCGAGCCACAGGGCCCCGCCCTCGGTCTTGCCGTACTTCGTGCCGTCGGCCTTGGTGACCAGCGGGGTGGCGAAGGCGTGTGCCTGTCCCCCGCCCGCGCGCCGGATGAGCTCGGCGCCACCGGTGATGTTGCCCCACTGGTCGGACCCGCCGAACTGGAGCGTGACGCCGTGCTCCCTGTTGAGCGACAAGAAGTCCATCGACTGCAGCAGGACGTAGGAGAACTCGGTGTAGCTGATGCCCGACTCGAGCCGTCGCTTCACCGTGTCGCGGGCGAGCATCCGGTTGACCGGGAAGTGCTTGCCGATGTCGCGCAGGAAGTCGATCACCGACATCGACGCGGTCCAGTCGTAGTTGTTGACCACGGTCGCGGCGTTGTCGCCGTCGAAGCTCACGAAGCCCGACACCTGCCGGCGTACGCGATCGGTCCAGTCCTTGACCGTGTCGAGGCTGTTGAGCGTGCGCTCCCCCGAGTCCTTCGGGTCGCCGATCATGCCGGTGGCACCGCCGACGAGGACGTACGGCGTGTGGCCGGCGTCCTGGAGGCGACGCGCGGTGACGAGCTGGACCAGGTTGCCCATGTGCAGGCTCGGTGCCGTGGGGTCGAAGCCGACGTAGAAGCGAACGCTCCCGGCGCCCAGGGCGTCGCGCAGCTCCGCCGGGTCGGTCGAGTGGGCGACGAGGCCGCGCCATTCGAGTTCGTCGAGGACGTTCGGGGTCGACACGCTGGTCCTTCCGGTGGGGTTCTGCCGGCCGTTGCCGACGGCACCAGCCTGCCAGATCGGCCGTCCACCTAGCATGGCGATGCACCGGACCGCGGACCGAGAGGATGAGCAGGACGTTGATCGCAGGCAGGTACTCGCTCGGTCGTGAGCTGGGTCGCGGCGGGATGGGCTCGGTCCACCTCGCGCGCGACGAGGTGCTGGGCCGGGAGGTCGCGATCAAGCGCATCGGCATGCTGCCCGGCGCGACCGGACCCGACCTGGCACGTGCCGAGCGCGAGGCACGGCTGGCCGCCATGCTCAACCACCCGCACGTGGTCTCCGTGTTCGACCTGGTGGCGGACCAGGACCAGCACTGGCTCGTCATGGAGTACGTCGACGGGCAGTCGCTCGCCGACCGGATCCGTGCCGAGGGGGCCCTGGACCACGCGGCCGCGGCGCAGGTCATGTGGCAGGTCGCCGACGCACTCGCCTCCGCCCACGCGGCCGGCATCACCCACCGCGACGTCAAGCCGTCCAACATCCTCCTGAGCACCAGCGGCGAGGCCAAGCTCACCGACTTCGGCATCGCGCGGTCCACGGCGGACGCAAGCCTGACCCAGACCGGCCTGGTGACCGGGTCCCCCGCCTATCTCGCCCCGGAGGTGGCCTCGGGATCGGGTGCGAGCGCCGCCAGCGACGTGTGGTCGCTGGGCGCGACGCTGTTCCACGTGCTGTCCGGCCACGCGGCGTACGACGTCGGCGACAACCTGATCGGCGGGCTCTACAAGATCGTGCACGAGGAGCCACCGCGGCTCGCGGACGCCGGCGCCTTCGACACGCTGCTGCGCGCGACGATGGCCCGTGAGCCGTCGGACCGGTGGCCGATGGAGCGGGTGCGCGACCGGCTGGCCGAGATCCGCCTCGACCCGGCCGCCGAGGGCGTGACGTCGACGACCACCCTCGTCACGGATCCCTCGCCTGCCTCCGACACCTCGCCGGTGACCGAGGTGATCCCGCCGGTCCCGCCGGTGGAGCCGGTCACGCCCGTGGAGCCCGACGGTCGGCCGAGACGTCGCGCGGTGTGGCCCTGGCTGGCGGCGCTCGGTGCGGCGGTGCTCGCGGTCGTGCTCGTGCTCGCCCTCACCGACGACGACCCGGCCGACGAGCCGAAGCAGGAGGAGCCCACGGCCGCCCCGACGAGCGAGACGACCAGCGACTCCCCCACCACGCCGGCGGTCGACACCGACCAGGAGATCCGCGACTTCATCACCACCTACCTCGACACCGTGACGACCGACCGGCGAGCGACGTACGCCATGCTCACCGCCGACTTCAAGGCCGAGTCGGGCGGCTTCGCCGGCTACAGCCGGTTCTGGCGCACGATCGCGTCGGCGACGCCGAGCAACATCGTCGTGGACGCTGAGGACCTCACCGTGTCGTACGACGTCGACTACCGCACCGTCTCCGGCGGGAGCGACGGCGGCTCGGTCCGCCTTCAGCTCGAGCGCGTCGACGGCGGATATCTCATCGCCGGCGAAGGCTGAGGCTTGTCCGACTTCAGGCGGGGCGACCACGCCTCCGCCGACGCGTTCTTCCAGCACCTCGTCGAGACCTCGACGGACGGCCTGTGGCTCATCGACTTCGACGGACGCACCGTCTACGCCAACGCCAGGGTCGCGGAGATGCACGGCATCAGCGTCTCCGAGCTGGGTGGGCTGAGCGTCTTCGACGTGCTGGACGACCGCGGCAAGGAGTCGTTCCGGGGGCACCTGGAGCGGCTGCGCGCAGGCATGGTGGAGCAGGATGACGAGGAGAGCCTGCTCGTGCGCCGTGACGGCACCGGCCGCTGGGTGCTGGTGAGCTCGCAGGCGGTGATGCACCCGACCAGTGGCGAGCCGTGCGTCCTGCTGCGGCTCAGCGACTTCTCACGCCGTCGACAGGAGCGTGACGAGCTGACACGGGCGAAGGCGGCCTTCGCGGAGGCTCGCGACAGCGCCGTGGCCGAGTCGCAGCAGAAGTCGGAGTTCCTGGCGACGGTCAGCCACGAGATCCGCACGCCGCTCAACGGCGTCCTCGGCCTCAACGAGCTGCTGCTGGCCACCGACCTCGACGACGAGCAGCGTCGGCTCGCCACCGGCGTCGGCCAGTCCGGACGCCTGCTGCTCGAGCTGGTCAGCGACGTCCTCGACTTCAGCAAGGTCGACGCCGGGCGGCTGGACCTCGAGGAGGTGGAGTTCGACGTGCGCGTGGTCGTGGACCAGGTCGTCGACCCGGTGCGCGAGGCGGCCCACGGCAAGGGGCTCGGCTTCTCGGTGTCGTACGACGACCTCGACCACCGCGTCGTCCGCGGCGACCCGACGCGGCTGGCCCAGGTGTGCGGCAACCTGCTGTCGAACGCGCTGAAGTTCACCGACGAGGGACGGGTGGACGTCGTGGTCTCCTCGGAGGCCGTCGGTGAGGCGACCCGTCTGCGGGTCAGCGTCGTCGACACGGGGATCGGCATCGACGGCGACGCGGCGGACGTCTTCGCGCCGTTCCAGCAGGCGGACTCCTCGACCTCGCGCGTCTTCGGCGGCACGGGCCTCGGTCTCGCGATCTCGCGCGACCTCGCCGAGGCGATGGGTGGCGAGGTGCAGTTCGACAGCGTCGTCGGCCGGGGCACGACGTTCTGGTTCACCTGCCTGGTCGCGCCGGTGGACGCGGGTCACGCCGCACCGTCGACCGACGCCGTCAGGGCGACGACGCAGGTCCCACGGCGCGTCCTCGTCGTCGAGGACAACGAGGTCAACCAGATGGTGGCGAGGGGGTTCCTGCACTCGCTCGGCCACTCGGTCGAGACGGCGAGCGACGGGCTCGCGGCGGTCGCGCTGCTCGGTCGTGATTCGTTCGACCTGGTGCTGATGGACGTGCAGATGCCACGCCTGGACGGCTACGCGACGACGCGGCGGATCCGGTCGGCCGAGCCCGCCGGCAGCCGCATCCCGATCGTCGCGATGACCGCCAACGCCGTCGCGGGTGAGCGGGAGCGCTGCCTGTCCGCCGGCATGGACGACTTCCTGACCAAGCCCGTCGACCGGGAGGACCTGGCCCGCGTCCTCGCGAGCTGGGTGGGAGACAAGCCGCCCGCGGTGGCACCGGCGACGCGGCCGCCCGTCCTCGACCGCGCGCGCCTGGCGCTCCTGGCCGACGAGGACCTGGGCGGGGCCGACTACCTCGGGCGCGTGCTCGGCCGCTTCGAGACGGGCGGGCCCGCGATGGTGACGGCGATCGAGGACGCGCGGACGGTCGAGGACCTTCAGTTCGCCGCCCACAAGCTCGCCGGCACCGCCGCGAACATCGGGTTCGGTCGCATGGCCGACGTCGCTCGCGACCTCGAGGAGCAGGCCCGCGGCGGCGCCGTACGCGCACCTGACGCGCTCCTGGAGGACCTGCGTGCGGCGTTGGGCGAGAGCCTGGACGCGCTGGCCGCGCTGCGCTCGTAGGGCGGGTGGGGCTCGAACCCACGACCCAAGGATTATGAGTCCTCTGCTCTGACCGACTGAGCTACCGCCCCCTGATCGGGCGCAGCCTACGCAATGTCCGCGTGGCCGGACGCAGGGCCTCTCAGGCCACGCGGACGGGGTGGCGCACGACGGCGTCGAAGAAGTAGCCGTTGTCGTTGTAGGCGGCGACGAGCGGCTGGGTGCGCCCCGCCTCGTCGGTCGCGCGCGCCCACACCTCCTGGCGACCCGGCCGCGGTCGGGCCCACTGGTAGGACCACTGCGTCCAGCCCTGGTCGTCGCGCCCGCGCCGGTCCAGCACCGCCGGACGCCAGCTCCGGCCGCCGTCGACGCTCACCTCGACGCGGCGGATGGGCGCGGCGCCGCTCCACGACCGACCCGTGAGCCGAGTCGGGCGCGCCGGGATGGCCGCGTCCCACGCCAGCTCGAGCGCCGAGCGGACCGGGTTGACGGTGAGCGGGGGCGAGTCGACCGGGAAGGCGCCGCCGGTCATGCGATACCACTTGGTGTTCCACGGCGAGGTCAGCTGCGAGGTCGACACCTCGAGCGAGCCGAGCCACTTGATGCTGGCGATGCCGACCCAGCCGGGCAGGACGAGCCGCAGCGGGTAGCCGTGGTCGGGCAGCAGCGGGGCCCCGTCGGCGCCCCACGCGAGGAAGGCGTCGTCCAGTGCCTTGTCGACCGGGAAGGGACGGCGCACGCGGCCGTAGTCGACCCCGCCGGTGACGTACGGATCGTCCAGGCCCGTCGCCTGGATCGAGAGGGCGTCCGGGTCGAGCCCGACGGAGGCGAGCAGGTCACGCAGCCACACGCCCTCCCAGCGCACCGTGCCCACCGCTCCCAGCGACCACGCCGTGCCGGAGGCAGGCGTCCCCTGCTGGTCGGCGAAGAAGCGGCGGCCGTTGCCGGTGCACTCGTGCACAGAGGTGAGGCTCGCGCGGCAGCGCGAGCGGAGGTCCGCCAGCGTGAACGACAGTGCGTCGGCCTCCGTGCGTGCGGTCGCGAGCCCGTCGCCGAAGACCTTGAGGGCGTACGTCGCCGCGTCGATCACCGGCGTCGAGGTGTGGTTGCGCACGAACAGCCGCTCCTGCGCGGTCAGGTAGGTGCGCGGGTCGACCGAGTCCCAGCGCATCTCCGCGTTGGTGCCGAAGGGCACGAACCACTCGGGCGGGATCGGCTTGAGGATCGGCCCGGTCGCGGCGACGGCCAGGGTCGGGTGCACGACGGCCGCGCCGCCGACGACCGCGGCCAGGGTGAGGAATCCGCGACGGCTGATGCTGGTGGAGGACCTCATGAGGACATCATAGACGAGTAAGTCGACCTACTCGCTTCACAACTGGCGTCAGTCCTTGACCTGCACCTCGTGCATGCGCTCGACGGCGCGATAGCCGAAGGCGCGGTTGGTCGCCTGCATCGCGGTGTTCTCGGGATCGGTCCAGGTGTGCATCGTCGTCCGCGCCGGGTGCACCGACCGCACCACGTCGTACGTCGCCAGCTTGAGCGCGAGGCCGAGCCGGTGCCCCCGGTGCCCGGGCATGACGAGGGTGTCGTCCTGGATCACCTGGTCCGTGCCGTGGGCGAGGTAGAGGAGGGAGTAGCCACCCATGACGCCGTCCGGCCGGCGGGCCGCGGCGACCACGACGTCGTACGACCTCGACAGCCGCTCCTCCCCCGCCCGGATCCGCTCGGGCGTCATCACGACCGCCTCGAGATCGAGCTCGCCGGTCGGGACGTCGGCGTTCATCTGGGTACGCATGGCGGCGTAGGCCTCGATCAGGTCATCGGGGCAGCGGTCCTGCCAGGTGACGACCTCGTAGCCGCCGGCCGAGGCGGACGCCCGGTCGACGAGGGCACCGACGTGGTCCTGCGGGAGCGGCAGGTCGAGCATGAGGTGGTCCTCCTCGTGGACGGACTCGGCACCCATCTCGCGCGCGAAGGCCAGCGGTCCCTGGTCCTCGACGATGCTGACCTCCCCGATGGCACCGGTGCGCCCGGCCGCGCGACGTCGGGTCGTCGCCTCGGCGTACAACGCGCGACCGATCCCCCGGCGACGGTGCTCGGGCCGGACGGTGATCTCCAGCTCCGCGAGGTGCAGGTTGTCCTGGAGGGAGATGCCGAGCTCGGCGATGCCGACGACCTCGTCGCCGTCGGTGGCCGTGAGCAGCGTGGTGCGCCCGTAGTCGCTGGGGATCCGCACCTGGACGGCCAGCGCCTCGAAGGTGCGGCTCACCGCGTGCGGCCGGTCGTGCGCGATCGAGGTGTCCTCCACGTCGAACCACGCCGTGAGCTGGGCCTCGTCGTGGACGTCGATCTCGCTGATCTCCATGCGGCCATCCGACCAGAGCGGCACTGGCCGCCGCCACCCGATTGCGCGATGCTCAGGGGCATGAGCGACGAGCGAGCGAAGTTCGAGGCACTCCCCGAGGACTGGGACCGGGCCCTGTGCATCGTGGCCCATCCCGACGACCTCGAGTTCGGGGCCGCCGCCGCGGTGGCCCGGTGGACCGGTCAGGGCAAGCAGGTCGGCTACTGCATGGTGACCAGCGGCGAGGCCGGCATCGACGGGATGCACCCCGACGAGTGCCGCACGGTCCGCGAGGCCGAGCAGGTCGAGTCGGCGCGGGTGGTCGGCGTGGACGAGGTCGAGTTCCTGCACCAGCCCGACGGCATCGTGGAGTACGGCGTCCCGCTCCGTCGCCTCCTCGCCGAGGTGATCCGGCGCCACCGACCCGAGGTCGTCATCACCGGCAACTTCCGCGACTCGTGGGGCGGCGCGTCGCTCAACCAGGCCGACCACATCGCGGTCGGGCGCGCGGTGCTGGACGCGGCCCGCGACGCCGGCAACCGCTGGATCTTCCCCGAGCAGCTCACGGGCGACCTCGAGCCGTGGGGCGGCGTCAAGGCCGTCTGGGCGGCCGGCTCGCCCGAGGCGAGGCACGCCGTGGACACCACGGACACCTTCGACGCCGGCGTCGCCTCGCTCGAGGCACACCGCGCCTACATCGACGGCCTCGGCTGGGAGAACTGGGACCCGCGCGAGTTCCTCGAGGGCATGGCCCGTCAGACAGGCGCCGCGTTGGGCGTCGCGTTCGCGGCCCCCTTCGAGGTCTACTCCCTGGGCTGGGGCGACTGAACCGGTCGATTGGCTCCCTGAGGCAGGATCGGGGGGTGCCGTCCCGCCTGACCTCGCGTCCCGCCCTGACGGTCGGGATGCTGGCGCTGCTGGCCCTGCTCGCGTGGCTGCCGGTGCTGTGGATCGGCCCGACGGCCGACGAGTCCGGCTACCTGATGATCGCCCGACAGTGGAGCCACGGCAGCTCGCTGTACGGCGACTACTGGGTCGACCGCCCGCCGCTGCTGCTCATCCTGTTCTCGCTGGCGGCGGCCGGCGGCGGGACGACAGCGCTGCGCCTCCTCGGGATGACGGCCGTGGTCGTGTCCGTCCTCCTCGCCGCACGCATCGGGCGGCTCGCGGCACCCGCGGACCGGACGGCACCGGTCGTCGGCGCCGCGACCGCGACGGTGTTCCTCGCCGACCCGCTCTTCGGGAGGGGCGCGGTCAACGGTGAGCTCCTGGCGCTGCCGCTGGTGTTGTCGGGACTGACCGCGCTGCTCGAGGCGCGCGCCCGGCCCGGTCGCCGCGGCGCCACCGCGTGGTGGGCGGCGGCCGGCGCCGCGGCCGCCGGCGCCGCGTTGGTGAAGCAGAACTTCGTCGACGTCTTCCTCGTGGCCGCCGTGCTGCTGCTCGTCCCCGTCGCCGGCGTGCGCCGGCTCCGTGCCGCGGCTGCGCTCGTCGCAGGTGCCGCGGGCGTGGTCACCGGGGTGCTGGCCTACGCCGCGTCCCGGGGCACCGACCCGGCGGGCCTGTGGGAGGCGGTGGTGGTCTTCCGGGTGGACGCGGGCCGGGTGATCGACGCGGCGGCCAGCGGGGCGACCCCGTTGCGCGCGGCCCGCCTCGGCCTCGTCCTGGCCGTCAGCGGAGGCCTGGCCCTGCTCGTCCTCGGAGCGCGTCGCCTCCTGCGGGCCCCGACCCCCGACGGGCTGGACCTCCGTCTGGCGGCGGTGGTCCTCGTGACCTGGGAGGTCGTGGCGATGGCGGCCGGGGGCAGCTACTGGCTGCACTACCTGACCGGGATCGTCCCGGGCCTGGTCGTCCTGACGACCGTCGCCGCCGACGGGCCGGCTGCGGCGCAGGCGTCCTGGCGGAGGTGGCGCACGCGGCTGCTCGGATGGGCCACCGCGGTGACCGCGGTCGCGCTCGTCGTGGTCGCGCTCTTCCCGGTGCCGACCAAGGAGCGCGTGGCGGCCTACCTCGACGACCATGCCCACCGTGGTGACACCGCCGTCGTGGCCTTCGGCAAGCCCGACATCCTGTACGGCGCCGGCCTGGACAGCCCCTACCCGCTGCTGTGGAGCCTGCCCGTGCGGGTCCTCGACCCCCACCTCCTCCGGCTCGGCCGCGTGCTCGCCTCCCCCGACCGCCCGACGTGGGTGGTCGCCGGTCGTGCCGGGCTGTCCGGGTGGGGGTTGACCCCCGCCCGACGGGTGCTCGACACGTTCGAGCGTCACTACCGCGCCGTCGCCGAGGTCGACGACATGGTGATCTACCTCGTCCGTGCCCGAGGGGCGGCCTCGTGACCCAGCAGCTCACGAAGCCGCCGACGAGCCGGCCGCGCGCGCGACGCATCCGCGTGGCCGGCGTCGTCGCCTACCTCGCGGCGCTGGCCACATGGGTCGCGCTGTTCGGTCTGCCCAAGCAGACCCTGTTCGTGATCGGCTGGATGTGGCTGGCCGGGGTCGCATGGGACCTGCGGCGTCCGTGGCGCGACCACCTCGCCTTCCTCCGCGACTGGTGGCCGATCGCCGCACTGCTGGTCGTCTACCTCTACAGCCGCGGCCTGTCCGACGACCTGACCTTCGTCTCCGTGCACGTCACCGAGCCGATCGCCGCCGACCGGTGGCTGTTCAGGGGCACCGTGCCCACGGAGTGGCTCCAGTCCCACCTGTGCGGGACCCCGTGCGAGCGGTCCTCGGCGCCGCGGTGGTACGACGTCGTCCTCACCACGGTCTACTACTCGCACTTCTTCGTCTCGCTCATCGTCGGCGGCGTGCTGTGGGTGCGTGACCGGGCCGTGTGGATCGGCTACATGCGCCGCTACGTGTCCCTGACGGCGCTCGCCCTCGCCGTCTACATCGTCTACCCCATGGCGCCGCCGTGGATGGCCGCCCGAGACGGCCACCTGTCCCCTGATGTCCACCGCATCACCGGTCGCGGGTGGTGGGACCTCGGGCACTCGGGTGGCAGCGTGCGCGGCACCGGTGGCGGCGCCCACGAGCAGTTCTCGGCGGTGGGCAACCAGGTGGCGGCCATGCCCTCGTTGCACGCCGCGTTGGCCCTGTTCGTCGCCACCTTCGCGGTCCTCCACTGGCGGAGCCCGTGGCGCTGGGTGGTGCTCGGCTATCCGCTCGCGATGTCCTTCGCCCTCGTCTACTACGCCGAGCACTACGTCATCGACATCCTCGCCGGATTCCTGGCCGCGGCTGTCGTCATGCTCGGCTGGGGTGCGTGGGAGCGTCGGGGACGACGAAGGGCCCGACGTCGATGACGTCGGGCCCTCCTCAGGCTCCCCCGGTTGGACTCGAACCAACAACCCTCCGGTTAACAGCCGAATGCTCTGCCAGTTGAGCTACAGGGGATCGCTTGTGCAGCGGTGGGAAACCTTAGCAAGCACCCTCGGCGGGTGAGAAATCAGTGGGCGATCTACAGGCCGACGTCGGCCCGGGCCGCAGCCAGGGCGGCCTCGGAGGCCTCACGCACGTCCGGATCGTCGGGGTCGACGCCCTCGTCGTACTCGAAGAACCAGGCGATCTCACCGGTGCCTCGCGGTGGGCGGCGACCGATCACGCGCACGCCACGACGGCCCGCCACTGGCACGTGGCGCTGCAGGACGATGCTCGCCGTCACGCGCTCGCGGACGAGCTCGAGGAGCCGGCCGGGCTCGGCGAGCGGGACGGCGTGGACGACCTTCTCCTCGCCCCACGCGGCGACCAGACCGATGCGGAAGACCTCCTCGTCACGGTCCCAGGTGGCGGTCTCGACCAGCTCCCACGGCAGACGGGTGACCGGGTCGCCCCCGAGGTAGAACGCGTCGCGGGTGCCGGCGAGCGGCACCCCGTCGGTCGACTCCGCGGTGGCGAGCACGCGCTCGCCCGCCCCGATCGCGATGCCCGACGAGGTGCGCCGCAGCACCGGCCTCACTGCGACCTCATCTGCTGGTCGCGCAGGTTGCGACGGTGCTGCTCGAGCGCCACCAGCTCACCGAACATCTTGTTGTACGCCGCTGCGTGCTCGACGGGGTTGGTGCGCTGGAGCCGGGACTTCAGCTCCGCGATGCGTCGCATGGTGGTCAGCTCCTGGAGGCGGTAGACGTGCATGGCGACGTACGTCGGAGTGGGCGCGTCGGGCGTCAGGACCGGCTCCACGCCGAGCTCGCTGATGGCCGACGACACGGCGGGGTCGGTCACGGACGAACGGACCTTGGTGCTCCAGCCCTGGTCCTCGACGCCGGCTGCCGGGCCACCGGCGCCCGCGATCGCCTCCCACACCCCGCGGTAGGTCGGGTGGCTGAAGTCGTCGGGGCCGACCCCGTTGATCACCCGCCCCACCGACGCCGGGTGCTGGATGACGATCTTGAGCGTCTCGCGCTCGATCGCGAAGCGCGGGTCGCGCAGGCTCGGCACGGCCGGGCGCTGGGGGGCCGCCTGGTCAGGCGCGGCGTCCGGCTGGGTGGGCCGGCGGTCGCCGCCGCGCCGGTCGGCGGCCGGGCGGGAGGCCCGGGCCGCTGCGCGGCGCACCTCCGAGCGGGCGTCGTCGACCTCGACGCCGATCATCCCGGCGATCTCGCGGGCGAACGCGTCGACCTTGGACTTGTCGCGGATGCTCGAGACCAGGCCGGCCGCCTCGCGCAGGGCGTCGATGCGGCCGTCGGCCCGGTCGAGGTCGTACTTCGAGGCGACGTTGGTGAGGACGAACCGGTAGAGCGGCTGCCGCTTCGCCACGAGCTCGCGCACGGCTGCGTCGCCCTTCTTGATCCGCAGGTCGCACGGGTCGAGCCCGTCGGGCTCGATCGCGACGTAGGTCTGGGAGACGAAGTTCTGGTCGCCGTTGAAGGCCTTGAGCGCTGCCGCCTGCCCGGCCGCGTCGCCGTCGAAGGTGAAGATGACCTCGCCGCGGAACTCCTCGTGGTCGTGCAGGAACCGGCGCAGCACCCGCGCGTGGTCGTCGCCGAAGGCGGTGCCGCACGTCGCGACCGCCGTGGGCACGCCGGAGAGGTGGCAGGCCATGACGTCGGTGTAGCCCTCGACCACGACGGCCTGCGACGACCGCGCCATGTCGCGGCGCGCGAGGTCGATGCCGTAGAGCACCTGGCTCTTCTTGTAGATGGCCGTCTCGGAGGTGTTGAGGTACTTCGCCTCGATCTTGTCGTCGTCGAAGATCCGCCGCGCCCCGAAACCGATGGTGTCGCCGCTGGCGTCGCGGATGGGCCACAGCAGGCGCCCGCGGAAGCGGTCGTAGGCCGAGCGCCCCATGGCGACCAGTCCCGCGGCCACCGACTCCTCGTCGCTCAGCCCCCGCGCTCGCAGGTGGCGGAGCAGCGCCTCGCCGTTGCGGGGGGCGAAGCCGAGCCCGAAGGTCGTCGCGGCGTCCTGGTCGAAGCCGCGCTCGGTGAGGAACCCGCGCGCGGCCGTCGCGTCGACGGACTCCAGCTGGGCGGCGTAGAACTCCTGGGCGATCTTGTTGGCCTCGATCAGGCGGCCCCGGGCCGGCCCCCGCGGGCGCTCGGAGGGACCGTCGCCGTCCTCGCGCCGCAGCTGCACGCCGTACTTCTCTGCGAGCCGCTCCACCGTCTCACCGAAGGTCAGGCCGTCGATCTTCATCAGGAAGGCGATGACGTCGCCGCCCTCCTGGCAACCGAAGCAGTGGAAGAACCCGCGCGAGGGCGTGACGTGGAACGACGGGGACTTCTCGTCGTGGAAGGGGCACAGGCCCTTGAGCGAGCCGCCGCCGGCCTTGCGGAGGGTGACGTAGCCGGAGACGACGTCGTCGATCCGCGCCTTCTCCCGCACCTCGGCGATGTCGTCCTCGCGGATCCTGCCTGCCACGTCGCGGAGTCTACGGGCGCACACCCCCACCCGGCGGGGTGAGGCAGGCTCGTGCGGGCTGGCGGTCTGTGACACGTTGGAGGACATGACTGATCGCGACGCTGCGGACCCGACTCTCGGGGCTCTGGTCCACCAGCTCACCACGCAGGTCCCCGAGCTGATCCGGTCCGAGATCCGGCTCGCCCAGGCCGAGGTCGCCGAGAAGGGCAAGGCGGCCGGCGTCGGCATCGGGATGTTCTCGACGGCCGGGCTGCTGGCGCTCTTCGCGCTGGCGACCCTGATCACCACGGCCATCCTCGGACTCGCCAACGTCGTCGACGCCTGGCTCGCCGCTCTCATCGTGGCCCTCGTGCTGCTGGCGGCGGCGGCCGTGGCGGGGCTGGTGGGCAGGAACAAGCTCGCCGGCGCCACCCCGGCCAAGCCCGAGCTGGCCGTGGAGGGCATCAAGGAGGACATCGCGACGATGAAGGGGCAGCACCATGGCTGAGTCCAGGACTCCGGAGGAGATCGAGGCCGACATCGAGGCGCAGCGCGAGCAGCTGGCCCACACGGTCGACCAGCTCGGCGCCAAGCTCGACGTCAAGTCGCGTGCCCAGGACAAGATGGCCGAGGTGAAGGACCGCGCCACCACCGACACCGGCTCGCCCCGGCCGGAGGTCCTCGCCGCGGCGGGTTCGCTGGCGGCGATGGCCGTCGTGCTGATCGTCTGGCGCCTGCGCCGTACGCACTGAAACCACCACCACAGGAGACCCCCATGAAGAAGCTGCTGCTGCTCGCCGTCGGCGGGATCGGCTACGTCCTCGGCGCGCGCGCCGGGCGCGAGCGCTACGACCAGATCGCCGGGCTGGCCACCAAGGTGAAGAACGACCCGCGCGTCCAGGACGCCGCCCACCAGGCCGCCGAGACCGCCAAGGCCCAGGCGCCCGTGGTCAAGGACAAGGTGAGCTCGGCGGCCGGCACCGCCGCCAGCACGGTCGCCGACAAGGTCAAGCCGTCCGGCAGCAGCACCGACGACCTCGAGGCGCAGCTCAACCCCGACAACGTCGCACTGCAGGACAACCCCTATCCCCAGGGCGACCTGCCCTGAGCGTCGCGGACCGGCGTCGGCGCGTCAGCGGGTGAGCTCGGCGTGCCGGTTGATGGCGCGCGCGTCGGTGTAGGACGCCACCTGGTCGACGATCACCCGCCGGCGGGCGGCATCGTCCTGGGCGACCTGCCAGTCGTCGATGAACGACGGGTCGAGTCCCGAGGGGCCGAGGCGCCACAGCGCCTCGAAGAGCTCCGCCATCAGTGAGCGCTGCCGCTCCATCAGGTCGACCCGGTCCTGCGCCTGCATGACGTAGTGGGCGGCGATCCCCTTGAGGATGCCGATCTCGATCTCGGTCTCGCGCGGCACGACGAGGTCGGCGGCATGGCGAACGAACGGGCCGTCGGAGGCGGCGAAGGTGGCCGTCTGCACGCTGCCGCAGAAGCGCCCGACGAGGTCGCTGGTGAGGTTCTTGATCGCCGCGAGCGAGCGCCGGCTCCCGTCGTACGGCGCTCGCGGCCAGCTCTCCTGGCCGCGCATCGAGGCCAGGGCGGCGGCGAGCTCGGCGTCGTCGCTGTCGGGGAGGTACCACGCCCGCACGGTCTCCCAGAGCGCGTCGAGGTCGAGGCGGGTCAGGTCGAGCCGGTCGGCGACGATGCCGTCCTCGACGTCGTGCACCGAGTAGGCGACGTCGTCGGCGAGGTCCATCACCTGCGCCTCAAGGCACTTGCGGGTGCCGTCGATCCCCTGCCGGAGCCAGTCGAAGACCAGCCGGTCGTCGTCGTAGACCCCGAACTTCACCACGAAGCGCGGGGAGCCATCGGCGTGCACGCCGCCCGGGTCGGCGGCGAGGTCGCGGGTCCAGGGGTACTTCGTGCAGGCGTCGAGCGTGGCGCGGGTGAGGTTGAGCCCGACCGACCCGTCCGCGCCGAAGGTCTTGGCCTCGAGCCGCGTCAGCAGCCGCAGGGTCTGCGCGTTGCCCTCGAAGCCGCCGCAGTCCTGGCTGAGCCCGGCCAGCGCGCGCTCGCCGTTGTGGCCGAACGGAGGGTGGCCGAGGTCGTGCGCCAGCGCGGCGGTCTCGGTGACGTCGGGGTGGCAGCCGAGTGCGCGGGCGAGGTCACGAGCGACCTGCGCGACCTCCAGGCTGTGCGTGAGCCGGTTGCGGACGAAGTCGTCGGACTGCGGACCCACGACCTGGGTCTTCGCGGCCAGGCGCCGGGACGCGGCCGCGTGCACCACCCGGGCGCGGTCGCGCTCGAACGCGGTGCGCACCGGCGCGTCCACCCGCTTGGGTGGCTCCGCGACCAGGCGCTCGCGGTCGGCTTCGCCGTACAGGTCCTCGATGCTCATCGAGCAGCGAGCCTAGTGGTGCCCCTAGTAGACCGTGACGTGCACGTGGTCGTAGTGGTTGGCCGTGGTCGAGCCGCGGTCGGACATCGAGCGCCAGCCCTCGCCGCTGCGCTCGACGGACCAGATGTGCTGGGAGTAGATGATGTACTCGATGCCGAGCGAGGAGTAGTTGGCGCGGAGGAACTCCGCGACGTCCCACCCGGTCTCGCCGCTGGTCATGATGTCGATCGCGCGGCCCTGGCCGTGCTCGCCGTCGCCGCGCCACGTGCCGTAGGACGTGATCTCGGGCCAGTTGGCGCACACGACGTCGTGGATGTCGTAGAGCGCGGCGTGGCCGGCGTCGATCACGGAGCCGTTGGTGCAGGTGCCGCCGAGCGAGGGACCGGACTCAGGCTTCTCCTCGGCGAAGTAGCCGGTGGACACCCAGCGGGCCTGGCCGCCGACGACGACCTCGGCGCGACCGTTGTCCTGGCGACCGGTCAGCAGCACCTTCTCGACGGGGTCGATGACGCCGACCTGCTCGGCCGCCGGATCGGCGCTGGCCCACAGGTTGAGCTCGGTGGTGGTCCACATCTTCGTGTCGGCGCCCTTGATGGCGCGCAGCGTGGCCTTCTTCTCCTGCTTGGCCTCACGCCGGTCCTCACGCCGGTCCTCACGCTTGGCGTCCTTGCGGGCGGCCAGGCGGGACGCGGAACGGGAGACGACGTCGCTGCGGGCGGTGCTGCCGGCACTGCTGGAGATCGCGCTGGTGCCGCTCGAGGCGGCCAGGAAGTCGTCGGTCCGGGGGGTCGCGGTCAGGACTCCGAGGCTGACGGCGGACACCGTCGCCATGATGGCGACGGGCGCTGCGACCTGGATGGCCTTGGGGCGGCGGGCATTGGTTTCCCGCTTGTGGCGATGCTGAGCCACAGCGTTGATCCTTTGCTGCTGGTGTCGGGGGTGTGCGTCAGGCACTCAAGCGGGGAAGGCGAGCGCCGGACACAGTTGAGGAGTCAAACACAGCTTTTCGTCCCTGTCCCAATTCGCAGGCAAGTGTTACCGGGTG
Organism: Nocardioides currus; assembly: GCF_003057875.1. Lineage (GTDB taxonomy): Bacteria > Actinomycetota > Actinomycetes > Propionibacteriales > Nocardioidaceae > Nocardioides > Nocardioides currus. Next base: position 296,393 of record NZ_PYXZ01000006.1, on the reverse strand, counting down.
TTTCCGCTCACGAGTCCGACACCGGGGCGTGACCGGAGCGTTATCCGCCCGTGACCTCGGCGGCGTCCTCGCGGACGTGCAGGTCGCGTCCGTCGGTGTCGTCGAGCCAGCCGTCCGGCAGCACGACGCGTTTGCGCGGAGCCCCCTGACGGCCTCGAGGGGTGCCCAGCTCGGCGGTCGGGAACGGAGCCGAGTGGTCGAGCTCGGCGAGCAGCACGTCGAGGGTGGCGAGGGAGTCGATCAGGGCCAGCGCCTTGCGCAGCTCCCCGCCCGCGGGGAAGCCCTTGAGGTACCACGTGACGTGCTTGCGGAACTCCTTGCAGCCGCGCTCCTCCCCCATGTGCTCGCTGAGGAGCTCGGCGTGGCGGCGCATCATCCGCGTGACCTCGCCGAGGTCGGGCAGCGTCGCGACCGCGTCGCCGGCGAACGCCGCGGCCAGGTCGCGGAACAGCCACGGGCGACCGAGGCAGCCACGCCCGACGACCACGCCCGCGACGCCGGTCTCCTCGACCATGCGCAGCGCGTCGGCGGCCTCCCAGATGTCGCCGTTGCCCAGCACCGGGATCTCGACGGCCTCGACCAGCTCGCCGATCGCGTCCCAGTCGGCCTGGCCGGAGTAGGCCTGCTCGACGGTCCGTCCGTGCAGCGCGATGGCGGCCGCACCCGTCTCCTGCGCGATCCGACCGGCGTCGAGGAAGGTGAGGTGGTCGTCGTCGAGGCCCTTGCGCGTCTTCATGGTCACCGGCACGTCGTACGCCGCTGCGGCACCCACGGCGGCCGTGAGGATGTCCGCCAGCAACCCGCGCTTCCACGGCAGCGCGCCACCGCCGCCCTTGCGGGTCACCTTGGGGACGGGGCAGCCGAAGTTGAGGTCGACGTGCGCCACGCCGTGGTCGGCGCAGAGGATCTCCACCGCCTTGCCGACGTAGACCGGGTCGGTGCCGTACAGCTGGACGGACCGGACGGACTCGAGCTCGTCGAAGACCAGCATCTTCTGCGTCGTCTCGTCGCCCTCGACCAGGCCGCGGCTGGTGATCATCTCGCAGACGTAGAGCCCGGCGCCCTGCTCGGCGCACAGCCGGCGGTAGGCGGCGTTGGTGATGCCGGCCATCGGCGCGAGCACCACCGGCGTCTCGACGGTGAGCGACCCGAGGGTCAGGGCGGACGAGGCGGACATGGTCCTCATTGTCGCGGCCCGGACGGCACTCCCCAAACCCGCGCCGCTCTGCTTTGGTGGGTCCGTGGCCCGGACGCGGATCGGCTCGTTCAACGTGGAGAACATGTTCGACCGCCCGCGCGCGATGAACAACGCCGACTGGGACGAGGGCCGGCCGGTGCTCGCGGCGCACGCCCGCTTCAACGAGCTGGCGCAGCTCACGGTCTACGACACCGACACCAAGGCCGAGATGCTGGACCTGCTCGAGGTGATGGGGCTGCTGCGCTCCGACACGAGCAGGTTCGCGATCCTGCGCAAGGTCCGGGGCCGGCTGCTGGTCCGCCACCGCGACGGCGAGACGACGCTCGTGGCCGCCGGGCGCTCCGACTGGGTCGGCTGGGTCGAGCTGGTGACGGAGCGCGTCACCGAGCTCGCGACCACGCACACCGCCATGGTCGTGCGCGACGTCGGCGCCGACGTCCTCGGCGTGCTGGAGGCCGAGTCGCGCCCGCTGCTCGAGCTCTTCTCGCGGGCCGCCCTCGCCGAGGTGGGCTCCTCGCCGTACGACGAGGCGCTGCTGATCGACGGCAACGACGACCGGGGCATCGACGTGGGCCTGATGTGCCGCGACGGCCACGGCGTCACCTACATCCGCACCCACATCTTCGACGCGGACGCGGAGGGCCGGATCTTCTCCCGCGACTGCGCGGAGTACCACCTGCTGGTGCCGGGCGGCCAGCGCCTCGTCGTGCTGGTCAACCACCTCAAGTCCAAGGGGTACGGCAGCCCCGGCGACCCGGTCGGTGCCGTCCGACGGGCCCGGCAGGCCGCCCGCGTGGCCGAGATCTACGAGGGCCTGCGCGCCGAGGGGATCGAGCACGTCGCGGTGGTCGGCGACCTCAACGACTGGGCGGGCGGCGGGTCGCTCGACGCGCTGCTCGAGGACACCGACCTGACCGACATCAGCGAGCACCCCGACTTCGAGTGGAACGGGCGTCGCGGCACCTGGGGCAGCGGGAACGAGAAGGACAAGATCGACTACGTCCTCCTCTCCCCCGCGCTCTTCGCGCTCGCCACCGGTGGCGGGGTCTACCGCAAGGGGGTCTACCGCGGGCCCCGCACGCGGGCCGCCTGGGAGGTGTACGACACCCTCACCCGCGACGTCGACCAGGCCTCCGACCACGCCGCGATCTACGCCGACATCGAGTGGCCCTAGCGGCGCTTGCCCTGCTTCTTCGGGGTCGTGGGGACCGCGACGTCGCCGCTCCAGGTGACGGGGGCCGTCTCGAGGGTGGGGTGGAAGGTGATCGACTCGACGTCAGCGCCGGGCGAGGCGAAGAACACCAGGCACGTCTTCACCTGGTCTCCGGTCGCGAACGCATCGGGCAGCGGGCCGGAGTCGCAGGGCCCGAACGGCGACGCGAAGCGCCATGGCGGGCTCAGGCGCTCGGCCGAGTCAGCGAGGTAGAGCGGCACGTCGAGCCCGCCGAGGTCGGCCGCACCCTCGTTCGTGACCACGACGTCGACGTAGTAGGGCTGGTTGTCCGCCGTGATGCCCGAGCCGACGAGGCCCCGGAAGTCGCGGAAGTCGCCCTCGCGGACCCGGTCGACCCGGATCGACAGCTCGCCCGAGAGGTCGGACGTCGGCGCCCACGACACGGTCGCCTCCTCGCCGAAGGCCACCTCGGTCGGCGCCGCCGTGGCGGTCGGGGTGTCGGACGCGTCCGGGATCGCGACCGCGTCCGGTTCCGGGTCGTCCGACGCGCACGACGCGACGGCGCACGCGAGGACGAGGGTCAGGACCGTGGCGCGCAGCATGAGGGCATTGTGCCCGCGCGCATCAGCAGCCGAGGAGCTTCTCGGCGAAGTAGCGGCTGATGCCGTCGAGGCTGACGCGCTCCTGGCTCATCGTGTCGCGCTCGCGCACGGTGACGGCGTCGTCCTCCAGGGTCTCGAAGTCGACGGTCACGCAGAACGGGGTCCCGATCTCGTCCTGGCGGCGGTAGCGACGACCGATGGCGCCGGAGTCGTCGAACTCGACGTTCCAGTTCTCGCGCAGCTCGGCCGAGAGCGCCTTCGCCTTGGGCGAGAGGTCGGCGTTGCGGCTCAGCGGCAGCACCGCGACCTTGACCGGCGCGAGGCGCGGGTCGAGCTTGAGCACGACCCGCTTGTCGACGCCGCCCTTGGTGTTGGGCGCCTCGTCCTCGGTGTAGGCGTCGATCAGGAACGCCATCAGGCTGCGGGTGAGACCGGCCGCCGGCTCGATGACGTAGGGCACGTAGCGCTCGTCGTTGGCCTGGTCGTAGTACGACAGGTCCTTGCCGGAGAACTCGGCGTGCTGCTTGAGGTCGAAGTCCGTGCGGTTGGCGATGCCCTCGAGCTCCTCGAAGTCACGGCCCGAGAACCCGAAGCGGTACTCGATGTCGGTCGTGCCCTTCGAGTAGTGCGACAGCTTCTCGGTCGGGTGCTCGTAGTGGCGCAGGTTGTCGGGGTTGATGCCGAGGTCGACGTACCAGCGCGTGCGCTCCTCGATCCAGTACTGGAACCACGTGTCGTCCTCGCCCGGCTTGACGAAGAACTCCATCTCCATCTGCTCGAACTCGCGGGTGCGGAAGATGAAGTTGCCGGGCGTGATCTCGTTGCGGAAGCTCTTGCCCATCTGGGCGATGCCGAACGGCGGCTTCTGCCGGCTCGAGGTCACGATGTTGGCGAAGTTGAGGAAGATGCCCTGCGCGGTCTCGGGCCGCAGGTAGTGGAGGCCGGACTCGTCCTCGATGACGCCGAGGTAGGTCTTGAGCATCATGTTGAAGTTGCGCGGCTCGGTCCACGCGCCGCGCGTGCCGCAGTTGGGGCAGGCGACCGACTCGTTGATGTCGACGTCGTCGGGGTTGTCGATGCCCTTCTTGGCTGCGAAGTCCTCCTGCAGGTGGTCCTCGCGGAACCGCTTGTGGCACGACTGGCACTCGGTCAGCGGGTCGCTGAACGTCTTGAGGTGGCCCGAGGCCTCCCAGGTGCGGGTCGGCAGGATCACGCTGGAGTCGAGGCCGACGACGTCCTCGCGACGGGTGACCATGAACTTCCACCACTGCCGCTTGATGTTCTCCTTCAGCTCCACACCGAGCGGGCCGTAGTCCCAGGCCGACTTCGTGCCGCCGTAGATCTCGCCGCAGGGGTAGACGAAACCTCGACGCTTGGCGAGCGAGACGACGTTGTCGAGGGCGGTCGGAGCGGCTTTCGGCACGAGCTGAGTCCTTCGGTGGTGGGCTGGCCGGCTGGCTGCCGGTCAGGACGACGATCGGGGGATCAGCCTAGTGCGCGGGGTTCGGCCACATTGAGGTCGGTGTCGGGCTCGACCACCTCGTAGGCGCTCGGCTCGTCGAGCGCCCGGCTCAGGAGGGGCACGGCGTGGAGCTTCACGTCGTACGACGACAGGGCGCGCCGGTAGGCGCCGACGTGCTCCCACCGGGTGGCGAGCACCCACAGCTCGGGGTCGTCGACGTTGCGACCGAGCGTGCCCTGCTCGTAGCCCGGCCGGTCGGCGAGGGCCGCGTGCGCGACCTCGATGTCCCGCCGGAAAGCGTCGGCGTCGGCAGCGGACACACGGAAGCGGGAGACGACCAGCACCCCGGCAGCGTATCGCCCACCACTTTGACAACGATTCTCAATTGATCGAGAATCATTCTCATGTTCATCCGCACCGTCGCCGCTCTCGCCATCGCCCCGCTGCTGCTCACGGGGTGCGGTGGTTCCTCGGACGCCTCCGGCGCCGAGCACGAGGCGGCCGCCGCGTTCTTCCCGCTGCAGTGGGTGACCGAGCAGGTCGGCGGCGACGCCTGGGAGGTCACCGGACTGACTGCGCCGGGCGCAGAGCCGCACGACCTCGAGCTCGGCATCGCCGAGACGGCCGCGCTCGACCGCGCCGACGTCGTCGTCTTCGAGCACGACTTCCAGCCCGCCGTCGACGAGGCCGTGGCCAACGTCGCCACCGGCATCACGGTCGACGCGGCCGACGACGTGCACCTGCGCGACGCCGAGGAGCACGACCACGAGGAGACGGACGGGACCGGGCACACGGAGGAGTCGGAGGAGGGCCACGACCACGGAGACCACGACCCGCACTTCTGGCAGGACCCGCTGCTGATGGCCGACCTCGCCGACGCGGTGGCCGAGGCGCTGACCGAGTCCGATCCGGAGGGCGCCGACACCTACGCGGCCAACGCCGCCGACCTGCGCGAGCGGCTCGAGGGCCTCGACGCGGCGTACACCGACGGACTGGCGTCCTGCGAGCGGACCACGATGGTCGTCACCCACGAGGCGTTCGGCTACCTCGAGCGCTACGGCCTGCACTTCGAGAGCATCGTGGGCCTGAGCCCCGAGGCGGAGCCCACGCCCGCCGTCATCGCGCGGCTCCAGGACCTGATCGCCGAGGACGGGATCACCACCGTCTTCTCCGAGCGACTGGCCTCGACCGCGATGGCCGACGCGCTGGCGTCCGACACGGGCGTCACCACGGCCGTGCTCGACCCGATCGAAGGCCCGGCCGAGGGCGAGGACGGGAGCGACTACGTTTCCCTCATGGAGCAGAACCTCGCCGCCCTCCAGCAGGCCGGCGGATGCTGAACGAGCACGGGCCCGTCGTCGTCGACGCCCGGGACGTCACGGTCGCCATCGGGGGCCGGCCCGTGCTGCGCAGCAACACCCTGCGCGTGCACGAGGGTGAGTTCCTCGCCCTGATGGGCGCCAACGGCTCCGGCAAGTCCACCCTCGTCCGCGCCCTCACCGGACTGCGACCCCTCACCTCCGGCTCGGTCGCGCTGTTCGGCACCCCGCTGGACGACTTCGACCAGCGCCAGCGCATCGGCTTCGTGCCCCAGCGCGCCACCGCGGCCGGCGGGGTCCCGGCCAGCGTGCGCGAGGTCGTGGCGTCCGGGCGCCTCACCCGGCGTCGCGTGCTGCGACCGCCGGGCCGGGCCGACCGTCGCGCCGTCGCCGACGCGCTCGAGGTCGTCGGGCTCGCCGACCGCGCGGGCGACGGCATCTCGACCCTGAGTGGCGGCCAGCAGCAACGCGCGCTGATCGCCCGCGCCCTGGCCGGCGAGCCCGACCTGTTCTTCCTCGACGAGCCGACCGCGGGCGTCGACCTGCCCAACCAGCAGGCGCTGGCCGCGGCCCTGCGCACGCTGTCCGAGCGCGGCGCGACGGTCGTCCTGGTCGCGCACGAGCTCGGTCCGCTCGCCCCACTGGTCGACCGGGCCGTGGTCCTGCGCGACGGCCGCATCGCCTACGACGGACCGCCGCTGTCGGAGGAGGCTGTGCACTTCCACCACCACCCGACGACCGAGCACCACGACCACGCTCCCCACGTCGCCTCCCCGCTCGACACGCTGGAGGGCGGACGATGAATCTCATCGACCTCCTCGGCCTCGACTTCATGCACCGCGCCCTGCTGGCCGCGCTGTTCACCGGGCTCGCTGCCCCCGCCATCGGCACCTTCCTGGTGCAGAAGCGGCTCGCCCTGCTCGGCGACGGCATCGGCCACATCGCCGTCACCGGCGTCGCACTGGGCCTGCTCACCGGCACCTCCCCCACGTGGACCGCCGTCGTCGTCGCGATCATCGGCGCCGTCGTGATCGAGGTGATCCGCGAGCAGGGCCACACCAACGGCGACGTGGCGCTGGCGCTGCTCTTCTACGGCGGGCTCGCCGGCGGCGTGCTCATCACCGGCCTCGACGGCCAGGGCGCGAGCAGCCTCAACTCCTACCTCTTCGGCTCCCTCACCAGCATCCGCGGCGGCGACGTGTGGTTCACGCTGGCGCTGGCCGTGGTGATCCTCGCGGTCACCCTCGGCCTGCTGCCGCAGCTGTTCTCCGTCGCCTCCGACCCGGAGTTCGCCAAGGTGGCCGGCCTGCAGGTGCGCGCCTACAACGTGCTGGTCGCCGTGCTCGCCGCGGTGACCGTGACCGTAGCGATGCGCACGGTCGGCCTCCTGCTCGTCTCGGCCCTGATGGTGGTGCCGGTCGCGACGTCCCAGCAGCTCGCGCGGTCCTTCCGCACCACCCTGACCGGCGCGATGGGCGTCGGCGTGGTCGCCGCCGTGGGCGGACTCCTGCTGTCCGCCGCGCTGTCGGTCCACGCCACCGTGGCGCCCGGCCCGACGATCGTGCTGCTGGCCCTCGCGATGTTCGCCTCGACCTGGCCGCTCGGGGTGTGGCTGCGGCACCGGCGTCGCCTGCGGGCGCCCTTCCCCGCCGTACCCGCCGATGGGACCGACCACTCGCACGACGTGACCGAGGACCACTCCCACCAGCACGGCGACGACTGCGGTCACCCGGCGGTCCAGCACGGCGACCACGTCGACTACGTGCACGACGGACACCGGCACGCGCCCCACGGAGAGCACTATGACGAGCACTGAGAAGACGAGCACTGAGAAGACGAGCACTGAGCGCACACCCCTGCGACCGACGCGGCAGCGCACCGCGGTGGTGGAGGCGATGGCGTCCTTCGACGACTTCCGCTCCGCGCAGGACATCCACGACCTGCTGGGGCGGGGTGCGACGCCCGTGGGGCTCGCGACCGTCTACCGCACCCTCAACGCGCTGGTCGAGGCCGGCGAGGTCGACATGCTCCGCACCGAGGACGGCGAGGCGATCTACCGCCGGTGCTCGGAGACCCATCACCACCACCTGGTCTGCCGCTCGTGCGGCGCGACCATCGAGGTTGAGGGTCCCGCGGTCGAGCGCTGGACGCGCAGCATCGCCGCGGAGCACGGCTATGCGGACGTCTCCCACACGCTGGAGATCTTCGGCACCTGCCGGCGCTGCTCCTAGGAGTTCGGCCTAGAAGTTCGGCTTGGCCCCGCCGTAGCGCCGGTCGCGCCCGGCGTAGGCCTCGATCGCGCGCCACAGGTCGCGGCGGTCGACGTCGGGCCACAGCACGTCGGTGAAGACGAGCTCGCTGTACGCCGCCTGCCACAGCATGAAGTTGGAGAGCCGCTGCTCCCCCGACGTCCGCCAGATCATGTCGGCCTCGGCGAGCTCGGGGACGTAGAGGTGGCGGGCGATCACCCGCTCGTCGATCTTGTCCGGCTTGATCCGCCCGGCGGCGACCTCACGGGCCACGCCGCGCACGGCGTCGACCAGCTCGGAGCGCCCGCCGTAGTTGACGCACATGGTCAGCGTGCAGACGTCGTTGTCCTTCGTGAGCTCCTCCGCGACCTTGAGCTCCTTGATCACCGACTTCCACAGCCGGGGGGCGCGGCCGGCCCACCGCACGCGCACGCCGAGCTCGTGCATCTCGTCGCGCCGGCGACGGATCACGTCGCGGTTGAAGCCCATCAGGAACTTCACCTCGTCGGGCGAGCGCGACCAGTTCTCGGTCGAGAACGCGTAGGCCGAGACCGCCTTCACGCCGATCTCGATCGCGCCCTCGACGACGTCGAATAGCGACGACTCCCCCTCCTCGTGGCCGCGCGTGCGCGGGAGCCCGCGCTCCTTGGCCCAGCGCCCGTTCCCGTCCATCACGATGGCCACGTGCCTCGGGACGAGGTCGGCGGGTACGGCGGGGGGCCGCGCGCCACTCGGGTGGGGCGTCGGCGGTCTCACCTCTCGCGTCACGACCGGCAGCCTAGTGCCGGACGTCATGGCCGGTGGTCGACCGGGCGACCACCCGCCATGACGTCAGGAGACGAGGCGGCTCAGCGTTCGACGTACGCCATCGAGCGCAGCCCGCGCTCGAGGTGCCAGGCGAGGTAGGCCGCGACCAGCGAGCTGGCCTCGCGCAGGTGGCGCGGGTCGGTGGCCCGGACGCACTCCCAGTCGCCGGTCAGCAGCGCGGCCAGCACCCGCAGCGTCTCCTGCGCCGGGGTCGCGGAGCCGGGGAGCTTGCACATCTGGCACAGCACCCCGCCCGCCGACGGGTTGAAGAACCGGTGCGGACCCTCGACGCCGCAGCTCGTGCAGTGGTCGAAGGAGGGGGCGTAGCCGGAGACGGCCAGCGAGCGCAGGAGGTAGGAGTCGAGGACCTGGCCGGACGCGTGCTCGGTGCCGGACATCGCGCGGAGCCCGCCGACGAGGAGCAGGAAGTGCTGGACCGAGGGCTCCTTCTCCTCGGTCACCAGCCGCTCGGCGGTCTCGAGCATCGCGGTGCCGGCGGTGTAGCGCTCGTAGTCGAGGCCGAGCCGGGCGTGGAACGGGTCGAGGGTCTCGGCCTGCGTGATGGTGTCGAGGTTGCGACCCTCGGCCAGCTGCAGGTCGACGTGCGTGAACGGCTCGAGCCGGGACCCGAAGCGGGAGGTGGTGCGACGCACGCCCTTCGCGACCGCCCGCACCCGGCCGTGCTGGCGGGTGAGGAGGGTGATGATGCGATCGGCCTCACCCAGCTTGTGGGTGCGCAGCACGATCGCCTCGTCGCGATAGAGAGGCACCCGGACATTCTCCCCCATGGGTGGTCCCGTGGCAGGCTGCACGCGTGGCCTTTCCGGAGAATCTCGGGCGACTCCGCCGCGTGCGACGCCTCGGTGCCGGTGGGTTCGCGTCGGTGTGGCTCTACCACGACGACGAGCTCGACTCCCCCGTCGCGGTGAAGGCGCTGGCCGACAACTGGGCGCAGGACGCCGACATCCGCACCCGGTTCGTCGAGGAGTCGCGCCTGCTGCGCCGCGCCAGCTCCGACCACGTCGTCAGCGTCCACGACGTCGGGGTCACCGACGACGGCATCCCCTTCTTCGTCATGACGTTCGCCGACGGCGGCTCCGCGGCCGACCTGGTCGCGGACGGGCGCCGGCCCTCGCCCGACGAGCTGGTCGATGTCGTCGAGCAGGCGGCCCGCGGGCTGGCCGACCTGCACGCGCAGGGCATCGTGCACCGCGACGTCAAGCCCGCCAACCTGCTGTTCGTCTCGCGCCCTGACGGCAGCCGGCGCGTGCTGGTGGCCGACCTCGGCGTCGCCAAGGCGCTGACGACCGACTCCGGCGCCACCCTCCACGTCGGCACCCCGGCCTACGGCGCACCGGAGCAGGCCGATCCCTCGGCGCCGCTCGACGGACGGGCCGACGTCTACGGGCTCGGCGCGGTCGCGTGGGCCCTGATCACCGGTACGCCGCCGCGCCGGTCGCCCGACGGCACGCTGCCCGCCCTCGGGGAGCTGGTGAGCGGCGTACCCCCCGAGGTCGAGCGGGTGGTCCGGGCGGCGCTCGAGCCCGACCGGGAGCACCGCTGGCCCGACGTGACCTCGTTCGCCGCGGCCCTGGGTGGAGCGGTCCGCGGCGACGTGGTGGCGACGCCCGCGCCGCCGCGGTCGTCCGGATCCCGCACGAAGGTCTGGGCCGGCGTCGCCGCCGGGGCCGTCGTCGCGGCACTCGTGCTGGCCGCGCTCGTGATCCGCCCCTGGAGCTCCGAGGACGGCACCGTCAACGGCTACGAGCTCGCGGCCACGCGCTTCCTGACCGCCCTGCAGGAGCGCGACTGCGAGACGGCAGGCACGATGCTCGACCAGCCGGAGGACTGGGACTGCGTGGACCCGGGCGACGACGAGTTCCACTGGGCCGAGACCGCCGACTGGGTCAACGTGGACGCGCCGACCCGGGTCGAGGACATCGGGGACGGCGTGTTCCGGGTGGTCTTCGTCGACCAGGGCTACGTCCTGGTCTCGAAGCGGTCCAACTCCACGATGAAGGTCGAGGGGCTCGTCGGCGGGCTCGGCGAGCAGGACCCCGACGGGAAGTCGACGCCGCCGGCAGGTTGAGCCTCAGGTCGCCCGGCGCCGAGCGCGCTTCGGGGTCTCCCAGCACTCGAGGGCGAAGTCGACCGCGATCCCGGTGAGGCGCTCGGGCCTCGAGCGCCACTCGAGGATGCTGCGGGCGCGCACGAAGGTCGCGTCGGGCATCTCGGCCGCGACCATCGCCGCGTCGGCGGCCGGGTGGATCGGGTCCGCCGGGTGGCCGACGACCAGGGCCGGCACCGTGATCCGGCGCCGCTCACGCGCCGACGGGGCGATCCGGCCGAAGAAGATGCCGTGCACGACGGCCGCCATCGGCTCCGCGCGCTGGTTGCACGTGTCGAGTGCGATGCCGGCCCAGAACGGCACGATCCCGCGCGGGACCGGGCGGGTCACCCAGCGCAGGGCCGACACGGTCAGCGGCAGGAACCGGGCGGCGAAGAGAAGCGGCCCGAAGGCCATCAGACCGGCCTCGAGCCCGTTGTCGAGGACCGGCATCTCCAGGACCAGTCCCGTGACCCGTTCCGGGGCCACGCTGGCGAGCTCGAGCGACACGTTGGCGCCGAGGCTGGTGCCGCCGACCACCGCCCGCTCGGCGCCGAGGTGGTCGAGCAGGGCGACGACCTGCTCGGCGAAGAACGACATCGAGTAGACGAGCGGGTCGGCCGGTCGGTCCGAGCGGCCGTGACCGAGCAGGTCGAGCGTCACCACGTGCAGGCCGGCGGCCGCCATCGCGCGCGCCAGCGGCTGGTGCATCCGGCGCGGCATCAGCTGCCCGTGCAGCAGGACCACCCAGTGGTCGCCGGAGCCGTACTCGGTGTACTCGAGCCGGTCGCGACCACTGTCCGGGTGGTCCATGAAGAACTGGCCGATGCGCTCGGAGACCAACATGGCCGCAATCTAGGCGACCGCGCCGGCCCTCCGTGGGACGTCCGGTCCGTGGCTGCCCGGACGCTACTCGGCGGCAGCCCGGTTGACGGCGCTGGTCACGGCCTTGAGGCTCGCCGTCACGATGTTGGCGTCGAGACCCACGCCCCACAGCACGTGGTCTCCGACCGCGCACTCGACGTACGCCGCGGCGATGGCGTCGCCACCGGCACTGAGCGCGTGCTCGTGGTAGTCGAGCACGCGCACGTCGAAGGGTTCCGAGCCGGTCCGCTCGACCTCGTTGATCGCGCCGACGAACGCGGACAGCGGCCCGTTGCCCTCCCCCGTGAGGGCGAGCAGCTCGCCGTCGACGTACACGCCCACGTTGAGCTGGTCCTTCTCACCGGCGGCGCTCGAGGTGTGCACCGAGTCGAGCTTCAGCGGGGTGTCGCGCTCGAGGTACTCCGCCGAGAACGTCCGCCAGATCTCGTCGGGGCTGATCTCGCCGCCCTCGGCGTCGGTGTGCGCCTGGATCACGCGGGAGAACTCGATCTGCGCGCGGCGCGGCAGGTCGAGCTTGTGGTCGTTCTTGAGGATGTAGGCCACGCCGCCCTTGCCGGACTGGCTGTTGACGCGGATGACGGCCTCGTAGGAGCGACCGACGTCCTTGGGGTCGATCGGCAGGTAGGGCACGGCCCACGGCTGGTCGTCGACGGGGACGCCCGCCCGCGCGGCGTCGCGCTCGAGGGCCTCGAAGCCCTTCTTGATCGCGTCCTGGTGGGAGCCGGAGAACGCGGTGTAGACGAGGTCGCCGCCGTAGGGGTGTCGCTCGTGGACCGGCAGCTGGTTGCAGTACTCCACCGTGCGGCGGATCTCGTCGATGTCGCTGAAGTCGATCTGCGGGTCGATGCCCTGCGTGAACATGTTCAGCCCCAGCGTGACCAGGCAGACGTTGCCGGTGCGCTCACCGTTGCCGAACAGGCAGCCCTCGATGCGGTCGGCTCCGGCGAGGTAACCCAGCTCGGCGGCGGCCACGCCCGTGCCCCGGTCGTTGTGCGGGTGCAGGGACAGGATCACGAACTCGCGGCTGCGCAGGTGGCGGCTCATCCACTCGATCGAGTCGGCGTAGATGTTGGGCGTGGTCATCTCGACGGTTGCGGGCAGGTTGATGATGACCGGCTTGTCGGCGGTCGGCTTCCAGACGTCGATCACGGCGTTGCACACGCGCAGGGCGTACTCGAGCTCGGTGCCGGTGTAGGACTCGGGCGAGTACTCGTAGTAGATGTCGGTGTCGGGCAGCAGTTCCTCGTACTTCTTGCAGATCTCCGCACCGCGTACGGCGATGTCGAGGATCCCGTCCTCGTCGAGCCCGAAGACCACGCGCCGCTGCAGGGTGGACGTCGAGTTGTAGAGGTGCACGATCGCCTGCTTGGCGCCGCGCAGCGACTCGTAGGTGCGCTCGATGAGCTCCTCGCGGGCCTGGGTGAGGACCTGGATCACGACGTCGTCGGGGATCAGGTCCTCCTCGATCAGCATCCGCACGAAGTCGAAGTCGGTCTGGCTCGCCGAGGGGAAGCCGACCTCGATCTCCTTGTACCCCATCCGGACGAGGAGCTGGAACATCTTCTTCTTGCGGGCCGGGCTCATCGGGTCGATGAGCGCCTGGTTTCCGTCACGCAGGTCGACGGCGCACCAGCGCGGGGCCTTGACCATGCGCTTCGTTGGCCAGGTGCGATCGGTGAGGTCGATCGGGATGAACGGCTCGTAGCGCTCGTGCGGCATGCCGCTCGGCTGCTGCGGGTTGCGGTCGTGGGCGGGGCTGGTGGAGATCATGACGTCATCCTCGGCTGTTGGGCGGTCCTGGGTGCCGGCACGCACGCACTCTCCGCAGCGAGGGGTCCGGCTGGTCAGGCCCCGCTGCGGCAGCGAAGAAGGAGGTCGGTCTTCGTCGGCATCATGATGGGTCCAGCCTAGACCCGTCATCCGTGGACGGGGCGCCGGCGTCGTCAGGATGAGACGGGACGCGGCCGCGGGCCGCCCACCCCACCGCCGTGACGTCGAAGGGACCGTCGCCCAGCTGCTCGCGGCAGGTGGCGCGGAGCTGCTCGGCCCGGACCGGGTCGAGCTGCGCGATCATCTCCCCGACCGGACCGACGCCGCGCAGGTAGGGCTCCCACCACTCCTCGAAGGTGGGATGGGTGACGGTCACCGCCAGCTCGCCGGCCTCGACGTCGACGAGGCCCGCGCGGGCCATCAGGTCCTCGAGGTCACCGGCCGACCCGCCCTGCATGCCCCGCTCGTCGGTGTGGTCCGGGTCGACCTGCGCCATGGCGTTCCACACCGGCGCCATCGGCGCGCGGTTGCCCGCGAGGTCCCAGACGACGGCGCCGACCCAGCAGCCGGGCCTCGTCACCCGGCCCATCTCGGCGAGGCCCGCGACCGGGTCGGTCATGAAGTGGACGACCAGGCAGGCCCCGGCGACGTCGAAGGTGTTGTCGGCCCACGGCAGCTCCTCGGCGGACCCGTGTCGGACGTCCACGCCCGGGCACCGCTCCCGGCACGACTCCACGAACGGCATCGACGGGTCGATGGCGCACACGCGGTCCGCGCCCAGGCGGTCCACCAGGACCTCGGTCCAGGCGCCGGGGCCGCAGCCGACGTCGAGGGCACGCTCCCCGGCCCGCACGTCGAGCCAGTCCGTGAGCTGCGCCGCGAGCGGGCGCGAGTAGCGGCCCATGAACCGGTCGTAGGCCTCACCCGCCACGTCGAACGTCATGCCAGGTCACGCTACGCCGGTTCTACCCTGTGCGACATGGCTCGCCTGCTGATCGTCCACCACGCGCCGACGCCGACGGTGCGCTCGCTGGCCGAGGCCGTGCTCGCCGGCGCCCACGACGACGGGATCGACGACGTCGAGGTGGTGGTCCGACCGGCTCTCGAGGCCGGCGCCGACGACGTGCTGGCCGCCGACGGATACCTCCTCGGCACGCCCGCCAACTTCGGCTACATGTCCGGGGCGCTGAAGCACTTCTTCGACACGATCTTCCTCTCGGCGGGCGGGGCGCTGGCCGACGACGGGGCAGCGGGCGCTGCCACCGGTGGCCGCAAGCCGTACGGGCTGTGGGTGCACGGTCGCTACGACACGACCGGCGCGGTGCGATCGGTGCAGTCCATCGTCCAGGCCCTGGGCTGGCAGCAGTCGGCCCCGGTGCTCTCGGTGCTGGGCGAGGTGTCCGAGGAGGATCGCGCAGCGGCGTACGACCTCGGGGGTACGATCGCGGCGCTGGTGAGCGCGTGACGAGGCGGCGGACGGAGGTCCCGGGGTGAGTGCCTGGCTGCACCGCCTCGCGGTCGTCCTCCTCGTGCTGGTCGCCACCGGCTGCTCGGGCGACACCTCGCCCGAGCCGGACCCGACGCCCTCCCCCACCGCGACGACCTCGGCGTCCGTCTCCCCCACGGCCGCCGCCGTCCCGCGGCCGGTGAAGGACGGCTGCCACCGGATGACCCTCGAGCAGGCGGTCGCGCCGGTCATCGGGGGCACCGACATCGCCTGCTCCAGGAAGCACACGTCGCAGACCTACAAGATCGGCCGCCTCTCGCTGCTCGAGTCGGGGCACCTCGTGGCCGTCGACTCGCCGTCGGTCCAGTCGGCGGTGGCGTCCTCCTGCACCTCCCTGCTGGGCGCGCACGTCGGGGGCACCCGCGAGGACCTGCGGCTGAGCATGGTGCAGGCGGTGTGGTTCACGCCGTCCGTCGAGGAGGCCGCGGCCGGAGCGGACTGGTTCCGCTGCGACGTCGTCGCGCTCGGCAGGCCCGGGCGGTTGGCGCCGCTGCCCCGCTCGAGCAAGGGGCTGGTCGGGTCGTCCGACGCGTTCGCGATGTGCGCCACCGCGTCGCCCGACGCCGTCTCCCACCGACGCGTCCCGTGCTCGGCGCAGCACACGTGGGTGGCCGTGGCGTCGGTCGACCTGACGGGGAAGGCCTACCCGTCCGCGTCCGCCGCCGGCGACCAGATGGGGTCACCGTGCCGGGCCGCCGCCCGCGGGCGCGCGGCCGACCCCCTCGACTTCACGTGGTCGGAGGAGCGCCCCACGAAGGACCAGTGGGACGCCGGCCAGCGCTACGGGATCTGCTGGGCGCCGGCCTGAGTCGCACGGATCAGAAGCCGAGCTTGCGCAGCTGGCGCGGGTCGCGCTGCCAGTCCTTGGCGATCTTGACGTGCAGGTCGAGGTAGACCGGGGTGCCGAGCAGCGCCTCGATCTGCTTGCGGGCGGCGGTGCCGACCGAGCGGAGGCGGGCGCCCTTGTGGCCGATCATGATCCCCTTCTGGGAGTCGCGCTCGACGTAGAGGTTGGCGTAGATGTCGAGCAGCGGCTTGTCGGCGTCGCGGCCCTCGCGCAGGTTCATCTCCTCGACCACGACGGCGATGGAGTGCGGGAGCTCGTCGCGCACGCCCTCGAGCGCGGCCTCGCGGATCAGGTCGGCGACCAGCACCTCCTCGGGTGCGTCGGTCAGGTCTCCGTCGGGATAGAGCGGCGGACCTTCCGGCAGCATCCCGAGCAGCAGGTCGGACAGCAGCGAGACCTGGTCACCCGAGACGGCAGAGACGGGCACGATCTCGGCCCACGTGGTGTCGGTCTCGGCGCCGAGGGCGGCGATGTCGAGGAGGTGCTGGCCGAGCTGCTCGGGACTGACGAGGTCGGTCTTGGTGGCGACGGCGATCTTGACCGTACGGCGGATCTTGCCGAGCTCCGTCACGATGAACCGGTCACCGGGGCCGATCTTCTCGTTGGCCGGGAAGCACACGGCGACGACGTCGACCTCGGCCCACGTGGTCTTGACCAGGTCGTTGAGCCGCTCGCCCAGCAGCGTGCGGGGCCGGTGCAGGCCGGGGGTGTCGACCAGGATCAGCTGGCCGTCGGGGCGGTGCACGATGCCGCGCACGACGGTGCGGGTGGTCTGCGGCTTCGAGGAGGTGATGACGATCTTGGAGCCGACCAGCGCGTTGGTGAGCGTGGACTTGCCGGCGTTGGGCCGGCCCACGAAGCTGGCGAACCCGCTGCGGAATCCGTCGGGGCGGGTGCCGTAGATGGGGCCCGCGGGCTCGACCCCACTGACGTCGAAGTCCTTGTCGTGCTCGTTGCTCATGCGTTGCTCTCTCGCGCTGCGTCGTCTCGTGCCGAGTCGTAGTCCGCCCAGATCTGGTCGTCACTCTTCCCTGCCGCCTTGCCGGCGCGCCAGATGGGGCCCGGATCGACCGCACGCGGCTGCCGCTTCTGCCCACCGCCGCGCCAGTAGCCCATGACGTCGTAGGCCGAGGTCGGCAGCCGTCGCTCGCGCATGAGGTGCTTGCGGATCGCGCGCATCTGGGCGGACTCGCCGGCCATCCAGAAGTAGCCGTCGCCCGCCGGCCAGTCGATCGCGGTGACGATGTCGGCGGTCGCGGTCTCCACGCCGTCGGCCGGCGTGGACCAGGTGACGTCCCCCTCGACGTACGACCGGATCGGCTCGTCGGGCGTCTCGACCCACGCCGTGACGGGCACCGGGACGGTCTCGATGATGCGCGCGATCGCGGGCAGGGCGGTGAGGTCGCCGACGAGGAGCAGCCAGCCGGCGTCGGCGGGCATCGCGAACGAGCCCTTGGGCTCGCTGACGCCGACCTCGTCTCCGACGCAGTCGGTGGTGGCCCACTCGGTCACCAGTCCGTGCTCGTGCACGACGATGTCGAGGGTGAGCTCGGCGCCGTCCCACCGGCGCACGGTGTAGTAGCGCGTCTGGAACTGGCCGGGGATCGTCAGCGCCACCCACTCGTCGGGGATCCCGGTCGAGGTGAAGCCGGCCAGTCCCTCACCGCCGAGCACGAGGCGCACGAAGTGGGACGAGAGCTGCTCCCGCCGCACGACCTGCGCGCGGAACTGCTGTGCTCGGGTGCTCATTGGGACAACGCTACCGGCGGTGCCACCGGCGCACGGGGGTCAGGCCCTCCAGTCGGGTCGCAGCGGGAACGGGGCGGGCGCGTCGACACCGGCGCGGGTGGCGAGCACGTGGTGCAGCTCGACCTCACCGCGCTCGAAGCCGACGCGCGAGCCGGCCATGTAGAGGCCCCACACCCGCGCGGTGCTCTCCCCCACCTCCGCGACGCACTCGTCCCAGTTGGTCTCGAGGTTGCGGCACCACTGGGCGAGCGTCAGGGCGTAGTGCTGGCGCAGGTTCTCGGTGTGCTGCACCTCCAGCCCGACGTCCTGGGCGGCCCGGACGATCGTGCCCGACCCGATCAGCTCCCCGTCGGGGAAGACGTAGCGGTCGATGAACGCGCCCGTCTCGGTGCGCCGGTTGTGCGAGCGGGTGATGCAGTGGTTGAGCAGCCGTCCACCGGGCTTGAGCCGGTCACGCAGGTGCGCGAAGTAGGCGGGGTAGTTGCGCACGCCGATGTGCTCGGTCAGCCCGATCGAGCTGACGGCGTCGAAGCCGTCCTCCATCACGTCGCGGTAGTCGAGGTGGCGCACCTCGGCGAGGTCACCGAGGCCCTCCCGGTCGATCGCCTCCTTGGCCCACTCCGCCTGCTCGAGTGACAGCGTGACGCCGAGGGCCTTGACGCCGTACTCCCGGGCGGCGTGCCGGACCATGCCGCCCCACCCGCAGCCGACGTCCAGCAGCCGCTGGCCGGGCTGGAGGGCGAGCTTGCGGCAGATCAGGTCGAACTTCGCGGCCTGCGCCTCCTCGAGGGTGGCGTCCGGCTCGTCGAAGACGGCGCAGGTGTAGGCCATGGACGGCCCGAGCACGAGCTCGTAGAAGCGGTTGGAGACGTCGTAGTGGTGCGAGATGACCTCGGCGTCGCGGCCCATCGAGTGGCGCAGTCCCTCGACCGCACGCCGCCAGCGGGGCAGGTGCTCCTGGGGCGGGGGCGGCGGCGGGCGCAGCCGGCCGACGCCGAGTCCGCGGAAGATCGCCAGCGCCTCGGACGGCGTCGGCACCCGGAGCTTGAGGTCGTCCTTCAACAGCAGGAGCGCGTCGTAGGGATCACCGGGATGGACCCCGGACAGGTCGAGGTCACCCGAGACGTACGCCCGGGCCAGGCCGAGGTCGCCCGGCGCGGTGAGCAGGTAGGCCAGCCCGCGCTCGTTGCGCAGGTGCATCCCGACGGCCGCGTCCGGCGGCCCTGCCTCGCTGCCGTCGTACGCCGTGAAGTGCACCGGCATCCCGCCGCGCACCAGCGACGACAACGCCTCCCCGATGCTGACGCTCATCCTCTTTCCACCACCTTCTCGTAGAGACCGGTCAGCCGGTCGTCCGGATCGAACCTCTTCTTCACCGCCGCGAGGTTGGCGCCGTCGTAGAGGGCGTCGAAGGTCTCGCGGTCGTAGAACGCCTCGGAGTAGAGCGACTTGTGCCCGCCGAGCTCGTGCACCTTGGTCTCGATCGCGCGGTTGCGCGGCGAGGTCGGCGCCTCCGGCCCGACGGCGACGTTGCCCCAGAAGCCGACGTTGACGTACGTCGTCCCGGCGGCCAGCGGGTAGGAGGGCCACGGCCGGGACGAGGTCGTACGCCGCAGGCGGAGCGGGCACAGCCAGACCGGCCGCATCCCGATCTCGGCGTCGAACCACGACACGAACTCCGGCAGCCGGTCGACGGGGACCTCGACGTCCTGCACGACCCGCTCGCCCTGCGGGCGTCCGGCCCTGCGGTCGAGCCGGTCGCCGATCCCGAACCTGCGGTCGAGCGCCACCAGCTTCCAGTAGACGTCGGAGCGGCGCAGGCGCCGGGGCCAGACCCGGCGCACGAGCGGGTGCTGGGCCCCGAAGGCGCGCGAGCACCAGAACCAGTCGGTGTCCCAGCGCCAGAGGTAGTCGAGCATCGTCAGCCGGTCGGTGCTGCGCTCCTGGATCGAGCGGTAGAAGACCTGCTGACCGGCATAGTCGCTCGTGGGGCCGGGCTCGTCGGTCCAGCGGGCGAGCGTCAGGTAGGCCTCGTCGGGCGTGAACACCACCCCGTCGAGCCCGTCCACGCGTTCGCCGTCCCACTCCCCCGACTCGACGATCGCCGTGATCGCGTCGGGCAGGGCGGCCGGGTCGAACCGGACGTGCCGGAGGGCGACGAAGCCCGGCACCGGTTCGAGCTGGATGCGCAGTCGCGTGGCGTAGCCGAGCGAGCCGTAGGAGTTGGGGAAGGTGTCGAAGAGGTCGTCGCCGGGGCGGGTGGTGACGACCTCGCCGGCCCCGGTCAGCACGTCCATCTCGAGCACCGACTCGTGGGGCAGTCCGCTCCGGAAGCTGGTCGACTCGATGCCCAGCCCGCTGACCGCGCCACCGAGGGTGATCGTGCGCAGCTGCGGCACCACCAGCGGGATCATCCCGTGCGCGAGGGTGACCTCGACGAGGTGCTCGTAGGTGCACATGCCCTGCACCTCGGCGACCTCGCCGCGGACCTCGATGACGGCGTCGAGGCCGGACACGTCGAGGCCGGCCGTGTGCGGCGTCCGGCCTCGGAACAGGTTGGACGTCGGTTTGGCCAACCGCACGGTGGCGTCACGGGGCACTGCGGCGTACGACTCGAGGAGTCTGGCCACGCCTTCTCGATGCTTGTTCCACCCGATCGCGGTGCGCACGCAAATACGCTAGCGCGTGTCCGCATGGTCAGGTCGTCAGGGTGGATCCGATCGTTCCGCGGACGTCGCCGACGTGCACCGGAACGTCGCCGCCGGCGAACTCCCGCGCGGCCGCCAGCGACGGCTCGGTGTCGCTCGCGGTGAGCACGACGGCCGCCTCCAGGCCCCGCGAGCCCGAGGCGATGGCCATGGCCACGCACACCTCCAGCGCCGAGACGGCGAGCGAGGGCAGGGCGACGGTGGCCGCGGCGTACGTGCGGCCGTCGAGGTCGCGGACGGCAGCCCCCTCGGCGGCACCGGTGCGCGCCCGGGTGGCCCGAGCGAGGGTGACCAGCTTGCGGTCCTCGGTCGAGAGCTCACTCATCGGCTCAGTCATCGGGGTGGTCCTCCTGGTGTGGATCGGGGTGCTCGACCACCCGGCTCACGAGCACGGTGCCGATCTTGTTGCGTCGGCCGGTGAGCCGCTCGGCCTCGAACCGGAGCCCGTGGCACTCCACCACCGAGCCGGGGATCGGCACCCGGCCGAGGTGCTTGGCCATCAGGCCACCGACGCTGTCGACCTCCTCGTCGTCGACGTCGACGCCGACGACCTCGTCCAGGTCGTCGACCGGGAAGCGGGAGGAGAGCCTGTACGTCGCCTCGTCGACGACCTCGACCTCGATCTCGTCCTCGTCGTACTCGTCGGTGATTTCGCCGACGATCTCCTCCAGGACGTCCTCGATGGTGACGATGCCGGCGGTGCCGCCGTACTCGTCGATGACCACCGCGATGTGCTGGCGGCGGGCCTGGAGCTCGGTGAGGAGCGAGTCGACCGGCTTGGACTCGGGCACCCAGTGGACCGGCCGCATGATCTCGTCGACGCGCTGGGTGAACTCGACGTCGGGCTGCTCGAAGTCGCGCCGGACGATGTCCTTGAGGTAGGCGATGCCGACGACGTGGTCGAGGTTGTCGTCGATGACCGGGACCCGGGAGAACCCGCTGCGCAGGAACAGCGACATCGTCTGGCGCAGGTTCTTGTGCCTCTCGATGTAGACGACGTCGGTGCGCGGGACCATCACCTCGCGGGTGGTGGTGTCGCCGAGCTCGAAGACGGAGTGGATCATCCTGCGCTCGCCCGACTCGATGACCGCCGAGGCCTCGGCGAGGTCCACGAGCTCGCGCAGCTCGGTCTCCGTGGAGAACGGTCCCTCGCGGAAGCCCTTGCCGGGGGTGAGCGCGTTGCCCAGCAGGATCAGCAGCTGCGGGATCGGGCCCAGGACCGAGGTGACGAAGCTGAGCGGCGAGGCCGAGACGAGGGCGACCGTCGCGTCGTGCTGGCGACCGAGGGTGCGCGGGGCGACGCCGATGACCACGAAGGAGATGAGCAGCATCGAGCCGATGGCAGTGAGGTAGGCCGGCCAGAAGTCACCGGCGTAGAGGTCGTGGATCCACAGCGCGACGAGGACGATCGCCGAGATCTCGCACAGCAGGCGCAGCAGCAGCGCGGTGTTGAGGTAGCGCGGCGGGTCGTCGAGGATGTGCAGCAGGCGCTTCGACCCTGCCCGTCCCTCGGCGGCCAGCTCCTCCGCGCGGGCGTGCGAGAACCCGCCGAGGGCGGCGTCGGCGGCCGAGAACAGACCGGCCAGGAACACGAGGACGGCCGCTACGAGGAGCAGCCAGATGTCGCCGATCACCGGGCCGGGTCAGTGGACGGGGCGCGCCACTCCTCCAGCAGGCTGTCCTGCAGCCCGAACATCTCGCGGTGCTCCTCCGGCTCGGCGTGGTCGTAGCCGAGGAGGTGCAGGATCCCGTGCACGGTCAGCAGCTCGATCTCCGCCTCGCGGCCGTGCCCGGCCTCGACGCCCTGCCGCTCCGCGACGACGGGGCAGAGCACGAGGTCGCCCAGCACGCCCTCCTCGGGCTCCTCGGTGACCTTGCCGGGGCGCAGCTCGTCCATCGGGAAGGCGAGGACGTCGGTCGGTCCCTGCTTGTCCATCCACTGCTCGTTGAGCAGCGCGATGGTGTCCTCGTCGACGGCCTTGATGCACAGCTCGGCCTGCGGGTGGACCCGCATCTTGTCCATCACGAACCGGGACAGGGTGGAGAGGCGGCGTACGTCGAGGTCTGTCCCCGACTCGTTGAGAATTTCTATGCTCATGGACGTACTCGCTTCGCTCCGTGCGCCCATGAGGCACACTTCGCCCTGCGCTGGATGGTTCGCTCGCTGCGCTCGCTCACGACCGCGTGCCTCGCGGTCGCCCCTGCTCGGCGCGGGAGGTGGCGGCGTCGACCTCGTCGTACGCCGCGACGATCTTGCCCACCAGCCGGTGCCGCACGACGTCGCCGGCGGTGAGGCGGTTGAACGAGATGTCGTCGATGCCCTCGAGGATGTTCTCGACCACGCGCAGGCCCGACTTCACGCCGCCGGGGAGGTCGACCTGGGTGACGTCGCCGGTGACGACGATCTTGGAGCCGAAGCCGAGGCGCGTCAGGAACATCTTCATCTGCTCGGGCGAGGTGTTCTGCGCCTCGTCGAGGATGATGAACGCGTCGTTGAGGGTGCGCCCGCGCATGTAGGCGAGCGGCGCGACCTCGATCGTCCCGGCGGCCAGCAGCTTGGGGATCGTCTCGGGATCGATCATGTCGTGCAGCGCGTCGTAGAGCGGGCGCAGGTAGGGGTCGATCTTCTCGCTCAGGGTGCCGGGCAGGTAGCCGAGCCGCTCGCCCGCCTCGACCGCGGGCCGGGTCAGGATGATGCGGGTGACGTCCTTGGCGTGCAGGGCCTGGACCGCCTTCGCCATCGCGAGGTAGGTCTTGCCGGTGCCGGCCGGGCCGATGCCGAAGGTGATCGTGTGCTTGTCGATCGAGTCGACGTAGCGCTTCTGGTTGAGCGTCTTGGGCCTGATCGTGCGGCCGCGGTTGCTCAGGATGTTGAGGGAGAGCACGTCGGCGGGGCGTTCGGACGTCTCGGCCTTCATCATCGACACGATCCGCTGGACGATCTCCTCCGAGACGCCCTGGCCGGTGCGGATGATCGTCACGATCTCGTCGAGCAGCCGTTCGGCGAGCGCGATCTCGGCCGGCGGGCCGGTCAGGGTGATGCGGTTGCCGCGGACGTGGACGGTCGCGCCGAAGGCTCGCTCGATGATGCCGAGGTGGGCATCCCCCGGGCCGAGCACGCTGACCATGTCGATGCTGTTGGGCACCACGACGGTGTGCGTCGGTGCAGGTGAACTGTCAGTCATGGATGCCCTCGGCGGGCGGCCTTCCCGGATCGGTGGTGGGACGTGCCCTCCATGCTACCGAGGCGACGCGAGTCGGCCCACTGAGTTGACGCCGGGCTACTCCACGCAGAACTCGTTGCCCTCGGGGTCGGACATCACGACGAGCTCGCCGTCGTCGCGCAGCACGCGCGCACCGAGGCCAACCAGTCGTTCGACCTCGGCGCGGGGATCCGAGGTGGGGCGGAGGTCGAAGTGCTGCCGGTTCTTCGCGACCTTGTCCTCCGACACCCGGACGAACCAGAGGCTCGGCCCGCCCCACCCCGCGGGTTCCACCCAGGCACGCTCGGTGGTGCTGTCCTCGTCGACGTTCGACCCGAGCGCCTCGGCCCAGAACGCTGCGACGCGCAGTGGCTCGTGGCAGTCGAAGGTCACGGACTTGATGAAGGACACCATCTCGGCACGGTAGACCGGACTCGCACGATCGTGCCCCCATCGCGTGCTGGGTGCGTCTGCCTACGGTGGTGACATGGCACTCATCGACAGCAACGGCTTCGCCCACGTCCGCCTGACCGTCACCGACATCGCGAGGTCCGCGGAGTTCTACGACACGGTCTTCGGCTGGCCGCGCGCCGTCGACGAGTCGGCCTCGGTGGACGAGCCGGGGGTGACGGAGTCGCCCGAGCAGTTCTACGGCGGCGTGATCTACCAGACCCCGCAGGGCACCCTCTTCGGGCTGCGCCCGGTCGGGGCCGACACCTTCGAGTCGACCCGCACCGGTCTCGACCACGTGAGCTTCGCCGTGGACTCGCGCGACGAGCTCGTGCGCGCCGGATCGGCGCTCGCCGACGCCGGGATCACCCACGGGGAGGTCATCGACCTCGCCGACGCGGGCATCGCGATCCTGTCCTTCCAGGACCCCGACGACATCAACATCGAGCTCACCGCTCCCCTGGGCTGATCGCCCGCCGATTCGATAGGTGATCCGGAGGCCGCGTGACCTACGTCCTCCGGTGGAAACGCATGTCCCCGTTGGCCAGGCGGTCGTGGAGGTATCGCTCGTCGTGCGCGCGGTGGTGGTGATGGCTGCAGAACAAGATCGCGTTGGACAGGTCTGTCCGGCCGCCACGACTCCACGGACGCAGGTGGTGCGCCTCGCACCAGTCCGCGGGGATGTCACAGCCGTCGGCTCGGCACCGCTGGTCACGTGCCGACAGCGCTCGCCGCTGCCCGGCGGTGAAGAGCCGCTTGGCCCGTCCTGCGTCGAGGACCTCTGAATGTCCGCCGAGCACCAGCGGCACCACGTTGGCCGTGCACGCCAGGCGGCGTACCTCACCAGCGGTCAGCCGGCCGTCGGCGCCCGTGGTCGCGATCCCCAGCCCGGTCAGCATCGATTCCAGCGGGATCGTGATCATCACCGTGGTCGCAGTGCCGCCGTGCAGCGGGAGCCTCGCCGGGTCGAGGTGCTCGAGCAGCGCGCAGAAGGCGTGCCCCAGCCGCATCGCATAGGGCTGCTCAGTCGTCGCGTCGGTGCGACCGTGCGTGCCGTCTGCTCGGCGCGGGTTGGTCCAGGCGTGCAGGTAGGTCAGGAGCCGATCGGCGGCGGCATCGGGGATCCGCGCTCGAACCGTCGTCGTGCCGTCATGGTGGCAGGTCGTGGTCACGCTGGTCCTCGCGCGAGCGTGGCGCTCCTCGTCCTCGAGCGCCTTGCGCTCGTGCTCCTCGCCCACCTCCGGGGCCACCACATCGAGGATCCGGCGCCCCAGCAGCCTGAGCTCGCGAGGCGCGTACGTCGCTGCGTGCTCGACCAGCACGCGCTCGGCCTCGGTCACGACGGATTCATCGACGTCCGCCGGGAGGTCGTCGAGGGCATGGGCGATCACCATCGCCTGGACCGTCGAGGCACGGCCGTCCGAGAGCGCCTCGGCGAGAGCGTGCCACGAGCGATCGAGGGACTTCGCGAGCCGAACTGCGTTGCCGGCCGGCCCTCGGTCGACCCGAGCCGCGTGCTGGAACCAGGCACCCACGTCCCGGGCGCCCGATGCTTCGGCCACCTCGTCGGCCACCGCCAGCAGTCGGAGCTTCACCGCCGCCAGCCGTGCCTCGAGCCGACCGACCGCCGTGATCGACGCCGCCTTCTCATCCGGCGAGAGATACAGGAAGTCGACGGCCGAGACCTTGTCCAGCGCAGCGGCGATCGCCTGCTCGCACTCGAGAACGAGGTGTCCGGTCGTCATCCGGGGCTCCGATCGCGCTGGAGGGGTCTCCACCGGATCGGGATCTGAAAGCGGTGGTGTCCCCGAGGCATCGTCGGGCTGCGCCAACTTCGACACGCGTGAGCCGCTTGGCGTCCGGGGCACATCCGGTTCTCTGCGTGTCTCCGGATCCCTCTTCGGGATCGGGTGCCGAACTCTGGCTCTATCGTACGTGTGTTCGAACGCGTCGGCAACGGCTCCGGAGCACGTTGTGCACAGCGACTCTCCACCCGCCGACGGATCACCGGGACACCGTCCGCGGGGACACTGTCCTCGACCGGCGACCGGCGCTAGCCCAGGTCGGCGCGCACCAGGTCAACATTCGCGCGGTGGGGACCGGTGAGCCACTCCTGCTCGAGGCGTGCGTCGAGCGGTTCGTCACCTCGTCGCAGCGCAGCGACGTACGCCCGATCGGCGGCCAGGCGGGCGGCGACATCGGCGCCCCGGGCCACCGCACCGTGGCCCGGGACCATGACCGAGACGTGACGGGCCGCGCCGGCCAGCAGGTCGAGCGCCGTGTCGTAGGCGTCGAGCTGACCGGAGCGTCGCGGGTCGAGCATCGGGACCAACAGGTCGGAGAGCATGTCGCCGGCGACCAGGACACCACGATCCGCGAGCAGCAGGGCGGCGTGACCGATCGCGTGGGCGTCGTGCTCGACAAGCTCGCCGGGCACCGGGCCCCCGTCCTCCGGGATCGAGGTGAGCAGACCGATCAGGTCGAGCGGGATGCCCGACGCACTCTGCGTGGCCATCTCCTGCGCGCGTCCACGGACGGCGCCGACCGCCTCGGCGCTGGCGGCGCGGGCGAAGCGAGGAACGTCCCCGAACCGCGCGTGCCACAGCAGGTGGTCCCAGTGGAGGTGTGTCGAGAAGCCGGCCACCACCGGGATCCCGAGCGCGTCCACGTCGTCGGCGAGCTCGACCAGGTCGTCGCCGCTGATGCCGGGGTCGACCAGCACCAGCCCCTCGTCGCCGCGGACGACGACCGCGTTGCTCCGGACCCACTCGCTCTGCCGCACCCAGACGCCGTCCGCCACCTCGTCCATCACCCGGCCCACTCTGGCAGGCGCGGTGTGCCGACGCGAGGGCCACAGCCTCGTAGGCTGGTCACATGCCGGGGCCGGAGAGCGACGCGCGCGAGTGGGACGATGAGGACCCCGACCTCCACGACGACGACACCGAGCCGGCCTGGTTCCCGGGCCAGCACCTGCCGGGGCACGCCCGTCAGATGGGCCTGACCCACCACGTGCCGGAGGGTGCGCTGCTGGACTTCGCGGGCTCGCTCAACGGAGCCAAGCCGCTGCACCGGTTCGCGGCGTGGCTGCTGCTCGTGGTGTTCGGGCTCCCGGTGGTCTTCACGGTGATGCGGATCTGGGGCGCGCTGACGTGAGGTCTCGCCGACGCCTCGCAGCGATCCTCAGTGCCGTCCTCACGGTCCTGACCGCGTTCCCGGCCACTGCCGTCGAGGACGTCCGTGGCACCGATGGCGCCGACGTCCTCACCGGTACGGCGGCGTCGGACTGGATCAGGGCCCGCGGCGGCGACGACCAGGTGCGCGGTGGGCGCGGAACTGATGACCTCGACGGCGGGCGCGGGAGCGACGTGCTGCTCGGCGGTCCTCAGCACGACAATCTCGACGGCGGCCGCGGGGACGACCTGCTGCGCGGTGGGTCGGGTGCCGATGCCGTGTACGACGGGCGCGGGCGCGACGTCGTCCGCGCCGGGGCAGGCAACGACCTGGTCGTCGCGTCCCGGGACGGCCAGCGTGACGTGTTCCGCTGCGGCCCGGGTCGCGACCTGGTCGCGACCTACGGCTTCGAGCCGGACGCGGTCGACGAGTTCCACGGCTGCGAGCGCTTCGACTCCAGCTGCCGGGTCGGTGCCGGGTCCCCGTGCCGGTCGGCGTCACATGAGCCGGAGGCGCGCGCCTTCCACGATCCCCGAGGCACGCTCCACCCGGCCTGACGGCGTCACCCGGAGGATAGTCGAGTAGGACCGCGTCGCCCCGCGACCGAAGCGCGTCACCGCGAACAGCAGGTTGTCGCCCTCGAACCTGGCGTCACCAGCCTCCACTCTCCGAGGGAGGCGGACGGTCCGCAGGACCTCGCCGGTCGTGGTGTCGACGACGTCCCAGCGCGTGCGCCGCAACCCGGTGGGAGCGAGCCCACGCGACCCGTCGTCGCTCCAGGTCGCGATCGCGTGCGGCAGCCGGGCCAGGTGCTCGTCAGTCCCGAGGTCGACCAGCGTCAGGCGTGGCGGGACGCAGCATCCGATGCCCTGGGCACTCACCGAGGTGACCCCTTCGGCATCGAGGACACGTCGCACCTCACCCGTCGCGGGTCGCGCCACCGACAGTCCGGTCGGGTAGCCGCGGATCCCGTCGGTGTGCTGGAGGGTCACGCCCCAGTCCGACACCGCGAGTGGGTACGACGCCCCCAGCGGGCCGGGAAGGGCCAGCGACCCGTCCGGCGCGTCGAGGTCCTGGGTCGGCGCCGTCCAGAGCGTCTCCGGTCGGGTGTCGGGACGGGAACCGTCGTCGCACGGGGTCGAGACCCACGCGACGAGCTCGCCGTCGGCGCTGGCGGTGGGACCCGACACGCAACCCGCCAGCTGCCGGACGCGCCGGCCGCGGGCGTCGAAGACCAGCCCGTGGGCGTCGACGCCACGACGTCCGAGGACGGAAACGAGGTAGCCGCCGCGGTAGGCGGCGACCGCGACGACGTCGTCGGGACGCGGCACGTCGAGGTGGAC
This sequence comes from Nocardioides currus, assembly GCF_003057875.1. Taxonomy (GTDB): domain Bacteria; phylum Actinomycetota; class Actinomycetes; order Propionibacteriales; family Nocardioidaceae; genus Nocardioides; species Nocardioides currus. Next base: position 267,842 of record NZ_PYXZ01000006.1, on the reverse strand, counting down.
GGCAGCCGCGCCGTCGGCCGGGCGCACCGTCGCGCCGTCGATCCAGGCCACCCGCGCGGGGGGACCCGCCGCGATGCTCGTGAGGTCCCGGCGCAGGGGGTCCGGCGACGTACCGGACCCGGCGGTCCCGACGTCCTGCGTGTCGCACGAGACGAGCAGGACACATCCGAGCACCCCCGCGACGAGCCCTCGCATGTCGCTGCGCCCTACGGCCGCGTGACCTGCAGCATGCCCAGGCACATCTCGTCGGTGGTGCCCTCGCCCCACACGACGTAGCGGTCGGGCTGGCCCTCGAACGACGGCAGCTGGTCGCGCAGCCACTGCACGTGCTTGCACGTGACCTCGACGGTGTCGCCAGGCTCGAGCGAGACGGGCTCGATGTCGCGCGCGCCCTGGTCGTCGAAGTCCCACACCGGGATGTCCAGGACGGTCTTGGCGCGCGGAGTGCCGGGGTTGGTCTCGATCCGGATCTCACGTCCCAGCAGGTGCATGTGCCCACCCGCGGCGTGGATCGTCATCGGCTCGTTGACCCGCCGCGTGCAGCTCTGCACCTGACCGGGCTCAGGCTCGCCGCCGCACAGGAGGTAGAGCGCGTTGGCGGTGGACGAGCCCTCCATGCCGAACCGCTTCAGCACGTCCATCATCGCCGCGTCGCGCTCGCACAGTGGCCCGTGGGCGTGCTCGGCCCGGCACGGCAGCTCGACCGGCGCCGGGAGCAGCATCGTGTGCAGCTGTTGCATGTCCCGGTCGCCCGGGGCCAGTCGCAGCTGCGCGGCGGAGGTGTCGGGCGACGAGCCGGCCAGCAGGTTGTAGTGGACCTGCATGACGACCTGGCTGCCGGCGCGCAGCTTCACGCCGTAGCCCGGCTTGCGCACCGACTCCTCGCCGCCCGGCGCCCAGGCGCCGATCCACGCGGCGTCGTCGACGTTCTGGAAGGCGTCGAGGCCGGTGCCGCCGAAGCAGGTCCAGCCCTCGCCGTCCTCCTGTGCGTCCTTCGCCTTCGCCGCCTCGACCATCTCCGGCGGCACCTGGAAGAGGATCACGTGGTGCACGACGTCCGGGTTGCCGGGCTGCACGGTCGTGCCCGTGAGCCACTCGTCCCCGCTCAGTCCCGGGTCGAGCAGGAAGCAGCGGTAGTCGTCGGTGCCCTCGCCGTACGGCGCGGAGGGGGTGTACGCCGCCGGCATCGCCAGCGTCGAGCGCCGCTCGCCTGCACGCAGCGGCACCTCCTTGGCGGGCTTGGCGCCGGCGTGCGAGTCGTGGCCCGTGTGCGCCGAGGTGTCGGCGGCCGGCTGGTTCTCGGTGGCCGTCGTCGGGGAGTCGGCCGACGGGTCGGCCGCGCCCTGGCAGCCGGTCGCGAGCAGGGCGAGCGCGGCGACGGCACCGACGGCGGCGCGAAGACGAGTGTTCGGACGGCGCGTCATACGAGCCCCTCCCCCAGCGAGCGTCCGCCGAGGACGTGCAGGTGGGCGTGGAAGACCGTCTGCCCGGCGGCCGCGCCGGTGTTGAAGATCAGGCGGTAGCCCTGGTCGAGCCCGTCGGCGGCCGCGACCGCGGCGCCCGCGTCGACCAGGGCGGCGACGGAGGCGGGCTCGCCGGCCGCGAGCTCGGCGGCGTTGGCGTAGTGGCTGCGCGGCACCACGAGCACGTGGGTGGGCGCCTGCGGGTTGAGGTCGCGGAACGCCACGCAGGTCTCGTCCGAGTGCACGACGTCGGCCGGGAGGTCGCCGGCGACGATCTTGCAGAAGACGCAGTCGTCCGGGCGCGCGGGTGCCGTCATGGGGCCAGAGTAGATCCAGCGGGTGCGGCGTGTAACCGAAAGACGAGCGCGGCCGTCCGACTACCGTGAAACACATGACTTCCCCCACCCGGACCTCTGGTCGCCGCCTGGCCTCCGCCCTCGCCCTCGGCGCGCTCGCGCTCGGTGCCACGGCGTGCAGCGAGGAGGTCCCCGACCGCGACCAGGCGCCCGCCTCCAGCGAGTCGAAGGCGACCGACACGACCAGCGAGTCGCCGTCCACGGAGCCCAGCGAGACGCCCACGGACGAGGGCGACACGGCGGACGACACCGTGACCGTGCCGGTCTACTTCACCGGCGACACCCCGCAGGGTCCGCGGCTCTACCGCGAGTTCCGCGCCGTGCCCTCCGACAACCCGCTGATGGAGGCCGCCGTGCTCCTCACCGCCGGCGACACCCTGGATCCCGACTACCGCACCGAGTGGCCCGGCGCCGGCTTCGCGTCGATCGAGGTGAGCGACGGACTGATCGTCGCGGAGCTCAAGGACGACGGCTTCACCTCGCGACCGGACGGCATGAGCAAGCGCGACGCCACCCTCGCCGTCCAGCAGCTGGTCTACACGCTCCAGGGCGTGCAGCAGGAGCGGGTGCCCGTGCAGGTGCTCCTCGGCGGGCAACCCACCTCGCTGTTCGGCCTCGACACCACCGAGCCCTTCACCGCAGCCGACGCCCTCGACGTCGCCGCGCTCGTGAACGTCACCACGCCCGAGCAGGGCTCGACCGTCGCCGGCGACACCTTGGAGGCCAGCGGCGTCGCGTCGTCCTTCGAGGCCAACGTGCCGTGGGAGATCTCGATCGGCGACGAGGTGGTGCTCGACGGCTTCGCGACCGCCGAGGGCTGGATGGACAAGCTCTACCCGTGGGAGACCTCGATCGACGTCTCCTCGCTCGAGCCCGGCGCCTACCGCTTCACGGCACGCACCGACGACCCGGCCGACGGCGAGGGTGGCGGTCCGACCGAGGACACCAAGGAGTTCACGCTCGAGTGATCCGCGGCGCCGTCGGACCTGCGCCCGTCAGTCGCGGATGATGCCGACGTACTTGCCCGGCACCATCCGGCGCAGGGCGTCGTCGAGGGCGACGACGGTGGGCGAGGGCTCGCGGTAGTAGGGGTCGGCGATGGTCAGCTCGGCCGTGAACGACCGGGGCGCGGGCGAGGTCGAGCCGCGCGCCCGCAGCCACGGGATGTCCCGACGGTCGAGCAGCCCCTCCGAGACGGGGTCGACGGCGATCCAGATGTCCCGCTTGCGCGACGCCACGGCCCGACCGGGGACGTGCACGATCCGGACGCGTAGGCCGATCCGCTCGACCTCGGTCCACGGCAGCTCGAAGTCGACGGCCCCACGGGCGCGCAGTGCCGTGGCGTCCACCTCCAGGTCGGCGCCCTTGCGGAGGATGCGGCTCATCCCCCACACCCCGCCGATCCCGAGCAGCAGGAACATCAGGCCGAAGAACCCGGCCAGCGCTCGCCCGGCCGGGCCACCGTCGACGATGAGATCGGGGTCCACGAGCCCGGCGCGCAGCGCCCAGAAGCCGACGATGCCGACTCCGACGCTGAGGACGAGCATGGCGAGGGTGCGGGTCCGGCTGATCAGGGGGATCGTCACGACACCGTCCTCGGGGACGCGGTCGGAGTCGGTGAACGGGGGCGGCGTTGCCTCGGGCGAGGCCGCGACCGTGCCGCCCTCGAAGACGGGCGGCTCGGGGACGTGGGCCGGCAGCCGACGCAGGCTGAGCAGCGCGGCCACGCCGAGGGGCAGCAGGAGGAGCGCCAGCCACTCGGTGATCGACAGCAGCGCGCCGTTGACCAGCACTGACGCGATCGCCACCGGGAAGGTCCAGATCGGGGCGAGTCGCCGGCCCACCCAGACCATCGCGCCGAGCGCGGCAGCGGGGGTCGCTACGCCGTAGACGTAGGCCCAGCCACCGAGCGGCGGCGCGATCGCGGTGTGCAACGCGGCAGCGGCGACCGCGACGTCCACCCCGACGACCAGCGGCACCAGCGGCACCAGCGGCGAGGACGCGGCCCAGCCCCGTCCCCCGTCGCTCACCTGCCGGTCCAGCGCGGGGTGCGGGCGAGCAGTGCGCTGACGGCGGCGACCCCGGCGGTCGACGTGCGCAGCACCTCGGCCCCCAGGCGGACGCTCACCGCGCCGGCCGCCTCGAACGCGGCCAGCTCGTCGGGCGCGATCCCACCCTCGGGGCCGACCACGACGACGACCTCGCCGGCGGCCGGGACGTCCAGCGACGCCAGCGGGACGGTGGCGTCCTCGTGGAGCACGACGACGAGGGCGGCGTCCGCCAGGAGGCCGACGACGTCGGCGGTCGAGGCCAGCGGCGTGACGCTCGGCAGCCACGAGCGGCGCGACTGCTTGCCGGCCTCGCGGGCCGTGGCCTGCCACTTCGCGTGGGACTTCGCCGCCCGCTCGCCCTTCCAGACCGCGACCGAGCGGGACGCGGCCCACGGGACGATCGTTTCGACGCCGACCTCGGTCAGCACCTCGACCGCCAGCTCGCCGCGATCCCCCTTCGGCAACGCCTGCACGACGGTGAACGAGGGCGCGGGCCGCTCGAGGATCGACACCGACGCCACGGTCACGGTGAAGAGCCGCTTGGCCGTCTCGGCGACGGCGCCGACCACGCGGTGACCGGCCCCGTCGGTGAGCACGACGTCCTCGCCGACACGCAGGCGACGTACGGCGACCGCGTGGTGCGCCTCGTCACCGGTCACCTCGACGACGGACCCGACGGTGGCACCGTCCAGGCTCGCGACGAGGTGGACCGGGAGCGACATCAGTGCTGCTGGAACGCGTCGCGCAACCGGCCGAAGACCGACTTGGGCGTCGACTGCACCTGGCCGGTCGGCGACTCCTCGCCGCGGATGGCGGCCAGCTCGCGCAGCAGCTCCTCCTGGCGCGGGTCGAGGCGCGTCGGGGTGTCGACGAGGACGGTGACGACCAGGTCGCCGCGGCCGCCGCGCAGTCCGGGCACGCCGAACCCGCGCAGCACCTGCTCGCTGCCCGACTGGGTGCCCGGGCGGACCTCGAGGTCGTAGTCGGTGCGGACCTCGGAGTCCTCTGCCGGCTCGAGGTCGGCCTCGAGCAGCGGCAGCGTCAGCGTGGTGCCGAGGGCGGCCGCGGTCATCGGCAGCGAGACCGTGCTGTGCAGGTCGTTGCCGTGCCGGGTGAAGGTCGGGTGCGAGTCGACGTGGATCTCGACGTAGAGGTCGCCGGGCGGGCCTCCGCCGGGGCCGACCTCGCCCTGCTCGGTGAGCTGGACGCGGGTGCCGTTGTCGACGCCCGCCGGGATCTTGACGTTGAGGGTGCGCCGCGAGCGGACACGTCCGTCGCCCGAGCACTCGCGGCAGGGCTCGGGGATGATCTGGCCGAAGCCGCGGCACGCGGCGCAGGGGCGCAGGGTGCGGATCTCGCCGAGGAAGGACCGCTGGACCTGCGCGACCTCACCGGCGCCGCGGCAGGTCTCGCAGGTGATCGGCGTCGAGCCGGGAGCGGCACCGTCGCCGTGGCAGGCGGTGCAGACGACCGCGGTGTCGACCTTGAGCTCCTTGGTGGTGCCGAACGCCGCCTCCGCCAGCTCGACGTCGAGCCTGATCAGGGCGTCCTGGCCGCGGCGCACGCGCTGGCGCGGCCCGCGGCCCTGCCCACCGGCGCCGGGGGCGTTGCCGCCGAAGAACGCGTCCATGATGTCGGTGAACGAGAAGCCCTGGCCCTGGCCGAAGCCGCCCGCACCGCCGGCCCCGAACGGGTCGCCGCCACGGTCGTAGGCCGCGCGCTTCTGCGGGTCGGAGAGCACCTCGTAGGCCCGCGAGACCTCCTTGAACTTCTCCTGGGTCGCGGGGTCCGGGTTGACGTCCGGGTGGAGCTGGCGGGCCAGCCCCCGGTAGGCCTTCTTGATGGCGGCGGCGTCGGCGTCGCGGGAGACACCGAGCAGCTCGTAGAGATCTGTGCTCACTGCTGTCCTTCGTCGAGGATCCGGGAGACGTAGCGCGCGACGGCGCGCACGGCGGCCATGGATCCGGGGTAGTCCATGCGGGTCGGCCCCACGACGCCGAGCGTCGCGAGGGCCTGGTCGGGCGGTCCGTAGCCCGCCGCCACCACGCTGGTGGAGGCGAGCTCGGAGTAGGGGCCTTCGTGGCCGATGCGGACGGTGACCGCATCGCCCGTGGTGACCTCGCCGATCAGCTTGAGCAGCACGACGTGCTCCTCGAGGGCCTCGAGGAGGGGGCGTACGGCGGTGTCGAAGCTGTCGCCGAAGCGCGCGAGGTTGGCGGCGCCGCCGACCGCCACCCGCTCGTCGCTGCGGTGGTCGGACATCGCCTCGGTCAGCACGTCGACGAGGGTGCGGGTCAGCACCTGGTCGTCGTGCGGGACGGTGTCGGGCAGCGCGTTGAGGGCGACGCAGGCGTCGGCGATCCGCTCGCCCGCCGCGGCCTGGTTGAGCCGGACGCGCAGGTCGGCGAGCTGGGCCTCAGACATCTCGGCGGGGATCTCCACCAGACGCTGCTCCACCCGGCCGGTGCTCAGGATCAGGATCAACATCACCCGCGTCGGGGTGATCACGACCAGCTCGACGTGGCGCACGGTGCTGCGCGAGAGGGTGGGGTACTGCACGATCGCGACCTGGCGCGTCAGGCTGCTGAGCAGCCGCACCGATCGCTGCACGACGTCGTCGAGGTCGACGGCGCTGTCGAGGAGCGTGGCGATCGCGCGCTTCTCGGCCGCGCTCATCGGCTTGACCGCGCTGAGGCGGTCGACGAAGAGGCGGTATCCCTTGTCGGTCGGCACGCGACCGGCGCTGGTGTGCGGCTGGTGGATGAAGCCCTCGTCCTCGAGCGCCGCCATGTCGTTGCGGACGGTGGCCGGCGAGACGCCGAGGCCGTGGCGCTCCACGAGGGCGCGGGAGCCCACGGGCTCCTCGGTGGCGACGTAGTCCTCGACGATCGCGCGCAGCACGGCCAGCTTGCGGTCCTCGACCACGCCGCCTCCTCTCGTCTGGCACTCATCACGGCAGAGTGCCAAGGATACTCGTCCTGCCTACAGTGGCCGCCATGCCCGAGTTCATCGAGGTCGCCCCGCGTGTCTGGGTGGCCCACTACGACTGGATGCACGTCAACATCACGCTCGTCGGCGGCAGCGACGGGCTGGTCATGATCGACACCCACGGCTCCGAGCAGCAGGCGAGGGTCGTCGCCGACGACGTCCGCCGCCTCGGCGCCGGGCCACTGACCGCGCTGGTCAACACCCACGACCACTGGGACCACTGGTTCGGCAACGACGTCATGCTGACGACGTACGGCGACCTGCCGGTCCACGCCACGGACTTCGCGCTCGAGCGGATGGTCGCGACGGGCGGCGTCCACAGCGAGCACCTCGCCGAGCACCCGCGGGCCGAGGAGATCCACGCGACGACGCTCCGGCCCGCGACCCACGGCTTCTCCTCCGCCGTCGCCCTCGACCTGGGCGACCGGTCGGTCGAGCTCATCCACCCCGGCCGCGGCCACACCGCCGGCGACCTGGTCGTGCGCGTCCCGGACGCCGACGTGATCGTCGGCGGCGACCTCGTCGAGGAGTCGGACAAGCCCTTCATCGGTGACGACTCGTTCCCGCTCGAGTGGCCGCTCACGCTCGACCTGGTCCTCGGCCTGATGACCGACGCCACCGTCGTCGTCCCCGGCCACGGCCGGCTGATCGACATGGACTACGTCCAGGAGCAGCGGACCGAGCTCGGGATCATCGCCGAGACCATCCGCGACCTGGCCGGGCGCGGCGTCCCGCTCTCGCGAGCCCTCGAGGAGGGCGAGTGGCCGTGGGACCCGGCGCTCCTCACCTCCGCGGTCCGGCTCGGCTACGAGCACCTGCCCCGCTCGCAGAAGCGGCTGCCGCTGGTCTGAAGGGGTGTTGCTCGCGAGCCCCCCGTGCCGTAGGAACGAGGCATGAGCGAATCCAGCGACCTGCCCCAGGCCAGCGCCACCACCAGCGAGGCCGACGCCGACCACGAGGGCGGGACCGCCTCCCCCGATGGACAGAAGCTCGCCGGCATCGGCGACGACCAGCTGCCCGAGGACCTCCAGCCCGGCGAGGACAACCCGCTCGCGGAGCCCCTCGACCCCGACGCCGAGGAGACCAAGGACGCCGACGAGCTGGGCATGGACGACACCCAGGACGACACGACGGGCACCTTCCACACCGACGGCGATCTCGGCGAGTCCGACGAGACCGGCGCCACCGGTGGGTCCGCCGAGGGCGACGAGACCGATCCCGAGTCCGTCAGCGGCGACGGCGCGAACGGCGCCGGCATCTCCGGCTAGCGGGTCGTCGCCAGGAAGACGATGAAGGCCGCGTAGCCACCGACGAAGAACATGATGGCGGCCAGCGCGATCAACCAGTCGCCGCGCAGCCGGAACCGCGTCGTGCGGACCAGGTCGTCGTCGGCGTAGTCCTCGAAGTGGTTGATCGCGTCGTGCCAGATCCGCCCGGCAGCCACGCGCTCCGAGCGCGAGCCGGTCCGGGCGGGCTGGTCCCCGCGATCGAGCTCCTCGGTGGCGAAGCCGGTCCGCCCGCCCAGCCCCCGCGCGATCTGCGTGTTGTGCGTCGTTCGTCTCCTGCTGGCCACGGCGAGCCCTCCCCCGATGAAGTCGTATGGATCCGTACCGTAACCCGGTGACTCACGACCGATACGGCTCCGACGTCCTGACCACCGACTGGCGAGCGCCGAAGAACGGCCGCGCCGTCGACGTGCCCGCCGAGATGGGCATGGTCCTCGAGGAGGTCATGACCGACTGGTGCGGCGAGGTCGTCGCGATCGACCGTGACCTCGACACGGTGACGCTCGAGGACCGCCGCGCCAAGCGGCGTACCTTCCCGCTCGGCCCGGGCTTCCTGCTCGAGGGCAAGCCCGTCGTGCTGGGTCGCCCGGTGCGGTCGGGGCCGGAGAGGAAGACGCGTACGGCGAGCGGCTCGATCGCCGTCCACGACGCAAGGGCCCGCGTGGCGCGCGCCAGCCGGATCTTCGTCGAGGGCCGCCACGACGCCGAGCTGGTCGAGAAGGTGTGGGGCGACGACCTGCGGATCGAGGGCGTCGTCGTGGAGTTCCTCGGCGGGGTCGACGACCTCGCCGAGCACCTGCGCGACTTCAATCCCGGGCCGCAGCGCCGCGTCGGCGTGCTGGTCGACCACCTGGTGCCCGGGTCGAAGGAGAGCCGGATCGCGCAGGGCATCGCGAGGTCCCCGATCGGCAAGCACGTGCTCATCGTCGGGCACCCCTTCATCGACATCTGGCAGGCCGTCAAGCCGAGCCGGCTCGGCATCAAGCGCTGGCCCGACGTGCCGCGCCACATCGACTGGAAGAAGGGCACCTGCCAGCAGCTCGGCTGGCCGCACCGCGACCAGGCCGACATCGCCCGCGCGTGGAAGCACATCCTCGGCGGCGTGCGCGGGTTCGAGGACCTCGACCCGGCGCTGCTCGGCCGCGTCGAGGAGCTGATCGACTTCACCACCGAGCCGACGACCTCCGACGCGACGTAGTCGCGGCGGAGGTCGGAGGCGAAGCCCCGCCGCCGCCGCTTGCGGCAACGGGACGTTTCCCGGTGGAGCGTGTCGGTTTCGAGGCTCGCTGCGATCGCACCTCAACCAGCGACGATCAGGTGAGGTCGCGCACGACCCCGTCGGCGAGGAGCCGCCCGCGGCGGGTGAGGACGAGGCGTTCGGTGGCCAGCGTGACCAGCCCCTCCTCGACGAGACGGGCGACCTGGGAGCGGCCCTGCCGGTCGAGCGCGAGGACGGGCAGGCCGTCGCGCAGGCGCAGCTCGAGCAGGATCCGCTCGACGCGACGGTCCTCGTCGCTGAGCACCTCGTGCGCCATCGCCGGGCTGGTGCCGGCGGCCAGACGATCGGCGTACGCCGCGGGGTGCTTGACGTTCCACCAGCGCACGCCGCCGACGTGCGAGTGCGCGCCCGGTCCGGCGCCCCACCAGTGCCCGCCGGTCCAGTAGAGGATGTTGTGGCGGCAGCGGCTCTCGGGCCGACGCGCCCAGTTGGACACCTCGTACCACTCGAGGCCCGCGGCGGTCAGCCGGTCGTCGGCCAGCTCGTACTTGTCGGCGAGGTCGTCCTCGTCGGGCATCGGCAGCTCGCCGCGACGCACGCGCCGGGCGAGCGCGGTGCCGTCCTCGACGATCAGGGAGTAGGCCGACACGTGGTCGGGCTCGCACGCGAGCGCGGCGTCCAGCGAGGTCTCCCAGTCGGAGAGCGATTCCCCCGGCGTGCCGTAGATCAGGTCGAGCGAGACCTCCTCGAAGCCGGCCGCGCGCGCCCAGGCGACGGCCGCCGGCACCCGCAGCGGGTCGTGGGTGCGGTCGAGCACCTTGAGGACGTGGTCGACGGCCGACTGCATCCCGAAGCTGATCCGGGTGAAGCCGGCGAGCCGCAGCTCCTCGAGGTCCCACGCCGTGACCGAGTCGGGGTTGGCCTCGGTCGTGATCTCGGTGTGGTGGGCCAGCCCGAACTCGGCGGCCGCGCTCGCGACCACGGCCCCGAGGTCGGCCGGCTTGATCAGCGTGGGCGTGCCGCCGCCGAAGAAGATGGTGTCGATCGGCAGGTCCCGGTCGCCCAGCACCCGGCGGGCGTGCCGGATCTCGTGGATCACCGCTTCGGCGTACGTCGATCGCGACGCACCGGGAGCATCGCCCAGCTCCTCGGCGGTGTAGGTGTTGAAGTCGCAGTAGCCGCAGCGCACCGTGCAGAACGGGACGTGGACGTAGAGCCCGAACGGCTGGGTGCCCAGCTCGGCCAGCGCGGGGTCGGGGAGCGACCCGTCTGCGGGCAGGGGGAGACCGGCGGGTTGAGCGGGGGGCACGCGCTCATCCAATCACCAGCACGCCCCCGATGGCGCCCCCGCCTAGATCGGGACGTTGAGGGTGGCGGTGAAGCCGTCCTCGACCGATCCCTTCATCGACGCGAGCTGGAGGGAGTAGCCGTCGGAGAAGATGCCGTCGGAGTCCAGGCTCACGGTGGCGAGGTTGGACACCGACGACTCGTAGCCGTCGGTGGCGTAGACCTGCTCGCAGGTGTCCTGCGGGAAGGCGAGCTGGGAGGTGCGCAGCTTGTTGGCCGCGCTCGTCGCCTGGTCCAGCGACTCGTAGACCTCGAAGTGGACGTGCGGCCAGCGACCCGCGTAGCAGCCGGGGAAGATGCTGGTGAACTCCACCCAGCCGTCCGCGTCGCTCTCCTGCACGCCGCGCAGGTAGTTCTCGTCCACCGCGTCGCCGTCGTACATCGAGTAGCTGCCCGCAGCGTCGCAGTGCCAGGCGTAGACGGCCGCGCCGGCCAGGACCTCCACGTCCTCACCCGTCAGGTCGTGGACGCGGAACCGCAGGGTCAGGGGCACGCCGGTGGCCACCCCGCTCGCCGTGCCGAAGCTGCCCGTGATGTCGGAGCGGACCACGCCGCTCTCGGTCAGCACGTTGGGTCCGTTGGAGCCGTCGCCGGGGTACGGGCCCGCGGTCTCCTCGGGGATCTCGCCGTCGGCCACCTCGACGCTCGCGTCGCCACCCATCCCGCCGTCCGGGGGTGCGCCGTCGCCGCCGGGGCCGCCGTCGGGCGGGGACGGCCGGTCGGACGGGGTGGCGCTGGCGGTCGAGGTCGCGGTGGCGCTCGCCGTACCGCTCGAGTCGGACCCACAGCCGACGGCGACCGCCGCGACGCCGAGGCCGCCGAAGATCCCGAGCATGCCGCGCCGGCCGAGGTTGCGGTCGCGGAGCGTGCCGAGGTCGTGCTGGAGGCCGAGGTCGTGCTCGTGGACCTCGTGGTGGTCGTGGTGGTCGTGGCTCATCGAGTCTCCTGGAAATGGCGAACGGGTGCCGGTGGTCTCCCACCGACACCCATTGCGCCGGACATTGCTGTGTGCTCCCTGTGCGGGAGCGGTGATCACGCGTAGAGCGCGTCGATCTTGTCCTTGTAGTTGTCCTCGACGACGCTGCGCTTGACCTTCATCGAAGGGGTGAGCTCGCCGGACTCGATGGTGAGGTCGTGGTCGAGCAGCTCCCACTTCTTGATGGTCTCCCAGCGGTTGAGCTTGTTGTTGAGCTCGTCGACGTAGCCCTGGACCATCGACTTGACCGCGTCGCTCTGGACGACCTCGGTGTAGGAGGCACCCTCCATGCCGTTCTCGGCGGCCCAGCCGACCATCGCGTCGGGGTCGAGGGTGACGAGCGCGATGACGTAGTTGCGCTCGTTGCCGAAGACCATGAACTGGCTGGCGTAGGGGCAGATCGCCTTGAACTTGGCCTCGATCGCCGGCGGGGCGATGTACTTGCCGCCGGAGGTCTTGAAGAGCTCCTTGATGCGGCCGGTGATGGTGAGGTAGCCGTCGGCGTCGAGCGAGCCCTTGTCGCCGGTGTGCAGCCAGCCGTCGGAGGTGAGCGTGCGGGTCGTCTCCTCCGGGAGGTTGTGGTAGCCGCCCATCACGTGGGGGCCGCGGATCAGCACCTCGTCGCCGTCGCCGATCTTGATCTCGGAGCCGGGCAGGGCGCGACCGACCGTGCCGATGCGGTTCTCCTCGGGGTGGTTGACGGCGGCGCCCGCGAAGTTCTCGGTCATGCCGTAGCCCTCGAGGATGACGATGCCCGCGGCGTTGAACCACTCGGCGATGTCGCGGTTGAGCGCGGCGGAGCCGGAGATGAAGAAGCGCACGCGGCCACCGAAGCGGGCCCGGACCTTGCTGAAGACCAGCTTGTCGAACAGCCCGTGCTGGATCTTCAGGAGAGCCGGGACGGACTTGCCCTCGCGCTTGAGCCGCTCGACCTCGAGGCCGGTGGCGAAGGCCTTGTGGAACAGCTTCTCCTTGGCCCCGCCCTCGGCCGCCTGCATGGTCTGGATGCGGCCGTAGGCCTTCTCGAAGATGCGCGGCGCGGCACCCATGAACGTGGGCTTCACCTCGGCGCAGTTGTCGACGATCTTCTCGACCCGGCCGTCGACGGCGGTCGCGAAGCCGCACGCCATCTGGGCGGAGAGCAGCACCTTGCCGAAGGAGTGCGACATCGGCAGCCACAGGAACTGCAGGTCGCTCTCGTCGAGGATGTTCTGCACCGCGATGGCCTCGCCCTCGTAGACCGAGGAGCGGTGGCTCAGGCGGACGCCCTTGGGGCGACCCGTGGTGCCGGAGGTGTAGATCAGCGTGGAGAGCTGGTCGGGCTCGATCGCCGCGGCCTTCTCGGCGATGACGTCGGGGTGCTCGGCGAGGTAGGCCGTGCCGAGGGCGGCGAGGTCGTCCAGGGAGATCACCCAGTCGCTCGTGGCGCCGTCGAAGGTGATGACCTTCTCGAGGTGGGGCAGCTCGTTGCGGTGCTCGACCAGCTTGGCGACCTGGGTGTCGTCCTCGGCGAAGACGAACCGGCAGTCGGCGTCGCCCAGGATGTAGGCGGTGTCCTCGGAGTTGGTGGACGGGTAGACCGTCGTCGTGGCGCCGGCAGCGCACATGACGGCGAGGTCGGCCAGGATCCACTCGACACGGGTGCTCGACGCGATGCCCACGCGCTGCTCGGGCTCGAGCCCCAGCGACAGCAGCCCGGCCGCGAGTGCCTCGACCCGCTCCCCCGTCTGCTTCCAGGTGATCGACTCCCACGCGTCACCCTGGGGGTAGCGGTAGGCCTCGTGGGCGGACGACTTCTCGACCCGGTCGTGGAACTGCACCGCGACGTTGCGTGGCAGTCGGTCGACGAAGCTGGTGTCGTGGTTGATGGGCATGGGACTCCCTGGGTGGCTGATCGGCTGCGGTCAGCGGGGACCGCAGGGGCTGACTCCTGGGAGTAACCTAGATCACGTGGTTACGCGGCGGTAGCAAATCCCGTCCATCGACTCACACGACGAGGTCGAGAAGCAGCACGAACACCAGTCCCACCACCGAGATGGCCGTCTCCATCACCGACCACGACTTCAGCGTCTGGCCGATCGTCAGCCCGAAGTACTCCTTCACGAGCCAGAACCCGGCGTCGTTGACGTGGCTGAAGAACACCGATCCGCAGCCGATCGCCAGGACCAGCAGGGCCAGCGTCGGGGCGTCGAGACCGGCGGCGACGCCGCTCACGATGCCGCTCGCGGTGATGGTCGCGACGGTCGCGGAGCCGGTCGCGAGGCGTACGCCGACGGCCACCAGCCAGCCGAGGAGCAGCACCGAGATCCCGGAGCCCTCGGCCCAGTCGCCGATCACGTCGCCGACTCCCGCGTCGACCAGCATCGCCTTGAAGCCGCCGCCCGCGGCGACGATCAGCAGGATCGAGGCGATCCCGGGCAGTCCCGAGCCGAGCGAGGACTCCACCTGCTTGCGGTTCATGCCGGTGTTGAACCCCAGCAGCCACATCGACACGAGGACGGCGGCGAGCAGCGCCACGGACGGGGTGCCGATGAAGACCAGGGTCTTGAGGACGGTGCTCTCGTCGTCGTCGATCGTCAGCTCGGCGATGGCGCGCAGCAGCATCAGCACGACCGGCAGGGTGATGCAGACGACGGCCGCCCCGAAGCCGGGTCGGCGGGTGACGCCCTCGCCCAGCGGCGTACGCGCCTCGTCCTCGGCCCGCGCACCCTCCGTGACCTCGGCGCGATCACCAGCCGCGGCCCCGGCTCCTCCCCGGCCACCGGCCAGCGCGGGCGCGTGCACCGGCACCCACTGCTCGACGAAGCGGGCGAGCAGCGGACCGCAGACGACCAGCGTGGGGATCGCGACGACCAGGCCGAAGAGCAGCGTGAGGCCGAGGTCGGCGCCGAGGTTGTCGATGGCGACCAGCGGGCCGGGGTGGGGCGGCACGAGCCCGTGCAGCACCGAGAGGCCGGCCAGGGCCGGGATGCCGACGCGCATGATCGAGATGTCCATCCTGCGCGCGACCAGCAGCACGACCGGGACGAGCAGCACGACGCCGACCTCGAAGAAGAGCGGGAGGCCGAGGATGGCGGCGATCAGGGCCATCGCCCACGGCAGCCCGGCCTTGCCGACCCGGCCGATGATGGTGTCGACGATCGTGTCGCTGCCGCCCGAGTCGGCCAGGATCTTGCCGATCATGGCGCCGAGCGCGATCAGCAGCCCGACCGACCCGACGGTGCCGCCGAATCCGACGGTGAAGCTGTTGACGATGTCGAGCGGCGCGACGCCGGCCACGGCGCCCATCACCGCCGCCCCGAGCATCAGGGCCAGGAACGGGTGCAGCTTGGCCCAGACGATCAGCACGACCACGGCGGCGATGCCGAGCAGGGCCGCGAGGATCAGCTGGGTGTTGCCCGCATCGGTGAGCTCCATCAGATCTTCCCTTCGTCGGGGGTGAGCGAGAGCGCGGCGACCGCACGAGCGAGGACCTCGGGCACCGGGCCGGCGACGGAGACCGTCACCCCGGGCTCGTCGGGCTCGAGCGGTTCGAGGGTGGAGAACTGGCTGGGCAGCAGCGACGACGGCATGAAGTGCCCGGCCCGGTGGTCGAGCCGGTCGCTGACGAGGTCCTGCTCGGCCGCGAGGTGACAGAACTCGACCTCGGGCCGGCCCTCGCGGAGCACGTCGCGGTAGGCGCGGCGCAGCGCCGAGCAGGTCACCACCGCCGAGCGGCCCTCGGCGATCTCGGCCGACATCCAGTCGCCGATCGAGCGCAGCCACGGCCAGCGGTCGTCGTCGTCGAGGGCGTGGCCGGCGTGCATCTTGGCGACGTTGGCCTCGGAGTGGAAGGCGTCGCCCTCGGCGAAGGTCCAGCCCATGAGGCTGGAGATGCCCTTGGCGATCGTGGTCTTGCCGACGCCGGACACCCCCATGACGACGATGTGGCGGACCGGTTCCCGAGAGGCCATGTCGTGCAGGCTAGGCCAGTGACCGGGTCGTCCGTCACCCCCTCAGTCACGCTGCCGGTCCGGACCTAGTCCTGGACGGCCTTCGCGATCGCGACGCAGCGGGTGATCCAGGCCTGCTCGTCGGCGTCGAGGCCGCGACCGGCCCGCTCGGCGTCCTCGATCGTCCAGTGCGCGTTGATCACCATCCGCACCACGACCCAGTCGCGGGCGCGGTCCTCGTCGAGGCCGGCGGCGTCGACCACCGCGTGGAAGCGTCGGCGCACGCCGCCGCGGATGTCGCCGGCCAGCTCGTCCCACCGGTTCCACAGCAGCGGCGCCGGCTCGTAGTGGGGTCGCCGCTCATCGGCTTGGGGTCGATCACCAGCCACGGCTCCCGGTCGGCGGAGAGCACGTTGGCGTAGTGGAGGTCGCCGTGGATCATCGTGCCGGTGCTCGCGTCGTCGACGACGAACGACCGCGCCAGCGCGGTCGCCTGCTCGACGAGCCGGCGCGGGATCGGGGCGTTGCGGGGCATCCGCTGCAGGTCGTCGGTCCAGCGGGCGACGTACGACGTGAGGGTGCGCAGCTGGGGCAGGGCCGGGACGTGCAGGCGGGAGTAGAGGCCGCCGACGACCTCGCAGGCCTCCACGTCCCACAGGTCGGAGAGGTCCTCGGTGTGGAGCCGCTCGAGGAGCAGGGCGCGCCGGTGCGGGTCGGCGCGCAGCAACCTGACGACGCCGCGACCGCCCCAGCGCTGGAGGGCGAGGCCCTCGTGTTCGGACTCGTCGTCACCGTCGTAGGTGAGCTTGAGGACGGCCGGTGCGCGGCCGGTCGTGCGGACCGGCAGCACCAACGAGCACGCCCCGTGCATCGACTCGCCGTCGGGCGTGAGGCCCCACTCCTCGACCACGTCCGCGGCCAGTCGCGGCAGGCGGTCGAGCCAGCCCGCCCAGTCGGGACCGTTCCCGCGCTGCGCGTCGAGGGCGGGCGGGATCGAGACGGGCACGCGGACAACCCTAGGGTTGATGCATGACAGCGCCGGTGGACCTCCTTGCCCCTGCTCTCTCGGACGCGATCGCCCGCGCGCTGGGACCCGAGTTCGCAGGGGCCGATCCCGTGCTGCGACCCAGTCAGTACGCCGACGTGCAGGCCAACGCCGCCCTGGCCCTGGCCAAGCGGGTCGGCGCCTCGCCCCGCGACGTGGCCACGCGCATCGTGGCCGAGCTCGGCGACCTGCCGGTGTCGATCGACGTCAGCGGACCGGGGTTCCTCAACCTCACCTTCGACGACGCCTGGATCGAGTCACTGCTGGCCGACCTGGCCGCGGACGAGCGCCTGGGCGTGCCGACGCAGGAGGCCCAGGTCGTGCCGATCGACTACAGCGCCCCCAATGTCGCCAAGGAGATGCACGTCGGGCACCTGCGCACCACCGTCGTCGGCGACGCGCTCGCCCGCGTGCTCGAGCACCTCGGCCACCGCGTCGTGCGACAGAACCACATCGGCGACTGGGGCACGCCGTTCGGCATGCTCATCGAGCACCTGCTCGACGTCGGCGAGGGGTCGGAGCAGGCGCTGCTGCTCGAGAGCGATCCCAACGCGTTCTACCAGGCGGCGCGCGCCCAGTTCGACGGCGACGAGGACTTCGCCACCCGCGCACGGGCCCGCGTGGTGTCGCTGCAGGCCGGCGACGAGGACACGCTGCGGCTGTGGTCGGAGCTCGTCGAGCTCTCCCGGCGCTACTTCAACCGGATCTACGCCACCCTCGGCGTGACGCTCACCGACGGCGACCTGGCCGGCGAGTCGACGTACAACGACGACCTGGCCGGCATCTGCGACGAGCTCGAGGCCGCCGGGCTCGCGACGATGAGCGACGGCGCCCTGTGCGTCTTCCTCGACGGCTACACCGGGCGCGAGGGCAAGCCGCAGCCGCTGATCATCCGCAAGTCCGACGGCGGCTACGGCTACGCGACCACCGACCTCGCCACGATCCGGCACCGCGTCGAGCGGCTCGGCGCCGATCGCTGCCTCTACGTCATCGGCGTGCCGCAGGCCCTGCACCTGGAGATGGTGTGGGAGACGGCTCGGCTCGCCGGCTGGCTGCCCGACCACGTCGAGGTGGTCCACGTGCGGATCGGCAACGTGCTCGGCGAGGACCGCAAGATCCTGCGCACCCGCTCCGGCGCCCCGCTGCGCCTGATGGCGCTCCTCGAGGAGGCGATGGCCAACGCGCGTCGCGAGGTCGACCGGACGCGCCCCGAGCTGCCCGAGGAGGTGCGTGCGTCGATCGCGCCCCAGGTCGGGATCGGCGCGGTGAAGTATGCCGACCTCAGCGTCGCCCACGACTCGGAGTACGTCTTCGACCTCGACCGGATGCTCGCCTACACCGGCAACACCGGCCCCTACCTGCAGTACGCCACCACCCGGATCCGGTCGATCTTCCGCTCCGCCGGCGTCGACCCGCGGTTCGAGGCCCCGATCTCCCTCGGGGCTCCCGCCGAGCGCGCGCTCGCCCTGCGGCTGCTTGCCTTCGGGTCCGTGGTCGCCGAGGTCGGCGACGACCTCGCGCCGCACCGCCTGTGCACCTACCTGTTCGAGCTGGCCCAGGAGTTCTCGACCTTCTACGAGCAGTGCCCGGTGCTCAAGGCCGACACCGTCGAGCAACGGGGCTCACGGCTCTCGCTGTCCGCCGTGACGCTCGCCGTCCTCGTGCAGGGACTCGACCTGCTCGGGATCGAGGCGCCCGAGCGGATGTGAGTCGCGCGCATCAGTCGAAGGCCGCCATCAGGTCCTTGACGTGCCGCTGGAACCCCGGGCAGGCGGTCAGGTCGTGGGCCCGGCAGTTGAAGGCGTGCTCGGTCATCTCGCGTGAGATCCGCATCTGCTCCATGCGCCGGTCGAGGTCGTCGAGGTGTGCCCTGAGCACGGCGTGCCGCTCCGGGGAGCCGGCGTCGAGCAGCACCGCGATCTGGTCGAGGCTCATGCCGGCGTCCTTGTTGCGCTGGATCGCGGCCACCCGGGCGATGTCGTCGCGCGCGTAGCGGCGCCGGTCGGCGGAGTCGCGCTCCGGCGTGAGCAGGCCCACCGACTCCCAGTGCCGCAGCACGTTCGTGGGCAGGTCGAAGCGCTCCGCCACCTCTCCCACCGACCAGGTCCGATCGCGACTTGACTTCATGTTGACATGAAGTCACATGCTCCTATCTGTTGGCAAATGACGAAGGAGATACACATGCTGGACGCGATCGTGATCGGCGGCGGCCCCGCCGGCCTGCAGGCCACACTGACCCTCGGACGGATGCACCGTCCCACCCTGATGCTCGACTCCGGCGCGTACCGCAACGCGCCGGTCGACGCCATGCACAACATCATCACCAACGACGGCCGCGCCCCCGCGGAGTTCAGGTCGATCGTGCGCGGCGAGCTCGCGGCGTACGCCGAGGTCGAGGTGCGCGACGTCGCGGCGACCACCGTCGTGCGGCTCGACGACGGCACCTTCGAGGTCACGCTCGCCGACGGATCGGTCGAGACGAGCCGCGCCGTCGTGCTCGCCACCGGCCTGCGCGACGTCATGCCCGACATAGATGGCTTCGCCGAGCAGTGGGGCCGCACGGTGCACGTGTGCCCCTTCTGCCACGGTCACGAGCTCCACGGGAAGCGGATCGCGATCCAGGACTCCCCCGCCGCCGAGCACCAGGTCCCGCTGCTGTCGCCGATCGTCGGATCGATCGCGGTCGTGCCAGCCGTGACCAGCGTCGAGCTGACCTCCGACGGGCTCGTCGTGACGTCGGGTGACTCCTCGGTCGTCGTGGACGGACTCTTCGCCCACCCGGCCTTCGAGCAGTCGGCGCCCTTCGCCGCCCAGCTCGGCCTCGAGATGCGCGACAGCGGCTGCATCGCGATCGACCTCTTCGGCGCCACCAGCGTCCCTGGCGTCTTCGCGGCCGGCGACCTGGCGCACGTTGCCGAGCTGCCGATGCCGATGCCGTCGGTGCTCGCCGCTGCGGCAGCCGGTCAGCTCGCGGGCGCCGCGGTGGTGCGGTCGTCGGTGATGCAGACGGCCTGAGGACGTCAGGTCCGGGGCTGGTCGCCGAGGTACTCCCCCGGCGTCATCCCGGTGACCGTGCGGAAGTCGTGCGTGAAGTGGGCCTGGTCGGCGTAGCCCAGCTGCGCCGCCATGTCCGCCAACGACGACTCGCCCGCCTTGAGCGCCTCGACCGCGTCGTGGAGACGACGGCGCTGGATCAGCCACTTGGGGCTCATCCCGACGCGCTGCTCCACGAGCCGCTGCAGGCTGCGCTCGCCCATCCCGACGTGGGCGGCGAGCTCGTGGACGCGCGTCACCTCGGGGTGCTCGCGCAGCCAGGTCACCACCTCGTTGATCAGCAGCCCGGGCTCGTCGACGGGGGTGTACGCCGCCAGCCTCCGCTCGACGGCGGCGATCGCCGCCGCGTGGGCGCCGGGGTCGTGCGGGTCGGGCGTCATCGCGGCATGGATCTCGGCGACCATCCCCGCGTCGTCGAGGCCGTCGACCTCGGCCAGGTCGAGGTGGGTGTCGGTGACGCCGGCGACCGACCGACCCAGCACGAGCCGGCCGGCGGCGGGCGTGAACATGGTGCCGACCGCCCAGCCGTCACCCTCGAGCGTCACGCTCGAGCGACCGGACGTCGTGCCGTAGAACCGGGCGTAGGTGTTGCTGACGACGATCAGGCAGACCGGGTGCTGGAGCGTGCTCTGGGTCGACGGGGCCGGCACCGACCACACCGGGATCCAGTAGCGCTCGACGAGGTCGGCCAGGCCGGACGAGGGCGCGTAGCGGTGGATCGGCGGGGACGGTCGCGTGAGGCCCGTCAGGTGGGCGCGGTCGACCGGGTCCACCTCGGGGTTCGGCATGTGTCGGATTATCACAAGAGGCACCGACACCCGCCCTGCGAGCGTGGACCCATGACCGAGACCGCAGACAAGTTCATGCAGCGAGCCGACGCGTTCGGCGCCATCCTCGACCGTGTCGACGGTGCGGGCGAGCAGCCGTGGGACGCCCCGACGCCCTGCGACGACTGGTCCGTGCGCGACGTCGTCGAGCACGCGATCGAGACCGAGCGGGACTTCCTGACGCGGCAGGACCTCGAGCCCGGACCCGCGCCCGACCTCGGCGACCTGCCCGCTGCCTGGCGCCGGCACGCGGCCGGCGTCGCCGAGGTCCTGGGCCGCGACGGCGTCGCCGAGCGGGAGTACGACGGCTACTTCGGCCGCACCACGATCGCGGACACCATGGCCGACTTCTACGGGTGGGACCTCGTCATCCACGGCTCCGACGTCGCCCGGGCCACCGGCCAGCCCTGGTCGATCAGCGAGGAGGAGGCCGCCTCCCTCCACGCGACCGCCGACTCGTGGGGTGACGCGCTCTACTCCGAGGGCGTGTGCACGGCTGCGGTCCCCGTGCCCGACGACGCGTCCGCGACCGACCGCCTGCTCGCGCGCCTGGGTCGCGACCCGCAATGGGATGCCGCCCGGGTCTGATCCGCCCTAGCATGGGGGCGGATCAGGAGCCGCCATGGACGTCAGCACCTTCTACGCACTCTTCTCCGCGACCTGCTTCACCCTGCTCGGGCTGTGGTGGGGCGTCGTCCAGCGGCACGAGGACTGGCTGCGCGAGCCGGGCATGCGCAGCATCGTGGGCGGGGTCTACCTCGGCTTCCTGCTGCCGGCGCTGATGGGCCTGTTCGCGCAGGTCGGCGGCACCGAGACGCCGCAGATCTGGCGCTTCAGCTTCGTCGCCGTCGCGGTCGTCGGCTGCGTGTCGACCCTTCGGCTCCTCCGGTCGCAGGCCGCCGCGCCCGTCGTCGCCGGACCGCTGATGCGGCACCGGTGGCTCGTCGGGGTGGTCTACGCGCTGGTGGCGGTGATCGGGGCCGTGCCGGAGCTGGTCTCGCCGCTGCACATCGCGCCCATCCAGGCCGAGGCGATCCTGCTCATCCTGCTGGTCGTGATGGCGCACGGGCTGGTCTGGGAGTTCATGGTCAGCACGGCCCGGGAGCCGGCGAACCTCGAATGAGGACGTCCTCGGTCCGCTCTTCCCCCTAGCGTGAGGCCATGGCCTACGCACTCGAGGACCTCGCCGCCCTCAGCCTGGGGCGCCAGTTCCCCGTCTCACCGCCCGACGACGTCGCCGCGCTCGTCACCGCCACCGGCCCCGTCCAGTCCCAGACCGCGCGGTCACCGTTCATCGGGCTCGCCGCGCGGCGACCGGGCACGACCGGGGCCGAGATCGCGGCGGCGTACGACGCGGGCGAGATCGTGCGGGGCAGCACCATCCGCGGCACCGTGCACACCGCGACGCCCGGGCAGTTCGCCGCGCTGGGTGCTGCCACCCGGGTCGGGCAGCGGACCCTGTGGCAGCGGATGCTCAAGCTGGAGCGTGGGACGCTGGACGACCTGTGGTCGTCGACCGAGCGCTTCGCCGCTGACTGGCGCACTCCCGACGAGCTCGAGGCCCATCTCCACGACTGGCTGCTCGAGCACGAGGGCCGCAACCCGGTCGAGGGGCAGACGGTCGGTCGCTACCTCGCCTTCGGGCACGGCGGACTGGTGCGCCGTCCCGTCAACGGGACCTGGTCGGGGCAGGGCGCTCCCGTCTACCGCACGCTCGTGCCGGCGGCGCCCGTCTCGCCCGTCGACGCCGTGGCGATCCACGTGCGCTGCCACGGTCCGGTGTCGCGCCACGACGTCGCGTGGTGGTCGGGGCTCGGGCTGCGGGTGATCGACGAGGCGATCGAGCAGCTCGGGCTGGTGGGCGTCGAGGGTCCGGACGGGAGGTCGTACGTCGACGTGCCCTCACCGCCGCCGGGCCGCACGCTCGAGGGGGTGCGCCTGCTGCCGGAGTTCGACGCGCTGATGTGCGGCTACGACCCGGCCGCGCGCGACCGGTTCGCGGACCCCGGGCACCTGCGCCGCCTCTGGAACCAGAGCAACGGGATGGTCCTGCCACCGCTGCTCGTCGACGGGCGGATCACGGGCTACTGGCGCGCCACCGGGTCGGCGTCGAGGCGGCCGCTGGAGATCGTCTGGTTCGCCGGCACCAGGAAGCCGCGGAAGGCCGAGCTGGACGCTCCCGTCGCGGCGCTCGAGGCCGGGCTCGGCATCGCGGTCACCGGGGTGACGCTGACGCGCGAGGCTGTCAGGCTGGGGGGATGACTCCGCCTCGCGAGCAGCCCTGGTCGGACGAGCAGCCCACGCACGGGCGGGTCCTGCTCCTGACCGACAACCCGATCGCGCGGGCCATCGCCTCGATCGCGGGCACCGTCGGTCGTGACGTGGTCGTGCAGGCCGTCGACGACGGCGGCCCGGGCCTGGACCCGCAGGCCGGCGACGCGGTCGTGCTGTGCGACCACGACGCACCCGACGCGCCCTCGGTGCTGCGGGCGGCGCTGGCATCCGACGCGTCGTACGTCGCGATGATGGCCAGCCGGCGCCGGGCGGAGGGTGTCGTCGAGGAGCTCGCCGCGGAGGGCGTCGACGTCAGCCGGTTGCACGTCCCGGCCGGTCACAACCTCGGCGGCAAGGCGCCGGGCGAGATCGCACTGTCCGTCGTGGCCGAGATCGTGGCCGAGTCCTACGACCGGCCCGGCGGTCCGATGCGGGGCTGACCCGCCGCACGGACCTCGTCGGCGACCATCGCCATCGTGGTGCGCGCCCGCCTGGGGTCCTCGGTGAGGAAGTAGTGGTCGACCCCGGGCGTCACGTCGTGCACGACCCGCACCCCCGCCGCGCGCAGGCGTGCGGCGTACGCATCTCCCTCGGCGCGCAGGACGTCGCGCTCGGCCGTCAGCACGACCGCCGGCGGCAGGCCGGTGAGGTCATCGGCCAGCAACGGCGAGGCGTAGGGCTCGAGCCGGGTGGCGGGATCGGGCAGGTAGACGCGGCGCACGAGCCGTCGCAGCTCCGGCGAGATCATGCCCGGGTCGCCGTCGCGCGGCTCGGCGGACAGGTCGAGGGCGGCGATCCCCAGCACCTGGAGCGTGGGGGTGAAGCTCGCGAGGTCGCGCGCCTGCAGCGCGACCGAGGCGGCGAGCCCGCCGCCGGAGCTGAACCCGCCGACCGAGACCGGCGTGCCGTCCTGGGCGAACCACGCCGCCGCGTCGTGGGCCTGGTGCTGCGCCACGGGATAGGCGACGCGGGGCGCGACCTCGAAGTCGACGTTGGCCACGATGACCCCCGCGGTCGCCGCGAGGTAGCGGCACCACCAGTCGTCCATCGCCGGGTAGCGCATGAGGAACGCGCCGCCGTGAAGGTGGACGTGCACCGGCGGCCGGTCGGCGCCGGGCGGACGGTAGACGTGCACGGGGACCCGGCCGTGGCGCGTCGGCACCGTGGTCCGCGTCGGCGTCGGGAGGTCCTGCCCGGCGAAGCGGAGGTTGTCGCCGTACGACACCGTGAACCGCGCCGTCGCCCGCGTCAGCTCGACCCGGAGGCGGTCGGAGAGCCTCACGAGCGCTGGAGGGTGACGACGGCCAGCGTGCATCGCCCACCCACCTCGGCCGGGCCGACGACGAGGTCGTACGCCGCTGCGCTCTCGTCGCCGACCATGCCCTGTCCCTGCAGCACCAGCGCGGCCTGGTCGGCCGCCAGCGGCAGCGCGGACCCGCGGCCGAGCTCGAGGACGGTGACGAACGGCTCGACCGCACCGGGGTCGACGATCACGTTCAGCACCTCGACCGGTCCCTCCGGGACGCTCGCGCCCACCTCGGCGTCGCCGGCGAAGGCGAACGGCCGCCGCGGCTCGACGACCTGGTCCACCCCCTCGACGGTGAGCTGGAGGACCGGTCCGTCGACGACCGTCAGCAGCCGGCCGCGGCCGGGGAAGGTCGAGAACGGCCCGTCACGGTCGATCGTGGCGAGGCTGATCCGCCACGCCCCGTCGTCGGCGACGGCCAGCTCACGGGTGGTGCCTCCGCCGTTGGGCCACGGACGAGGCGCGACGGCGTCGCGGCGTACGACCGACAACGGCTACTTCTTCGACTCCGCCGGCTGCGTGGTGGCCAGCGCGGCGATGAACGCCTCGGGCGGGACCTCCACCGAGCCGATGTTCTTCATCCGCTTCTTGCCCGCCTTCTGCTTCTCCAGCAGCTTGCGCTTGCGGGAGATGTCGCCGCCGTAGCACTTGGCGAGGACGTCCTTGCGGATGGCGCGGATGTTCTCGCGGGCGATCACGCGCGCGCCGATGGCGGCCTGGATCGGCACCTCGAACTGCTGGCGCGGGATGAGCTCCTTGAGCTTGCCGGCCATCATCACGCCGTAGCCGTAGGCCGCGTCGCGGTGCACGATCGCGGAGAACGCGTCGACCGGCTCGCCCTGGAGGAGGATGTCGACCTTGACGAGGTCGGCGGCCTGCTCGCCGGAGCGCTCGTAGTCGAGGGACGCGTAGCCCTTGGTGCGCGACTTGAGCTGGTCGAAGAAGTCGAAGACGATCTCGCCCATCGGCAGCGTGTAGCGCATCTCGACGCGGTCCTCGGAGAGGTAGTCCATCCCCTGCAGGTTGCCGCGCTTGGTCTGGCAGAGCTCCATGATCGTGCCGATGTAGTCGCTCGGGCTGAGGATCGTCGCCTTGACGACCGGCTCGTGGACCTCGTCGATCTTGCCCTCGGGGAACTCGCTGGGGTTGGTGACGACGACCTTCGAGCCGTCCTCCATGAGGACCTCGTAGACCACGTTGGGGGCGGTCGAGATGAGGTCGAGGTCGAACTCGCGCTCGAGCCGGTCGCGGGTGATCTCCATGTGCAGCAGGCCGAGGAAGCCGATGCGGAAGCCGAAGCCGAGCGCGCCCGAGGTCTCGGGCTCGAAGGTCAGTGCCGCGTCGTTGAGCTGCAGCTTCTCCAGCGCCTCGCGCAGGTCGCCGAACTGGTCCCCGTCGATCGGGTAGAGCCCGGCGTAGACCATCGGGTTGGGATGCTTGTAGCCGCCGAGGGCGTCGACGGCGCCGTGGTGCTGGGTGGTGACCGTGTCACCGACGCGCGACTGGCGCACGTCCTTCACCCCGGTGATGAGGTAACCCACCTCGCCGACCCCGAGCTCGGTGGCCTTGACCTGCTCGGGGCTGATGACCCCGATCTCGAGCATCTCGTGGGTGGCGCCGGTCGACATCATCTTGATCCGGTCGCGGTGGGTCAGCGAGCCGTCGACCACCCGGACGTAGGTGATCACGCCGCGGTAGGTGTCGTAGACCGAGTCGAAGATGAGCGCGCGGGCCGGCTTGTCGGCGTCGCCGACCGGCGGCGGCGTCTCGGCCACGATGTGGTTGAGCAGCTCCTCGACGCCGAGCCCGGTCTTGGCGCTCACGCGCAGCACGTCGTCGGGCTCGCAGCCGACGAGGCCGGCCAGCTCCGCGGCGTACTTCTCGGGGTTGGCGCTGGGCAGGTCGATCTTGTTCAGCACCGGGATGATGTGGAGGTCGGCGCCCATCGCGAGGTAGAGGTTGGCCAGCGTCTGCGCCTCGATGCCCTGCGCGGCGTCGACGAGCAGCACCGCGGCCTCGCACGCCTCGAGGGAGCGCGACACCTCGTAGGTGAAGTCGACGTGGCCGGGGGTGTCGATCATGTTGAGGACGTAGGTGCCGGGCTCGGCGGACTGCTCGTTGCCGGCGGGCACGGTCCACGGCATCCGGACGGCCTGGCTCTTGATCGTGATGCCGCGCTCGCGCTCGATGTCCATGCGGTCGAGGTACTGCGCCCGGGCGGCGCGCGCGTCGACGACGCCGGTCAGCTGGAGCATCCGGTCGGCCAGTGTGGACTTGCCGTGGTCGATGTGCGCGATGATGCAGAAGTTGCGGATGATCGCCGGGTCGGTGCTGCCCGGCTGGGGCGCGGCACGGTTGGACACAGGCTGCTGGGTCACGATCGACTTTCGGTGGGTACGGCGAGGGCCCGGTCATTCTTCCACGCAGGGCAGTCGCCCCACGAACTCCCGACGCCCCGTCGACGCCGCGGTTGACCCTCCGGGCAAAGAACGCTCGACTGGACGGACGAGGACGACCCCATCGGGGGTGTCGTCCGCCGAGTCTGGAGTCCTCCATGACGAACCTGTCCCGCGCCCTGCGCGCCACCGCCACCGCCGGCTCCCT
The DNA here is from genome assembly GCF_003057875.1 of Nocardioides currus. Lineage (GTDB taxonomy): Bacteria > Actinomycetota > Actinomycetes > Propionibacteriales > Nocardioidaceae > Nocardioides > Nocardioides currus. The sequence goes on along the minus strand of NZ_PYXZ01000006.1, from coordinate 241,114 downwards.
GTCCATGGTGCTGGCCACCGTGCTCACCGCGAGCCTGGTCGCCACCGCCGCGCCGAGCTGGGCCGTCACCAAGCTCAGCGACGCCTCCGCCGCGTCGCAGCTCGCGGCATCCGGCATCTCCCGGTCGTCGAGCGGCGGGTGCACCGACCGCAACGTCGGCACCTGCACGTCCTACGAGCAGATCAACCAGGAGACGGTCAGCGGCATCAAGACCTTCACGTCCATCAGCGGCTGCGCGATCACGATCACCGGCGGCACCGAGACCGGCCATGCGTCGGGCACCTACAGCCACTGGAACGGCTACAAGGTCGACATCTCGGTCACGACCTGCGTGTCCAACTACGTGACGAGCCACTACGCCTACTCCGGCTCGCGCAGCGACGGGACGCCTCTCTACACGGCGCCGTCGGGCAACGTGTACGCCAAGGAAGGCAGCCACTGGGACATCACGTACTACTCGTGCGGCTGCTGAGCCTGTCCTGACCGGAGCTCGGCGGCCCGCCGGGTGAGGTGGTCGCGCTCGGGCGCGCTGGTCGTGAGACCGGCCGCCCGGGCGCAGGCCTCCGCGGCGGCGGCCCGGTCTCCGGCGAGCTCGAGCAGGTAGCCGCGCACGGCGTGGAACTGCGACAGCCCGGCGCACGCCTCCTCCAGCTCGCCGAGCTCGACGAGGGCCCTCCCGCCGCCGCGCACGTGCGCCACCGCGACGAGCCGGCCCAGGCGGGCGACGGGGTTGCCGGCCAGGGCCACCAGGTCGTCGTACCACCCCAGGACCTGGCCCCAGTCGGTCTCCTCCCACGATGCGGCGTCGTCGTGGAGTGCGGCGATGGCGGCCTGGAGCTGGTACTCCCCCGGCCGGCCCTTCGCCAGCGCCGACTGCAGCAGACCGACCCCGGCCGCGATCTCGCGGGTGTCCCACAGCGACCGGTCCTGACGGTCGAGAGGCACCAGCCGGCCGTCACGCCACCGGGCGGCGTCGCGGGCACGGTGCAGCAGCATCAGCGCGAGCAGGCCACGCACCTCGGGCTCGGCGCTGGCCCTGGCGAGCTGGCGCGTCAGCCGGACCGCCTCGGCGGCGAGGTCGACCTTGCCGCGGTGGCCGGCGTGGAAGACGAGGTAGAGCACCCGCAGCATCACCGCCAGGTCACCCGTGCGGTCGAGCGGGACGTCGCGGATCGCGGCCTTGGCCCGGCTGATCCGCTGGGCCATGGTGGCCTGCGGCACGAGGAAGGCATCGGCGATCTCCGCCGTCGTCAGGCCGCCGACCGCCCGCAGGGTGAGGGCGATCGACGACGCGGGCGTCAGCGTCGGGTGGCAGCACAGCGCGAGCAGGAGGAGGGTGTCGTCGGCCTGCTCGCTCGGACCGGGCTCCGGCTCGTCGGCGTCCGCCTCCTCGCGCCTGCGGCGGGCGGCCTCGCTGCGGCGTACGTCGATGAGCCTGCGCTGCGCGACGGTGATCAGCCAGGCGCGGGGATTGGCCGGCGGTGTGCTCGGCCAGGTGCGCACCGCCTCGACCAGCGCGTCCTGGACCGCGTCCTCGGCCGTCGCGAAGTCGTTGCCGCGACGGACGAGGATCGCGATCACCTGCGGGACGAGCCCTCGCAGCAGCTCGTCGTCCACGACGGCTCAGTCCTCGGTGGGGACGCCGCCGTCGTCGGTGTAGACCTGCCGGACCTCGATCCACTCGTGCATCGGCTCGCCGTGCTGGTCGGGGCCGGCCGAGACGATCGCGGCGATCTCCAGCGCACGCTCGCGGGACTCGACGTCGACCATGTACCACCCGGCCGCGAGGTCGCTGGTCTCGGGATAGGGGCCGTCGGTGGTGACGGGCGAGGCTCCCTCTCCGCCGTACTGCACGAAGACCCGCTCCTCGTGCAGCGCCTGCGCGTCGACGAGCTCGCCGCTCTCCTCGAGCATCCGGCTGATGTCACGCAGGGACTGCATGTGGTCGTCGACGCGCTCGGGCTCCCACTGGTCCATCGGGGGGACGTCGTGGTGGTTGTCCGGGCCGCCGCGGTAGTGCTTGAGCAGCAGGAACCTCATGGGGATCTCCTTCGTGGGTGGCCCCGGCGGGGCCGATCACTCCTGGGACGGAGCCGCGGCCGCCGTCTCGACATCGGTCGGCACCCAGAATCTCAGCTTCTGCGCGCGCTGGTCCTCGAACACCCCGCCCGCCGCCTCGATCACCTTGCGCGACGCCACGTTGGTGTCGTCGCAGGTCAGCAGGGCCGGGTCGATGCCCAGCGCGTGGACGTGCGGCAGCACGGACCGCAGCATCCAGGTGGCGTGCCCGCGGCGGCGTGCCGAGGCGCGGATCTCGTAGCCGACGTGGCCGCCGTACTCCGCCAGCCAGTCGTTGAGCGCGTGCCGGCACGAGATGCGCCCGAGGTAGCGGTCGCCCTCGACGAGCCACCAGGTGGACTGCGGGACGTGGTGGTCGGGCCGCGGGGCGTCCGGGGTCGCGTCGGCGTGGAGGTAGGCGACGAAGTCGGCGAAGCCGTCCTCGGACTCCCAGCGGTCGGCGAACTTCTCGCGCCACAGGCCGAGCATCGTGTTCTCGCCGCCCCGTCCCTCGGCGAGGAACTCCTCGACCGACTCCAGGAAGGACTCGCGGACACGGACGTCGGGCTCGATGAGGTCGGGCATGCAGCGATTATCCGATTCACGTCCAGCGCGATTCCTTGGGGAGGATGTCGCCATGCCGTCCACGCTCGACCCGTATCCCGTCCCGGCCGGGAAGACCGCCCGACGTCTCGAGTGGTCGTTCCTGCCGCCCACCCTGCGCACCTACATCGAGCGCAAGTGCGGCTCGCCCGTGGTCGAGGCGATCTCCCAGACGTCCGGCTTCACCCCCGGCTTCGCCAGCGTGCTCGTCTGCGCGGACGGCTCGCGGCACTTCGTGAAGGCGGCCTCGGTCAAGGCGCAGCGCCTGTTCGCCGACTCCTACCGCGAGGAGGCGCGCAAGCTGGCGCTCCTCCCGCCCGGCGTCCCCGGCCCGCGCCTGCTCTGGCACCTCGACGACGACTGGGTGGTGCTCGGCATCGCGTACGTCGAGGGGCGCGCGCCGCGCCGTCCGTGGCGCGCGGGCGACCTCGACGCCGCGCTCGACGCGCTCGAGGTCGTGGCGGACGCGCTGACCCCGCCGCCGACCGGGCTCGACCTGGACACCGCGGAGGACGACTTCCGCCCGCTCGTCGCCATGTGGGACCGCGTGCGGTCGACCGACCCGGACCTCCCCCACCTCGAGGAGGCGGCCGCCCTCGCCGGGGCCGCCCTCGACGTCGTCGGCGGCGAGACGCTCGTCCACACGGACGTCCGCGACGACAACCTGCTCCTCGACGCCGAGGGCCGGGCGTGGATCTGCGACTGGAACTGGCCGATCGTGGGCGCGGCGTGGATCGACACGCTCCTCACCCTGGTCGGACCCCGCGGCGACGGCCTCGACGCCGACGAGGTGCTCGCCTCGAGACGGCTGACCCGCGACGTACCCCCCGAGTCGATCGACCGGGTGCTCGCGCTCCTCGCGGGCTACTTCATGGCCTCCGCCACCGAGCCCGTGCCGCCGACCTCGCCGCACCTGCGCGACCACCAGCGCTGGCACGGCGAGGTGTGCTGGCGCTGGCTGGGCGAGCGTCGCGGGTGGCAATGAGCCCGCACCGACACGATTTGGGCGGTTCCGCGCCTCGGCGGTAGTGTTTGCCCTTGCATGTCCGGCGCCCGACCCCGTCCACGGGGTGAGTCGGCAGCCGACACCACGATCTTCTCCTGACCAGCAACGAGCGAGCAAAGGTTCTCCTGTGGCCAACATCAAGTCCCAGATCAAGCGCAACAAGCAGAACGAGAAGGCGCACGAGCGCAACAAGGCCGTCAAGACCGGCCTCAAGTCCGCCGTCCGCAAGTTCCGTGAGGCCGTCGCCGCGGGCGACAAGGACGTCGCCATCGCCGCCGGCCGCGACGCCGCCAAGAAGCTGGACAAGGCCGCCTCCAAGGGCGTCATCCACAAGAACCAGGCCGCGAACCGCAAGTCGTCGATCGCGAAGCAGTCCGCCGCTCTCTGATCCACACCCACCGACGCCCCGCCGCTCTGCGACGGGGCGTTCGTGCGTCTCGGGGACCGCTCTCCCCCTCGCGGCGGTGACCCAGCCACATTCCTCGGCTCGCGAACGTGGCTCACCCACCGCGCACAGGCGAGGCGAACAGCGGCACGCCGAGAAGCGGTGCGACACCCACATTCCCCATCGGCAGAACGGGGCTCACGCACCGCCGAGCCGGCGAGCCGAGCACGCCGCGCGCGCCAGCGGTGACCCACCCACACTCCGGCGCACGAAAGTGTGGCTCACGCACCGCCGAGCCGGCGAGCCGAGCACGCCGCGCGCGCCAGCGGTGACCCACCTACACTCCAGCGCACGAAAGTGTGGCTCACGCACCGCCGAGCCGGCGAGCCGAGCACGCCACGCCCACCAGCGGTGACCCACCTACACTCCAGCGCACGAAAGTGTGGCTCACGCACCGCCGAGCCGGCGAGCCGAGCACGCCGCGCGCGCCAGCGGTGACCCACCCACACTCCAGCGCACGAAAGTGTGGCTCACGCACCGCCGAGCCGGCGAGCCGAGCACGCCACGCCTACCAGCGGTGACCCACCCACACTCCGGCGCACGAAAGTGTGGCTCACCCACCGCTGCGTAGGGGTGCCAAGCGTCAGCGGCTGGTGCGCAGGTCGGCGACGGTGAGGACCAGCCGCTCCAGGGTGTACGCCGCGTCGTGCGCGCGGCCCTTGATGTCGGCGTCCGCCACGGCGATCGCCCGGACCGCAGCCGAGATCCCCTCGGGGCTCCACGAACGGGACTGGTCACGGACCTGCCGCACCTTCCACGGCGGCACGCCCAGCTCGCGGGCGAGGTCGGCCTCCCGCATGCCGTTGGGAGCACCGAGGAAGCGCGCGAGGCTGCGCGCCGACCCCGCCATCGCCGACGTCACCAGCACCGACGCGGTGCCGCCGTCCATCGCCCATCGCAGCGCCTCGAGCGCCTGGCCCTTGCGGCCGGCGAACGCCGCGTCCGCGACCGCGAACGACTTGGCCTCGGCGCGGCCGCCGAAGTAGCGCTGGACCTTCTCGGTCGTCAGCTGCTCGCCGGGGAAGTCGTTGGTCAGCTGGTGGGCGGCGGCGGCCAGTGAGCGCAGGTCGCCGCCGACGGAGGTGACGAGGAACGACGCGGCGTCGGAGGCGATCTTGGCGCCGTGGCTCGCCACCTCGGAGACGACGAACCCGGCGAGGTCGGACGCCTTGAGCTCCTGCGACTTCACCTCGGTGACGGCGGGGAGCTTGCGCAGCTTGGTGAGCAGTCCGCTGCCCTTCGCACCGCCGCCGTGGACGAGCACCAGCGCGATGTCGTCGACCGGCGCCGCGGCGTAGTCGAGGATGCCGTCGTAGCAGTCGTCGGGCAGGCCCTCGAGCGAGCGGATGATCACGCACCGCGTCGAGGAGAACAGCGACGGGGCCGCCATCTCGCCCAGGCTCGACAGGGTCAGCCCGGCCGCCTCGGAGTCGGCCACCTCGGCCTCGGAGTCGTAGGCCTTGACGGCGGTGCGCACGCCGACGACGGTGCGCTCGCTGAGGAACTCCTCCTTGCCGGTGACGAGGATGATCCGGCCGAGGACCTGGGCGGCAGTGGGGGTGGAAGCCATGGTGGGAGGAGCCTAGCCGCGGGTCCGGACAGCGAGCCCGTCGTCGGTCGACAGCACCAGCACGTCACCGTCGAGGTCGGTGCGCCGCACCGTCGCGCCGGTCGCCTCGAGAGCGGCCACGACCCCCGGATCGGGGTGGCCGTAGTCGTTGTCGGCGCCCACGCTGACCAGCGCGAGACGTGCTCCGAGCCCCGTCAGGAAGTCGAGGTCCTGCTGCCGGCTGCCGTGGTGCGGCACCTTGAGCACGTCGACGGCCAGGCCGGGGAGGGTACGGCGCAGCGCGAGCTGGCCCGGTGGCTCGATGTCGCCGGTCAGGAGGATGCGCACGCCGCGCACCTGCGCCAGCAGCACCACGCTGGCGTCGTTCGCCGCGGACCCGTCGGCGACCCCGGAGGTGGGGGCGTCGGGCAACGGCCACACCGTCTGCAGGGTCACCTCACCGACCCGTCGCGTCGCGGCGTACGGCGCCACCACCAGCTCCGAGGTGACCTGCTGAGCCACCTGGGCCGCGCCCTGGGGCGGGTCCACCATCGACGTGACGTCCACCTCGCCGACCGTGCGCCCGTCGAGCACGCCCGGCAGTCCGTCGACGTGGTCGGCGTGGAAGTGCGTGAGGACGATGAGGGGCACGGCGCGCACGCCCAGGCGGTCGAGGCACCGGTCCATCAACACCGGGTCGGGGCCGGTGTCGACGACCACGGCGGCGGACCCGCCGGCGTTGAGCACCAGCCCGTCCCCCTGCCCGACGTCACACATCGCCAGCACCCAGTCGTCCGGCGGCCACCCCGGCGTCGGTGGCCGCGTGAGCACGGTGACGACGAGCAGCGCCGAGCACCCGACGCCGGTGACCGGGGAGCGCAGCAGCCGCGGAGCGAGGACGACCAGGCCGACGCACAGTGTCGTGATCGCGACCAGCGCGACCGGACCGGTCCCCCAGTCGACGGCGGCGGTGGGCAGAGCGGCCCCGCGCTCGGCCACCACGACGATCCACGACACCGACCACGCGGCGGGCGCGGCGACGACCTGGCCCAGCGGAGCCCAGAGCAGGCCCAGCAGGCCGCCCGCGAGCCCGAGCACGGTCGCGGGCGCGACGGCCGGCGCCGCCAGCAGGTTGGCCAGCACCGCGACCAGGCTGATCTGTCCCGAGATGGCGGTGACGACCGGCGTGCAGGCGACCTGTGCCGCGGCGGGACCGAGACCGCTTCCGCCGCCCATCGCGGCAGCCAGCGCATCATCGCGTCGCGCCACGACGGCGCCAGGAAGAGGATCCCCCCGGTGGCCAGCACGGACAGCGCGAACCCGGCGGTCACGGCCAACCCGGGGTCGACCAGCAGGAGACCGAGGACGGCGGCGCCGAGGCAGCGGGCGCCTCGCTCGCGTCCGTTGCTGCCCATCCCGACCAGCGCCACCGTCCCCATCGCCGCCGCCCGCACCACGCTCGGCTCGGTCCGCGCGATCAGGACGAAGCCGACGATGCCGATCGCGGACACGACGTAGGCCCAGCGGCCGCGCACGCCACACCACCGCCCCACGACCAGCAGGAAGCCGACGAGCAGCGTCAGGTTGGTGCCCGACACCGCGAGCAGGTGGGTCAGGCCGGTCGTGCGGAAGTCGTCGGCCAGGTCGGGGTCGAGCCCGCTGTCGTCCCCCACGACGAGCGACGGCACGAGCTCGCGGGCGTGCTCGCTGCGCGGCGCGACCGACCGCCGGATCGAGGCCCTCACCGCGGCCGCCCCGCGCCACCAGACGTCCGGCTCGGACACCCGGCTCGGCGGGCCGCGGACCGACAGCACCCCGAGCACCGCCGGTCCGCCGCCGTCGTCGGGCGAGAGCCGGCCGGACAGGCGCACGTCGGAGCCGAGCGGCACGTCGAGCCAGTCCTCGTCGGCGAGCAGCACGACGGGTGCTCCCAGCGCGTACGTCGCACCGCGACCCGACACCTCCTCGAGCACGCCGCGCACCACCACGATGTCGCCGAACCGCCCGGCCACGGCCCGCGGGTCGCTGGTCACCGAGACCCGTGCCGACACCGCGGCCCGGTCGGCGACCAGCTCCGCCACGGGACCGGTGTCGAACGCGGCCACCCGGAGCGTCGCCACTCCGAGCACCGCCGTCGCGGCGAGTGCGCACGCCAGGGCCGGCCACGAGCGACGCGCGACCGCGGCGACCACCGCGAGCAGCGCCAGCACCAGGCCCAGCCACACCGGGAGTCCCGCGGCCGCCAGCCCGCCCAGCCACGCCCCGACCCCGAGCAACGGCAGCCGCAGATCGTGCACCACCTCCTCAGATCGTCGCGTGCGGAGCGATCTCCGCGAGCGTCGCGTCGCCGATGCCGTCCACCTCGAGCAGCTCCTCGACCGAGGTGAAGCCGCCATGCTCGGTGCGCCACGACACGATGGCCTCGGCGGTCACCGGGCCCACCCCGGGCAGCGACTCGAGCGCCGTGAGGTCGGCGGTGTTGATGTTGACCAGCGGACCGCTGTCGCCCGGCCCCGGCGTCGCGCCCACGGAGCCCACCACCCCCGGCGGCAGCGGCACCCCGACGAGGACCTGCTCGCCGTCGACCAGCGGGCGGGCCAGGTTGAGCGAGGACAGGTCGACCCCACGGCGTGCGCCGCCCGCCGCCTCCAGCGCGTCGACGACCCGCGAGCCAGCCGGCAGCACCGCGATGCCGGGCCGGCGGACCTTGCCGGCCACGTCGATCGTGACCTCGACCGCGTCGGGACTGCTCGACGCCGACGGTCCCGCCGTGGCGCCGGACGAGGCGGGCGGCGACACCGAGGTCAGCGGCTCCGCCACCGGCGCCAGGTCGGGCACCGGCTCGGGGGCGGACCGCACCGCGAACCACGCGGCGACCCCCACGGCGAGGGCGATCACGACCGCGATCGCCGCGACGTGCGTCGCCGTCAGGTCGATGCGCGAGGCCCAGCCGCGCGTCCCCGGGCGCCGGGTCGAGTGGCGTCCGGGAATCGGCACGACCGGCGCCGGGTCCGGGTCAGGGTCGGGAGCGGCGTTCAGCCCCCGCACCTGCGTGTGCCGGTGCGCCAGTGGCGGGTCGCCCCGCACGGCGGCGAGCTCGGCGCTGAGGGTGGCGAGACGGCGCGAGACGGCCTCGGCGTGCTCGTCGCTGGTCGTGCTCCGCGGGTGGATGGGACGCATGCGTCGAACCTAGGCAGGGGTCCGGGTCGGGGCCACCGACCGGGAGAGCGCCTGTGGACAACCGCGTCCGAGCCGCGCTCATCCACAGGAGGACGGCGAGAAGTGGCCCGTCAGCCGAGGCGGGGCGCGACGCAGACGGCGACCATCCCGGGACCCACGTGCGCGCCGAGCACGGCTCCCAGCTCGCCGCACCAGATGTCGCGGCCGGCCAGGTTGTCCTCGAGCCGCTCGGCCAGCTCCGCGGCGAGCTGTTCCGCCCGGTCGTGGTTGGCGAGGTGGGCGACGTAGACGTCGACCTCGGACTCCCCCGCCGCCTCGACGGCGAGGTCCTCGAGCCGGGCCAGCGCCCGGGCCGCGGTGCGCACCTTCTCCAGGTTGGCGACCGTGCCGTCGGCGATCGAGAGCAGCGGCTTGACCGACAGCGCGCCACCGAGGATCGCGGCGGCGGCGCCGATGCGGCCGCCGCGGCGGAGGTATTCCAGCGTGTCGACGTAGAACAGTGACGTCGCCGCCGCGGCACGGTCGCGCGCCGCGTCCGCCGCCTCGGCGGTCGTTCCCCCGGCGTCGAGCACGTCGACGGCCGACAGCGCGGCATAGCCGGTCGCGGCGCCGACCTGGCGGCTGTCGATGCACGTCACCGGGACCTCGACCTGCGCGGCCGCGAGCTGGGCGGACTCGACGGTGCCGCTCATGTCGCCGGAGATGTGGATCGAGATGATCTCGTCCGCACCCTCGCGGGCCAGCCGCTCGTAGACCTCCACCATCGCCGCCGGGTTGGGGCGCGAGGTGCTGACCGGCACGAAGTCGGCCAGCGCCTGGGCCACGAGCTCCGGGGTGGCGCCGTCGCGCCCCTCGTCGTACACCTGCGCACCGATGACGACCTGCAGCGGCACGACCTCGATGCCCCGCGCCCGCGCCTGCTCGTCGGGGATGCACGCGGTGGAGTCGGTGACGACGACGGTGCGGGGCATGGGCCGAAGGCTAGCGTCAGCCGACGACGATGTTGACCAGCTTGGGAGCCTTCACGATCACCTTGCGGATGGTCGCCCCGTCCAGCGCGCGCACGACGGCCTCGTCCGCCAGGGCCGCGGCCTCCAGGTCGGCCTCGGAGATGTCGGGCGAGACCTCCAGGCGGCCCCGCACCTTGCCCCGGACCTGCACGACGGCGGTGACGGAGTCCTCCACCAGCAGCGCCTCGTCGACGACCGGCCAGCCGGCCCGCGCGACCGTGGGCTGGTGGCCCAGGCGCTCCCACATCTCCTCGGCGACGTACGGCGCCACCAGCGACAGCAGGATCGCGACCGCCTCGACGGCCTCCCGCACGGCCGGGTCGGCCGGGCCGCAGCCCGAGTCGATGGCCTTGCGGGTCGCGTTGACCAGCTCCATGGTGCGGGCGACCATCACGTTGAAGCGGTGCTTCTCGATCAGGTCGGCCGCCTCGTGGACGGTCTTGTGGGTCAGCTTGCGCAGCGCGACGTCACCCGCCTCCGGCGCGGTGCCGGGCGCGGAGGTCACGTCACCGCTCAGGCGCCAGGCGCGCTGCAGGAACTTCAACGACCCGCTCGGCGACACGTCGGCCCAGTCGATGTTGTCCTCGGGCGGGCTCGCGAAGACCAGCGTCAGGCGCACCGCGTCCACGCCGAACTCCGCAAGTTGTCCCCCCAGACTGACGCCGTTGCCCAGCGACTTGCTCATCTTGCGGCCGTTGTTGATGACCTTGCCCTGGGACAGGTACGCCGAGAACGGCTCACCGAAGGACAGCAGGCCCAGGTCGCGCAGGGCCTTGGTGAAGAAGCGGGCGTACAACAGGTGCAGCACGGCGTGCTCGTCGCCGCCGATGTAGATGTCGCACGGCCCCCACATGTTCACCAGGTCGGGGTCGAAGGCCTGGCTGTCGTCGTGGGGCGAGCAGTAGCGCAGGAAGTACCACGACGAGTCGACGAAGGTGTCCATCGTGTCGGTGTCGCGCTTCGCCGGACCTCCGCACGTCGGGCAGGAGACGTTCACCCACTCCTCGGCCCCGCCCAGGGGTGAGACACCCTTCGGCTTCAGGTCGGCGCCGCGCAGGGCGGGCAGCTCGACGGGCAGCTGGTCGTCGGGCACGGCGACCTCGCCGTCGACCGGGCAGTGGATGATCGGGATCGGCGCGCCCCAGTAGCGCTGGCGCGACAGCAGCCAGTCGCGCAGGCGGAAGTTGACGGTGCCGCGACCGGAGCCCTGCTCGTCCAGGAAGGCGATCGCCGCGGACTTCGCGTCGGCGACCGACATCCCGTTCAGGTCCAGCCCGACCGAGGCGGCGCCGTCGGCGGGCGAGTTGATCGTCGCGCCCTCGCCGGAGTAGGCCTCACCCTCGAAGTCGGCCGGCGGCTGCGTCGTACGCACGATCGGCAGGCCCATGACCGTGGCGAACTCGAAGTCGCGCTGGTCGCCGCCGGGCACGCCCATGACGGCGCCCGTGCCGTAGTCGGCCAGCACGTAGTCGGTCGCCCAGATCGGGATCTGCTCGCCGGTCACCGGGTTGGTGGCGGTGACGCCCAGGTCGACGCCGGTCTTGGGGCGGTCGGTGGACAGCCGCTCGATCTCGGTCTCGCGGCGGATCTCCTCGCGGTAGGCCTCGAAGGCCGGGCGCTGTGCGTCGGTGACCAGCTCGTCGGCCAGGGCGGCGTCGACCGCCACCACCATGAAGGTGGTGCCGAAGATGGTGTCGGGCCGGGTCGTGTAGACCGTGATCGGCTGCTCCCGACCGGCGACGGCGAAGTCGACGTGCGCGCCCTCGGAGCGGCCGATCCAGTTGCGCTGCGCGTTGACGACCTTGTCCGACCAGGTCGGCTGCAGGTCGTCCAGCGAGTCCAGCAGCTCCTGCGCGTAGGCGGTCGTGCGGAAGTACCACTGGGTCAGCTCGCGCTTGGTGACCACGGCGCCGCAGCGCTCGCAGGCGCCGTCGACGACCTGCTCGTTGGCCAGCACGGTCTGGTCGTTGGGGCACCAGTTGACCGGCGACTTCTTGCGGTAGGCCAGCCCCTGCTCGAACAGCCGCAGGAACAGCCACTGCGTCCAGCGGTAGTACTCCGGGTCGGAGGTGTTGAAGCGGCGCGACCAGTCGAAGCTGGCGCCGTACTTCCTGAAGGACTCGAACTGCGTGTCGATGTTGCCGTAGGTGTAGTCGGCGGGATGTGCGTCGTTGCGGATCGCCGCGTTCTCCGCGGGCAGGCCGAAGGAGTCCCAGCCCATCGGGTTCAGCACCTCGTAGCCGCGCTGCCACCAGTAGCGCGTCAGCACGTCGTGCAGGGCGGTCACCTCGCCGTGACCCATGTGCAGGTCACCGCTGGGGTAGGGGAACATCGTCAGCGCGTAGCGCTTCTCGCGCTCGCCGGAGCGGACGACCTCGTCGTCGGCGCGGAACGGCTCGAGCCGGTCCCAGACGGGCTGCCACTTGGCCTGCACGGCCTCGACGTCGTACGTCGCCGCCTGCTCGCCCTCGGTCTGCTCGTGCGTCTCGCTCATCGTTCGTTCCCTCTCGTGCGACTCCTGCTGATGACATGAAAAAACCCCTCGCATGGAGGGGTTGCCGCGTGACGGTGGTCCGTCAGCGCGGCTGGTCAAGAAGCAGGGACTGCGTGCTCATGCACCCATGCTACCGCCGAGGGCGCCGCAACGGCGACCCGGTTGGGGCCGGGTCGCCGTCGGGTGGAGGAGCTCAGCGCACGAAGCGCGGGGTGAGCGGCGGGTTCCACCACTGGCCGCTGTTGGCCTTCACCGCGCCGAGCAGGTGCAGGACGAACGCGAAGACCAGCGCGAGCGGGTAGGTCACGAAGCCGATCAGCACGAGCATCAGCGGCAGCGAGACCAGCAGCACGATGCCGGTGATGATCTGCACGTTGAGCGAGTTGGCGGCGTGGGCCCGGACGAACGGGCCGCGGTCCTTGTACATCAGGTAGATGACGAGCGAGCCGACGAAGCCGAGGAGCCCGGCGGAAAGCACCATCGCGACGAGCGGGACGCCGTGGGCGACCGCGCCGAGGGTGCGCTCCTGGCTCGCCGAGATGTCGGTGTGCGGCTGGGCGTAGGGATCGGGCTGACTCATGGGGACCTCCTGAGGTCTGGTGTCACCCACTCAAGCACGCCGACGGAGCACTTTCATCCCGCTTCGGGGGTCGTTCAGGGTCGGCTCAGGGCCGGTTGCGGGTCGACCCTCCAAGAAGTGTTTGACAGTCGCCCGGCGTCTCGTGCACCATGACTCCCCAACGACTCTTGGAGGGAAGCGATGGACGACGGCCTGAGCGCACTGCGGTCCGTGGCGCACCCGGTGCGGCTGCGGATCCTCTCGATGCTGACTGCCCAGGCCATGAGCGCCGCCGAGGTTGCGCGCGAGCTGGACCTGACCCACGCCAACGCGTCGTACCACCTGCGGGTGCTCCACGACGCCGGTGAGCTCCAGGTCGAGAGCGAGGAGAAGATCCGGGGAGGTACGGCGAAGCGCTACCGCTACGTCGTGGGGCCGGCCGTCGCCCGCTCGCCCGGCGCGTGGACCGCGGAGGACGAGCTGGCCTGGCAGGTCGCCACCCACACCGAGATCGTGCGCCGCATCGGCCACGGCGCCCACGGCCCCGGCAACTCCTCCGACATCGAGACCTGGGTGACGCCCGAGACCTGGCGCGCGGCCATCGACCAGGTCGCGGCGGCGATGACGATGCTGCACGAGGCGGCACAGCCACCGCGGACCGAGGGGACGATCCACGTCAGCGCCTCCGCCCAGGCATTCGTGATCGGGGACCCGGCATGAGCACCCCACCGCCTTCTTCTCCCCCGCTTCGCTCCTCCGAACAAGACTGCGGGGACCCCGCATGACGTGGGCCAACGCGGTCCGGCCGCTGCGCAACCGGAACTTCGCGTGGTACTTCGCCTCGCGCTTCGTCAACACCCTCGGCAACATGATGGCGAGCATCGCGCTCGCCTTCGCGGTGCTCGACATCACCGACTCCCCCGCCGCGCTGGGTCAGGTGCTGGCCGCGCACACGATCCCGATGGTCGCGCTGCTGCTCTACGGCGGCGTCATCGCCGACCGGTTCCCGCGCACGCTGGTGCTGCAGTTCTCCAACTTCGCCTCCGCGATCAGCCAGGGCGCGATCGCGCTGCTGGTGCTGGGTGGGCACGCCGAGATCTGGATGCTCGTGGTGCTCAGCATCGTGCACGGCGCGGTCTCCGGCATCGGCTTCCCCGCCATGGCGAGCGTGCTCCCCCAGCTGGTGCCCCGCGAGCACCTCCAGCCGGCCAACGCGCTGATCTCGCTGACCCGCAACGGGATGGCGGTGCTCGGCCCGACCATCGGTGCGCTCCTGGTCGTCACCGTCGGCGCCGGCTGGGCGCTCGCGGTCGACGCGGCCACATGGCTCCTCGCCGCCCTGCTCCTCCTCCCGGTGACGCTGCCGCCGAAGCAACCGGACAAGGAGCGCCCGGACACGATCCGCGAGCTGCGGGAGGGCTGGACCTTCTTCTGGTCGGTCCCGTGGCTGTGGGCCGTCGTCGTCGGCTTCGGCGTCCTCAACCTCATCCACGCCGGGGCGTGGACGACGCTCGGCCCGGCCGTCGCCGACGACACGATCGGCCGCCAGGCGTGGGGGCTCGTGCTGTCCGCCGAGGCCGTCGGGCTCCTCGTCACCACGGTCGTGCTGCTGCGCGTCCGCCTCGAGCGACCACTGCTGCTCGGCATGATCGGCGTCTCGATGATGGCCCCGCCGATGCTGGTGCTCGGCGCCTCACCCCACCTCGTCGGACTCGTCGTGGCGGCGTTCATCTCCGGCGCCGGCACCGAGGTCTTCGGGATGGGCTGGAACCTCGCGATGCAGGAGAACATCGAGGACCGGATGCTGTCGCGCGCCTACTCCTACGACGCGCTCGGCTCGTTCGTGGCGATCCCGGTCGGCCAGCTCGCCTTCGGACCGCTCGCCCTGGCCTTCGGGTTCCGGCCGGTGCTGGTGGCGGCAGCGATCGCGTACGTCGCCGTGGTGGCGCTGGTGCTGTGCTCACGCTCGGTGCGCACCCTGCCGCGGCGCACGGACTCCGAGTCCGACACCGTCGCCGCCCCCGCTGCCGGTGCGTGAGCCATCGTCGACGTCCGCCGATCGTGGCTCGCCCACCGCTCGAGCAGCAGGCTGGCTAGGGTCGCCCCATGACCTCCACTCCTGACATGTTCCGGCTCGACGGCAAGGTCGCGATCGTGACCGGGGCGTCCAGCGGCATCGGTGTCGCGTTCGCGCAGTCCCTGGCCGAGGCCGGTGCCGACGTGGTGCTCGGCGCGCGCCGCGTCGAGAAGCTCGCCGACACCGCGAAGCTCGTGGAGGCGACCGGCCGCCGCGCCCTGACCGTCGCCACGGACGTGGCCGACCCGGAGGCCTGCCAGGCGCTGGTGGACGCCGCGATGGCCGAGTTCGGACGGGTCGACGTGCTCGTCAACAACGCCGGGGTCGGCACCGCCGTACCCGCGACCCACGAGACGCCCGAGCAGTTCCGATCGGTGATCGACGTCAACCTCAACGGGTGCTACTGGATGGCGCAGGCCTGCGGGCGCGTGATGGAGCCCGGCTCCTCGATCATCAACATCTCCTCGGTCCTCGGCATCACCACCGGCGGGCTGCCGCAGGCCGCCTACAGCGCGTCCAAGGCCGGCCTCAACGGGCTGACCCGCGACCTCGCTCAGCAGTGGATGGAGCGCAAGGGCATCCGGGTGAACTCGATCGCGCCCGGCTTCTTCACCAGCGAGATGACCGACACCTACCCCGATGGCTACCTCGACCTCGCCATGATGCGCGTGCCGGCGCGCCGCAAGGGCGACCCGGCCGAGCTCGCCGCGACGGTGGTGTTCCTCGCCTCCCCCGCCGCCGGCTACATCACCGGGCAGACGCTGCCGGTCGACGGCGGGATGACGATCGCCTGATCAGGCGGCCGCGGCGAGGATCTCGCGCACCGAGGTGACCAGCAGGTCGATGTCCTCGTCGCTGGCGACCAGCGGCGGCGCGAAGCGCACGGTCGCCCCGTGGGTGTCCTTGGCGAGGATGCCGCGCTCCATCAGGGCCTCCGACATCTGGCGCCCGGTCATCAGCGCCGGGTCGATGTCGATGCCGGCCCAGGCGCCGCGCACGCGGATGTCGGAGAGGCCCTGGCCGACCAGCGGCGTCAGGCCGGCGAGCAGCTGCTCGCCGATCTCCGCGGACCGCGCCTGGAAGGTGCCCTCCTCGAGCATGGCGACCACCTCGGTGCCGATCGCGGCCGCCAGCGGGTTGCCGCCGAAGGTCGAGCCGTGCGAGCCGGGGGTGATGACGTCCATGATCTCGTGGTCGGCCGCGATGGCGGAGACCGGGTAGATGCCGCCGCCGAGCGCCTTGCCCATGATGTAGATGTCGGGGACGACGCCCTCGTGGTCGCAGGCGAAGGTCTTGCCCGAGCGGGCCAGGCCCGACTGGATCTCGTCGGCGACCATCAGCACGTTGCGCTCGGTGCAGAGGGCGCGCAGGTCGGTCAGGAACCCGTCGGGCGGCGTGACGACGCCGCCCTCGCCCTGGATGGGCTCGAACAGGACGGCGACCGTGGTCTCGTCGATGGCCGAGGCGATGGCCTCGACGTCGCCGTACTTCACGCTGCGGAAGCCGGTGGTGAACGGGGCGTAGCCGGAGGTGGCCACGTCGTCGTCGGAGAAGCTGACGATGGTGGTCGTGCGGCCGTGGAAGTTGCCCTCCATCGTGATGATCGTGGCCTGGCCGGCCGGGACGCCCTTGACCTCGTAGCCCCACTTGCGGCTGACCTTGATCGCCGTCTCGACGGCCTCGGCGCCGGAGTTCATCGGCAGGATCATGTCCTTGCCGGTCAGGCGGGCCAGCGCCTCGGCGAAGCCGCTGAGCTTGTCGTTGAAGAACGCGCGGCTGGTGAGCGTCAGCCGGCCGAGCTGCTCGCGTGCGACCGCCACGAGGCGCTCGTTGGTGTGGCCGAAGTTGAGGGCGGAGTAGCCCGCGAGGCAGTCGAGGTAGCGCTTGCCGTCGACGTCGACCACCCAGGCACCGTCGCCCTCGGCGAGCACCACGGGCAGCGGGTGGTAGTTGTGCGCCGCGTAACGCTCGGTGGTCTCGATGTGGCTGGCGGTGGTGCTGTGCGTCCCGGTCATGGCGTCATGGTGGCACCCGCCGGACCGGTTGGCGAAACTCAGGCGGGCAGCACCCTGGCGCCCGGTGCCGCCACCGCGGTGAAGACCCTCGGCTCCGGCCAGCCGCGGTCCGCGAAGGCCAGTGCGACGGCCGCCGACGCGGCCTCGACGGCGCCGTCCGGCAGCAGGGAGATGGCCGAGCCGCCGAAGCCGCCGCCGGTCATCCGGGCGCCCAGCGCACCGTGCGCCAGGCAGGTCTCCACCACGACGTCGAGCTCGTCGCAGGACACCTCGTAGTCGTCGCGCAGCGAGGCGTGGGAGGCGGTCAGCTCCGCGCCGAACGCGTCCAGGTCGCCCGCCTCGAGCATCGCGACGGCGGAGGTGACACGGTCCATCTCGGTGAAGACGTGCCGCGCACGGCGGTGCAGGACGTCGTCGTCGGCCAGCACCGACAGCGCGTCGTCGTGGTCGGTGACCTCCGCGAGGAGCGCGACGCCCAGCCGCTGGGCCGCCTCCTCGCAGGAGGCGCGCCGTGCGGCGTACCCACCGTCGTTGAGCTCGTGCGCCGCACGGGTGTCGACCACCAGGAGGGTGAGGCCGTGCTCGGCGGGCTCCCACGGCACGTCGGCGGTCTCGCCGGTCGCGGTGTCGAGGAGCAGCGCATGCCCGTCGCGGGCCAGCATCGAGACCGTCTGGTCCATCCCGCCCGTGGGCGCACCGGCGACCTCGGTCTCGGCGCGGATGCAGTCCTCGATCAGCTCCCGCCGGGCGGCCTCGTCGTCGCGCCGACCGACCGCGGCGCTGATCGCCAGCGCGACGGAGCACTCGAGGGCGGCCGAGCTCGACAGGCCCGCGCCGGCGGGCACCCGACCGTCGACGAGAACGTCGAGGCCGGGAACCTCGATCCCTCGTTCGCGCATCGCCCACACCACGCCGGCGACGTAGGCGACCCAGCCGTCGGAGCGACCGGGGCCGAGCTCGGTCACGTCACCGGTCCACGGCTCGTCCTGCTGGCGACTGCGGACGGTCAGGGCCGTGTCGGGGCGCAGGCGCACGGCGGCGTACGTCGAGAGCGTCAGCGCCATCGGCAGGCAGCGTCCGCCGTTGTAGTCGACGTGCTCACCGATCAGGTTGACCCGCCCGGGAGCGACCGCGACGACGTCGGGCGCCGTGCCGAAGTGCGTCTCGAACTCGGCCCGCAGGCCGTCGGCGTCAGTCATCGATCTCCTCGTCCAGCCACGCGCCACGTCGCATCACGCGACGCACCCGGGTGGACGCGTCGAGCACGACGAGGTCAGCGTAGGCGCCGGGCGCGAGGCGTCCGACGTCGTCCCGCCCCAGGACCCGCGCCGGCGTCGAGGTGATGGCCGCGACAGCTGCCGGCAGGTCGACCCCGGCGACGTGCACCGCGTGGTGCAGCGCCTGCGCGAGGGTGATCGCACTGCCCGCGATCGCACCGCCCGGCACCAGCCGGGCCACGCCGTCGACGACCGCGACCTGCAGCCCGCCGAGCCGGTAGCTGCCGTCGGCCGCACCGGCCGCCGCCATCGCGTCGCTGACGAGAGCGAAGCGCCCGGACGCCCGCACGGCCGCGTCGCGGAGGACCGCGGGGTGCAGGTGGATGCCGTCCGCGATCAGCTCGACCGTGACCTCCTCCCGCTCGAGCAGGGCCAGCACCAGTCCCGGCTCCCGGTGGTGCACCGCGCGAGCCGCGTTGTAGAGGTGGGTCGCCACCCGCACGCCGGCGTCCACCGCGGCATGGGCCAGGGCGTACGTCGCATCGCTGTGCCCGAGGGCCGCGATCACGCCCCGGTCGGCGAGCCGGCGCACGGCGTCCAGTCCGCCTTGGCGCTCGACCGCGACCGTGACCATGCGGACCGCGCCGGGGACGGCCGAGACGAGCCCGTCGACCTCGTCGGGATCGGGATCGCGGAGCAGGGCGGGGTCGTGCGCGCCGCAGTGGATCGAGGAGAGCCAGGGTCCTTCGAGGTGGACGCCGGCGAGCTCGTCGTCCGCCACCAGGGGGGCCAGGTCGCGGACCTGGTGCTCGAGCGTGCCGAGGGTGTCGGTGACGAGGCTCGCCAGCGACGTCGTCGTACCACTGCGTCGGTGCGCCGCGACCGCGCCGAGGGCGGCCTCGGGGCCGTCGGAGAAGGAGTGACCGCCCCCGCCGTGGCAGTGCAGGTCGACGAAGCCGGGCACGAGGGTGGCGTCGCCGAGGTCGACGTCGCAGGTGGCTGGCTCGCCCGCACCGAGGTCGGCGATGCGGTCGCCCTCGACGCGGAGCCACGCGGGGCCGATGACGCTGTCGGGCAGGACGAGCCGGCCGGCGCGGACGACGGTCACGACTCCTCCCCCGTCGCGGCGGTGCGCATCGACTCGTCGAGGCTCATCTGGAGGGAGTAGCGGTCGCCGCGATACCAGCTGGTGACGTGCTCGATCGGACGGCCCCCGCTGCGCGAGCGCCGTTCGAAGGCCATCAGCGGAGCACCCACGGGCGCCTCCAGCTGGGCGGCCTGCCACGGGTCGGCCGCGGTCGCCCACACCGTCTGCTCGGCCTCGTCGACGGGACGGTCGTAGGCCGTGGCGAGGAGCGCGTACAGCGACCCGGTCACGTCGTGGGCGTCGAGGTCGGTGACGAGGTCGGCGTTGATCCAGTCGACCTCGAGGGCGATCGGGTCGCCGTCCGCGAGCCGGAGCCGCTCGAGCCGCCAGCCGGGGCTGCCGTCGAAGAAGGCGGCCACCGCGCCGGTGGTCTGCTCGCGGGAGAGCCGGACGAGCCGTGAGGACGGCTGGAGGCCGCGGCGGCGCATGTCGTCGGAGAACGAGGCCATGTGCAGGGTGCTGCGCAGCCGGCCTCGGGAGACGAAGGTGCCCTTGCCCTGAGCGCGCTCGAGGACGCCGTCGTGCACGAGGGAGTCGATCGCCTTGCGCACGGTGGTGCGGCTGATGGAGTAGGTGTCGGTCAGCGAGCGCTCCGACGGCATCGGGCTGCCCGGTCCGAGCCGGCCCGCGGTGGAGATCAGGGCGCGCTGGAGGGCGCGGTGCTTGGGCTCGTCGGTCATGCCGCGTCCCTCCACTGGTAGTGACAACTTGCGACGTGCGGCGAACGCTACCACCCGACGACAGGCTCAGCTCGGCCTCGCGTTGACCTTGCTGGTAGGTACCACTACCGTGGCCACTGGTCC
Source organism: Nocardioides currus (assembly GCF_003057875.1). Lineage (GTDB taxonomy): Bacteria > Actinomycetota > Actinomycetes > Propionibacteriales > Nocardioidaceae > Nocardioides > Nocardioides currus. The sequence goes on along the minus strand of NZ_PYXZ01000006.1, from coordinate 220,951 downwards.
GTTCGGAGGAGGAACCAACGTGGAAGTCATCATCGTCGACACCGCCGACGAGGTCGCGCGCGTCGCGGCCGACGCCATCAGCGCGCTCGTCGCGGCCCGGCCCGACGCCGTGCTCGGTGTCGCCACCGGTTCCAGCCCCGAGGGCATCTACGACGAGCTGTCGCGCCGGGTCGCCGCGGGCGGGCTGAGCCTGGCCGGCGCGCGCGCGTTCATGCTCGACGAGTACGTCGGGCTGCCGGCCGACCACCCCGAGCGCTACCGCAACGTCATCCAGCGCGCCTTCGTGGACAAGGTCGACATCGCGGCCGACGCCGTCGCCGGCCCCGACGGCGGGTCCGACGACCTCGCGGGGGCGTGTGCGGCGTACGAACAGGCGATCGCGGACGCCGGCGGCATCGACCTCCAGCTGCTCGGCATCGGGACCGACGGCCACATCGCCTTCAACGAGCCCGGATCGTCGCTCGCCTCGCGCACCAGGATCAAGACCCTGACCCACCAGACGCGGGCCGACAACGCACGCTTCTTCGACGGGAGGATCGACGACGTCCCGCAGCACTGCCTGACCCAGGGCATCGGCACCATCCTCGATGCGCGCCACCTCGTGCTCGTGGCCACCGGGCGGCACAAGGCCGAGGCGATCCACCACCTCGTCGAGGGACCGGTGAGCGCCATGTGGCCGGGCAGCGCGCTGCAACTGCACCCCCACGTCACCGTCGTCCTCGACTCCCCCGCCGCGTCGCGGCTCCAGCTCGCCGGCTACTTCACCGAGACGTACGCCGCGAAGCCGGCGTGGCAGGGACTCTGACCGCTCAGACCTCGACACCACCGTCGGCGGGTCCGCGCTCGACCTCGAGCGCGTCGAACGCGGCCGGCGGCTCGCGCCACGGGTCGGCGAGCCGGCCGGCCCGGGCGTCCTGCACGGCCCGCCACACGCGATCGGGCGTGCACGGGATGTCGACGTGGCGCACGCCGAGGTGGGCGAGCGCGTCGACGACGGCGCTCTGCACGGCCGGCGTGGAGCCCAGCGTGCCGGACTCGCCGATGCCCTTGGCCCCGAGCTCGTTGAGGCCGGTCGACGTCTCGGTGTTGGACGCCTCGAACGTCATGGTGTCGGCGCTCGTCGGCATCTGGTAGTCGGCGAAGGTCGAGGTGAGAGGCTGCCCGGCCTCGTCGTAGACGAACTGCTCCCAGAGCGCCTGCGAGATGCCCTGTGCGATGCCGCCGTGCTGCTGGCCGCTGACGATCGTCGGGTTGAGGATGCGGCCGCAGTCGTCGACCGCGACGTGCCTGATCGGGACGACGCGACCGGTCTCGGTGTCGACCTCCACCACGGACACGTGCGCACCGAACGGGAACGTGGCGCCGGACTGCGGGACGTCCAGGTCGGCCCGCAGCGACACCCCGCGCTCGGCGGCCTCGGCGCCCAGCTCGCGCCAGGTCCGGACCGGGGTCGGGACGCCGGCCACCCGCAACCCGTCGTCGGCGACCTCGATGTCGGCGGGCGAGGCCTCGAGCAGGTCGGCCGCGAGGTCGACCGCCTGCTCGCGTACGGCGCGGGCCGCGGCTGCGACGGCACTGCCCCCGAGCTGCAGCGACCGTGAGCCGCCGGTGCCACCGCCCGTGGGGACGGCCGCGGTGTCGGACTGGACGTAGGTGATGGAGTCCATCGGGACGCCGAGCCGGTCGGCGACGATCATCGAGAACGACGTCGCGTGCCCCTGCCCGTGCGCCGAGGTGCCGGACATGACGACCACCGACCCGTCGGGCTCGATGCGGACGCTGCCGAGCTCGGTGCCGCCGAAGCCGGTGATCTCGACGTAGGTCGACACCCCGATCCCGAGCTGCTTCGCCTCGCCGGCCTCGCGGCGCCGGAGCTGCTCGGCGCGGAGCCCGTCGATGCCGGCGACCCGCAGGGCCTCGGTCAGGGCGAGCTCGTAGTCGCCCGAGTCGTAGAGCAGGCCGGTGCGCGTCGTGTAGGGGAAGGCGTCCTTGGCGATGAGGTTGCGGCGCCGGACCTCCTCCGGGGCGAGGCCGAGCTCGTGCCCAGCCAGGTCGAGCAGGCGCTCCAGCATGGCGGCGGCCTCGGGTCGCCCCGCACCGCGGAAGGCTCCCATCGGTGCGGTGTTGGTCATCACCGCGATCCCGGCGTAGTCGATCGCAGGGATCTCGTAGGGACCCTGGGCCATGATGTGGGTCGGGCCGACCACCAGGGCGCCGCCGAAGCCGGCGTACGCCCCGCAGTCACCGATGTTGCGGGCGCGCAGCCCGACGATCGTCCCGTCCCGGGTCAGCCCGAGCTCGGCGAACTGCACCTGCCCCCGGCCCTGCATCGAGAGCATCGCCTCGCTGCGGGTCTCGCTCCACGCCACCGGCCGGCCCAGGATGCGGGCGGCGGCGACGACAGCCGCGTGGGTGAAGGAGATCCCCGCCTTGCCACCGAAGGCCCCGCCCACGTGCGGGGTGACCACGCGCACCCGCTCCTTGTCGAGACCGGTGAACTTCACCAGCAGGTCGCGTGCCAGGTGCGGCTGCTGCGTCGCGACGTGGGCGGTCAGCTCGACCTCGCCGTCGGGGCGCGGGTCGGCGAGGATCGCGTTGCCCTCGATCGGCGCGGTGGCGATGCGCTGGTTCTCGATCCGGGCGCGTACGACGACGTCCGCGCCGGCCAGCACGTCGCCCGCGTCCTCGGGGTGGACCGCCCGGACCGACTGGGCGATGTTGGTCCCGAGCTCGGGGAACTGCAGCGTCGCGTCGGGTGCGAGGGCAGCCTCCATGTCGACCACCACGGGCAGCTCGTCGTAGTCGACGTCGACCAGCTCGGCGGCGTCGACCGCCTGCGCCCGGGTCTCCGCCACGACCAGCGCGACGGGGTCGCCGACGTAGCGCACCACGCCGTCGGCCAGCGGCGGGTGCCCGACGCGCTCGTGGACCACGGCGAACGGCGGCACCCTCTCGCGGCCGAGCGTCGCCGCCGTGTGGACGGCCAGGACCCCGGGCGCGTTCTCGGCCTCGGTGGTGTCGATGGACCCGATCCGCGCGTGGGCGAACGGGCTGCGGACGAAGACCGCCTGCGCCGTGCCCGGGATCCGCAGGTCGTCGACGTAGCTGCCGCGACCCGTCAGGAGCTCCGGGTCCTCGACGCGACGGACGTGGTTGCCGAGGAGTGATCCGACCATGGTCCGGAGGGTACGCCGGGGTCGTGGACCCCGATGGCCGAGACTGGAGCGGTGACCACCCGTGGAGAACGTGTCCAGCTGACCACCCCGGACGGACCGGCCGAGGCCTACCTCACCCGGCCCGCCGAGCACCCCGGCCCCCACCCCGGCGTCCTGCTCTACATGGACGCCATCGGGCTACGGCCGCAGATCGAGCGGGTGGCGGACCGGATCGCCGACTGGGGCCACGTCGTCCTCGCCCCCAACGTCTTCCACCGCCACGGCACCGCGGCGGAGATCGCGCCGACGACCGACCTGCGACTCCCCGGCGAGCGCGAGGCGTTCTTCGCCACGGTCATGCCGCTCGTCGCGAGCCACAGCGCCGAGGAGGCCGCCCGCGACCTCTCGGCGTACGTCGCTGCGCTGGACGCCGACCCGGACGTCGCTCCGGGGCCGATCGGCACGGTCGGCTACTGCATGGGCGGTCGGCTCGCGCTGCGTGCCGGTGCCCAGCTGCCCGACCGGGTCGCCGCGATCGGGATGTTCCACGTCGGCGGGCTCGTCACGGACGCGCCGGACAGTCCCCATCTCTCGATCCCGCAGGTTCGCGGCGAGGTGCTGGCCGGCTACGCCGACCACGACGGCTCGATGCCCCCCGAGGCCGTCGCGACGGTCGACGAGGCGCTGTCCGCGGCCGGCCTCGCACACACCACGGCGGTCTACCCCGGGGCGTCGCACGGCTTCGTCATGGCCGACACCTCGATGTACGACGAGGACGCCGCCGAGCGGCACTACCGCGAGCTGCAGGACCTGTTGGCCCGCGCCCTGGTGTGAGGACGGCCGCGCCCGCGTCGGCGCGAACCACCCGCCAGTCGGGTCAGCTGACCCGGTCGGTGAGGGTGCGCAGGACGGCCTGGAGGTCGGAGAACTCCTGGTCGTCGAGCGCGAGGGCGTCCTTCATGTCGCACTGGATGCGGTGGGCGTGCTTGCGCAGGGCGTCACCCTTGGCGGTCAGCGACACCACGACGTAGCGCTCGTCGTTGTGGTCGCGGTGGCGAGCAACGAGCCCACCCGCCTCCATCCGGCGCAGGAGGGGCGTGAGGGTGCCGTGGTCGAGCCGCAGGGCGTCCGCGATCTCGCGGACCGTGCGGTGCTCGTGCTCCCAGAGCACGATGAGCACGAGGTACTGCGGATAGGTCAGGCCGATCGCCGTCAGGGCCGGGCGGTAGGCCGCGGTCACCGCGCGGGAGGCCGCGTAGAGGTCGAAGCACAGCTGGTCCACCAGGGGCGGCGCATCGATGTCGGCCATGTCGCACATTCTCGCACGTGGATCGGCTACCTTGTGCACAAGTTACTTGCACACACTGGGTACGCCGGGGCTGACGAGAAGACGATGAGGCTCGACCATGACCGGACGTACCGCACGCACGACCCACGCACCACCCTCCACCGTCGACCCGCTGGCCGAGCTGCTCCTGCGCTCGGGGCGTGGTGACGAGGACGCCTTCGCCGAGGTCTACGCGGCGACCTCCCACCGGATCTACGGCATCGCCCTCCGTGTGGCCCGGGACCCGCACCAGGCGGAGGAAGCAGCGCAGGATGCGTTCGCCGAGATCTGGCTGAGGTCGGCCCGGTTCGACCCGGCCCGCGGCTCCGCCATCGGCTGGATGATGACGCTCGCCCACCGCCGTACCGTGGACCACGTGCGCTCCAGCGCCGCCGGCCGACGACGCGACGACTCGTGGCACCAGGACACCGCGCAGTTGACAGCTCCGGACACCACCTTCGACCAGGCGCGCGCCAACCTCGACGCCCGCGTCGTCCACACGGCGATGACCTGCCTGTCGGCCGTGCAGCGCCGTGCTGTCGAGCTGGCCTACTTCGACGGCCACACCTACGCCGAGGTCTCCCGCATCATGCAGACCCCCGTGGGCACCACCAAGACCCGGATGCGGACCGCGCTCCTCCTGCTCCGGGCCCACGCGGGCGTCGCCACCACGGCCAGCGCCTGACGGCCCGGCGCATGACGCAAACGCCGGCGCGAAAAACATCAAGCCGGACCCTGACGGATCCGGCTCGAGGTGATGGTGGAGGTGAGAAGACTCGAACCCCTGACCCTCGGCACGCCATCGCCCGGACTGGCACTGTCGATACCAGCTGCGCCGGCGCACAACGCAAAACACCGGCCCGTGGGCCGGCGTTTCGAGGTGATGGTGGAGGTGAGGGGACTCGAACCCCTGACCCTCTGCATGCCATGCAGATGCGCTACCAGCTGCGCCACACCCCCATCGGGGCTGTCTCTTGGACAACTCGCGGAATCTTAGCCAACGCTTCCGGCAGATGTGAAATCGGGTGCCATCCGGTTGTACGCCGCGAGCCGGAGCTCGTCCCCGGCGCCGGTCTCGACCAGCGTGGCCCACCCGCAGTTGTCCATGCCGCGCAGGCTCTGGCCGAGGGTGCGGTCCCAGCCCAGGAGGGCGACGAGGCCGACCTTGGTGGACGCTCCGTGGCCGACGACGCACACGGTCTCGCCGGGCGCGACCGACGCCAGCGCCTCGCGCAGGGCGGGGACGATGCGCTCGATCACGTCGTCGGTGCTCTCCGCGCCGGGCACCGCCTCGGTCGCCTCGAACAGCCCGCCGGCGGCACTCCAGGCGGCGTGCTCGTCGGGAAAGGCCGCCGCGAACTCGGGCACGGTCATGCCGGAGCGCTCCCCCACGTCGTACTCCCGCAGGCGCTTGTCGACCTGGACGGTGAGCCCGCACGCGCGGGCCACCTCGTCGGCCGTCGTGCTGGCGCGGGCCAGGTCGGAGCTCCAGAGCGCAGAGGGACGCAGCGCGGCGATCGCCGGGGCCACGGCGCGTGCCTGGGCGCGGCCGGTGTCGTCGAGGGGCACGTCGAGGTGGCCCTGCGCGCGACGCTCGGCGTTCCACGCGGTCCGGCCGTGGCGCAGCAGGACGAGGGTGCGGGTCACGCTTCCGGGGTCTCCGCAGCCGGCGGGCCCGGCTGCGGCACCGGGATCGCCGGGCAGTCGCGCCACAGCCGCTCGAGGGCGTAGAACTGGCGCTCGTCCTCGTGCTGCACGTGCACCACGATCTCGCCGTAGTCGAGGAGCACCCAGCGGCCCTCGCGCTGGCCCTCGCGGCGGATCGGCTTGGCGCCGGCCTCGCGCAGCTTGTCCTCGATCTCGTCGACGATGGCGTTGACCTGCCGCTCGTTGGAGGCCGAGGCGAGCAGGAAGGCGTCGGTGATCGCGAGCTGCACGCTCACGTCGAAGGCGATGACCTGGAGGGCGAGCTTGTCGACGGCCGCCGCGGCGGCGATCTGGACGAGCTCGAGGGCGTGGTCGGTGGCGGTCATGTCTCAGGATTCCTTGGTGGTCGAGGCGTAGAGGTCGTGCTTGGCGATGTACTGCACGACGCCGTCGGGCACGAGGTACCAGACGGGTTCGCCGCGGCGCTTGCGGTCGCGGCAGTCGGTGGAGGAGATCGCCAGGGCGGGGATCTCGACCATGGTCACGCGGTCCGAGGGGATCGCGTCGAGGGTCTTCTCGTCCATCTCGTAGCCGGGCCGGGTGCAGCCGACGAACTGCGCGAGCTCGAAGAGCTCGTCGACGTCACGCCAGGTGAAGATGTCGGCGAGGGCGTCGGCGCCGGTGATGAAGTAGAGCTCCGCGTCGGGCATCGCGGCCTTCAGGTCACGGAGCGTGTCGATCGTGTAGGTCGGCCCGGTGCGGTCGATGTCGACCCGGGAGACGTTGAAGCGCGGGTTGGCCGCCGTCGCCACCACCGTCATCAGGTAGCGGTCCTCGGCGGGCGAGACGTTGCGGTCGGCCTTCTGCCACGGGGCCCCGGTCGGGACGAAGACGACCTCGTCGAGGTCGAACCACGCCTGCACCTCGGAGGCCGCCACGAGGTGGCCGTGGTGGATGGGGTCGAAGGTGCCGCCCATGACCCCGACGCGGCGCACGGTCCGCTCCTCGGTGGGCACGTCAGCTGTGCTCGCGCCCGCCGCCGAAGGAGATCAGGGCGAGCAGCAGGCCCAGCAGGATCGCCAGCGCGATGGCCCCGATGAGGTAGGGGGACACGGCCGGCTCGTCGGCCGTCTCGGAGGCCATCTGGACGGCGTGGATGCTCAGGGCGCTCAGCGACATGCGCCGCATCCTATCGGCCGCAGGCCGGGTCACCGAATGTGGCCGTCCCCGATCACGACGTACTTCGTGGACGTCATCTCCGGCAGACCCATCGGCCCCCGGGCGTGCAGCTTCTGGGTGCTGATCCCGATCTCGGCGCCGAAGCCGAACTCACCGCCGTCGGTGAACCGGGTCGAGGCGTTGACCAGCACGGCGGCGGAGTCGACCGAGGCGACGAACCGGCGGATGGTCGCCTGGTCGCGGGCCACGATGGCGTCGGTGTGACCGCTGGAGTGGGTGCGGATGTGCCGGATGGCTGCCTCGACGTCGTCCACGACGGCCGCGGAGATGTCGAGCGAGAGGTACTCCGCCCCGAAGTCCTCCTCGGTCGCCTCGACGACGCCGTCGTACTCGGTGAACCGGTCGTCGCCGTGGATCGTGACCTCGCGCTCGTGGAGGGCGTCGATCACCTGTGGCAGGAAGTCGTCGGCGATGTCGGCGTGGACCAGCAGCGACTCAGCCGCGTTGCAGACGCTGGTGCGGTGGGTCTTGGCGTTGACCACGATCGCGAGCGCCTGCTCGAGGTCGGCCGACGCGTCGACGTACACGTGGCAGTTGCCCACGCCCGTCTCGATGACGGGCACCGTGGACTCCTCGACGACGCTGCGGATCAGGCCGGCGCCGCCGCGCGGGATCAGCACGTCGACGAGACCACGCGCGCGCATCAGCGCCTTCACCGAGTCGTGCGAGTCACCGGGCACGAGCTGGACGGCGTCCTCCGGCAGCCCGGAGGCCAGCAGGGCCGTGCGCAGGGCAGTGACGATCGCGGCGTTGCTGGAGCGCGCGCTGGACGAGCCCCGCAGCAGGACCGCGTTGCCGGACTTGAGGCAGATGCCGGCGGCGTCGGCGGTGACGTTGGGACGGGCCTCGTAGATCATCCCGACCACGCCGAAGGGCACCCGCACCTGGCGCAGCTCGAGGCCGTTGGCGAGGGTCGATCCCCGCACCACCTCGCCCACGGGGTCGGGCAGGCCGGCGACCTCGCGCAACCCGGCCGCCATCGCCTCGAGCCGGTCGTCGTCGAGCCGCAGCCGGTCGATGATGTTGGGCGGCGTGCCGTTGCCCTCGGCGCGCGTGACGTCCTCGGCGTTGGCGGCCAGGACCTCGGGGGCGGCCGCGAGCAGGCCGTCGGCCATGGCGTGCAGCGCGGCGTCCTTGACGGCACGTGTCGCGAGGGCCAGGTCGTGGCTCGCCACGCGCGCTCGCGCGGCAACCTCTCGCACGTCGCCCTCGTCATAGGCAATGCTCATGCTGGCCAGCGTAGGTCGAGCGCAGCTGCTGCCGACCGACGTCTCACGCTCGGAAGGGATGTGTCATGCGGGGGAATATCGCTCTCGGCTCCGTGCTCGCGGCGGGACTGCTCGTCGCCGCTCCACCCACCGGCGAGGCGTCGGGCACGGACCCGACCGCCGGCCTCCCGGAGCGGCTGGGCACCGGCGTCATCGTGGACCTGGCGGACGGCGACCGGTTCAAGGTCGTCGTGTCCCCCGACCAGCGCACGGTGTGGGGCAGCCGCTACGACGCGGCCACCAGCGCCTGGGGCGAGCGCAGCGTGGTGCTGCGCGCGAAGGACCTCTACTGCGGCAACGTCGACGCCCGCGCAGCCGGCACGGCCATCGCCGTGATCGCGCGGTGCGACCGGGGAGGCTACGCCGACGACCAGGCTCCCACGCACTCGCAGGCGCTCTACTCCCCCGACGGCTCGACGTGGCAGCGGGCCACCCTGCCGGGCGAGGCCTACGACGAGCCCGGCATCTCGCCCAGCGGCAACGCAGCGATCTGGCCTGTCCACCAGGGCTGGGTCACGTGGACGAACGGGCGGTTCACCGAGGTCGAGCGCAGCCTGCCCGGTCAGGAGTACACGATCACCGGCATGATCTCCGACGCCGGAGACGTGTCCGTGATGTACGGCGAGGCCCGGGACCGCGGTCGCGACTGCGTGATGACCGTGCTCGACGTCGCTGCCACCGGTGCCGAGAGCAGGCAGGAGCTCGACGTACCCAACGCCTGCGCCGACGTGTGGCTGGCGAACGTCGACGCCACCACCGTGTTCTTCGGCGAGCGCGAGTATCCCGCGTCGGCGGTCACGATCACCCGACCGGACACCGCGTCGCCGTGGGCCGTCACCGGTCCTGCGCCCGACCGTGCGCCCGGTCTCGTGCGACACCGCGGCCGCGGCACGGCGACCACCCTGTTCACCAGCTCGCCCGGACTGCCGCTGCTGGCCGTGGGATCACCCGACAAGCGGACGTTCTACGCCCAGTCCTACGACCCGGTCGCGCACAGCTGGTCGGCCCCCACCGCGATCCGGACGGGGCCGACCGCGTGCACCTGGGGCGACAACTTCATCCAGGAGCCGCTGGGCGTCTTCGCCCTGCGCGTGCGGTGCGGGAAGGCCGAGCGGGTGCTCGTCAGCGTGGACGGCGCCACCTGGACCGACGTGTCCCTGGCCGGACGCCCTCTCGGGGTGGCGCCCGACCACGCCGAGGTGTCGGTCTCCAACGCGCGGCGCACCTTGGTCTTCTCCCGCGAGGAAGGAGTGGTGAGGCTGCCCGTCGGCGGCGACAACCGCTGCGACGCGGTCCAACCCGTCTCCCCCGACACCGCGATCCGGCTGACCGCGTCGACAGATCGGGGCTGGCCGAGCCGGCTCGAGGTGTCCACGTCCAGCGGGTGGCGACGCACCGACACCACGATCCCGCGGTCCCGGGTCGGCGACGACACGTGCCGCGAGTCCGACGTCGCCCTCTACGAGCGCCCGACGACCTACAACTTCCTCGGGCGCCGTCGGGTGGCGTCGCTGGTCGTCACACCGCGCGGTGACGGCTGGGTCGTACGGCGCGGGACGTACTGACATGCGCCGCGCTGCCACGGCCACGCTCGCCCTCCTGGCCGCCCTGCTCGTGCCAGCACCCGCCCACGCGGAGCCGGAACCGGTGCCACCGCACCCGTCGTCGCCGCTGGCGGGACTGCCCGACCCGGTCCTCCGGGGCCAGGTCGTCGCCCTGGCGGACGGCGACCGCTACGAGGTGACGTCGACCGCCGGGGGACGCAGCATTCGCGGCCGGCGCTGGGACGCGGCGACGCGGTCCTGGGGCCCGGCCCAGGTGATCTTCCACGACGACGACCTGCGGTGCTGGGGGGTCGTGGCGCGCGGGTCGGGCAACGGCGTGGCCGTGCGGATCGGGTGCGGTCCGGCCCTGGTCGAGGAGTGGGACGGACACCCCCACGCCATCGTCTCCGCCGACACGCAGACCTGGCAGTCCCGCCGGCTGCCCGGCTACGGGTGGGCCTCGACCGGCATCTCACCCGACGGCACGCAGGCCGTGTGGGCCCGGGGCGACGACTACTACACCTGGAGCGCCGCGACCGGGTTCGTACGCCGAGTCGCGGACCCGCCCCGTCCGGTCTTCGAGGGCGAGGCGCCGATGATCACCGACGCCGGGACGGTGACCATCGCCTACGAGGACGACTCGTGCTCGGTCACGTTCGACACCTACCTGTCCGCCGGGGTCCCCACGCGACAGGTGCTGCCGACCGGCCCGGACTGCTACTCCACCGGCGTCACGGCGATCGACTCCCGCACGCTGGCCTTCGGCGACGACGCCGACGAGTGGTCCAACGCCCGCCTGACCCGGTCCGGCGACGACTCGCCATGGGTGGTGAGCGCGGTCGCACCGCTGTCCGCACCCGGGCTGCTGTCGGACCGCTTCCTGCGCGGCTTCGCGCCCCTGCTCCTCGACGCACCGGACCTCCCGCTCGCGGTGGTGGGCAACGGACCCGCCGACCTGCGCGTGCAGGTCTTCGACCCCGCGGCGCAGGCGTGGCGGTCCCCCGTGTCGATGCTCACCAGGTCGAGTGGGACGCGCTGCAACTACCGCAACGACCTCACGGCCGGCCTCGGGTTCTACGCGCTCTCGCTGCGTTGCACCGGCGCCGACCGGCTGGTCAGCTCGCCCGACGGAGCCGCGTGGACCGCGTGGCCGCTGCGCGCCCAGGCCGTCGGTCCCAACGCCACGCTCGGCCTGGTCGCCGTCCCCGACCATCACCGCACCGTGGTGCTCGGCCGCGGCTCCGCCACGGCGGTGCCGGTCGGCACCGACGGCGGCTGTGACGTCGTCGTCCCCGTCGCCGCCGACCGGTTGCTCCGACTCACCTCGAGCCGTGGTCGCGACGGCTGGCCCGACCTTCTTCAGCGCTCGACGCCGAGCGGCTGGAGGACGGTGCACCGGGTCGAGGTCCCACGCCACGGCAGCTGCGGGCGCGTCTTCCCGGGCCTGCGTGCCGGTCCCCGGTTCTCCCTGCAGGGCCGACGGGGGTCGATGCGGGTGCAGTTCGTCGAGCAGGACGGGCGTTGGGACGTCCGCGTGCACGCCCGCTGACCGTCCGGACGTGCGAACGCCCCCGACCGGGAGGTCGGGGGCGTTCGGCGTACGGCGAGGGGTCAGCCCTTGCGCTTGGTGATCTCCTCGGTGGCGGCCGGGAGGACCGTGTGCAGGTCGCCCACGACACCGAAGTCCACGAGCTCGAAGATCGGGGCCTCGTTGTCCTTGTTGACGGCCACGATGGTCTTAGAGGTCTGCATACCGGCGCGGTGCTGGATCGCGCCCGAGATGCCGTTGGCGACGTAGAGCTGCGGCGAGACGGTCTTGCCGGTCTGGCCGACCTGGAACGCGTGCGGCATCCAGCCCGAGTCGACCGCGGCACGCGAGGCGCCCACGGCGGCGCCGAGCGAGTCGGCGAAGTTCTCGATCGGCTCGAAGTTGCCGCCGGTGCCACGACCGCCCGAGACCACGATCGCGGCCTCGGTCAGCTCCGGGCGACCGGTCGCCTGCCGCGGCTGCGAGGCGATGACCTGGGCGGTCTTCGCAGCGTCCGAGATCGACGGCGCGAACGCCTCCACGGCGCCGGCACCAGCAGCCTCCTCGGGGGCGGCCGAGTTGGGCTTGACCGTGATGATCGGGGTGCCCTGGGTGACCTTCGCGGTGACCGTGTAGGAGCCGGCGAACACCGACTGCGTGGTGACCGGGCCCTCCTGGACGTCGACGGCGTCGGTGATCAGGCCGGACCCGATCTTGATCGCGAGGCGGGCCGCGACCTCCTTGCCCTCGAACGTCGAGGGGAACAGGATCGCCGCGGGCGAGCTCTTCTCGGCCAGCTGCTGCATCGCCTCAGCCTTCGGGGCCACGAGGTAGCCCTTCAGCTCGGCGTCGTCGATGACGTACACCTTCTCCGCGCCGTACGCCTTGACCTTCTCGGCCACGGCGTCGGCCTGGTCGGCCGCGCCGAAGAACACGGCCGACGGCTCGCCGAGGCGCCGCGCGATGGTGAGCAGCTCGAACGTCGGCTTCTTGACCGCGCCGTCGGCGTGGTCGATGACAACCAGAACTTCAGACATTGACTGATCTCCCTCAGATGAACTTCTTGGAGGCGAGGAACTCGGCCAGCGCGACCGCGCCCGAACCGTCCTCGTCCGTGACGACCTCGCCGGCGGTGCGCGGCGGGCGGGCGGTGGTCTCCTCGACCTGCGACCACGCCACCGACAGGCCGACCTCGCCGGCGTCGACGCCGAGGTCGGCGAGGGAGAACACGTCCAGGGGCTTCTTCTTCGCCGCCATGATGCCCTTGAAGGACGGGTAGCGGGCCTCACCCGTCTGGTCGGTGACCGACAGCACGATCGGCAGGGTCGCGCCGATGACCTCGGTGGAGCCCTCGTTGTCGCGCTTGATCCGGACCTGGTCGCCCTGGGCCTCGACCACGGAGGCCAGCGTGACCTGCGGGAGGCCGAGGCGCTCGGCCAGCATGGCGGGCACGACGGAGCCGGAGGCGTCCGTCGAGGCCATGCCGCACACGACCAGGTCGGGCACGCCGATCTTCTCGATGGCCTTGGCCAGCACCAGCGACGTCGCGATGTAGTCGGAGCCCGCGATGGCGTCGTCGAGCACGTGGACCGCCTTGTCGGCGCCCATCTGCAGCGCCTTGCGAGCAGCGTCGACGGCCTTCTCGGGACCGACGCACAGCGCGATCACCTCGTGCTCGCCCTCGCCCGCCTTCTCCTTGAGCTGCAGCGCCTGCTCGACGGCGTACTCGTCGAGCTCGGACAGCAGGCCGTCGACGCCGACGCGGTCAACGGTGTTGTCCGACTCGAACTGCCGGTCGGCGGTCGCGTCGGGTACGTACTTCACACAGACGACAATGTTCATGGTGTGTGGCCTCGCGGCCCCTCCTGTTATGGCGATTGTGCTGCCGAGGTTACAAGTGAGTAACCCCACCGCGGAACAGCGTCCGCGGTGGGGTTACTCACAACATCGGGCCCGACGGGCCGGGCTCAGGAGACCGTGAAGGACGCCTTCGTCGACGACGCCTCGGTCGTGCTCGATCCGGCGTACTTCACCGCGACCTTGTACTTTCCCTTCGCCTTGATCTTCGAGAAGACGGCCCTGGCCTTGCCGCCCTTGAGGGTGGCGCTGACGGACTTGAGCTTCTTCGCGCCCTTCTTGAGGGTGATCGTGACCTTGCCGGTGGCGGTGCCGGTCGCAGCCTTGACCGTGACCTTGACCGTGGCCTTCTTCTTCGCGTACGTCACCTTCGCGCTCGACTCCGTCCTCGCCTTCGCGCCCGGGGTGGGCGTGGGGGTCGGCGTCGGGGTGGGCGTCGGGGCGGTCCCGCCCGTCACGGCCACCGTGTCGACGACGGCGTTCTGACCGGGGTTGAGCTTGCACGGGATCGTGTACGGCGACAGCAGGGCCGGGTTGCCGCTGCCGTTCTTGCCGACCAGGACGGCCGTGAAGTCGCCGGCGGTGATCTTGAGGTCGCCGTTCGTGGTGGGCGTGATCGGCTTGCCGGCCGCCGTGGCCACGACGGTGAGGGTCCCGGAGGCCGGGATCGTGGTGACCGGGATCTGCGCGGCCAGGGTGCCGGGCGTGCCGTCCACGGCGTAGCCCACCGAGGACGAGGCGCCGCTGGAGTTGGTGCCGCCCTCGACGGTGCGGGCCCCGGCCGTGCCGTAGAGGAGGTTGCGCAGCTCCTCCGGGACGGTCACGGTCGCCGTGAGGTTGGGCGTGAACGCGGTGCCGGCCACCACGGTGGCGGGGGCGTCGGTGTCGGCCTTGACCGAGAACGTGCGGTCGGTGCCGGTCGGGTCCTTGCAGGTGTAGAGCAGCGCGCCGGACTCGGCCCCGGCGGGCGCCGCGAGGACGGCCGTTCCTCCCACCAGGATCGCGGAGACGGCCGCGACCGAGCACTTCTTGGACAGCGTGGAAGCCATCAGAGTCCCTCCCAGGATTCGTCTTCCCGAGCGTGGCCACCCCTCCCGGACAGCCGATGACACTCGAGTTGTCACACAGTGTCACAACATGGCACAGCGCTCGATCGGTGTCCAGAGAGCCCGGGTCGAGTGCTGGGCCACGTGGTGACTACTGCGCGTAGCGCACTCGACCTGTCATCCACGACGGCCAGCCCCACGGACCACAAGCGCCTCAGGGGCGGATGATGCGGTCCAGGATCCGTCCGATGATCAGCCACACCACCGCGCCGAGGCCCCAGTTGACCAACGCGTTCTTCGTCGCCGCGTTGTCGCCGTCGAACTTGAGCACGCCCTCGTTGCGGTCGAAGACGCCGAGGTCGACGTAGCTCGCCGCGTCCTTGATGAACTGCACGAGCTCGTTGTCGGGATTGGCCTTGAGCGCCACCAGCAGCGCCCCCAGCGCCAGCGCCAGCGCGCACAGCACGCAGACCAGCCACACCAGCTGGGCGATCCGGGCACGCAGTGCAGCGGCGGCGGACGCCGCGCGTCCCTTGCCGTCCGACTTGTCCTGGGTGTCAGTGCTGTCCTTGGCCACGAGGGTCCTTCCGTCGGTGGTGCGGTCTGCCGTGCATCATCGCGCGACGAACGTCGCCTTGCCCGGACCGTTCTCAACGAACGACCGCATGCCGATGGCACGGTCCTCGGTGGCGAAGACGGCCGCGAACTGCATCTGCTCGATCTCCAGGCCGGTGTCGAGGTCGGTCTCCAGCCCACGGTCGATGCAGGTCTTGGCCGCCCGCAGCGCGAGGCTCGCGGCGCCCGAGAACTGTCCGGCCCAGGCCAGCGCGGCGGCGTACACCTCGTCGGGCTCGACGAGCCGGTCGACCAGGCCCAGCGCCAGCGCCTCGTCGGCCTGGACGAAGCGGCCCGTGAAGATCAGGTCCTTGGCCTTGCTCGGTCCGATCAGCCGCGCGAGGCGCTGGGTCCCGCCGGCGCCGGGGATGATCCCGAGGAGCACCTCGGGCTGCCCGAACGTCGCGTCGGTGGCGGCGATCCGGACGTCGGCGGCCAGCGCCAGCTCGCAACCGCCGCCCAGGGCGTAGCCGCGCACGGCCGCCACGACGGGCTTCGGGATGCGTGCGATCGCGGTGACGGCTCCCTGCACGGACGCGGACGCCTTGACCATGTCGGCGTAGGACAGGTCGGCCATCTCCTTGACGTCGTTGCCGGCGGCGAAGACCCGCTCCCCGCCGTACACCACGACGGCCTTCACATCGTCGCGCTCGGTCGCCTCCCGGGCGGCGGCCGCGAGCCCGGCCTGCACGGCGAAGCTGATGGCGTTCATCTTCGGCCGGTCGAGCCGGATGGTGCCGACCCCGTCGGCCACCTCGAGTCGGACGAAGTCCTGCGGGCTGTCCTGCGTCTCCTGGGTCATGTCCTGGGTCATACGAGCATTCATAGCGCCACGGAATCCCGCGCGTCGATGCGGGGGCAGGCACAATGCCCGGGTGACACCTGGACTGTGGGCCCACGCCGGCGAGACGACGACCGTGTGGCCCGGCCGCAACTGGCCGCTCGGGTCCACGTGGCGGCCGGAGGCGACCAACTTCGCGGTCTACGCCCCGCGCGCCCGGGCGGCCTGGCTGTGCCTGTACGGCGACGGCGAGGACGCGACCGAGCGACGCATCGAGCTGACCGAGCACTCGCTCGGCATCTGGCACTGCGCCGTCCCCGACCTGCCGACCGGCACCCGCTACGGCTACCGCATGGACGGCGAGTGGGAGCCCGGCCGCGGACTGCGCTTCAACGTCGACAAGCTGCTGCTCGACCCCTACGCCAAGGCGGTCTCCGGCACCCTCACCCCCGGCCCGGCGATCTTCGGCCACGACGTGGACGCGCCCGAGGAGCGGAGCACGCTCGACTCCGCGCCGTACGTCCCGCGCAGCGTCGTCGTCGACGACACCTTCGACTGGGGCGACGACGTGAAGCACGGTCGGCGCTGGCGCGACACGGTGATCTACGAGCTGCACGTCAAGGGCATGACCCGGCTGCACGACCGGGTGCCCGAGGAGCTGCGCGGCACCTACGCGGGTCTCGCGACGCCGGCCGTGACCGACTACCTGCGCGACCTGGGCGTCACCGCGGTCGAGCTGCTGCCGGTCCACCAGTTCTTCTCCGAGCCGGCGCTGGCCGAGAACGGGCTGGTCAACTACTGGGGCTACAACTCGCTGGCCTTCTTCGCCCCGCACAACGCCTACTCCGCGAGCGGCGACCGTGGCGAGCAGGTGCGCGAGTTCAAGGAGATGGTCAAGGCCTTCCACGCGGCCGGCCTCGAGGTCTACCTCGACGTCGTCTACAACCACACCGCCGAGGCGGGACCCCTCGGGCCGACGCTGTCGTTCCGCGGCCTCGACGACCTCGGCTACTACCAGCGCGTCGACGCCGCCGACGTGGTGGAGGCGATGGTGGCCGACGACACGGGCTCGCCCACCGACACGTACTGGGACGTCACCGGCTGCGGCAACACCGTCGACGCGACCCACACCCAGAGCCTGCGGATGATCCTCGACTCGCTGCGCTACTGGGTCAACGAGATGCACGTCGACGGCTTCCGCTTCGACCTGCTCAGCGCCCTGACCCGGACCGACCAGCGCGTCGACATGGGCAGCCACCTGCTCACCGCCATCGGGCAGGACCCGGTCCTGCGTCACGTGAAGCTCATCGCCGAGCCGTGGGACGCCTCGATGGACGGCTACCGTGTCGGTGAGTTCCCACCGCCGTGGGTCGAGTGGAACGACCAGTACCGCGACACGATGCGCGACTTCTGGCGCGGCCACACCTCGGGCGTGCGCACGGTCGCGACAAGGCTGGCGGGGTCCAGCGACCTGTACGCCGACGACGGCCGCTCGCCGTACGCCTCGGTCAACTTCATCACCGCCCACGACGGCTTCACCCTGCGCGACCTGGTGTCGTACGACCACAAGCACAACGAGGCGAACGGCGAGGGCAACCGCGACGGCACCGACAACAACCGGTCCTGGAACTGCGGCGTCGAGGGCGAGACCGACGACGCCGACATCCTCGCTCTCCGTCGCCGCCAGGCCGCCAACCTGATGGCGTCGCTGTGCTTCTCCAACGGGGTGCCGATGCTGACCGCCGGCGACGAGCGAGGTCGCACCCAGGGTGGCAACAACAACGCCTACGGCCAGGACAACGAGATCTCGTGGATCGACTGGCGCCCGGACGACGCCTGGCTCGACGTCTACGAGATCACCAAGACCGCCCTGCGGATCCGGCGCGACCACCCCGCGCTGAGGCAGCGGCACTGGTTCGAGGGGCGCCCGACCATCCGCGGCGGCCCCAAGGACCTGGCCTGGCTGCACCCGAGCGGTCGGGAGATGACCGGCGACGACTGGCACGACGACGGCCTCCAGGCGTTCGGCATGTTCGTGTCGGGCGACCCGCTCCGCGCCCCCGGCCCGCGCGGGGAGCAGCAGCACGACACCTCGTTCGTCATCTGGCTCAACGCGTCCGCGCACGACGTCGAGGTGACCCTGCCCGAGAACGACTGGGTCGACTCGGGCGAGATCGTGCTCTCGACCGACCCGGACAACCCGATCGGGACGCCGGTGAAGTCGGGCAGCACGCTCGTGCAGGAGGCGCGCTCGGTGCTGGTGATGCGAGAGGTGAAGTAGTGGACTGGCGCCGGATCCCGGTGCTGCGGCACCCGTGCGCGGACCTGCTGCTGATCCAGCTCCTGGGCATCCTCGTCTACCCGTTCCTGGGCAACCAGCCGGCCGGCCGCGCGGTGTTCTCGATCCTGGCGCTCGCCGTCCTGGTGATCGCGGTGATGGCCGTGCGGATGACCCCCGCGCTGAGCTGGGTCTCCGGCATCCTCGGCCTGCCCGTCGTGGTGCTGACGATCTGGGAAGCCGTCTCCCCCGGCACCGAGCCGGTGGTCCTCTGGTCGTCGATCTTCCACGCGGCGTTCTACTTCTACACCGGCTATGCGCTGCTGAGATACATGTTCGCCGACCACGTCGTGACGACCGACGAGCTGTATGCGACGGGCGCGACCTTCACGGTCGTGGCCTGGGGCTTCGCCTACCTCTACCTCGCGATCGACATCGTCTGGCCCGAGTCGTTCTCGGTGGTGTCCAACCCGCTCGAGGCGCGCGCGTGGTTCGAGATGCTCTTCCTCTCGGTCACCACGATGACCAGCACCGGGCTCTCCGACATCTATCCGATCCGCCCGCACGCCCGCTCGTTCGTGATGCTCGAGCAGATCGCCGGGATGCTCTACCTCGCGCTCGTGGTCGCGCGGATGATCGCGCTGACGGTGAGCCGGACGGCCTCGCGGGTCACGAAGGACGACTGACCCAGTCGATCGGGTCGCCGGCGGTGGTGAACCCCGGCGTGTCGGACGTGATGAACCCGCAGGGGTCGTACGCCGCCACGCTCGCGCTCGCCGTACGCCACGACTTCATCACGTTCGACGCGCCGCAGCCCGGGCCGACGACGGTCAGGCGCGGCTGACCCAGTCGATCGGGTCGCCGGCGTCGAGGTCGGTGATGCCGAACGACTCCAGGGCTCCGAGGACCACCACGCGGCGTACGGCGGCGAAGGTGAGCACGTGGGCGACCATCCCGCCGTAGGTGAAGACGCGCGGCTCGTCGCAGGTGACGTCGAGGAAGGTGTCGTCGAGGCGGCCCTCCTCCGCCGTCTCGCGCACCTGGGTGAGGAACGCCGGCCCCTCCTCCGCGAGCTCCCGGCGCAGGGTGGTGAGGCTCTTGCCCCGCTCGGGGCCCCAGTCGTAGGGACGCTGCGACGAGGCGGCGTTCCACTGGGCGAGCTGGCCGACCAGCCGGCCCAGCACGGAGCGGACGGTCATGTCGTCGTCGATGGTGCCGACGGAGACCTCGATCGGCTGGTCGAGCTGCTCGTCGGTGAGGCGCTCGGCGCGCGTGATGAGCTCACCCGTCAGCCACAGGTGGTGCTCCAGCATGCGGGTCAGCAGGTCCATGGTCGTCACCTTCGTGGTCGTGGGCAGCCGGAGGGTGCCCGGTGGGTGGAAGTGGATGTCGCTGGGCGAGTCGATCTGGGTGCGCGTGGGGCTGCACCGCCAGCGGGCGGGCGGCGCCCCGTAGGCGCGCCGGAACGCCCGGGTGAACGCCTCGTGGGAGCAGAAGCCGGCCCCGAGGGCGATGTCGACGACCTGGCGGTCGGTCACCGCCAGCTCGAAGGCGGCGCGCTCGAGCAGCAGGCGTCGTCGCATCCGCCCCGGCGGTTCACCGCCGTGCGCCGAGACGATGCGGTCGAGGTGGAAGCGCGAGAGGTGCAGCCGACGCGCCCGCTCCTCGCTGTCGAGGTCGAGGGTCTCGACCATGGTCGCGAGGAAGGCGGCGAACGTGTCGGTCGCGGTCATGGGACCACTGTGCACCGGGCCGGCACGGCCCCGCTTGATCGGCGTTGCGGGTCGGTGAGCGCGATCTAGAGGAGCGAGGCCTGACCGCTCGGGAAGCCGTGGTCGCCGGGCGAGGTGGTCGGCCAGCCGTCGGGCAGCGGGTAGGCGTCGACCGCCACGGGGTCGTCCTGGAGCCACTCTGCGAAGGTCGCCCGCACCCGCTGCCCGACCAGCTGCTTCTCCCAGTCCGTGCCCGCCTTCCACGCGTCGAGGGCGTCGGCCGGGACCACCGGCAGGTTGTCCGCCGGCCCCTTCTCCAGCATCTCGCGCAGGGTCCGGTGGGCGTAGGCCACCAGCGCCGTCCCGACCGCGAGCATGAGCAGGAACGCAGCGGCATCGGCCCACCCCGACACCAGCGACATCGCGCCGAGGCCGACGGACACCACCTGGAAGGTCGCGGCGAACACCACGAGGCAGGTCGACGCCACGAGGCCGGCGACGCTGACCTTCGTCGTGCTCGTGCCGAGCAGCTTGACCAGGGTGTTGGCGAGCGCGATGAGCGCGGCACTGACGAGACCGGCGACGGTCATGACGCGCAGCGCCGCCTTCGGCTCCTCGCCCAGGAGGGCGGTGAAGGCATCGACGCTGGTCGCGAGGGCGATGAACCCGGTCGAGGCGACCGTCAGGTTGGAGACCCAGGAGTCCTTGAACGACCAGCCCGCCTCGAGCCCGCTGACGGCGGCCGTCCACCCGAAGCGGGCAGGCGCGGGACAGTCCTTCCACCCGGGCACCTGGCCCCTGAGACCGGCGAGCCGCGACGTGACCAGGTCCCGCACGGCGACGTACCTCCGCTCACGGTCGTCGATCATGTCGTCCGAGGGCGCGGCCTGCGCGCCGTCGACCGTCGCCCGGGTCTCGCAGGCGAAGGACCAGACACCGACCGCGACGACGAGCCCCACCGCGGCGGCCCAGGCGAGGGGCGTCCACACGCTCTCCTCCTCGGCCGGCGCGCTGATCGTGGCCGGAGGCAGGACGCCGGCCCCGTCGAGGTCGACCTCCACCTCGGACGCGTCGTCGAAGCAGTCCTCGTCGAGGGTGAGGTCGACCGTCGTGGTCCGCAGGCCCAGCAGCTGGGTCGTGCCGAGCTCGACCCCGCACGCCCCGGCCTCGACGGCATCCTGGTCGAGGTCGACCCGGGCACGACCGGTGTTGATCAGCTCGACCGACGCCGTCGACCCGCCGTCGTCGGCGCGCTCTGCCGTGGCAGTGGTGCCGTCGAGGACCACGCGAGGACCGCGTTCGGCGCCGGCGGCGCTCGTGGCAAGCAGCCCGAGGCCCACCGGGGCGAATGCGGCTCCGAGGACCCCACCGATGATCAGGCGCGTCACGACGCGATGCATCCCCACAGGATGGGGCAACCGGGTGCCTCCCGTCAGCACCTGCACGGCGTTCACCCCGACTGGGTAGGTCACCCTCCGGCTCGTCAGCGCGACCAGGACGACCGACACCGCCGAGGCTGGGTGTGGATTCGGTGTCACTGGGTGGCACCGGACCCACATTCAGTGCCCGCGTGGGGCAGAACGCCCGAACTGGCTAGTCCAGCTCGTCGACGCTGATCCGGTCGACCAGGAGCACCGCTGGGAGGTCCGGGGTGTCGGTGTCGAGCTCCGGCCAGTCGCCCCCGATCGCCAGGTTGACGAGCAGGAAGAACGGGTGGTCGAAGGGCCAGGGTCCGGGCACGTCCGACCGCGTCAGCCGGTGGTGCTCCCGGTCGTCGAGGAGCCACGTGATCCCCGACTCGTCCCAGAGGACGGCATAGTCGTGGAAGTCCTCGGAGAGATCGGTGCCGGCGTCGATGGCCGCGCCGACTCCTCCCGCGAGCCCGCTGTAGCCCGGCCCGTGCAGCGTCCCGCAGCAGCGCCGAGGCTCGGTCCCGACGTGCTCCATGACGTCGATCTCACCGCACGCGGGCCACCCGACCTCGTCGATGTCGGCGCCCAGCATCCAGAACGCGGGCCAGGTGCCACGACCGCCCGGGACCTTGATCCGGGCCTCGATCCGGCCGTACCTCGTGGCGAAGCTCGTCCGTGTCGTGAGGCGTGCCGACGTGATGGTGTTGTCCACCTCGCGACGGGCCGTGATCCTGAGGTGTCCGGCACCGTCGAGGTCGGCGTTCGCCGCGTCACCCGTGTAGACCTGCCGCTGCCCATCACCCCACCCTCCGCCGCCCAGGTCGTACGTCCAGACCCGCGAGTCAGGCGGCTGATCGTCTCGCCCCTCGAAGTCCTGGACCCACATGAGCCGTCACACCTCGACGCCGGGTGACTCCGAGGTCTCGCCGTCGACGGGGACGCACTGGCCCAGGGTGATCGCCTTGTACTTCGCGAAGTCCGGCGAGGTCCGCGCGGCCTCCGGGTAGAGCCCGGCGGCGAGGTCGGCGTAGTAGCGCACCGCCTCGACCAGCTGGCTCGCCGCCTCCGAGCCGTCGTCCTGCTCCTCCGCGAGGGGCACGGCGTTCTCGAAGTGCTCCACCGTCTCGTCGTAGCGCCCGAGGTTGAAGGCGTCGATGCCCTGGCGCACCTCATCACACGCCTCGCTGTCGACGACGTCGCCGGGCCCAGGCGTCGGGGCAGGCGTCTCCGGGTCAGGGCTCTCCGGGTCAGGGCTCTCCGGGTCAGGGCTCTCCGAATCGGGGCTCGTGGACTCGGTGACGCCCGCGGGCGGGCCCTCGTCCGACCCGTCCGACCCCGCACACCCGCCGGTGAGCGCGACGACGAGCGCCGCCACGCCCACCGCCACGAAGGTCCTCACGGGGCCGACGCTACCTCCGCGGCCCACAGGGTCAGGCCGGGACGGCGACCAGGCCCATCTCCGAGACGGACGCGAGGGCGGCGTTGCGGGGCACGACGCGCACGGTGTATCCGAAGGCACCGGAGCGGTCGAGGGGCACGTCGGCGTCGAAGCGGTGACGGTTGCCGTCGTACGACTCGACGACGTGCATGACGCTGGTGGTCGCGTCGTGCAGCTCGTCGTCCGCGCCGGCGCGACCGTGCACGACCTGCACCTCGACGTCGTCGGGCGACAGGTCGGCGAGCGCCACGAAGGCGCGTACGGCGAAGGACGCACCGACCTCGGCGACGTCACCCACTCCCCCGGACTCGACGTGCTCGACGCGCACCGACGGCCAGCCGGCGCGCACCGTCGACTTCCACGCGGCCAGCGAGCGGGCGCCGGCGTAGTCGGAGTTGAGGGCGCGCGAGGTGCGGGCGGCCGGGGCGTAGAGCTCGCGGACGTAGTCGCGGACCTGCCGCGTCGCGAGCACCTTGGGACCGAGCGACTTGAGGGTGTGGCGCACCATCTCCAGCCAGCGGGTGGGCACGCCCTCCTCGTCGACGTCGTAGAAGCGGGGCGCGACCTCGTTCTCGATCAGGTCGTAGAGAGCGTCGGCCTCGAGGTCGTCACGACGGTCGACGTCGTCCACGCCGTCGGCGGACGGGATCGCCCAGCCGTTGTTGCCGTCGTACCACTCGTCCCACCAGCCGTCGAGGATCGACAGGTTGAGGCCGCCGTTGAGAGCGGCCTTCATGCCGGAGGTGCCGCAGGCCTCGTAGGGCCGGAGCGGGTTGTTGAGCCACACGTCGCAGCCGGGGTAGAGCGGCTGCGCCATGGCGATGTCGTAGTTGGGCAGGAAGACGATGCGGTGGCGGACCTCCGGGTCGTCGGCGAAGCGCACGAGCTCCTGGATCAGCTTCTTGCCGCCGTCGTCGGCCGGGTGCGACTTGCCGGCGATGACGAGCTGCACCGGGCGCTCGGGGTCGAGCAGGATCCGCTTGAGGCGGTCGGGGTCGCGCAGCATCAGCGTGAGTCGCTTGTACGACGGCACGCGGCGCGCGAACCCGATGGTCAGCACGTCGGGGTCGAGCGCGGTCTCGATCCAGCCGAGCTCGGCGGGGGCGAAGCCGCGCCGGGCCGAGGACTTGGCGAGGCGGGCGCGGGCGTCGTCGACGAGGCGGGCGCGCAGGGTCCGCTTGAGGTCCCAGAGCCGGCGGCCGGGGATCTGGTCGACCAGGGGCCACAGCGCGTCGGTGTCGTCACCGCCGACGTCGGCGCCCAGCTCGGCGCCGATCTCGAAGATCTCGCGGGCGATCCAGGTCGGACCGTGGACGCCGTTGGTGATCGAGCCGATCGGCACCTCGGCCTCGTCGAACGCTGGCCACAGGCCGTTGAACATCCCGCGGCTGACGTGACCGTGCAGCTGGGAGACCCCGTTGGCGCGCTGCGCGAGGCGGAAGCCCATGACCGCCATGTTGAAGACCCCGGCGTCGCCGCCGTCGTAATCCTCGGCACCGAGGGCGAGCACGCGGTCGGCGGGCACGCCGGGCGTGGGCGAGGAGCCGCCACCGAAGTACTGCTGGATCAGCTCGCGCGGGAACCGGTCGATGCCGGCCGGCACCGGGGTGTGGGTGGTGAAGACGGTGCCGGCGCGCGAGACCTCGAGGGCGGTGTCGAAGTCGAGGGCGGGGCCGTCGCCGACGGTGAGCTCGCGGATCCGCTCGATGCCGAGGAAGCCGGCGTGGCCCTCGTTCGTGTGGAACACCTCGGGCGCGGGCGCGCCGGTGATGCGGGAGTAGGCGCGCAGGGCCCGGACCCCGCCGACGCCGAGGAGGAGCTCCTGGCGCAGCCGGTGCTCGGAGTTGCCGCCGTACAGCCGGTCGGTGACGTCGCGGTAGTGCTGCGGGTTCTCCTCGATGTCGGAGTCGAGGAGCAGCAGCGGGACGCGGCCGACGTGGGCGACGAAGATGCGCGCCAGCAGGTCGCTGCCGCCGGGCATGGCGATCGAGACGACCGCGCGTGACCCGTCGGCCTCGCGCAGCAGAGTCAGCGGGAGCTCGTCGGGGTCGAGGACGGGGTAGGTCTCCTGCTGCCAGCCCTCGCGGGAGAGCGACTGCTTGAAGTAGCCGTGGCGGTAGAACAGGCCGACGCCGACGACGGGGATGCCGAGGTCGGAGGCCGCCTTGAGGTGGTCACCGGCCAGGATGCCGAGGCCGCCGGAGTACTGCGGGAGCACGGCGGTGATGCCGTACTCCGGCGAGAAGTAGGCGATCGAGCGCGGCGCGTCGTCGCCGGCCCTGCGGGAGTACCACCGCTCGCCGGTGAGGTAGGCCTCGAGCGAGTCGGTCGCCACGCCGAGCCGGTGGAGGAAGTCGTGGTCGCCGCTCAGCTCGTCGAGGCGCGCACGACCCACGGCGCCGAGCAGGCGGACGGGGTCGTGGTTGACCTCGTCCCACAACCGGGTGTCGATCGAGGCGAAGACGTCCTGCGTCTCCGGGTGCCACGACCAGCGCAGGTTGCCTGCGAGGGTGGCGAGACCGGACAGGGCCTCGGGCAGGACAGGACGGACGGTGAATCGTCGAATCGCTCGCACCGCGCGACCGTAGCCCACAACCACTTGATCGTTCCAATTTCTTGTCCATCGGGGTGTGCGCGGCTTGCGTGCGGACCCGGGGTTCGCAAGTGTGGGGGCATGGTTGGCCGTATCCCCGTCATGGACGTCTCCCCCGTCGTCGACCTCGGTCGGCACCCGGCGAAGGCGACCGTCGCCGAGCCCCTACCCGTCCGGGCCCGCGTGTTCCGCGAGGGCCACGACCAGCTGAGCGCCGAGGTGGTGCTGACCGATCCGGGCGGCACGGCCCGCCCCCCGGTCCGGATGACCAAGCACGCCGAGGTGCCCGACCTCTACGAGGCCTGGGTGACACCCGACGCCGAGGGCCCCTGGACCTACCAGGTGCAGGCGTGGTCCGACCCGATCGCCACCTGGGAGCACGACGCCGGGCTGAAGATCCCCGCCGGTGTCGACGTCGAGCTGATGTTCACCGAGGGCCGGCTGCTCCTCAACCGCGTGATCGCCGGTGACGACCTCGACGAGCGGGAGCTGGGCATCGTGAGCGGTGCGGCGCAGGCCGCGGCCGACGACGAACGGCCCGTCGAGGCCCGGCTGGCGGCTCTCCAGAGCCCCGACCTGGTCGAGGTCCTCGACCGCCACCCGCTGCGCGAGCTCGTCACCCACGAGGGCCCCTATCCGATCTTCGCCGACCGCAACCTCGCCCTCTTCGGCTCGTGGTACGAGTTCTTCCCGCGCTCCGAGGGCGCGACCAAGGACCCGGCCACGGGCCGCGTCACCTCCGGCACGTTCCTCACCGCCGCGAAGCGGCTCGACGCGGTGGCCGAGATGGGCTTCGACGTCATCTACCTCCCGCCGATCCACCCGATCGGCGAGGTCAACCGCAAGGGCCCCAACAACACGCTCACGCCCGGCCCCGAGGACACCGGCTCCCCCTGGGCGATCGGCAGCAAGGACGGCGGCCACGACGCCATCCACCCCGACCTGGGCTCCTTCGACGACTTCGACGCCTTCGTGGCGCGCGCCAACGAGCTCGGCCTGGAGGTCGCGCTCGACCTCGCCCTGCAGGCGGCGCCCGACCACCCGTGGGTGACGAGCCACCCGCAGTTCTTCACCACCCGCGCCGACGGCACGATCGCCTACGCCGAGAACCCGCCGAAGAAGTACCAGGACATCTACCCGGTCAACTTCGACAACGACCCCGCCGGCATCTGCCGCGAGGTGCTGCGGATCGTGCGCCACTGGATGTCGCACGGCGTGCGCATCTTCCGCGTCGACAACCCGCACACCAAGCCGCTCGCGTTCTGGGAGTGGCTGCTCAAGGAGATCCGGCGCACCGACCCCGACGTGATCTTCCTGTCCGAGGCGTTCACCCGGCCGCCGATGATGCACGGCCTCGGCGCGGTGGGCTACCACCAGAGCTACACCTACTTCACGTGGCGCACCACCAAGCAGGAGCTCGAGTCCTACCTCACCGAGGTGTCCTCCGAGTCCGACCACCTGATGCGGCCCAACTTCTTCGTCAACACCCCCGACATCCTCCACGCCTACCTGCAGTACGGCGGTCCCGCGGCGTTCAAGATCCGCGCGGTCCTCGCGGCGTGCGGCTCCCCCAGCTGGGGTGTCTACGCCGGCTACGAGCTCTTCGAGCACGTCGCGGTGCGGCCGGGCTCGGAGGAGTACCTCGACTCCGAGAAGTACCAGATCCGGATCCGCGACTGGAAGCAGGCGGACGCCGACGGGCGGACGCTGGCGCCGTACATCACCCGCCTCAACGAGATCCGGCGCGCACACCCGGCGCTCCAGCTGCTGCGCAACCTCACCATCCACGGCAGCGACGACGACAACGTGCTCGTCTTCAGCAAGGTGCACGAGGGGGACGTCGTCGTGGTCGTGGTCAACCTCGACCCGCACGGCACCCGGGAGACGATGGTCCACCTCGACCTCCCGGCGCTCGGCCTGCAGTGGCACGACACACTGGCCGTGCACGACGAGATCACCGGCGCCGACTGGACCTGGGGCGCGCACAACTACGTGCGCCTCGACCCCGGCCACGAGCCCGCCCACGTCCTGAGCGTCAGGAGCCCCCGTTGAGCAACGACTCCACTGCCACGACCACGACCCTCCTCAACCAGAACGCCGACACCGAGTGGTACCGCACCGCGGTCTTCTACGAGGTGCTGGTCCGCTCGTTCCGCGACTCCAACGGCGACGGGACCGGTGACTTCAAGGGCCTGATCGAGAAGCTCGACTACCTGCAGTGGCTGGGCGTCGACTGCCTGTGGGTGCCGCCGTTCTTCTCCTCGCCCCTGCGCGACGGCGGCTACGACGTCGCCGACTACACCAACATCCTCCCCGAGTGCGGGTCGGTCGAGGACTTCCACGAGTTCATCGACGAGTGCCACAAGCGCGACATCCGGGTCATCATCGACTTCGTCATGAACCACACCTCGGACGCCCACCCGTGGTTCCAGGCCAGCCGCGAGGACCCCGAGGGTCCGTACGGCGACTTCTACGTCTGGTCCGACACCGAGGAGCTCTACGAGGACGCCCGCGTCATCTTCGTCGACACCGAGCCCTCCAACTGGACGTGGGACCCGGTGCGCCAGCAGTACTTCTGGCACCGGTTCTTCCACCACCAGCCCGACCTCAACTTCGACAACCCCAAGGTCCACGACGCGATGTTCGAGGCCATGGCGTTCTGGCTCGACATGGGCCTCGACGGCTTCCGCCTCGACGCCGTGCCGTACCTCTACGAGCGCCCCGGCACCAACGGGGAGAACCTCAAGGAGACCCACGACTTCCTCAAGAAGTGCCGCCAGTTCGTCGACGCCAACTACCCCGGTCGCGTGCTGCTGTGCGAGGCCAACCAGTGGCCCGCCGACGTGGTGGAGTACTTCGGGCCCGAGGAGACCGCGGACGGCCGCTGGATCGGGACCGAGTGCCACATGGCCTTCCACTTCCCGGTGATGCCGCGCATCTTCATGGCCGTGCGCCGCGAGTCGCGCTTCCCGATCTCGGAGATCCTCGAGCAGACGCCGACCATCCCCGACGGCTGCCAGTGGGGCATCTTCCTGCGCAACCACGACGAGCTCACCCTCGAGATGGTCACCGACGAGGACCGCGACTACATGTGGGACGAGTACGCCCAGGACCCCCGCATGAAGGCCAACATCGGCATCCGCCGCCGGCTCGCTCCGCTCCTCGACAACGACACCAACCGGATGGAGCTGTTCACCGCGCTCCTGCTCTCGCTGCCCGGCTCGCCCGTCCTCTACTACGGCGACGAGATCGGGATGGGCGACAACATCTGGCTGGGTGATCGCGACGGCGTGCGGACCCCGATGCAGTGGACGCCCGACCGCAACGCCGGGTTCTCCTCGGCCACGCCCGGCAAGCTGCACCTGCCGGCCATCCAGGACCCCGTCTACGGCTACCAGTCGGTCAACGTCGAGGCGCAGCTGGAGAACTCCTCCTCGCTGCTGCACTGGACCCGCCGGCTCGTGCACGCCCGCCGTCGCCACCCGGCCTTCGGGCTCGGCACCTTCACCGACCTCGGCGGCTCCAACCCGACGGTGCTCTCCTACGTCCGCGAGCACGTCGGCCCCGACGGCGAGCGCGACGTGATCCTCTGCATCAACAACCTGTCGCGCTTCCCCCAGCCGGTCGAGCTCGACCTGCGCCACTGGGAGGGCATGGTCCCGGTCGAGCTGCTCGGCGGGGTGCCGTTCCCCGCCGTCGGCGAGCTGCCCTACCTCCTGACCCTGGGTGGCTACGGCTTCTACTGGATGCGCCTGATCGACGGATCGCCCAGCGAGGAAGGTCGCGAATGACGTTCACGGACGCACTCAAGGACTACATCGACGGCGCCCGCTGGTTCGGCGGCAAGGGTCGCGAGTGGCAGGTCGGAGCGGTCCGCCGCGTCGGCACGCTGCCCGGCTCGGGCGACGGGTTGAGCGTGGTGATCGAGCTCGTCGAGATCGCCTACACCGGCGCCGAGCCCGACTACTACCAGCTCCCGCTCGCGCTCTACCCCGACCAGCAGGAGCGGCTGGGACACGCGCTGATCGGCACGCTCGACGGCGAGGACGGGCGCGAGGTGTTCGCCTACGACGCCGTCCACGACCGGGAGGCGATGGGCCTGTGGCTGCGGGCCTTCGCCTCGGCCGCCGACGGCAAGGTCACCGCCGACGACCTCGCCTTCCACCGCGTCGCGGGCCACGACCTCGACACCGAGGCGCACTCGACGCTGTTCACCGGTGAGCAGTCCAACTCCTCGGTCGCGTTCGGCGAGGACTCGCTGATGAAGGTCTTCCGCAAGGTGACGCCCGGCGTCAACCCGGACGTGTCCATCCACGAGGTGCTCACCCGCGCCGGCTCCGACCACGTCGCTGCCCTCTACGGCTGGCTCGACGTCGTGGACGAGACCACCGACTCGACCATCCAGCTGGCGATGCTCCAGCAGTTCCTCCGCACCGCCACCGACGGCTGGGAGCTCGCGCTCGCCAGCGTGCGCAACCTGTTCGCCGAGGCCGACCTGCACGCCGAGGAGGTCGGCGGCGACTTCGCCGGCGAGGCCGCCCGGCTCGGCCGCGCGCTCGCCGAGACGCACGCGACCCTGGCCGAGCACTTCCCCGTGGGCGTCCGCGACGCCGAGGAGATGGCCGCGCTGGCCGACGCGATGCGCGGGCGGTTGCGAGCCGCCATCGAGGTGGTCCCGCAGCTGGCCGCGTACGAGGCCGGCCTCGACGCGACGTACGACGCCCTGGCGGCCCTCACGGACGTCACCGTGCAGCAGGTGCACGGCGACCTGCACCTCGGCCAGACGCTGCGGACCGTGAGGGGGTGGAAGATCGTCGACTTCGAGGGCGAGCCGGCCAAGCCCCTCTCCGAGAGGCTGCTGCCCGACTCCCCCTGGCGCGACGTCGCCGGGATGCTGCGCTCCTTCGACTACGCACCGCGCGTGGTCGCCATGACCAGCTTCGCCCTCGACGCGGGCGGCGACGACCAGGAGGCGCAGCTGGCCTACCGGGCCACGGAGTGGTCCGAGCGCAACGCGCGGGCGTTCCTCGCGGCCTACGCCGACGGCGACCTCGGGGAGACCGAGCAGACCCTGCTCGATGCCTACGTCGCCGACAAGGCGGTCTACGAGGCGGTCTACGAGGCACGCAACCGGCCGACCTGGGTACAGGTGCCCCTCGACGCACTCGATCGTCTCTCCGAGAGCAAGGACCCCGCATGACGACCAGCACGCCCGCCAGCACGCCCGCCAGCACGCCCGCCGGCACCCCCGCCGGCGCGCCCGGCGAGCTCGACATCCACCTGATCCACGAGGGCCGGCACGAGCAGCTGTGGAAGGTGCTCGGCGCGCAGGTCGACGAGTCCGGCGTCGACTTCCGCGTCTGGGCGCCCAACGCGATGGAGGTGCAGGTCGCGGGCGGCTGGGCCGACTGGGAGGGTGCCCGGCACCCGATGTCGCGCGTCGACGACTCCGGGATCTGGGCGGCCCGGGTGCCCGGCATCGGGGTCGGGGCGGCCTACAAGTTCCGCATCCGTGGCGCCGACGGCGCCTGGGTGGACCGCGCCGACCCGATGGCCCGCTACGCCGAGAAGCCGCCGCGCTCTGCCTCGATCGTGTGGCACTCGACGTACGAGTGGAACGACGACGCCTGGCTGTCCTCCCGCGCCGAGAAGGTCGCGGTCGACGAGCCGATGTCCGTCTACGAGATGCACCTCGCCTCGTGGCGCAAGCACTACTCCGGCGACCTCTACGACTGGCACCAGATCGCCGACGCGCTCGTGCCCTACCTCGACGACCTCGGATTCACCCACGTCGAGCTGATGCCGGTCATGCAGCACCCGTTCGGCGGCTCCTGGGGCTACCACGTCACCTCCTACTTCGCCCCGGACGCGCGCTTCGGTGACCCCGACGGCCTCAAGGTGCTCATCGACCGGCTGCACCAGGCCGGCATCGGCGTCATCCTCGACTGGGTGCCCGGCCACTTCGCCACCGACGAGTGGGCGCTCGCGCGCTTCGACGGCACGCCGCTCTACGAGGACCCCAACCCGCAGCGCGGCTGGCACAAGGAGTGGGGCTCCCACATCTTCAACTTCGGCCGCCACGAGGTGCGCAACTTCCTCTACGCCAACGCCCTCTACTGGCTCGAGGAGTTCCACGCCGACGGCCTGCGCGTCGACGGTGTCGCCTCGATGCTCTACCTCGACTACGCGCGCGAGCACGGCGAGTGGAGCCCCAACAAGTTCGGCGGCCGCGAGAACCTCGAGGCGGTGCAGTTCCTCCAGGAGATGAACGCCACCGTCTACCGCCGCTTCCCGGGCACCGTCACCATCGCCGAGGAGTCGACGGCCTGGCCGGGCGTCACCGGCCCCACCTCCGAGGGCGGGCTGGGCTTCGGCTTCAAGTGGAACATGGGCTGGATGCACGACTCGCTCAACTACGTCGCGCAGGACCCGCTCTACCGCAGCCACCACCACGGGCAGATGACCTTCTCCCTGGTCTATGCCTTCGCGGAGAACTACGTGCTGCCGATCAGCCACGACGAGGTCGTGCACGGCAAGGGGTCGCTGCTGCGCAAGATGCCGGGCGACCGGTGGCAACAGCTCGCCAACCTGCGCGCCTACCTCGCCTACATGTGGGCCCACCCCGGCAAGCAGCTGCTCTTCATGGGCTGCGAGTTCGGCCAGGAGTCCGAGTGGGCCGAGTCCCGCGAGCTCGACTGGTGGCTGCTCGAGCACCCCGAGCACGCGGGCGTGCACGCGATGGTGCGCGACATGAACGCCGCCTACGCCGCCTCCGGTGCGCTGTGGGGTCGCGACAACTCACCCGAGGGCTTCGGATGGCTCGACGCCAACGACGGCAACCGCAACACGTTCTCGTTCGTGCGTCGCTCCCCCGGCGAGCCCGACGTGGTGTGCGTGGCCAACTTCGCGGCGATCCCGCACGAGGGCTACCGCCTCGCGCTGCCCGCCACGGGGACGTGGACCGAGATCCTGAACACCGACGCGGCGGCGTACACCGGATCGGGCGTCGGCAACCTCGGCGGCATCACCGGCGTCGAGGGCGAGCACCACGGCCAGCCGGCGCACGCGGACATCGTGGTGCCGCCCCTCGCGACGGTGTGGTTCCGCCGCGAGGGGTGACACCCCTGCCCCTCACGACAGGTGGATCATCCTCAACATCCCCATGAGGGCGTGCGGCATGCCGCCCATGTTGGGATCGGGGAAGAAGCACATCACCACGTACTGCCCCGGGGGCAGGTCGTAGTCGACGGTCATGCTCTTGCCCGGGTTGAGCGACGCGGTCTCGAGCTCGCCGGCGAGGGCCCACGGCGGGGGGCCTGACGGCGGTCCCTCGCTCTGGAGCGTCTCGAGCACCTGGTCGGTCGTGGTGCCCTCGGCGACCTGCTGGAGGATGACGAAGTGCGGGACCGTCCTGTCCTTGTTCTTGAACAGGAACGAGCCCTCGGCGGGCATGGTCGACGAGCCGGCCCAGACGGGACCCTGCTTGGCGATGACCGTGCCGTCGGTCTTCGGCGTCCGCGCCATCTTCATCGCGCCCGCGCTGAACTCGGCCGTCCCCTTGGACTCGAAGGAGAACACCGAGTAGTCCCCGGCCTTCGGCAGGACCACGGTTCCCGTGCCGTTCTTCTCGAAGCCGCCGAGGAACGTGGTGTTGGCCAGCGCCCGCTTGAGGGCCTTGATGTCACCCTTGTCGCTGGCGGCGACGTCCTTGGCGAGGTCCCGGGCGTCGTAGTCGCCCTTGAACATGACGATCTCGGCCGACCCGCCCTTCATCGCCACCTCGACGCGACCCGAGCGCAGGCCCTTGGCCCCGATGACCTTGATCGACTTCTTGGCGACCTTGACGGTGATGGACTGCGTGGCGGCCTCGGCGGACTGGGCTCGTGATGAGCTGGCCGTCGCCGTCGTGTGTACCAGGAGCGGTGCCGCTCCGAGAGTGACCGCACACGCAACCGCGACGGTCCTGCGTAAAGTCCTGAGCAACCCCATGTGGCTCTCCCTCGATCTGGACGATGGACCCGATCGACTCTTCTCCTCCGGCGGGGTCGGCGTCGTCGCCCGAACGAGGTAAAGAAATCCACCGTGCTGGGGATGCCGAGCGGGCCTGCCGTCGCGCAGGGTGGGCTGATGACCTGGGGGAAGAGCCGCGCGCGGGCACCCGTGGCCTGGCTGGTGGCCGGGCTGTTGCTCGCTGTCGCGCTGGCGCTCGCCCCCTCGGCGCCGTCCGTCCGGTCCGCCGGCACGAGCGCGTCCGCCGCCGCGGCACCGGGCTCCGCGACCCTCGTGGTCGACCGGGGCTCGCTGTCGTTCACGCCCAGCACCGTCAGCCTGCGTGGCGGCGGCACGCTCACCCTGGTCAACCTCGACACCTTCGACCACACCGTCACCTCGGTCGCCACCGACGCGGAGGGCACACCGCTCTTCGACGTGCGGGTGCCCGCGGGCACCAGCGCGACGATCACCGGCGTCGAGGCGCTGGCCGAGGGCTCCTACGCGTTCTTCTGCAAGCTGCACCCGCAGATGCGCGGGGTCCTCTCGGTCGAGGGCGGCGACGGCACCGTCACGCCCGAGCTGCCGGCGTTCGAGCAGCGGCTCGTCGTGCCCCGCAGGCTCACCGGCCCGCTGGTCACCATCCCGATGCGACAGGCGAGGGTCCGGATGCTGCCCACCGGTCCGCGGACCCGGATGTGGACGTACGGCGGGAGCTACCCGGGTCCCACGATCGTCCGTCCCGCGGGGCGGGAGACGCGGGTGCGGTTCATCCACCAGCTGCCGCGGAAGGTCGGGGCGCTCACGGTCCACCTGCACGGCGACCACCACGCGGCCGAGCACGACGGCCAGCCGACCACGCAGCTCGTGCGGCCGGGTCGCTCGCGCGTCTACGAGTACCCGCTCACCTACGGCGGGCTGCCCGAGCCGAGCTCGTTCTTCTTCTACCACGACCACCGGATGGACCACACCGCCCGCAACAACTGGCGCGGGCTGCAGGGGATGTTCGTCGTCAAGGACCCCTCGGAGTCGTCGCTGCAGCTCCCGACGGGCCGTCGCGACGTGCCGCTGATGCTCGCCGACCGCTCCTTCCGCAGCGACAACGAGCTGACCAACCCCTTCGCGCACGGGCCGACGATGGTCGGCCACCACGGCTCGATGGCCTGGACGGGACCGCACGCGCCCCCCGACGACGCCACGGTCGGCACGCACGTCCTCGTCAACGGCCGCTATGCGCCGTACCTCCCGGTGAGCGCGACGCGCTACCGGCTCCGCCTCCTCAACGCATCCCACTTCTCGTCCTACTCGATCGGGCTCTCCGACGGGCGCCCGCTGCTCCAGATCGGCACCGGCAACGGCCTGCTGAGGAAGCCCGTGGTGCGCGACCGGGTGCTGCTGGGCCCGGCGCAGCGCGCCGACGTGATCGTGGACTTCCACGGGGCGACGGGCCGCGACCTCGTGCTCGACTCAGTGCCCAACGCCGCCGGGGCGACCGGGGACGACGCGCGGCAGGCGGCGCTGATGCAGTTCCGCGTCGGCGCCGAGGCACCCGACCGCTCACGGCTGCCCGCCCGCCTGCCCTCCCCCGACCTCGTGGACGTGCCGAAGACCGTCTCGAAGACCTGGACGTTCGGGCTGGGCGAGACCCATGGGCACCACGCCGGCTCGTTCTGGTCGGTCAACGGGCGCGCCTTCGACCCCGAGCGCGTCGACCACCGGGCGCGGCTGGGCACGGTCGAGCGGTGGCGGCTGCGCAACGTCAGCGACGTGACCCACTACGTCCACATCCACGCCGAGCAGTGGCGCACCGTGCTGCGCGACGGCAAGCCACCGCCGCCGTGGGAGCAGGGCCTCGAGGACACCTGGCGCCTCGAGCCCGGGGAGGTCGTCGAGGTCGCCGCCCGCTTCGAGGACTACACCGGCTCCTTCATGATCCACTGCCACATGCTCGACCACGAGGACCACGGGATGATGGCGCGCTTCGACGTCGTGCGCTGAGCCGGGGGGCGCTCGCTAGGGTTGCGGGGTGACCGAGCCGATCGACGTGACGACCGTGGCCGCGGGCATCGCCCGGCTGGCGTGGGGCCGGGACCACTCGATCGAGGACGTACGCCGCGTGGTGGCCGCGGCGCTCGACGAGCACGCGCGGGTGGAGGCCTGGGTCGACCCCGACGACAGCACCGCGCAGCGGATGGCGACCTGGTCGGGCATGCACCGCGAGGGCGTGATGCGCGGCGTCACGGTCGACGACGAGGCCGTGGACCGGATCGTCTACGCGCGGCTCAGCACCGACACTCCGCTCGACGAGCCGGGTGGGTTCCGCTCGCTGCTCAACTCGTTCCTGCCCCGCAAGCGCGCGATCGGCCAGATGCTGATCCGCGACGGGGCGGGTCGCGTGCTGCTGTGCCAGCTGACGTACAAGAAGGACTGGGACCTGCCGGGCGGGGTGGTCGAGGTCGGCGAGTCGCCGCGCGTCGCCGTCGGCCGGGAGGTCGAGGAGGAGCTCGGCCTGACGATCGCGGCGGGCGACCTCGTGCTCACCGACTGGCTGCCGCCGTGGGGCGGTTGGGACGACGCGATCTGCCTGGTCTTCGACGGCGGCGAGCACGACGCGTCACTGGTCGAGCGGATCGTGAAGCAGGAGCGCGAGATCCGCGACGCCCGGTTCTGCACGCCCGCCGAGGTCGAGGAGCGGGCCACCGACTTCACCGCCCGACGGGTCGCGGCGGCGCTGCTCGGCGCGACGACCGGCGCAGCGACGTACACCGAATCGGGGCACTGAGCCGGCAACCGGCCGCCCAGCGGCACGACCCCCTGCCCAAATCGTCGCGACACGGGCATCATGCACAACATGAGCCACTGGGTGTTCGACTTCGCCGAAGGTGACAAGAGCAAGAAGGACCTGCTGGGGGGCAAGGGGGCCAACCTCGCCGAGATGAGCAACCTCGGCCTGCCGGTGCCGCCGGGGTTCACGATCACCACCGAGGCGTGTCGCGCCTACCTCGCGGAGGGCCGCGAGCCCGACGGCCTCGCCGACCAGGTGAGCGAGCACCTTGACAAGCTCGAGAAGGACATGGGCCGCGGGCTCGGTGACGCCGACGACCCGCTGCTGGTCAGCGTCCGGTCGGGGGCGGCGTTCTCGATGCCCGGGATGATGGAGACGGTCCTCAACATCGGCCTCAACGACGAGTCCGTCGCCGGGCTGGCGCGCCAGAGCGAGGACGAGCGGTTCGCGATGGACTCCTACCGCCGGCTGCTCCAGATGTTCGGCGGCACCGTGCTCGGCATCCACGGCGAGCACTTCTCCGACGCGTTCGACCAGGCGAAGGACGACAAGGGCGTCACCGACGACCTCGACCTCGACGTCGACGACCTCAAGGGACTGGTCGAGACCTTCAAGGGGCTGATCCGCGAGCACGCCGGCATCGAGTTCCCGCAGGACCCGCGCGAGCAGATGGACCTCGCGATCCGCGCGGTCTTCGACTCGTGGAACACCGACCGCGCCGTGCTCTACCGCCGCCAGGAGCGCATCCCCGAAGACCTCGGCACCGCCGTCAACATCCAGGCGATGGTCTTCGGCAACCGTGGCATGTCCAGCGGCTCGGGAGTGTGCTTCACCCGCGACCCGGCCTCCGGCGACCAGGGGGAGTACGGCGACTACCTGCAGAACGCCCAGGGCGAGGACGTGGTGGCGGGGATCCGCAACACCGTGTCCCTCGCGGACATGGAGCAGATCGACAAGACGTCGCACGACGAGCTTCTCGCGATCATGAAGACGCTCGAGGCGCACTACCGCGACATGTGCGACATCGAGTTCACCGTCGAGCAGGGCAAGCTCTGGATGCTCCAGACCCGGGTCGGCAAGCGCACGCCCGAGGCGGCGTTCCGGATCGCCGTGCACATGGCCGACGAGGGCCTGATCGACATGGACGAGGCGCTCTCGCGTGTCAACGGCGAGCAGCTGGCCAACCTGATGTTCCCGCGCTTCGACGACAAGGCGGAGAAGAAGCTGCTGGGGGTCGGCATGAACGCCTCCCCCGGTGCCGCGGTCGGCAAGGCCGTCTTCGACTGGGCCACCGCCGTCGAGTGGGCCGAGCAGGGCGAGGACGTGATCCTGGTGCGCAAGGAGACCACGCCGGAGGACCTCCACGGGATGATGGTCGCCAAGGGCGTGCTCACGAGCCGCGGTGGGAAGACCTCGCACGCCGCGGTCGTCGCGCGCGGCATGGGCCGCACCTGCGTCTGCGGTGCGGAGTCGCTCGATGTCGACACCCGCGAGGGCGAGTTCACCGTCCGCGGTGGCAAGACCATCGTCGAGGGCGACGTCATCTCCATCGACGGCTCCACCGGCGAGGTCTTCGACGGCGAGGTGCCGGTGGTCCCGTCCTTCGTCGTGCGCCACTTCGAGGGCGAGGAGGTCGACCAGCCGCTGGTGCAGGCCGTCGCCCGGCTGATGGAGCACGCCGACTCCAAGCGCCGGCTGAAGGTGCGCACCAACGCCGACACTGCCGAGGACGCCGGCCGCGCCAGACGCTTCGGTGCCCAGGGCATCGGCCTGTGCCGCACCGAGCACATGTTCCTCGGCGAGCGCCGCCAGCTCGTGGAGAACCTGATCGTGGCCGACGACGAGAGGGGCCAGGAGGCGGCTCTCGACGAGCTCCTCGTCCTCCAGCGCCAGGACTTCCTGGAGATCTTCGAGGCGATGGACGGACTGCCGGTGACGATCCGGCTGATCGACCCGCCGCTGCACGAGTTCCTCCCCGACATCACCGAGCTGAGCGTCGCCATGGCGGTCGCCGACGTGCGCGGCCAGCGCAAGAAGCGGCAGCGCAAGCTCCTCGCGGCCGTGCAGCGGCTGCACGAGTCCAACCCCATGCTCGGCCTGCGCGGCGTGCGCCTCGGCATCGTCATCCCCGGCCTGTTCACGATGCAGGCCCGGGCCATCCTCGAGGCGGCGGCCGAGCGCATCCGCGGAGGTGGGCAGGCCCAGCCGGAGATCATGATCCCGCTGGTGGCCAGCGTCCGCGAGCTCGACCTGGTCAAGGCCCGGATCGAGAAGATCGCCCACGACGTGGAGACCGAGCTCGGCCAGGAGATCCCCCACAAGATCGGCACCATGATCGAGCTCCCGCGCGCGGCGATGACCGCGGGCGAGATCGCCGGGTCGGCGGAGTTCTTCTCCTTCGGCACCAACGACCTCACGCAGATGACCTGGGGCTTCTCGCGTGACGACGTCGAGGCGTCGTTCTTCAGCACCTACCTCGAGCAGGGCGTCTTCCCGGTCTCGCCGTTCGAGTCCCTCGACGTCGACGGGGTCGGGGCGCTCGTGCGCCGGGCGGCGACCGACGGCCGGGAGGCCAACCCCGACCTGCACCTCGGGGTGTGCGGCGAGCACGGCGGCGACCCGCTGTCGATCCACTTCTTCAACGAGGTCGGGCTCGACTACGTCTCCTGCTCACCCTTCCGCGTGCCCGTGGCTCGGTTGGAGGCGGGGCGCTCGGTGCTCGACTGAGGGGTCGACAGCCGCGGGACGTACGACGCTGCGCGAGCGCAGCGCCACCAGGACCCCGACCAGCAGCAGCACGCCCCCACCGGCCTCGGCCGCGTTGGGACGCTGGCCGAGCAGCGCCCACGCCGAGGCCATCGCGACCACCGGGGCGAGCAGCACCCACGGCACGACGGCACTCGAGGGCCAGCGCGCGAGGAGGCTGTTGAAGATCCCGTAGCCGACCAGCGAGGCCAGCACGGCGGTGTAGAGCGTCGAGACCCCGGCCTGCCAGCCGAACCCGGCCAGGGCACCGGTCACGGCCGACGGGCCGTCGACCACCAGCGACAGCGCGAGGAGCGGCACCGGCACGACGATCGCCGACCACACGGTCAGCCCGAGTCCGCCCGGCACCCGGGCCGCCCTCGCCACCACGTTGCCGATCCCCCACGACAGGGCCGCGAGCAGGCACAGCACGAGCGCGACCAACGGGACGTGGCCGCCGCGACCCACCCCCACGATCGCCAGGCCGACCACCCCGACGGCGACGCCGACCGCCTGCGCGCGGGTCGGCACCTCGCGCAGCACCCCGGCGGCGATCGCGATCGTGAAGACGACCTGCGCCTGGAGCACCAGGGCGGCCAGCCCGGGCGGCATCCCGGCCGACATCGCGACGTACAGGAAGCCGAACTGCCCGAGTGACATGAAGGCACCGACGGCCAGGATGCTGCGCCACGGAGCATCCGGGCGAGGCACCAGGAGGACGGCCGGCACGACGACGACGGCGAAGCGGAGCGCCACGAAGAGCAGGGGCGGCACGTCGGCCATGCCCCAGTCGATCACGACGAAGTTGAAGCCCCAGATCGTCGCCACGAGGGCGGCGAGCAGCGAGTCCCGGGTGGTCATGGGCTCCAGTCTGGGCGTCGCGACCGTGAAGCACCAGCGATCCATGTTGCATCAAACCCGGTAGCATCGCTTCATGATCGATCTGGCCGCCCTGACCAGCCTCCGCGCCGTCGAGACCCATGGCTCGGTGGTCGCCGCCGCCGACGCCCTGGGCTTCACGCCCAGCGCGATCTCCCAGCAGGTCAAGCGGCTGGAGAAGCAGGCCGGCGTCGCCCTGCTCGAGCGGGTGGGTCGCGGCGTCATGCTCACCGACCATGGACGCCGCCTCGTCACCGACGGATCGCGCCTCCTCGCCGACCTGGAGGAGCTGGAGTCGGGACTGCACCGCAACGCCGGTCGGGTCTCCGGGCGGCTCCGGATGGCCGCCTTCTCCACGGCCATGCGCGGGTTGGTCGCACCGGTCGTGCGCGCCCTCCTCGACGAGCACCCCGACCTCGTCCTGGCCCTCGCCGAGCGCGAGCCCTGGGACACCGTCGACCTCGTCGCCAGCGGGCAGCAGGACCTCGGCATCGTGCACAGCTGGGGCGACGTGCCGCTCCACGTCCCCGACCACCTCGTCGGCGTCCGGATCGCCCGGGACGTCGCCGACGTGATCGTGCCGCGCGGCCACCGTCTCGCCGGGCGCACCCGCGTGTCACCGCGCGACCTCGTCGAGGAGGCGTGGATCGCCACGCCCGACGGGACGATCTGCCGGCAGTGGCTGCTGCGGATGTACGACGGCACGGGCCGTGCGCCCCGGATCGCGCACGTGGCCATGGAGTTCGACTCCCACCTGGCCCTGGTCGGTGCCGGCCTCGGCATCGCCCTCATCCCCCGCCTCGGGCGGGCGCCCCTGTCCGACGACGTGGTCACCGTCGCGGTCCACGACCCTGTCCCGACCCGGGAGATCACGGTGCTGCACCGGGCCTCGATGGTGGACTCCCCCGCCGTCAGGTCGGTGGTCGACGCCCTGTCGTCGGCCAGCGGGCGTGCCACACTGCGGTCATGACCCGCATGGGACAGCAGTTCGGCCCCGACTTCACGTTCCTCGGCGTCCCGATGTGCGACCTCGACGATCCGTCGTCGTACGCCGATGCGGCGGTCGTCATCCTCGGCGCACCGTTCGACGGGGGCACCTCGCACCGGCCCGGCGCACGGTTCGGG
Organism: Nocardioides currus; assembly: GCF_003057875.1. GTDB lineage: Bacteria > Actinomycetota > Actinomycetes > Propionibacteriales > Nocardioidaceae > Nocardioides > Nocardioides currus. Next base: position 179,988 of record NZ_PYXZ01000006.1, on the reverse strand, counting down.
CCGATGGCGATCCGGATGCAGGACTACCTCCCGCACGACGGTTCGCGGCCCAGCCTCGCGCTGCGCACCGACGGGCTCGTCGAGCTCGGGGTCAAGGACGCGGGCGACGTGGAGATGTACTCCGGCGACATCGAGCGTGCCCTTGCCACCCTCGAGGCAGCGGTGGAGAAGGTCACCCGCGCCGGGGCGATCCCGGTGGTCCTCGGCGGCGACCACTCGATCGCCTTCCCCGACGCGAAGGGCGTGGCCAACGTGCTCGGGCACGGCCGGGTCTCGATGATCCACTTCGACGCCCACGCCGACACCGGCGACATCGAGTTCGGCTCGCTGTGGGGACACGGGCAGCCGATGCGCCGCCTCATCGAGTCGGGAGCGCTGCGCGGCGACCGCTTCCTCCAGATCGGCCTGCGCGGCTACTGGCCCGAGCCCGAGACGCTCGACTGGATGGCCGGGCAGCAGATGCGCTCCTACGAGATGACCGAGATCGTGCACCGCGGCCTGGGCGAGTGCCTGACCGAGGCGTTCACGATCGCCACCGACGAGTGCGAGGGCGTGTTCCTCTCGGTCGACATCGACGTCTGCGACCCCGGGCACGCGCCCGGCACCGGCACCCCGGAGCCCGGCGGCCTCTCGGCGCGCGAGCTGCTCGACGCGGTGCGCCGCATCTGCCTCGAGCTGCCCGTCGTCGGCGTCGACGTGGTCGAGGTCAGTCCGCCGTACGACCATGCCGACATCACCGCCGCACTGGCCAACCGGGTGGTGCTCGAGGCGCTGTCGGCCATCGCCCGCAAGCGCCGCGACGAGCGTGACGGCACCTCGTGGGACCCGGCCCTGCCGCTGCTCGCCGATCGGATCCCGGGCGAGGACTAGCCCCCGGCGTCGCTCAGAACAGTGCGGACGCCAGGTTGCGGCGACCGGCCAGCACCCGCTCGTCGTCGTTGCCGACGGCGGCGAAGAGGCCGAGCAGGTGGTCGCGGGCGCGGGTGCGGTCGGCGTCCGCGCTCGCCGCGACCAGCCGGACGAGCCGGTTGAACGCGTCCTCGACGTGCCCGCCGAGGAGGTCGAGGTCGGCGACCATCGTCTGCGCGTCCACGTCGGTGGGCGCGGCGGCCGCCGCGGCGCGAGCCTCGTTCAGGTCGACGCCCTGCGTGCGCTGGAGCACCTTCGCCATCGCCAGGCCGGCGGCGGCCTCGCTGTCGGCCGGGTTGGCGTCCACGAGCTTCTGGTACTCCGCGACGGCGAGGTCGATGTCGCCCTCGCCGAGGGCGTCCTGCGCCGCGGCGTACCTCGGGTCGACCTGCTCCTCCTCGCCGTCCTCGGCCGGTGCGACGCCGCGCGGCTGGTGACGACCGGTGATGCCCTGGGTGGTGAGCTGCTGGCCGACCTGCGTCAGGGCGGTGCGCAGCTCCTCGATCGGGACGACGTCCTGGAGCAGCGGCATCGGCCGACCGTCGACGACCGCGACGACGAGCGGGATCGAGGGGATCTGCATGGCCTGCGCGATCTGCGGGACCGCGTCGATGTCGACGAGGCCGACGAGGTAGCGACCGTCGAACTCGCCCGAGACGGTCGCCATGTCCTCGGCCAGGTCGGCGCTCTCGGGCATCCGGGAGCGCGAGAAGAACACGAGCAGCACCGGGGCCGTCATCGACGACTCGAGGACCTGCTGGAAGTTCTCCTCGGTGACGTCGAGGGAGTACGCCGAGTGGACGGTCCCCGACGACGCCGACGCGGGCCGGGGGGCGTCGCCGGCCGGCGGCTGGGCCGGCGGGGCGGAGGAGGGCGCGGGGCGCCGGAGGGCCGAGAGGTCGATCGCACCGGGACGGGAGAACGGCTGCTGCGTCATGGGCCCCATTGTTCCGTGTCGCGCCAGCCACGACGAATGCACCCCGGGCGGCGGACGCCCGGTAGCCTCGCCGGGTGCCCTCCTCCGCCCTGGTCGAACGACACCGACACAACGTCGTGCTGCTCGTGCGCTTCGGGGTCGTCGGCGCGTCCGGCGTGCTGGTCAACCTGCTCACGCTGATCCTGGTCAAGCGGCTCGGCCCGGGTTTCGACGAGGCCGTGCTCGGCCTCCCGGTCGGCGAGTTCAACCTGCGGTGGTACCACGTCTACTCGACGATCGCGTTCTTCGTCGCCAACCTCTGGAACTTCCAGCTCAACCGCAGCTGGACCTTTCGCAGCGCCGGCCACGCCGCGTGGTGGAAGGAGTACCTCCCCTTCCTCGCGGTCGGGCTGGCCGGACAGGCGATCGGCCTCGCCCTGCTGACCAGCCTGCTCCACCCGCACTCGCTGCTGAGCCTGCCCACGTCGGTCCTCGACGACTCGAACGGCTTCCGCACCCGGCTCTACTGGGCCCAGCTGATCGTCATCGCCGTGGTGACGCCGCTGTCGTTCGTCATCAACAAGCTCTGGACCTTCGCCGCGGTGCGCACGCACCACCAGGAGCTCGGTGACCCGATCCACGCCGAGCTGCTGGGCGACGAGACCGCGGCGTCCACGCCCGAGTCCTGAGCCCGGACCTCACGCGCGCCCGGGCGCGAGCAGGAGGCGGGCCCACAGGTCGGCCAGGTGGTCGGCGTAGGCCGTGGCCGACCAGCCGCGCTGGCGCAGCAGTGCGAAGTACTGCGGGGAGTTCGTCGCCCACACGAGGTCGCCCACGTCGTCGTCGGACAGGTCCGCTCGCAGCTCGCCCGTGACGCGCAGGTCGGCGGCGAACAGCCGCATGTTGGCCGCACGCCGATCGGCGATGAGGTCGCGCATCCGCGCGCACTCCTCGTCGGTCGCGGCCGCCTCGGCCAGCGCCTCGAGGAGCGGGACCACCCTCGGCATCAGTCGGCCCAGCGCGGCGGCGTACACCCCGATCTTGGCGTGGGCACCGTCCGCCTCGCGGATGGCCACGACGTAGTCTCGCTGCTCCGCCGGCACCGGCTCGGTCGCGGAGCCGAGTGTCATGTCGAGGACCGCCAGCAGCAGGTGGGGCTTGCGCCCGACGGACGTGTAGACGGTGTCGACGCTGACGCCGGCGCGCTCGGCGACGTCGGCCACCGAGGTCTGGGCGTAACCCACGTCGGTGAAGAGCAGCTGGGCGGCCGCCAGGACCGAGCGTCGCGTCGCCGCCGCCCGCTCGCTGCGGACGACCGAGCGGTACTGCCTCTTGACCCCCTCTGCCACGCGGCCTACCTTAGCAATATTGATCCGAACACACTTCTGGTCAATTTGCCGCCCCGAGGAGGACCCATGACCGATCCAGCCGCCACCACCGGGGTCGTGGTCCGCCGACCGGGCGAGGCTCCGATGACCTGGGCCATGGGCTCGCTCTTCGAGCACCTCGTCGGCCCCGGCGACACCGAGGGCCTGCTCGGCGTCTCGCTCGTGACGCAGCCGCCCGGCGTCGCCACCCCGTTGCACCAGCACACGCACGAGGCGGAGGCCTTCTACGTCCTCTCCGGCCACGTCACCTACCGGGGCGGTGACGAGACGTGGGAGCTGACCGACGGCTGCTTCGTGCACCTTCCACGCGGGGTCCCGCACGCCTTCCGGATCCGCGGCGACGAGCCGGCGCGGCTGCTGGCGTTGACGGTCCCCGGTGGCCTGATGGGGCTGTACGACGAGGTGGGGATCCCGGCGGCGGAGCGGAGACTGCCCGGAGCCGACGGGCAGTCGCCGGAGGTCGAGATCGCGCGCTGGGCCGAGGTCGGGCCCCGCTACGGCCTGCAGGTCGTCGGACCGCCGATCCCCGAGTGACGCCTGCACCGGAGCCTCAGCGCACCCAGCGGTAGACCTGCCCGTCCCGCACCTCGACCGACCTCGGTGGTCGCGGCGTCGGGACCGACCGCAGGTGCGACAGCACCGTCGAGCGCCCGCGCAACGACACGTCCCGGTCGTCCCAGTGCAGGTGGGGGTGCAGCAGCGGCGACACCTCCCCCCACTCCGAGCGGTCGATCGCGTCCCACGCGGCCATCGCCGGGGCGGGCAGCTCGGGGAGGTCGTGCAGCATCTTCGGCGTGCACATCCGCCAGGCGTCCAGCACCAGCTCGCACATCTCGTCGTGGTCGAGGCGCGGCAGTCGGGCGCACACCCACCCGAAGCGCAGGTCGGAGGCCGGCGGCAGGAAGAAGGTGTCGGGCGCCGAGTCGATCAGCCCGTCCCGACCCTCCTTGGGGTAGCCGAAGCCCATCTCCTGCTCGTCGGGTGAGAACGCGACGTACACGATCTGCCCGACGCGGAACTTCCAGCGCCCGCGCACCTCGACCTCGTGGCTGCGCGTCAGCGGAGCCAGCACGCGACGTACGTCGTCGGAGGTGACCACCCTCCGCAGGCTAGACCAGCGCGTCCTCGCGCTCCTCGGCCCCGACCCGCGACGGGCGCTGCTTGTCGACGAGGGCCGAGCCCTCGACGTCGAGGTGCGGCAGCAACCGGTCGAGCCACACCGGCATCCACCAGATGCGGTCGCCGAGGAGCGACATCACCGCGGGCGTCAGCGTCATGCGCACCAGGAACGCGTCGAGCAGCACGCCCACCGCGAGCCCGAGCCCGATCGGGCGAGCCATCGTCATGTGCGAGAACACGAAGCCGGAGAACACCGCGACCATGATCAGCGCGGCGGCCGCGACCACCCGGGCGCCGGAGGCGAAGCCGCTGCGCACCGCCTCGCGGGCACGCTGGCCGTGGACGTAGGACTCGCGCATGCCCGAGACGAGGAACATCTGGTAGTCCATCGCGAGGCCGAACAGGATGCCGATCAGCAGGGTCGGCATGAAGCTCATCACCGCGCTGGGGTTGTGGACATCGAAGACGCCGCCGAGCCAGCCCCACTGGTAGACCGCGACCACGACGCCGAAGCTGGCCCCCACCGACAGCAGGAAGCCGGCCGTCGCCAGGACGGGGACCAGGACGGAGCGGAACACGATCGTCAGCAGCACCAGTGAGAGCCCGATCACGAGCGCGATGTAGAGCGGCAGCGCCCCGGCCAGCCGCTCCGAGACCTCGATGTTGGCGACGGCCTGGCCGGTGACCCCGACCTCGACCCCCTCGTCCGCGAGCTCGTCGCTGACGGTGCCCCGGAGCTGGTGGACCAGCTCGACCGTCGTCTCCGCCGACGGCCCCTCCTGCGACACGACCTGGAACGCGACCGTGCGCCGGTCCTCGCTGACCCCGATGGGCAGCACGTCGCTGACGCCGTCGGCCGTCGCGATCACCTCGCCGATGCGCGCCTGCTCCCCGACCAGGTCGGCCTGCGCGATCGGCTCGTCGACACCGGCCGAGACGAGGATCGGGCCGTTGGCACCGGGGCCGAAGGCGTCGGCCACCCGCTCGTAGGCCCGGAAGGCGGTGGAGTCCTTGCTCTCGGAGCCACCGTCGGGCAGGCCGAGGCGCAGCGACAGCGCCGGCAGGGCGAGCGTGGCCATCACGACCACGACGGCGGCGATCGCGGCCGGGGCACGACGGGTGACCGCGTCGACCCACTTCTCGGGCCAGCCGTCGCGGTGGGGCGCGGACGCCTTCGCCGCGTTGCGGGGCACGGCGCGGGTGCCGGCCAGCGACAGCAGCGCCGGCGTGAGCGTCAGCGCGACCAGGACGGTGACGGTGACCGTCGCCGCGGCGAGCAGGCCCATCTGGATCAGCGTGGGGATGCCGGAGACCAGCAGCGCGGCCAGGGCGATCACCACCGTGGCCCCGGCGACGACGACCGCCGTGCCGGCCGTGCCGGTCGCCAGCCCGATGCTGTGGCGGATCTCGTCGCGGTTGGCCTCGTCGCCCGAGCGCACCACGTCGGCGAGCTGGCGGCGGTGCCGGTTGACGATGAACAGGGCGTAGTCGATGCCGACCGCCAGCCCGAGCATCGCGCCGAGCACGGGCGCCAGCTGCTGGATGTCGAGCCAGTGCGTCAGTGCCATCGCGCCGACCAGGCTGACCCCGACGCCGGTGAAGGCGATGGCCAGCGGCAGGCCGGCCATCACGAAGGAGCCGAGCATGACCAGCAGCACGACCGCGGCGACCGCGACGCCGATGACCTCGCCGATGCCACCCACCTCGGTGGTGAGGACGAGCTCCTGGCCGTAGTCGACGTCGACACCGGCGTCGGCCAGCTGCTCGCCGGCCTCCGGCACGAGCGCGAGGTCGTCGGGCGAGATCTCCTGCATGCCGGCGTCGAACCGCACCTGCACGAGCGCGGTGGTGCCGTCCTCGCTCACCAGTCGCACCCCGTCACCGAGGGCGCGCAGCCGGGCCCCGTCGTCGTACTTCTCGGCCCCCGCGTCGAGCTGCGCCCGAGCATCGGCCAGCTGGCGCTGACCGTCGGCGTACCGCTCCTCGAGGTCGGCCTGGCCGGAGACACGAGCGGGGAGGGTGGCATTCCCCGGGTCGGTCCGCTGCAGGCGGGCGATGTCGCGCCGGCCCTCGCCGATCAGCCACTCGAGCCGCAGCAGCTGGTGGGCGCCGTCCTCGTACTCCGCGCGCCCCTGCGCGAGCTGCTTGCCGCCGTCGGCGACCTGCTGGGCGCTGCGGTCGAGCTGCTCCTGGGTCTCGAACGGGTCCACGGTGTCGGTGACGTGCGGCAGCGTGCGCCACGTCGCCATCGTGTCGTCGATCGCCCGGCGCTGGGCGGGGGTGAAGCCACCCTCGCTGTGGAGCACCACGGTGCCGGTGCCGCCGGCGATCTCGGGGATCTGGTCGCCGAGGTCGTCGAGGACGGCGGCGAACTCGCTGTCGGGCAGCTCGAACTCGTTGGTCAGCGGTCGCTGGAACGACACCATCGCGGTGGCCACGGCACCGAGGAGCAGCAGCCAGGTGATCAGGACGGCGATCGGGCGGCGGGCCGCACCGAGTCCGAGACGGTAGAGGAGGGAGGCCATGTCAGTTGTCCTGTCCGAGGGTGCTGGTCGAGACGGCGCCGGCCTCGTCGAAGCCGGAGAAGAGGAGGTCGAAGGCGGTGGCGAGGGCCTCGTGAAGTCGCGCGGTGAGGTCCACCGGCGCGAGATCGGGGTGCTGCTCGACGACGAGGCGGGTGGTGCGCGTCAGCACCGCGGTGACGGAGCCCGCCAGCCCGGCGACGTACATCGGGTCGGCGGCCTCGCCGATCCTCTCGTGGAGCCCGGTCTCGATCATGTCGACGACCCGGTCGTCGTACTCGCGCAGGAAGTGGCGCGTGGCCGGCGACCCGCTGGCGGCCCGCTCGAGCGTGATCGCCTGCTCGAAGACCTGATGGTCGAGCAGGCCGGCCAGCACGGCGGTGATCGAGGTGCGGAGCGGCTCGTCGTCGGGTCGGGCGGCGAAGACGGTCAGGGCCCCTTGCATGGCCTCGTCCATCGACGCCGTGAGCACGTCCTCGACGCGGGCGAAGTAGTTGAACAGCGTGCGTCGCGACACCCCCGCCTCGGCGGCGATCCGATCGGCGGTCAGGGCGTCGATCCCGTCGGCGGCCACGATCCGCACGGCCGCCGCGCTCAGTGCCTGACGGGTGCGTTCCTTCTTGGTGGCGCGCAAGCCGCACACGGCGAGGTCGAGGGTCATACCTGCACTGTAGGGCAATTTTGCACTGCCGTGCAAACTAGAGGTCGGCGACCGCCCTGCGCCACTCGCGCTCGAGCACGTCGAGGTCGGCACGGTGGTCCTCGATCCGGCAGCCGCCCCCGCCGGGTCGCACGAGGATCCCCTCCTCGAGCCAGTGCGGGCGCGCACGCTCGAGGAGGTCGGGGGCGAAGCCGCCCGAGGCGTTGGTGACCCGCCACCACGTCACCCCGTCGCCATAACGGCTCATCACGGCACCCACCTGCCGCGGACCGATGCCGACGATGCGACCGAGGTCGCCGTACGCCGCGACGCGACCGCGCGGGATCAGGTCGACCGCCCGCAGCACCATCTCGACCAGGCGCTCGTCCATGGTCTCGGCCGGGCTAGTTGCTCACGCGCGGACCGCGCAGGCCCGAGCGCTGCACGACGCGCTGGATCGCGAGGTCGCGGTCGTCGGGACGACCGACGAAGCGGATGTCGCGCAGCCCCTGCTCCTGCGCGGCGGACTCGAAGACGAAGTGTCCGAAGCCGAGCAGCCGGCCGTGGAGCGGCTTCTTGACGGTGATGTCGAGGATCCGCGACAGCGGCATCGTGGCGAGCTGCTGGGAGAGCACCCCGTGGACGCGGAACACGCGCATGTTGGTGATCACGAACCGGTCCATGTGCTCCGTCAGCGCGCGCCACGCGGCGTGCAGCAGGATCGCGAGCGCCAGCGCGAAGGGGAACCACGCCAGGTCCAGGTCGACGAAGGGCACGGCCACGACCAGCGCCAGTGCGACGACGACCTCGAGCACGGGAAGCACGTAGACGATCCCGTGGTGGCGGACCTCGTCGACGATCACCTCACCCTCCTCGCGGAGCAGGTGACGCCGGATGTCGGGGTCGAAGACTCCTCGCAGCATGCTCGCCCCCTCAGCCGGGGCTCAGGACAGTGCGCCGACGAAGTCGATGAGCGCGGTGAACAGCTGCTGGGCCAGGGTCCAGCCCTGGTCGGCACTGGCCTTCGCCGCATCGGCGAGGCCGTTGGGGTCGGTGAACATCCAGAACCCCAGGAACACCACGCCCACGACGAGGGCGAGCTTCTTGACGTTCATCGGGACTCCTCGAGATGCAGTGCACAGGACGGCACCATCTCTACCAGCACCGCGCGCCCCGACCGCGGAGGCGCGCCAGCCTCAGGACTCGCAGGCCGTCAGCGGCGCGGCGGCCAGCCGGGTCTTCGCGACCACCTGCTTCCCGCTCGTCAGCGGGAACCCTCGCTGCCAGTCCGAGACGATCCCGGTCTGGTTGCGCTCGGTGACCTGGTCGCCGACCAGGCTGAACCGCAGGGTCATCGGCACGTCGGAGACGGCGTCCCCGCTCTTCACCGAGCCGATGGCCACGCCGTCGAAGAACCAGGTGATGTGGTCGGGCGCGACCTCGACGGCCAGCGCGGGCGAGGAGTGGATCAGGCTAGGGACCTGCCGGGTGGCCGACCACTCGGTGGTGTCCATCCTGGCGCCGTACCTCATCGTGCCGCTGTGCGCGGCGACCTCGGCCAGGGTGATGGTGCGCCTGCCGCACGCGTTGTCGGCGGGGTTCTCGGGGACGAGCTCGACCCGCACGCGGAAGTCGGTGGCGTTGGCCTCCGCGCTGCGCAGCCGCAGCCGCGTCTCCCAGCGACCGTAGGGCCGCGCTGCTCCGACCAGCGTCGCGCGGGTGGTGCCGAAGTCGCCCGCGCCCCCGCCGTTGTTGCGCTGGCTGTCGAGGTAGAGCCCGCCGTTCTGGCGACTGACCCGGCCGCCGCCGTCGGCGTAGTCGGACCACGTGCCCGTGCGGACGCTGCCGACGTCGGGCGGGCTGGTGAGCGACTGGCCGGCCTCCCACGAGTAGTCCCACAGCGAGGGATACCAGCCGAACCTGCTGCTCGCGGTGGCGGAGGCCGCACCGGAGACCCGGGCGTCCGGTCGCGCTGCGACCGGTCGGTGGGGGCGGCCCAGCAGGCCGGCGACGGTGGTGGGGGCGCCGGGCTCGCGGACGGTGACGTAGGTCGGGAAGGTCTGCATCCAGCCGATGCGGTTGGCGCCGGAGACGATCTCCTCCTGGCGGACGCGGTAGACCACCGTGCCGGCGGACGCCGTGATCCCCGGGAACCAGCCCATGCCGTCGGCCTGGACGGTGGAGGTCGCGAGGGTCTCCCAGCTGTCCCCGCTGATCCGGCGCTGGAGCGTGAGGGGACGTCCGGCGAAGACCGGCAGCCCGATCGTCTCGGGGCGGCGGAACAGGTCGGGCGTGGTGTCGACGGCGATGGTGAACGGCTCGCCCGCGACCGCCGACCCGTGGGCGCGGCCCGAGGGGTCGGGACCGGCGACCCACAGGGTGAGGTCCTGCGACTTGGCGTTGAACACGACCGGTGCGGTCGCCACCAGCCGCTTGGCCTTCCGGGCCACGACACGGAAGCGGATCCCGCGCGCCGCGGGCGCCGGGAACGCGAAGCTGAAGCTGCCGTCGGCCGCGGTGGTTCCGGTGAAGCCACGCACGGCGAACCACTGGTCGCCGGGACGGTTCATGTGCTGCTGCATCGTGATGGTGCGGACCCCGCTCACCCCGAGCCGGCCGCTGAACCTGATCTCCTGCCCACCGACGTACGCCTGCGGCGAGTAGGACAGCGAGCCGCCCGCGACCCGTGACGACGCGGGCGCGGTGGAGGACGCGGTCGACGACGCGCTCGACGACGCGCTCGACGACGCGGTCGACGAGGCGGCCGGGGCCAGCGACAGCGCCACGGCTCCGATCGTCAACGCGATCGCCGGGTGGAGGATCCTCATGGTCCAACCCTAGGAACGGATCGCCGCCCGCTCGGGTGCTTTGGCGAAATCCGCCTCAGGCGCCGAGGACGTCGAGCAGGCGGTCGGCGGCCGTGTAGGGGTCGCTCTCCCCCGCCACGACCGCGTCGGCCAGCTCGTCGAGCTCGGAGCGCCCGTGCACGTCACCCCACCTGGCCCGCATCCGGGTCAGCGCGATCGACTCGATCTCGTCGCGGGCCCGGCGCGTGCGCCGACGGACCAGCTCCCCGGACTCCTCGAGCCACCCGAGGTGACGCTCGATCTCGGCCGCCACCTCGGCCACGCCGTCGCCGGTCGCGGCCACCGTCTTCACGATGGGCGCTTTCCACGCGCCCTCGCCGCGGTCGGCCAGCGCCAGCATGGTGCGCAGGTGGCGGCGGACCTCGTCGGCGCCGTCGCGGTCGGCCTTGTTGACGACGAAGAGGTCGCCGATCTCGAGGATGCCGGCCTTGGCCGCCTGGATGCCGTCGCCCATGCCCGGGGCGAGCAGCACGAGCGTGGTGTCCGCGAGCCCGGCGACCTCGACCTCGCTCTGCCCCACGCCCACGGTCTCGACCAGGATCACGTCGCAGCCGGCGGCGTCGAGCACGCGCAGCGCCTGCGGCGTCGTCCAGGCCAGTCCGCCGAGGTGACCGCGCGAGGCCATCGAGCGGATGAAGACGCCCGGGTCGAGGGCGTGGTCCTGCATGCGCACACGGTCGCCGAGCAGCGCGCCGCCGGAGAACGGTGAGGAGGGGTCGACGGCCAGCACCGCCACCCGCTTGCCGGCCCGGCGCAGCTCGGTGACGAGGGCGTTGGTCGAGGTCGACTTGCCGACGCCCGGCGAGCCCGTGATCCCGACGACGTGCGCGCGCCGCGCTGTCCGGGCGTACGGCGCCAGCGCGGCCATCACCTCGCGCAGCAGCGGCGACTCGTCCTCGACCAGCGAGATCAGTCGGCCGACGGCGCGGGGATCACCGTCGCGGGCCCCGGAGACGAGATCGGGGACCGACACCGCGCCGCGGCGCCGGCCCCCGCCCGTGCTCGAGTGGGGCTGCGTCACGCCCGGGTCACGCCTGCGGGACGCGGATGATCAGGGCGTCGCCCTGGCCGCCGCCGCCGCAGAGGGCGGCCGCACCGGTGCCGCCGCCACGACGCCTCAGCTCGTGGGCGAGGTGGAGCACGATCCGGGTGCCGGACATGCCGACCGGGTGGCCGAGGGCGATCGCACCGCCGTTGACGTTGACCTTGTCCTCGGAGACGCCGAGCTGGCGGGCCGACTCGATGCCGACGGCCGCGAAGGCCTCGTTGAGCTCGAAGAGGTCGATGTCGGAGATCTCGATGCCCTCCTTCTCGGCAGCCTTGGCGATCGCGTTGGCCGGCTGGAGCTGCAGCGTCGAGTCGGGGCCGGCGACCTGGCCGGAGGCGCCGATCTCGGCGAGCCAGGTGAGACCGAGCTCCTCGGCCTTGGCCTTGCTCATCACGACCACCGCGGCGGCGCCGTCGGAGATCTGGGAGGCCGAGCCGGCGGTGATGGTCCCGTCCTTGGAGACCGGGCGCAGGCCCGCGAGGGACTCGACGGTGGTGTCGCCACGCACCCCCTCGTCCTGGCTGACCACGACGTCGCCCTTGCGGGAGGTGATCGTGACCGGCACGACCTCGTCGTCGAAGATGCCGTTCTTCCAGGCCAGCGCGGCACGCTGGTGCGACTGCGCGGAGAAGGCGTCCTGCTCCTCACGGGTCAGCTGCTTGCTCGACGCGGCGTTGTAGCCGTCGGTCAGGTTGATCATCGCCTGGCCGGTCGTCTGGTCGTAGAGCGCGTCGTAGGCCATGGAGTCGACCAGCGTGGTGTCGCCGTACTTGAAGCCCTCCCGGCTCTTCGGCAGCAGGTGCGGCGCCTGGGTCATCGACTCCATGCCGCCCGCCACGACGATCTCGTGCTCACCGGCGCGGATGAGCTGGTCGGCCATCGCGATCGCGTTGATGCCCGAGAGGCACACCTTGTTGATCGTGATGGTCGGGACGCTCATCGGGATGCCGCCCTTGACGGCAGCCGTGCGCGACGCGTTCTGCCCCGCGCCGGCCTGGATGACCTGGCCCATGATCACGTAGTCGACCTGGTCGCCCGAGACCCCGGCCTTCTCCAGCGCGCCGGCGATGGCCACCCCGCCGAGGTCCGCCGCGGACTGGTCCTTGAGACCGCCGAGGAGGCGACCGATCGGGGTGCGAGCGCCGGCGACGATGACGGAAGTGGACATGGTGCTGCCTCCAGGTGATGGGGGTTGACGTCTCTTCGGACGATACCGCCGGGCATCTCACCATGCGCCCCCTGCACGGGTCCACGAGATGTGACGGACGACCATGTCCCCCATGACATCCGACCTCGACATCCCGCAGCACCTGTTCACCGCCATCGACCACGTGGGGATCGCCGTGCCCGACCTGGACGAGGCCATCGCCCACTACCGCGACACGTTCGGCCTGCTGGTCGCCCACGAGGAGACCAACGAGGAGCAGGGCGTGCGGGAGGCGATGCTCGCCGTCGGCGACTCAGGCTCGCACATCCAGCTGCTGGCCCCGCTGGACGAGAGCTCGACCATCGCGAAGTTCCTCGACCGGTCCGGGCCCGGCATGCAGCAGCTGGCCTACCGCGTCACCGACGTCGAGGCGGTCTCCGCGATCCTGCGCGAGCGCGGCGTCCGCCTGCTGTACGACGCCCCGAAGCGCGGCACGTCCGACAGCCGGGTCAACTTCATCCACCCCAAGGACGCCGGTGGCGTGCTCGTCGAGCTGGTCGAACCGGCAGGTTCGCCGGGCCACTGAGGGCGGGGGCGGACCGGCGGTGGGAAGTACGTCACACCACGACCCACTCAGCACTACCCACCGGTACCTTCACCCCAATTCTCGAGCCACAACTGCCTCACCAGGAGACACACGTGCAGAACATCCTCGACGCCATCCAGAGCGGGAACGCGACGTCCGACGACTTCGCCAACCTCGAGCTCCCCGACCACTACCGCGCCGCCTTCGTGAAGAAGGACGAGGTGGACATGTTCGAGGGGATGACCGCCAAGGAGAAGGACCCGCGCAGGTCGCTGCACGTCGACGACGTCGCCCTCCCCGAGCTCGGCCCCGGTGAGGCCTTCGTGGCCGTGATGGCCTCGGCCATCAACTACAACACCGTCTGGACCTCGATCTTCGAGCCCGTGTCCACCTTCGGCTTCCTCGAGCGCTACGGCCGCAACAGCGAGCTCACCAAGCGCCACGACCTGCCCTACCACGTGGTGGGCTCCGATCTCTCCGGAGTCGTGCTGAAGACCGGCCCGGGCGTCACCAAGTGGAAGCCGGGCGACCGCGTCGTGGCGCACTGCCTCTCGGTCGAGCTCGAGGGGCCCGACGGCCACAACGACACGATGCTCGACACCGAGCAGCGGATCTGGGGCTTCGAGACCAACTTCGGCGGCCTGGCCGACGTCGCGATGGTCAAGGCCAACCAGCTGATGCCCAAGCCCGAGCACCTGACCTGGGAGGAGGCCGCCTCCCCCGGCCTGGTCAACTGCACGGCGTACCGCCAGCTCGTGTCGAAGAACGGCGGCGACATGAAGCAGGGCGACAACGTCCTCATCTGGGGCGCCTCCGGTGGCCTCGGCGGCTTCGCCACGCAGTACGCCCTCAACGGCGGCGCCACCCCGGTGTGCGTGGTCTCCAACGAGGAGAAGGCAAAGATCGCCCGCAGCATGGGTGCGGAGCTGATCATCAACCGCTCCGAGGAGGGCTACAAGTTCTGGAACGACGAGGGCACGCAGCAGGACCCGAAGGAGTGGAAGCGCTTCGGGGCCAGGATCCGCGAGCTCACCGGCGGCGAGGACATCGACATCGTCTTCGAGCACCCGGGCCGGGAGACGTTCGGCGCCTCCGTGTTCGTCACCCGCAAGGGCGGCACCATCACCACCTGCGCCTCGACCTCGGGCTACATGCACGAGTACGACAACCGCTACCTGTGGATGAACCTCAAGCGGATCATCTCCAGCCACTTCGCCAACTACCGCGAGTCGTGGGAGGCCAACCGCCTCATCGCCAAGGGCAAGATCCACCCCACCCTGTCGAGGACCTACACCCTCGACGAGGTCGGCCAGGCGTCGCTCGACGTGCACCAGAACGCCCACCAGGGCAAGGTCGGCGTGCTGTGCCTCGCGCCCGAGGAGGGCCTGGGCGTGCTCGACACCGACCTGCGGGCGAAGCACGAGACCGCGATCAACCGCTTCCGCGGCGTCTGACCGGGACCTCGACACCCGCCTGACACGCATCTTTCACACCCCGGCTCGCGATTCGTCCGCGAGCCGGGGTGTGTTTGTCCGGAGCGGTCAGAGAGACTGGTCCGGACGCCGTCGACCGAGGCGTCAGGACGACGTAGGACAACGCAGAGAGTGGGTGCTCGACCATGAGCAGCGATCAGGGCCTGTCGATCTTCGACGAGGAGCCGGAGTCCGACACCGACCTCGACGCGGAGGCCTCGACCCCGACCGCCGCCTCGGGCTCGGGCGAGCCCGCGGACAGCACCGAGACCCAGGTGATGCCGGTCGTGCCGCCGGCCGACCGGGCGGGCACCCGCGCCGGAGCGGCGGCCGGCGAGACCACGCAGCCCATGAAGACGACCCCAGCCGCGACCCTGCCCGCGACTCCAGCCCCGACCCCGCCCGCCCAGCCGGTCACGCAGTCGGCCTCCATGCCGGCTGCGCGCCCGGCCGCCCAGCCCGCCCCCGCCCCAGCACCCGCCGCACCCACGGCGCCCGCACCGTCCGCCGCCAGCCAGCCGACGCCCGCTGTGGCCCTGCCGGTCGTGCGCCGCGGCGGCTACGACAAGCTGGCGGTCGACCAGCGGATCTCGCAGCTCACCAGCGAGAAGTCGGGGCTCAGCAGCAGCCTCGGCGCCTCCGAGCAGCGCGTGATCGCGCTCGAGGCGGAGATGGAGACGCTGCGGGCCGAGCTGGCGGAGAACAAGAACCCGTCCTACGCCGGTCTCGGCGGTCGGGCCACCTCGATGCTCAAGCTGGCCGAGGACGAGGCCAGCGACGTGCGGGAGGCGGCCAACCGTGACGCCGAGGAGATCCGCCTGCAGGCCAACCGCGACGCCAAGGCCGTGCGCGCCGAGGCCGCCCGCGAGGCCGACGACATGCGCCTGGTCCAGCTCAAGGAGCTCGACGAGATGCGCGCCCGGCTGACCGCCGACGCCGAGCAGGAGCGCACCCTGGCCGAGGGCCAGGCCGCCGACCTGCTCGCGGCCGCTCGCCGCGAGGCCGACCAGGTCCGGCTGGCCGCCCAGCAGGAGACCAACGAGCTGCGCACGACCGCCAAGCGTGAGGCAGAGCAGTCCCGCGCGGCGGCCGACCGCGAGGTGCAGGAGGCGCGGCGCACCCTGGCGGTGGAGAAGGAGCGGCTCGCCCGCGAGGCCACCGACCACCACGCCAGCGCCACCGCCGAGACGCAGCGCCTCGTGCAGGAGGCCGAGGAGCGGGCCAACGCCGCCGAGCAGCGCGCCCGCGAGGCGACCAGCCAGGCCACCGCCCACCGGCAGCAGGCCCAGAGCGAGGCCGAGGGGCTGCTCAGCCGCGCCCGGCGTGAGGCCGAGCAGATCGTCGCGTCCGCCACGACCCAGGCCGAGTCGATCGCCGCGAGCGGCACCGCCGACGCCGAGCGTGAGCTGGCCGCCGTGCAGGCCGAGGTCGAGCGGATGACCAAGCGGCGCGACGCCGTCGCCGCCCAGCTGGGCGCCCTGCGTGACGTCGTGGCCGGGTTCGCCGAGGACGAGTCCTGAGCTGGCTCGACCGCCTGCGCGCGGTCGCGCCGGGGTCGGAGGAGCCCCGCTCGGTCGACCCCGACGCGCTCGAGGAGGTCGTCGACCACGTCGAGGTCCAGGCCGACCGGGCCGAGGCGGCTGCCGACCGCGCCGACGACGCCGCCGAGGAGGCCCGTGAGTCCGCCGAGGCCTCGACCGCGGTCGCCGAGCGCATCGACAACGCGACCGAGCTGGTCGCCGAGGACACGCACACCGAGGCCTTCGCTCCACCGTCGACCGCGACCCCCGCCCCGTCGCTGCTGCGCCACTCCCCCTTCAACATCGGGTTCTTCGGCGCCCTCGGCGCGCTCGTCGCCCTCTTCCTCGGGCAGCAGCTCATGGGCATCTCGTCGGTGCTCGTGCTGCTGGTGCTCGCGATGTTCCTCGCCGTCGGCCTGAGCCCCTCGGTGGAGTGGTTCATGCGCCGCGGGATGCGCCGCGGGATCGCCGTGCTCCTGGTGCTGGTCGTCGTGCTCGCCGTGCTCACGCTGTTCGTGCTCACGGTCGCCCCGGTCATCAGCGAGCAGATCGCGCAGATCACCGAGAACGCGCCCGGCTGGCTGCAGGACCTGCAGCGCAACGAGACGATCCAGCAGCTCGACGAGCGCTTCTCGGTGATCGACAAGGTCCAGGACTACGTCACCCAGGGCGACTTCGGCCAGCAGGTCTTCGGCGGCGCGCTCGGCTTCGGCCTCGCGGTCCTCTCGGCCGTGGCCAACGCGTTCATCGTGCTGGTCCTGACGATCTACTTCCTGATCTCCCTGCCGAGCATCAAGCACGCGGCCTACAGCCTGGCGCCCGCCTCGAAGCGGGGCCGCGTCAGCGAGCTGGGCGACAAGATCATCCGGTCCACCGGCGCCTACGTCTCCGGCGCCTTCCTCGTGTCGATCTGCGCCGGCATCAGCACCCTGGTGTTCACGTTCTTCGCCGGGCTGCGCGACTACAGCTTCGCGCTGGCGTTCATCGTCGGGCTGCTGTCCCTGATCCCGGTCGTCGGCGCGGTCGTGTCCGGCGTGATCATCACCCTGCTCGCGCTGACGGTCTCACCGACCGTCGCGGTCGTCGCTGCCATCTACTACGTCGCCTACCAGCAGGTGGAGTCCTACTTCATCTCGCCGAAGATCATGGCGCGCGCCGTCGACATCCCCGGTGCGGTCACCGTGATCGCGGCCCTGCTGGGCGGCAGCCTGATGGGCATCATCGGCGCGCTCCTCGCCGTACCCGTCGCGGCGGCGCTGCTGCTCCTGCACCGCGAGGTGTTCCTCAAGCGGCAGGACGCTCGCTGAGGTCCTGCTCGGGCAACGGCTCGACGGTCACCGCGCTCGGCCCCTCCCCCAGCTTCACCACGACGACGCCGGCCAGCACGAGCAGCCCGCCGAGGAGCTGGATCGCGCGCGGCAGCTCGCCCAGCAGCAGCCAGGCGAACACGAGGGCCATCAGCACCTCGAGCAGGGCCACGAAGGACGTCAGGCGGGGCCCGAGGCGGCGGCCCGCCTCGATGCCGGTGACGTAGGCGAACGCCGCGGTGACCAGGCCGAGCACGAGCATCGGGATCCACCACGCCACGACGTGGCCGTCGTAGCTCACGTCCGCCGTCGATGCGCTCATCGGCAGCACGCCGACCAGGCCGGCGACCACCAGCACCGTCCCCCCGACCACGAGCCCGGCGGCGGCCAGGCTGATGGGCGGCAGCCCGTTGTCGGTGTCGGCACTGATCACGAAGTACGTCGACACGCCCACCATCGCTCCCAGGGCCCACAGCACCCCGGTGGCACTGAGGTCAGCCCCCGAGACCACGTCGAGCACGAGTGCGAGGCCGACCGAGGCGATGACCGCCCCCAGCACGGTGAGCCGGTTGGGCCGGTGGCCGTGGCGCAGCCAGAGCCAGACGACGACCGCGACGGGTGCGGTGTACTCGATCAGCAGGGCCACGCCGACCTGCATGTAGGTGACGGCGTAGAAGTAGCACAGCTGTGCGCCGGCCACCGCGGCCACACCGTAGACGGCCACCGTCAGCCCGTTCCGGGCCAGCAGGTGCCAGCGACCACGCAGGGCGAGGACGCCCGGGACCACGAGCACGAGCGCCGCGATGGTGACGCGGACCGCCACGGCCGATCCGGCCGTCCAGCCCGAGTCGATCAGCCCGCGCCCGAGGGCGCCGGAGAGGCCGAAGGACACCGCGGAGGCGATGGCGAAGGCCAGGCCGGTCGTGGTGCTGGACCGCCGCCCCACCGGCCTGTCATGAGTCATCGTCGCCATGGGTCATGACGCTACCGGCGACCTTGGTAAGGTGTCAACGTGACTTTCACCCATGACACGGCGGCGTCGCTGCAAGCCGCGGTCGCGCTCGCGAACACCGCGCTCGAGCCCGACACCCTGACCACCGTGCAGGCGCTGTCGGAGTTCTACGCCGAGCACGAGTACTCCGGCGGCCACCGCCAGGACGCCACCGAGCTCGAGGCCGTGCGGTCCGTGCGCGGCGCCCTTCGCGAGCTGCTGGAGGCCGACCGCGACACCGCCGTCACGCTGGTCAACTCGATCCTCGCCGAGGCCACTGCCGTCCCCCGGCTGGTCCGCCACGACCGGCTCGACTGGCACATCCATGCGATCGACGACGAGGCGCCGCTCGCCGAGCGGGTGATGGTCGAGACGGCGATGGCGATGATCGACGTGATCCGCGCCGACGAGCTCAACCGGCTCGACGTGTGCGCGGCCGACGAGTGCAACGGCCTGGTGCTCGACCTCTCGCGCAACCGCTCGCGACGCTACTGCTCCACGGCGTGCGGCAACCGGGAGGCGGTCGCCGCCTACCGCGCCCGCCAGAAGGCCTGACGCAGCGACCCGTCAGCCGACGAACCGGCTAGCTCACGAACCGGCGCAGCACCTCGATGAACACCGCCGGCTGCTCGGAGTGCACCCAGTGCCCGGCCCCCTTCACGGTCACCCGGCGCACGCGCGGGAACAGCGCCTCCATGGCCGGCGCGAACTCGTCGCTGACGTAGCCCGAGCGGGCACCGCCGATCCACAGCACCGGTCCGCCGTACGACCTCCCCTCGAACCGCTCGGCCGGCCACCCCGCGAGCTCGGGCATGTGCGCCGAGAGCAGGTCGAGGTTGGGCATCCAGCGCCAGCCGTCTCCCTCGCGGCGCAGGTTCTGGAGCAGGAAGCTGCGCACGACGTCGTCGGGTACGGCGCTGCGCAGCGCCTCGTCGGCCTGGTCACGTCGCTCCAGGGTGGCGAGGTCGAGCGCGCGCATGGTGTCGATGTAGCCGAGGAACTCGCGCGCCGAGGAGTAGGCGACCGGCGAGACGTCGACGACGACCAGCCGCTCGACGAGCTCGGGGTGGCGCAGGGCGAGCGCCATCGCGATCTTGCCGCCCATCGAGTGCCCCACCAGGGTGACGGGGTCGTCGGCACTGAAGAGCGTCGCGACGCGGTCGGCGAGGTCGTCGTAGGCGAAGCCCTCGGTCCACTCCGAGCGCCCGTGGTTGGGCATGTCGACGAGCAGCGTGCGGTGGTCGGCCGAGAACGCCTTGGCGACCTGCGTCCAGTTCTTGCCCTGCCCGAAGAGGCCGTGGCAGAACGCGATGAGCGGCCCCTCCTCGCCGAGACGGGTCACGTTCAGCTGCGGCTCGCTCACCCGGCCAGTGTGTCAGGGGCCCGATCGGGTCTAGAAGTCGAACCCGTCGAACATGTCGCCGATGCCGTCGCCGATGCCGCCGAACATGTCGCCGATGCCCTCGCCGATCGCGCCGATGCCCTCGCCGAGGCCGTCGAAGCCGCCGCTGAAGAGCATGCCCATGAACATCCAGTCCATCGGGCCGAAGCCGCCGAAGTAGCCCTGGGCGTAGGGCTGGTAGGCGCGCCCGCCCTGCCAGTAGGGCACCCGTCGCGAGCCGACCATGACCTTGCGGATGTCGGGCTCGGCGCCGGCCCGGACGCGCTCGGCGTCGAGCTGGCAGGCCGGGACGTCGCGCTGCGTGCCGCCCGGCGGGGTGTAGGGCACGTCGGCCACGGACATGCCGTGGCGCGGGTCGAAGAAGCACGGCGGACGGCGGGTCGGCAGCGGCAGCCCGTCGACGCGCGCCCGCACGCAGGCCATCGCGTAGCGCCCGTCCTCGAGGATCTCGGTGACGTGGCGGATGTCGTCGGGCTTGCTCATCCGGGTGACCGCGGACTTGGACGACTCGTAGGCGTCGAGCGCCCGCTGGTAGTCGGCGTTCTCACCGGCGCCGAGGTCCTTGCCGGCCATGTCGATGTCGAGCTCCTGGAGCTCGACGCCGAGCGCGGTGACGTCCTCCTCGGCCAGCTTCTTCACCGGCTCGAGCTCGGCCTCGGCCTTGGCCAGCTGACGGTTCTTCGCGCTCTGGCCTGCCAGCACCGCCACCGCGACGAGACCGCCGAGGAGCACGAGCAGCAGCACCATTCCCGTCATGCGTCCAGCGTACGGGGGCTCCCCACGAACCGGCTGTGAGCGTCCTGCGAGACTGCTCGCATGTCCACCGCCGAGCGCATCGAGGTCTCCCGCCCGTTCCCCGTCGCCCCCGCCGAGGTGTTCGCCGTCCTCTGCGACCCGCAGGGCCACGTCGCGATCGACGCCTCCGGGATGCTGCAGGACGCCGACGGCGAGCGGGTCACGGCGGTCGGTGACTCGTTCGTCGTGCACATGGACCGCGAGTCCCTCGGCGACCTCGACATGGGGAGGTACGACGTCACGGTCACCATCTCCACCTTCGAGGCCGACCGCGAGATCGCGTGGAAGATCCTCGGCCGGGTGCGGCCGCAGATCGGGCACGTCTACGGCTACCGCATCGAGCCGACCGACCACGGCAGCCTGGTCACGTCCTACTACGACTGGTCCGACATCGCGCCGGAGTGGCGCGACGCCGGCATCTTCCCGGTCATCTCCGAGGCCAACCTCAAGGCCACGCTGGGCATCCTCGAGCGCACCGTCCGCCGCGGCTACCCGCGTCCCTCGGCACCGGCCGAGGCTCGCTGAAGCCGCTCCCCCAGACCGGTCGCGATCTCCGCGAGCTCGGGGGGCTGGAGGAACTCGCACTCCAGCCCGGTCATCACGCAGTAGAACGCGAGGTGCTCCAGCGAGTCCGCGCTGGCCTCCAGCAACGTGGTGGAGCCGTCGATCGCGGTGAGCGTGACCCAGCGGGTGTCGATCCGCTCGGAGACGTCCTCGACGGAGGCGTGCACCCGCACCTGGGCATGGTTGCTGTACGGCGCCCGGCTGATCGAGCCCTGCACGTACTCCGCCGGGTCGGGATGCTCACGCGGCTTGAAGCGCCACGTCGATGGACTGACCTCGCGCATCCGGTCGAGCCGGAAGGTCCGCCAGTCCTCGCGGTCGACGTCCCACGCCATGAGGTACCACCGACGCCCCGTCGCGACGAGCCGCACGGGCTCGACCCACCGCTCGGTGGCGACGCCGTCGCGGGCGTCGTACCCGAACCGCACCCGGAGCAGGTCGCGGCAGGCCTTGGCCAGGGTCAGCAGGGCGTCGCCGTCGACGAGGTCGCTGTTGCTGCTGAGCGTCTCGGTCGCGTCGTGGATCGCCTTGACCTCCGAGCGGAGCCGCGGCGGCATCACCTGGTCGAGCTTGGCCAGGGTGCTCAGCGCGGCCTCGCTGGCGCCGGTCACGGTGCCGCCGGCAGCCAGGCGCAGCGAGACCGCGATCGCCACGGCCTCGGAGTCGTCGAGGAGCAACGGGGGCAGGTCCTTGCCGCGGCCGAGCTGGTAGCCGCCGCCGAGGCCCTGCGTCGCCAGCACGGGGTAGCCGAGGCCGCGCAGGCGCTCCACGTCGCGCCGGATGCTGCGCGTGGTCACGCCGAGGCGCTCCGCCAGCTCCGGGCCGGTCCACACCGGGCGCTGCTGGAGCAGGGACAGCAGGCTCAGGACGCGCTGCGTGGTGTCACTCATGGCGCAAGCGTCGCAGACCCAGCGGACAGGTCCTGTCCGCGACGAGGTCCATGGTGTCTCCATGGCTACAGAGATCCAGGTGACCTTCGACGCCCACGACCCACGCGCGCTCGGCCTGTTCTGGCGCGAGGTGCTCGACTACGCGGTCGACCCGCCACCCGGCGGTGAGGTCGGCGACCCGATCGAGACGGCCGACGCGTGGCTGGAGTTCCTCACCCGCGTCGGCGTCCCCGCGGAGAAGCACAACTCGGCCTTCGCCATCATCGACCCCGACGGTCGTGGGCCGCGGGTCTTCTTCCAGCAGGTGCCCGAGGACAAGGTGGTCAAGAACCGGGTCCACCTCGACGTGCGCGCGGCTCCCGGACTGGCGGGCGGGGAGCGGATGGCGGTCCTCGAGTCGGCCTGCGAGCGGCTCGTCGCGCTCGGGGCCACGCGGCAGCGACGCGCCGAGCCCGACGGCGCCATGAGCGCCGGCTTCATCGTGATGCTCGACCCCGAGGGCAACGAGTTCTGCCTGGATTGATCGGCGCGGACTGAGGACGGCCGGCCCTGGTGGCCCCCCGGCCGGCCGGCCGCCCTCGACTGCCCCGATGCGTCAGCAGGCCGCGGGTTCACCCCCGCGAATCCCGCGGCCTGCTGATCGGCGCCGGCGTTGGACTGTCCCCTGTTCGGTCCACGCGCCTCGGCGACAGGACCACGTTCTCGCGATCACGGGGGTGGCGGCATCGGTAGTCCTACCTAAACCCGGCGCCAGCAGCCTCCGGGGACCGATAGGTTCGTCCCGTGCTCACCCCTTGTCTCGGTCGCGAGCAGACCCAGGCCCGCCTCGCCACGGCGCTGGCCTCGTCGCGCTGGGTCAGCATCGTCGGCCCTCCCGGCAGTGGGAAGACGCTGCTCGCCCGGCACGCGGCGCCCGACGGCGAGAGCACCTGGGTCAATGCGCGCGGGCTGCAGGACGCCGAGGACGTCCTCTCGGCCTGCCTCGACGCGCTCGACGTGCCTCCGACGCCCGGCGACTCCGCGGAGGGCGCGCTGTGCCGCGCGATGGACGGCACCGACACGCTGTTGGTCGTCGACGGCCTCGACCTCGACCCGTCCGCGCTCGGGCCCACCTTCCAGCAGCTGATGGCGGCGACCAGCGAGGCCCGGCTGGCGGTGACCTCGCTGACCATGGCCGGGCAGCCGGCCGAGCGCGTCGTCCGCGTCGCGCCCTTCATCGTCCCGCGCGACCACGAGCCCCTCGCCGGTCCGGCCGTCGAGCTGTTCCTGCACCGCGTGGAGGCCGCCGGCGGACACCCGGTCGACCTCCAGGCCCACGCGAGCGACGTACGCCGCCTGCTCAACGCCACCGGCGGGCTCCCGCTCCTCATCGAGCAGATCGCCGTCCAGATCGCGCTCGTCGGCGTCACCAACGTGGTGCCGACGGCCTCGCTCTCGGAGGCGGTCCACGGCTCCTACGAGCTGCTCGACGCCGACCAGCAGCGCTGCTTCCGCCGCATGTCGCAGATGACGTCGCCGGTCTCGATCGACGTGCTCGCCGAGATCACCGGCGTGAGCCGCGACGAGGCCGCCGCGATCGCCGGCGGTCTCGTACGCCGCAGCCTGCTGGAGCTCCTGCCCGACGGCCGCTTCGACATGCTCAGCCCGATCCGCCGGCACGGCCACTTCCTCACCGCCTCCACCGACGACCGCGACCTCACCCGGCAGGCGCTGCTCACCTGGGCCGACCGCGTCGCCCCCGCCGACTTCAACACCGGTGCGGCTGACGAGGCCTGGCTCGGCGACCTCGCGGTGATGAAGAGCGCGATCGCCGCGGCCTGCGCCGACGCCGGCACCCGCGGCCTCGGCTACGCCCTGGCCAACCGCGTCTTCTCCTCGCTCTACACCTCGATGCGCGCGCGCGACGCGGTGGAGATCCTCGAGGCCACCCTCGTCAGCGGCGACGGCCCGCCGGAGATCGGCGCCCAGGTCGCCCGGCGCGCCGGGATCGCCGCCTCCGAGGTGCGCGGGACCTACGAGGGCCAGTGGCTGCTCGACCGCGCCGACGAGCACGCGCTCAGCTCGCCCGACCCCGACGAGGAGCTCGCCAAGAACGCCTCGATCCGGGCCGAGATGCACCTCGACGCGGGTGCGCTCGTGCAGTCGGAGGTGGACGCGCGACGAGCCATCGAGCTGGGCACGGCGAGCGAGATCACCCGGCAGGCCGCCCGCACGCTGGCCGACGTCCAGGTCTCGCGCGGTGCCTTCCGCGACGCCGCCGCGACCCTGGGCCAGCTGCTCGCCGCGCGCGACCACAAGGACGAGAGATGGATCTCGTTGTCGGCGCGGACCCTGCTGGCCAGGATCGCCCTCGAGCAGGGGCGGCCCACCGAGGCCGCCTCCGCTGCGCGCGCCGTGGTCAACGACGCCCGCGCCCTCGCCGAGGACCGGGTGGCGCTGCTCGCCGAGACGCTGCTGCGCCACCTCGACCCCGGCTTCACCCCGGCGCCGCTGGATCGCGACAGCCTGCCCTGGGCGGTCCGGATCCCGGTGCTGGCCCAGGACGCCCGTGACCTCCTGCGCGACGGCGACCAGCAGCGCGCCGCCGGCCTGGCGGCCGACGTGGTCGTCCTCGCCGACAGCACCGGCCTGGGCCGCGACGCGGTCGAGGGGCGCCTCCTGCTCGCCCGCGCCCTGCTCGCGGGCGGCGACCGGGCGCAGGCGACCACCACGTTCCTGGCCGCCCTCGACCGGGCCAGCGAGATGCCGATGCCACTCCGGGTCGCCGACGCGCTCGACGGCCTCGCCTGGATCGGGCAGCACGGCGACCTGCGCGACGCCCGCGCGCTGGCCGCCGCGAGCGCCGCGCTCCGGGCTCCCCGTCAGGCGGCGGCGTGGGGGTACGCCGCCGACCGGCCGATCGTCGTGGGCCGGTCGTTCCCGGGCGAGTGGGTCGTGGACGACGAGTTCACCCGCGCCGGCGTCGAAGCCGTGGTCGGCCTCTTCTCGGGCGTCACCAGCCCCGACACCGGCAGCGTCCTCGGCCGGCTGAGCAACGCCGAGCGCCAGGTCGCCGACCGGGTGGCCCAGGGACTCACCAGCCGCCAGATCGCCGCCGAGCTGTTCATCTCGCCGCGCACGGTCGACGCCCACCTCACGCACATCTACCGCAAGCTCGACATCACCACGCGCGCGAAGCTCGCCGCCCTCGTCGTCGACGCGCGCTGAGCCGAGTCGGCGCGAACCGAGTGCCGAGTCGGCGCGAACCGAGTGCCGAGTCGGCGCGAACCGAGTGCCGAGTCGGCGCGAACCGAGTGCCGAGTCGGCGCGAACCGAGTGCCCTCCCTCCGGTAACGCCAGGATCTGAGCACTTCCGCCATCACCGGTGGTGGCGGGAGTGCATGTGAGTTGGCGTTACCCCCGGGTGGCGGGGCTCGCTGAGCGGCGTCTCCCTCAGCGCTGGCTGTGGTCGCGGAACCCGCGCTGCGTCTTGCGACCGAGGTAGCCGGCCGTGACGAGGTGCTCGAGCAGCGGGGCCGGCGCGAACCCCGGCTCGCGGAACTCGAGGTAGAGCTCGCGCTGGATGGCCAGGGACACGTCGTTGCCGACCACGTCGAGCAGCTCGAACGGTCCCATCGGCAGGGCGCAGCCCTGCTTCATCGCCGTGTCGATGTCGTCGGCCGTCGCGTAGTGCGCCTCGAGCATCTTCACCGCGTCGTTGAGATAGGGGAACAGCAGCGCGTTGACGATGAAGCCGGCCCGGTCCCCGCAGGAGACCGCGACCTTGCCGACCTGGTCGCACAGCGCGCGCACGGTCTCCGCGACGTCCTCGGCGGTCGCCACCGTCGACACGACCTCGACCAGCTTCATGATCGGCGCGGGGTTGAAGAAGTGCACGCCGATGACGTCCTGCGGACGGGTGGTCACCTTCGCCAGGGCGATGACGGGCAGCGAGGACGTGGTGGTCGCCAGGATCGCGCCGGGCTTGCAGATCTCGTCGAGGTTCTCGAAGAGCGTCGTCTTGATCCGCAGGTCCTCGGCGATCGCCTCGACGACGAGGTCGACCTGCCCGAGGTCGTCGAGCGACGTGGTGCCGCTGAGCCGCCCGAGCACCTCGGCCTTCGTGGCCTCCTCGAGCTTGCCGCGCTGGATGGCCTTGTCGAGCGACTTCTCGATGGTGGCGCGCACGCCCTCGACCTTGTCGGCCGAGCGACCGACGTACACCACGTCGAGGCCGCTCTTGGCGAAGACCTCGACGATGCCGGCGGCCATGGTGCCGGTGCCGACGACACCGACGGTCCGCACCGGTCGGCGCAGCTGCGGCACCGAGTCGGCCGACGGGGTGTGGGCGTCGGCGACGACGGCGGAGCTGTCGACCCCGTCGTAGGTGTAGAAGCCCCGACCGCTCTTGCGGCCCAGCAGGCCGGCGGTGACCATCTGCTTGAGGATCGGCACCGGTGCGTGCAGCCGGTCGCGACCCTGCTTGTACATCGTGTCGAGGATCTCGTACGCCGTGTCGAGCCCGATCAGGTCCAGCAGCGCCAGCGGGCCCATCGGGTAGCCGCAGCCGAACCGCATCGCGGCGTCGATGTCCTCGCGGGTGGCGTACTTCGTCTCGAGCATCGAGGCGGCGTGGTTGAGGTAGCCGAAGAGCAGGGTGTTGGCGATGAAGCCCGCCTTGTCGCCGCACACGACCGGGTTCTTGCCCAGCGTGCCGACCAGCCCCTCGACGTCGGCGAGCACGCCCGGCTCGGTGACGACGGTGCGCACGATCTCGACGAGGTTCTGCACCGGAGCGGGGTTGAAGAAGTGGACGCCGACGACCCGGCCCGGGCGGGAGTTGGCCGTGGAGATCTCGGTGACGGGCAGCGACGAGGTGTTGGTGGCCAGGATCGCGTCGGACCGCACGATGTCGTCGAGCCGCCGGAAGATGTCCTTCTTGACCTCGAGGGACTCCACGACCGCCTCGACCACGAAGTCGGCCTGGGCCAGCGCGGCGAGGTCGGTGGCGAAGCTGATGCGACCGAGGATCTCGGCCTGGTCCGCCTCCGACATCTTGCCGCGGGCGACGGCACGCCCGGTCGAGTGCGTGAGGTGACCGCGACCGCGCTCGACGGCCTCGTCGCTCACCTCGACCCCGACGACGGTGAAGCCGTTGCGGGCGAACACCTCGGCGATGCCCGCACCCATGGTGCCGAGGCCGATCACCCCGATGGTGGTGAAGGTACGAGAGGTTCGCTCAGCTGCGGCATCCGTCATGGGGCCTGAGTGTGGCACTCGCGGCTACCGACCGGTAGTGACGTCGCTCACGCTCGTCGGGCACGGTAGATTCCCGCCCCGTGAGGATCGTCGTTGCGCGCTGCCAGGTCGACTACGCGGGGCGGCTGACCGCCCACCTGCCGATGGCGACGCGGGTGCTGATGATCAAGGCCGACGGGTCGGTGCTCGTGCACTCCGACGGGGGCTCCTACAAGCCGCTCAACTGGATGTCGCCCCCGGCGACCTTCCGCGAGGGCGCGACCGAGGACGGGCAGGTCGAGTGGACGGTGACGGCGGCCAAGACCGACGACACGCTGCGCATCCTGATCGAGGAGATCCACGCCGACTCCAGCCACGACCTCGGCGTCGACCCCGGCCTGCAGAAGGACGGCGTCGAGAAGCACCTCCAGAAGCTGCTCGCGGAGCACCCCGCCAGCCTGGCCGACGGGCTGACGCTCGTGCGCCGCGAGTTCCCCACCGCGATCGGTCCGGTCGACCTGATGTGCCGCGACGAGGCCGGCCTGAGCGTGGCGGTCGAGATCAAGCGACGCGGCGAGATCGACGGCGTCGAGCAGCTCACGCGCTACCTCGAGCTCCTCAACCGCGATCCCCTGCTCAACGCCAAGGGTCCGGTCCGCGGCATCTTCGCCGCCCAGGAGATCAAGCCGCAGGCCCGCGTGCTCGCCACCGACCGGGGCATCGCCTGCGCCCTGGTGGACTACGACGCGCTGCGTGGCATGGACGACACCGAGAGCCGCCTCTTCTAGTGGAGCGCATCTTCCACATCGCGACGCGGGCCGAGTGGCTCGAGCTCCGTCGCACCGGCACCTACACGACGTCCACGGCCGGGCGGAGCCTCCAGGACGAGGGCTTCATCCACGCCTCGCGGCGCGAGCAGGTGGAGGGCGTCTTCTCCCGCTACTACCGCGACGCCGGCGAGCCGCTGGTGCTGCTGGTCATCGATCCCGACCGGCTCGAGTCGGAGGTGCGGGTCGAGCCGGTCGGCGACGACACCTACCCGCACATCTACGGCCCGATCAACCGGGGTGCGGTCGTCGACGCGCTGCCGCTCGACCGGCGCGGGGGCACGGAGTCGTTCTTCGCGATCTTCGGCCGCGAGATGGCGCTGCGGGTCGGCCTGCTGTTCCTGGCGATGCTCGTCTCGTTCGCCGTCTCGGCCCTGGCCGATGCGGCGTCGGACGCCGAGTCGGCCCCGCTGGCGGGCGCAGTCGTCGGGCTCGTGCTGGGGCTGGCGCTGATGGTCGTGGTGCTGAGGCGACGGTCCTGAGGCGGCGGTCCTGAGGCGGCGAGCCTGATCAGGCGGCCTTCTTGCCCGCCTTCTTGACCTTGGACTTCTTCACCTTCACCAGCTTGCGCTTGTGGACCGTGTAGCCCTCGGGCAGCGTGCCCTCCTTGAGCATGCGCAGCGGGCAGCGGTTGCACTTCGTCCTCGAGACGCAGCACTCCTTCTTCGGGAGCTTCGCGACCTTGGTGCGCTTGCCCTTGCCCATGCGGGCGAGGGTACCCGACGCGAAGGCTTGCCTAACCTGACCTGTCCCCGACCGGGATCAGTCGACGGGCTCGCCCACCCAGCGGCGTACGACCCAGCCGTCGGCGTCGCCGTCCAGCTCGACGACGCCCGTGTTGGGCAGCGACCGGCCGACCGGGTGCCGGCGGTCGACGTTGCGGGCGAGGTTGGGCACGGCCGTGCAGATCGCGCCGCCGTGGGAGACGACCAGGACGGACTCCCCGCGGAACCGGTCGCGCACCTCCTCGAGGACGGCCTCGACGCGGGCGACGACCTCGCTGCCGGTCTCACCGCCCGGGATGCGCTCGTCGAGCCGGCCGTCCAGCCAGGCGTCGAAGGTCGCGCGGAACGGGTCGGGGTCGGTGGCCTGCCCGGCGAAGGAGCCGACCGAGAACTCGCGCAGGCCCTCGCGCACCGTCACACCGACGCCGAGGGCGGCCGCGACGATCTCCCCGGTCTGCACGGCGCGCGACAGCGAGCTGGTGACGACGTGGGCGATCCTCTCCCCCGCCAGCGACTCCGCGAGCGCCGCGGACTGCGAGCGACCGAGTGGGCTCAGGCTGCCGCCGTCGTCGGCCAGCAGGTCGGTCTCGTAGTCCGCCTCGCCGTGCCGGGCCACGAGGAGCCGGACGGCGCACTGGAGGTCGCTCATGCGGCGAGCCTAGATTGTGGGTATGGCACGCATCGTCCCCGAGGTCCCCGGTCCCGGCCAGGAGTCCGTGTGGGACTACCCCCGTCCGCCCCGCGTCGAGCCGAGCTCGGAGACCGTCGAGGTCCGCCTCGGCGGCGGGGTGGTCGCCCGCACCAGCTCGTCGCTGCGAGTGCTGGAGACCAGCCACCCGCCGGCCTACTACCTCCCGCTCGCGGCGTTCGCCCCCGGCGTGCTGCGTCCGGTCACCGGCAGCACGTTCTGCGAGTGGAAGGGCGCGGCCAGCTACTTCGACCTCGCGACCGACACCGCAACGGCCCCACGTGCGGCATGGACCTACCCCGACCCGACGGCCGGCTTCGAGGCCATCCGCGACCACGTCTCCGTCATGCCGGCGTCCGTCGACGCGTGCCTCGTCGACGGCGAGGTCGTGCGCGCGCAGGAGGGCGGGTTCTACGGCGGCTGGATCACCGACCGGGTGGTCGGGCCGTTCAAGGGCGGCCCGGGCAGCTGGGGCTGGTGATCAGGGAAGGTCGTTGGCGGCCCGGATCACCGTGGGTGGAGTCCGCCCAGGGCGTCACAGATCGTTGGCGGCCCGGATCACGTCGACGATGCCTCCCATGATCGCGGTGAGCCCGTAGTCCTTCGGCGTGTAGACGGCCGCGACCCCGAGCTCGCGCAGCTTGCGTCCGTCGGAGTCGGGGATGATCCCGCCGACGATAACCGGGATGTCGCCCACGCCCGCCGCGGCCAGGCCTTCGAGGACGTCCGGCACCAGCTCCATGTGGGAGCCGGAGAGGATCGAGAGGCCGATGCAGTGCACGTCCTCGGCGACGGCCGCGGCGACGATCTGCTGCGGCGTGAGCCGGATGCCCTGGTAGACGACCTCGAAGCCCGCGTCACGAGCGCGTACGGCGACCTGCTCCGCGCCGTTGGAGTGGCCGTCCAGACCGGGCTTGCCGACGAGCAGCCGCAGCCGCCCGCCGAGCTCGGCCCCGGTGGAGCGCACCCGCTCGCGGACCTCCCGCAGCTCCTCCCCGGCCTCGGCGACGACGGCGCCGCTGACTCCGGTCGGGCCGCGGTACTCGCCGAACACCTCGCGCAGCGTGGCGGCCCACTCCCCCGTCGTGGCCCCCGCGCGGGCCGCGGCCAGCGTCGGTCCCATCAGGTTCGTCTCGGACCTCGCCGCCTCGGTCACGGCGGCGAGCGCCTCGGTGACCTCGGCCTCGTCGCGCTGCGCCTTCCACGCCTCGACGCTGGCCCGGGCGGTCTTCTCGGCCTCCGGGTCGGCGGCCATGATCGCGCCGTCGAGGTCGGCGGTGAGCGGCGACGGCTCGGTGGTCTCGTAGGCGTTGACGCCCACGATCTTCTCCTCGCCGGTCTCGATGCGCGCACGCCGGGCGGCGTGCGAGGACACCAGCTGCGACTTCATGTAGTCGACCGCGGAGATCGCGCCGCCCATGGCCTGCACGCGGTCGATCTCCTCCTTGGCGCCGGCGACCAGCTCGGCGACCTTGGCCTCGATGACGTGCGAGCCCTCGAAGATGTCGTCGTACTCCAGCAGGTCGGACTCGAAGGCGAGCACCTGCTGGAGGCGCAGCGACCACTGCTGGTCCCAGGGTCGCGGGAGCCCGAGCGCCTCGTTCCACGCGGGCAGCTGGACGGCGCGGGCGCGGGCGTTCTTCGACAGCGTGACGCCGAGCATCTCGAGCACGATCCGCTGGACGTTGTTCTCGGGCTGGGCCTCGGTGAGCCCCAGCGAGTTGACCTGCACGCCGTAGCGGAAGCGCCGCATCTTCGGGTCGGTGACGCCGTAGCGCTCGCGGGTGATCTCGTCCCAGAGCCGGACGAAGGCCCGCATCTTGCAGGTCTCCTCGATGAAGCGGACCCCGGCGTTGACGAAGAACGAGATGCGACCGACGACCTGCTCGAAGTCGTCCTCGGAGACCTGTCCGGCGTTCTTCACCTCGTCGAGGACGGCGATGGCGGTGCTGAGCGCGTAGGCCAGCTCCTGCGTCGGCGTCGCTCCCGCCTCCTGCAGGTGGTAGCTGCAGATGTTGATCGGGTTCCACTTGGGGATCTGGTGCACCGTGTAGGCGATCATGTCGGCGATCAGCCGCATGGAGGCCTCGGGCGGGAAGGCGTACGTCCCGCGCGAGAGGTACTCCTTGATGATGTCGTTCTGCGTGGTGCCCGCGAGCTGGGCCGCCACCTCCTCGGGCGACAGGTCGGGGTTCTGCTCCTCGGCGACCACCTGGTACATCGCGAGCATCCACATCGCGACCGCGTTGATGGTCATCGAGGTGTTCATCTCGGTGAGCGGGATGTCCTGGAAGAGCCGGCGCATCTCGCCGAGGTGCGGCACGGGGACGCCGACCTTGCCGACCTCACCGCGCGAGAGGGGGCTGTCGGGGTCGTAGCCGGTCTGGGTCGGCAGGTCGAAGGCGACGCTCAGGCCGGTCTGGCCCTTGGCGAGGTTGGTGCGGTAGAGCGCGTTGGAGGCGGCCGCGGTCGAGTGACCGGCGTAGGTCCGCATCACCCACGGCTTGTCCTTCGCGGGGCGCGGGGCCTCGGCGCGTGGAGCGTCCAGCGGGGAGTCGACCGGCGTGTCCGTCATGGCCACAGGGTAGGGCCGGGGTTACCGCCGAGTCACCGGGTCCGGGTGTGGCGAACCCCACCCGTCAGGCGGTGGCGGCCTCGCGCTCGACGTAGAACGAGTGGGCCAGGCGGGAGAGGTGCATCATCCGTCGCACCGACGGACCGCAGTTGCGCAGCGTGAGGTGGTGACCGGCGCTGGTGGCGCGGCGGGTGGCCACGGCGAGGACCCGCAGCGCGGTGACGTCGATGGTGTCGACGTCCGCCATGTCGACGACGATGTCCTGCTCGAAGCCCTCGAGGCGCTCGTAGAGAGCGGTGCGCACCGCGAACGTGCTGCGCACGTCGAAGTCGCCGTGCAGGACCAGCGTCGTGCCGTCGAACGTGATGTCCAGCGTGTTGCTCATGGTGTTGCCCCCTGTGTCCCGAGACCAGATGGCCGCTCCCGGAGCCGTGCTGCGGAAGTGACCGCCGTCACCGACTATGACGCAGTCGTACCCCGACGCGTTGCATCCACGCCACACCTTTTTGGCGTGTCACCCCCGGCTACGCTCACCGCCATGGTCAACCTGACGCGCATCTACACCCGCACCGGCGACGCCGGCACCACCCGGCTCGGCGACATGAGCGAGACCACGAAGGTCGACCTGCGACTCCAGGCCTACGCGGACGTCGACGAGGCCAACGCCACGATCGGGCTGGCGCTGGCCCAGGGTGGGCTGGACGACGACGTCGTCGCCGTCCTCACGCACGTCCAGAACGACCTCTTCGACGTCGGCGCCGATTTCTGCACCCCGGTCGTGCCCGACCCCGAGTTCCCGCCCCTGCGCATCGAGCAGGACTACGTCGACCGGCTCGAGGGGTGGTGCGACCGCTACAACGAGGACCTCCCCGCGCTCCGCTCGTTCATCCTCAACGGCGGCACGCTCGGCGCGGCCCACCTCCACGTCGCGCGCACGGTCGTCCGGCGGGCGGAGCGGTCGGCCTGGGCGGCGTACGCCGAGCACGGCGAGTCGATGAACAAGATCGCCATCACCTACCTCAACCGCCTCTCCGACCTCGTCTTCATCCTGGCCCGCCACGCCAACCGCGAGCAGGGCGACGTGCTCTGGGTGCCCGGCGGCG
Organism: Nocardioides currus; assembly: GCF_003057875.1. GTDB lineage: Bacteria > Actinomycetota > Actinomycetes > Propionibacteriales > Nocardioidaceae > Nocardioides > Nocardioides currus. Next base: position 146,770 of record NZ_PYXZ01000006.1, on the reverse strand, counting down.
AGCGCTCCGCGGACTGATCGTTGACATGTGACCAAATGGTCACCTAATGTCGCGCCATGGACGAGGTGTTCAAGGCGCTGGCCGACCCGACCCGTCGGGCCCTGCTCGACGAGCTCTTCCGCGAGGACGGGCAGACCCTGTCGGCCCTCGAGGGACGCCTGGCGATGACCCGCTTCGGCGTGATGAAGCACCTGAAGGTGCTCGAGGAGGCGGGCGTCGTCACGACGCGCAGGCAAGGCCGCGAGAAGCTGCACTTCCTCAACCCCGTCCCCATCAGGCTCGTCCACGACCGGTGGGTGAGCAAGTACGCCGAGCCCTGGGCCGCGACGCTCAGCGGGCTCAAGACCTATCTGGAGGACGAGGACATGACCGACGTCAGGACCGTTTCGTGGGAAGAGGGCACGGCGCCCGTCGCCGAGGGCACCGCGGTGTTCGAGGTGTTCATCAAGACGACGCCCGAGCGACTCTGGGAGGCGATCACCGATCCCGCACAGCGCGCGATCTACAGCTTCGGCGTCCAGACGCAGAGCGAGTGGACCACCGGGTCCGACTACACCGCGGCCGTGCCCGGGGTCGTCGACATCTCGTCGGGCACCAACGTCGTCGTCGACCCGCCGCGCCTGCTCGTGCAGACCTTCGACGCGTTGTGGAGCGACGAGGTGAAGGCCCAGGGCACCACCCGCGTCACGTGGCAGATCGTCCCGGTCGGCACGTCGTGCCGCCTGACCGTCATCCACGACGGGCTGCCCGCGCAGGCCAACCCCGAGCTGTACGGCGGATGGCCGATGATCCTCTCCGGCCTCAAGACCCTCATCGAGACCGGCGAGCCGCTCGACACCCCCGGGTCGCTGATGTACTCGTAGGGCATGGCCGACGACCACCGCTGGGCCACGCACCCGGTCACCGAGAAGCGCTTCGACGACTTCGCCGACGTCATCAACCCCCGCCGGCGCAGCACCCATTGCTGGTGCCTGTCGCACCGGTTGCAGGCGACGGAGATCGACGAGCTCGGCGACGGCAGTCGGGAGAGCGCGGCGCGGGCCCTCGCCGCGCGGCGCGGCAGCTTCGGCGTCGTGACCTACCGCGACGACGAGCCGGTCGGGTGGTGCCACGTCGCGCCGCGGGCGGAGATCTCGCGGCTGGCCGCCTCCACGCTGATCCGCCCGATCGACGAGGTGGCCGTCTGGAGCATCATCTGCACCGTCGTGCGCTCGGGACGCCGTCGGCAGGGCGTGACCCGGCACCTCATCGAGGGAGCCGTCGCGTACGCCGCCTCGCGGGGTGCGCCTGCGGTCGAGACCTATCCCGTCGACCCACAGGGCCGGATGGACCTGACGATGGCCTTCGTCGGCACCCGCGCGATGTTCGAGGCCTGCGGGTTCGAGGTGGTCGGCCGGACCGACGCGGTGGCCAGCAAGATGCCGCGGCTCGTCATGAGGCGGATCCTGACCTGACCTCGGGGCGACCGCGCTCGAGCAGCGCCAGCCAGCCCGTGGCCAGCCCGATCAGGGCCATCCCCGCCGCGCCGGTGGGGGCGAAGATGTGCTCGCGGTGCACGAGGGCGGCACCCACGACCAGGGCGAGGCCCGGCAGCGCGATCGACCGCCGCCGCCGGAGCGCGTCCGCGGCGACCAGGACGGTGCACACGATCAGTGCCCACGAGCCGACCTCGCCGATCCTCCCGCCGATCGCGAACAGGTGGCGCACCTCGTCGGGCCGGGGCACGCCCTCCCCCAGCTCTCGCGTCACCCAGCCGGCCCCGATCCCGCTGATGACGTCGAGGGCGGTGTAGGCGGTCGCATAGACGTACGCCGCCAGCCGCACGCCCCAGGACAGCGGGTCGAGACGCGCGCGCACGAGGGTCACCAGTGCCAGTCCCACCAGGGGGAACACGAACAGTCCTGCCACGTGCAGGAAGGTCCACCGACCGGCCGACGACGCCGTGAGCGAGTGTGGATGGAGGAGGCCGGCGCCCGCCAGCGCCAAGCCCGGCAGGGCCACCAGCAGCGGGCGGAGGCGATCGGGACGGTTCACGCCGCCGACGGTAGCCCCCGCGTCAGGCGCTGACGCGCGTGCGGCCGGTCTCGCGCGCCGACGGCACCACCAGCGCGGCCGGCATCAGGAGGACGGCGACGACCAGCAGCGCCTTGAGGGTGCCGACCTCGTCCCCGACGAAGCCGAGCAGGGGCGGACCCGCGAGGAACGCGGCGTACCCGATCGTGGAGACCACACTGACCCGCGACGCGGCACGGACCGGGTCGTCGGCGGCGGCGCTCATGCCGACCGGGAACCCGAGCGAGGCGCCGACACCCCACAGGACGATGCCGATGACGACGAGGACGGGCTGGTCGGCGAAGACGATGAGGAGGACCCCCGCCCCCGCGAGGACCATGGTCCCCCAGAGCACGGCCACCCGCCCGAAGCGGTCGATGAGCCCCGTGCCGGCGACGCGGCCGACCGTCATGGCCAGCACGAACACGGCGAACCCCGCGACGCCGACGGCGTGCGAGACGTCGTGGCCGTCCACGAGCGCCACGGCGAGCCAGTCGTTGGCGGTGCCCTCCGTCATGGCCAGCGCGAGCACCATGACCCCGATCAGCAGCGTGCGCGGCTCCAGCCAGGCACGGGCCGCCGAGGTGCGGTGCTCCTCGTGCACCTCGACGATCGGCAGGAAGGCCGGCGAGGTCCTCCAGACGACGAGCATCGAGACGACGACGACCGTGACGAGGTGGACCGCGGCCGGGACCGAGAGCTCGATGAGCAGGGCGCCGAGGAGTGCCCCGACCACCGTGCCGCCGCTGAAGCCGGCGTGGAAGCGCGGCATGATCGTGCGGCCGAGCCCGCGCTCGACCTCCGCACCCTCGACGTTCATCGCGACGTCCCACACCCCGATGCCGAGGCCGTAGACGAAGAGGCCCACGACGGTCAGCGGCAGCGTGTGGCCCAGCCCGAGCGCGGCGGAGACCATCCCGACGGACGCGGCCGTGGCACCGAGACGCACGACCCTGACCGTGCCCCAGGCGTTGATCGCCGCTCCCGTGCTCGGCAGCGCCAGCACCGAGCCCAGGGCGATGGAGAGCAGAACGAGGCCGAGGCGTCCGTTGCTCAGCTCGAAGCTGGAGCGGACCTCGGGGATGCGCGAGACCCAGCTGGCGAAGACCAGCCCGTTGAGGAAGAAGGCGAACCCGACGGCGTTGCGGGCGGCGGTCAGCTGGGGCACGGGATCTCCTGGGCGAAACGTTTCGATCGAATCGTTTCGATGCTAGCCTCTGCCCCGTGTCCGGTCCAACTCGCAGTCCGACCCTCGCCGACGTGGCGGACGCCGCCGGGGTCTCGCTGTCGACGGCCTCGCTGGCCTTCTCCGGCAACAAGCCGGTCTCCGACGCGACCCGCCAACGGGTGCTGGGCGCCGCCGAGTCCCTCGGCTACACCGGCCCCAACCCGCTGGCCCGCAACCTGCGGCAGGGCCGCAGCGGGGTGGTCGGGATCGCGGTCGGTCAGCTCAGCACCGCGTTCCGCGACCCCGCCGCGCTGCCCATGCTCGACGCGGTCTCGGAGGTGCTCGGCGCGGCGGGCCTGGGCCTGCTGCTGATGGGCGACGAGGACGACCATGCGCGGCTGCCCCTCGATGCCGTCATCTACGACATCTGCGGGCGCGAGACCTGGGCGGCGTACGACGCGTTCGTGGCCCGCGGCATCCCGCTGGTCGTCGTCGAGGGACCGACCTGGCCGGGCACCACCTTCGTCGACATCGACCACCGCGGTGGCAGCGCGGCCCTGGCCCGCCACCTGCACGACCTCGGCCACCGCCGGGTGGCCGTGCTGACCCTGGAGCCGTCGCACCCGCAGCGCCAGCGCGAGGCCGGGCTGCGTGACGTCTTCCCCGACGCCGTGGTGATCGGTGCCTGCGCGAGCGACCACGGCGCCGCCCAGCAGCTGGCGTCCGACTGGTTCGACAGCTCCCCCGACGCCACCGTCCTCGTGTGCCAGAGCGACGTGCAGGCCGCCGCGGTCGTCGTCGAGGCTCGTCGCCGCGGCCTCTCGGTGCCCGGCGACCTCAGCGTGGCCGGCTTCGACGGGGTCCCGACGCCGTGGCTCGACCTCGAGCTGACGACGATCGCCCAGCCGTTGGGCGACAAGGGCCGGGCCGTCGCCCGAGCCGCACTCGCCCGGATCGAGGGCGACGACGTCGAGGACGTCCTGCTGCCGGTGACCCTGCGGGTGGGCAGCTCGACCGGTCCGGCCTGAGGTCGGGGCCGGGCAGCCTCAGAGCGAGCGGTGCCGGTCCCAGTCGGCACCGGGTGGACCCGCCTCGAGCCACGACGCGAAGCCCGTCAGCGAGGCCTCGCTCATCGCCAGCTCGACCGGCCCGTCGGGAGTCTGGCACTCCACGATGACGTGCCCGGCGTAGAGCGACATCGACTCGGGGCCGGCCGCCTCCCGGCGCGCGGCGTAGGTCAGGCGGCTGCGCGACCACACCCGCCGGGGGCTCGGGGAGAGCGAGAAGATCCGGAACCACTCGAGGTCCTCGCCGCTGTAGCGGCCCAGGCCGAGGAGCCAGCCGCGCCCCGCGTGCGCGGTGTGGAGGCGACAGCTCAGCTCGAAGGTCCCGCCGTTGCGCGAGAGCACCCGACGGCGCACGATCAGCGCGGCGCCGTACAGCAGGGGAAGGAGCAGGAGCACGCCAGCAGACTCGAGGAGCCATTGCCAGACGGGCATCCACTCTCCTGCTGGGGTGGGTGAAATGAGATGAGCGCACGAACCGGCCGGTTCGTGCGCTCACCCTATCGGGCGCTGCTTGACGACTGTCAGGAAGCCCGCTCGACGGCGCGGATGCGCGCCTCCGCGCGGCGTACGGCTTCCTCGGCCTCGTCGTCGTTCTCGCCCGAGGCCTTGGCCCGCTCGAGGTCCTGACGGGCCTTCTCGAGGTCGATCTCGTGCGACATCTCGACGTGCTCGGAGAGGATCGAGACGCGGTTGTTGGCCACCGACATGAAGCCGGCGTCGACGGCCGCGACCCAGGTCTCGCCCTCGACGGTCTGCACGTCGACCACGCCCTCGATGATGACCGACAGCAGGGGCGCGTGACCGACCAGGATGCCGACGTCACCCTCGGTGGTGCGGGCGATGACCATCTTGGCCTCGCCCGACCACACGAGTCGGTCGGCGGCGACCAGCTCGACCTGGAGGGTGTCAGAGGAAGCCATCAGAGGCTCTTCTGGATCTCAGCCCACTTGGCCTCGACGTCGTCGAGCCCACCGCACATGAAGAACGCCTGCTCGGCGACGTGGTCGTACTCGCCGTCCGCGATCTTGTTGAACGCCTCGATCGTGTCGGCGACCGGCACGGTCGAGCCCTCGATGCCGGTGAACTGCTTGGCGACGTAGGTGTTCTGCGACAGGAAGCGCTGGATGCGGCGTGCCCGGAGGACGATGATCTTGTCCTCCTCGGAGAGCTCGTCGACACCGAGGATCGCGATGATGTCCTGGAGCTCCTTGTTGCGCTGCAGGATCTGCTTGACGCGGATCGCGCAGTTGTAGTGGTCCTCGCCGATGTACTGCGGGTCGAGGATCCGCGAGGTCGACGTCAGCGGGTCGACGGCCGGGTAGATGCCGAGCGAGGCGATCTCGCGCGAGAGCTCGGTGGTGGCGTCGAGGTGCGCGAACGTCGTGGCCGGCGCCGGGTCGGTGTAGTCGTCGGCGGGGACGTAGATCGCCTGCAGCGAGGTGATCGAGTGACCACGCGTCGAGGTGATGCGCTCCTGCAGCTGACCCATCTCGTCGGCCAGGTTGGGCTGGTAGCCCACGGCGGACGGCATGCGGCCGAGCAGCGTGGAGACCTCGGAACCGGCCTGGGTGAAGCGGAAGATGTTGTCGATGAAGAGCAGCACGTCCTTCTGCTGCACGTCGCGGAAGTACTCCGCCATCGTCAGCGCCGACAGCGCGACGCGCAGACGCGTGCCCGGCGGCTCGTCCATCTGGCCGAAGACGAGGGCGGTCTGGCCGAGGACACCGGCCTCCTCCATCTCGACGATGAGGTCGTTGCCCTCACGGGTGCGCTCGCCGACCCCGGCGAACACCGACACGCCACCGTGGTCCTTGGCGACGCGGGCGATCATCTCCTGGATGAGCACGGTCTTGCCGACGCCGGCACCACCGAACAGGCCGATCTTGCCGCCCTGGACGTAGGGGGTGAGCAGGTCGATGACCTTGATGCCGGTCTCGAACATCTGGGTCTTGGACTCCAGCTGGTCGAAGGCCGGCGCCTTGCGGTGGATGCCCCAGCGCTCGGCGGGCTCGAAGACCTCGCCCTCCTCGAGGTTGAGGACGTCGCCGGTGGTGTTGAACACGTGACCGAGGGTCGCGTCACCCACGGGGACGGTGATGGACTCGCCGGTGTCGATGATCTGGCCACCACGGACCAGGCCGTCGGTCGGCTTCATCGAGATGGCGCGGACCATCCCGTCACCGATGTGCTGGGCGACCTCGAGGATGATCGTCTTCGTCTCGCCGCTGAGCGTGAACTCGCAGGTCAGCGCGTTGTAGATCGGGGGCATCGCGTCGGACGGGAACTCGATGTCCACGACCGGCCCGATGACCCGGGCGATGCGGCCCACACCGGCCGCGGCCTTGGTGTCGGCGGACTCGTTGATGGTGGCAGTCATGTCGTCTTTCACTCACTCCCGGCTTGGGCGTCGGCAAGGGCATTCACGCCACCGACGATCTCGCTGATTTCCTGGGTAATGCCAGCCTGGCGGGCCTGGTTGGCGATGCGCTTGTACTTCTTGATGAGCTCGTCGGCGTTGTCCGTCGCGGACTTCATCGCCTTCTGTCGCGCGGCCAGCTCGGAGGCGGCCGCCTGCAGCAGGGCGAAGAAGATCCGGCTCTGGACGTAGCGCGGCAGCAGCGAGTCGAGGACCTCGCTCGGCGAGGGCTCGAACTCGTAGAGCGGCAGGAGGTCCTCGTCGGAGGGCTTCTCGTCGCCCTCCACGACCTCCAGCGGCAGCAGCCGCACGGCGGTCGGCTCCTGGCTGAGCATCGAGCGGAACCGCGTGTAGACCACGTGGACCTCGTCGACGCCGGGCGCCGTGCCCTCCTCCGGGGTCTCCCCCGTCTCGTTGAGGAAGGCCGAGATCAGCGTCTCGCCGATGTCGCGCGCGACGTCGTACGTCGGCTGGTCGCTGAAGCCGGTCCACGCCTGGATGATCGGGCGCTGGCGGAACTTGAAGTACGCCTCGCCCTTGCGTCCGGTGACGTAGATGTCGGCGTCCTTGCCCTCGCCCTTGAGCTTCTCGATGAGGCGCTCGGCCTCCTTGAGGACGCTCGAGGAGTAGGCGCCGGCCAGGCCGCGGTCGGAGGTGACGATCAGGATCGCCGCCTTCGTGGGGTCCTCCGGCTCGACCGTCAGTGCGTGGTCGACGTTGGAGAAGGTCGCCACCGCCGACACCGCGCGCGTGAGCTCGCGGGCGTAGGGGGCGGCCGCCTGGGCCCGCTGCTGCGCCTTGATGATGCGGGAGGCAGCGATCAGCTCCATGGCACGCGTGATCTTCTTCATCGACTCCGTCGACCTGATCCGCGCGCGGTACTCGCGTACCGAGAGAGCCATGACTCAGCCCCGCTTCTGCTTGACGATCTGCTCCTGCTCGACGTCGGCGTCCTCGAGAGCGACGTGCTCCTCCTTGCCGGCCTTGATGCTCTGGCCGTCAGAGGTCTCGAACTGGTCGAGGAAGGAGTCGTAGGCCTTGGTGAGCTCGACCTCGGTCGAGTCCTCGAACTTCTGCGACTCGCGGATGCCGGCGAGGATGCCCTCGTGGCTGCGGCGCAGGTAGTCGAGGAACTCGTTCTCGAAGCGCAGGACGTCCTCGGTGGGGACCTTGTCCAGGCGGCCCGAGGTGCCGGTCCACAGGGAGACGGTCATCTCCTCGACGGGGTACGGCGAGTACTGCGGCTGCCGCAGCAGCGCCATCAGGCGCTGGCCACGGTCGAGCTGCTGGCGCGAGGCGGCGTCGAGGTCGGAGGCGAACATCGCGAAGGCCTCCATGGCGCGGAACTGGGCCAGGTCGACCTTGAGCGATCCGGTGACCGCCTTCATGGCCTTCGTCATCGCCGAGCCACCCACGCGCGAGACCGAGACACCCACGTCGATGGCGGGGCGCTGGTTGGCCGCGAACAGGTCGGACTGCAGGAAGATCTGGCCGTCGGTGATCGAGATGACGTTGGTCGGGATGAACGCCGAGACGTCGTTGGCCTTCGTCTCGATGATCGGCAGGCCCGTCATCGAGCCCTTGCCCATGTCGTCGGAGAGCTTGGCGCAGCGCTCGAGCAGCCGGCTGTGGAGGTAGAACACGTCGCCGGGGTAGGCCTCACGGCCCGGGGGACGACGCAGCAGCAGCGACACGGCGCGGTAGGCCTCGGCCTGCTTGGTCAGGTCGTCGAAGACGATCAGGACGTGCTTGCCGGCGTACATCCAGTGCTGGCCGATGGCCGAGCCGGTGTAGGGCGCGAGGTACTTGAAGCCGGCGGAGTCGGAGGCCGGGGACGCCACGATCGTGGTGTACTCCAGCGCGCCGGCCTCCTCGAGGGCGCCACGCACGGAGGCGATGGTCGAGCCCTTCTGGCCGATGGCGACGTAGATGCAGCGCACCTGCTTGTCGGGGTCGCCCGACTCCCAGTTGGCCTTCTGGTTGATGATCGTGTCGATCGCGATCGTGGTCTTGCCGGTCGCGCGGTCGCCGATGATGAGCTGGCGCTGGCCGCGGCCGATCGGCGTCAGGGCGTCGATGGCCTTGATGCCGGTGGCGAGCGGCTCGTGCACCGACTTGCGGACCATGACGCCGGGCGCCTGGAGCTCGAGGGCGCGGCGCTCGTCGGAGGCGATCTCGCCGAGGCCGTCGATCGGGGTGCCGAGCGGGTCGACGACGCGGCCGAGGTAGCCCTCGCCCACGGGGACCGAGAGGATCTCGCCCGTACGACGCACGGACTGCCCCTCCTCGATCTTGTCGAAGTCGCCGAGCACGACGACACCGATCTCGCGGGTGTCGAGGTTGAGGGCGATGCCGAGCGTGCCGTCCTCGAACTCGAGGAGCTCGTTGGCCATCACCGAGGGCAGGCCGCTGACGCGGGCGATGCCGTCGGCCGCCTCGGCCACCGTGCCGACCTCTTCCTTGCTCGCCGCTTCGGGCTTGTAGTCGGACACGAAACGCTGAAGCGCGTCCCGGATCTCGTCCGGACGAATCGAAAGCTCCGTCATTTCCTCTTCCTCGTCTTCAAATCTGCTGCTCGAAAGTATGAATGGGTGGCGGTCGGCCGCGGGGCCGTCAGCCGGCCAGCTTGCGGCGGGCCTCGTCGATGCGGGTGGCGACCGTGCCGTCGATGACGTCGTCACCGACCTCGACCCGGATGCCGCCGATCACGTCGGGGTCGACCACCACGTTGAGGTGGATCGGCCGGTCGTACTGCCGCGCCAGCGCGTCACCGAGTCGCTGCCGCTCGGCGTCGCCGAGCGGGTGGGCGACCCGGACGGTCGCGACGCCCTGGCCGTGCACCTGCGCGGCGACCTGCTGGTAGGTCGCCAGGGCGACCGCCACCGTGCGGTAGGTGCCGGCCAGCGCCTGCTGGGCCAGGGTGACGGTCGCCGGCAGGGCCTTGCCGTCCAGGAGCCCGCGCACGAGCGCTGCCTTGTCGTCCACGGACCGGGCCGGGTCCGACAGGGCGTCGCGCAGGGCGGCGTTGTCGTTCACGGTCTGGGCGTAGGAGTGGAGCTCGTCGGCCAGCCGGCCCGAGTCGCCACCCGCGGAGCGGACGATCGCCACCTCGCTGAGGTGCTCGAGCACGTCGCCGAGGTTGCGCGACACGGTCCAGCGACGACCGACGGCCGAGACCAGGATCTCCAGGGAGACCGGGTCGACCTTGCCACCGAAGATCTCGGTGACCAGGCTCGCCTTGGCCGCGCTGTCGACGGAGACGTCGGTGGCCACACGGCGAAGGCCGGGCTCGGTGCGCAGCAGCGTGGAGACCCGGAACAGGTCGTCACCGATGCGGCTCGCGTCCGCCCCTCCCCCGAGCTTGCTCTCCAGCTCGCTGGAGAGCTCGGCCAGGGCGTCGGCCGACGCACCACGCAAGGCGATGGTCATCAGTTGACCCCGCTCCCGCTGGTGGTCGAGCCGTCGCTCTCGAGCTCGGCGAGGAAGCGCTCCACCACGCGGCTCTGGCGAGCCTCGTCGTCCAGGCTCTCGCCGACGATCCGACCGGCCAGGCCGGTGGCGAGCGTGCCCACCTCGGCCCGGAGCGAGGTGACCGCCTGCTGGCGCTCCGCCTCGATCTGCGTCTTGCCGTGCTCGACGATCCGCGCGGCCTCGGCCTGGGCCGACTCCCGCATCTCGGCGACGATCTGCGCACCCTGCTCACGCGCTTCCTCACGGATGCGCGCGGCCTCGTGCCGGGCGTCGGCGAGCTGCTTCTCGAGCTCGGCGAGCTTCGCGTCCGCCTCGGCCTGCTTGGTCTCGGCAGCACTGAGGCCGCCCTCGATCGCCTGGGTGCGCTCGGCGAAGGTCTTCTCGAAGTTCGGCACGACGAACTTGCGGATCGCGAAGAACAGGATCGCGAAGACGATCAGCGCCAGCACGATCTCCGAGAAGACCGGTACGAGAGGGTTGTGCGCCTCTTCGGTGGCCGCCTGGATTGCGGTGTTCACAGGTGATCTCCCTTATGCCGGGACGGTCGTCAGATGGGCAGGACGAACGCGAGCGCGACGGTGATGATGAAGAGCGCCTCGGCGAGAACGAAGCCAAGGATGGCGATCGACTGCAGGCGGCTCTGGGCCTCGGGCTGACGGGCCACGCCACTGATGAACGCGGCGAAGATGAGGCCGATACCGACACCGGGACCGATGGCGGAGAGGCCGAGGCCGATCATGTTGATGGAGCCTTCCACGGCTTTTCCTTTCGTCGGCGACGCGTCCATCGCGCCGCTGTTTGGCGAAACTTGTGAGGGGTGGATCAGTGCTCGTCCGCGAGCGCTTCCCCGATGTACATCGAGCTGAGCAGGGTGAAGACGTAGGCCTGCAGGAACATCACCAGCATCTCCAGGAAGCTGACGCCGATCCCGAGGGCGAAGGACAAGATGCCCACGCCGCCGTACAGCAGGTTGCCGCTGGTCAGGAGCGCGGCGCCACCGGTCGCGAACAGGATCAGGAGCAGGTGGCCGGCGAACATGTTGCCGAACAGACGCAAGGTGAGCGTGACCGGTCGGACCAGGATGTTGGAGAAGAACTCCAGCGGGACCAGCAGGAGCAGGATCGGCCCGCCGACGCCCGAGGGCATCGTGGCGTGCTTGAGGTAGCCGAGCGGCCCGTGCTTCCAGACGCCGGTGCCGACGTAGACGAGCCACGAGATGATCGCCAGCGGGATGACGAAGCCGATGCGCGAGAAGCTCGGGAACTGCAGCAGCGGGAAGATGCCGTAGTAGTTGTTCACGAGGATGAACAGGAACAGCGAGAAGAGGTACGGCACGAACTTCATGTAGTGCTCGCTGCCGATGTTGTCGCGCGCCAGGTTGTTGCGGACGAAGCCGTAGACGGCCTCGCCGGCGAACTGCAGGCGGCCCGGGACGAGCTGGGCGTTGCGCGAGGCGGCGATCGTGAAGCCGAGGATCAGCACGGCCGAGAGGACCAGCAGCAGCATGGGCTTGGTGACGCCGAAGCCACCGAGCTCGAAGACCGGCGGCAGCTCGAAGCTGCCGGGACCGGGGGCGTGGAAGCCACCGCCCTCTGCTGCGACGATGCCCGAACCCAGGCTCTGGTGGAAGCTCACTGTGTCTCCTGCCTCAAGTCTGCTTGTCCTGCCGCGAGGCGAGCCCGCCGAACCGTCCGAAAGTCATGTAGATCGCCAGCGCAACGCCGAGCAGGATGCCGATGACGACGAGGAACCTGGTGCCCAGCCATCGATCGAGACCCCAGCCGACCAACCCGTAGATCGTTGCACCCGAGACGAGGTAGGAGAACGCCAACCAGGGGTCGGCATACGTGGGTTCGTCGGGATGCTCCGAAGGGGGCTGCTGCTGAGCCATCGCGGTCCGGACAATAGCAGGCGTGGATGGTCATCGCGCACCCGCCTCCGGGAGGTCGTAGACCGGGATCCGGGCCCGCATCGCGGCGATGATCTGGGCCACCATCCACACCAGCGTGGTGACCGCGACGGCTCCCCCGAACCACCGTCGGTCCAGGGTGTCGTCCATCATGCCGTTGCGCGCCAGGCCCAGCACGACGGCGGCCAGGACGACCAGCTGGACGGCGTAGGTCACCAGCGCGACGAGCACGGTGGCCCTCGGCATGATCGAGGCGACGACGTCGAGGACGTAGACCCCGAAGCCGATCACCAGCACCACGAGCGCGGTGCTGACGAGGACGCTGCGCACGGCCGCCGCGTCGGCCGCGAGCCACGCGACGAACGCCAGCAGGAGCCCGGCCACGAGGGCCGCACCGGCCGCCCCGAGGAGCACGGCTGCACCCGGGCGGGTGTCCTGCTTCGACTCGGTCGTCATGGCGGCGGCCGTCCTGTGGAGGGTTCAGAAATCCATGTTCGAGGACCGTGGTGAGCGGCCCGTTCGAACGCTCGTGAAAACTATCACAAAGTCTCGGCCGGGTTCGAATCGGGTCTCTTCGCGCCCGGTTTGTGCAGACTCGGAAGCACGAACGTCATCACAACCACGACAACGAACATCGCGGCCAGCCCGACCCACGTCGAGGTCCCGCTGCGCAGGCTGACCAGCACCGATCCCCCCGCGACCAGCGCGGCCCACATCCACATGATGTAGACCGCCCGTCGCTGCGAGTGGCCGATCTCGAGCAGCCGGTGGTGCAGGTGCTGCTTGTCGGGCGCGAACGGCGACCGCCCGGCCCGTGTGCGGCGTACGACCGCCAGCACCAGGTCGACGACCGGCACCATCAGGATCGAGACCGGCAGCAGCACCGGCAGCACGGTGACGAAGATGCTGTTGCCGTCGGAGGCGATCTCGGTGCCGGTGAACTGCCCGGTCAGGGTGAGCGCGCTGGCGGAGAGCACGAGGCCGATCAGCATCGACCCGGAGTCGCCCATGAACAGGCGCGCCGGGTGGAAGTTGTGGGGCAGGAACCCCGCGCACGCCCCGGCCAGAGCAGCGGTGAGCAGGGCGCCCGTGGTGGCCAGCGTGAGGTCCTTCTCGGCCGTCAGGACGTAGCAGAAGAAGAAGAACGCGACCGCACCGATCCCGACCACGCCGGCCGCGAGCCCGTCGAGGCCGTCGACGAAGTTGACCGCGTTGATCGTCGCGATCACGACCACCACGCTCAGCAACGCCCCCTGCGCCTCGTCGAGGGAGAACTGGTTGGCGTCCATGCCGGGCAGCTGCGGGAAGAAGTAGAAGCGCACCCCGAAGACCACGAGCAGCGACGCGGCGAGCACCTGCCCGCCGAACTTGGTCAGGGCGTCGAGCTCGAAGATGTCGTCGAGCACGCCGACCGCGCAGACCAGACTGCCCGCGAGCAGCACGACCCCGGCGTCCTGGAAGACCAGGGAGCCGCTGGTGGACAGGAACGGCAGCTCGCGCGCCACGAGGTACGCCGCCCACAACCCGCCGAGCATCGCCAGCCCGCCCATGTAGGGGATCGGCTCGGTGTGGACGTCCCGGTCACGCACGGCCGCGGTCGCGCCGGTGCGCAGCGCGATCTCGCGCGCGATCACGGTCAGCAGGTAGGTGATGGTGCCCGCGACCAGGAAGACGAGGAGGTATTCGCGCATGAGGTCAGGGCTGGCCCTCGTCCGTGAGCCGGCTGCCCAGCGGCTCGAGGACGGCGTTGAGCTGCTCCACCGACAGTGCGCCCTGCCGCAGGATCCGGCCCTCGGGCCCGGTGCAGTCGACGATGGTCGAGGCCTGGCCGTGGGCGGCGGCGCCCGGGCTGGTGCCGGCGTCGACGATCACCTCGACCGACTCCCCCAGCATCTGCTCCGCCTCGTCGGCGGTGTGGGCGGCCGGGCGGCCGGACAGGTTGGCCGAGCTGACGGCCAGCGGCCCCGTCCGCTCCAGGATGGCCAGGGCGACCTCGTCGTCCGGCATGCGTACGGCGACGGTCCCCCGCGTCTCGCCGAGGTCCCACTGCAGGGAGGACTGCTGGCGGCACACGATCGTCAGGGCGCCCGGCCAGAACTCCTCGACCAGGGCGCGGGCGTAGTCCGGCACGCCGATCGCGAGCGCGTCGAGGGTGGTGGCGGCACTGACCAGGACCGGCGGGGGCATGTCGCGACCGCGTCCCTTGGCGTCCAGCAGCGCCTGGACCGCGTCCGGGGAGAACGCGTCGGCGCCGATGCCGTAGACCGTGTCGGTCGGCAGGACGATCAGCTCCCCCCGGCGGATGGCCAGGGAGGCGGCCTCGATCGCCGCCTCGCGCTCGTCGTCGGTCGTCACGGTCAGTCGTTGCACCTGCCTATCGTGCCAGCCGGGCCGTCGTGAAGCGCGGACGACCTGCCAGGTCGCGGTGGTCGACGACGTCGGACCAGCGACCGGCGGCGGCGAAGACGCCCGGCGCCGAGTCGCCCTGGACGTCGGCGTGCTCCGCGCCGACCACTCCCCCCGGCCGCAGCAGCCCGGCCGCGCGCACGGCGAGGACCCGGATGGCGTCGAGGCCGTCGTCGCCGGAGAAGAGGGCGAGGTGGGGGTCGTGGTCGCGGGCCTCGCGAGCCACCGACTCCCACGCCTCGAGCGGGATGTACGGCGGGTTGCACACCACCACGTCGACGGTGCCGAGCAGGTCGTCGAACGCCGTGGCCATGTCGCCCTGCCGCAGGTCGACCCCGGTGCCGGCGAGGTTGCGCTCCGCCCAGGCGTGGGCGTCCTCGTCCAGCTCGACCGCGTGCACCTCCGCGTCGGGCACCTCGTCGGCGACCGCCCGGGCGATGGCGCCCGACCCGGTGCACAGGTCGACGACGACCGGGGCGCGACCGGCCACGGCCTGCGCGTGCTCGATCGCCCAGCCGGCCAGCAGCTCGGTCTCGGGCCGCGGCACGAAGACGCCGGGTCCCACCGCGAGCTCGACGTGGCGGAAGTACGCGGCGCCGGTCAGGTGCTGGAGGGGCTCGCGTGCCGCACGCCGGGCGACGAGGGACTCGAAGCGCGTCGCCCGCTCCCCCTCCACGGTGTCGACCCGGAACAGGTCGCGCCGCTCCATGCCGTGGACGTGGGCGAGGAGCTCGGCCGCGTCGTGCTCGGGGCTCGCGACCCCGGCCGCACGGAGCCGGCCGACCGCCGAGGCCAAGGCCACGCTGCGGCGTACGGACGTCATTCGTTCAGGCCCTCCAGCCGCGAGGCGAGGTCGGCCTCGACGCAGGACTGGAGCACCGGGCCGAGGTCGCCGTCGAGCACGGTGTCGAGGTTGTAGGCCTTGTAACCGGTGCGGTGGTCGGAGATGCGGTTCTCCGGGAAGTTGTAGGTGCGGATGCGCTCGGAGCGGTCGACGGTGCGGATCTGGCTCTTGCGCGCGGCGCTGGCCTGGGCGTTGGCCTCCTCCTCGGCGGCGGCGAGCAGCCGGGCGCGGAGGATCCGCATGGCCGACTCCTTGTTCTGGAGCTGGCTCTTCTCGTTCTGGCAGCTGGCGACGATCCCGGTCGGCAGGTGCGTGATGCGGACGGCCGAGTCGGTGGTGTTGACGCTCTGCCCTCCGGGGCCCGACGAGCGGTAGACGTCGATGCGCAGGTCGTTGTCGTCGATCTCGACGTCGACCTGCTCGGCCTCGGGCATCACCAGGACGCCGGCGGCGCTGGTGTGCACCCGGCCCTGCGACTCGGTGACCGGGACGCGCTGCACCCGGTGCACGCCACCCTCGAACTTGAGGAGGGCGTACGGCGCCTCGCCGGGCTGCGGCGTGCCCTTGGCCTTCACCGCGACCGTGACCGACTTGTAGCCGCCCAGGTCGGACTCGGTGGCGTCGAGCACCTCGGTGCTCCAGCCGTGCTGGTCCGCGAATCGGGTGTACATCCGCAGCAGGTCGCCGGCGAACAGCGCCGACTCCTCACCGCCCTCGCCCGACTTCACCTCGAGGAGGGCGTCCTTGGCGTCGGCCGGGTCGCGCGGGATGAGCAGGTGACGCAGCCGCTCCTGGGTCGTCTCGCGCTCGGCGGTGAGCTGCGCCGCCTCGTCGGCGAAGGCGGGGTCCTCCGACGCGAGCTCGCGGGCGGCCTCGATGTCGTCGGCCAGCTGGAGCCAGTGCCGCCAGGTCGAGACGATCGCGCTCAGCTCCGCGTAGCGCTGGTTGAGCTGCTTGGCCAGCCGCTGGTCGGCGTGGGTCTCGGGCGCGGCGAGCCGGGCCTCGATGTCGGCGTGCTCGGCGACGAGCCCTTCAACGGCCTCGAACACGGGTCGGCTCCTTGCGCAAGTGGCGAGCGGGTGGCGGTGCGGGACGGCAGGAAATGAACAGCGCCGACCTCCCGCATTGCGGGAGGTCGGCGCTGGAGAGGGGCTACTTGCTCTCGGCGCTCTCGGCCGGGGCGCCGGCCGGGGCCTTCTTGGCGTAGCGAGCCTCGAAGCGGGCCACGCGGCCGCCGGTGTCGAGGATCTTCTGCTTGCCGGTGTAGAACGGGTGGCACTGCGAGCAGACGTCGGCGTGGATCGAGCCGGAGGTCGCGGTGCTGCGGGTGGTGAACTTCGCGCCACAGGTGCAGGTGACCTGGGTCTCCACGTAGTCCGGGTGGATGTCCTTCTTCATGGGGTGTCGTCCTTGTCGGTCGATGTTCCGGGTCGTCAGTGCTCGGTTGCAGGAGACGTGAACCGGAACCAGCGCACAAGTGTGCCACCGAGGTCAACGCCAGTGCGAATCCGGGCATTCCCTCACTCGTCGCGGGCCAGCAGGGCCGCCACCCGGTGGGCGAGCTCGCGCGGACTGAAGGGCTTGGTGATGTAGTCGTCGGCACCCGAGTCGAAGCCCGTCTCCACATCGGACTCCTGCGCCCGGGCCGTCAGCAGGATGACGGGAAGGTCCGCCAGGGCGGTCTCGGCCCGGATCAGCCGGACCGCGTCCAGGCCCGAGAGCCCGGGCATCATCACGTCCAGCACGGCCAGGTCGGGCCGCTGCTCCTGGCACGCCCGGACCGCGGCCATGCCGTCGGCGACGGCCACCACCTCGTGCCCGAGCGAGGTGAGCTTGAACTCCACGAGCTCGCGGATGTCGACATCGTCGTCCGCGACCAGGATGCGCGCCATGGTGGTCCCCCGACCTGTTCCGCGCTACTTGCCCCGGCCGGAGCCGGGCTGCAGGTGGGTGAGGAACGCGATGTTGTTCTGCGCGCCCCGGATCTGCTCGAGCACCGGCGCGACGGACTCGATCGGGTCCGCGGACATCCGGCGCCGCAGCGACGCGACGATCCCCGCCTCCTGGTCGCTGGAGAGCAGCGCCTCGTGGCGCGTGCCCGACGCCACGAAGTCGACGGCGGGGTAGGTGAGGCCCTCGGCCAGCTCGCGACGCAGCCGCAGCTCCATGTTGGCGGTGCCGCCGAGCTCCTCGTAGATCACCTCGTCGGTGGCCGAGCCGGTCTCGACGACGACCGTCGCGAGGACGGTCAGCGAGCCGCCGCCCTCGACGTTGCGGGCCGCGCCGAAGAGCTGCTTGGGCGGGTGCACGGCACCGGCGTCGACGCCGCCGGCGAGCGTGCGGCCGGTCGCGGGCGCGGAGACGTTGTAGGCCCGGGCCAGGCTCGTCACCGAGTCGAGCAGCACCGTCACGTCGTGGCCGAGCTCGACGAGTCGCTTGGCGCGCTCGATCGCGAGCTCGGCGAGCATCGTGTGGTCGCTGGCGGCCCGGTCGAAGGTCGAGGCGATGACCTCGCCCTTCACGGCGCGCTGGAAGTCGGTGACCTCCTCGGGGCGGGCGTCGAGGAGCACCACCATCAGGTGGACCTCGGGGTTGTTCTTGGAGATCGACTGCGCGACCGACTGGAGGAGCGTGGTCCGACCGGTCTTCGGCGGCGCAACGACGAGGCCACGCTGGCCCTTGCCGATCGGCGCGGCGATGTCGATGACCCGCCCGATCAGGTTGGCGCCGTCGGTCTCGAGGCGCAGGCGCTCGGTGGGGTGCACGGGCGTGAACGACTCGAACTCGGTGCGCTCGCGGGCGGCCTCCGGGTCGGCGCCGTTGACGCTGTCGATGCGCACCATCGGGTTGAACTTCTCCTTGCGCTCGCCCTCGCGGGGCTGGCGCACCTGGCCGACCACGGCGTCGCCGCGGCGCAGGCCGAAGCGACGCACCATCGACAGCGACAGGTAGACGTCGTCGGTGCCCGGGAGGTAGCCCGAGGTCCGCACGAAGGCGTAGTTGTCCAGGACGTCGAGGATGCCAGCCGCCGGCACGAGGACGTCGTCCTCGAGCACCGTCGTGTCGGGCTCGTTGCGACCACCCGGGGCACGGTTGGCCTGCCGGTCGCGGTCGCGACCTCGGCGGCGGCGGTTGCGGCGGCTGCCGCCCTCGCCGTCCTCGTCGGTGTCCTCGTTCTGGTGCGGACCCTGCTGACCCTGCTGGTTCTGGTTCTGGTTCGGCTGGCGGTCCTGCTGGCGCTGGCCGCCCTGCCGCTCGGCGGGCTTCTCGTCCTGCTTCTGGTCGGCCTGCTTCTGGTCGGCCTGCTTCTGCTCGACCTGCTTCTGCTCGGCCTGCTTCTCGGCGGGCCGGTCCGACGGCTTGTAGGAGGGCTTCTCGGCCTGCTTCTGCGCGTCCTGCTTCTTCTCGGCCTGCTGGCCGCCCTGCTTCTCCGGCTGGCGATTGCGGGTGCGCTGGCGGGTGGTCACCTGGACGGTGGGCGTGCTCGGCGCGTCCGCGGCGGGCTCGGCCCTCTCGGTGTTCCCGGCAGGCTTCTCGGCCGGCTTCTCGGCCGGCTTGTCGGCCCTCTCAGCCGGCTTGTCGGCACGCTTCTCGGCCGGCTTGTCGGCCGGCTTCGACCCGCCGGACTGGACGGCCTTGATGGCATCGACCAGCTGGGCCTTCTTCATCGAGCCGGCGCCGGGGACGCCCAGCCCGCTCGCCATCGACTTCAGGTCGGCGAGGAGCATGGAGCTGAGTCCCCCACCCGACTTGGCGCGCTTCGTGGCGGGCGCAGCGGTGGGAGCGTCAGGAGTTTCAGTCACGTGGGTCCAACTCGGTTGTGGGGCCGCTGGCGAGAAGAGCGGCGCGTGTCGTCAGGACGGGAACCCGGCAACCAGACGGCCGGGACGAGCTCGGCACCCTGCGGGCGAACCGCTGCGGAGGTGCTCACGCCGTACGGCGCAGCGCGATGCTAGCACCAGCCGACCCGGCCTCGGGGCCGGACCGGTCAGTCCCCGACGAGTGCGCCGGCCGCCTCGACGGACAGGGCGTGGCACGCCCACCCCCGCGGGGCGCGTGCGACCAGCTCGCGGTCGTTGCCGGCCGTGAAGGCCAGCACGGTGGGGCCTGCCCCGCTGACCACGGCGGCGATCCCGTCGGCCCTCAGCGCGTGGACCAGGGCCAGCGACTCGGGCATGGCCGGCTCGCGCTGCTCCTGGTGCAGGTAGTCGCGGGTGGCGGCCAGCAGGTGCTCCGGCCGTCCGGCGAGGGCGGCGACGAGCAGCGCGGCCCGTCCGCTGTTGGCCGCGGCGTCGGCGTGCGGCACGACCTCGGGCAGGAGACCGCGGGCGACCCTCGTCTCGACCGGGGTCGGCGGGACGTAGACCACGGCGCCGACGCGCGGGTCGACGCCGGCGGGCACGGCGTACCAATCGTCGTCCTCACGCCCGGAGATGACGAAACCGCCGTAGAACGCCGGGGCGACGTTGTCGGGGTGGCCCTCGATGTCGGCCGCGAGGCGGAACAGGGACTCGTCGTCGAGCAGCAGCTGCCCGCCGGCGACGAGGGCACGGGCGAGCGTGACGCCGCCGACGATCGCGGCCGAGGACGACCCGAGCCCGCGACCGTGCGGGATGACGTTGGTGCAGCGCAGGGTCAGCCCGGAGGGCTCCGCGTCCATCGCGGCGAACGCCGCCCGCATGGAGCGGACCACGAGGTGGGACTCGTCGAGGGGGACGTCGTCGGCGCCGGCGCCCGTCACCTCGACCGTGAGCCCCTCGCCCGTGACCTCGGCCGACAGGGTGTCGCGCAGGGACAGGGCGAGGCCGAGCGAGTCGAAGCCCGGACCGAGGTTGGCCGACGTGGCGGGGACCGTGACCCGCACGGGGCCGCTGACGAAGGTCGCCATGCTCAGGCGAGACCGGCAGCCGCGGCGGCCGCGGCCACGTCGGCATCGATGACGGTGTCGACGATGTCGGTGTAGGACTCGAGCGCGGTGGCGGTGTCCTTGAGCCCGTGCCCGGTGACCGTGATCGCGACCGTCTTCCCGGCGTAGCTCTCGCCGGCGGCGAGCTCGGCGAGCATGCCCGCCACCCCGGCCGCCGACGCCGGCTCGACGAAGACGCCGTCGCGGCGGGCGAGCTCGGCCTGAGCCGAGAGGATCTGCGCGTCCGAGAGCGCGGCGAAGCGGCCCTCCGACTCCTTGGCCGCCATCTCGGCGAGGTGCCAGGACGCCGGGTTGCCCACACGGATCGCGGTCGCCT
Source organism: Nocardioides currus (assembly GCF_003057875.1). Lineage (GTDB taxonomy): Bacteria > Actinomycetota > Actinomycetes > Propionibacteriales > Nocardioidaceae > Nocardioides > Nocardioides currus. The sequence goes on along the minus strand of NZ_PYXZ01000006.1, from coordinate 126,194 downwards.
TGGTCTCCGGGTCGGGGAACGGCTCGCCGGTGACGAGCGGCGCCGCTCCCTCGGCCTGGAAGCCGCGCATCACGGGCAGCTTCGTCGCGCGGCCGAGCTCGGCGTACTGCTGGTAACCCAGCCAGTAGGCCGCGATGTTGCCCGCGTTGCCGACCGGGAGCAGGTGGTAGTCGGGGGCGTCGCCGAGGAAGTCGCAGATCTCGAACGAGCCGGTCTTCTGGCCCTGGAGGCGGACCGGGTTGACCGAGTTGACCAGTGCGACCGGGTAGTCGCGGGCCAGCCCGCGCGCGAGGTCGAGGCAGTGGTCGAAGTTGCCGCGGACCATGACGATCTGCGCGCCGTGCACGACGGCCTGCGCCATCTTGCCGGCCGCGATCTTGCCCTCGGGGATGAGGACGAGCGGCTTGAGCCCGGCCTTGGCGGCGTAGGCCGCCATCGACGCCGACGTGTTGCCGGTGGAGGCGCACACGACCGCCTCGGATCCCTCGTGCTTCGCGACCGAGATGGCGGCGGTCATGCCACGGTCCTTGAACGAGCCGGTCGGGTTGTTGGCCTCGACCTTGAGCCAGACCTGGCCGCCGGTCAGACCGGAGAGCCACTCGGAGTGCACGAGCGGGGTGCCGCCCTCGCGCAGGGTGACCGCCTCGAGGCCCTCCGGGAGGTCGAGGAGGTCGCGGTACTCCTCGATCACGCCCCGCCACTGACGGCGGGGCCACTGGCCGGTGGTCATTCGTCTCCCCCTTCGACGCGCATCACCGAGGTGACGTCGCGCACGATGTCCATGGTCCGCAGGTGCTCGACGGTCGCGCTGAGCGCGGCGTCGGTGGCGGCGTGGCTGACCACGACGAGCTGCGCGTCCTCGCCGCGACCCTCCTGGCGCACGGTCTGGATCGAGACGTCGTTGTCGGCGAACGCGTTGGCCACGGCGGCGAGCACGCCCGAGCGGTCGTCGACGTCGAGCGCCACGTGGTAGCGGGTGCGGGTCTCCCCCATCGGCAGCACGGCCCGATCGGCGTACGCCGACTCGCCGGCGCCGCGGGTGTCGCTGAGCCGGTTGCGGGCGACCGTCACGAGGTCGCCCAGCACGGCGCTGGCCGTGGGCGAGCCGCCTGCTCCGGGGCCGTAGAACATCAGCTGGCCGGCGGCCTCGGACTCGACGAACACGGCGTTGTAGGCGCCGCGCACGCTGGCGAGCGGGTGGCTGCGCGGGATCATCGCGGGGTGCACGCGGGCCGCGACCTGGTCTCCCCGCAGCTCGCAGATGGCGAGCAGCTTGACGACCGAGTCCATCTCGCGGGCCGACTGGACGTCGGCGGCGGTGACCTCGGAGATGCCCTCGCGGTAGACGTCGGAGGCCGTGACCCGCGAGTGGAACGCGAGGCTGGCCAGGATCGCCGCCTTGGCCGCCGCGTCGAAGCCCTCGACGTCGGCGGTCGGGTCGGCCTCGGCGAAGCCGAGGTCCTGCGCCTCCTCGAGCGCCTCCGAGAAGCCGGCGCCCGAGGTGTCCATCTTGTCGAGGATGAAGTTGGTGGTGCCGTTGACGATGCCGAGGACGCGGGTGACCCTGTCGCCGGCCAGCGACTCGCGCAGCGGCCGCAGGATCGGGATGGCGCCGGCCACGGCGGCCTCGTAGTAGAGGTCGCGCTCGGCCTTGGCCGCCGCCTCGAACAGGGTGGGGCCGTCCTCGGCCAGCAGGGCCTTGTTGGCCGTGACCACGCTGGCGCCGCCGGAGAGCGCCGCCAGGATCAGCGAGCGGGCGGGCTCGATGCCGCCGATGACCTCGACCACCAGGTCGACGTCGTCGCGGGCCACCAGCCCGGCCGCGTCGGTCGTCAGCAGCTCCGCGGGCACGTCGACCTCCCGCTGGGCGTCGAGGCGGCGCACGGCCACCCCGACCAGCTCGACGGGCGCGCCGACGCGAGCCGCGAGGTCGTCGGCCTGCTCCGTGAGCAGGCGCACCACCTGTGAGCCCACCGATCCACAGCCCAGCACCGCGACCTTCAGTCGCTTGTCATCCATTCATGCACCCACGTCAGTAGCCAACAGGTCGTCTTCAGTCTCCCTGCGCAGCACGACGGAGATCTTCCCGTCCCGCACAGCGATCACCGGAGGTCGCAGCGCATGGTTGTAGTTGGAGGCCATCGAGCGGCAGTAGGCGCCGGTCCCGGGCACCGCCACCAGGTCGCCCGGGGCCACGTCACCGGGGAGGAACTCGTCCTTCACCACGATGTCGCCGGCCTCGCAGTGCTTGCCCACGACGCGCGCCAGCACCGGCACAGCCTCGGACGCACGGCTCGCGAGGGTCGCGGAGTAGTCGGCGTCGTACAGCGCGGTGCGGATGTTGTCGCTCATCCCGCCGTCGACCGAGACGTAGGTGCGGGTGAGGCCGCCGTCGAGGGCGACCTCCTTGACCGTGCCGACGGTGTAGACGGTGCACATCGACGGGCCGACGATCGCCCGGCCCGGCTCGATGCTCAGCCGCGGCGCGGCGACGCCGAGGGCGCGGCACTCGTGCTCGACGATCTTGGTCATCTCGGTCGCGAGCTGCGCGGGATCGCTCGGGTCGTCCTGGGTCGTGTAGGCGATGCCGAACCCGCCGCCGAGGTCCATCTCGGGCATGTCGACGCCGAGCTCCTCGCCCACGCGGGCGTGCAGGGCCAGGACGCGGCGGGCCGCGACCTCGAAGCCCGAGGAGTCGAAGATCTGGCTGCCGATGTGGCTGTGCAGGCCGAGCAGCTCCAGACCGGGGGCGTCGCGCACGCGGCGTACGGCCTCGAGGGCGTCGCCGCTCGTGATCGAGAAGCCGAACTTCTGGTCCTCGTGCGCGGTGGCGATGTACTCGTGGGTGTGCGCCTCGACGCCCGCGGTCACGCGGATCATCACGCGGGCGGTGCGGCCGAGCTCGGTGGTCAGCTGCTCGAGCCGCGCGATCTCGTGGAAGGAGTCGACGATGATCCGCCCGACGCCCAGCTCGAGGGCCCGCGCGAGCTCGCGCTCGGTCTTGTTGTTGCCGTGGAAGCCGACGCGCGCCATCGGGAAGCCGGCGCGCTCGGCCACGCTCAGCTCGCCGCCCGAGCACACGTCGAGGTGGAGCCCCTCCTCCGCCAGCCAGCGCACGGTGGTCACCGAGAGGAACGCCTTGCCGGCGTAGAAGACGTCGTACGCCGCGAAGGCCTGCTTGAAGGCGCGCGCGCGAGCCCGGAAGTCGGCTTCGTCGAGGACGTAGGCCGGGCTGCCCTGCCGGGCGACGACGTCGGCGAGGGCCACGCCGCCGACGCTGAGCACGCCCGCGGTCTTCTCGGTCGTGCTCGACCAGAGCCGCGGGACGATCTCGTTGGCGTCGGTGGGGCGCTGGAGCCAGTGCGGCCCCTTCAGGGCGCCGTCGGCGTGTGCCCAGCCGGACGGGTGCGAGGTGGGCACGCGCTCACATCCGCTCGGGCGCCGAGACGCCGAGCAGGCCGAGCCCGTTGGCGAGCACGACGCGGGTCGCGTCGACCAGGAGCAGCCGCGCACGGTGCAGGTCGCTGGTCTCCTCGTCGCCCCGCGGCAGCACGCGGCAGTTGTCGTAGAACCGGTGGTAGGTCCCGGCGAGCTCCTCGAGGTAGCGCGCCACCCGGTGCGGCTCGCGCAGCTCGGCGGCTGCCTTGATCACCCGCGGGAGCTCGGCGAGGGCGCGGAGCAGCTCGCCCTCCTTCTCGTGCGTGAGCAGCTCGGGGTGCGACTGCGCCTCGACCCCGAGGTCGGCGGCGTTGCGCATCAGGCTCGCCACCCGCGCATGGGCGTACTGCACGGTGAAGACCGGGTTGTCGTTGGTCGCGCGCGACCACAGGTCGAGGTCGATGTCGATCGGCGAGTCGGAGTGGTAGCGCGCCAGCGCGTAGCGGCTCGCGTCGACGCCGATGGCGCCGACCAGGTCGTCGATCGTGACGATCGTGCCCGCCCGCTTGGACATCCGCATCGGCTCGCCGTCCCTGAGCAGGTTGACCATCTGCCCGATCAGGATCTCGAGGTTCTTGCCCGGCTCGTCGCCGAAGGCCGAGCACATCGCGTTCATCCGGCCGACGTAGCCGTGGTGGTCGGCGCCCAGCATGATGAAGCAGCGGTCGAACCCGCGCTCGCGCTTGTCGAGGTAGTAGGCCAGGTCGCCGGAGAGATAGGCCGCCGCACCGTTGGAGCGCACGACCACGCGGTCCTTGTCGTCGCCGAACTGCTCGGTGCGCAGCCACAGGGCGCCGTCGGACTCGTAGGTGTTGCCGAGCTCGGTGAGCCGGTCGATCGCCTTCTGGACGGCACCGCTGCGATGCAGGTCGTCCTCGTGGAAGTAGACGTCGAAGTCGACCCCGAACTCGTGCAGCGACTGCTTGATCTCGGCGAACATCATCTCGACGCCGACCTCGCGGAAGAGCTCCTGCGCCTTGTCGTCGTCGAGGTCGAGCACCTCGGGGTGCTTCTCGACCACGGCGTCCGCGATGTCGTGGATGTACTGCCCGCCGTACCCGTCCTCGGGCACGGGCCGCTTCCGCGCACTGGCGAGCAACGACCCACTGAACCGGTCGATCTGCGCACCGTGGTCGTTGAAGTAGTACTCCCGCGTGACCTCGGCCCCGGCGAGGGTGAAGATCCGGCCGAGCGCGTCGCCCACGGCGGCCCAGCGGACGCCGCCGAGGTGCAGCGGACCGGTCGGGTTGGCGGAGACGAACTCGAGGTTGATCTTCTCGCCGGCGAACGCGTCGGAGGCGCCGTAAGACGACCCGGCCGCGACGATGTCGGCGGCGACCTGTCCCTGGGCGCCCGCGGCGACGGTGATGTTGAGGAAGCCCGGTCCGGCGACCTCGACGGCCGCGACACCGTCGGACGCGGTCAGCCGGGAGGCGACGACCTCGGCGAACGCACGCGGGTTGGTGCCGGCTCGCTTGGCCAGCTGGAGGGCGACGTTGGTGGCGTAGTCGCCGTGGCCCTTCTGCCGGGGCCGCTCGATCGTGACCGTCGTCGGGACGCCGTCGGGCAGCGTCACGGACCCGTCGGCCACCGCGGCCTCGAGGACGTCGACGATGGTCTGGGAGAGCTGGTCCGGAGTCACCGACCCAGCCTATCGGCGCTGCACGGGTGCCTCCGACCCGGTTTCACCAGCCGAGGTCCCGACCGATGTGCCGGCCGGGCCGGCTGGGTTGTAGGGTCTGCTTCGCCCGAGCCTCCGTAGCTCAGGGGATAGAGCACCGGTTTCCGGTACCGGGTGCCGCAGGTTCGAATCCTGCCGGAGGCGCTTCACTCCCGAGATGTGTAACACTGCGTTACAACATCGACATTGGGAGCACTCCACCGTGAGCAAGCTGATCTCGGGCCTCGCCCTGTCCACCACCGTCACGCTGAGCCTGCTGGCGGGCACCGCCGGCCCGGCCGCGGCCGTCGCCTCCGCGGAACGATCCGCCCCGACGCTGACCGACTTCGGCTACCGCGCCGACGTCTACGCCGTGAAGCTGGTGACGGACAACGTCGAGGCGTTCAACGTCAAGGACGCGCACGCCCAGCTGCGGTGCACGCGAGCCATCGGCCAGAGCGCCGAGAAGTCGTCGGTGCTCAGCGTCCCCGACAACCCGCTGGTGAACATCGCGGCGAGCACGAGTCGCACCGACACCTACCAGGACGGCAGCACCAACGGCGTGGTCGGCGTCAACACCGTCGGTGACATCCGCATCGGCGGCGAGGTCGCCGGGGTCAGGACGCCGACGCTGGTGATCGAGGGCCTCACCACCTCGGCCAACGCGTTCCACACGCCGCAGGGCTTCGGCCACGAGGAGTCGTTCGACTTCGCGCGCATCCGCCTCGAGCTGCTCGAGGGCACTCCCCTGCAGGGCACCCCGCTCGAGGCGCTGCTGGCGCCGCTCGACCAGGTGACCGACACGGTCTTCGAGGGCACCAACCAGGCCGCCAACGAGATCTTCAAGGTCCTGCAGTCCGCCACCGCGCCGATCCAGATCCCCGGCCTGGGCTCGATCGCGCTCGGCAAGGTGCGCGGCTCGGCCAACGCCAAGCGGGCCACCTCGGAGGCGATGGCGCTCGAGATCGTGGTCGACGCCGGCGGCAGCCGCCAGCTCGTGGAGATCGGCTCGGCCAACGCGCGCATCGGCGCCCCGGCGCCGGCCGGCGTCTTCCGGGCCGGCGGCTCCGCGCTCGACCTCCAGGCCCTCCAGAGCTCGCTGCGCTTCGGCAACGTGCAGCACAAGTCGATCCCCTGCGAGGGCACCCTCGGCAAGACGATGACCTACCACGTCCCGTCGGCCGGCGTGCTCGGCGGCCTCGTCGCCCGGGTCACCGGCGTCACGTACTCGCACCGCGGCAAGCAGAACGCCAGGAAGGACCTCGCCAAGGGCTTCTCGGCGGTCAGCATCGCCTCCACCTCCGTGCCCGCCGTCGGGCTCGAGGTCAGTGACATCGTCAGCAGGGTCACGATGCGCGGGAAGGAGAACCGGCCGGTGAAGTCCAAGGTCACCTCGAGCATCGGCGCCATCACCTTCCGGGGCCAGCCCGTCGCCGTACCCGCTCCGGGCCAGACCGTGGAGCTGCCCGGCGGAGCGGGCCTGCTCCAGCGTCAGGTGGTCAAGGACAGCAGGTACGGCGCCGCGTCGATCGGGCTGCGGGTGCAGCTGTTCGCCGAGGCGGTCGTGCTGGACCTGGGCCTGGCCGACGGGCACATCTACCCGCGCTGATCAGCAGCCCCTCAACGTGGCGTCGGCGCGCGCGGCGTTGCCGAGCCGGCGGGCCTGGGCCACGTCGGGGAAGACGACGCTCTGCCCGCCGACCGACCCGATCCGACCGCCGATCACGCAGGTCGTGATCTTGCCGGGCTCGACCTGGGCCACGGCCTGCGCGAGCTGGTAGAGCTCGGCAGGCCCGAGGTTGGTGCCCATGTTCCTCAGCACCGACATCACCCCGCGCTCGATGAAGCCGGGCCGGTCGGCCTGGGCGCGGATGCGGGCATGGATGCCCCGGAGGGTCCGCTGCTGGTTGGCGGAGCGGTCGAAGTCGCCACCGGCCAGCGACTTGCGGATGCGCGAGAAGGCCATCGCGTCGTAGCCGCCGAGGTGGATCCGGCCGGCCCTGAACCCCTCCTTCTTGAGGTAGGGATCGGTGAAGCGACGGGGGTTGCGGACCTCGATGCCCCCGATGTCGTCGACCATGTTCTCGAAGAACGGGAAGCGCGTGACCATCACGTAGTCGGGTGTGATGCCGGTGAGGTTGGCCATCGCGCCGGCCATCCCCTTCGGACCGCCGAAGTAGAGCGAGGCGTTGATCTTGTTCATGCCGTGACCCGGGATCGAGACCCACGAGTCGCGAGGCACGCCGATGGCCGTGGCAGCGTCGGTCCTGGTGTTGATCCCGATCAGCTGGAGCGCGTCACCGCGACTGCGCAGCATGTCCTCCCCCGGGCGAGCGTCGGAGCCGACGGCGAGGATCCAGACGACGTCGGGGCCGACCGAGACACCACCGGCCCGCTTGATGCGGACCAGCTCCACGCCGGTCGGCTGGACGGCCGAGTCGGGGACGACGAGGGCCGCCGCGCCCAGGACGAGGACGAGCAGGCCCGTGCGCAGCGAGCGCGTGAGGGTCGGGAACCGGCGGAGCATCACAGCCACCCCTTGGAGACGTCGTAGCCGAAGACCTGCCAGCCCTGCGGCTTGCGGGTGAGGAAGAGGCGCCCGCTCACGCGCAGGCGACCGGCCTCGGTGCCGGTCGTGCGCATGCGGAGGTCGAAGCGGGCGGTGACCGACTTCGCCCGTCGGTCGACGGCGAGCAGGTCGAGGCGCACCTTGCGCATCAGCGGGGTGAGCTCGGCGGCGTCGAGGTCGACGTTGGTCATCAGCTCGCGGTCGAAGGTCGCCCGGCGCCGGGCGCCGGGGGTGAACCCCGGGAAGGCGGACGCGACGTCGGTCTGCGAGCCCGCGCCCGAGAGGTAGGCCTTCTCCCACCAGCGGTCGATCACCGAGGTCACGTCCTTGCGCACCGCCTTGCGGCGCTGCCCGGGCAGGCGGCCCACGACGGTGCCGACCTGGGCGGTCGTCGCCAGCTCGGACGGCGCGGCCGGCTCGGTCCGGACGGTGGCGCCGACGTGGCTCGCGGCCGCCCCCGGGGATGCCGGATCGGTGCTCGCGCTGCAGCCGGCGACGGCGACGGACGAGGGCAGGAGGGCGAGGCTCAGCAGCCAGGTGGCGGCCGTCCGCCGGGCCCGCAGGGGTCGGCCCGGGAGGGCAGATCGCATGGTTTCTCCAGTGGGACAGAGGTGGTGCGCGTGGGACGCGTGTGGCGCTGGCAACACCTTGCCCCACGGATCTGGGCCGCCCCTGCATTTGTGCGCGTGTGGGACTAGCCTTGACAACAACCGATCGCACACACACATCTGCCACCTGGAAGAGGCGAAGCAAGCCGTGCCGCAGTCCCCCACCGATCAGTCCGGCAACTCCTCGGTTGCCCCCTCCACCGACCTCGGAGCCAACGAGTGGCTCGTGGACGAGATGCGCGAGCAGTTCGCGGCGGATCCGGGCAGCGTGACGCCGGAGTGGGCTGCCTACTTCACCGCGAACGGCAACGGCAACGGCAACGGCACCGCCACGTCCAGCACCACCAGCACGACCACCAAGCCCGCCGCCCCGGCTCCGGCTCCCGCCCCTACGCCCGCCCCGGCTCCGGCTCCCGCCCCGGCCGCCGCGCCCGCCCCGGCCGCCGCTCCGACTCCAGCACCGAAGCCCACCCCCGCCGCGCAGGCCAAGCCCCGGCCCACCGCAGCCGCCGCCGAGCCCGCCGCCGGCACCACAACCCCGGTGGCCAAGGACGCCAAGCCCGCCGCGCCGGCCGCGGCCACCGACGAGCCGACCTACACCGTGCTGCGCGGCATCCCCGCCGCCACCGCCAAGAACATGGACATCTCGCTGGCCGTCCCGACGGCCACGAGCGTGCGCAACATCCCGGTCAAGCTGCTCTGGGACAACCGCATCGTCATCAACAACCACCTCAAGCGCGCCCGCGGCGGCAAGGTCTCGTTCACCCACCTCATCGGCTACGCGATCGTCAAGGCGATCAACAGCCAGCCCGCGATGAACAACACGTACGCCGAGACCGACGGCAAGCCGACGATGGTGACCCCGGCGCACATCAACCTCGGCCTGGCGATCGACCAGACCAAGCCCGACGGGACCCGCCAGCTGGTCGCCCCGTCCATCAAGGGCTGCGAGTCGATGGACTTCGCGCAGTTCTGGACGGCGTACGAGGAGATCGTGCGCAAGGCCAAGGACAACAAGCTGACGATGGAGGACTACTCCGGCACGACCGTCAGCCTCACCAACGTCGGCGGCCTCGGCACCAACAACTCCGTGCCGCGACTCATGCAGGGGCAGGCCGCGATCATCGGCGTCGGCTCGATGGACTTCCCGCCGGAGTTCCAGGGCGCCTCGGAGGAGACGCTGACCCGCAACGCGGTGTCGCGGATCATGACGATGACCTCGACGTACGACCACCGCGTCATCCAGGGCGCGCAGTCCGGTGAGTTCCTGCGGGCCGTGCACCAGCTGCTGCTCGGCGACGGCGGGTTCTACGACGAGATCTTCCGTGCGCTGCGCATCCCCTACGAGCCCATCCGCTGGGCCCAGGACGTCTCGGCCAGCCACGACGAGGACGTCAGCAAGCAGGCCCGGATCCTCGAGCTGATCCACGCCTACCGCGTGCGCGGCCACCTGATGGCCGACACCGACCCGCTGGAGTACAAGCAGCGCAGCCACCCCGACCTCGAGGTCGAGGAGCACGGGCTGACCCTGTGGGACCTCGACCGCGAGTTCGCGACCGGCGAGTTCGGCGGGGCACGCCGCTTCATGAAGCTGCGCTCGGTGCTCGGCATCCTGCGCGACTCCTACTGCCGCACGGTCGGCATCGAGTACATGCACATCATGGATCCCGAGCAGCGCCGCTGGATCCAGGAGCGGGTCGAGCAGCCGCACACCAAGCCGCCCCGCGAGGAGCAGCTGCGGATCCTGCTCAAGCTCAACCAGGCCGAGGCGTTCGAGACGTTCCTGCAGACGAAGTTCGTCGGCCAGAAGCGCTTCAGCCTCGAGGGCGGCGAGACCACGATCCCGGTGCTCGACGAGATCTGCGAGGCGGCCGCCGAGGTCGGCCTCGACGAGGTCACCATCGGCATGGCCCACCGTGGCCGGCTCAACGTGCTCGCCAACATCGTCGGCAAGAAGTACAGCCAGATCTTCCGCGAGTTCGAGGGCAACATCGACCCGCGCACCGTCCAGGGCTCCGGCGACGTGAAGTACCACCTCGGCGCGGAGGGCGAGTTCCTCTCCGGCCTCGGCGACACGATCAAGGTCTCGGTGGCGGCCAACCCGTCGCACCTCGAGGCCGTCGACCCGGTGCTCGAAGGCATCGCCCGCGCCAAGCAGGACGTGCTCAACCAGGGCGCCGACTACCCCGTGCTCCCCCTGCTCGTCCACGGTGACGCGGCCTTCGCCGGCCAGGGGGTCGTCGCCGAGACGCTCAACCTGTCGCAGCTGCGCGGCTACCGCACCGGCGGCACGATCCACGTGGTCGTCAACAACCAGGTCGGCTTCACCACCTCGCCCGGCTCCTCGCGCTCCTCGCTCTACTGCACGGACGTCGCGCGGATGGTCCAGGCGCCGATCTTCCACGTCAACGGCGACGACCCGGAGGCGTGCATCCGCGTCGCCCGGCTCGCCTTCGAGTACCGCCAGGCGTTCAACAAGGACGTCGTCATCGACCTCGTCTGCTACCGCCGCCGCGGCCACAACGAGGGCGACGACCCGTCGTACACCCAGCCGCTGATGTACGACCTGATCGAGCAGAAGCGCTCGGTGCGCAAGCTCTACACCGAGTCCCTCATCGGTCGTGGCGACATCACGATCGAGGAGGCCGAGCAGGTCCTCAAGGACTACCAGCAGCAGCTCGAGCGGGTCTTCACCGAGGTCCGCGAGGCCAGCAACGACGCGGTCTCCGAGTGGACCACCGTCCCGGACTACCCGGACAAGCCCGCCGGCGAGTTCACCACGGCGGTCGGCCAGGAGGTGCTCAAGCGCATCGCGGACGCCTACGTCACGCCGCCGGACGGCTTCACCGTCCACCCCAAGGTGATGCCGCAGCTGCAGCGCCGCTCGACCGCGATCACCAGCGGCCCGATCGACTGGGGCACCGGCGAGATCCTCGCCTTCGGCTCCCTGCTGATGGACGGCCGCCCCGTGCGGCTCGCCGGGCAGGACTCGCGCCGCGGCACGTTCGTGCAACGCTTCGCGACGATCATCGACCGCACCAACGCCGACGAGTGGACGCCGCTGACCAACCTCACCGAGGACCAGGCCAAGTTCCACGTCTACGACTCGCTGCTCTCGGAGTACGCCGCCCTCGGGTTCGAGTACGGCTACTCCGTCGCCCGCCCCGACGCGCTCGTGCTCTGGGAGGCCCAGTTCGGTGACTTCGTCAACGGCGCCCAGACCGTCATCGACGAGTTCATCTCCGCCGGGCAGACGAAGTGGCGCCAGCAGTCGGGCGTCGTGCTCCTGCTCCCCCACGGCTACGAGGGCCAGGGTCCCGACCACAGCTCGGCGCGCATCGAGCGGTTCCTGACCATGGCCGCCGAGGACGCGATGGTGGTGGCGCAGCCGTCGACGCCCGCGTCGTACTTCCACCTGCTGCGCCGGCACTCGCTGGGCGAGGAGCACCGTCCGCTGATCGTGTTCACGCCCAAGTCGATGCTCAAGCGCAAGGAGGCCGCCTCGCAGCCCGAGGACTTCACCGGCGAGACCACCTTCCGCGCGTTCATCGGCGACGACGCGGCCGACCCGGCCACGGTCGAGACGCTGCTCCTCTGCTCGGGTCGCGTCACCTGGGACCTGATGGTCGAGCGCGGCAAGCGCGAGGACGGCGACGCGTTCGCGATCGGTCGCGTCGAGCGCCTGTACCCGCGCCCGGTCGACGAGATCAAGGCCGAGATCGCGAAGTACCCCAACCTCAAGTCGATCCGCTGGGTGCAGGACGAGCCGCGGAACATGGGCCCGTGGCCGCACTACCAGCTCAACGTGTGGCCCGACCTCGACCTCACCGTCGAGCCCGTCACGCGTCCCGCCTCCGCGTCGCCCTCGGTCGGCACGATCAAGCGCCACACCGAGGAGCAGAAGTCGCTCCTCGACGCGGCGTTCGCCTCGCCGACCGGCGACCGCGCCCAGACCGGCGACTACTGAGGGTCGATGTACTTCACCGACCGCGGGCTCGAGGAGCTCGTCAAGCGCCGGGGTGACGAGGAGGTCACCCTGGCGTGGCTCGCCGAGCAGCTGCAGGCGTTCGTCGACACGTTCCCCGAGTTCGAGACGCCGGTCGAGCGGTTCGCGACCTGGCTGGCGCGCCTCGACGACCCGGAGGACTGAGCGGGCGTCAGGCCTCGTCGTCCATCGCCCGGCGGGCGGAGTCGCGGATCTCGAAGAGCTCCGTGGCCAGCCCGCCGAGGGACCCGGCGACGTCCTTCACGGCCCCGGTGACGATCGCGGTCACCTGCCCGACCGTGGTCGCGGCCGCCGTGACGGTGTCCTGCACGGCGTCCTTGCGGATCTCCGCCTTGCTGAGCCTGGTGGGCCGGGTCATGGCGCCAGTCTCACGCGGCGACCGGCGTCTCGGCAACCGGGGCCGGCTCCGGGGACGTGGTGCGGTTGGGCAGCGCCAGCCGCACGATCTTCCGGGCGACGCTGAACAGCTGCGTCGACAGCGACCCGGTGTTGTAGGCGAGGTCGTAGCGTTCGCAGATCTCGCGCACCTCGACGGCGATCTCGGGGTAGCGCCGCGCCGGGATGTCCGGGAAGAGGTGGTGCTCGATCTGGTGGCTCAGGTTGCCGCTCATGATGTGGAAGAGCTTGCTGCCGGTGATGTTGGCCGAGCCGAGCAGCTGGCGGTAGTACCAGTGCCCGCGCGACTCCTCACGGCCGTTGGGACCCTCGACGTCGAGGCACTCCTCCTCGGTGAAGGTCGCCACGCCGGCCGGGAAGTGGCCGCAGAAGATGATGTTGAAGGCCCACACGTTGCGGATCAGGTTGGCGGTCGCGTTGCCGGCGAGGGTGAGCGGGAACAGCGGTCCGGTGAGGGCCGGGAACAGCAGGTAGTCCTTGAGGGCCTGGCGGCGGACCTTGCGCATGATGCCCGCGTGCAGGGCCTTGTTCTCCTCGAGCTTGCGCTTGCCGGCGACGATGTTCTCGACCTCGAGGTCGTGCATCGCGACGCCCCACTCGAAGAAGACCATCAGCAGGAACGCGTAGAGCGGGTTGCCGAGGTAGTAGGGGTGCCACTTCTGGTCCTCGTCCATGCGCAGGATGCCGTACCCGATGTCGCGGTCCTTGCCGAGCACGTTGGTGAAGGTGTGGTGGATGTAGTTGTGGCTGTACTTCCACTGCTCGCCGGGGCACACGTTGTCCCAGTCGTAGATGCGCGAGTTGAGCTTGGGGTCGCCCATCCAGTCGTACTGCCCGTGCATGACGTTGTGGCCGATCTCCATGTTCTCCAGGATCTTGGAGACCGACAGCGCGGCGACGGCCAGCGGCCACAGCGGCGGCAGGTAGAACATGGCGCGTCCCGCGACCTCGAACTGCTGCTGCTTCTTGACGATGCCTCGGATGTACGCCGCGTCGTCCTCGCCGAGGTCGGCGATGACGCGCTGGCGGATGACGTCGAACTCACGACCGAGCTCGTCGAGCTGCTCGCGGGTCAGGGTGGTGCCGGTGACGGTGCTCATGCGGCTTCCTTTCACAGGTCCACGGAGCAGTCGCCCACGGGCGCGCTCACGCAGATGCGGATGTCTTGGTCGGGCAGGGAGGACTCCTCGCCCGTCAGGATGTTGCGGACGGTGCCGTCGGTCTTGCGCGAGGTGCAGGAGAAGCAGATGCCCATGCGGCAGCCGAACTCCGGCTCCAGTCCCAGTGCCTCGGCCTGCTCGAGGAGCGAGGCGCCGGTGTTGGCGGCGGACTCCCCCGAGCGGGTGAAGCTGACGTCGCCCTCGGCGGTGCCGGTCGCGGTCGACGGCTGCTTGAAGAACTCGACCCGTAGGCGATCGGAGTCGCCGTACGCCTCCCGCACCAGGTCCACGAGCCCGCTCGGCCCGCAGACCCAGGTGTCGGTGTCCCGGAACTGCGGCACCAGCCGGCGCAGCTCGAACTCGCTGAACCGCGCCTCCCCGTGGCGCAGGTGCACGTCGACGTGGTTGTCGGCGGCCGCGATCTCGGCGAGCTCGTCGGCGTAGATCTGGTCCTCCGGGCCGCGCGCGAAGTGCAGGAACGTGACCTTGCGGTTGGCGCGGCCGTCGTAGCCGTCGCGCAGCAGCGTGCGCACGATCGACATGGCCGGGGTGATGCCGGACCCGCCGGTGATGAACACGAGGCGGTTGTTGGTCGGGGTGGCCGCGCTCTCGTGCAGGGTGAAGTCGCCGTCGGCCTGACTGAGGTGGAGCATCTGGCCGGGGCGCGCCTCGTGGACCAGGAACTTGCTGACCTGGCCCTCCTCGTGGGCGCGGACGGTGAGGGTGATCTGCTCGCCGGGCAGCGAGGCGGCCGAGGAGATGGAGAAGCAGCGGGTGAGGCGTCGGGCCGAGCCGGGCAGCTCGACGCCGACCTGGACGTACTGCCCGGCGCGGTGGCCGCGCCACGTGCTCGTGGGCTGCAGCGTCAGGGTGGCGACGCAGGCGCCGGCCGTCTCGGTCTCGCGGCGTACGGCGACGACACGTGCTCGCACGTCGTGCGCCGCCCACATCGGGTTGACCTGCTCGAGATAGTGGTCGACGCCGTGCGGCGATGCGAGGGCCGCGGCGACGCGGGACCTCAGGAGGTTCGTGACCAGGGACATCCGGATCACCTTCCCTTTCAGTGAACGCTTGTTCACTCAAAGCCTGCCCCGAGTCGCCGCCGACGGTCAAGCGCGACCCGCCGTGATCCGCACCACGCGTGCACACCTGTCCACCGAACGGTCTCGTCTACGATCGCGGACGTGGCTGGAGGGACGAGCGAGGTGACGCGGACCCGGGTGGAGCGCAAGGAGCAGACGCGGCGCGCCATCCTGGACGCCGCCCTGCGCCTGACCGCCGACACCAGCCTGGTGGCGATCTCGCTGCGCCAGGTCGCCAAGGAGGTCGGCATCGTGCCGACGGCCTTCTACCGGCACTTCGACTCCGTCGAGTCCCTCGGCCTCGCGCTGGTGGACGAGAGCTTCGAGTCGCTGCGCGGGCTGCTGCGCGAGGTGTGGCTGAGGTCCCCGCAGTTCCGTGACTACATCGACGGCTCGCTGCCGGTCCTCGCCGACCACGTGCGCAGCCACCGCTCCCACTACACGTTCGTCGTCCGGGAGCGGACCGCCGGTCCCCCGCTGGTGCGAGCGGCCATCCGTCGCGAGATCGAGCTGATCACCCGCGAGCTCGCGACCGATGTCGCCCGGGTGCCGGGCAGCGACGCGTTCTCCACCGACCACCTCAACCTGCTGGCCGACCTGATCGTGTCGTTCGTCGTCACCACGGCCGAGCGCTTCATCGAGGAGCCCGACGCCGAGGCGCGGATCATGGCGGAGGCGCGCACCCAGCTGCGGATGTTGATGGTCGGCGCGCTCAACTGGCGTTCGCCGCGCTGAGCGCGCGTGGGACGATCGCCGGCATGGGACTCGCCGCAGATCTCGGATATCGCCACCGTCCGGGCAACGCCCTCCAGCGCCGCGTCGCGGCGTTCGCCTCCAGCCGCCCGGGGGCATGGCTGTTCGCGCGGACGCTGCGCCACATCGACTCGGTCGTGCTCCGCCTGTCGCGCGGCCGGCACAGCGCGCCCAACCTGCTGGCCGGGCTGCCGGTGCTCGACCTGACGACCACCGGGCGCAAGTCCGGCCAGCCCCGCACCAGCCACCTCATCTCGGTGCCGATCGACGACGACCTGGCCCTGCTGGGCACCAACTTCGGGCAGCCCTCGACGCCGGCCTGGGTGTTCAACCTCGAGGCCGACCCGCGCGCGAGCGTGAGCTATCGCGGCCGCTCGGTCAAGGTCCTGGCGCGGTCGGCGACCGCGGACGAGCGTGCTCGCGTGATCGCCCGCTCGGCGGGCATCTACGGCGGCTACCAGAAGTACCTCAAGCGGATCTCCGGGCGTGAGGTGCGGATCTTCGTGCTCGAGTCGGTTGGCCGGTCCGACTAGCCCTCAGGTGCCGGGCCTCGGCACCACCGGTCGGACGGTCACGTCGGGGATCGTCGCGTCGGCTGGCAGGTCGAGCACGTGCAGGATCGTCGAGACCACGGTCTCGGCACTGATCCAGCGCGAGGCGTCGTACGTCCGTCCTTCCTGCTCGTGGACCTTCTCCTGCATCGGGGTGGCGGTCCTGCTGGGGTAGACGGTGCTGACCCGGACGCCGTGCTCGACCTCCTCGGCACGCAGCGCGTCGGCGAGGGCGCGCAGGCCGAACTTGGACGCGGCGTACGCCGACCAGTCGGCGCTCGCCGACAGGCCGGCCGACGAGTTCACGAACACCACGACCCCGCGGCCCTCCCGCAGGTGCGGCAGCAGCTCGCGGGTGAGCACGGCCGGCGAGGTCAGGTTGACGGCGAGCTGCTCCTCCCAGTCGTGCAGTCGCAGCCGCGACACCGGCGCGAGCTCGACCACCCCGGCCACGTGGAGCAGGGAGTCGACAGAGCCGTCGACCTCGCGACCGAGGCCGTTGAGGGTGCCCGGGTCGGCGAGGTCGGCGACCAGGACCTGCGCGTGCGGGAAGTCGGCCCGCAGGGACTCGGCGCTCGCGTCGCTGCGGGCGAGGAGCACGAGCCGGTCGCCGCGGTCGGCCAGCACGCGGGCGAGGGCGGCGCCGATGCCCGACGTCGCCCCCGTCAGGACGTGCGTGCTCACCGGGTCAGCACGATCTTGCCGAACACCTCGCCCTGGGCCATGGCCGCGAACCCGTCGCGCGCCTGCTCCATCGGGAGCACGCTGTCCACGAGCGGGCGGGTGCCGGTGGCGTCGAGCATGGTGACGAGGGAGGCGAGCTCGCTGCGCGTGCCCATGGTGGAGCCGACGACCTGCAGCTGGAGGAAGAAGATGCGGGTGAGCTCGGCGTCGTCGAGCTGGGGCCCGCTGGTCGTGCCGCTGATGACGATCTTGCCGCCGGGGCGCAGGGACCGGATCGAGTGGGACCAGGTCGCGCGGCCGACCGTCTCCATCACCGCGTCCACCTTGACCGGCAGCCGGGCACCGGACTCGAAGACGTCGTGCGCGCCGATCTCGAGCGCGCGGGCCCGCTTGGCCTCGTCGCGGCTCGTGGCCAGCACCTTGAGACCGCCGGCGCGGGCGAGCGTGATCAGGGCGGTCGCAACACCCCCGCCGGCGCCCTGGACGAGGACCGTGTCGCCCGCCTTCAGCCCGCCCTGTGTGAACAGCATCCGGTAGGCGGTGAGCCAGGCGGTCGGCAGGCACGCCGCCTCCTCGAAGCTCAGCGAGGCCGGCTTGGGGACCACGTTGGCGCGAGGCACGGCCACCCGGTCGGCGAAGGTGCCCTGGTGGCGCTCGGAGAGCAGGGACCGCTTCGGGTCGAAGGTCTCGTCGCCGTGCCAGGCCGGGTCGCTGATGACGGCGTGCACCACGACCTCGTTGCCGTCCTCGTCCAGTCCGGCCGCGTCGCAGCCCAGGATCATCGGCAGCGACTCCTGCTTGAGGCCGACCCCGCGCAGCGACCAGAGGTCGTGGTGGTTCAGGCTCGCCGCCTTCACGGTCACGGTCGTCCAGCCGTCGGGGACCGTCGGGTCGGGCCGTTCGCCGACCACGAGGCCGGACAACGGGTCGTCGGAGGAGAAGGACTCGGCGTACACAGCGAACATGTCACCGACCCTAGCGAGTGCCGACACAACCGCCCGTAGGATCCGTGGCCATGGACAGCGACACGCAGACCGTGGCGACTGACTCGCCCTACCTCCGCTCCGACGAGTTCCGGCGCTGGCTCGCCTACACGCTGCTCGGCGGGTTCGACCCGGCTGCCCTGGCCCACGAGGTCGTGCGGCAGACCGGCGAGCCGCTGCACCTGGTCGAGGCGGAGATCGCGCTGGCGCAGGCCAGCCCCTACCTCCAGGGGGCGGCGCCGATCCGCGAGCGGCTGACCAAGACGAGGTGGGTGCTCCACAACCGCGCTCGTCTCGCCGCGCTGGTCCCCGACGCCCTGACCGTGCCGGTGCTGGACCGACCTGATCCCGACGACGTGCTGCGCCACCACTACGCCGCCCACCGGCCCGCCGTGCTCCGCGGCCTCGTCGACGACTGGGCGGCCCGGAGCAGCTGGACGCTCGACGGGATCGCCGAGCGGCTCGGCGACACCCCGGTGCGGGTGCAGTGGAACCGCGAGAGCATCCCCGACTACGAGGTGCAGTCACCGTCGCTGCGCACGTCGCGGCCCTTCTCCGAGATCGCCGAGCGGCTCCGCAACCCCGAGCCGACCAACGACTTCTACGTCACCGCCAACAACGCGGAGGACAACCGCGAGGCGTTCGAGCCGCTGCGCGAGGACGTCGGCGAGATCCCGGGCATCCTCGCCCCCGGCTCGCCGCGCGACGGCTTCATCTGGATCGGGCCGCGCGGCACGGTGACGCCCTGGCACCACGACCTGACCAACAACCTGCTGCTGCAGCTGCAGGGCCGCAAGCGGGTCCGCCTCGTCGCCAGCCACGACACGCCCCTGATGCGCAACAGCCAGCACTGCTACAGCGACTGGACCACCGCCGACCTGCCCGCCGGACCGGCGCACGACGACCGACCCGCGGTCCACGAGGTGACCATCGGCCCCGGTGAGGCGCTGTTCATCCCCGTCGGCTGGTGGCACCACGTCGAGGGCCTCGACCAGACCATCGGCATGTCGTTCACCGGCTTCGTCTGGGACAACGACTTCTACTCCGGCTACACGACCTTCGGCGAGCTCTGAGCGGTCCTCAGCGGCGCGCGACCCCGTCACGGCGGGCGGCGGCGGCCACGGCCTCGCGTACGGCGCCGGGCACCCGTGGGTCGAACGGCGACGGGATCACGAGGTCCTCGGACAGGTCGTCACCGACGAGGTCGGCGAGAGCGGTCGCGGCCGCGAGCTTCATGTTCTCGGTGATCGCGGTCGCGTGGACGTCGAAGGCCCCGCGGAAGATCCCCGGGAACGCCAGCACGTTGTTGATCTGGTTGGGGAAGTCGGAGCGGCCGGTGGCGACGACGCGGGCGTACTTGTGCGCCACGTCGGGGTGGACCTCGGGCGTCGGGTTGGCCATCGCGAAGATGATCGCGTCGGGAGCCATCGTCGCGACGATCTCCTCGGGCACGGTGCCCCCGGAGACCCCGAGGTAGACGTCGGCGCCGTCCATCGCCTCGGCCAGCGTGCCGGTGCGCCCCGTGCGGTCGGCCGTCAGCTCGGCGAGCTCCTTCTTGACCGGGGTCAGGTCGGTGCGGTCGGAGCTCACGACGCCCCGGCGGTCGGTGACCGCGATGTCGACGATCCCGGCGCCGATGAGGATCTTGGCGATCGCGACACCGGCCGCGCCCGCCCCGGAGATGACCACGCGGGTCTCCCCCGGGTCGCGACCGGTGAGGCGCAGGGCGTTGACGAGGGCGGCGAGCGCGACCACGGCGGTGCCGTGCTGGTCGTCGTGGAAGACGGGGATGTCGAGGCTGGCCTTGAGCCGCTCCTCGATCTCGAAGCAGCGGGGGGCCGAGATGTCCTCGAGGTTGATGCCGCCGAAGCTGGGGGCGAGCCGCTCGACCGTCTCGATGATCTCCTCGACGTCGGTGGTCGCCAGGCAGATCGGCACCGCATCGACGCCGCCGAACTGCTTGAACAGCACGGCCTTGCCCTCCATCACCGGCATGGCCGCGGCCGGGCCGATGTCGCCGAGGCCGAGGACCGCCGTGCCGTCGGTGACGACGGCCACGACGTTGGGAACCCACGTGTAGTGCTGGGTCATGCCCGGGTCGGCGGCGATGGCCTCGCAGACGCGGGCGACGCCGGGCGTGTAGGCCAGTGACAGCTCGTCGCGACCGGTCAGCTCGACCGTCGAGACCGTCTCCATCTTCCCGCCGAGGTGCAGGTCGAAGACGGGGTCACCGGCGTGGGGGTGGGGCTCCGGATCCATGTCCGTGATCCTTCCACAGACGGATCACCCGTCCGGGGGTGTCCCACGCGGGCTCAGATCCGGCGTGGGGAGGGCCACAGTCGCAGCCGGACGACGCCCAGCACCGACCCGTCCTCGACGGGACCGCGGTGGCGCGAGTCGACGCCCTCGTCGGGGTTGTCGCTGAGCAGCCACCAGCCCGGTCCGCCGGTGCGCAGCGTTCGGCGCTCGACGGCGCGCTTCACGGCCACCGTGCCGTCCGCGAACCGCGCGAGCACCACCGCGTCGGCGGCCGGCGCAGCGGCGTACGACACGAGCAACCGGTCGCCGTCGCGCAGCGTGGGCTCCATCGAACGCCCGTGGACCAGGGCCATCCCGTAGCGGGCACCCCTGCGGGTGGAACCCCGATCGGCCGACCTCTTCACGCGGAGTAGTGTCGCAGCGAACGTGAGATCTCACCTACCTGAGAGGACTGCGATGTTCCACCAGCTCTTCGCACCCACCATCGACGTGTCGGCGCACTGCGACCTGCCGTGCGGCGTCTACGACCCGGCCCAGGCGCGCATCGAGGCGGAGTCGATCAAGGCCATCATCGCCAAGGTCGCCGACAACGACGACCCCGACTTCCGCACCCGCGCGATCCTGATCAAGGAGCAGCGCTCCGAGCTGGTCAAGCACCACCTGTGGGTGCTGTGGACCGACTACTTCAAGCCCCCGCACTTCGAGAAGTACCCCCAGCTCCACACGCTCGTGAACGAGGCCACCAAGCTGGCCGGCGCGAGCGGCACCAAGGGCGAGCTCGACGCCGGCAAGGCCGACGAGCTGCTCGCCAAGATCGACGAGATCGCGGAGATCTTCTGGGAGACCAAGAAGGCGTGAGCCAGAGCGGCGGAGCCGCCTGGCTCACGCCTTCTGGTCTCGAGGACGCGCTGAGCGAAGCGAAGCGCGGACGTACGCAGGCCTGAACTTCGTTCAGCCCTTCTTGAGCGATCGAGACAAGGAGGGCCTGGGCTTCGACCAGTACCTCCTGCTCGATCGGGGCCGGTTCCTCCACCGAGGGACCGGCCCCGGTTAGTGTGTGGCGCACACCGCCACCACGTGGACGCCCACTTCGAGAACGGGACGCAGACTGTGAGTGCCCCCACCAGCGACGCGAGCGCGACGCGCGACCTCGCGCGCGCCGACGTCGAGCTCCGGCTGCCCTCCAGCGGCGCCTACGCCTCCGTGCTCCGCACGACCACGGCCGCCCTGGCGGCCCGGCTCGACTTCACCATCGACGACATCGAGGACCTGCGCATCGCGGTCGGCGAGGCCGGCGCACTGGTGCTGCCCGCGGCCGACCCCGACGCCGACATCACGGCGCGCTTCCACCTCGGCGATCGCACCATGACAATCGAGGTCTCGACCGAGGCGATCGACGATCCGGAGCCGGACCTCGAGAGCTTCGCCTGGCAGGTGCTCGACACCCTCGCCGACGATGCCTCGGTCGACTCGGGGGGCGGCACCTTCAGGGTCAGGTTCACCATGACCTCGCAGTTGGCCGGCGAGGCCCCTGCGCAGTCGGCAGGTGCAGAGCTCTGAGATGACTCAGGACGCGACGGGGGACGGCGCGGCGATGGGCGGCACGGAGGCCGCCGACGACGCGCCAGTGGAGCTCACCAAGATCGAGATCACGCGCCAGCGCAGCGCGGCGTTCTTCGCGACCTTCCGTGACGAGGAGGCGTCGCAGGCCGAGCGGACGACCGCGCGCGAGGACCTGGTGCGGCTGCACCTTCCTCTCGTCGAGCACTGCGCCCGACGCTTCCGCAACCGCGGCGAGCCGCACGAGGACCTCGTGCAGGTCGGCACCATCGGCCTCATCAAGGCCGTCGACCGGTTCGAGACCGACCGCGGCGTCGAGTTCTCGACGTACGCCACCCCCACCATCATCGGCGAGATCAAGCGCTACTTCCGCGACAAGGGCTGGGCCATCCGCGTCCCGCGCCGGTTGCAGGAGCTGCGGATGCAGATCACCTCCGCGACCGCGGAGCTGACCCAGAAGCTCGGCCGCTCCCCCACGCCGCGCGAGCTCGCCGAGGCGATCGGATGCAGCGTCGAGGAGATCATCGAGGGGATGGAGTCGAGCAACGCCTACTCCACGCTCAGCCTCGACACCAGCGACAGCTCCGACGACGGACCGCCCAGCCTCCTCGACTCGCTCGGCGTCGACGACCACAACCTCGAGCACGTCGAGATCCGGGAGTCGATCAAGCCGCTGCTGGAAGGGCTCGGACCGCGGGAGAAGCGGATCCTGCTGCTCCGCTTCTTCAAGAACATGACGCAGTCGCAGATCGCCGAGGAGATCGGGGTCTCGCAGATGCACGTCTCCCGGCTGCTCACCAAGACGCTCGCCCAGCTGCGGGCCTCGCTCGAGCAGGACTGAGCGACCGACCGGACGGCTCAGGCGTCCTGGCGGTTGATGGCCTCGATCGTCTGCGGGTGCAGCATCCCGGCGATCACGACCAGCGCCACGATGCCGAGCGCGACCGAGATGATCGTCGTCTCGCCGCCGCGCAGGTTCCACGCGAGCCCGAGCGCGATCAGCTGGGCGAGCAGGATCGGTCCGCGCGCCCACGTGTGGCCGTGGGTGATCAGCCAGCCGCAGGCCACGAGGAGCGCGCCGAAGGCGGCGAAGAACAGGCTCGTGGTCAGCCCCATCGTGAGCCGCCCGCCGGTGAGGCTGGCGATCTCGAGGACCGCGAGCGCCAGCAGGAGCAGCCCCTCGACGGCCGTCACGGCGGCTGCGGTCACCAGGGGGGCCGGGGCGCCGGCGGGTCGTTCGTCGCTCACGGGCACACCCTAGGTGCCCGGCACCAACGGGCGTCCTTCGACAGGTGTAGTGACTTTGTGACGGAAGTGACCCTGACAGGTCTTGTTTATCGATCCACTTCTTGCCAGTGTGGTCCATGCGCTCGTGAACGGCTTCACATCGCCGTGCCCAGAAGACGACGCCCGGGCTCCGCTGACTGCCCGCACACAGCTTGTCGATGAAAGAGGACCCCCCACCCCATGGATTGGCGTTCGCGCTCTGCCTGCCTCGACGAGGACCCGGAGCTGTTCTTCCCGATCGGCAACACCGGTCCGGCCATCCTCCAGATCGAGGAGGCCAAGCAGGTGTGCCGACGATGCGAGGTGCGCGAGCAGTGCCTGGCGTGGGCGCTCGAGGCCGGTCAGGACCACGGCGTCTGGGGTGGCCTCAGCGAGGACGAGCGTCGTTCGCTGAAGCGTCGCAACGCGCGCGCCCGCGTGCGCACCGCCTGATCGTCTCGCCAGCGGACTAGTCCAGGGGTACGTCGACCTGGACCCGCGCCCCGGTCCCCTCCGTCGCGGCGCCGACCTCGATGATCCCGCCGAGCTCCGACTCGACGAGCGTGCGCACGATCGAGAGGCCGAGGCTGGTCGCGGTGTCGGCGTCGAACCCGTCGGCCAGCCCGACCCCGTCGTCCTGCACCGAGACGTGCAGCCGGCCCACGAGCCGGCGGACGCTGACCAGGATCCGCCCCTCGCCGTCGTCCTGACCGGCCAGTCCCGGGTAGCCGTGCTCGACCGCGTTCTGCAGGATCTCGGTGAGCACCATCGCCAGGGCCGTGGCGGTCTCCGAGGGCAGCACGCCGAAGGTCCCGTCCCGCAGCACCCGGACCCGCCCGCCGACGGCGCCGACATCGGTCACCATCCGGCCGAGCCGGTCCGCGACCTCGTCGAACTCGACGTTCTCCTCGACCGCCTGGCTCAGCGTCTCGTGCACGATCGCGATGGAGCCCACGCGGCGCACCGCCTCCTCCAGCGCCGCCCGTGCCTCGGGCTGCCCGATGCGGCGTGCCTGGAGGCGCAGCAGGGCGGCGACGGTCTGGAGGTTGTTCTTCACCCGGTGGTGGATCTCGCGGATGGTGGCGTCCTTCGTCACCAGCTCGCGGTCGCGCCTGCGCAGGTCGGTGACGTCGCGCAGCAGGATCACGGCGCCGATCCGCTCCCCCAGCGGTCGCAGCGGGATGCTGCGCACGATCAGGGCGACGTCATCGGTGGCGATCTCGGTGTCCCGATCGGCGCGCCCGCCCAGCACCGCGCTCAGCGTCTCCTCGTCGGGCCGGCGTCGCGGCGGCACCAGGTCGCGCGTCAGGTCGGCGAGGACGAGGCCGGCGAGGTCGCCGTACAACCCGAGGCGGCGATAGACCGACAACGCGTTGGGGCTGGCGTACTCCACCGCTCCGGCCGCGTCGAGGCGCAGGAAGCCGTCCCCCACGCGCGGGGAGTCGGCGTGGTCGCTGCGCTGTCCGGCCGCGGGGAGCCAGCCGCCCGCGATCATCTGGGTCATCTCGGCGGCGGTCTGGAGGTAGGACAGCTCGAGCCGGCTCGGGGTGCGCACGCCGAGGAGGTTGGTGTTGCGGGCCACCACCGCGATCGTCCGGCCGGCCCGGCGCACGGGGATCGCCTCGACGCGCACCGGCACGTGGTCGCGCCACTCGGGATCGCCCTCGCGGACCAGCCGGGCGTGCTGGTGGGCCTCGTCGAGCATCCGTCGCCGCCCGACCGGCACGAAGGTGCCGACGACGTCGTCGGTCAGGGACGTGGGCCCGGTGGTGGGCCGCATCTGGCCCCCCGCCCAGAAGCCGCGCCCCTCCCGGTCGGGGAGCCACATCACGAGGTCGGCGAAGGAGAGGTCGGCGATGATCTGCCAGTCGGCCATCAGCAGGTGCAGCCACGCCACGTCGTCCTCGTCGAGCTCGGTGTGCGCTCGGACGAGCTCGATGAGGGACGGCACGGACCACAGCATATGGAGCGCCGGGCGATGGTCCCCCGGTTCGCCCGACGCACGATCGGCTGGCAGGATGACGCCATGGCCACCGGGTACTGGCAAGACGTCCTCTCCAAGGGCCTCGCAGTCCCCGAGGACCGACCCCTCGACGACCTGACGGCCGAGCTCACCACGATGCTCGGCTCGCCCGATCCCGAGCAGCGCGACGGCACCGCCTATCCCGCGCTCTCCACGTGGATCGACCGTGGGGTGTACGACGACCTGCTGGCCGGCCTCGGCGACGGGATGGCCGCCGGGCTGACCGTCGGGCTCGGCGAGGTCGGCACCGACTCGGTCTTCCGCCGCAGCTTCTCCGTGCTCGCGCTGGCCGAGTGCCTGGCGCGCGACAACGAGAAGCTGCTGCTCCCGAGCGCGCGCGTCTTCGACTGGGGCGACCGGGTCGCGTCGTGGTACCTCCGCGAGCGGGACGTGCGCGGGTTCGTGCCGGGCAAGGGCTGGGCGCACGCCATCGCCCACGGCGCCGACGCGATCGGGGTGCTGGCCCAGTCGCCCTACTTCGCGACCAACGAGCTGACCGTCTTCCTCGACGTGCTGGCCGACCGGCTGCTCGACCTCGACTCCGGGCTCCTCCTGGCCGGCGAGCCCGACCGGATGGCGGCGGCGACGATGCAGATCCTGCGGCGCAACGTCGTCAGCCTCAAGGTCCTCGAGCCCTGGATCCACCGCATCGCCGCGGGCGCCAACCCGTTCGGCAGCAGCGGCGAGCACGACCCGTTCGAGCGGGCGGGCAACCCCCAGGCCTACCTCAGGGCGCTGCACGTGCAGCTGACCCTGGCCAGCAACCCGCCCCAGGTCCGCCCCGACCTGATCCTGGTGCTCGTCGAGGCGCTCAAGGCCACCAACTTCCCGTTCCTCGCTCCACCCGACTGAGCCGGTCGGCGCCATGCTCTACCGTGCGGGCATGAGCGAGAGCAACGAGATCACGGGTCACAGCGGAGAGCTCGCCGTCTCCGTCGCGCGGGCCCACGGCGTCGAGACGATGTTCACGCTGTCGGGCGCCCACGTCTTCCCGATGTACGACGGAGCGGTCAAGGCCGAGCCGCCGATGCGCCTCCTCGACGTCCGCCACGAGCAGACCGCGGCGTTCGCCGCCGAGGCCACGGGCAAGCTGACCCGCATTCCCGGGCTGGCCGTGCTCACCGCCGGCCCCGGGGTGACCAACGGGATCTCCGCGATCGCGCAGGCGCAGTTCGCGGGTTCGCCGATGGTCGTCGTCGGCGGTCGCGCCCCCGCCAACCGCTGGGGCAGCGGCGCGCTCCAGGAGATCGACCACCTGCCGATCGTCTCGCCGGTCGCCAAGCAGGCGCGCACCCTCCACACCGCCGCCGACGTGGCCGCCGGGTTCGACGACGCGTTCACCGTGGCGCGGTCCTCGCACCGCGGTCCGGTGTACGTCGACATCCCGATGGACGAGTTCTTCAACTCCGGCTCCGGGCCGGCCTCGACCGGCGCCGCGGCGGCCGTGCTCGAGCCCGACGGCGACGACCTCGCCCGGGTGGCGGCCCTGCTCGCCGACGCCCACCACCCGCTGCTGATCCTCGGCACCGACGTCTGGGCCGACCACGCCGAGGACGCCGCGCTGCGCCTCGTCGAGGCGTTGGGCATCCCGACGCTGACCAACGGGATGGGTCGCGGCCTGCTGCCGGGCGGGCACCCGCTGCTGGTCACCAAGGCCCGCGGTGCCGCGATCAACGGCGCCGACCTCGTCGTCGTGGTCGGCACGCCGCTCGACTTCCGCCTCGGCTACGGCGTCTTCGGCGGTCCCGACAAGAACCCCGACGGCGCCTTCGCGAAGGTCGTGCACGTCGCCGACTCCCCCGGCCAGCTCTCGTCCCACGCCGAGCTCGCGGCCTCGGTCGCCGGCGACCTGACCAGCGTGTTCGACGCGCTGGTGGTCGCCGTCCAGGGCAAGACGCGCGACTGGTCGTCGTGGTCGACCGAGCTGGCCGACGTCGTGAGGGCCGCCGTCGCGCGCGACAACGAGCTGCTCACGGCCGAGGCCGACCCGATCCACCCCGCGCGCATCTACGGCGAGCTGGTCCCCCGCCTCGCCGACGACGCGGTCGTGATCGGCGACGGCGGAGACTTCGTCAGCTTCGCCGGCAAGTTCGTCGAGCCCAAGCGGCCCGGCGGCTGGCTCGACCCCGGTCCCTACGGCTGCCTCGGCGCCGGCCTCGGCGCGGCGATCGCCGCCCGGATCGCCCGCCCGAGCGCGCAGGTGGCCCTGCTCCTCGGTGACGGTGCCGCCGGCTTCTCGCTGATGGACGTCGACACGCTGGTCCGCCACGAGCTCCCGGTCGTGATGGTGATGGGCAACAACTCCGCGTGGGGCCTGGAGAAGGGCCCGATGCAGATGCTCTACGGCTACGACGTCGCGGCCGACCTCGCCCAGCAGACCCGCTACGACGAGGTCGTGAAGGCGCTCGGCGGTGCCGGCGAGAAGATCACCGACCCGACGCAGATCGGCCCGGCGCTCGACCGGGCGTTCGACTCGGGCGTGCCCTACCTCGTCAACATCATCACCGACGTCGACGCGGCCTACCCGCGCAGCACGTTCGGCATCTGATGGAGCTGCGCCTCGCCGAGCCCGACGAGCTCGACGCCGTCGGCGACCTCACGGTCGCGGCCTACGTCCAGTTCACGACGGGGCCCAACGACTCGTACGTCGCCAAGCTGCGCGACGCCGCGACCCGCGCCGCGCAGGCCGAGCTGTGGGTGGCGGTCGAGGACGGCCGGCTGATGGGCACCGTGACCTCGTGCCCGCCCGGATCGGCCTGGCACGAGATCGCCACCGACCACGAGGGCGAGTTCCGGATGCTCGCCGTCCACCCCGACGCCCGCGGCCGCGGTGTCGGTACGGCGCTCGCCACCCTCTGTGAGGACCGCGCCCGCGAGCACGGGGCGAGCGCCATGGTGCTCTCGACGCTGCGGGAGATGACCGGCGCGCACCGGATCTACGAGCGGCTCGGCTACGAGCGGGTGCCCGAGCGCGACTGGTCGCCCCTGCCGGGCGTGCAGCTGATCGCCTTCGCCAAGCAGCTCTGATCCCTCAGCACCGGTGCCCGGTGGACGGGTCCGCGACGTCGTCGAAGCACAGCGTGGCTCGCGGCACCGCGGTCATCGAGCGCGGGCCGGCGACGACCCACGACCAGACCTCCCACGGACCGGACCCGTCCTCGCTGGTCGCCACCGCCGTGAACAGCTCGCCGTTGTCAGTGAGCCAGGTCCGGAACGCGCGCCGGTCGTCGACGTACCCGGTGCCGAGGGGGGTCGCACCCACCGGCTCGAGGACGACCATCTCGTCCCCGTCCTGCACCAGGACCTGCATCGCGGACGGCTCGTCGCCGTCCTCGGAGGCGACCAGCAGCGAGGCACCGTCGTGGAAGAGGCCGCTGGGCTGCGTCGTGAAGACCCGGAGCTCGGCGCCGAGCCGGATCGGCGTCCGAATCGTGCGACCGTCCGCCCCCTCCACGACCACGGCAACCTCGGCGTCCGGCTCGGGCTCGACCCGGACGTCGAAGGCGTAGCCGGTGTCGACCGAGAACCCCTCGCCGACGCCGACCCGGTCGTCGGCGACCGGCGCCAGCACCGGCAGGCCGTCGGCGTCGCCGGCCCGGCACGGGCGCCGGCCCTCGGGGACGGACACGACGCACGGCGTCGCCGCGGGCTCGGGCACCAGCACCCCGTCGTCGCGCAGCCGCCAGCGCACCACGTCCATCAGGTAGTCCTCCGGCCGGAAGAGGCTCATCCCGCTCGCGGCGAAGGTGTTGACGGAGCTGCCCGACAGGAGCGTGCCGTCCTCGATCCAGTAGTCGTGCAGCCGCACGATGTCGTAGAGGTCCGTGCCACCGGCCTCGGCGGTGGTCCCGATGCGGAGCAGGTCGGGATCGGTGGGCGGCGCTTCCACCAGCATCCCGTCACGCAGGTCGAGCACCACCGGGACGGTCGTCATGTCGTCCTCGGAGTGGTAGAGCACGAGCTCCTCGTCGCCGTCCCCGTCGGCGTCGATCGGGTCGAGCGGCGCGACCCCGATCGTCGTCCCCAGGGCCACCACTCCGTACGCCGCGGACCCGTCAGAGCTCAGCGTGGTGTCCAGTCGCACCCTGCCGTCCGCCTTCGCGCCGGGCTCACCGCTGAACCGCACCTTCTCCTCGACGCCGTCGCCGTCGAGGTCGATCCCGGCCGGCGGCGAGAGCCGGGCGCGGTCCCAGCCGCGACCGATGTCGGGCGGGACCACGACCTCCGGCGCGTCGGGCTCGGGCGCCGGGTCCACGTCGTCCTGGTGGCGCGGCAACCACACGGTGAGCCCGAGGGCCAGCAGCACGCAGGCGGCCGCGGCCAGGACGACCAGCGGACGTCGGCGCAGCGGCACCGCCGCGGCCGGCAGCAGGGTCGGGGAGATGTGCTCCGGGCGGACCTGCTCGGCACGGGCCGCCAGCGCCGCGCTGATCCGGTTCTCCAGGTCGGTCGGCGTGCTCATCGCTCCTCCTCCGTGCGGTCCAGGGTCTTCTCGAGGGCGGCCAGCGCACGACTGGCCGTCGACTTCACGGTGCCGGTGCTGATGCCGAGGGTCGCGGCGATCTCCGCCTCCGAGAGCCCCGACCAGTAGCGCAGCACCACCACCTCACGCTGGCGCGGCGAGAGCTGCTGCAACGCGTCGACGACTTCGCGGTGTTCCTCCGCGAGCACCGACCGGTCCTCCGGGCTCCCCGGCTCCACCTCGTGGGGCGGCACGTAGGCGCGCGCCGTCCGGCGACGACGCAGCGCCGAGCGGGCCGTGTTGACGACCGAGACCCGCAGGTAGGCCAGCGCCTTGGACGGGTCGTCGAGACGACCGCTGCGCCGGGTCAGGCCGGCGAAGGCGTCCTGCACGACGTCCTCGGCCGAGGCGAGGTCGTCGACGAGCAGCACGGCGAGGCGGACGAGGGAGAGCCGGTGGGCGGCGTAGAGCTCCGCGAGGTCGGTCACGGGTCTCCTCGCGTCGCTCAGCTGGTCGGTGGTCACGTCAGGTAGACGCCCGAGCAGTCGGATGGTTGCCTTGCGAGCATGCCCGACCTGAACGCCACGCTGTCCTTCACGGTGACCGACGACGACACCGCTGTCGCAGTCGGCAGTGGTTCGCTGCCGGTGCTCGGCACCCCGCGGCTGCTGGCGTGGTGCGAGGCAGCGACCTGCGCGGCCATCGAGTCGGCGCTGCCAGACGGCGCCACCAGCGTCGGCACGCGGGTCCAGCTCGAGCACCTCGCCGCGAGTCCGGTGGGCGCCGTCGTGGAGGTGAGCGCCTCAGCGGCGTACGTCGACGGGCGGCTGCACCGCTTCACGGTCTCCGCGCGGGACACCGCCGGCGGTCGTGTGGTCGGCGCCGGCGAGGTGACCCGGGTCGTGGTCGACGCGGAGCGGTTCATGTCGCGGGTCTAGGACCGACCGCCTGGGTCCGGACGCAGCGAACCCCCGGCCGATGAGGATCGGGCCGGGGGTCAGCAGTTGGATGCGCTCAGGCGTTGGGGCGCTTGCCGTGGTTCGCGCCCTTCTTCTTGCGAGCGCGGCGCTTGCGTCCGGTCTTGCCCATGATGTCCTCCAGAAGTAGATCGACGGTCATCTTCTCAAAAGAGCGGCGAACCGGCTAATTCAGCCCTCGCTGATGCGGACCTGGACCTCGCGGATCTGGATCCGCACCCGCTCGCGCAGGCCGTCGGGTGCCGACTCCTTGCAGGAACGGGCCACGACCTGCTTGACCGTCCGCTGGAGGTCGTACTTCTCCAGGCACGGGCCGCACTCGTCGAGGTGCACCTGCACCTCGGAGCAGTCGGCCTCGTCGAGCTCGTTGTCGAGGAAGAACACGATGCGCTCGAGGTAGTCCGAGCAGTCGTCCTGGCTGTGGCCGTGCTGGCCGGTGGGCTCGGTCATCACTTGCCCTCCGTCGCGCCGCTGGGGAGCAGGTCGTTGGCGCGGACGTGGTCGGAGAGCATGTCGCGCAGCTGGCGCCGCCCGCGGTGCAGGCGGGACATCACGGTGCCGATGGGGGTGTCCATGATCTCGGCGATCTCCTTGTAGGGGAATCCCTCGACATCGGCGAGGTAGACCGCCAGGCGGAACTCCTCGGGCAGTCGTTGCAGGGCGTCCTTGACCTCGGAGTCGGGGAGGTGCTCCAGCGCCTCCATCTCCGCGGACTTGAGGCCGGTCGAGCTGTGCGACTCCGCCCGGGCCAGCTGCCAGTCCTCGACCTCTTCGGCCATCGACTGCTGCGGCTGGCGCTGCTTCTTGCGGTAGGTGTTGATGTAGGTGTTGGTGAGGATCCGGTAGAGCCAGGCCTTGAGGTTGGTGCCGGGCTTGAACTGGTGGAACGCGGAGTAGGCCTTCGCGAAGGTCTCCTGCACCAGGTCCTCGGCGTCGGCCGGGTTGCGGGTCATGCGCATCGCGGCGCCGTACAGCTGGTCGAGGAACGGCAGCGCGTCCCGCTCGAACCGGGCCGAGCGCTCGTCGGCGGTCTCGGTCTCGAGCAGGTCGTCGGGCACGACGGTTTCGGAGAGTGAGTCAGTCATCGCCTTCCACACTACCGCCGCCTGGGCGTCGTCCAGCTCTCGTGGACGTTCTCGGGTTGCCTGCATGACGTCCTCAACGCGACGGGTGTCGCGGTGATTCCCACCGGTTCCGGGCAGGGCGTTCAGCCGGGGCCGGCGATGTCGCGCACCAGCCACTCGAGGGTCGACTCGACGACGACGGCCCAGCACTCCTCCTGCGACAGCGCGGCCCGCTTCGGCACCGCCAGCCCGTGGTCGGCCTCGGGGACGACGGTCAGGTCGAGCCGCGCGACGTCGGTGGGGAACTCCTCGGGGCGGCCCATCGGGTCGCGCTCCCCCTGCACGACCAGCACCGGCACCCCCGCACCCCGGAGCTCCTCGACCCGCGACTTCTCCGGCCTCCCTGGCGGGTGCAGCGGGAAGGACAGCGCGAGCACGCCGCGCGCTCCCAGCTGCTGCGCGCAGCGCGCGGCCGACCGGGCACCCGCCGACCGGCCGCCGACGACGAGAGGCACCCGCGACCGCAGGGTGCCGGCGGCGGCGACGAGGCCCACGTCGAGTGTGGGCGGAGGCGAGGCCACCTTCCGGCCCGCCACGTGCCACGGCTGCTCGAGGAGCAGCACGCTCACGCCGTGCCCGGGCAGCGCGTCAGCCAGCGCGACCAGGTCGGGCGCGTCGACCCCGCGGCCGGCGCCGTGGCTCATCAGGAGGGTGACGAGGGGCTTGGTGGCCCGGCGGACGTGGAGCCGCCCCTCGCCGTACGGCGTCGAGACGCTGCGCACCACGGCCTTGGTCATGCGAGCGCGTCCTCCAGCGGCAGCGGCTCCACCAGCTCCGGGCCGTTGTTGCGCACGTTGCTGACCAGCGGCGCGACGGGGTAGGCCTCGAGCGCCCCGGGCGCCGCGGGCACGAGCAGCGACAGCTCGCCGCCGACCCGCGGGTCGAGCCACTCGGCCCAGCGGTCCCGCTCGACCATGAGCGGCATCCGGTCGTGGATGTGCCCGAGGGAGTCCTCGGCCTGGGTCGTCAGGACCGTGCAGGTCCACCGGAAGCGGTCGGGGTCGTCCTCGGCCCGCGTCGGGTCGCGCCAGATCTCGTACAGCCCGGCCATCGCGAGCACCCCGCCGTCGGTGGGGCGGATGAAGTAGGGCTGCTTGACCGGCTTGCCCTTGGCGTTGGTCTGCGAGGTGGGATACCACTCGAAGTAGCCGTCGGCGGGCAGCAGGCAGCGACGCACCGCGAAGGCCTTCTTGTACGCGGGCTTCTCGGCGACGGTCTCCATCCGCGCGTTGATCATCCGGTTGCCGATGCTCGGGTCCTTGGCCCACGACGGCACCAGTCCCCAGGTGAGGACGCGGAGCTGGCGCTGCGGCGGCTCCTCCGACTCACGCGACGGAGGCCGTTCGACGACGGCGTAGACCTCCTTGGTCGGCGCGACGTTGTAGTCCGCGGCCAACGGGGCCGGCGTGCGGTCCTCGACGACCTCGAACTCCTCCATCAGGTCGTCGGGCTGTCGGGACGAGGCATAGCGGCCGCACATGGACCCAGCCTAGGGGTGGTCCGCTCCCACGGATGGTCGTCTAGTTTGGAGCCATGACCGTCACCAGGCTGATCGCCCGCCCGCTGCTCGCCTCGATGTTCGTCGTCGGTGGCCTCGACTCGGTGAGGAACGCCAAGCAGAAGGCACCCGCCGCCGCCCCCGTGACCGACAAGATCGCGCCCCTGGCCCAGAAGGCCGTGCCGCAGTTCCCCAGCGACCCCGAGACCCTGGTCCGCCTCAACGGCGCCGCCCAGCTGGTCGCCGGCCTGGCGCTGGCGACCGGCCGCGCCCCGCGCCTGTCGGCGACCGTGCTCGCCGCCTCCCTCGTGCCGACCACGCTGGCCGGCCACCGCTTCTGGGAGGAGACCGACCCGAAGACCAAGGGCATGCAGCGCATCCAGTTCCTCAAGAACGCCTCGATGTTCGGCGGCCTGCTGCTGGCCGGGGTCGACACCGAGGGCAAGCCGGGCGTGGCCTGGCGCGCACGCCGCGCGGCCGCCGACGTCAAGCGCGAGGCACGCCAGCTCGCCAAGGACGCCCGCCACGAGGCCAAGCTGGCGAAGGCCCAGCTGACCTGAGGCACCGATAGGGTTGCGCGGGTGACCCCTCTCGCGGACCCGTGGCCGGCTCCCCGCCCGTCCGCACCGGTCGAGCGGGTCGTGTCCCTGCCCGGCAGCAAGTCGCTCACCAACCGCGCGCTGGTGCTCGCCGCCCTGGCCGATGCTCCGAGCGTCGTACGCCGCCCGTTGCGCTCGCGCGACACCCTGCTGATGGCCGCGGGGCTCTCGGCGATGGGCGTCGGTGTCGTCGACGAGGGTGACGACTGGCGGGTCACCCCGGCGGCGCTGACCTCCGACGCCGAGGTCGACTGCGGGCTCGCCGGCACGGTCATGCGCTTCGTGCCGCCGGTCGCCGGCCTCTCGAGCGGCACGATCGCCTTCGACGGCGACCCGCACATGCGCCAGCGTCCCGTCGGCGAGGTGCTGTCGGCATTGGCCGGGCTGGGCGTCGACATCGACGACGGCGGTCGCGGCTCGCTGCCGTTCGTCGTGCGCGGCGCCGGCTCGGTGCGCGGCGGCACCGTGGTCATCGACGCCTCGGCGTCGTCCCAGTTCATCTCCGCCCTGCTGCTGGCGGGCGCTCGCTACGACACCGGCGTCGACGTCCGACACGACGGCAAGCCGGTCCCCTCGCTCCCCCACATCGAGATGACCGTCGCCATGCTCCGCGCCCGCGGGGTCGAGGTCGACGACAGCGACCCCAACCGGTGGGCCGTGGCCCCCGGCCCGATCACGGCGACCGACGAGGCGATCGAGCCCGACCTGTCCAACGCCGCTCCATTCGTGGCGCTGGCCGCCACCACCGGCGGCGCCATCACCATCCGCGACTGGCCCCGCTCGACGACCCAGCCCGGCGACGAACTGCGCGACGTGCTCACCCGGATGGGCTGCGACGTCGCCCTCGACGACGCCGGGCTGACCGTCCGCGGCAGCGGCGCCCTGCACGGCGTCGACCTGGACCTGCACGACATCGGGGAGCTCACCCCCGCGATCGCCGCCCTGTGCGCGTTGGCCGACTCGCCCTCGCACCTGCGCGGTGTCGGGCACATCCGCCACCACGAGACCGACCGCCTGGCCGCGCTCGCGACCGAGCTCGGCAACCTCGGCGCCGACGTCACCGAGCACCCCGACGGCCTCTCGATCCGCCCGGCGTCGCTCCGCGGCGGCGTCTTCCGGACCTACGCCGACCACCGGATGGCCCACGCGGGCGTCATCATCGGCTCGGCCGTCGAGGGGGTGCTGGTCGAGGACATCGCCACGACCTCCAAGACCTTCCCCGACTTCGCCGGCGCCTGGCTGGACCTGACCGGGACGGACCTGGCGGGCCAGTGACCAACCGCTACACCGACCACGACGCCGAGCACTACGAGCGACCCCGCCGCCGCACCCGGCCCCGCACCAAGGACCGTCCCACCTACGACGACGCCGTCGACGGCGTCGTCGTCACCGTGGACCGCGGCCGCTTCACGCTGCTCATCGACGGCGCGGTCGTGATGGCGATGAAGTCGCGCCCGCTCGGCCGCAAGGGCGTGGTCGTCGGCGACCGCGTGCGCGTGGTCGGCGACGTGACCGGGTCCGCCGGCTCGCTGGCCCGGATCGTCGAGGTCGTGCCGCGCACGACCACGCTGCGGCGTACGGCGGACGACGACGACCCAGTCGAGCGGGTGATCGTCTCCAACGCCGACCAGCTCGTCGTCGTCACCGCGCTCGCCGACCCCGAGCCCCGACCACGCCTGATCGACCGGGCGCTGGTGGCGGCGTTCGACGCCGGCATGGCCCCGCTCCTGTGCCTGACCAAGGCCGACCTCGCCGATCCCGAGGTCCTCCTCTCGACCTACCGCTCGCTCGGCGTGCCGTGGGTGGTGACCGAGCGCGGCGGCGACCTGTCCGAGGTCCGCGACCGGCTGCGCGGGCGCACCAGCGTCCTCGTCGGCCACTCCGGCGTCGGGAAGTCGACGCTGGTCAACGCGCTGGTGCCCGACGCCAACCGCGACGTGGGCATCGTCAACGCCGTGACCGGACGCGGCCGGCACACCTCGACCTCGGCCTACCTCCTCGAGCTGCCGGGGCCGGACGGTCGCGGGGAGGGCTGGATCATCGACACCCCGGGCATCCGTTCGTTCGGCCTCGCGCACGTGCAGCCGGAAGACCTGATCAGCGCGTTCCCCGACCTCGAGGAGATGACCGAGGACTGCCCGCGCGGCTGCACCCACGGCACCGACGAGCCCGAGTGCGGGCTCGACCAGGCGGTCGCCGACGGGGAGGCCGACCCGGACCGGGTCGAGTCGTTCCGGCGACTGCTCGCCGCGCGCGAGGGCGCGGCGGACCACTAGCCCCAGACGGCCTGCGCGCCGGAGTCACCGGCGAGGAACACCAGCACCATCAGGGCGAGCGAGCCGATCACCAGCAGGCCGGTGGCGACGCCGCCGAGGACTCCGCGCGAGGTGGCGGCTCCGCGACCGGACGTCAGCGCCGACGTGCCGCCCATCGCCCAGGCGGCGAATGCGGCCACGGGCACGAAGAGCACCGATACGAGCCGCAGCCGCTCGCCCCACTCCTCGTGGTCCTCCACGATCGGCTCCAGCTCGGGGCGGGAGTCGAGCAGCGACTCCCCCGCCTGCACGGCCACCACGGACGCGATCGCGACGATCACGGCCAGCACCACGAGCGGCCAGCGGAGCAGCCAGCGCCACCGCGGGACGAACGCGTAGGCGAGCCCGACCAGGCCGGCCAGCGGCCCGAGGATGACGACGGCGTGAACGACCAGGGGGTGCAGCGGCAGACCGTTGATCTCCATGGGAGGAACCGTAGGGCCCGTTCCTGTGTGGTGCCTTCGTACCTTGGTACTAGTCCCACACCTACCCTGTCCCCATGCCCACCTCCGGCCCTGCCGACTTCACCGACGACCTGCGGCTCGCGCACGTGCTCGCCGACGACGCCGACTCCTTGTCGATGTCGCGGTTCAAGGCACTGGACCTGCACGTGATGAGCAAGCCCGACCTGACTCCCGTGACGGACGCTGACCGCGGGGTGGAGGACGGCATCCGCCGTACCCTGTCGCGGGTCCGCTCCCGCGACGCCGTCCTCGGCGAGGAGCAGGGCTCGACCGGCCACAGCCAGCGCCAGTGGATCATCGACCCGATCGACGGCACCAAGAACTTCGTCCGCGGCGTGCCGGTGTGGGCGACCCTGATCGCCCTCGCGGTCGACGACGAGGTCGTGGTCGGCGTCGTCTCCGCGCCCGCGCTGCAGCGCCGCTGGTGGGCCTCGAAGGACGGGGGCGCCTGGACCGGCCGCTCGCTGCTCAAGGCCACGCGCTGCGAGGTCTCGGACGTACGCCGCCTCGAGGACGCGTCCCTGTCCTACAGCTCGCTGTCGGGGTGGGACGAGCGCGACCGGCTCCAGGACTTCGTCTCGCTCACGCGGCGCTGCTGGCGCACCCGCGCCTACGGCGACTTCTGGTCCTACATGCTGCTCGCCGAGGGCACCGTCGACCTCGCCGCGGAGCCGGAGCTG
Organism: Nocardioides currus; assembly: GCF_003057875.1. Classification (GTDB taxonomy): domain Bacteria; phylum Actinomycetota; class Actinomycetes; order Propionibacteriales; family Nocardioidaceae; genus Nocardioides; species Nocardioides currus. The sequence continues at coordinate 89,077 of NZ_PYXZ01000006.1, read as the reverse complement.
CAGACCTACGACATGGCGGCGCTCGACATCGTGGTGCGCGAGGCCGGCGGCCGGTTCACCGCGCTCGACGGGACCGACGGCCCCTTCGGCGGCAACGCGATCGCCAGCAACGGGCACCTGCACGAGGCGGCCCTCGCGTTCCTCGGCTCGATGCCCCACGACGACGCCGACCCCGACTCGCGCCCGGCCGGTGCCGGATCCGTGCACGACCTCCGGTCGCGGCAGACGCCGGCTCCCGACTAGCGGCCCTGTCGGGACAGGTCGCGATTCGCTAGCGTGGCGCCGACACGACCTTGGAGGTAGCCATGCGCATCAACGACGTCATCAAGGCCAAGTCCAGCCACGACGTGATCACCATCCGGCCCGACGCCACCGTCCGCGAGCTCGTCGACCTGCTCACCGAGCACAACGTGGGCGCGCTCATCGTGAGCGTCGACGGCGAGAGCGTCGACGGGATCGTGAGCGAGCGGGACGTCGTGCGCCACCTCCACGACCGTGACGACGTGCTCGCGGCGCTCGTCAGCGAGATCATGACCTCGACGGTGCGCACCTGCGAGGGCAGCGAAGCGCTGACCGAGCTGATGCAGGTGATGACCGACCACCGCATCCGGCACGTGCCGGTCCTGACCGACGGCAAGCTGACCGGCATCATCAGCATCGGAGACGTGGTGAAGAATCGCATCGGCGAGCTCGAGTTCGAGCGCGACCAGCTGGACAGCTACGTCCACCAGACCTGACACCGAAACGAAGGAAGAGGCAGCCGCATGGACAAGCCCGACGTCGACCCGCACATGGGAGACGCTCCCGCCGACCTGGAGGTCACCGACCTCGTGGAGGGCGACGGCGCCGAGGCCACGGCCGGCTCGACCGTCTCGGTCCACTATGTCGGCGTGGCCCACTCGAGCGGCGAGGAGTTCGACGCCTCCTACAACCGGGGCGCCCCGCTCGACTTCCGCCTCGGCATCGGACAGGTCATCCAGGGCTGGGACACCGGCGTGCAGGGGATGAAGGTCGGCGGTCGTCGTCGTCTCGTCATCCCGCCGCACCTGGGGTACGGCGACCGCGGGGCCGGCGGCGCCATCAAGCCCGGCGAGACGCTGATCTTCGTGGTGGACCTGCTCGAGGTCCGCTGACCCACCGCGTGACGGCGGTGCCACGCAGCCACCCGGTGGCTGCCGGGCACCGCCGTCGGCGATTTCAGCGGTGGCGGGTGGCGACCGCTCAGGCGAGGCCGAGCTGCCGGGCGGTCTCGTCGCGCATCTGCACCTTGCGGATCTTGCCCGTCACCGTCATCGGGAACTCGTCGACGACGAGGACGTAGCGCGGGATCTTGTAGTGGGCGAGCTTGCCGGTCGCGTACGCCCGGACCGCTTCCGCGTCGAGGGGGGTCGCCCCGGGCCGCATCCGGACCCAGGCGGCCAGCTCCTCGCCGTACTTCTCGTCGGGGACGCCGATCACCTGCACGTCCTCGATGTCGGGGTGGGCGTAGAGGAACTCCTCGATCTCGCGGGGGTAGATGTTCTCCCCACCCCGGATCACCATGTCCTTGATCCGGCCGACGATGTTGGCGTAGCCGTCCTCGCGCATCACCGCGAGGTCGCCGGTGTGCATCCAGCCGTCGGCGTCGATCGCCTCGGACGTCTTCTCCGGGTCCTCCCAGTAGCCGAGCATCACGCTGTAGCCGCGGGTGCACAGCTCGCCCACCTCGCCGCGCGGCACGGTCTCCCCGGTGACGGCGTCGACGACCTTGACCTCGACGTGCGGGTGCACGCGCCCGATGGTCTCGGTGCGCCGCTCGAGGTCGTCGTCGGTGCGGGTCTGCGTCGAGACCGGCGAGGTCTCCGTCATCCCGTAGGCGATCGAGACCTCCGACATGTGCATCTCGTCGACGCACTTCCTCATCACCTCGATCGGGCAGATCGAGCCGGCCATCACGCCGGTCCGCAGCGAGGACAGGTCGTAGTCGGCGAAGTCGGGGAGGCTCTGCATCGCGATGAACATGGTCGGTACGCCGTACAGGCCGGTGCAGCGCTCGTCCTGGACCGCCTTCAGCGTGGTCGCGGGGTCGAAGCCCGGCGCCGGGATGACCATGGTGGCCCCGTGGGTGGTGCATCCGAGGTTGCCCATGACCATGCCGAAGCAGTGGTAGAAGGGCACCGGGATGCACAGCCGGTCCTCGTGGGTGAAGTTGATCAGCTCGGTGACGAAGAAGCCGTTGTTGAGGATGTTGCGGTGGCTGAGGGTCGCGCCCTTCGGGTAGCCGGTGGTGCCGGAGGTGTACTGGATGTTGATCGGGTCGCCCGGCTCGAGGCCGGCCATCCGCTCGGCGAGGGTTCCCTCGGGCACGTCCGATCCGTCGGCGACCAGCTCCGCCCAGTCGTCGGTGTCGACGAGGACGACCCGGTCGAGGCCCGGGCAGTCGTGGCGGGTCTCGGCGATCATCGCGGCGTAGTCGCTGGTCTTGAAGCTGCTCGCCGCGAGCAGGAGGCGGGTGCCCGACTGGTTGATGGCGTAGGAGAACTCGTGGGTGCGGTAGGCCGGGTTGACGTTGACCAGGATCGCGCCGACCTTGGCGGTGGCGTACTGCGTGATGGTCCACTCCGCGCAGTTGGGCGCCCAGATGCCGACCCGGTCGCCCTTCTCGATGCCGGCGCCGATCAGCCCGCGCGCCAGGGCGTCGACGTCGCGGTCGAGCTCGGCCCAGGTCCAGCGCCGGCCGGACGCGACCTCGACCAGAGCCTCGCGGTCGGGCCAGGTGGCGACCGTCCGCTCGAAGTTGGCGCCGATCGTCTCCTCGAGGAGGGCGGGGCTGGTCTCACCGGCGGCGGTCGAGAGGTCGCTCATGTGAGCGAACATAACCGCACACCGAGCTACCAGGGAACGTCGATCTCCGCCTCGCCCGAGGCGACCCGCGCCGACCGACCGGCCAGGGAGACGACGTCACCGGTCACGAGCTGGCGCCCGCGGCGGGTCTCGACCTCGCCGTTGACGCTGACCTGCTCGTCGGCCAGCAGCGGCTTGGCGTCCGAGCCGGACTCGATCAGGTTGGCCAGCTTGAGGAACTGGCCGAGGCGGATCGTGTCGTCCTTGATCGGGACGTCGACAGGGTTGCTCATGCGGCACCCTGCCTGATGACTCGCTCGCTTCGCTCGCTCATGAGGATCAGTGAACCAGCAGGCTGATGGCGTGGATGAGCACCCCGACGAGTCCACCCACGATCGTGCCGTTGATCCGGATGAACTGGAGGTCGCGCCCGACGTGCAGCTCGATGCGGCGCGCGGCCTCCTTGCCGTCCCACCGCTCGATCGTGTGGGTGATGACGGTGGTCAGCTCGGCGCCGTACCTCTCGACGGCGAAGACCGCGACGTCGGCGGCCGTGCGGTCGAGCTTCTCGCGCAGGGCCGCGTCGGTGCGCAGGCGCTGGGCGAAGGCGTTGAGCTCGGTCAGCAGCCGTTGGCGTACGGCGCCGTCGCGGTCGCGCACCGAGGTGAGCAGCGCGGACCGCATTGCCTTCCACAGCGAGATCGCCGTCGTGACGACCTGCGGGTGGTCGAGCAGGCGCTCCTTGAACCGCTCGGCGCGCTCCTGCGTGCGGGGGTTGGCGAGGAGGTCCTGCCCGAGCTGCGTCAGCATCGAGTCGAGCGCCTCGCGGGCGTGGTGGTCGGGGGTGTCGCGGATGTCGGCGACCCAGCGGATGGCCTCGAGGTGCAGGCGCTGCGTGACCGCCTCGTTGAGCCGTGGCGGCGCCCACCATGGCGCGCGCTCGCTGAGCACCTCGACGAAGGTGTCGCCGTTGTGCACCAGCCAGCGGTGCATCTCCTCCAGCGCCAGGTCGACGACGCCATGGTGCAAGTCGTCGCGCACCGCCTCGGTGAGCAGGCTGCCGAGGATCGGCGAGATCGGCTCGTCGCGGAAGCGCGGCACGAACGCCTCCGTGACCAGGTCCGCGATGTGCTCGTCGCGGACCTTGCCGAGAGCGATCGCGGCGACGTCGGAGACCTCGTCGACGAGCCGCCGGGCGTTGGCGGGGTCGGAGAGCCAGTCGCCGACGCGCGCCGAGATGTTCGCCGAGGCCGTGCGCTCGCGGATGATGTCCTCCTGGAGGAAGTTCTCCCCCACGAACTCCTCGAGCCCCTTGCCCAGCTCGTCCTTGCGCCGCGGGATCAGCGCGGTGTGCGGGATCGGCAGACCGAGCGGGTGCTTGAAGAGCGCGGTCACCGCAAACCAGTCGGCGATGGCGCCGACCATCGACGCCTCGGCGCCGGCGTTGACGAACCCCCACCCGCCGTCGCGGCCCAGCGTGGCGACGTACACGATCGCGGCCAGCACCAGCAGCGAGACCGCGACGGTGCGCATCTTGCGGAGCCCGCGGCGGCGCTCCTCGTCGGCGCCCGGGTCGGGCGTGATCAACGAGACGGGTGCGAGCGTGGCCACGCCGTGATCCTCTCAGGCGGGCGGATACTGTTCGCGCATGCCGCGCACCGTCATCACCTTCGGGACCTTCGACGTCTTCCACGTCGGCCACCTGCGGGTCCTGGAGCGCGCCGCCGCCCTCGGCGACCGCCTGGTCGTGGGCGTCTCCGCCGACGCGCTCAACGAGCGGAAGAAGGGGCGCGTGCCCGTCTTCAGCCAGCGCGAGCGGCTCGCCATCGTCGCGGCCCTGCGGGTCGTCGACGAGGTGTTCGTCGAGGAGAGCCTCGAGCTCAAGCGCGACTACCTCGTCGAGCACGCCGCCGACGTGCTCGTGATGGGCGACGACTGGGCGGGGAAGTTCGACGACCTCGGCGACATCTGCGAGGTCGTCTACCTGCCCCGCACGCCCGCGATCTCGACGACCGCGATCATCGAGCACATCGCGGAGCTCTAGTGCGCCTGATCGCGTCGCTGGCGGTGGCGGTCGTGGCCGCGCTGCTGCCGGTCGTCCCCGCGCACGCCGACCCGGCCCCGCCCGGGGCGAGCGTGGCCTCGCGCGACCGCACGCTCGACCTGCGCGACGCCTGGCTCGAACGCGCCGACGCCTGGTCGGCGCGCGGGTCCGGCCCGGTCGCGGCCCGGCCCAGCGACCCGGCCGACGGGTCCGGCGAGTTCTTCTGGGACCCGGCCGCTCCGCGGGAGCAGCTGTGCGGACCGTCGGCGTGCATCCACTACGTGACGACGACCTCGGACGCACCTCCGCTGACCTCGTCCACGGGCAGCGGCTCCGACTGGGTGCGCCGCAACCTCGAGGTGACCGAGCAGTCGCTGGCGACGATGGCGCGCCTGGGCTATCCCGCAATCCCGTCCGACGGTGGCCGCGGCGAGAGCGCGCAGTTCGACGTCTACCTCGCGGACATCAGCCGCGCCGGTCTCTACGGCTACTGCGTCCCCGAGGCGCCGGTGCCGGGCGCCCCGGGCCATGCCTCGTCCTACTGCGTGTTCGACAACGACTTCACCGGCTTCCCGATGCCCGCCGACGAGAGCCTGCGTGTCACCGCGGCCCACGAGCTCTTCCACGCGGTGCAGTTCGGTCTCGACGTGGCCGAGGACCGGTGGTTCATGGAGTCCACGGCCACGTGGATGGAGGAGCAGGTCGCCGACACCGTCGACGACAACCGGCAGTACCTCTCCGCCGGCCAGCTCGGGCGCCGCCAGACCTCGCTCGACGAGGCCGGCACCGGGCTGGGGATCTACGGCAACTGGATCTTCTTCCAGTTCCTCGCCCAGCGGTACGGCGTCGACGCGGTGCGGCAGGTCTGGGACCTCGCCGACGCCGGCCCGGGCCGTCGCGACGACTTCTCCGTGCAGGCGATCAGGCGATTCGTCGAGGGCCGGCACGACTCGTTCCCCGACGTCTACGCCCGGTTCGTGCTCGCCAACCTGTCGCCGCAGCGCGGGTACGACGAGGGGAGCTCCTACCGGGTCGAGCCGTTCGACGAGACGGTCCGTCTGGGGCGGGGCCGCTCGACCTGGCGCGACCGGCGCATCGGCGTACCCCACCTCACGTCGCGTGCCTTCGCGTTCCGACCGCACGCCGCCCAGCACTCACGGCTGCGGATCGCCGTGGACGCCGCCCGCGCCACCGGCGCGGCGGCCGCGGTGCGCGTCCACCTGAGGTCGGGCCGGATCGCGACGCTGCCGATCCGGCTGAAGCGCGGCACGGGCAGCCGGGTCGTGCGCTTCGCCGGCTCGCACGTGCGCCGGGTGGTGCTCGTGGTGGCAAACGCCTCGACCCGTTACGAGTGCGGCGAGCGGACGCACTTCGCCTGCCAGGGCATCCCCCGCGACGACCACCAGCGCTTCGACGTGACGGCGAGTCTGGTCCGCGCGCGTCGCTGACGTAACCTCGATCGGACCTGCGAGGCTGCAGGTTGCCGTGGTGACGGCTGCTCGGGTCAGCGATGAAAAGGATGCTTCTGTGCGTAGGTCGATGATGCTCGCCGTGGTCGTGGGGCTCGTGCTCTCGCCGCTCTCGATGGTCTCCCCCGCGACGGCGGACCCCACGCCTCTCCCGGCCGACCCCAACGAGCGGGTGGCGCTGACCGCGCTCGACACCGCGGGCCGTGTGCTCGCCGGGGACGCCCGCCCGACCGACCCGTCCGCGACGGTCGCTCTGCGCGACCTCTGGCTGGCGCGCCCCGACCTCACCGGCACCGAGGCCGCCGAGGCGACGGCGCTCCTCGCCCGCCCCACGGACGGACCGGCCGACCCCTTCGGCAACGGCTACACCGTGCCGTCCACCAGCCAGTGCGGCGCGCACGTGTGCGTCCACTACGTCCCGACCACGGCCGACGCCCCGCCGAGCGTCGACTGGGTCGCGCTCAACCTGGCCACGATGGAGGCGGTCTACGAGCGCGAGGTCAACCAGCTCGGCTTCCGCGCTCCCCGCCCGGACGGCACCAACGGCGGCAACGGCTTGCTCGACGTCTACCTCAAGGACCTCGGCACCGGCCTGTACGGCTACTGCGCGGCCGAGTTCCGCAAGAAGGGTCGCACCGCGAGCGGCTTCTGCGTCCTCGACAACGACTACTCCGCGGCCCAGTTCCCGGCGCAGACGCCGGAGGCCAACCTCACCGTGACCGCGGCGCACGAGTTCTTCCACGCCGTGCAGTACTCCTACGACTACGACGAGGACCCGTGGATGCTCGAGTCCACGGCCACCTGGATGGAGGAGCAGGTCGCCGACGACATCAACGACAACCGGCAGTACCTCCGCTACAGCCAGCTGCAGGCGCCGTTCGTGCCCCTCGACGCGTTCAGCTCCACCTACGGCTTCCAGTACGGCAACTGGATCTTCTGGCAGTACCTCACCGACCGCTTCGGCACGAAGTTCACCAAGTTGGCGTGGGAGTCGGCCGGCAGCCTCAAGGGCGACGGCGGGAAGTACTCCACCGAGGCGATCGCCTCGGTGCTGCGCAAGAAGAAGCAGTCGCTGACGAATGTCTACGCCGACTTCGCGGCCGCCAACATCGTCCCCTCGTCGACCTACCCCGAGGCGCCCGGTGTCGCGGAGTACGCCAACCCGCCCGTGCTCGCCGACGTCACCCTGACCAAGGGCCAGAAGAAGTTCAGGCAGCGCGCCAAGGTCGACCACCTCGCCGCCGACGCGATGCACGTCCGCCCCGGCGCCGACCTGGCCGGCAAGAAGTGGCGCCTGCGCGTGAGCGTCAAGGCCCCGCGTCGTCTCCAGGGCGCGGCCGCGCGGCTGGTGATCCACAAGACCAACGGCAAGGTCGCGTTCCGCACGGTGAAGTTCAACCGCCGCAACAACGCCGTGCGCACCGTGCCGTTCAGCGCCGCGAAGGTGTCGGCCGTGTCGGTGTCCTTCGCCAACGTCTCGACCCGCTTCAAGTGCAAGGCCGGCACGACCTTCGCGTGCGGCGGTCGGGCGCTCCAGGACAACGCGAAGTTCACGATCACCAGCAAGGTCGTGAAGAAGGCGAAGCGGAAGCACAAGCACAAGCACTGAGGCAGCGGACGGCACTGGTGCGCATCGTGCTCCTGGGCGACAGCCACCTGGCCAGGGTTCGCCGGGACCTCCATCTCGTGGGCCCGGACGTGCACAACGGGGCGGAGGGCGGTGCCTCTGCGCTGGACCTGCCGGCCCAGGCGACCAGGGCCGCCGTGCAGGCGAGCGACCTGGTCGTCCTCTCGGTCGGCACCAACGACGCTGCCCCGTGGAAGCAGGTCCCCGTGACGGCTTTCGCCCGAGCCGTCCGTGACTGCCTGGGGTCCGTCGCCGCTCGGAGCTGGATCTACGTCACGCCACCCGGCGTGGACGAGGCCCGTCTGCCGGGGCCGGGTGACCGGACCAACGAGATCCTCGACGACTACCGCGAGGCCGCGATCTCCGTGTGCGGGGAGGTCGGCGCCGGGGTGGTGCGCGCCGAGCGCGTGATCGAGTCGCTCGGTGCAGGTGCCTTCGTCGACGACGGTGTCCACCTGAGCGGACGGGGCTACCAGGCACTGCTCCCCGCGATCGGTGACGCCGTCCGCGCCGTCGCGCGGAACGCGCAGCGTCCTGACCGGTGAGCGACAGCCATCGCCCGGCACTGCGCCACGAGCCGGAACCATCGATGTGCCCAGCTCGGCCCTCGTCGGAGGGCATGTCGGCGCCATGAACCCTGGGGAGACGCGAGTGCAGTGGTGCGGCACGATGGCGTCATGGGTGTCCGCCTCGTCGTCGCCGCGTCGACCTCGCTGGACGGGGTGATGCAAGCGCCGGCGTCGCCCGACGAGGACCGAGACGGCGACTTCCGGTACGGCGGGTGGATGCTGCCCTACGTCGACGCCGGCGTCGACGAGGCGATGGCCGCGACGTTCGCGGGCGCCGGCTCGATGCTGCTCGGACGCCGCACCCACGACATCCTCGCCGCGTTCTGGCCGACACACCCCGAGGAGCCGGGGGCCGAGCACCTGAACGCGCTGCGGAAGTACGTCGTGACCCGTCGTGGCATCACCACCGACTGGCACAACACCGAGGTGCTGCACGGCGACGCCGCTCTCACGGTCGAGGACCTCAAGGCCCGGGAGACCTCCACGATCGTCGTGCAGGGAAGCACCGAGCTCATCCGGACCCTCGCCGAGGCTCGGCTGGTGGACGAGGTGCACCTCTTCGTGTTCCCGGTCGTGCTCGGCGCGGGCAAGAGGTTCATGGCAGGACCCCCCGCCGTCGGCCTGCGGCTCCTCCGGTCCTCGACCAGCCAGTCGGGCGTCGTCAGCAGCGCGTACGCCGTCGAGCACTGACTGCGGCGGCTAGTTCGAGGACTACCCCTGGTCCGGCGGGTAGGCGCGTCGGCACGATCTGCCGCTGGGGTCGGGTGTGGGCGGACACGTCCGGCTATGTTCGGGCGCAGGTCGCGGACGGTGGTGGTCGACGGGGGTGTGGACGATGGGCGAGGCACCCGACTGGTTGGCGTTGTTGGCGATCCACACCGAGCGATTCGGTGACATCGTTCGGGATGCCGAGGTCGACGCACCGGTGCCTTCGTGCCCCGGCTGGTCGTTGCGTGACCTCGTCGTGCACCTGGGCGGCGTCCACCAGTGGGCGGCTCATGCCGTGCTCGACGGCAACCCCCACCTCCGCCCGGAGCCGCCTGCCGGGACCGGGCGTCACGAGCTGACGACCTGGTACCGCCGACACGCCTCGCACCTGGTCGAGGTGTTGACCTCGACAGCGGCGGACGCGCCTGCGTGGACCCTCGACGACCGGCACCCCACCGCGGCGTTCTGGAGGCGGCGTCAGGTCCACGAGACCGTGATGCACGTCTGGGATGCCGACCATGCTCTGGGCCAACGTCGACCGATCGATCCCCCTCTTGCCTGGGACGGGGTCCTCGAGGTGCGTGACGTGATCTATCCGCGGCAGGTGCGACTCGGCCGCGTCCAGCCCCTGGCGCGTTCGGTCCACCTGGTCGCCACGGACGTGAGCGGAGACGCCGTCCTCGGCGACGGGGAGGTGGTCGTGCTGCAGGGTGGGGCAGAGGTGCTCCTGAGGCTGCTGTGGCATCGAGCGGATCTCGGCGTGCACGTGTCCGACCCCCACGCGCGCACGCTGCTGTCAGGTGCCATCACCCCGTAGCCCCGAGGCGCACCGACAGCTCCATGGAGCGCAGGCGGGCCGGGGAGAAGTCGTAGGGCATCCTCCGGATGGTCTCCGCCGCATTCATCGCGCGCGCACCCGCCGCCGTGTCGGGCGGATGCTGCTCGTCCCACGCCTCGAAGAGCGCCTCGTCCTCCTCCAGCTGGTCGGACTCCTCGATGACGCGCATCAGTGCGGTCTCGAACGCGTGCCGCTCGGCTGCCACCTGCTCGACTCGGGGATCGTCGACGGCGACCGTGTCGTCGAGTGCCTCCTCGGCCGCATCGACGCGGTCGGACTCGGCGCGCATCTCGGGATGGAGGGCCAGGGCGACGAAACGTCCCGCCTGCACGGCGGCGCCGAGCGGACCGAAGATCCGCTCGGTGACCAGGAGGGCGTCGAGGTCCTGCTGCCGCAGCGAGCCCTCGGGTGCGTGCTGGAGACGGTCGGACACGAGGTCGTCGAGCAGGCCCTGCCGACTGCCGCGGGCTCGCATCCGCCGCACCGAGGCTCGCTTCCGCTCCAGCTCGGCCTCCTGCGCGGCGAGGGCATCGTCGAGTCGCGCGAGGACGCCAGCGACCTGGTCCTCGCCGACGGCACCGTCCGGCGCAGCCCCGGCGAAGGCGTCGCGGATGTCGTCGAGAGCGATGCCGGCGTCGGCCATCCGTCGGATCCACAGCAACCGGATGATCTCCGCGTAGCCGTACCGGCGTCGGCCGTCGCGGCCCCGCTCGCGCTCGGGGAGCAGGCCGACCTGGTGGTAGTGGCGGATCGCCCGGGGACTGATGCCGACGAACGCAGCGGCGTCGCCGATCAGGACTTCACGGGGCGGGGCCGGGAACGGGTGCACGGTGGACCTCTCGGATCGGGACGGGACGTGTTTCGAGCAGACCACATGACGCTGCGGCATGTGCAACGCAGCGAGCCGCGGATCGGCCGAGCGGGCGGCCATCATCCGTGCCGTCGATATCCGCGCTCTGCCCCGCGTTCGGGCGCTAGGGTTGCCGCCGTCGACCACCTGTGGGGGTGCTCGACCAACCCACGGGAGGAAAAGCGGACATGGGACTCTTCCAGGCAGTCACCGGCGCCATCGGCGGCACCCTCGCCGACCAGTGGCTCGACTTCTACGGCGTGCCGGACGGGCTGCCGGCCACCGCCGCCCTGTTCCCGGCGGTCGCCAAGGGCCAGAACGCCGACCGCGGCAGCAACACCCGCGGATCCGAGGGCGTCATCACCAACGGCTCCAAGATCGTCGTCCCCGAGGGCTACGGCCTCGTGCTCGTCCAGGACGGCGCGTTCACCGGCTTCGCCGCCGAGCCCGGTGGCTACATCTGGGACTCCGAGCAGCCGGCGTCGCAGTCGGTGTTCTCCGGCGGCGGCCTCGTCGACTCGGTCATCAAGCAGAGCTGGGAGCGCTTCAAGTTCGGCGGCCGCCCCGGGACGCAGCAGACCGCGATCTTCGTCGCGCTCAAGGAGCTGCCCAACAACAAGTTCGGCACCCAGTCGGAGATCTACTGGGACGACGCGTTCCTCAACACCCAGGTCGGCGCGATCACGCGCGGCACGTACACGCTGAAGATCACCGACCCGCTGACCTTCATCCGCAACTTCGTCTCGGCCGGCGTCATCAGCGGGAAGGGCGTCTTCGACTTCACCGACATCGACAACCCCGCGGGCGAGCAGCTCTTCAACGAGGTCGTCGGGTCGCTCGCGCCGGCGTTCTCGATGTACACCAACGACCCCGCCAAGGGGAACCGGATCGCCCGGCTCCAGCAGGACTCCGTCGGCTTCGCGCAGTCGCTGTCGGCGGCGGTCGAGGAGAACTACAAGTGGCGCACCGACCGCGGCCTCGAGATCGTGAAGACGGCGATCATCTCGATCGAGTACGACGCCACGACCCGCGAGCTGCTGAAGAACGTCCAGCGCGCCGATGCCCTCTCGGGCTCGCGCGGCAACTCCAACCTGCAGGCCTCGGTCGCCGCGGGCATCGAGGCCGCCGGCGAGAACGCCGGCCCGGGTGGGCTGATCGGCATGGGCATGGCCACCGGCGGCATGGGCGTGGGCGGTCTCCAGCAGCCGGCCACCCCGGCACCCGCGGCCGCGCCGGCCGCCCCCGCTGCACCGGCCGCTCCCGCTGCACCGGCCGCACCGGCGCCTCCGGCCGAGCCCGCCGCCGAGGACCCGATGGCGGTGCTCAAGCGCGCCAAGGACATGCTCGACGCCGGCCTCATCACCCAGGAGGACTACGACGCCGCGAAGGCGAAGGCGCTCGGTCTCTGACCGGGGCTGCGACATGACGCACGACGCACACGGGGACCCGCAGCAGCCGCCGGAACCGAAGTCACCGACCTTCGACGGCCCGCCGCTGTCGCTGGAGGAGGAGCTCGCGGCCGCGCGGGCCGAGCCCGAGCCCGGTCCCGACATCGCGACGGTCAACGAGGCGCTCGACGACGGCGTGAACCGCTGTCCGAAGTGCGGCTCGACGGACGTACGCCTGCGCGGGTCCACCGGGATGCTGGTGTGCCTGTTCTGCCGCCACGAGTGGCAGGAGGCGCGCGTCGAGGAGGAGTTCGGCCTCGGCGAGGGCATCGACGACCTCCAGGGCACCGTGATCGCGGGTGGCGCGGAGGACATCGACGACGACGCCGGCAACGTGATGACGATCAAGTGCGGCGGCTGCGGGGCGGAGGTCGTCGTGGACACGGCGCACGCGATGAACGCGCGCTGCCACTGGTGCCGCCACACGCTCAACGTCAACCAGCAGACGCCCAACGGCGCCGTCCCCGACGCCGTCCTGCCGTTCCGACTCACCCACGCCGAGGCGGTCGAGAAGATCCGCGAGTTCGCCTCGAAGCGCCGCCTGTTCGCGCACCCGAGGTTCAAGAAGGAGTTCGTCCCGGAGAACGTGCTGGGCGTCTACCTGCCCTACCTCGTGATCGACGCGCGCGCCGAGGCGTCGTACGTCGGCAAGGGCGAGGTGCAGACGCGTCGTTGGACCGAGGGCCAGGGCGACAACAAGACCACCTACTACGCGGCCGACGTCTTCCGCGTCGATCGCTCGGTCGCCTTCACCGTCGACGACCTCACGGTGGAGGGGTCCGCGGACCGCGCGAAGGTCGACTCGACGACGACCAACAACATCATCAACACGATCCTCCCGTTCGACACCAAGAACGCGGTGAAGTGGAACTCGAGCTACCTCGTCGGCTTCACCAGCGAGAAGCGCGACCTGGACGTCGACGAGCTCCAGCCCAAGCTGCAGGACCAGCTGCTCTCGATCGGCCGGTCACGGGTGCACGACTCGCTCGTGGAGTTCGACCGCGGCGTGCGCTGGGAGCAGGAGAAGGTCGACGTCGGCGGGTCGCGCTGGGTCGCGATGTATCTCCCCGTCTGGCTCTACTCCTACTTCCAGGAGGACACCGGGATGCTGCACTACATCGCCGTCAACGCCCGCACCGGCGAGACCATGGGCAGCGTCCCCGTCTCGCAGTGGCGGCTGATCACGGCCGCCCTGACCGTCGGCACCGTCCTCGAAGGCGCGGCGGGCGCGCTCCTGGTGGCGATGTCATGATCCACCTCCTGGTCAGCGAGGTCGCCCAGTCGACCTCCTCCGACGGCGGACCGCTGTGGCTCCTCGCCGCCGGTCCCGCCGGTGGCGCCGCGACCTACTGGGCGCTGTTCCGCTACTACCGCAACACCGACAAGTCGCACGCCTACGAGCGCGACACCCTGATCACGGCCAAGCCCGTGCAGGGCTCGCGGGAGAAGGTCGACCACATCTCCAAGACGCGGCAGTCCGGCATCGACGGCGACAACAGCTCCCAGCACCGGACACGGGTCACGCGACTTCCCTAGCCGGCCCGTCCCCACCGCCGTCCCCGGTTCGTGGGAAGTTGGCGCGCGTTCGGCTCTCGCGCGCCGGGCCGGGGTGAGGGTGTGCTCTCCGCACACCATCACGCCCGGGGGGCTCCATGACCATCACCATCACGCACCCCGGTGCGCGGCTCCTGGTGCCGATGCTCGACACCTTGGCCGACGTCGTCGCCGGTGACTGGACGACGGCGGCCCGCGTCTGCGCCGTACGCCTCCAGGACCCGCGGGCCTGCGCGTCCGACCTCGACCTGCTGGCCGCCCGTGCCGGGGTCCGTCCGGCCCGCCGCCAGGCCTACCGCTATCGCGTGCACTACCGGATGCTGCTCGTCGACGAGCACCCCTCGTTGCTGGCCGCCGCCCTCGACCTGCACACCAAGCTGGTCCTCGGGCAGTGGGACACGCTGGCGCTGGTCGTCCCACCCGACGCGGTGCCGACACCCGGCTGGCGACCGGTGGAGCTGCTCGACGCCCGGATCCGGCACCAGCTCCCCGACACCTGGTCGGGGCGGCCCTACGCGTCGGAGAGCCTGTTCCTCGCGCCGTCCTCCGCTCGGTTGGCCCACCACGTGCTGACCGAGCTCGAGGGCGGCGACGCCGGACGCTACGAGGTGCCGGCGGGCCCGGCCGTGCTCCACGTCGGCTGACCGCTCCCCGTCCCGCCCAGCAGGGCGAGCACGCGCTCGCAGTGCGCGACGAGGTCCTCGAGCGACGTGGTCCGCCCGTCCGCCGGCTCGGCGCTCCAGCTGAGGGCCCGGTCCTCGACGTACGCCCACCAGGCGTGGACCAGGTCGTACGCCGCTGCGTCGAGCCCCAGCGCCGCCATCACCCGGTCCGTGGAGACCGAGCGCACCGAGTCGTAGACCTCGCTGACCCGCGGGTCGGCGACCCCGCTGCCGTGCACGAGGGTGAGGTAGAACGCGCGCCGGCGGTCGATCTGCTCGATCATCGCGACCAGCATCGACCGCACCTGCTCCGGGCCCGGGTCGTCGGACGACGGAGCGGTGTTGCGCAGGATCCGTCGCCCGGCCGCCGCGATGCAGGCGAGGTAGAAGTCGGTCTTGGTCGGGAAGTAGTGGAACAGCAGCCCGCGCGAGATGCCGGCCTCGGCCGCGACGGCGTCGAGGGACAGGTCCTGGATCGGGGTGTCGACGATCCGGCTCAGCCCGATCCCCACGAGCTGGCGGCGCCGGTCCTCGGCGCTCAGCCGGCGGCGTACGGGATCGGACACGCTGTTGAGCATTGCTCAACTGTGTGGCTATGGTCAACCCATGGACTTCTCCCTCTCCCCCCGCGCGGCCGACCTCCAGGGCCGCGTCCGCGCCTTCCTCGACACCGAGATCGAGCCGCTCGAGGCCGACATGCACGAGCGGATCAAGACGGCCCGCGAGAGCGGCGGCGACGCCTGGACGCCCGACCCGCGGATCAAGGAGCTGCAGGCCAAGGCGCGCGCGCAGGGACTGTGGAACCTCTTCCTTCCGGCCGAGCACGCCGGGTCCTACGCCGCCGACTTCGGCACCGACGGCGGCGCCGGGCTGAGCAACGTCGACTACGCCCCGCTGGCCGAGGTGATGGGCCGCTCGTTCCTGGCGCCCCTCGTCTTCAACTCCAACGCGCCCGACACCGGGAACATGGAGGTGCTGCTGAAGTACGGCACCGAGGAGCAGAAGGGCCAGTGGCTCGAGCCGCTGCTGCGCGCGGAGATCCGCAGCGCTTTCTGCATGACCGAGCCGGAGGTGGCCTCCTCCGACGCGACCAACATGGCCGCCACCGCGGTGGTCGACGGCGACGAGGTCGTCATCAACGGTCGCAAGTGGTTCTCCACCGGCATCGGCAACCCCGAGTGCAAGATCCTCGTCTTCATGGGCCTGACCAACCCCGACGCCGACCGTCACTCGCGCCACACCATGGTGCTGGTCCCCCGCGACGCCCCGGGCGTCACGGTCGAGCGGATGCTCACCACGATGGGCTACTACGACGAGCCGCTCGGGCACGGCGAGGTGTCCTTCGACCACGTGCGGGTGCCGGTCGGCAACATCCTGCTCGGCGAGGGCCGCGCGTTCGAGATCGCCCAGGGCCGGCTCGGCCCGGGACGCGTGCACCACTGCATGCGCGCCATCGGGCTCGCGGAGAAGGCGCTCGAGATCGCGTGCGAGCGCGCGACCAGCCGCACCGCCTTCGGCAAGCCGCTGGCCAACCTCGGTGGCAACCGCGAGCGCATCGCCGACGCCCGCATCGCCATCAACCGCTCCCGCCTGCTCGTCATGCACGCCGCTTGGCTGCTCGACCAGGGCCTGTCGATGGAGGCCGTCTCCGCGGTCAGCGAGATCAAGGTCGAGGTGCCCAACATGGCCCTGGACGTGATCGACATGGCGATCCAGCTGCACGGCGGCGCCGGCATGACCGACGACTTCCCGCTCGCGGCGGCGTACGTCGGGGCGCGCTCGCTGCGGCTGGCCGACGGGCCCGACGAGGTGCACCGCAACGTGATCGCCAAGATCGAGCTGGGCAAGCACGCATGAGGCGCGTCCTGGTCACCGGGGCCGCGTCCGGGCTCGGCGCGGCACTCACCGCCGCGTTCCGCGCGCGCGGCGACGAGGTGCTCGCCACCGACCGGGTCGAGGCCGACGGCATCGACCTGGTCCTCGACATCACCTCCGACGCCGACTGGGCGGCCGCGCTCGCGGCCGTCGAGGAGCGGTGGGGCGGGCTGGACGTGCTCGTCAACAACGCCGGCGTCGCGGGCGGCGGCCGGATCGAGCTCTGCTCGATGGACGACTGGCGCTGGATCACCGAGATCAACCTCTTCGGTGTGGTCCGCGGCGTGCAGACCTTCACCCCGATGCTCAAGGCGCAGCGCTCGGGCCACATCGTCAACGTCGCCTCGCTCGCCGGCCTCGTGCACCCCGCCGGCATGGGCTCCTACAACGCGGTCAAGGCCGCGGTCGTCGCCTTCACCGAGACCTGCGGCCACGAGCTCGCGGCCCACGGCGTGCACGCCAGCGCGGTCTGCCCCTCCTACTTCCGCACCAACCTGATGGACTCGATGCAGGGCCAGGACGAGGCCATCGGCACGGTCATCTCCGCGCTGGTCAACAACTCGAAGGTGAGCGCCGACGACATCGCGGCCGCCGTGCTGGCCGGCATGGACGCCGGCGAGGACGTGATCGTCCCCGACGAGGCCGCCCGTCAGGCCTACTTCCTGAAGTGGGCCGACCGAGCGGCGTACGACGACGTCATGCGCGCGCAGGCCCGCAAGCTCGACGGTGCGCTCCATGACTGAGGTGGCCGGCGCCCGCGCCGTGCGCGACGAGGACGCGTTCGACGTCCCTGCCGTCGCCGCGTGGCTGCGCGACAACGCCGGTGACCCGAGCGGTCTGGAGGGGACGCCCGAGGTGCGCCAGTTCTCCGGCGGCGCGTCGAACCTGACCTACCTCCTGCGCTATCCCACCCGCGACCTCATCCTGCGGCGGGCACCGGGCGGCACCAAGGCGAAGGGCGCGCACGACATGCGTCGCGAGTTCGTCATCCAGTCGGCGCTCGCGCCGGTCTTCCCCTACATCGCGCCGATGGTCGGCTTCTGCGACGACCCGTCGGTCGTCGGCGGTGACTTCTACGCGATGGGTCGGATCGAGGGCGTGATCCCCCGCAGCACCTGGCCGCCCGGCGTCGACCTGACGCCCGAGCAGGCGCGCCGGCTGTGCCTCAACGTCGTCGAGGTGTACGCCGAGCTGCACTCCGTCGACGCAGAGGCGGCCGGCCTCGGCGAGCTCAACCGGGGCACCGGCTACGTCCGCCGCCAGGTCGAGGGGTGGTCGGCGCGCTACCGGAACGCGCACACGCCCGACAACCCGTCCTTCGAGGTGGTGATGACGTGGCTGGACGCCAACCAGCCCGACGACGTCGCCCACTGCGTGATCCACAACGACTTCAAGATCGACAACATGGTCTTCGACGCCGACGACCCGACCCGCGTGGTCGGCGTCCTCGACTGGGAGATGGCCACGCTCGGCGACCCGCTCATGGACCTCGGCGGGGCCCTCGCGTTCTGGATCCAGGCCGACGACTCCGACGAGCTGAAGATGACGAAGCGGGTGCCCACCGACCTGCCCGGGATGATCACCCGGGAGGAGGTCGTCGAGGCCTACTGCGAGCGGATGGGCTTCGACCTGACGCCCGAGCAGTGGCGCTTCTACGAGGTCTTCGGGCTCTTCCGCAACGCCGTGATCGCCCAGCAGATCTACTACCGCTACTTCCACGGCCAGACGACCAACGAGATGTTCGCGATGTTCGGGCCCGGCGTGCAGATCCTGGACCGCCGGATCGCCGAGGTGCTCGCGTGAGTGAGCGAAGCGAGCGAACCATCAGACGCAGTGCCGCTGGTGCCTCATGCGCGCACGGAGCGAAGCGAGTACGTGCATGAGCAAGATCCTGCTGGTGCGGCACGGCCAGGCGTCGTGGGGCGCGGCCGACTACGACCAGCTCTCCGACCTCGGCGTCGAGCAGTCGCGTGTGCTCGGTGCCGCGCTCGCGTCCCAGGGCATCCTCCCCGACGTGCTGCTCTCGGGTGCGATGAAGCGGCACCGGCAGACCGCCGAGGGCGCCTGTGAGGGCGCGGGGTGGGACCTGCCGCTGACCTTCGACGACGGCTGGAACGAGTTCGACCACCAGCAGATGCTCGAACGGCACCCGGCCCCGGACGACGTCGACGTCGCCTCCGACCCGCGCGCGTTCGAGCGCTGGTTCACCGACGCCACGCTGCGCTGGACGGGCGGCCAGCACGACGACTACGACGAGCCGTTCGCCGGCTTCTGCGAACGGGTCTCCGCGGCGCTCGACCGGGCCGTCGCCGTACTCGACCCGAAGGGCACCGCCGTCGTCTTCACCAGCGGCGGTCCGATCGCCTGGGCGAGCGCAACCCGGCTCGACGACTCCTCCGACGTCGCGGCCCACCTGTGGCGGCGCCTCAACCAGGTCGTCATCAACGCCGCCGTCACCAGCTTCGTCGTCGGCTCGCGCGGCACCACCCTGGTCGCCTTCAACGAGCACACGCACCTGCCCGCCGACCTCCAGACCTACCGATAGGACTCCGCCGCATGCCCACCATCCTGATCACCGGCGCGTCCTCGGGACTCGGCGCCGAGATGGCTCGCCAGTTCGCCGCGCTCGGCTACGACCTGGCGCTGTGCGCGCGGCGCACGGACCGCCTCGAGGACCTGGCCGCCTCCCTGCCCGGGGTGAAGGTCTCGGTCAAGGCGCTGGACGTCAACGACCACGACGCGGTCTTCCGGGTGTTCGAGGAGTTCCGCGCGGAGTTCGGCACGCTCGAGAAGATCATCGTCAACGCCGGGCTCGGCAAGGGCCAGCCGCTCGGCACCGGGCGCTTCGACGCCAACCTCGCGACCGCGCAGACCAACTTCATCGGCGCCCTCGCCCAGACCGAGGCCGCGGCGAAGATCTTCCGCGAGCAGGACGCCGGCCAGCTGGTGATGATCTCCTCGATGTCGGCCGTCCGCGGGATGCCGAGGAACATCACGACGTACGCCGCCACGAAGGCCGCCGTCGCGCACCTGGCCGAGGGCTTCCGCGCCGACGTGATGCACACGCCCATCAAGGTCACCGTGCTCTACCCCGGCTACATCGTCTCCGAGATGTCGGCCACCTCCGCCACCACCCCGCTCGTCTCCTCGACCGAGAAGGGCGTGCGCGCGATGGTGTCGGCGATCGAGAAGGAGAAGGCGTCCGCCCGTGTCCCGAGCTGGCCGTGGGTGCCCGTCGGGTTCGCGCTCGAGCACCTGCCCCTACCGCTCGCGCGGAAGTTCATGGGCTGATCCTGCTCGCTGCTCGCTGGTCGCTGGTCGCGCAGCGGTGGGTGAGCCACCCTCTCGCCGTGCGGAAGGTGGGTGACTCACCGCCACCGGCGGGTCACGCGACGACACACCCCGCAGCGGTGCGTGAGCCACCCTCTCGCCGTACAGAAAGTGGGTGACTCACCGCCACCGGCGGGTCACGCGACGACACACCCCGCAGCGGTGCGTGAGCCACCCTCTCGCCGTACGGAAGGTGGGTGACACACCGACGTTGGGCGGGGCGCGCCGGGACACGCTGGCGTCGGTGGCGCAGCCACAGGATGGGCGCGGGAAACGTGGCTCACGCACCGCCACCCGAACACCGCGGCGGAGCCGTCGGTCCCGGAGTCACACGGTGGCGTGCGTCCGACGTCGCGGCCGCCACCTCGTCGGACGTCACGCGGGACGTCCGACGACCCGGTCGCCCGTGCCACCGCCTCGTCGGACGTCCCGGCGGACGTCCGACACCGCGGCTGCGCCGGGTCAGCGGCCCCCGCGGGCCTCGAGCGCGTCGTTGAGCAGTCCGACGAGCGCCTCGAGCTGTACGTCGACGGACGACGCGATCTCGTCGGCACCGTCGAGGGCGCGAGCGGCGAGGCCGGCCTTCGAGTCGATGAGCTCGGCGATCTTCGAGTCGATCGTCTGCGCCGCGATGATCCGCCACGCCGTGACCGGCTCCGACTGACCGATGCGGTGGATGCGGTCGATCGCCTGGGTCTGCTCGGCGTCGGTCCACGACAGCTCGGCCAGCACCATGTTGGAGGCGACCTGGAGGTTCAGGCCGACGCCGGCGGCGGTGAGCGAGCAGACGATGATCGAGGTCTCGGGGTCGTTGGTGAACGACTCGATCGCGGCGGCGCGGGCCTTCGCGGTCTGGTCGCCGCGGATCGAGACGAAGCTGATGCCGCGCTTGGCGAAGCTGGCCTGCGCCTCGTCCATCACGTCGACGTGCTTGGCGAAGAAGACGACCTTGCCGACGTTGCGCGCGAGCTGCGCCGTGTAGTCGGCGGCCAGCCCGGCCTTGGCCTGGCCGATGCGGCGCATCATCGAGAAGACGTTCTCGCCGTCCTTGGCCGACTCCATGTCCTCGCGCTCCCACTTCGCGACGCGGCGGACCAGCTCGTGGTCGATGCCGTCGACGACGACGTGGGTGGTGCGCGCCTCGAGGGCGGCGTCGTAGCGCTGCACCAGGCGACGTGACAGCTCGCGCTCGGCGTCGCGGATGGAGCGGCCCTCGGCCCCCTCGAGCTCGACCGGCAGGTCGGCGACGCGGCGGGCGGGGATGTCGGCGGCGACGTCGATCTTCTTGCGTCGCACGATGCCCATCTCGATCACCGAGCGGCGGGCGTTGGGGTAGAAGCCGGGCTCACCGGGCATCAGGCCGGTGTCCTCGAGCTTGTTCATCAGCTCGGCCAGCGGCTTGTGGTCGTCGATCCAGCCGAGGAACTGCCAGATCGCGCGGAAGTCCTCGATGTCGTTGATCAGCGGGGTGCCGGTCAGCGCCATCAGCAACGGTCGGGCGATGCGGGTGCGGATGCGCTGCGAGAGCTCGAGGACGTGCTGCGAGCGCTGCGAGGACTTGTTCTTGATGAAGTGGGCCTCGTCGACCACCATGCCGCGGAAGCCGTGGTCGCCGAGCCAGCCGACGTGCCGGTCGAGGACCTCGTAGTTGACGACCACGATGTCGGCGAAGCCGTCGACCTCCTCCCCGTCGCCGTGGATCACGGTGACGGAGCGGTTGGGCGTCCAGAGGCTGACCTCGTGCGCCCAGTTGGCCTTGACGACGTTGGGCACGACGACGAGCAGCGGCCAGGCCTGGGCGGCCTGCGCGGCGAGCAGCGCCTGGGCGGTCTTCCCGAGCCCGGGCTCGTCGGCGAGCAGGAACGTGCGGTGGCCGCCGGCGGCGGCCGCGACGAGCTGGGCCTGGTGGGGCATGAGCGGCACGCCGGGCACGGGCACCGGGTCGGGCAGCTTCATGCACGCGGCGGCCCCGCCCCCGACGTACTCGAAGGACTTGAAGAGCGGCTCGAGGAGCTCCCAGTTGGCGAGCCGACGCGCCTCGACGCGGAGCGGGACGGCGGAGAAGTCGGGGGCGAGGAACGGGTTGGCGAGCTGGCGCGAGATGACGGACTGCGGGACGACGCGGCGCGCGGAGCTGGAGGCAGCCGTCTCGGGCTTCTTGGGCTCGGCCTCCTCCGGCACGTCGATGCCGCCCTGCTTGAGCATCTGCCGCTTCAGCGCGCGGGCACCCTCGGAGATCTCGACGTCCTCGGCGAGCAGCTGCAGCAGCGAGGTGTCACGAGCGGCCGTCTTGGCCAGGATCGTGGCGATGCCGTCGAGTCGCTTCAGCTGCTCGGCCTTGCGGGCCTCGCCGATCTCGGTGTCGGCGTTGAGGCGGTTGCGCTCGTCGCGCACCAGCAGGGCCACGACCTGGAAGGTGGCCCGGCCGTGCGGCGCGACCTTCCCGCGCTCGGCCGCCTGTTCCACCTCGCGCACGGAGCGCGCGAGCACCGGGATGATGCCCTCGTTGTCCTTGCGGACGACCTTGGTGCCGCCGCGGCGTGCGGTGGATGTGCGTCGGCTTCGCTGAGCCACTCGGTTCCTCCTCGGAGTCCGGCACGGCTCGCGCCGGACAGCACTGTCTGCGTCGCGAGAAGTTTCGCCTCGACTGCCCCAGCGACGCAGGAACCCGACGGTGAGCCAGGACAGAGAAGTCGCGGGCCGCACGTGTGAGTCGGGGCCGATCCGCCACCAGATCGGGCTGACCGAGCGGCGAAGGCGAAGCCATCGTACCCCGCCCCGCCGCCAAACCGTGCACCCCCGGCCGACGGCCGTGCGAGGCTGGTGGCATGCCATCCGCCGGAGCTGCCGAGGAGCCCGTCGAGACGTCGGGGTCCGTACGTCGCGGACGACCCGGCTACGACCAGGAGACCGTGCTCCGGCGCGCGATCGAGGTGTTCAACCGGCAGGGCTACGACGCGACCAGCATGGGCGACCTGGCCCGCGAGCTCGGGCTGACCAAGTCGGCGATCTACCACCACGTGCCGAGCAAGGAGCACCTGCTCGCCTCGGCCCTCGACGAGGCGCTCGACGCCCTCAGCAGCACCGTCACCGCCATCGCCGCCACGCACGAGCAGCCCGCGCAGGCCCGCCTGCGTGCGGCCCTCCGCACCTCGGTCGAGATCCTCGCCGACCACCTCCCCGCGGTCACGCTGTTGCTCCGCGCGCGCGGCAACAGCGAGGTCGAGCAGGCCGCGCTCGACCGGCGCCGGGCGATCGACGACGCCCTGGCCGAGCTCGTGCGCGACGCCGTACGCGAAGGGAGCCTGCGCACCGACATCGAGCCCGAGCTGATCAGCCGCCTGCTCTTCGGGATGGTGAACAGCTCGATCGAGTGGTTCCACCCCGACGGCGCCGTCGACGCCTCCCAGCTCGCCGACGCGATCACCGGGATCGCCTTCGACGGGCTCTCGACGCGCTGACCTACGCGTCGAAGTCGACGGCGACCTCGTCGGAGACGGGGAAGGTCTGGCAGGTGAGCACGAACCCGCGGGCGACCTCGTCGTCGTCGAGCGCGTAGTTGCGGCGCATCTCGACCTCGCCGCTGGTGACGTGGGCGCGGCAGGTGCCGCAGACGCCGCCCTTGCAGGCGAAGGGCAGGTCGTTGCGAGTGGCGGCGGCGCCGTCGAGGATCGTCGTGGCACGCGGCATCGGCGCGGTGGTGGTGCGGCCGTCGAGCGAGATGGTCACGTCGCTGACATCGCCCTCGACGACGGCCTCCGGGCGGTCGAGCTCGGGCGGCGGCTCGTCGACGTAGAACAGCTCGAAGTGCACGCGCTCGGCCGGGACGCCGAGCTCGGAGAGCACCTCGCGGGCGTCGGCGATCAGCCCGAACGGCCCGCAGATCCAGACGTGGTCCACTCCCCCGACCGGCACGAGCAGGGACACCAAGCGGCGCAGCCGGTCGGCGTCGAGCCGGCCGGTGAACAGCTCCACGTCGCGGGGCTCGCGGGAGAGCACGTGCACCAGCTCGAGGCGGTGGCGGTAGCGGTTCTTCAGGTCCGCGAGCTCCTCGGCGAACATCACCGTGTTGGTGTGGCGGTTGCCGTAGAGCAGGGTCACCTGCGAGTCGGGGTTGCGCAGCACCGTCGAGGCGATCGAGAGCATCGGCGTGATCCCCGACCCGGCGGCGATGCACAGGTGGCGCCCGGGCAGGTCGTCGCTCGCGGCGAACGAGCCGCTCGGCGTCTGCACCTCGATCACGTCGCCGGGCCGGACGTCGCGGGTCAGCCATCGCGAGAAGAGGCCGTCGGGGATCTCGCGTACGCCGATGCGCGGGCGCTCGCCCGCCGGGGCGCAGATCGAGTAGGAGCGGCGGTGCTCGGTGCCGTCGATCGTCCGGCGCAGCGTCAGCGACTGGCCGGCGGCGAAGTCGAACTCGTCGCGCAGGTCGTCGGGCACCTCGAAGGTGACGGCCGCCGAGTCGTCGGTCAGCGGCTCGACGGAGGCGACGGTGAGGGGGTGGAACGTGCCGCGAGCCATCAGATCTCCTTGACGTGCTCGAACGGCTCGAGGCACGTCGAGCACTGGTACATCGCCTTGCACGCGGTCGGTCCGAACTCCGAGGTGAGTCGGACGTCGGCGCTGCCGCAGCGGGGGCAGTCGATCGCCCGACGCACCGGCGCCAGGGTGAGCGGGATCGGGCCCGTCGGCGCCGGGCCCGGAGCCGAGAGACCGTGCGCCCTCAGCCGGTCGCGCCCGTGCTCGGTGATCCAGTCGCTCGACCAGGCCGGGCTGAGGCTGACCTTCACGTCCACCTCGTCGTAGCCGGCGTCCTGGAGCGCGTGCACCAGGTCGTCGCGCATGGTCGCCATCGCCGGGCAGCCGGAATAGGTCGGGGTGATGGTCACAGTCACGCGGTCGCCGGACTCGTCGACGTCGCGCAGCACGCCGAGGTCGACGAGCGTCAGCATCGGCATCTCGGGGTCGGTGACGGTGGCCGCCACCGCCAGGGCACTCACCACTTCCCCAGGGGGTGGGCGCGGGCCACCACCTGCATCTCGGCGAGCAGCCTGCCCATGGCCTCCGAGTGGCGACCGGTGCGTCCGAGCGGGCCGGTGCCGGAGGCCGGGACGTCGGGTCGCTCGATCCCGGCGGTGGCGAGCACGTGCTCGACGACGGCGTCGACCTCGTCGCCGACCGTGGCCGGGTCGACCCCGAACGCCTGCTCCGCAGCCCGGGCCTCGACGTCGGAGCAACGGGTCAGCTCGGCGTACATCGGCCAGACGGTCGCGAGGCCGGCGACCAGCCTGCGCCGCGACTCCTCGGTGCCGCGGGCCAACGTGACGAACCAGCGGCCGGCGTAGTCGCGGTGGTAGGTGACCTCCTTGACGCCCTTGGCCGCGATGGCCGCGAGCACCGGGTCGACGCTGGCCGCGAGTCGCTGCAGCAGGGCGAGCCGGTGGGTCGAGAAGAGCAGCAGCCGCGCGATGGTGACGCCGAAGTCGCCGTTGGGCGCCTCGACGTAGCGCACGTTGCGGAAGGCCGACTCGTCACGGAAGAACGCCAGCGCGTCCTCCGGCGGGACGGGCGAGCCGTCGGGCAGCACCGGCACCACGGACGGATCGGCGGCCGCCGCCCGCGCGAGCAGCAGGCGGGCCTGGCCGAGCAGGTCGAGGGAGATGTTGGCCAGCGCGATGTCGTCCTCGAGGTCGGGCGCGTTGCTCGTCCACTCCGAGAGCCGGTGGGCGTAGACCAGTGCGTCGTCGCCGAGCATCAGGCAGTACGCCGCCAGGACAGCGCCGTCGACACCTGCCGGGATCGTCGTGTCGACGCCGGCGAGCGGGTCCTCGAAGTCCGTGCCGAAGGCCCACTGCGAGGCGTCGCCGCCGAGGAGCCCGTCGTAGACGGAGTCGTGGTCGAGGTCGAGGTCGTGGGAGTCCATGTCACATGTGGGGGACGTCGTCGGGGATGGCGTAGAAGGTCGGGTGCCGGTAGACCTTGTCGCCGGCGGGCGCGAAGAGCGGGTCCTTCTCGTCGGGGCTGGAGGCGACGATCAGGTCGGCGCGGACCGCCCAGATGCTGACGCCCTCGTTGCGGCGGGTGTAGACGTCGCGGGCGTGGCGCAGCGCCATCTCGTCGTCGGCGGCGTGCAGCGAGCCGACGTGGACGTGGTTGAGGCCGCGCTTGCCGCGCACGAAGATCTCGTAGAGGGGCCACTCGGGCTGGACGGTCACAGGTCTGTCCCCTTCGCTGCGAAGGCGAGGGCCGCCTCGCGGACCCATGCGCCCTCGTCGTGGGCACGCTTGCGGTGGGCGATCCGCTGGGCGTTGCACGGGCCGGAGCCGGAGACGACGGCCGCGAACTCGTCCCAGTCGGGCTGGCCGAAGTCGTGGTGACCGCGCTCCTCGTTCCACGCGAGCTCAGGGTCGGGCAGCGTGACGCCGAGCGCCTCGGCCTGTGGCACCGACATGTCGACGAACTTCTGCCGCAGGTCGTCGTTGGTGTCGCGCTTGATCCCCCACGCCATCGACTGCGCGGTGTTGGGCGAGTCGGCGTCGGGCGGGCCGAACATCATCAGCGCCGGCCACCAGAAGCGGTCGACCGACTCCTGCACCATCGCGCGCTGCTCGTCGGTCCCGGACATCATCGTCATCAGCAGCTCGTAGCCCTGGCGCTGGTGGAACGACTCCTCCTTGCAGACGCGGATCATCGCGCGGCCGTAGGGCCCGTAGGAGGTCCGGCACAGCGGCACCTGGTTGCAGATGGCGGCGCCGTCCACGAGCCAGCCGATGGTGCCCACGTCGGCGTACGACAAGGTCGGGTAGTTGAAGATGGAGGAGTACTTCTGCTTGCCCGAGATGAGCTTGTCGGTGAGCTCGCCGCGACTGACGCCGAGCGTCTCGCAGGCGGAGTAGAGGTAGAGCCCGTGGCCGGCCTCGTCCTGCACCTTGGCGAGCAGGATCGCCTTGCGGCGCAGGCTCGGTGCGCGGGTGATCCAGTTGCCCTCGGGTTGCATGCCGATGATCTCGGAGTGCGCGTGCTGGGCGACCTGACGGATCACCGTCGCGCGGTACTTCTCCGGCATCCAGTCGCGTGGCTCGATCCGGTCGTGGTGCTCGATCGTGCGCTCGAAGTCGGCTTCCCTGTCGGCGTTCGCAGTGGCAGTCACCGGCGACCCTCCCTTATTTACAGACCGATCGGTCAGGAATAGTCTGACACGGTGACCGAGACGACCGCAATGCTGGCGAGCTATTCCTGTGGGACCTGGTTCCGCGCCACCGACGAGGGCGAGCCGCTCCTCGATGCGAGCACCGGCGAGGAGGTCGCCCGGATCTCGTCGACCGGCCTCGACCTCGCCGCGATGACGACCTACGCCCGCGAGGTCGGCGGCCCCGCCCTGCGCGCCCTGACCTTCCACGAGCGCGCGGCCGCGCTCAAGGCGATGGCGAAGATGCTCGGCGAGCACAAGGACGACTTCTACGCGCTGTCCGCCCGCACCGGCGCCACCCAGCGCGACTCGATGGTCGACATCGACGGCGGCATCGGTACCGTGTTCTCGATCGCGTCGAAGGGCACGCGGGAGCTGCCCAACGACGTGGTCGTCCTCGACGGCCAGCCCGAGCGCCTCGGCCGCGAGGGCAGCTTCCTCGGACAGCACGTCTACACCTCACGCCCGGGCGTGGCCGTCCAGATCAACGCCTTCAACTTCCCCGTTTGGGGGATGCTCGAGAAGCTCGCCCCCGCGTTCCTGGCCGGACTGCCGACGATCGTGAAGCCGGCGAGCCAGACGGCCTACGTGACCGAGGCGGTCGTACGCCGCATCGTCGACTCGGGTCTCCTCCCCGAGGGCACCCTCCAGCTGCTGTGCGGCTCCCCCGCCGGCCTGATCGACGAGCTGGGTGCTCAGGACTCCGTCGCCTTCACCGGCTCCGCCGCGACCGGCGCGCACCTGCGCCAGCACCCCTCGGTCCTGCACGGCGGCGTCCAGCTCGGCGTCGAGGCCGACTCACTCAACTGCTCGATCCTCGGCACCGACGTGGGCCTCGACGACCCGGAGTTCGAGCTCTTCGTCAAGGGCGTCGTCACCGAGATGACCGTCAAGGCCGGTCAGAAGTGCACGGCCATCCGTCGCGTCATCGTCCCGGCGGCCATGGCCGACGACGTCGTCGCCGCCGTCTCCGCGCGGCTCGCGAAGGTCACCGTCGGCCACCCGACCAGCGAGGGCGTACGCATGGGTGCCCTCGCCTCGCTCGCCCAGCGCGACGAGGTCCGCAAGGCGGTCCAGGCCCTGCGCGCGTCGTCCGAGATCGTCTTCGGCAACCCGGACGTGGTCGACGTCGTGAACGCCGATGCGGAGACCGGCGCCTTCATGTCGCCGGTGCTGCTCAAGGCCCACCCGGGCGCCAGCGAGCCGCACGACATCGAGCCCTTCGGCCCGGTCGCGACCGTCATCACCTACGACTCGCTCGACGACGCGATCCGGCTCGCGGCCCGCGGCCAGGGCAGCCTCGCCGGCTCGATCGTCACCCACGACCCCTCGGTGGCGCGCACCCTGGCCCTCGGCCTCGCACCGTGGCACGGACGCCTGCTGGTCCTCGACCGCACCAGCGCCGCCGAGTCCACCGGCCACGGCTCGCCCCTGCCGGTGCTGGTCCACGGCGGTCCCGGTCGCGCCGGGGGCGGCGAGGAGCTCGGCGGCGTGCGGGCCGTGCTGCACCACATGCAGCGCTCCGCGATCCAGGGCTCGCCCGACATGCTCAGCGCGATCAGCGGCCAGTGGATCACCGGATCCTCGCGCACCGAGACCGACGTCCACCCGTTCCGCAAGTCGCTCGCCGAGCTCGCGGTCGGCGACACCATCAGCTCGGCCACGCGCACGGTCACCCTCGACGACATCGACCACTTCGCCGAGTTCACCGGCGACACCTTCTACGCCCACACCGACGAGGCGGCGGCGCAGCAGAACCCGCTGTTCGGCGGGATCGTCGCCCACGGCTACCTCGTCGTCTCGCTCGCCGCCGGCCTCTTCGTCGACCCCGACCCGGGGCCGGTGCTGGCCAACTTCGGCGTCGACCGGCTGCGCTTCCTCACCCCGGTCAAGGCCGGCGACTCGATCCAGGTGACGCTGACGGTCAAGCAGATCACCCCCCGCACTAACGCCGACTACGGCGAGGTCCGCTGGGACGCCACGGTCGTCAACGGGTCCGGGGATCCGGTGGCGACGTACGACGTCCTGACGCTGGTCGCGAAGCAGTGGCCGCAGGAACCGAGTGCCTGACGCGGCCTCGGGGTGGCTGAGCCACACTCCCGCCCCGGCGATGGTGGGTGGCCCACCGCCCCCTCCCGTGAGCGGACCGATCTCCGCTAGGTTGCGCTCGTGAGCCCAGCCCTGCAGCGGACGGTCGGCGTGGTGGTGCTGCTCGTCGCCGGCATGGCGAGCCTGCCCGTCGCGGCGAGCTTCCTCGACGGACGCTCGACCGAGAACTGGATCGTCCCCGCCCAGCTCGTCGCGGTGGCCGCGATCGGTGCGGGCGTCACCGTGGCGCTGCCGGCGCTGGCGAGGGCCGGAGCGGACTCCCGCCGGCGGGCGCTGACCGGCGTGTGGTGGGGCCTGCTCGCCGCGTTCGTGGGCGTGGTCGTGTTCTGGTTGCTGCTCAACGGCGTCGACGGCGCCTGATCGAGCGCTGGCTAGGATCGATCCGTGCCGAAGAAGACGTGGGCCGACCTGAGCCCCACCCAGAAGAAGCTGGTCGTGGTGGCCGGTGTCATCGAGGCCGCCGCGACGACGTGGTGCGTGCGCGACCTGGCCGGCCGACCGTCCTCCCAGGTCCGTGGGCCGAAATTGTTGTGGGGGCCGGCGCTGTCGGTCCAGCCGTTCGGCCCGATCGCCTACGTCCTGTGGGGCCGCAGGCGCTGATCAGGCCGGGTGCTCGGCCGCCCGGTAGCGGTGCGCCCACGGCTGCGCCTCCTCGAGCTGCGCGGCGAGGCGCAGCAGGTCGCCGTCGGAGCCGAGACGGCCGACGAGCTGGACGCCGAGTGGCAGGCCGGCGGCGGTCCAGTGCAGCGGCACCGAGATCGCCGGCCGACCCGTCAGGTTGGCGAGCTGCGTGTAGGGCACCCACCCGAGGTTGTCGCTGATCATCTGGTCGAGGATCCCGCTCGCGTTGAGGATCTTGCCGGCGCGGACCCTGGCCACCACCCGGGACGCCCGCTGCAGACCGGGCGAGGTGACCGTCGAGAGCACCTCGAGCGGCGGCTTCGCCAGCGTAGGAGTCAGGAAGTAGTCGTACGTCTCGTGGAAGCGGGCGAGCGCGTGGACGTACGACGTCACGTTGGCCAGCGAGGCGAGCAGCGGGGCGGCCCCGTTGGCCCGGCCGATCTCCGCCATGGCCAGGGTGTCGGACTCGAAGCCGGCGTCGCCCGCGCCCGTGCGCTTCTTGATGTCGCGGACCTGGCCGTAGACCTGGGCGAACCAGATCGTCAGGAAGTCGCGCGCCAGCGCCTCGTCGTCGTGCGGCGGCGAGACCTGCTCGACCTCGTGCCCGAGCTCGGCGAGCAGCTCTGCCGCACCCTCGACCGCGGCGACCGCCTCGGAATCGGGGGCGGCGTTGATCGCCGAGGAGGCCGACCAGCCGATGCGGAGCTTGCCCGGAGCCGACCGGATCTGCTCGGCGAACGGGACGTCGTGGGCCGGACCCTGGTAGTCGGAGCGCAGGTCGGGCCCGATGATCGTGTCGAGCAGCCCGGCGCTGTCGCGAACCGTCCGCGACACGACGCCCTGGGTCACCATCCCGAACATCACCTCACCGGTCTGCGGACCGTAGGGCCCCAGGCCGCGGCTGAGCTTGAGACCCACGAGCCCGTTGCAGGCCGCCGGGATGCGCACGGACCCGCCACCGTCGTTGGCCCCGGCGGCCGGGACGATGCCGGCCGCCACCGCGGCGCCGGACCCACCGGACGACCCGCCCGGCGTGTGCGCGGTGCTCCACGGGTTGCGGGCAGGGCCGAGCAGCTCCGACTCGGTGACGCCCTTGGCGCCGAGCTCGGGGGTGTTGGTCTTGCCGAAGACGACCAGCCCGGCGTCCAGGAACCGCTGGGTGACCAGCGCGTGCTCGGTGGCGACCTCGTGGCGCAGCGCGCGGCAGCCGCTCGTGGTCGGGAGTCCGGCGTACTCCTGCCCCAGGTCCTTGACCAGGAACGGCACCCCCGCGAACGGACCGGCGAGGTCGGGATCGGTCGCCCGGGCGTCGGCGTCGACGTCGATGTCGCGCACGATCGCGTTGAGCCGCGGGTTGACCTCGTCGCGCCGGGCCCGCGCCAGCGCCAGCAGCTCGGCGGCGGTGACCTCCTTGGTGCGGACCAGGTCGGCGAGAGCGGTGGCGTCGTGCTCGACGTACTCATCGGGGCGCATGACGGGAGACTACGCGCGGGTAGCGCGGACGTCTGTGAGGATGACCGCCGTGGCCGAGCACGTGAGGTTCCCCAGCACCAGCGGCCCCGAGCTCGGTGGTCTCGTCGACCACCCCGAGGGCGAGGTCCGGGGCTGGGGCGTCTTCTCCCACGGCTTCACGCTCGGCAAGGACTGCCCCGCCGCGAGCCGGATCTGCAAGCAGCTGGCCAGCGAGGGCATCGGCATGCTGCGCTTCGACAACCTCGGGCTCGGCACCTCTGACGGCGACTGGGGCGACGGGTCGTTCAGCCACAAGGTGGCCGACACCGCGCAGGCCGTCCGGTTCATGAACGACTCCGGCCGCGACGTCCGCCTCCTCGTGGGCCACTCCTTCGGCGGCGCGGCCGTCATCGCGGCAGCGCACGAGCTCGAGTCCGTGCGGGCCGTCGCCAGCGTCGGTGCGCCGTACGACGTCCGTCACGTCGAGCACCACTACGACGCGCTGGTCGAGCGGATCCTGGCCGAGGGCGAGGCACCGTTCCTGGTGGCGGCAAGGCCCTCACGCTCAAGCGGCACTTCCTGGAGGACGTGCGCTCGACCGACCTCCACGAGCAGATCCGCACCCTGCGCCGGGCCTTCCTGGTCATGCACTCCCCGACCGACAACACGGTCGGCATCGCCAACGCGAGCGAGATCTTCCGGGCCGCCCGGCACCCGCGCAGCTTCGTGTCGCTGGAGGGCGCCGACCACCTGCTGACCGGCCGCAACCAGGCCAGGCGCGCGGCGCGGATCATCAGTGCGTGGGCCGACCCCTACCTGGGCGGCTGACCCGTCAGCCGAGGTCGGCGAGCACCTCGCGCGCCGCGCGCTCACCGGCGTCCACGGCGCCCTCCATGTAGCCGCTCCACTGGAGCGCGGTCTCGGTCGCGGCCCACTTGATCGGCCCGACGGGCTCGCTCAGCGACGCACCGAAGTGGATCCAGCCGCACGGGCCGGGGTTGGCGTTGTAGCAGCCGCGCGTCCACTCGCGCTCGACCCAGCCGCCCTCGACGATCAGCTCGGGCTTCGCGGCCCGAGGTCCGAAGTGGCGCGCCATCTCCTCGCGCAGCGCCGCCTGCCGCTGCTCCTCCGGCCACCGGCCCTCGACGCGGGCGTTCTCGCCCTCGAGGAAGGCCAGGATGATGCCCGGGCCACCGGTCTCCTCGGGCATGCACGAGTCGTTGGACATGCGCGCCGGTCCGGCGTCGGAGATCAGCTGCGCGTTGAGTCCCTCGTCGCGCCAGAACGGCTCGTCGTAGAGGATGAACGACTTGTGGGCCGAGGCCTGCGGCATCCGCTGGGTCAGCTGGTCGCGGACGCCGGGCAGCGGCGGGTCGTACATGATCCGCCCGGCCAGCGTCGGCGCGAGCGCGACGATGGCCTGCTTGCCCGTCGCGACCAGTCCCCCACGACACGTCACGGTGACGACGTCGCCCGACACGTCGATGGACATCACGGGCGAGGACAGGACGACGCGCTCGCCGAGCTCGTCGGCGAGGCGCTGCGGGATCTGGCCGGTGCCGCCGACGAACCGCTTGGTCTGCGCGCCACCCTCCGACTCGCTCAGCAGGTCGGCCGTCACCCCGCAGGTGACGACGTTGACGAGCAGGCCGAGCAGCGACACCTCGACGGTGGGCACGGCGAGGATCCCGACCGTGCAGATCTCGATCAGCTCGCGACCCAGCGGCGAGAGCCCCTGGGCGTCGTACCACTGCCCGACCGTGATCCGGTCCCACTCGTCGGCCTTCGGCGCGAGCCAGGGCGCCGCGACGTCGACGGTCTCCGCCATGGCGTCGAGCTCGCGCAGCACCCGCTCGACGTGCTCGAGGTCGTCGGCGTACGCCGCGTGGAACGCGTCGCCGCGCAGCACCCGACCGCCGAACTCGTAGGACGTGTCGCCGTCCTCGAACTGCTGGTAGAGCGCGATCCCGAGCTCGGCGGCCAGCGCCGCCATCCGGTGGTGCGTGTCGCCGATCCACTGCGCGCCGAGCTCGAGGAACACGCCGGGCACGGGCTCCTCGGTGAGGATCCGCCCGCCGACGCGGTCGTTGGCCTCGAGCACGAGCGGCTCGCGCCCGGCCTTGAGCACCTCGCGCGCCGCCACCAGGCCGGACAGCCCGGCCCCGACCACGATGACGTCTGCCTCACGCACACTCATGACTCGAACCCCAGTCCCATCTTGTCGAGCGTGCGCAGCCACAGGTTGCGCTGCCCGCCGTTGCGGTCGGCCGCCGCGATCGCCAGCCGGGTCGCGGTGATCGCGCCGTAGCGGATCGGCTCCGGCGGGAACGGCAGCGGCTTGCTGCGCACCATCTGCAGCCGGGTGCGCTCGGTGTCGAGGCCGTCGACCAGGTCGAGGAGCACACGCGCCCCGAAGCGGCTCGCGCCGACCCCGAGGCCGGTGTAGCCGGCGACGTAGGCCAGCCGGTCGGCGTACGCCGTGCCCCAGAACGCCGTGAAGCGGCTGCAGGTGTCGATCGCCCCGCCCCACCGGTGCGTGAAGTGGAGGCCCTCGAGCTGCGGGAAGGTGCCGAAGAACTGCTCGGCGAGCAGCTTGTACGTCGAGGGGCGCTGGTCGTACTCCGCGCGGACCCGGCCGCCGTAGTGGTAGATCGCGTCGTACCCGCCCCACAGGATCCGGTTGTCGGCGGTCAGCCGGTAGTAGTGGAACTGGTTGGCGGCGTCGGCCAGCCCCTCGCGTCCCTGCCAGCCGAGGGACCCGAGCTGGTCGGTGCTGAGCGGCTCGGTGACGAGCGCGTAGTCGTAGACCGGGACGACGTAGTGGCGCAGCCGTTTCAGCAGGCCGGTCTCGACGTTGGTGGCCAGCACCACCTTGCGGGCCCGCACGACGCCGAGGTCGGTGCTCGCCCGCATCCCCGCGCCGTCCTTGGCCAGGTCGGTGACGCGGGTGTGCTCGTGGATCCGCACACCCAGGTCGAGGCAGGCACGCTTCAGGCCCCACGCCAGCTTGGCGGGATGGACCATCGCGACGCCGTCGGGGTCGTGGACGGCGGCAAGGTACGTCGGGGAGTCGACGCGCGCGCGGGCCTCCTCGCCGTCGAGGAACCGCATCGTGCCGCCGTGCGCGTTGACGGTGTCGGCGAGCTCGCGGAGGTCGTCGACCTGCCACGGCGCGGTGGCGAAGTCGAGCTCGCCGGTGCGCTCCCACTCGGCGTCGATCCCGTGGCGGCGCAGGGTGTCCTCGATGCCGTCGAGGTTGTCGCGTCCCATCCGCTGCAGGACGTCGAACTCGTCGGCGAACCGCTCGAGCCCGTTGGCCTCGCCGTGCGTGATGCTGGCCGCACAGAAGCCGCCGTTGCGACCCGACGCCGCCCAGCCGACCTCGTACCCCTCGAGCACGAGCACGTCGCGGGACGGGTCGTCCTCCTTGGCCTGGAGCGCCGCCCACAGGCCGGTGTAGCCGCCGCCGACGACGAGGAGGTCGGTGCTGGTGTCGCCGACGAGCGCCGGCTCCGTCCTGGGGCGCCCGGGGTCGGCGAGCCAGAAGACGCTCGGCTCGGCGTGGGCGAGGGAGGCCAGCACGTCGCCGGGGCGGGAGGTCATCGCGTCATCCTAGGGGTGGTCGGCGCCGTCCGGGCTGGCGAAAAATTGACCGTTCGAGGTCCTGTCTCGTTACCGTCCGCGGGTCTACAGTCGGCTCACTTGCGACACCTGACTGGGAGGGCGTGACGTCATGGCGGCTGAAGGAACTATGTGGGGGAAGCCCAGTTGAGCACGACGGCGACCCAGGAGGACGGAGAGCTCAAGGCCGGCGCCATCGGCTTCCTCGACGCACTGGTGATCGGACTCGCGTCCACCTCCCCGGCTTACTCGCTGGCCGCCGTCATCGGCGCGATCACCGCGGCGGTCGGGGTCTATGCGCCGGGTGCGCTGTTGGCGTCGTTCGTGCCGATGGCCCTGATCGCCACCGCCTTCCTCTACCTCAATCGGGTGGACCCCGACTGCGGCACCACCTTCAGCTGGGTGACCAGGGCGCTCGGCCCCTGGATCGGTTGGCTCGGCGGTTGGGCGATCACGATGACCGGCGTGCTCGTGATCGGCTCGCTGGCCGACGTCGGGGCTGGTTTCGGCCTCCGCACCTTCGGGGCGGACGCCGCCGCGGACAACGCCTGGATCCGGATGCCACTGGCGATCGGGCTGATCCTGCTGCTGACCTGGGTCTGCGTGCTCGGCACCGACGTCTCGGCCCGGCTGCAGAACATCATGATCATCGCCCAGGTGGTGTCGCTGCTGGTCTTCGCCGCCGTCGCCATCGGCCGCGCCGTCACCGACAACGCACCCGCCGACCTGTCCCCGATCGATCCGTCACTGACCTGGCTCAATCCGTTCGGGGGTGGCGGCGCCGGGTTGACCACCGCCCTCCTCCTGGGAGTCTTCGCCTACTGGGGCTGGGAGTCAGCGGTCAACCTCAGCGAGGAGACCACCGACGGCAACTCCACCCCCGGTCGTGCCGCGCTCTGGTCGACGCTGGTGCTGCTGGTCACCTACGTCTCGGTGGCCTACGCCGTCGTCTCCTTCGCCGGCACCCAGTGGCTGTCCGACAACGCCGGCGAGGAGGAGTTCATCTTCTCCGCCCTGGCCGAGCACGCGATGGGCGGCTGGGACTGGGTCGTGCTGGCCTCGGTGTCCACCTCGGCCATCGCCTCCACCCAGACCACGATCATCCCGGCCTCGCGGACCGGGCTGTCGATGGCGCGGCGGCACGCACTGCCCCACAGGCTCGCGCACATCCATCCTCACCACCGGACCCCCGACGTGAGCACCTGGACGGTCGCGGCCATCGCCATCGCGTGGTACGTCGCGATCTACCAGATCAGCGAGAACGCGCTGTTCGACTCGCTCACCGCGCTGGCGCTGCTGATCGCCTTCTACTACGCACTCACCGGCATCGCGTGCGCGGTGTACCACCGCAAGCACCTGATGGAGTCAGCGAAGAACCTCATCCTGATCGGTATCGGTCCGCTGGTCGGTGCCGCACTGCTGATCTGGCTGCTCGTGCTCTCGGTGCGCGACATGTCCGACCCGGCCAACTCCTACAGCGGCGTGTCCTGGCTCGGCGTCGGTCCGCCCCTGGTGATCGGCGTCGGCATCTTCCTGGTGGGCGTGGTCTTCATGTTCGTGTGGCGGGTGGTGGACGGGCGGTTCTGGCAGGAACGCGCCGGACTGCCGGACCCGGACGTGGTGCACGGGCTGAAGGCCGCGGCCGGCGACCCCGACGGACTGGAGGGCTGAGCGACATGGCGGTCGTCCTCGGCTTCGACGAGTCACCCGGCGCCCGGGCCGCGCTGGCCACCGCGCTCAGCGTGGCGCAACGCTTCGGTGAGCGCCTCGTGCTGGTCTACGGCAGCGCCCCGCCCGGCGGCCTGGGCGAGGAGGCCACGGCACACCGCGAGGCCCTGCGGGAGATCGGCGCGGCTGCCCTGTCCCACGCGATGGAGGCGGCCGAGGCGGCGGGTGTGGACAGCGTCGTCGAGCTCGTCGACTCCAAGCCGGCGCAGGCGCTGGTGGAGGTCGCCGAGCGCTACGACGCCACGGTCATCGTCGTCGGGACGGCCGGCGAGAGCCCGATCCGTGGCGCCGTGCTCGGCTCCACCCCGCACAAGCTGCTGCACGTCAGCACCCGGCCGGTGCTGTGCGTGCCCGCCGTCGTGGACTGATCCCTTCGTCTTGGTTTCCCCGCCTCGGCGGGGAAACCGCGACGACCTCAGCAGACGCGGGAGCGCGGGGTACGGCGGAGGGTCAGCCCTCGAAGCCGTGGTGCTGCATCACGTGCTTGATGCGCGTGTAGTCCTCCATGCCGTACATCGAGAGGTCCTTGCCGTAGCCGGAGTGCTTGAAGCCGCCGTGCGGCATCTCGGCGACCAGCGGGATGTGGGTGTTGATCCACACGCAGCCGAAGTCGAGGCGCAGCGACATCCGGGTCGCGGTGGTGGCGTTGGAGGTCCACACCGAGGACGAGAGGCCGTAGACCGTGTCGTTGGCCATCCGCACGGCCTCGTCCTCGTCGGAGAACTTCTGCACCGTGAGCACCGGGCCGAAGATCTCGGTGGTGATGAGCTCGTCGGTCTGCTCGAGGTCGGCGATCACGGTCGGCTGGTAGAAGAAGCCGTCACCGCCGATCTTCTGGCCACCGGT
Organism: Nocardioides currus; assembly: GCF_003057875.1. Taxonomy (GTDB): domain Bacteria; phylum Actinomycetota; class Actinomycetes; order Propionibacteriales; family Nocardioidaceae; genus Nocardioides; species Nocardioides currus. The sequence continues at coordinate 51,714 of NZ_PYXZ01000006.1, read as the reverse complement.
GACGACGCGGGCGTGCTCGGGCGCACGGTCGACGAGACCGGAGATGTGGTCGAGCTGGTTGGCGTTGTTGATGGGGCCGAAGAAGATGTCGTCGTCGGCGGGGTCGAAGCCGGTCTTCATCGCCGCGGCGGCCTCGGCGAGCTTCGCGGTGAACTCGTCGTAGACCCCGGCCTGCACGATCACCCGGGTCGCGGCGGTGCAGTCCTGGCCGGCGTTGAAGAGGCCGGCCTCGGAGATGCCCGACACGGCGGCGTCGAGGTCGGCGTCGTCGAAGACCACGACCGGGGCCTTGCCGCCGAGCTCGAGGTGGGCGCGCTTCAGGTCCTCGGCCGCTGACTTGGCGACCGCCATGCCCGCGCGGGTGGAGCCCGTGATCGAGACGAGCTGCGGGACCTTGTGGCGGGTCAGCGCGGCGCCGGTGTCGCGGTCACCGGTGATCAGGTTGACCACGCCGGCCGGGAAGATGTCCTGCATCTTCTCGAACATCCAGTACGACGACGCGGGGGTCGTGTCCGACGGCTTCATCACCACGGTGCAGCCCGCGGCCAGGGCGGGCGCGAACTTCCAGACCGCCATCATCATCGGGTAGTTCCACGGGGCGACCTGCCCGACCGGGCCCACGGGCTCGCGGCGGATCGAGGAGGTGAAGCCGGCGAGGTACTCCCCCGACGACCGACCCTCGAGGACGCGCGCGGCGCCGGCGAAGAACCGGATCTGGTCGACCATCACCGGCACCTCCTCGCTGCGCGTGAGGTGGGCCGGCTTGCCGGTGTTCTCGCCCTCGATGGCGATGAGCTCCTCGGCACCGTCCTCGATCACGTCGGCCAGCTTGAGCAGGGCCTGCTGGCGGGTGCTCGGGGTCGACCAGCGCCACTTCTCGAAGGCCTTCGCAGACGCCTGGAACGCGAGGTCCACGTCGTGCTCGTCCGACATCGGCGCGGTGGCGTAGACGGCACCCGTCGAGGGGTTGATGATGTCCATCGCGGCGCCCGACGCGGACGCCTGGACCTGCCCGTCGATGATGTTGTGGAAAGTCTTCTTGTCCGACATAGCGCACAGGCTAGGCCCATCGATTCGGAGAGGGAACACATGGCGATCCACCCGCTCACCCCGCTGACCGAGGACGAGTTCCGGGCGACGGCCGCGATCCTGCGCCGCGACCAGGGGCTGGACGGATCGTGGCGGTTCGCCGGCATCGAGCTGGCCGAGCCGGCGAAGACGCTGGTGAAGGCCTGGAAGGCCGGCGACGCGGTGGAGCGGTCGGCCCTCGCCGTACTGTGGAACCGCGAGAGCAACGAGGCCGCCGAGGCCGTCGTCGACCTCACCGGCGACGCCGTGACGTCGTGGACGATCGTGCCCGGCGCCACCCCCAACTTCACCGTCGACGAGTGGCACGACATCGACGTCGCCATGAAGTCCCACCCCGACGTCCGCGCGGCCCTCGCCGAGCGCGGCATCACCGACATGGACCTCGTGCTCTTCGACGCGTGGACCTACGCCAAGGCGCTGATGCCGCCGCAGTACGCCGACCGCCGACTCGGCTGGTGCGACATCTGGGTGCGCAAGACGCCGAACGGGAGCCCGTACGCCCACCCCGTGCCGGGCATGAAGCTGATCGTCGACATGAACACCAGCGAGCTCCTCGACATCGAGCGCGGCCCAGACCCGGGCATGCCGGAGGTCAAGGGCGAGTACGTCCCCGCGGAGTGGGGCGGCGAGCAGCGCACCGACATCGCGCCGCTGCAGATCGTCCAGCCCGAGGGCGTCTCGTTCACCCTCGACGGCGAGGAGCTGCGCTGGCAGAAGTGGTCGATGCGCGTCGGCTTCAACTACCGCGAGGGGATGACGCTGCACGCGATCTCCTACGACGGACGCGACGTCGCGCACCGGATGTCCTTCGCCGAGATGATCGTCCCCTACCGCGACCCCTCCTTCGAGCACGTGCGCCGAACGGCCTACGACATCGGCGAGTGGGGCCTCGGCTTCATGACCACCTCGCTCGAGCTCGGCTGCGACTGCCTCGGCGAGATCACCTACCTCGACGCCACGCTGCACGACACCCAGGGCGAGCCGTTCACCATCGGCAACGCGATCTGCATCCACGAGGAGGACAACGCGATCCTGTGGAAGCACGTCGACGAGCACGCCGGCGCCGAGGTCCGCCGGATGCGCCGCTTCGTCGTCTCGTTCCACGCGACGGTCGCCAACTACGAGTACATCGTCTACTGGCGCTTCTACCAGGACGGCAACATCGAGTGCGAGGTCCGCGCCACCGGGATCATGGTCACCACGCCGTACGACGCCGAGGCCGGCGCGCCCCGCACGGGGACCAGGGTCGACAACACGACGTACGCCCCGATCCACCAGCACTTCATCGTCGCGCGCCTCGACCTCGACGTGGACGGCCCGACGCAGACGGTCCTCGAGGTCGACTCGGAGGTCGTGCCCGTCGGGCCGGACAACCCGCACGGGCTGGCGGTCCGGACGGTCGCGACCCCGGTCCGCTCCGAGGCGGAGTCGGGCCGCGACTTCAGCTGGGAGCGGCAGCGCGGGTGGAAGGTCATCAACCCGAACGCGACGAACGCGCACGGCGACCACCCGGCGTACAAGCTCGTGCCGAGCGCCTCGATCCCGTCCCTGATGGAGCCCGGGACCCCGCAGTTCGAGCGGGCGCCGGTCATCGGGCACACCGTGTGGGTGACGGCCAACCACCCCGAGGAGAGGTGGCCGGCCGGCGCCTACCCGACCCAGTCGACGACCGACGTGCGCGGGATGAGCGAGTGGGTCGCCGACGACGAGCCGCTCGAGGACGCCGACGTCGTGCTCTGGTACGTCTTCGGCATCCACCACGTGCCGCGACCGGAGGACTGGCCGGTCATGCCCGCCGACACGGTCGCGTGGTGGCTCAAGCCCTTCGGCTTCTTCGACGAGAACCCGTCGCTCGACGTGCCCCCGTCACCGAAGATGTCGGGTTCGTGCTGCGCCGACGGCGAGTGCACCTGCTCCCACTGAGCACCCAGCTCACCAGCCCTGTCGTGGTGGCGGCACATCGCGACGTACGACGCCCCCCACCCGCGATCTGCCGCCACCCAGCCCACCAGCCCCGGCGCGGTACCAGCCCCGTCGTGGTGGCGGCACATCGCGACGTACGACGCCCACCACCCGCGATCCGCCGCCACCCAGCCCGGCAGCCCCGCCGCGGTGGCGGCACATCGCGACCTAAGACGCCCACCACCCGCGATCCGCCGCCACCCAGCCCGGCAGCCCCGCCGCGGTGGCGGCACATCGCGACCTAAGACGCCCACCACCCGCGATCCGCCGCCACCCAGCACGGCAGCCACGGCGCGGTGGCGGCACATCGCGACGTACGGCGCCCACCACCCGCGATCTGCCGCCACCCACCTCGACCCCCCGCCGTGGTGGCGGCACATCGCGACGTACGGCGCCCACCACCCGCAATCTGCCGCCACCCAGCTCGACAGCGGCCGAGGCCACCCCGGCTACACCGAGGCGAAGACCGACTCCAGGATGTCGAGGCCCTCGGCGAGCAGGTGGTCGGGCATCGAGAGCGGCGGGAGGAAGCGCAGGACGTTGCCGTAGGTGCCGCAGGTCAGCACGATCAGCCCCTGCTGGTGGGCGGCGGTCGCAACGGCCTTGGTGAGGTCGGGGTCGGGGGTCGTGCCCTCGGTGACGAGCTCGACGGCCAGCATCGCGCCGCGACCACGGATGTCGCCGATGCGCGGGTCCTTGGCCTGGATCGCGGTGAGGCGCTCGACCATCGTCCTCTCGATCGCCTGGGCGCGCTCGACCAGGCCGTCGGCCTCGATCGTCTCGATGACGGCCAGCGCCGCGGCGCAGGCGATCGGGTTGCCGCCGTACGTCCCTCCCAGGCCGCCGACGTGAGGCGCGTCCATGATCTCGGCGCGCCCCGTCACGGCGCTCAGCGGCAGGCCACCGGCGATGCCCTTGGCGGTGGTGATCAGGTCGGGTGCGACGCCCTCGTGCTCCATCGCGAACATCGCGCCGGTGCGGGCGAAGCCCGACTGCACCTCGTCGGCGACGAAGACGACGCCGTTGGCGTTGCACCACTCGACGAGGGTGGGCAGGAAGCCGGGGGCGGGCACGACGAAGCCGCCCTCGCCGAGGATCGGCTCGATGACGAAGGCGGCGAGGTTGTCGGCGCCGACCTGCTTCTCGATCTCGTCGATCGTGCGCTTCGCGGCGGCGACGCCGTCGGTCTCGCCGTCGCGGAAGGGGTACGACGCCGAGGCGCGGTAGACCTCGCCCGCGAACGGCCCGAAGCCGCTCTTGTAGGGCATCGACTTGGCGGTCATCGCCATCGTCAGGTTGGTCCGCCCGTGGTAGGCGTGGTCGACGACCACGACCGCCTGGCGCTTGGTGAACTGGCGGGCGATCTTGACGGCGTTCTCGACGGCCTCGGCACCGGAGTTGAAGAGCACCGACTTCTTCTCGAAGTCACCCGGGGTGAGGCGGTTGAGCGCCTCGGCGACCCGGACGTAGCCGTCGTAGGGCGTGATCATGAAGCAGGTGTGGGTGAACGCGGCGACCTGCTCGGCGACGGCCGCGGCGACGCGCGGGGCACTGTTGCCGACGGTGGTCACGGCGATGCCGGAGCCGAAGTCGATCAGCGAGTTGCCGTCGACGTCGACGACGACTCCCCCGCCGGCGGCGGTGACGTAGACCGGCAGCGTGGTGCCGACCCCCGACGCGACGCTCGCGGTCTTGCGCGCGTGCAGTGCCTGCGACTCGGGACCGGGGATCGCGGTGACGATCCGGCGCTCCTGGGGCAGCTGCGGTCCTCCGACGTGTGACGTGGACATCGACATGGCGTTCCTCTCCTTGGTGCGGTGAGGATGACGCTAGTCCTGACGAGTGGCCGGAGCCACTCGCCAGGACCCACGACGACCGGACCGGCCTCAGGCGGCCGCTGCGGCGCCCGTCGTCCCCGGCTCGAGGGCACCGCGCACCACGTCGAGGACGTCACCCACGACGTTCACCGTCAGGGCCTCGAGGACGTCGGCGGGGACGTCGTCGAGGTCGGGCTCGTTGCGCAGCGGCACGAACACCTCGGTGATGCCGTTGCGCTGGGCGGCGAGCAGCTTCTGCTTCAGCCCGCCGATGGGCAGCACGCGGCCGTTGAGCGTGACCTCACCGGTCATCCCGACCTCGGACCGCACGGGCCGTCCGCTGGCCAGCGACGTCAGGGCGGTGACCATCGTGATGCCGGCCGACGGGCCGTCCTTCGGCGTGGCCCCGGCCGGCACGTGCACGTGGATCGCCCGGTCGAAGAACGACGCGTCGACGCCGAGCTCGGCGGCGTGGGAGCGGACGAAGGTGAGGGCGATCTGGGCCGACTCCTTCATCACGTCCCCGAGCTGGCCGGTCAGGGTGAGCCCGGCCTTGCCCTCGTGGGCGGAGGCCTCGATGAAGAGCACGTCACCACCGAGCCCGGTCACGGCGAGACCCGTCGCGACGCCCGGCACCGAGGTGCGCTCGGGCGCCTCCGGCGTGAAGCGGGGACGTCCGACGAGGTCCTTCAGGTCGGCCAGGTCGACGTCGACGCGCTCGGCGCCGCTCGCGAGCCGGATCGCCGCCTTGCGCAGCGCCTTGGCGAGGAACCGCTCCATCTGGCGCACGCCCGCCTCGCGGGTGTAGTTGGCCGCGATCTCGCGCAGCGCGGCGTCGGACACGGTGACCTCGTCGGCCGTCAGCGCGGCCCGCTCGAGCTGCCGCGGCAGCAGGAAGTCGCGGGCGATGGCGACCTTGTCGTCCTCGGTGTAGCCGTCGAGGGTGACGAGCTCCATCCGGTCGAGCAGGGCCTGCGGGATCTGCTCGACGACGTTGGCGGTGGCGATGAACAGCACGTCGGACAGGTCGAGGTCGAGCTCGAGGTAGTGGTCGCGGAACGTGTGGTTCTGCGCGGGGTCCAGCACCTCCAGCAGGGCCGCAGCCGGGTCGCCGCGGTAGTCGGCGCCGATCTTGTCGACCTCGTCGAGCAGGACGACCGGGTTCATCGAGCCGGCCTCCTTGATCGCCCGCACGATGCGACCCGGCAGCGCGCCGACGTACGTCCTGCGGTGGCCGCGGATCTCGGCCTCGTCGCGGACGCCGCCGAGGGCGACGCGGACGAACTCCCGGCCCAGCGCGTGCGCGACGGACTCGCCGAGCGAGGTCTTGCCGACGCCGGGAGGACCGGCGAGCAGGACGACGGCGCCGGAGCCACGGCCGCCGACGACCTGGAGGCCGCGCTCGGCGCGGCGGGCGCGGACGGCGAGGTATTCCACGATCCGCTCCTTGACCTCGTCGAGGCCGTGGTGGTCGGCGTCGAGCACCCCCCGCGCGGCGACGATGTCGGTCGAGTCCTCGGTCGTGACGTGCCACGGCAGCTCGAGCACCGTGTCGAGCCAGGTCCGGATCCACGCGGTCTCGGGGCTCTGGTCGCTCGACCGCTCGAGCTTGTCGACCTCGCGGAGCAGCGCCTCGCGCACGGCGTCGGGCACCTCGGCGGCCTCGACCCGCGCCCGGTAGTCGTCGGCGCCCTCGGGCTCGCCCTCGCCGAGCTCCTTGCGGATCGCCGCCAGCTGCTGGCGGAGCAGGAACTCGCGCTGGCTCCTCTCCATGCCCTCGCGCACGTCCTCGCCGATCTTGTCGGTGACCTCGGCCTCGGCGAGGTGGTCGCGGGTCCAGCCGATCAGGGTCTCGAGGCGGGACTCGACGTCCGTGTCCTCGAGGAGCTCGCGCTTGCGCTCGGCGGAGATGTACGGCGCGTAGCCGGCCGCGTCCGCGATCGCGCTGGGGTCGGACATCTGGTGGACCTGGTCGATGACCTGCCAGGCCTCGCGGCGCTGGAGGACGGCGACGACGAGGCGCTTGTAGTCCTCGGCGAGCTCGCGGGCCCGCTCGGTGACGTGGTCCTCGACGGGCTCGACCTCGACCCAGAGGGCAGCCCCGGGGCCGCTGACGCCGCTGCCGATCCGGCCGCGCTGCTCCGCCTTGAGCACGACGGCGGGGCCGCCGCTGCTGAACCGGCCGACGCGCTCGACCTTGGCGATGACGCCGTGCGAGGCGTAGCGGTCGTCCAGGCGCGGGGCGACCAGGAGGCGGCCCTCGCTGCCGGTGTTGGCCGCGTCGACGGCCGCTCGGGAGGCCTCGTCGAGCTCGAGCGAGACCACCATCCCGGGCAGCACGACGAGATCGGCGACGAACAGGACGGGAAGACTGGTGCTGGACACGATGGTCCCTCGCTTTCGACAACCTTGAGTGGTGTCGACTCAACTAGCGGGGGGTCGGCCGTGTTCCGGGGAGGGTGCCGTGTTCGTCAACAGCGAAATCCGGTCCGTCGTCCCCGACGGGGTCCAGCCACGCCAGCTCGCCGTCCCAGCGGGCGACCGACCCGTTGGCCACCTCGACCCACGGCACGTCCGTCACCGGCTGGTCGAGGAGCAGGGCGATCGCCGCGCGGATCGCGTCGCCGTGGCTGACCAGCACGGTCGGCACCGCGGGGTCGACCGCGTCCAGCACCTCGGCCAGGCGGCGGCGTACGGCGGCGACGGACTCCCCTCCGGCCATCGGCAGCTCCGGGTCGGTCCAGTCGTGGAGCTCGGCGTGCGCCCACGACTCCTCGTAGCGCAGACCCTCCAGCGACCCGAGGTGCTGCTCGCGCAGGCGGAAGTCGAGGACGGGCTCGACCCCGAGCCGGTCGCCGATGGTGCGCGCCGTCTCGAGCGCGCGCAGCAGGTCGCTGGTGACGAGCCGCGCCTCGCCGTCCGCCAGGTCGGCGGCGAGGACCGAGGCGGCGGCCTCGGCCTGGGCGCGACCGAGGTCGGTCAGCCGCGGGTGGTCGGTCTGGCCCTGCGTGAGCCGGAGGACGTTCCACTCCGACTGGCCGTGCCTCACGAGGTAGACCGGAGCGCGCACGTCGCCCAGTCTCCACTACTGTGGCGTCGAGCCAAGGACACGAGGAACCCGGTGCGACTCCGGGGCGGTTCCGCCACTGTGACGACCACTCCCTGACGGGAGGGGTCCAGCCAGACACTCCCCGCGGCTCATCCGACCGATAGCCGGGGCGAGAACCCCGGAGGAGGAACACGCCGTGCGCATCGCCCTGCTGTCCACGTCCGACACCGACCTGCTCAGCGCCCGGGCCTCCGGCGCCGACTGGGTGCTCTCCAACCCGGCCCGTCCCGGTCACCAGTCGATGGCCGAGGTGATCGAGGGCTGCGACCTCGTCGTCGGCCGCCTGCTGGGCTCCCCGCAGGACCTCTGCTCGGGCTTCACCCGCATCGCCGCGACCGGCCAGCCGGTCATCGTGCTCGGCGGGGAGCAGCAGCCCAGCGCCGAGCTGATGGAGCTCTCGTCGGTGCCGATGGGCGTCGCGACCGAGGCCCACCGCTACCTCGCCGAGGGCGGCCCGGACAACCTGCGCCAGCTGCACGCCTTCCTCTCCGACACGGTCCTGCTGACCGGTGAGGGGTTCGAGGCGCCGGCGGTGCTGCCGCAGTGGGGGTACGCCGCGCGGCCCGCGGTCGACGAGGCGCTCCCGCGGATCGGGGTGCTCTACTACCGCGCCCACGAGGCGAGCGGCAACACCGCCTTCGCCCACGCCCTCGCCGATGCGGTGGACGCGACCGGCCAGGCCGTCGGCGTACCCATCTTCGCGGGCTCGCTGCGCTCCGCGCCCGATGACCTCTTCGACGCCCTCGGCACCCTCGACGCGCTCGTCGTGACCGTGCTCGCCGCAGGCGGCAGCGTGCCGTCGACGGCCAGCGCCGGCGGCGACGACGAGGCGTGGGACGTCGCCCGGATGGCCGCGCTCGACATCCCGATCATCCAAGGACTGTGCCTGACCAGCAGCCGCGCCGAGTGGGAGGCCTCCGACGACGGCGTCTCGCCGCTCGACTCCGCGACCCAGATCGCGATCCCGGAGTTCGACGGCCGGATCATCACCGCGCCGTTCTCCTTCAAGGAGGTCGACGAGGACGGGCTCCCCCACTACGTCGCCGACGCCGAGCGCTGCGCCCGGGTCGCGGGCATCGCCGTCAAGCACGCCCGCCTGCGCTCGCTGCCCAACGCCGAGAAGAAGCTCGCCCTCGTGCTCTCGGCCTACCCCACCAAGCACGCCCGCATCGGCAACGCCGTCGGCCTCGACACCCCGGTCTCCGCGATCCGGCTGCTGCGCACGCTGGCAGCGGAGGGCTACGACCTCGGCACCGACAACGCCGTGGTCGAGATCCTCGGTCGCGACGGCACCGACACCGAGCAGGGCGACGCCCTCATCCACGCGCTGATCGCCGCCGGCGGCCAGGACGAGGAGTGGCTGACCAGCGCGCAGCTCACCGACGCGCACGTGCGGATCAGCGCTGCGGCGTACGACGAGTGGACCCGCGACCTGCCCGAGGACCTGCGCTCCGCGATGGTCGAGGCGTGGGGCCCGGCGCCCGGGAAGCTGTTCGTCAACGACGACGACGAGCTGGTGCTCGCGACGCTGGTGGCGGGCAACGTCGTGCTGCTGATCCAGCCGCCCCGCGGCTTCGGGGAGAACCCGGTCGCGATCTACCACGACCCCGACCTCGCGCCGAGCCACCACTACATCGGCGCCTACCGATGGATCGGCAGTGCTGTCGAGGACGGGGGATTCGGGGCGGACGCGGTCGTGCACCTCGGCAAGCACGGGTCGCTGGAGTGGCTGCCCGGCAAGAACGCCGCCCTCTCCGCGAGCTGCGGCACCGACGCCGCGCTCGGCAGCCTGCCGCTCATCTACCCCTTCCTCGTCAACGACCCAGGCGAGGGGGCGCAGGCCAAGCGCCGCGCCCACGCGACGATCGTCGACCACCTGGTCCCGCCGATGGCCAGGGCCGAGGCGTATGGCGACATCGCCCGCCTCGAGCAGCTGCTGGACGAGCACGCCAACATCGCGGCCATGGACCCGGCCAAGCTGCCGGCCGTCCGCGGCGAGATCTGGACGCTGATGAAGGCGGCCGAGCTGCACCGCGACCTCGGGCTCGACGAGCGGCCCGACGACGAGGACTTCGACGACTTCATCCTGCACATCGACGGCTGGCTCTGCGAGATCAAGGACGCGCAGATCCGCGACGGACTGCACGTCCTCGGGGAGCCGCCCGTCGGGGAACCACGGGTCAACCTGGTGCTCGCGATCCTGCGCGCAGCCCAGGTCTGGGGCGGGGTCGGCAACGCCGTCCCCGGCCTCCGCGCGGCCCTGGGCCTCGTCGACGTCGACGCTGCCACGGGGGCGGACGTCGATGCCTTCGAGGCCCAGGCCCGCGGTCTGGTCGAGCAGATGGAGAAGGCGGGCTGGGACCCGGCCGCCGCGCTCGACCTGCACCCGGACACGGAGGTGCAGCGGGTGCTGGCCTTCGCCGCGACCGAGGTCGTCCCGCGGCTCGCCGGCACCGCCGACGAGCTGACCGCCGTGCTGCACGCCCTCGACGGCGGTTTCATCGCCGCCGGCCCGAGCGGGTCGCCGCTGCGGGGCCTGGTCAACGTCCTCCCGACGGGTCGCAACTTCTACACCGTCGACCCGCGCGCGGTGCCGTCGCGGCTGGCGTGGCAGACGGGCCAGGCGATGGCCGAGTCGCTGGTGCAGCGCTACCTCGACGAGACCGGCGCCTACCCCGCCTCGGTCGGTCTGTCGGTGTGGGGCACCTCCGCGATGCGCACCTCCGGCGACGACGTCGCCGAGGTGCTCGCGCTCCTCGGCGTACGCCCCGAGTGGGACGCCGAGTCGCGTCGCGTGCGCGAGCTGACGGTGGTGCCGCTGGACGAGCTCGGCCGCCCGCGGATCGACGTCACGGTGCGGATCTCCGGCTTCTTCCGTGATGCCTTCCCGCACGTGGTCGCGATGCTCGACGACGCCGTGCGGATGGTGGCCGAGCTGGAGGAGGCCGACGAGGACAACTACGTCCGGGCCCACACCCGCGCCGACCTGGCCGACCACGGCGACGAGCGCCGGGCCACGACGCGCATCTTCGGGTCGAAGCCCGGGTCGTACGGCGCCGGCATCCTCCAGGTCGTCGAGTCGGGCTCGTGGCGCGACGACAACGACCTCGCCGAGGTCTACACCGCGTGGGGCGGCTTCGCCTACGGCCGCGACCTCGACGGGGCACCGGCCGCGGACGACATGCGCGCCAACTACCGCCGGATCAAGGTGGCGGCGAAGAACATCGACAGCCTCGAGCACGACATCGCCGACTCCGACGACTACTTCCAGTACCACGGCGGCATGGTCGCGACGGTGCGGGCGCTGACCGGCTCCGACCCGAAGGCCTACGTCGGCGACTCGACCACGCCCGACGCCGTCCGCACGCGCAGCCTGGCCGAGGAGACCGCGCGCGTCTTCCGCTCCCGCGTGGTCAACCCGCGCTGGATCGCGGCCATGCAGCGCCACGGCTACAAGGGCGCGTTCGAGCTCGCCGCGACCGTCGACTACCTCTTCGGCTTCGACGCGACGGCCGGCGTCGTGCACGACTGGATGTACGAGAAGCTCGCGACGGAGTACGTCCTCGACGAGACCAACCAGCAGTTCCTGCGCACGTCGAACCCGTGGGCCCTGCGCGGCATCGTCGAGCGCCTCCACGAGGCCGCGGACCGCGGGCTGTGGGAGTCGCCCGACCCGGACGTGATGGCCGCGATGCAGGCGGTCTACCTCGAGGTCGAGGGCGACCTGGAGGACGACGGCTCGTGAGGATCCGGGTCGTCGGCGTCGGGATGGGGCCGCAGCACGTCACGGCCGAGGCGGCCGAGGCGATCCGGTCCTGCGACTACGTGATCGCGGCCTCGAAGAACGACGCCGACGGGCTGCTCGCCGTCCGCCGTTCGATCGCTGCGTCGTACGGCGTCGAGGTGGTCGCGGTCCCCGACCCTCCCCGCGAACGCGATGACCCGGCCGACTACCCCGGCGCCGTCCGCGACTGGCACGCGGCCCGCGTCGCGGCGTACGACACGGTGCTGCGCGAGCGTGGCGGGACCGCGGGGTTCCTGGTGTGGGGCGACCCGTCGACGTACGACTCGACCATCCGCATCGTCGAGTCGCTGGGCATCGACTTCGACGTGGTCCCCGGGATCAGTGCGCCGCAGCTGCTCGCCGCCCGGCACCGGATCGTGCTGCACGGCGTCGGGCAGCCGGTGCACGTGACGACCGCGCGTCGCCTGCAGGACGACGTGGCCGCCGGGCAGACCAACCTCGTGGTCATGCTGTCGCGCACCCTCGACCTGACCGGGCTCGACGACTGGTCGATCTGGTGGGGTGCCAACCTCGGCACCGACTCCGAGGAGCTGCTGGCCGGCCGGATCGCCGACGTCGTCGACTCGCTCGAGCCCGCGCGTGAGCGCGCCCGCGATGCCGCCGGCTGGGTGATGGACGTGTGCCTGCTCCGGGCGCCGGCATGAGCCGTCGCCCCGGCCACTCGGTCATCGTGGTCCCGGTGCCCGAGCTCGACGCCGTGGTCCGCGATCGCACGGCGCGCTACGACGACTCCTACGTCTCCACCGACCCCGCCTTCGTCCACGCCCACATCACCCTGCTCGGCCCGTGGCTCGACGAGCCCACCGCGCGGGACCTGGAGACGGTGGAGCGGGTGCTCGCCTCGGAGCCCGCGTTCGACGTCCGGCTGGCGACGCTCGGCGAGTTCCCCGACGGCATCCTCCACCTCCGGCCCGAGCCGGCGGCACCCTTGGCCCGCATGACCTCGCGCCTCGCCGAGGCGTTCCCCCAGACCCCGCCCTACGAGGGTCGCTACCCCGAGGTCGTCCCGCACCTCACGCTCGACCACCGGGCGACCGGCGCCAGCGTCGAGGGCCTGGGCGCCGAGCTCGACCTGCCCGTCACGACCCGGGTCGACCGGGTCGACCTGCAGTGGTGGGCCAACGACGACTGCCGGGTGCTGCGGACGTGGCGGTGGGGCCGATGAGCGGGCTGCTGGTCGCCGGCACGACCTCCGACGCCGGCAAGTCCGTGGTCACCACCGGGTTGTGCCGCGCGTTCGCGCGCCGTGGTGTGGAGGTGGCGCCGTACAAGGCTCAGAACATGTCCAACAATTCGATGGTCTGCGCCGGGCCCGACGGCACGACCGCCGAGATCGGGCGGGCGCAGTGGGTGCAGGCGCTGGCCGCGCGGGTGACGCCCGAGCCCGCCATCAACCCCGTCCTCCTCAAGCCCGGCTCCGACCGGCGCAGCCACGTCGTGCTGATGGGGCAGCCCGCGGGGTCGGTCTCGTCGTCCGACTGGGAGACCGGCCGGCGACACCTGGCGCAGGCCGCCCACGCGGCGTACGACGACCTGTCCTCGCGCTTCGAGGTCGTGGTCGCCGAGGGTGCGGGCAGCCCGACCGAGATCAACCTGCGCGCCGGCGACTACGTCAACATGGGGCTCGCCCGGCACGCCGGCCTGCCGACGGTCGTGGTCGGCGACATCGACCGGGGCGGGGTGTTCGCGGCGATGTTCGGGACGGTCGCGCTGCTGGAGCCCGCGGACCAGGCGCTGGTGGCGGGGTTCGTGGTGAACAAGTTCCGCGGCGACCCCGCGCTCCTCTCCCCCGGGCTCGCCTCGCTGGAGTCCCTGACCGGGCGGCGGGTGTACGGCGTGCTGCCGTGGGACCCGTCGCTGTGGCTCGACTCCGAGGACGCGCTCGACCTCGACGGGCGCCGCGCGACCGGCGGGAGTGCCCGCAAGGTCGCCGTGGTCCGGCTCCCGCGCATCAGCAACTTCACCGACCTCGACGCGCTCGGCCTCGAGCCCGACCTCGACGTCGTCTTCGCCGCCGATCCGCGTGACCTCGCGGACGCCGACCTGGTCGTGCTGCCCGGCACCCGCGCCACGATCAGCGACCTCGCGTGGCTGCGCTCGCGTGGACTCGACCGCGCGATCGTGGCGCACGCCGAGCGCGGCGGGCCCGTCCTCGGGATCTGCGGCGGCTTCCAGATGCTCGGCATGGTCGTCAGCGACCCGCTCGGGGTCGAGGGCGAGCCCTGCACGGTCCCGGGGCTCGGGCTGCTCGACGTGAGCACCACCTTCGGCACCGAGAAGGTGCTCCGCCTCCCGGAGGGTACGGCGCTGGGCGCGCCCGCGTCCGGCTACGAGATCCACCACGGGCGGGTCGGCGTGGGCTCGGGCGAGGAGTTCCTCGGCGGCGCCCGCTCGGGGCCGGTGTTCGGGACGATGTGGCACGGCAGCCTCGAGGGCGACGACCTGCGCCGGGCCTTCCTCGCCGAGACCCTGCGCCTCGCGCCGTCCACGGTGTCGTTCCCGGCCGCGCGAGAGCGTCGGCTCGACCTGCTCGGCGACCTCGTCGAGGAGCACCTCGACGTCGACGCCCTGCTGTGCCTGGCCCGCGACGGCGCGCCGTCCGGTCTCCCGGTCCTTCCGCCCGGAGGTGCGGCATGAGGGTGCTCCTGCTCGGCGGCACCGGCGAGGCGCGTGACCTCGCGGCCCGGCTCGTGGACGCCGACGTCGACGTCACGTCCTCGCTCGCCGGCCGGGTCGCGCGGCCCAGACTGCCGGTCGGCACGGTCCGGATCGGCGGCTTCGGTGGAGCCGACGGGCTCCGCGAGGCCCTGACCGACTACGACGCCGTCATCGACGCCACCCACCCGTTCGCCCGCGGCATCTCGGCCAACGCGGCGGCCGCCTGCACCGACGTCCCGCTGCTCCGGCTCGAGCGGCCGGGGTGGCCGGCCGACCCGTCCTGGCACGTCGTGGACAGCCACGACGCCGCGGCGACCACGACCGCCTCCCTCGGCGAGCGGCCGTTCCTCACGATCGGACGCCAACAGCTCGCCGCGTTCGTACCGCCGCTCGGTGCGCTCCCGGTGCTGGCGCGCGTCGTCGACGTGCCCGACGCTCCCCTGCCCCCGTCGTGGCAGCTGGTCACGGACCGCGGCCCCTACTCGCTCGACGCCGAGCTCGCCGTCATGCGCGAGCACGGCACCGACGTGCTCGCCACCAAGGACTCGGGCGGCGACCTCACCCGGCCCAAGCTGGAGGCGGCCGCCGAGCTCGGCGTGGCCGTCGTCGTCGTACGCCGCCCACCCGCGCCCGCCGGGGTGCGGACCGTCCACGAGGTCGCCGACGCCGTCCGATGGATCGAGGAGCTGACATGAGGGTGCTGGTCACCGGCGGGGTCCGGTCGGGGAAGTCGCGGCACGCCGAAGCGCTGCTTGCCGACCGGTCGTCCGTGTCGTACGTCGCCCCGGGCCCCACCACCGCCGAGGACCCCGACCCCGACTGGGCCGTGCGGATCGCCGCGCACCAGCTGCGGCGACCGGCGACCTGGACGACGGTCGAGACGCACGACCTGGCCGCGGCGCTGGACCGCAGCGGGCCGGTGCTCGTCGACTGCCTGGGCACCTGGCTGACCGCCGTCCTCGACGAGCGCCGGCTCTGGGACGCCCCCTCCGACGAGGTCGGACTCTTCGTCGACGGGCTGCTCGACCAGGTGGTGACCGTGCTGGCGACCCGCGCCGACGTGGTGCTCGTGACCAACGAGGTGGGGCTGGGCGTCGTCCCGTCCCACCGCTCCGGGCGCCTGTTCCGCGACCTGCTCGGGACGGTCAACCAGCGGGTCGCGACGGCGTGCGACGAGGTGCACCTCGTCGTTGCCGGGCGGGTGATCCGGCTGTGACCCTCGTCCTGGTCGGCATGTCCGTCACCGACGTCGACCGCCGCGAGTCACTGCTCTCGGCGGCCGCGGATCGCGGCGCGAGCGTGGCCTTCCTGCAGATGGGCGACCCGTCGCTGTCACGCGAGCTGACGCGGCTGGCGGACCTCGGCGTCGGACGGATCACGCTCGTCGGAGTCGACCTCGGTCCCCTCGCGCCCGCGCACTCGTGGCTGCGGCGGATCGCCGGGCACTGGTGGCGCGAGCGGTCGGGCGAGCGGCCGACGCTCGAGGTCGCGACGCGGCTGGCGTCGTCGCTGTCCTCGATCGATGACGTCGTCGCGGAGGTCAAGCCGATCACCGGCTCCGAGCCGGGCCTCACGTCGGCGGCCTGGGAGGACGTCGGCGGCCACCGCCGGCAGGTGCTGGTCTGCCGCGGCCCGCGCTGCACGGCCCAGGGCGGCGAGGACACGATGCGCGCGCTCGTGCTGGCGACGATGGAGGCCGGCCTCGGCGACGACGACCTGCTGATCACCCACACCGGCTGCCAGTTCCCGTGCAACCAGGCGCCGGTGGTGAGCGTCCAGCCCGACGACGTCTGGTACGGCGACGTCCACCCCGCCGCCGCGCGCGCGATCGCCCTCGAGCACCTCGCCGGCGGCGTACCGCTCGAGAGCCACCGGCTGCCGCGGTCGTCCCCGGGGTAGCCACTGGCAGATCAGCCGGTGTAGGCCTCGACCAGCTGGGCCTCGGCGACCCCGAGGTAGTCGTCCAGCGCATCCGCCGCCGCGTCCCACGACCCGGCGACGAGCAGGTCGAGGATCCGCCGGTTGTCGGCGAGGTAGGGCTCGTGGAACGTCTGGGGCGCGCCCATGACGTGGAAGACCAGCCGCAGCTCGGCGAGCACGTGCTGCATCGCCTCGTCGACGCGCGGGCTGTCGGCGAGCGCGGCCACCGTCTGGTGGAAGTGCATGTTGGCCGTGCCGACGTCGACCCAGCGCGACTCCGCACCGGCGTGCTCGCCCTCCTCGACCGCCTGGCGCACGAGGTCGAGGCGGGCATCGCGGGTCGCCGCGTCGAGCCGCGCGGCCTGGCGGATCGCCGACACCTCGAGGATGCGGCGGAAGCGGTAGAGGTCGTGGACGTCGGCGACGCTCAGGCGGCGTACGAACACCCCACGGTTGAACTCGTGGACGAGCAGACGCTCGTGCGTCAGCAACCGGAAGGCCTCGCGCAGGGTGTTGCGCGAGACGCCCAGGGCACTGCCGATGTCCTCCTCGGACAGGCGGGTGCCGGGCAGCAGCCGGCCCTCGGTGATGTGCGCGCGCAGGATCTCCGCCACCCGGCCGGCCGTGCTGGCCCGGGTCAGCGACGCCCGCTCGGCGGAGAGGCTCGCGACCCACTCACTCGTCGTCACGCCCGCAGTGTAGATCAACGGAAGTATTGACAGATTGTTGAACAATCCTGCATGGTCGTTGTGACGGGGCTCACCCAGCAGCCAGCAGTGGAGGACTCACCCATGGACGACCACCCGACCGTGCAGACCGAGACGAACACGACGGCGAGAGCGACGCGCGGAGCACTCGTCGGCGCCATGTTCCTGATGGCCACCAGCGCCATCGGACCGGGCTTCATCACCCAGACCACGGTGTTCACCGACCAGCTCGGCGCCGCGTTCGCCTTCGCGATCGTCGTCTCGATCCTGGTCGACATCGCCGTGCAGCTGAACGTCTGGCGCGTCATCGGCGTCTCCGGCCTGCACGCTCAGGACCTGGCCAACAAGGTCGCCCCCGGCGCGGGGTACGTCCTGGCGGCACTCGTGGTGCTCGGCGGCCTGGTCTTCAACATCGGCAACATCGGTGGCACGGCGCTGGGCATGAACGCGATGTTCGGCATGGACGTGAAGCTCGGCGGCGCGATCTCGGCGCTGGTCGCGATCGGGATCTTCCTGAGCAAGCGCGCGGGCGTCGCGATGGACCGCATCGTCGTCGTGCTGGGCGTCCTGATGATCGCGATGGTGCTCTACACCGCGATCGTCTCCGACCCGCCGGTCGGCCAGGCCCTCAAGCAGAGCGTGCTGCCCGACGACATCGACTTCCTGATCATCACCACCCTCATCGGCGGGACGGTCGGTGGTTACATCACCTACGCCGGCGCGCACCGCATCGTCGACTCCGGCATCACCGGACCCGACCAGGTCGCCCAGATCAGCCGCGGCAGCATCACCGGCATCCTGGTCACCGGCGTCATGCGGGTGCTGCTGTTCCTCGCCGTCCTCGGCGTTGTCACCGGTGGCGCCGTGCTGGCCGCCGACAACCCGCCGGCCTCGGCGTTCCAGAGCGCCCTCGGCGACGTCGGCGTCCGGGTCTTCGGCGTCATCCTGTGGGCCGCCAGCATCACCTCGGTGATCGGGGCGTCCTACACCTCCGTCTCCTTCCTCTCCGGGCTCCTCAAGGGCAACGACCGTCGTCGCAACTTCGCGGTGGTCGGCTTCATCGCCGTCTGCACGGCCCTCTTCCTGGCCCTCGGCAAGGCGCCCGTCACCCTGTTGGTGCTCGCCGGCGCACTCAACGGGCTGATCCTCCCCGTCGGCCTCGCGGTGATCCTCTGGGTCGCGGCCCGCCGCTGGCAGGACCTGCTCGGCGGCTACCGCTACCCGCGGTGGCTGCTCGTCATCGGCGTCCTCGTCTGGGCGCTGACCGTCTACCTCGGCTACGAGTCGCTCGGCGGCATCAAGGACCTGTGGTGACCATGTCGGACGGCACGGTGCGGATCGACCTCAACGCCGACCTCGGGGAGGGGTACGGCGCCTGGACCCTCGGCGACGACGACGCCCTGCTCGACCTGGTGACCAGCGCCAACGTCGCGTGCGGCTTCCACGCCGGCGACCCGACGTCGCTGCGGCACGTCTGCGAGCGGGCGGCAGAGCGTGGCGTGGTGATCGGCGCCCAGGTCGGCTACCACGACCTCGCCGGCTTCGGCCGCCGGTTCATCGACATGGTGCCCGCCGACCTGACCAACGACGTGCTCTACCAGGTCGGCGCCCTCGAGGCGTTCGCCCGCGTGGCCGGCACCCGCGTGCAGTACGTCAAGCCGCACGGTGCCCTCTACAACGCGATCGTCCACCACGAGGCGCAGGCCGCGGCGGTGGTCGAGGCCGTGCTCCGCTACGACCCCACCCTCCCCGTCCTGGGCCTGCCCGGATCGGTCTTCCTCGCCCTCGCCGCGGACGCCGGCCTGACCACCGTCCCGGAGGCCTTCGCCGACCGCGCGTACACCCCCGAGGCCACGCTGGTCTCTCGGCGTGAGCCCGGTGCCGTGCTCCACGACGCCGACGCCGTCGCTCGACGGTGCGTGCGGATGGCGACCGAGGGCTCGGTCGAGGCCGTCGACGGCACCATCGTCGAGGTCCGGGCCGCGTCGCTGTGCGTCCACGGCGACAGCCCCGGCGCCGTGGAGATGGCCGGCCGTGTGAAGGCCGCGCTGCGCGACACCGGTGTCGAGGTCGCGCCGTTCGTGGGTGGACCGGCGTGAGGGGGGCCCGATGAGGACCCTGCGCTGCGCGGACGCCGGCCTGCTCGTCGAGCTCGCCGACCTCGACGAGGTGCTCGCCCTCTACGCGGAGCTCGTCGACGCCCCTCCCCCGGGCGTCGTCGACCTCGTGCCCGCCGCCCGCACGTTGATGCTGACCATCGACCCGGCCCTCACCGACGTGGCCGAGGTCGAGCGTGCCGTCCGTGCGACCCGTCCGCAGCGCGGCACCCGTCCCGACGCCGGCCTCGTCGAGGTGCCGGTGACCTACGACGGCGAGGACCTCGCCGAGGTGGCCGAGCTGACCGGGCTCGGCGAGCGCGGCGTCGTCGAGGCGCACACCGGGCAGGAGTGGACGGTCGCGTTCTGCGGCTTCGCTCCCGGCTTCGGCTACCTCGTCGGCACGGACGAGCGCCTCCACGTGCCCCGGCGCAGCAACCCGCGCACCAAGGTCCCCGCCGGCGCGGTCGCGCTGGCCGGCGAGTTCGCCGGCGTCTACCCGCGGGAGTCCCCGGGCGGATGGCAGCTCATCGGCCACACCAGCCTCCGCGCCTGGGACCTCGACCGCGATCCGCCGGCCCTGCTCGTGCCCGGCGCGCGCGTCCGGTTCGTGGAGGCGTGATGGGCTCCTTCGACGTGCTCGCCACCGGTCCGCTCGCCACCGTGCAGGACCTCGGTCGTCCCGGCCTGGCCTCCCTCGGCGTCGGGCGGTCCGGCGCCGCCGACCGCGACGCGCTGCGGCTGGCCAACCGCCTGGTCGGCAACGAGGAGGGTGCGGCCTCTCTCGAGGTCACCTTCGGCGGGCTGGCCGTGCGCTCGTCGGGCGGCGCGACGGTGGCCCTGACGGGCGCCCCCTGCCCCATGCACATCGACGGGCGGCAGGTCTCGCCGTACGCCGCCGTGTTCGTGCCCGACGGTGCCGAGCTGCGCCTCGAGGCGCCGGAGTCGGGACTGCGCAGCTACCTCGCCGTCCGCGGCGGCATCGACGTCGCGCCCGTGCTGGGCTCGCGGTCCACCGACACGATGGCCGGCCTGGGACCCGACCCCCTATCGTCCGGTGATGTGCTGGCGATCGGCGCCGCCCGCGGCCCGGTCCCCGGGGTCGACGTGGCGGCGGTCCGCCGACCCGCGACCGGCGAGGTCTCGCTGCGGGTCGTGCCGGGGCCGCGCGCCGACTGGTTCACGCAGGACGCGCTCGAGACGCTGCTCTCCTCGCCGTACGACGTCACCTCCGACAGCAACCGGGTCGGGATGCGACTGTCCGGAGCGGTGCTCGATCGGGCCCGCGACGGCGAGCTCCCGAGCGAGGGGATGGTCCCCGGCGCCCTGCAGGTGCCGCCCTCGGGACAGCCCACGCTCTTCCTGGCCGACCACCCGGTGACCGGCGGCTACCCCGTCATCGGTGTCGTGGTCGGCGCCGACCTCGGCCTCGCCGCGCAGGCGCGACCGGGCCAGCAGCTCCGATTCCGACGCAGCACTCCGACCCCACACGCGAGGTGAGCACGACATGTCCGCACTCCTGACCCCCGACGAGGCTCGGGCCCGGTTCCGGTCCGGCGTGAAGGAGCCCACCGCCGGCTGGTCGGCCGGCTGGACCCAGGCCAACCTGATCGCGCTGCCGCGCGACCTGGCCTACGAGTTCCTGCTCTTCGCGCAGCGCAACCCCAAGCCGTGCCCGGTCCTCGACGTCACCGAGCCGGGCGCGACGAGCAGCCCGCTGTTCTCCGGCGACCTGCGCACCGACCTGCCCGGCTATCGCATCTACGAGCACGGGGAGCTGGTGGCCGAGGTCGACGACGTGACCGACCTGTGGCGCGAGGACCTGGTCGCGTTCCTGGTCGGGTGCAGCTTCACCTTCGAGGCGGCGCTGCTGGAGGCGGGCGTGCCGGTGCGGCACCACGAGGCCGGCAGCAACGTCCCGATGTACAGCACCTCCGTCGAGTGCCGGCCCGCGGGCTCACTGTCGGGTCCGCTGGTGGTCTCGATGCGACCCGTCCCCGCCGGGCAGGTCGCCGACGCGGTGCGGGTGACCTCCCGCTACCCCGCCGTCCACGGCGCGCCGGTGCACGTGGGCGACCCCGCCGCGCTCGGCATCCGCGACCTCGACGCCCCCGACTTCGGTGACCCGGTCGAGGTGCGGTCGGGCGAGGTGCCGGTCTTCTGGGCGTGCGGCGTCACGCCGCAGGCCGCCGTCATGCGATCCCGCCCGCCGTTCGCGATCGGGCACGCACCCGGCCACATGGCCATCACCGACGCGCGCGACAGCGACTACCTCGTGCCGTGATCTCGCCGCCGCCCCGGTTGGCAGGTGCATACCGAATCACTGGATTTCCCGGCCGATGGCTCCGAGGTAGGTAGGTGGTTACCTACCTCGCCGGGTCGACCCCCAGATATCCGGGATCTGGTATCCACCTGCTTACCTGGATTGCCCCCTCACAGGCTGGCGGCCAGCTCCCGACGCTGCGCGACGGCGGTCTCCTGCGCGTAGAGGCGCGACACAAGCCCGGTGAGCACGACGCCGAGCACGCCCCACAAGGTGGCGAGCGTGATCAGCGACGACCGGCGGAAGAACCACAGGGTGTCGGCCGGGAAGTCGCCGACCTCGTTGACCGTCGCGAACAGCTGCCCGGCGACGACCACGACGAGGAGGTACGCCGCAGCGCCGCCGACCACCCCGGCGTACGTCCCGAACCGCTCGCGCAGCCGGAGACCGCCGTACGTCGCGAGCACGGCCGCGAGCACGGAGACGACCAGGAACCCGAAGTAGAGGCCGGTCCGGTCACCGATCGTGTCGCCGGACCCCACGGCGGGCGGGGTGGCGGGGTACTTGAGGAACGGCACCAACGCGACCGACACGAACCCGATCAGGGCGACCAGTGCGGTCGACTGGCCGGGCAGCATCCGACCGAGGCGACCGAGGGTGCCGGCCGCGACCAGCGCGACCAGGCCGCCGAGGGCGACACCCACCGCGAGCGAGCCGGTCAGCAGGCCCCACGTGCGCTGGGTGCCACGGGAGATCTCGGTCCCACCCTCGTCGCCGTGGCTGTGGCCGCCGGCGGCCTCGTCGTCGTGGGAGTGGCTGTGCCCGTCGTCGGCGGCGGCCGGTGCCGCGCTCTCCTCGAGGGAGATGGCGGCCTCGACCTGCGGCTCCCCGACCTGGTGGGCGACGAGGAAGGTGACGAGGCCGGCGAGCAGGCCCGCGAGGAGTCCGCGGACCAGGAAGGCGCGGGCGCCCATCAGTGGCAGGGGTAGCCGAGCAGGTGACGCGCGTCGTGCACCCACTCGTGGACCGCGGTGCCCGCGGGGATCGACACGGCGCCCTGGTCGGCGCTCACGAAGAACAGGATCAGCGTCCCGAGCAGTCCGAAGAACAGCGCCCACGGGGCGAGCTCGCGGAGCGGGATGACGGGGAGTGCGGGTGCGCCGGTGACCGGCGCCGCAACGGGGTGCGACATGTGTCCTCCTCAGGGATCAGTGCGTCCCTGCTTGATGGGGTTGGACGACCATGCGGGTCTGACTCCACCGCTCATCGGTGCTGCTGAGGCGGTGTCACAGTAGCGCGACTGTGCCGGATTCCCACCGGCTTCCACATGGACGCGTGCGGCTCACCCTAGCGGACTTCGACGCCGGATGGACCACCCGCCACGGAGCGAAATCACGGCCGCGACCAGGGCCGCTCCGAGGCCCGTCCGCCGCGCCAGCACGGTGGATCGGACGATGTCGTCGGGACGCACCGCGCGCCCGTCGCCCAACACCGCGCGGTGCTCGACGCGGTCGCCGTAGTAGGTGTTCGTGCCGCCCAGCCGGACGCCCAGCGCGCCCGCGAACGCCGCCTCGACCACTCCCCCGTTGGGGCTCGGGTGGGCGGACGCGCCGCGTCGCCAGGCGTACGCCGCGGCGCGCGCGTTCGGCGGATCGGACGCCATCACCAGCAGGCCGCTGAGGCGCGAGCCCGGCAGGTTGAGCAGGTCGTCGAGACGGGCGGAGGCCCAGCCGTAGCGCTCGTACCTCGCGTTGTGGTGCCCGACCATCGCGTCGAGGGTGTTGGCCGCGCGATAGCCCAGCAGCCCGGGCACCCCGAGCAGTGCGCCCCACACCAGCGGCGCGACCACGGCGTCGGAGGTGTTCTCCGCGACCGACTCCACGACCGCTCGTGCGACCTCCGACTTGTCGAGTGCGGCGGTCTCGCGGCCGACGAGGTGCGTCAGGCGCTGTCGAGCGGCAGGCAGGTCGCCGGCAGCCAGATGGGTGTGCACGGCGAGGGCCTCCCGCTCGAGGGAACGACCGCCGAGCACGGCCCAGGTCGCGGCCGCCGTGGTGAGCGTCCGGGGCAGCCGACGCTCGGCCACGAGCCCGAGGGCCACGGACCCGCCGACCAGGACGGCGGAGTGGGCGACTCCGCGGGCACGCGAGTCGGCGTACAACCGGCGCTCCAGCGCGGCCGCAGTGGTGCCCAACCCGGCGACCGGGTGGAAGCGGCGCGGGTCGCCGAGCAGCCGGTCGGCCGCGAAGCCGAGCAGCAGACCGGCGGCGCGTGCCCTCACGCCAACGCCACCAGCATCGCCGCGAGCGCCAGCTCGATGGACGCCCCGAAGACGTCGCCCGTGACGCCGCCGAAGCGACGGTTGGCCCGGGCGATCAGCACGATCACCGCGGCGAGCGCGACGAGAGCGGCCACCGCTCCGCGCCACCACGGCAGGCCGATCCACACCGCGAGGGCCGCCAGCACGATGCCGGTCACGAGCCACACGAGCCGGCAGACGAACACCGGCACGGTCTGGGTGTACGTCGCTCCGAGCCCGTCCTCGCGAGCGGACGGCACCCCCCGCATGCAGCAGGCGGCGAGCGCCGCCCGCGAGAGGCACACCACGGCTCCGGCGACGACAGCGCCGCGCCACGAGGCCGAGAGCAGCGAGGCGACCGCGGCCGCCTGCAGCCCGATGACCAGGACGGTCGCCACGACCCCGGCAGGCCCGGAGGTGCCGGACTTCATCACCTCGAGCGAGCGTTCGCGGTCGTACGACGCGGCCAGCCCGTCGACGGTGTCGGAGAGTCCGTCGAGGTGGAACGCGCGGTTGCCGAGGACCGCGGCGCCGATCGCGAGCAGCGCGGTGACGAGTGACGGCAGGTCCAGGCCGTGACCGGCCAGACCGACCGCGGCGACGAGGAGACCGATCGGGAGCACGGCGAGGGGTGCGAGCACCATCGCCAGGGCGGCCCGCCGCCGGTCGACGGTGGTCGGCGGTCGGACCGGGACGGCGGTCAGCGTCCCGACCGCGAGCCGCCAGGAGTCGGCGAGCATCGAGCTCCTCTCCTACACACCGAGCTCGGAGAGCAGGGCCACATCGCGCAGCAGGGCGGTGGCGCTGCGCACCACCGGCACCGCCGCGACGGCCCCCGAGCCCTCGCCGAGCCGCAGCCCGAGGTCGAGGAGGGGTTCGAGCCCGAGCTTGGAGAGGGCGAGCGACTGGGCGGGCTCGGTGGAGCGGTGGCCGGCGGCGAACCACTGCGCGGCGCCGGGCGCGATCCGGTCGGCGGTGAGGGCGCAGGCGACGCTCATCAGTCCGTCGAGCAGCACCGGCACGCCCTCCCGCGCGGCGGTGAGCAGGAACCCGGTGCTGGCCGCGAGGTCGGCGCTGCCGAGGGCGGCCAGGGTCTCGACCGGGTCGTCCGTGCGAGCGCCGGCACGGACCAGGGCGGCGTCGATGACCGTCGTCTTGTGCAGCAGCGCGGCGTCGTCGATGCCGGTCCCGCGGCCCACCACCTCGGACGCCGGGACGCCCAGCCCGGCGGCCACGAGCGCGGCCGCAGGGGTGGTGTTGCCGATGCCCATGTCGCCGCTGATCAGCAGCTGGGCCCCGGCCGCGATCTCCTCGTGCGCGACCGCCGCGCCGGCCTCGAGCGCAGCGTGCGTCTCGTCGGCGGTGAGTGCGTCCTCGAGATGGATCGCGCCGCTGCCGCGGCGGACCTTGTGCGCAGTCAGCGCGCTCCGGACGTCATCGGGGAGGTCGGCGAAGTCCTCGTCGACGCCGAGGTCGAGCACCCGCACGGCCACCCCGTGGGCGTCGGCCAGCGCGCTCACGCCGGCCTTGCCGAGCAGGAAGGTGCGCACCATCGCGCCGGTGATGGCGGGCGGGAACGCCGAGACCCCGTGGCCGGCGACGCCGTGGTCGCCCGCGAAGATCACCAGCCGCACCGAGTCGACCGGCGCCGGCGGCACCTGGCCCTGACAGGCCGCGACCCACACCGCGAGGTCGCCGAGCCGTCCGAGGGCACCGGGCGGGGTCGCGAGCGCGGCGAGTCGTTCGGTCGCCGCGGCCCGGGCGTCGGCGGAGGGGGTCGTCAGGACGGAGGTCACAGTCGGGTCCTTCGGTCGAGGGCGGCGAGGAGGAGGTCGGTGGTCGGCTCGGGTCGCACGGCGATCCGCGCCCAGGTCGGGTCGAGCCCGGGGAACGTGTCGCAGCGGCGTACGGCGATGCCCTGCTCGCGCAGGAACAGCCGGTCGGCGCCGAGGCGGGCCAGCACGAAGGGGGCGCTGGACGGGACGTGCTCGATCCCGCGCTCGCCCAGTCCCGCGACGAGGTGGTCGCGCCACCGCCCGATCGCCCGGGCACGTCCCTCCGACTCGGCGGCGGCGTCCTCGGAGGTGCAAGCCACGATCGCGGCGACGGCGGTGCCCGCGACCGACCACGGCGTCTGGAGGCGCGCGAGGTCGCGGACGAGGGTGGGGTCGCCGGCGACGTACCCCGCCCGAACCCCCGGGATCGACCAGTGCTTGGTGAGGCTGCGGACAACGACGAGCCCGTCGTGGCGCGCACGCACCAGGGACTCGGCCTCGCCCGGGACCGCGTCCATGAAGGCCTCGTCGACCACGACGACCCGGCCGGGCCGCAGCAGCCCCTCGATCACCGTGGCCGGGTGCAGCACGCCCGTCGGGTTGGTCGGGTTGCCGATCACGACGAGGTCCGCCTCGTCGGGGACCGCGTCGGGGTCGAGGGTGAAGTCGGGGCGGCACACGACCGGGTGGACGCGGTGCCCGGCCTGCTCCAGCGCGGCGTGCGGCTCGGTGAACTGCGGGTGCACGACGACCGGGTGCTGCCAGTCACGCAGCCGCGCGACGAGGGTGAAGGCCTCGGCGGCGCCGGCGGTCGGGAGCACGTCAGCCCCGTCGCGGGACAGGTGGCGCTCGAGGGCGGTCGTCGCGAGCCTCGCGTCCGGATAGGCCGCGCTCTCCAGCGACTCGTGGAGCGCACGGTCCAGCCAGGCCGGCCGCGGCTCGGGGAAGACGTTGACGGCGAAGTCGAGCAGCCCGTCGACCTCGGTGTCGCCGTGGTGGCGCAGCGGGTCGATCGAGTCGTGTGGCGTCGCGGCGTGGGCCGCGTCGGCGAACCGCTGCGCCAGCTGCGGGTGCCCGGCCCAGTGCACGTGCAGGTAGGACGCATGGATCGTGTCGATCGCGAACCCGGTGGCGTGCCCGTCGATGTCCCACGCCGTCCCGTCGCGGTCGACCGAGGTCTTGTGGAACTCGTGGCCGGTGACCTCCTCCCCCACGCGCGTCAGCAGCGAGTCGGTGGTCGCGGTGGCCGTCGGGTAGCGCAGGGTCAGGCGCTGGGCCATCGCGGCGGCGGTCGGGAGGACGCCGGCCATCGGCACGCCGTCGAGGGTCTCGGCGAGGTAGAGCAGCCCGGCGCACTCCGCGACGGTCGGGACGCCCGCCCGCACCGCGCGCGCCAGGTCGTCGAGCAGCGGCCGGTTGGCGGCCAGCTCGGCGGCGTACACCTCGGGAAAGCCACCGCCGAGGTAGATCCCGCCCGTGCCCGCCGGCAGCGTGCGGTCGAGGAGCGGGTCGAAGGTGACCACCTGGCAGCCGGCCGCCGCGAGCAGCTCCTCGGTCTCGGGGTAGCGGAAGGTGAAGGCGCGTCCGCCCGCGACGGCGACGACCGGCCTCTGACCGCTGGTCGAGCGCCTGATCTCCGCGGTCGGGTCCCACGCCTCCCCCTCGAGGTCGGGCGCCGACCGGGCGACCGCGAGCAGCGCCTCGAGGTCGAGGTACTTCGCCACCTGCTCGCCCAGTCGGGCGACCATCGCCACCGACTCCTCGCGCTCGGCCGCGGTGACGAGGCCGAGGTGGCGCGAGGGCGTGGCGAGCTGCTCGTCGCGAGGCAGCATCCCGATCACGGGCAGGTCGAGCGCGCCGCGGATCTCCTCGGTGTTGCGGTCGGACCGCGCGCCGTTGAGGACGACGCCGACGACGTCGATGGAGGGGTCGTACGCCGCCATGCCGGCCGCGATCGCCGCGACCGAGCGCGACTGGCCGGCGATGTCGAGCACCAGCACGACGGGAGAGGCGGTCAGCCGTGCGACGTGGGCGGTCGAGCTGAAGCCGCCCGTCCCGAGGCGCCCGTCGAAGAGACCCATCACTCCCTCGATCACCGCGACGTCGGCGCCGGCCGCGCCGTGGAGCAGCAGCGGGACGATCCGCTCCTCGCCGACGAGGTGCGGGTCGAGGTTGCGACCGGGCCGTCCGGAGGCGAGCGCGTGGTAGCCGGGGTCGATGTAGTCGGGCCCGACCTTGTGCCCGCTCACCTCGTGCCCCGCGGCGCGCAACGCGGCCAGCAGGCCCGTGGCGATCGTCGTCTTGCCCTGCCCGGTGGACGGAGCGGCGACGACCAGGCGCGGCAGTGACACAGGGAGGGCTACCACTCGATCCCCTTCTGGCCCTTCTGCCCGACCTCCATCGGGTGCTTGACCTGGCCCATCTCGGTGACGAGGTTGGCGGCGTCGAGGAGGCGCGGGTCGGCGTGGCGCCCGGTGATGACGACGTGCTGGCGGCCGGGCCGGGCGACCAGCGTGGAGACGACGTCGTCGACGTCGACCCAGCCCCACTTCATCGGGTAGGTGAACTCGTCGAGGACGTAGAGGTCGTGGCGCTCCTCGGCGAGCGCGCGCTTGATCTCCTGCCAGCCCTCGGCAGCGTCGGCCGCGTGGTCATCGTCGGTGCCGGCCTTGCGCGACCAGGACCAGCCGGAGCCCATCTTGTGCCAGGCGACCGGGCCGCCCTCGCCTGTCTCCTCGTGGAGCCGGCCGAGGCGCTCGAGCACGGTCTGCTCGCCGATGCGCCACTTGGCCGACTTCACGAACTGGAAGACCCCGATGCTGAAGCCCTGGTTCCAGCCGCGCATCGCGAGCCCGAAGGCGGCGGTCGACTTCCCCTTGCCGGGACCGGTGTGGACCATGATCAGCGGGCGGTTGCGGCGCTGGGCGGTGGTGAGCCCGTCGTCGGGTACGGCGACCGGCTGGCCCTTCGGCATCAGGCGCTCCTGCGGACGGGGCTGGTCCGGTCGACCGGGCTCGTCAGCGCCTCGGCCGTGACCTCCGTGACCGGGAGGTGCTCGGCCCCGAGCACCTCGGCGAGGCGGACGGCGAGCCCGAGCCGAAGCGGCCCGGACTCCCCGTCGACCACGACGGTCGTGACGCGCAGCCCCGCGAGGTGCTCGGCCGCCCGGAGAGACCTGGCCACGGCGTCGGCGCCGTCGGTGGCGCGGCCGTCGGTGACCACGACGAGCAGGGGCCGCAGGCGCGGGTCGCGCAGCCGCTCGCGCTGGAGCACGGTGGCCGCCTCGAGGAGACCCCCGGCCAGCGGCGTACGCCCCCCGGCGGGCAGCTCGTCGAGGCGACGCGCCGCGATCTCGACCGAGTGCGTCGGCGGCAGCACGAGCTCGGCGTCGGCGCCGCGGAAGGTGATCAGCCCGACCTTGTCGCGGCGGCGGTAGGCGTCCATCAGCAGCGACAGGACGGCCGTCTTGACCTGCGTCATCCGCTTGCGCGCGGCCATCGAGCCCGACGCGTCGACGCAGAAGAGCACCAGGTTGGCCTCGCGTCCCTCGCGTACGGCGACGCGCAGGTCGTCCGACCGCAGCGCGACGCGCGTCCCGACCCGCTCGCGTGTGGACTGCTTCCCGGCCGCGGCCATCAGCGTCTCGACCAGGTGCAGCGACCCCGAGTCGCCCGTGGTCGCGCCCACCCGCCGGCCCGACCGCGCGAGCGCGCGGCTGCGCTTGCCGGCCGCTCCCTCGCCGAGTCCGTCGACGGTCAGCAGCCGGGGCTTGTACGCCGCCGCGGCCTTCACCACGTCGCCGGGCTGGTCGCCGCCCGGGCCGGACGTCATGGGTTCTGGCTGTTCGGGCGCTCGATCCTCCTGACGTCCCGGGTCCGACGGGGGCTCGCTGGGCCCCTCGCTGGGACCTGAGTCCTCCCCGGACTCAGGTCCGAGGTCGGGCTCGCTGGGACCTGAGTCCCCTGCGGACTCAGGTCCGAGCTCGTCGTCGGGCTCGTCGTCGGGAGCTGGTCCCTCGGGCGGCTCGGGCGGCAGCTCGTCGTCGCCGAGCAGCTGGTCGAGCAGGTCCTCGTCGAGCCCGGGGGCGTCGAACGGGTTGCGCCGGCGGCGGTGCGGCAGCGACAGCAGGGCGGCCCGGCGGATGTCGGCGCGGGTGACCTCGTCGCGGCCCTGCCAGGCGGCGTGCGCGACGGCGGTGCGGGCGGTCACGATGTCCGCCCGCAGTCCATCGACCTCGAAGGCGGCGCAGACCTCGGCGATCTTGAGCAGCGCGGCCTCGCCGAGGCGGACCTTCGGGAGGTGGTCGCGGGCGGTCGACACACGCTCGGTGAGGGCCCGGTCGAGGTCTCGGTAGCGGTCGCCGAAGCCGGCCGGGTCGAGGTCGAAGGCCATCCGGCGGCGTACGACCTCGGCGCGCAGCGCAGGCTCGCGGGGCGCGGCCACCTCGACCGTGAGGCCGAACCGGTCGAGGAGCTGCGGGCGCAGCTCGCCCTCCTCGGGGTTCATGGTGCCGATCAGCACGAAGCGCGCGGCGTGCTCGACCGAGACGCCGTCGCGCTCGATCGTGACGCGACCCATCGCGGCGGCGTCGAGCAGCAGGTCGACGAGGTGGTCGTGGAGCAGGTTGACCTCGTCGACGTACAGGATCCCGCGGTGCGACCGGGCGAGGAGGCCGGGCTCGTACTCCACCGCGCCCTGCGACAGCGCCTTCTCGAGGTGCAGCGACCCGAGCACGCGGTCCTCGGTGGCGCCGACCGGCAGCTCGACGAGCCGCACGGAGCGGGTCAGCACCTCGGCGTCGGCGTCGAAGGGGCCGTCGGGCGACGTCGAGGCCGGGTCGGCCGGGTCGATGGAGAACCGGTCGTCGGCGTACACCGAGACCGGCGGCAGCACGGCCGCGAGCGCGCGGACGGTGGTCGACTTGGCCGTGCCCTTCTCGCCGCGCACCAGCACGCCACCGATCTCCGGGGCGATCGTGGTGAGGACGAGGGCCAGGCCCATGTCGTCGAGGTCGTCGGCCTCGCACCCGAGGACGGCAGAAAAGGGGTAGTGCTGTGGCATGTGAGGCTCCCGCTCGCTGTGCCGATCAGTGGTCGGACGCGAGGCCGGTCTTCGGACTTGTCGGGTCCCCTCGTCTCCGAAGGGCCTGATTCACCGCAGCGGGCCTGTGCCGGAGTCTCACCGGCTTCCCAGATTCTCCCCTCGGACCGGGTGGTCCTCGGGGCACCTCGTGCCTGCGGTGACGATAGCGTGCGGCCTCGTGCCAGACACGACCCGTCCACCATCTCCACCGGCCCCTGCCGTCGTGACCGTGGTCGGCGTCGGCGCGGACGGCTGGGCCGGGATGCCGGAGACGCTTCGTGCCCTCGTGCTCGACGCGGAGACCGTCCTCGGCGGCCGACGCCACCTCGCCCTCCTGCCCGAGGTCGCGGGACAGCTGCGGCTGCCCTGGCCGTCACCGTTGCGCGCGGGGCTGCCCGACTTCCTCGCCGGGATGGACGGACAGCGGGTGGTCGCGCTCGCGTCCGGCGACCCGCTCGTCTCGGGGATCGGCACGACGCTGATCGAGCTCCTCGGACCCGACCGCGTCGTCGTCCACCCGGCCGTCTCGTCGATCGCGCTCGCCCGCGCCCGCCTGCGCTGGTCGGCGGAGTCGTCCACGGCTCTGAGCCTGGTGGCTGAGGATCCGGCCCTGATCCTGCGCGAGCTCGCCCCCGGCCGCCGCCTGCTGATCCTCTCAGCGCACGAGCACACCCCCGGCGACGTCGCGGGTCGCCTGACGGACGCGGGGTACGGCGACAGTGTGCTGCACGTCCTCGGCGATCTCGGCGCCCCGACCGAGTCGCACGCGACGGGACTCGCCCGCGACTGGACCTACGGCGGTCCGCGCCTCAACGTCCTCGCCGTCGAGCTGGTCGGCCCGCGTGTTCACGGCTGGACCGCCGGGCTCCCCGACGACGCCTTCGACCACGACGGCCAGCTCACCAAGCGTGACCTCCGCGCCTCGGCGCTGGCCCGGCTCGCGCCCACCCCCGGCGAGCTGCTGTGGGACGTCGGGGCCGGCGCCGGGTCGGTCGGTATCGAGTGGATGCGCGCCCACCCCTCCTGCCGGACGATCGCCGTCGAGTCCGACCCCGAGCGCGCGCGGCGCATCTCGACGAACGCCGCGCACCTCGGCGTACCAACGCTTCAGGTCGTCACCGGCCGAGCGCCCGAGGCCCTCGCCGACCTCGAGGCCCCCGACGCGATCTTCGTCGGCGGCGGCGCGACCGCGCCCGGCCTGCTCGACGCGTGCCTCGCCTCGCTGAAGCCGGGCGGCCGCATCGTCGTGCACGGCGTGACGCTCGAGACCGAGACGCTGCTCGCCGCGGCGTACGACCAGCACGGCGGGGAGCTCACCCGCATCAGCGTCGAGACCGCCGCCCCCGTCGGCAC
Organism: Nocardioides currus; assembly: GCF_003057875.1. Classification (GTDB taxonomy): domain Bacteria; phylum Actinomycetota; class Actinomycetes; order Propionibacteriales; family Nocardioidaceae; genus Nocardioides; species Nocardioides currus. The sequence goes on along the minus strand of NZ_PYXZ01000006.1, from coordinate 19,779 downwards.
CTTCACCGGCTGGACCCCGGCGAGGACGGTCACCCAGTGGGCGCTGACCCGTCAGGGGATCTCGGCGATGGTGCGGTCCACCCACTCCCCGAGGAGCTGACGCTCTCCACCGGTGAGGCCGGGCAGGTCGGGGACGGCCGTCCGGAAGGCAATCGCCAGTGGGGCCAGGTGTGAGGTCGAGGGGGCCGGGGTCGTGGTCAGGACCGTGCGGAGGACCGCCTCGAGCATGGCATCGGGCAGTGAGTCGTCGCGGCGGTCCGCCGGCTGCTGCAGCAGCGACAGCACGGCGCCGGTGCCGGCGGCGTGGATGAGGCCGACGACGTGGGCCTCGGGTGCCGTCAGCAGGCCGGCCTCCGCCACGCGGCGCACACGGGCTTCGAGCACCGTGGCGCCGGCGGCGCTGGCGGGCGACCGGGAGTGGCGACCAGGGGTGCTGAGCAGGACGAAGAGATCGGGGTTGGCCAGCCCGAAGTCGATGTGGGAACGCCACGCCCGACGGAGGTCGTCGACCGGGTCGCCGTCCTCGCGGGACGCACGCTCGGCCTTGGTGGCGACGTAGGTCGTCATGACGTGCTCGGCGACCGCGTCCATCAGGCCGTCCTTGTCGCCGAACACCCGGAAGATCGTCGGTGCGGGCACGCCCGCGGCGGTCGCGACCGCGCGCGTGGTGACGGCGTCGGCGCCGCCCTCGCGCAGCAGGAGCGCCGCGGCGTCGACGATCTTCGACCGCGTGGACACAGCCACGACATCAGTGGGTGAGGCCATGGATCAACGATATCACCGTGACGCTTCCATTGGTCCGAATCGCTGCTAGCCTCGATCTCGAAGCATCGATCCCGAGGAGCAGCATGATCATCGTCACCGGCGGCACCGGCCGCCTCGGATCCCAGGTCGTCTCCCACCTGCTCGACCGTGTGCCGGCCGAGCAGGTGGGCGTCAGCGTCCGCGACGTCGGCAAGGCCGAGGCCCTGGCGTCACGCGGAGTCCGCGTCCGCGCCGGGGACTTCACCGACCCCGCCAGCCTCGACCACGCCTTCGAGGGCGCCGACCAGGTGCTCGTGGTGTCGGCCGCCATCCGAGGGCCGGGGGCGGGCGAGGCGAACCGGGCGGCCATCGAGGCGGCGGTGCGCGCCGGGGCCAGCCGCGTGCTCTACACGAGCCACCAGGCCTCCTCCGCCACCTCGCTGTTCCCCGCCCAGCTCCAGCACGCCGCCACCGAGGCGGTCCTCGCCGAGCAGACCATCGCCTGGACCGCACTGCGGCACGGTTTCTACGCCAGCACCTTCGAGATCTACCTCCCGGCCGCGCTCGAGACCGGGGAGCTGCGACTGCCCGAGGACGGACCGTTCTCCTGGACTGCGCACGCCGACCTCGCGGAGGTGGACGCCATCGCGCTGACCCGGGAGGGCGCGCTCGACGGCGTCTCCCCGCCCCTCACGGGCTCCGAGCAGCTCGACTTCGCGGACGTCGCCCGCATCGTCGGCGAGGTCACCGGTCGCCCGATCAGGCGCGTGGTCGTGGACGACGACGAGTGGAGGTCGTCGGCCATCGCTGGCGGCCTTCCCGCCCCGGCAGCCGACTTCACCCTGGGGATGTTCCGTGCCGCGCGGCGCGGTGAGTTCGCGGTCGCCGACCCGACGCTCGAACGGCTGCTGGGTCGCCCGGCCACCCCGGCTCGGACGACGATCGAGGCGATCGTGGACGGGCACCGTCAGGGCTGACGGGGCCTCAGGACCCGGTGCCTACGCTGGCGGCATGTTCACCCGCCGGCCACGACCCGAGCCTTCCGTGGTGCGCACGGACGCCGAGTGGCAGGCGAGCCTGAGCCCCGAGGCCTACCGCGTGCTCCGTCGGGCGGGCACGGAGGCTCCCGGGGCCAGCCCCTACGAGCACCCGTCGGCCGACCGGGACGGCGTCTACCGGTGCGTGGGCTGTGACGCCGAGCTGTTCCGGGCGGAGGACCAGTTCGACTCCGGGACGGGCTGGCCCAGCTTCTCGGACCGGGCGACTCGCGATGCCGTGGTGGTCCGCACCGACTTCAAGCTGCTGTTCCCGCGCCGCGAAGCCACGTGCGCCAACTGCGGCGGCCACCTGGGCCACGTCTTCCGCGACGGCCCGGCGACCACCGGCCAGCGCTGGTGCATCAACGGCGCCGCCCTCACCCTCGACGAAGACCCGCCCACTCCGTAGGGAAACACCAGGTCAGGCACACTGCTCGAGTGTCCGACCCGCTGCGCAACCTGCTCGCTGCGCCGCCCGACCTCCCGGTCACTGCCGGCCTGCCCGCTCTCGCCGAGGCGCTGCGCACATCGGGAGTCGCGGTGGTCCAGGCACCACCCGGCACGGGCAAGACGACCCTGGTCCCGCCCGCGGTCGCCGAGGTCGTCGACGGACGGGTCGTGGTCACGCAGCCCAGCCGCATCGCCGCCCGCGCCGCCGCCCGTCGGCTGGCGCACCTGCTCGGCGAACCGGTGGGCGAGACCGTGGGGCACTCCGTCCGTGGGGACCGGCGCACCAGTCGGCGTACGCGTGTCGAAGTGGTCACGACCGGCCTGCTGCTCCGGCGCATCCAGCACGACCCCGAGCTGGCCGGCGTCGGAGCCGTCGTGCTCGACGAGGTGCACGAGCGCCACCTCGACGCCGACCTGACCCTGGCCCTCCTCGTCGACGTCCGGGCCAACCTGCGCGAGGACCTGTCCCTGGTGGCGATGTCGGCCACCATCGAGGCCGAACGGACGGCCGCGCTGCTCGGGCGCGACACCCCGGTCATCCGAGTCCCGGGCGCCCTCCACCCGGTCCGGTCGGTGTGGTGCCCGCCGCCTGCGGGGGTCCGCCGCACGGACGACCGGGGCATCACCCCGGCCTTCCACGACCACGTGGCAGGGACCGTCCGTCGCGCGCTGACCGACCACGAGGGCGACGTCCTCGTCTTCGTGCCGGGCGTCGCGGAGGTCGACGCGACCGTACGGCGCCTGGCCGGCGTCGACGCGGACGTGCACGCGCTGCACGGACGGCTGTCCGGCGCCCAACAGGATCGCGCACTCAGCGAGGGGCCGCGCCGACGGGTGGTCGTCTCGACCGCCGTCGCCGAGTCGTCGCTGACCGTGCCGGGCGTGCGCATCGTGGTGGACGCCGGCTTCTCCCGCGAGCCGCGCACCGATCACCGCCGCGGGCTGGCCTCCCTGGTGACCGTCGCGGTGAGCCGGGCCGCGGCCGAGCAGCGGGCGGGACGGTCCGGAAGGCTGGGGCCGGGCACCGTGCTGCGGTGCTGGTCCGAGGCGGAGCACACGCACCTCGCCGCCCACCCGGAGCCCGAGATCGCGACCGCCGACCTCACGGCGTTCGCCCTGGAGGTGGCGTGCTGGGGCAGCACCGACGCCCGCGACCTGGCGCTGCTCGACCAGCCGCCGGCGCACGCACTGTCGGCGGCGAGGGAGGTGCTGGTGGGCCTGGGTGCGATGACCGACGACGGGAGGGCCACCGCGCGGGGCCGGGTGATCGCCGGCGTGCCGGCCGACCCCCGGCTGGCGCGTGCCCTCCTCGACGGGGCCGGTCTCGTCGGGGCCGGGCGAGCCGCGGAGGTGGTCGCGATGCTGAGCGAGGACGTGCGCGCTCCCGGTGGAGACCTGGTCGCTGCCCTCCGGTCGCTGCGTACCGACCAGCGAGCGAGGTCGTGGCGCCAGCAGGTCACCCGGCTCGAGCAGGTCGTGGCCGGGCAGGGCACCACGTCGGAGCACACCCGTCCCCTCACCGACGACGTGGCCGTCGGCCTCGTGGTGGCCCTGGCCCATCCGGACCGGATCGCCCGCAAGCGGTCCGGCACGTCGAGCTACCTGATGGCGTCCGGGACCGGCGCGGCGCTCGACCCGCGCGCCCCCGGCCCGCTGGCCGGATTGGAGTGGCTCGCGGTCGGTGACGCGCACCGGCGGCCGGGAGACCGCGAGGCCCGGATCCGCGCGGCAGCCCCGCTCACCGAGGACCTCGCGCTGGAGGCGGCGGGGTCGCTCTGGACCGAGGCGGACGAGGTCGCCTGGACCGACGGGCGCGTGGTGGCTCGCCGGCGGACGCTGCTCGGCGCGATCGAGCTCAGCTCGACCCCGCTCACCGATCCGCCCGTGCAGGCGGTGAGCATCGCGATCCGGGAAGCGATGACGACCGAGGGCATCGCGCTGCTGTCCTGGACGGAGGCGGCCACGGCGTTGCGTGCGCGACTCGACTTCCTGCACCGCGCGATCGGCGACCCGTGGCCCGACGTCAGCGACGCGGCACTGACCGAGGGCCTCCACACCTGGCTCGGACTGCAGCTGGCGCGGGTCCGCTCGGCGCAGGACCTCCGCCGGATCGACGTGAGCGCCGCCCTGCGGGCGATGGTGCCGTGGCAGGAAGCGGGCCGGCTCGACGACCTGGCCCCCGAGCGCGTGCAGGTGCCGAGCGGGTCGACGGTGCGCATCGACTACTCGCAGGAACAGCCGGTCCTCGCCGTACGCCTCCAGGAGGTCTTCGGCTGGACTGCGGTCCCGGCCCTGGCCGGTGGCCGGGTCCCGCTCCTGCTGCACCTGCTCTCCCCCGCCCGACGCCCGGCTGCCGTCACCGCCGACCTGGAGTCCTTCTGGGACAACGGCTATCCGGGCGTGCGTGCCGACCTGCGCGGGCGCTACCCCAAGCACTCCTGGCCCGAGGATCCGCGCGGCGCGCCGGCCACCGCGCGGACCAAGCGACCGTCTACTTGAAGGCCGAGCTGGCCTTGTAGAACTTGTGGTTGGAGTACTGCTCCTTGTAGTCCAGCTCGGCGCGGAAGCTGGTGCGGGCGAACACGTTCTTGGAGTAGAAGACGTAGTCGATCTTCCGCTTGCCGAGGGTGCCGCGTGCGTCGTTGGTCCAGACGCCGTCGCGGCACGTGCCGCACGACATGTCGGCGTCGAACAGCCGACCACGCGCACCCGGCACCGTCGAGTCGTACATGTTGTCCATGGGCGAGTTGCCCGGCGAGGTGTTGAAGTCACCGGCGATCACGACGCCCCAGCCGAAGCCCGTCCACGGGATGATCTCGTCCTGGAGCATCCGGTAGGTGGTCTTGGCACGGTAGGCCTCGTCGCCCCCGGAGATCTGCGTCGAGCAGGCGATGATCGTCTTGGTCTTGGTGAAGAGCGCACACGCCATGCCGTCACCGATGTCGTTCTTGACGTAGTTGTAGCCCGTCGGCGAGTACGCCTTCGGCACGGCGATCACGTCGTACATGGCCGTCCCTGCGCCGGGCGCCTGGTTCTCGCACCGGGACTGGCTCCGGCTCTGGCGCCAACCGACCCAGTAGCCGAGCGTGTCGAGATAGGGCGCCGCGTCGTTGAGCTGGTTCTGGCAGACCTCCTGCAGGGTGATCACGTCGGGTCGATCACCGCCGCCGGCCGCGTTGAGCTGGTTCTTGAGGGGAGTCAGGGCCACTGCGCTGCCTCCGTTGTTGACGCCGTTGGGGTCGGACCCGGCTCCGGTGAGGTTCCAGTCCCAGACGTCGATCCGCTGGTTGCCGCGAGACTTCCGCGCGAGGTCGTCGGACCGGTGAACAGTCCCGACGCTGCTGCTGGACGCGGACTCCTGCGCGTCGGCCGGGGCGACGAGCCCCACCGACACGAGGGCCGTGACGACGATGGGCATGACGAGCTTGATTCGCATGGCTTCCTTCCGAGATGGCTGCCACGGGATGTCCCGTGCGGCGCCCTGACAGCGCCGTGGCAGCCGACCCTAGCCACGTCCGGGGACAGGCCTTCGTGACCGACTCGCCGCGCACCCGGACCGAATGCCCGCAATTTGGCGATGCCCCGCCGGCCCGTCGCTGTGAGAGTCCGGACATGGCAGCTCGCAATGCTGTGGGGGGATTCGCGCGCCGACGCGCTCCGGCAGCGCTCCTCGGTGTCGCCGTCGTCATGGCGCTCGTGGTCCCGATGGCGACCACCGGTTCGGCGCGCGGCGCCGCACCGGCGATCTCCAACGTCCGCACGACCGCGCTCGGCGCGACCACGGCCACCGTCGCGTGGGACACCGACATCGCCTCCGACACCCAGGTCGCCTACGGCCTGACCTCCGGCTACGGCAGCACCAGCACCCTCAACGGCACCGCGGTCACCAGCCACGCGGTCAACCTGACGGGGCTCGCCGCCAACCGGTCCTACCACTACCAGGCCCGCAGCCGTGACCCCGGCGGCGACCTCACCGTCTCCCCCGACCGCACCTTCTCGACGCCGCTCGGCGCGACGACGGCCGGCTCCCAGACCGACTCCGACAACTCCAACAACATCAACGTCACCCGCGTCACCACCGTCGACGGCGGCAAGGTCGTGTCGCTGTCGGTCAACGTCGGTGCCGTCGACCCCTCGGTGGCGCGCCGCAGCTTCCAGATGGCGATCTACGCCGCCAACGGCTCCGCCCCCGGCGCGCTCGTCGCCAGCAGCGCCACCGGCACCCTGGTCGCCAACTCGTGGAACACGGTCCCGATCACCGCGACTCTCGCGCCCAACACCGCCTACTACCTCGGCTACAACTCCAACGGCGCGAGCGCGGCCGTCAACAACATGCGCAGCACCAGCAGCGGGTCGAGCGGGTGGCGCACCGCCGGTCAGGCGTACGGCGCGTGGCCGGCCACCTTCGGCAGCTTCAGCAGCCAGGCTGCGACCTTCTCGATGTACGCCTCCTTCGCCGGCGACGTCACCCCGCCGACCGTGTCCCTGACGGCACCCGCCGCGGGCGACGTGAACGGTGTGGTGAGCGTGACCGCGGACGCAGCCGACGACAACGCCGTCTCGGCGGTGCAGTTCAAGGTCGACGGCGAGAATCTCGGGGCGCCCGACACCACCGCGCCGTTCAGCGCGTCGTGGGACACCCGGACGCTGCTCGACGGGGCACGGCGCCTGACCGCGGTCGCCACCGACTCGGCCGGCCTGACGACGACCAGCGCGCCCGTCGACGTACGCACCGCCAACCCGGCGACGGTCCGCATCACCACCCCCGCCGCGGGTGGCGTCGTGAGCGGCACGAGCGTCACGGTGAAGTACATCAAGGCCGGCGCGTGGGCGGCCAACGACGGCAAGCACGTGCACCTGCAGCTCGACGGCGGCCCGACGAAGATGGACTTCGACACCGACAACGACCAGTCCTACACCTTCCTCGACGTGCCCGGCGGGCAGCACACGGTGACGGTTCTGGTCGCCGACGGCAGCCACGTCGAGCAGCCCGGCAGCGGGGACTCGCGCTCGTTCTCGTCCACCGCGCCCGACTCGGTCCCGCCGACCGTGTCCGTGACGGCGCCCAACGCCGGCGCGTCCGTCTCGGGCTCGGTGCAGGTCACCGCACAGGCCGCCGACGACGTCGCGGTCACCGGCGTGCAGTTCCTGCTCGACGGCTCGCCGCTCGGGGCGGAGGACACGTCAGCGCCGTACTCCGTCAGCTGGGACACCACCACCGCGACCAACGGCAGCCACGCGCTGACCGCCCGGGCCCGCGACTCCGTCAACGCGACCACCTCGGCGGCGGTCTCGGTCACCGTCGCCAACAGCGACCCCCGCGCCAGCGTCGGCGAGTGGGGTCCGGTGACGGAGTGGCCGCTGGTGCCCGTCCACGCCACCCTGCTCAGGACCGGCGAGGTGCTGATGTGGGACGCGTGGGAGACGCCGACGTCGCAGGCCAAGCTGTGGGACCCAGTCACCAACACGTTCACGCCCGTCCCGGTCGGCGCCGGCATCTTCTGCGCGGGCCAGGCCACGGACGCCAACGGCAACCTGATCGTGGTCGGCGGGCACGACGGTGGCGGCCGCGGGATCAAGGACGTCTACTCGTTCAACCCCGACACCCGCGCGTGGACCCGGAAGCCCGACCTGGCGGTCGACCGGTGGTATCCCAGCGTCACCCAGATGCCCGACAACCGGATGCTCATCCTCAGCGGCGCCAGCCAGGTCGAAACCACGTGGGTCGACACCCCGGAGATCTACAACCCGGCCACCAGCACCCTCAGCTCGGTGCCGATCACGACGCCGCAGCTGCGTGAGGTGCAGTATCCCCAGACCAACGTGCTGCCCGACGGCAAGGTCCTCGCGATCTCCGCCGAGCACGGCGCGATCATGACCTTCGACCCGGCCACCAACGCGTGGACCAGGGTCGGCACGACGCAGGTGCCGTACGCCGCGTGGACCTCGTTCGCCCCGGGGAAGTACCTCGTCACCGGCGGAGCCAACGCGCTCGACTCCTACAACCCCAACAACCCGGTCGCCTCGACCAAGGCCGCGAAGGTGCTCGACATGACGAGCGGCTCGCCGGTGTGGAGCGCCGCCGGCACGATGGCCTCGGCGCGCTCGTTCCACAACGTGACGATGCTGCCGACGGGCGACGCGATGGTCGTCGGCGGGTCAACGGTGGTCAACGACTTCTCCTCGACCGGCACGCTGACGGCCGAGCAGTGGAGCCCGGTCACCAATACGTGGAAGCAGCTGGCGTCGCCGGCGCGGCCGCGGATGTATCACTCGATCTCGTTGCTGATGCCGGACGGTCGCGTGCTGTCGGGCGGTGGCGGCCGGCTGGCGCCGGCGCCCGACCAGCTCAACATGCAGTGGTACTCCCCCGGCTACCTCTTCAAGGGCCCGCGCCCGACGATCACCTCGCTGCCCGGTCAGACGACCTACGCCTCGACGATGGACCTGGTCACCCCGCAGGCCGCCGACATCGCGAAGATCAGCCTCGTCAGCCTGGGCTCGATCACGCACGCCGCCGACTGGAACCAGCACTTCGTCGACCTGCCGTTCACCCGCAGCGGCAACACGCTCTCGGTCAGCACGCCGGCCAACGCCAACATCGCGCCGGCCAACTACTACATGGTCTTCGCGGTGGACAGCAACGGCGTCCCGTCGACGGCGAAGATCGTCAAGCTCGCGGCCTACGCGCCGCCCAGCGACACCACCGCGCCGACCGTCTCGGTCACGGCGCCCGCGGCGGGCGACACCCTGACGGGGGCGGCCACGCTGATCGCGACGGCGAGCGACAACGTCGGCGTCGCCGGCGTGCGGTTCCAGGTCGACGGCTCGCCCGTCGGGGCCGAGGACCCCACCGCGCCGTACTCCCTCTCGTGGGCCTCCTCCTCGGTCGCCAACGGCGCGCACACCATCAGCGCCGTGGCCCGCGACGCTGCCGGCAACACCAAGACCTCCTCGACGGTCGCGGTCACGGTCACCAACGCGGCGCCGACCAACGGCCTCATCGGGGCCTGGTCGTTCAACGAGGGATCGGGCTCGACGATCGGCGACGGCTCGGGGCGCGGCAACGGCGGCAGCGTCGTCGGGCCGACGTGGACGACCGCCGGGAAGTACGGCAACGCGCTGTCGTTCGACGGCGTCGACGACTACGCCAGCGTGGCCGACTCGGCGAGCCTCGACCTCGGGAAGTCGATGACGCTCGAGGCGTGGGTGCGCCCGACGGCCTCGTCGGGCTGGCGCACGGTCCTGCTCAAGGAGGCCTCGAGCTCGCTGGCCTACTCGCTCTACTCCGCGTCGGGCACCACCAACCGACCATCCGTGTGGATCGACGGGGCGTCGTCGGTCGGCACGACGGCGGTGCCGCTGAACGCGTGGACGCACGTCGCGGCGACGTACGACGGCACGCGACTGAAGATCTACACCAACGGCGTGCTGCGCACCGACAAGGCGGTGACCTCCGCGGTCCCGGTCTCCGCGGATCCGCTCAAGATCGGCGGCAACGCGGTCTGGGGCGAGTTCTTCGGCGGCCAGATCGACGAGGTGCGCATCTACTCCCGCGTGCTGTCCGCGGCCGAGATCACCACCGACATGAACACGGCCCAGTGATGCGCCGGCTGCTCGCGGTCCTCGCCGCGCTGTTCGTCATCGCCGCGCCCGTCGTCGGTGCCGGGCCGGCCGTCGCGCACGGCGGGGCGTTCGACATGAAGTACGTCGACGGGTCCAACATCCTGCTGCTGACCTTCAACACCCATGCGCCCGTGTCGGGGCTCGACATCGAGCACGACCTGCGGCTCTACGACCTGGTCGGCGCGCCGATCCCGTTCGACGAGGTCGCCTTCGAGGTCGACACCCGCGCCAACACCAACCAGCTCACGCTCAACAAGGACGGCGTCCTGCACGAGGACACGGCGCCGATGCTGCCGACCAACGAGTCCAAGCTGACCTTCGCCTACCCCGCGCCTGGGTCGTACTCGCTCGACGTCACGTTCCGCGAGGGCGGCCGCGACATCTCCCACGGTGTGTTCGCCCTCGACGTCGCCCCGGGCTCGCAGGGGGCCAGTGGCTTCCCGTGGATCCGTCTGGGGCTGGCGTTCCTGCTGGGGCTCTTCGTCGCCTCGCTGCTGCGACGCCGCGCACCCGTCGTGGTCACCGAGCCGGTCGTCGAGGAGGCAGTCGAGGAGGCCCAGCCCGAGTCGGTCGGCGTCGGAGCGCGTACGGCGCCCTGACCCTCAGCCCTCCTCCGGCCCCCACGGCAGCGGCACGACGTAGCTGTCGCGCACGTCGCGCACGGCGTTGGTGGCGCGGACCCCGGTGACCTTCTCGCCCATGGCCATGGCGACGGCGAACCAGTCAGCGCCCTCCACCATCGGTGCGTCGGGGTCGACCCACGCCAGGGCGGCGAGATCGCGCACCTCGGCCGGGATCATCTCGAGGTCGTCGACGAAGGCGTACTCGAAGTCGTCGAAGACCACCTCGCCGTCGCGTGCGTAGCCGAAGCTGGTCATCGCCTCGATGTTCTCGCTCGCCAGCGCGCTGGCGGCACCGTCGCGGGACAGCGCGGCGAGGAGGCGCTCCGGCGGCTGGGCGAAGCCGGTGTCCTCCCAGGCGACGACGCCGTCACCGACCTGGAGGAAGGAGTACGCTGAGATCTCGGCGTCCATGTAGGCCTTCTCGTCCGCAGCGGTCGCGCGTTGCGGGCTGGGTCCCAGCAGGAGTGCCTTGGCCTCCTCCACGGTCATGGGCGCCGCGACGACCCAGGTGCCCTCGCCGAGCCTCGCCTCGTGGAGGTAGTGGTCGGCGAGGGCGCGGTCCTCCGGCGTCAGCGCGGCCAGGTGGGCGTCCAGCTCGGTGCGGTCGAGCGGCGGAGGTTGCTCGTACGTCGGTGTCTCGGTCGGGCTCGGGTCGCTGGTGGGTTCCACTGCGTCCGTCACGACCATGTCCAGGTACTCGTCCCGAGGATCGTTGCTTCCGCATCCCGCCAGGATCGAGACGGCAAAGAACGCGGCGCACCACCCACGAAGACGCATGCGCGACATCCTCGCCGCCGCATGCCCGCCGCGCTACGAAACGATCGCACCGGTCGGCTCTGGCACGATCGGGATGCGTGACGCCCTGGGACCCGACCGCGCCCGGCGTGGTGACGCTGCCGTCGGGTCGACTGGTCCGGGGACGCGGTCTGGGCAAGCCGCTGCCGTCGGGTCCGGTGCCGGAGCTGGGGATCTACCTGCTCGGCTCGCCGCCCGACCCGATGGCGTGGGAGAGCCGGTGGGTCCGGTGGCCGGACTTTCGCCTTCCCGTCGATCGCGACGCCGCCCGTGCCGTGCTGCGCGAGGCGTGGGAGCGGGCCGCGCACGAGCGGGTCGAGGTGGCGTGCACCGGCGGTCGCGGACGCACGGGTGCGGCGCTCGCCTGCCTCGCGGTCCTCGACGGCGTCCCCGCCGCCGACGCGGTGGCGTGGGTGCGCGCGCACTACGACGCGCGCGCAGTCGAGACGCCGGGGCAGCGCCGCTACGTCGCCAGGTTCGAGCCGGCCTGATAGCGCTCGTCGTGCAGCACCCCGTCGAGCGGCGACCGATGCCGCCAGCCGAACCGCTCGAGGTCCGGGACCTCCGGCAGCCCCGAGACCGCTCCGACGCACAGCCACGCGACCGGCCGGACGTGCTCAGGGAAGCCAACCAGGTCGCGCAGGAACTCCTCGCGGTAAAAGCTGACCCACCCGACGCCCAGCCCCTCGGCCGTGGCCGCGAGCCAGAGGTTCTGGATCGCGCAGACGACGGAGTAGAGCCCGGCGTCGGCGATCGCGTGGCGGCCCAGGACGTTGGGCCCGCCGCGCGTGGGGTCGTAGCCGACGACGATGCCGAGCCCCGACTCGACGATCCCCTCGACCTTGATCCGCTCGAACGTCGCGGCCCGCTCGCCGTCGAGCGTCCGTGCGTACGCCGCCCGCTCGTCGGTCACGTGATCGCGGAACGTCTCCAGCGTGGTCGCGTCCCTGACCATCACGAAGTCCCACGGCTGGCTCATCCCGACGCTCGGCGCGCAGTGCGCGGCCGAGAGGATCCGGTGGAGCACCCCGTCGTCGACCGGCTCCCCCGTGAACTCGCGCCGCGTGTCCCTCCTGCGGTTGATCACGTCGTAGAGCTGGGCGGACTGCTGCATCGGTCGGTGTTCTCGCTCTCGTTCGCGGCGCCACGGGCACGGTCGGCGCGACCCTAGTCGCTATCTACCGACCGCCCGCTTACCCGCATCAAACCGCCCACTATGTCGTAGGTCCGCGGCGTGGAAGCTTGAGTACTCGAGGCATGATCGAGTGGCGCCCGCTGGCGAGAGTAGTGATCAGGAGGTCACACGCACGTCTGCAAAGACCGCCTCGCGAGGCACTTCGGGACTGCGGAACTGGCCGGCCAAGTCGATGGACCGAGGCGCCCACAGGTTCGCGTGAAGGCGCATGGGGAGATGGGGTATCGGGGTTGGGTTCCAACTGGTGCGCTGGTGCACCACGCGACCGTCTACGAGCCAGGAGATGCCGTGCGGATGCCAATCGATGGCGTAGTCGTGGAAGTCGGCAGTGGCGTCGAATCCCAGTTCGATCCAGTGTGGCGTGCCGCGATAGCCGTAACTCAACTCAGTTCCGTCATCTCCGGGATTGAAGTAGACGTTGGTCAGGATTCGTGTCGAGTGGGCGCCGACAAACTCCAGATCTATTTCCTGACGGGGTGATGCACGATGTAGAAAGAGCCCAGTGACTGCGCCCGACCCGGGGGCAGGTTTGATCCGGGCCTGGAAACGCCCGTATAGATACTGCCTGGTTGTGGCTATGGCGCCCGATCGGAACGGGCGACCCAGATCAGGTTGTCTCACTAATCGAAGGTGTGCACCGTCGTCGCGGTACTCGACATTCGCCGGACTGAAGGTCGCAAGGTTTCCTGGGAAGGTCTCACTCAGTTCGTTCACGTCTTGGGTAGGACTCGACATCGGCGCGTCGAGCACTAGACGACTAAAGGCATCTGACACCCCGCGCGGAGGCGATGGAGTCCAGTCGTCTGAGGTCGGCAGCACCCAAGGCGTGTCATCTCGCTCCAGGCTTCGATGGGCCAATTCGGACGACGCAACTCCTTCGGCCCCATCAGTCGCCCCGGATGTGCGTGCGTCCTCGTCACGAGGGTCGCCTCTATGCGTGCCAGCGGCACTTATCGCCACGGGGCGTGTGTCTCGGAATGCTCGCAGGGCGGGCGTTGTTCCGACTGGGTATCGGTCAACGGGCACGTTGACTCCCAGCAGACGGCAGATCGGCCGCCAATCGCCGACTGCAGGGTCCTCGATTGTCGCTGTTCGGTGAGGGCTGAGGATGTTAGGACCAAGGATGGTGGGAACAGACGCCCCTCGTTCCACTACAACGACGGCATCCGGGTTGTCCGACACTGCCCGCAGTGCACGTGGGTCGAGCGGGGGGTCGACAAGGGCGTCGAATGTCTTCAGGGAGTACTCGAGGTCCTGCGGGGTCAATGTCGGCTCGTCCGTGTCAAATACGCGCACCCTTAGCCCGAGCATGGATAGCGCCATGGCGAGGCTTTCGCGGTCTCTTCCTGCACTCCAGCCGATGACCGGACCCTGCGTGGGGGGCCCGGGGTGCTGAAGTTCGCGCTCCGCGTCTACAACCCCGGCGCGGGCGAGATACGGCAGCATCGAGTAGGCGTTGCTCGATGCCGTATCCATTCTCTGAAGCAATGCCGGCTTCCCAAGCGCGAAGGCGTCGAGCTCGGCGAGTCGGTAGTTCATCCACAAGTCGACCGGCCCGACCACGGGCATGGCATGCAGCAGCGCGGAGGCGCCTTCCTGTGAGAGAACGTAGCCAGAAAGGAACCAGAGCCCGCGCGTTGGACGAAAAACCGCGTCGCTCGAGCGGTGCCGTGGCGCAGTGAGGTCGGCGAGAGAGTACGACAAGTAGACGAATTGCGGTCCCTGCTCGTCGCGGGAGTGCGACACCGCGTCGCGCCAGCCGCGATCGATAGATGCCTTTGCCCCGGGGCGAAACCACACGTCGTCTTCTAGGACCAATACGTGATGGTCTGACCCGGCAGCGATGAGCTTCCACGCCTCGATGTGGGAGCGAGCGACCGCCACCTCTTGTCTTGTCATCCGAACAGGCTCATCGGGCCGGAACGTTGCGGATAGGCGGTCATCGGGCTGAACGAACAGTTGATCGCCAACGCAGTACGTGGCGTCGACATCGGCGGTGGCGGCTACTGCGCGGCCATCTCGGGCGTCTACGGCCGAGAGTCGGCGGATCATCGATGACAATGGTGCGCCGTCAGCAGACCGGTATCGCGCAACTTCCCGTGTAACTAGGCGCCATCGACGTTCTTCGCGGTCCAGGTTGATAACAAGGATCGAGTTGATCTGGTCCGGCCTCTGGCCGAGAGATTGAAGGCGACCAGCTGGGATGGCTGTCATCAGATGCCGCCAAGCCCGAAAGAACACATGCCTCGCTGGTCCTAGCGCCTCGGCGATGTTCATTCGATGCCAGTGGTCGGGTCGGCATTCTCGAAGGACCAGTCGTTCCACCTGCGCCAGTTACGGTCGTCCAGCCGGTACCCCAAGGTCCAGTCTGGTGTCGCTATCGTCTCCCAGCCGAACAAAAGGTCCAGTCGCAGCGGCTGGTTCGCGATGTTGCACTCGTTGGCATGTGCGGCAAGTGCCGCACTGAAATTTCCTGGTCCGGTTGTGGATTGAATCTCAGGCACGCGCGCTGGGTCGAGTAGCAGATTCGTCGCGCGCTCCAAAGCCCGTCGGAGTACCGGGTCGTCTGCTCTGGCCGCGATCGGGTTGTTATTGACGTAGAAGATTCGGCTTGACGATTGATGATCGAACAACCCGGGCTCGGTGGTGTCGACCATCGCTTGGCGAGAGATGTCATAGCAGAGAGGCTGGACCTTCAAGTTGCCGTCGTCGAACACCCGTGGCATGGCCACGCCTCGGAACTTGTCGTCGGCATCGACGTAAAAGCCACCTTCAGCAAGCAGCACGCACAGTCTCAGATAATCGCTGCGCATGGCAGGGTGTTGGCACCGGGCGAAGGCCGAGACCTGCTCGCGCCCGTAGCGAGCGGCGATGTACGACGCAGCCGACTTGTCGTCGAACATGCGGAAGGCCACTCCTTGATCGCGTAAAGGCTCCCATGTCTCGAGGCACACTTGGACGTCAGCGGGGATCCGGTGAGCGTCGTGCCAGTAGCGAACCAGCGTGCGAGGCACAGTCGTGCCTGCGTCCGACAGTACGGCGATCTCATTGCTTCGACGATCGGCGAGCTCGCCGGTGCTCGAGCGAGATTGCAGAACTTTGAGCCCCATGCGGCGGATGAAGTCCGAACGCAGTCCATCGCTCTCTTCGAAGCGGGGTGGAAGATGGCTGGGATTCGCGGTGGCGTCCGTGGAGCACGCGGCGGACTGGCCGGACGGGGTCTGACGTGAGCATCGTGGGCGAGATTCACCGTTCAACCGACACCTCCTGGTTGCGGCCACGGAACGCCGTGTACTGCTCTGAGTCTTGGCGCAGGTACGCGCGGCGATCGACGACGAAACCATCGAGCTTATGCGCCTTGGCGTATTCCGCCAGATCTCGCAAATTGTTGATGAAACCCTTGCCGCTGTAGTTCAACGAGGTGTTGCACAGGACGCCAAAACCAGTACGCCGCTTGAATTGCACAAGCAGCTCGTGTAGTTCCGGATTCGTGGACATGCTCACCGTCTGCAGTCGCGCCGACCCGTTGACATGGGTGACGGCGGCGAGCGCGGGCGTGGCAACCCGATACGTGTAAAGCATGTGCGGACTGGTGTTGGTGCAGCCGAACAGTTGCGCCGCGTCTACCTCAAGACAAACGGGCGCGATGGGCCGGAACTGTTCACGCTGTTTGATGTCGTTGAGTCGAACTCGGGTCGACTCGCCGAATGGAGCTGCGAGGATCGAACGGTTGCCGAGTGCTCGGGGTCCGATCTCGTATCTGCCGTTGACCCACCCCAAGATCAGGCCGAAGTCGAGCATGGCGGCGACGTCAGCAACGGCTATGTCGGTGACGTCGTAGCCGGATAGGTCAGCGGTCGCGCTCTGCTCGAAGGGCAAACCCGAATAGACATCCCATTCGATCTTGGCGTTCCCGGTGGCATGCCATTGCGCGTCGATGGCTGTACCGATCGCAGAGCCTGAGTCGTTGGCGACTGGTGGGACGAAGATGTCCGAGAACAGGCCGCTGTCTCGCCACTTACTGTTCCAGTCACAGTTCAGTCCGCACCCGCCGGCGATGAGGAGAGGCCATCCCTGACGCAGATTGGACTCGGCGAAGCGGTGGAACGTATCGAAGATGCGGTCGCTGACGATGCCCGCAAAGTTTCGGAACTCCTCATCGTCGACGCCGACATTGTAATGAACTGACGATTCGAGCTGCTGATACAAGTCGAGTCGAACATCGAGAGATCCCAGGAGAAAGTCGATGACCTGCTGCTCCTCAATAGTGGGAGTCTTTCGAATGGAGTAGGAGGCAAGCGCCATCAACTTTCCAGCGTCCGAGAACCTTGAGAAGGGCGCGTCCTTCGGGAACGAGGGGTCGGCCAGCCCGTACACCGAGGCGTAGCGGTTCCCTGGTTGGTTCATCACGTTCCTGATCAGAGTGATGTTGAGGTCCGCATCGATCTCGTAGAACGCGCCAATCGCGCCTTCCCAAACCAGCGCGTAGCAAGGTTGCCCCTGAGGGATGGACGACATGCCATACGCACTCATGAGGTGCGATCGCTCATGAGACGACGAGAAGTAGTGCACATCCTTGCCGAATAGACGTCGCGGCTCCTGCAGGACAACGGAGGCGTCAAGTCCCCGGTAGCCGACGTGCTCTGCGGCCGAACCCGTCGGTCGGGACTCGCGCGGCCACCAGCCCCCGACTGCGAGGACGTCCGGCGGGCCATTGAGACGGCCGAAACCGCTCACAATCTCTCGGCTTCCAAGCGGCGAGTAGCGCCAGTTCGAGTCCTTCTCAGCCTCGACGGACGAGATCAGGTGCCCATCTCTCAACTGGACGAACGCACCGTCGTGACCCGGGTTGTAGCTTACGATTTCCACTCAGAACCTCCGTGCTACTGGGACTACATGGGGCGGGCTGTCAACAGCAAGCCGCATTGTCAGGACAAGGACCCACTTCTCATTTGTCACCGATAGGTGCAAGAGCAACGCTTCCTGATACACGCCTTCGACCGAAACTCTTCAGAATCGGGCGGTCCAGCGGCGTGCCCGCGGGCAGAATAGCGGCCGTTCACTACTGACGGAGACGCGCTCAGGACCGAATCCAATACGCGCCAGACGAGCAGCACTTTCGAGCCCAAGTGGCCAATGCTGTCATCTGCCCTGACAACCGGGGAGCGCGTGCGCAGCTGAGAATCAGCTCTGTCGCATCGCACGCTCTCGCCGCAATGCGCTATGCGCGGTCGCCACCGAAGCGCTACTTCGGCGGGACGCTACGGTCGCGAAAAAGGAGGATGGCTTGCTGATGGAGGCCGTTAACCACGGTGGCGGTCCCGACGAAGGCATCGTCGTTGATCGATAGGAGTGCGTGAACGCCGCCTTCGATGGGTACCTCGTGCGCACGATCCGCACCACGCAGCAGGGTGCTGCCGCGGCCATGCTGCATGCCGGACAAAGTACGCCAGGTGCTCCGCAAGATGAGGTCTGTGCCCTCGATGAGATGAGAGTGCTTCAACTTCCCGAGCTCATCGAAGACGTTGATGCTCTTCGGCAACGGCCAGGCCAAGCCGAGTTCGTCAGCTTCCCGGCGGTAGGTGCGTTCATGGTCTTCCCGAATCTCCTGCTGACGACGCCGGTCGGCGCTCAGCGCTTCGCTGTCTTGAGGTTCTACGAACCGCTCGATCCCAGCGAGGTCCGAGTAGTAGGTGCGGTGCTCCAGTTCGTCCAGCCACTCGAACCTCAACCCGCGCTGGCGGCGCTCGAGACTGTTGTCAGGATCGAGCAACCAAAGTGCGTAGAACGAGGCCTCGAACGTAGGGCGTAGGAGATTCCACGGAGCAAACTGGGTGGCTCCATGGTGCTGGAGAAGGGCTACTAGCGCCGCGTGGTTGTCCCAGGCGGTGCTCAAGCAACGCTGAGCACCCATGTACGCGCGCCGCCCGGCAGTCTGCTGCTCGTCGATCATCCGGTCGTGAAGAATCTCGGGATCACGGCCCGCCAATTGATCTCGCACGATCCGATACAGTGTCTCCAGCATCTGCCAGCGCCGTGGAAGTTCACCGAGATTCATCTCGCCGAGTGGCACCTGGTCTGTTAGCACCGCGGCATCGTCGCAGAGGGCACCGACAACAGATGATGTCTTGCCCAATCCGCCGCTCCGCACGCGCGCCGAGCCGGACGCTCGCTGCCTAGGCTCTTGACATGGGCGAAACGTGGGCGTTGCTAGTCGGCGGAGTGTTCGGCCTCGCAGCATCATGGGGACCAATCGCAATTACGTGGAGGCATGATCGCCGGCCTCACACGCAGCGGTCGCCGGTCGTTTCCTCTCGGAGTGCGAACGCCTCGCGGGCGACACGCGAGCGCCGAGCTGCGATCGAGAACGGAAGGTTCGAACATGCCGACGCGGATGCCTCCTTCGAAGGCATTCTTAACGGTCTTCACGAGGCGGGCTACGAACTTGCCCTTGCTGGAGGGCCCGAATTGCAAGCGATCGTCTACGACATGCTCGAGACTGCCCGAGACCTGGTCTTCGCGACATTGCCATCCTTGGCAACCGAGGAGGAACGACGGACTACCGCGAGCAGATTCACCGATTGCAAGCTTGCGCTACTTGGGCTACTTGGCTCTCGTTGGGCGCTTCGAAAGTGACAGAACGACTCTGGTCTTTTGGCCGGCGTTTTCTGCGCACGACCCCGCGTCAATCCGCCGCCTGGGGCGGACATGCGGCGGGGCCAACGAACGGAAGACAGCGGTCTCGCTGGAATGATGTCGGGGGTGTACAGCGACCGCTTCGCAGACCGGCTCGATCCGGAGACGTACGCGGACGATGACGCTGGCGTGGAGGTCTTTGAAACCGATCCATCGGAGGGCGACGCACTGTGGTTGTCCGAGCGCGTCTTCCGTCGGCTCCTGCATGCAGCGCGTGCATATGAGTTACACACTGTGCCCCTCCTCGACGAACGGGACCCGGTCGGCCTCAACCGGGCACGATGCCAAGCCGTGGTCGACGAGATCGCGTTCGTAGCTGAGCGTCTCCGTGACCCCGTCGCTGCCCGTGCGGCACAAACCATCACGGACTACCTGGTCGCACGGCTTCGCCAGCCCTCTTGGGACGGCACCGTGACATTCGACGCGGACTGACTCCTGCGCCACACCCGCCGCGATGAGTGCGTCTATCCGCCGCGTCGCAGCCGGTGCTGACAGAGCCCCGCGGGGTGGTGGGCTTTGAGGTGATCCTCGGTGCCTACACGTCGCTGCTCTCGATGGCGGCGACCGAGTCAGTATCGCTGGTGTCGTAGAGCTTGGCCATAGATCCCTCGGA
>NZ_PYXZ01000005.1 GCF_003057875.1 Nocardioides currus | reverse complement strand
CCGTCGACGTCGTCAGCGAGCCCTCGGCAAGCTCACCCCGATCGAGTTTGAGACCATCTACACGGCCGCTGACGCGGCCTGAAACCACTCACCACGAGTGACAACTAGACCTTCAGCAGTCCCCCACGACGTCCGTCGACAACCAACGGACCCCTACAAATGCCGCGTGGGCCGCCCGATCACGGCGACCCATCTACGAACCTTCGTAGCATGCGTGCCGCTTGGAATGAAGGGTTGGAGGGAAGGAGTCGGGCCGGAGTAGACAGAGATTCTGGGAGCAGAGTTTGTTCAGCGGTTTTCAATCATCGGGCAGACATTCGAGTGTCGTGGCGCAGTCGAGGAGGACTTGTCCGGTGAGTGTGATTCGGGCTCTGCCGAAGGTGGCTTGAGCGTTCAGCTTCGAGTCCAGAGCGGTACCGCGTTCGGTCGCATCAGCCACCTCGCCGTGACCACGGCCTCAAGCCCAACTTCGTCGGACGAGACCGCCTCCAGACGGCGCATGAGCCACGCCAACAACTGGCACTCGATTGCGTAGGGCCAGTCCGCGACCAAGGACCGTTCGAGTTCGTGCCACGGACCCAGATTGAGATCATCGATCGCGCGGGGTAGGTCTCCGTGAACCGCGTCCTCGTTGCCATGAACCACCTCGTCATGGATCCGCCGCATCAGTTGCACGGCGGCAGTGAACAACTGGTCTTCGTCAAACCGAACAATGACCTCACGTTGCTCGTCCGGATTCATGCCCCATGGCAGTGGCCTCCTGCGTATCTGTCGAGCCTCCATTGCAGCGCCTGTGGATGACGTCGCCCCGGAGTTGTCTGTGGCCGCGTTCGGGACCGCCAGAGGCAACCGGCGATAGCGACTTCATCGCCGAGGAACCCGTTGACGCCTCGTTCGTCGAACTCCGCCAGGAGCATCGCCGGCCCAAGGTCGGAAGGCGAACTCCCAGCCAACTGTCTCGGCATCGTCGTGCTCACCTGCACCACACCCCTGTTCTGGGCAACCTGCGGCCACGCGCGAGGCGATGGGAGCGCAGTCAGACCGGCTCGGGTCTCGACACCATCTGCCAAGACCCGAGCGCGATCCGCGTGAGCGTGACCCACCTGCGATCTACGGCGTGATGAGTTCCTTCATGGTCTCGATCTCGGCGGTCTGCGTTTCCTCGATGGTCTCGGCCAGGTCGATGGCGTCGGGGTACTCACCGTCGGCTTGTTCGGTCTGAGCCATCTCGATCGCGCCCTCGTGGTGCTCGATCATCATCGACAGGAACATCTCGTCGAACGCCGACCCCGAGGCCGCCTCCAGTTCGTCCATCTCGTCGAACGACATCATGCCGGGCATATCTTCCACACCGTCCATGCCGCCGTGGTCCATGCCGTCCATGTCGCCGCCGGTGCCGGGGACGTCCTCACCCCAGGTCTCGAGCCACGAGCTCATTGTCTCGATCTCGGGTCCTTGCGCGGTGCTGATGTCCTCGGCGAGGGCTTTCACCTCCTGGTTTGCGGCGTTCTCGACGGCCATCTCGGACATCTGCACGGCCTGGGCGTGGTGAGGGATCATCTCGGTCGCGAAGCTCACGTCCTGGTCATTGTGGTCTCCGGAGGTGGCTCCGCTGCCTCTGTCGTCGCCACCGCAGGCGGCCAACGCCAGTCCCAGCGCCACCAGTGGGGCCACCAGTTTCACGGTTTTGTGATTGGTCTTGATCATGCTTCTCTCTCCTTCAGGTCTGTGTTTCGGGCAGGCACAAACGCCCGGACGCCGCGGTGGCGTCCGAACGGTGTGCTCCTCAGCACCGCCAGATGGAGAGTTCCGCCCTCAGCGGAGGGCTCAGGTCGCGCGCGGTCACGGGCAGCTGGGCGACGCGGGCGGCCAGGGCGTGACGCGGGATCGTCCACGCGGGGCAGCCCCAGGCGGCCCTGTGGCGCCACAGCACGCCCAAAGTCAGCAGGACCAGGCACATGGCCACGAGGGCGGCGGCGCTACCCGATGGTTCGTGTGAGTTGCCGGTCGACGATCCGAAGGGTACGGAGCCGGGATCAGCGGACAGGGTTGCGGTTGGTACGGCGGCACCGTCATCCTGCCCGGTTGCCGACACTGCTGAGGTGGTGGACTGCGGGTGCATCAGCGAGGGTGACTCGCTGGCGTGGACACCGTGCATCGCCAGCCCATGCATGGAGAACAGGCCGGCGACGATCGCAATTGCCAGCCATCCGCGGTGCCGAAACCCGCGCGCGGTGGGGTGACGCGCCCGCCCTCGGCTCACGATCGGTGTGACTTCCGGATCACCAGGAGGCTTCGTCGCACGCCTTGGTTGCGCGTGACTCGACCTGGAGGGTGGCGTGCTCGATCTGATGTTCCTGGCGCATCACGCCGCGGGCGTTCTCCAGCACGACCTGGGCAGCCGCTTCGTCGGCCACGACGAGGTGGGCCGTTGCGACGTACATCCCCGAGGTGAGGGTCCACACGTGCAGGTCGTGCACGTCCGCGACTCCCGGCACTGCCTCGAGATCGCGGACGATCTGGTCGATCTCCATCCCCTCGGGGACGTGCTGGCCGAGGACGGCGAGCACCTCGCGACCCAGGACGACGGCTCTGACGGCGACGAACACGCCGATGGCCAGTGCCACGAGGGTGTCCCACCAGCCCTGGCCCGTGGTGGCGACGAGGATCCCGGCAAGGATGACGCCCACGCTGCCGGCGGCGTCGGCGACCACTTCGTAGTAGGCACCCTTGACGTTGAGTGACTCCTCGGAGCCGCCCCTCAGCAGCACGATTGAGACGACGTTGATCAGCAGACCGATGGTGCCGACCACTAGCACCGAGCCGGCCTGAATCTCGACCTCCTCGCCCAAGCGGCCGAGAGCTTCGATCACGACGTAGACAGAAACCCCGAGCATGATGAGCACCGTCAGGCCCGAGGCGAAGATCTCGGCGCGGTACGAGCCGTAGCTTCGGCGGCCCGACCGATCGGGGCGGGTGGCGATCTTGGTCGCCGCCAGGGCCGCCCCCAAAGCCACGACATCCGCAGCCATGTGTCCGGCATCGGAGATGAGCGCCAGCGACCCTGAGATCAGTCCGACGACCAGCTCGACGATGAAGAACGAGCCGACGAGGCCGAAGGCCACCAGCAGACGCCACCGGTGCCGCGCTCCCGCATGTCCGTGTCCGTGTCCGTGTCCGGCACCCATCAGTGGTCCCCTTGCTGGCGTTCGTCGTTGTGGAGCTGGTGCACGACCGCGATCTGGTCGGGCTGGTTCGCGTGGTCGGCGTGGAAGAGCGCCTCGTCCAGCAGTCGGTGCACGTGCTCATCGGCTGCGGTGTAGTAGGCGAAGGTTCCTTCGCGGCGCACCTGCACCAGGCCCGCCAGGCGCAGCTTGGCCAGGTGCTGGCTCACTGCCGACGAGCTGGCTCCCACTCGTTCGGCCAGGTCGTTGACGGAGGACTCGCCGTGGAGAAGCGCCCAGAGGATCTTGATGCGCTTGCGGTCGGCGAGCATCCGGAATGCCTCGACGGCGAGATCGACCTGGTCGTCCGTCGGCATCTCCATGCGCCGTTCGTTCTTCGTCATACCCGGATCATATCTGCACGATCATGCATATACGCAACTATTCAGACTCTTCATCGGATTGGCGGAGGTGAAGAAACTTTGTACTATCAACGATAGTAGTTCAAGTGCAGGACAACGGAAGGGAGCCGGATGAGGCGCCGCGAACCGACGCGCAAGCACGCGCGACGCCGTCGCCGGTCGTCCCCTCGGGTTGCTCTCGTCGCCGCACCGGTCGCACTGCTGGCCACGGGTGGTGCCGTGGGGTGGGGAGTGCGCACCGCTGAGGTGCCGAGCGCCGACATCACCGCCATCGAAGCGCCCGATATGGACAGTGCGGCGAGGCGTGAGCCGGTCGTCTCGCGCAACGCACGCAGAGCTGCGCAGTTCCAGGGACCGGGAAGCCTGCGCTCGATGACGGCTGTCCCGCTGAGCCCGGTCGAGAAGGCGATGAGGCAGCAGGCGGTCGAGCGTGCGGTCCGGGCCGCCACCGACATGCGATGGACGAGCGCGGAGCTGAACATCTGGACGCGTCCGGACGAGCAGGCGAAGCAGCTCGGCGTGCTGGAGGCGGTCGTCAAGGTGCGAGTCACCGGGCGCGAACTGCTGGGGCGACAAGAGATCGTGCTCGACGGAAACGCTCGATGGGTCACGACCGGCTACCTCAGCGCGGAGAAGCCGTCGCTCGAACCCGGGCTTGGAGGACAGTGCTCGAACGGCACTTCGGTGCCCTCAGGCGTGAGTCCCAACATTCAGGCTATCCACGAGGCGGTATGTTCGAACTTCCCGGAGATCGTCGCCTACGGAACATTGCGCAGCGATGGCGAGCACGCGCAGGGGATCGCCGTCGACATCATGGTGTCCGGCTCCAGGGCGTGGGAGGTTGCGGAGTTCGTCCGCCGGTACAGCTCGGAACTCGGTGTGAACTACGTGATCCACGCGCGCCGCATCTGGTCCGTGCAGCGCTCGGCCGAGGGGTGGCGCTCGATGGCAGACCGCGGCTCGATCACGGCGAACCACTACGACCACGTCCATGTGACGACGTACTGAGGTCGACGCAGATGCCGACAGATCCTGAGCCCGATGTGGCGGTCATGACTGATCACGATCGGCGCCCCGCGACGCGACGGGTCCCTACCTGGCGCCGAGCCTCAATCGTGGCCGGTTTAATGCTGGCTGTGGTGGCGCTCGCGGCGGGTTTCGCACTGAACGGCCGATCCGAACCGAGTTCGACGGGGCGGAGCACCGGGGAGTCAGTCATCCAGCAGTTCCCCACCGGCGAGCGAGCGGGGATGGCCGACTTCGAGGGACGACTGCTCGACGGGTCCGACTTCTCCAGTGCGGACCTGCATGGTCGGGTCGCCGTCTACAACGTGTGGGGGTCGTGGTGCGGGCCGTGCCGGGCCGAGGCTCCGGCGTTGGTGCGGACTGCTCGACGCTTCAAGGATGAAGTGTCTTTCGTCGGGATCAACGTCCGTGACGGCCTGGATTCGGCCAGGGCGTTCGAGCGCGCGTACGACGTGCCCTACCCGAGCCTGCGCGCGTCGGACAGCGACGACGCGCTGCTGGCTTTCGGGGGAGCCGTCGCAACCGCGGCCGTTCCGACGACCGTGGTGGTCGACGACCAGGGACGAGTCGCCGCTCGGGTGGTGGGACCCACGTCGTTCGCAACCCTCGGCGCTCTGCTCGAGGACGTACTCGCCGAGTCGGCGGCTCAGAGGTCTTGACCGGCCACCTGCTGAGCGGCCGACGCTCGCTCAGGGTCAGCGGCGCACGAGCTGGCCGTCTTCCGCGACGTGGCAGCAGTCGTTGGTCGATGCCTCGAGAGCGGGGGAGAGGGCCAGGCCGACCGGGGCCGCGAGCAGGGCGACAGCTCCCAGAGCGACAGCGCACCGTTGCCGGGCGCCGGTGAGCGGTGCGGCGTTGATCAGCCGACGAATGCGGGGTGCCGCCGATTCAGTCGACGCAGCTCCCGCATCTGCTGGACGAGAGGTCGAGCCGAGCGTCATCAAGGCCGTGGCCATGGCCCGCCGCGCGTCCCGGCCGCGGGCGGCATCGTCGGCCTGCATCTCGATCAGGGTCGTGATCTGCTCGTGCGCGGTGCGGAACAGGGACACGCGTCCGGCCGTGCGGGCCAGGGCGGCGCTGAGGGCGAGTGCGAGGTCGTGACGGGCACGCAGATGAGTGCGCTCGTGCGCGAGCACCGATTCGAGCTCGTCGGGGGTGAGCGCGTCGAGGGCGCCTCTCGTCACGACCACCGCGCGCTGGCGACCGGGCAGGCAGTAGACGAGGGGTACGTCGTGGTCGATGACGGTGAAGCCCGCGGGGTGGGGCGCCCCGACGAGCTGGAGGCCGGCCAGCTGCATGCGCCGCTGCCGGGATGCGCGTCGCAGCGCGGTCATGAGGAAGTAGGTCGACCGCAGGGCGAGAGCGACGACGCCGACGAGGGCAAGGACTGCGAGTCCGTTGCCGGCGGGAGTCGCGTAGTGGTCGGTGACGTCGAGGTGTCCGGTCCCCATGACACTGGTCAGCTGTGGACCGACCGGCAGGATCGGCAGGGCCAGCGTCAGGCCGATGAGGAGCGTCGAGAGCAGGACGGTGAGGGTGACTGCCTGCCAGACCACGATGCCGAGGGTCGGGGCCCGCTGCACCCAGCGCGCCACGAGCAGGTGTCGCGGTGCTGCCCACGCGGTGGCGAGGACGAAGAGGGCAAGGACGAGGGGCGCCGTCACGAGCCTTGGCCGTCCGCAGGACGGCGTTGGTCGAGGGCGGAGCGCAGGTCGGCCAGCTCGTCCTCAGACATCTGGCCGACGAAGTGGAGCAGCGCGGCGCCCCGATCGGCACTCTGGGCCAGCACTTGGTCGAGGAGCCCGGCGGTGTGCTCCTCGCGGCTAACGGTGGGGAAGTAGAGGAAGGCCCGCCCCTGCTTCTGCCGGCCGACGAGCCCCTTGCTGTGGAGGTTGTCCAGCACCGTCATGACCGTCGTGTACGCGATCTCGCGATCACGTTGCAGGTCCTCGAGCACTTCGCGGACAGACACTGCCCGGTCGACAGCCCACAGATGCTGCATCACCGTCGCCTCCAGCTGGCCCAGCTGCCTCACTGATCTCACCTCGTGTTCCCGCCCGATGACCCACTTCGTACTATCGACGATAGTAGTCCCGTCGCCCACCCTTCCGAGGTCACGATGCCTGTCCCGCAGCTTGTCGGCAACTTGCAGGAAGCCGTTCTCTCGGGCCCGCTCGTGCTGGCGCTCGTCGTGGCAGCCGTTGCTGGCCTCGTGTCGTTCTTCTCCCCGTGCTGCTTGCCCCTCGTGCCCGTCTACCTCGGATACGTCTCCGGACTCGCCGACGGCAGGGACGTCAAAGGCGGACCCGTCTCTGGCTACCGCCCTCAGGGCGCGGGACGCGTCGTCGCAGGCACGGTGTTGTTCGTCCTGGGCTTCTCGACCGTCTTCACGGCCTACGGCGCTGCCTTCGGGCAGCTCGGGCGGGCGCTGGTCTCCCACCAGGAGCTGTTGATCCGGGTCTCCGGCGCGATCACGCTGCTCATGGGACTCGCATTCCTCGGTGCGTTCGCCCGGATCACGGCACTGAGCGGAACCTATCGACCTCGTGTGTCGCCTCGCATCGGCCTGGCCGGCGCCCCAGTGCTCGGCGGTCTCTTCGCCATCGGATGGACGCCGTGCATCGGCCCGACGCTGGCCGCGGTCCTGACCCTGTCCACCACAGCGGCGACGGCTGAGCGGGGTGCGTTGCTGACCTTCGTCTACAGCCTTGGCCTGGGGCTGCCGTTCCTCGTGGCCGCCTTCTCGTTCGGCCGAGCGGGCCGGACGTTCGGTTGGGTCCGGGCCCACCTGGTGCTGGTTACGCGAGCTGGCGGGATCTTCCTCGTCCTGATCGGACTGGCCCAGCTCCTCGGCATCTGGTCGGTGGCGACCGCCGAACTGCAGGGGCTGATCAGCGGCTGGCGAGCTCCCCTGTGAGGGGTGGGCCCGCCGGTGCCATCGCCTTGGCGGGCTCGGGCGGCGGGGCGCTGGCCTTGGCGTTCGAGCCGTACGCCGTGTTGCCACTGGTCGTCGTGGGACCCACGCTGTTCGTGCTAGCGCTGGACGATGCGTCCCTGCGCCGCAGCGTGGTTCTCGGATTCGTCTTCGGTCTGTCGTTCCAGGGACTCCTTCTGTGGTGGTTGACCCAGTCGATCGGGCCGGCGGCATGGGCCGCGGTGGTCCTGGTCCAGGCGGCTTGGTTCGGTGCCCTCGGATTCGTCGCGTACCTGACCCGCCGGTTGCCGGTCGCCAGCGTGTGGTTCGGTCTGGCTTGGGTGACGGCCGAGACGGCCCGGTCGACCTGGCCGTGGGGAGGCCTGCCGTGGGGCCGGATCGGGTTCGCGGTCCTGGACACGCCCTGGAGTGGCCTGTTGCCCGTGCTCGGTGTCGCCGGGACGGGCGTGCTGCTCGCGACGGTGGCGGCAGCACTGGCTGACGCAGTCCGCCTCGCTGGTCGTGCCCGGATCCGTGGGTTGCTGGGCGCGAGTCTGTTGCTGGTGCTTGGTCTCGTACCCGCGCTCGGTGCGCGCAGCGGTCAGCTCGACTCGTCGGTGGTTGTCGCGGTGGTCCAGGGAGGCGTCCCGGGCGATGGCCGGCAGCTGGCGGCGAACCACCGTCAAGTGACCGACAACCATGCGCTGGCCACGATGGCGCTGGCGCGACGGGTGGAGCAGGGTGCCACGCCTCGCCCGGACATCGTGGTGTGGCCCGAGAACTCGACGGCGGTCGACCCGATGCGCGATGGACGCGCGCGGGCTGCGATCGAGTCGGCCGTGGAGGCGATCGGAGTGCCAGTGGTGGTCGGTGCGATGGTGGACGGCCCGACGCCGGACACTGTGCTCAACCAGGGAATCGTGTGGGCTGGCTCGGGTCCCTCGGCCGCCACGTACACCAAGCACCATCCCGTGCCGTTCGGCGAGTACATCCCGTTCCGCCGCTACCTCGGATCGATCTCGCCTCGACTGGCCGAGATCCGGCGCGACATGCTCCCCGGCACGTCGGTGCAGCCCCTCGATGTCGACGGCACGACCGTCGCGGACGCCATCTGCTTCGACGTGGCCTACGACGACGTCATCGCGGCACAGGTTCGCAACGGCGCCGAGCTGGTGATCGTGCAGACCAGCAACGCCAGCTTCACCGGAACCGCCCAGCTCGACCAGCAGTTCGCCATGACGCGGGCCCGCGCTCTGGAGACGCAACGCGCCGTGGCAGTGGCGTCGACCAATGGGATCACTGCATTGATCGCGCCGGACGGCACGGTGATCGAACGCGCTCCCCGAGAACGGACGGCAGTCCTGAGCGCGCGACTGCCCGTGTCCGACGACGTGACGCCGGCCGTGCGGTGGGAGACCGTCCCCGCCCGGATCGCCGTCCTGCTGTCGCTGGTCGGTGCAGTGGTCGGGGCGTGGAAGCTAGGAGCGTTCCGAGTCCTCCGCCGGCGCACCGTCGGCACTACGGGGAGAGCCCAGGGCTGATCGCGACAGGCGGGCTAGGTAGTCGTTGTAGTCCGTGCGGTCCCGATCCCCGTCTCGATCGGCCCGCCGGTCCAGCCGTCGCCGCTCACGACGATCCGCGTGCACCCAGGAGGCGACCAGGGCGGCCGCGAGGATTGCGAGCGGGTAGTCGCCGAGCGCCCAGCCGAGCGACGCGCCGAGGTACTGGTCGTCCGCGAGTGATCGGCCCCATGTGCGTCCTAGGGGTTCGAACCATGAACGCGCGAGCACTTGGTCGCTGGCCATCAGCGAGACCGAGAACAGCGCGTGCAGGCCGAAGGTCACGAGGATGAGCAGCACCCGGAGCGGATAGGGCGGCCGTCGAGGCCCGGGGTCGATGCCGACCAGGCAGTTGGCGAAGAGGTAGCCGGTGATCGTGAAGTGTGCCGTCATGAGCAGGTGCATCGTGTGCGTGCGGAGTGAGAGCTCGAAGAGCGAGGAGTAGTAGAAGACCACGAGACTCACGACGACGAGGGCGGCGGCCACGATCGGAGACCCCGCCAACCGGGCGGGACCGGAGTGGACGACCCTCAGCAGCCATTCCCGTGGCCCCATCGAGCCGTCGTCGCGTCGGCGTAGTGCGCGGAGGGCCAGGGTTACAGGTGCTCCGAGGACCAGGAAGGTGGGCACGGCCAGCGCGATCGTCATGTGCTGGACCATGTGCATGCTGAAGAGGACCCGACCGTAGGCCCCGGGTGCCCCGCTCGTCGCCCAGACGAACAGCACCCAGCCGAAGATCCAGGCCACGGTTCGGCCCGCGGGCCACCCGTCGCCTCGGGCTGACAGCTTCCGGACCGCGACGACGTAGACAAGCACGAGGGCGATCGCGACGGGCAGCCACAGCGAGTCTGGTCGCCACTGGGTGAACCACTCGGTCGCCCCCAGTGGAGGGGGGAGATCGTGGCCGAGCTGGGCCCGAGCAGGTGTGAGGGGGACCTCTGCTCCCGGGAGGGTGGGGGGCGCGGTGCGGCTCAGCGCGACCCCGGCCCCCGCGGCAGACGCCAGCACCACGAGTTCGGTGGTGACGACCCGAGCGAACGCACTGGTCTGGCTGTCCTCGAGACGGGCGATCCCGACGCGTCGCTGCCACCACCCCAGTGCACCGAGCGCGAGGAGTGCGCCGACCTTAACGGCCAGCACGGCGCCGTACGGCGACCGCAACGACTCGAGCGAGGGGAGGCGCAGCAGGGCACCGAGCACCCCGGACACCGCGACGAGCACGAGGCAGCAGCCGGCCAAGGTGGAGAAGCGACGCGTCACAGCCACGAGCGCTGGCCGGTCGAGCTGTCGCCGGACGACGACCAGCGCCACCAGGCCACCCGCCCACACCGCTGTGCCGATGATGTGCATGGCCTGGAGGTTGACTGTGTTGTCGTGGTCGAGACTGCCGGCGGCGTGACCGGTCAGCGCCAGCGGCCACATCGCGGACAGGGCAACGACCACGAGCAGGCCGACCCCGGTGGCCGTTCGCACTCCGAGTGCGCACGCGGCCAGCACCGCCGCCAGGCCAGCCGAGACGGTCAGGTAGCGGCCCAGGTCGAAGTTCTGCGCGAAGAAGACGGCCTGCTGCAGGAAGCCCGGCGACGACACGGGGGTGCCCAACGCGTCCGACTGGGTGAGCCCGACGAGCACCAGGCACGTCCACGTCCACGTGCTCGCGCTCACCACGACGACGTCCAGCAGTGACCGCTGGGCTGGGCTGACCCGTCCGCTGCGGTCTCCCGCCGCGGGCAGGCAGACCGCGGCTGTGACGAGGGCGCCGAGCGTGATGCCCGCGCTGATGTCGCGTATGACCTGGGTCAGTGGGAGCCCGTAGCGGGTGAGCGAACCCGGATCCGGGAGGCCTGGGACCTGCTGGGGCTCGAAGACCCCGGTGACTGCCAGGAGCGCCATGGTGACTGCCGGCCCTAGCGCCAGCAGCCCGGCGACACGCAGCATGCGGGCAGGGTCGCTCACGGGTGGTCGCTCGTCGAGTTGCTGGCCTGTTCCTCAGCCCTGACACGTCGGACGACGACGAGCACAACCGGAACAGCGAGGAGCAGCAGCCCCAGCGCGAACAGCACGCGAATCCAGTGCCCCAACGACTCCGTCGCATCGGGTCCGTCGTCGACCTGCGCGGGCTGGGAGGAGGCCGGGGTGGGTGGGGTTGCCTCAGGGGTGAAGGCATCGGACGGTGTCGACCGGCCGGCGGCCTGCACCGTGAAGCGAATGGTCCCCTGGATGGGATGGCCGTCGACGGAGGTCACCCGATAGTCGACTCGCCACCGTGTGTCACCCGCGACTGTTGGCAGGGGCGGTATGTCGGCCGTGATGGTCGGGGCCGGCTCGTCCGTGACCAGCGCGAGCCGCCTCGGTCCTGCGGCATCGTCGTCGACGGTCGCGATCACCGTCACGAAGTCGGGGTCGACCTCCTCGCTGAACGTCAGTTCGATGGCCCGAGGTGGCGCGGGAAGAACCGCCTCGGCCGCGGGCGAGGAGGACACCAGGTCGGTGTGGGCGGATGCCGGTACTGAGGTGCTGGCAACCATGCCCACTCCCAGCAACAGGAAGACAAGACCTCGTCGTGATCGAAGGAGAGTTCGCGGCAACCTCGAAACATCGTGCGAGGGCACGTTCACGGCGCGGGCCTTTCCTGTAACGGAGGGTGCGAACACACTCGAGGGACGAGCAAGGCAATCTACTATCTTCCTTCGTAGATCGCCGAGGTGGTGCCGCTGATCAGTCGTCTCGCGAGCGTCCGCCGGCGAGGAGGTACATGACCACGACCGTGGTGACCAGCGTGAAGACGCCGATCACGACCGTCGACAACGTGTCGCTGGTGGCGGAGGACTCCGCTGAGACGATCGACGCAGCCGATGCGCCCGTGAGGATCGCGCCCACCGTCACACTCCCGCGTAGGAGTGCAGGCCGCTGATCCAGAGGTTGACCCCGAAGAAGTTGAACAGGAACGCGGCGTACCCGCCCAGCGCGAACAGTGCCGCCCTACGACCCCGCCAGCCGGCGGTGGACTCGGCGTGCAGGTAGGCGGCATAGAGCACCCAGGTGATGAACGCCCAGGTCTCCTTGGGATCCCAGCCCCAGTAGCGCCCCCAGGAGTTCTCCGCCCACACCGCGCCCGCGAGGACGGCGAAGGTCCAGATCGGGAACGCGAGCATGTGAGCCGCGTGCATGACCTGCGCGAGAGTCGTCGAGGTGGGCAGCGCGTCGGCGTAGCGCCGTCGTCCACTTGTCGGTCCCCGACGGTCTGCGCGGTCGCGGACGAGGAAAAGGCCCGTGGCGACCGCGCCCACGCTGAAGATTCCGCCACCGGTGATGGCGGCGGCGACATGGATGACGAGCCAGTAGGAGTTGAGGACCGGGACCAGGGCGTCGACCGGCGTGTAGAGGACCGTCACGGCCATGCCGAGGGCCAGGAGGACGAGGCCCACGATCCACACCCCGAACGCGCGCACCGGGCGTCGTGCCAGGAAGGCAAGGTAGGCAGCGGTCAGGGCGACCGCGCCGACGAGCGCGAACTCGAACATGTTGCCCCACGGGGCCCTCTGCGCAGCGATCCCGCGCGCCACGGTCGCCGTCACGATGAGCGCGAGACCGACGATGGTCACGTTGGTGCCCGCTGCGCCCAACCAGTCTGCTCGTTGACGAATCCTGTCGTGGGGGTCGGGTAGCAGAGGTTCGGATGACAGCGGTTCCGGTGACGGCTCCGGCCCGCCGGGCCCGACGCCGAGGTATGCCGGCGCGGTGCTGCGTCGTGTGGTCCGGAGCGCCGTCTCGCCGGCGTAGGTGAGAAAGGCGACGGCGTACACGGCGATGGCTGTGTAGATGAGGAGGTTGGAGAGACTGGCCAGCATGGTCGGGTCGATCACGATCGGGTCCTTTCCCGCAGTGGGGTGCTGATCGGCGCGGGCCGCAGTGCGGCGACCAGCGCATCGAGGTCGGCCGGCTTCAGGGGCCAGCGGGTGAGTGACTGTCCGGCGACCTCGATGTGGTCGGCCGCGCCGTCCGCTCCGGGGGTGACCCTGAGCCAGATCCGGCGGCGTCGCACTGAGAGTGAGGTCGTGAGGCCGGCGAGGAGCATCAGCGCGGCGAGCAGGGAGATCTCCTTGCCCGGGTCGTAGGCGATCTGGAAGTTGGCGAACCGCGCGACCTTGTCGAAGGTCAGCGTCCCGACTCCGCCGGGGAGGGTCATCGTCTCCCCGACGGCGAGCGCCTGTGCCAGGGGTTGCCCGTCCTCGCCCGTGACCTGCTCCATGTTCGTCTTGTCCAGAGTGAACACGGATTGTGGGGTCCCGTCGTCCAGGCCCATGTCGCCGGTGAAGGCGGTCAGGAAGAGCTCCGGGTTGAAGGCGTCGGGGAACGCGGAGTAGGGACCTCGGTCGTCGATGTCCGCGGTGGGGAGGAAGAAGCCTTCAAAGGCGAGCGGTTGAGGCACCGCGTCGGGAGCCTTGATGACACCGTCGGAGGCGTACGTCGAGTCGCGGGGGAGGAAGATGACCGGTCCGGAGAAGGTGACGTCTCCTCGACCGTCGCGGACGGTGACGACCGGCGCGTAGCCGTGGCCGGTGAGGAATGCCTTCGTCTCGTTGATGTCGAGCGGGTGGTTGGGCTGCACGTCCTGCACGCGGGTCGGCGAGCCGGTGCCGGTCCGAAACGACAGCGCGGCATTGAAGCGACGCGGCTCGCCGGCCTTGGCTCCGGTTGTCTCAAACGTGGCCTCGAAGTCGTCAAGCGTGAAGGACAGGGGCTCCAGGTTGTCGACGTCGGTCCAGACCGAGGGGGTGAAGGCGTCGTACTCGGAGCGGACGTTGGTGAAGGTCGCCCCCTCGGCGAGGGCGACCCGGCCCTCGAAACCGAAGAGCCGGCCGGCGGCGACCCCGACGAGCAGCACCAGTAGCGACAGGTGGAATACGAGGTTGCCGAGTTCGCGGAGGTAGCCCTTCTCGGCGCGGACCTCGTTGCCGTGGATCTCGACGCGGAATCCTCGATCGCGGAGCAGGTCCGCGGCCGCGACCTGGGGGGAAGCTTCGCTGGCGGGGCCAGAGTGGGCCGTCCACTCGACGTGTCCCTCCATCCGGGCCAGGTTGCCGGGTGCTCGCACGGGCGCCGATCGCACCGATCGCCACAGGCGGGCACACCGAGGGAGCACGCAGCCCGTCATCGACACCAGCAGTAGGAGGTAAATGGCCGCGAACCAAGCGGAGGCGTAGACGTCGAAGAGTCCCAGCCGGTCCAACCAAGGCGAAAGGTGTGGATTCTCCATCACGAAGCGGTCGACCGCGGCCGGGTCCGTGGCCACATTCCGTTGGGGGAGTAGGGAGCCGGGTACGGCCGCGAGGGCGAGCAAGGTCAGCAGGATGATCGCCGTACGCATCGAGGTCATGGTTCGCCACGTCCATCGCCCCCAGCCCCAACCGGTCGCACTTGGCGCGGGATCTGCGGGAGCGCTGCTGGGGGAGCCGCGCTGGCTGGTCTCGGTGCTCATTGCCTGCCTCGGGTTGGCTGGTCGGGGGGTCGGGCACACACGTTACTACTATGAAACGTAGTAGAGGGCCGGGCGCTCTCGGGATGGTGCTAACATCGCCGTATGGCTATGAATATGGAAGTCGTCGCCCCCACCCCGGAGCCGGACGTCGAGCAGGTAGGCCTGGCGCCGGCGGCCAGTCTGTTCCACGGTTTCAGCGACCCAAGCCGGCTGGCGATCCTGCGGCACCTCTTGCTCGGCGAGCACCGTGTGGTCGACCTGACCGGGCACCTCGGCCTGGCCCAGAGCACCGTGTCGAAGCATCTGGCCTGCCTGCGCGGCTGCGGCCTGGTCAAGTCGAGGCCCGACGGACGGGCCTCCGTGTTCTCGCTGACCTACCCGGATCAGGTCCGCGGCCTGCTCTCGGCGGCCGAGACGCTCCTCGGTGCGACGGGTGATGCCGTTGCCCTGTGCCCCAACTACGGCGTGGGCGAGGCGATCCGATGACCAGCCTCGACATCGCCCCGAACGCGGAACGTCGGGCCAGGCTCGGACGCCGCGCGCAACTGCTGGCGGGCGCCTCGGTCACCTACAACGTCATCGAGGCCGTGGTGGCGATCACCGCCGGACTGGTCGCGGGATCCGTGGCCCTGATCGGCTTCGGGCTCGACTCGATCGTCGAGGTGTCGAGCGGCCTGATCATCCTGTGGCAGTTCCGGCACCCGCTGCCCGAGACGCGTGAGCAGCAGGCCCTGAAGCTGATGGCCTTCTCGTTCTTCGCGCTGGCCGCCTATGTCGGCTTCGAGTCGGTCCGGGCGCTGCTGTCTTCTCACGCCCCGGACCCGTCGCCCGTCGGGATCGTCCTCGCGGCGCTCTCGCTGGCGATCATGCCGTTCCTGTCCTGGGCCCAACGCCGTACCGGCAAGGAGCTGGGCTCCAACGCAGTCGTCGCCGACTCGACCCAGACACTCCTGTGCACCTACCTGTCCGCGGTCCTGCTCGTCGGACTCGTGCTCAACGCGACGCTGGGCTGGACGTGGGCGGACCCCCTCGCCGGGCTGGTGATCGCTGCCGTGGCCGTCAAGGAAGGGCGAGACGCCTGGCGCGGAGAGGGCTGCTGCGCCCCAGCACGGACCGACGGAGCAGAGGCGACCGGCTGCGGTTGTGGGGACTGTGCAGCCGTATGTTGCACGCCTGCCGAGCAGCAGTCGTCCTCGCCCGAGACGCTGCAGATCGGCCGGCACGAGTCGTAGTGCGGCACGATGGGGCTGGCCGCTGCGCTTGCCCCGCGGCCGAGTGGTGGGTCGCCGCTTGTTCCCAGCGGGCGCCGAACCCGGTCAGACGCCGAACAACAGGTAGAGGCCGGCGAAGGTGTAGAGCGTCATCGCGGCCAGCAGCGGCAGCTGGCCGCTGAGCTGCCGTTTTGCGGGCAGGAGCTGCAACGATCGGTCGTGGGCTGCAACCACGCCCACGACGTGCCCGATCACGATGGCGAGCACCTTGGTCGTTGCCAGGAAGGTCGGGTGCAGCGAGAGCCAGTAGTTGACCCTGAGGTCGGCCGTGCCGAGCAGGTCAGATCCGTCGGTGAGCGGGTCGCTCATCAGGGCAAGGGTCTCCTGTCCGGTCTCGACGAAGAACGTCAGGTAGTGGGCCACCATGTAGCCGACGATGATCGGCACGATGGAGTGCGCCATCGCGGCCGGGTGACGGCGTCGGGACAGTCCGGTGTCGTCTCCGACGCTCATGGTGGCGAGCGTGAACGTCACTGCGACGACGCCGCATGCGACGAGGAGCAGGGTCGTCTCCAGTAGCGGCACGCTTGCTGTCGTGGTCTGAGAGAAACGCAGCCATGAATTGGACGCTCGGAAGCTGTCGAAGGCGGTGCTCCCGAGGAGTACCGACACGACCGCCACGAGTCCAGGCTCCGCCGGGATTCCGGCCAAGTTCCTCAGTGGGGTGCGCAGCACCAGACCACCCGTGGATGTGCGGCCCCATACCGACAGTCGACCCACCAATGTCGAGTAGACCTCGAACGGGTCGGCACGCTCGAGCCAGCGGGATCCGAACAGCAGCGCACCGATGACGGTCGTGGCGAAGTAGAGGGCGAACCAGAGCCTGACCGGACCGAGGTACTGGTTGCCCGGGTACACCAGCTCCAGCCACACGAAGGCCAGGAGGCCCGTGGCGGCGGGCCAGTAGCCGAGACGGGGCGGCAACCGGAACAGGCCTTCTGTCGGGTCGAGTCCTGCCAGCCGCGCCAGCCCCAGGTGGAGGGTGCGGGCCGGGCTCACCGCCTTGAAGAACGGACCCAGCAAGAGGGAGGTGGGCACGATGCCGATCCACAGCCAGACGTAGACGACCCCGAACGTTGGGTTGCTGAGCAGGTCCTGGCCACAGATCGCGGCCCATCCGACGTACGCGAGGAGAGCAAGTCCGGATCCGCGAGCGACGACGGTGAGCGCGCGGCTGTCGAGCGCCGCGGTGAGCCACGAGGGCGCGGCACGGCCGCCCTCGACATTGACGAACTTAGCTCCACGCCACGCGAGGACGAGGATCGTGAACGACAACACGAGCGCGGCGGTTCCTCCTGCAATAGCGAAGGATGCGGGGATGGGAAGGTCGCTCCCGCCGCCCAGCCCGTGGGCGAGGGGTGATGGCATGCGTAGTTCCTCCGCGGGGTGGGTGGTCACAGAAGGTCGTTGGACGCGAAGGCGGCGTAGGGATCGGTGGTTCCTCCGCTGGCCGGGCGGACCTCGAGGTGAAGATGTGATCCGGTGACGTTGCCGGTCGAGCCGATGGCGCCGATCTGCTCGCCGCCGCGCACCTGCTGCCCGGTCGTCACCAGGAAGCGGCTCTGGTGGCAGTACCAGATCTCGGTACCGTCCTGGAGGGTCAGCACGGTCTTGTTCCCGTAGGAGCCGTCGTAGCCGACCGACGTGATCACGCCGTTCGCGACGGCGTAGATCGGATCACCTTCGTCGCCGTTGAAGTCCAGGCCCGTGTGCGAGCTCGCCCACAGTCCGTACTCGCCGTAGCGCGCGGTGAGGGCGACGTAGTTGACGGGTAGGAACCACCTGTTCAGCTCAATCTCGGCAGACCAGGCTGCCGCCCGCTGGGCGAACCGGGTGAGGGCCGCGTTGCGCTCGCGCCCAAGTCTCTCGGCTGCCCGGACCAGCCGGGTGTCGCTCGCACCCGACGACGTCCGTCGTGCGCTCCGGCTGACGATGCTGCGACGTCCAGCCGCTTGGGCCCCCGAGGAAACCGCCGCGCTGGCGCGGAACGAGGACATCGTGCCCGTCGCCTGCGCGGGATCGCTCGGGGCGGCGGCGGTGGCTAGAGCGCCGCCCGTGGCCGAGGCGAGGGCCACCACGCCCGCCAGCACGGGCGTCGGTGCCCACCCGCGCAGCCGTTGGAAGCGCGGTGCCGGCCGAATCGCCCGGCGCTTTCCCGGTCCTGCTGACGGGATCATCGGCGTTGCATGCGCCGCCGTGCCCGACCGTCGCAGGCGCGAACGATCCTCAGCTCGGTGGTGGCCCATGAAGCTCCTCAGGTCGGTGGCGTGACAGGAGTGCGGCGGCAGGCGACGTCGAGCGATGAGCAAGTGTGCCACCCGGGCCGATCGGCACAACTCCGCAGCTCACGCGTGCGCCCCCACGATCGACGGTTGGAGCACCCTACTACTATCCAACATCGTATTTGCCAATCGGACCCGGAGGCTCCTGTGCGCACCCAGACCAAGGCATCCCTCGGCGTGGGATCGGTGCTCGTGGCCGCGCTCCTCGTCGTCGCCCTCCTCGCAGGTCGCGGGGGCGGAGACACGCCGACGGCTCAACCGGACGCGGACGAGAGTTCTGCCATCGTGCGTTCGAACAGCCACGTCCTTGGCGAGGAGGGCAGCAGCGAGGTCACCTTCGTGGAGTTCCTAGACTTCGAGTGCGAGGCGTGCGGTGCCGCCTACCCGATCGTGGAGAAGTTGCGGGAGGACTATGCCGGCCAGGTGACATTCGTGGCCCGCTACTTCCCGTTACCCGGTCACTTCAACGCTGAGCGAGCTGCGCGCGCGGTGGAGTCCTCCGCCCGCCAGGGCCAGTACGAGGCGATGTATCAGAAGATGTACGAGACCCAGTCGGAGTGGGGCGAGCAGCAGAAGCCGATGGACGACCTCTTCCGCGGCTACGCCGAGGATCTCGGGCTCGACATGGAGCAATACGACGCCGACTACGCCTCCGAGGACGTGCTCGAGCGCGTGCGGCAGGACGTGAGTGACGGCGAGGATCTCGGCATCACCGGCACGCCGACGTTCTACGTGAACGACGAACTGTTCCAGCCCACCTCGGTCGAGGACTTCAACGCGGTTCTCGACGAGGCCCTCGGTGAGTGAACCCGCAGCGAATCGCGCGGAGCACCACAGTCACACCAGCGAACGTCCCCTGGCCTGGCTTCTACTTGCGTGCGGAGTCATCGGAGCGGTCGCAGCGATGGTCCTGTTGGCCGAGAAGATCGCCCTGCTGACGGACGACACCTATGTGCCCAGCTGCAGCATCAACCCGGTCCTGAACTGCGGCTCCATCATGCGCACCGCTCAGGCCGAGGCCTTCGGGTTTCCCAACCCAATCATCGGGGTCGCCGCATTCCCTGTGGTCGCGACGGTCGGAGCGGCTCTGCTCGCAGGCGCGGCGATGACGTCATGGTTCTGGCGAGGGCTCCAGGCTGGCGTGACCTTTGGCATCGGCTTCGTGCTGTGGCTTGTCTTCCAGAGCCTGTACCGCATCGACGCGTTGTGCCCGTACTGCATGGCGGTATGGGCGGTCACGTGGCCCGTGTTCCTGTACGTGACCATGCGCAACGCCCGTTCCGGGGTACTTGGCGGCACGATCCTGCGTTCGCAGACGACCGTCGTCCTGGGTGAGTGGCACGCGCCGATCCTGCTCGCGGGCTACGTCTTGATCCTCGCGCTCATCGTCGAGCGCTTCTGGACCTACTGGTCGACACTCCTGTGAACGGCCTCCGGCCAAGTTCCCGGATCCGCTAGACCCGAGAGGCGCCGACGCCCCCATCAACGCTGGCCGCGTCTCGCTCGGCGACTCCCAACCTGACGTGCTCGGCGTGCGACAAGGCCTGCTCGATGAGCTCGCCGATGTGATTGTCGAAGAGCCGGTACTCGACGTGTCGCCCCTGACGCTCAGCGGTGACGAACCCAAGGTCACGCAGTAGGCGCAGCTGGTGCGACAGGGCCGACTGTTCCATGGCGAGTGACTCGGTGAGCCGCCCCACCGTGGCGGGTCCTGCCTGCAGCGTCGCCAGGATGCGCAATCGCCCGGCGTGCGCCAACGCTTGGAGGGTGGATGCGACCGAAACGGCGGTCTCGACATCGAGGTCGGGAGGGAGCCGATGACGCGTCGGTTCGTGTGCCACAGGGTGCAGCCTATCGGCGCAAATGTATGAAGATGTCATCATGTGTCGTAGGTTGTTCCGTGATTCCCCCAGGGCTGAGCGATGCGGCAACCGACCCCCTCCGAGTTTCTTGAAGGACGCCGACATGAGCCACCCACAAAGCGAGCACCACGCTGAGCACGGCCACGGCCACAGCCGCCGCGGCCTGCGCGGCCTGCGCGGGGTGTTGGCCGAGGTGTTCCGACCCCACAGTCACGACGCCGCGGACTCGGTGGACTCCGCACTCGAAGCCAGCGCCGAAGGCATCCGCGCGGTGAAGATCAGTCTGGTCGCCCTCCTGGTCACCGCTGTGGCCCAAGCCGCGGTGGTGGTCATCACAGGGTCCGTCGCGCTGCTCGCCGACACCATCCACAACTTCTCCGACGCGTTGACCGCCATCCCGCTGTGGATCACCTTCGCCCTCGGACGCCGCCGACCGAACGCTTCCTACACCTATGGGTACGGCCGCGCCGAGGACCTCGCCGGCGTCTTCATCGTGCTCATGATCGCGATCTCAGCCGTGGTGGCCGGCTACGAATCCGTACGCCGCCTGGTCGACCCCGTGGAGCTGACCTACCCCTGGGTCGTCGTGGCGGCCGGGCTCATCGGCTTCGCGGGCAACGAGATCGTCGCGGTCTACCGAATCCGGGTCGGCCGGCGCATCGGTTCAGCCGCCCTCGTGGCCGACGGCCTCCACGCTCGAACCGACGGATTCACCTCGCTCGCCGTGGTGATCGGCGCCCTGAGCGTGTTGGCCGGCCTGCCCCTCGCCGACCCCCTCATCGGCCTGGCCATCACCATCGCCATCCTGCTGGTTCTGCGCGGCGCGGCGCGTGACATCTACCGCCGCCTGATGGATGCCGTCGATCCGACACTCACCACCCGCGCGACTGAAATCGCGGGGAGTGCTGACGGCGTGCTGGACGTCGAGTACCTGCGACTGCGCTGGATCGGCCATCGCATCAGGGCTGAGGCCGGCGTCCTGGTCGGCGCGGATCTCAACCTCGACGAGGCGCACACCATCGCTCACGATGTCGAGGAGAAACTCCTTCGCGAGGTCCCCAAGCTCACGAATGCCACCATCCACGTCAGTCCGCTGCCGTCGAGCATGTCCGTCTAGCACGTGGGGGTCGCGGGCACTGGCAAGAGTCGCGCCGTGGGCAGCTTGCCGGTATCGGAACGTCGCATTGGGCGAGCGAAAGGGTGCCCGTCGGTCCGCAGAGTGTCCGCAAGATTTTCAGCGGAGTCGGTGGAGGCCAACGACGTCCAACGGAGCCGTTCCCGCTTCATCGCATCGAGCTGAGCCAGGTGAGCGCTGGCTCGGTAGCGGCGGCGTCCTGCCTACTCGGTATCGTCGTCAACCGCGACGCGATCAGGCCAGCGTCCACGAGGTTGGCTTTGAGCAGAGCAGCCACGAAGTTGCGGTCCTTCTCGCGGAGGGCGATCAGCTTCGCGACGCAGAGGTCCTCCTTGTCGAGGCACCAACCGGTGAAGCGCGGTTCGCCGCTCGGCGCCGCGGTGTTGGCGTTCTGCACCTTGACCAGGCGATCGCGCCAACCATCGGGCAGCACAGCCGTCTCGAGGTCGACGCCGTCGATGCTGAAGCCGTGGAGTTCCTCGAACGGCGAGAACTCGCCGGCGACGCCTTCGATCAGGTCGGCCAGTCGCGCGGTCTCGTCGTTGGTCTCGGCCATCGGCAGGATGTCGACCTCGATGGACATCGTTGCGGCCGCGGGGAGTTGTGACTCGTCGTAGGTGCCGAGGATGGCCTGCGAGCCGACCACGATGACCTCGGAGTGGTGGATGATCTAGCAGGCCGCACGGATGGCGTGCTCCAGTTGGTCGCGTCGCCTCAGCCCGCCACCGCCATGACTTCGGAGCGCTGCTCCTGTGTGAGCAGGCCGCCCATGGGGGAGACCTCTCGCATCTCCACGGAGTCGCGGTCGAGGCCCGTCAGGACACGGTGTAGATCGGGGAGGTCGCCACGGTCGACGAGGCCGCGCCACCGCTGGAGGTTGCGTTCATGGGGCTGGCCGGTGACGTGGCCGCTGAGCCTTTCCATGTTGCGCTCAATCGTTGGGCGCCACCCCTGGATGCTCTCGCGGTTCAGGAGGCTCGAGAGGCGTCGGTGAAGCTGCCAGGAGCGGCGTTCGGAGCGAGTCAACTGGGGGACAATGGGGCGTCGTACGACCTCAAGGCGGAAACCCATGCACGACAACAGACGGTCGAGCTGGTCGTCGCTGAGGTCGACCTTGCCGGAGAGGAAGCCGCTGATGCTCGGTTGCCGCACACCGCTGAGCCGGGACAGGCCGGACTGCGTGGTGCTCGTCGTGAGCATCACCTCGCGCAGCACCTGACTCTTACTCGTCATGGTCGAAGTATAGCGAATAATGCTATAAGGGGCGGGTCGCGATTGGGGCTCTCGGGCAACACTGGGGCAACACGAGGTCCAGAAACAGCCGAATCTAGCCAACGGCGATCAGTCGTCAATTGCTGCTCTGACCTGCACGTTCACTGATTTCCAACGTCGTCCGACGACCCCCCAGTCGCTCTCTCACGGCGGTAGCGCCGGTTCGAATCCGGTCGGGGGTACAACACGAACCAGTGGCGGCGTGCCCAGCACGCCGCCACTGCGTCATTTCTGGACGGCGGTAGCGCCGGTTCGAATCCGGTCGGGGGTACAACACGAATCAGTGGCGGCGTGCCCAGCACGCCGCCACTGTGTCATTTCCACACCTGCTGGGCCTGGCTGACTCGATCAGAGCAGCTCGTGGTGCGGTCGGTCAGGGGCAGGACCCTCCGCCGTCGCCACCCGCGCCGTGCCCGCCGCCGTCGGACCAGCCGGCACCAAGAGTCCCGCTCCACCCGGCCGCGCGGCCCGTCTCGCGCCGTACGTCCGGGTTGCCCGGCACCAGGATCGCGTCGAGGAACGCCGCCAGCACGCCGAAGACCACGACCCCGGTGAACACCGTCCCCACGACGGCCGGACGGCCACCACCGTTCAGGAGCACCGCGACGGTCGAGACGACCACCAGGAGGGCCACGAACCCGACGAGGGCCAGCCAGGACGTACGTGCGTGGGGGCCGAGGCGACGAGTCAGGGTGCGCATGAGACCAGTGTGCGCCCGGGACGACCTCGCCGGAAGCCCCACGAACCGATGTCGCTCGGCGGGTTGCCCGCGCCCTATGGCGTCGACGTCAAGCGCCCGCGCAAGCATCGGAGCGTGAGTGCGTGCAGCGCCAGGTTGAGCGCCGCTCCGCCTGCAGCCACGGCGAGGAACACGCCGGAGTCGAGGGTCAGCTCGTCGGACACGAGGAGCGGCAACGTCCACGGAGCACCGAGGACCCCCAAGGCCAGCAACCCCAGCCCCAGCCCGATGTTGGCGTCGGGCGTGCCGTGCCTGGCGCTGAGCCCGATGAAGCCGGCCACCAGGACCACCACGGCGGCGTGCGCCAACCAGGACGCGCTCCGACATGGGTGCCCGGTGCTCGTGATCGCGCTTCGTTCGGGTTCCGCTGCCTGTCCCATGGACCGAGTGTGGTGGTGCACCACGACGACTGGCCTGAGTACGGGCACCCGAGATGCGTGTGCTCGCGGGTCTCGGAACGGACCTGCCGGTGAGGCGTACGGCGAACGAGCCGATCGTCGTCATGACTGGGACCCTTCGCCGTACGGGTCCGTCACGCTGAGTCGGATTCCTGTCAGGACAAGCGTGGGACGGCGGCCTCGAGGCCGCGGATCCATCGTTCGGCGTCTGCCGACCCCGCGGGCGCGCGCCGCGTGACGTACGTGGTGCTCACGGCGTGAGTGTGGCAGGAGCGCCGCGCAGGTCGGACTCCGGTCGAGGTCCGGACGCAGCAGTGGCGGCGTGCTGAGCACGCCGCCACTGTGTCATCGCTGACGGGATCGGATCACTTGGTGTTGACGGTGATCTTCGCGATGCCGACGAGCAGGCCGCCCTTGACGGCGTCGGTCTTGAACGTGTCGTTCAGGAGGCCGGCGGCGTCGTCGGAGATCATCACCTTGGTGCCCTCGAGGATCGCGGTGCTGCCCTCGGTGGCCAGCGGCTCGAGCGTGCGACCGTCGAGCTGGAAGAGGAACGCGTTGGTCACCGCGGTCTTGCCGTTGACGCTGACGTCGCCGTAGACACGCGACACACCGGGGTCGACGTTGAGGTTGGTCAGCTCGACCTTGGTGTCACCGGCGGTCAGGGACAGGCCGGAGCCCTCGTGCTGGATCTGGCCGATCACGTAGGGCGAGACCTGGCCCGGCTTGAAGACGGTGACATTGCCGCCCGTGATCGGGAACACCAGCGAGCCGTCGACGAGCTTCGCGTCGCCGACCACGCCGGGCGTCAGCTTGAGCGAGGTGAGGGCGTCGGTGAAGCCGGTGTCGAGGGCGATGGCGGTGTCCTTGCCGGTCAGCGCGTCGATCGCGGCCACCGGCTTGGGGGCCGAGGCGCTGGCGCTGTCACCGGAGCCGGAGCCCGAGCCGGAGTCCTCGGTGCCGCAGGCGGCGAGGGGGACGGCGAGCAGGGCGACGGTGGCGATGGCGGCGAGGCCGCGCTTGGCGGGGGTGGTCCTGGTGCGCATGGGGATCATCCTTCGAATGTGTTGATGGGGGCTTTCCCCTTGACGCACGTGCTTCGTCGTGGCGATCAGCACCGGATGGCGATCGGGCGACATGCACAGCAAGCTCTCAGGATCGAGAGGCGATCCCGCCGGACCGGTGACGGTCGTGTCCGATTCCCGCTGGAACGGATGTCCGATCCCCGCCAGACTGGGTCCATGCCCCGCACCGACCTCGACCCCGAGTCCTGCTACCGGGCGGTCAAGAGCAAGGACCGCCGCTTCGACGGCGTCTTCTACACCTGCGTCGCCACCACCGGCATCTACTGCCGCCCCAGCTGCCCGGCCCGCACCCCCGGCTTCGCCAATGTGAGCTTCCGCCCCACGGCCGCCGCCTGCCAGGCGGCCGGGTTCCGCGCCTGCAAGCGGTGCCTGCCGGACGCCACCCCGGGCAGCCCCGACTGGGACGTCGCCGCCGATGTCGCGGGTCGCGCCATGCGCCTCATCGCCGACGGAC
Organism: Nocardioides currus; assembly: GCF_003057875.1. Taxonomy (GTDB): domain Bacteria; phylum Actinomycetota; class Actinomycetes; order Propionibacteriales; family Nocardioidaceae; genus Nocardioides; species Nocardioides currus. The sequence continues at coordinate 311,058 of NZ_PYXZ01000005.1, read as the reverse complement.
TGGTCGACCGGGAGGGCGTCGACGGGCTCGCCTCCCGTGTCGGCTACACCCCGCGCCACCTCGGTCGCCTGCTCACCCAGGAGCTCGGCGCCGGCCCGCTGGCCCTGGCCCGGGCCCGGCGCGCGCAGACGGCGCGGATCCTGATCGAGACCACCGAGATGGGCTTCGCCGACATCGCCTTCGCCGCCGGCTTCAGCAGCATCCGCCAGTTCAACGAGACCGTGCGCGAGGTCTACGCCGTGTCACCGAGCGAGCTGCGCGGACGGCGCGGCGGGCGCCGTACCCCCTCCGGCACCATCACGATGCGGCTCGCCGTGCGCACCCCGTTCGCGGGCTCGAGGCTGCTGGACTTCCTCGCCTTCCACGTCGTGCCGGGCGTCGAGGTCGCCGGCGACGGGTGGTACGCCCGGACGCTCGACCTCCCGCACGGGCCCGGCACCGTGCGGCTCGAGCTCGGCGACGACCTCCGCATCGGCGAGACGGCCTTCGTGGCCGCCGAGTTCGCCCTCGAGGACGTGCGCGACACGGCCGCCGCCGTGGAGCGGGTCCGGCGCCTCCTCGACGCCGACTGCGACCCGGTCGCCGTCGACGACCACCTCGTCGAGGACCCGGTCATCGGCTCGCTCGTGCGGGGCACCCCCGGTCTGCGGGTGCCCGGGCAGGTCGACGGCGACGAGACGGCCGTCCGCACGGTGATCGGCCAGCAGGTCAGTGTCGCCGGGGCGCGCGCCGTCGCCGGTCGCATCGTGGCCGCGCACGGACGCCCCGTCGACACCGAAGTCCCCGGCCTGACGCACCTGTTCCCCGATGCCGCCGCGCTGGCCGCCGTCGACCCCGAGACGCTGCCGATGCCGCGGGCGCGGGGGAGGGCGGTGGTCGCACTCGCGACGGCCCTGTCCTCCGGGTCGCTCGCCCTCGACCGCGGACCCGACCGCGAGGACGTCCGCCACCGGATGCTCGACCTGCCCGGGATCGGCCCCTGGACGGCCGACTACGTCGCGATGCGCGCCCTCGGGCACCCCGACGTCTTCCTGGCCGGCGACCTCGCCGTACGCAAGGTGCTGGCCGGGCTCGGTGGCGAGGCCGTCGACGTCGAGGGCTGGCGGCCGTGGCGCTCCTACGCCCTCATGCACCTGTGGAACACCCTGATGCCCAGCACCAGCAAGGAGAACTGACATGTGGACCGTCCTGCCCTCGCCCATCGGCGACCTGCGGATCATCGAGCGTGACGACAAGATCAGCGCCATCGAGTTCTCCCCGTTCCGCCAGCCCGCCGACGGCCGCCCGCTCGGCGCGCGCAGCGACGACCACCCGGTCCTCGTGGAGGCGGTGCGCCAGCTGCGGTCCTACTTCGAGCGCGACCTCAAGGAGTTCGACCTCCCGCTCGCGCCCGTCGGCACCGAGTTCCAGCAGCGGGTGTGGGCCCAGCTCACGCAGATCGGGTACGGCGACACCGCGTCGTACGGCGAGGTGGCGCACCGCCTCGGGATGACCAACGCGGCCAGCCGGGCCGTGGGGCTGGCCAACGGCCGCAACCCGATCCCGATCGTCATCCCGTGCCATCGGGTGATCGGCGCCAACGGCACGCTCACCGGCTATGCCGGCGGGATCGAGCGCAAGCAGACCCTGCTCGAGCTCGAGCAGGACGCGCTGTTCTGACGAGTCAGGCGGGCGACCACTGCGGATCGCGACCCGACCGGGCGAGCAGCCGGTCGAGTTCGGGTGCGTCGTCGGCGACCGGCGTGGCCGGGCCGAACAACCCGGGCGTCCCTGAGGTGTCGAACCCTGCGACGAACTGCATGCAGGCGGCTGCCGTCGCGTCGTCGCAGCGGTAGTCCTGACCCGTCGCGCGCGCGAGGTCCCAGCCGTGCAGCACCAGCTCGTCGAGGGCGACCAGCCCGGCGACCTCGCCCGGCAGGTCGACGCCACCGGCCCGCGTCATCCCCGACCAGGCATCGGGCGAGCGCCATGCCTCGACCAGGGCCGGCACGCGCTCGGCGAGCGAGTCACGCCAGCCGTCCTGCAGCTCGGGCCAGCCGTCGTCGTCGGGACTGGTGTCGGTCAGCGGGCCGAGCTCCTTGTCGGCCGCAGCGCGAAAGGCCGCCGTGAGTCCGACCAGGTGCTCGATCAGCTGCCCGACCGTGCGGCCCTCGCACGGCGTCGGGCCGCCGAGGTGGGACTCGTCGACGCGAGCCGCGAGGGTCAGGAGCTGGTCGCCGGCACCGCCGAGGTCGATGAGGTCTGCCATGCCCGCGAGTCTGGCCGACGTCACGCGACCTGGGAAGGGCGTACGGCGTGGCCGGCGGCTGCCCCCACCAGGGCCGGGGCCAGGACCAGGCCGGCGATGAACGGGATCGTGGACAGGTCGGAGGACACGATCTCGGACGCGCTCATCGAGGAGTCGGCGTCGAGCACCGCGCGGATGACGAGCCAGCCGACGGAGAACGTCAGCGCGGTCGCGCTCCACGCGGCCGCGGCGGTGACGAAGCCGCGGTGGCGGCCGTCGTAAAGGCCCCAGACGAGGCCGACGACCGCCAGACCGAGGAACGCGAGCAGACCCGTCCCCAGGCCGGAGTCGTCATCGAGGAGCCCGGGCGCGACGAGCGACCAGACGGCGATCGCGGCCCCCAGGGCGGCGATCCGGACGAGGACCATCAGCAGGATGTTCATGTCTCGAGCCCACCGTCGACCGGTGCGTGGCACGACCGCATGCGTACTCAGTCGGCGATCAGTCGGCGGCCGCGCGGCGCAGCGACTCCGAGAGTCGATCGGCGGCGGCGAGCACGGCAGGCGCGTGCATGCGACCGGGCTGGCGCGAGAGGCGCTCGAGCGGACCGGACACCGACACCGCGGCGATGATCTTGCCGCCGGGGGAGCGCACAGGGGCCGAGACGGAGGCGACGCCCTGCTCGCGCTCGCCGATCGACTGGGCCCATCCGCGGCGACGGATGCCGGAGAGCGCGGTGGCGGAGAAGGCGGCGTTGAGCAGGCCGCGGTGCATGCGCTCGGGATCCTCCCACGCCAGCAGCACCTGCGCGGCGGAGCCGGCGCGCATGGTGAGCTGCGAACCGATCGGGATGGTGTCGCGCAGCCCAGACGGGCGCTCGGCCGCGGCGACGCAGACACGGTGGTCGCCCTGGCGACGCCACAGCTGGGCGGACTCGCCGGTGATGTCGCGCAGCCGGGCGAGCACGGGGCCGGCGGCGGCGAGCAGCCGGTCCTCGCCGGCGGCGGCGGAGAGCTCGGCCAGTCGCGGGCCGAGCACGAAGCGTCCCTGCATGTCGCGCGCCACCAGGCGGTGGTGCTCGAGGGCGACCGCGAGGCGGTGGGCCGTCGGCCGGGCCAGGCCGGTGCCGGCGACGAGACCGGCCAGGGTGGCCGGGCCCGCCTCGAGGGCAGAGAGCACGAGGGCGGCCTTGTCGAGCACGCCGACTCCGCTAGAGTTGTCCATATGGCAATACTGCCGTCTCAGATCATGGGATGCAAGCGGTAGTGTCGGAGAGCAGCACCGCCTCGCCCCGCCACCCGACGCCGCGTCGAGGTCCGGCCGGCAAGGCGACGTACGAGAGCCGTCACGCGAGAAGGAGCACGAACATGGGCAAGACCCTGGCCGAGAAGGTGTGGGACGAGCACGTCGTCCGCAGTGCCGACGGGGAGCCCGACCTTCTCTACATCGATCTCCACCTCATCCACGAGGTGACCTCACCGCAGGCCTTCGACGGCCTCCGCCTCTCCGGTCGCCAGGTCCGCCGCCCCGACCTGACGCTGGCGACCGAGGACCACAACGTGCCCACACTCGACTGGGACAAGCCGATCGCCGACCCGGTGTCCAAGACGCAGGTCGACACGCTGCGCAAGAACGCCGCGGAGTTCGGCGTGCGGCTGCACCCGCTCGGCGACGTCGAGCAGGGGATCGTCCACGTCGTCGGTCCGCAGCTCGGGCTCACGCAGCCCGGCATGACGATCGTGTGCGGCGACTCGCACACCTCCACGCACGGTGCCTTCGGCGCGATCGCCTTCGGCATCGGCACCTCCGAGGTCGAGCACGTGCTCGCCACGCAGACCCTGTCGCAGGCCAGGCCGAAGACGATGGCGGTCACCATCAACGGGTCGCTGCCCGCGGGCGTCACCGCCAAGGACATGGTGCTCGCGCTCATCACGCACACCGGCACCGGCGGCGGCCAGGGCTACATCGTCGAGTACCGCGGCCAGGCCATCGAGGAGCTCTCGATGGAGGGCCGGATGACGGTCTGCAACATGAGCATCGAGTGGGGCGCCAAGGCCGGCATGATCGCGCCCGACCAGACCACCTTCGACTACATCCAGGGCAAGCCCGAGGCCCCGAAGGGCGCCGACTGGGACGCCGCCGTCGAGCACTGGAAGACCCTGGTCACCGACGACGACGCTGAGTTCGACGCCGAGATCGTCCTCGACGCCGCGACCATGACGCCGTTCGTCACCTGGGGGACCAACCCCGGCCAGGGTGTCGCCCTCGGCGGGGTCGTGCCGACGCCGAGCGACTTCGAGGAGGAGTCCGACCGGGTCGCCGCCGAGAACGCCCTGAAGTACATGGGCCTCGAGGCCGGCACGCCGATGCGCGACGTGCACGTCGACACGGTCTTCGTCGGCTCCTGCACCAACGGCCGGATCGAGGACCTGCGCCTCGCCGCCGAGATCATCAAGGGACACACGGTCGCCGAGGGCACCCGCCTGCTGGTCGTGCCGGGCTCGGTGCGGGTGCGGCTCCAGGCCATGGAGGAGGGCCTCGACCAGGTCTTCACCGAGGCCGGCGCCGAGTGGCGCGGTGCGGGCTGCTCGATGTGCCTGGGCATGAACCCCGACCAGCTCGCCGTCGGCGAGCGCAGCGCCTCGACGTCCAACCGCAACTTCGAGGGCCGCCAGGGCAAGGGCGGCCGCACCCACCTCGTGTCCGTTCCCGTCGCTGCCGCCACCGCCGTGCGCGGCACGCTCTCGTCACCTGCTGACCTCGTCAGCGCGGAGGTCTGAGTCATGGAGAAGTTCAGCACCCACACCGGGGTCGCGATGCCGCTCAAGCGCAGCAACGTCGACACCGACCAGATCATCCCGGCCGTCTACCTCAAGCGCGTCACGCGCAGCGGCTTCGAGGACGGGCTCTTCGCCGCGTGGCGCAGCGACCCGGACTTCGTGCTCAACCGCCCTGAGTACGCCGGTGCCACCGTCCTCGTCGCCGGACCCGACTTCGGCACGGGCTCCTCGCGCGAGCACGCCGTGTGGGCCCTGCAGAACTACGGCTTCAAGGCGGTCATCTCCTCGCGCTTCGCCGACATCTTCCGTGGCAACTCCGGCAAGGCCGGGCTGGTCGCGGCACAGGTCGACGAGAAGGTCGTCCAGCGCATCTGGGACCACCTCGACGAGCACCCCGGCGCGACCGTGACCGTCGACCTGGAGAGCCGCACCGTCAGGGCCGGCGAGGGTCCGGACGCGATCGAGGACTCCTTCGACATCGATGACTACACGCGCTGGCGTCTGCTCGAGGGCCTCGACGACATCGGCATCACGCTCGGTCACGGCGACGACATCGCGGCGTACGAGAGCACCCGACCGAGCTGGAAACCCGCTACCCAGCAGGCCTGAGCGCTTCTCGGGCCGCCGCGCCCCGCGAAAGAAAACGGCTGGAAACACCCTTCGGTGATTGTGAGCGCCGACACGTTTGCCTAGCGTGCCAAGCAGAACGCCGCGCACCGGCCCGGCGCCATGGGTTCATTGGAAGGGAAGCTAGTGAACAAGACACAGCTCATCGACGCGCTCGCCGCGCGATACGAGGGGAACCGCAAGCAGGCCGCGCACGCGCTCGAGTCGGTGCTCGACACGATCACCCGCGAGGTCGCCCGCGGTGAGAAGGTCGCCATCACCGGATTCGGTTCGTTCGAGAAGTCCGTGCGCAACGCCCGCTGGGTGCGCAACCCGCAGACCGGCGAGCGGATGAAGTCGAAGAAGAAGTCGGTGCCGAAGTTCTCCGCGGGCCAGGAGCTGAAGAACATCGTCTCCGGCGCCAAGAAGCTGCCGAAGCTGACTGCGGCCAACATGCCGTCGCCCCCGTCGGTGCGCACCGTCGCTGCCGCCGCCACCGCGACCGCGAGCGCCGCGGCCAAGAAGGCGGCGCCGGCCACGAAGGCCTCCACCGCCAAGAAGGCGGCCCCCGCCAAGAAGGCCTCCACCGCCAAGAAGGCCTCCACCGCGAAGAAGGCTCCGGCCAAGACCACCGCGGCGAAGAAGAGCACGGCCAAGACCACGGCGGCCAAGAGCACGACCGCCAAGACCTCGGCCGCCACGAAGGCACCCGCCGCCAAGAAGACCTCGACCGCGAAGACGACGGCCGCGAAGACGACGACCGCGAAGAAGGCGCCGGCCAAGAAGGCCACCGCCAAGAAGAGCACGACGAAGAAGACCGCGGCCAAGAAGTCCTGATCCACCCACGCCACGATGGCGGGCCACCTCCGGGTGGCCCGCCATCAGTGCGTGTGGAGCTCCCAGGCCCGGGCCGTGTGCGTCCCGACCCCGAGCCCGAGGACGACCTCGAGGTCGTGCGGCTCGTCGACGTCCACGCGCAGGGTCGGGCTGGGCGCCACCACCTCGCGGGCGCCGCCGGCCGCGTGGGCCACGGCCGAGCCGGGACCGAACGCGGGGTCGAAGAGCGGCAGCGGTGCGGCGTACATCGTCGTGCCGGTCCCGGCCGCGTCACGCACGAAGCTCGGCCCCGACACCTCGCGCAGGGCCGCCGCCAGGTCGTCGCTGCGCAGCGACGGCAGGTCGGCGCACAGGGCGACGGGCAGGGCGTGCGGCCAGCGGCGTACGGCCTCCGCCGCGGCCTGGCGCAGCGTGGCGTTGAGGTCCTCGGAGACGCCGTCGGGGATGACCGCGCAGCCGTCCGCGCGCAGGTCGGCGGCGAACCGGAAGTCGTCGGTGACGCCGAGGACGGCCTCGACCCCGGGCGTACGGCGAGCAGCGGCGACGGTGTCGCGGGCGAATGCGGCCGCGAGGTCGCGGCGCTGGTCGGGCGGGAACGCGTCGAGGCGTGACTTCCCGCGCGCCGGTGGTTTCACGGGCACGATCACGACGAAGGAGGGCGGGGGAGGGGGAGTCATGTCGGCCCCGATCCTCGCATCGTTGCGAGTAGCCTGCTCACCGACGATCAGGAGGACACGCGTGTCGGTTCGCAGGGTGCAGGACAGACGGGGATGGGCGATCAACTTCGCCGTCGCCACGATCAAGCCGACGCTGCTCGCGGCGACGTCGCGCACGTGGATCGACGGCGACAAGATCCCCGCCACCGGCGGCTGCCTCGTGGTCGCCAACCACATGTCCCACGTCGACCCGCTGCTGCTCGCGCACTTCGTCTACGACCACGGCCGGATCCCGCGCTACCTCGCGAAGTCAGGGCTGTTCCGCACGCGGTTCGTCGGCACGGTCCTGACGTCGGCCAACCAGATCCCGGTCGAGCGCCTGACCAAGAGCGCGGTCGGGGCGTACGACGCCGCCGTGCGTGCCGTCGACGACGGCGAGTGCGTCGTGGTCTACCCGGAGGGGACGCTGACCCGTGACCCCGACCTGTGGCCGATGAACGGGAAGTCCGGCGCCGCCCGGATCGCGCTCGCGACCGGCGCCCCGGTCATCCCGGTCGGGCACTGGGGCGCGCAGGAGGTGCTCTACCCGTACGCCAAGCGGCCCCACCTCCTCCCGCGCCGGCACATCACCATGAAGGCCGCCGACCCCGTGCCGCTCGACGACCTGCGCGCACTGCCGCAGACGCCCCAGGTCGTCAACGAGGCCACCGACCGCATCATGGCCGCGATCACCGACATCGTCGCCGAGCTCCGGGGCGAGACCGCGCCCGCCGAGCGGTTCGACCCGCGGAAGGCCGGGGTCAGGCAGACCGGCAACCCCCACGACACGAAGGACCGCCCATGACCAAGATCGCCGTCTTCAGCGCCGGGTCCTGGGGGACGGCCTTCTCCGTCGTGCTGGGTGACGCCGGCAACGACGTCGTCCTGTGGGCCCGCCGCGACGAGGTCGTCGAGGCGATCAACGGCAAGCGGGAGAACACCGGCTACCTGCCGGGCATCGAGCTGCCGCCGAGCGTGAGCGCCACCACCGACCCCGAGCAGGCGGCGGCCGACGCCGACATCGTCGTCCTCACGGTGCCCTCCCAGAGCCTGCGGGAGAACCTGACCGCGTGGGCGCCGGCGATCCCGGCGAAGGCCACGATGGTCTCGTTGATGAAGGGCGTCGAGCTCGGCTCGATCAAGCGGATGAGCGAGGTGATCGCCGAGGTCACCGGCGCCGGCCCCGAGCGCATCGCCGTCGTCAGCGGACCCAACCTGGCCAAGGAGATCGCCCGCCGCGAGCCCGCGGCCTCGGTGGTGGCGTGCGCCGACGAGGACGTCGCCAAGCAGCTGCAGCGCGCCTTCCACACGGCCGCGTTCCGGCCCTACACCTCGGTCGACGTGCTCGGCTGCGAGATCGGCGGCGCCTACAAGAACGTCGTCGGGCTCGCCGTCGGCATGGCGGTGGGGCTGGGCTTCGGTGACAACACGACCGCCTCGCTGATCACGCGCGGCCTCGCCGAGACCGCGCGCCTCGCCATGGCGCAGGGTGCCAACCCGCTCACGCTGATGGGCCTCGCCGGCCTGGGCGACCTCGTCGCCACCTGCTCATCACCTCTCTCGCGCAACCGGACCTTCGGGGAGAAGCTCGGCCAGGGCATGACGACCGAGGAGATCTACGCCTCGACGAGCCAGGTCGCCGAGGGTGCCAAGTCCTGCAAGTCGCTGCTCGGGCTGGCCCAGCGGGTCGGGGTGGACGCGCCGATCGCCGAGCACGTCGATGCCGTCGTGGACGGCCGGATGACCGCGCTGGAGATGATGGACAGCTTCATCTCGCGCGACACGAAGGCTGAGATGGGTTAGCTCCGGCGGAGGAACGACGCCGGGGCTACTGCCATCGAACGGTCGAGCACGCGCCGCGGCCGAGGGACGAGGGCGCGCAGCGCGCGGAGACCGCCTGGTCGGCGCCGGCGGACAGCTGGCGCCGACTCGTCAGCCGACGCAGCCGTCGAGCGCCGTACGCAGGTCGTCCCACAGGTCCTCGACGTCCTCGATGCCCACGGACAGCCGGACGAGCGCGTCGGGGATCGTCGGGGCCTCGGCCTTCCAGCGGCGTCGACGCTCGAAGGTCGACTCGACCCCGCCGAGCGAGGTGGCGTGCACCCACAGCTTCGTCTTGCGGGTGAGCAGGTCGGCGGCGATCGCCCCCTGCGCGAGCACGATCGACACGATGCCGCCGAAGCCGGGGTAGCGCACCTCGGCGATCGCCGGGTGGTCCGGCAGGCGGCGTACGAGCTCCTGCGCGTTGGCCTGGGCGCGCTCGACCCGGAGGTGGAGCGTCCGCATCCCGCGCAGCACGAGCCACGCCTCGAAGGCCCCGGGGACCGCGCCCATCAGGTCGCGGCGCCCCTTGATGACGGAGAAGAGCTCGTCGTCGTTGGTGCAGACGGCGCCGAGCAGGACGTCGCTGTGGCCGGCGAGGTACTTCGTCGCGGAGTGCACGACGAGGTCGACGCCCTGCGCGAGCGGGGTCTGGAGGAGCGGGGTCGCGAAGGTGTTGTCGACGACGACGTAGGCGCCGGCCTCGTGGGCGGCCGCGGTGATCGTCTCGATGTCGGCGACCTCGAGCGCCGGGTTGGTCGGGGACTCGAGCCACACCAGGGCGGCGTCGTCGCACGCCTTGACGACGGCGTCGGTGTCGGTGATGTCGACGAGCTCGGCGACGAGCCGGCCGCGCGCCTCGAGGTCGGCGAGCTGGAGCACGGTCCCGCTGTAGGAGTGGCGGGGGGCCACGACCTTGGCGCCGTGGCCGACGAGGTCGAGCACCGTGGTCACCGCCGCCATGCCGGACGCGAACGACAGGCAGCGCCCGCCCTCCAGCGCGCCCAGGGTGTCCTCCAGCGCGGTCCAGGTCGGGTTGGCGTAGCGGCCGTACTCCAGGTCGCCGCCGGCGACGTACGTCGAGGCCATCGTGATCGGTTCGTTGAGCGGCGCGTCGGGCTGGTGGGCCGGTCGGCCGGCTGTCACCGCGACCGTGCTGGGGCGCAGCGTGGCCGTCGGGGCGGACTCGGGCAGGGACGGGTCGGCAGCCATGCGGACCAGCGTAGGCCGATAGGGTCGGGCCAATGAACCAGCCCCGGAAGCCTCGCATCGCCGTCGTCTTCGGTGGCCGCTCCAGCGAGCACGGCATCTCCTGCGTCACCGCCGGCAGCGTGCTCGCGGCGATCGACCGGGAGAAGTACGACGTCGTCCCCGTCGGCATCGCCACGGACGGGCGCTGGGTGCTGGAGGCCGATGACGCCTCGCGCCTCGCGATCACCGGCAGCACCCTGCCCGAGGTCGACGCGTCCCGCTCGATGGTCGCGCTCCTCGGTGCGGCCGGCTCGACCGACCTCGTCGTCACCGACGCAGCGCAGGTGCCCGAGACCCTGGGCGCCGTCGACGTCGTCTTCCCGCTCCTGCACGGTCCGTGGGGCGAGGACGGCACCCTCCAGGGGATGCTGGAGATGGCCGGCGTGCGCTACGTCGGCTCGGGTGTGCTCGCCTCCGCCGTCGGCATGGACAAGGCCTACATGAAGATCGTGCTCGAGGCGGCCGGGCTGCCCGTCACGCCCGGCATCACCGTCACCCGGCGTGAGTGGCAGGTCGACCAGGTCTCCGCGATCGCGCGCGTCGAGGCACTGGGCTACCCCTCGTTCTCCAAGCCCGCCCGCGGCGGCTCGAGCATCGGCATCAGCAAGATCCACGACCGCGGCGAGATCGTCGAGGCCGTCGAGCTCGCCCTGCAGTACGACGCCAAGGTGCTCGTCGAGGTCGCGGTCGTCGGCGGCCGCGAGGTCGAGTGCGGCGTGCTCGCGACGACCGACGGTGCCCCCGAGACGTCGCGACCGGCCGAGGTCCGCACCGGTGGGGAGCACGAGTTCTACGACTTCGAGGCCAAGTACCTCGCCGACCAGCACACCGAGATCGACCTGCCCGCCGACCTGCCGCCCGAGGTCGAGCAAGAGCTGCGGGCGCACGCCGTCCGGGCGTTCGAGGCACTCTCCTGCGAGGGCCTCGCGCGGGTCGACTTCTTCGTCCTGCCCGACCACACGCTGATCATCAACGAGCTCAACACCATGCCGGGCTTCACCCCGACCTCGATGTTCCCGCAGATGTGGGCCGCCTCGGGCGTGAGCTATCCCGAGCTCGTCGACCGGTTGATCACCCTCGCGCTCGAGCGTGACACCGGCCTGCGCTGATCACAGGCAGGGCTTGCCCTCGGTGAGGGTGGAGGTGATGGCCGGCGCGATCGCGGCCAGGACCTCGTCGCTGCCGCGGTGCTCGGCGGGGATCAGCACGCTGACGCGGGGCGACCAGGTCAGCGCGGTCGCCACGATGTCGACGCCCGCGTCCTTCAGCTCCGCGGGGGGCAGGAACCACCCCACGTCACCGACGACCGTGCAGTCGGCGAAGTCGTCGTACGCCGCCGGGACCCCGACCCCGCAGGTGAGCTCGATCCCGCCCCACCGCGCCGCGCGGTCGGTGTCGTCGATGATGTCCTCGCCGGCGACCCGGTCGGGCAGGGCGGCCGTCAGCTCGGCGCAGGCCCCGGCGTCGTCGCGGGAGAGGTCGGGCAGGTCGGAGGTGCAGGCCGCGAGCACCACCAGGGTGGACGCAGCAACGCCCCGCATCCACCAGGACGCGGGGCGTTGACGGGTCAGGCTCAGATGTGGACGACGGGGCACGTCAGCGTGCGGGTGATGCCGTCGAGGTTCTGCACCTTGGAGACGACCAGCTTGCCGAGCTCGTCGACGTTGCGTGCCTCGGCGCGGACGATCACGTCGTAGGGGCCGGTGACGTCCTCGGCGAGCGTGACGCCCTTCACCTGGGCAATGGCCTTGGCGACGTCTGCTGCCTTGCCGACGTCGGTCTGGATCAGGATGTAGGCCTGGACGACCATCGTGGACTCCTCGGTGTCGATCGAAGTGTGTGCGAGCGCCAACCTACCGTGAGCGCCGCCACACCACGATAGGCGCCCGGCACGGGGCTGGCGATCGCCGATCTGGTCTGATGGGCGCCATGGCCCTCCCCCCTGACGCGACCGTCGCCGACGCCGGAGAGTTCGGCCTGATCGAGGCGTTCACGGCGCTCTTCGAGCAGGGCGAGCACGTGCTGATCGGCCCCGGTGACGACGCCGCGGTGCTGCGGATCCGCAACGGCCACGTGGTCGTGTCGACCGACCTGATGGTCGAGGGCCGGCACTTCCGCCGCGACTGGGCCAGCGCCGAGGACGTGGGTCACCGGGCCGCCGCCCAGAACATCTCCGACATCAACGCGATGGGTGGCAGCGCGCACTCGCTGACCATCGGGTTGGCGGCGCCCGCCGACCTGCCCGCCGCCTGGGCGCTCGACTTCGCCCGAGGCTTCGCCGCCGAGTGCGCGAGCGTCGGCGCCAGCGTGGTCGGGGGCGACCTGACCCGCGCCGACGAGATCATGGTCGCGGTGACGGTCATCGGCTCCTGCACGCAGGCCCCGGTGGTGCGCTCGGATGCGGTCGCGGGTGACGTGCTCGCGCTGACGGGCCGGCAGGGCTGGGCCGCCGGGGGGCTGGCGGTGCTGGGCCGCGGGTTCCGCTCGCCGCGGGTGCTCGTCGAGGCCTACCGACGGCCCCAGCCGCCGTACGCCGCGGGCCGGATCGCCGCCGAGGCCGGCGCCACCGCCATGATCGACGTCTCCGACGGCCTGCTCGCCGAGGCGGGGCACCTCGCCGACGCGAGCGGGGTCGCCATCGACGTACGCCGCTCCGCGTTCGACCTCGCCGAGCCGCTCGTCGCTGTGGGGTCCGCCCTGGGCGCCGACCCCCTCCAGTTCATCCTCGGTGGCGGCGACGACCATGCCCTCCTCGCCACGTTCCCCGACGCGGCCGCGGTCCCGGACGGCTGGCTCGTCGTCGGCGCGGTCAGCGAGGGCTCGGGGGTCACGGTCGACGGCGGGGAGTACGACGGGCCCACCGGGTGGACGCACTTCTGAGGGCGGTCCCGCTCGATTTCACCCATGCCGGGCGTTCGGATACTCTTGTGCGGTTGCTCGCTGGCCGTCACGGCCCCGGCGGGCCCGAGAACGCACACGAATCAACGAACTTTCAGGAGTACACGGTGGCTGCCGTCTGTGACATCTGCGCCAAGAAGCCCGGCTTCGGCAACAACCGACCCTGGTCGCGCAAGATTACGAAGCGTCGTTTCGACCCCAACATCCAGCGCGTCCGCGCCACCGTCAACGGTGCGCCGAAGCGTCTCAACGTCTGCACCGGCTGCATCAAGGCCGGCAAGGTCTCGCGCTGATCTGACGCAGCGCCCGGACGGGCCCCGAGAGCGCTGCTCTCGGGGCCCGTCCTGCTTCTCGGGCGTCGGTGGGCGGCGCTAGCCTGTGCCCTTCGGGCGCACACGACGGGGAAGGGGGCAGGCGATGGAGACCGTTCCGAGCGGGATCTCGACGGCCGGCCTGGCCCGCTTCGTCGAGATCGCCACCGACGCGCTGTCGGACGCGCGCGAGGAGATCGACGCGCTCAACGTCTATCCCGTGCCCGACGGCGACACCGGCACCAACATGTTCCTCACCGTCTCCGCGGCGCGTGATGCCATCGTGCAGGCCGTCGCCGAGGACCCGGAGCTCGACGTGCGCGACGCGTTGCGCGTCGTGGCGCGCGGGGCGCTGCTCGGCGCTCGCGGCAACTCCGGGGTCATCCTCAGCCAGATGTTCGGCGCCTACGTCTCCCGGCTGGCCGAGGGGCCGGGCGACCTCCGCAACGCGGCCATGACCGCGCAGGCCATGGAGCGCGCCACCGACGCCTCCTACTCAGCGGTGGGCGAGCCGGTGGAGGGGACGATCCTCACGGTCGCCCGCGCCGCCTCCGACGCGGCCCTGGCGCGGTCCGGGGACGACGGGGCCCGGGTCCGCGACGTGTTCACGGCCGCCGCCGCCGCAGCCCGCGACGCGCTCGTCCGCACTCCCACCCAGCTCAAGGCCCTCGGCGACGCCGGCGTCGTCGACGCCGGCGGTCGCGGCCTGTGCGTGGTCCTCGACGCCGCCGAGACGGTGTCCACCGGCCGCCGACCCTCACCCGTCCCGGCCGGGACGCACCGCGCCCCGGTGCCGGTCCCCGTGCTCGACGCCGAGGGCGTCGACCTCACGCCCGACGGCCCGTCCTACGAGGTGATGTACCTCCTCGACGCCGAGGCCGCCGCGATCCCCGTGCTGAAGAAGACGCTCGCCGGGCTGGGCGACAGCCTCGTGGTGGTGGGCGACGAGCGGCTGTGGAACGTCCACGTCCACGTCGACGACGTGGGAGCGGCGATCGAGGCGGGCATCGAGGCCGGCCGCCCCTACCGCGTGCGGGTCACCCACTTCGCCGAGCAGGTCGCCATGCACGGGGCCAGACAGGGGGCCAGGCAGGGGGCCAGACAGGGGGTCGGGCACGCGGAGGCACGCCGGTCCACCACGCGCAGCGGGCGCAAGGTCGTCGCCGTGGCCGCCGGCCCGGGCCTGGTGTCGCTGTTCGAGGAGGCCGGCGCCGTGGTGGTGCCCGGCGGTCCCGGCCGGCGACCCTCCACCGGCCAGATCCTCGACGCGATCATGGACTGCGGCGCCGCGGAGGTCGTGGTGCTGCCCAACGACGCCGACTCGATCCGGGTCGCCGAGATCGCCGCCCGCACCGCCGAGGAGGGCGGCGAGATCCGGGTCGAGGTGATCGCCTCCCACGCGCAGGTCCAGGGCCTGGCGGCCATCGCCGTCCACGACCCCGGTCGGGGCTTCGACCAGGACGTCCGCGAGATGACGGCGACCGCCCGGCACGCGCGCCACGGGGCGGTCACGGTCGCGGCCAAGCAGGCGATGACGATGGCCGGTCCGTGCGAGCCCGGGGACGTGCTCGGCGTGATCGCCGGTGACTTCGCCATCGTCGGCCAGGACGCGCACGCCGTCGCGGCGGGCGTCATCGAGCGGCTGCTCGGCGGTGGCGGTGAGCTCGTCACGATCGTCTCCGGGGCCGAGGGCGAGGCCCTGGCGGCCGAGGCAGCGGCGTACGTCGAGAGCGTGCACCCGGCCGTCGACGTCGTCGTCCACGACGGGGGACAGGAGCGCTACCCCCTGCTGGTGAGCGTGGAGTGAATGGTCTCGATCACCCCTGAGTCGCCCGTGGCGAGCGTCTTCGGACGCTCGCCCAAGCGCAAGCTCGTCGAGGAGGGCCTCGGCATCACCACCGTCGGGGGGTTGCTGCGGCACTTCCCGCGTCGCTACGTCGAGACCAACGAGCTCTCGGAGGTCGGCAACCCCGAGGTCGGGCAGCTGCTCTCCGTCGTCGGCGAGGTGACCAGCAGCGCGGTGAAGACCTTCCAGCGCGGTCGGAAGGTGCAGTACCGCACCGAGGTCCGGATCAAGACCAACGGGCCGTCCTTCTCGCTGTCCTTCTTCAGCCCCTACGCCGGTCAGGCCAACTCGTACGTCGAGCAGATGCGCCCTGGCAGTCGCGGGCTGTTCACGGGCAAGACGAAGGTCTTCAACGGCACCTGGCAGCTCGAGCAGCCCCACCAGCTGATGTTCGGCGACGGCGAGGGGGAGGACGAGACGCTCAGCAAGCTGCTCCCCGTCTACCCCCTGACCAACAAGCTCTACGTCTGGGACCTGATCAAGGTCATCCGGGTCGCGCTCGACCTGGTCACCGACGTGCCCGACATGCTCACCCGCGAGCTGCGCGAGCGCTACGACGTGCTCGATGTGATGACCGCGCTGCGGCTGGTCCACGGGCCCGACGACTACTCCCAGGCAGGAGCCGGCCAGCGGCGGTTCCGGTTCGAGGAGGCGCTGGTCCTGCAGCTCGTGCTGGCCCGGCGCCGGGCCGCGCAGCGCGCCCTCGGCGCCCAGGCACGCAGCGGCGGCGGCGGAGTGCTCGCCGCCTTCGACGCCCGCCTGCCCTTCGAGCTGACGTCCGGGCAGCGTGAGATCGGCGAGCTGCTCGAGTCCGAGCTCGCCGAGCCGCACCCGATGAACCGCCTGCTCCAGGGCGAGGTCGGGTCCGGCAAGACCCTCGTCGCGCTGCGCGCCATGCTCCGCGTCGTCGACTCCGGCGGACAGGCGGTGCTGCTCGCGCCGACCGAGGTGCTCGCCCAGCAGCACCACCGCTCGATCGCCGCCATGCTCGGCGACCTGGCCCAGGGCGGGATGCTCGGGAGCGCCGCCGACGCGACCTCCGTGGCCCTGTTGACCGGGTCGATGCCCAAGGCCGCCAAGGACCGTGCCCTCGCCGCGATGGCGAGCGGCGAGGCGGGCATCGTCATCGGCACCCACGCCCTGCTGGAGGACTCGGTGGCCTTCGCCGACCTCGGACTGGTCGTCGTCGACGAGCAGCACCGCTTCGGCGTCAAGCAGCGCGCCGCCCTGACCGACAAGGCCGGGTCACCCCCGCACGTCCTGGTGATGACGGCGACCCCCATCCCGCGCACCGTCGCCATGACGGTCTTCGGCGACCTCGAGACCTCCGTGCTCACCGAGCTCCCGGCCGGTCGCGCCCCGATCCAGACCAACGTCGTGCCGCTCGCCGAGCAGCCGTCGTGGATCGGCCGGGTGTGGGAGCGCGTGCGCGAGGAGGTCGCCAAGGGCCACCAGGTGTACGTCGTGTGCCCCCGCATCAGCGGCGACACCCTGGAGGAGGGCGAGAGCGACCAGCTCGACGTCGACGAGGACGGTGAGGTCACGACGAAGAAGGTCCCGCTCGCCGCCGTCGAGGACCTCCACGAGGAGCTCAGCGGGGGAGCGCTGCACGGCCTGCGCACCGCGATCCTCCACGGCAGGCTGCCACCGGAGGAGAAGGACCGCACGATGCGCGCCTTTGCGGCCGGCGAGATCGACGTGCTGGTATCGACCACGGTGATCGAGGTCGGGGTCGACGTCCACAACGCCACGACGATGGTGCTGCTCGACGCCGACCGGTTCGGGGTCAGCCAGCTCCACCAGCTCCGCGGCCGGGTGGGTCGAGGTGGGCTGCCCGGCCTGTGCCTGCTCGTGTCCCGCGCCGAGGCCGACACCCCGGCCCGCGAGCGGCTCGACGCCGTCGCCGCGACCACGGACGGCTTCGAGCTCAGCCGCGTCGACCTCGAGCAGCGTCGCGAGGGCGACGTGCTGGGCGCCAACCAGTCGGGGTTCCGCTCGAGCCTGGTCACGCTGCGGGTGCTGCGCGACGAGAAGACGATCATCCGCGCCCGCGAGGCCGCCGACGAGCTGCTCGCGGAGGACGCCGACCTCGCGCCCTACCCCGACCTCGCCGCCGCCGTCACCGCCGTCGAGGACTCCCAGCGCTCCGAGTTCGTGGACAAGTCATGACGCGGATCATCGGGGGAGCGGCGGGCGGCCGGCGGCTCGTCACGCCCAGGGGCGTCGCGACGCGTCCCACCAGCGACCGGGTGCGCGAGGCACTCTTCTCCGCCGTCGAGGCGTGGTGCGGCTCCCTCGACGGGCTGCGGTTCCTCGACCTCTACGCCGGCTCGGGCGCGGTCGGGCTCGAGGCGTGGTCGCGCGGCGCCGGGGTCGTGACCTTCGTCGAGCACGACCGCCGCACGGCCGCCCTCATCGCCCGCAACGCCGAGGCGCTCGGAGCGGCCCGCACCAACGTCAACCCCGCCGCCGTCGCGACCGCGCTGCGCAAGACCCCGACCGCGCCGTACGACATCGCCTTCCTCGACCCGCCCTACCCGCTCCCCGACGCCGACGTCACCGGCGCGCTCGCCGCGCTGGTCGCCCACGAGTGGCTGGTGCCCGGCGCGCTCGTGGTCGTGGAGCGGTCCGTGCGCGGACCCGAGCTCGTCTGGCCGGCCGGGCTGGAGGGGGAGCGGTCGAAGAAGTACGGCGAGACGGTGCTTTGGTACGGTCACGCCGCCCCCAGCGCCACCACCCTTTGACCCATCCGATCCAGGAGTCGAGTGCCATGCCCGGACGACTGCACAGGGCCGTGTGCCCCGGATCCTTCGACCCGGTGACCCACGGCCACCTCGACGTCATCGAGAAGGCAGCGAAGCTCTTCGACGAGGTCATCGTCGGGGTCGGGGTCAACCAGTCCAAGAGCCGACTCTTCGCCCCCGACGAGCGCATGGACATGCTCACGCGCGCCTGCGCCGGATGGGACAACGTGCGTGTCGACGGGTTCACCGGCCTGCTGACCGACTTCTGCCTCCAGCACGACATCGACGCGATCGTGAAGGGCCTGCGCGCGGTCAGCGACTTCGACTACGAGCTCCAGATGGCCCAGATGAACTCCAGCCTCGCCCCCGTCGAGACCGTCTTCGTGCCCACCAGCCCCGAGTGGTCCTTCGTGGCGAGCAGCCTGGTCAAGGAGGTGGCCACCTTCGGCGGCGACGTCACCGGGCTGGTGCCCGACTTCGTGCGCGACCTGCTGGTCGAGCGGCTCGCCGAGCGCGCCGGCGGCCAGTGATCTCAGCCGACCCCGTTTTGCCCGTTCACCCGCCCGACGGCTACGCTTTCGTGGTTCTGTTCAGTGTTCGGACCGGAGTGACATCGTGACCAGCCTGGACCCGAGAGCGCCGCTCGTGCTCGACACACGCGAGCTCGGCCGGCGCCCGGGGTCCCAGCTGGAGACGGTACGCACCGAGCCGGCACCGGCAGAACTTGGCATCGAAGTCCTGCATGTCCCCGAAGGATCGCCGGTCGAGCTCGACCTGCGGCTGGAGGCGGTCATGGAGGGCGTGCTGGTCTCCGGCTCCGCTACGGCAGGGCTGGTCGGCGAATGCGCACGGTGCCTGGAACCGATCGAGGACGACATCACGGTCCGGTTCCAGGAGCTGTTCGTCTACGACGACACCCGGCACGACCCGTCCGACGAGGACCTGGACGACGAGGTCAGCCGGCTCGAGGACGACCTGCTCGACCTCGAGCCACTGCTGCGGGACGCGGTGGTGCTCGCACTACCGTTCCAGCCGCTGTGCAGGGAGGACTGTCCCGGACTGTGCGTCGAGTGTGGCGCCCGGCTCGCCGATGATCCCGACCACGCACACGAGGAGCAGATCGATCCGCGCTGGGCCGGTCTCACGGCGCTCAGCGAGCAGGACCTGCAGGACCCCAGCACCACCGACTGACCAGCTCGACCCAGACTCACACGCAACGACCGGGGTGTCCCGGTCGGCAACACCTAGGAGAGAACCATGGCTGTCCCGAAGCGGAAGATGTCGCGCAGCAACACGCGCCACCGCCGGTCGCAGTGGAAGGCCGTCGCGCCGAGCCTCGTGACCTGTGCCAACCCGGCCTGCGAGGCGAAGCACCTGCCGCACCGCGCCTGCGGTGCCTGCGGCCAGTACGGCGCTCGCGCCGACCGTCGCCAGGTCCTCTGAGCCGGCTCCAGCCAACTCCGCTGAGCACCCAGGAGCTGCGCGAGGCGCTCGGGAACCCCACGTTGGATCCCGAGCTCCTCGAGCGCGCCCTGACCCACCGCTCGTACGCCTACGAGAACGGTGGTATCCCCACCAACGAGCGCCTCGAGTTCCTCGGCGACTCGGTGCTGGGCGTCGTGGTCACCGAGACGCTCTACACCAACCACCCCGATCTCTCCGAGGGGCGGCTGGCCAAGCTGCGCGCGGCCGTGGTCAACGCCCGGGCGCTCGCCGAGGTGGCGCGGGCGATCGACCTCGGCCAGCACATCAAGCTCGGCCGCGGTGAGGAGTCAACCGGCGGTCGCGAGAAGGCCTCGATCCTCTCCGACACCGTCGAGGCCGTGATCGGTGCGATCCACATGAGTGGCGGCATCGAGTCGTCCGCCGAGGTCGTGCACCGGCTCTTCGACGACGTCATGGTCGCCGCCGCCTCGATGGGCGCCGGCCTGGACTGGAAGACCTCCCTCCAGGAGCTCTCGGCGTCGCTGGCCCTCGGCGTGCCCGACTACGTGATCGAGGACGACGGCCCCGACCACATGAAGACCTTCGTCGCCCGGGTCCGGGTCGGCGACCAGCTCTACGGCCACGGCACCGGCCGTTCGAAGAAGCAGGCCGAGCAGGGGGCCGCCGAGACGGCCTACCTCGAGCTCTCGGCCGGCGCCGCCGACGGCGCCACCGAGCAGGCCTGACCTCCGGGTGCCCGAGCTCCCCGAGGTCGAGGTCGTCCGCGCTGGCCTCGCCCGCCACGTCACCGGTGCGGCGGTCACCGCCGTGGAGGTGCTCCACCCGCGACCGCTGCGGCGCGACCCCCGCGGGTCCGACGGGTTCGTGGCCGCCCTGGTCGGGCGCCGCATCGAGGCCGTACGCCGCCGCGGCAAGTACTTCTGGGTCGCCCTCGACTCCGGCGACGCCGTGCTCGGCCACCTCGGCATGAGCGGGCAGATGCTGCTCCAGCGGCCCGGGGCGGAGGACGAGCGGCACCTGCGGGTGCGGTTCGGGCTCACCGACGCCGCCGGCGAGCCGCTCGAGATGCGCTTCGTCGACCAGCGCATGTTCGGCGGGCTCCTCGTCTCCCAGGGCGGCGCGGGGCTGCCGAGCGAGATCGCCCACATCGGTCGCGACCCGCTCGACCCCGAGTTCGACCTCGTCGAGGTCGCGCGCCGCATGCGACGACGTGCGGTCGGGGTCAAGAGACAGCTGCTCGACCAGAACCTCGTCTCGGGCATCGGCAACATCTACGCGGACGAGGCGCTGTGGCGCTCGCAGCTGCACTACGACCGACCCGGCGACCGTCTCACGGCCACGCAGGCGACCGACGTGCTCACCCAGGCCACCGAGGTGATGCGAGACGCCCTCGGTCAGGGCGGCACGTCCTTCGACGCGCTCTACGTCAACGTCAACGGGGAGTCGGGCTACTTCGACCGGTCGCTGCACGCCTACGGGCGTGAGGGAGAGCCGTGCGACCGCTGCGGCACGCCGATGCGGCGCGCGAGCTTCATGAACCGGTCGTCCTTCTTCTGCCCCGTGTGCCAGCGACCCCCGCGGGCGCGTCGCAAACCGATCGCGTCACATTGACCCGCGCGACGCCGGGTGGGACTCTTGTAGACGGTCGTATCCCGCGACCTCACTGATTTCCTCGAAGGGGCGCACCTCATGGCGAAGGCGCTGATCGGCTACCTCCACAGCGACCAACGCGTCTCCCCTCGCCTGGGTCTGGACAACCAGCGGCTGCGCGGCCGGGTGGCCGAGCTCGAGACGCTGGTGCTCCGCCTCCAGGCCGAGAACGACCGGCTCCGCGCCGCCCAGGCGACGGCCGAGCTCGAGGCCGGGATCCTCGAGGCGGAGATGCTCCCGGCCTGAGGGCGGTGGGGCCGCTGGCCGGCTCTCAGACCTTCTTGGCCAGCATCGTCGCGCTGTCGCCGGAGCGCGGCTCCGTCCACGTGACCCGGAGCTTGGCGCCCTCGCGCCTGACCTTTGCGTTCACGGGCGAGACACAGGTGACGCCGCCGGCCGGATCGCGGGTGATGCGCTCGACGAACTTCACGGCGCCGCCGGACTTCCCGCGCATGGCCCACTTCCCCGAGCACATGCCGGGGTAGGACACCCTCCCGGTCCAGCGCCCCCGAGCGTTCTTCCGGATGGTGACCTTGGCGGTGTAGCCGGCCGAGGCGCCGTTGTCGCCGTACACCCCGCCCTTCCAGGAGCCGGCGATCGACCTGGCCTGCTCGGCGACGGTCGCCTCGGCCGCGACCGTCGGGCCGACGAGCGCTGCCGCGGCGGCCACGGCCACGAGTGTCGTTCGGATCATGTGCGTCCCCCTGAGTCCACGCCGTGCCCGGATGGCCCGGCGGAGTCAGGCCATGTGACCACGATCCGTGGGCCGGGGAAAGGGGCCGATATCTCGGAGGCGCGGAGGGCGGGGGATCGGTAGCCTCCTCGTCTTGTGAGCCGCCTGGTCGAGACCGTCTTCCCCGAGCGGCTCGGTCGCAGCTTCCGGTGGCTGGTGGCGTCGTCGTGGACCACCAACATCGGCGACGGCCTGATGATGGCCGCGGGGCCGCTCCTCGTCGCGTCGCAGACCCATGACCCGACCCTGGTCGCGGCGGCCACCATGGCCCGCCTGCTGCCGTGGCTGCTCTTCGGGCTGATCGCGGGCGCCCTGGCCGACCGGCTGGACCGGCGGCTCGTGGTGATGGTGATGGACGGGGCGCGAGCCGTCGTGCTCGCCGGCCTGTGCGCCGTCATCTACACCGGCCAGGTCAACATCTGGCTCGTCCTGGTCGCGATGTTCCTGGTCGGGGTGGCCGAGGTGTTCGCCGACACCACGACCAGCACGCTGACGCCGATGCTGGTCGACAAGGAGGACCTCGGCGTCGCCAACGCCCGGATCATGGCCGGCTTCCTGACCGCCAACCAGCTCGTCGGGCCTGCCGTCGGGGCGGTGCTCTTCACCGCCGGCATGGCCTGGCCGTTCCTCGTCCAGACGATCTGCGTCGGCATGGGGGTCGTGCTCGTCTCCCGGATCGCCACGCCCAAGGGCGCCGTGCGCGAGCACGTCGACACGCACGTCCGGCAGGACATCGTCGAGGGCGTGCGCTGGCTGATGGGCAACGGCCCGGTGCGCACGCTGGCGCTGGTCATCGTCGCGTTCAACGTCACCTGGGCCGCGCCGTGGGCCGTGCTGGTGCTGTGGGCGCTGCAGCGCGTCGGCATCGACGAGGCCGGTTTCGGCCTGCTGACCACGGCGTCCGCGCTCGGCGGACTGCTCGGCACCTTCTCCTACGGCCGGATCGAGAAACGGGTCCCGCTGGCGACGCTGATGCGCGCCGTGCTGGCCTGCGAGGTGGTGTTTCACCTGGCGATGGCGCTCACCACCTCGCCGTACGCCGCCTATCCGCTGATGTTCTTCTTCGGCGCCTATGCGTTCGTCTGGGGCACCCTGTCCAACGCGGTGCGCCAGCGCGCGGTGCCCACCGAGTTCCAGGGGCGGGTGGGGTCGGTCTACATGCTCTGCGTGATGGGCGGGATGATGGCCGGCTCCTTCCTCGGCGGCCTGATCGCGCGCCAGTGGGGCGTCACGGCGCCGTGGTGGTTCGCGTTCATCGGCTCGGGTCTCACCCTCGCGCTGGTGTGGCGCGAGCTGGCGAAGATCGCGCATGCCGACGAGGCGGGCGTCGTCGAGGTCCCCGACGAGGCCAGTCCGGGCCGTTAGGGTGGTCGTGCTTCCCCAGCCACGCGCGGGAGTCTGAGAGGATGCCGCGTTCGTCCGTCCCATCGCGCCCACCGGAAACCTGCAGGGGAGCTGCACGTTGTACCTCAAGAGCCTGACGCTGAAGGGCTTCAAGTCCTTCGCGTCCGCGACGACGCTCCAGCTCGAGCCCGGGATCACCTGCATCGTCGGCCCCAACGGCTCCGGCAAGTCCAACGTCGTCGACGCGCTCGCGTGGGTGATGGGCGAGCAGGGCGCCAAGTCGCTGCGCGGCGGCAAGATGGAGGACGTCATCTTCGCCGGCACCAGCGGTCGCCCGCCGCTGGGTCGTGCCGAGGTCGCGCTGACGATCGACAACAGCGACGGGGCGCTGCCCATCGAGTACGCCGAGGTCACGATCTCGCGCACGATGTTCCGCAACGGCGGCTCGGAGTACGCCATCAACGGCAGCAGCTGCCGGCTGCTCGACGTGCAGGAGCTGCTCAGCGACTCGGGCATCGGGCGCGAGATGCACGTCATCGTCGGCCAGGGCCAGCTCGACACGATCCTGCACGCGACCCCCGAGGACCGCCGCGGCTTCATCGAGGAGGCGGCCGGCGTCCTCAAGCACCGCAAGCGCAAGGAGAAGGCGCTCCGCAAGCTCGACTCCACCGAGGGCAACCTGACCCGGCTCAACGACCTCCTCACCGAGATCCGCCGCCAGCTCAAGCCGCTCGGCCGTCAGGCCGAGGTCGCCCGCAAGGCGGCCTCCGTGCAGGCCGACGTGCGTGACGCCCGTGCGCGGCTCGTCGCCGACGACCTCGTCCGCGCGCGGCAGGCCCTCGAGCAGGAGATGGCCGACGAGACGATCCTGGTCGAGCGGCGCGCCGAGGTGGAGGCCGCGATCGAGCAGGCGCGCGAGCAGGAGAGCGCCATCGAGGCCGCGCTCCGCACCGACCTCCCTGCCCTGGCGCAGGCACAGGAGACGTGGTTCGCCCTGTCCGGGCTCAAGGAGCGGCTCCGCGGCACGCAGTCCCTGGCCGCCGAGCGGCTGCGCAACGCGGCCGGGGCCGCCGAGTCCGACACGGTCGACTCGGGTCGGGACCCCGACGAGCTCGAGGCCCAGGCCGAGCGCGTGCGCGCGCAGGAGGCGGAGATCGCCGCGCAGGTCGAGGAGCACCGGGCGGCTCTCGAGGCCGCGGTGGGGGAGCGGCGTACGTCCGAGGAGGCCGCGGCCGAGGAGGAGCGCCGCATCGCCGGGCTGGTCCGGGCGGCGGCCGACCGCCGTGAGGGGCTCGCCCGGCTGCACGGGCAGGTCAACGCCCTGAAGTCGCGCGCGGCTGCCGCCGCCGACGAGATCGGCCGCCTCACCTCCGCCCGCGAGGAGGCGCTCGCCCGCGCCGCCCGCGCCCAGAAGGACTTCACGGCCCTCGAGACCCGCGTCGCCGGGCTCGACGCCGGCGAGGAGGGGCTCGACGCGGAGCACGAGGCCGCCGTCGCCGCCCTCGACGACATCGACGAGCGGCTCGCCAAGGCGCGCGAGGAGGCCCAGCAGGCCGACCGTGACCGCGCCGGGCTGGTCGCACGCCGCGACGCGCTCGAGCTCGGCCTCAACCGCAAGGACGGCGCCGGCGCCCTGCTCGCGGCCACCGACTCCGTGTCCGGGCTGCTGGGGTCCGTCGCCGCCCTGCTGAGCGTGCGGTCCGGCTACGAGGCCGCCGTCGCGGCCGCCCTCGGCACGGCCGCCGACGCGGTCGTGGTCACCGGGGCCGACGCCGCCGTCGAGGCGATCGCCCACCTGAAGGGCGACGACCTCGGGCGGGCCGGCCTGCTCCTCGGGGGCGGTCCCACGGACGACACCGCGTGGCCCTCGCTGCCCGCGCACGCGACGTACGCCCTCGACGTGGTGGAGGCACCCGCCGACATCCGCGCCGCGGTCGCGCGACTGCTGTTCAAGGTCG
This sequence comes from Nocardioides currus, assembly GCF_003057875.1. Classification (GTDB taxonomy): domain Bacteria; phylum Actinomycetota; class Actinomycetes; order Propionibacteriales; family Nocardioidaceae; genus Nocardioides; species Nocardioides currus. The sequence continues at coordinate 285,911 of NZ_PYXZ01000005.1, read as the reverse complement.
CGGTGGTCGACGACCTCGCGGCGGCCCGGGCGCTGGTGGCCGACCTGCCGGACGTGACCACCGTGACCCGTGAGGGCGACCTGATGGGGGCTCACTTCGCGGCCGGCGGCTCCTCCAGCCAGCCCAGCCTCCTCGAGATCCAGGCGGCCGTCGACGAGGCCGTGACCCAGCTGCAGGAGGCCACCGCCTCGACCGAACGCCTCGGCTTCGAGATCTCGCGCCTCGAGGCGGAGCGGCACGACGCGCTCAAGCGGGCCGACGTCGCGCTCGCCAAGCTCCACGAGTCGGACGCCACGCTCGCGGCCGTCGCCGAGGAGCTGGGCCAGCACGGCTCCCAGGCGCGCGCGGCCCGCGGCGAGGCCGAGCGGCTCGAGCGTGCGATCGCCACGGCGGAGACGGCCCGCGAGGCCGACAGCGCCGGCCTGGTCGACCTCGAGCAGCGGCTCGCGACCGCAGAGGAGGCCCCCGACGAGGAGCCCGACCTCACCGAGCGCGACCGGCTGGTCGAGGCGGCCAAGGCGTCCCGCCAGGGTGAGATGGACGCACGCCTCGCCCTGCGCACCACCGAGGAGCGGGCCCGTGCCCTGCACGGCCGGGCCGACTCGCTGGTGCGGGCGGCGCAGGCCGAGCGCGACTCACGCGCCCGGGCCACGGAGCGCCGCGAGCGGCTGATCCGCGAAGGGGCCGCCGCCGAGGCGGTCAACGCCGGGGTGACCGCGGTGCTCGTGCGGCTCGAGCGCAGCGTGATGCTGGCCGCCGACGCGCGCGCCGCCGTCGAGGAGTCCCGCCAGGAGCGCGAGCAGCAGCTGCTGACGGCCCGCACGTCCCTGCGTGACCTGGGCCGTGAGCACGACGAGCTCGTCAACTCCGTCCACCGCGACGAGATGGCCCGCACCCAGCAGAGGATGCGCATCGAGCAGCTCGAGGAGCGCGCGCTCGAGGAGCTGGGCATGGACGCCGCCGGTCTGGTCAGCGACTACGGCCCCGAGACACTGGTGCCGTTCTTCGGCGAGGTGGCCGAGGACGAGATCGCGCCCGAGCCGGTGCCGTTCGTGCGCGAGGAGCAGCAGAAGCGGCTCAAGACCGCCGAGCGTGCCCTCGCCATGCTGGGGCGGGTCAACCCGCTGGCGCTGGAGGAGTTCTCGGCGATGGAGGAGCGGCACAAGTTCCTCACTGAGCAGCTCGAGGACCTGCGACGCACCCGCAAGGACCTGCTCGACATCGTCCGCGAGGTCGACGACCGGGTCCAGCAGGTCTTCCGCGAGGCCTACGCCGACGTCGAGAAGGCGTTCGACGCGACCTTCGCGCGGCTCTTCCCGGGTGGCGAGGGCCGGCTCGTTCTCACCGAGCCCGACGACATGCTCAACACCGGGATCGAGGTCGAGGCCCGCCCGGCCGGCAAGAAGGTCAAGCGGCTCTCGCTGCTCTCCGGTGGCGAGCGGTCGCTGGTCGCCGTTGCCTTCCTCGTCGCGCTCTTCAAGGCCAGGCCCTCGCCGTTCTACATCCTCGACGAGGTCGAGGCCGCACTCGACGACACCAACCTCGGTCGGCTGCTGGAGATCTACGAGGAGCTGCGGGAGAACTCCCAGCTGCTCGTGATCACCCACCAGAAGCGCACCATGGAGGTCGGCGACGCGCTCTACGGCGTCACGATGCGCGGCGACGGCGTCTCCGCGGTCATCTCCCAACGGCTCGAGCGGGAGCCGGCGTGAGCACGCCCCGCCCCACGCGCGCCGACTATGTCGCCTGGCGGACCGCGACGACCCGCTGGCGCGACGACGACGCCTACGGCCACCTGAACAACGCGACGTACTACGAGCTGTTCGACACGGCCGTCAACGCGCACCTCTACGAGCGGACCGGCGTCGACGTGCGGGCGCTGCCGCAGATCGGCGTGGTCGCCGAGACGTCGTGCCGCTACTTCCGCGAGATCGGCTTCCCCGAGCCGATCGAGATGGGCATGGTCGTCGACAAGGTCGGCACGTCCTCCGTCATCTACCGCATCGGGCTCTTCCAGGGCGAGTCCGACGAGGCGGCCGCCGAGGGACGGTTCGTGCACGTCTACGTCGACAACGCCCACGGCGCGGGCCAGCGCCCCGTCGTACCGATCCCCGACGTCATCCGGATCGCGGTCGAACCGCTGCTGCGCTGATCGCCCGCTCGCGCGCCCGGCATGGGCTGCCTCGCGGTGCCCCAGCGGTGCCCCAGCGGTGCCTGACCCACCTTCCTCGACGGGGGAGCGTGGCTCACTCACCGCTCGGTGAGGCTGAGCAGGGCTGAGCGTGTCATCCACGGTGTGGGCGGCGACACACCCGGGGCGCGGGCGGGGAGTCGTGGTCACGGCCCCGCGTGTGTCACCGTGGTCGGGACCGCACCGCATCCTCGGGAGTTGAACACCATGCTGGCCATCACGCTCATGATGCTGCTGATCCTCGTCGTGTCCGCGGCTGTCGTGCTGTACGTCGCCTACCCGCACCGGGGCGAGGACCTGCCCGTCGTCCCGCAGCTCGGCGACGCGATGCGCAAGGGCGTCGACTCGCTGCCGACCATCGGCGACCACGAGGACATCCGCGCCTGATCGACCTCGCTCCCACCGGGCGCGAGAGGGCGGCTGCTGCGTGGTTGGATTGCGCCATGGACTTCCTCGGTGACTGGCTCTACCTGATCATCGGCATCGCCGTCGTCGGCGTGCTCGTGCTCGTCGGTCTGCTGACCGGCAGCCGGCGCAAGGTGCCGCCGGGTCGCGGCACCGACGTCATCGCGCCGCCGGAGCCGGGCGCCCCCGCCGACGTCGAGGCGCCGGCCGAGCCCGGTGCGGGCACGGTCGAGGAGGCCGAGGCTCCCGCTCCCGCAGCGCCGACGCTGGAGAAGCCTGAGGGCACCGCGTCGCGCCTGGTCCGCCTGCGGCAGCGGCTCGCCGGCTCGCAGGGCACCCTGGGCCGCGGACTGCTGGCGCTGTTGAGCCGCGACCGGCTCGACGAGGACACCTGGGAGTCGATCGAGGACACCCTGCTCACTGCCGACATCGGCGTCGCGCCCACCACCCAGCTGGTCGAGCGCCTCCGCTCCCGGCTGCGGGTCGAGGGCCAGCCCGCCGACGCGCGCGCGGTGCTGCGTGAGGAGCTGCTCGAGCTCGTCGACCCGACCATGGACCGCCGGCTGCAGGTCAGCGGCGCCGACGGCAAGCCCGGCGTGGTGCTCGTCGTCGGCGTCAACGGCGCCGGCAAGACGACCACCGTCGGCAAGCTCGCGCGCATCCTCGTCGCCGAGGACCGCACCGTGAAGCTCGGCGCGGCCGACACCTTCCGCGCCGCCGCCGTCGAGCAGCTCGCGACGTGGGGCGAACGGGTCGGCGTCGACGTGGTGCGCGGGCCCGAGGGCTCCGATCCCGCCAGCGTCGCCTTCGAGGCGGTCAAGCAGGGCGTCGAGGAGGGCGTCGACACCGTGCTCGTCGACACCGCCGGGCGGCTCCAGAACAAGGCCGGGCTGATGGACGAGCTCGGCAAGGTCAAGCGCGTCATCGAGAAGCAGGCCCCGGTCACCGAGGTGCTTCTCGTGCTCGACGCGACCACCGGTCAGAACGGCATGATCCAGGCGCGGGTCTTCAGCGAGATCGTGGACGTCACGGGCATCGTTCTCACCAAGCTCGACGGGTCGGCCAAGGGCGGCATCGTCGTCGCGGTGCAGCGCGAGCTCGGGGTGCCGGTCAAGCTCGTCGGGCTCGGCGAGGGCGCCGACGACCTCGCGCCCTTCGACGCCGGCGCCTTCGTCGACGCGCTGCTCGGCGGCTGACGGGGCCTCGGCCGGCGCATCGCCGTACGCCGCCTCGGCGAGGTGGCGGCAGATCGCAGCGATTCGGCCGTCGGATCGGCGAGGTGCCGCCACCACCGCACCGTCCCCTGTGAGGGTGGCGGCAGATCGCAGCCATGGGGCCGCCGCGTCGGCGAGGTGCCGCCACCACGGCACCGTCCCCTGTGAGAGTGGCGGCAGATCGCAGCCATGGGGCCGCCGCGTCGGCGAGGTGCCGCCACCACGGCACCGATCCCCGTGAGGGTGGCGGCAGATCACAGCGTTGGCGCCGTCGGATCGGCAAGGTGCCGCCACCGCGGCGCAGTGTCACCCCGCGCGTCGGCGCCTCAGCGCTCGACGCGGCGCTCGCGGTCGCGCAGCGCGGCGACGGCGTCGGCCACCAGGCGCTCTGCGCGCTGGTCGAACGTGTGCGAGGCGATGATCCTCAGCGCCTGCTCGCGGCGGGTCGCGTCGTCGGGGAAGGCGGGGTACGGCGGAGTGATCAGCCGCGCCAGGTCGCTCTCGTCCTGGAACGGCTGGACGAGGTCGCCGAACGTCTCCGAGAGCCCGGAGACGGGGTCGGTGGCGATCCGGGCGCCGCACGCGGCGGCGTCGAAGAGCCGGTTGGACAGGAAGCTGTCGCGGCGCATGTCGACGTGGTGGTCGTTGAGCACGACGCCGGCCGAGGCGTAGAGCGCGCCGACCTCGTCGTTGGGCACCCCGGAGGACGCAACGGTCGCGGGGTCGAGGAACTCGTCCCAGTCGGCGCCGTGGACGGTCAGGTCGGCGTCCGCGGCGAGGGCGGCGCGGACGGCCTGGCGGAAGACGCCGCGGGAGTTGCCGACGAACAGCACCGCGGGCCCGGTGTCCGGCCGGCCGCGGTCGGGGTGGAAGAAGCGCGGGTCGGTGCACTGGAGCAGCGGCTCGACCGGCAGCCCCCACTCGCGCCGGACCCGGGCGGGCCAGCTCAGGCTGGCGGCGTACACGAGGTCGAAGGACTTGAGCTCGGCCATCGAGACGAGGTCGGGGTGACTGATGATCCACTGCATGTTGAGCGCGGTCGGGTGCGGCTCGACGAGGTCGAGGCCGCGCAGGACGAGCACCACGTCGTCGTGATCGCGCGAGGAGCGGTGGCGGGCGTCGCGGGAGTCGACGGAGACGTTCTGCCCGCTGCGCTCGAGCGCGGCCGCCAAGGACCGGGCGAAGTGGGTGTCGCCCCAGCGCTCGCCGCGCGGGCCGGCGGGGGCGGCGGTGTCGATCGTCCACCGCAGCCGCGGCGGCTGCTCGTCGATGCCGCGGACGTGACGGACGACCTGCTGCTGCAGCAGCACGGAGTCGGACTCGGGGTCGTCGGGGTCGGCGGAGACACGGTGGGTGCGCACGCCGGTGACCTCGAAGCCCGACGTGGACCACAGCTGGTCGGTCAGGTCGCGCGGGATCGTGTGGCGACGTGACCGGAGGGCGGCCATCGCCATCTTGAGGTCGGCCGGCTCCGCGAAGGCCGTGCGCGAGGTGACCGACAGGTCGGGCACGAGGAGCGTGTGCCCGGCACCGGCGGCCGCCGCCCGCAGGCCGAGGTCGGTCTCGGCCAGGACGTCGGCGAACGTGGTGTCGAGCCCGTGCAGCGACAGCAGGGCCTCCGCGCGGGTCGCGATCATCGGGCCGGCGGGTGCCGGGATCTCGGCGGGGCCGAGGCGACGGGCGTCGGAGGCGGGGTGGCCGGCGAACAGCAGCCCGAGGCGTCCGTCGTCGCGCGGGAACCCGGCGCCGGCGGAGATGATCAGACCGCGACGGTCGAGCACCAGCGGTTGCGCGACAGCGACGCCCGGGGCGCTCACCGCCTCGGCGAGCCGCTCGAGCACCTCGGGGGCGGGCTGGGCCTCGGGGCGGAGCAGCACGACCCGGTCGCCGGTCGTGTGGGCGATGCCGATGTTGGTCGCGGCGGAGATGCGGGTGCCGGCGGGCACCGACACGCTCGTCACCGACGGCAGCAGCCCGGCCAGCGCGGAGGTGAGCAGGTGGGGTCCGCGTCGGTCGCGCGTGGCGACGACGACGACCTCGACGTCGGGCCGGCCCGCGAGCAGCCAGTCGACGGTGCCGCGCGAGCCGTGGCCCATCGGCAGCACGACGCTCGTGCGGCCCTCCACCCGGACGGCGGCCTGGGCGGCCTCCCAGTTGACGGTCGCGGGGGCGTCGGCGCTCACGCCGCGCACGAGCACCAGCGGGTTGGCCCACGCCACGATCATCGACGTGCGGAGCCGCTCGACGAACGCCGCGACCGTCTCCTCCGAGTCGCCCTCGTCGAAGGTGCCGACCTCGTCCAGGGTGGTACGGCGCACGAGGGTCGTGCCGAGGTCGAACTGCGACGGCGTGACCAGCTCGCCCCACAGCCGCGTGTCGGGTCCGGTGAATGCGTGCACGGCCGAGCGGTCGCCGGCCCGCAGCACGCCGACGCCGCGTGCGAGGAACTCGGGATGCCAGTGGTGGCCGGGCTCGAGGAAGGCGAGGACTTCGCCGCGGGCGCGCTGGACGCCGCGGTTGAGGGTGCGGCCCAGCTGGGTGCGCGAGCCGAGGACGACCCGCACCCGCGGGTCGCGGGCGGCGGCCTCGGCGGCGATCGAGGCGGTGGCGTCGATCGAGCCGCGGTCGAGGACGAGCAGCTCCCACTGGTCCAGGGTCTGGTCCTGCAGCGCCGCGATCGTGGGGGCGAGGAGCGGACCGACGTCCTGGGCGCTCATCAGCACGGTGACGATCGGCCCGGAGGCGTCGGGGGAGTGCTGGTGGGCGCCCGGGTTGGCGTCGAGGTAGGACAGCACCTGCCACTCGCGCGCGGCCTGCAGGGCGTTGTCGCGGAACTCGCCCCACGACAGGTGCGGGTAGCCGCGCCGGACGGGCATCGGGGTCTCGCGGGTGGCGTGCGCCGACCACCAGGCCAGGGGACCGAACGCGTGGTCGCGCGCGGCGGGGTTCTCCTCGAGGATCCGCTCGGTGTTGATCAGCGGGTGGGGCGCCAGCCGGTTGCGACGCGGTCCCTCGGTGACGTACCACAAGGAGGGCGGCAGGTCGCCGGCCTGCCACACCCCCTTGCCGGGGAGCCAGGTCGCCTCGAAGAGCGGGTGCGGCGAGATGTCCGGGGTGTTGATGACGGCGCGGGCGGCCTCCTCCGCGGAGACGGGCTGGGTGCCGAGCTGGGCCCCGATCCAGTCGAGGTCGAGCAGGCCGGACGCCACCAAGTCGCGGACGGAGTGGCGGGCGGCGGTGTTCATCGGCGGGTCGATCACCCGATCACCCCGCGGCCCGGCGTGCGACGCGGTCGCGACCGCTCAGCAGCGGCTCCATGGAGGACGCGAAGTCGTCGGCCATCCGGCTCGGTGGACGCGACTGCGCCGCGCGGAACGACGAGGCGCGGGCCGCCGCGGCGAGGGCGGGGTCGTCGACCAGCTCGGTGATCGTGGAGCGCAGCGTCTCCTTCAGCGACCGGTCGTCGCGCGGGTTGAACAGGCGCACGTGCGGCTCGTCGGCGAGGTCGAGCAGCGCGCCCGTGCGCGGGCCGACGATCGGCAGCCCGAAGGTCTGGGCCAGCCAGAACACCCCGGAGTTGAGGATGCGCGAGTAGGGGAGCACGGCGAGGTCGGCCGCGCCGAACCAGACCTGGAGCTGGTCGTCGGGGACGTGGGAGAACTCTGCGATCACCCGCGACGACTGCTCGCAGCGCCGCTTCAGCCCGTCGGTCTCCTGGGTGACCGCGGGCTTGCCGGCGACGAGCAGGTGCAGGCTCGGGTCCTCCTCGGCGAGCTCGTGGAACACGTCGAGCAGCCGGCCCAGCCCCTTGTAGGGGCGGATGCCGCCGAGCGCGACCAGCACCGTGTCGGTCGGCGAGAGACCGAGCTGCTGGCGGGCGGCGTCGCGGCTGACCCAGTCGGGGTAGCGGCCGACGTAGCTCGAGTGCTCGATCACGACCACCCGTCGAGGATCGAGCCGCAGCACCTCGGAGGCCTGGCGCGCGGTGATCTCCGAGAGGGCGTGGATGACGTCGGCGCGGTCGGCGAGCAGCTGCGCGAGCTGCGTCTCGGCCCACACGTGCCGGGCCTCGTGGGGGAGCACGTTGTGCAGCGTCCAGACCAGCCGCCCGCCCGCGGTACGGAACTTGTGCAGCGCGGCGCTGAAGCGGTCGAGCTCGATCGCCGCGCGGAACGGGCCGGTGGCGTACTGCAGGATCGGCGTCGTCCAGTGGATGTTGAGCACGCCCGGCACCGACGAGATGGCGCGGGTCTCCAGGTGGTCGATGACGTCCGCGACGGCCTTCGGGTAGGCGTCGACGCTGCCGAGACCGGCGAACAGCATGCCCTGGTAGGGGTTGGCGCGGTTGTAGTCCGGGAAGTAGTGCAGCGCCCGGTGCGGCGGCTCCTCGACCTGCTCGCGCCGCGCCGCGGCCACCCGCTCCTCCAGCTCGCGGGCGCGCACGTCCCACGTGTGGTCGCGCAGCACCCGCTCGCGCAGCCCGGCGACCAGCGAGCGCACCCGCTCCGGGTCGGCGAGCAGGTCGGTGATGGTGCTCGCCAGGCCGCCGGAGGTGGTGTACGACGGCACGGCGAGCCCGCACTCGGTCGCCCCGAGGCGGGTGTTGAGCACCGGCAGCGACCCGCAGGCGATGCTCTCGAAGAAGTGGGCCGGCAAGGTCGCGTCCCCGAGGGCGGTGCTCGGCAGCTCGACGACGCTCAGCTCGGAGCGGGTCATCACCTCGGGCGCGCGCAGCCACGGGATCGGCTCCTCGAGCAGGCCCAGCAGGCTCGAGCGCATGTTGCGCAGCGGCTCGGCGTAGACGGCCAGCGGGACGCTGATGGGGAGGTCGCTGATCAGCGGCTGGATGACGCGGCCGCGCTCGACGTACACCCCGAGGCTGGCGGCCCCGCTGCGCCGGACCCCCTCGCGCGGCGCGAAGAGCTCGGTGTCGGCGGCGTTGCGGAGCACGTCGACCCGACCCGCGGGGGTGGTGCGCAGCAGGCTCTGTCCGACCTCGGAGCCGACCAGGATCTGGTGGTAGGCCATCAGGTGGTCGAGCTCGGCCCACGCGGCCACGTCGCTGTGGGCCCACGCCACCCGCCAGGCCCGCGCAGGTGCCTGCGAGGGGTCGGCGTCGGGCGTCGTCGCGATCCAGATGTCGGCCGCGCCGCCGAGGTGCCAGCGGTGACGGGGCACGAGCCGCACGCCGTAGCCGCGCTCCGCCAGGGCCAGCCCGAGCCCGGCGGCCGCGATGAGGTCGGGGGTCGCGTGGCGCAGGTCGACCGAGTGCACGAAGAAGATGACTCGCTCACCGTCGCCGGTCGCGAGCTCGCCGTCGATCAGCTGGCGGTAGGCCGCACGCCGCCGGTCGACCCCGGAGAGGTCGTCGCCGTCGTGGGCCGGGTGCCCCGGGACGTCGAGAGTCATGGGGTGCTCATGCCCCGTCCTTGCGCCGGCGGGCCCGCTCGACGACGGACGCGACGGCACGCACGGCGCGTGAGTCGCGGGCCAGGAACAGGTCCTGCTCGAGGGCGGCGACCTGGGTGTGCGAGAGGTCGCGCTCCCGGGACACCTGCGCGACCCGGGCGCGGAGCAGGACGTTCTTGTGGCGCAGCCGCTGGAGTCGTTCCTGCAGGTCGTTGATCTGGCGGTCCATCGCCAGCAGCTCGTCCTTGCCGGACTGCATCTCGCGGGCGATGGTGGCGCGCTCGCGGGCCAGCAGCTCGCGGGTGCGCTCGAGCTCGTGGGCCAGGCGGCGGACCTCGGCGGCGCTGGCCTCGTCGGCCTCGGGCGACTGGGGCCGGGCCGTGGTGAAGGAGGGGAACCGGGCCACGGTGATGTGGCGGCGCTCGTCGAGCGCCACCGCCGCGTCCGACTCGAGCACGAAGCCGGACGACGTGATCGGTCCGGTCAGGTCGCGCACGCCCGAGACCACGACCAGGGCACCCGGCACCAGCGGCCCGGTGCCGAGGGTGCGGAAGAACTGGTCGGCGTCGCGGCTGTCGTCGAGGACGTCCTCGACCACCACCACGTCCACGGGCGCGACCAGGAAGGGCTGCGCCCAGTCGTCCACCGTGTCCCGCCCGACGTCGGGTCCCCACGGCTCCTCGGGCTCGACCGGCCAGCGCAGGCACTCCACCTCGCGGTCGTGCTCCTGCGCGAGGCGCACGGGGACGGTCGAGGCGTCGAGGGCGATGTGCAGCACCCGCGGACCGCCCTGCAGGGTGCGCTCGATGACCGTCGCGACGTCGTCGCGTCCCTTGGTCGTCATCGCCTGCCCACCTCGTCTCCTGATCGGTCCACGTCGGCCGGCCACGGCACGTGTGAGACCTCATCATTGCGCCCATCACGCCCGGCCCGCGCGTCGGCGCCCGCGCGCACCACCAGCGCGTCGAACTCGTCGAGCCACGCGGGGGCCGTCGCCTCCACCTTGCGCCGCCAGTTCTTGAGCCACTTGCCCTCGAGCTGGGCCAGCGCCGCCTCGCCGTCGCCACCGAGCGCACGCTCGACGAAGAGGTAGCGGTTCCGCGTCATGTAGTAGAGGTGGTACGGCGAGGGCAGCGCCCCGCTCGAGCGCTGGTGGTGCAGCATGCGGGCCCGCTGGTCGACCATGACCCGCCAGCCGGCGCGGCGCACGTCGCGGCACCAGTGCGTCTCCTCGAAGTAGAGGAAGTAGTCCTCGGGGAGCAGCCCGACCGTCTCGAGGACCGTGCGCCGGGTCAGCAGGGACGCGCCGGTGACGTAGTCGACGTCGCGCGCGACGGGCGCGGGCACCTTCCCGGTCGGCCGCCCCTGGTGCAGGTGCCGGGTCTCGCCGGCCTTGTCCTCGTCCACGATCCCGCCGTCGAACCACACCGTCTCGGGGCTCCCCGGCGCGGCCGGGTGGACCAGGCGCGGCCCGACGACGCCGCAGTCGGGCACCTCGGCCAGCAGCTCCAGCAGGCGCGGGAGGGTCTCGGGCTCGATCCGGGTGTCGGGGTTGAGCAGCCAGACGAACTCGTTGCCGCGCTCGAGGCACTGGCGGATGCCGACGTTGGACCCGCCGGCGTAGCCGAGGTTGCCGCCGCTGGAGACCACCGCCGCACGGTCGCCGATCAGGTCGCGCAGCGCGGCCAGCGACGCGGGGGAGTCGGAGTTGTCCACGACGACGACGTCCATGTCGAGGTCGTGGGAGGCCTCGAGGGAGGCGATGCACCCCACCGTGTCCTCGGCGCTGTCGTGGTTGACGAGCACGACGCCGGTGCGCGCCGTGCGATCGGCGCTGCTTCCGGTCACGCCCGGAGTGTATCGAGGGCGCTGTCGAGCACGCCGCGGCGTGCGACCTGCGCGTCGGACCAGTTCACACGGACGTAACACGACCGGCGAATCTGTTGCCCGCCCGCAACATGAAGCGGCGAGCAGCGAAATGTCGTCGGCGCAGGGTTGTCGCCATCAGGTCGGCTCCTCGCATGACAGCGGCGTCATGCCCCCGGAGGCCCACCCCGAACGTTTCCCTGCTTGATCAACTGGAGGTTCTGTGGACGGCTACTACGCGTTCATGCTCATCGCGACGGCCTTCGTCCTGATGATGACGGTGCCCGCGCTCGCCCTGTTCTATGGCGGGATGTCGCGGTCCAAGTCCGTGCTGAACATGATGATGATGTCCTACGTCGCGGCGGCGATCGTCGGCATCCTGTACGTCGCGATCGGCTGGTCGATGGGCTTCGGCGGCGACGGCACGATCTTCGCCAACCCGTTCGAGCTGCTGTGGCTCGACGGCGTGTCGACCGGCGACTACATCTTCGTGATGTTCCAGATGACCTTCGCGATCATCACCGCGGCGCTCATCAGCGGTGCGGTCGCCGACCGGCTGAAGTTCTCCGCCTGGGTGGTCTTCGTGCCGCTGTGGGCCGTGATCGTCTACTTCCCGATGGCCCACATGGTCTTCAGCTGCACCGACGACTCGCTCATCTGCGGCCGGATCGGCGCCCAGGACTACGCGGGCGGCACGGCCGTCCACATCAACGCCGGTGTGGCGGCCCTCGTCCTCGTGGTGCTGCTCGGTAAGCGCATCGGCTGGCCGAAGGAGCAGATGCGCCCGCACAACCTGACGCTGACCATGCTCGGCGCCGGCCTGCTGTGGATGGGCTGGTACGGGTTCAACGTCGGCTCGATCGTCTTCGGTGACGACCCGGAGACCCAGTTCCCCCTCGAGACCGGCCGCACCTTCGCCACGACCACGCTGGCCACGATGGCCGCCATCATCGGCTGGCTCGTGGTGGAGCGACTGCTCCACAAGAAGGCCACCTCGCTCGGCGCCGCGTCCGGCATCGTGGCGGGACTCGTCGCCATCACGCCGGCCACCGGCGCGGTCAACCTCTCCGGTGCCGTCGCCATCGGCCTGATCGCCGGCGGCGTGTGCGCCTGGGCGGTCGGCCTGAAGTACAAGCTCGGCTACGACGACTCGCTCGACGTGGTCGGTGTGCACCTGGTGGGCGGCATCATCGGCACGATCCTGATCGGCGTCTTCTCGACGTCCGAGGGTGCCGGCGGCATCGACGGCCTGGTCTACGGCGGCGGGTTCGGCTCGCTCGGCGACCAGACGCTCGGGGCCCTGGTGGCGGTCGCCTACTCCGGCGTCCTCACCCTGGTCATCGGCCTCGCGATCAAGTACACGATCGGCCTGCGCCTCGACGAGGAGGACGAGGTCAACGGCATCGACCTCGCCGAGCACGGCGAGACGGCGTACGACCTGCACACCAGCGCCAGCGGTGGCGGCAAGAGCGTGCTGGCCGCCAGCACCGTCAGCCCCGCCCCCGTGGGCAAGCCGAGCACGGAAGGAGCGAACGCATGAAGCTCGTCACCGCGGTGATCAAGCCGCACAAGTGGGAGGACGTCCGCGAGGCCCTCGAGACCTTCGGGGTGACCGGGATGACCGTCTCCGAGGTCAGCGGCTACGGCCGGCAGAAGGGCCACACCGAGGTCTACCGCGGCGCGGAGTACGACATCGCGCTGGTCCCCAAGATCCGCATCGAGATCGTCGTCGACGACGCCGACGCGGAGGACGTGGTCGGGATCGTCGTCAAGACGGCCCAGACGGGACGCATCGGCGACGGGAAGGTCTGGGTCAGCCCGGTCGACACCGTGGTCCGCGTCCGCACCGGTGACACGGACGAGGCCGCCATCTGAGTCACCACTGAGTCACCACTGACGCGCAAGGCTCCCGCCCCGCCGGGTCCGACCCGGCGGGGCGGGAGCCTGTCCACGTCCTGTCCACGTCCTGTCCACGTCCTAGGCTCGATCCAGCCCGGACCCGACGACACGAAGAGGCCCGACCATGAAGCTCGTCACCGCCGTCATCAAGCCCCACACGTGGGAGGACGTCCGCTCCGCCCTCGAGACCGTCGGTGTCACCGGCATGACCGTCTCCGAGGTCAGCGGCTACGGCCGCCAGAAGGGCCACACCGAGGTCTACCGCGGCGCGGAGTACGACATCGCCCTGGTCCCCAAGATCCGCATCGAGATCGCGGTGGACGACGCCGACGCCGAGGAGGTCGTCGCCACCATCGTCGCCGCCGCCCAGACCGGCCGGATCGGCGACGGGAAGGTGTGGACCTCGACCATCGACTCGGTCGTGCGGGTGCGCACCGGCGAGCGCGACGAGGGTGCGATCTGAGCCGATGACGGCGATCGAGCGCACGACCAGGACCGAGGCCGCGGACGAGCTCTGCCGGGCGGCCTACGACCGGGCCGGGGGTCCGGACACGGGCGTCGCGCTGATCGCGGCCGGCGGCTACGGCCGTGGCGAGCTCGCGCCCCAGTCCGACCTCGACGTCGTCCTGGTGCACGACGACGGCCTCGACCCGGGGGCCGTGGCCGAGCAGGTCTGGTATCCGCTGTGGGACTCGGGCTCGCGCCTGGACCACTCGGTGCGCTCGATGAGCCACATGACCACCGCAGCCGGCGACGACCTCAAGGTGGCCCTCGGCCTGCTCGACATCCGGCACCTGGCCGGTGACCCCAACCTCACCCTGCGGCTGCGCGCGACGATGCTCGCGGCGTGGCGCCGCCAGGCACGCGAGCGGCTGCCCGCGCTCCGCGACCTGGTCGCCAAGCGGCACGAGGTCGTCGGCGAGCTCGCGCACGCGTCGGTGCCCGACATCAAGGAGTCGGAGGGAGGCCTGCGGGACGCGACCGTCCTGAAGGCGCTGGAGGCGACCTGGCTGGTCGACGCAAGCGGCCTCGAGCTCGAGTCGGCGCGCCAGTCGCTCCTGGACGTGCGCGACCTCCTCCACGCCGAGATCGGCCGCGCGAGCGACCGCATCGCTCCCGAGGTCTGGGCGCCGCTCGCCGATGCGCTCGGCCTCGACGACGCCGAGGCCGCGCAGAGGCACGTGCGCGAGATCGGTCGTCGCATCAGCCACCTCTCCCGGCTGACGTGGCGGCGCGTCGAGGACGTGCTGGCCCGCCCGGTCTCCGTGCGGGGCGCGCGCCGGCCCCAGCTCGAACCCATCGCGCCCGGCATCGCCCTCTCCCGGGGGGAGGTGGTGCTGGACGCCAGGGCGAGGCCCGACCTCGACCCGGTCATGCTGCTGCGGGCCGCCGCCGAGGCCGCCGAGCGCGACGTCGTGCTGGCCCCGGCGACGGCCGCACGGCTGGTGCGGGAGTGCCCTCCGCTGCCCGACCCGTGGCCCGACGAGGCCCGCGACGCCCTCGTCAGCCTCCTCGCGAGCGGTCGCGGGCTGCTCCCGGTCTGGGAGACCCTCGAGGAGACCGGCGCCGTGGCCGGGATCCTGCCGGAGTGGGACCGGATCCGAACGCTGCCCCACGCCTCGCCCATCCACCGCTTCACGGTCGACCGGCACGTCATCGAGACCTGCATCGAGGCCGCGGCGCTGATCCGCCACGTCGCACGCCCCGACGTGCTGCTGGTCGCCGCCCTGCTGCACGACATCGGCAAGGGCCAGCTCACCGAGCACTCGATCGCCGGCGAGCCGCTGGCCCGCGAGATCGCGACCCGGATGGGGTTCGACGCCGCGGCCGCCGACCTGGTCGCCCTGCTCGTGCGTCACCACCTGCTGCTGTCGGCCATGGCCACCTCGCGCGACCCGGACGACCCCGCCACCGTGGAGGCGCTCCTCGCGAAGGTCCCCGGCGCCGAGGCGCTGGCCCTGCTTCGCGCCCTGACCGAGGCCGACTCCCGGGCGGCGTCCGCCAAGGCCTGGTCGGCGTGGCGAGCGGGGCTGGTCGATCGGCTGCACCGGCACGCGCTGGCCGCCGTGGGTGGCGAGGCGTCGCCGTACGCCATGGAGTCGGGCGACCTGCCGGTGCCGGACGTCGTACGCCGCGGGGGAGTGTCCGTCGCCGTCGAGCCCGACGACGCTGGCGCGCGGGTGGTCGTGCTGGCCCCCGACCGGGTGGGGCTGCTGGCCGATGCCGCGGCCGTGCTCGCGCTGCAGCGGGTGACCGTCCGCTCGGCGCGGGCGTGGGCCCAGGAGGGCTCGGGCGCCGTCGTCGGCGCGTCGGTGTGGGAGGTCGCCGAGCCCGAGCTCGACGCGGCGGTGCTGCGCGAGCGGCTGGTCGCGATCAGCGAGGGCCGGCTCGACGCCGCCGGCAGGCTCAGCAGACCGGCCCCCACCCGCCTCGAGCCCGTCGTCGTCGTACGCGCCGACGCGTCACGCCGCTCGACCGTGCTGGAGGTGCGGATGGACGACCGGCCCGGCGTCGTGTGGCTGGTCTGCCAGGCGCTGGCCGCCCTCGAGCTGTCGGTGCGCTCGGCGCACGTCTCGACGCTGGGGCCACAGGCGGTCGACGTGTTCTACGTCCAGGAACGCGACGCCG
Organism: Nocardioides currus; assembly: GCF_003057875.1. Taxonomy (GTDB): domain Bacteria; phylum Actinomycetota; class Actinomycetes; order Propionibacteriales; family Nocardioidaceae; genus Nocardioides; species Nocardioides currus. The sequence goes on along the minus strand of NZ_PYXZ01000005.1, from coordinate 270,299 downwards.
GGGCGCTGTCGGAGACCCGGGCCGCCGAGGCCGCCCACGCGGTCCGCGACGCGCTCCTCGGCACGGTCGCCCGAGATCCCCTGCGAGGAGGATGAGCGGGCGCTGACGCTGCCCGGTTAGGCTGGGACGACGTCCCCGGCGCCGCGTGTCGCGGCCCACCGACCGCCAGACCAGAGGACCCACGCACTTGTTCGCCACACTTTCCGACCGGCTCGCCGACACCTTCAAGCACCTGCGCGGCAAGGGCAAGCTGTCCGAGGCCGACATCGACGCCACCGCGCGCGAGATCCGCATCGCGCTGCTCGAGGCCGACGTCGCGCTGCCGGTGGTCAAGGAGTTCGTCGCGGCCGTCAAGGAGCGGGCGCGCGGCGAGGAGGTCAGCGGTGCGCTGAACCCCGCCCAGCAGGTCGTCAAGATCGTCAACGAGGAGCTCGTCACGATCCTCGGCGGCGAGACCCGCCGCCTGCGCTACGCCAAGACCGGCCCGACCGTCATCATGCTGGCCGGCCTCCAGGGTGCCGGCAAGACGACGCTGGCGGCCAAGCTCGCGCTCTGGCTCAAGGACCAGGACAAGACCCCGGTCCTCGTCGCGGCCGACCTCCAGCGCCCCAACGCGGTCCAGCAGCTCCAGGTCAACGGTGAGCGCGTCGGCGTGCCCGTCTTCGCCCCGGCCCCCGGCAACGGCGTCGGCGACCCGGTCGCGGTCGCCCGCGAGGCCATCGAGCACGCGAAGCGCACCCTGCACGACGTCGTCATCATCGACACCGCCGGCCGCCTCGGCGTCGACGCCGAGCTGATGAAGCAGGCGGCCGACATCCGCGACGCCGTGCAGCCCGACGAGGTGCTGTTCGTCGTCGACGCGATGATCGGCCAGGACGCGGTCACGACCGCGCAGCTGTTCCTCGACGGCGTGGGCTACGACGGCGTGGTGCTGACCAAGCTCGACGGCGACGCCCGCGGTGGTGCCGCGCTGTCGATCGCCTCGATCACCGGCAAGCCGGTCATGTTCGCCTCGGCCGGCGAGAAGATGACCGACTTCGACCTCTTCCACCCCGACCGGATGGCCTCGCGCATCCTCGACATGGGCGACATGCTGACCCTGATCGAGCAGGCCGAGAAGAGCTTCGACGAGGCCGAGTCGCGCAAGGCCGCCGAGAAGCTGCTCGAGACCGGCGACTTCACCCTCGACGACTTCCTCAAGCAGATGCAGCAGATCCGCAAGCTGGGGTCGATGTCGAAGATCATGGGGATGCTGCCCGGGATGGGGCAGTTCCGAGACCAGCTGGAGAACTTCGACGAGCGCGAGATCGACCGCATCCAGGCGATCATCCAGTCGATGACGCCCGCCGAGCGTGACAACCCCAAGATCATCGACGGCTCGCGCCGCGCCCGGATCGCCAAGGGCTCGGGTCGCCAGGTCTCCGACGTCAACCAGCTCGTCGACCGCTTCTTCGAGGCGAAGAAGATGATGAAGTCGATGATGGGCGGGGGCGGGGTGCCCGGGATGCCGGCCATCCCCGGCATGCCCGGTGGTGTCGGCCCCGGCAAGCGCCAGGCCAAGCAGCAGCCGAAGAAGAAGGGCCGCCGGGCCTCCGGCAACCCCGCGAAGGCCGCGCAGGACGCCGCCGCGGCGAAGGCGGCGGCCGCGCAGAAGAGCGCCAACCCCTTCGGCACCGGCGAGGACGTCGACTACGAGAAGGCCGCGGCCGCCCTCGACCTGCCGAAGGACTTCTCGAAGTTCCTCAAATGACGGGAAGCCCTGACGTCATGGGCTTCGCCGGTTCGAACCGGCGGTCCTCATGACGTCCGTCCTGGTCGTCGACGGCGCCAACGTCGTCGGGTCCGTCCCGGACGGCTGGTGGAATGACCGCGCGGGCGCGGCCCGACGCCTCCACGAGCGCCTGCTCATCGGCGACGTCGGCTACGACCGGATCGTGCTCGTGCTGGAGGGAGCGGCCAAGGGCGGCGTGCGGGCCGGTCGTGACGCCCACGTCCTGACCGTGCACGCGCCCAAGGACGGCGACTCGGAGGTCCGCCGGCAGGCCACCGCCGCCTCGGGGCGGGTCGCGGTGGTGACCGCCGATCGTGCGCTGGCGGCCAACGTCTCCCCGGTCGTCGTGCTCAGCCCGTCGTGGCTGCTCGACCAGATCTGAGCGTCTCCACCACCTGGATCAGTGGAGCTCGCTCTCCTCGTGGTGCGTGCCGGTGTTGGTGAACCCGATGCCGGTGATGTCCGGGACCGCGGTGCCGGAGGCCGTCAGCCTCAGGCGCCACTGCAGGAAGCGTCCCGACCGCTTGAGCGGGTCGCCGTTCGTTCGCGGGCTGGTCCACGCCGACCACGACGCGCCCGCCTTCGACGTGGCCCCGGTGCGGACCTGGAGGGTGGCGCTGGTGCCGGCCGGGACCGTCCCGTGCAGCACGGCCCGCAGCCAGTCGACCTTCTGCCCGGAGTCGACGACCCCCGAGGTGTAGGTCGCGGAGCCGCGTCCCGCGAGCGTCAAGGACCCGAAGCCGGAGTCGTCGAGCACGAGCCCCGACGTCCAGGTGCCGGTGCGGAACGCCTCGAGCGTCTGGACGCCCACGCCGTGGCGAGCGGTCCGCAGGCGGCGTACGGCGCCGTGCGCGGTGTTGCCCGTCTCGTCGGCCGAGGACACCCGGAACCCGTAGGCGCGGCGGGCGTCGAGTCCGGTGAGCACGACCGCGTGGTCGCGGGTCAGCCGGTCGTCGAGCCGGATCGAGCCGAGGCGGGTGCCCCGTCCGAAGCGGACCGTCGAGGTGGCGGGCTCGTCGGTGCTCCACGTGACCCGGGCGGTGCCGTCGGGCAGCGCCGCCACCCGGACCCCACTGATCCGCGGAGCCGCCCTGTCGAGGCTGCGGGTCGTGAAGCTGGCCGGACGCTGGTCCAGCGCCGGCCAGGTCACCACGGTGCCGTCGGCCGACGTCGAGCGCACGCGGAAGACGTAGCGGCGGCCGGGCTGCAGCGAGTCGAGCGTGATGGCGTGGTCGCCGGTGCGCCCGCCGACCCGGTCGACGGTCTTCATCGATCCCGCGTCGGTGCCGAGCAGGACCGCGCTGGTGGCGGGCTCGTCCGTCTGCCAGGTGAGCTTCGCCGAGTCGGCCGTGATCGCGGAGGCCTGCGCCTCGGCGATGGTGGGCGTGCCGCCCACGACGTACGTCGCGGTGTGGGCGCCGGAGGCCGCGGCGAACATGGCGTACTGCTGGCCCTTGACCGTCATCAGCGTGATCGGCACGGCGGTGCCGCCCCGGGTGATCGTCGTCAGGGTGCGACCACCGGGACCGGAGGTCGGCAGCATCGAGGTCAGCTGGTTGGCACCGGCCCCGACGTTGACGGTGAAGGACATCGTGTTGCCGCTGTAGGAGATGTTGGAGAAGGACGAGGCGTTGCGTCCGTCCAGCCAGGTGAGCATCTGCTTCGAGCTGACCACCGGGACGCCCCGCGACTGTGCCGACGCGAGGACCTGGGTGTCCTCGAAGGTCGTCTGGTTGTCGGTGTGCAGGTTGGCCGTGAACGCCCCGTAGTAGCCCTGCGACCCGAGCGCCCGGTCGAGCAGCGTGTCGGGGGTGAACGGGTAGCTCTGGCCCGACTCGTCGGTCATCATCGTGGACGACTGGAAGACGTCGATCATCGAGCCGTCGGTGTCGGTGAACCGCATCGGGAAGCCGGACCCGGTCATGAAGCCGGGGCGGTTGGCGATCCACGATCCGGGCCAGTAGTAGTAGTTGGTGTCGAAGCGGATGCCGGCCGCCAGCTCGGCCTTGGGCTGGGAGGCCCAGTCGCTCCACGCCATGCAGTGGAACCGGCCGGTGGTGGGCGCGGGGATGCTGTCGTAGCGGTCGCTCCACTCGGCGATCTTGGTGTTGTAGACCGACTGCAGGTTGGCGAGCGAGGTGAAGTTGGTGCAGCCGTTCTCGGGGTGCACGGCGATCTCGAAGCCGTCGGCGGTGAACGCGGCCGCCTCGTTGTTGATCAGCGGCGAGTTCGGGTAGATGTAGGAGGTGAAGCGCGGGCACTCCCACTTCGCCACCGAGCACCCGGGCGCGCCGGCGGCGGTGTAGGTGCTCAGGCGCCCGGCCGTTCCGCCCGTGCCGTGGTCGTCACCGGTCGCGACCACGACCGCCTTGTGGGTGGCCGGGAGGTACCAGAACCGGGGGAGCGGCATCTTGTCGCGTGTCATCACGGTGAGCAGGTTGGCCAGCAATCGCTGCTGCTCGTCTGCCTGCGGGATGGACACCTTGGTGAGGTCGACCCAGTCGGTGCCGCCGGCTCCGAAGAACATGTCGTTGGACCGGATCGGCGCCGTGCCGTCGCGCTCGGTGCCCGCCCACGCCGGGTTGCCCTGGCGCGTCTGGATGATCGACTGCGCCAGGTCGTAGGTGAACGACGCGACCTGCCCGCCGCTGCTGCCCACCGTGCGCAGCGAGACGGCCGGCTGGCCCGTCCCCGCCGAGGCGGTGGTGAACAGCTCGGCGACCGAGGTGGCGCCGCCGGTGAGCGAGTAGCGCTGGGCCGCCCCGTGGAACTGCATGGTGTCGGAGGTGATGCCGGCTCCGGCCTCGGTGCTGGTGGCGACCTTGAGGTAGCCGTTGCTGACGGTGCCGGTCTGCGTCACGAGCCCGGCCAGCGAGTTGAGCCGGCTGTCGGGCCGCATCAGGACCAGGTTGCCGCCCGCGTTGACCCAGCTGGTCAGCGCTGTCACCTGGGTGTCGGTGATCGCGACGTTGCCGAGGACGACGGCGGAGTACGGCGCCAGGGTGGTCGCGCTGAGGTCGGTGTTCTTGAGGTTGGCGTACTCGTTGAGGCCCTCGGCACGGGCGATCTCGAGGAGGTACGTCGAGGACTTGTTGGCGTCGCTCGTCACCAGCGCGATCGGTCCACCGGGCCCGGACGTGGGCGGCGGGGGCGGGGCGGCCGCGGTCTCGAACGACCACGTCACCGGGGCCATCACGTTGCCCGACGGGTCGCGGGCGCCGCTGAGCGTCACGGTGAAGGGCGTCGAGTAGGCGAGCTGGAGGCTCGGGGTCAGCGTCGCGGTCAGGCTGGTCGAGTCGTAGGACGTCGTCGAGGCCACGACCGCGGAGGTGGCGCTGTTGCGCAGCACCATCGAGATCGAGCCGGCGACCACGCCCTCGCTGAACGTCGCGGACGGGCGCACGGTGGCGGACACGCCGCTCGTGCCGGCCGCGGGGACCCGGGTCGTGACGGTGGGCGGCAGGCCGTCGTCGGACGTCTCCGAGAAGACGACGTCGACCCAGTAGTTCTCACCCTGGTACGTGTTGTCGGGGAACGTGCTGGCGCTGCCGGTGTAGCGGTAGACGCCGTTGCCGCCCTCGCTGTGGGCCAGCGCGGTCAACGGTCCGCGGGTCACGGCCCCGGGTGCGAAGTAGGCCGAGCTGACGACGTACCGCGACGGAGTGAAGTAGGACGCGACGTACGTCGTCCCGGCGGTCACCGCGATGGGCGAGGCGAACGTCGCCTGCTGCCAGCCGCTGGCGGTCTCGTTGGTGAACGTCACCTGGCCGAGCCGGGTGCCGGTCGAGGTCCACAGCGACCCGACGTGGGTGCCGGTGGTGACGGCGGGCTTGTAGTAGCGGATGCCCGTGATGTAGCCGTTCGTGGCCGCGCGGAACTTCACCCCGAGCTCGACCGAGCTGGTGTCGGCATCGGTGCGCTCGGGCGTGGCCGTCGACGGGAAGATCGTGCAGGGGCAGCTGTACGTGGAGCTCGAGGTCGTGAAGGTCCACGAGAACGGGTTCATCGTGTTGCCCGAGACGTCCTTCGCCCCGCTGATCGTGGCCGTGTAGGTGGTGCCGCTGGCCAGCGCCGCGTTGGGGGTCAGGGTGACCGTCCTCGTCCCGGCGTTGTAGGCCGTCGTGCCCGCGACCAGCGCGTTGGCCGGGTTGCGGAGCTCGACGGTGATGGTGGACTGCTGCACGGCCTCGCTGAACACCCCGGACACGTCGGTGCCGGGCAGCACGCTGGGCGCGCCCGCGGCGGGGTTGGTGCTGGTGACCGTCGGCTTGGTGGTGTCGGGTGCCTCGGTGGTGAAGGTCCACGAGATCGCGTTCATCACGTTGCCCGCCGGGTCACGGGCCCCGCTGAGGTTGACCGTGTAGGTCGTGCTGGCGGCCAGGGCCGCGTCGGGCGTCAGGGTGGCGGTCCTGGAGCCGGCGTTGTAGGCCGTGGTCGACGGCACGAGGGTGCCGCCGGAGGTGCGGAGCTCGAAGGCGATGCTGGCGGGGTCGACCGCCTCGTCGAACACCGCGGTCGGCGTCGCGCCGAGGACGACGTTGGTGGCGCCGGGCGCGGGCGTGCGGGTGGTCACGGTCGGCTTGGTGGTGTCGTTGTCGGCGAAGACGACGTCGACCCAGTAGTTCTCGGAGTTGAACGACTGGTTGGGGAACACCCCGGCGGTGCTGGAGTAGCGGTAGAGGCCGTTGCCGCCGTCGGTGCCGTTGGCCAGGGCCGTCAACGGTCCCCGGGTGGTGGCGGAGGTGAAGTAGGCCGAGGTGACGGCGTAGCGGGTGGGGGTGAAGTAGGACGCGACGTACGTCGTGCCGGCCGTCACCGCCACCGGCGTGGTGAAGGTGGCCTCCTGCCAGCCGCTCGCCGACTCGTTGGTGAAGTTCACGGTGGCCAGGCGAGTGCCGGTGCTGCTCCACAGGCTGCCGACGTGGGTGCCGCTCGTCTCGACGGGCTTGTAGTAGCGGATGCCGGTCACGAACCCGTTGGTCGCGGCGCGGAACTTCACGCCGAGCTCGACGGAGTCGGTGTCGGAGTCGGTGCGGGCCGGCGTCGCGGTCGGCGCCCAGATCGAGCACGGGCAGCCGTAGGAGCTCGCGAGCGTGGTGAAGGTCCAGGTGAGCGGGTCCATCGTGTTGCCGGACGGGTCCTTCGCGCCGGTGAGGTTGACCGTGTAGGTCGTGCTGGGGTTCAACGAACCGGTCGGGGTGAGCGTGGCGACCCGCGTGGTCGCGTTGTAGGCGGTCGTCGACGGGACGACCGCCCCGCCGGGCGTGCGCAGCTCGAACGCGATCGTCGACTGCTGGACGGCCTCGCTGAACGTGGCCGTCACCTCGGTGGCGACCGGGACCCCGGTCGCGGCCGGCGCAGGAGTGCGGGCGGTGACGGTCGGCTTGGTGGTGTCGGGCGTCTCGGTGGTGAACGTCCAGGTGACGGGGTCCATCAGGTTGTTCGACGGGTCACGCGCGCCGGTGAGGTTCACGGTGTAGGTCGTCGTGCCGGCCAGCGCCGCGTTCGGCGTCAGCGTCGCGACCCGGGTGCTCGCGTTGTAAGCCGTGGTCGAGGGCACCACCGCGCCGCCGGGCGTGCGCAGCTCGAACGCGATCGTGGACTGCTGCACCGCCTCGCTGAACGTCGCGGTGGGCGCGACCCCGACCGAGACGCCGGTGGCGCCCACGGCGGGCGTGCGTGCGGTGACGGTCGGCTTGGTGGTGTCGGCCGTCCCGGTCGTGAACGTCCACGTGACCGGGTCCATCGTGTTGCCGGCGGTGTCCTTGGCGCCGCTCACGCGGGCGGTGTAGGTCGTCGAGGCGGCCAGCGCCGCCGACGGGTTGAGCGTCGCCGTGCGGCTCGCGGCGTCGTACGACGTGGTCGCGGGCACCACGGCGCCGCCCGGCGTCGTGAGCTGGAACGCGACGGTGGCCTGCTGGACGGTCTCGCTGAACGTCGCCGTCGGGGCGACGCCCACCGCGACGCCGGTCGCGCCCACAGCGGGCGTGCGGGCGCTCACGGTCGGCTTGGTGGTGTCGGTGTCGGAGAAGACGACGTCCACCCAGTAGTTCTCGGAGTTGAACGACAGGTTGGGGAAGGCGCCGGCAGTGCTGGTGTAGCGGTAGAGGCCGTTGCCGCCGTCGGTGCCGTTGGCGAGCGCGGTCAGGGGGCCGCGCGTCGTGGCCGACGTGAAGTAGGCCGACGACACGGCATACCTCGACGGGGTGAAGTAGGACGCGACGTAGGTCGTGCCCGCCGTGACGGCGACCGGTGTCGGGAACGTCGCCTGCTGCCAGCCGCTGGCGCTCTCGTTGGTGAACGTGACGTTCGCGAGCCGGGTGCCGGTGCTGGACCAGAGGCTGCCGACGTGGGTGCCGCTCGTCTCGACGGGCTTGTAGTAGCGGATGCCGGTGACGAGGCCGTTGGTGCTGGCGCGGAACTTCACGCCCAGCTCGACCGCGTCGGTGTCGGAGTCGGTGCGCTGCGGGGTCGCGGTGCCGGGCCAGATGGAGCAGGGGCAGGCGGTCGGCGGGGCACCGACGGTGATGGTGGTGCCGGCCCCGGGGACCTGCGTGCGGGCGCTGTCGTCGGTCGCGCGGGTCCTGATCGTCAGCGAGCCGTTGGTGGACGGCGTGAACGTGTAGGTCCACGACTCGCGGCCGGTGGCGCGGTGCCACGTCGTGCCGTTGTCCGTGGACACCTCGACGCCGCCGACGCGGCCGCCGCCGGTGTCGGCCGCGGTGCCGGTGACCGTCAGCGGCGTGCCCACCTCGACGGTCGCGCCCGCGGCCGGCGAGGTGATGGTCGAGGTCGGCGCCACGGTGTCGGTGGAGGCGGCCGCCGCCACCAGGCCGGGCCGCATGGTGGTGGGCTGCGCCCCCATGTCGGCGAGGAGGTTGACGGTCGCCTGCTGCGCGGCGACGTCCGCGGGCGCGCTGCCGCGGTCGTGCCTGCTGTCGAGGCCCCACGACCACTGGATCGTGCCGGCGCCGAAGACCAGCGCACCGCTCGGCGCTCGATACATCGTCATCGCGTGCGTGCCGGGGCCTTGGGAGTAGTCGGTGCCCTGGTCGGTGATGCGCTGCCCGCTGCCGTCGGTCTCGGAGACACGGAACGCGCCCGCGGGCCTGGACCCGTTGTCGAGGTCCTCGTCCCACTCGTAGCCGATGGTGTTGGTGCCGACCGTCGTGGTCTGGTTGCCGGTGAGGTTGGCGACCCGGGTGTTGCGCCAGAAGCGCATCTTGCCGTCGGAGGCGCCGACCTGCATGTCGATGGCGCAGCAGTTCATCGTGAAGATCGTGCCGGTGAGGGCGTTCTCGGGCCGGCCGCCGTCACCGGGCGGACTGAACCGCGGGTCGCGCCAGGTGCCCGTCCAGGTCGACGCCCCGGCGGGGTCGATCTTGGCGTTGGCGTGCGTCTCCTTGTAGCTGACCAGTGTGCGGTGCGGGGTCCCCGACCCGTCGATGCTGTTCTCCCAGCGGGTCTTCCAGAACACCTCGTTGCCGCTGAAGAACGCCAGGTTGACCCCGGCCGCCCGCGCGAGCTCGACGTTGGTGCGCTGGGTGCCCGACCAGTACTCGTCGTGGCCGACGGAGAGGAAGGTCTTGTGCTCGGTGAGCTCGTTGCCGCGCCGGTCCGTGTCGACGCCGGTGGTGTACGACACGTCGTACCCGTTGGACTCCAGGAACCGCACCATCGGGTACTCCGCGTTGAACACCCAGTCCTCGGGCGCGTTGGCGCGGGTCGTGAACGGACGGTTGTAGCTCACCTTGTAGGCGCGGCCGGCGGGGGAGCCGGTGTAGAGGCTGTTGCCTCCGTAGGTGTTGTAGGCCTGCCAGGTCGTGTCGGAGGTCTGGAAGAGCAGGTTGGAGCGGCCGTCGTCGTCGCGGACGACGAACATGATGTGGCTCTCGCCGGCGGTGCCGTCGGTGCGGACTGCGTGCGCGAAGTAGATGCCGGACACCGCGTCGGCCGGCACCTGCCAGGACGCGTTCTGGGTCCAGTTGCCGCAGTCCACCAGACCGGTCGCGGCGGCGGTGATGCAGTTGGGCTGGTTGTTGAGCACGGTCGGCAGGACGGTGGTGACGAAGCGTGCGCCGTCGCCGTTGTAGAAGCCCATGCGGTAGATGTCGAGGCGGTACGACGTCGCGTTGGTGTCGACCTTGAAGCCGACCGTCCCGCCCTGGTCGACGCTGATGTCGGTCGCGAAGCCCTGGATGTTGGCGTCGCCGGCGCCGTTGATGCCCCAGACCGTCTCGGGCGTGCCGACCTTGGTGTTCTCGCACGCCACCGGGCTCACGACGGGCGCGTCGCACGGGGCCGCGACGGCGGGCGCCGCGGTCGTCCAGGTGGCGAGGCCGGTGAACACCAGCGTCAGCAGGAGCAGCAGGATGCGTGCGCGTCCCGGTCGCCGATGGGCATGGAAGTCGTGCATCACTGGGCCCCCCCGGGCAGATCGATCATGATGCTCCCGACTTTCGTGCGCGAGGCGCCGGGTGTCATGACCGGATCTGGGGACATCGACGCCGGGCGCTAGGTTCGGGGCCATGACGCCGATGCGCTTCCGCGGCCCGGTCCTGCCCGACGGCGAGGTCCGCGACCTCTACGTCGTGGGGGACACCGTCACCCATGAGCCGCAGGCCGGGGCCGAGACGGCCGCCGAGGGCTGGATCGTGCCCGGACTGGTCGACGCGCACTGCCACATCGGGCTCGACGACCACGGCGCCGTGGACGACGCCGAGGCGGAGGCGCAGGCGCTGCTCGACCGCGACGCCGGGGCGCTCCTGATCCGCGACTGTGGCTCGGCCGCCGACACCGCGTGGATGCACGGGCGCGACGACCTGCCCCGCCTGATCCGCGCCGGGCGGCACATCGCGCGCACCAAGCGCTACATCCGCAACTACGCCCACGAGGTCGAGCCGCCGTCGCTCGTCGAGACCGTGGTGGTGGAGGCCCGGCGCGGGGACGGTTGGGTCAAGCTGGTCGGCGACTGGATCTCCCGCGACACGGGCGACCTCGCCCCGTCGTTCCCCGCCGAGGACTTCGCGGCCGCGATCGCCGCCGCCCACGAGCACGGCGCGAAGGTGACCGCGCACTGCTTCGGCGAGGCCGTGCTGCCCGCGCTGATCGAGGCGGGGATCGACTGCATCGAGCACGGCACCGGTCTCTCCACCGACCTCGCCGAGACGATGGCGGCCCGGGGGATCGCGCTGGTCCCGACCGTGATGCAGATCGAGAAGTTCCCGCAGTACGCCGAGGCGGGCCGCGACAAGTTCCCGCAGTACTCCGCCCACATGGGCGACCTGCACGCCCGTCAGCGCGACACGATCATGGCGGCCCACGAGCTGGGGGTCGCCCTCTACGCCGGCTCCGACGGCGGCGGCGTCAGCCGGCACGGCAACATCGCCGGCGAGGTGCTGGCGATGCACCAGCTCGGGATGCCGGCCGACTACGCCCTCGGCGCCGCCTCCTGGCGGGCCCGCGAGTGGCTGGGATGGAACGCGACCCTCGACGAGGGGGCGCCCGCCGACTTCGTCGTCTATCCGCGCGACCCGCTGCTCGACCTCACCGTGCTCCACGAGCCGTCGTACGTCGTGCTGCGCGGCCGGACGGTGGTCGCGCCGTGAGCGCCGCACGCACGATCGGCGACGTCTTCCCCGTCCTCGACCTGCGGGTCACCGCCGGCGACCTCGAGCTGCGCGGGATCAGCGACGACGACCTGGTGACCCTCGGCGCGCTCGCCGCCGAGGGCATCCACAGCCCCGACCGGATGCCGTTCTCGTTCCCGTGGACCGACGTGCCGGCCGAGGACCTCCCGCTCAACTTCGCGCAGTACCACTGGCGCACCCGCGCCGACTTCTCCCCGTCGTCGTGGGTGCTCAACCTCGGGGTGTGGTTCCGCGGGGAGCTCGTCGGCGTCCAGGGCGTGACGACCAGCAACTTCGTCGTACGCCGCACCGGCGAGACCGGGTCGTGGCTGGGAGCCGCCCATCAGGGCCGCGGGCTGGGCACCGTGATGCGCCAGGCGATGTGCGTCCTGCTCTTCGACCACCTGGGCTTCACGGAGATCACGTCGGGTGCCTTCGTGGACAACCCGGCGTCGCTGGCCGTCAGCCGCAAGGTCGGCTACCGCGTCAACGGCGCCGAGCGCTACGAGCGACGCGGCGAGCTGGCCGAGATGACCATGCTGGTGCTCCGTCCCGAGGACCTGGTGCGCCCGGAGGTGCCGGTCGAGGTGCGCGGCGCCGACCGGGTGCGTCCGCTGATCGGCGTCGAGGACTGAGGTCCGTCCGGGGTCCGTCCCGCGTCGCGACGTACACCCTCGACGCGATTGGTCGGTTGCGACCCGGACGTGGCAGAATCGCGCGCTGAGTCGCAGCAGTGGCAGGGCCCTCTCTCCCGGTCGCCGCGGCGCCCCATCGGACCACCCGACCCGGACCCCACCCGGCGGCGGTCGTCCACACACCACCATTTCCTGAGGAGACACCACAGACGTGGCCGTCAAGATCCGTTTGAAGCGCCTGGGCAAGATCCGGGTCCCGCAGTACCGCATCGTCGTCGTCGACTCGCGCAAGAAGCGCGACGGTCGTGTGATCGAGGAGATCGGCAAGTACCACCCCAAGGAGGACCCCTCGTACATCGAGGTCGTCTCCGACCGGGCGCAGTACTGGCTCGGCGTCGGCGCGCAGCCGTCCGAGGCCGTCGCCGCGATCCTCAAGGTCACCGGTGACTGGCAGACCTTCAAGGGCCTGCCCGGCACCGAGGGCACCCTGAAGGTCAAGGAGCCGAAGCGCGACAAGATCGACATCTTCAACGAGGCCCTCAAGGAGGCCGCGAGCGAGCCGAAGGCTGCCGCGACCACCGCCAAGAAGAAGACCGAGAAGAAGACCGAGGAGCCGGCCGCCGCCGAGGCGCCGGCCGAGGTCCCTGCCTCCGAGACCCCCGAGGGCGCGGCTGCCGAGGCTGAGGCGGCCGAGACCGTCACCGCCGAGGACGCCGGCAAGAGCGAGAGCTGAGCCCCGTGCTCGCCGAGGCACTCGAGCACCTCGTCCGGGGGGTCGTCGACAACCCGGACGACGTCTCGGTCCGTGACAAGCAGCTGCGTCGTGGCGCCGTCCTCGAGGTCCGGGTCCACCCCGACGACCTCGGGAAGGTGATCGGCCGCAACGGCCGCACCGCCACGGCATTCCGCACCGTCATCTCGGCCCTCGCGGGTCGCGGCGGTGCCCGCGTCGACTTCGTGGACGTCGACCGCCGCCGCTGACCCACACGTGCACCACGCCCACGGGCGCCACCCCACTCGGGGTGGCGCCCGTCGGCGTCTCCGGCCCGGTCGGGCACCGATACGCTGACGCCGTGGAGAGCATCGAGGTCGTGGTCGGCCGCATCGGCAAGCCGCACGGCATCCGTGGCGAGGTCACGATCGACGTCCGCACCGACGAGCCGGAGCGCCGGTTCGCTCCCGGCACCACCGTGCGGGCCCAGCCGCCGCAGGGGTCGGCCAGCCGCATCTCCAGCCTCACCGTGGGTCGCGCCCGCTGGCACCAGCAGGTGCTGCTGGTGACGTTCGAGGAGATCGTCGACCGCAATGCCGCCGAGGCCGCCCGCGGGATCGTCCTCCACGCCACGCTCGGCCCGGACGACGCTCCGGAGGACCCGGAGGAGTTCTACGACCACCAGCTCATCGGTCTCGCGGCGTACGACGAGGAGGGGACGCACCTCGGCGAGCTGACCGCCGTCGTGCACGGCGCCGCCCAGGACCTCCTGACCATCCGCACCCCCGACGGGCGCAGCACCCTGGTGCCGTTCGTGGCCGCGCTGGTGCCCGAGGTCGACGTGGCCGCTGGTCGGGTCGTCATCGCGGACCGGCCCGGGCTGGTCGCCCCGTTCCCCGACGAGAAGGACCAGTCGGAGGGCCGGGCGTGAGGATCGACATCGTCTCGATCTTCCCCGACTACCTCGCCCCGCTCGAGCTCAGCCTGCCCGGCAAGGCCCGGGCGAAGGGGCTCCTCGACATCGTCGTCCACGACCTGCGCGACTGGACGACCGACCGCCACCACACGACCGACGACACCCCGTACGGCGGTGGCGCGGGGATGGTGATGAAGCCCGAGCCGTGGGGCGCGGCGCTCGACGAGGTGGCCGCTGGCGCGACCATCGTCTTCACCACGCCCAGCGGCCAGCCCTTCACCCAGGCCGTGGCCCGTGAGCTGTCCGGCCACGACCACCTCGTCTTCGCCTGCGGGCGCTACGAAGGCATCGACCAACGCGTGATCGACCACGCCGCGACGATCGGCACGGTCCGCGAGATCTCGCTCGGCGACTACGTCCTCAACGGGGGAGAGGTGGCCGCGCTGGCGATCACCGAGGCCGTCGTCCGGCTGGTCCCCGGGTTCATGGGCAACGCCGAGTCGCTGGTGGAGGAGTCGCACGAGGACGGCCTCCTGGAGTACCCCGTCTTCACCAAGCCCGCCTCGTGGCGCGGCCACGACGTCCCCGACGTGCTGCTCTCCGGTGACCACGCGCGCATCGCCGCCTGGCGGCGCGAGCAGGCGCTGCAGCGCACGGCAGCCCGGCGGCCCGACCTCGTCGCGCCCACCTCCGTCGGCGCCGACGAGGTCCGACTCGCCGTCCCCGCCGACGCCGGCGAGCTCCTCACCCTCCAGCTCGCCTGCTGGGTCGCCGAGCAGCAGGCCAACCCGGACGTCGAGATCCATGCCCTGCACGAGACGCTCGACGACGTACGCCGCTGGCTGGACCGCTGGACCGTCGTGGTCCGCCGACGGGGTGGCCGGCTGGTCGCCGCCGCGCGGGGACGGGTCGAGACCCACGGCGAGCACGAGGGCGCCTGGGACGTCGGCCGGCTGATGGTGGCCCCCGACCTCCAGGGGCAGGGCCTCGGGCGCGACATGCTGGAGCGCATCGAGGCGGCGGCGCCGGCCGGCGTGGCGTCGTACGTCCTGTTCACCGGCGCCGGCAGCGCCGACAACATCCGGATGTACAAGAAGGCGGGCTACCGCCTGCGCGGGGCCGCCCCCGGCGAGCCGGGCGCCGTCGTCCTGACCAAGAGGCGCCGGTCTCCCCGCTGATTTCCCCGGGCGCGACCCGATCTGGCAGACTCGGCCCTTGGTCCAGCCGGCCAAACTCTCGTCCCGCAGAACACGCGCGGGGCAGACGCGACGATCACCTGCCACAGGGGGTGTGCGACGCCGCCGGCCACCACGGCCGGACCAGCCGATCCACCCATCCGATACCGCGGCCGACCTGTGGCATCCGTGAGGAGTCATCATGACCAACGTGCTCAACGAGCTCGTCAGCAGCACCCTTCGCACCGACGTCCCGGCCTTCCGCGCCGGTGACACCGTCAACGTCCACGTGAAGGTCATCGAGGGCAGCCGCTCGCGTGTCCAGCAGTTCCAGGGCGTCGTCATCCGCGTCCACGGCTCGGGCGTCGGCCGCACCTTCACCGTCCGCAAGGTCACCTTCGGCGTCGGCGTCGAGCGCACCTTCCCGCTGCACTCCCCGATCTTCGACAAGATCGAGGTCGTCACCCGCGGTGACGTCCGTCGCGCCAAGCTCTACTACCTCCGCAACCTGCGCGGCAAGGCCGCCAAGATCAAGGAGCGTCGCGAGTTCTGAGCCGACGCTCAGCGCGCCACGAGTCCTGAGATCGACCAGACTCTGGTTAGTCTCTGCAAGTGACTTCACACGACCGCGGTCTTCCTCCGACTGACACCCAGCCGGAGGGGCCGCGGTCGTCGTCTTCCCCGGAGGACGGCCCCGGTTGGGGCGCCGATCCGGCGCCCGGATCCGCGGCGGACAAGCCGAAGGAGCACCACCTGGCGCTGTGGGCGGAGGCGCTCCTGCTGCTCGCCGTGGCGCTGGTGCTGGCTGTCGCGATCAAGGCGTTGTTCCTGCAGGCGTTCTACATCCCGTCGGAGTCGATGGAGCCGGGGCTGGTCAAGGACGACCGGATCCTGGTGCAGAAGGTGTCCTACTGGGGTGGCGGCGAGCCGCAGCGCGGGGACGTCGTGGTGTTCAAGGACCCGGGCGGCTGGTTGAACGCCGCCGAGTCGGCCGGACCGACCGGCACCATCCCCAAGGCCATGGCCAAGATCGGGCTCTACCCCTCGGGTGGCCACCTGGTGAAGCGGGTGATCGGAGTGGCGGGCGACGTGATCGAGTGCTGCGACGACCAGGGGAGGATCCTGGTCAACGGTCAGCCGCTGGACGAGGACTCCTACGTCAAGGACGACCCCGACACGCAGTGCAACGGCCCGATGGTCGACCAGTGCACGACGGACTGGAAGGCCGGCCCGGTGCCGGAGGGCCACGTCTTCGTGATGGGCGACAACCGGGGCCACTCCGCCGACTCGACCGTGCACATGTGCCGTCCGAAGGCCGAGACCGACTGCGTCCCGGGCCAGGAGTTCGTGGCCGACGACCTCGTGGTCGGTCGCGTTTTCGTGCTCCTGTGGCCGCGCGAGCGCTTCGACTGGCTCTCGCGCCCGGCCACCTTCGAGGACGTCCCCGATGGTTCCTCGGGGTCCTGACGCCGTACGCCCGGTGCACGCGAGCGACAACCACGGCACCGAGCCGGCCAGGCGCCAGCTGCCGCTGTGGCAGGAGACGATCCTCCTCCTCGCCGTGGCGCTGGTGCTGGCTGTCGCGATCAAGGCGTTGTTCCTGCAGGCGTTCTACATCCCGTCGGAGTCGATGGAGCCCGGCCTGGTCAAGGACGACCGGATCCTGGTGCAGAAGGTGTCCTACTGGGGTGGCGGCGAGCCGCAGCGCGGGGACGTCGTGGTCTTCAAGGACCCCGGCGACTGGCTCAGCCCGGCCGAGTCCGCGGGCCCGACCGGCCTGCTTCCCAGGGTGATGACGAAGATCGGGCTCTACCCCTCGGGCGGCCACCTGGTGAAGCGGGTGATCGGAGTGGCGGGCGACGTGATCGAGTGCTGCGACGACCAAGGGAGGATCCTGGTCAACGGTCAGCCGCTGGACGAGGACTCCTACGTCAAGGACGACCCCGACACGCAGTGCAACGGGCCGATGGTCGACCAGTGCACGACAGACTGGAAGGCCGGCCCGGTGCCGGCGGGCCACGTCTTCGTGATGGGCGACAACCGCAACCACTCCGCCGACTCCTCCTACCACCTGTGCAAGCCCCGCGCCAGGGGCTGCGAGCCCGGCGACGAGTTCGTCGACGACGACCTGGTCGTCGGTCGCGTGTTCGTGCTGCTGTGGCCGAGCAGCCGCTTCGACTGGCTGACCCGCCCCGAGACCTTCGCGGACGTCCCCGATGCCTGACACCTCCCCGCTCGTCGCCGAGCCGACCCACCTGCCGTCCGGGGCGACCGTGCGCCGCGACGCCGGCCTCTACGGCTACGAGCGAGCGCTGCGACGGGTCGGCATCGAGCCCATCGCCGGCGTGGACGAGGCCGGTCGTGGCGCCTGCGCGGGTCCGCTGGTCGCCGGAGCCTGCATCCTCCCCGCGGGCAAGGCCGGGATCGTGCCGGGTCTCGCCGACTCCAAGCTGCTCACCGAGAAGGCCCGCGAGCGGGTCTACGCCCAGGTCGTGCGCCGCGCGGTGGCCTGGTCGGTCGTCGTGATCGACTCCGAGGAGTGCGACCGGCTCGGGATGCACGTCGCCAACGTCGAGGCGCTGCGCCGGGCGGTCGCCCTGCTCGAGGAGCGTCCGTCCTACGTCCTGACCGACGGGTTCCCCGTCGACGGCCTGGAGGTCCCGGGGCTGGCCGTGTGGAAGGGCGACCGGGTCGCTGCGTGCATCGCCGCCGCCTCCGTGCTCGCCAAGGTGACACGGGACCGGATGATGGTCGAGCTCGACGCGACGTACCCCGCCTACGACTTCAAGACCCACAAGGGCTACATCACCGACGTGCACGCCGCGGCGCTCGATGAGCACGGCCCCTCGCCGGTGCACCGGATGAGGTTCGTCAACGTGCGGCGGGCCGCGGGGCTCGAGCCCACCCCGGGTGTGCAGAATGAGGCCGAGCAGGCCGCTGCGTCGTCAGCGGCGCACGAGGAGGAGTGAGCATGAGCGCCGAGGAGCTCGAGAAGTACGAGACCGAGATGGAGCTCACCCTCTACCGGGAGTATCGCGACGTCGTCTCCATCTTCAAGTACGTCGTGGAGACCGACCGCCGCTTCTACCTCTGCAACCAGGTGGACGTCCGGGCGCGCACCGAGAACGGTGACGTGTTCTTCGAGGTCTCGATGACCGACGCGTGGGTGTGGGACATGTACCGCCCGGCCCGCTTCGCCAAGAACGTCAAGGTGCTGACCTTCAAGGACGTCAACGTCGAGGAGCTCAGCGAGCAGGAGATCGAGCCCCCCAAGGGCTGATCGCGGGTCGCGAACCGCGCACAGGCGGCCCCGACCGGGTCTCCTCCACAGGCTGGTGCCGTCGCCGCGGCCGGCTGTCCGTGCCGGCAGGTGTGCTGGGACCTCCGAACGAGGAGGTCACCGATGGACACCGGTCAACCCACGACACGTCTCACCCACAACCAGGCGCTGGGGGCGTACGGCGAGCTCCTGGCCGCCCGCCACCTGGTCGGCCAGGGCATGGTGCTGCTCGACCACAACTGGCGCTGCGCCCAGGGCGAGATCGACCTCGTGCTGCGGGAGGGCCGCACCCTCGTGGTCTGCGAGGTCAAGACGCGCAGCTCGCACGACTACGGCACGCCCCACGAGTCGATCGGCCGGGCCAAGCTCGACCGGCTCCGCCGCCTCGCGGCCGCCTGGCTCGAGGCCCACGCTGCCCGGCCGGCCGATGTGAGGATCGACCTGGTCGCCGTGCTCCAGCCGCGCGACGGCGTCCCCGAGATCGACCACGTCCGGGGACTGACGTGACTGCCCTGGCCACCGCCCGGAGCCTGGCGCTGGCCGGCACCGCCGGGCACCTGATCGACGTGCAGGTCGACATCTCGCCCGGGATCCCCGGCACCTCGCTGGTCGGTCGACCCGACAAGGCCCTGCAGGAGGCGCGCGACCGGGTGCGGATGGCGATCACCAACGCCGCGCCGCCGTGGCCCGCCACGAGACGGGTGACGATCCTGCTCGCGCCCGCCGACCTCCCCAAGCGGGGCACCCACTTCGACCTCGCGATCGCCGTCGCGGTGAAGTGCGCCGACCAGTCCAAGCCGCGGGAGGGCGCCGCCGACCACCGCGTCCCGCCGGCGTCGCTCGAGGACACCGCCTTCATCGGCGAGCTGACCCTGTCCGGCCACCTGCGCCCCGTCAGCGGCGTGCTCCCGATGGTGCTCGCCGCTCGGGAGCGAGGGATCCGCCGGGTCTTCGTGCCCGAGCCGCAGGCCGGCGAGGCGGCGATGGTGCCCGGGATGACCGTGTTCGGCATGCGCTCACTGGCCCAGGTCGTCGCCGAGCTCCGCGGCGAGGAGGTCCCCGGCGCGCCACCCGTCGAGGGGTCGTCCTCCGGCCGGCTGCTGTCGTGGCGCGGGCAGGACCTGCGCGACGAGGTCGACATGGCCGAGGTGGAGGGCATGGAGGACGTCGTCTTCGCCGTGACCGTCGCCGCCGTCGGCGGGCACCACATCATGCTCAGCGGTCCGCGCGGCGCCGGGAAGACGACGGTGGCCGAGCGGATCCCGACGATCCTGCCCGACCTGACCCTCGAGCAGTCGCTGGAGGTGACGGCCGTCCACTCGCTCGTCGGCGCCCTCGACGCACTGGTCACCCGTCCGCCCTGGTTCCAGCCCCACCACGACGCGAGCCGCGCCAGCATCCTCGGCGGCGGCACCGGCCGGGCCCGCCCCGGCGAGGTGAGCCTCGCCCACCACGGCGTGCTCTTCCTCGACGAGTTCCCGCTGTTCCGCTCCGACGTCATCGACGCGCTGCGGCAGCCGTTGGAGGCGGGGGAGGTCACGATCGCGCGCGGGGAGGAGTCGGCGACCTTCCCCGCCCGGGCCATGGTGGTGCTCGCCGCCAACCCGTGCCCGTGCGGCAACTTCCACGCCACGGGGGCCGGCCTCGAGTGCGACTGCACCGACCCGATCCGCCGCAACTACCAGCGCAAGCTGAGCGGCCCGATCGTCGACCGGATCGACATCTGGCGCGAGCTCCAGCACATGCCCGGGCACCGCGGTCGCGACCCCTTCGCCCGCCGACACAGCTCGGCCGACATCCGGGCGGCGGTCGCGGCGGCGCGGGCCCGCCAGGTCGCGCGCTACGCCGGACTGGGCTTCGCTCTCAACTCCGCCGTCCCCGGGCCGGTGCTGGCGGAACGGTGGCCGCTGCCGCCCGACGGGCAGCGCATCCTCGACGACGCCATGACCAGGGGCACCCTGACCCGGCGCGGCATCACGCGGGTGCACCGCGTCGCCCTGTCGGTCGCCGATCTCGCCGGCCGTCCGGCTCCGCTGCTCGAGGACGTCGAGACGGCGCTGGCGCTCCGTTCCGGAGGCGCGATCGGTCTTGCCGCCATGGAGCTCGCCTCGTGAGCGCCGAGCAGGAGCGGCTCGCCCGCGTGCGGTTGAGCCACGCCGTCGAGCCCGGCGACGGCCACGTCGCCGATCGCGTCCTCGAGATCGGCGCGCAGGCCACGATCGACGAGGTCGTCGCGCTGGGACAGCGACCGGAGCTGGTCGCGCGGCTGCGCGACGTCGACCCCGACCGGGTGCTGGAGATCGCCGAGCGGACCGGACTCAGGTTCGTCACCCCGGCGGACGTCGAGTGGCCCACGCAGCTTGACGACCTCGGCCACGGCCAGCGGGTGCAGGGCATGGGCGGCGTGCCCGTCGGACTGTGGGTGCGCGGCCCGATGCGGCTCGACGAGCTGGCCGGGTCGATCGCCGTGGTCGGCTCGCGGTCGGCCACGTCCTACGGCTTCGGCGTGGCCACCGAGGTGGCCGCGACCGTCGCCCGGGCCGGGTCGCCGGTGGTCTCCGGGGCGGCGTTCGGCATCGACCAGGCGGGTCACCGTGGGGCCCTGTCCGCCGGTGGCGCCACGGTCGCGGTGCTCGCCTGCGGCGCCGACCGGGTCTACCCGGCGGCCCACCGCGAGCTGGTCGACCACGTCGCCACCCACTTCGCGGTGGTCTCCGAGGCCCCGATCGGCTCGGCGCCCACCAAGGTCCGCTTCCTGTCCCGCAACCGGCTGATCGCCGCCCTGTCCACCGGGACGGTGCTCGTCGAGGCGGCGTTGCGCAGCGGTGCCCTCAACACCGCCCACTGGGCCGACGACCTCAGCCGTGTCCTCATGGGCGTGCCGGGGCCCGTCACCAGCGTGACGTCCCAGGGCGTGCACGAGCGCATCAGGGTGGGAGCGGCCACCCTGGTCACCAGCGGGCTCGAGGTGCTGGAGCTGACCGGCCTCGCCGGCCAGCACCTGGTCACCCCGCCGCGAGGACCCGACCGACCCCACGACGCCTTCTCCGTCGACGAGGTCCGGGTGCTCGACGCCGTGCCCGTCTCCCGCGGCGCCAGTGCGGCCTCGATCGCCGGCGTCGCGGGGGTCAGCGCGCAGGAGGCCGATCGGGTCCTGCGCGCCATGACCGACGCCGGCCTCGTCCGGCTCGACGTCGACGGGTGGCGGGTCGTGGCCCCGGGGAGCGCGCGGTGACGGGGCGAGGCTCGCTGCGCCGTACGCCGCTGTCCGTCGTGGCTCCGGAGCGCGGCGCCGTCCGCGACCTACGATCCCCCCATGGTGACCAGCGGCGCGGGGGAGGAGTCCGCGCCGGAGGCTCTCCCGGAGTCGATGGCTCGGGTGCTGGGCGACTACGAGCGCCACCTGACCTCGGAGCGCGACCTGACCGCGCACACGGTCCGTGCCTACCTCGGCGACCTGGCCGGTCTCCTCGACCACGCGACCCGCCTCGGCCTGGACGACGTGACGCAGCTCGACCTCCGCACGCTGCGGAGCTGGCTGGCCAAGCAGCAGACCATGGGGCGCTCGCGCACGACGATCGCGCGACGCGCCACGGCCGCGCGCGTGTTCACCGCGTGGCTGGCCCGGACCGGGCGGGCTCCGAGTGACGCGGGCGCGTCGCTCGGGTCGCCCAAGAAGCACAAGTCCCTGCCGCCGGTGCTGCGTGCCGACGAGGCCTCCGACCTGATCCGGGCCGCCACCGAGCGGGCCGACGACGGCTCGCCCGTGGGCCTGCGTGACGTCGCGATGTTGGAGCTGCTCTACGCCACCGGGATCCGCGTCGGCGAGCTGGTCGGCCTCGACATCGACGACCTCGACACCCAGCGGCAGGTCGTGCGGGTCTTCGGCAAGGGCCGCAAGGAGCGGTCCGTGCCCTACGGCCGCCCCGCCGCCCGGGCCGTCGACCGGTGGCTCACGTCCGGCCGCCCCTCGCTCCGGATCGAGGGTGCCGGCGCCGCGCTCTTCCTCGGCGCGCGCGGTCGCCGGATCGACCAGCGCGCCGTGCGCGAGCTGGTCCACCGCCGGATCGCCGACGTGCCCGGCGCGCCCGACATGGGCCCGCACGGGCTGCGCCACACCGCGGCCACCCACCTCCTCGAGGGCGGCGCCGACCTCCGGTCCGTCCAGGAGCTGCTCGGTCACGCCTCGCTGGCCACCACCCAGCTCTACACGCACGTCACCACGGACCGGCTGCGCCAGGCCTACCGCCAGGCCCACCCCCGCGCCTGAGCGGCGCTGGGTGCGAGGACCGCTGGCAGACTCGTGACGTGAGCCCGTCGCCTGCCCGTGCCGCGGCACGGCCGGGCATCGGCCGGGCCGTCGCGCGGCTGTTCGTCCTCGTGGGTGTGGCCACGCTGCTGGTCACGACGTCCATCGCCTACCGCTCGCTCGGCGAGCTCCTCGACTACCTGGCCGACCCGCTGACGCCTCGTCTCCAGGAGGCCCTCGCCACCGGACTCTGGTCGGCCAACCTGATGCTGCTCCAGGTGCTGACACTGGCGCGACTGCCGTGGCTGGAACGGGCCTGCGGGCGCGACGTGCTGACCCGGTGGCACCGACAGCTCGGCACCTGGTCGGTCTGGCTGATGCTGGCGCACGTGCTGCTGTTCCTGGTGCAGCGCGTCTCGCGCGAACCCGATGCCGTGGGTGCGGCGCTGTGGCAGCTCTTCGCCGTCGAGCCGTGGATGTGGGCGGCGAGCGTCGGCACGCTGCTGGTCCTGCTGGTCGTGGTGTCCTCGATCCTCGAGATCCGCCGGTGGCTGCGCTACGAGACCTGGCACCTGCTCCACCTGTGGGCCTACCTCGGCATCGGACTGGCGCTTCCGCACCAGCTCGTGGGCGGCGAGCTCGGTCGAGGGTGGACCGGCGTCTACTGGTGGACCCTCTACCTCGCCACGCTGGCTGCCGTCGTGTGGTTCCGGGTCGTCGTCCCGCTCCGCCGCACCCGCCGTGCGGCCCTCCGGGTCGAGGAAGTGCGGGAGGAGGCGCCCGGCGTGGTCACCGTCTCGATGCGGGGCCGACACCTTGACGAGCTCGCCGCGCGGCCGGGCCAGTTCTTCGTGTGGCGCTTCCTCGGCGGCCGCGCGGGGCTACGCGGGCACCCCTACTCGCTCTCCGCTGCTCCGACCGACGAGCACCTGAGGGTCACCGTGTCGACCGAGGGCGACGGCGGCGCGCATGTCGCCGGGCTGACGGCGGGGACGCGCGTCGCCGTCGAGGGTCCGTACGGCGCACTCGCCGACCTGCGTCGCCGGCACCCGCGCCTGCTGCTGCTCGCCGCGGGGGTCGGAATCACCCCGTTCCGGGCGCTCCTGGGCGGGGGCGGGTTCGCGCCGGGCGAGGTCACGCTGATCCACCGCGCGGCCCACCCCGCCCACGTGCTGTTCGAGGACGAGCTCGCCGAGCTCGCCGCCCGGGACGGGATCTGTGTCGAGGTGCTCACCGGGCCGCGCCGCGAGCGCGGCTCGTGGTTGCCGGAAGGGCCCACCGGCTCCGACGAGGACGAGCTGCTGCGGCTGGTCCCCGACCTGCTCGGCCGCGACGTGGTCGTGTGCGGGCCGGTCGGGTGGTCCGCGGCCGTCCGCCGGGCGCTGCGCCGGGCCGGAGTCGCGGATCGCGACGTCCACACCGAGCAGTTCGGCTGGTGACCTCTGCCGGTGGCCCACCCACATTCTGACCCCCGGAACTGTGGTTGTGGCACCGCTGCGGGGGTGTCGTCGGCGGTTCGGTCGCGGGCCGGTGGCCCACCCACCTTCGACGCCGCGGAAATGTGGTTGTGCCACCGCCGGAAGGTTGTCGTCGGCGGGTCGGTGACTCGCCGGTGGGTCAGCCACGTTCCGTACGAGATGTGGCTGTGCCACCGCTCGAGAGGGGGTCACGGGAGGTAGCCGGCGAGGGGCGACCACCCGTCGTACGGCAGGGGCGGGGCGTGCCAGGAGGCGGTGCCGTGGTCGACCGGCTCGTCGCGCCACAGGGGGAGCAGGCGCACCCGGCCGTCGCCCACGAGGAGGAGCGGGTCGAGGTAGGTCTCGCCGCGCAGCCACCCCCAGTGGAGGCAGGCGGCGGGGAAGCAGTGGCTGAAGGCGACCTCGAGCGTCCCGATCCGCTGGCCGGCGGTGACGGGCGTGCCGACCGCGATCGTCGAGGCGACCGGTTCGTACGTCGTCCGGGTGTCGCCGTGGGAGACGGTGACGACCGGCTTCCCGGCGATGTGACCGGCGAACGCGACGGTGCCGGCCAGCGCGGTGCGCACCGGCTGCCCGATCGAGCCGGCCAGGTCGACGCCGCGGTGCCCCGGGCCCCACGGGTCGTCCGGTGGGTCGAACCCGTGCACCACCTCCGGCTCGGGGGCCAGCGGCCAGACCCCCACCGGGTCGGCGTCGGGGCCGGGGGCAGGGAGGGCGGGGGAGCAGGTCGCGAGCACGACCAGCACGCCGAGGAGGAGGGAGCGCAGGACGGGCATCGCCCCACTCTCGGGTCCTCGCCGCGGCGGGGCACGCGCCCAGCGGCGTACCTGTGGACGAGCCGCTCGGGGATGACGCTGTGGACGGCGCGCGGCCCGGGTCGAGGCCGGCCAGGGCTCGATTGGCCCAGCAGCGCGGGCGTGGCCTACGATTCGCAGAGCAGCCCAGCACCATCTTGTTCCACCGGGCTGACTTCGCACGCTCGCAGACCGCGACGGCCTCTCTTCTGGGGCCGACCGCCCGTGGGCGCCGATCCTCGGTTCCGGCTCAGCGATGAGCCGGGTCGGATCGCGCGTGAGCGTCAGGGCCGAGGGCACCCGTCCGAGGCATCAACTGAAAACCACAGAGACCCGACGACCGGTCCGTCCTGACTCAAGGACGGGCGCAACGGCACGCGGGCTCGTCACACAGGAGAATCACATGGCAGTCGTCACCATGCGCCAGCTGCTCGAGAGCGGCGTCCACTTCGGTCACCAGACCCGTCGTTGGAACCCCAAGATGAAGCGCTTCATCATGACCGAGCGCAACGGCATCTACATCATCGACCTGCAGCAGTCGCTGGCCTACATCGACCGGTCCTACGCCTTCGTCAAGGAGACCGTCGCCAAGGGCGGTGTCGTGATGTTCGTCGGCACCAAGAAGCAGGCCCAGGAGGCCATCGCCGAGCAGGCGACGCGCGTCGGGATGCCCTACGTCAACCAGCGCTGGCTCGGCGGCATGCTCACCAACTTCCAGACGGTGCACCAGCGGATCAACCGCCTCAAGGAGCTCGACGAGATCGACTTCGAGAACGTCGCGGGATCCGGTCGCACCAAGAAGGAGCTCCTGCAGATGAAGCGGGAGCGCGACAAGCTCGACAAGACGCTCGGCGGCATCCGCGAGATGTCCAAGGTCCCCTCCGCGGTGTGGATCGTCGACACCAACAAGGAGCACCTGGCCGTCGAGGAGGCGCGCAAGCTGCGGATCCCGATCATCGGCATCCTCGACTCCAACTGCGACCCCGACCTGGTCGACTTCCCGATCCCGGGCAACGACGACGCCATCCGCGCCGTCGGCCTGCTGACCCGCGTGGTCGCCGACGCCGTCGCCGAGGGCCTCATCGCCCGCTCCGGCGCCAAGAGCACCGACGCCACCACCGCCGAGCCCCTGGCCGAGTGGGAGCGCGAGCTCCTCGAGGGTGACGCCGAGAAGACCGCCGTCGAGGCCACCGGTGGCGACGTCAAGACCGACGACACCCCGGCCGCCGAGGCGACCGGTGCCGCTGCCGAGGCCCCCGCCGCCCAGGCCGCCGCCGAGTCCGCGACCGAGATCAAGTCCTTCGCGGCTGCTCCCGCCGAGGACGAGAAGGCCGCTCCCGCCGAGGTCGAGTACGCCGACTCCGCCCCCGCCACCGAGGACGGCTCGGCTCCCGAGGGCTTCGAGATCAAGGGCAACAAGGACTCGATGAAGTTCCACGCGCCCACGAGCCCGTGGTACTCCCGCACCAAGGCCGAGGTCTGGTTCAAGACGGCCGAGGCCGCCGAGGCCGCCGGCTTCGTGAACGCCGAGCAGAAGAACGACTGATCCGCTGGCGGGCCGCGAGGAGACTCGCGGCCCGCTCCAGCTGGTCGACACCCACGCACCGAGAGAAGAGGGATCATGGCTGACTTCACCGCCGCCGACGTCAAGAAGCTCCGTGAGCTGACGCAGGCCGGGATGATGGACTGCAAGAAGGCGCTGACCGAGAGCGACGGCGACTTCGACAAGGCCGTCGAGCTGCTCCGCGTCAAGGGTGCCGCCAAGGCCGCCGCCCGCGGTGCCGAGCGCGAGACCGCCGCCGGCCTCGTCGCCACCTCCGGCAACGCCCTGGTCGAGCTCAAGAGCGAGACCGACTTCGTCGCCAAGAACGAGGACTTCATCGCGAAGGCGCAGCAGATCGCCGACGTCGCCGACGCGGTCAAGGCCACCGACACCGACGCGCTCAAGGCCGCCGAGCTCGACGGCAAGACCGTCGGCGAGGTCGTCGAGGAGCTCGCCATCACCATCGGCGAGAAGATCGAGCTGGGCGAGGTCGCCTACTTCGAGGGCAACACCGTCACCTACATGCACAAGCGTGCCGCCGACCTGCCGCCCGCCGTGGGCGTGCTGGTCGAGTTCGACGGTGACGCCGCTGCCGCCCGCGCCGCCGCCATGCAGATCGCCGCGATGAAGGCGCAGTACCTCACCCGCGACGAGGTCCCCGCGGACGTCGTCGAGAGCGAGCGCTCCATCGCCGAGCAGAAGACCCGCGAGGAGGGCAAGCCCGAGCAGGCGATCGCCAAGATCGTGGAGGGTCGCCTCGGTGGGTTCTACAAGGAGATCGTCCTGCTCGAGCAGGAGTCGGTCTCCGAGGCCAAGAAGACGGTCAAGGCCGTCCTCGACGAGGCCGGCACCACCGTCAAGCGCTTCGCGCGCTTCGAGGTCGGCGCCTGAGCGCTGCCTCACCGATCGATCCGACAGGGGTCGTACGCCGCTCGGCGTACGGCCCCTGCGGCCATTTCGCCCCCTCGGTGGAGTCGAGTAGGTTTCGGGTGCACCGACCTGCCGACGAGTGAGCCTGCGAAGGGATCCTGAGTGACCGCCTACAACCGTGTCCTGATCAAGCTCTCCGGTGAGGTCTTCGGTGGCGGCAAGGTCGGCGTCGACCCCGACGTCGTGTCGCAGGTGGCGCGCGAGATCGCGGCGGTGGTGCGCGACGGCGTCGGCGTCGCCATCGTGGTGGGCGGCGGCAACTTCTTCCGCGGCGCCGAGATGCAGCAGCGCGGAATGGACCGCTCGCGCGCCGACTACATGGGCATGCTCGGCACGGTGATGAACTGCCTGGCGCTCCAGGACTTCCTGGAGAAGGAGGGCATCGAGACCCGCGTGCAGACCGCGATCGCGATGGGTCAGGTCGCCGAGCCCTACATCCCGCGCCGCGCCATGCGCCACCTCGAGAAGGGGCGCGTCGTCATCTTCGGCGCCGGGGCCGGCATGCCGTTCTTCTCCACCGACACGGTCGCCGCACAGCGCGCGCTGGAGACGCGCTGCGAGGTCGTGCTGATGGCCAAGCAGGGCGTCGACGGCGTCTACAGCGCCGACCCGAAGAAGGACCCCACCGCCACCAAGTACGACACGCTCACCTTCGCAGAAGCGCTCCAGCAGGGCATCAAGATCGCCGACGCCACGGCCTTCGCCCTGTGCATGGAGAACAACATGCCGCTGGTCGTCTTCGGCGCCGAGGACGAGGGCGCGATCCTGCGCATCGTCCGGGGTGAGAAGATTGGCACGCTGGTGAGCCGCGACGGCTGATCGTCGCGCGCCGCCCACCGCCTACCGACCGACCACCCGCCGTACGCCCGAGCACGACCACCCCAGGAGCATCCCGTGATCAACGAAGTTCTCAATGACGCCGACAACAAGATGGGCAAGTCCGTCGAGGCGACGCGCGAGGAGTTCGCGGCGATCCGGGCGGGTCGCGTCAACCCGAGCATGTTCAGCAAGATCACGGCCGACTACTACGGCACGCCGACCCCGCTGCAGGCGCTCGCGTCCTTCACCGCCCAGGACGCCCGCACGATCCTGATCGCCCCCTTCGACATCAGCGCGATGCCCAGCATCGAGAAGGCGATCCGCGACTCCGACCTGGGCGTCAACCCGTCCAACGACGGCAAGGTGCTGCGCGCGGTCTTCCCCGAGCTGACCGAGGAGCGTCGCAAGGACTACATCAAGCTCGCCCGGGGCAAGGCGGAGGACGGCCGCGTCTCGGTGCGCAACGTCCGCCGCAGCGCCAAGCAGGGCCTCGAGAAGCTCGAGAAGGACGGCGAGGTCGGCCAGGACGACGTCACCGGCGCGGAGAAGAAGCTCGACGGGATCACCAAGAAGCACACCGACGCGATCGACGACATGCTGAAGAACAAGGAAGCCGAGCTGCTCGAGGTCTGAGCGACCCCGAGCCCCCTCACCATGACGACCCCCGACGCGCCGCTCGCGCCCAAGAAGGACCACGGCCGAGCCGGACGCGACCTGCCGGCCGCCGTCACCTCGGCGGTGGTGCTGGTCGCGGCGATCCTGCTCTCGCTGTTCTTCTGGAAGACCGCCTTCATGGCGATCGTCGCGGTCGCCGTCGCGGTCGCCGTCTGGGAGCTGCACAAGGGGCTCTCGGCCAAGGACATCGACATCCCCGAGCAGCCGCTGATGCTCGGCGGGGTCGTGATGGTGGTCGTCGCCTACTTCTGGGGTGCGCCCGCGCTCGTCACCGCCACCGCGGTGACTGCCCTGGTCATCATGTTGTGGCTGCTGCGCCGGGGCGTCGACGGTTACGTCAAGAACGCCACCGCCGCCGTCTTCACCCTCGTCTACGTGCCCTTCCTCGGCTCGTTCGTCGCGCTGCTCCTCGCCGAGGGTGGCACCGATCCCGCCCTCGGGTTCGACCTCGACGACGACGGCATCCGCGCCGTCATCACCTTCATCGCCATCACGGTCGCCTCCGACACCGGCGGCTACGTCGCCGGCGTGCTGTTCGGCAAGCACCCGATGGCGCCGGTCATCTCGCCGAAGAAGTCGTGGGAGGGCTTCGCGGGCTCGGTGCTCGCCTGCATCGGTGTCGGCGTCTGGCTGGTGACGGCCTTCCTCGGCGGCGACTGGTGGGTGGGGGTCGTCCTCGGCCTCGTCACCGCCCTGATGGCGACCCTCGGCGACCTCTGCGAGTCGGTCATCAAGCGCGACCTCGGCATCAAGGACATGAGCCAGGTCGTCCCCGGCCACGGCGGCCTGATGGACCGGCTCGACTCGCTCCTCGCCACGGCCGCCCCGATCTGGCTGCTGCTCCACTACCTCGTCTTCCAGTAGGCCCGGTGCGCCTCCTCGTCACCGGCGGCAGGACCGGCTACCTCGGCCGCCACGTCGTCCGCCGGGCCCTCGACGCGGGCCTGGACGTGGTCGCCGTCGGGTCGCTCGACGCCGACCTCCGCGACGCCGCCGCCGTCGAGGGGCTGGTCGCCCGGCACCGACCGGACGCGATCGTCCACACGGCCTACGTGCAGGCCGACTGGGCGGTGACCGCGACCGGCGCCGCCCACGTCGCGACCTCCGCAGCCCGCCACGGGGCGCGCCTCGTCCTGGTCTCCAGCGACGTCGTCTTCTCGGGCGCCGACGGTCGCTACGACGAGTCCGCCCCGCCCGACCCGATCACGGCGTACGGCGCTGCGAAGGCCGCCGCCGAGACCACTGCCCTCGCCGTGTGCCCCGACGTGGTGGTCGCCCGCACGTCGCTGATCCTCGGCGACGGCGACTCGCAGCACGAGCGGCTCGTGCACCAGCTCGTGGCCACGGGCAGCGGCGCGCTCTTCGAGGACGAGCGCCGGTGCCCGGTGCACGTCGAGGACCTCGCTGACGCCCTCGTCGAGCTCGCCGGCTCCGATCGCCAGGGCGTGATCCACGTCGCCGGTGCGGACCCGATGAGCCGGTTCGCGCTCGGCCGGTTGATCGCGCGCCGCGACGGGTTGGACCCCGGCGCGCTGCGGGCCACGACCCGTGCCGCGGCGAAGGTGGCCGGCCCCGTCGACGTACGCCTCGACTCGACCGTCGCGTCGCGGGTGCTGACCACCCGGCTGCGCGGGGCGACGGAGTTCCTGTCGTGAGGCGCTGGTTCGCGCTCGCCGTCGCCGCCCTCACCGTCGTGCAGCTGGCCGTCGGCGCGTTCAGCGGGCTGCAGCAGTACGACGGCAAGGGCTTCGGCTACCGCCTCCTCGCCTATCCGGTCCTGATGGCGGTGCCGCCCCTCCTCTGGGCGTGGCGACACCGCGGCGACGCGCCGCCGTGGGGCGCCGTCGCGCTGGTGTGGTCGCCGTTCCTGCTCGACGTCACCGGCAACACCCTCGACCTCTTCGACGCGGTGGTCTGGTGGGACGACCTGATGCACTTCATCAGCTGGGGACTGCTGTGCGGCGGTCTCGGGCTGCTGCTGGTGCCGCACCTGCGCCCGGCGTGGCTGCAGGTGCTGCTGGTGACGGGTCTGGGGTCGCTGCTCGCCATCGGCTGGGAGCTGGGGGAGTGGTGGACCTTCATCCGCCGCGGCACCGAGCTGGACGGGGCCTACCAGGACACCCTCGGGGACGAGGCACTCGGGACGCTCGGCGCGCTCCTCGCCGGACTGGGACTGGCGGGCTGGACGGGGCGCCAGCGATGACGCTGCACCTGGTCCGCCACGGCCGCCCGCTGGTCGAGCCCGACCGGCCCGCGGCCGACTGGGAGCTCGACCCCGCCGGCTTCGACGACGTCTGGGCCCTGCGCGAGCGGCTGCCCGGTCGCGCAGCGTGGTTCTGCTCGCCGGAGCCGAAGGCCCAGCAGACGGCGCAGCTGCTCACCGAGGGCGACGTCGGGATCGTCGACGACCTGCGTGAGCACGAGCGTGCCGCCGGGTGGCTCGACGACTTCGCCGAGCGGGTCGAGGCCGCCTTCGCGCGCCCCGACGAGCCCGCCGCACCGGGCTGGGAGCCGCTGGCCGACACGCGGGCGCGGGTCGTCCCCGCCGTAGGCCGCATCCTGGACGTCCACCCGGACGTCGATGTCGTCCTGGTGGGTCACGGCACCGCCTGGACGCTGCTGGCGGCCGAGCTGGGCGGCCACGCACCCGACCTCGAGAGGTGGAGGTCCCTCGGCATGCCCGACCTGATCACGCTGCCTCTCGCGCCTACGATGGACCCATGAGCGCGCCCCACATGACGACCGAGGTCGACCAGCCGGTCGACGAGACGCGCAACTGGTGGCACCGCAGCCACCCGACGTTCGCGGCGATCACCGGCTTCTTCGCCGGCATGCTCTTCGTGACCGCCCTGCCGGGCGGCTTCGCGGCCCTGCTGCGTTGGCTGTTCTCCTACGAGACGGCCGAGACGCTGTTCCCGCTCGTGCTGATCGCCCTGGCGCTGCCGATCTTCCTGCTGGCCAAGCGCAAGACCCGCCGCTTCGGCATCTTCATGGTCATCGGGATGGTGCTCACGGCGCTGGTGGTGCTCGGGGTCGCGTCGCTGGTCCTCTACTTCATGGTGCAGATCGACGGCTGAATCGCCGATTCCTCACACCGGGTGGGAGAATCGTCGGGAGATGCCTGACCAACCGATCACCACCCTGCCCCTCGTCTTCAACGAGCCCCGCGGCCGCAAGAAGCCACCGCGCCACCTTGCCGACCTCGACGAGGCCGGTCGCAAGGACCTCCTCGTCGAGATGGGGCTCCCGGGGTTCCGCGCCAAGCAGCTCTCGACCCACTACTTCGGCCGGCTGGTGCACGACCCCGCCGAGATGACCGACCTCCCGGCCGGTCAACGTGACGACCTCGTCAGCGCCCTGCTGCCCGACCTGATGAACCCCATCCGCGAGCAGTCCGCCGACCGTGGCAAGACCGTCAAGACGCTGTGGAGGCTCTTCGACGGCTCGCTCGTCGAGTCGGTGCTGATGCGCTACAAGGACCGCGCGACGATCTGCATCTCCAGCCAGGCCGGCTGCGGCATGGCCTGCCCCTTCTGCGCCACCGGTCAGGGCGGCCTGCAGCGGAACATGTCGACCGCCGAGATCGTGCACCAGGTGGTCGTGGGCGCCCGGGCGATGGCCAACGGCGACGTGGCCGGCGGGCCGGGGCGCCTGTCCAACGTGGTGTTCATGGGCATGGGCGAGCCGCTCGCCAACTACAAGGCCACGGTCAACGCCGTACGCCGCCTGACTGACCCGGCTCCCGCCGGGCTCGGACTCAGCGCGCGCCACGTCACGGTCTCGACCGTCGGCCTCGTGCCCCGCATCAAGCAGCTGGCCGACGAGGGCATCCCGGTCACCCTCGCCCTGAGCCTGCATGCCCCCGACGACGAGCTGCGCAACGAGCTGGTCCCGATCAACACGCGGTTCTCCGTCGAGGAGACCGTGTCGGCGGCCCACGAGTACTTCCAGAAGACCGGCCGACGCGTCTCGATCGAGTACGCCATGATGCGCGACATCAACGACCAGGCGTGGCGGGCCGACCGGCTGGCCGAGGTGCTCTCCGACCACGGTCGCGGCATGGGCTGGGTGCACATCAACCCGATCCCGCTCAACGACATCCCCGGGTCGCAGTTCACGCGGTCGCGCGAGGAGGACATGGACGAGTTCGTCCGCCGCCTCAACGCCGCCGGCATCGCCACCACGATGCGCGACACGCGCGGCAGCGACATCGACGCGGCCTGCGGGCAGCTCGCCGCCGCGGAGTAGCCCCGCGGGCACCCGTCGACGCGTGTTCACGTGTCGTCTGCCCGCACCACCCGTGCCGTTGTGACCGGCTCGCCACGGTGGCGCCATGGCCACCCTGAGTCGTCGTGATCGCCAGTCAGCCGTCCTCAACACGACCTTCTCCCGGTCCAACCTGGTCCCGCTCCAGTCGCGCCGGGCCGACCCCGACCGGCTGCGCGTGCTGGTGGTGACGGAGTCGTTCCTCCCGCAGGTCAACGGCGTCACCAACTCGGTGCGCCGCGTCCTCGAGCACCTCGCCGCCGAGGGCCACGTCGCCGAGGTCGTCGCCCCGACCGGGCCTGCGTCCTACGCCGGGTTCCCCGTCACGATCGCCCGCGGCGCCAGCCTGCCGTTCTACAAGGACTTCCGCATCGGGCTCGAGACGCGCCGCCGGCTTCGCTCGGTGATGCTGCGCTTCCAGCCCGACGTGGTCCACATCGCCTCGCCGGCCACCCTCGGCTACCAGGCCGCCAGGGCCGCACGCGAGCTCGGCATCCCGACGGTCGCGATCTACCAGACCGACCTCGTCGGGTTCGCCGGGCGCTACGGCATCGCCGGCGGCACCGCCGCCATGTCCCGGCTGACCCGGACGATCCACCTCGCCGTCGACCGCACGCTGGCCCCGTCCACCGCGTCGGTGCGGCAGCTCGAGGAGATGCAGGTCCCCGGCCTGGCCCGCTGGCCGCGCGGCGTCGACCTCGACATGTTCGACCCGGGCTACCGCGACCATCGCCTCCACGAGCAGCTGGCGCCGTACGGCGAGGTGCTGGTCGGCTACGTCGGACGGCTGGCGCCGGAGAAGGAGCTCGAGCTGCTCGCGCACATGGACCGGCTTGCCGGCGTGCGGCTGGTGGTCGTCGGTGGGGGCCCGGAGGAGGAGCGGCTGCGCGCGCTGCTGCCCGGCGCCGCGTTCCTCGGCGTGCTGCACGGCGAGGAGCTGAGCCGGGTGTACGCCACCCTCGACGTCTTCGTCCACACCGGACGGCACGAGACCTACTGCCAGGCCGCCCAGGAGGCGCTCGCGAGCGGCGTGCCGGTCGTCGCCCCGCGCGCCGGCGGCCCGGTCGACGTCGTCGACGAGGGTGCCGGGTTCCTCTACCAGCCCGGCAACGGCACGGAGCTCGCGGCGTACGTCGCCCGGCTGGTCGACGACCCGCGGCTCCGCGCCCGGATGGCGGCCACGGCGCAGCGCAGCGTCCAGGGCCGTTCGTGGCAGGCCGTCAACGACCGCCTCGTGGAGCACTACCGCGAGGTCTGCGGCGGGCGCCTCACGCGGGCCAGGCGGCAGCGCGCGGCGGGGTGACTAGTCTCGGTCCATGGCGATCATCCACCAGGCCACGATCACCCCGACGAAGCTCGAGCTGCTCGAGGATCGGCTGGGCAGCGACGTGCCGGGCGACGGCGAGCTCACCCAGGTGGCGAGCTACCGCTTCGACGACCCGGACGGTGCGGTCGGGGTCGAGGCACTGCTCGTCACCCGCGGCGGTCCGGTCCACCAGGCCGTCCTGACCTACCGCGCCGCCCCGCTCGACACCGCGGCCGACCACCTGGTCACCACGATGGAGCACTCCGTCCTCGGCACCCGCTGGGTCTACGACGGCGCCGGCGACCCGGTCGCGCTGGCGGCCTTCCAGCGCGCCCTCGCGGGCGAGCAGGAGCAGGCGCCCCTCGAGATCTGGGACAGGGAGACGCTGGTGAGCACCCGGCCTCCCTCGGTCGAGCTGAGCGTGACCGACCCGGCCGACGCGCCGGAGCTCCTGGTCGTGCACCTCGCCGGCGAGGTGGTCCCGACCGAGACGGACGGGCCCGCGCTCGTCGCCCGGTGGGACGGCGGTGAGGGCGTCGTCGCCTGGGCGTGACAGGGGCCCGAGACCGACTCAGGTCACCAGGAGGCTGACCGCCTCCTCGACGGTGTCGACGAGGTGCACGAAGGGCTCCATCACCCGGCCCGCGGCCAGCGAGGACAGCAGCGGCCACGCGGGCACCGTCGTGGTCCAGTGGTCCACCCCGACCAGCACCATCGGCGCCACCGACGACTCGTCGGCGTAGTAGTTCTCGCAGGCGTCCTGGAAGATCTCCTGCACGGTGCCACCGGCGCCCGGCAGGAAGACGATCCCCGCGTCGCAGACCTCGAGCAGCACGGCCTCGCGGGTGGAGTTGCGGACGTACTTCGCGATCGCCGTGGCGAACGGGTTGGGCGGCTCGTGGCCGTAGTGCCAGGTCGGGATGCCGAGCGACTCGACGCCGGGGGAGTGGGCGTCGATCACGGCGAAGGCCGCGTCCGCCCAGGCGCCGACGTCGGGGGTGAAGGACGGCACTCCGGCGAGCGAGACCAGGGCGTCGTCCAGCACCGGCTCGGGCGACCCGGAGACGAACGCCCCGAGGTTGGCCGCCTCCATCGCGCCCGGCCCACCACCCGTCGCGACGGTGAGTCGCTGTGCCAGCGCCCGTCCCAGCCGCGCGGCCGAGGCGTAGCCGTCCGAACCCCGCTGGAGGGCATGCCCACCCATGATCCCGACGATCGAGCGGTCGGCGGTCCACGCGCCGAGGGCTCCATCGATGGCGTGGTCGTGCAGCGCCTCGGCGAGCGTGTCGTCCTGGTCGGGGGACTGGCGCGACCAGGCGTAGGCGCGGGCGTCCAGCGAGTCCGCGTATCGCGGGGTGTCGTAGAGCTCGCGGGGTGAGTAGAGGCTGGTGCGGTAGGTGTCGAGCGGCACGTCGGGCACCCGCGGCAGGACGACGGCGCCGCGGCGGCGTACGGACTCCTCGTCCTCGGGCGACAGGTCGCACCCCAGGAACAGCGACTGCGCCACGGAGACCGACTCGAGCTCCGCGCCACGCGAGCGCAGGTCGAGGCCCGTCAACCGCCAGCCCGCGAGGGATCGTGCTCCCCGCGCGAGCCGGCGGTCGAGGTCGGCCAGCGTGGTGACGTCGACGACGCGTCCGCGGGTGCGCTTCACACGCGCACCCTAGATCGCGGCCGGTCAGAACGCGTGCGCCATCAGCTCCCCGAAGAGCTCCTGCTCGTCGACCTCGAGCCCGCGGGCCCGGAACCACGTGCACATGTTGGCGCAGTCGCGCAGCAGGAAGTCCATGCCCTGCACGTTGCCGACGAGGTCCACGATCTGCGGGAGGTCGATGATCACGAGGCGATCGCCTGCGGCGAGCGTGTTGTACGGCGAGAGGTCGCCGTGCACGATCCCCGCCTGCACCATCGTGGCCAGCGCGTCGCGGAGCTGCTCGTAGTAGTGCTCCAGCAGGTCCCGGGCGGGACGGGTCTGCGCCAGCCGCGGCGCCGTGTTGACCTCCCCGTCGACGGAGTGCGTGATCCACTCCATCAGGATCTCGGTGCCCTCGATCTGCACCGGATAGGGGACGGGCAGCCCGAGCTCGTGGAAGCGCTTGAGGGCGCCCCACTCGGACACGGCCCACTCGCCGGCGGCGACGAGCCGGCCCCAGGTGGACTTGCGCTTGAGGGCGCGCTCGTCGCGCGAGCGCTTCATCGAGCGGCCCTCGGTGTAGGACGCGGCGCGGTGGAAGGTGCGGTGATCGGTGTCGCGGTAGCGCTTGGCCGCCATCACCACCCCGCCGTCGGGGTCGAGCGGGTCCGCGCGCTCGACGAGGAAGACATCGGCCTCCTTGCCGGTCTTGAGGATGCCGAGCTCGGTGTCGATGGCGCCCTGCGAGGTCACCACCCAGTCGGGACGGGGCTCGGGCCCGCGCATGAGCGGCTCGACGTCGAGCCAGGTGGACCAGCGCTGGTTGTCGGCGAGGCCCTCGTCGTAGACGTGGAAGTCGAAGGTGAAGCTGGGGTCGAGCTCGTCAGCCGAGCCCGGGGTGTGCGAGGTCAAGGGTGCTCCAGGGATGAGAGTGACGGTCTGCGGACAGGCCGGGGACAGTGATGGACATGTCACGACTCCTCTCATCGGTGGCGCGCTGACTGCGTGCTCGCGACCATCGTCGCGGGGCGGGCGTCGGGTGGGCAACCGATTATCCGCGCGGCGAGTAGGTTTCTGGACGTGATGACTCGAAATCTGGCCCGTTCCCTGGCTGTGGCTGTGTCCCTCCCGCTGCTCGTCTCCGGCGCGTACGCCGCAGCGGTGGACGACTCCGGCACCGCCACGAGCGGTGCCACGGGGATCGGCGACCCCTACTGGCCGCTCGACGGCAACGGCGGCATCGACGTGGCGTCGTACCGGATCAGGAACAGCTACGACATCCGCGACCAGGCCCTGCGCGGCACCACGCAGGTGAGGTTCACGGCCACCGAGGACCTGTCGAGCTTCAACCTCGACTTCCTGCTGAAGGTCTCGAAGGCCACGGTCGACGGCGTTGCCGCCAAGGTCAGGCAGTCGAAGCACGAGCTGACCATCACCCCGAGGACCGACCTGGCCGCCGGGTCCAGGCACAAGGTGGTCGTGACCTACGCCGGCCACCCGGGCACCAAGCACTACGCCGGCGAGGAGAACTGGCTGGCCAACGACCACGAGGCCGTCGCGATGAACCAGCCGCACATGGCGCCGTGGTGGTTCCCGGCCAACGACCACCCGATCGACAAGGCGCGCTTCGACGTCGCCACCACCGTCGCCCAGGGCCGCGAGGTGATCTCCAACGGCAAGCTGGTGAGCAAGAAGCGGACGAGGAAGGGCACGACCTGGCGCTGGCGGGCCGACGAGCCGATGGCGTCCTACCTCGCCTTCTTCGCCGCCGGCGACTTCACCATCCAGAAGGGCACCGCCCACGGGCTGCCGTGGGTCAACGCGGTCTCGCAACAGCTCCCGGCCGCGGAGCAGAAGTCCTCCCTCAAGCTGCTCAGCCGCACGCCTGACGTCGTCAAGGCCCTCTCCGCCGACCTCGGCCCCTACCCGTTCTCCGTCACCGGCGGCCTGACGACCGGCCTGCCGGTCTACTTCGCGCTCGAGAACCAGACCCGGCCCACCTACCCCGCCGTCGGCGGCCAGGCCGAGAGCCTGATCGTGCACGAGCTCGCCCACCAGTGGTTCGGCGACGACGTCGCCATCGCCCGCTGGCGCGACATCTGGCTCAACGAGGGCGCCGCGACGTTCATGGAGTGGCGCTTCGCCGAGCAGCACGGCGGCCCCCCGGCCAGCGAGGCCCTGATGTCCACCTACGACGGACATCCGGCCGGCGACGACTTCTGGGAGCTCGAGGTCTCCGACCCCGGCGCCGCCAACGTGTTCGACGACGCGATCTACGACCGCGGCGGCATGACGCTCCAGGCCCTGCGGCAGCGCATCGGCGAGGAGAAGTTCTGGCTGCTGGTCCGCACCTGGCTGGACACCAAGGGCGGCGGCAACGGGACCTCCGAGGAGTTCGAGGCCCTGGCCGCGCAGGTCAGCGGACAGGACCTGACGGGCTTCTTCACCGCCTGGCTCCGCACCCCCACCAAGCCCGCCAAGACGGCGGACAACGGCCTGGCATGAGCACCCGCACGGGCGCCTCGATCGACTGGTTCCGCAAGCCCGGCACCCGCGACGAGGCAGATCGAGGCACGCTCAACGCCTGCTACAACGCGCTCGACCGCCACGTGATTCGCGGCCGGGCCGACGACGTCGCGGTCGTCCTCGACGACCGCGGGTGGACCTACGCCGAGCTGCTGGCGGAGGTCGGCGCGTTCGCAGGGGTCCTGCGGGCCTTCGGCGTCGGCGTCGATGACCGGGTGCTGCTCGGGCCGGTGCCGGGATCGCACGGAGTGATCGCCGCCCTGGCGACCGCGCGCCTCGGCGCGACCACGGTCCACGGCGACGCCGCGGCCGACGGCGTCCGCGTCGCCGTGCTCCCCGGAGCACCGGTGGCCGACCCGGGCGACACCCCGGTGATCACCCTCGACGACTCCGGCGAGCTGTCCTGGGAGGTCGTCATGCGGGCCGGCCGGACGGACCCCGCCGGCTGCGCGGACGTGGCACCGGACAACGTGCTGGCCGACCTCGGTGACCGCTCGGTCTCGGTGCTCGACGCGCTCGAGGGGGCTGCCGCCGGTCCCGACGGCAGCACCCCGGTCGACATCGGCGGCCTCACCCAGTGGGTGCGCGCGTGAGGCGCGACATCGCCGTCCTCGGCTCGACCGGATCCATCGGCACGCAGGCCCTCGACCTGGTCCGGGCCAACCCCGACCGCTTCCGGGTCGTCGCGCTCACCGCCGGAGGGTCCAACGAGGAGCTGTTCGACGCGCAGGTCGCCGAGTTCGCCCCGGCGTTCAGCGGTCTCGGCGAGGACGCCTCGACCGAGGCGGCCGGACTCGAGTGCGACGTGGTGCTCAACGGCATCACCGGCGCGGTCGGGCTGCGCCCGACGCTGGCCGCCCTCGATGCCGGCACCACGCTGGCGCTGGCCAACAAGGAGTCGCTGATCATGGGCGGTCCGCTGGTCACGGCGCGGGCGAAGCCGGGCCAGATCGT
The DNA here is from genome assembly GCF_003057875.1 of Nocardioides currus. Classification (GTDB taxonomy): domain Bacteria; phylum Actinomycetota; class Actinomycetes; order Propionibacteriales; family Nocardioidaceae; genus Nocardioides; species Nocardioides currus. The sequence continues at coordinate 231,008 of NZ_PYXZ01000005.1, read as the reverse complement.
GCCCGTCGACTCCGAGCACTCAGCGGTGGCGCAGTGCCTGCGCGGCGGCACGCCGCAGGAGGTACGCCGGCTGGTGCTGACCGCCAGCGGCGGACCGTTCCGCGGTCGCAGCCGCGAGGAGCTCGGCGAGGTGACCCTCGAGCAGGCGCTCCAGCACCCGACGTGGTCGATGGGCCCGGTCATCACCATCAACTCCGCGACCCTGGTCAACAAGGGCCTCGAGGTGATCGAGGCGCACCTGCTCTTCGACCTGCCGTTCGACCGGATCGAGGTCGTGGTGCACCCGACGAGCGTGGTGCACTCGATGGTGGAGTTCACCGACGGCTCGACGCTGGTGCAGGCGAGCCCGCCCACGATGATGATCCCGATCGCGCTCGGCCTGGCGTGGCCCGACCGGGTGCCCGACGCGGCGCCGGCGGTCGACTGGACGAGGGCCGAGACGTGGGAGTTCTTCCCCCTCGACGACGACGCCTTCCCGGCGGTGTCGCTCGCGCGGCGGGCGGGCGAGCTCGGCGCCACCGCCCCGGCGGTCTACAACGCGGCCAACGAGGTGTGCGTCGACGCGTTCATGGCGGGCCGGCTCCCGTTCGTCGACATCGTTCCCACGGTCGCCGCCGTGGTTGAGCGCCACGACGTACCCTTGAACGAGCAACTGACGATCGACGACGTCCTCGCGGCCGACACCTGGGCGCGTGAGGAGGCTGCACACACCATCGGAGAGACCCTGTGACCGCGCTCTACTACACGCTCGGTGTCGTCATCTTCGCGGTGACCATCATGGCCTCGATCGGCCTGCACGAGTTCGGCCACCTGATCCCGGCCAAGAAGTTCGGCGGCAAGGTCACGCAGTGGTTCGTCGGCTTCGGGCCGACCGTGTGGAGCAGGAAGGTCGGCGAGACGGAGTACGGCGTCAAGGCGATCCCGCTCGGCGGCTACGTCAAGATCGTCGGCATGCTGCCTCCCGGCAAGGGCGAGCAGACGGGCGACCCCGACGCCGAGCTGCGCGTGCGCCAGTCCAACACCGGCATGTTCACCCAGCTGATCAGCGACGCCCGGGCGGCCGAGTGGGAGCACATCGGCCCCGAGGACCGTGACCGGCTGTTCTACAAGCGCCCGTGGTGGCAGAAGGTCATCGTCATGGCCGGCGGCCCGATGGTGAACATCGCCATCGCCTTCCTGCTGTTCTGGGGAGTCTTCGCCACCGTCGGCCAGGTCGTCGATGCGAAGGCCGAGCCCGTCGTGGCCGAGGTCGTGCCCTGCATCGTCCCCGCCGACGAGGACGGCCGGGTCTGCAGCGCCGAGGAGCTGAAGGACAACCCGACCCCGGCGGCCGCCGCCGGGCTCCAGCCCGGCGACCGCTTCGTGTCCTTCAACGGCGCGGCGGTGTCGACCTGGGAGCAGATGCAGAAGGCGATCCGCGCCAACGCCGGCGGCGCCGCCACCATCGTCGTCGAGCGCGACGGCGAGCAGCTCACCCTCGAGACCACCACCTCCGTCCAGCCGCGCCCGATCGACGCCGACTCCGAGGAGCTCACCCCGGTCGGGTTCCTGGGCGTGCTGCCGGAGCTCACCCCGGTCTACGAGACCGGCGGACCCGTCTACACCGCCCAGCAGATGGGCTCGATGACCGTCGACGTGGTGTCCTCGTTGGCCCAGCTCCCGGTGAAGGTCTACGGCGTCGGCAAGGCGATCGTCGGCCTCGAGGAGCGCGACCCCAACGGCCCGGTGAGCGTGGTCGGCGGCGGCCGGCTGGCCGGCGAGGTCGCCTCCCACGACGAGTTCCCGATGAAGGACAAGGTCATCTCCCTGGTGATGCTCATCGCCGGGTTCAACCTGTTCGTCGGCCTCTTCAACTTCATCCCGCTGCTGCCGCTCGACGGCGGGCACATCGCGGGCGCGCTCTACGAGGGACTGCGCCGCGCCTGGGCACGCCTGCGGGGCCTGCCCGACCCGGGTTACGTCGACGTCGCCAAGCTGCTGCCGATCGCCTACGTCATGGGACTGGCCATGCTGCTGATGGGTGTCGTCCTGATCGTCGGGGACATCGTCGTCCCCCTGCACCTGACGAGCTGACGCCCGCGACTGCGGTTGCGCAACCGTCGCCTCCTAGACTGGCGCCATGACGTCCGTCGGCCTCGGCATGCCCGCTCTTCCCCCGCCCGTGCTCGCCCCTCGTCGGCAGACCCGCCAGATCAAGGTCGGCTCGGTCGGGGTCGGCAGCGACAGCCCGATCTCGGTGCAGTCGATGACCACGACGCTGACCTCCGACGTCAACGCCACCCTCCAGCAGATCGCCGAGCTCACCGCCACCGGCTGCGACATCGTCCGCGTGGCCTGCCCGAGCCAGGACGACGCCGACGCGCTGCCCGAGATCGCGCAGCACTCGCAGATCCCGGTGATCGCCGACATCCACTTCCAGCCGAAGTACGTCTTCGCGGCCATCGACGCCGGTTGCGCCGCCGTCCGCGTCAACCCCGGCAACATCCGCAAGTTCGACGACCAGGTCAAGGAGATCGCCAAGGCCGCCAAGGACCGCGGCACGAGCATCCGGATCGGCGTCAACGCTGGGTCGCTCGACAAGCGGATCCTCGACAAGTACGGCAAGGCGACGCCCGAGGCGCTCGTCGAGTCGGCCGTGTGGGAGGCGAGCCTGTTCGAGGAGCACGACTTCCACGACTTCAAGATCTCGGTCAAGCACAACGACCCCGTCGTCATGGTGCGCGCCTACGAGCTGCTCGCCGCCGCGGGCGACTGGCCGCTGCACCTCGGCGTCACCGAGGCCGGCCCGGCCTTCCAGGGCACCATCAAGTCCAGCGTGGCGTTCGGCCACCTGCTCAGCCAGGGCATCGGCGACACCATCCGCGTCTCGCTCTCCGCGCCCCCGGTCGAGGAGGTCAAGGTCGGCCTCCAGATCCTGGAGTCGCTCAACCTCAAGCCGCGCCGACTCGAGATCGTCTCCTGCCCCTCGTGCGGTCGCGCCCAGGTCGACGTCTACAAGCTGGCCGAGGAGGTGACCGCCGGCCTCGACGGGCTGGAGGTCCCGCTACGCGTCGCCGTCATGGGGTGTGTCGTCAACGGTCCCGGCGAGGCCCGCGAGGCCGACCTCGGCGTCGCCTCGGGCAACGGCAAGGGCCAGATCTTCGTCAAGGGCGAGGTCGTCAAGACCGTGCCCGAGTCGCAGATCGTCGAGACGCTGATCGAGGAGGCGATGCGCATCGCCGAGGGCATGGAGCCGGTCGATGGGGCCGAGGCGTCGGTCACCGTCAGCTGATGAGCCCCGACCTCGTCCGCACCGTCAGCAGCACCCTCCGCCTCCAGGTCACCGCTCCGGCCGACCTGGTCTTCTCGGTCGCGGTCGCCGCCGACCAGCCGCCGACCAGCGAAACCCTGAGCATCACCGTCGACGGCGCGCTGCTCGACCGGACCGAGATCCTCGCCGCCGGCCAGACCCGGCTGCACCGGGTCGCGAGCGCGCCCGTGGGCTCGCTGGTCATGCAGTACGACGCCGTCGTGCCCCTGGGCGACGGGCCGGCTCCGCTGACCGAGCTGGAGTCGATCGAGTTCACGCGCCCCAGCCGCTACTGCGACTCCGACCGGCTCTCGCCCGTCGCGCACTCGCACTTCGGCCACCTCGAGGGCGCCGAGCTCGTCCAGGAGGCCGTGTCGTGGGTGCTGACCCACATCACCTACGCACCCGGCAGCAGCGGTCCGGTGGACGGTGCGCTCGAGACCTACCTGCGCCGCCGGGGCATCTGCCGCGACACCTCGCAGCTGGTGATCGCCTTCCTGCGCGCCCTCGGCGTGCCCGCACGCCTCGTCAGTGTCTACGCGCCGGGCCTGCAGCCGATGGACTTCCACGCGGTCACCGAGGTCGCGATCGACGGGCAGTGGTACGTCGTCGACGCCACCGGCCTCGCGCCACGTGGCTCGCTCCTGCGGATCGCCACCGGCCGCGACGCCGCCGACACGGCCTTCCTCACCGTCAACGGCGGGTTCGCCGACCTGGTCTCGATGCAGGTCGAGGCCGTGGTCGAGCCGGGCCTGCCCGCCGACGACGGCCTCGCCCTCACCCAGCTCCGCTAGCCGTCACGCCCGCAGCAGTTCACCCGCCGGGACGGCCGTCCCCGGACACGTGGTCGGACCTAGGGTGCGGGGCATGACGGAGTTCCAGATCACGGCATGGCGCGAGCTGCCATCGATGGTGGCCGCCCGAGCCGGCGACGAGAGCGTGAAGGCCCAGCTCGCACCACGCTTCCAGGAGGCGATCGACGAGGCCGCGATGCGGCTCGGCGACACCGGAGCCGACGACTACCTCGCCGGCTGGGAGCGGTCCGCGTGGACCACGGCCGAGGGCACTCCCGCCGAGGTCCTCGACCGCACCGTCGCCGAGCTCGACGCGGCGTGGCCGGCCGAGCGGATCGCCGGCTTCCTCGACGGGCTCGGCCGGTGAACCGGCTGGCGGCGCTGCTGGGGACCGACCGACCGGTGCTGCTCGACGGGGGCATGGGGACGCTGCTCCAGGACAGCGGCCTGGCGGACGGTGACCCGGGTGAGCTCTGGAACCTCGAGAACCCCGACGCGGTCCGGGCGGCGCACGCCGCCTACGCGGAGGCCGGGGCGCGGGTCCTCACCACCAACACCTTCGGCGGCACCCGACCCCGCCTGGACATGCACGGTCTCGGCGGCCGCCTGGCCGAGGTGAACCGCAACGCGGCCCGGATCGCGCGCTCGGTGGCCGACGAGCACGGGCTGCTCGTCGCCGGCGACCTGGGACCGACCGGCGAGCTGCTGGCGCCCCTCGGCACCATGACGCCCGACGACGCCCAGGCTCTGTTCGCCGAGCAGGTCGAGGCCCTCGTCGAGGGCGGGATCGACCTGGTGCTGGTCGAGACGCTGAGCGACCTCGGCGAGGCAGACGCGGCGATCGCCGCCGCCCGTGCGGTCGCCCCCGACCTCCCCATCGTCGTGACGATGAGCTTCGACACCAACGTGCGCACCATGATGGGCGTCCGCCCGGCCGATGCCGTCGCACACCTGAGCGCGGGCGGCGTCGATGCCGTGGGCGCCAACTGCGGTCGAGGGCCGGAGGAGATGGAGCTCATCGCCGCCGAGATGGTGCAGGCGCGCACCGGCGACGTGCTGCTGGTCGCCCAGTCGAACGCCGGCCTCCCGCAGGTGGTGGGGGACCACTTCGAGTACGACGCCACGCCGGCCGACCTCGCGGCCCACGCCGAGCGGCTCGCCGCGATCGGCATCGACCTCGTGGGCGGTTGCTGCGGCTCCACCCCGGCGCACATCGCGGCCGTCCGCGCTGCCCTGGCCTGAGCCCGACCGCCTCTCAGGGCCTCGTCACGTGCGTCAGAGCTCGGCGAGCCGGGTGACGTCCACCCCGACGTCGAGCGACGACGTGGTCGACTCGGTGTAGATGACTCCCTTGAGCGGCGACACGTCGCGGAAGTCGCGTCCCCAGGCCGTCACGACGTAGCGCGAGTCGGCGAGGTGGTCGTTGGTCGGGTCGAGGTCCACCCAGTCGCCGCCGGGGGTCAGCACGGAGGCCCAGGCGTGCGAGGCGTCCGATCCCTCGAGCCTCTGCTGGCCGGGCGGGGGAGAGGTCTCGAGGTAGCCGCTGACGTAGCGACCCGGCAGCCCGGCGGCGCGCAGGCAGCCGAGGGCGAGGTGGGTGAAGTCCTGGCACACCCCTTGCCGCAGCTCGAGCAGGTCCTGGAGGGTCGTCCGGACGTTCGTGACGCCGGAGCGGTAGGCGAAGTCGGTGAAGATCGCGTGCGTCAGCGCGACGATCGCGTCACCCAGGGGTGCCTCCGGGGCCAGCACCGAGGCGGCGTACGCCTTGACCGCCTCGTCCACCTCGACCAACGGCGAGGGCAGGAGGTACGTCGCGCGGGTGACCGGGTCGCCGGTGTCCCGGATCGCCTCGGCGGCCGACTCGACCGTCCACCGGTTGAGCCCCGCCAGGTCCACCTCGGGCCAGGCGACGTGGACGACGCTGGACTTGGTCACCTCGAGCACCTGGTGGGGCGTGCGCACCTCGACGTAGAAGCTGTGGTTGCCGAAGTGGTCGGTGTGCTCGTCCAGCAGGTCGGGCTCCGGGGTGATCCGGACGTCGTTGCTGACCACCCGTTGGGTCGGTGTCTCCCGCGGTCGGAGGAACCCGCGCTCGTAGCAGGTCGTCACGTCGTCGTCGTAGGTGTAGGTCGTGCGGTGGCGCACCTCGTAGCGGCGCGGGGTGAAGTCGTCCGGTCCCTGCCGACTCATGCGCGGACCCCTCCCGACCAATCGCCCAGGAGCACGCGTCGCCTCGGCTTGCGCCCGAAGTGGCGCGCGCTGAGCTCGCTCGAGATCGCTCGCAGGCTCTCGTCGACGTTGGTGAGCGTGGACAGCAGCGCCGAGCGGTCACCCGAGCAGAGCTCGACGAGGTCGAGGCCGGCGAGCGAGGCGGCGAGGGTCGCGGTCGCCGTCACCAGCAGGTCGTCGCCGGTCAACCGCATCGCGTCCGCCAGCCGGTCGACCTGGAACGCCACCGAGCGCGGGTTGCCGGTGTCGGCCAGCAGGAGCGACGTGGCCGACTGGACCGGCCAGGCCGGTCCCTCGCCCGAGGCCGTCCGCCGCCGGTGGGTGAGGATGCTCTCGCACGCCTCGAGCACCGACTCGGTCACCTGCCCGTCGATGATCGGCGGCCGCTCCAGGGCCAGGGTGGCTCGGAGCAGCGACACCGTGTGCTGCGCGCGCTCGATCCTGATGCCACCGTCGAGGAAGCCCCACGTCTGGTCGCGGACCATGCTCTCGTGCACGACGCCGGCGACGGCGAGCAGCGACTCGAGCACGGTGTCGAGCTGGGGTCGCAGCTGCGAGTCCGCCGGAGCCGGGGTCGCGAGGGTGCGGTCGAGGCGCGACAGGATGTGCCAGATGTCCTGGGACAGCTGGTCGCGGACGCTCTCGGCGGCCACCACGAGACGGTGGCAGGCGTGCGCGACGGTGCCGAGGAGGTGGGGCGTGCCGACCATTGCCCGCAGGTGGTCCACCGGTCCCTGGTCGGCCCGGGGCGCGACCCCGGTGAGGGCCGCCGCGGCCTGCACCATGACCTCCATGGTCGCCGCACCCGGGGTGCCGGGGCGCTGCGCGTGGTCGGCGGCGAGGTCGTCGGCGACGCGCAGCAGACGGGCCGTGCCCTCGGCCCGCTCGGCGTACCGGCCGACCCAGAACAGGTTGTCCGCGACGCGGGGCGCCACGGCCGTACGCCGCTGGAGCCGGACCAGCGTCCGAGCCCGGTCCGGGCTCGGGGCAGACCATCCGCGCACGCCCGACGGGTCGTCGGCCAGCACCCAGACGTCCTTGGCCAGCGCGCCGCTGGCGCTCGAGACGAGCATCGATGACGGGTCGGTGTTGACGCGGCCGAGGCCGCCCGGCATGACGTGGTGGCGCTCCTCGTCGGTGACGCCGAAGGCGCGCAGCACGAACCGGCCCGGCGCGAGGCCGGACGGCGTGACCACCGGTGCGGTCGACATCGGGATCGGCTCCTGGCCCACCCAGGCCCATGGCCGTTCCTCGATCTCGCGACGCAGGTCGTCGCGCTGGGCGGCGCTCAGCTCCCAGCCGAAGCGCGCGGCCACGACGAGTCCGCGCGCGATCGGCTTGACCACGAGCGAGTCGAGGTTGGTCAGGACGTGCGAGCGGCTCGACGCGTCACCGCACCACCAGGTGGGCGCGGACGGCAGGTCGAGCTCCTCGCCGAGCAGGCGCCGGGCGATGGCGGGCAGGTAGGGGACGAGCCCGGCGTTCTCCAGCACGCCGGCCCCCAGCGGGTTGGCGAGCGAGACGCCGCCGCGGCGGGCCGACTCCACGAGCCCGGGCAGGCCGAGCTGCGAGTCGGAGCGCAGCTCGAGCGGGTCGCAGAACTCGGCGTCGACCCGGCGGAGGACGACGTCGACCGGCTCACGGCGACCGGTGCTGCGGATCCACACGCGGCCGTCGCGGACGTTGAGGTCGTCGCCCTCCACGAGCGGGAAGCCGAGCAGGGTGGCCAGGAAGGCCTGGTCGAACGCGGTCTCGGTGCCCGTGCCGGGTGAGAGCACGACGACGCGTGGGGTGTCGACGCCCGCGTCCGCCACGTCCCCCAGGGCGTTGGCCATCGTGTGGAAGAAGCCACGCAGCCGCTCGAGCGAGGCGCCGCGGTGCACCGAGGAGAGCACCCGGCTGGTGACCCGACGGTTGGCCATCGCGTAGCCGGCCCCGGACGGCGCGGACGTCTTGTCGGCGATCACGGTCCAGGCGCCGTCGGCGCCCCGAGCGAGGTCGGTCGCTCCGAGCACCAGCCGCTGGTGCTCGATCCCGTCGACGGCGCGGACGAAGCCGCTGTGCCCCAGGACCAGCTCGGCGGGCAGCACGCGCTCAGAGACGAGTCGTCGCTCGCCGTACACGTCGTCGTGGAGGAGCTGGAGCAGCTGCGCACGCTGGCGCAGGCCGGCCTCGAGCCGGGCCCACTCGAGGCTGCCGATGACCACCGGCAACGGGTCGATCACCCAGCTGCGACCGCGATCGCCCGGCACGTCGTCGACGGCATCGGCCAGCCCGTAGCGGATGCCGTCGTCCTCGACGAGTCGCCGGGCCTCGGCGCGCGCGGCGAGCAGGCCACCGAGCCCCAGCGACTCCACCGCCGTCGTCACCAGGTCCTGGTCCGGCCGGACCGAGCGTGCGGCGTCGAACCACTCGTCGGGGCCGGTCTGGGACTCGACCAGCGAGCGGTAGCCGTCCAGCGCGCCCGCGGCGGGGACACTCGCGGGCCGGCTCACCCGCGAACCCTAGCGAGGATCACCGGGCAGGGGGCTAGGCTCCCGACGTGTTGACCACCCGCGACGACGTGCGCCTGCTCGGGCCCGACGACCGGGACGCGTTCTTGGACCTCACCGCCGCCGACCCCGTGGTCAACGTCTTCGCCGCCTACCGCGCGCGGGTCACCAACATGGACCCCCGCTGGCTCGGCGGCGAGATCTGGGGCCGGTTCGAGGGCGACGAGCTGGTCGCCGGCTGCCACATGGGCGCCAACCTGGTGCCGGTGCAGTGCACCCGGGAGGACGTGGCGACCTTCGCCGAGCGCGCGCTCGCCCGGGTGCGCTCCACCGCCACCATCGTCGGCCCGCACGACGCGGTCGAGGCGCTGTGGGAGACGGTCAGTGGTCGCTGGAGCGAGCCGCGCGAGGCCCGCTGGCGCCAACCCCACCTCCAGATCGACGGTGACCCGCTGGTGGCGCCCGACCCGGAGGTCCGCCCCACCACGCCGGCCGACCTGATCGCGCTCTACCCCGCGTGTGTCGACATGTACACCGAGGAGGTCGGGGTCTCGCCGGAGACCTCCGGCGGCAAGGACCTCTACCAGGCGCGCGTGCGCCAGCTCATCTCGCGCGGGTGGTCGTTCGCCCGCTTCGACGAGTCCGGTCGGGTGATCTTCAAGGCGGAGGTCGCCTGCTCCACGCCGTACGCCGCCCAGGTGCAGGGTGTCTACGTCCACCCCGACCGCCGCGGCGAGGGGCTGTCGGTGGGCGGGATGGCCGCGGTGGTCGCGCACGTGCGCGAGCACATCGCCCCCACCGTGTCGCTCTACGTCAACGAGTGGAACGTTGCGGCACGGGCGGCCTACAGCCGGGTCGGCTTCACCGAGACTGCCCGCCTGTCGACGCTGATGTTCTAGCGGGTCGCTCCCGGCACCGCGGAGCCGAAGCGTCGCGCGGGCTGGCCGAGCGTGGTCCGCGGCTGCTGTACGGCGACGGGGTCGGTCGCGTTCTCGCACGCGCCCTCGTTGCAGCGCACCGTCGCGGCCTGGGTGTCGCCGTTGACCTCGAGCAGCAGGTCGGCGTCGTCCTCGAACTGGACCCGGCCGAACCAGCCGGTCGAGTAGGTCGCGAGCGTCGAGCCGTCGATCTCGCGCTCCTGGACCACGCTCGGGCCGATGCCGTCGGAGAGGATGCCGATGGTGGCCATCCGCCGACCGTCGGGGGAGAAGGCCTCGACCCGGTCGCTGCAGGACTTCCACAGCCGCTTGGTCGGGTCGGACAGCGTGCTGAGGACCATGCAGCCGCCCTGGTAGGGGTCCTTGGTGTAGCTGGCGAGCAGGTCGTTGCCGATGTCGACGAGGTTGGCGGGGCGCCGCGTCAGCGTGGTGACCTCACCGGTCGTGGTGTCCCAGGACTTCGTGCCCGTGTCGCCCGTGGTCCAGGTCGACAGGACGACCCGCGAGCCGCCCATCCCCATCACGGAGGGGAAGTTGGCGAACGACTGCTCGGTCTTGAGCTTGCCGGTGCGCGAGGAGAAGACCCGGATCGGGACCGACTTCCGGGTGCCCCGACCCACGTGCACGAAGTAGCGACCGTTGTCGGAGAGCTTGAGCTCGAAGAACGAGATCCCGCGCTTGATGACCTTGGTGGTGTCGTCGGCCTGCACGCGCACGATCCGGAACCTGCCACCGCCGTTGGCGTCGCTGGTGCCCACCAGCCAGGCCTTGCCGGCCCTGCCCAGGACGTAGGCACGGCTGCCGCCGACGTCGACCCTGCGGTCGCCCAGCACGAAGTCGCCGGCGTCGATGTGGGCCACCGCGACGTCGGCGCCGCGGGACAGGTCCTCGGGCTGCAGGTCGACCGGTGCCGCGGCTCGCGCGGGCGCCATCAGCGCCGTACCGACGAGGGCGGCCGTGGTGGCCGCGAGCGCTGCGCGACGGAGTGCGGAGGTCATGTGGGCTCCCGAAGATGTGCCGATGGATCCGGTGAGGACCTGATGGGGGGGTCCGGTGTGATGCCACTGTCTCAGACGCCGATGACGACCGCATGGTTGCCGTCTCGCGGTGGTCGGCCGAAACCGCTTCGCCGACGGCGAAGAGCCGCACCTATCCTGTGCCCCATGATCCTGCGGATGTCGACCCTGTTCGTGCGCACGCTGCGTGACGACCCCAACGACGCGGAGGTGCCGAGCCACCGGCTGCTCGTCCGCGCCGGCTACATCCGCCGCAACGCGCCGGGCATCTACACCTGGCTTCCCCTCGGCCTGCGCGTGCTGCGCAAGGTCGAGAACATCATCCGCGACGAGATGGACGCGATCGGGGCGCAGGAGCTGATGTTCCCCGCGCTGCTGCCCAAGGAGCCCTACGAGGCGACCCACCGCTGGACCGACTACGGCGACAACATCTTCCGGATCAAGGACCGCAAGGGAGCCGACTACCTGCTCGGTCCCACGCACGAGGAGATGTTCACGCTCGTCGTGAAGGACCTCTACTCCTCCTACAAGGACCTGCCGCTCTCGATCTACCAGATCCAGAACAAGTACCGCGACGAGTCACGTCCCCGCGCCGGCATCCTGCGCGGGCGCGAGTTCGTGATGAAGGACTCCTACTCCTTCGACATCGACGACGCCGGGCTCGACGCGTCGTACCAGAAGCACCGTGACGCCTACATCCGGATCTTCGACAAGCTCGGGTTCGACTACGCGATCGTCAAGGCCATGGCCGGGGCGATGGGTGGCTCGAAGTCGGAGGAGTTCCTGGCCAAGGCCGCCGTCGGCGAGGACACCTACGTCCGCTGCAGCAACTGCGACTACGCGGCCAACGTCGAGGCGGTCACGGTGCGTGCGCCCGCCCCCGTGGCGTACGACGACGCGCCCGCCGCGCACGCGGAGGAGACGCCCGACACGCCCACGATCGAGTCACTGGTGGCGCACCTCAACGCCGCCTTCCCGCGCGAGGACCGGCCCTGGGTCGCCGGCGACACGCTGAAGAACGTGCTCGTCGTCCTCAAGCACCCCGACGGCACCCGGGAGCCGCTCGCCATCGGCGTGCCCGGCGACCGCGAGGTCGACCAGAAGCGGCTCGAGGGGCAGCTCGAGCCCATCGAGGTCGAGCCCATGGACGAGGCCGAGCTCGCGAAGCACCCGGCGCTGGTCAAGGGCTACATCGGCCCCGGCGCGCTGGGGGAGGAGTCGACCTCCGGCATCCGGTTCCTCGTCGACCCGCGCATCGTCGAGGGCACCCGGTGGGTCACCGGGGCCAACGTGCCCGGGTCCCACGTGATCGACATGGTCGTCGGTCGCGACTTCACGCCCGACGGGACCATCGAGGCCGCCGACGTCCGCGACGGCGACGCCTGCCCCAACTGCGACACCGGGACGCTCGAGTCCGCGCGCGGCATCGAGATGGGCCACATCTTCCAGCTCGGTCGCAGCTACGCCGAGGCGCTCGGCCTCAAGGTCCTCGACGAGAACGGCAAGCTCGTCACCGTCACGATGGGCTCCTACGGCATCGGGCCCTCGCGGGCCGTCGCCGCGATCGCCGAGGGCACCCTCGACGAGATCGGGTTGTCCTGGCCCCGTGACGTCGCTCCCGTCGACGTGCACATCGTCGCCGCCGGCAAGGAGGAAGCGATCTTCGCGGCGGCCTCCTCCCTCGCCGAGGAGCTGTCGGCCCAGGGCGTCGACGTGCTGTACGACGACCGGGCCGGCAAGGTCTCGCCCGGCGTGAAGTTCAAGGACGCCGAGCTGATCGGCGTGCCGACCATCGTCACCGTCGGTCGCGGCCTGGCCGACGGCACCGTGGAGATCCGCGACCGGGCGAGCGGCGAGCGCGAGGAGGTCGCCGTGGGCGACGCCGCCGCGCACGTCGTGGGGCTCGTGCGCGGCTGAGGAGTGACCTCCACCGACACGGACCTCGACTCGACCCTGGTCGGCGGGACCCGAGCCCTCGTCGGCGACCTGCTGGCCGAGGTTGCGCTCGAGGTGGTCCGCTGGCCGGTCGGCGGCTCCCTGTGGTCCGACGCCGACAGGGTCAACCGGTAGGTTCCTCGCCCATGGCGAGCACCACGATCCAGGCGGTCATCTTCGACTGGGGTGGCACGCTCACGCGCTGGCACGACGTGGACTTCCACGCCGAGTCGCTCGCGCTCGCCCAGGCCGTGGTGGGCGCCCACCACGCGCCGGACGAGATCACGACCCGCCTGCTCGCGGCCGGCGACGTGGTGTGGGGCCGCAGCCGCGACCACCAGCAGTCGGCGACGATCGGCGACCTGTTCACCGAGGCCGGTCTCGAGCACGACCCCGAGCTGCTGGACGCCTACTACGACTTCTGGGCGCCGCACACCGCCACCGACCCCGAGTGCCGGGGCATGTTCGCCGAGCTGCGCGCGATGGGGCTCAAGGTCGGGGTGCTGTCCAACACGGTCTGGCCCCGCGAGTGGCACGTCGGCTTCTTCGAGCGCGACGGCGTCTACGACCTCGTCGACGGCGACGTCTACACCTCCGAGATCCCGTGGACCAAGCCGTCGCCGCGGGCGTTCGGGGCGGCCATGGAGGCGGTCGGCGTCTCCGACCCGGCCGCCTGCGTGTACGTCGGGGACCGGCTCTTCGACGACATCTGGGGCGCCCGCAACGCCGGGCTCGCGGCGATCCACATCCCGCTCAGCACGATCCCGGCCGCGCAGGTCGGGCACACCGAGGGAGAGCCGGACGCGGTCGTGCGATCGCTGGCGGAGATCCCGGCCGTCGTCGCGTCCCTGCGCTGACCGGCTTTTGCAGGTTCTCGCAGCGCAACAACCTGCAGGCGCGAAGCCCTAGGGCATTCGCCGCGTCGTGTTGCAGACTTGTGCACGTGGCCGACCACCCCATATGGGAGGCCACGTCGGGTGATGCTGACCACTCCCTTGGAGCGGCCCTCATCCTCGCCAGATGGGGAAGATCTCGGGACTTCCCCAGCTGGTGAGGCTGTGGGCCGTTTCCACATTTCGGCCAGTTCAGTGGCGGGCTCGGTCGCCCGGCTCAGTCGCCCAGCTCGGGCGCCCCGGGGAAGTCCTCGGACTCGCCGCCCAGCAGGATCCGCGCCACGGCCGCCTCGCCCAGGGCCGACACGGCCCAGGCCCGGTCGGTCCCGGTCGTGCTGGCGACGGTCGCGGCGTACACCTCGGCGCATGCCTGCTCGACCCCCATCGCGTGACGGCGTACGGCGCTGGGCGTGCCCAGCCGCCGCGGCAGCTCGTAGGTCGGTGCGGCGGCCACGGGGACCCCGCCCCGGTCGGCCACCATCAGCTCGAGCTGGTCGCGGCGCCCGCGGTGCGCGCGGTAGAGCAGGGACACGGTGGCGAACAGCTCGGGCTCGGCGGACTGCGAGGTGTGGGCCCCGACGTCGCCGTACACGTAGATCGCGGCGTGCTCGGCCGCGAGGGCCGTCTGGAGGGCGTCGAGCGCGCTCACACGGCCACCCGCTGCCGCAGGGCCGCCGACATGCTGGCCAGGGCGCGGGCGAGGTCGCCGCTCGCGGCCTGTCCGGCCGCGTCGGCCAGCGTGGCCGTGAGGCCGTTCTCGGAGGCCGCGACCTGCGCCCGGGCCCGGGCCGGCGTCGCCGCCACGAGCGGGGCCTCGACCTCGGGCTCCGGTGAGCCGTCGTCGAGGACCGCGAGGTGCGCCGCGTGCAGGCGCAGCAGGTCCTCGAGACCGGACCGGCGCAGGCCGTGGCGGGCCTGCGCCGCCTCGATCAGGGCGACGGCGAGGAGGGTGGCTGCGCGGGCGCCCTCGACGACGTCGGCGTCGGGGAGCGGAGCGGCCGCGCTCGGGGTCGCCGTGGGTGACCCGGACGAGGAGCCGGACGCGGACCGGGCGGGCGGGTCGAGGTCGCAGGCGGCGAGGGCGAGGGGCGCGGAGACGGCCAGCGCGAGCGCCGTACGCCGTGACGTCTGCGCGCGCGGGGAGGACACGACGGTGACCCTAACCGTTGTCGGCGGGCCCGGACGGAGCGGCTATCGTGGCACCGACAACAGCACAAGGAGGTCGCACGCTCGTGAGCAGCGCCAAGCAGGACGCCACCAGGGATCGCATCGAGGGCGAGATCACCGGCCCCCTCAGTGCCATGGGTCTCGACATCGAGGCCATCGAGCTGACGCCCGCGGGCAAGCGACGGGTGCTGCGCATCGCCGTCGACCAGGACGGCGGGGTCACCCTCGACGACGTCGCCGACGCGACCCGTGAGATCAACCGGGTGCTCGACGAGTCCGACGTGATGGGCGAGATGCCCTACACGCTCGAGGTCACCTCCCGAGGAGTCGACCGTCCCCTCACCCTGCCGCGCCACTGGCGCCGCAACGAGGACCGCCTCGTCAAGGTCGCCCTCGTGGAGGGCGGCGACGTCACCGGCCGGATCGTCGGGTCCGGCGAGGACACCGCGACGCTCGACGTCGACGGCACCACCCGCGAGCTGGCCTACGCCGACGTGGCGAAGGCCCTCGTGCAGGTCGAGTTCAACCGCAAGAAGCACGACGACAGCGAGGACGCCTGATGGACATCGACCTGAGCATCCTGCGGATGCTGGAGCGCGAGAAGGAGATCTCCTTCGAGGTCCTCGTGGACGCCATCGAGCAGGCCCTGCTCACCGCCTACCACAAGACGCCCGGCGCCAGCGAGCACGCGCGCGTCCAGCTCGACCGCAAGTCCGGGCACGTGATGGTGCTGGCGCGCGACGTCGACGAGGACGGGACGACGAGCGAGGAGTACGAGGACACGCCCGAGGGCTTCGGCCGGATCGCCGCGACGACCGCGAAGCAGATCATGCTCCAGCGGCTGCGTGACGCCGAGGACGACATCCGCTTCGGGGAGTTCGCCGGCAAGGAGGGCGACATCATCTCCGGCATCATCCAGCAGGGCCGCAACCCGGACGACGTGATGGTCGACCTGGGCAAGCTCGAGGCGATCCTGCCGCTGGGGGAGCGGGTGCCCGGTGAGGAGTACAAGCACGGCGAGCGGATCAAGTGCCTCGTGGTGTCGGTGCGCAAGGGCATGCGCGGCCCGCAGATCACGCTGTCGCGCAGCCACCCGACCCTGGTCAAGAAGCTGTTCGCGCTCGAGGTCCCCGAGATCGCCGACGGCACCGTGCAGATCGCGGCGATCGCCCGCGAGGCCGGTCACCGCACCAAGATCGCCGTCTTCTCCGACGTGCAGGGCGTCAACCCCAAGGGCGCGTGCATCGGCCCGATGGGCCAGCGCGTGCGCAACGTGATGGCCGAGCTCCACGGCGAGAAGATCGACATCGTGGACTGGTCGGAGGACCCGGCCGAGCTGGTCGCCCACGCCCTGTCGCCGGCGCGGGTGCGCTCGGTCGAGATCGTCGACCTGGCCGCTCGTGCGTGCCGGGTCGTGGTCCCCGACTTCCAGCTCTCGCTGGCGATCGGCAAGGAGGGCCAGAACGCCCGTCTCGCCGCCCGCCTCACCGGCTGGCGCATCGACATCCGCTCGGACGAGGCGCCCGACCCGGTCGACGAGGACTGATCAGGTCGTCCTGATCCAGTCGACGACGAGCTCGGGGACGAGGTCGTCGTCGGCCCCGGTCGACCAGTCGGGGAAGTCGAAGACGGCCACCATCAGCTGGAGGTCGTACGTCGGTGGGCCGGCGCAGCGGCGTACGACCTCGCCGTCCACGCTGAAGACGGCCTCGTGCTCGTCCCAGCTCGCGGTGTAGGTGTGCATGTCGGCGGGGTCGATCGGGAGCCGCGGCGCGTCGAAGTCCTGGACCAGGTCGGGGTCGCGGATCGTCTTCAGACCGATCCCGACCTCGCAGCCGCCGTCGCGGACGCTGTTGCCGAAGATCTCCACGACGCAGATCTCCCCGGACTGCTCGGGCACCTGCTCCCAGCCGCACAACCACAGGGCGGCCATCGAGCGCGGCGAGACCGACATGGCGCAACGCATCTCGACGCTGCTGCCGGGCCCCAGCAGCCGACCGCGGAACTCCGGCTGCTGCTCGCGCACGCGCTGGCCCGCGTAGAGCTGCTGCTGACCGGTCGTCGAGCCCACGGGACCGCTGTGGTGGCCCGACATGATCCCCGACAGCCGCAGCGGCCCGTCGTGCTCCTCGGCGCACCACAGTCCCTGGTCGCGGGGGACGCGGAGGGTCAGCCGCGAGTCGGCGACGTGGTGGACCGCCGCGGTCTCGGCGCGCGACGACCAGCAGGGCAGGTAGTGGGGGAGCCAGACGGCCGGGTCGAGCCGGTCCCCGTCGAAGTCCTCGGACCACGCTCCCGCGGGGCCATTCGGGGTTTCCACCCACCACACGATAGAGTGACCGGTGGTGGATTCCTTGACCGAGAGCACTACGTCTGTGCCCATGCGCACCTGCGTCGGTTGTCGGGCCAGGGCCGCCAAGAGCGAGTTGCTACGAGTCGTCGTCGGCTCGGACGCCCAGGGCCAGCCGGCCGTGAGCCCCGATCCACGTGGCACGGCGCCGGGACGCGGGGCTCACCTGCATCCCACGCGCAAGTGCTATGACCTCGCGGTTCGCCGGCGGGCGTTCTCCCGGGCCTTGCGGCTCACGGAGGGACTCACCAGCGCACCGGTCGCGGACCACCTCGACTCGCTCGCACCACAGTGACCAGGCACCACACCAGGCAACAACGACAAGAAGCTGGAGCAGCAGCTCATGAGCACTCGATGAGTACTTTCCGATGAGTTTGCACCACCACTAGCTTCCGTTCGCCCTCCTTCTGGGCTGACGGAACCAGAAGGAGCGTAGTTTTCACGTGGCCAAGACCCGAGTCCACGAACTCGCCAAGGAGTTCGGTGTCGAGAGCAAGTTCGTTCTCGAGAAGCTCAAGGAGATGGGTGAGTTCGTCAAGTCGGCATCGTCGACCGTCGAGCCTCCCGTCGAGATGCGCTTCAAGAAGCAGTACGGCGACGAGCTGAAGGCCGCAGCGGCCTCCGCCCCCGCCGCCGAGCCGGCGTCCTCCGACGCCGCCCCCGCCCCGTCGTCCGGCGGCAAGCCCGGCCCCAAGCCGGGACCCAAGCCCGCCGCGAAGCCGGCCGCCGAGGAGGCTCCCGCCGCGGAGCCCACCCCGGTCGCCGAGCCGGTCGTGGAGACCCCTGCGGCAGCGGCCCCCCAGGCCCCTGCCGCCGAGGCCCCCGCAGCCCCGGCAGCACCGGCCGCACCGGCCGCCTCCGCGGCTCCTGCCACGGAGGCCGCCAGGCCGGCCGCTCCGGGCCCGCGTCCCGGCGCCCGTCCGGGTGCTCCGCGTCCCGGCAACAACCCGTTCGCGCCCAGCCAGGGCATGGGACGCCGTCCGGCGCCCGCGCCCAGCGCCGAGCCGGCCGCCGGCCCGGGTTCGTCCGCCGGCGACCAGCGCCCGCCGCGTCCGCCGGCTGCGCGCGAGGGCGGTGCTCCGGGTCGTCCCGGCATGCCGCGCCCCAACCCGGCGATGATGCCCAAGTCCCCGGCCGCCTTCGGTGGCGGCCCCGGCGGTCGCACCGGTGCTCCGGGTCGTCCCGGCGCTCCCGGTCGCGGTGGCCCCGGCGGTGCTCCCGGTCGCGGTGGCCCCGGCGGTGCTCCCGGTCGCGGTGGCCCCGGCGGCGCCCCCGGTGGCGCTCCCGGCCGTCCCGGCGGCTTCGGCCCCTCGGGCGGCGGTCGTCCCGGTGGCGGTCGTCCCGGCCAGCGTGGCCAGACCCAGGGTGCCTTCGGGCGCGCCGGTGGTCCGTCTCGCCGTGGCCGCAAGAGCAAGCGCGCCCGTCGCATGGAGTTCGAGGCCATGGAGGCCCCGACGATCGGCGGCGTGCGCGTCCGCAAGGGCAACGGCGAGACCGTCCGCCTGCCGCGTGGCGCCTCGCTGACCGACTTCGCCGAGAAGATCAACGTCGACGCAGCCGCGCTCGTGCAGATGCTCTTCTCGCTCGGCGAGATGGTCACCTCGACCCAGTCGGTCGGCGACGAGACGTTCGAGCTGCTCGGTGAGGAGCTCAACTACGTCGTCCAGATCGTGTCCCCGGAGGACGAGGACCGCGAGCTGCTCGAGACGTTCGACCTGGAGTTCGGTGCCGACGAGGGCGACGAGGGTGACCTGGTCGTCCGTCCGCCGGTCGTGACCGTCATGGGTCACGTCGACCACGGAAAGACCAAGCTCCTCGACGCGCTGCGCAACGCCAACGTCGTCGACAAGGAGGCCGGTGGCATCACCCAGCACATCGGTGCCTACCAGGTCCACACCGAGGTCGACGGCGACGACCGTCGCATCACCCTGATCGACACCCCCGGTCACGAGGCGTTCACCGCCATGCGTGCCCGCGGTGCCCAGGCGACCGACATCGCGATCCTCGTGGTGGCGGCCGACGACGGCGTCATGCCGCAGACGGTCGAGGCGCTCAACCACGCCAAGGCGGCCAACGTGCCGATCGTGGTGGCGGTCAACAAGATCGACAAGCCGGACGCCGACTCGACCAAGGTCCGTGGCCAGCTGACGGAGTACGGCCTGATCCCCGAGGAGTACGGCGGCGACGCGATGTTCGTCGACGTCTCGGCCAAGGCCGGGCTCAACCTCGACAAGCTGCTCGAGGCCGTGGTCCTGACCGCGGACGCCTCGCTCGACCTGCGGGCCAACCCCGACCAGGACGCGCAGGGCCTCGTGGTCGAGGCTCACCTCGACCGCGGTCGCGGCCCGGTGGCCACGGTCCTCGTCCAGCGCGGAACCCTCCGCGTCGGCGACTCGATCGTCGCCGGTCCGGCCCACGGCCGTGTCCGCGCGATGCTCGACGAGCACGGCAACGAGCTCACGGTGGCCGACCCCTCGCGTCCCGCGATGGTCCTCGGCCTGAGCGCCGTCCCCGGCGCCGGGCAGAACTTCATCGTGGTCGAGGACGACCGGATGGCGCGCCAGATCGCCGAGAAGCGTGAGGCGCGCGAGCGTGCGGCCATGCAGGCCAAGCGTCGTGTCCGTCGCAGCCTCGAGGACTTCATGGCCTCCATGGAGAAGGGCGAGAGCCAGGAGCTCAACCTCATCCTCAAGGGCGACGTGTCCGGTTCGGTCGAGGCCCTCGAGGACGCCCTGTCGCAGATCGACGTCGGCGAGGAGGTCTCGCTGCGCGTCATCGACCGTGGTGTGGGTGCGATCACCGAGACCAACGTCGACCTGGCCGCCGCCTCCGACGCCATCATCATCGGCTTCAACGTCCGCCCGCAGGGCAAGGCGAGCCAGATGGCCGACAAGGAAGGTGTCGAGATCCGCTACTACTCGGTCATCTACAACGCGATCGAGGAGATCGAGGCGGCCCTCAAGGGCATGCTCAAGCCGGTCTACGAGGAGTCGACCCTCGGGCAGGCGGAGATCCGCGAGATCTTCCGCTCGTCCAAGGCCGGCAACATCGCGGGCTGCATGGTCACCTCCGGGCTCATCCGCCGCAACGCCAAGGTCCGCGTCCTGCGCGACGGCGCCGTGGTGGCCGACAACCTCGACCTCTCGTCGCTGCGGCGTGAGAAGGACGACGCGTCGGAGGTCCGCGAGGGCTTCGAGTGCGGTCTGGTGCTCCGCAACTTCCAGGACATCAAGATCGGCGACATCGTCGAGTCCTTCGAGATGCGCGAGATCGCCCGCACCTGATCCACCGTCACACGAGTCGGCGCCCGGACACCCTCCGGGCGCCGGCTCGTCGATTTGAGAGAGTGAGCACCATGAGTGAGCGCAGCGAGCGAGTCAGTCAACACAGCGCAACACGTGCCTCGTGCGCGCACGGAGCGAAGCGAGTACGCGCATGAGCAACCCGCGCGTGCGCAAGATCGCCGACCGGATCCAGGTCATCGTCGCCGAGATGCTCGAGCGGCGGATCAAGGACCCGCGGCTCGGCTTCGTGACGATCACCGACGTCCGCGTCACCGGTGACAGCCAGCAGGCCTCGATCTTCTACACCGTCCTCGGCGCCGAGGAGGAGCTGGCCAGCACGGCCGCCGCGCTCGAGTCGGCCAAGGGTGTCATCCGCTCCGAGGTCGCCAAGCAGCTCGGGATGCGGATCGTGCCGTCCCTGACCTTCATCCCCGACGCCCTCCCCGAGAGCGCCCGTGCCCTCGACGAGGTCCTCGAGCGGGCCCGCAAGCAGGACGAGGAGGTCGCCGCGCGCCGCGTGGAGGCCTACGCCGGCGAGGCCGACCCGTACAAGAAGCCGCGCGTGGTCGAGGACGACCTCGACGAGGACGAGCTCGAGGACTGATGGCGCAGGCTTCCGGCCTGGTCGTCGTCGACAAGGCGGCGGGGATGACCTCGCACGACGTCGTCGCGCGCGTGCGCCGCCTCGCCGGCACTCGCAAGGTGGGTCACGCCGGCACGCTCGACCCGATGGCCACCGGCGTGCTCGTGCTCGGCATCAACCGTGCCACGCGGCTGCTGGGGCACCTGATGCTGACGGAGAAGGCGTACGACGCCACGATCCTGCTCGGCTCCACCACCACGACCGACGACGCCGAGGGCGAGGTGACCGCGACGTCGGCCACCGACGGTCTGACCGACGAGGCGATCCGCACGGCGCTCGCCGCGTTCGTCGGGGAGATCGACCAGGTGCCGACCGCCGTCAGCGCGATCAAGGTCGACGGCAAGCGCGCCTACCAGCGGGTGCGCGACGGCGAGGAGGTCGAGCTGAAGGCGCGACGCGTCACCATCCACGAGCTCACGGTCACCGACGTCCGCGGCCCGGAGGTCGACATCTCGGTGCGCTGCTCGAGCGGCACCTACATCCGCGCGATCGCCCGTGACCTCGGCGCGGCGCTGGGCGTCGGTGGGCACCTGACCGCGCTGCGGCGTACGGCAGTGGGCAGCTTCGACCTCGGCAGGGCACGCACCCTCGAGCAGCACGGCGACGACCTCGCGCTGGTCCCGATCGCCGACGCCGCGCGGGCGACCTTCCCCAGCCTCGACCTCGACGAGTCGCAGGCCGGCGACGTCCGGGTGGGCCGCGCGCTGGCGTTGACGCTGCCCGGGGCCGGCGAGCACGCCCTGTTCGCACCGGACGGCGAGTTCCTCGCGCTCTACGCGCCCTCGGACTCCGGCGCCCGCCCGGTCGCCGTCTTCGTCGGCTGAGGCGTCGGTAGGCTGCGCCTCGTGCAGATCTGGACCTCCTTCGACGCCGTGCCCGGCGACCTCGGCCCGACCGTCGTCACCATCGGCAACTTCGACGGCGTCCACCTCGGACACCAGCACGTGCTGCGCCAGGCCCGCGCGACGGCGGACGAGCTCGGCGTCGCGAAGGTGGTCGTGGTGACCTTCCACCCGCACCCGATCGCGGTGCTCCGACCCGAGCACGCCCCGCCGACGCTGACCAACATCGAGACGCGCCTGCGGCTGCTCGAGGCGCGCGGGGTGGACGGAGTGCTGGTGGTGCCGTTCGACCGGGACATCGCGGCGTGGACGCCGGAGGAGTTCATCGACCGGGTGCTGGTCGGGACCCTGGGCGCGCGCGGCGTCGTGGTGGGCGCCAACTTCCGCTTCGGCAACCGCGCTGCGGGCGACGTGGCGCTGCTGCGGGAGGCGGGGGAGACCCGCGACTTCGTGGTCGAGGGCGTCGCCCTCGACGGCGGCCCGCAGGTCTGGAGCTCCACCTACATCCGCAACTGCCTCGCGGCCGGCGACGTCGCCGGCGCCGCCGAGGCGCTCGGCCGGCCGTTCACGGTGCGCGGGGTGGTGGTGCGCGGCGACCAGCGCGGCCGCGAGCTCGGCTACCCGACCGCCAACGTGCCGACCCCCGTCGACGGCGCGGCCCCGGCGGACGGCGTCTACGCCGGTCGGCTCACCCGCCTCGACACCAGCGAGACCTATCCCGCGGCGATCTCGGTCGGCACCAACCCGACCTTCGGCGGGGAGCGCGAGCGCCGCGTCGAGTCCTACGTCCTCGATCGCGACGACCTCGAGCTGTACGGCGTCGAGGTCGAGGTCGCCTTCGTCGAGCGCCTCCGCGGGATGGTGAAGTTCGAGGGGATCGAGGCCCTCGTCGAGACCATGCACGGCGACGTGCGCCAGGCCCGCGAGATCCTGGCGTGACCCACGGTGCCGGCCGCGCGGAGCCGGCCACGCGGGATGAGGCCGAGGCGTGGTTCCGGGCCAACGGGCTGCCGTACTTCGTCGACAGCACCCGCGAGCTCGTCCGCCGCCGGCTCGCGCGCGGACGGCTGGTCGTCGTCGCCCTGGTCGGGCTGCTCGTCGCCGTCCCCGCTGGGGTCGGTGTCGGCCTGTGGACCGGCGTGGTGTCGCTCGGCATCGCGACCGCCGGGACCGTCCTGCTGGCGGTGGCGGCGACCTACGCGGGCCGGGCGCTCCAGGTGCAGTCGATCGCGGGATGGGCGCTGCGGCACGCGTTCACGAGCCTCGAGCTGCTCTTCCCGCTGGCCACCCGGGCGCTGCCGATGCTGCTGCTGTTCGTGACGTTCCTGTTCATCAACACCGAGGTCTGGATGGTCGCGTCCCGCCTGGACGGCGGCGTGCTGTGGGGCGCGGTGATGTTCTTCGCGGCGATGGCGGTCGGCTTCCTCGTCGTGCGGCTGGTCGAGGAGGTCGACCGGCTCGACGACGAGGTCGGTCGCCCCGAGCTCGGCGACGACGCCGACGTGCTGGGCCTCGAGCGCGCCAACCTCGTGCTGGTCCTGCTGATCACGCAGGCGATCCAGGTGCTCCTGCTGGCGCTCGCGGTGTTCGCGTTCTTCATCGTCTTCGGCCTGGTCGCGATGGACCGCGAGGTGCTGGAGCTGTGGATCACGCCCGACAAGCTCACGTACCCGTGGGGGATCTCGCTGGTCAGCCTCGAGCTGGTGCAGGTCTCGGTGTTCCTCGCCGCCTTCAGCGGGCTCTACTTCGCGGTCTACGCCGTCACGGACGAGACCTACCGGCGCGAGTTCTTCGCCGACGTGCTCGGCGAGCTGGAGCAGGCCCTGCGCGTGCGGGTCGCCTACGTCCTGAAGCGGTAGCGGGCCCCCGAAATCGGGCCGACGCCGGGTGGTCGCCCCACGAGGAGCGGCCACCCGGCGTCGTACGGACCGGTCAGGCGTCGAGGTCCTGCTCGACGAGGGCGGCGATCGCGTCGACCGCGGCCTCGTCGTCACCGGCGACCTCGACCGTGTCGCCGTTGCCGGCGCCCAGGGTCATGATCATCAGCGACGAGCTGGCGTCGACGCCGTTGATGGTGACCTCGGAGCCGAGCTCACCGGCCTTCTCGGCGATGATCGCGGCGGGACGGGCGTGCAGGCCGACGGCGGAACCGACGACGACGGACTTGGTGGGCATGGGTGCTCCTTGCTGTGGTCGGAACGAGGTGGGTCAGACAGTAGCGACGTCGGCGTCGGACTTGTTCATGCTCTTGAGCGCGACGACGAGTGCCGCCGCGACGAGCACGCCGGCGAGCAGGGCGATGAAGAAGCCGATCACGCCGTCGACGGCGAAGAGCACGAAGATCCCTCCGTGCGGGGCCCGCAGGGAGACGTCGAGCCCCATCGAGAGCGCACCGGTGACGGCGCTGCCGGCCATGATCGAGGGGATGACGCGCGCCGGGTCGGCCGCGGCGAACGGGATCGCGCCCTCGGTGATGAAGGAGGCCCCCATCGCCCAGGCCGCCTTGCCGTTCTCGCGCTCGGGGATGGTGAAGAGGCCGGGTCGTACGACCGTGGCCAGCGCGAGCGCGAGCGGCGGGACCATCCCGGCGAGCATCACCGCGGCCATCACCTTGAGCTCGGGGGCGTCCGTCGCGGTGGCCGCGGCGCCGAGGCCGGTGGTGGCGAACGCGTAGGCGGTCTTGTTGAGCGGGCCGCCCATGTCGAAGGCCATCATCAGGCCGAGGATGATGCCGAGCACGATCGCCGAGCCGCCCTGCAGGCTGTTGAGGCCGTCGGAGAGCGCGTCCATCAGCGCGGCCAGCGGCTTGCCGAGGACGACCACCATCACGAACCCGGAGATCAGGGTGGCCAGCAGCGGGATCACGAGGACCGGCATCAGGCCGCGCATCCAGGTCGGCACCTTCCAGCCGGCGATCCAGTGGGCGACGATGCCCGCCAGGACGCCGCCGACGATGCCGCCGAGGAAGCCGGAGTTGAGGGTGCCGGCGATGGCACCCATGACGAAGCCGGGGGCGATGCCGGGGCGGTCGGCGATCGCGTAGGCGATGTAGCCGGCCAGCGCCGGGACCAGGAACCCGAAGGCCGCGGCACCGAGGGTGAAGAGCAGCGCACCGAGGTACGCGAAGAACGGGCTGCCGAAGAGCGCGTGCTCGAGACCGAAGTCGTCGACGTTCGGCAGGTTGAAGAGCGTGTTGTCGACGGCGATGGCCTGCCCGTCGGTCACGATCTCGTAGCCGCCGAACAGGAAGCCGAGCGCGATCAGCAGACCACCGGCCGCGACGAACGGGATCATGTAGGACACGCCGGTCATCAGCACGCGGCGGATCTTGGCCCCGAACGACTCGTTGGCGGTGGACGTGGCACCGGCGTCGGCGGCGTTGCCCTCGACGCGCGGGGCGTTGGGATCGTCGGCGTAGCGCAGGGCCTCGGCGATCATCGCGTCGCCCTCGTCGATCGGGCGCTTCACGCTGGAGGAGACCATGGGCTTGCCGGCGAAGCGGCCGCGGTCGCGCACGCCCACGTCGACCGCGAAGATCACCGCGGACGCCGCGGCGATGGTCTCGGGGGACAGCGGCGTCGAGCCGGCCGAGCCCTGGGTCTCGACCTGGATCGGGACGCCGGCCCGCTCGGCCGCGGCCTCGAGGGCCTCGGCCGCCATGTAGGTGTGGGCGATGCCCGTCGGGCAGGCGGTCACCGCGACGAGCGACTTCGGACCACCGGAGGCGGGCGCGGCCGACGCGGCGGCCGCGGCGGGTGCGGCCGCGGCGGCGCCGCCGCCGGCAGGTGCGGCAGGCACGGCGGCAGCGGGGGCCGGGGTCGAGGAGCCCGCGGGCGGGGCGTCGAGCGCCATCAAGATGTGCTCGACGACCTCCTCGGGCGTCTCCGCCGACCGCAGCGAATCGGTGAAGGCCGGCTTGACCAGCGAGCGAGCCAGCTTGGTGAGGAGCTGGAGGTGGGTCGCGTCGCCGCCCGCGGGGGCGGCGATCAGGAAGGCGAGGTCGGCCGGGCCGTCCTTGGCGCCGAAGTCGACCGGCGGGTCCAGGCGGACGAAGCCGAGAGTCGGCTCCGAGACGCCGGTGGTGCGGCAGTGCGGGATGGCGATGCCGCCGGGCAGACCCGTGCTGGAGGTCTCCTCCCGGGCGAAGGCGTCGGCGATGAGCTGCTCGACGTCCTCGGCGCGGCCGGCCTCGTCGACGACGGCCGCGAGGCCGCGGATGACGTCGGCCTTGTCGTCCCCCCAGCTCGCGTCGAGCCGGACCAGCTCGGTGGTGATGAGATCGGTCATGCGCTGCCTCCCAGGACAGTGATGGTGACGAGCTCGGTGCGAAGGTGCTCCGGCTCGGGGATGGTGGTGCCTGGCAGACCGGCGGCGGCGCTGCCGTAGGCCACGGCCAGTGCCAGGCGGTCGGGGGCGGGTAGTCCCCGGATGTCGCCGAGCAGGTAGCCGAACAGGCTGGAGTCGCCGGCACCGACGGTGCTGACGACGGTGGTGGGCGGGGGTGCGGCGTGCCACGCCCCGTCGGCGGTGACGAGGACGGCGCCGTTGCCGCCCAGGGTGGCGAGCACGGTCCCGACACCGCGGTCGACCAGGGTGCGGGCCGCCTCGGCGGCCTTGGCGGGGTTGCTCTCGAGCTCGTCGGCGTCGCCGCCGGTGAAGGACGCGAGCTCGTCGCCGTTGGGCTTCATCAGGTCGGGCGCCGATCCGGGCAGCGCGTCGACGAGCGCCCGCAGCGGTTCCTCGCTCGTGTCCACGGCGACCTTGGCGTCGCTGGCGCGCAGGCGGCGTACGAGCTCGGCGTAGAACTCCGGGGGGGCACCCGCGGGGAGGGAGCCGGCGAGGACGGTCCAGCTCGCACTGGCGGCGCGGGCGAGCAGGGCCGTGGCCATCGCGTCGAGGTGCTCGGCCTCCACGGTCGCTCCCGGAGAGTTGAGCTTGGTGGTGGTGCCGTCGGGCTCGGTGATCGTGACGTTGACACGCACGTCGCCGGCCGGGCGCACGGGACGCGCGTCGATGCCGGCGGCGAGCAGCTCGGTGACGAACGGGTCGTCCTTGGCGGCCGGAAGCACCGCGAGGGTCGGCTCTCCGGCGCTGACGGACGCGCGGGAGATGTTGACGCCCTTGCCGCCTGCCTGCGAGGTCACCGAGACGACGCGCTGGACCTGACCACGCGCCAGCTCGCCGGCCAGCGTGATGGTGCGGTCGATGCTGGGGTTGGGTGTGAGGGTGAGGATCACGCGATCACCACTTCCACATCGGCCGCGGCGAGCGCCGATGCATCGTTGTCGGAGATTCCGGAGTCGGTGACGAGCACGTCGACCTCGTTGAGGGCGGCGAAGCGCAAGGAGGCCTCGACGCCGATCTTGGTGGAGTCGGCAAGCACGACCGTACGCCTGCCGGCGCCCGCAATGGCCCGCTTGGTGGCGGCCTCGTCGCGATCAGGGGTCGTCAGTCCGTGGGAGACGCTCAGGCCGTTGGTGGCGATGAAGGCGACGTCGGCCCGGATGTCGGACAGCGCTGCGACCGTGTCGGCACCGACCGCAGCGTGCGTGGTGGCGCGGACTTTGCCGGGCAGCAGGAACAGGTCGATCTGGGGGAGCCCGGCGAGCCGGGCGGCGACGGGGACCGCGTGGGTGACGACGGTGAGCCGGTGGTCGCGGGGGAGCAGCGCGGCGAAGCGCGAGGTCGTCGAGCCGGCGTCGATGACGATCATCGACCCGGGCGGTGGCAGCAGCGACAGCGCGGCGGCCGCGATCGCGTCCTTGGCGTCGGTGTTGGCCTGGTCGCGCTCGGAGATCCCGGACTCGATGACGGCCAGGGCATTGGCGGGTACGGCGCCGCCGTGCACGCGGCGGATCAGGCCCATCCGCTCCAGCGCGGACAGGTCGCGCCGGACGGTCTCGGTGGTGACGGCGAGGTCCTCGGCGAGCTCGGCCACGGACACGCGACCCTGCTGGCTGATCAGCTGGGCCATCGCCTGCTGGCGTTCCTCTGCGTACACGTCGGGTCCTGGCTCGTCGGGGGGATGTGGCGCCGATCACGCCGTTCTGTGTATGTGTTGTTTTATAGCCGAACCTGTTGAGTGTCAAGTCGCGGTGCCCTACGGTGTGTCCATGACCACAACCAGCCCCTCCACCAGCGGCCTGCGCGGCACCCCGGTCGTCCCCGGCGTCGCGGCCGGCCCCGCCCTGCTGGTCCGTGGCGAGGTCTCGCCCGACGCGATCGCGCGTTTCGGTGACGGGGGCTTCGCCGACGACGACGCCGCGATGGCGGCCTTCGACGACGCGGTCACCGCGGTCGCCGACACGTTCACCCGCAAGGCGGACAAGGCCACCGGCCCGGCCGCCGAGGTGCTCACCGCGAGCGCCGGCCTGGCCAGGGACAAGGGCCTGCGCGGGGCGGTCGCGAAGAACGTCGCCAGCGGCAGCCCGCTGGTGTCGGCGGTCGACGCGGCGGTGGAGCAGTTCGTCTCCATCTTCACCAACATGGGCGGCCTGATGGCCGAGCGCGTCACCGACCTCGAGGACATCGAGCGCCGCGTCGTGGCGCACCTGGTCGGCGAGCCCGAGCCGGGTGTGCCCACCCCGCAGGAGCCGTCGGTGCTCGTGGCCGAGGACCTCGCGCCCAGCGACACCTCCGGGCTCGACCCGGAGCTGATCACGGCCCTCGTCACCGAGCGGGGTGGCGCGACCAGCCACACCGCGATCATCGCCCGCCAGCTCGGCATCCCGTGCGTCGTCGGCGTCGCGGGCGTGACCGAGGTCGAGGCCGGAACGTTCCTGGTGGTCGACGGCGAGACCGGCGAGGTCGAGCTCGGTGCCGACCCGGACGAGGCGGCCGGCCGGGTGGCGGCCAGCCGCGAGGCGCGCGCGGCGCTGGCCGACTGGTCGGGCCCGGCCGAGACCTCCGACGGCACCCCGATCAAGCTGCTCGCCAACGTGGCCGACGGACCCAGCGCCCGCCACGCCAGCGAGGAGCCGGTGCAGGGCGTGGGCCTGTTCCGCACCGAGCTGTGCTTCCTCAGCGCCACCGAGGAGCCGTCCGCCGAGGAGCAGGGCGAGATCTACGGCCAGGTGCTCGACGCCTTCGGCGAGGGACAGTACGTCGTGATCCGCACGCTCGACGCCGGGTCGGACAAGCCGATCGCGTTCGCCACGATGCCGGGCGAGGAGAACCCCGCCCTCGGCGTGCGCGGCCTGCGGCTGTCCTTCGGCAACCCCGGCCTGATGGACCGCCAGCTCGACGGCATCAAGCTGGCCTCGGAGGCGAGCGGCACCGAGACCTGGGTGATGGCGCCGATGGTGGCGACCGTCGCCGAGGCGTCCGAGTTCGCCGAGAAGGTCCGCTCGCGCGGGCTCAAGCCCGGCGTGATGGTCGAGATCCCCAGCGCGGCCCTGCTCGCGCACCGGATGCTCGAGGTCGTCGACTTCCTCTCGATCGGCACCAACGACCTGACGCAGTACACGATGGCCGCCGACCGGATGGCGACCGACCTCGCACATCTCACCGACCCGTGGCAGCCGGCCGTGCTCCAGCTCATCGCGATCACCGCCGAGGCCGGCAAGCAGACCGGCAAGCCGGTCGGCGTGTGTGGCGAGGCGGCGGCGGACCCCATGCTCGCCTGCGCGCTCGTCGGGATGGGCATCACGTCCCTGTCCATGGCCGCCCGCGCCGTACGCCCGGTCGGTGCGCAGCTGTCCCGCGTCTCGATGGACACCTGCGAGGCCGCCGCCGAGGCCGCCCTCGGCGCCAGCGACCCGATGGCCGCCCGCGACGCCGTGCGGGCGCTGCTCAACGGCTGAGGCCGTGCACCCACCCACTTCTCGCCCGCACCGGGCGAGACCGGCCCCGGGAGATCCGCCTCCCACCCGTGGTGCCGGCACGTCCCGGGAGGCACCGTCCATCTCACACGGAGAAGACCATGACATCAGCCTATGACCGCTACCGCGCAGCCGACCTCGAGCTGCCCGACCAGGCCTGGGCCTGGAACCTGTGGGGCGCGGGCGAGGACAACATGGGCAAGGACGGTGCGCCCGAGCAGGTCGCCATCCCCAGGCCCGACGCCGACCACATGCTCGTGCGGATCGACAGCGTGGGGCTCTGCTTCTCGGACGTGAAGATCATGCGCCAGGGCGGCAGCCACCCCAAGCTCTACAACCGCGACCTGGCCGACGACCCCACCCGGCTCGGCCACGAGGTGAGCCTCACCGTCATCGAGGTCGGCGACAACCTCAAGGACCGCTACCACCCCGGCCAGCGGCTCGCCGTGCAGCCCGACATCTACCAGGACGGCACGAGCACGGCCTACGGCTACACGATCCCGGGCGGGCTCATCCAGTACCACCTGATGGGCGCCGAGATGCTCGAGACCGACGACGGCGCCTGCCTGCTGCCGCTGCCCGACACGATGGGCTACGCCGAGGCGTCCACGCTCGAGCCGTGGGGCTGCGTGATGGCGGCCTACACCCAGCGCCGCCGCCTCGAGCCGAAGGCGGGCGGGACGATGTGGATCGTCGGCCGGCCCGGGGACGAGCGGGAGTACGCCTTCTCAGCCGGGCTGGACGCACCGGCCACCATCGTGCTGACCGACGTGCCTGCCTCGGTGGCGAAGCTCGTCGAGGCCACCTCGGCCACCGTGGTCGTCCGCGACGGTCTCGGTGACGACGACTTCCAGGCGGTGGTGGACGAGCTGACCGAGGGCGCCGGCTTCGACGACATCGTCATGCTCGACCCGCGCTCCGCCGCCACGGTCGGTGCCGTGGCCACCCACATCGCCCGGCGCGGCACCCTCAACCTGGTGGGGGAGACCGAGCTGGACGGTCTCGTCGACACCGACGTGGGCCGCCTGCACTACGACTACACCGCCTACATCGGCGGTCGTGGTCCCGACATCGCCGCGTCGTACGGCGAGGCGCGCAACCGCTGCGACCTGCGACCGGGCGGCACGACGGTGTTCGTGGGCGCGGGTGGTCCCATGGGCCTGATGCACGTCCAGCGGGCGATCCAGCAGACCGACGGTCCCACCCGGATCGTGGCCACGGAGGTGAGCGACGAGCGCCTGAAGGCCCTCGAGGACCGGCTCGCGCACCTGGCGGAGAGCAACGACTGCGAGCTCATCACCTTCAACTCCCAGACCGCCGGCCAGTCGCTCCACGACTTCGTGATGGGGCTGACCGACGGCAAGGGCGCGGACGACGTGGTGGTCAGCGTGCCGATCTCGGGCGTCATGGCCGAGGCCGACACGGTGATGAACTCCGACGGCATGCTGGTCTTCTTCGCCGGCGTCCCCAACGGCACCATGGCGCCGATGAACCTGAGCGCGGTCTACCTCGACAACGCGCAGTACACCGGGACGTCCGGGCTCACCATCCACGACCAGCAGCAGGTGGTGGACCTGGCGCAGGCCGGCCAGCTGTCCCCGGGGTCCATCGTCGGTGCCGTCGGCGGCATGCGCGCGGCCAAGGACGGCCTCCAGGCGCTGGTCGACGGGGCCTACTCGGGCAAGGTGCTGATCTTCCCGCAGATCCACGACCTGCCCCTGATGGGTCTCGACCGGCTGAAGGACGAGTTGCCGGAGGTCGCCGAGAAGCTCGGCCCCGGCGACACCTGGAACGGCGAGGTCGAGCAGGCGCTCTTCGACAGCCAGCTGGACGCGTAGCCGCGTCGGCCGGCGCTGCCGGCCACTCCATTTCGGGCCCTCGCCGTCGTCGGCGGGGGCCCGTGGTGGTGATGAAGCCACACAGTCGGGCACAAAACCTGCCCGAATGCTTGGCAATAGGCCCGTTCGTGAGGTTTACTGCTGCTCTGACTGTGATCGGGGTCACCCGAGTCCAGCGTCGTCATCACACCCGGAGGAATCAATGTCCACACAGACGGCACCCCGTGCGGGGGCGCGGGTCCACGTGCAGAAGTTCGGAACCTTCCTGTCCAACATGGTCATGCCGAACATCGGCGCGATCATCGCGTGGGGCCTCATCACGGCCTTCTTCATCCCGGTGGGCTGGACGCCCAACGAGAAGATCGCCACGATCGTCGGGCCCGGCATCTACTACCTGATCCCGCTCCTGATCGCCTACACGGGCGGCTACAACATCTACAAGATCCGCGGCGGCGTGGTCGGGGCGACCGCCACGATGGGCATCATCATGGCGACCAGCTCGCCGCTGTTCAACGAGGTCTACGCCGAGACCGGCGGGTCGCCGATGTTCCTCGGCGCCATGATCATGGGTCCGTTCGGCGGCTGGGCGATCATGCGCCTCGACCGGCTCTGGGACGGCAAGATCAAGCCCGGCTTCGAGATGCTCGTCAACAACTTCTCCGCCGGCATCTCCGCGGCGATCATGGCCATCGGCGCCATGTTCATCCTCGGCCCGATCCTGCGCGCGGTGATGGAAGGCCTGTCCAACGTCGTCGAGTTCCTCGTCGACAACAGCCTGCTGCCCTTCACCGCCATCGTGATCGAGCCGGCCAAGGTGCTCTTCCTCAACAACGCCCTCAACCACGGGGTGCTCACGCCCCTCGGCCTCGACCAGGCCAAGCAGGCCGGTCAGTCGGCGCTGTTCCTCCTCGAGGCCAACCCCGGCCCCGGCGCCGGCATGCTGCTCGCCTTCATGTTCTTCGGCAAGGGCGTCTCCAAGGCGACGGCACCCGGCGCGCTGGTGATCCAGTTCTTCGGCGGCATCCACGAGGTCTACTTCCCCTACGTCCTGGCCAAGCCGAAGCTGCTGCTCGCGCTGATCGCCGGTGGCGCCACGGGCACCCTGATGAACGTCATGTTCGACTCCGGGCTGGTCGCCCCCGCGGCCCCCGGCTCGATCTTCGCGGTCTACTCGTCGGTGGCCAAGGGCTCCGTCCTCGGTGTGACGCTCTGCTGGTCGAGCGCGCTGATCGTGTCCTTCGTGGTCGCCGCCCTGCTGCTCAAGCTCGACCGCTCGGAGGACGACGGTGACCTCGCCGCCGCCGCCGCGCAGATGGAGGCCAACAAGGGCAAGTCGTCGTCGGTGAGCGGGATGTTCGCGGGCTCCGCGAAGCCCGCCGGCCCGATCAACTCGATCATCTTCGCCTGCGACGCCGGCATGGGCTCCTCCGCGATGGGTGCCTCGGTGCTGCGCAAGAAGATCCAGGCCGCCGGCTACGGCGAGGTGAGCGTCAAGAACCTGGCGATCTCCAACCTCACTGACGACGTCGACCTCGTCGTCACCCACCAGGACCTCACGGCCCGGGCCAAGGAGCGGACGCCCTCGGCGACCCACGTCTCGGTGGACAACTTCATGGGCTCGCCGCGCTACGACGAGATCGTGGAGATGGTGAAGGCCAGCAACGGCGAGGGTGGCGGCACCGCTGCCGCCGACGTCGCCGACGACGGCGTGGACACCGACGTGCTCCGCGACGACGCGATCGTTCTCAACGGGTCGGCGACCAGTCGCGACGCCGCGATCAGCGAGGCCGGACGGCTGCTCGTCGCCAGCGGAGCGGTCGAGGAGTCCTACGTCGACGCGATGCACGAGCGCGAGCAGTCGGTGTCCACGCACATGGGCAACCTGCTGGCCATCCCGCACGGCACCAACGAGGCGAAGTCGGCGATCCGCCGGACGGCCATCTCGTTCGTCCGCTACCCCGACGGCATCGACTGGAACGGCAAGCCGGCCGAGTTCGTCGTCGGCATCGCCGGCGCGGGCAACGACCACCTCGCCCTGCTGCAGAAGCTGGCCGGCGTGTTCGTCGACCAGGAGCAGGTCGAGCGGCTCCGTCGGGCCGAGACGGCCGCCGACGTCCGCGCCGTGCTCAGCGGGGTGAAGGTCTGACCCCACGCACCACCTGAACCGGACCGCCTGGCCGAGCAGCTGCAGCTCGGTCGGGCGGTCTCGTTCCAGCGCAAATGGGCCCAGCGGGTACCGGGCTCAGCGCAGCCAGGCGAGCACGGTGAGCACGCGCCGGTTGTCGTCCGCGGCGAGCGGCAGGTCGAGCTTGGTGACGATGTTGGTGGTGTGCTTGGCGACGGCCCTCTCCGAGAGATCCGGCGTTCGCCCTCAGTGGGCGGTGACGGTCACCGGGACGCCGCTGAGCGCCGCATTGCCCGAGACGTCGAGGCGTTCGGGGTCGGTCAGGTCGTTGATCGAGACCCCGGGCACCTCGGCGGCGTGCGTCATCCCCGGGTTGCGCGCGTGGCCGTAACCGTGGGGGAGGCTGACCACGCCGGGCATCATGTCGTCGGTCGAGGCGACCTCGACCTGGACGGTGCCGACCCGCGAGGTGACGGTGACCAGCTCGCCGTCGCTCAGCGAGCGCTGCGCCAGGTCGTCCGGATGCATGAGCAGGTGGTGGCGGGCCTTGCCGCGCGTCAACCGCTCGGTGTTGTGCATCCACGAGTTGCAGTCCTGCTTGTGCCGGCGCCCGATGAGCAGCAGCTCGCCCTCCGCCGGCGGCTCCACGGCGCCCAGCCGGGCGAGGTCGGTCAGCACCAGGGGCGGTGCGAGCGCGAGCCGGTGGTCGCGGGTGCGGAGCCGGTCGGGCAGCAGGTCGGGCTGCAGCGGCCCGAGGTCGAGGCCGGACGGGTTGGCCCGCAGCTTCCTCAGCGTGACTCCGTTGCGGGCCCGCGCGAGCAGCAGCCCGACCAGACGGGTCGGGCTGAGCGTCATCCGCGCCCGCAGCACCGCGCGGGCCTTGAGCGGGGGCTTGCGGTCCAGCTTGGCGATCGTCGCCAGTGCGACGTCGCGATAGATCTGCCAGTCGTGGCGGGTGTCCTCGCCCTTGTCGAAGACCGCGGGCGTGAACCGCGCGGTGTTGCGTACGGCGAGGGTCTGGAAGATCAGGTCGTAGTGGTCGCGCTCCAGCGCTCCCGCGGGCGGCAGGATCACGTCGGCGTGTCGGGTCGTCTCGTTGACGTAGATGTCGACGGCCGCCATGAAGTCGAGGCCGGCCAGGGCCTCGTCGAGCCGTGCGCCGTCGGGGGTCGAGAGCACCGGGTTGCCCGACAGGGTGAGCATCGCCCGCACCTGGCCGGGACCGGGGGTGGTGATCTCCTCGCGCAGGGCGCTCACGGGCAGCTCGCCGGCTGTCTCGGGCAGGTCGCGCACGCGCGAGCGCCAGGCGTCGTGGTGCCCGCGCCCGACCAAGCCGGTGCCGACCACGTCGATGGCGGGGGAGGTGAACATCGCGCCGCCGACCCTGTCGAGGTTGCCGGTGAGGATGTTGAGCAGGTTGACCGCCCACTGGCACACCGTGCCGAACTCGTGGGTCGAGACGCCGACCCGGCCGTAGGCGACTCCTCCCTCGGCGGTCGCGAGCTCGAGCGCGATCCGCTCGATCTCGGTCGCGGGCACGCCGCTCATCCGCTCCGCGAGGGCGGGGGTGAAGTGCGCGACCGCCGCCTCGACGTCGGCCAGCCCGTCGGCGTACGCCGGTGCCATCGCGAGGCCGTCGGCGAACAGCACGTTGAGCATGGCCAGCAGCACCCAGGCGTCGGTGCCGGGGCGGACGAAGTGGTGCTCGGTCGCCACCTTGGCGGTCTCGGTGCGCCGCGGGTCGAAGACGACCATCCGACCGCCGCGGCGCTTGAGCTCGCGCAGCCGAGCGGGGAAGTCGGGCACGGTCATCAGGGAGCCGTTGGAGGCCATCGGGTTGGCGCCGAAGACCAGGAAGTAGCTGGTGCGGTCGATGTCGGGGATCGGCAGCAGCAGCTGGTGGCCGAACATCAGGTGCGCCATCAGCTGGTGGGGGAGCTGGTCGACGGAGGTGGCGCTGAAGGTGTTCTTCGTCCGCAGCGCCTTGACCAGCCCGATGCCGTGGGTCATGGAGCCGAGGCTGTGCACGTTGGGGTTGCCGAGGTAGATCCCGATCGCGTCGCGGCCGTGTGCGTTGATGGTGGCGGCGAGGTTCGTCGAGACGACGTCGATCGCCTCGCGCCAGGCGATCTCGTGGAACTCACCGGTCGCCCGGTCGCGGCGCACCGGGCGCCGGAGCCGGTCTGGGTCGGCGTGGATGTCGGCGATGGCCACGCCCTTGGGGCAGATGTGCCCGCGGGACAGGGGGTCGTCGGGGTTGCCCCGCACGCCGGTGACCGCGCCGTCCTCGATCGTCAGGACGAGGCCGCAGATGGCCTCGCACAGGTTGCACACGCCGATCTTCGTCTGGCTGTTCGGGGAGGGGGCGGCCACTCGCGGATCCTCGCACGCCCACCGCGCGGCCGGTAGCGGCCGGGCGACACGCCGCCACCCCTGCGGGGGAGGCGATGGGGGGCGATGATGGTGGAATGTCCGGTCGGGTCGCGCAGCGCGGCCCCCACGATGAACACGGAGGCAACACATGGGCTACGGACTCGGAGTCTTCCTGCTGGCGCTCGGGCTGATCCTCGCCTTCGCGGTGCAGGACATGATCGACGCCGTCGACCTGACGATGGTCGGCTACATCCTCTGCCTCGCCGGTGTGCTCGTCATCGTGCTCACCGCCGTGCAGCTCAACGCACGTCGGCGCACGACCACGACGGCCACCACCACGGACGCCGAGGGTCGTCAGGCGACCACCCAGCGGCGTACGGAGTCGGACCCGCCGCCGCCGGCGATCTGACACCACACGACGAACGAAGGCCCCGCCGGATCACCGGCGGGGCCTTCGCTGCGTCAGGGACGGATCAGGAGATCAGGCTGTCGATGTTGGCGAACTCCGAGGCGTCGCCCGTGATGACCTCGCTGCGGCGACCGTCGATGGAGACCGGGATGTCGCCGGCGACGGTGATGCGGCGGACCTCGCGGCGCTGCTCGTCGAAGTCGGCCACGGCGTAGTGCTGCGTCGCCCGGTTGTCCCAGATCGCGACGTCACCCTGCTGCCAGGTCCAGCGGATGGTGTTCTCCAGGCGGGTGACACGCGTCTGGAGCAGGTTGAACAGCGTCGCGGACTCGACGGCGTTGAAGCCGACGAAGTGCTTGACGAAGTGGCCGAGCACGAGTGAGCGCTCGCCCGTCTCCGGGTGCACGCGCACGACCGGGTGGGCGGTCTCGTACTTCACGCGGCGGAACTCCTCGCGCTTGAAGACCTGCGTCTTGTCGTGCTCCTCGGTGTTCTCCTGCGTGGCCGCGTAGTCGTAGTCGTTGGTGTGGACGGCCCACAGGTTCTCGACCAGCGCCTTGAGCGGGTCGGGGAGGGCGTCGTACGCGGCGACCGTGTTGGCCCACACGGTGTTGCCGCCGTAGGCGGGGATCGTCACGCCGCGCAGCACGCTGAACGCCGGGATGCGGTCGACGAAGGTCACGTCGGTGTGCCAGCTGTTGGCGGCCATGCCCTTGTTGGCCGCGAGGCTCAGGATGCGCGCGCTGCCGGTGTTGACGGTCGGGTGCGCGGTCGTCAGCGGGCCGAGCTTCTCGGCGAACGCGATGTGCGCGTCGTCGTCGAGGTGCTGCTGGCCGCGGAAGAACACGACCTTGTGCTTGAGCAGCGCGGCGCGGATCTGCTCGACGGCCTCGGCGGGAAGGTCGGCCCCCAGGGTCACGCCGTCGATGCGGGCGCCGATGCGGCCGCCGAGCTGGTGGACGGTCAGGTCCTCGGTCTGGGTGCGGAGGTCGGGCTCGAGCTGGAGCGTCATGTCGATGAGTCCCTTTCGTTTCGTCGGTGGATGCGGCGTCAACCGTGCGGGGCCGCTCGGGTCCCGGACAACGGTTCGCGTCGCGCTGAGCGGAACCACGTCCACGTGGCGAGTCGAGGTGAAAACGGCCGGCATTTCTATTTAAGGTAAGTCAACCGATTCACTCGACAATGAAGGGAGGTGTTCGATGTTCGGTTCTCAGATGATCACGCTGGTGCGGGGTCGTTTCGGCTCGGCGGCCAGCCAGGTGATCGAGCAGACGCGGGCCTTCGGCCCCATCTCGCGCGACGAGCTCACGCGACGCACGGGCCTGTCCAACGCCACGATCAACCGCACGGTCGCCCAGATGCTGCGAGCTGGCCTCCTCGCCGAGCGCCCCGACGAGGTGGTCGTCGGGGCCAACGGTCGCCCGGGCATCCCGGTCGAGGTCGATGGGTCGTCGTTCGCGACCCTCGGCTTCCACGTGGGGCACGGCGTCGACACGGTCGCGATCGGCGACCTCGCCGGTCGCGTCCTGGGGCAGCGTCGCGTCACCCGCCCGCTCGACTCGGCGCCCGACCTCGAGGCACTGGCCCGCGTCTCGGCCGAGCTGCTCGGCGGCCTGCCGGGCCGGTCACCGCTGGCGGCCGGGCTGGTGGCCCCGTGGGCCGACCTCGACCTCGACCGGGAGGCGATGGGCGAGGAGCTCGGGGAGCTCCTCGGTCTCGACGTCACGACGGCCGAGCACGTCGCGGCCATCGCCGCCACGGAGTTCCTGCACCGTCGCGCCGGCACGGGCGGGGTGACGCTCTACGTCTACGCCCGCAACACCGTCGGCTTCGCGCTGGCGGTCGACAAGGGCGCGGTGACCGAGGTGTCCCGCGTCGGCAGCCTGACCCACTTCCCCGCCGGTCCCGACACCCCGTGCGAGTGCGGCGGCACCGGGCACCTGGCGGCCAACTACTCCGACCACGCGCTGCTCGCCCGCGGCGTCGCCGGGGGAGCGGTGTCCGCCGAGGCCACGATCGACGACCTCGTCGCCGCGGCCGGCACCGACGCGCGGGCCCGCGCGCTCCTCGAGGAGCGGGCCGTGGCGATGGGCCGGGTCGCGGCCATCGTGCGCGACATGGTCGCGCCGCACCGCGTCGTGCTGGTCGGGCAGGGGTTCACCGCCTACCCGCCCGCGCTCGCCTCGACCCTCGACGCCTTCCGGGCGCACAGCGCGGGGGCGGAGGTCGAGCTGTCGGTCACCCGCTTCGGCGGCGGCATCCAGGCCGCTGCCGCTTGCACCGTCGCCCTCGGCCCGATCTACGACGACCCGCTCGGGCTGGCCCCGGCCGTCCGCGACACCCCCCTCCCGATCCCTGCACCATCCACGAAAGGCAACATCGCATGACCGCGAACCGCACTGACCTGACGCTGCTGCGCCGAGGTGCCGCCGTACTCCTGACCGCGGCCCTCGTCACCGGCTGCTCGTCCGCCGTCGCCGACCAGCGCAACGGTGGCTTCTCGAGCGGCGGCGGTGAGCAGATCCTGCACATCGGGTCGACGAACGACATCGTCCCCGGCACGGTCTTCACCAACTCCAGCGACACCACCAACACCCTGATCGGGTCGGTCTACGACAGCCTCGTCGACTACCCGCTCGACAGCCTCGACGCGCAGCCCTCGCTCGCCACCTCGTGGGACGTCGCGAAGGACGGCACCTCGATCACGCTCGACCTGCGCGACGACGTGTCCTTCCACTCCGGACGCGAGTTCACCAGCAAGGACGTCGAGTTCTCCATCCGGACCTGGGCCGACCCCGTCTGGACCGTCCAGCTCCAGCGCACCGCCGCGGCGGTCACCGACTTCGACACCAGCGACCCCCACCGGATCACGCTGGGCTTCGACCACCCGCTGAGCAACATCCTCGACCTGCTCGACATGGTGCCGATCATCGACAGCGAGTCCTTCGACCAGCTGAAGACCGGCGAGGCCTACGTCGGCACCGGCCCGTTCGTCTTCGAGTCCTGGACGCCCAACGCCAAGGTCGAGCTGTCCGCCAACGAGGACTACTGGGGCGGGGCGCCCGGGGTCGACGGCATCGAGGTCAGCGTCATCAGCGACCCGCAGGCCCAGGTGTCCGCCCTGCGGTCCGGCCAGGTCGACCTGGTCACCGGGGCCTCCAACCGCGACCTCGCGACGCTGGCGGAGGACGACAAGTACACCGTCAGCCAGTCCGACTACGGCCAGCAGGTCTACGTCGGCGCCGACCTCGCCAACCCGGCGCTGAAGGACGTCCGCCTGCGCCAGGCCGTCGCCTACTCGCTCGACCGCGAGCGGATCCTCGACGAGGTCTACCAGGGCGCCGGCGTCACGACCTCCATCCCGTGGGCCGAGACCTCCCCGGCCTACGACGAGGAGCTCGCGCACCACTACGACCTCGACGCCGCGAAGGCGAAGTCGCTGCTGGCCGAGGTCGGCGACGTGGGCACGCTGCCGCTGAGCTACCCCGCCGGCAACGCCAACTACGAGGCGACCGCCCAGATCGTCCAGGCCAACCTGGAGGCGACCGGGATCAGGACCGAGCTCAAGCCGGTCGAGTTCACCCAGTTCATCAAGCAGCTCATCGCCGGCGAGTTCGGCGGCCTGTGGATCCTCCAGCACTCCTACGCGCAGTACACACCGTCCACGCTGGCCGTCAGCGCCTACCCGTTCAACGCCGACAAGAACGCCTCGCACTTCGTCGACGACGACTACAAGGCGCACGCCGACGGCGCCTGGACCCGCGCCAGCGGAGTCGACGAGGGCGCCGTGAAGCTCTACGGCGAGCTCAACAAGGACCTCATCGACAACGCGTTCCTGCTCGAGATCGCCATCCTCAAGGGCCAGGTCGCCACGTCGGACAAGGTCGGCGGCGAGTTCACCTGGTCCAAGCGCGGCGAGCTCCAGCTCGACGACGTGACGCTGGGCGGCTGACCCGTGGCGCGCTACCTCCTCAAGCGGCTCCCGTCGACGCTCGTCGTGCTGCTGGCCGCCTCCTTCCTCATCTTCGTGATGATCAGGCTGGTGCCCGGCGACCCGGTGACCGCGCTGGCAGGACCCGACGCGACCGAGGAGGCGCGCGCCGCGATCCGCGCCGACCTCGGCCTCGACAGACCGGTCCTGACGCAGTACGTCGTGTGGCTGGGGCAGGTCCTCACGCTGGACCTCGGCCGGTCCTACCGGCTGGGCGGCCAGGTGAGCGACCTGCTCGCCACCGGCGCCGCCAACACCCTGGTCCTGACGATCACCGCCCTGCTGCTGGCCACCGCGATCGCGCTGGTGGCCAGCACGGTGGGGGTGATCGCGGACAAGAAGTGGCTCAACGCGATCCTCTCCGCGATCAACACCGTCGCGGTGGCGGTGCCCACCTTCGTCACCGGGCTCGTCATGGTGCTGCTCTTCGCGGTGCTGCTGCCGATCCTGCCCGCGGGCGGCACACCGCCCGCGGGCTACCTCGCCCGGATCGACATCACCGTGCAGTACCTCCTCCTCCCGGCGGTCTGCCTCGCCCTGCCGGCGTCGGCGGCGCTCACCCGGTTCCTCACCGAGAGCCTGCGCACCCAGCTGCGCCAGCCCTACGTGATGACCGCGCGCGCCCTCGGCATCCCGCGTCGCCGCATCGTGCTCACCCAGGCGCTGCGCAACGCCCTGCCCAGCGCGCTCACCGTGCTCGGCATCCAGTTCGGCACGCTGCTCGGCGGCGCCGTGCTGGTCGAGGCGATCTTCAGCTGGCCGGGTCTCGGCCGGCTGATCGAGCAGGGCATCTCGGCGCGCGACTACCCGGTCGTGCAGGTCCTGCTGCTGCTCTCGGTCGCGGTGTTCGTGCTCACCCAGCTCGTCACCGACGTCCTCCACGCCGCCCTCGACCCGAGGGTCCGGCTGGCCGGATCCACCCCAGGAGGCAAGTGATGAGTGCCGAGATCATCATCCCCGGCGAGCTCGACGACTCGCTCGACCCGACCCAGCACGACGTCCGCCCGCAGCGGCGTCGCGCCCTCACGCAGGGCCGCGGCCTGGTCGGACTCGTGCTGGTCGGCATCGTGGTGGTGCTCGGCTTCGCAGCACCGCTGCTGGCGCCGTACTCACCCAACGAGCAGATCCCGGGCGCCAACCTCCTCGGGCCGTCGAGCACGCACTGGCTCGGCACCGACGAGGTCAACCGCGACGTGTTCTCCCGGATGGTCCACGGCATCCGGGTCGACCTGCTCGTGGTGTTCCTGGCCGTGCCGCTCGGCGCGATCCTCGGATCGCTGGTCGGGTTGGTGACGAGCTGGTGGCGGATCACCGACGTGCTCACGCAGCGCGTCTTCGACGTGATCCTCGCCTTCCCGTCGCTGATCCTGGCGATCGCGCTGAGCGCCTTTCTCGGCCCGGGACTGTGGACGGTGGTGATCGTGATCGTCGCCGCCGAGCTGCCGGTCTTCGGCCGCCTCGTCCGCACGTCGCTGCGGACGGTGCGCGAGATGCCGTTCGTGGAGGCGGCGGAGGTCGTCGGCGCAGGCCCGCTGTGGGTGCTGCGCCGACACGTCCTCCCCAACTCGCTCGAGCCGTTGACGATCCAGCTGGCCGTCTCGATGTCGGTGGCCGTGTTCATCGAGGGAGCCATGAGCTTCCTCGGTCTCGGCGTGCGGCCGCCGGCCGCGTCGCTCGGGTCGCTGATCCGGGACGGGGTGCGCACGATGTACGACGCCCCGTACTTCGCCGTCGGCCCGCTGCTCGTCGTCGTGGCCCTCGTGCTCGGCCTGCTGCTCATCTCCCAGGCGCTCGCGGAGTCCCGCCGTGCCTGACCGACCCCAGGAGACACCTGTGTCCAGCCCCCTGCTCTCCATCGAGCACCTCGCCATCTCCTTCTCCCACCCGCGTCCGGCGGTCAACGACATCTCGGTCTCCATCGGGGCCGGCGAGATCGTCGCCCTGGTGGGGGAGTCGGGGTCCGGCAAGTCCATGACCGCGCGGGCGGTGCTCGGGCTGCTGCCCGACGGCGCGACGGCGACCGGATCCATCACCCTGACCGGCGCCGACGGCTCCGAGACGCCGCTGCTCGGTGTCGGCGAGGTCGCGCTGAACAAGGTCCGCGGACGGCGGATCGCGATGGTCTTCCAGGAGCCGCAGACCGCGCTCAACCCCGTCCGCACGATCGGCTGGCAGCTGCGTGAGGCGCTGCGCGCCCACGGCCGGGTCGACAAGGCCGCGGCGCGGGAGCGGGCGGTCGAGCTGCTCACCCAGGTCGAGATCCCCTCGCCCGAGGAGCGCCTCGACCACTACCCCCACCAGCTCTCCGGTGGCCAGCGCCAGCGCGTCGTGCTGGCGCTGGCCCTGGCCAACGAGCCGGAGCTGCTGCTGGCCGACGAGCCCACCACCGCACTGGACGTCACCGTCCAGGCCGAGATCCTCGCCCTGCTCTCGCGCATCCGGGAGCGCACCGGCACCAGCATCCTGCTCATCACGCACAACATGGGGGTCGTCGCGCAGGTCGCCGACCGCGTCGTGGTGCTGCAGCAGGGTGACGTGGTCGAGGAGGCCGACACGCGAACGCTCTTCGCCTCGCCGCAGCACGCCTACACCAAGCAGCTGCTGGGTGCCGTCCTCCGGCTGCCCGAGCCCGACACCCGGGTGCACGCACTCCACGAGGTCGACGACCGGCGCGAGGTCGAGCCGGTCGTCCGGTTCGACGGCGTGCATGTCGCCTACGGCAGCCGCAAGCGCGGCCGGGCCTTCCCGGCCATCAGCGACGTCACCTTCGACGTCCGGGCCGGTGAGGTCGTCGGCCTGGTGGGTGAGTCGGGCTCGGGCAAGACCACCCTCGGTCGCCTCGCCGCCGGACTGGTCCCGCTCGCCGGGGGCGAGGTGCTCGTCGCCGGCGAGGACCTGCTCGG
Source organism: Nocardioides currus (assembly GCF_003057875.1). Classification (GTDB taxonomy): domain Bacteria; phylum Actinomycetota; class Actinomycetes; order Propionibacteriales; family Nocardioidaceae; genus Nocardioides; species Nocardioides currus. Next base: position 187,677 of record NZ_PYXZ01000005.1, on the reverse strand, counting down.
GGCCTCCGCGTCCCGGCGACGCGAGCTCCGGCGCTCCATCGCGTTCGTCCACCAGGACCCCCAGGCCGCACTCGACCCGAGGGTGAGGATCGGCGACACGATCAGCGAGCCGCTCGACATCCACGACGTCGGCACGCGCGCCGAGCGGCGTGCCCGCGTCACCGAGCTGCTCGAGGCCGTCCGGCTGCCCGCGTCGTACGCCGCACGCCTGCCCCACGAGCTCAGCGGTGGACAGCGCCAGCGGGTGGCCGTCGCCCGGGCGCTCGCCCTGCGACCGACCCTGGTCATCGCCGACGAGCCGACGAGCGCGCTCGACGTGTCGGTGCAGGCCGACGTGCTGACGCTGTTCCGGCAGCTGCAGGAGGAGCTTGCCTTCGCCTGCCTGTTCATCAGCCACGACCTCGCCGTCGTCCACGAGGTCGCCGACCGGGTGGCCGTGCTCAAGGGCGGGCGGCTGGTCGAGCTCGGGCCGGTCCAGCGCGTGTTCGCCGCGCCGCGGGCCGACTACACCCGCGCGCTGCTCGCCGCCGTGCCCGCGCCCGACCCGTCCGTGCGACCCGTGCGCGCCGATGAGACCCCCGACGAGGCCGCCGACGAGGACGGCCTCGCCTCATGACCCGACCCACCCAGGAGACTCCCGTGACCGACCTCGACCGCACCCATCTCCCGCACTCCGGCGTGCGGCCGGCCTACGAGCCGGCCGTGGACCTGCGCGACCAGACCGAGCCGCTGCCGTCGCGGCCCCGGCTCGAGGCGCCCGAGGGTGCTCCCAACGTGCTGGTGATCCTGATCGACGACATGGGCTTCGGCGCCTCCTCGGCGTTCGGCGGACCCTGCCGGATGCCCGCGGCCGAGGCCCTGGCCGACAACGGCCTGCGCTACTCCCGCTTCCACACCACCGCCCTGTGCTCGCCGACGCGGCAGTCGCTGCTGACCGGTCGCAACCACCACGCCGTCGGCATGGGCACGGTGCTGGAGATCAGCAACGGCACGCCGGGGTACGACGGCATGCGGCCCCCGACGGCCGGCACCCTCGCCCAGGCGCTGAGCGGCAACGGCTACGCGACCGCCGCGTTCGGCAAGTGGCACCAGACCCCGCCGTGGGAGCAGACCGCCGCCGGGCCGTTCGACCGCTGGCCCACGCGGGAGGGCTTCGACCACTTCTACGGCTTCCTCGCCGCCGAGGCGAGCCAGTTCGAGCCGCTGCTGGTCGACGACACCACGTTCGTCGACCCGCCCTCGACCGAGGCCGAGGGCTACCACCTCTCCGAGGACCTCGTCGACCGCGTGGGGGAGTGGGTCACCGACGTCCGCACCCACGCGCCCGACAAGCCGTGGTTCGCCTACCTCGCGTTCGGCGCCACCCACGCGCCGTTCCAGGTGCCGAAGGACTGGCGCGACCGCAACCGCGGCGACTTCGCCCACGGCTGGGACGCGCAGCGCGAGATCACGCTGGCGAAGCAGAAGGCGCTCGGCGTCGTGCCCGAGGACGCCGAGCTCGCGCCCTGGACCCCGGGGATCCCGCACTGGGACGAGCTCGACGACGTGCAGCGCGAGGTCGCCGAACGGCTGATGGAGCTCTATGCCGCCTTCGCCGAGCACACCGACGAGCAGGTCGGTCGGCTGGTGGAGCAGCTGCGTGCCACGGGCGAGCTCGACAACACGGTCGTCCTCTACATCCTCGGCGACAACGGCGCCTCCGCCGAGGGCGGGCTGGAGGGCACCCTCAACGAGGCGCTGCGCTTCAACGCCGTCGAGGACACCGCCGAGCGGATCGCCACCCAGCTCGACAAGCTCGGTGGCCCCGAGACCTACGCGCACTACCCCGCGGGCTGGGCGGTGGCGCTCGACACCCCCTACCAGTGGACCAAGCAGGTCGCCTCCCACTACGGCGGCACCCGCAACGGCCTCATCGCACACTGGCCGGCCGGGGTCGATGAGCCCGGCGGCGTACGCCACCAGTGGCACCACGTGAACGACGTCTTCCCGACCGTCCTCGAGCTCGCCGGCGTGCCGGTGCCGACCTCGATCAACGGCGTCGCCCAGGATCCGCTCGACGGGGTCTCGTTCGCGCCGACCCTGCGCTCGGCGGACGCGCCGGAGACCCACCACACGCAGTACTTCGAGATGTTCGGCAACCGTGGGATCTACCACGAGGGCTGGACCGCGGTGACCCAGCACAAGACGCCGTGGCTGATCCACCACCCCGACACCTCGATGGCCGACGACGTGTGGGAGCTCTACGACACCCGCAGCGACTGGACCCAGGCCCACGACATCGCCGCCGAGCACCCCGACAAGCTGGCCGAGCTCCAGGCGCTGTTCCTCGCCGAGGCACGGCGCAACCACGTGCTGCCGATGGACGACGGCGTGATCGGCAAGCGGATGGACGCCGACAAGGCCGGCCGCCGCCAGTCGCCGCTGACCTCGATCGTGCTGCCGCCCACCGCGCGCAACCTGCGCGAGGACGTCGTGCCCAACGTCAAGAACGCCTCGCACGCGGTCCGCGCTCGGATCGAGGTCCCCGACTCCGGCGCGGACGGGGTGCTGGTCGCCCAGGGCGGTGGCTTCGGCGGCTGGTCGCTCTACGTGCTCGAGGGACACCTCACCTACGCCTACAACTTCGGCGCGCTCGAGGTCACCCACGTCCGCGCCGACGTGCCGCTCAAGCCGGGCGCCCACGTCGTCGAGGTGCGGTCGGCCTACGACGGCGGCGGCCTGGGCCGCGGCGCCTCCCTCACCCTCGTCGTCGACGGCGAGCCCGTCGGGGAGGGCCGGCTGGAGCGCACGATCCCGTTCTTCTTCTCGATGGACCAGGCGCTCAACGTCGGCCTCGACCGCGGCACCCCGGTCAGCCCCGACTACGCGCGTACGGCGCGCACCACCGCCGAGCGCGGCTTCGCGTTCACCGGGCGGATCCACGACGTGCGCATCGACGTGGGGGAGGACGCGCTGGCCGCGAGCACCGACGAGCTGTTCCGGGCGACGCTCGTCGCCCACTGAGCCGGCCCGCGCTCATGGGGCGGGCGCGGGCTTTTGGGGGGTGGGCGCCGGCGTTGTTAGTCTTCTCCGGTTGCCCACCCCGGTGGGAATCGCCGTACGAACGGCCGCGGATCCAGAGAGCCGAGGGCATCCTGCCCCCGGCGCCGCGCAACGAGACCGGAAGGAGCCCCGCATGTCGATCGGTACCGACGCGGAGACCAAGAAGAAGATCATCGCCGACTACGCCACGACCGAGGGCGACACCGGTTCGCCCGAGGTGCAGATCGCGCTGCTCAGCCACCGCATCAGCCACCTCACCGAGCACCTCAAGCAGCACAAGCACGACCACCACAGCCGTCGTGGCCTGCTCCTGCTCGTCGGCCAGCGCCGTCGTCTGCTCAACTACCTGCAGAAGACCGAGATCGAGCGCTACCGCTCGATCGTCGAGCGCCTCGGCCTGCGCCGTTGATCTCCTGAGAAGCGGTTCCCCGTCACCCGGGGGGCCGCTTCTCAGCATTTCCGGCCCCAGCCGATAGGCTCGGGTCGTTCGGCAGAACCACAACTGAACACTCCAGATCCAGGAGCGGCCCGCCTCGCCCGGCTCGGTCCTCGGTAGTGGCCCTCAGGTGATCCCACGTGGTGCACCTGCGGGCCTCGATCGAAGACCGGCACTCAGAGGGCGGCGTCGCGGATCGCTCCGCGAAGAGAAAGGGAACCCCTTGAACGAGGGACCCATCATTTCCGCCGTCGAGACCGTTCTCGACAACGGCAAGTTCGGCAAGCGCACCATCAAGTTCGAGACCGGCCTGCTGGCCCGTCAGGCCGCCGGCTCCGTCACGGCCTACATCGACGACGAGACCATGCTGCTCTCGGCGACGACCGCCGGGAAGACGCCGAAGGACCACTTCGACTTCTTCCCGCTCACCATCGACGTCGAGGAGCGGATGTACGCCGTGGGCCAGATCCCCGGCTCCTTCTTCCGCTCCGAGGGCCGCCCGGGTGAGGACGCGATCCTCACCTGCCGCCTGATCGACCGCCCGCTGCGCCCGACCTTCAAGAAGGGCCTGCGCAACGAGGTCCAGGTCGTCATCACCGTCATGGCGCTCGACCCCGACATGCCCTACGACGTGCTGGCGATCAACGCCGCGTCGCTGTCCACCCAGCTCTCCGGCCTGCCGTTCACCGGCCCGGTCGGTGGCGTGCGCGTGGCCCTCATCGACGGCCAGTGGGTCGCCTTCCCGACGCACTCGCAGCTCGAGAACGCCGTCTTCGACATGGTCGTGGCCGGTCGCGTGACCGAGACCGGTGACGTCGCGATCATGATGGTCGAGGCCGAGGCCACCGAGAAGGTCATCGAGCTCGTCGCGGGCGGCCAGAAGGCCCCCACCGAGGAGGTCGTGGCCAGCGGCCTCGACGCCGCCAAGCCCTTCATCAAGCAGCTCATCGAGGCCCAGGCCGAGCTCGCCAAGGAGGCCGCCAAGCCGGTCCAGGAGTTCCCGATCTTCCTCGACTACGAGGACGACGTCTACGCCGCCGTCGAGGCCGCCGCGAAGGACGACACCGCCGCCGCGATGACCATCGGCGACAAGCAGGAGCGCGAGCTCAAGGTCGACGAGATCAAGGCCTCGCTGCTCGAGCAGCTCGCCGGTCAGTTCGAGGGCCGCGAGAAGGAGATCGGCGCGGCGTTCCGCTCGCTGAACAAGTCGCTGGTCCGTGAGCGCGTCCTGCGCGACAAGATCCGCATCGACGGCCGCGGCCTCGCCGACATCCGGCCGCTGCACGCCGAGGTCGGCGTGATCCCGCGCGTCCACGGCTCCTCGCTGTTCGAGCGCGGCGAGACCCAGATCCTGGGTGTCACCACGCTCAACATGCTCAAGCTCGAGCAGCAGCTCGACACCCTGAGCCCGGAGAAGTACCGCCGCTACATGCACAAGTACGTCTTCCCGCCGTTCTCGACGGGTGAGACCGGTCGCGTGGGCTCGCCCAAGCGCCGCGAGGTCGGCCACGGTGCGCTCGCGCGCCGCGCCCTCCTCCCCGTGCTCCCCAGCCGCGAGGAGTTCCCCTACGCCATCCGCCAGCTCTCCGAGGCCATGGGCTCCAACGGCTCGACCTCGATGGGCTCGGTCTGCGCGTCCACGCTGGCGCTGCTCCAGGCCGGCGTGCCGCTCAAGGCGTCCGTCGCCGGCATCGCGATGGGCCTGATCTCGGGCGAGGTCGACGGCGAGACGCAGTACGTCGCGCTGACCGACATCCTCGGCGCCGAGGACGCGTTCGGCGACATGGACTTCAAGGTCGCCGGCACGCGCGAGTTCGTGACCGCGCTGCAGCTCGACACCAAGCTCGACGGCATCCCGGCCGAGGTCCTCGCCGCGGCGCTGACCCAGGCCCGCGACGCGCGTCTGGCGATCCTCGACGTCATGGCCGAGGCCATCGACGCCCCCGAGGAGATGTCGGCCCACGCCCCGCGCATCATCACCGTGCGGGTGCCCGTCGACAAGATCGGTGAGGTCATCGGCCCGAAGGGCAAGATCATCAACCAGATCCAGGAGGACACGGGCGCGACCCTGTCCATCGAGGACGACGGCACGGTCTACATCGGTGCGACCAACGGCGACGCGGCCGAGGCCGCCAAGGCCGCGGTCAACGCGATCGCCAACCCGACCATGCCCGAGGTCGGCGAGCGCTACCTCGGCACCGTCGTCAAGACGACCAACTTCGGCGCGTTCATCTCGCTGATGCCCGGCAAGGACGGACTGCTGCACATCAGCAAGCTCCGGGCCCTCGCCGGCGGCAAGCGCGTCGACGCGGTCGAGGACGTCGTGTCGGTGGGTCAGAAGATCCAGGTCGCGATCGGCGAGATCGACGACCGCGGCAAGCTGTCGCTCGTCCCGGTCGTCGACGAGGACGTCTCCGCCGACGCCGAGGCCGAAGTGGCCGAGCTCACCGAGGCGACTGACTCCGAGTGACCACCAGCACCACCCGTCCGACCGGTCAGCAGCGCTCCGCTGCTGGCCGGTCGGCCGTTCCCCAGAAGGTCGGCTCGACCCGCACCGTCCAGACCGTCAAGGACGCCGACGGCCAGGTCACGTCCCGCATCCGCCGTACCCTCCTGCCGGGCGGCCTGCGCGTCGTCACCGAGCAGATGGTCGGCGCGCGCTCGGCGAGCATCGGCGTGTGGGTCAACGTCGGCTCGCGCGACGAGACACCCACCCTGCACGGCTGCTCGCACTTCCTCGAGCACCTGCTCTTCAAGGGCACCCGGGAGCGCTCGGCGCTCGACATCTCGGTGGCCCTCGACGCGGTCGGCGGCGAGTTCAACGCCTTCACCGCGAAGGAGTACACCTGCTTCCACGCGCGCGTCCTCGACGACGACCTGCCGCTGGCCGTCGACGTGCTCGGCGACATGATCACCAACTCGCTGATCACCGCCGCCGACGTCGAGGCCGAGCGCGACGTGATCCTCGACGAGATCGCGATGCACGACGACGACCCCGACGACGTCGTCCACAACCTCTTCGCCCACCAGGCGTTCGGCGACTCGCCGCTGGGTCGCCCGATCGCGGGCACCCACGACTCGATCACCTCGATGACGCGCGAGCAGGTCGTGCGGTTCTTCCGCCGCCACTACCGCGCGGACAACATGGTCGTCGCCGTGGCCGGCAACCTCGACCACACCAAGGTGGTGCGCGACGTGCGCCGCGCCTTCGGTCGCCAGGGCTTCCTCGACGGCGACGCGACACCGGCCGAGCACCGCAACACCACCAAGGCCCGCTCGGTCTCGCCGGGGGAGTCGCACACGACGCGGCCCTTCGAGCAGGTCAACCTCGTGCTCGGCATGAAGGGCCTGACCCGCACCGACGAGCGCCGCTACGCCCTCGGGGTGCTCAACACCGCCCTCGGTGGCGGCACCTCGTCGCGGCTGTTCCAGGAGGTGCGCGAGCACCGCGGGCTGGCCTACTCCGTCTACTCCTTCGCCTCGCACCACGCCGACGCCGGCCTGGTCGGGGTCTCGGTCGGGTGCCTGCCCGGCAAGCTCGACGACGTGCTCGCCACGGTGCGCGCCGAGCTCGCCAAGGTGGCCGCCGACGGCATCACCGCCGAGGAGCTCACCCGCGGCCAGGGCCAGCTCCGTGGCGGGCTGGTGCTCGGGCTCGAGGACTCCGGGTCGCGCATGTCCCGCCTCGGAAAGGCCGAGCTGGTCTACGCCGACTTCCTCTCGATCGACGACGTGATCGCCAAGATCGACGCCGTGACCCTCGAGGAGGTCCGGGAGGTCGCCGCAGCGCTCTTCGCGCAGCCGGAGATCCTGGCCATCGTCGGTCCGAGCTAGGAGTCTCGGGCTCGGCGGAGCCGAGGCTGAGGCACCTGGCGAAGCCCCGCCGGCGCGTCGTGCCGCCAGGGGACTCCTCCGCGCGGCGCCGTACCGCCCTCGCTGACGTCATGCGTTCAGTGAGGCATGTGCTCCGGAACGTATGACGTTCGCCCGGGTGGCGGCAGATCGAGGTGTACGGCGTCGCGTGACTCACCCGGGAGCGGTGCCCCAGCGACGTTCCGCCGCGTCGGAACGTGGGTCACGCACCGCCACGGGGGTACGGCGAGGGGCTCAGCGCTTGCCGATGATCCCGATGACCGCGGGCGCCTTCTGCTCGACGACCGAGACCCGGAAGCCGCTGCGCATGAGCGCCTCGGAGGTCTTCTTGACGATGTTCGGGACGAGCTCGGGCCGGTTGGCCTCGTAGAAGAGGTAGACCGCACCGCCGGGGACGACGCGCTCGTGGAGCAGCGCCATCTCGTCGTCGCAGCGGCGGACCCAGAAGAGGTTGACGTTGAAGGCGAAGACCTTGGTCAGCCGCTTCACCGGCACGCGCAGCGTCGCGAGGTCGATCTGGCGCACGACGAGGCGGCCGGCGTCGACGTACTTGGCGTTGCGACGCTTCGTGCGGTCGACGCCCGACTCGGAGCGGTCGATCGCGAACAGCTTGCCGGTCTCGAGCTTGCCGCAGATCAGCTCGGCTCCAGCGCCCGGACCGCACCCGATCTCGAGCACCTGGTCGTTGGGCTGGACGTCCATGAGCTCCACAGCCCATCGGATGCGCGGCGGGATCGTCTGCACTGGCATGGGCTACAGCCTGCCACTTCCACGTTCACGCGTCAGGCACCGCCACCCGACCAGCCCCCGACGCACTAGGTTTGGCCCGTGAGCGAACAGGTCAAGGTCGGTGTCCTCGGTGCCCGCGGCAAGGTCGGATCGGAGATCTGCCGGGCCGTGGAGGCGGCCGACGACCTCGACCTCGTGGCGCAGGTCGACGCCGGCGACGACGTCCAGCAGCTCGTCGATGCCGGCGCGGAGGCGGTCGTCGACTTCACCCACCCCGACGTCGTGATGGACAACCTCGCGTTCTGCATCGCGCACGGCATCCACGCTGTCGTCGGCACCACCGGCTTCGACGACGAGCGGCTCGACACGCTCCGGGGCCTCCTCGACGACAGCCCCGGCACGGGCGTCCTGGTCGCCCCCAACTTCTCGATCGGCGCGATCTTGATGATGCGCTTCGCCGCGCAGGCCGCGCCGTTCTTCGAGTCGGTCGAGGTCGTCGAGCTGCACCACCCGGACAAGGCCGACGCCCCGAGCGGTACGGCGCGGCGTACCGCCGAGATGATTGCGCAGGCACGACGTGACGCCGGCAGCGCACCCATGCCCGACGCCACGTCCACCGGCCTCGAGGGAGCCCGCGGCGCCGACGTCGACGGCGTGCGCGTGCACGGACTCCGCGTCCGCGGACTCGTCGCGCACCAGGAGGTCATCCTCGGCGGCGTGGGGGAGACCCTCACGATCCGCCACGACTCGCTCGACCGGGCCTCCTTCGCGCCCGGGGTCCTGACCGGGCTCCGCGAGATCGCCGGCCACCCCGGCCTCACCGTCGGGCTCGAGCACTTCCTGCCGCTCGACTGAGCGGTCGGCTCCTACTGGCGCGTAACCCGCGTCAAACCCGGCCGTTGTGCAGGTTTGTGCGATGCGTCGTCTTGCACCGCACCAGACCTGTCGGTGGCCAGCGCGCGCTGTCACGGTGGGCTGCATCGAATCCGGGATCGAAAGGACCACCCCCACATGCGAACCCCCATCAGCCTCGTCTCCCTCGCCGCGGCAGCGGTCGGACTGGCCGGACTGGCCTCCACCGGCGGCGCGGCCTCGGCCGCCGACAACGACGGCGCCGTCGCCGCCCTGACCTCCAGCCCGGCGATCGCCCGGGCCGCGACCGGCCAGGGCTTCGTCGAGCGAGGCACCATCGTCGACGCCGACGGCACGACGCACACCCGCATGGACCGCACCTTCGGCGGCCTCCCCGTCATCGGCGGCGACCTCGTCGTCCACCAGGCCCCCGACGGCACCCTCGAGAGCGCCAGCCAGACCCTCGCTGCCCCGCTGACGCTGAGCGTGAAGCCGGTCGTCACGGCGGCCAAGGCCGCCACCACCGCACTGGCCCCGTCCGCGGTCACCAACGCGATCACCGGCGACTCCGAGGTCAAGGCCCGGACGCTCGTCGTCGACGCCACCGGCGCCACCCCGCGCCTCGCCTGGCAGGTCGTGACCGGCGGGGTGCAGGAGGACGGCACGCCCAGCCGCCTCGCGACGTACGTCGACGCGAGGTCGGGCCAGGTGCTGCGCACCGAGCAGCAGATCGTCAACGTCGACGGCCAGGGCCAGTCGCTCTACTCCGGGACCGTCCCGCTGCAGGTGACGCAGTCGGGCTCGGCGTACACCCTCAAGGACGGCACGCGTGGCGGGACCTACACCACCGACGTCAACGGCGCCACGGACTCCCCGCTGTGCCAGATCCTCCAGATCGGCTGCAAGGCCGGCACGACGTTCTCCTCGCCCGACACGTCGTTCGGCAGCGGCACCAACGCCAACCGCGAGTCGGCGGGCGTCGACGCGCAGTACGGCACCAACGTCACGTGGGACTACTACAAGTTCGTGCACGGGCGCAACGGGATCTTCGGCAACGGCACCGGCTCGTTCAACCGGGTCCACTACGGCCAGAACTACGTCAACGCCTTCTGGGACGGCACCAAGATGACGTACGGCGACGGCGACGGCGTCAACTACGGCCCGCTCGTCTCGCTCGACGTGACCGGGCACGAGATGAGCCACGGCGTCACCGAGAACACCGCCGGCCTCACCTACTCGGGCGAGTCGGGCGGCCTCAACGAGGCCACGTCCGACATCTTCGGCACGATGGTCGAGTTCAGCGCCAACAACGCCAACGACCCGGGTGACTACCTGATCGGCGAGGAGTTCGACCTGAAGAACCACGCGGGCTTCCGTCGGATGGACAACCCGATCGCCGACGGCAGCTCGCCCAACTGCTGGAGCAGCAACACGAAGAACCTCGACGTCCACTACTCCTCGGGCGTCGGCAACCACTTCTTCTACCTGCTCGCGGAGGGCTCGGGCGCCAAGACGATCGGCGGCGTGGCCCACAGCTCGCCGACCTGCAACGGCTCGACGGTGACCGGCATCGGTCGCGACGCGGCCGCGAAGATCTGGTACCGCGCGCTGACGGTCTACATGACCTCGGGCACGACCTACGCGCAGGCCCGCACGGCCAGCCTGAACGCCGCCAAGGACCTGTACGGCGCCGGCAGCACCCAGCAGAACGCCGTCGCGGCCGCCTGGAGCGCCGTCTCGGTCAGCTGACCCGTCCACCCCGTTCTGCACTGGGCGGGCGCGCGTCCTCATGGGGGAGGAGCGCACCCGCCCAGTGCGCGTCCGGACGCCTCAGACGAGGCGGACGACGGCGGCCACGACCGCCGCGCCGATCACGACCACCAGGAACGGCGCCCGCAGCAGCAGCGCGACCACCGCGTAGCCGAGTCCCGCGGTCCGGGCGTCGAGGGTGAGCGAGGAGCCCGACGACCAGACCTGGACGGCGACGAGCGCGGCCAGGAGGGCCACGGGGATGAAGTCGGCGATGCGCTCGACCCGCGGGTCGTGCAGCACCCGGGCGGGCAGCGACAGGCCGGCCAGCTTGAGGGCGTAGCAGCCGAGCGCAGCCACGGCGATGGCGATCCACATCAGCGTCGCACCGCCGGACGCATCAGGACCCCGGCGAGCACCGCCACGCCGCCGGCCGCCAGCACCGGGACGCCGGCCGCGGTGATCGGCACGAGTCCCAGCGCCACGGCGGCGGCCAGCACCGCGACCACCTGGTTGCGCCGCTGCGACAGCCGCGGCCACAGGAGCGCCAGGAACGCTGCACCGACGGCGGCGTCGAGGCCGTAGGTGCGGGGGTCGCCCAGCGCCGTACCCGCGAGTGCGCCGGCCAGCGTGGCGGCGTTCCAGAGGACGAAGACGGCGACGCCGGTGGTGAGGAAGCCCAGTCGGGCCGCCGGCTGCGAGCCGCGGTTGACCGACATCGCGGTCGACTCGTCGATCAGGAGGTGCGCCGCGCCGGCGCGGCGCAGTCCGCTCCACCCCAGCAGCGGCGCCATCCGCAGGCCGTAGAGGGTGTTGCGGGTGCCGAGCAGGATCGCGGTCAGCGCGCCGCTCAGCGGGGCACCGCCGGCGGCCACCACCCCGACGAGCGCGAACTGCGAGGCGCCGGTGAACACCAGCAGCGACAGCGTGCAGGCCTGGAGGACGCTCAGCCCGGCGGTGACGGCGACGGCTCCGAAGGAGATGCCGTAGGTCCCGGTGGCGATCCCCACCGCGATCCCGTCGCGGATGATCCCGGAGCGCTCGGCGGCGGGCAGGGGCTCCGCGGCCATCAGCCGATCGCGGTGTGCAGGCGGACCTGCTTGACGACCGTCGTGCCGCTCCCGTCGAGGTCGAGCTCACGGTGCGCACCGTCGGCGGCCCAGCCGGCCTCGGTCAGGAAGCGCCGCCGGTCGTCGTCGGACGCGATGACCCAGGTGACGGCGCGGGTGAACCGGTCGGCGGCGAGCGTGTCGACGGCGGCCTGCAGCAGGCGCGAGCCGTGTCCCTTGCCGCGCTCGTCCGGGTCGAGGGTGAGCTCGCCGAGCTCCCCGTCGGCGACCGGGTCGACGTCGGGGTCGCTCGCCGGGCCGGTGAGCACGAACCCGGTCACCCGGTTGCGCTCGAGGGCGACGAGCACGCGGTGGCGCGCGTCCGCCGGCCTGCCGAGCGAGGCGCGCCAGGCGTCGGCGACCGGCGCGGGATCCGAGGGGAGAGCATCGAGGGGCACGACGCCGGCGTACACCTCACGCCAGGTACGCACCTGGACACCGGCGATCGCGTCGGCGTCGTCGGCCCAGGCGATGCGCACGGACACGTCGGCACTCGGGGCGTGGTTCACGCCCACATCCTCGCGTGCGACCTGCGGTGCGGGGGAGGGAGGGTCGGTCCGCGAGCCGGCCTAGACGGTCGCAGGGGTGTCCCGCCCGAGGCGTACGGCGCCCACGATCGACACGACGAGACCGACGACGACCGCGAGCTCCCAGCCGGGGCGGGTGGTGTCGCCGAACGCGGCAACCCCGATCAGGGCGGGTACGCAGGTCTGGACGACGATCAGCGGACCGGTGGACGCCGCCACGTCCGTACGCCGCAGCGCGACCGAGTAGAGCCAGAAGGCCACCAGCCCCAGCGCGGACACCAGGGCCAGCGCCAGCAGCGAGAGCAGCGGCTCGTCGGCCGACAGCCCGCGCGTCGTGACCGCCGAACCGGCGTAGCCGAGGCCGGACCACGCGCCCAGGATCCCGGCACCCCGCGCCAGCGACGGCCGGGTGCCGGCGACGAGGACCAGCAGCCAGCCGGCCCCCAGCGCGGTGAGCGTGGCGGTCGAGGTGGTCTGCTCGACCGACCCCGCGCCGGCGGCGACGAGCACCAGGCCCGCGATCACCGCGACGACCGCCAGGCAGCGGGTGGGTCCGAGACGCTCGTGGAGGACGACGGCCGAGACGACGGCGGTCACCGGCAGGGACAGCGAGATCGACGCCTGGGCGAGGTAGAGGGGGAGCAGCACCAGGGCGACGGCGTGCAGCACGAAGCCGGCGAGGTAGGCCGCCACCACGCCGAGCATCGGCCACGACCGCAGGGCGGCGTGCACGAAGCCGCGCAGGCCGAGGTCGTCGTCGGCGACCGCACGGATGGCGCTGGCCTGGACGACGGCCGCCACCCCGAACAGCGCCGCGGAGGCCAGGGCGCTGAAGAGTCCGAGGATCACGGCGTGGTCAGCGACCGCGGGCTCAGCGGTAGGTCTCGGGCAGGGTCTGCCCGATCTTGACCTTCGCCTTCGGGATCCGCATGAACTTCATCTGCAGCGAACGCATCACGGCGTAGTAGGTCGTGCCCTTGAGTGGCTCCTCGGGGAAGCGCCGCACCAGCTCCTTGCGGAGCCGGAAGCGCATCAGCACGATGTCGAGCACGACGAGGAGCACCGTGCCGAGCAGGATGGTGTTGCCGATGCTGACGAGGTAGATGCTGCCGGAGTAGCCCAGGACCAGCGTCACGATGAGCAGCGGGATCATCAGCTCGACGAACGAGAAGCGGGAGTCGACGAAGTCGCGGATGAAGCGGCGCACCGGGCCCTTGTCGCGCGGCATCAGGTAGCGCTCGTCGCCGGCCTTCATCCCGGCGCGGACGGTCTTGCTCGACTCGTTGCCGGCCCTGCGCTGGGCCGCGAGCTGCTCGCGCCGCGTCCGCGGGACCTTCGCCCGCGCCTTCGCGGCCGCCTCGGCCTCTTTGCGGGTCGGCGTGGGGCGACCCTTGCCGCCGGGCTTGTCCGCGGCGGGTGTGGAGCTGGTGTCTGGCGACTTGCTACGACCGAACAACGAGAGCCTCATGAGATCGGGTGGACGAGAGCCCCCAGCCTACCGGCGCCTTCCTCCTGCTTTGGGTTTGGTCCTAGGGTGAAGGAAGTACCCCGAGGGCGACACAGGAGACAACGTTCCGATGAGTGTGATGCAGCGCTTGAGTCTGATCTTCCGATCCAAGGCCAACAAGGCCCTCGACCGCGCCGAGGACCCGCGCGAGACGCTCGACTACAGCTACCAGCGCCAGCTCGAGCTGTTGAGCAAGGTACGCCGTGGTGTCGCCGACGTCGCGACCAGCCGCAAGCGCGTGGAGCTGCAGATCAAGCAGCTCGAGACGCAGTCGGCCAAGCTGCAGGGGCAGGCCGAGAAGGCCATCGCCGCGGACCGCGAGGACCTCGCCCGCGAGGCGCTGACCCGCAAGTCGGGCCTGACCTCGCAGATCCAGGACCTCCAGGGCCAGCACGCCAACCTCCAGGGCGAGGAGGAGAAGCTCGTCCTCGCGCAGCAGCGGCTGCAGACGAAGGTCGAGTCCTTCCGCACCCGCAAGGAGACGATCAAGGCCAACTACACCGCCGCCGAGGCGCAGACCCGCATCGGCGAGGCGATGTCGGGCATCGGCGAGGAGATGGGCGACGTCGGTCTCGCCATCCAGCGCGCCGAGGACAAGACCGCCCAGATGCAGGCCCGCGCCGGCGCCATCGACGAGCTCATCGCGTCAGGCGCCCTCGACGACGCGTCGTCCCTCAACTCCGGCGACGACATCGCCCGCGAGCTCGATGCCCTCAGCTCCACCTCCGACGTCGAGTCGGAGCTGGCCCGGCTCAAGGCCGGGAACAAGCCGGCCGAGATCGAGGCCGGCGATGACATCCTGACCCCGGAGAAGCAGGCCGTCGAGCGCGAGGCCAATGAAGGCGGCCCGGCATGATCGTCCGGATCCTCGGCGAGGGGCAGTACGACGTCCCCGAGGGCTCGGTGGAGGCGCTCAACGCCCTCGACGCCCCCGTCGAGGCGGCGATCGAGGCCAGTGACGAGGCCGCCTTCCGCCCGGCGCTGGAGGCCCTCCTCGCCGGGGTCCGCGAGCACGGCACGGCCCACGACGCCGAGAGTCTCGACGAGTCCGACCTCATCCTGCCGCCCGGCGACGCCACGCTCGACGAGGTGCGCGAGCTGCTCGGCGACGACGGCCTGATCCCCGGCTGACACAGCCGTGGCGCATTCCCGCTTCATCAAGGACACCGGCCTCACGGCCCGCATGACGCTGGTGATGTTCCTGCTCGGCGGGCTGTTCGTCGCGCTCATCGTGGGGCTCATGTACGCCTTCCCGAGCTACTGGTTCCTCTTCGGGATCGGCGGCATCGGGGTGGCGTTCTACCAGTGGTGGTCCTCCGACAAGGTCGCCATGCGGGCCATGCGCGCCCGCGAGGTGACCCCCGAGGAGGCACCCGAGCTGCACGGCATGATCGACCGGCTCTGCGCCCTGGCCGACATGCCCAAGCCCCGTGTCGGCATCGCCGACATGTCGATGCCCAACGCCTTCGCCACCGGTCGCTCGCCCGATCGGTCGGTCGTCTGCGTCACCACCGGCATCCTCCAGCTGCTCGACGCCGAGGAGCTGGAGGCCGTGCTCGCCCACGAGCTGAGCCACGTCGCCCACCGCGACGTGCTGGTCATGACCATCGCCTCCTCCGCCGGCATCGTGGCCGGCATGCTCACCCGCGGCGCCCAGTTCGGGGGCCTGTCCCGCGGTCGCGGCAACAACGGCGGCGCACCGGCCTTCCTGATCGCGCTGGTCGTCAGCCTCGTGGTCTACGCCGTCAGCTTCCTGCTGCTGCGCCTGCTCTCGCGCTACCGCGAGCTGTGTGCCGACCGCTCGGGGGCCTACCTCACGATGAAGCCGCAGGCGCTCGCCTCCGCGCTGACCAAGATCTCCGGGGGAGCGGGCGCCGTCCCGCAGCGCGACCTGCGCGCCAACAACGCGGTCAACTCGCTGTTCATCGTCCCCGCGGTGGCCGGCATCTCGATGAAGACCCTGACCGCGACCCACCCCTCGCTCGAGCAGCGCCTCGAGCAGCTCGCCCGCATCCAGGCCGAGCTCGGCCGCCCGCTAACCTAGGCGGGACGGAGCGGATGCGCTGGCTGGACGTGGTGACGGGACGCAACAAGCGCGTGGCCGACGACCTCGACGCGCTGTTCCTCGTCCCCAGCGCGGCGATCACCCTCCAGACGGCGGCCGGCCTCACCGCGACCGGCCAGGGCGCCGTGTGCTACCGCAGCGCCCCGGGCGCGGCGTTCGCGCAGACCCAGCAGGAGATGCAGGCGCTGATCGCCGGCGGACCCGACGCGCCGGCGGTGACGGTCAGCCAGGACGACTTCGGCTTCACCTGGCTGGTCGTCGACGGCGACCCCGACGACCTCGCGCGCCTGTGCACCGACCTGCACGCGGTCAACACCAGTCTCGAGGAGCAGGGCTTCGCCGGCGGCCTGCTCTGCTCGATGGTCGCCTTCACCACGCCGTCGGGCGGCAGGGTCGGGCTGGTCTACCTCTACAAGTCGGGCACCTTCTACGCGTTCGCGCCCACCGGGGAGCAGCAGCGCGACAACCTGACCGAGATCAGCGTGCGCGACCAGCTCGCCGCCGAGCTCCCGATGGAACCGGACCTGCAGAAGTGGCTCGCGCTGTGGAATGCTCCCGGACTGTGAGCACCCGTGATGAGCTCGTCTCCTTCGCGCGCCGATCGGCGCACGACCTCAACAACACCGTCGCGGCGCTGTCCATGGCCGTCGAGATCGCCCTCGACATGGCGCCCGAGGGCGACGAGGACATGACCGGGCTGCTGGAGCGGATCCACCGCAACGCGGTCAAGCTCGGCGAGACCGTCGACGGCCTCCCCGACCGGGCCCGCGAGTGGCCGCTCGAGGACGGCGACGCCTGACGCCGGCCCTCAGTCGCGGTGCGACTTGCCCGGCAGGTCGAGCATCCGCTGCAGCGCCACCAGGGCGTCGCGCTCGGTGTCGTCGTCGACGGTGATCTGGTTGACCACCTGGCCCGCCACCAACGACTCCATCGCCCACACGAAGTGGGGCAGGTCGATGCGGTTCATGGTCGAGCAGTAGCAGACGTTGCGGTCGAGGAAGACGATGTTCTTGTCGGGGTGGGCGTCGGCCAGCCGCTTCACGAGGTTGAGCTCGGTGCCGATCGCCCAGGACGTGCCGGGCTCCGCGGCCTCGATGGTCTTGATGATGAACTCCGTCGACCCGACGAGGTCGGCCTTGAGCACGACCTCGTGGGTGCATTCGGGGTGCACGAGGATGTTGATCCCCTCGTGCTTGGCCCGCAACTCGTCGATCACGTCCGCGGTGAAGCGGCCGTGCACCGAGCAGTGGCCCTTCCACAGGATCATCCGGGCGTCGCGCAGCTCCTCGACGCTGAGCCCGCCGTTGGGCTGGCGCGGGTCCCACACGACGCAGTCGTCGAGCGAGAAGCCCATCTTCAGCACGGCGGTGTTGCGACCGAGGTGCTGGTCGGGGAAGAACAGGATCTTGGCGCCGCCCTCGAGGTCGGCCTTCTGCTCGAACGCCCACTCCAGCGCCACGTCGGCGTTGGAGGAGGTGCACACGACGCCGCCGTTGCGCCCGCAGAACGCCTTGATGTCGGCCGAGGAGTTCATGTAGGTGACCGGCACGATGCTGCCCTGGATGCCGGCGGCCGCCATCGCGTCCCACGCGTCCTCGACCTGGCCGAGCCGAGCCATGTCGGCCATCGAGCAGCCGGCGGCCAGGTCGGGCAGGATCACCTTCTGCGAGTCGGCGGTGAGGATGTCGGCCGACTCCGCCATGAAGTGCACGCCGCAGAAGACGATGAACTCGGCGTCCGGTCGCCCAGCCGCGTCGCGGGCCAGCTTGAACGAGTCACCCGTGACGTCCGCGAACTCGATCACCTCGTCGCGCTGGTAGTGGTGACCGAGCACGAACACCCGCTCCCCGAGCGCCGCCTTGGCGGCCCGGGCGCGAGCCACGAGGTCGGGGTCGGAGGCGGCGGGCAGGTCACCCGGGCACTCGACGCCCCGTTCGGCGGACAGGTCGCGGCCCTTGCCGAGCGGGAGCAGCGGCAGGTCGATGGTGGTCATAGGGCCCATCCTAGGTCGGCCCCTCGCCGCCGACCGACGGGCGTGCAAGGGTGTGGACTCGGCAGGGGCGGGGCGTCAGCACCGCCGGGACGGGAGGGTCCTGATGGCACAACGAGGTGATGTGCTCGCGTTGGTGCAGGCGGGCGGTCAGGGCAGCCGGATGGACGTGCTGACCCGGGAGCGCGCCAAGCCCGCGTTGCCGTACGGCGGGGTCCACCGCCTCATCGACTTCGCCCTGTCCGGCCTGGTGCACGCGGACCTGTCCGACGTGTGGGTGTCGCTGGAGTACCAGGTCACCTCGATCGACGACTACCTCTCCGGCGGCCGACCGTGGAGCCTGGACCGCAACCGCGGCGGCTTCCGGCGCATCGTCCCGCAGACCGGCACCGGGCCGGCGACCGAGAGCGGCTTCGCGTTCGGCAACGGCGACCTGCTGCTGCGGATGTCGGCCGACATCGAGTCCTTCGGCGCCCGCACCCTCGTGGTCTGCAGCGCCGACCACGTCTTCAACATGGACCTCGCGCCGGTCATCGAGGAGCATGTCGCGCAGGAGCGGTCGGTCACGGTGCTGACGGCCGACGTCACGAAGAAGGACGCGTCCGACAACGTCGTCGTGCTGACCGGCCGGGGCGGGCGGATCACCGGCGTCGAGCACAAGCCGTCGCGGCCCTCGAGCGGGACGGTCGCGACAGAGGTCTTCGTCTACGACACCGCTGCCCTGCTCTCGACCCTCTTCGATCTGCGCGCCGAGCTCTCGGGCGACCAGGACGACGGCGACAGCGGCCTGGGTGACTTCGGCGAGCACCTGCTCCCGCGGCTCGTCGAGGGCGGGCGTGCCGCGGCCGTGCCGATGACGGGCTACTGGCGCGACGTCGGCCAGCCCGGCCTCTACCTCCAGTCCCACCGCGACCTGCTCGCCGGGAAGGTCGACGTGTTCGACCACCCCGACCGGCCCGTCATCTCCCACTGGCCCGACCGCCCGGCCGCCCGGGTGCGGGCGACCGGCTCGGCCTCCGACTCGATGCTCTCGCCGGGCTGCGACGTGGCCGGCGAGGTCGTCGGCAGCGTCCTCGGGCCGGGCGTCGTCGTCGAGAAGGGCGCGGTCGTGCGCGACAGCGTGCTGATGGAGGACTGCGTGGTCCGGGCGGGTGCCGAGGTGCACACCGCGGTGGTCGACGAGCGTTGCGAGCTGCTGAGGGGAAGCGCGATCGGAGCGGCGTCGAGCGCGCGGATCGCGCGTGACGAGGACGTCGTGCTCGTTGGCCGCGACTCCCGCGTCGGCGGTCCCGTGCCGCCGGGTGCCCGCCTCGAGCCCGGCACCGACACCCGCTGACCTGACGAGGGCTAGAGCATCGAGCCGTGGTGCACGTACGGCGACGGTGGAGCCATCCCGCGCAGGCACAGGTAGCCGCTCTGGTGCACCGACATCCGCGCGGCCAGCCCGACGTCGAGCGCCCACTCGTTGGCGGCCGTGACGTGGTGCACCGCGACGCTCGTGCCCGGTGCGGACGAGGCGAGCGCCTCCCACATGACGTCGCTCGCCGTACGCCGCGTGGTGCCCGCCACGAGGACGGGCGCGCCGTCCTCGGCGACGTAGGCGTAGGCGGAGCCGCTGGAGCGTTCGCAGACGATCAGCCGGAACTGCTCGAGCAGCACCTCGTGGTCGGAGAGGTGGGCGGCGCCGCGGGTGGCCCGATCGATCGAGTCGAGCAGGTGGATGTCGCCGGCGGACCCCTCCCGCACCCGGTCCACGACGGGGATGGCGCTGCGGTCGACGACGCCGGTGACGAACATCTGCGGGTGCAGGGTGAAGCCGGCCAGCCGGTAGCGGCGTACGGCGCCCGGATCCGCGCTCGAGGCGAACATGCCGCGCAGGCAGCCCCGGCCGTGGTGCATCGCCGCCGCCAGCAGCTGGGTGCCGACCCCCTGCCCCTGGTGCCCGGGCGTGACCGCGAACGAGGCCAGGATCCACATCAGCTCGCGCACGCGGGAGATGGCGCCGCCGACGACGACGCCGTCGACCTCCGCGACCCAGCAGCCCCCCGGATCGGTCCGGAGGGCCTGCCGGGTGCGGTTCATCCAGGCGCCGTTGCGAGACGGCGGGCGCGGCACCGGGTCGGGCCACGCTCGCTGGAAGGTGCGCTCGTCGACGGCGTGGTAGCTCGCGGCAGTGATCGCCGCCATCGCCTCGAGGTCGGACTCACGGGCCGGGCGGATGAGCGCCTGTGTCATGGCGGCCATCCTGCCCGGCCCGCCCGGACGGGCTCGCTCAGCCCACCGTGGCGAGCTCGGCGGCCAGCTCGGCGGCCAGGGAGCGCACGGCGCCGCGGTCGACCGGGCTCGGCGGGTCGAGCAGGCTGAAGGCGCTGTTGCCCTCCAGCAGGCCGTCGTCCATCGCGAGCCGGACGCCGAGGCGGCCGAGCATCGTCACCGACGCCCGGTTGCCGGGGTCGACGGTCGCCTCGAGGCGGGTGATGCCGTTGGCGCGGGCGACGGTGGTGACGGCGTCGACGAGCGCCGAACCGATGCCACGGCCCTGGTGGGCGTCGACGACCTCGAAGGCGATCTCGGCGGTCTCGGGGCCCGTGCGGACGTAGCGGCAGATGCCGACGGGCTCGCCGTCGGTCATCGCGACCCAGGCGACGTGGTCGCGGCCGTCGACGTCGGCGAGCGCTCGCCGCGCCGACCCGGACAGGCGCGGCGTCGGCACCAGGAATCGCTGCTGGCGCGACTGCGCGGAGAGGCCCTCGAAGACGGTCTCGAGGACGTGGATCTCGCCGCCGCGGAGGGGCCGCAGGATGACGGCCCCGCCGTCGGCGAGCCGGACCCGCACGTGGCAGGCGGGGCGGGTGGAGCATCGGGTGGAGCTGATGTACATGGTGGGTCCTCTGGTCGGTGGTGCTAGGTCGATGAGGCGAGCTCCAGCTCGCGGGCCATCAGCCGGTCGGGGCGGCTGGCGGAGGCACGCAGCTCCCGCTCACGGGAGCTGGCGAGTGCGGCGCTGAGGTTGGTGGACATGGCGACCTCCGGGTCGGTGGGTGGGTGGAGCCCAGACGTTCCCCGGCTGTCCTTCCGCCGGCCTTCCGTCGGTCTTCCGCCGGCCCGGACGCCCGGGGAAGGAACGGGGCAGGCCCGGGGAAGGTCGCCCGTCCAACCTCGTCGCCATGACCAGCACCTCGACCAGTCCCACCACCGGCTCCACGGCCGGCACCCGAGTCGGGACCACCGCCCGCCGTACGCGCACCGTCACCCGCCGCGACATCGAGCTCTTCACCGAGATCAGCGGCGACCGCAACCCGATCCACTACGACGACGACCTCGCCGCCGGCTCCCGCTTCGGCGGGATCGTCGTGCAGGGCGGCGTCACGTCCGGGCTGCTCAACGCGCTCGTCGCCGAGCAGCTGCCCGGCCCGGGCAGCGTCTTCCTCGAGGTCGCCTGGCGCTTCCTGGCGCCGGTGCGCCCGGGGGACGAGATCACGGCCAGCGCGACGGTCACCGCGGTCCGCGAGGACAAGCCCATCACCACGCTCGCCACGAGCGTCACGAACCAGGACGGCCTCGTCGTCCTCGACGGCACAGCCGTCGTCTGGCGCGACCCCTCGGTCGCCGCCCGACAGCACCACCACACCCACCCGGCCGGAGCCCCGGCCGCCACACAGGAGGAACCCGCATGACGATCACCACCGAGAACAGCCAGCTCAACGGGGTGGACACCACGACCCTGTTCGCGACCCGCGACGCCGTGAAGGAGACCCACGAGATCGCGAAGTTCCAGTTCCGCGCCCACAACGAGTGGGTGTCCGGGACGCACAACCGGTCCACGGTGTCGGGCTTCTACGGCGCGATGCAGGAGATGCAGCACGCCCAGGAGAGCGTCGTGGTCTCCGACCACCCGGCCGTCCTGGTCGGCGAGGACCACGGGCCGACGCCCGTGGAGTACCTGCTCCACGCCATCGCGGCCTGCCTGACCGGTGGCATCGCCAACATCGCGGCCGCCCGCGGCGTGCGCCTCACCAAGGTCTCCTCGGACGTCGAGGGGGACATCGACCTGCTCGGGATCCTCGGGCTGTCGGGCGGCTCCGTCCGCAACGGCTACGAGCAGATCAAGGTCACCTTCCACGTCGAGGGAGACGCCGACGACGAGACGCTGCGCGGCATCGTCGAGCAGGCCCGACGCCGCTCGGCCGTCTACGACGTGTTCACCAACCCCACGCCGGTCGTCATCGACGTGGTCACGGGCTGAGGCCCGCCCCACCCAGCGGCCGGCCGGTCTGCCCCGACCGGTCGGCCGCGCCGTACGAGAGGAACCCGCATGACCATCACCACAGGCGCCGTCGACACCGTCGTCATCGGCGCCGGCCACGCCGGCCTGGCCGTGAGCAGGCTGCTCACCGACGCCGGTCGCGACCACGTCGTCCTCGACCGGGGTCGCGTGGGCGAGCGCTGGCGCTCCGAGCGCTGGGACTCGCTGCACCTGCTCACACCCAGCTGGATGACCCGGCTGCCGGGCTGGGGCTACACGGGCCCCGAGCCGGACGGCTACCTCAGCGCCGGCGCCTTCGTCGGCCTCCTCGAGGCGTACGCCGCGTCGTTCCACGCTCCCGTCGTCGAGCGCACCACGGTGCTCTCGGTGGCGGCGACCGGTCAGGACGTGCGCCGCTTCCGCGTCGAGACCACCGCCGGGACCTGGCACGCGCGCCACCTCGTCCTCGCGACCGGTCCGCACGGCACCCCGATCGTCCCGGCGGCCCTGACCGGGCCACGCCGGGCGGAGGGGGTCGAGGTCGTCACCTCGAACGACTACCGCAACCCGGCGCGCCTGGCCCCGGGCGGCGTGCTGGTCGTGGGCGCCTCCGCGTCGGGGGTGCAGATCGCCGACGAGCTCAACCGCGCCGGGCGCGAGGTCACGCTCGCCGTCGGCCGGCACACCCGCATCCCGCGCCGCTACCGGGGCGTCGACATCTTCTGGTGGCTCGAGGCGACCGGCCGGCTGGCCCGGACCATCGACGAGGTGCCCGACCCCGAGGCCGCGCGACGCGAGACCTCGCTGCAGCTCGTCGGGCGCGGCGACGGCACCCGTGCCGTGCCGGACCTCGACCTCGGCACGCTCCAGGACCAGGGGGTCCGGCTCGCCGGCCGCCTGGAGGCCGTCAGCGGTCACCACGCGACCTTCCGCGACGACCTGTCCGCCACCGTAGCGGCGGCCGACACGGCGACGTACAAGCTGCTCGACAGCATCGACCGCTTCGTCGACCGGGCCGGACTCGCCGACCAGGTGTGGGGCGGGCGCTGGCCGCGGCCGGTGACCGTCCGCCCGACACCCGAGCGACTCGACCTCCGGGCCGCGGGGATCGCCACCGTCCTGGTGGCGGCCGGCTATCGCCCCGACCCGCTCCCGTGGCTGCACCTGCCGGTCACCGACGGCGAGGGCCGCTTCGTCCAGCGCCGGGGCGTCACGCCGGTCGAGGGCGTGTACGTCGTCGGCCAGCGCTTCCAGCACCGCCGCGACTCGGGCTACATCGACGGCGCCCGGCACGACGCCGAGGCCGTCGTGTCCCACCTCCTCGCCGCCTCCGACGACCGACGAGGCATCCGCACCATGAGTCAGGAGACAGCACTGTGAACAGCACCGTGAACAGCTACGACGTGGTCGTCGTCGGCGCCCGGGTCTCGGGCGCCTCGACCGCCATGCTCCTCGCCCGGGCCGGCCTGCGGGTCGCCCTGCTCGACCGCGGACGCCGCGGCAGCGACACCCTGTCCACCCACGCACTGATGCGCCCCGGCGTCGTCCAGCTGTCCCGGTGGGGCGTGCTGGACGGCGTCGTGGCCGCCGGCACGCCGGCCGTGCGGCGCACGGTCTTCCACTACCCGGACGGCGAGGACGTCGAGGTCGCGATCAAGCCGCGCCACGGGGTCGACGCGCTCTATGCCCCCCGCCGGCACCTGCTCGACCGGCTCCTGGTCGAGGCCGCCGAGGCGGCCGGTGTGCACGTGCTGCACGAGACCGCCGTGACGGCGTTGCGCCGCGACCCGACGGGCCGGGTGAGCGGTGTGTCAGCCACCGGACCCGGAGGTCGCACGGAGCTCGCCGCCGAGCTGACGATCGGCGCCGACGGCATCCGTTCCGTCGTCGCCGAGCAGACCGGTGCGGCGGTGCTCTGGCAGGGTCGTTCGGCCGGCGCGGTGCTCTACCGGTACGTCGAGGACGGCCCCGCTGACGCCTACGAGTGGGCCTACGGGGCGGGCGCCGCTGCGGGGGTGATCCCCACCAACGACGGCGCCGCCTGCGTGTTCGTGTCCACCACGCCACGACACATGCGTGCGCTGCGGCGCTCGGGCGTCGAGCACGCCATGACCGCCCTGATGAGGGAGGCCGGACCGAGCCTGGTCGAGCGGGTGCGCGACGCCCGCCCGGTGTCGGGGGTGCGCGGCTGGGCCGGTGTCCCGGGCTACAGCCGCCGGTCGTGGGGGCCGGGCTGGGCGCTGGTGGGGGACGCGGGCTACTTCAAGGACCCGATCACCTCGCACGGCATCACCGACTCGCTGCGTGACGCCGAGCTGCTCGCCGACCGCGTGGTCGCGGCGCTCTACTGCGACGAGCGGGAGGAGGACGCGCTTGCCGCCTACCAGGCCACGCGCGAGCGGCTCTCGCGCGGGCTGTTCGACGTGACGGAGGGCGTCGCGGCCTACGACTGGGACGCCGACGGCATCCGCAACCTCCTCCACCGGTTCAGCGCCTCGATGCGCGCCGAGCTCGAGCACCTCGACGGGCTCGCCGTGGCGACCTGAAGGCATCGACCCGGCCCCCGTTCCGGCGGTAGCGTCGGGTGGCAGCGCGGCTGGGAGGGTGCGATGCGAGTCGACATCAACCTGCTCGGGAGGTTCTCGGTCGCCGTCGACGACCGGCCCGTCGCCGCCCAGGCGTGGACCCGGCGCCACGCGGCGACCCTCGTGAAGGTGCTCGCCCTGCGCCCCGGCCGGCGGCTACCGCGCGAGCAGGTCATCGACCTGCTGTGGCCCGACCTGCTGCTCGACGAGGCGGCACCGCGGCTGCACAAGGCCGCCCACTACGCACGCTCCGCGCTCGGGGTGCCGAGCGCGGTGGTGCTCGCCGGCGACAGCGTCACGCTGCTGCCGGACGCCGAGGTGGAGACCGACGTCGCGCTCTTCGAGGCGGCGTCGGGCGAGTCCGCGATCGCGCTCTACCGCGGCGACCTGCTGCCCGACGACCTCTACGAGCCGTGGGCGGACGCCGAGCGGGAGCGGCTGCGGGTGCGCTACCTCGACCTGCTGCGCGCGTCCGGTCGCTGGGCCGACCTCGTCGCCGCCGAGCCGCTCGACGAGGAGTCGCACCTGCGGGTGGTCGAGGGACACCTCGACGCGGGGGACCGCGCGCTAGCCCTGCGCCAGCTCGACGCGATGGCGCGGCTGTGGCGCGAGGAGCTCGGCGTCGATCCCGGCCCCGCCGCGGCCGAGCTGCGCGCCCGGGTCGAGTCCATGTCGCCGTACGCCCCGGTGCGGCTCGTGCCCAACCGCAGCGCCACCCGCGTGCCGCGCCCCGCGACCCGGACCGTCGGGCGCGACCGCGACGTCGCGCGGGTGCTGGCCATGCTCGAGCGCCACCGCGTCGTCACGCTGCTGGGGATCGGCGGCGTCGGGAAGACCCGGCTGGTGGCCGAGGTCGCACAGGGCCATGCCGAGGCGACCGACCAGCGCACCTGCTACGTCGACCTGACCAAGGTCTCCGATCCCGGACTGGTCGCCGAGCTGGCCGTCCGCGAGCTCGGCATCCGGTCGGGGGAGAACCAGAACGTCGCGCAGATGCTGGAGGAGGCCCTGCACCGGCAGTCGATGCTGATCGTCCTCGACAACTTCGAGCACGTCCTCGACGCGGCCGACCTGGTCGCGCAGATGGTGCAGTGGTCCGACGACCTGCGGGTGGTGGTGACGAGCCGGGCCCGGCTGCGGATCGCGGGGGAGCAGGTCTACGAGGTGCACCCGCTCGCCGTCGACCGCGAGGCGGTCGCGCTGTTCGAGCAGGTGGCCACGGCCGTCGACCCGCGCTTCGACCTGTCGCGCCACCTCGCCGACGTGACCGCGATCTGCCGCTCGGTCGACGGGCTCCCGCTGGCCATCGAGATCGCGGCCGGCCACCTGCGGACGCTGACCCCGGCCCTGCTGCGTGAGCGCCTGGCCAGCCGGCTGGGGTCGAGCGCCGCGGTCGGACGCGACCTGCCCGGCCGCCAGCAGACCATCCCCGCGACGATCGACTGGAGCCTGCAGCTGCTCGGGCCGGACGAGCGGCGGCTGTTCGCCCGGCTGTCGGTGTTCCGCGGCGCGGTTCCGCTCGAGGCGGTCGAGGCGGTCTGGTCCGACGGCGACGTGGTCGACCCGTTGAGCGTGCTGGTCGACCACAGCCTCGTGCGTCGCACGACCGGCAACCGTGGCGAGCCGCGCTTCGCCATGCTCTCGCTGGTGCGGCAGCACGCGGCCCAGCTCCTCGACGACCCCGATCCGGTGCGCGACGCGCACGCGGCGTACGTCGCCGGCTACGTCGAGGACCTCTTCGAGCGGCGCTGGACCGATGCCGCCGACCGCTGGCTCGACGACATCACCGAGCAGCTCGCCGAGGTCCGCCTGGCCCACGACTGGGCCGCGCGGAGCGACGACCTGCCGCTGACGGCCCGGATCACGGCCGCGCTCGGCGCCTACTGGTTCCTCGAGGGGCACCACGCCGAGGGACGGCGCTGGGTCGACGAGATGGTGGCGCACGAGGACCGGCTGGAGCCGCCGGTCGTGGCCCGCATCCGGCTGGCCGCCGGGTTCCTGGCCTTCCCCCACGACCAGCGCGAGGCGCGGGTGCACTGGGAGCGGTCGACGGAGCTGTTCCGCCAGCAGGACGAGCCGCGGCTGCTGGCCTACTCGCTCGCCGTCTGCTCGGCGACCTACATCAGCGAGATCGAGCAGCACGACCTCGCCATGCAGGTCAACGACGAGGCGCTGGCGCTGGGTCGCCGTGTGGGCGGGCCGGCGTTGATCGCGCAGGTGCTGAACATCCGCGGCGAGCTGACGCGGGTCGCCGGGCACGACGCCCTCGCGGTCGCGGCCTACGAGGAGGGCCTGCAGATCTCCACGACCCTGGACGACGAGATGTACGTCAGCGTCTTCCTCTCCAACCTGAGCTACCTCGCCGAGCACCGCGGGGACTACGCCGAGGCGCGCCGCCTCACCCACCAGGCCCTCCGCATCTGCTGGTGCATCGGACGCCGGCTGATGGCCGCGTGGACGATCTCCCAGCTCGCCGGCCCCGAGCACGGACTGGGCCGTTCCGAGCTCGGCGCCGTCCTGATCGGCGCCGGTGACGAGGCGCTGCGGGTGCTCGGTGCCCGCCGCCATCCCGGCGACCGGCCCGAGCACGAGCGTGTCGTGGCCGGCATCCGGGCGGCGGTGGGCGATGCGGCGTACGAACGCCTGCACGCCGAGGGCGCCGCGATGTCGCTCGACCAGGCGCTGGCCCTCGTCCTCGAGGAGGACGAGGGCAGCGCGCTCGCGACCGGCTGATCCTCACGATCGCGTGGCGGAGCGGCGACGGAGCGGCGACGGCGTGAGCCGCCCGTGCGTAGGACAGGATGAGCCGCATGCGCGTGCTGATCGCCCCCGACAAGTTCGCGGGCACGCTGACCGCCGTCGAGGCGTGCGACGCGATCGCCGAGGGCTGGGCGCGGCGCGCACCCGACGACGCGCTCGACCTCGCCCCGATGGCCGACGGCGGGCCGGGGTTCGTCGACGTGCTGCACGCCGCGCTCGGCGGCGAGCTGCTCGCGATCACCGTCGAGGCGCCGCACGGTGAGCGTGTCCCGGCGACGGTGCTCTTCGTCGAGGACGTCGCCTACATCGAGACCGCCCAGGCCGTCGGGCTGCACCTGATGGACGGCGGCGCCGAGTTCGGGGACAGCTTCGGCGTGGGGGAGCAGATCGTCGCGGCTGTCGAGTCCGGGGCGCGCAAGGTCGTGGTCGGGCTCGGTGGGTCGGGCACCAACGACGGGGGAGCGGGCGTGCTGGCCGCGCTCGGCGCCACCTCCGACGGCATCCTCGACAGCGGCGCGATCGCGCTCGACACGGTCACCACCGTCGACCTCGGCCCGGCCCGCGAGCGGCTGGCGGGGGTCGAGCTCGTCGCGGCGACCGACGTCGACAACCCGCTGACCGGCCTGTTCGGCGCCACCAAGACCTTCGGCCCGCAGAAGGGGATCGAGGAGGACCGCATCGTCGAGATCGACGGCGTCCTCGAGCGCTTCGCGGCGGCCACCGATCGCCGTACCTCCCTGGAGAAGGGCGCAGGTGCCGCCGGCGGGATCGGCTTCGCCCTGCTCGCCCTCGGCGCCACCCGCGAGCCCGGGATCGCCCTCGTCGCCGAGCACGTCCGCCTCGCCGAGCGCGCGCGTGCGGCCGACCTCGTCGTCACCGGGGAGGGAGCCTTCGACTTCTCCAGCCGCTCGGGCAAGGTGCCCTACGGCGTCGCCGAGATCGCCGCCGACGCGCTGCGCCCGTGCATCGCCCTCGCCGGCCAGGTGCTCGTCGGCTCCCGCGAGATGCGCGCGCTGGGCATCGAGTCGGCCTACTCCCTGGTCGACCTCGTCGGCGAGGAACGCGCCTTCGCCGACCCCGCCGGCTCGCTCGCCGACCTCGCCGAGCGCACCGCCCGCACCTGGTCGCGCTGAGGCGGCTCGTCCCGTCGCGTCCCGTCACTCGTGCCGGAGCGCCTCGTGGGGGTGGCGGCAGATTGCGTCGTACGACGCCTTCCGGCTGCGATGTGCCGCCACCGTCCCGAATTGAATCGCGGGGGTGGCGGCAGATTGCGTCGTCCAGCGCCCGCCGACCGCAATCTGCCGCCACCGGGCGTCGACGGAGCGCACGGCGTCCACAGGTACGGCGCCAGTCCTCCCATCCACAGGGAGGTGCACGCGATCCTCCCGCGTGTCGGAGGAGTGGCCGAGCCTCGGCCGCATGACCGAAGCCACGATCTCTCGAGAAGACGGACCGATGGCGGGCTCGCCCGTTCGTGGACACCGTCGCGGCGTCGACTGGCACCAGGTGACGTACGCCGTGCATCGCGCCACAACCGACCCGGCGACCTCGGTCGAGTACCCGCCGCTGTGGTCCGCGGAGGACCTGGGCGGCTGGCAGCTGCTCATGACCGCGGGCGGGTGCTTCACCGGCCTGACGGCGCTCGAGCAATGGGGAGTCTCGCTGCCACCGGTTCCTGATGACTGCCCGATCTTCCTTGCGCTCGGCAAGAACGATCCGCGGCCGATGCGTGCTGGCGTCCACACGAGCCGCCACATCCAGCCTGTCGAGTTCGTGGACCGGCGAGGGCTGCGGATCGCCGTCCCTGCCGAAGCCATCGTGGCCGCTGCCCGCTGGCTCTCGTTGCTCGACCTGGTGGCCGTGCTCGACAGTGCACTGCACCTCGGCATCGTCGAGATCGACGAGCTGGTCACGATCAGTCGGAGCCGGCGGCCCGGGGCCACGGCCCTCAGACGCGCGCTCCCGCTGGTGGACGCGGCAGCCGAGTCCCTTCCCGAGACGCTCCTGCGCATCCTCCACGTCAGCTGCGGGGTCGAGGTCGAGACCCAGTGGGTGCTGGCGGACGAGCACGGGGTCGAGATCGCCCGAGCAGACCTGTGGCTCCAGGGGACCAGGTCGATCCACGAGTACGACGGCGCCGAGCACGAGAAGGCGCACCGCCGCGTCAAGGACCTGCAGCGCAGCCGGCGGATCGACAGGGCCGGTCACGTTCGCCGTGGCTACACCCTGGGCGACCTCCTGCACCGCGGGGTGACAGTTCTCGATGACATCGACCGTGCCGTCGGACGCACGCACGACCCCCGGCGGCTACAGCCGTGGCTCGAGCTGGTGCGACAGTCGCTGTACACGCCGTCCGGTCGGCGTTCCTCGCTCGAATCCCCAGCTGCCCGCCGCGACGCCGGAGCAGCGGCGCTTGACCTACTCGACGGTCCGGCTCTGTCGATTCCCCGCCACCTCGCGTTCGCCCACAGTGTGTGGCGGCGCATTGCGTCGTACGGCGCTCCGCGGCCGCGATGTGCCGCCACCCCCCGGATGCCCCCGGAAAGGGTGGCGGCAGATTGCGTCGTACGGCGCTCCGCGGCCGCGATGTGCCGCCACCTGGACTCGACGCGAGGCGCCACCGCAGGCCACGCGGGAGCTGGTCGCATCGGCTCGGGGAATATCCACCGGTGTGCGAGGATTGAGCCAGGCAACCGCCCGTCAATTCTTTTGGGAGCACCCATGACCGAGCAGCTCGACACGACCACCGACCGCCGCAGCGACCAGATCAACCTGAGCGATGTCGCTGCGTCGAAGGTCAAGAGCCTCCTCGAGCAGGAGGGTCGCGACGACCTGGCCCTGCGCATCTCCGTGCAGCCGGGTGGCTGCTCGGGCCTGCGCTACCAGCTCTTCTTCGACGAGCGCACCCTCGACGGCGACGTCACCACCGACTTCGACGGCGTGACCGTCGTCGTCGACCGGATGAGCGTCCCCTACCTCAACGGTGCGCAGATCGACTTCGTGGACTCGATCGAGAAGCAGGGCTTCACGATCGACAACCCCAACGCCACCGGCTCGTGCGCCTGCGGCGACTCGTTCCACTGATCCACACGACAAACGCCCCCGTCCGTCGGACGGGGGCGTTCGTCTGTCTCGACACCTGGGAGGGCTAGTCGAGATGCAGGTGGAGCGCGTTGGCGAGGCGGGTCGCCGCCTCGCTGATCGTGATCTCGCGCTTGGGCCGATCGGTCGGGAAGTCCTCGTAGCGGATGCTGGGCGGGGTGCTCGCGGCGGCCCGGGCGACGCGCTCGAGGCGCAGGTTGAGCCCCGTGGCGCGGCAGTCGGCCGCCAGCTCGGAGGCCGGCGCCAGCTCGTCGTGGACCAGGTGGGACGCGGGGTCTCGGGTCGTCATGGCTGCGACGCTAACGGCTACCGACAGGTATCCCGCGCCGTACCAATCGGTAGTTTCGCGCGTCCCCGAGGATGCGGGTCAGGGCCCGCCCGCGGGTACTGTTCGGCCGTGCCTCTTCTCATCGCCGGATCGATCGCGACCGACCACCTGATGTCCTTCCCGGGCAGGTTCTCCGACAGCCTGGTCGTCGACCAGCTCGACAAGCTGTCGGTCTCCTTCCTCGTCGAGGACCTCGAGGTCCGCCGCGGTGGCTGCGCCGCCAACATCTGCTTCGGACTCGGCAACCTCGGCCTGACGCCGGTCCTGGTGGGCGCCGTCGGCGAGGACTTCGCGGAGTATCGCGCCTGGCTGCAGCGCCACAACGTCGACTGCGACTCGGTGCACGTCTCCGAGACCCGGCACACGGCCCGCTTCGTGTGCACCAACGACACGGCCCACGCGCAGATCGCCAGCTTCTACGCCGGCGCGATGAGCGAGTCCCGTGAGATCGAGCTCAAGCCGATCGTCGACCGCGTCGGCGACCCCGACTACGTCCTGATCGGCCCCGACGACCCGCAGGGCATGCTCCGGCACACCGACGAGTGCCGCCAGCGCGGCTACAAGTTCGTCGCCGACCCCTCGCAGCAGCTCGCCTTCGGCGACGGCGACATGATCCGACCGCTGATCGACGGCGCCGAGATCCTCTTCTCCAATGAGTACGAGGCCAACCTCATCACCCAGAAGACCGGCTGGTCGGCCGACGAGGTGCTCTCCCGCGTCGGCACCTGGGTCGTCACGCTGGGCGCCGAGGGCGTCCGCATCGACCGCCACGGCGAGGCGTCGATCACCGTCGCCGCGGTGCCGGAGATCGAGAAGGTCGAGCCGACCGGCGTCGGCGACGCGTTCCGGGCCGGCTTCCTCGCCGCTCTCGGCTGGGGCCTCTCGCTCGAGCGCGCCGCCCAGCTCGGCTGCCTGCTCGCGGTCTACGTCGTCGAGCAGGTCGGCACGCAGGAATACGTCCTCTCGCGCGCGGCCTTCCTGGCGCGCTGCACGGCGACGTACGGCGCCGACGCGACCGCGGACTTCGAGCCGCACCTGAAGACGCTGCACCCCTGACGAGGACGCGCCACCGGCTGAGTCAGCTGACCCGGCGCACCAGGTAGCGCGGCACACCGTCGGCGGCGGTGTCCTCGCCGGCGAACTCCTGCCCGCGCAGCCGGCACCACGCCGGGACGTCGACCCGGGCCGCCACGTCGCGGGCGACCACCCCGATCACCTCGCCGACTTCGACGTCGGCGAGGTGCCGTCCGAGCTCGATGACCGGCATCGGGCAGCGCATGTCGCGGCAGTCCAGCTCGAGGGCGGGCGACGAGGTCACAGCCCCACCCGCGCCCGGAGACCGCCGACCACGTCGGGCAGCGCGTCGCAGAACGCGTCGACCTGCTCGCGGGTGGCGTCGCGCTGCAGCGAGAGCCGGACGTTGCCGTGGGTCAGCACGCCCATCGCCGCGAGCACGTGGCTGGGCGCGAGCGTCGAGGACGTGCAGGCCGACCCGCTCGCGATGCCGAAGCCGCGTCGGTCGAGCTCGTGGACCAGCGCCTCGCCATCGACGTACAGGCACGAGAAGGTCACGAGGTGGGGTAGCCGGTCGACGGGGTCGCCGACGACCTCGACGTCGGGCACCTCGGCCGCGACCCGGGCGCGCACGACGTCGACCAAGGCGTGCTGGCGCGCGTTGACCTCGTCCCGCTCGGCGACCACCGCCTGGAGCGACGCGGCGGCGGCGAGGATCGCGGGGACGTTCTCGAACCCGGCCGTGCGCTCGTCGACGCGGTCGTCCTCGGGGAAGGGGTTGCGCCACCGGGCGCCCTTGCGGACCAGCAGCACGCCCACGCCGGCCGGTCCGCCCCACTTGTGCGCCGAGCCGGCCGCCGCGGACCAGCCGCGGGGGAGCGGCAGCCGCCCCATCGAGGCGCAGGCGTCCATGAAGAGCGGGACCGCGGATTCGACCGATCCCACGGGCTGGAGCGTCCCGACCTCGTGGTTGGCGCTCTGCACTGCCAGCACCGCCGCGGTGGACGGCAGGACCGCAGGGTCCAGGCGTCCGACGGTGTCGACCGGGACCGACAGCGGCGTGCCCGCCCATCGGGCGGCGTGCAGGACCGCGGAGTGCTCCACGGCCGTGTGCGCGATCGGCAGCCCCTCGCGCAGGCCCCGCTGCGCGAGGCCGAGCAGCCCGCGGTGGACCGCGTCGGTTCCGGTGGCGGTGAAGCTCACCTCGTCGGGGCGTACGTCGAGGGCGTCGGCCGTCGCCTCGCGCGCGTTGTCGAGCAGGAGGCGGGCGTCGCGTGCGGTCGCGTGCAGGCGGCGAGGGTCGGCATACCCCCGTTCCAGCGCGGCCAGGAACGCATCGCGAGCGGCCGGGTGGAGGGGTGTCGAGGACGCGGCATCGAGGTCCCTGCTCACGGGGCGAACCTAGACCATGCGACATGGGCGCCGGTGGCGAGAACGTGTCGGGCACGACACCCGACCCGCCAGCGCCATCGGGCGTGAATGACGTTACTGTTGGCAGGTGTCGAGACTGGACCTAGAGAGAGGCTCGTTCGTGGGTCTGCAACTCCCCAAGCGGGCAGCGGCGCCAGCGCGCCGGCTTGCCACGGGTGCGCTCCTCGCGGCGACCCTGCTCTTCCTGAGTGCGTGCGACGCGGCCGACAAGGACCAGATCGCCCGCCTGGCCATGCCGGAGCCGGCGACCAGCCAGTCGCCCGCCACCTT
The DNA here is from genome assembly GCF_003057875.1 of Nocardioides currus. Taxonomy (GTDB): domain Bacteria; phylum Actinomycetota; class Actinomycetes; order Propionibacteriales; family Nocardioidaceae; genus Nocardioides; species Nocardioides currus. The sequence continues at coordinate 154,062 of NZ_PYXZ01000005.1, read as the reverse complement.
CGAGCTCTGGAAGTGGGCCTGGGTGGCCGCGATGGTCACCGGCGTGATCGTCTGGGCCCTGATCTTCTGGGTCGTGGTGAAGTACCGCCGCCGCAACGACGACGAGATCCCCGTGCAGACGCGCTACAACCTGCCGCTCGAGATCTTCTACACGATCGCCCCGATCATGATGGTGATCGTCTTCTTCTACTGGACCGTCAACGTCCAGAACAAGATGATCAACATCGAGCCCGAGCCGGACGTGACCATCGAGGTCGTCGGCCAGCAGTGGCAGTGGACGTTCAACTACGGCGTCGGCGACCCGACCGGTCCGGCGACGCCCAACTACGACGACAACGACTACCGCTACGACGACTACGTCTTCACGGTCGGGGACGGCGACACGATCCCGACGCTGTGGCTCCCGGTCGACCAGCTCGTGCAGTTCAACCTGCACTCGCCCGACGTGATCCACGACTTCGGCGTGCCGAACTTCCTGATGAAGATGGACGTCGTCCCGGGCCGGATCAACAAGTTCCAGGTCACCCCGACGCAGATCGGCACGTACGAGGGCAAGTGCTACGAGCTCTGCGGGGTCGACCACTCGCGGATGCTCTTCAAGGTCAAGGTGGTCAGCCAGGAGGACTACGACGCCCACCTCGCCGACCTGGCGGAGCAGGGCGACGAGTCCACGGAGCCGCTGCTCGGCGGTGCCAACGTCCGGACGCAGGCCGGGCTCGACGACGAGACTGAAGGGGGCTCCGAGTGAGCACCGCGACCGCGGCCGCCGCCGCACAGGTAGAGCGCAAGACCCTGGGCCAGCAGCTGGTCCGGATCATGACGACCACCGACCACAAGCTGATCGGGAAGATGTACCTCATCACCTCGTTCAGCTGGTTCATGGTCGGTGGCCTGATGGCCATGCTGATCCGCTCCGAGCTGGCGTTCCCGGGCAACCAGGTCGTCAACGACGAGCTCTACAACCAGCTCTTCACGATGCACGGCACGATCATGCTGCTGCTGTTCGCGACCCCGTTGTTCTTCGGCTTCGGCAACGTGATCATGCCGCTGCAGATCGGCTCGCCCGACGTGGCGTTCCCGCGCCTCAACATGTTCAGCTACTGGCTGTTCCTCTTCGGCGGCCTGATCGCCGCCTCCGGCTTCCTGACGCCCGCGGGCGCGGCCGACTTCGGCTGGTTCGCCTACACGCCGCTCTCCGACGCGGTGCGCTCGCCCGGCGTCGGCGGTGACCTGTGGATCATGGGCCTGTGGATGGCCGGTCTCGGCACGATCCTCGGTGCGGTCAACTTCATCACCACGATCATCTGCATGCGCGCCCCCGGCATGACCATGTTCCGGATGCCGATCTTCGTGTGGAACACGCTGATCACCTCGCTGCTCGTGCTGATCGCATTTCCGATCCTGGCCGGCGCGCTGCTCTCGCTCGAGGCCGACCGGCTCTTCGGCGCCCACGTCTTCGACCCCGTGCACGGCGGGCCGATCCTGTGGCAGCACCTGTTCTGGTTCTTCGGCCACCCCGAGGTCTACATCATCGCGTTGCCGTTCTTCGGCATCGTCTCCGAGATCCTTCCGGTCTTCAGCCGCAAGCCGCTGTTCGGGTACGTCGGCCTGGTCGGCGCCACGCTCGGCATCGCGATCCTCTCGGTGGCCGTGTGGGCCCACCACATGTTCGTCACCGGCGCGGTCGACCTGCCGTTCTTCTCCGGCATGACGTTCCTGATCGCCGTGCCCACCGGGGTGAAGTTCTTCAACTGGATCGGCACGATGTGGGGGGGATCTCTGTCCTTCGACACCCCCATGCTGTGGTCGATCGGCTTCCTGACCACCTTCCTCTTCGGTGGCCTCACCGGCGTCATCCTGGCCAGCCCGCCGCTCGACTTCCACGTCTCCGACTCCTACTTCGTGGTGGCTCACTTCCACTACGTCGTCTTCGGCACCGTGGTCTTCGCGATGTTCGCCGGCTTCTACTTCTGGTGGCCGAAGATGACGGGCCGGATGCTCGACGAGCGCCTCGGCAAGCTGCACTTCTGGCTGCTGTTCGTCGGCTTCCACACCACCTTCCTCGTCCAGCACTGGCTGGGTGTCGAGGGGATGCCGCGTCGCTACGCCGACTACCTGCCCGAGGACGGCTTCACCACCCTCAACCAGGTGTCCACCATCGGCGCCTTCCTGCTGGGTGCCTCGACGCTGCCGTTCCTCTACAACGTCTTCGTCTCCCGCAAGGCGCCGCTCGTCGGCGTCGACGACCCGTGGGGCTGGGGCCGCTCGCTGGAGTGGGCCACCAGCTCGCCGCCGCCGCGCCACAACTTCCTGTCCATCCCGCGCATCCGCTCCGAGTCGCCGGCCTTCGACCTGCACCACCCGGAGATCGCGCTGCTCGAGCTGCACGAGAACGACGCCGAGCGCCGCGGCGAGGTCGCGGACGCGCCCGAGGTGCACGGGCGTGAGGAGATGCTCGAGGACCGCATCGAGGGCCACCTCGTCGACGGTGACCTCGACAGCCACGCCGACAACGACGGCAACACCCAGGGGGAGACCCGATGAAGCACGAGACCTGGCTGTTCGTCATCTGCACGGTGTTCCTGGTCCTGGTGACCCCGGCCTACTGGCTGATCACCGGTGACTGGACCGGCACCTCCGCGCTGACGATGACCACCCTGCTGACGCTGATGGTCTCGCTCTACCTCGGCGTCCACGCCGCGCGCATGGACCCCCGCCCCGAGGACCGCAAGGACGGCGAGATCGCCGACGGCGCGGGCGAGCTCGGCTTCTTCCCGCCCTACTCGTGGTGGCCCCTGTGGTGCGCCATGGCCCTGGGCACGGTGGTCTTCGCGACCGCGATGGCGGCCTGGTGGCTGTTCATCATCGGCGGCGTCATCGGCGCCGTGACGCTGAGCGGCTGGATCTTCGAGTACTACCGCGGCGAGCACGCCCACTGAGCCGACGCGCGTACGGCGACGGGTGGCCGTGACCCGATCGTGACCTGTCCGTGACGTAGTGCACGGGCGGCGCGTCGTCGAGGAGTGGGTCGCGCGCCCAGCCCGGGGTTACGCTGAGGATCGCTCATCTTTGATCTTCCACGGGGGTTCCAGCTCATGTCGGCACGTCTCCGCGCCATCGGCGCCGCACTGCTCCTGACGGCCTCGCTGGCCGCCTGCGACGCGGCCGGCAGCGCCGGAGGGTCCGCCGATGCCGACGGATCCTCCAGCGGATCGACGGAGGCCACCGAGCAGGCCGCGCCGGTGAAGCCCGTCAAGATCACCGCGACCGCGTCCGACCTGCGTTCGGTGAACATCGCCCAGCCGCTGCGGATCCGGGCCGCCGAGGGCACGCTCGAGGGCGTCGACGTGACCGCCAAGGACGGCACCCCGCTCCAGGGGGACGTCAAGGGCGAGGCGTGGGTGCTCTCCTCGCGCCTCGAGCCCGGCACCGACTACGTCGCCCGGGCGCGCGCCACCCGCAGCGACGGCGAGTCCGTGACCAAGGTCCTGCGCTTCCACACCGAGGACCTGACGCTGGCCGAGCAGGCCTACCCGTCGGTGGCCCCGCTGGCGGGCGAGACCGTAGGTGTCGGGATGCCGGTCGTGGTGAAGTTCGACCTCCCGGTCACCGACAAGGCCGCCTTCGAGCGGCACATGACGGTCACCACCACGCCGGCGCAGGCGGGCTCGTGGCACTGGTTCAGCGACACCCAGGTGCGCTACCGCCCGAAGACGTACTGGCAGGCCGGCACGGACGTCTCCGTCGACCTCGACCTCAACTCGATCCCGGCCGGCAACGGCATCTACGGCCAGGAGAGCCGCCGCGTCGACTTCCACATCGGCGACGCCAACGTCTACAAGGTCAACGCACAGACCCACCAGATGCAGGTGTTCTCCAACGGCACGCTGCTGCGCACCATCCCGATCACGACGGGCAAGGCCGGGTTCACCACCCGGTCGGGCACGAAGGTGATCAGCGAGAAGTTCGCCGAGAAGCGGATGAACTCCGAGACGGTCGGTATCTCGAGCTCCGACCCCGAGGCCTACGACATCGACGACGTCCAGTGGGCGATGCGGCTCACCGACACCGGCGAGTTCATCCACGCGGCACCGTGGTCGGTCGGCTCGCAGGGCTACGCCAACGTCTCCCACGGCTGCACCGGCATGTCGACCGAGAACGCGGCCTGGCTCTACGCGATGACCAAGCGCGGCGACGTCGTGGAGTACACCGGCACCGACCGCTACATGACCCTCGACAACGGGTACGGCGACTGGAACGAGGACTTCGCGGCGTACAAGGCCGGCTCAGCGCTCGGCTGAGACCGTCTCGCGCCCCGCCAGCAGCTCGCGCACCCGCGGCGCCACCTCGGTCCCGTAGAGCCGGATCGTCTCCATCAGGTGCTCGTGCGGCATCGTGCCGTTGCTGTACTTCAGGTCGAAGCGCGACAGCCCCAGCTCGGTGACGGTCCGGGCGATCTTCTGCGCCACCGTCTCGGGCGAGCCGACGAAGAGGGCACCGTGGTCGGCCTCCGCCTCGAACTGCTCGCGGGTGGCCGGCCCCCAGCCGCGCTCGGCGCCGATGCGGTCGCGGTTGGTCTTGAAGTGCGGGAAGAGGAGGTCGCGGGCCTCGCGGTCGTCCTCGGCGACGAAACCGGGGGAGTGCACGCCGATCGGCAGCTGCGGGAGCTCGAGCTCGGTGAGGGCGCGACGGTAGAGATCGGCGTACGGCGCGAAGCGACCCGGCGCGCCGCCGATGATGGCGAGCATCATCGGGATCTGGTGGCGCGCGGCGCGCAGGACGGACTCGGGCGAGCCACCGACGCCGACCCACGCGCTCAGCCGGCCCTTCTGCGTCGTCGGGTGGACCTGCGTGGGCTGCAGCGGCATCCGGGTCCGGCCCTGGAAGGAGACCGGACGCTCCTCGCGCAGCCGCGCGAACAGCGCGAGCTTCTCCTCGAAGAGCACCTCGTAGTCGGCGAGATCGAGGCCGAAGAGCGGGAACGACTCGGTGAACGACCCGCGGCCCAGGGTGACCTCCGCGCGGCCGTTGGTCAGTGCGTCCAGCGTGGCGAAGCGCTCGTAGACCCGGATGGGGTCGTCGGAGCTCAGCACGGTCACCGCCGTGCCCAGGACGATGCGCTCGGTGCGCGCGCCGGCCGCAGCCAGCACGATGTCGGGGGCCGACACGGCGAAGTCGTCGCGGTGGTGCTCGCCGACGCCGAACGCGTCGACGCCGACCTGATCGGCCAGGACCGCTTGCTCGACGACGTTGCGCAGCACCTGATGGTGGGGGAGCAGGGAGCCGTCGGCGTCATGGGTGACGTCACCGAAGGTGTCGAGTCCGAGCTGCACGTCCATGGGGTCCTCTCCGCACACATTGGTTGATGGTTCAACGAAGAGGGCGGGCGTCTGATTCCGGGGACGGAGAAGGCCCCGGACCTCGCGGGTCCGGGGCCTTGCTCACGTGGCGTACGGCGAGGGGTCAGTGTCCCCGCAGTGGCGCTTCGTCGACCGTGTGGTCGCTGTGGCCGTCGAACTGGTGCCCGTCGGCCGGGTGGTCGAGACCTGCCTCGAGCTCGTGCTCGTGCTCGGCGTGGTGGTGCGCCTCCTCGATCTCCTCGGCGGTCGGCTTCTGCACGTTGTAGCCGTACATCTTCTCCGACAGCTTGGCCCGCACTGCCTGGGCCCGGGAGCCCGGGGCGACGACGCCGTTGGCGTCGGTGTCGCCCTCGACGGTGTAGATCTCGTCGCGGTCACGCGCGGTGAGGGAGTAGGCCGACGCCTCGCTGATCGGCAGGTGCCGCTCGGAGTAGCCGCCCTCGGGGGAGCGCATGATGATGCCGGTCTCGTAGCCGTGCAGCAGCTTCTCGTTGTCGTGGCGCTGGAGCGAGATGCACCAGCGGCGCGTCACGAAGAAGGCGATCGCCGGTCCCAGGAACACCATCACCCGCATGAAGTAGGTGATGTGGTTGATGCTCATGTGGAACTTGATGGCGATGATGTCGTTGCCGCCGGCCGCCCAGGCGAGCCCGTAGAACGTCATCAGGGACACCATGACCGCGGTGCGGGTCGGGGCGTTGCGCGGGCGCTGGAGCAGGTGGTGCTCGCGCTTGTCACCGGTGATCCAGGCCTCGATGAAGGGCAGCAGGATCAAGATGACCAGCATCGTCGGCGGCACGATCAGGATCGGGATCATCACGTTCCACGAGATCGTGTAGCCGAAGATCACCGACTCCCAGCCGGGCATGATCCGCAGCAGCCCGTCGGGCCAGCCCATGTACCAGTCGGGCTGCGAACCGGCCGTCACCTTGGTCGGGTCGTAGGGACCGAACTTCCACACCGGGTTGATCGACAGCAGGCCACCCATGATCGCGGTGACGCCGAAGACGATGAAGAAGAAGCCACCGGCCTTGGCGGCGTACACCGGGAGCATCGGGAAGCCCACGACGTTCTGCTCGGTGCGGCCGGGGCCGGGCCACTGCGTGTGCTTGTGGTAGACGAGCAGCAGCATGTGGGCCGCGATCAGGCCGAGCAGCAGGCCCGGGATCAGCAGCACGTGGATGATGTAGAGGCGCGGGATGATCGCCTGTCCGGGGAACTCGCCGCCGAAGAGGAAGAACGACATGTAGCTGCCGACCACCGGGGTGGCCTTCAGGAAGCCGTCGGCGGCACGGACGCCGGTGCCGGAGAGCAGGTCGTCGGGCAGGGAGTAGCCGGTGAAGCCCTCCAGGGTGCCCAGGAGCAGCAGCAGGCAGCCGATGACCCAGTTGACCTCGCGCGGCTTGCGGAAGGCGCCGGTGAAGGCGACGCGCAGCAGGTGCACCATCATCGAGGCGATGAAGAGCATCGCCGCCCAGTGGTGCATCTGGCGCAGCAGCAGGCCGCCGCGGACGTCGAAGGAGATGTTGAGGGTGGAGGCCATGGCCTCCGACATCTCGATGCCGCGGAGCTGGTCGTAGGAACCCTCGTAGTGGACCTCGCCCATGCTCGGGGTGAACCAGAGCGTGAGGAGCACGCCGGTCAGGAGCAGGACCACGAAGCTCCACAGGGCGATCTCGCCCAGCATGAAGGACCAGTGGTCGGGGAAGACCTTGCGCAGGTTCTTCTTCATCGCGCCGGCGAGGCCGAGGCGCTCGTCGGCCCACCCGGCGACGCCGCCGAGCTTGGACGGCTTGCCGGCGGTCGCGGCGGTGGCGCCGTTGGACGTGGCGACCTTGCTGGTGTCGAGACTCATTGCTTCTCACGCTCCCAGTAGCTTGCCCCGACAGGTTCGTCGAAGTCGGCCTGTGCGATCAGATAGCCCTCGTCGTCGACTGCCAGGGGCAGCTGGGGGAGAGGGCGGTGAGCGGGTCCGAAGATGACCTTGGCGCTGTCGGCCAGGTCGAACGTGGACTGGTGGCACGGGCAGAGCACGTGGTGCGTGGTCCGCTCGTACAGGGAGATCGGGCACCCGACGTGGGTGCAGATCTTGGAGTAGCAGATCACGCCGTCGACGGTCCAGTTCTCCCGGCCCTTGCCGTGCTTGATCTCGTCGGGCTCCATCTTGACGATGATGATGGCGCCCTTGGCCTTCTGGACGTTGAGCTTCACGCCCTCGATCTCGGGGTAGCCGTTCTCCTCGGTCGGGAACAGCGCCTCAGGCGCCGCGTTGACGAGGTCGCCGATCTCCAGCTCGGAGGCCATGATCGGGGTGCCGACGACGTCGCGCACCAGGCGCATGCCCTTCTTCCAGATGGTGTGCTGGAGACCGGTGCCGGCCTCGGCGTTGGCGACCTGGTTGTTGGTCGGTCCGAGGTCGCGCAGGATCACGACCAGCGGCAGGCCGACCATGCCGACCGCACCGAGCAGCGAGTTGCGCACCAGCGGCCGACGACCGATGCCGGACTCCTCGATGCCGATGTCGAGGGCGGCGAGGGTCGCCTCGCGGTCCTCGACGCTGGAGGAGGCGGAGTGGCGCAGCTCGGAGATCTCGTGGTCGCCCATCAGCTTGCGAGCCCACTGGATGATGCCGACGCCGATGAACAGCATCGCACCACCCAGGGCCAGCCCGAGCGCCACCGTGGACGCACCGAGGCCGATGAAGGTGTCGAAGTTGTCGCCGATCTGGAGGGTGAAGTAGGCGACGATGAACAGGACCGTGCAGACCATCGAGAGGAAGAAGAACCCGGCGACCTGGCGCTCGGCGCGCTTGGCGGCACCCTCGTCGAGGTCGGTCGGTCGCCACGTGTGGGCCGGCAGGCCGGGGTTGGCGATGGGCTCCTCCGGGATGGCCGGCGTCCCGCCGTGGGCGGTCGAGCCCGTGGCGTCGTCGTTTCCGGGCTCGATCATGCGTCGGCCCCTTCCTTGACCTTGGTGCTGCGGGTGGTGTGCGCGGCGATCCACACGGCGAAGCCGACGAGGCCGCCGATGCCCAGGACCCAGGCGAACATGCCCTCGGAGACCGGGCCGAGCCCGCCGAGGCCGAACCCGCCGTAGTTGGGCGTGTCCTGGATGCTGCCGAGGTAGGCGATGACGTCGCGCTTCTCCTCGGGGGAGAGGTTGCCGTTGCTGAAGTTGGGCATGGCCTGCGGGCCGGTCAGCAGCGCCTCGTAGATGTACTTGCCCTCGACGCCGTGCAGCGACGGGGCGTAGCCGCCGCGGGGCATGGCTCCGCCGGAGCCGTTGAAGTTGTGGCATGCGGTGCAGTTGGTCAGGAAGATCTGGCCACCGCGGACGATGGCCTCCTCGCGCTCGTCGGCGGACAGGCCGTCGATGGAGTAGTCCTCCTCGGTGGGCACGGCCGGTCCGGGGGCCAGCGACGCGACGTACGCCGCCATCGCAGCGACCTCCTCGTCGCTGTAGGCCACGGTCTTGCGAGGTGCCTGCGAGCCCGGCTGCGCCATGGGCATGCGTCCGGTGCCGACCTGGAAGTCGACGGCCGCCGCACCGACACCGACGAGCGAGGGGCCCTTCTCGTAGCCCTCGCGGACCGTCGAGATGCCCTCACCGTTCTGCCCGTGGCACGACGCGCAGCCGACGAGGAAGAGCTTGCGGCCCTCCGCGACGGCCTCGGTGTCGCTCGTCGCCTTCTCGGCCTGGGCCGGGGCGAAGACGGTGTAGAGGCCACCGGTCAGCAGCAGCCCCAGGAGGAGCACGGCCAGTCCGGCGGCAGGCCCGCGGCGGTGCCGGGAGATCCGGCCTGCGGAGCGGTTCAACAAACGCACAGTCAATTCCTAGCGGTCTCGGGGCGAGGGCTACTTGATGAGGTAGATCGTGGCGAACAGCCCGATCCACACGACGTCGACGAAGTGCCAGTAGTAGGAGACGACGATGGCCGTCACGGCCTGCTCATGGGTGAACCGGCGGGCGAGGTAGGTGCGTCCCAGCACGAACAGGAACGCGATCAGGCCGCCGGTGACGTGGATCCCGTGGAAGCCGGTGGTGAGGTAGAACATCGTGCCGTAGGCGGAGTCGGGGATCGTCACGCCCTCGTGCACGAGCTCGGCGTACTCCAGCGCCTGGCCACCGATGAAGATCGCGCCCATGATGTAGGTCAGGATGAACCACTCGCGCAGGCCCCAGCCGCCGACGTTGAGCACCGAGCCCTTGCGCCCGACCTGGCCGCGCTCGGCGGCGAAGACGCCGAGCTGGCAGGTCACCGAGGACAACACCAAGATGATGGTGTTGGCCGTCGAGAAGGGCACGTTGAGCTTCTCGGTCTCCTGCGCCCACAGCTCGGGGCTCACCGCGCGGATGGTGAAGTAGGAGGCAAAGAGGGCCGCGAAGAACATCAGCTCGCTGGAGAGCCAGATGATCGTCCCCACGCTGACCATGCTCGGTCGATCGTGGTGCCCGTGCAGTCGGGAGGCCGGAATCGTCGCTGTTGCTGTCGCCACGCACTCATTATGTCTCTAGGCCGTCTGAGGGCCACCCCGACCCCCTGACTTTCGCCGTCATATTGTTCACACCGTGAAGACGGCGGCGTGGGTGAGCGATCTGGACCTCCCGAGGTTCACCCTCGGGCGTGTCTTCACCGACTGGGGGATCGATCCGGTCCCGTTCGTCCTGACCGTCTGGATCGCCGGTCTCTACCTCGTCGGGGTGGTCGTCCTGCGCCGCCGCGGGGACGCCTGGCCGGTGGGTCGGACCCTGGCGTTCGTCGTCGCCGGGATGGGCTCGTTCTTCGTCGCCACCGCGTCCGGGATCGGGCGCTACGACACCACCCTGGTCAGCGTCCACATGGTCCAGCACATGATCTTGTCGATGGTGGTGCCGCTGTCGCTCGCGCTCGGCGCGCCCGTCACGCTCGCGCTGCGCACGCTGCCGCCGACGCCGCGCCGCTGGCTCCTCGCGGTGCTCCACTCGCGGGTGGCGCAGGTGCTGTCCTTCCCGCCACTCACGTTCCTGCTCTACATCGTCTCGCCGTGGGCGCTCTACTTCTCCGGGTGGTACGACGCGTCGCTGGCCTCCGCGTTCGTGCACGAGCTCATGCACGTCCACCTGGTCACCGTCGGCGCTCTGTTCTTCTGGCCGCTGATGGGCATCGACCCGCTGCCGGGTCGCGTCGGCTACCCGTTCCGGGTGCTGCTGACCGTCCTCACGCTGCCGTTCCACGCGTTCCTCGGTGTCACGATCATGGGCCAGACCACGATCCTGGGGGAGTCGCACTACGCCGCGCTTCGCGAGGGGCCGATGGGGTCGTGGCTGCCGCCGATGCTGGAGGACCAGCACACGGCCGGCGGGATCCTGTGGGCGTCCGGCGACCTGATCGGGCTGGTGTTCTTCGGCGTGCTGTTCGTGCAGTGGGTGCGGTCGTCGATGAAGGAGGCGGCGCGCGAGGACCGTCGTCTCGACCTGATGGAGGCGCGCGAGCAGCACCGCGGAGTGGGCCGCGAGGTCGACCGGTAGCATCACGCCCGTGAGCCGACTCAAGGTCCTCGTCTACAGCGACGACATCGACGTCCGTCAGCAGGTCATCCTCGCCCTCGGTCGTCGGCCGCACCCCGACCTGCCCGAGCTGGAGTACGTCGAGGTCGCGACCGAGCCCGTCGTCATCCAGAACATGGACGCCGGTCACATCGACCTGGCGATCCTCGACGGCGAGGCCGTCCCCGCCGGCGGCATGGGCATCGCCAAGCAGCTCAAGGACGAGATCTACCAGTGCCCGCCGGTGGTCGTGCTGACCGGCCGGCCGCAGGACGCCTGGCTCGCGACGTGGTCGCGTGCGGAGGCCGCCGTACCCCACCCGATCGACCCGGTCCACCTGGCGGAGACCGTCGTCTCGCTGCTCCGCGCGCGGGTGCCCGCCACCACCAGCTGACCGGCCCGCCCACCGTCGCCGGTGCGGCGAGACGGGCCCCGACCCGGCCCGGCCCGTCTGGAACACTCGGGCGCATGACGACCTGGCCCGATGTCCTCTCGACCCTGACTGCCCGCCGTGACCTCACGGCCGAGCAGACCTCGTGGGCGATGGCGACCATCCTGGCCGGCGAGGCCACGCCCGCGCAGATCGCCGGTTTCGCGGTGGCGCTGCGTGCCAAGGGCGAGACCGTCGACGAGGTCACCGCGCTGGCCGACGCCATGCTGGCCGCGGGCAACTCGATCTCGGTCGAGGGGCGGCTGCTCGACGTCGTGGGCACGGGCGGCGACCGGTCGATGTCGGTGAACATCTCGACGATGGCCGCGATCGTCGCGGCCGGCGCCGGCGCCCGGGTCGTGAAGCACGGCAGCAGGTCAGCCTCCTCCACTTCCGGCTCCGCCGACGTGCTCGAGCAGCTCGGCATCCGCCTCGACCTGCCGATCGCCCGGGTGGCCGAGGTCGCCGCCGAGGCGGGCATCACCTTCTGCTTCGCCGCGGCCTTCCACCCGGCGATGCGTCACGCGGCCGTCCCGCGCCGCGAGCTCGGCATCGCGACGTCCTTCAACCTCCTCGGCCCCCTCACCAACCCGGCCCGCCCGGCGGCGCAGGCGATCGGCTGTGCCGACCCGGCCGCCGCTCCGGTGATGGCCGGTGTGTTCGCCTCCCGCGGCGTCGACGCCTGGGTGTTCCGCGGCGACGACGGCCTCGACGAGCTCACCACGACCACGACCTCCACGCTGTGGGCCGTCCACGGAGGCGAGGTGCACCAGAGCGTGGTCGATCCCGCCGTCCTCGGGGTCGCGCCCGCGACGACCGAGGACCTGCGCGGTGGCGACGCCGCGCACAACGCCGACGTCGTCCGTCGCGTGATGGACGGCGAGACCGGTCCGGTCCGCGACGCGGTGGTCCTCAACGCGGGCGCCGCGCTCGCCGTGCACGACGCCCCGACCACCGAGCCGATGACCGCCCTGGCCGACGGCATCGCCCGTGCCGCGAAGGCGATCGACGACGGCGCGGCCCGTGCGACGCTGGACCGCTGGGTGACCGCCTCCTCGCGCTGAGGCAGGTCAGCTCTCCGGCGGGCTCAGCAGCGCGAAGTCGTCGTCCGCCTCGATGACCTGCCAGCCGAGGTCCTCGACCAGCGCATAGCCGAGCGGGGTGTCGGGGTCGACCAGCGCGAGCTCGGCGTCGAGGTCGGCCACCTCGTCGTCCCAGCCCGGCTTGAGCCGGGTGATGTCGAGGTTGCGCTGCAGCTCGTCGTCGGTGAACACGTCGCCGTACCCGTGCATGGCGAGGGCGAGCTGGGGGTGGCGCCACAGGAAGTAGGCGCCGGTGTCCCAGTCGTTGAGGACGCGCGTGCCGGCGGGTACGGCGTCGAGGTGGGCGTCCAGCCACGCGGGTGCGACCTCGTCGTCGGCGCGTGCGTGCACGACGGCGGCGAGCACTCCGCCGCAGAGGACGGCGACGACGGCCAGCGACAGCGCCTCGCGCCGCTGCAGGCCCGGTGCCGCGGGCACGAACTCCTGGAGCGCCTCGGCCACCAACGGCGCGAGCACCAGCGCCGCGAGCACGGTCATCCGTGCCGAGGACACGGCCAGCGCCCCGGCCAGCCCGACGAGCAGCAGCTGGCCCCAGGCGAGGCTGCGACGCTTGAGGCCGACCAGCAGCACCACGGCGAACATGGCGAGGAGCGCGATGGCGTAGGGCTCGGTGAAGTCGGTGGGCCCCCACTCGGCGAAGTACTGCGCGCGGGAGCCGACGGCCAGCACGGCGCCGTACACCCCGAACCCGAGCGGGGTGGCCAGCACCACCAGCGCGGACAGCACGGGGATCAGCGCGAGGCGTGCGAGCTGGCGCGCGGGCAGGGTGCGCTCGAGGGCGAGTCCGGCGATCGCGGTGACGGCGATGACGATCCCGATCGGCCAGAGCCCGTGGAGGGGGGCCCAGACCCAGGCGACGGCGACCAGCCACCACCGGGCCCGGCCGTCGCGCAGCGTGGCCAGCCACGCGGCGGTGACCACCAGCACGAAGAGGTAGCTGAACACCTGCGGTCGGGCCGAGAACCCGGGGCTCGCGGCGGAGCAGGCGAGGATGGTGGCGAGCGCCGCCGGCAGCGGGGCGGCCGTCTGCCGGCACACGACGAAGACGGCGAGGGCGAGGACGAGCACGAGGACGCCGGCGACCCACATGACGCCGGCCAGCCCGGCGCGGTCCTCGATGGCCGCCATGCCGATCTGGGAGAGCCACTGGGTGGGCAGCCAGTCGGCCGTGTCGTAGGGGCCGAGGTGACCGGGGTCGCGGATCGACCAGCCGCCGAGCAGCTCGTGTCCCATGCGCAGGTGGAAGTAGCCGTCGGCGCCGAGTGGCGGGCGCGACTGCGCGCGGACCACGGCGCCGAGGAGGATCGCGACCACCGCCACCGGCAGCACGCGCCGGATGAGCGTGGTGATCATCGGGTCAGCTCGAGCACCCACGAACCGCCGTCGCGGTGGAACCCGACCCGGTCGTAGTAGGGGGCGACCATGTGCGGCGAGGTGACGACCCGGCGGTAGCCGTTCTCGCTCAGCATCCCGCTCTTGCGCCAGATGAACTCGCCGGGGGAGAAGTCGCGGTAGCGGGGCGTGACGTAGTCGAGCAGGACATGCGCGGTGTCGCCCTCCGCCGTCAGCAGCACGACCCCGACGGTCTCGTCGCCGCGGGTGACGAGGAAGGCGCTCTGGTCGGTGGCGGCCGGGTCGTGCACGAACTCGGGGTTGAACCTCGAGATGTCGGCGCCGTGCACCCGCAGCACGTGGCGCAGGTACTCGTCGTCGCCCCGCACCTGCAGCACCTCGAAGGCGGCCTCGTCGTGGCGGTCGCTCATCAGCTTGACGATGAACCACAGGTTGATCGCCGAGAGCACGATGTTCATGCCGACCATCGGCCAGACCTCGAGAGCCCAGTTGAAGACCGTCAGGATCAGGCAGGCCGCCAGGTTGAGGACGCGCAGGCGCAGCACCCTCGACTGGAGCAGGGAGTACACCAGGAGTGCACTTCCGCCCCAGCCGAGGACGTCGAGCCAGTGGTCACCGAGCCAGTTCACGAGCGGAGACTACTGCCGCGATGTCACTTGCCCACAAAGAGCTTGGTCACCTTCGACTTCGACCCGACGACCGACGGCGTGCCGAGGTAGACGACCTTGATCTTGTGCTTGCCCTTCTTGAGCTTGGGCAGCTTCCAGGACACCTGGCCGTTGCTCTTGCTCAGCAGGGTGAGGGTCTTCAGCGCCTTGGCGCCGTCGAACACCTTGACCTGGCCGGTCGGTCCCGGGAGGTAGGGCACCGCGACCGTGATACCGACCTTCACGCGCGTCTTGCGGCTGACCCGGTCGGCGGACAGGGCGAGGGTGACCGTCGAGGTCAGGCGCGCGACCTGGACCGGCGCCGTGCTGGCGGAGCCCTCGGCGAAGCCGTTGGCCTTGGCGAACACCATCGCCGTCAGCTGCTTGCCGGCGTCGAGCGCGGACAGGTTGTAGCTCGACCCGGTCGCGTTGGGGATGGGCGCGCCCTGGCGCAGCCACTGGTACCTGAGCTCCGACTGCTGCGACCACATCCCGCCGGTGACGTTGAGCGTGTTGCCGGGGGCCGCCTTGCCGGAGATGACCGGGGCGATCGTGTTGATGACCGCACCGCCCGCCGTGATCGCGAAGGCGTTGCTGGTCGACGAGCCGTCGCTGAAGCCGGGCTTGCGACCGGTCACGCGCAGGGACACCGCACGGGTGTAGTCCTCGTTGATCAGCGTGTAGGTCGGCGCGTTGGCGCCGCCGATCGGCTGGCCGTCACGCAGCCACTGGTAGGCGTTGATCACGTCCGGACGCGACCACACCGGGTCGGAGCTGGTGAGGGTCTGGCCCACGGCCGAGCCGCCGGGCGCCTGGATCGCCGCCGGGGTGACGACCCGGACCGCGCCGTCGACCTCGAAGCGCCACGTCGGGCTGGACCCGATGCGGTTGCCGCGGGCGTCGTACGACGTGACCGACCAGGTGTAGGAGCCGGACGGCATGGTCTGCTGCGGCGACCAGGCCGTGGCCGGGGTGCTCACGGGCCCGGGGTTGTAGCCGACCCCGCCGACGGGCTCGATGTCGAACAGGTAGCGCGAGGCCTGGGAGGAGGCCGACGCGGCGTACGGCGCCCAGGTGAAGGAGGCTCCGTAGGGATCGATGACCGCGGTGTCGGCCGGCGTCGCCAGCGTGACCGGGAGCGGGTCGATCCAGAACCGGCCGAAGTCCGACCAGCGGCCGGGCTTGCCGCGGACGTCGGTGCGCCGCACCCGCCAGCGGTAGGCCTCGGACGACGCGGCCAGCGGCTCGGTCCAGGCGAAGGCGGCCTGGCGCACCTGCTCGGAGAACACGCGGTTGGCCGCGGACAGGGAGGTGTCGTCGTTCTTGTAGAGCTCGATGTCCCAGGTGGCGTCGAAGGTCTCGGCCGACCACTGGAACGTCACCGGGCCGGCGCCGACGTGGCTGCCGTAGGCGGGCCTGGCGGCAGGGTCAACGCTCGGGCGCTCGACCGGGGCCGCGACGTTGGGGTCGAGATTGGGCGCGGGCGTGGCCTTGACGATCTTGCGGGTGTCGGACCAGGCCAGCTTGTTCTCCCGGGCATCGATGGCCTGCACGCGCCACCACAGGTCACCCTCGGGGTAGGTGTTCTCGTAGGCGGTGTACGTCGCCTGGTCCACGTACCGGTCGTCGATGGCGTTGGAGTCGGTGATCGTGGCCGACTGGGCGACCTGGATGCGGTAGCGCTTGCCGGTCTGGTGGCTCGGCGTGGCACCGCCGTACGGCGAGGGCTTCGCCTGGTTGGTGTCGTAGTAGTCCTGCCACGTGAAGGTGACCTCGTCGGCGAAGGACGTGTCAGCTGCGGGGGAGGTGAGCACGACCTTGGGTGAGACCTTGCGGAACGCGTTGGTCCCGACGTCCTCGGACCCGCTCGGGTCCGGTCCGCAGTTGCTGAACTGGCTGATGCGCACGCAGGGGCGGACGAACCAGTAGTAGGCCGGGCCCGACTCGTTGTCGTCGAAGGCCGGCAGCGCGTCGGCGAACGACGGGGTCCAGCGGGAGTTCTGCGTCGTCGTGTTCTGCGGGTCGAGGAGCAGGTTGGTGAAGTCGGGGTCCTCGGAGAGGTAGATCATGTAGCCGCCGGCGCCGGGCATGGAGTCCCAGTCGAGCACCGGCGTGGCCGGCAGGCCCTGGCAGATGGTGGCCTCGTCGGCGACCTGGTTGACCAGCACGAGCCGGCGGTTGCAGGTGTTGCCGGCGTCGACAGCCTTGCCGTCGAGCGCGACGCGCTGGCCGGTGACCTCGCCCTGGTCCGCGATCGTGAAGGTGCTCCTGGTGCCGGTGCCGAGGATCTGGTTGTTGCTCGAGCTGCGCGCCTCCACCCACCAGTCGTAGGTGCCGGGGGAGAGGAAGAAGTCGTTCTGGTCGGTCACGGCCGGGTAGTTCAGCCGGGCACCGAGCACCTCGGTCTCGTTGGTGCCGAACACGTAGCCGGCCTGGGCGACCTTCAACGAGTAGTAGACCGCGCCGGGCTCGGCCTGCGACCACGGCTGCCACGACAGCGACGGGAACCGCGAGGTGATCGTGTCGTGCTCGTTGGCGAGGGGGCGCAGCGGCTGTCCGCCCGCGGCCGGCGGCGTCTCGGGCAGCACGAACGAACGCGTCGCGTAGAGGGGGGCCGGCGAGTACTTGCCGTCGGCGTCACGGGCGGACACCTTCCAGACGAAGGTGTCGGGCTGGCGGGTCGGGTCGTCGTTGTCGTTGTCGGTGGGCAGCGCGCCGTACGGCGTCCACGACAGGGCGGTCGTCTCGACGACGCGCTCCTCGCCCGTGGAGACGTTGGTGACGGTCACCCGGTAGCGCTCGGCGTCCCTGCTGGGCTGCCACGCCATCGTCGGCACGGCGACGGTCGCGCCGTCGGCCGGGTAGGTGAGGTTGACGGCGCCGGAGTCGTAGACGAAGCGGCCGGTGGCCGAGACGTTGCTCTCCACGCCGGGCTCGCCGGTGTCGGGCGTGCCGTAGGGGCCGGGCAGGTCGTAGGCGAAGACCCGCCAGAAGACGACCGAGCCCTGCGGCGGCATGCACCCGTCGTTGCGGAAGCCGGGGGTGTAGGTCGTGCTCGCGGTGTAGCACTTGACGAACGACCCGGGCGTGAAGTTGACGTCGCCGCCGACGTCGAGCCGGTAGCGGGTGGCGTGCTTGACCGGGCTCCACTGGAAGTAGAGGTCGTCACCGATGGCCGGCGACGAGGCCACGGGCGGGTAGACCAGCGTGGGCGACATCGGCCAGCGGCGCTGGAAGACGTTGGGGGAGGCGGGCCACGGGGTGGGCTGCTCGGCCGCGTTGTAGGCGCGGACCTTCCAGAAGTAGTTGTTGTTGTCGTACGTCGTCTGGGGCGAGTAGCGCGTCGAGCTCACGATCCGCTTCTCGACCTGGTTGTTGAAGTCGCGGTCAAGGGCCACCCAGACCTCGTACTGCTTGGCGCCCTTGACCGGGTCCCAGTCGAAGACGACGTCCTGCACGGTGCGGCTGTCACGGACGCCCGCGGTCGGGTCGGGGGCGCAGACGAGGCCGGTGGCGCAGGTGGTGGAGGTCACGGGCGGGAGCTGGGCGACGTCGTACTTGACCCACGAGGACCAGTCGCTCTGGAGATCGAAGTCGAAGCGGGCGCGGACGCGGACGAAGAAGTCCTCGGAGCCCGCGCGCTCGCCGACGCCCTGCGGGTCCGGCCAGACGAAGGTCGTGGTGCGGATGTTGCCGCGCAGCGTGCCGCCGACGCCGTCGCCCTCGGCGTCCATCTCGATCTCGTAGTTGGTGGCACCGGCGACGGGGGCCCAGGAGATGACCGGGGG
The DNA here is from genome assembly GCF_003057875.1 of Nocardioides currus. GTDB lineage: Bacteria > Actinomycetota > Actinomycetes > Propionibacteriales > Nocardioidaceae > Nocardioides > Nocardioides currus. Next base: position 135,855 of record NZ_PYXZ01000005.1, on the reverse strand, counting down.
CGAGACGGGCGGTAGCACCTGGCCGGCGGGGGAGGACACGGCCAGGTTGGTCGGCACCTTGGGGGCCGCGATCGTCACCTGCGACGTGCTGAAGCCGCTGGTGCCGGTCTGGTCGGAGGCCTGGACCCGCCAGTAGAGCGTGCCGGCACGGAAGGGTCGCGTCGGCGTGTAGCGGTTGCCGTTGGTCTCCTCGTTGAACAGCAGGTTGGAGAAGCTCGCGTCCTCGGAGCCCTGCACGCGGTAGCGGTCGGCCGTCGACACGACGCCCCACGACAGGGTCGGGATGGGCGATCCGCTGGCGGTGAGGCCGCTCGGAGCCTCGGCCGCAGCGCTCGCGGGCGGCGCTGCTGCGAGGAGGGACATGCCGATCGCCAGCACCAGGGCGGGGATGAACCGCCCGATGATCGAGCGTCGAGCAGGCACGGGCACAGGCATGTTGATCCCCCAGATTCGCGACATGACATGCGCACGCTAGGGGCGGCGGGCGACTCGTGGACGGCGAATGGTCGGGCATAGTCCGAAAGGACTAGTCACACCACCCGATCGGGCCGGGCGGGGCGGGCCGACCGCTACGGTGGCCCCATGATCACCGCCATCGTCTTCGTGAAGGCCGACGTCGCCCGCATCCCCGAGGTCGCCGAGGCGATCGCGGCCCTCGACGGCGTCAGCGAGGTCTATTCGGTGACCGGCCAGATCGACCTGATCGCGATGATCCGGGTCAGCAAGCACGAGGACGTCGCGGCCGTGGTCGCCGACTCCCTCAACAAGGTCGAGGGCGTCACCTCGACCGAGACCCACATCGCCTTCCGCACGTTCTCCAAGCACGACCTGGAGTCGGCGTTCTCGCTCGGTCTGGACTGAGCCGCCTCAGCGCGCCGGCTGGTGCACGGTCGACGGCAGCCGCTGCTCGTCGAACGGCACGAGCGACAGCCGTGACTGGTTGACCGCGTCGTAGACCGACAGGTGGCGGGTGGCGCCCCCGACGGGGCACACCCACTCGCCGTCGACGTCCACCAGCCGGACGCCCGGCGCCTCCAGCCAGCGGAGCACCTTCTCGGTCTCCTCCGCGGTCGCGGCGGGGACCGGCCCCGGCGCGTCGGCGACCGTCTCGGCGCTGGCCCGGAGCTGGTGGACGAAGTGGTGGGCGTCGGCACCGGACGGGATGACGCCCGCGGCGGCGAGACGGCCGTGGCGCACGACGTGGACCGCCCACCGGCCGTCGTCCTCGCGCCGCGCGGCGACCACCTCCGGGCACCGGCTGAGGGCCGACAGGCGCTGGGTGCGCGCGGCGGCGCGGACGAAGGTGGCCAGCCGGTCGCGGTGGATGCCCGCCTCCTCGAACCGGTCGAGGTCGGCCAGCGAGGTCATCCGCCGCTGGATGGCGTCGACGACGTCGTCGGGACGTCGGAGCAGCGTGTCGCGGAGCTGGCGGACCACCGCGGCGTACGTCGATGCGTCGGTGCTGCCGTCGCACGGTGACAGGCACCGGCCCATCTCCGCGAGGACGCACGGAGCCCGCGAGGGCGTCGCGCCGAACCGGTCGGAGCACTGGCGGACGGGGAAGGTGTCGTGGAGTGCGGCCAGGCACTTCTCGGCCGACTTCCTCGACGAGAACGGGCCGAGGTAGTCGGCGTCGTCGTCGAGCACCCGCCGGACCATCGACAACCGCGGCCAGGGCTCGCGGGTGAGCTTGACGAAGTGCATCTTCTCCGGGAAGCGCGAGCGGCGGTTGTACTTCGGCTTGTGCTCGGCGATCAGGCGCAGCTCGCGGACCTCGGCCTCCAGCGGGGTGGCGCAGGTGATCGTGGTGACGGACTCGGCCAGCCCGACCATCTCGCCCATCCGGGTGCGGGTCTCCGAGGCCGTGAAGTAGGTGCGGACGCGGCTGCGCAGGTCCTTGGACGTGCCGACGTAGAGCACCCGCGCGCGGTCGTCGCGGAAGAGGTAGACGCCCGGTGCGTGGGGGAGCCCCTCGGCGAGGTGACGCTTGCGGCGCTGGGCCGTGGTGACGCGGGAGCTGAAGGTCTGGAGCTCCTCGAGCGTGTGGACGCCGACCCCACCGAGGCGCTCCATGAGCCCGTGCAGGACGTCGACGGTGGCGCGGGCGTCGGAGAGGGCCCGGTGGTTGGGGGTCGTGGTCGCGTTGAACAGCTGCGCGAGGGACGAGAGCTTGCAGTTGGGGGCGTCGTCACGGGTGATGACGCGGCGGGCGAGCCTGGCGGTGTCGAGCACCTCGAAGCCGGGCCACGCGAGGCGCTGGGCGTCGGCGAAGTGCCGGAGGAAGCCGACGTCGAACGGCGCGTTGTGGGCGACCAGGACGGTGCCGGCCGCGAACTCCAAGAACGCGGGCAGGGCCGACTCAATGGCCGGGGCGTCGCTGACCATCGAGTTGGTGATGCCGGTGAGCACCGCGATGAACGGGGGGATCGCGGTGTGTGGGTTGACGAGGGTCTGGAACTCGCCGAGCACCTCACCGCCGCGCACCTTGACCGCGCCGATCTCGGTGATCATCGACCCGGCTGCGGCGGACCCGCCGGTCGTCTCCAGGTCCACGACGCAGAAGGTGATGTCGCGCAACGGCCGTCCCAGCTCGTCGAAGCTGCGCTGGGTCTCCCACCGGGACGGGGTGGTGGCCGTGGTGCTCATGTCGTCGACGCTAGATCGGACCACCGACATCGCCGGGGAAGGCGCGCCACTAGGGTGGCCGGCGTGACGACAGACCTCCCCGATGCCACCCAGCGCTGGCGCTGCGGCGGTTGTGGCAACCTCACCCGCTTCGACGTGACGCGCACCCGACGCACCACCGAGTTCTGGCACTTCGACCTGGCTGGCGACCACGAGGTCGAGTCGACCGAGGTGAAGGACGAGTCGGTGGAGTCGGTGTCGTGCCGCTGGTGCGGGCGCGACGACGCGATCGAGGTCGTGGACCGCAACGAGGCCTCACCCGCCGACGACCCGACGCGGTCGGCCGCGGAGTAGCGCCGCACGCATCCGGTGACCAGCCCATGACGCAGCACGGCCCAGGGGCGCCGGAGGACCTCGACCGTTCCTGGGGAGCCGTCGGTGTCAGCCTGCTCACCGCCGCCTTCGTGCTGGCGCTGCTGGCGCTCGTCGGCGCCGACCTGCTGTGGCTCGTCGCGCTCGGCGACGACGTAAGGCGCACGGGTTCGGTGCCCGACGGTGTGCCGTTCGCCGTCGCCCCGAGCGACGGCTGGCCACCCGTGCTGCTCGTCGCCGAGGTCGTCCTTTCCGTCCTCCACGGGCCGGGACTGTCCGCCCTGCTGCTGTGGCACTTCCTCACCGTCCTCGCGACGCTGGCGGTCGTCGCGGTGGACGCCCGCCGCCGTGGCGCGAGCGACCGGTCGACCGCGCTGGCACTGGGGGCCCTGCTACTGGGCGGCATCTCGGTGTTCGCCGTCGTTCGGCTGCAGACGTTCTCGTTGCTGCCCTTCGCACTCGTCCTGCTCCTGGTCCGGTCGCAGCACGTGCGTCCGGGACGAGGCATCTGGTGGGCGCCCGTGCTGGTCGCCGTGTGGGGCAACCTGCACGGGTCCGTGCTCCTCGGTGTCTGCGTGGTCGGGGCGTACCTCCTCCTCTCCCGGCTCTCCCGGCGTCCGGCCGAGACGATCCTCGTCGGCCTCGCCACCCTGGCGGCCCTCTTCGTCAACCCCGCTACGTGGCGCACGGGGGAGTACTACCTCGGCGTCATGCAGAACGAGGCGGCCGCGCAGGGTGAGGGCCTGTGGGCCGCACCCAACCTGAGCGACCCGTTCGACCTGCTGATGATCGCCGCGGCCGTCGTCCTCGGGGCGTTCGCCCTGCGGCGTCGCCTGCCGCTGTGGGAGTACGTCGCACTGGCCGGACTGCTCGTCGCCACGGTCGTGGCCGCGCGCAACGGCATCTGGCTCCTGCTACTCCTCACCGCACCGGCAGCGGCCGGCCGCGCCCCCTCGCGGACCGCCACTCCCGGCGACCCCGACGTCCCGCCCGCGCTCGGTCGGCCGTCGGCGCGCGCCACCGTCGTGTGCCTGGTGGGCGCGGTGGCGGCCGGAGCACTCCTCCTCCAGCGCACGCACGCGCTCTCCGAGGACGACGAGCGGTTCGCGGCCCAGGTCGCGCAGGCCGCACCGGGACAGGTGGTCCTCGCCCCCGAGCCCGTCGTCGAGAGCCTGGCGGTGCACGGCACCAAGGTCTGGCTCAGCAATCCGCTGGACGCCTTCGAGCCCGCCGACCAGCGGGCCTACCTCGACTTCATGGCCGGACGTCCCGGGATGGCCACGGCCGTGGCGGCCAGCGGAGCCGTGCTCGTGCGCGAGGGCTCGGCGGCCGACGAGCGGATGGCGGGGCTCTCGGACTTCGACGTGACCGAGCTCGACGGCTCCTGGCTGATCTACGTCCGCACCTGAGGCCCGCTCCCGGTTCCGTTGTCGGTGGTCGGTGCCACGCTGCCGCCATGACCACACGAATCGACTGCGACAGCTGCCTGGTGCGCGGCCTGGCGTGCCACGACTGCATGGTGACGGTGCTGCTCGGGCCCCCGCCGGAGCTCACCTTCGACGACGACGAGCGGCGGGCCCTGGAAGCGCTCGCCGACGGGGGACTGGTGCCGCCGCTGCGCCTCGTCGAACCGGTGGCGGGGCCGGTCGTCGAGTCCGCCTGACTCGTCCCGTGCGCCCCATCTGTCACGTCCGTCACACGGCCGGCGCGACACGCTGGCCGAAGAGCTGGGAAGTTTGGCGGCGCTGGCCGCAGACGTCTACTGTGGTCGCTCTGGTGCTCGTGGAAGTGGGCCATTCGGGTCCGCGCGAGCACCGCGTCGAGTTCGGTGCCGTAGACCCCCCGTCGTCGGCCCCGGAGCCGGGGAACCACGTCCCACTTGGGGTGAATCGCGTCCGAGGACATGTGCCTGCACATGACCGAGGAGGCGTAGGGCATGTCGTGCCCGAACCCGTCAGCTCACCCGGTAGACGTACGACACAAGGGAGAACACCCGCTCGTGAATCACGACCGGATGCGACTCGCCAGCGCCCTGCTGGGAGTCACGGCGATCGCCGCCATCGCACTCGTCCCTGTCACGCCCGCCCAGGCCGACCCGAGCATCAAGGACGTCAAGTCCAAGGTCGACCGGCTCTACCACGAGGCCGAGCAGGCGCAGGAGCGTTACAACGACGCCAAGCTCGACCTCGCCGACCTGCGCAGCGACCTCGCCGCGCTCCGTGCCGACGAGGAGCGCCAGAGCGACAAGCTCGAGGCGGTCCGCGACCAGGTCGCCGACTCGGTCCTGCGCGGCTACCAGGGCGAGTCGATCTCGACCGTCGGCCAGGTCGTCGTCTCCGACGACCCCACCGCCTTCCTGGGTCAGCTCTCGACGATGTCGGGGTTCAACGACCTGCAGGACACCATGTTCGACGCCTACTCGACCGAGCTCGAGGCTCTCGACCTGCGTCGCGAGGCCACCGCCGACCGTGCGGCCGAGATCGCCGAGACGACCGAGCAGCTCGCCGCCGAGCAGGAGAGCGTCGACGAGAAGCTCGCCGACGCGAAGGACGTGCTCGCCGACCTCGAGGCCGAGGAGCGCGAGCGACTCCTGAGCGCCTCCCGCTCGGGCGAGGCCCGCCTGCCGGCCTCCGTGCCCGCCTCGGGTCGCGCCGCCGCCGCGGTCGCCTACGCCATGGCGCAGGTCGGTGACGCCTACGTCTACGGCGCCACCGGCGACAACGCCTTCGACTGCTCCGGCCTGACCATGCGCGCCTGGGGCGCCGCCGGCGTCGGCCTGCCGCACTCCTCGAGCGCGCAGTACTCGTCCGGCCCGCACATCTCCGCAAGCGCCCTGCAGCCCGGTGACCTGGTCTTCTACTACAGCCCGATCAGCCACGTGGGCATGTACATCGGCAACGGCCTGATCGTGCACGCCGCCAATCCCGGCACCGGCGTCGCCGTCTCCGGCCTCTACTCCATGCCGTACGTCGGCGCGGTTCGTCCTGGCTGATGCCGTGACCTCGAGGACCGGTCGCCCACGCTGGTGGGTGGCCGGTCCTTCGTTGTTGGTGGCCCTCGTCGCCCTCGCGGTGTGGCGCGTCGGCAGCGACGAGCCCTATCGCGCCGACCTCTCGCCGAGGACCGCTGCGCCGACCGCTCGGGCGGGCGCCGCGGCGTCGGTGACCCAGGAACTCGTGCGAGCCCTGGCCGCGGGCGACGCGGATGCGGCGGCCGACCTGGCGCCCGCGGGTGACGATCGAGCGCGTGCCCTGCTGGGAGCGGTCGCGCACAACGCCCGCGACCTGCGGCTCACCGACCTGTCGGCGAGGTACGTCGACGAGGTGGGCGCCGTGTCGAGCGACGGCTCGTGGACGGCGGCACTCGACCTGACGTGGGCGCTCGACGGGTTCGACCAGCAGCCTGCCCGCGCCGAGGTGCTGGCCCACTTCGCACCCGACGGCCAGGGCGTGGCCGTGACCGACCTGGGCGGCGGAGACCGCATCTCGCCGACCTGGTTGCGCGGACGGCTGGCCGTGCGACGTACGCCCGACGTGCTGGTGATGGCCGGCGGGGACCAGGCGTCGCGTGAGGCACGCGGCTACCTCCAGCGCGTGCGCCGCGCCATCCCGGTCGTGCGGCGCGTGCTGCCCGGCTGGAGGCCCGCGGTGGTCGTCGAGGTGCCCGCCAGCCCGCTCGAGCTCGACCACGCGCTCGGCGTGGCCGAGGGCACCTACACCGACATCGCGGCCGTCACCGCGGCTGCCGACGGCGACCCGCGAGCCGGGGGGCCGGTGCGCGTCTTCGTCAATCCGGTGGTCACCGGCCGGCTGCGGGGCGCCGGCGCGCAGGTGGTGATCAGCCACGAGCTCACCCACGTCGCCACCGACGCGACGACGGCGGCGCCGGACCCGTGGCTGCAGGAGGGGTTCGCCGACTACGTCGCCCTGCGCGACGTCGACCTCCCGGTCACCACGACCGCCGGCCGGGCGATCGCGAGCGTGCGCCGCGACGGAGTGCCGGACGGGCTACCGGGACCCGCCGACTTCGACACCTCGGCCACCGACCTGGAGGCGGCCTACGAGCTGGCCTGGTTGGCCTGCGTCGAGATCGCCGCCGAGGCGGGGGAGCGCGGACTGGTCAGGGTCTACCGCGCGGCCGCAGGCGGGGCGAGCACGACGCAGGCCCTCGGAACGGTCGGTCTGACCCGCGCCGAGGTGCTCAGGGGATGGCAGGAGAGCCTCTCCAGGCTGGCGTCGTGACCTCCAGGCGCGTCGTCCGTCGGTGCGCGCTCGTGGTCACGGTGGTCGTGCGATCGGCCGGCAGCTCGCGCGGCGGGGCCCGAGACGACGACGACCCGGCACCGCGCAAAGCGGGCCGGGTCGTGTGTCGCTGTCGAGGTCAGAAGGTGAGCTCGTACAGCGGGATGATGTGCTGCCCCAGGAAGATGACGGTGGTGATGATGACGCCGGCGATCAGTGCGACCAGCAGGCCGTACTCCACGGCGGTCGCGCCGCGCTCGTGGTCTGCCTCGTGTTCGGGCCGAGCGTTCATGCCTACCTCCGGGGGGTTGGTGGTGCGAAATGCAGAAGGCCGGGGACTCTCGAGCGAGAGGCCCCGGCTCCTGGACGCGATCAGAGCTTGCTGGTGATGGAGCTGAACGCGGTGTTGATCTGGGTGCCGAGCAGGACGACGACGGCGATGATGACGGCGGCGATCAGCGCGACCAGCAGGCCGTACTCGACGGCGGTGGCGCCCTCTTCGTTGTTCTTGTCGCGGCCGACGATCATGAAGGTGATGAACTTCTCGAGCATGGTGAACCCCTAGTGTTGTGGTGAAGTCAAAGTGGTGCGGGCCCGGGGGGACCCGGTAACGAGAATCTTGCTGGAACGGCGCGATCGTCGGATCAGGAGATCGGTCGGGACGCGCTAGTCCATTCGGGCTATCTCCACACAGTCCTCCGGACCGGGTCCGGGACCGGTCGGAGGACGGGGCGTCGAGCAGCGTGTCAGGCACGAGATTCGTGGTGGTCGGCGAGCGCCGTACGCGTGTCCGGGACGTGCACGCGAACGGACGCAGCGAGGGCCGGGAGCCGCACCGGTGTGCGGCTCCCGGCCCTCGCCGAGGGGCTGTGGAACCCGTCAGAAGCGCTGCGGCGCCAGGTGGTCGAGAAGTCCCATGCGCATGGCCGTCACCAGGGCCTGGGCGCGGTTGGCGGCGCCGAGCTTCTGGTAGATGTGCGTGATGTGGGTCTTGGCGGTCGACTCGCTGAGGTAGAGCTTGCCGGCGATCTCGCCGGTGCCCAGCCCGTCGGCGAGCAGCGAGAGCACCTCCTCCTCGCGCGCCGAGAGCGTCGGCGTGGAGGGTGAGGTCGCGCGGCGCATCATCGCCGCCGCGAGGCCCGTGCACAGGAAGGTCCGGGGGGCGACGGCCGCGTGCTTGGCCGCGCTGACGACGTCGGTGGCCTTGCTGTCCTTGCCGACGAAGCCGGACGCACCCGCCTCCATGGCGGCGAAGATCTGGTCGTCGCCGGCGTGCATGGTGAGCACGACGACCCCGGCGGTGTCGCTCTCGGCCCGCACGCCGCGCACCACGTCGAGCCCGTGGCCGTCGGGCAGCTGGAGGTCGGAGACGACGACGTCGGGCTGCAGCTCCGTGTAGGCAGCCAGGCCCGCGGCCACCGTGCCGGCCTGGCCGACCACGGTGCACTGGTCGTCGCGCTCGAAGGCGCGCGCCAGACCCTGTCTGATCAGCTCATGGTCGTCAACGAGAAGAACGGTGATGGTCACGGGTCTCGGTCCTTTCGGGCTGGGCCACGTCAGTGGAACACAGGAGGACGACGGTGCCGCCGTCCGGTCGGGGGGAGATGGTCAGGTGCGCACCGATCCGCTCGGCACGCTCGGTCATGGTCTGGATGCCCCAGTGGCGCTCGCGCGGCGCGGCGTTGCCGATCCCGTCGTCCTCCACCCGCAGGGTGATCCCGGCGGTGTTGGAGGTCAGGGTCACCCACAGGTTCATCGCCTGGGCGTGCTTGCGCACGTTGCCGATCGCCTCCTGAGCGACGCGCAGCAGCTCGGACTCCGTCCAGCTGGGCAGCGGTGGGCCGGACTCGTCGAGCAGCAGGTGCACGCGCAGGTCGGAGCCGTGGCTCACCTCGCGCACGTACTCCGCGAGGGCGCCGGAGAGCCGGTGCTCCGCGACGTGGTGGCGCAGGTCGAAGATGGAGAACCGCAGCTCGGTGACGACGCGCGAGATCTCGTCGCGCAGGGTGGCCGCGAGCGCCCGCGTCTCGGGGTCGCTCGACACGGTCTCGATCTCGTCCACCAGGAAGCCGAGGGCGACGACCTCCTGGGCCACGCCGTCGTGCATCTCCCGGGCCAGCCGGTTGCGCTCCTCGGCGGTCGCGATCAGGCGGACGTCGTCGAAGAGGACGGCGGTGTCGAGGCGCACGACGAACTCGTCGGCGATCTCCTGCACCTCCGCGCGCTCCTCGTCGGTCCACCCCGAGGACCGGATGAGGAGCACCGTTCCGCGGATCTTGTCCGCCGCGCGCAGCGGGAGCTCGGCGACGTCGGGGAGGGTCTGGCCGCTCTGGGAGAGCTGGTCGCGCAGGGCGAACAGGGCCGCCGCGTCGCCGTGGGCGGCCAGCAGGCCGACCGAGTCGTCGGTGCCGATCACGAAGACGGCCGACTGCTGCGCGCCCGTCGCGGCCCGGAGCTCGGTCTCGAGCTCGACGGCGAGCTGGGCGCTGTCCAGCCCGAGGCGGCCACGCTGGGCGAGCTGGTGGAGCTGGACCATGAGCTGGTTGGCAGCGGCGTACGGCGCCTGCTTGGCCTCGAAGTCGCGGACCGATCGCAGCTGCCAGCTCGCGAGCAGACCGACCCCGAATCCCGCGAGCAGCCACACGCCGGCCCGGGTCAGGCGTTCGACCGTGTCCGGCTCGGAGGAGATCACCGTGGTGGCGATGCTCGCGACGGCCGCGACGAAGGTGGCGTTGACCGTGGTCACCAGCCCGGAGCGGACACCCGCGACGATCGGCGGGACCGCGAGGTAGGCCACCACGCCGGGCTGCTCGGGGGCGCTGAGCAGCAGGAGCGCGCTCAGGAGGGCCTCGCCGACCGGCAGCCACCGGGTGCTGAACGTGGGGGTGCCCCACTCGAGCGCGCTGGCGACGCCGGCGATCAGGGCGAGCGCCGCGATCAGCGGCGTCGCCTGTCCGAGCTGGCCGGACGCTGCGGCGCTCCCCGTGGCCAGGGCCAGCCCGAACACCCGGACCGCGGTGGTGACTCGCCACTGCCTCAGCGACGCGTTGAAGGTCTGCGAGGCAGTCGGGTTCACCGCGAGAACATCTCGATCATGCTCAGTGCGGCGGGACCCATCACGATCATGAACAGGCACGGAAGGATGAACAGCACCAGCGGGATCATGATCCGCACCGGGACCTGCTGCGCCTTCTCCTCCGCGCGCTGCCGGCGCTTGACCCGCATCTCCGAGCTCTGGATCCGCAGCACCCGGCCGACCGGGATGCCGAGGCTGTCGGCCTGGATCATGGCCATGCAGAAGGACTTGAGGTCCTGGATCGACGAGCGCTCGGCCATGGCGCGCATGGCGTCGGCGCGGCCGATGCCGAGCTGCATCTCCTGCAGGAGGCGGGCGAACTCCTGGGACAGCGGGCCGGTCGTGTTGAGGGCCACCCGGCTCACGGCCGCGTCGAAGCCGAGACCGGCCTCCACGGAGACGGTGAGCAGGTCGATCGCGTCGGGCAGCGCGTTGCGCATGAGCTTGGAGCGCTTCTCGCCGGCGTTGTAGAGCAGGATGTTGGGCAGGACGTAGCCGAAGGCGGCCAGTAGCCCGGCGATGATGAACAGCCGGATCAGCGGCATGCCGAGCACGGCGAGGTAGAAGAAGCTGCCCAGCCCGAAGACGAACAGGCCGAGGACCTTCAGGCCGATCAGCCGGGTGACGCCCCAGCCGGGCGGGTTGCCGGCCACGTCCAGGCGGAACTGCAGCTTCGTCGCCGTGTCGGCGCGCACCATCTTGCGACCGAGGTCGACGAAGCGGTCGCCCAGGGGGCCGATCACGCGTTCGGCGAAGGGGCGCTCGAGCTCGGCCTCCTTGAGCGCGCTCGGAGCGGAGTCGAGCGCCTGGATGGCACCGATCGACCGGGCCACCCCGCGGCGCTCGCTGCTCGTCACCCCGATCAGGCTGAGGGCGAGCGTGAACGCGGCGAAGACCAGGACGGCGCCGAGAAGAAGGAACATCGAAGACGACATGGTGTCAGACCTCCACTTGGGCCATCTTGGCCATGACCCAGCCGCCCAGGGCGAGGAACATGCTGGCAACGCCCAGGATGACGAAGCCGATCGGGGTGGTCCACAGCACCTCGATGTAGTCACGGTTGGCAAAGGACAACCAGATCATCACGAAGACCGGCAGGGCGGCAAGGATGTAGCCCGACATGCGGCCCTCCGCGCTCAGGGCGCGGACCTGGCGGCGGAGGTACTCCCGCTCGCGCAGCGTGTCCGCGACGGTGTGCAGGATCTCGGCCAGGTTGCCGCCGACCTCGCGCTGGATCCGGATCGCCATGACCACCCAGGAGAAGTCCTCGCTCTCCATCCGCTCGCCGACGCCTTCGAGCGCGTCGGAGATGTCGATGCCGAGACGCTGCTCGACGAGCGCGCGTCGCAGCTCGCCGGACATGGGCTCGATGCCCTCGCGGACGACCGTGTCGACGGCCTGCGGGAGGGACAGACCGGCCTGGAGGCCGCCCGCCATCAGGCCGAGGGTCTCGGCGAGCTGGCCGTTGAACGCACGCAGCCGCTTGGAGTGGCGTCGACCGAGGTAGAGCCAGGGGAGCGCGATCCCGAGCAGGAGGCCAAGGACCGACATGGCGCCGCCGAGGAGGAAGAAGAAGACCGCCGCGGTGCCGAGCGCGATGGCCGCGTGCAGCAGCACCCACTCCGACGCGGTCAGGGCCGAACCGGCACCCACCAGGCGCTTGTTGACCCGGTCCTCGAAGTCCTTCTTGACCAACCGGTCGGTGATCGCGACCGCCGAGTCCATGAACACGGCCGACTCGGCCGCCCGGCGCTTGCCGACGTCGTCGCCGGACCGGCCGTCGCCGCTGGCGAAGTAGGAGTTGAGGCGCTTCTCCACCGAGGCCTTGCGGCCGGTCGAGCCGGCGATCATGGCCCACAGGAGGACCGCGATCCCGAGGAAGAGGGCGACGGCGCCGGCGAGCATCACCGGGGTCCCGATCAGGGGCTTGGCGACGATCGTGGACTCGGGCTCGACCGAGACCGCCGTCGAGCTGCGGTCGCCGACGTTGACGAAGGCGGAGTCGTCGAAGGTGTCGCCGGCGCCCTGGACGGTGACGGCGACGTCGGCGTCACCGCTCACGCCCGGAGGCAGGCTGAACTTGACCAGCATCTGCTGGGCGAGGGCCTCGGCCTGGTCGGCGAAGAGCTGGCTGAGCGCGTCGGCATCGGCGGGGAACGTCTGGCCCGAGGTCTTCTCGGACAGCTCGACGAAGGGCAGTGAGTCGACCACCGAGCCGATCGACACGGCGTCGACGACGACCTCGGCGTCGGTCGCCTTCCGGGCGATGTCGGCCACGGTGGCGCTGCTGCCGGTGTCCGCCCCGTCCGAGAGGACGAGCAGCGACCGGGAGCCCTCGGTGCCGACCACGTCGATGGCCTTGTCGAGTGCGTCGTAGACGCTGGTCCCGGCAGTCAGGTCGAGGTTCTTGAACTCGTCGAGCAGGGCCGCGCGGTCGCCATTGGGCTTGATCACCGTGCCGACCTTGCCGGCGAAGGCGACCATGCCGACCTGGACGTCGGACGGCGCGTTGGCGAGGAACGCGGTCACGGCGTCGGAGGCTGCGTCGAACTTGGCGCCACGCATGCTGTTGCTGGCGTCGACGACGAGCATGGTCGATCGTGACACGTTGCCGGCGGAGACGCTGGAGACGTCGGCGTCCACGCCCTTGCCGTCGACCTGCACCTCGAAGTCGTCGCTGCCGATGCCCCCGCCGGGGACACCGTCGACGGAGACGATCATCGACACGACGCCGTCCGTGGACTCGACGTGGTCGATGCTCACCTCGTCGGCGGCGAGCGCAGGCGTGGCCGTCAGCAGCGTGGTGGCGATCGCGGAGGCGAGGAGCACCCCGGACCGGCTCCAGTGCCGGAGCGTCATCGACCGGCCCCCGTGGCGAAGACGGCCGGGTCGATCTTCACGCCGTGGTCGGCGAGGTGCTCGAGGAAGCGCGGGCGCAGGCCCGTCGACTTCAGGTTGCCCTTGAACTTGCCGTGCTCGTCGGTGCCGGCGGAGTAGTCGAACAGGAACACGTCCTGTGTGGTGATGATGTCGCCCTCCATGCCCACGATCTCGGTGATGGCGGTGATGCGACGCGTGCCGTCCTTGAGACGGGTCTGCTGGATGATCAGGTCGACGGCGCTGGCGACCTGCTCGCGGATGGCGCGGACCGGCAGGTCCATGCCCGCCATCAGCACCATCGTCTCGAGACGGGAGAGACCGTCGCGGGGGGTGTTGGCGTGGAGGGTCGAGATCGAGCCGTCGTGGCCGGTGTTCATGGCCTGCAGCATGTCGAGCGCGGCGGCGTCGCGGATCTCACCGACGACGATGCGGTCGGGACGCATACGCAGCGAGTTCTTCACCAGGTCGCGGATCGTGACGGCACCCTTGCCCTCGATGTTGGCGGGGCGCGACTCGAGGCGGAGCACGTGGTCCTGGTGCAGCCGGAGCTCGGCGGCGTCCTCGATGGTGACGATGCGCTCGTCGTGCGGGATGAAGGACGACAGCACGTTGAGGGTGGTCGTCTTGCCGGCACCGGTACCACCGGAGACGAGGATGTTGAGGCGACCGCGGACGCAGCCCTCGAGCAGGTCGGCGGCCTGGCGCGAGAGGGTGTTGAACCCGATCAGGTCCTCGACGGTGTAGGGGTCCTCGGAGAACTTGCGGATCGTGAGCTTGGACCCGTCGAGAGCCAGCGGCGGGATGATCGCGTTGACACGGCTGCCGTCGGGCAGTCGGGCGTCCACCATCGGGCTGGTCTCGTCGACGCGGCGCCCGATCTTGCTGACGATCTTGTCGATCGTGCGGCGCAGGTGCGCCTCGTCCGCGAAGGCGGAGTCGGTCTTGACGAGCTTGCCGCTGCGCTCGATGTAGATGCTGTCGAACGCGTTGACCATGACCTCGGACAGGTCGCTGTCACGCAGCAGGGGCTCGAGCGGGCCGTAGCCGAGGATGTCGTCGGCGATCTCCTGCGACACCCGGGCGCGGTCGACCGAGGACATCGGCTGGTCGGCCTCGGCGAGGGCCGTCTGCAGGGCGACGTGCACCTGCTGCTCCAGCTCCGTCTGGGTCATGTGCGCGTCGTACAGCTTGGGGCCGAGGGCCTCGACGAGCCGCGCGTGCACGATCTTCTTCACCGTGGCGAACGGGTCGCGGCCGGACTTCTTGGGGGTCGCCAGCGACGCCAGCGCGGTCGACTGGGTGCCGGGGGTGCTGGTCGGGGCCGCGGGCCGCGTGGCCGCGTGGGCGGCAGCCGACGGGCCCACCGGCTCGCCCGCGGGCGCCACGGGGGCGGCGGGCGGCGCTGCGTGGGACGGCACGTGCGCCTGCGGGGCGGGCGCCGCGGCAGGCTCGCGCGCCGAGCGCTGGGCGGCGGCGATGCGGTCGCTGAGACTCATGTCAGCCCCTCCTGAGGCGCAGGCGGGACCCTGACTTGGATCCCGTGGACACCCGGTCGTCGACCTTGACGAACGACTGGGCCAAGCTGGTGATCGCCTTGCTGTTGGCGTGGGACGGGTAGGCGCGCACCAGAGCCTCCCCGCGGTTGACCGCCGAGAGGACCTCCCGGCTGGAGACGAGCGAGATGTCCGACTTCAGCCCGAGCGTCGACTCGAACTCGTCGGTGGTGAGGCCGACCTTGCCGTCCGCCCGGTTGAGCACGAACTTCCAGGTGTCGCGCGAGAAGTTGAGGAGGTCGAGCGTCCCGGTCGCGAGCTTGAGGCCCTTGAGCGCCGGGATGTCGAGGGTCGCGACCAGGATGATCGTGTCGGTCCGGTCGAGTGCGGTCAGCGCGTTGTCGTCGAAGACCCCCGACGTGTCGATGACGACGAAGTCGAACATGCCCTTGAGGGTGTCGATCATCGTGCCGATGTCGACCGCCGAGGCATGGTCGGGGGAGTCCAGCCGGACCGGGGCCGCGACGATGGAGAGCCGGTCGGAGTGCCGCGTCAGGATCGACTCGATGGCCTGCTCGTCGATGCTGCCGTTGAAGGCCACCAGGTCGTTGATGGTCCGCGCCGGGGTCAGCTGGAGCATGATCGCCACGTCACCGCTGTTGACGTCGAGGTCGATCAGGCAGACCCGCTGACCGGCGTCGCTGAGCGCGACGGCCGTGTTGGTCGCGACCAGGCTCTTGCCCACCCCGCCCTTGGTGGAGAAGACGGTCAGCACGGTGGCCTGCGGCGCGTCCGCGGCCGCCTGCTCGGCGGCGACGTCGGCGCGTGCCTGGGCGACGGCCGAGGTGGCGGCGGCCCGCGCCTCGACCTCGATGGTCTTGGCGATCTCGCTGGCGACGGATCGGGCGCGGTGGACGGCGGTGGTGATGCCCGCCAGGTCGTTGGCCTCGACGACCTCACGCATGCCGCTGCGCAGGGCCGTGGTCAGGACGTCGTGGTCGACGGTGCGACGCAGGAGGATCACGCCGAGGTCCGGACGGTTGATGCGGGCCCACTTGGCGAACGCGGTGGCGGCCTCGACGTCGACCGTGGGGCCGATCACCACGGCGAACTCGTGCGGGTTCGCAGCGATGTGGGCGTCGAGCTCCTCGATCGTGTTGAACGCCACCGACCCGTGCAGCATGGTCTGCACGATGGCCAGCTGCCCGAAGTCGGGCTCGAGGATCGCGGTCACTGGGCAGTCCGGAAGATCTCGGGCATCAGCTCGTCGGCCGTGACGCCGGGCTTGTCGGCGATCTTCGAGTTCTTGGTGAGCAGCGCGAAGGACACGTCGCTGTTGCGGGAGGCGTAGATGAGCTTCTCCGCGTCCTTCTGGTCGACCGCGACGGTGAGGATGGTCCTCGGCACCTGCTCGACGACCTCGGCACCCGCCTCGGTGGTGGTCGTCTTGGACGACACGCTCGTCGTACCGACACCGATGACCTGCACCTTCGGGAGCAGCAGGCGAGTGTACGGCGGCAGCGTCTTCTCCGAGCCGTCCGGGAGGACGAGCTTGGGGTCGGCCGAGATGAAGATCGCCACGTCGGAGCCGGGGTTGACGAAGCCGGCGACCCGCTCGGGGTCGGAGAGCTCGACCGATACGGCCAGCTTGTCGTCGGGGATGACGAGGCCGTCGGCGTCGCTGAGGCTGCCGAACTTGCCGGCGAGGATCTGCTCGCCGGGGAAGATCATGCCGAGCGCGACGTCGTCGGTGATCGAGGAGGTCGTGGTGAGCGCGCCCTCGACGACGTCGGCGCGACGGACCTGCGACTTCTCGAACTTGCCGGCGGCCTGGGCGCTGGCGACGTCCTCGCCGGTCTCGATGGTGGCGGAGGCGGTCAGGACCTCGACCATCTCCTGGCCCTCGGTGGCTCGCTGGTCGATGCCCTTGACGTAGAGCACGATCAGCGCCGTGCCGAGGAGGGCGATCAGGGCGGCGACGAGGAGGAGGACGGAACGGCGTGCCATGTGGCGATCCTTCGCGGTCAGAGAATCCAGGGGGTTTCTTCTGGGGTGCGCACACGGCTGTCGGCGGCGTCGGATCCGCTGCGTGGCAGCCTCGGGGAGGACCCAGATTCCGCCCCAGCCGGAGAATCTAGGGCGCTGTCACGCCGGGCGTGGGCTAAACCGAACAAACGGCCCGACCGTAGTGTTCGCACCACCCGAAGTGACTAGTCGGGTGGTCGTTGGCCTAGTGACTTCGTGCGTGGCCCGAACGGGCCATCCCGCGGGATCAGGGCACGTAGAGCGACTCGACGTCGTCACGGAACTCGCGCATCACCACGTTGCGCTTGAGCTTCAGGCTCGGCGTCAGCTGGCCGCCCTCCTCGGTCCACTCCTCGCCGAGGATCGCGAACTTGCGGATGGCCTCCGCGCGCGAGACCGCCTTGTTGGCGTCGTCGACGGCGAGCTGCACCTCCGCGACCAGGTCGGGGTCGTCGACGTGGTCCGCCACGGAGCCCGACTTGCCGCGGGCCTCGGCCCACGCCGGGAACGAGTCGCGGTCGATGGTGACGAGGGCGGCGATGAAGGGCTGCCCGTCACCGACGACGATGCACTGGTCGATGAGCAGGTGCGAGCGGAGCCGGTCCTCCAGCACGGCGGGGGCGACGTTCTTGCCGCCGGCCGTCACCAGGATCTCCTTCTTGCGACCGGTGATCCGGACGAAGCCCTCGTCGTCGACCTCGCCGACGTCGCCGGTGCGGAACCAGCCGTCGGTCAGGGCCTCGGCGGTCGCGGCGTCGTTGCCCCAGTAGGCACCGAAGACCTGGCCGCCGCGGAAGAGCAGCTCCCCGTCGTCGGCGACCCGCACGGCGGTGCCCGGGATGGGGCGCCCGACCGTCCCGATCTTCTGCGCGTCGGGCAGGTTGACGGTCAGCGCGGCGGTGGTCTCGGTCAGGCCGTAGCCCTCGAGCACCGCGATGCCGATGCCGCGGTAGAAGTGGCCGAGCCGCTCGCCGAGCGGGGCGCCGCCGGAGACGGCGAACTCGCAGCGACCGCCGAGGGCCGTGCGGAGCTTGCCGTAGACCAGCCGGTCGAAGACCGTGTGCTGCGCGCGGAGGCGGAGCGGGACCCGCCCCTTGTCCCGGGCGCGGGAGTAGGCGATCGCCGTCTCGGCGGCCCGGTCGAAGATCTTGCCGCGCCCGTCGCCGGTCGCCCGCTGGGAGGCGGTGTTGAAGACCTTCTCGAAGACCCGCGGCACGGCCAGGATGAAGGTGGGCCGGAACACGCCGAGGTCGGCCACGAGGTTCTTGATGTCGGCGCTGTGGCCGAGCCGGACCCGCTTCTTGACCGCGCCGACCTGGATGATGCGCGCGAACACGTGTGCCAGCGGCAGGAACAGCAGCGTCGAGGCGTCGTCGCCGTCGAAGAGCCGGTCGAGCTCGTGCGTCGCGACGCCGAGCTCGAACATGAAGTTGCCGTGGCTGAGCATGCAGCCCTTCGGGCGACCGGTGGTGCCGCTGGTGTAGATCAGCGTCGCGAGGTCGGCCGGCGCGGTCGCCGTACGCCGCTCCGCGAGCGCCTCGTCCGAGATGTCCTCGCCGAGCCGGCCGAGCACGCTGACGGCGTTGTCCTCGATGGACCAGACGTGGTTGAGGTCGGCCCCCGACCCGGCCTCGCGGGCCTCGCGCACCCGGGCCAGGTGGTCGGCGCCCTCGGCGACGACGGCCTTCGCGCCCGAGTCCTGGAGGATCCAGCCGATCTGCTCGGCCGACGAGGTCTCGTAGACCGGCACGGTCGCCGCGCCCGCGAACCAGATGGCGTAGTCGAGCAGGGTCCACTCGTAGCGCGTCTTGGAGATCAGCACGACCCGGTCGCCGGCCTCGACGCCGGCGGCCATCAGGCCCTTGGCGACGGCGGTGACCTCGGCCAGGAACGCGGCCGCCGTGACGTCGGTCCACTCGCCGTCGACGTTGCGGCTGAAGACGACGGCGTCGGGCGCCTCCTGCGCGTTGCGGACAACGTCATCGGTGAGGTTTCCCGTGGTCGGGATCTCGATCGTCAACGGCGTGGCGAACTCGCGCACGAAGGCCTCCTAGGGGGTACGTCCGACCGCAGGCTATCGCTGCGTCCAGCCACCGTTCGCGGTGGTGCAGGTCCGGTAGGGTCACCGCCATGGCCGAACAGACCACTTCGTCGATCGTGATCGACGCCCCGCCGTCCGACGTGATGGCCGTGATCGCCGACTTCGAGTCCTACCCCACGTGGGCGAAGGGTGTGACGACGGCCGAGGTGACCGTGCCGGGTGCTGACGGGCGGGCGGAGCAGGTCTTCTTCGCGCTGGACGTCTCGCCGATCAAGGACGAGTACACCCTCGTCTACGACTGGGACGGCGACCGCGAGGTCACCTGGACCCTCGGCGAGGGCAAGATGCTCAAGGCGCTCGACGGCTCCTACACGCTGCGCGACCTCGGCAACGGCTCGACCGAGGTGACCTACGCCCTGGCGCTCGACGTCTCGATCCCGCTGATCGGCATGCTCAAGCGCAAGGGCGAGAAGATCCTGATCGACGCCGCGCTCAAGGGTCTGAAGAAGCGCGTCGAGACCCTCTGAGCACGCGGGCCCCGCGCGTGCGGATCCTCCTGTTCACCGGCAAGGGCGGCGTCGGCAAGTCCACGGTCGCTGCTGGTACGGCGGCGCTGTCGGCCGCCGCCGGTCGGCGCACGCTCGTGCTCTCGACCGACGCGGCGCACTCGCTGGCGGACGCCTTCGGAGCGCCGGCCGGCTCCGAGCCCACCGAGGTCTCGCCCGGGCTGTTCGTCCAGCAGGTCGACGCCCAGCTGCGCTTCGAGCAGTCGTGGGCCGAGATCCAGTCCTACCTCCTGCGCGTGCTCGACGTCGCCGGGGTCGACCCGGTGGCCGCCGAGGAGCTGGCGGTCATCCCCGGCGCGGAGGAGGTCCTCGCCCTGCTCGAGCTGCGGGCCCAGGCCCTGAGCGACGCCTGGGACGTGATCGTCGTCGACTGCGCACCGACCGCCGAGACGCTGCGGCTGCTGGCCCTTCCCGAGGCGCTCGGGTGGTACATGGAGCGCGTGTTCCCGGTCGAGCGCAAGATCGTCAGGGCGCTCGGGCCGGTGCTGTCGAAGGCCGCCAAGGTGCCGATGCCGGAGGACTCGGTGTTCGGGGCGCTCGAGCGCCTGCACGCCGAGCTCGACGAGGTGCACGCCCTGCTCACCGGTCCCGACGCCAGCGTCCGCGTCGTGCTGACCCCCGAGTCGGTCGTGCTGGCCGAGGCGCGTCGCTCCTACACGATGCTGTCGCTGTTCGGCTATCGGGTGGACGGCGTCGTGGTCAACCGGATCTTCCCGGAGGACGACGCCGACGAGTGGCGGGCCGGCTGGGTGGCCGCCCAGTCCGCGGTGCTCGAGCAGGTGGACGAGTCGTTCGCGGGGGTGCCGCAGTGGCGTTCGGTCTATCGCGTGGCCGAGCCGGTCGGGGTCGACGCCCTGCGCGACCTGGCGGCGGACGTCTACGGTGGGTCCGACCCGCTCGCTGCGGCGACGTCGGACGGCCCGTTCCGGGTCACCCGCACCGAGGCCGGTGCCGTCGTGCACCTGGCCCTCCCGCACGTGACGCGCGACGAGGTGGGTCTCGCCCGGCATGGCGACGAGCTGGTCGTCAGCGTCGCGTCGTATCGTCGGCTCCTCACGTTGCCGCAGGGTCTGAGCCGTCACCGGATCGCTGGTGCCCGGGTGGTCGGCGGCGAGCTCCAGGTCAGGTTCGAGGAAGGGGCGTCGTGAGCGACACCGAGGACGGACGCGACGCCGAGGTCGGCTCGCTCGCCGAGGAGACCGCCAAGCTGCTGGGCGCCCTCAACGGCTGGGCCCGCGAGCAGGGCACCGGGCTGGGGGACGGGCTGGGCGAGGCCGTGTCGGGGCTGTCCGGCCACGCGACCGCCGCGGCGCACGACCTGGGCGAGCACCTGGCGACGGGGTCCGCGGAGTGCACCGTGTGCCCGGTCTGCCGGACCGTGCACGCCGTACGCCAGCTGAGCCCCGAGGTGAAGGCCCACCTCGCCTCCGCAGCCGCGTCGCTGGTGCACGCGGCCGCCGGCATCCTCGCCACCGCCGTCGCCGACACGGACGGACAGCCGAGCGACCGCGGGGACGTCGAGCGCATCGACCTCGACGGCGCCGGCGAGGACTGGCCCGAGGACCCCGCGTGAGGGTTCGCGCCGTCGGCCGATGAGCGGGGACGGCGTCTTCGTCGGCGTCGACGTCGGCGGCACGAAGGTGCTGGCGGGCGTCGTGGACGAGACCGGAGCCGTGGTGCGCACCGCGCGCCGGGCCACCCCGGGCCGGCGGGTCGACATCGCGCACGTCGAGGACGCCCTCGAGGAGGCGGTGCTCGAGGCCGCCGACGGCACCCCGATCGCCGGCGTGGGCGTGGCAGCTGCCGGCTTCGTCGACGCGGCCGGCGAGCGGGTGATGTTCGCGCCCCACCTGCCCTGGCAGGGCGAGAACGTCCGCGACCGGCTGAGCCGGCGGTGGCATGCTCCCGTCGTGCTCGACAACGACGCCAACTGCGCGGCCCTCGCCGAGTGGTCGTACGGCGCTGCGCGGGGCGCGGCCTCCGCCGTGGTCGTGACCATGGGCACCGGCATCGGCGGCGCGCTCCTTCTCGGCGGCCGGCTGGTGCGCGGCGCCAACGGGATGGCCGGCGAGTTCGGCCACATGCAGGTCGTGCCCGACGGACACGCCTGCGAGTGCGGTGGCCGCGGCTGCTGGGAGCAGTACTCCTCGGGCAACGCGCTCGTCCGGTCCGCCCGCCAGCGGATGGGTGAGCAGCCCTCGGTGCTGGAGGACGCCACCGGCGGCAACCCCGACCGGCTGACCGGCCCGATGGTGACCGACGCGGCCGAGGCCGGCGACATGGTCGCCCGGGCGGCGTTCGCCTCCGTGGGGGACTGGCTCGGCGTCGGTGTCGCCAACCTGGTCGCCGCGTTCGACCCCGAGCTCGTCGTCGTCGGCGGTGGCGTGTCGCAGGCCGGCGACCGGTTGCTCGAGCCGGCGCGCCACGCGTTGCAGCGCTCCCTCGTCGGGTCGGCCCACCGTGTCGTACCCCCGATCGTGTCCGCCACCCTGGGACCGGAGGCCGGGCTCGTCGGCGGCGCGGAGCTCGCACGGAGGGCCGCCCGCCCGCACGGGTGAATGCGCGGTTCGGCCACGCAGGGACACCGGACGCTGGAACAATCGCGCCCATGGACGGGCTCGGACAGGTGTCGCTGACGCGACTGTGGCTGCTGTGGACGGCCGGCCTCGCCCTGTGCGCGGTCAACCTCCGCGACAACGTCTTCCTCCTCCCCGTCGCGCTGCTCGTCTCGGTGGTGGTCTGCCTCGTCTCGCTGTGCCGTGACACGGCGCGCGAGGTGTGGTGGATGTTCGGGGCGGTGCTGGTCGTCGCGTTCCTCGGCGTCGCCTTCGTCCAGTTCTGGATCTTCGCCAGTCCCCACCTCGACCAGCCGTGGGGTCCCGCGCTCGCGGTCGCCTACGCCGTGCTGGGCGTCGCGGGCGCCACGCTGCAACGGGGCGGTGGCTGGGCCTTCGCCGCCTTCCTCGCGGTGCACGTCCTGCTCGTCGCCGTCCTGATGCGGTCGATGCCCGTCGTCTCCGACGTGCAGGCCCTCCTCGACGGCGGGGCCGATGCGCTGCTCGGCGGCACCAGTCCGTACGCCATCACCGTCCCCGGCGTCTACGACTCGGGACACGACTGGATCTACGGGCCGGGGGTGCTCGTCGACGGGCGCATCACCTACGGCTACCCCTACCTGCCGATCCCGTTGCTCGTCGTGGTGCCGGCCTACCTCCTGGGCGATGTCCGCATCGCCGTGGTGCTGGCCATGGTCGTCAGCGCGGTGCTCGTCCGGCGGCTCGCGGACGACCGGCTGGGTCGGGTCGCCGCCGTCCTCCTGCTGGTCATGCCGGTCAGTTGGGCGACCAGCCTGAGCTACTGGATCGAGCCGATCCTGCTGCTGTTCGTCGTGTGCCTCGCGCACGCGCTGCAGCGCGGCACCAACCGGGCCGCCTTCTGGTTCGGCTGCTTCCTGGCCTCGAAGCAGTACGCCGTCGTGCACCTTCCCTACCTCTGGATGCTCGCCCGCGCCTCCGGCCGGCGCGCGGTGCTCGTCGCGCTGGCGGTGCCGGCGGTGCTGTGCTCGGTGTTCTTCCTGTGGGACCCACGTGCCTTCCTGCACTCGGCCGTGGAGTTCCACCTCAAGCAGCCGCTGCGCTACGACACGGTGACGCTGACACCTGCGCTCCAGGACGTGCTGGGTGACGGGGCGACCTTCCTGCTGGGTCCCTACGGCTTCGTGCTCGGCGCCGCTGCGTCGGCGCTCGTCGCGTGGAGGTGCCGACCGGGCGCGGCCACCTTCGCAGCCGGAATCGGGCTCAGCCTGGCGGTGTCGGTGCTGTTCTCCAAGCAGGGTCACCCCAACTACTGGGACCTCATCGGCGGCGCCCTGCTGGTCGCGGTCGTGACCTACCGCGAAAGCCCCCGCACGCCGCAGCCGCGCTGGCATACTCCGGCCGGTGACCTCGCCGAGCCCCTCCGGCACCGTGGCTGACACGGCCGTCGGCCCGGTCGCCGACCGTCGGGACGAATCCTCCGCGCGGAGCGCGAGGGGGTCCGTGGCGCGCACCGTGGTCGCATGCTGCGCACTGTTCTGCATGTTCCAGTACGTCGCCTGGCGACCGCTCCTCCTCGGTCCCTCGATCCTCGCGGTGCTCGCGGTGGTTGCCGTCCTCGCGGTGACGCTGCGCTGGCGGACCGCGCACGACCCGATGCTCGCCACCACGGCCCTGTCGGTCGGGGTGGTGGCGGGCCTCTTCCTGACGCTCGCGAAGTCCGAGTTCCTGCGCTCGTCGCCGGTGGTGGGTGGCGGCCTGGCCATGGTCCTCGTGGCGGCGACCGCCGTGTCCCTCGCCTCGACCGGCCGGCGGGCCACCGTCGGGTTCGCGGTGCTGCTGACCGTGCTCACCGCGGTGGCGGTCGGTGACTTCGCGACGATCGACATCGTCGTCGACGTGCAGCACCTGCTCGAGGGCGGGGTCGACGCGATGCTCGCCGGCCACTCGCCGTACGCCATCACGATCCCGAACATGTACGACGCCCAGGACGCCGCTCGTTTCTACCCGCCGGGCTCGATCGAGGACGGCCGTGTGATGTACGGCTACTCCTACCTGCCGGCCCCGCTCCTCCTCGACGCACCGGCGCACCTGCTGGGTGACGTCCGCTGGATGCACCTCCTCGCCCTGGTCGCGGCCGGCGGCCTCGGCTGGCGGCTCGCGACCGACCGGATCGGCCGGATCGCATCGGTCTTCCTGGTGCTCAACCCGCTCTCGACCACGGTGCTGACGGCCTACTGCGTCGAGCCCTTGATGGTCTGCCTGCTCGCGCTGGTGCTGTGGGGGCTGCTGCGGGGGAGCCGCTGGACGGCGCTCGCCCTCGGCCTGCTCTTCGCCTCGAAGCAGTACGCCCTGTCGTTCGTGCCGTCCCTGTGGAGCGTCGCCGGGCGCGCCGGCTGGCGGACGGTGTGGGCAGCAGCGGCGACCGGGGCGCTGCTGATCGGCGTCTTCGTCGCGACGGCCCCGCACGCCTTCGTCCGGTCCTCGATCGAGTGGCTGCTGCTCCAGCCGGCGCGCGACGACTCGATCTCGCTCGTCCCGGGGCTGGCGGAGCTCGTCGGTCCGGTGCCCGACGCCGTCCTGATGCTCTCGCCGGTGCTGGGCCTCGCCGTCTCCGCCGCCGTCGCGTGGCGCACCCACCGTGGTGCCACTGCGTTCGCGCTCGGCGTCGGGCTCAGCCTGCTGGTCACGATCCTGCTGGCCAAGCAGGCCTTCATGAACTACTACTTCCTCGCCGGCGCCGCGCTGCTCCTCGCCGTCGTCACCTGGCCGCGCGACGACCCGATCTCCGCCCGGACCACCTCGTGAGGCTCAGCTCGCCTCGACGCTCCGACCATCCGGCTGTGGTCCCGGCCGACCCGCCCCGGACCGGGTCCGGCGGCGGCCCGGTGCTGCGCACCTTGGTGGCCGGCGCCGCGCTGTTCTGCCTGCTCCAGATCGCCCCGATCGGCCCCCAGCTGGTCGCCCCCACGATCGGGCTCGCCCTGGCGGTGGGCTGCCTCCTCCTGGTGGCGACGCGTTCGCGCCGCCGCCACGACGCCCGGGTGGGCCTGTGGGTCGTCGTGCTCGGCCTGGTCTGCGGCGTCGCGATGGCCGTGGCCCAGTCCCTGTTCGTCACCTCCGGGTCACCGGCGACCATCGCCCTCTCCGTCGTGCTGGTCCTTGCGGCCGCGGTGGCGGTGGGGGCAGGCGGGCGCCGGGCCGACCTCGCCTTCGCGGTGGTGCTGGCGGCGTACGCGTTGCTGGCCGTCGGGGACCTGGCCCTGGTCGAGACCCGCATCGACGTCCGCCCGCTCCTCGAGGGCGGCCTCGACGCGACGTTGTCCGGCTCCTCGCCGTACGGCATCACCGTGCCCAACCCCTTCACCGCGGCCGAATCGGCGCAGTACCTCGGACCCGGCACCGTCGTCGACGGGCGCATCGTCTTCGGCTACCCCTACCTGCCGGCGCCCCTGCTGCTCGACCTCCCGGCCCACCTGCTCGGGGACGCGCGCTGGATGCACCTCGCGTCGATCCTCGGCGCAGGAGTGCTCGCGTGGCGCACCGCCACGGACCGGATCGGGCGCGCGGCGTCGGTCCTGCTCGTGGTCAACCCGCTCACCACGACCGTGCTGATCGCCTACTGGATCGAGCCGGTGATGGTCATGTTCCTCGCGCTCGCCGCCTGGGGGATGGTGCGAGGCAACCGGGCGACCGGCGTCGCCCTGGGGCTCTTCTTCGCGTCGAAGCAGTACGCCGTCTCCTACGTCCCGACCCTGTGGACGGTGGTACGCAGCAGCGGCTGGCGCACCGTGTGGACCGCGGCGCTCGTCGGGGGCGTCGTGGTCGGGGCGTTCGTGGTGTGGGACCCGCGGGCGTTCGTGCACTCGGTCATCGATTTCCACCTGGTGCAGCCGTTCCGGCGTGACTCGGTCTCCCTGCTCCCCGGGCTGGACACGCTCGTCGGCCCGCTGCCCGCGTGGATGCTGTCGGCCGCGCCATTGCTCGGCTTCGTCGTCTCCGCGCTGGTGGCCGTGCGGACGCGACCCGGTCCCACCGCGATGTCGCTCGGGGTCGGGCTCTCCCTGCTCGTGACAGTGCTGTTCTCGAAGCAGGGGCACACCAACTACTACTTCCTGATCGGCGCCGCGCTGCTCCTGGCCGTCGTCACCTGGCCCCACGACGACCCGGTGCCGGGGACGGCCGAGGACGCCTAGACCCGGGAGCCGTCGTCCCAGGGGTCGCGCGGCGTCTTCGACATGGTCGCCACGAGGTAGACGAACCCGCCGACGAACCACGCGATCAGCGCGTAGTCGACCAGCGGCGCGAGGTCGTACTTCAGCACCGACGCGACCAGCACCAGGAGCGGGGCGACGAACAGGCCGGCCCACGCCACGGCTCGCTTCGGCTCGGGGCGCGGGATCGGCGGCGGGGGAGGCGGCACGAACCGCTCCTCGTCGTACGCCGCCGGGCGCTCGAAGACGGGCTCGGAGACCGGCGCAGGCTCGGGCGTCGGTGCGGGCGTCGGGGCGGGCTTCGGGGCGGGTGCGGGGTCCGAAGGCTCGTCGAGCTCGACCCGGTCGCCGTAGTTGTCGACGATCGACTGCCAGGCCGCCTGGTCGGCCTCGTCGTGGGCGCGCTCGTGGTCGCCGGTGCTGCTCACGTCAGGAACGGTAACCCGAACGCTCAACCCGCGACGCGGGCGATGAAGTCGGCCGACTCGGCGAAGATCGTCGGCGCGTCGTTGTCGAGCGTGGCCACGTGGTAGCTCTCCGGCAGGCTGACCTGCGTGAACTCCCGCGAGGACACCGACTTCTTGATGATCGCCAGCGACGTCTCGTCGACGACGTGGTCCTCGACGGACTTGAAGAGCAGCATCGGCGAGGTGATCTTCGCGAGGTCGGCGCGCAGCGGCTTCCAGCCGTGCCACATCATCGAGTAGGCGGCCTTGAGCGGGGTCTTCGGGTAGCCGAACTCGTCGACGCCGGGCTTCTTGATGTCGTTGACGATGCCGGGGAAGGACCCGACGAGGAAGCGCAGGACCGGCAGCGCCTTCACGTCCATGCGCGTCGTGTTGACCGCCGGGTTGACCACCACGACCCCCGCCACGTCCTCGGGCCGGTCGGCGGCGAGCCGCAGCACCAGGGCGCCTCCGAGGGACAGCCCGCACACGGCCACGGCGTCGTTCTCGGCGAGCAGCTTGTCGAAGGACGCCGTGAGGGCGGCGTACCACTCGCTCCACCCGACCTTGTTGAGCTCCTGCCAGCGGGTGCCGTGCCCGGGCAGCAGCGGCAGCTCGACGGCGAAGCCCCGCTCGGCCAGCGACTCGGCCCACGGGCGCATCGACGCGGGGGAGCCGGTGAATCCGTGGCTGACCAGCACGCCGATCCTGCGGCCGTCGGTGAGCTCGGGTCGGGCGGTGGCGGAGAACGGCTCGGCCGTCGGCTTGATCAGCATGCGCAGATCATGCACCACGATCCACTGCGTCGAGGGGCACTCGCGGGCGGTCCCGGGGGCTAGGCTCACCCCGTGCTCTATTGGTTCTTGAAGTGGGTCGCGATCGGGCCCCTGCTCCGGGTCATCTTCCGTCCCAAGGCCTACGGCGTCGACCACGTGCCGGCCGAGGGTCCGGCGATCCTGGCGAGCAACCACCTGTCCTACGCCGACTGGCTGTTCATGCCGCTCACGCTGCCCCGTCGCGTGACCTTCGTGGCGAAGGCGGAGTACTTCACGACGCCGGGCATCAAGGGCTGGTTCCAGAAGAAGTTCTTCTCCGGCGCCGGGCAGGTGCCGATCGACCGCTCCGGCGCCGACGCCGCCGAGGGCGCGATGAAGTCCGCCATGAAGATCCTCGCCGCCGGCGAGCTCTTCGGCATCTACCCCGAGGGCACCCGCAGCCACGACGGCAAGCTCTACCGCGGCAAGACCGGCGTCGCGCGGCTCGCGCTCGAGAGCGGCGCCCCGGTCATCCCGTGCGCGGTCGTCGGCACCGACGTCGTCGCCCCCACCGGCAAGGTCTTCGGACAGTGGACCCGCCCCGTCGTGCGCTTCGGCCCGCCGCTCGACTTCTCCCGCTACGAGGGCATGTCCAACGACCGCTACATCCTGCGCTCGATCACCGACGAGATCATGTACGAGGTGATGCGGCTCTCCGAGCAGGAGTACGTCGACATGTACGCCTCGAAGGCCAAGGAGCTCACCAAGGCGGCCAAGGAGCCGGTCGAGCCGTCCGACGCCACGTCCTCGGCGAAGAAGGCGTCCTGATCCGTCGCGACCCGGCCGCAGCGGCCGAGGCCGACCGGGCCGGGACGGCCGTCGAGGACCGGCTGTTCCGCGCCCTCGCGCTGGTGCGGGTCGTGGTCACGGTGAACGTGATCGTCCTCAACCTCTACCGGCGCGACAACTACGACCACCCGTGGGCGGGGATCGCGGTGGTCGCCGCGCTGGTGGCGTGGACGGGCTGGGCGATCCGGGCCTCGACGAGCGCCCAGCGGCGTACCCCCCTCTTCATGGCCCTTGACCTCGCCGTCGCGGTCGCGGCCATCGCGGTGACCCCGGTCATCAAGGGGGCCGACTTCAACGCCACCATCCCCGGCTTCTGGGTGATGGGCGCGCTGCTCGCGTGGGCCGTCCACTGGCACTGGCGCGGCGGGCTGGTCGCCGCCGCCGTGCTCTCGGTGACCGACCTGGTGCTGCGCGACGGCATCGACCAGGCCAACTACGGCAACGTCTTCCTGCTGATGATCGGCGGGCCGATCGTGGGCTACATGTGCGAGTCGCTGCAGCGGATGGCCGCGGAGCGCGACAGCGCCCAGCGTGTCGCCGCGGCCGCCGAGGAGCGCACGCGGCTCGCGCGCGCCGTGCACGACGGGGTGCTCCAGGTGCTCGCCCTCGTGCAGCGGCGCGGAGCGGCCTCCGGCGATCCCGAGATCGCGGACCTGGCGCGGCTGGCCGGCGAGCAGGAACGAGTGCTGCGCTCGCTGATCCGCCAGCAGGGGACGGTCACGACCGCCCCCGCCGAGCGCGACCTGGCCGGGCTCCTCGAGGACCTCGGCACCCGCCACGCGCTGCGGGTCGACGTCGCCACGCCCGGCGTGCCGGTGCCGCTGCCCAGCGAGGTGGCCGGCGAGCTCGCCGCCGCGGTGGGCTCGTGCCTCGACAACGTGGCCGCGCACGTCGGGCCCGACGCCCGTGCCTGGGTGCTGCTCGAGGTCCTGCCCGACCAGGTGGTCGTGTCGGTGCGCGACGACGGCCCGGGGATCCCCGAGGGACGGCTCGAGTCGGCGCTCGAGGAGGGACGCCTCGGCGTCAGCGAGTCGATCCGCGGCCGGCTGGGCGACCTCGGCGGCACGGCGACCCTCGACACCGGGGCGCACGGCACCGAGTGGGAGCTGGCGGTGCCGACGACAGGGCCGACGACAGGACCACGACCATGACGATCCACTCCGACCACCCGTTCGCGACCCCCGAGGGCGAGCGCGACGCCGCCCGCCGCCTGCGCGGGAGGGTCGGTGGGCAGGTCTCCCTGTGGACGGCGGGGACCGGGGGTGGCCGGGTCGGCCTGACGGTGTCGTCGTGGCTGGTCGCGGTCAGCGAGCCGTCGTACGTCCTGGGCCTGCTCGACCCCGACTCCGACCTGGGCGAGGCGCTGCGGGCCGGTCCCGGGGCGCGCTGCGTCGTGCAGCTGCTCGAGTGGGGCCACCGCGACCTGGCGGAGAAGTTCGCCGGACAGATGCCCGCCCCCGGCGGGCTGTTCGCCGCCGACGAGTGGCACGAGACCCCCCACGGGCCGCGGCTGGCCACCGCGCCGACCTGGGCCGGGTGCGTGGTCCACGACGTGCGCGAGCTCGGCTGGTCGCTCGAGGTGACGTGCCGGATCGACGAGGCCGTCGTCGGTGCCGAGGACGCCCCGCTCCAGCACCGGCGCGGTCGCTACCAGCGCCCCGACCACGCCTGAGTCGACTCACCCCAGCGTCAGCTGGGCCATCACCCGCTCGCCCGCCTCGGTGCGGTCGAGGACCACCCGCCACTCGCCGTCGGTCAGCGCCTCGCCACACGGCTTGGACTTCCGAGGGGTGGTCGGCGCGGAGCAGGCCAGGTTGAGCACCGCTGGCGCGACGACGCTGTGGGTGACCTTCGTCGACGCGGGGTCGTAGCCCACGTCCAGCGTCGTCAGGCGGGCCAGGGCCCGGCCCCGCGCCGAGTCGCTGAACTCGACGGCGCCGACCAGGCGGTAGCTGATCTGCACCCGGGAGGCACCTGCGGGGAAGGGGTAGCGCCGGGGCTGGTCCGTGACCTGCTTCGCACCCTCGACCAGCTCGTCGTCCGCCACCACGCGCACCCGGTCGGCGACGACCGCGGGAGCGTCCTCGAGCCAGGACGGCGAGAGCGTGAGGGTGTCGATGGGGGCGTCGGCGCTGATCCACTGGGTGACCATGAGGTCGCCCGACGGCATCGCCTCGGTCTGGACGAAGGTCTCACCCGGTGAGAGGGCCTCGGGGGACGCCGAGTAGACGCCGGAGCTCGCGAGCTCGGCGCGCGGCGAGTCCTTGGTCCAGTAGCGCACGCCGAGCCCGACGAGCACGACGCCGACCAGGACGACCGCGAGCACGAGGATCCCCATGCGGATGTCGCGCGACGTGCCCGCGGGCGCCGTGGCGCTCATCGGGCCGCCCCCTCGGACGGGGCGCCGACGGGCGTGGCGGTGACGACGGCGAGGTTCTGGTAGCCGCCGTCCTCCCTGACGTACGGCGGGGCGCAGGTCACCATCGTCAGCCGGTGCGGTCCGGTCGACGCGAACAGCCACTGCTCGTCGTCCAGCGGACCCTGTGGCACCAGCCGCCGGGACCGGACGACGAACTCCTGGGTCAGGTGCGCCGACCTCAGCACCACCCGGTCGCCGCGCTCGACCTCGAGCAGCTCCGCGAACGGCCCGAGACCCTGGGTCGTCGAGTCGACGTGGGCGGCGAGGAGGGTCGAGCCGAACGGGTCACCGAGCCGCGAGCCGCCCCGCCACCACGCCGCGACGTGCGTGTCCGGAGGGACGTCGAGCAGGCCGCCGGTGGTCGAGGCGGCCCGGACCGGCACCACCGTCCCGCTCGGCAGGGTGGCGGCGACCGGCGCCTCGGGGAGCACCGAACCGGCCCGGCGGGCCGGTGCGGCCCGCTGCGCCGGCGGGTCCGACGAGGCCGGGTCCGACGAGGGCGCTGACGGGGTGGTGGTGCCGACGCCCCGCGTCGGTCCCGACGAGCACCCGGCGAGGCCGAGCAGCAGGGCACCGAGGAGGGCCACCCCGCCGACCGGACCCGGTCGCATCGCTACCCGCGCAGCCGGCGCGAGGCGCCGCGAGGTCGCAGGACCAGGGCCAGGAGCACGCACGCGGCTCCCGCCAGCAGCGTCAGCGTCGCTGGGTGTCGGTCTCCCGCAGGCGACCCCGAGAACGTGGTGACCTCGGCGCCGGCCGCGAGCCCGGCCGATCCCGTGTCGATGGTCGTGGGCTGGGTGGTGCCGTCGTCCGACAGCTCGACGGTGTGGCTGATGACGTTCATCGATCCGTCACTGGGGTTGCCGTAGGCGTAGATCATCGACAACGTGCTCGAGTCGAGCGAGACGTCGACCGGGCCGAGGATCGGGTCGGAGGTCTCGCCGGTCGGCAGGAGCGCCACCTCGTTCGACCCCGCCGGGAGCTCGGCCTCGGCGAACTCGCCGTTGGCGATGTTGGTGAAGACGGTCTGGCCGTTGACGCGCACGTCGGCCGGCGCCACCGTCGCGGTGTGGGCGAGGACCACACGCGCCTTCGCGGGCCCGATCGCCCCGGTCGGCTCGGCGTAGGAGTGGACCACCGGATCGCCGCCCGGGTCGGCCGGCAGGTGCAGCACCAGGTCGGTGCTGGAGCCACTCGCCACCTGGAGCTCCGAGACGACCTTCATGGACCCCTCGTCCCGGAACGACACCGTGTGCTCGCCCGGCTTCAGCGGGAAGGGACCCAGCACCGAGCCCACCTCCGACCCCTCGGCGACGGACTTGCCGTCGATCTTGACGTCGACGACGGAACCGGGCACGGCCTGTATCACCGTGACCCGTCCCGGGTCCTTCTTCGCGGGGGCTCCCGACGCCGGGCCCGACGCCACGCTCGGCGGCGCCAGGCACAGGACGGACGCGGCCGACAGGGCCACGAGGATTCTCGAGATCGCACGTGTCATCTGACCTGCCCCCATGAGTCACTGCTCGCGTGCCGAGCACCGGGCTTCACGACACCATCGCGCCACACCGGCCTCAACCCCTCGATGAGGTAAAGCAGCGCACTCCGGCGGCGGTAGGTTCGCCCCCATGACGAGGGTGATGGTGGTCGACGACCACCCGATGTGGCGTGATGCGGTGGAGCGCGACCTGGCCGCTGCCGGCTTCGACGTGGTGGCCGTGGCCGCCGACGGGCACCAGGCGCTCGCCCGCTTCCCGGCCGCGCGCCCGCAGGTGGTCGTGCTCGATCTCCAGATCCCCGGTCCCAACGGCGTCGAGGTCACCGCCCAGGTGCTCCAGCAGGACCCCTCGGCCCGGGTGCTGATCCTGTCCGCGTCCGGCGAGCAGAACGACGTCCTCGAGGCCGTCAAGGCCGGGGCCACCGGCTACCTCGTGAAGTCGGCGTCGCGCGACGAGCTGCTCGACGCCGTACGCCGCGTGGCGGCCGGCGACACCGTCTTCACGCCCGGCCTGGCCGGCCTCGTGCTGGGGGAGTTCCGCCGGATGGCCGACGGGCCGGCCGACGACCCGCGCGACGAGCTGACCGACCGGGAGACCGAGATCTTGAAGATGGTCGCCAAGGGGATGAGCTACAAGCAGATCGCCGCGCGCCTCGTGATCTCCCACCGCACCGTGCAGAACCACGTGCAGAACACCCTGCGCAAGCTCCAGATGAACAACCGCGTGCAGCTCACGCGCTGGGCGATCGAGCACGGCCTCGACGACGATGACGAGTGACGATGACGAGTGAGGCCTACCTCCGGCGCCTCGGCCTCGACACCCGTCCGGGCGTCTGCGTCGAGTCGCTGAGGGCCCTGCACCGGGCGCACGTCGAGCGCATCCCCTACGACAACCTGTCGATCCAGCTCGACCGTCCCGACGCCGTGGCGACCAGCGCGCAGCGGGCCGCCGACGGCGGTCGCGTCGGCTACTGCTTCCAGCAGAACACGGCCTTCGAGAGCCTGCTGGCCGACCTCGGCTTCGCCACCAGTCGCCGCCACGCCCACGTCTGGACGCGTCCGGCCGACCAGTTCGACGACGAGCTCAACCACCTCGCCCTCGTGGTCAGCGGGCTGCCGACGGAGGCCAACCCGGGCGGCCACTGGTGGGTCGACGTCGGCCTCGGCGACGCCTTCGCCGAGCCGCTGCCGCTCGTGCGGGGCGAGCACGAGGAGGACGGGTTCCGCTTCGAGATCGGCGCGGGCTACGGCGCGCAGGCGGCGGGTCGTCCGACCGGTCCGGCCGCCTGGACCTTCCGGCACGACCCGGCCGGCGTCTTCTCCGGCGTCGTCGTCACGTCCCGCCCGAGCGACCCGGCCGCCGTCGAGCAGGCGCACCTCCGGCTCGGCTCCGGGCCGGACTCGCCGTTCCGCCGCGTCCTCGTGGTCCAGCGCCGCGACGGTGCCACCAGCATCACGCTGCGGGGCTGCGTGCTCCACGAGGTGACGGCGACCTCGCGCCGCTCGACCGACGTCACGACGTACGCCGCGTGGCGCGAGGCCCTCGAACGCCTGGCCCTGCCCGTCGGCGACGTCACCGAGCAGGAGTGGCAGGTGCTCTGGGCCCGCACCCGAGGCGCCCACGAGGCCTGGGACCTGGCGGGTCGCCCATGACCAGCCGCCCGGTGGTCTGGCGTCCGGCGACCGCCGACGAGGCCGGTCCACTCGCCGACCTCGAGCGCGACGCCAACCTGGTCGGGCTCGCCCACGTCTTCGGCGACCTGCCCTTTCCCTACGACGCGGTGCTCAGCCGCTGGGTGCTGCTGCTCGACGACCCCGAGGTCGTGGTCGAGGTGGTGGCGGGCGAGGCCGGTCTGCTCGCCTACGTCGCGCACGACCGGGAGAGCCTGCGACACCTCGCCGTGCACCCCGACGTGTGGGGACGGGGCCTGGGGCGGGCGGGGTTCGACCGCGCCGCCGCGGCGGGAGCCACGCGGCTGTGGGTGCTCGACCTCAACCACCGGGCTCGCGGGCTCTACGACGCGATGGGCTGGACGCCGAGCGGCGTCACGCAGGAGTGCCCGTGGCCGCCGCACCCGGTCGAGCTCGAGTACCGCCTCCTAGGATCGCGGCTGTGACCGACCCGCTCCTCGAGATCGCCGACCGGCTCTACGGACTGCCGCTCGCGGACTTCACCCCGGCGCGCGACGCGCTCGTCAAGGAGCACAAGGCCGACAAGGCGTTCGCCGCCCGCGTCAAGGCGCTGAGGAAGCCGTCGCTCGCGGCCTGGGTCGTCGACCTGCTCGTACGCCGCGACGCCGCCCAGGTCGAGCAGGTGCTGGCCGTCGGCGCCGCCCTGCGTGACGCCCAGGCCAACCTCGACGGGGAGGAGCTGCGCGCCCTCACCCGCCAGCGACGGCAGCTCACGGCCGCGGTCACCACGCAGGCCCGCGGGCTGGCCCGTGAGGAGGGCGTCAAGGTCACCCAGGCCGTGGCCGACCAGGTCGAGGCGACGCTCACCGCGGCCATGGTGGACGAGGGGGCCGCGGCCGCCGTCCGGAGCGGACTGCTGGTGGCGGCGCTGACCGCGACGGGGGTCGGTGCGGCGGACGTGGCCGACGCGCTGGCCGTGCCGGAGGCGGCGGGCTTCGTCGCCGCTCCGCGCGAGGCCGAGCCGCCGCCGCGACCCGACCTGCACCTCGTTCCCGACCCCGAGGCCGACCAGAAGGCGCGTCGGGCGGCCGAGGAGGTCGTGGCCGAGGCACGGACCGAGGTCGAGGCCGCTCGCGAGGCGCTGACCGCCGCGGTCGACGAGGTCGAGGCACTCCAGGCCAGGTCGCTGCAGCTCCAGGCGGAGGTCGACGAGCTCAAGGGACGCATCGCGCAGCTGGAGAGCGACCTCGAGGAGAACGACGACGAGCTCTCGGACGCCGAGGACGTCAAGGCCGAGGCCGACGACACCCTCGCCGAGACCGAGGCGGAGCTGGTGAAGGCCGAGGCAGCGCTCGCGCGACTGGGCTAGCTCCGGGGCCGGGTCGAGGACTCGAGGGCGGCGTACCAGCGTTGGTGCGCCGGGTCGGCCGGGGCCTCGTCGCCGGCGATGCCGGCGATCGGCAGGGACAGGCCGAGGAAGACCGACGGATCGGTCGGCGCGATCCGGGTCCAGCTGGGCACCACGTCGGGCAACGCGTCCGGGGGGACGCCGAACAGGTGGCACAGCTCGTCGGACCACGCGTTCTCCTCCTGGCCGAGGAGGAGGGTGCGACGTGCGTTGGACGCGTCGGTCACGTGCCAGGTGCCACGGGTCATCCGGGCGACGAGGTAGGAGTCGAGGGTGCCGATGGCATAGCGGCCCGCCTCGACGAGCGCCCACGTGTGCGGCTCGTGCTCGGCCAGCCACCCGAGCTTGGCGGCGGGGGAGGCGGCGTCGGGGCGCAGACCGGTGAGGTCGCGGACGCGGTCCTCGAGCCCGGCGTCGCGGAGCCGGGCGCACACGTCTGCGCCGCGCCGGTCTGCGCGGTCGATGGCGGGGCGCGGCGAGCCGAGGGTCTCCCGGTCCCACAGGACCAGCGTCCCGCGCTCGTTGGTGATCCCGAGCGAGGTCACCTCGGTCGCGTCGACGTCGGCCAGCACCTCGCGGGTCGACCGGAGTGTTGCCTGCCAGAGCCCCTCGGGGGCCTGCTCGAGCCACCCGGGCCGGGGGGCGTGCGCAGCCAGGTCCTGGTGGGCGCGGGCGACCACCCGGCCGTCCGGATCGACGACGACCGCGGTCACCCCCGCCGTACCGGCGTCGATGGCAAGGACGGACATGGCACCAACCTAGGCCGAGCCGCTCGGGTAGGTTCTGCCGCATGCGCGACACACGGGGTGAGGACTACGCCAACCGGCTCAGGGACAAGGAGACCGCCCGCTGGAAGCAGATCCTGAACGTCCAGGCGCCCTACCAGTGGAACCTCCGGCGTCACGAGCTCGGCCGCACCCTCGACGTCGGCTGCGGCATCGGCCGCAACCTCGAGACCCTCGGTGAGGGATCACTGGGCGTGGACCACAACGCAGCGTCCATCGAGATGGCGCGCGCCCGCGGCGTCAACGCGCTGACGGTGGAGGAGTGGGAGAAGTCCGAGCTGCGGGTGCCCGAGTCCTTCGACGGCATGCTCGTCGCCCACGTCATCGAGCACATGTCGCCCGAGATGGGCGAGCAGGTGATGGCGGACTACCTGCCCTACCTCAAGCCGGGTGGAAAAATCCTCTTCATCTGCCCGCAGGAGCGCGGCTACGCCTCCGACCCGACGCACGTGCGCTGGACGACGGGGGAGG
This sequence comes from Nocardioides currus, assembly GCF_003057875.1. Lineage (GTDB taxonomy): Bacteria > Actinomycetota > Actinomycetes > Propionibacteriales > Nocardioidaceae > Nocardioides > Nocardioides currus. Next base: position 99,528 of record NZ_PYXZ01000005.1, on the reverse strand, counting down.
ACCTGATGGACCTGTCCACCTCGCTCGGCCTGCGCCCCGAGAAGTGGCGCAGCTTCCCCTTCCCGCGGTTCGCCGGGAAGGCGTTCACCTACAACGAGTTCAACGTCGTCGCGACCAAGCCGCGCTAGCCCGCGCGGAGGATCTCGAGCACGCGGCGGTCGACCCAGGTGAGGTCCTCGGCCACCCGCATCTCGTAGTTCTCGGCCCCGACCCACGCCCGGAAGTCGGCCCGTCCGGCCGAGCGTGCGCGGTCGTCGAGCTCGCTGCGCAGCGCGTCGTCGACGGCGACCTTCTCCTCCTCGGTCGAGGCCGTGAGGTAGAGGTCGCTGAGGTCGAGCAGCCTGATCAGCTCGGCCACCGGATCGGCGTGGTCGTCCACGCGCAGGTCGGCGGCGACGTCGTCGAGGCCGCCGTAGCCCGCACCGTCCTTCACCACCAGGAGCGCCGCCGACTGGCGCCCGCGCGAGTCACCGCCGGCCTCGTCGCCGGCCCGGAGCGCTGCCGTGAGGCGACGCGCGAGCGGCTGCTCGCGCGAGGCCAGCCACGCCTTCTCCATCGCGTCCACCACCTCGGGGCCGGTGAGGATGTTGCCCTGGATCGCGTATCCCGGCCCGGTGGTGCCGCCGGCCCAGTCATAGCACTCCGACCCCGTGTGGCTCGCGGCCGTGCCCTCGAGGTCGACGATCCCGACCTGGCGGTGGTCACGCTTGTCGTCCTCCTCGAGAAGCCGGTCCAGCGCCACCGGCGCGGTGGCCCCGTCGTCGAGGTGGCCCAGGGCCAGGAACTTGTAGGACACGTTGGCGTCGGCCTGGGTGGCGATGGCGCCCACGCCCGCGACGGCCGCCGGGACGGCCGAGCCCACGGCGAGGAACTTCGAGGCCACCGCGACTCCCCACGACTCGCCGTCGTCGGAGCGCGCCACGATCGAGAAGGTCATGACGCGACCCTAGTGGGCACGAGAGCCACCCCCTTCCCACGGGCAGGCGGCCTCGCTAGGGTTTGATCGATCAAAATTCAACGATGAGGGAGAGACCATGCGCGTCGGAGTGCTCACCGGTGGCGGCGACTGCCCAGGGCTCAACGCAGTCATCCGGGCCGTCGTCCGCAAGGGCGTCAAGACGCACGGCTTCGAGTTCGTCGGCTACCGCGACGGCTGGCGCGGCCCGCTCGAGGGCCAGACCATGGAGCTCGGCATCGCGCAGTGCCGCGGCATCCTCCCGCGCGGCGGCACCATCCTCGGCTCGAGCCGCACCAACCCGTTCAAGATCGAGAACGGGGTGGAGCGGATCAAGGAGAACCTCGCCAAGGACGGCGTCGACGCGCTCGTGGCGATCGGGGGCGAGGACACCCTCGGCGTCGCGACCAAGCTCGCCGACCTCGGCGTCAACGTGGTCGGCGTCCCCAAGACCATCGACAACGACCTCTCCGGCACCGACTTCACATTCGGGTTCGACACGGCGGTCAACATCGCCACCGAGGCGATCGACCGTCTGCACACCACCGCGGAGTCGCACCACCGCGTGCTCGTCGTCGAGGTGATGGGCCGCCACGCCGGCTGGATCGCCCTGCACAGCGGCATCGCCGGTGGCGCGAGCATGGTGCTGATCCCCGAGCAGCCCTTCGACATCGCCGACGTCTGCGCGCGGGTCGAAACCCGGTTCGAGAGCAAGTACGCCCCGATCATCGTGGTCTCCGAGGGCGCGATCCCGCGCGACGGTGGTGACATGACACTCGTCAGCGGCGAGCTCGACGCCTTCGGCCACGTCCGCCTCGGCGGGATCGGCGACCGGATCGCCGGCGAGATCGAGCAGCGCACCGGCAAGGAGGCGCGGGCGGTGGTGCTCGGCCACATCCAGCGCGGTGGGACGCCGACGGCCTTCGACCGCTGGCTCGCCACCCGGTTCGGGCTGCAGGCCATCGACGCCGTGGCCGAGGGCGACTTCGGCACGATGATGGCCCTCAAGGGCACCCGCATCGAGCGGCTCAAGCTGATCGAGGGCACCGGCGAGCTGAAGCTCGTGAGCCCGGAGGAGTACGCCGAGGCGCAGGTGTTCTTCGGCTGAGCCGATGACCTCCGGCACGGCACGGCTCCTTGCCATCGTGGACCCGCGAGGACACAGTGAGGCCATCGCCGTCACGTGAGGGGACACGACATGACCACGAGCAGCGCTGCCGAGCACGACGTCAACGGCCCGGAGGACCCTGACCTGAAGCGGGTCCTGGGACCCAAGCTCCTGCTGCTCTTCATCGTCGGGGACATCCTCGGTGCCGGGGTGTACGCCGTCACCGGCAAGCTGGCCGGACAGGTCGGCGGGATCGCCTGGCTGCCGTTCCTGGTGGCCTTCGCCGTCGCGACCATCACGGCGTTCAGCTATCTCGAGCTCGTCACGAAGTATCCCCAGGCGGCCGGAGCGGCGCTCTACACGCACAAGGCGTTCGGCGTGCACTTCGTGACCTTCCTGGTCGCGTTCACCGTGGTGTGCTCCGGCATCACCAGCGCGTCGACGTCGTCCAACCTGCTGGCCGCCAACCTGCTCATCGGCCTCGGCGACGACGACCCCAGCTCGGGCACCACCCTCGTCGTGGCGCTGCTGTTCATGGTGCTGCTCGCCGCGATCAACCTGCGTGGCGTGGGCGAGAGCGTGAAGTTCAACGTCGTGCTGACCATCGTCGAGATGACCGCGCTGGCGATCGTGATCGGCATCGGGCTGTGGGTCATCGCCGGCGGCGACGGCGACCTCAGCCGCATCACCGTCTTCGAGAGCCCCGACGACAAGGGACTGTTCATGGCGGTGACGATCGCCACCGCCATCGCGTTCTTCTCGATGGTCGGGTTCGANCATGCTGGTGGCCCTCTCGGTGGTCGCCGTCATCCCGGCCGGCCAGATCGCCGAGCCGACCAACGCGGAGGCCGGCATCCTGCTCGACGTCGTCAAGACCGGCGCCCCCGACATCCCGATCGACAAGCTCTTCCCGTTCCTGACCGTCTTCGCGGTCGCCAACACCGCCCTGATCAACATGTTGATGGCCAGCCGCCTGATCTACGGCATGGCGCAGCAGGACGTGCTGCCGCGCAGCCTCGGCCAGGTGCTGCCCGGGCGCCGCTCGCCCTGGACCGCGATCCTCTTCACCACGCTCCTCGCCCTCGGCCTGATCTCGGTCGTCAGCCTCAAGTCCGACTCCTCGGTCGTCAGCGCTCTGTCCGGCACGACCGCGCTGCTCCTCCTCGCGGTGTTCACGATCGTCAACATCGCCTGCCTGGTCCTGCGCCGCGACGCGACGCCGGACGGCGGGTTCCGTGCGCCGACCGTGCTCCCGGTGCTGGGCGCCCTGTTCTGTGCCTACCTGCTCGGTCCGTGGGCCCGCCTCGAGGCCGACATGATCCAGTACAAGATCGCCGCCGGCCTGCTGGCCATCGGCGTCGTGCTCTGGGCGCTGACGTGGTTCACCAACCGCGGGGTGCGCGCCAAGAAGACCGGCTTCCGCGACATCGAGCACCTGGGGGAGTAGCCCCGAAAGGCCGCGCTGCCGCGGTTCCCTCGCCTACCCTGACTCCCCGTGGGTGTCGGAGAGCGTGTCGTCATGCGTGCCGTCGACGACCCCGACATGGACAGCGCAGAGCCCGCAGAGCCCGCGGTGGCTGTCCGGACGGGATCGTCGCGCGCGGTCCTGCTGCTCGCGGCCCTGCTCGTCGCGGTGCTCGAGCAGGCGGGGCGACCGCTGCCCGCCCTGTGGCCGCAGCGCCATCCGGACAACGCCTGGATGGTCGGTCTGCAGCTGCTGCGGGACGACCATCTCACCTTCGGCGCCGACCAGGTCTTCACCTACGGCCCGTGGGGCTTCCTGACCGCGCCGACCGGCATCGACCTGTCCGACCTGTGGCTCGCGGGCGCGTTCCGGGCCGGCGCCGTCGCGCTGCTCTTCCTCGGCGTGCACGGCTGCCTCCGGGGCCGGTCCTGGTCACTGACGATCGCCGCCGTCGTGACGCTCCTCATCGGCAACTGCAGCCAGGCGGGATGGATCCTCGCCCTCGCCCTGGCCGCCGTCGCCCTGTCACACCTGTCTGCCCGGCGCCCGCCTGCCCCCTGGCTGCTGGTCGCCACGGCGGCGCTGGCCGCCCTCGGCGTCCAGGTGAAGTTCTCCGACGGCGTCCTCGCCGTCGCGGTCGTCGGCCTGCTGTCGCTCTCGACCCGGAGCCCGCGGACCTGGCTGGTGAGCGCCGCGGCCTTCGTCGCGTCCAGCGGCCTGCTGTGGATGGCGGCGGGGCAGTCCCTGCGGGACCTGCCCGGCTGGCTGTCGATGGCCGTCGACATCGTCGACGGCTACAGCGAGGCGATGGCGTTCGTCTCGTCGAGCTGGATCGTCTGGGTGCTGATGGTCGGCGCGGTTGTCGCGACCGTCGCGGTCCTGGCCGCTCGCGGGCTGCCACCGGTGGCGCGCCTCGCCGCCCTCGGGGTGCTGCTGTTCGCGACGAAGTCGGCGCTGACCCGGCCGGACGGACCTCACATCCTGCCCGGCTACACCGCCGTCCTCCTCGTGCTCGTGGTCGCCCTCGGCGCGTCGCTGCCGCGCGTGGTGCGCGTGCTCGTGATCCCGGTCTCGGTCGTCACCGCCCTGCTCATGATGGTGAACCTCTCCCTCATCCCGACGCGCGACCTGTCGATCGAGGCGTGGCCGCTGGACGCGCTGCCCGACGAGCACGCGCGCCGGCTCGACGAGGTGCGCGCCGAGGTGGTCGACCAGCTGGCGATGGGTCCGGAGGTCGTGGGGGCGTTGCGCGGGCACCCCGTGTCGATCGACCCGTGGGAGATCTCCGCGGCGTGGGCCCATGACCTCGACTGGGACCCTCTGCCCGTCTTCCAGTCCTACGCGGCGTACACCCCTCGCCTCGACGAGGCGAACGCCGACGCCCTGCTGGAGGATCCCGAGCACCGGGTGCTCCGGGAGCAGGCGTCCTACGGCGAGGCCAACCCGCTGTGGGACACCCCGGCCTACACACTGGCGCTGGTGTGCAACTTCGACGAGGTCGTCGCGTCCGGCGACTGGACCGTCCTGGCGCGGACGCCGGACCGCTGTGGCGCGGAGCGGGTCACCTCGACGCGGCGCGTGCGTGCCGGCGAGGAGGTGGAGGTCCCCGCAGCGGCGGGAACCCTCGTCGTCGTGCGCTTCACGCCCGATCCCCGCTCGGTGGTGGACCGGCTGATCGCCGTGACGGGGGTCCAGCGCCACCTCCTCCACGCCACCCTCGACGACCGGACCTACCGGGTGCCCGAGGCGCTCGCCGGCGGCCCACTCGTGGTGGGCGCGCCCGCCGGCGAGCCGGTGCTCGGCGACGACGTGGCAACGGGCACCGTCAGCTTCGACCGCGACGGCGAGCTGGCGATCGTCGAGATCCCGCTGGCCGGTCGGGAAGCGGGCTAGGGGGGCCCAGCGCCGTACTCTTGGGCAGTGAGCATTCCGTCCCTCGAACAGCTTCAGGCCCTGCACCCCGCCCAGCAGCCGACCTACCCCGACCGGGGTGCCGTCGACGCCGCCGTGGCGAAGCTCCGTCAGTCGCCGCCGCTGGTCTTTGCCGGGGAGTGCGACGAGCTGAAGGACAAGATCGCGGCCGTCAGCCGCGGCGAGGCGTTCCTGCTCGCGGGCGGCGACTGCGCCGAGACCTTCGCCGAGGTGACGGCCGACAACGTCCGCAACAAGCTGCGCGTGCTGCTCCAGATGTCGGTGGTGCTGACCTACGCCGCGTCGGTGCCGGTCGTGAAGCTGGGTCGGCTGGCCGGGCAGTACGCCAAGCCCCGCTCGTCCGACACCGAGACTCGCGAGACCCCCGACGGTCCGGTCACCCTGCCCGCCTACCGCGGCGACGCGGTCAACGGGATCGAGTTCACCCCCGAGTCGCGCATCCCGGACCCGCAACGGCTGGTCGACGTCTACAACGCGTCGGCGGCGACCCTCAACCTCGTGCGCGCCTTCGTGACCGGCGGCTACGCCGACCTGCGCCAGGTGCACACGTGGAACAACGACTTCGTCCGCGAGTCGCCGTACGCCCAGCGCTACGAGCTGATGGCCGGCGAGATCGAGCGGGCGCTGACCTTCATGAAGGCGATCGGCGCCGACCCGGACGAGTTCCACCGGGTCGACTTCCACTCCTCGCACGAGGCGCTGCTGCTCGACTACGAGCACGCGATGACGCGCATCGACTCGCGGACGCAGCTGCCCTACAACGTCTCGGCGCACATGGTGTGGATCGGCGAGCGCACCCGCCAGCTCGACGGCGCGCACGTGGAGTACTTCCGCAGCATCCGCAACCCGATCGGCTGCAAGCTCGGCCCGACGGCGACCGCGGACGACGCGCTCGCCCTCGCCGCGAGGCTCAACCCCGCCAACGAGCCGGGCCGGCTCACCTTCATCACCCGCTTCGGCGCGCAGAAGGTCCGCGACGGGCTGCCGCCGCTGGTCGAGAAGGTCACCGCCGAGGGCGTGCAGGTCGCGTGGGTCAGCGACCCGATGCACGGCAACACGTTCGAGGCCTCGACCGGCTACAAGACCCGCCGCTTCGACGACGTGCTCGACGAGATCCAGGGCTTCTTCGACGTGCACCGCGCGCTCGGCACCGTGCCCGGCGGGATGATGGTCGAGATGACCGGCGACGACGTCACCGAGATCGTCGGCGGCGGCGAGGAGATCGACGAGCACGGCCTCGCCCACCGCTACGAGTCGGTGGTCGACCCGCGGCTCAACCGGGTGCAGTCCCTGGAGCTGGCGTTCCTGGTCGCGGAGATGCTGCGGTCCACTCCCACCGGCTGATCTGGTCGCCCTCGTGCAGCGAGGTCCGCTCGCCGGTGTCGACGAAGCCGCACGAGTCGTAGAGGCGTAGGGCGCGCCGGTTGTCGGTGCGGGTCCACACGCTGAGCCGCGTCCAGTCCCGGCCCGCGGGCGGTGCCTGCACGGCGCGGACCAGCGCCCCGCCGATGCCGCTGCCCCAGTAGCCCGGGTCGACGAAGACCATCGAGATGTGGCCGCAGGTGGGGTCCGGCGCGCCGTCGTCGAGGAAGGGCTCGGCGACGATCATCCCGGCCGGCTTGTCGCCGTACGTCGCCAGCAGCGCGACCTCGCTCGAGCGGAGCTTGTCGGCGACCCGCTCCTGCCGCCCGGGCGTGGGGGCGCGACCGCCCGCCCGCCGTGCCGCTGCCCAGACCTCGGCGGCGGCCTCACGCTGGGCGGCGTCGACGATCGGGGCGATGACGGTGCGGGGCACGACCGGATCACGCCACCGGGTTGCCGGCGATGACCACATCGCCGATGGCGGTGAAGTCGCGCCCGAGCGGCGGTGCCCCGGGCGAGGTGACCTCGACGATCCGCAGCTGGACGGTCGCGCTCGTCACCGGCTCGATGGTGAGGCGCTGGAGCCGGGGCACCTCGGCGAGGACGTGGCGGATGGTGGTGCCGTTGTCGAAGACCCACTCGACGGCGGTGACGCGGCGGTTGTTGGGATACCAGTCGACGACGCCGGTGCTGCTGGGCACCTGCTTGGCGTAGCCGTTGACGAGGCCGACGCGTCGGATCGTGCTCGGTCCGGGCAGCGTGAAGGTGATCGTCTGCCCGGTCGCGTCGCCTGCGGTGCGCCAGGCCGTGCCGGGTGCGTCGTCGATCATCCGACGCGGCCCGTAGGCGACCCGCTGGCCGTCGAGGTCGGTGGTCGGCGGTGCGGCGGGCGGCGCGTCGATGCGCACGTCGGACGTGAGGTCGACGGGACGGCGCGGCTGCTCCGGCTGGACGGGCGTGTCCGCCTCCGTCCCGGAGCTGCCGGGCTCGTCCTCGTCGCCGCCCAGGCACGACGCGAGGACGGCCAGCAGCAGCAGGACCAGGACCACCCCGACCGCCCAGAGGGACCACGCGGGGGGCCGGGCTGCGGTGGTGGGAGCCGCCGGCACCGCGTCCTCCGGCGCCGCTGCGGGGGCCTCGGCCTCGGCGACCGGCTCGCCGACAGGGTGGCCGCAGTTGAGGCAGTAGCGGCCGATCCCCAGCTCGTGGCCGCAGCGGGCACAGGTCGTCACGCGGCCCAGCCTACGGAGTGGTGGGGGACCGCGAGCGGCTTTCACACGGCGATGTGGGTGACCTCCGCCTCGATGCGCCGGCGCGGGACGAGCTCGACGACCAGCATGGCGGCGAGCACCATCCCACCGCCGACGAGCAGTCGCGCGGTCACGCCCTCGCCGCCCAGCGCCACCGCGAACCCCGCGGCGAAGACCGGCTCCATGCTCATGATGATCGCCGCGCGGGTCGGGCTCAGGTGCGCCTGCGCCCACGTCTGCCCGAGCATCGCGAGGGCGCCGGAGAAGAGCGCCATGTAGAGCACCGACGACCAGTCGCGGGGGGTGTGGGGCAGCACGATGCCGTCGGGCACGGTGGCGACGAAGCAGATCACGGTGATGACGATGATCTGGAGGATCGACATCCCGACCGCGTCCTGCGGTCGCGACCACGCGCCGAGGCCGACGATGTGCAGGGCGTAGACCACGGCCGCGACCAGCGAGAGCGCCTCGCCGTACCCGATGCTGACGCCACCGAGCGTCAGCACGCCGAGTCCCGCGGTGGCCAGCACCACGGCCGCCCAGGTCATCGGACCGATGCGCGTGCGCAGCAGCAGGGCGGCGAGCAGCGGCGTGAGGACGACGTAGAGGCCGGTGATGAAGCCGCTGACGCTGGCGGGAGTGTGGGCGAGCCCGGCCGTCTGCAGGATCTGCGCGGCGCCGTACAACGCCCCCAGCGCGACCGCCTGGCGGCGGACCTCGGGGGAGAGCCGGGCGATGGCGCACGGCGCCACCACGAGCATCGCGAGCGAGGCGATGGCGAACCGGACGGCCAGGAAGTCGAGCGTCGGCACCCGGTCCAGCAGGTCCTTGGCCAGGAAGAACGTGCTGCCCCAGCAGGCCGTCATCGCCAGCAGCGCCAGGGTCGCGAGCAGGGTGGTACGCCGCGGCGTCGCACTGGTCCCGGCACTCACCCGAGGAGCGTAGGGGCCTAGATCAGGTAGAGCGTGATCGTGCTGCCCTTGGCCACCATGTCACCGGCGCCGGGCGAGGTGCTGAACACGAATCCGAGGCCGATGTAGTTCTCGGAGTTCTCGACCGCGACCTCGAACCCGAGGGCCTCGAGCTCCTGGGTCGCCGCCTCCACGCCCTTGGCGCGCATCTGGGGGACCTCGACGAGCTCGGGGCCCTTGGAGACGACGAGCTGGACGGTGTCGCCCTTGAACAGCGGACCGGCCGTCGGCTCCTGCGAGATCACGTCGCCCTCGGCGACGGTGTCGCTGAACTCCTCGCCGGTGACCTCGACCACGAGCTTGCGCTTCTCCAGCGCGTTCGTCGCCTTCTCGGCGTCCTCACCGGTCCAGTCGGCGATCTCGATGGGGCGACGTCCCTTGCTGACGACGAGGTCGACGGGGGTGTCCGGCTTGACCGTGGTCCCGGCCGCAGGGTCGCTGCGCATCACCGATCCGGCCGCGACCTTGTCGGAGAACTTCTCCACGCTCTCGCCGTTGGCCAGCTTCGCCTCGGTGATGGCGTCCTGCGCCTGGTCCTCGGTCATCCCCGCGAGGGTGGGCACGTCGTAGCGCTCCGGCCCGAGGGACACGACGAGCGTCACCGTGCCGTCCTTGAGCACGCGCTCGCCCGGCTCGGGGTCGGAGCCCAGCACCAGCCCGGCCTCGACGGTCTCGGAGTAGCGCGGCGTGCCGATGTCCGCGGCCAGACCGGCCGAGTCCAGCTCGGAGGTCGCGGCCTGCTCGGTCACGCCCAGCACGCCCGGGGTGGTGGTGTAGCGGGCGTAGCCGAACCACCACGCCCCACCGCCCAGGCCCGCCAGCAGGAGCACCACGAGCAGGAAGACCAGCGGACCCCGCACCGAGCGACGCCGAGCGGTGGTGATGACCGGGACCGGCGTCGAGGGCTTGCGGGCCGGGGCGGGCGCCGGGGTGGGTGCCGGGCTCGCTGCGGTGGGCGCAGCGGCCGCGATCGGCGGTCGGGGCGCGGGCAGCTGCTCGAAGGCGGTCGTGTGCTCGCGGTAGTTGGCCATCGCGATCGGGTCGAACGGCTCGGGAGCGGTGTCGTCCGAGACGTCGCGGAGCTCGTCGGCCTCGGGGGCGGTCCGCGACGGGGCCAGGTCCGCGGTGAGCTCGGGGTCGTCGACCACGCCGTCGCGCAGGGCCTGGGCGACCCGGTGGATCTGGTGCAGGAGCACGCCCGCGTCGGCCGGCCGCTGGGAGCGGTCGCGCGCCGTCGCGCGGGCGACCAGCGCATCGACGTACGCCGGGATGTCGGGCGCGGCCTCGGACGGCGCCGCGACGTCCTCGTGGACGTGGCGGTAGGCGACCTGGATCGGGCTCTCGCCCTCGTGCGGCTTGTTGCCGGTGAGCAGCTCGTAGAGCACGACGCCCGCGGCGTAGACGTCGGCGCGGGCGTCGGACCGCCCGTCGACGACGAGCTCGGGGGCGAGGTAGGACACGGTGCCGATCAGCACGCCGCCCGTCGCCGTGTGCTGGGTGTCGGCGCTGACGGCCTTGGCCAGGCCGAAGTCGGCGACCTTGATCCGGCCGCCGTGCGCCTCGTCGCCGATCAGCACGTTCTCGGGCTTGACGTCGCGGTGGATCAGACCGGCGCGGTGGGCCGCGGCGAGCGCGGAGACGACCGGCTCGATCAGCGACAACGCCCGCGCGGGCGTCATCGGCGACTCCTTGCGGATCACGTCGCGCAGCGTGTGGCCGGGGATGTGCTCCATCGCCAGGAACACCACGCCGTCGTCGTCGCCCTGGTCGTAGACCCCGACGACGTGCGGGTGGTTGAGCCGGGCCGCGGCCCGAGCCTCGCGCACGAAGCGCTGGGCGAACTCGTCGTCGTCGCCGAGCCCGGGGTGCATGACCTTGACCGCGACGGTGCGGTCGAGGCGGATGTCGGTGGCCTCGTAGACACTGGCCATGCCACCGCGGGCGATGCGGGGACCGATCCGGTAGCGGCCGTCGAGGAGTCGCCCGACGAGGGCGTCCGCACGGCCGCGGGCGTGCTCGGGTGGCTCCACTGCTCGACCTCCAGCCATGCAACTACATCGGACGGGGAAGGATCCGGTCCCGCCATCGTACGAAACGCGGCCGCCGTACGCCGCGGCGCGCGCCCGCCCCGGCGTGGCGCGGTGTCGTCCGCGGTGGGCGATCGGTGGATGATGGGACCCATGACGTCCCCCGACAACACGGCCCCCGACCGCTCCGTCCCGCTGGCCGAGGCCGACCTCGGCGCGCTCGTCGACGAGTGGCTCGACTGGGACCAGACGGCCGACCTCCTCGGCGTCACCCCGGCGAAGGTCCGCACGATGATCAAGGACCACGAGCTGGCCGGCGCCGTACCGTCCCCCGGCGGCCGGCCGTCGGTCCCGGCGGCCTTCTTCCAGGACGGGCTGATCGTCAAGGGCCTGCCCGGTCTGCTGACGGTGCTGCACGACAACAACTTCGACGACCGCGAGTGCATCGCGTGGATCTTCACCGACGACGACCTGCCCGGTCGCCCGATCGACGCCCTCCGCGAGAATCGCGGCACCGAGGTCAAGCGGCGCGCGCAGGTGCTCGGGTTCTGATGCGCGTCACCGCCCAGCGCAGGGTCCTCGCGACGGTGGTCGCGCTGCTGGTGCTCGTCGCGCTCTGGTGGGTGCAGCAGCAGTCCGACCCGGCGGACGCGGACCGGGCGCGCGACTCCTCGCCGTCGGCGCAGTCGTCCACCGGGGGCGACCCCGACGGCGACCCCGACGGCGACCCCGGCACCGACCCCGACAGCGGGCTGCCGTTCGTCGACGTCGCCGACCTGCCCGCCGAGGCGGTCGAGACGCTGGAGCTGATCGACGACGGCGGTCCCTTCCCCTACGACCGCGACGGCGTCACCTTCGAGAACCGCGAGGGGATCCTGCCCGACCGGCAGCGTGGCTACTACCACGAGTACACCGTCCCCACCCCCGGCTCCGACGACCGCGGCGCGCGGCGCATCGTCACTGGATCGTCCGACGAGTTCTTCTGGACGGCCGACCACTACTCCTCCTTCTCCCGGATCGCCAGGTGACCTCATGAGTGGACTCGCCGGACTGTTGGCAGGCCTGACGCAGGGGGAGGCCGAGCCCGGCATCTTCCAGTGGCACGGCGCCTTCGACGTCGCCGACGTGGAGCACGCCGTCGAGCACGCCGGCTTCGGGTTCGGGTACGTCGACGGGTGGACCGGTGCCGGCACGAAGCCGGAGTTCCTGGCCGCCGTGGGTGAGGCGCTCGGCTTCCCGGGCCACTACGGCCAGAACTTCGACGCGCTCGCGGACTGCCTGCACGACATCGGTGCGGGGCAGGCCGGCGTCGTGCTCCTGTGGGACGGCTGGAGCACGCTGGCGCGGGCCGACGAGCAGGCGTTCGGGATCGCGCTCAGCGTGCTGGGGTCGCGGGTCCACGCCGACCGTGGGGTGCCGTTCTCGGTGCTCCTGCGCGGCGAGGGACCCGAGGTCCCGGGTGTCCCCTCGCTGGACTGAGCGACTCGGGCGCTAGACGCTGCGCTGGGTCGCGGCCGACGCCAGCTGGGTGAGCACGACGCGCGCGTGCTCGTCGACGGACGCCTCGTCGAGCGCGGCGACGGCGCGGTCGGCCAGCGAGCCGATCAGCTCCTCGACCTGCTGGTGGGCGCCGGATGCGTCGATGATCTCGCGCAGCCGCGTGACGGCGGCCTCGTCGAGCGGCGTGCCGAGCGAGGAGTCGAGCGTCCGGGCGTCCGCGTCGTCACCGTCGAGAGCAGCGAGCGCCTTGGCCACGAGCACGGTGCGCTTGCCCTCGACCAGGTCGTCGCCGGCGGGCTTGCCGGTGGCCGTGGGGTCGCCGAAGACGCCGAGCAGGTCGTCACGGAGCTGGAACGCCTCGCCGAGCGGGAGCCCGAAGCCGCCGAGCTCCTCGACCTGCCGGGCCGTCGCCCCGGCGAGCGCGGCACCGATCTCGAGGGGCCGCTCGATGGAGTACTTCGCCGACTTGTAGCGCAGGACGGTCATCGCGGTGTCGACGTCGGCGTGCGCGCGCGCCTGCACGGACACGTCGAGGAACTGGCCCGCGATCACCTCCGTGCGGCAGAGCTGGAACACCGACATCGCGGCGTCGACCTGCTCGCGCGCGAGCCCGCAGTGGCGCAGCATGTCGCCGGCCCAGCCGAGGAGGAGGTCGCCGAGGAGGAGCGCTGCGGCGGCGCCGTACTGCTCCGGATCACCGGTCCACCCCGCCTGCTGGTGCTCGGCCTCGAAGCCACGGTGGGTGGACGGCCGGCCGCGACGCGTGTCGGAGGCGTCCATCAGGTCGTCGTGGACGAGGGCGCTGGCGTGGAGCAGCTCGAGCGCCGCGCACGCCCGGACGAGGAGGTCGTCGTCGGCGTGGCCGGGCCGGTAGGCGCGGTAGCCCCAGTAGCAGAACGCGGCCCGGAACCGCTTGCCGCCGGTGACCGAGGTGCGGGCCTCGGCGAGGAGCCGCGCGGCGTCGGGACCGAGTGCCGTGAGGCGGGCCCGCTGCTCGTCGAGGAAGGCGTCGAGCGCCTGCTGCACGGCCTCGCGGAAGGCCGCCTGGTCCCACGCGTCGGTCCGGGAGTCACTCACTCGAGGAGCCTAGCCAGTGGACGGATTCCGCCTGAGGCCGCACCCGAACCTAGGGTTGGTGCCATGACGCGGGGACACGGGCGCAGCATGCGCGAGCTGATCGAGAGCGGTGAGAAGTCGTTCTCCTTCGAGTTCTTCCCGCCCAAGGACGAGGCCGGTGAGGAGCGCCTGTGGCGCGCGATCACCGAGCTCGAGCCCTACCGTCCGACCTTCGTGTCCGTGACGTACGGCGCCGGCGGCAGCTCGCGCGACACGACCGTCCGGATCACCGGCCGGATCGCCCGCGAGACCTCGCTGACTCCGGTGGCGCACCTGACCTGCGTCGGCCACAGCCGCGCCGAGCTGGCCGACGTCCTGGACGCCTACCGCGACGCGGGCGTCGCCCACATCCTCGCGCTGCGCGGCGACCCGCCGGAGGGTCCGCGCGCCGCGTGGGTCGGGACCGAGGACGGCCTGGAGTACGCCTCCGACCTCGTCGCCTTCATCAAGGAGCACTACGACGCGGCCGTCGGCGTCGCGGCCTTCCCCGAGGGACACGTCGACGCCGAGAGCCTGGAGGCCGACGCGCTGGTGCTGAAGGCCAAGCAGGACGCCGGGGCGGAGTTCGCCGTCACCGAGATGGTGCTGCGTGCCTCGGACTACTTCGGGCTGGTCGAACGGGCCCGCGCGCTGGGCGTCGACATGCCGATCATCCCGGGGATCATGCCGATCCTGAACCTCGGCTCGATGAACCGCATGGTCGAGCTGTCCGGTCGCGAGATGCCCGACGAGGTGCGCTCCCGGATCGAGCCGCTGGCCGAGGATCCCGCCGGGCTGCGGGCCGAGGGCATCCGCATCTCCACCGAGCTGTGCGACGCGCTGCTCGCGGGCGGTGCGCCCGGCCTGCACTTCTACACCCTCAACTTCTCCCGGGCGACCCGCGAGATCTTCGAGGGCCTGCAGATCACCGTCTGACCGCCCGGCGAGCGCCCGTCTGCTCGCTACGGTGGGCGCCATGAGTGAGCGCACCGTCACCGTCACCGGCCAGGGATCGACCACGGTCGTGCCCGACACCGCCGTCGTCCGGGTCGCTGCGGTCGCCCGCGCCGCGGCGGTGGCGGAGGCGTTCGCCGCATCGTCGGCGGCTGCGTCGCAGATCGGCGTGGTCGCCCGCCGGCACACGCAGGACAGGCGGATCGCGTCGAGCGGCATCAACGTGTGGCCGTGGCACGACAACCAGGGCCAGCAGCGCGGCTTCGAGGCGCGGCACTCGCTGACGATCGGGTGCCCCGACCTCGATGCTGCCGGTGGCCTGCTCGACGAGCTCGCCGCCCAGGTCGGCGACGCGCTGGCCGTCGACGGCGTCGCCCTCGAGGTCTCGGACCCCACCGCTGCCCGGGACGAGGCCGTCGCCGCGGCGTACGCCGATGCGCGCCGCCAGGCCGAGCGGCTGGCCGCCCTCGCGGGTGCCGCCCTCGGTGACGTGGTCGCGATCGGCCACGGTGGTGGGCCCGGTGGCGGCTCGCTGCGCGGGATGGACGCGATGGCGATGTCCGCCAAGATCGAGCCCGGCGAGACGAACGTCGGCGCCAGCCTGAGCGTGACCTGGGCGCTCGCCTGACACAGGTGTGCCGGAACGTTCGCCGCACGACGGCGCGCAATGACACGGCTGTGCTGGAACGCTCGCCTGACAACGGCGCGTGCTGACACGGTTGTGCTGAGATCCCGGCACGCCTGTGTCAGTGCGCGCCCCGGTCGGGCGACGTCGTCGGTACGCCTGTGTCAGTGCGCGCCCCGCTCGGGCGACGTCGTCGGTACGCCTGTGTCAGTGCGCGCCCCGCTCGGCCGACGTCCTCGGCACGCCTGTGTCGTCGCCCGCCTGAACGGGATGCTCAGGCCGGACCGATCGCCTGGGCGACGAGGGCCGCGGAGAGCCCCACGAAGGGCAGTCCCGAGCCGGGGGTGGCGTGCGCGCCGGCGGCGTACACCCCGGGCACCGGGGTCGTGGGTCCGAGCCGTCGGCGGACGGTCTGGCGGCCCTGCCACAGCACGCCCAGGGGAGACCCGCCCCACGCGTCGACGAGCTCGCGCGGCGAGCGGTCGATCCGGGTGACGACGGAGGGGCGGACGTCGATGCGGTGGCGGGCGAGCGCCCGGAGCACGTCCTCGGCGAGGTGGCCGCGACCGAGGATCGTCCATGCCGTGCCGCCGTCGGGGGCGCGCCCGCCGGTGCGCACGACGAGCATCGGGTCGCCGTGCAGCACCACCTCGTGGGGCAAGTCGGGCGCGTCCCCCTCGAGCCCGACGTGCGTCACGACCGGCGGGATCGCGGGCATGGTCCGCTCGACGAACCCGGCGAGCGCCGGCAGCCGCCGAGGGTCGACCGCGCAGACCACCGCGTCGGCGTCGACGTCGCCGCCCTCCGTGCGCACGCCGACCACCCGGCCCTCGCGCAGCACCAGGTCGTGCGCCGTGGTGCCCAGCTCGACGCCCACCTCGCGGGTGGCCAGCCGCTCGACCAGCGCGGCTCCGATGGCGGCCAGACCCCCCGGGACCGTCCACGCGCCGAAAGTCTGCTCGAGGTAGGACACCATGCCCATCCAGGCCGGCACGTTGCGCAGGTCGTGCCCGTCGGCGACGAACGGGTGGCCGGCCACCAGGCGCAGCCGTTCGTCACGGAACGCCCGCTTGAGCCGTCGGTGGAGCATCTCGCGACCGGACAGCAGGTCGGTCAGCGCGCGGGGCGAGAGGTCGGGGTCCCACACCTCCTCGAGGTAGCCGCGACGCAGCACGTCCCAGGTGTCGGAGTGCGCGTCGACGTACGCCGACCAGCTCGCTCCGAGGCCCGCGGACTCGCCCCCGAGGGCCTCGACCGCAGCGACCTGGTCCGCCCGCGAGCCGCTGGGCAGGCGCAGCACGCTGCCGTCGGCGAACCGGTGCTCGCGCACGATGTCGAGCGGCTGCAGGTCCACCTCGCGCTCGAGGGGTCGTCCGGACTTGCGGAACAGGTCGCGGACGACGGCCGGCAGCAGGGTCGAGGTGGGGCCGGCGTCCCAGGTGAAGCCGTCGGCGCTGATCGTCTGCAGGGCGCCGCCGAGGGTGTCGGAGCGCTCGAGGAGGGTGACGTCGTGCCCGAGCTTCGCGAGGCGTACGGCGCTGGCCAGCCCGCCGAAGCCACCGCCGACGACGACGATCCTCACGTGGCGGCCGCGATCGGGTCCTTCTTCTTCCACCGGCGCCAGCCGCGGCGGACCAGCTTGGCGAGGAAGTAGAGGCCGACCAGCCCGACGAGGAGCAGCACGCCGGCGATGGCGGCAGCAGCCTCGGGGTGGTTGATCGCGAAGGCCACGACGCCGAGCACGGCGACGTCCTCGGCCAGGCTCGCGCCGATGTTGGTGACCGGTTCGGGGGAGGAGTTGATCGCCAGTCGTCCGCCCGCCTTCACGAGGTGGGACAGCAGCGCCGTACCACCCCCGACGACGCCGAGCACCGCCTGGTCGAGGCTGGAGGCGTCACCGGCGAGGAGCACGCCGATGACCGCGCCGGCGGTGGGGCGGATCGCGGTGGAGATCGCGTCCCACGTCGAGTCGATGTAGGGGATCTTGTCGGCGATGAACTCCATCGCGTAGAGGAACCCGGCCACGGACAGCACGTCCCAGCGCGAGAGCACGTCCGGGACCTGGGAGAAGTCGTTGACCTTGTCGGCGACGCCCAGCACCAGCACGACCAGGTAGGCGTTGATGCCGCTGGCCCAGCCGCTGGAGAACACCAGTGCGAGGGAGTCCACGTCGACAGACTAGTGAGCCGGTCAGTCGACCTCGATCTCGCTGGCGCCGGTCATCGCGACCAGCTCCTCGAAGGTCGTGGAGAAGACGGCGGCGGGGTGGCCGGCGGCGGCCCACACGACGTCGAACCTGCGCAGCCACGAGTCGATCCAGGTGGGCACGGGAGCGGGGTGGTCGAGGGGCGACACCCCGCCGATGACCTGGCCCGTGTGCTGCCGGACGAAGGCGGGGCTGGCGCGGTCGAGCCGCTCGACGCCGATCCGGTCGGCGACCTTGGCGGTGTCGACCCGGTGCGCGCCCGAGGTGAGGATCAGTGCGGGCGTGCCGCCGGTGTCGAAGACCAGGCTGTTGGCGACGGCGCCGACCTCGCAGCCCAGTGCCTCGGCGGCGAGTGCCGCCGTGTGGACCGAATCGGGCAGGATGACCACGTCGCCGGTGCCGCCGCGCCGGTGCAGGTCGTCTCTGAACGAGGTGATCGCTGGGTGCTCGCTCGACATGGGGCGAGCCTAGTCAGGGGGAATGGACCGATGCTGTCGAGGGATTGCCGATGAGAGAAGTGCCCGGATCGATCGCCCTTGCGCTGCGCACGCTCCTCGCGCTGGTGGTGGTGAGCGGTGTGGCCGTGCTCCTGACCTGGCTCCAGCACGACGAGGTGATCCGGGCGTGGGCCGAGGGCAACTCGTCGGCGCAGGAGATCCTCTCCTCGGGCGGGATCGCGGCCCTGCGCGACTCGACGATCGTGCCGAAGTTCGTGCCGCTCGCGCTGGTCTCGTTCATCGTGTTCGTGGTGCTCGTCGTGGTGCTCGGCGCCTTCCTCGCGGACGGCCACCAGTGGTCGCGGCTCGTGCTGACCGCGCTCGCCGGCTTCGGTGTCCTGGTGGCGAGCCTCGGGCTCAACCACGGGCTGCCGCTGGTCTTCGTCATCGTCTCCGCGCTGTTCCTCCTGCTGTGCCTCGCGCTCGTCGTGGTGCTGTGGCGCCGCGACGCGAGCGCCTACCTCCGGGCGAGGTGAGACTCCTCCGCCTGCGCCCTTGACCCACTGTCGGTGGGGCCGTGTACCTTTGGCCGTGTTCGAACACCTGTTCGGACGCGGCTCCGGTGGCGGTGACCTCGACCCCCACCGTCCCCGGAGCCGGTGGCGGGGTCGATGACGTGAGGAGACGCGATGCGGCGCTACGACGACCCCGTCGAGGTGCGACGAGGCGAGACCGGGACGTTCGGGGAGGGCCCCGACCAATTCCTGTGGCACGGCCGGCTGTGGAAGGTCCGCTCGGTGCTCGCGCACTGGGTGGAGACCGCTCCGTGGTGGCAGTCCGCGAGCGAGGAGGCCGCCGGGTCCGACACCGGTGAGAAGGCCACGGAGGTCGGGAGCGACCTGCTGGTCGAGCGCGAGCTCTGGCGCGTGGAGGCGGGCCGGGGGATCAGCGTCAGCGGGGTCTTCGACCTGTCGTTCACCTGGTCCGACGGCCGCTGGCAGCTCGTCGGCTGCGTGGACTGAGGGCGGTGTCGATGATGAATCCCCACCTGCTCCCCGCGACGACCCACTCCTACCTCGCGCTCGCCGCCGAGTCGCTCCAGGAGGCGATCACGGCGCGCAACGTGCCGACCCGCTACGCCTGCGCCCACGTCGCGGCGCTCCGCTCGGCGGCCGCCCTGCTGGCGGCGCGGGCCACGCCCGCGCCCCGGCGGGGCCGGCAGAAGAACGCCTGGGTGCTGCTGACCGAGATCGCGCCCGAGCTCGCCGAGTGGGCGCGGTTCTTCGCCGCGGGCGCCGGCAAGCGGGCCGCCGCCGAGGCGGGGTCGACGCGCGCCGTCACCGAGCGCGAGGCCGACGACCTGGTGCGCGACGCCGACCGGTTCCTGGCCGTCGTCGAGTCGACCCTCGGGCTGGTGCCCCACGCCCACCTCGACCAGCGCCTCGCGGCGGCCGGTCAGTGGTCCGGTCAGTCGGGTGTCGCCTGACCCGTTCGTCCATCTCCATGTGGCCTCGGGCTACTCGCTGCAGTACGGCGCCTCCCACCCGGAGGCGCTGGTCGAGCGCACCGTGGAGCACGAGATGGACGCGCTGGCCCTGACCGATCGCGACGGGACGTACGGCGCGGTGCGGTTCGTCGGGGCCTGCTCGCGCGCCGGCATCCGACCGGTGCTCGGGGTGGACCTCGCGGTGGCGCCGACATCGGCCGCGGCGCCGGCACCGCGGTCGCGCCGCAGCCCGGTCCGCGGCGGCGCCCACCGCGACCTGCCCCCGGAGCGCGGAGGACTGCCACGGGTGACCTTCCTGGCCGTCGGGAAGGCGGGGTGGGCGGCGATCTGCCGCATGGTCTCGAGCACCCACCTGGCCGGCGAGCGTGGCCGGCCGGTGGCCACCCTCGAGCTGATCTCCGAGCACCTCGCCGGCGGCTCGGTCCTGGTGCTGCTCGGCCCGGCCTCCGAGGTCGGGGCCGCCGCGCGCCGGCGCCGTGACGACCTCGCCCTGGCCGCGCTGGCGCCGTGGCGCGAGGTGGTGGCGCGCGACAACCTGCTGGTCGAGCTGGTCTCCCACCGCCTGCACGGCAGCTCCGAGGTCGCCGCCCGGATGGCGGTCGTCGCGCGGCGCGCCGGGCTGGCCACCGTGCTGACCAACGCGGTGCGCTACGCCGACCGGCTCGACGCCCCCACGGTCGACGTCCTCGACGCGGCCCGTCGGCTCGTCGCCCTCGACCGGCGCCACGTCGATCGTGGCAACGCCGAGGGCCACCTGAAGTCGGGCAAGCAGATGCAGGAGGTGGCCGAGGAGATCTGCCGGTTGTCCGGGCTCTCCGTCGACGCCGAGGGCGCCGCCCGGCAGCTGGTGGCCCGCACCCGCGCGGTCGCCGACCGGTGCGCCCTCGACCCGCGCCGCGACCTCGGCATCGGCGAGGTCCACTTCCCGGAGCTCGACGTGACGGGCGACGGCCGCACCGCCGACGCGATCCTGCGCGCGCGTGCCGAGGCGGCGATCGGGCGCCGCTACGGCTCGGCGCCGCGCCAGCGCATCTGGAAGCGCCTCGACGACGAGCTCGAGCTGATCCGCGGCCTCGGCTACGCCTCCTACTTCCTCACCGTCGCCGACATCACCGACATGATCGGCGAGATGGGCATCCGGAGGGCGGCCCGCGGGTCCGGGGCGGGCAGCCTGGTCAACTACCTGCTCGGCGTCTCCGGGGTCGACCCGATCCGCCACGGCCTGCTGATGGAGCGGTTCCTCTCGCCGCTGCGCGCCTCGCTGCCCGACATCGACGTCGACGTCGAGTCCGCACGGCGGCTGGAGGTCTACGAGGCGATCCTCGACAGGTACGGCGGGGAGCGCTGTGTCTGCGTCTCGATGATGGACACCTACCGCGTGCGCCACGCGGTCCGCGACGTCGGCGGGGCCCTCGGGATGCCGCCGGGCGAGATCGACGCGATCGCCAAGGCGTTCCCGCACATCCGCGCCCGCGACGCGCGAGCTGCGCTGCGCGAGCTCCCCGAGCTGCGGGCCAGCGGGTTGGGGGAGGAGCGCCTCGACCTGTTCTTCCGACTCGTCGAGCGCCTCGACGGGCTGCCCCGGCACATCGCCGTACACCCGTGCGGGGTGCTGCTGTCCGACCGCACCCTGCTCGACCGCACGCCGGTCGAGACGTCGTTCGCGGGCTTCCCGATGAGCCAGTTCGACAAGGACGACGTGGAGGAGCTCGGCCTGCTCAAGCTGGACGTGCTCGGCATCCGCATGCAGTCGGCGATGGCCCACGCAGTCTCCGAGATCAGGCGGGTCGAGGCCGTGGACGTCGACCTCGACGACGAGGCGCAGGTGCCCTTCGACGACGGCACCACGTTCTCGATGATCAGCCGGGCCGAGACGTTGGGCGTCTTCCAGATCGAGTCGCCCGGCCAGCGCGAGCTGGTCGGCAAGTCCGGCATCGAGTCCTTCGAGGACATCATCGCCGACATCTCGCTGTTCCGGCCGGGGCCGGTCAAGAGCGACATGATCACGCCCTACCTCGAGGCCAAGCAGGGGTGGAAGACCGTCCGCTACCTCCATGACGACCTGCGACCGATCCTCGAGCAGACGCGGGGCGTGGTCGTCTACCACGAGCAGGTGATCGAGATCGTCGCGCTCTTCGCGGGCGTCTCCTACGCCGAGGCCGACGAGAAGCGCCGCGCGCTCGGCGACGTGGACGGGATGGCGGCGACGCGGGCGTGGTTCCACCCGCGCGCCCTGGCCCGTGGCTACGCCCTGCCGCTCGTCCAGCGGATCTGGGGAGTGCTGGAGGCCTTCGCCTCCTTCGGCTTCTGCAAGGCCCATGCGGCGGCCTTCGCGCTGCCCACCTACCAGTCGGCCTGGCTCAAGGCGCACTACCCGGCGCACTTCCTGGCCGGCGTGCTCACCCACGACCCGGGGATGTATCCCAAGCGGCTGATCCTCGACGACGCCCGGCAGCGGGGGATCGGCGTGCACGGGCTCGACGTCAACGCCTCGGGCGCCGACTACTCGGTGGAGCCGACCGAGGAGGGGCGCGCGATCCGGCTCGCGCTCGCCGAGGTCAAGGGCATCAGCGGGGCCGAGGTCGCCCGGATCGTGACCGCCCGCGGCGAAGCGCCATACGTGTCGCTCTCCGACTTCTTCCACCGCGCGCGGGTCTCGCGACCCGTGCTCGAGCGGTTGGTGCTGGCCGGTGGCTTCGACGCGATCTACCTCGTCGGCGACGGGGAGCAGGCCGTCCGACCCCGGAGCCGCCTCACGCGTCGCGACCTGCTGCTCCAGGTCGCCGAGCTCGACCTCCGTGCCCGCGTCACCGAGCGCGCGTCCCGTGGGCGCGGGAGAGGCCTGACCCGCGCGTCGCCCCGACCCAGCGACACGCGGGCGGCCGAGGCGGCCGGTCGCAACAGCACCGATCCCAGGCTCCGTGACCGGGCGCCCGCCCTCGAGCGCCACCCGCTGGCCGACGGGGGAGTCTGGGCACGGGCCGCCGCCCAGTCGCGCGCGACCGCGACGCCGCGCCCGATCGAGTCGGTGCAGCTCACGCTGAGCCTCGGCGACGAGCCGGGCGCGGGCGGCGAGCCGGCCACGGGCCTGCCGGAGATGACCGCCGACGAACGCGTGCGCGCTGAGCTCGAGATCCTCGGCCTCGACGTCACCCGACACGTCGTCACCCCCTACGCCGACCTGCTGGATGCTCTCGAGGTCACCCGCAGTCGCGACCTCCTGCGGCGGCGCAGCCGCTCGGAGCTGCTGGTCGCCGGCGTCAAGGTGGCGACCCAGACGCCCCCGATCCGCTCCGGACGCCGGGTCGTCTTCCTGACCCTCGACGACAGCACCGGCCCGGTCGACTGCACCTTCTTCGAGGACGCGCAGGGGCCGTACGCCGCCACGGTCTTCGGGGCGTGGCTGCTCCTGGTGCGCGGCGAGCTGCGACGCACCGGCCGACGCGGGGTCTCACTCCGCGCGACCGGAGCGTGGGAGCTGCCACCGCTGCACGCCCTGTGGCGGCGCGCCCGCACGCCCGAGGACGGGATCGCCGCCGTCCGGGCCGAGCTCGCCCGCGTCCCCGAGGGACGCGACCGGCCCGACGACGCCGGGCCCCGCCGTGTGCTGGTCCACACGAGCGGGTTCCGGCTGTCGCCGTACGCCGACGTCAGGCCCGCCGGCGATGCCGTCAAGGACGTGCCGCGCTCGTTGTGGCACCGGAGCCCGGGGAGCCCGGGTTGAGGCCACTAGGGTTGGCCCCATGTCAGCCAGCGAGCGCCGCCAGTCCGTGCGCACCGGCGTGGTGTGGGCCGCGGTGCAGGAGCTGCTGGCCGGGACCGACGCCGCCCCGGCCCGCATCGTCGACATCGGCGGCGGCACGGGCGGCTTCGCGGTGCCCCTCGCCCAGCTCGGGCACCGGGTCGAGGTCATCGACCCCAGCCCCGACGCGCTCGCCGCGCTCGACCGCCGTGCCCGCGAGTCCGACGTCGCCGACCGGGTCACCGGACAGCAGGGCGACCTCTCCGACCTGGGCACGCTCGTCGAGGCCGACGCCGTCGACCTGGTGCTGTGCCACGGCGTGCTCGACGTGGTCGACGAGCCGACCGACGCGCTCGCGAGCATCGCCTCGGTCCTGCGCCCCGGCGGCCACCTCAGCCTGCTCGTCGCCCAGCGGCACGCCGCGGTCGTGGCCCGTGCGATGGCCGGTCACTTCCAGGCCGCCCGCGACCTGCTCGACGACCCCCGTGCGAGCGCACGCGGCGGACAGCGCTTCACCGCCGACGAGCTCGCCCCGATGCTCGACGGCGCCGGCCTGTCCACCGTGTCGGTCCACGGCGTCCGGGTGTTCGCCGACCTCGTGCCCGGCTCGCTGCTCGAGCTCGAGCCCGGCGCCACCGCCGCGCTGGTCGAGCTCGAGACCGCGGTGTCGACGCGGCCGGAGTACCTCCCCCTCGCCACGCAGCTGCACGTCCTCGCCCGCCGCTGAGCGGGGCCGCGGGGGCGGCGATGGCTGACCCCTCCTGGACCGCCCCGATCCTGCACGTCGACATGGACGCCTTCTACGCCTCCGTCGCGACCCGCGAGCGACCCGACCTCGCCGGCGTCCCGGTCATCGTGGGCGGGGGCAGCCGCGGGGTCGTGCTCTCGGCCAACTACCTCGCCCGGTCGTACGGCGTCCGGTCGGCGTTGCCGATGACGCGGGCCAGACGGCTGTGCCCGACGGCCGTGGTGATCGCCCCCGACTTCGAGGTGTTCGCGTCGGTCTCGCGCTCGGTGCTCGAGAACTTCCGCCGCGTCACCCCGCTGGTCGAGGTGGTGTCGATGGACGAGGCCTTCCTCGACGTACGCGGCTCGACCCGCCGGCTCGGCTCACCGGCCGAGATCGCCGAGCAGGTGCGCGCGGTGGTGCACGACGAGCAGGGCATCACCTGCTCGGTCGGTGTGGCCGCCTCGGTGTCGGTCGCCAAGCTCGCCAGCCGCCGCGCCAAGCCCGACGGGGTGGTCGTGGTGCCGCCCGCCCGGGTGACGGCGTTCCTGCACCCGCTCGACGTCGGCGAGCTCTGGGGCGTGGGGGAGAAGACCCAGGCGATGCTGCACCGCATCGGCCTGGTCACGGTCGGCGACGTGGCCCACACGCCGGTCCGCACGCTCCAGCGCGCGGTCGGCCACCACCTCGGCGCCCACCTGCACGAGCTCGCCTGGGGCACCGACCGGCGGGCGATCACCGCGAAGGCGGGCCCGCTGGAGCCGGAGCGGTCGATGGGCGCCGACGAGACCTTCTCCCGCGACACCGACGACCGTGAGGTGATCGTGCGCGAGCTGCTGCGGCTCTCGCACCGCGTCACCGGTCGCATGCGCACGGCCGGGGTGGCCGGTCGGACGGTGACCATCAAGATCCGCTTCGCCGACTTCACGACCATCACCCGCTCGCGCACGCTGCCCGAGGCGACGGACGTGACGGTCGAGGTGTTCCGCATGGCCGTGCGGCTCTACGACGCCCTCGGTCTCCAACGCGCGCGGCTGCGGCTGGTGGGGGTGCGCGTCGAGGGTCTGGTGGCCCGGACGAGCGTGCACCGCCAGCTCGTGCTGGGTGAGCCGGAGCACGGATGGGCCGACGCCGATCGGGCCGTCGACCGGGCCACCCGTCGCTTCGGGGCGGCCGCGGTCCGACCCGCCAGCCTCCTGCGCAACAGCTGACGAGGAGAATTTTCCCAAGCCGCTACCTCACCTGCCCAACCCGTGCCTAGACTTGCCACGTGCCCCTGTCCGAGGAAGAACTTCGACTGCTCGAGCAGATGGAGCGTGCCCTCGTCGAGGAGGACCCCAAGCTGGCTTCGACGCTGCGTGGCACCACGATGCAGCGGGCCGCTCGCCGTCGCGCGATCATCGCCGGGGTCGTCTTCGCCGTCGGCATCGCTGTCCTCACCGCGGGCGTCCTGACCAGTGAGCCGATCATCGGCATCGTCGGCTTCGTGGTCATGCTGAGCGCGGCCACCATCGGGGTGACCGCCCTGCGCAGCCCGGCCGTCCTGCACCAGCCCCGCGAGACCCGCCACGAGGGCTTCGGCGTCGTCGACGGCGGTCGCGGCCAGCGTCCCAAGGGTCGCTCGCTGCGCCGCTCGCGGTCCACCGGCTCCTCCGGCTCCTTCATGGAGCGGATGGAGGAGCGCTGGCGCCACCGCCGCGACCAAGGCTTCTGACGCTCGTCAGCAACGTCATACGCCCCGTGACCGATCGGTCACGGGGCGTACGACGTCCGGGGCTCAGCCCCGGACCGAGTCGCTGGTCTCCACGGCGTCGCTCGAGCGGGTGACCACCTCGGCCGCGGGGACGTACGCCGCCGGCCGCAACGACCTCGGCAGCCAGCTCGCCCGGCGCCGCACCCGGGGACCGACCCCGTGGTCGAGCGCGGCCTCGATCGCCAGCACGTCGCGCATCGCCTGCTCGGTGTCGACCGAGGCGCCGGAGCGGGAGTAGCGCGCCCGCTCGACCTGCTCGACCAGCCGGTCCATGGCGCGCACGGCGTCGGGGTTCTGCTCCGGTCCGCGACGGGGTCGTTCGGCGGTCGCGGCGTCCGGGTCGTCCGTCGCTCCGAACCGGTCGGACAGCCACGCTCCGGTGGCGCGGGGCGAGCGGCCGTGCGGCCAGCCGAGGCCGAGGTCGACCGCATGGTCGCGCAGCTCCGCCCACAGCTCCTCGATGCCGCCCAGCAGGCGGCGGTCGCGGCGTTGGCGACGTACGAACGAGGGGAGGAGCACCAGCGCGGCGAGGAGCAGGACGCCCAGCGCCACCAGCACCACCGTGACCCAGCGGAAGCCCGACCCGTCGTCGGTCGCGGTGCCCGCGTCCGGGGTCGCGCCGCGGGTGGGCAGGAGCTCGGTCGACCTGCTCGCGCTCGGCGACGGCGTCTCGGAGGCCTCGGGCGCGAGGTCGACGCTGGTGTAGTCCGGCACGCTGCCGGCGCGGTCGGACGGCGTGGGCTCGAAGCGAACCCAGCCGGCGCCGGGGAAGAAGAGCTCGGGCCAGGCGTGCAGGTCGTGGGCGGAGAACTCCCACTGGTTGGGTCCGGCCGCCTTGGAGTTGAGGAAGCCGACGGCCACGCGGGCCGGGATCCCGATGATCCGCGCCATGATCGCCATGGCCGCGGCGAACTGCTCGCAGTAGCCGACTCGCCCCGACTCGTCGAGGAACGAGCTGAGGTCGCCCTGGTCGTTGCCGTCGAGGGCGGCGGTGCTGTACTCGAAGCCGCCGTCCTCGCGGAACCACTGCTGGAGCGCGCGGGCCTTGCGGAAGCGGGTCGACTCGCCGCCGGTCACGGACGCTGCCAGGCTGCGGATCTCGCTGGAGACGTTGGTCGGCACCTCGAGGTAGGCCGAGCGCACCGAGGCGGCGCCGGAGACGGCGGTGTCCATCAGCGCCGGGTCCGGATCGACCTGGACGCCGGTGAACTGGTAGGTCATCCCGGCCGTCGTGACGTCCTCGTCGATGCTCATGAAGTCCATCGTCGAGGTGTCGTAGCGCCAGTCGCCGATCACCGACATCGAGGAGACCTGCGGCGTCGTGGGCAGCCACTCCGAGCGGAAGTCGTCGGCGATCCGCACGTGGTACTGCGTCTCCTTGCGGGCCGTGGCCGACGCGACCCCGGTCAGCGCGGGCATCTCGCCGCGCGCCACCTGGGTCTCGGGGATGTCCCGATCGCCCGGCGTCCACGTGTCGCCGTTGAAGCGTGTCAGCGTCGCGAGCCGGAAGTAGGAGGGGTTCTTCTGCGAGGTGGTGACCCACATCAGCGGGACGTCGACGCCCCGGTTGAGGTCGCGCCGCAGGTCTACCATCGGGTCGGCCACCTCGATCTGCCGCGTGCCCGGGCCGCTGCCCTCGAAGAGGGTGACGTTGAGGGTCGGCACCAGCAGCGGGAGGGCGAGCGCGAGGGTGGTCGCGGTGGTGCCGATGGCCAGCGCCGAGCCGCGTACGGCGCCCGTCCGCACGCCGAAGGCCGCTGGGTCGTCCTCCCCGTCGCGCCCGGGCTGGCTGCCCATGCCCCGACCCCAGCGCGCGACCTGCTCGGCGTGGACGAGGTAGAGCAGGCTCAGGAAGCCGACCGCCATGGCGATGAACGTCAGCCAGGAGACGCCGTTGCCGGTGATCGAGACCGGGACGCTGTAGACCGCGAGGAGCAGCAGCCCGGCCAGCGGGATCCGGCGCAGGGCACCGGCCAGCAGGTCGACGGCGATGAAGGTCCCGACGCCGGCGCTGAGCAGGATCGGCGTGATCGGCGGGGCGTTCGAGGGGATGGGAGCGAGGTAGGCCTGCGCCGAGGTGATCGCGTCGCCGTAGGAGGTGAGGAAGTCGGTGATGGTCGCGGGGGTCGGGATGATCGACCCGGTGACGGCGCCGAGCACGCACGCGGCCCCGACGACGACCTGCACCGCGAGCGGCACCGCGAGGGGGAGCCGCAGCCAGCGCCCGGCTCCGCCGATGGCGGCGAGCAGGGCGCCGATGAAGAACAGGGGGATGGTGACGGGGGCGGCCTCGGCGACGAAGGTGCGCCACGACAGCAGCGTGACCCAGGTGGTCGCAGCCGCGACGGCCGCCAGGCCGACGGTGAAGGCGAGGGGCGCGCGGGTGCCGCCCACGGGTGTCCGGTTCATGAGTCGACCTTCTGCCGGTTGGCGAGGCGACCGAGCTCCTGCCACACCACCTCGAGGTGGTCACGCGGTCGCAGGGTCACCGCACGCCAGCCGGTGCTGGCCAGTGCGGCCGACGTCGCGCCGGTGCCCGAGGGGGCGAGGTGGGGCGCCCACGCGTCGACGTCGAGGACGATGACCGCCGAGGTCGCGGCGTGGTGCTGGAGCCGGTTGAGGAACCGGCCGTCGCCGTCGCCGATCCCGCCGAGCACCGCGATCAGCAGGCCGCCGTGGCCGGACTCGGCCAGCCAGGCGGTGTCGAGGTGCGGTGAGTTCTCCATCTGCACGACGGCCAGCGCCTCGAGCAGTGGTGCGGTGTTGACCGAGGCCGAGCGCGAGTGCCACACGGTGCCGGGGTCCTCGCCGGACGCGGTGACCAGCCGCACGGCGTAGCCGCGCTGGCTGAGGTGCACGGCGACCGACGCAGCGGCCGAGACGGCCGCCTCGAGCGAGGACGCGATCCCCTGGCCGCGGTGCGAGATCAGCCGGTTGTCGAGGAAGACGGTGGCCCGTGACTGCCAGGGCTGCTCCTCGCGCCGCACCATCAGCTCGCCGACCCGCGCCGAGCTGCGCCAGTGGACGCGCCGCAGGTCGTCGCCGCGGCGATACTCCCGGACGGTGACGTCCTCGGCGCTGCCGATGGCGAACGCCCGCGGCCGGTTGTCGCCGGAGCCGGTCCAGGCACCGCCGAGCGGGATCCCGGGCAGGGCCACGGTCCGCGGGGTGACGGTGAGGGGAGCGGTCGTGTGGAACGCGCGGCCCAGCTCGATCAGGCCGAACGGGTCGGTGACGCGCACCGACATCGGTCCGATCTCGAACTGCCCGCGCACGTCCGAGCGCACCTGGTAGGTCACGTGCCGGCGCCAGCCGTGCCCGATGCCCTCGAGGACGAAGCGCGGGCGGGTGCCGAGGACGTAGGGCAGGTGGTCCTCGAGGAGGAGGACACCGGTGGGCGTGCGGGCCTCGTTGGTCAGCGTCAGCTCGACCTTGGCGGTCTGCCCGGCCGCCACGAGCTGGGGCGACACGGTGCGGGTCAGGGCGAGCCGGTAGCGCGAGCGCCCGATCCAGAGCGCGGCCAGCAGGGGGAGCGCGGCGACCAGCACGCCGACGCGGACGAGCGGCGTCTGGCCGACGATGACCGCGCAGACGATCGTCGTCACGCCGGCAGCCAGGAAGACCCGTCCGCGGACGGTCAGGCCGGCGAGCGCCTCACGCACGGCCGGCTTCGGGGACCGGCACCCCGGCGACGATGCCGTCGAGGATCGTGGTGGCCGCGCGGCCGCTCATCGCGGCCTCGACGCTGGGCAGCAGGCGGTGGGCGAGCACGGGGCGGGCGAGCCCGTGCACGTCGTCGGGCAGGACGTAGTCCCGGCTGCTCATCGCGGCGACGGCCTTCGCCGCGCGCACGAGGTGCAGGGTGGCGCGGGGCGAGGCCCCGAGGTGGAGCTCGGTCGAGCTGCGGGTGGCGGTGGTCAGTGCCACGGCGTAGCGCTGGACGGCCGGGGAGACGTGGACGTGGCCGACGATCTCGGTCAGCTTGCGGATCTCGCCGGCGTTGGTGACCGGCTCGAGGTCGTCGAGCGGGTTGAGGGTGGTGTGCGAGTCGAGCATGGCGATCTCGGCCGCCTCGACGGGGTAGCCGATGGACACGCGCGCCATGAACCGGTCGCGCTGCGCCTCGGGCAGGGCGTAGGTGCCCTCCATCTCGATCGGGTTCTGGGTCGCGATCACCATGAACGGCTTCTCGAGCATGTAGGTCATGTTGTCGACGGTGACCTGACGCTCCTCCATGCACTCGAGCAGCGCCGACTGCGTCTTGGGGGAGGCGCGGTTGATCTCGTCGCCGACCACGATGTTGGCGAACACGCCACCGGGGCGGAACTCGAACTCGCGGCTGTCCTGGTTGAACACCGAGACCCCGGTGACGTCGGAGGGCAGCAGGTCGGGGGTGAACTGGATGCGCCGCACCGTCGAGTCGATGCTGCGGGCGAGCGCCTTGGCCAGCTGCGTCTTGCCGACGCCGGGCACGTCCTCGATCAGCAGGTGACCCTCGGCCAGCAGCACGACGAGAGCCGCGGAGACGACGTCGGGCTTGCCCTCGATGACGCGCTCGATGTTGGACCTGACCTGCCCGACGACCCGCGCCAGGGTGTCCAGGTCGGCGCCTCGATCCATCTGGCCTGCGAACGACGTACTCACGTGGTGCCCACTCCCTCGTCCCGTCCCGCCTGCGCGGGTGATGCGCCAACCGTATGACGCCTGCGCAACATACCGGCCGGATCGCTGCCACCTTCCCCACCTTTCGCCCCACTTTCCCCCACCGATGGGCACGGGCTCCTCCACTTCCCTCCACCGGGCGCCCCGCGAGCCCGGCCGGTCGCCGTCTCCACGCCCAGGACGCGCTCGGCACGCGGCGTACGGCGCGATCCCGCCCGCTCGGCACCGGGCGCCGTACGGCGGGAAAACGGCACGAAGGGAGGGCGAAACACGCGAAAGATGGTTGACGGTGGAGCGATGTGGAGTAATGTGGTGCGAAGTGGGGGACAGGGTCGATCTGCCTCATCGAGCGGGGGAGGTGCCGGATGTTCTTCGGCACCTACACGCCCAAGCTCGACGAGAAGGGCCGCCTCTTCCTCCCGGCGAAGTTCAGGGACCAGCTGACGGAAGGGCTCGTGGTGACCAGAGGTCAGGAGCGCTGCCTGACGGTCTGGTCCATGGCGGAGTTCGAAGGCATGACCGACCGGCTCAGGGCAGCTCCGGTGACCAACAAGGGCGCGCGTGACTACGTGCGCATGTTGTTCGCCGCGGCCTCCCAGGAGGTGCCGGACAAGCAGGGCCGCATCTCGATCCCCGGATCGCTGCGGGAGTACGCATCGCTCACCAAGGACGTCGTCGTCATCGGCTCGATGAACCGCATCGAGATCTGGGACCCGACGGCCTGGAACACCTACTCGGAGGAGCAGGAGCAGAAGTTCTCCGAGCTCAGCGACGAGGTATTCCCCGGCATCTAGCACCACCCGCTCCCGCGGGACACAACACAACAGCTGGCGACATCCGCAGGACCCGGTCTCGTGTCCGCTCCCTCTCGTCTTCTGACTCACCTTCCCCGGTGTCAGACGGCACTTCCCTGGGGGAGCGGGCAGGGACCAGGCCCGGCGGCTGGCCAGCCAGTCATGCAGCAAGTCAGCAGCAATCCATCAACGTCGTGGGGTCGAGATCATGAGCAGCACCGCATTCACTCGCAGCGTGGCCGGTCGGCCACCGCGGGTGCGCGAGCAGGCTCGCGACGCCGTGGCGCTGATGGTCTTCTCCGCCGCCACCTCGGCCGGGCTCACGGCGACCCTCTTCGTCCTCACCCACCTGGGCCGGTAGGCGCCGACCATGCCCGCTCCCAGCCACGCTCCGGTGCTCCTCGACCGGGTCGTCGCTCTCCTCGAGCCTGCGCTGACGCGCGGGGACGGCGAGGGCGCCGTCCTGGTCGACTGCACCCTCGGCCTCGGCGGCCACAGCGAGGCCGTGCTCCAGCGGATCGAGGGCGCGCGGGTCATCGGCATCGACCGCGACACCGCGGCCCTCGAGCTCGCCGGCGAGCGGTTGGAGCCGTTCGGTGACCGCTTCACCGGCGTGCACGCGGTCTACGACGAGATCGCCGACGTCGTGCGCGACCAGGGCCTCTCCCACGTCGACGCCGTCCTCTTCGACCTGGGCGTGTCGTCGATGCAGCTCGACGTCCGCGAGCGCGGTTTTGCGTACGCCGCCGACGCACCGCTCGACATGCGGATGGACGGCACCACCGGACCGACCGCTGCCGACGTGCTCAACACCTATCCCGCCGCCGAGCTGATCCGGGTCCTGCGTGACTACGGCGAGGAGAAGTTCGCCAAGAAGATCGCCTTCGCCGTCGTCCGCCAGCGCGAGGTCGAGCCGTTCACGACGAGCGCCCGCCTCGTCGAGCTGCTCTACGCGGAGATCCCGGCCCCCGCGCGCCGTACCGGCGGACACCCGGCCAAGCGCACGTTCCAGGCGCTGCGCATGGAGGTCAACGACGAGCTCGCCGTGCTGCACCGTGCGATGCCGGCCGCGATCGAGGTCATCGGCGTCGGTGGTCGCGTGGTCGTCGAGTCCTACCACTCGCTGGAGGACCGCCTGGTCAAGCGTGCGTTCACCGCCGCCTCGCGCCTCGACGTGCCCGAGGACCTGCCGTTCGTGCCCGAGGGCAGCGAGCCGGCGCTGCGCCTGATCACCCGTGGCGCCGAGGTTGCCGACGAGCAGGAGATCGAGCACAACCCGCGTGCCGCGTCCGTGCGGCTGCGCGCCATCGAACGAGTCCGCCCCTCCCTTCCCCAGGCCACCCGAGGAGCCGCACGATGAGCAGTCCCGCCGTCCAGATCCGCCACCGCGTCCCGCGCCTGATCAACAGCAAGGCGTCGGCCGCGGTCGAGAAGGCCCGGCTGACGGTCGTGCCCCGGGCGCGCACCCGGGCCCCCAAGGTGCCGTTCGTGACGCTGGTGACCCTGGTGCTCATCAGCGGCGTCGTCGGTCTCCTCCTGTTCAACACCTCCATGCAGCAGGCGTCCTTCGCCGCGACGTCGCTGGAGGACGAGGCCACCAACCTCGCGGCCCGCGAGCAGACGCTCCAGATGGAGCTCGAGGACCTCCGCAACCCCCAGCGGGTGGCCATGCAGGCGCAGGACATGGGCATGGTCGTCCCGGCTGCCCCGACCTTCCTGGGCCTCGACGGCACGGTCCGGGGCGAGAAGGTCCCGGCCCTGCCCGAGAACAAGCTCGACCTCACGCCGCCGGCCCCGATCAAGCCGAAGATCCTCGCGCCGGAGCCGACGGTCGTGAAGGTGACCGCCGAGCCGACGCCGACCACGACGGAGACCGGCAAGAACAAGGCCGGGAAGAACAAGGCCGGCAAGAACAAGGTCGACCAGTCGGCCCAGGGGCGACGCAGCCGCTGACGGCGCGCCATCCCCGGACGCGCTCCTCGCGCGCCTAGATTTTCACCCACCACCCCTGGACGGAGTCACGTTGCCCCACGAGACCAACGGACCGGCACCGCGCTCCCGCACGGACGCGCGTCGCGCCTCGCCGCGCCTCCGTCTCCGGATCGGGCTCGTCCTGATCGCGATGGTGCTCTCGTTCTTCGGTGCGCGGCTCGTCCAGCTGCAGGGCATCGACCCCAAGTCGTACGCCGCGATGGCGGCCGCCGAGAGCGTCGAGAACGTGATCCTGCCGGCCGAGCGCGGCGACATCCTCGACCGCAACGGGCTGCCGCTGGCCGACTCGATCCACGGCAAGATGGTCGTGGCCGACCCCTACATGACGACCGACGACGCCCCGGCGCTCGCGACCCTGCTCTCCCAGCGGCTCGACATCGACTACTTCACGACCCTCACGCGCCTGCGCAAGGAGGGCACCCGCTACCAGTACCTCGCGCGGCGCGTGCCGAGCACGCTGGCCAACGACGTCCTCGCCGAGCTCCGCGAGGCCGGCTACAAGGGCATCACGCTCGAGGACGACCCGATCCGCGACTATCCCGGCGACGACGTGGCCGCCAACCTGCTCGGCTTCATGGGCACCGACGAGCCGCTCGGTGGCTTCGAGCGCACCTTCAACGCGCAGCTCGCCGGCACCGACGGCAAGGCGCGCTACCAGTCGGGCGGCGGCAACCGCATCCCGCTGGGCGAGAGCACCGTGGTCCCGGCGAGGAACGGCACGCCGCTGACGACCACGATCGACCAGGACCTCCAGTGGTTCACCCAGCGGGTCCTCAACCAGACGCTCAAGCAGTACCGCGCCAAGAGCGGGTCGATCATCGTGATGGACTCGCGCACCGGCGAGATCATGGCGTTGGCCGACGGC
Organism: Nocardioides currus; assembly: GCF_003057875.1. Classification (GTDB taxonomy): domain Bacteria; phylum Actinomycetota; class Actinomycetes; order Propionibacteriales; family Nocardioidaceae; genus Nocardioides; species Nocardioides currus. Next base: position 65,599 of record NZ_PYXZ01000005.1, on the reverse strand, counting down.
CCGACGTTCAACGCCAACAAGGCCCTCGACGCCGACGAGGACGACCTGGGCTCCCGCGCCATCAACGACGCCTACGAGCCGGGCTCGGTCGAGAAGGTGCTGACCGCAGCCGCACTGATCGACGCCGGCAAGGTCACCCCGCGCACCAGGATCCGGGTCCCCTCCTCCCTCGCGCGCCAGGACCGGGTGATCGGTGACTGGTTCGACCACGGCAACATCCGGCTCACCCTCGCCGGTGTGATCGCCAAGTCGTCCAACATCGGCACCGTGCTGGCCGCCGACGCGTTCAGCCCCGTCGACCTCGTCGGCTACCTCCAGAAGTTCGGCCTCGGCCAGCGCACCGACATCGGCATGCGCGGTGAGACCCCGGGCATCCTGACGCCCGGCGACGTGATGACCTCGCAGCAGAAGGACCGCGTCGCGTTCGGCCAGTCCGTGTCGGTCAACGTCGTCCAGATGGCCGCGGCCGTCAACACGATCGCCAACGGCGGCGTCCGGGTGTCGCCGAGCCTGATCAAGGGCTCGGCCACGACCGAGGACGGCACCGTGGTCGGCACCGACGTCGCCACTCGGACGCGCGTGGTCAGCGAGAAGGCCGCCCGGCAGACCGCGAAGATGATGGAGCGCGTCGTCGACGAGAACGTCGGCGTCGCCCCTCGCGCCCAGGTCCCGGGCTACCTCGTGGCCGGCAAGACCGGCACCGCCCAGCGCGTCGCCCCCGAGTGCGGCTGCTACGACGGCTCCACCAGCGTCTCCTTCGGCGGTTTCGCCCCGGCCGACGACCCGCGCTTCACCGTCTACGTCGTGGTCCACGCCCCCCAGGGCGAGGCCGGCGGCGGCTCGGTCGGTGGTCCTGCGTTCTCCCGGGTCATGGGCTACGCACTGGGCCGCTACCGCGTCCCGCCGACCGGCGGCAAGCCCTCGCGGCTTCCTGTCGAGTGGTGAGCACGCAGCGATACCCTCCGCTCGTGTCCGCTGAACAGCCCGGCCTCCCGGGGCGCCCCACGGAGCCGGTCGCGACCGCGTGGACCGACCTCGCCGGGTGGCTCGGGTCTCTGACGTCCGTGACGACGCACGGGCCGGAGGCGGCGGACGTCACCGGCGTCTCGCTCAGCACCCAGCGCATCAGGACCGGCGACCTGTACGCCGCACTGCCGGGCGCCCGCGCGCACGGAGCCGAGTTCACGCCGGCCGCGCTGGCCGCCGGTGCGGTCGGCGTGCTCACCGACCCGGCGGGCGCCGCGCTGCTCCCGCCCGACACCCCCGCACTCGTCGTGGACCAGCCGCGTCGTGTGCTCGGACGACTGGCCGCGCACGTCTACGGCGAGCCCGCGGCCGGGATGACGATGATCGGCGTCACCGGCACCCAGGGAAAGACGACCACCACCCGGCTGCTCGAGGACGGGCTGGAGGCCATCGGGGTCACCGGCGCCGTGATCGGCACGGTCGGCACCCGCGTCGCCGGCTCCGACATCAAGACCGCGCTGACGACCCCGGAGGCGCCCGACCTCCACGGGCTCTTCGCGCTGATGCGCGAGCGTGACGTCGAGGTGTGCGCGATGGAGGTGTCCTCCCACGCGCTCGTCCTCGGCCGGGTCGACGGGGTGGTGTTCGACGTGGCGACCTTCCTCAACCTCGGGCGCGACCACCTCGACTTCCATGCCGACGTCGACGACTACTTCGCCGCCAAGGCGTCGCTGTTCACGCCGGAGCGCGCACGGGTGGGGCTGACCAACGTCGACGACGAGTTCGGCCGCCGGCTGCTGGACACGGCGACCATCCCCATGCACACCTACTCCACGACGGGGGCCGCCCACTGGCGGGCCGTGGACGTCGAGCTCGCCGGCGACGGGGCGACCTTCACGGTGCTCGGTCCGGACGGCCAGCGGGTCCCGGCCCGGGTGCCGGTCCCGGGCGCCTTCAACGTGTCCAACGCCCTGGCGGCCATCGCGTCGGCCGCGATCGCCGGCCTCGACGTGACCCTCGTGGCCGCGGGCATCGGGCAGGGCCACGGCGTCCCCGGCCGCCTGGAGCGGGTCGAGGCCGGTCAGGACTTCGTGCTGGTCGTCGACTACGCGCACAAGCCCGACGCGGTCGAGGCCGTGGTCGCGACCCTGCGGCCGCTGACCGACGGTCGCGTGATCGTCGTGCTGGGCGCGGGCGGCGACCGTGACCCCGGCAAGCGCCCGATCATGGGCGAGATCGCCGCCCGGCTCGCCGACGTCCTGATCGTGACCGACGACAACCCCCGCACCGAGGACCCCGCCGCGATCCGCGCGGCCGTGCTCGCGGGCACCCGTGACGGCGCCGCCGAGGTGCTCGAGATCGGCGACCGCCGCGCCGCGATCGTCGAGGCCGTACGCCGCGCAGCGCCCGGCGACGTCGTGCTGGTCGCCGGCAAGGGCCACGAGACGGGGCAGGAGGTCCACGGCGAGGTGCACCCCTTCGACGACCGCCTCGTCGCACGCGAGGCCGTCGAGGCGGTCGGTCGATGATCGCCATGACCCTCGCCGAGATCGCCGAGGTGGTCGGCGGCACCGTCCACGGCGACCCCGCGAGCGAGAGCACCGTCGTCACCGGTGGTGCCTTCGTCGACACCCGCACCCCCGAGGCCGACGGCCTGTTCGTGGCGATCGCGGGGGAGCGCGTCGACGGGCACGACCTCGCCGAGCAGGCGATCGCCGCCGGGGCCGTGGCCGTGCTGGGCAGCCGGCCGACCACGGCGCCGACCGTCGTGGTGGACGACGTGGTGGCCGCGCTCGGCGCGCTGGCGCGGCATGTGCACGACTCGTTGACCGACCTGGCGACGTACGCCCTGACCGGCTCGCAGGGCAAGACCGGCACCAAGGACTACCTCGCCGCGATCCTCGAGGGCGACGGACCGATCGTCGCCACCCGCGGCAACTTCAACAACGAGATCGGCGTCCCGCTCACGGTGCTGCGTGCCGGCGCCGACACCAAGCACCTCGTCGTCGAGATGGGTGCGCGCGGCATCGGCCACATCGCGCAGCTGTGCCGCATCGCCCCGCCCGACGTCGCGGCCGTCGTCAACGTCGGCACGGCGCACATCGGCGAGTTCGGCAGCCGCGAGGCCATCGCCGTCGCCAAGGGCGAGATCGTCGAGGCCCTGACCGCCGAGGGGACGGCCGTCCTCAACGCCGACGACGCGCTCGTCGCAGCCATGGCGCCCCGCACCACTGCGTCCGTGGTCACGTTCGGCGCCGGCGGCGACCTGCGCGCCACCGAGGTGAGCACCGACGAGCTCGGTCGTCCCTCCTTCGACCTCCAGTGGCGGGGGAGCGGTGCCACCGTCCACCTCGGCCAGCTCGGGCTGCACCAGGTCGAGAACGCGCTGGCTGCCGCCGCGATGGCGCTCTCCGGTGGCCTCGACCTCGATGCGGTGGCGGACGGGCTGACCGACGCCCGGCCGCCCTCGCGCTGGCGGATGGAGGTGCACGAGCGCGCCGACGGCACGGTCGTGGTCAACGACGCCTACAACGCCAACCCGGAGTCGATGGCCGCCGCGTTGGCGGTGCTCGACGGCATCCGCGAGCGGTCCGGGCGCCGGACCATCGCGGTGCTGGGCGAGATGTTCGAGCTCGGCGAGGGCGCGGTCGAGGCCCACCGCGCGGTCGGCCGAACAGCTGCGCGGGCCGGCGTCGACGTGCTCCTCACGATCGGGGACATGGCCTCGCGGATGGCCGAGGCCGCCCGCGCCGAGGCCGGCTGGTCGGGTGAGGCGATCGTCACGGCGGGGCATGCCGAAGCGGTCGCATGGTTACGACAGAATGGGTCGGCTGGAGATGTCGTCCTGGTGAAGGCATCGCGCGGCGCCGCGCTGGAGCGCGTCGCCGAGGCCGTGCTCGACGAACCGATGACCGACGAACCGTCGGACGACACCCCCGCTGAAGGGAGCAGAACCCCGTGAGAGCAATCCTGCTCGGTGGCGGCCTGTCCCTGCTGATCTCGCTGCTCGGCACCCGCTACGCCATCGTGGTCCTGGCCCGTCGTGGCTACGGCCAGGAGATCCGCGACGACGGTCCGACGACCCACCACACCAAGCGGGGGACGCCGACCATGGGCGGCCTCGTCATCATCTTCGCCACGGTGGTGGGCTACTTCGCGGCCAAGCTGATCACCATGCAGGCGCCCACGGCCTCGGCGATGCTGCTGCTCTTCCTGTTCGTGGGCCTCGGCACCGTCGGCTTCCTCGACGACTTCATCAAGATCAGCCGCCAGCGCAGCCTCGGCCTGCGCAGTCGCGCCAAGCTCATCGGGCAGACCCTGATCGCCGTGGTCTTCGGCTTCCTCGCGCTCTCGCCGGCGCTCGAGGACGAGCGGGGGAGGACCCCGGCGTCCAACCACATCTCGTTCATCCGCGACTACGAGGCGTTCGCGCTGCCGACGGTCCTGGTGATCGTCCTGATCTGGTTCGTGGTGACCGGCTTCAGCAACGCCGTCAACCTCACCGACGGCCTCGACGGCCTCGCGACGGGCTGCAGCATCCTGGTCTTCGCCGCCTACACGCTGGTCAACATCTGGCAGAACTCCCAGTCCTGCGCGATCGAGGCGGGGGCCAAGTGCTACGAGGTGCGCGACCCGCTCGACCTCGCGGTGGTCGCCGCCGCGATCACCGGCGCCTGCTTCGGCTTCCTGTGGTGGAACGCGTCCCCGGCGCAGATCTTCATGGGCGACACCGGTTCGCTCGCGCTCGGCGGGGCGATGGCCGGCTTCGCGATCATGACCCGCACCGAGCTGCTGCTCGTCATCATCGGCGGGCTCTTCGTCGCCGTCACGCTCTCGGTGATGATCCAGGTCTCCGTGTTCAAGGTCAGCCGCGCCAGCGGGCTGTTCCGCGCGGTCTTCCGGGTCCAGCCCGGGCACCGGGTGTTCCGGATGACGCCGCTCCACCACCACTTCGAGATGCTCAACTGGGACCAGGTCACCATCGTGATCCGCTTCTGGATCATCACCGGCCTCTGCGTGGCGACCGGCGTCGGCATCTTCTACGCCGAGTGGGTCGCGGGCATCGGATGAACCACCCATGACCAGCCCCGATCTCGACGCCCTCGGCCGTCACACCCCGTGGGACGGGGTGCGCGCGGTCGTGGCCGGCTTCGGCGTCTCCGGCTACGCCGCGGCCGACAACCTGCTCTTCCTGGGCGCCTCGGTGACGGCGCTCGACGAGACCACCACGGCCGAGAAGGCCGAGAAGGCAGAGCTCCTCGAGACCCTCGGCGCCACGGTGCGGCTCGAGGAGGGAGCGACCGACACGCTCCCCGACGACGTCGACGTGCTGGTCACCTCGCCCGGCTGGAAGCCGTCGGCCCCGCTGCTGGCGCAGGCCGCCGCACGCGGGATCCCGGTCTGGGGGGAGGTCGAGCTCGCCTGGCGGCTGCGCGACCCCGAGCACGCCGCCCCGTGGCTCGCCGTCACCGGCACCAACGGGAAGACCACGACGGTCCAGATGCTCGACTCGATCCTGCGCGCGGCCGGCCTGCGCAGCGCGGCCGTCGGCAACGTCGGACGCCCGGTCGTCGAGGCCGTCATGGACCCCGAGCCCTACGACGTCTTCGCCGTCGAGCTCTCCAGCTTCCAGCTGCACTACACCCAGTCGATGAGCGCCGAGTCCGCGGTGGTGCTCAACCTCGCCGAGGACCACCTCGACTGGTACGACGGCCCGCACGCCATGGCCGACTACGCCGGCGACAAGGGGCGGATCTACGAACGCGTGCAGCGTGCCTGCGTCTACAACGTCGCCGACCCCGAGACCGAGCGGCTGGTGATGGAGGCCGACGTCGTCGAGGGTGCCCGCGCCATCGGCTTCACGCTCGGGATGCCCGGCGTCGGGATGGTCGGTGTCGTCGAGGACTTCCTCGCCGACCGCGCGTTCATCGAGGAGCGGTCCACCACGGCCGCCGAGCTGTGCACGATCGCCGACCTCGCCTCGCCCGCGCCCCACTTCGTCGCCAACGCGCTGGCCGCGGCGGCGCTGGCCCGCTCGCACGGCGTCTCGCAGCAGGCCGTGCGCGACGGCCTGCGCGCGTTCACGCCCGACGGCCATCGCATCGCGCACGTCGCCGAGTCCGGTGGCGTGACCTGGGTCGACGACAGCAAGGCCACCAACCCCCACGCCGCCATGAGCTCGCTCCAGGCCTACGAGTCGGTGGTCTGGGTCGCGGGCGGCCTCGCCAAGGGCGCGCACTTCGACGACCTCGTGCAGTCGGTGCGTGGTCGGTTGCGCGGGGCCGTGCTCCTCGGTCGGGACCGCCCGGTGATCGCCGAGGCCCTTTCGCGACACGCCCCGGATGTGCCCGTCATCGAGATCGGCGACGGGGAGACTGGGGCACCGATGGACCGCGTCGTCGACGCAGCCGCACGCCTCGCCCAGCCCGGCGACACGGTGCTGCTCGCGCCGGGATGCGCCTCCATGGACATGTTCACCAACTACGCCGCCCGCGGGGACGAGTTCGCCGCTGCGGTCCGGCGCCGGCTGACCGGAGACTGACGAGGAAGGGGGAGCCCGATGGCCACCACCACCCCCGTCGGGGGGCCCGTCGAGACTCCCACCGACACCTCGGCCCGGCCCCGTCCGCTCGCCGGCATCCGGCACGGCATCGAGAGCCTGCGCGCCGCGCTCGACCGGCCGCTGTCGTCCTACTACCTCCTCCTCGGCGCCTCGGCCCTGCTGCTGACCATCGGGCTGCTGATGGTGCTCAGCGCCTCCAGCGTCTACAGCCTCAAGACGTACGACGACTCCTACGCCGTGGTGAAGCGCCAGCTGCTGTGGGTGGTGCTCGGCGTCCCGTGCGCCTTCATCGCCTCCCGGCTCTCGCAGGGGTGGGTGCGCGGCCTGGCCTGGCCGGCCTACCTCGTCTCGCTGACCCTGCTGCTGCTGACCGCCTTCTTCGGCGACGAGCGCAACGGCAACCAGAACTGGCTCGCCGTCGGCCCGATCGCGATCCAGCCCTCCGAGATCGCCAAGCTCGGCCTGATCCTGTGGGCGGCCAACGTCTACGCCCGCAAGGAGCGTCGCCTCGGCAGCGTGCACCACGTGATGATCCCCGTCGTCCCGGGCATGCTGCTGGCGACCGGCCTCGTCGTGGTCGGCCACGACCTCGGCACCGCGCTGGTGCTCTTCGCCATCCTCCTCGGGATGCTCTGGGTGGTCGGCGCGCCCGCGCGGCTCTTCGTCGTCTGCCTCTCGATCGTCGGCGCGGTCGCGGTGTTCCTGGCCGCGATGGACACCGAGCGGCTCTCGCGGATCACCAACTTCGTCGACCCGTTCAAGGACTACCAGAACACCGGCTGGCAGCCGGCCCACGGCCTGTACGCGCTCTCGACCGGCGGCTGGCTCGGCCAGGGCATCGGCGCGTCCAACCAGAAGTGGGGCTCGCTGCCGGAGGCCCACACCGACTTCATCTTCGCGGTGCTCGGCGAGGAGCTCGGCCTCGTCGGGACGCTGCTGGTCATCGGGCTGTTCTTCACCATCGCCTTCGCGGCGCTGCGCGTCGCCAGCCACACCGAGGAGCCCTTCGTCCGCTACATGACCTTCGGCATCGTGGTCTGGCTGGTCGGCCAGATGGTGATCAACGTCGGCATGGTGCTCGCGGTGCTGCCCGTGATCGGCATCCCGCTGCCGTTGGTGTCGTACGGCGGATCGGGACTCCTGCCGTCGCTGGTGGCCCTCGGCCTGGTGATCGGCTTCGCCCGGCGTGAGCCCGAGGCGGCACGCGCCCTGGCGGCCCGCCGTCGCAACCGCTCCGCAGGGCTCTCGGCCGGTCCCCGCACCGACCGATAGGTTCGCGAGCGACATGCGCATCCTCCTCGCCGGTGGCGGTTCGGCCGGCCACACCTCACCGCTGCTCGCCACGGCGGCCGCCCTCCTGCGTCTCGACGCGTCCACCGAGATCGTCTGCCTCGGCACCAGCGAGGGCCTCGAGGCGCGGCTCGTGCCGGAGGCGGGCTTCCCCCTCGAGATCGTCCCGCGGGTACCACTGCCGCGCCGTCCGAGCGCCGACCTGCTCCGCACCCCCGGCCGGCTGCGCGCCGCTCGCAACGCCGCCCTCGAGGTCGTCGACCGCATCCGCCCCGACGTCGTCGTCGGGTTCGGCGGCTACGTCTCGGTCCCGGCCTACCTCGCGGCCCGCCGGCGCGGCCTGCCGATCGTCGTGCACGAGGGCAACGCCGTCCCCGGTGTCGCCAACAAGCTCGGGGCGCGGATGACCGCGCACGTCGCGACCAGCTTCCCCGACACCCCGCTGCGCCACGCGACGTACACCGGACTGCCGATCCGCCGGATGATCTCCACCATGGACCGCGCCGCCCTGCGCGACGAGGCGCTCGCCGAGTTCGGGCTCTCCGCCGACCGGCCGACCCTGCTCGTCACCGGCGGCTCCCAGGGCGCCGCCCGCCTCAACGCCGCCGTCGCGGGCGCCGCCCCCGCCCTGGCCGCCGGAGGGGTGCAGGTGCTGCACGTCGTCGGACCGCGTCACGAGCTCGACGTCGCCTCCGGTGACGTGGCCTACGTCGTGCGCAGCTTCGTCGACCGGATGGACCTCGCCTACGCCGCGGCCGACGCCGTGCTCTGCCGCGCCGGCAGCAACACCGTCACCGAGGTGTCCGGGGTCGGGCTCCCGGCCGTCTACGTGCCGTTGCCCATCGGCAACGGCGAGCAGGCGGTCAACGCGCGTCCCGTCGTCGACGCCGGCGGCGGGCTGCTCGTCTCCGACGCCGCGCTGACGACCGACTGGGTCGCCGCGACCGTCCCCGACCTGCTCAACGACCGCGCCCGCCTCGACGAGATGGGTGCCGCCGCCCGCGGCGTCATCCCGCTCGACGCCGACGACAAGCTCGCGCGCATGGTCGTCGAGGCCGCCGGCGAGGGACGCGGATGAGGATCCCGATCCCCGACGAGATCCTGCCCGCCGACCGGCTCGGGCGCGTCCACTTCATCGGCATCGGCGGAGCCGGCCTGTCCGCGATCGCCCGGATCATGGCCAGGAGCGGGGTCGAGGTCTCCGGCTCCGACGACCAGGACACGCCCTTCCTGCCGGCGCTGCGTGAGCTCGGGGTGACCTGTCACCTCGGCTACTCCGCCGACCACGTCGCCGGTGCCGACACGGTCGTGGTCACCACGGCGGCCCGCGAGGACAACGTCGAGGTCGCGGAGGCACGCCGCCTCGGGCTGCGCGTCCTGCCCCGCTCCGCCGGCCTCGCCGCGACCATGGCCGGGCGCCGGGTGCTCGCCGTCGCGGGCACGCACGGCAAGACGACCACGACCGGTCTCCTGACCAGCGCCCTGCTCGCGGCCGGCTCCGACCCGACGTACGCCGTCGGGGGAGTGCTCACCGCCACCGGCCGCAACGCCGACGCCGGGACCGACGACCTGTTCGTCGCGGAGGCCGACGAGTCCGACGGCGCGTTCCTGGTCTATCGCCCGCACGCGGCGATCGTCACCAACGTCGAGGCCGACCACCTCGACAACTGGGGCACCGAGGAGGCCTACCACGCGGCCTTCGACGAGTTCGCCGCGACGATCGACCGCGCCGGGTTCCTGGTCTGCTGCGTCGACGACCCCGGCGCTGCGGCGCTGGCCGCGACGGCCCGCGACGCCGGCCTGGAGGTCATCACCGCCGGCGAGGGGGAGGGCTGCGACGTACGCATCACCGACCTGGTCCTCGACGGCACCACCTCCACCTCGCGCATCACCCGCGACGGCGTCGAGCTCGGACAGCTCCGCCTGCGCATCCCCGGTCGCCACTACGTCCTCGACGCGGCCGCCGCGCTGGCGACGGGACTGCGGCTCGGGTTCGCCTTCCACGACCTCACCGACGGGCTCGCCGCCTTCACCGGCACCGGCCGCCGGATGGAGCTCAAGGGCGAGGCCGCCGGCGTCCGGGTCTACGACTCCTACGCCCACCACCACGTCGAGATCGCGGGCGACCTCCAGGCCGCCCGCGCCGTCGCCGGCGACGGCCGGCTGGTCGTCGCGTTCCAGCCGCACCTCGTCTCCCGCACCCGCATCTTCGGCGAGCAGATGGGCCGGGCGCTCGGCGCGGCCGACGAGGTCGTCGTCCTCGACGTCTACCTCGCCCGCGAGGAGGCCGACCCCGCCGTCACCGGCGCCCTGGTCGCCGACGCCGTGCCCCTGCCCGCGGAGCGCGTGCAGCTCGTGCCCGACTTCGACGCCGTCCCCGCCGAGCTCGTACGCCGCGCGCGACCCGGCGACGTCATCCTCACGCTCGGCGCGGGCAGCATCACGCAGCTGGGCGCCCCGATCCTCGCGCTGCTGGAGGAGCGCGATGCCTGAGACCGACACCTCGCGACGTACGCCCGAGTCCGCCGACGAGCGGGCCGAGCGGCGCACGCGCCAGCGGTTCGCCCGCCGCCAGTGGGCGCGGCGGTGGATGCGCTGGAAGCTGGTCGTCGCGCTGGCGCTCCTCGTGGCCCTGGTGGGCACCGCCCTGTGGCTCGTCCTCTTCTCGACCGCCCTGTCCGTGACCGAGGTCGAGGTCAGCGGCAACGACCTGCTCTCCGACCAGAAGGTGCTGCGCGTCGCGGCCGTCCCCGAGGGCGAGCAGCTGGCCTTCGTCGACCTCGCCGACGCCGAGCGCCGTGTCGAGACGCTCTCGGAGGTGAAGGACGCCGACGTGACGCGGGCCTGGCCGCACGGGGTGCTGATCAGCGTCACCGAGCGCACGGCCGTCGCGGTCGTCGAGCTCGGCGGGACCCTGCGTGGCCTCGACGAGGACGGCATCGTCTTCCGCGACTACAAGTCGGCGCCCCGGGGGCTGCCGCGGGTCCGGCCCACCACCTCGACCGGCACCGACGCGCTCAAGGAGGCCGCGGGCGTGGTCTCCGCCATGCCCGAGGACCTGGCCGCGCGGATCGACCACGTCGAGGTGCAGACCATCGACCAGATCAGCCTGGTGCTCCGCGACGGGCGCGAGGTGCAGTGGGGGAGCGCCGACGAGAGCGACCTCAAGGCGACCGTCCTCACCGAGCTCCTCGCGGTGCAGGACGCGAAGGTGTACGACGTCAGCGTGCCCGGCAGCCCCACCACCCGCTGAGAAAATCTTCTCGTCCGCGTGTGCGGCGGCGTGTCGGCCCGGGCCGCCCGGGCGTCGTGCCTACAGTCATGACCAACGCGAGGTTGACATAACTATAACCCTCAGGTGGACCGTTAGGGTTCACGCACCTCGAGGGTGTGGTGAGCCGGCCGACGACTTCCCCGAACCAGCACGACCGTTCCGAGCACGACCCCCCATCACTGAGAGGCCTGCAGCCATGGCAGCAGCACAGAACTACCTGGCGATCATCAAGGTCGTGGGTATCGGTGGAGGCGGCGTCAACGCCGTCAACCGCATGATCGATGTCGGCCTCAAGGGTGTCGAGTTCATCGCGATCAACACCGACGCCCAGGCCCTGCTCATGAGCGACGCCGACGTCAAGCTCGACATCGGGCGCGAGCTCACCCGCGGCCTCGGTGCCGGCGCCAACCCCGACGTGGGCGCCAAGGCGGCCGAGGACCACGCCGACGAGATCGAAGAGGTCATCAAGGGCGCCGACATGGTGTTCGTGACCGCGGGCGAGGGCGGCGGCACCGGCACGGGTGGCGCCCCGGTCGTCGCACGCATCGCGCGCTCCCTCGGCGCCCTGACGATCGGTGTGGTCACGCGCCCGTTCGCCTTCGAGGGCCGCCGACGCGCCAACTCCGCGGAGGAGGGCATCAGCCAGCTCCGCGAGGAGGTCGACACCCTCATCGTCATCCCGAACGACCGGCTGCTGTCGATCAGTGACCGCAACGTGTCGGTGCTCGACGCCTTCAAGCAGGCCGACCAGGTGCTGCTCCAGGGCGTCTCCGGCATCACCGACCTGATCACCACCCCCGGCCTGATCAACCTCGACTTCGCGGACGTGAAGTCGGTCATGGCCAACGCCGGCTCCGCACTCATGGGCATCGGCTCGGCCCGCGGTGAGGACCGGGCCGTGCAGGCGGCCGAGATGGCGGTCTCGTCGCCGTTGCTCGAGGCGTCCATCGAGGGCGCCCACGGCGTGCTCCTCTCGATCGCCGGCGGTTCCGACCTCGGCCTGTTCGAGATCAACGAGGCAGCGGCGCTCGTGTCGCAGTCGGCGCACGCCGAGGCCAACATCATCTTCGGCGCGACCATCGACGACGCCCTCGGCGACGAGGTGCGGGTGACCGTGATCGCGGCCGGCTTCGACGGCGGCATGCCCAAGCGGCGCACGGAGGGCAACGTCCTGCGGCCCAGCGCGCCGACCCAGACGCAGGCCGAGACCCGTGCCGCCGCCCAGGAGGTCGCGGCCAGCCGGTCGACGACCCCCGACGCCGCGGTCGGTCGCACGTCGAGCCCGGCGAGCCAGGCGCCCAGCGCCACGTCCTCCGGCACGCCCGCCGCGGCACCCTCGGTCCACCCCTCGACGCCCGCCGCGCCGAAGCCGACCCGGTCGGTGCAGTTCGACGACGACGACCTCGACGTGCCGGACTTCCTCAAGTAGGTGTTCGTCTACCGCGACTCGCTGGAGGCCACGTCGACCACGTCCCGGGTCGACGTGGCCTTCACCGATTCCTCGATCGACCTGCAGGGCCTGCGCGCCGGGTTCCCCGAGCTGCTGGCCCGGGTGGAGGGCGTCGTCGGAGTCCCGCTGGCGCGGCTCAACCAGGTCCACGGCGACGACGTCCTCGTCGTCGACGCGCCGATGCCGCTCGGCGAGGTGCCGGAGGGCGACGCCCTGGTCACCACCACGCGCGGCCTCGGGCTGATGGTCCGCGTCGCCGACTGTGTGCCGCTCGTGCTGGCCGACGCCGAGGCCGGCGTCATCGGTGCCGTCCACTCCGGTCGCCCCGGCATGGTCCTCGACATCGCCACGCGGACCGTCGAGGCCATGCGCGAGCGTGGCGCCGGCGACCTCACCGCCTGGCTGGGCCCGCACGTGTGCGGCCGGTGCTACGAGGTGCCGGAGGCCATGCGTGACGAGGTCGCGGCCGCCGTGCCCGAGTCCTGGGCCGAGACCTCGTGGGGCACCCCCGCGGTCGACATCGGCGCCGGGGTCGCCGCCCAGCTCGAGCGTGCCGGCGTCCGGGTCGTCGACGTCACCGGGTGCACCGTCGAGGACCGCGGGCTGCACTCCTACCGCCGTGACGGAGCCGCCGCGGGCCGGTTCGCCGGCCTGGTCTGGCTGTCCGGGGAGGATGCCTCGTGACGCAGCGCGCCGACGAGATCGCGGCCAACCTCAGCGCCGTACGCCGCCGCATCGCCGACGCCTGCCGCGAGGCGGACCGGGGCGAGGACGAGGTCGCGCTGACCGTGGTCACCAAGTTCTTCCCGGCCTCCGACGTGCGCATCCTGGCCGACCTCGGGGTGCGGGACGTGGGGGAGAACCGCCACCAGGAGGCCGCCGCCAAGGTGGCCGAGTGCGCCGACCTGCCCCTGGTGTGGCACTTCATCGGCGGCCTCCAGAGCAACAAGGCGGCCGCCGTCGCCTCCTACGCCGACGTCGTCGAGTCGCTCGATCGCGCCAAGCTGGTCGCCGGCCTCCAGCGCGGCGCCCACGACCGCGGCCACGAGGTCGACGTGCTCCTCCAGGTCAGCCTGGACCCGCCGGGAGCCGAGCACCGCTCCGGCGCCGACCCCGCCGACCTGGCCGGGCTCGCGGACGCGGTCGAGGCCTCGGGGGCGCTGCGACTGCGCGGCCTGATGGCCGTCGCGCCGCTCGGTGAGGACCCCGCCGCGGCCTTCACGCGGCTGGCCGCGATTCGCTCCGAGCTCCTCCGGACCCACCCCGGCGCCACCGAGCTCTCGGCCGGGATGAGCGGCGACCTCGAGGCCGCGATCGGGCACGGCGCGACACGCGTGCGTGTCGGCTCCGCGGTCCTCGGTCCGAGGCCACCGGTCCAGTAATGTCTCGAACAGACGTACATCACTCGCGAGCCCTCACCCGGCCCGCGACAATCGGAGGATCACTGTCATGAGCGGCGGAATGCGCAAGATCGGCGAGTACCTCGGTCTGCTCGAGGACTCCGGTCAGTACGACGAGTTCGACGGCGACGACGAGACGAGCCAGCACGACGCGGTGGACGAGCGCCCCGTGCCGGCCTCCCGCGAGCGCCGCCCCGCAGCCGTGTCCGACCTCGCCGAGCGCCGCCGTCCGGCCTCGGTCGCCACGGGAGTAGTCGCCGAGTTGAGCCGAATCACCACCCTGCACCCCCGCAACTACAACGAGGCTCGCCTCGTGGGTGAGAACTACCGCGACGGCACGCCCGTCATCATGAACCTCTCCGAGATGGACGACAACGACGCCAAGCGCCTCGTCGACTTCGCCGCCGGCCTGATCTTTGCCACGCGTGGCAACATCGAGCGCGTGACCAACAAGGTCTTCCTGCTCTCCCCGCCCAACGTCTCGGTGTCGACCGAGGACAAGGAGCGGATCGCGGAGAACGGCTTCTTCAACCAGAGCTGAGTGCACGTGTCGGTCGTCGGCTGGACCCTCTACATAGCCGTGTGGGTCTTCATCGCTTTCTTGTGGGTGCGCTTCGTCGTGGACTGGGTGCAGGTGTTCGCCCGCAGCTGGTCGCCGCGCGGGCCGCTGCTCGTCGTGCTGGAGGGCGTCTACAGCACGACCGACCCGCCGATCAAGGCCCTGCGACGGGTCATCCCGCCGCTGCGGATCGGCAACTTCGCGCTCGACCTGAGCTTCCTGATCGTGATGGTCGCCGCCTACATCCTGCTGCGCGTCATCCTCATGGTCTTCTTCTGACGACAGGTGCTCGGAAACACCAGTCACACGGGTCACTGACACCGCGTGCACGGCGGGGTCTAGTGTGTGTGGTTGCACCACGATGTGGGTGCACAGTGTTTTGTACGTACAGACAACCAAGTTCGCCGACGTGAAAGTTTGGGTGAGGTCATGCCGCTGACGCCTGAGGACGTGAGCAACAAGCGCTTTACTCCCGTCCGCCTCCGTGAGGGCTACGACATGGGAGAGGTCGACCAGTTCCTCGACGAGGTCGAAGCCGAGCTCGCCAGGTTGACCAAGGAGAACGAGGACCTCCGGTCCAAGCTCTCGGCCGCGCAGTCGGGTGCGTCGTCGACGCCGGCCCCCGCGGCCGCTCCGGTCCCGACCCCGGCGCCCGCCGCCGTGGTGGCCCCGGAGCCGGTCAAGGAGGAGAAGCCCGCCCCTGCGCCCGCTCCGGCCCCCGCGCCGCTGGCTGCCGCCACCCCGGTCGGTGGGGTCGAGACGATCCGGGTCGAGACGGTCCCGCAGGCGTCCAACGCCGCGGCCCGCCTGCTCGAGCTCGCCACCCGCAACGCCGACGAGCTCGTCGAGGAGGCCAAGAACGAGGCCGACAAGGTCGTCGGAGCCGCACGCACCAAGGCCGAGCGTCTGGAGTCGGAGGCGAAGGCCAAGTCCGACCGCCTCGAGGCCGACGCCCGCCAGCGCTCGCAGATGCTCGACTCCGAGACGGCCGAGCGTCGTCAGCAGATGTTCGGTGAGCTCGAGAAGGAGCGCGACAAGCTCAACGCCGAGGTCGAGACGCTGCGCTCGTTCGAGCGGGAGTACCGCTCGCGGCTCAAGACCTACTTCACCCAGCAGCTGGAGTCGCTCCAGGGCAACTCGTCGGTGGCCGAGATCCCCCAGGGGGACGCTCCCGCACCCAAGCGCCTGCGCTCCATCCTCGGTGAGGAAGAGGGCTGATCAGCCCCCTCGCAGCACGCACCTGAAGCACCTCGACAACGGCCGGTCCCCCCGCGGGACCGGCCGTTTTCACCCCTTCGGGCGAGCCGTTTGGAGCACCGCTCGGCGAGCGACTACCCTCCACCCACGTATGTGGCTCGGACCACACGATCTTGGCGCACGAGGAGACCCCCGTCATGGCACGCAGCACTCGCAAGTCCCTTGCCGGAACCGCTGCTGCCGCAGCCAAGAAGGTGATCGGACGACGCGGCACGAGCAAGGCAGCCGCCGGCAGCACGGCGAGCACGTCGGCCACCAAGGCGGCGCCGGCGAAGAAGGCGGCACCCGCTGCGAAGGCTCCCGCGAAGAAGGCCCCCGCGACGAAGGCCACGAAGGCTCCCGCGAAGAAGGCCCCCGCGACGAAGGCCACGAAGGCTCCCGCGAAGAAGGCCCCCGCGAAGAAGGCCACGGCTCCTGCGACGAAGGCCGCGCCGGCGACGAAGGCGTCCGCCACGAAGACCGTGGCGAAGAAGACGCCCGCGACGAAGACCGCGGCGAAGAAGACGCCCGCGACGAAGGCGGCGCCGGCGGCGAAGAAGGCCGGGACGGAGGCCTCCGCGAAGAAGACGGCGACGACGGCCGCGACCAAGGCCACGCCCGCCACGAAGACGGCCACGAAGGCTCCCGCGAAGAAGGCGGCGACCAAGGCCACGCCCGCCAAGAAGACGACGCCCGCGAAGGCCGCCACGGCGGCCAAGGCCACGGCCCCGGTCGCCACGGCCGCGAAGTCAACAGCACCGAAGTCAGCAGCATCGAAGTCAGCATCGAAGTCAGCCGCGAAGGCACCAGCGAAGAAGGCACCCGTGACCAAGGCATCGCCCAAGAAGGCCCCCGTCTCCGCGCTGGTGGTGAAGGAGGGTGAGGACGCCTGGACCGATGCCGACATCAAGGAGGTCCTCACCGAGCTGCACACGCAGCGCGACAAGCTCGTCGAGCTCATCGAGCACGCCGAGCAGGACCTCGCCGGACTGATGAAGGACGCCGGCGACGGTGCCGGCCACGACCAGGCCGACATGGGGGCCACCAGCTTCGAGCGCGACCACGAGCTCACGGTCGTCAACAACGAGCGCGACATGGTGGCCCAGATCGACAAGGCCCTGGGCCGCATCCACGACGGCACCTACGGCGTGTGCGAGTCGTGCGGGGAGCCCATCGGCAAGATGCGGCTGATGGCTTTCCCGCGTGCCACACTGTGCATGTCATGCAAGCAGCGCGAGGAGCGTCGCTGAATCCCAGCGACACGGGGCCGGCTGCCACGGACCCCCGACGTCGAAGCACCTGGTGGCTGTTCGCCCTGGTCGGCGTGATCGCCTACGCCCTCGACCTCGGCACGAAGCAGTGGGCCCTGTCCGCGCTGGAGGACCGTGACATCGATGTGGTCGGGGACTTCTTCGTCCTGCACCTGACGCGCAACCCGGGTGCGGCGTTCAGCACCGGCACCGAGTTCACCACCGTGCTGACCTGCCTGGCCATCGTCGCGGTCTGCGCCGTGCTCGTGGTGAGCCTCCGCCTCGCCAGCCCGCTGTGGTCGGTGGGTCTCGGGCTACTCATCGGCGGCGTCGGCGGCAACCTGACCGACCGGATCATCCGCGAACCCGGGGTGATGCGCGGTCACGTCATCGACTGGCTCATGCTGCCCAACTGGCCCGTCTTCAACATCGCCGACATGTGCATCATGGCCGCAGCCGGCGTGATCATCCTGCAGAGCCTGCGCGGCGTCACCCTGCGCGGCGAGCGGGTCACCGACGCCGCCGAGCCCGAGGCCGAGCAGGACCACGCGTGAGCGAGCGAGCCGACCAGGACAGTGTGGGCAGCTACTCCGACCACCGGACGGTCCTGGTGCCGGAGGGGCTGGCCGGCGAGCGTGTCGACGCCGCGATGGCGCGGATGTTCGGCTTCTCCCGCACCAAGGCCGCCGACCTGATCGCCCAGGGCCACGTGCAGGTCGACTCGGCCTCCGTCGGCAAGAGCGACCGCGTGCACGCCGGCTCGATGCTCGACGTGACGATCCCCGCCGAGGTCGACCCGCTCGAGGTGGTCCCCGAGATCGTCGAGGGCATCAAGATCATCCACGACGACGACGCGATCGTGGTGATCGACAAGCCCGTCGGGGTCGCGGTGCACCCCTCGCCCGGCTGGTCCGGTCCGACCGTCGTCGGACACCTCGCCGGCGCCGGCTTCCGCATCTCCACCTCGGGGGCACGTGAGCGCGAGGGCATCGTGCAGCGCCTCGACGTCGGCACCTCGGGCGTGATGGTGATCGCGAAGTCCGAGCACTCCTACTCCGTGCTCAAGAACGCCTTCCGCCACCGCACGGTCGACAAGACCTACCACGCGCTGGTGCAGGGCCACCCCGACCCGCTGTCGGGCACCGTCGACGCGCCGATCGGGCGCCACCCGAAGCACGACTACAAGTTCGCCGTGATGGCGGACGGCCGCCACAGCGTCACCCACTACGAGACGCTCGAGGCCCACCGCTTCGCCTCGCTGCTCGAGATCCACCTCGAGACCGGGCGCACCCACCAGATCCGGGTTCACATGTCGGCCCTGAAGCACCCCTGCGTCGGCGACATCACCTACGGCGCCGACCCCACGCTGGCCCGCCGCGTCGGTCTCGAGCGCCAGTGGCTGCACGCGCTGAAGCTGGGCTTCGAGCACCCGGACAGCGGTGACTACGTGGAGTACGAGTCGACGTACCCCGACGACCTCGCCCGTGCCCTCGAGGTCATCCGAGATGAGCACTGAGACCTCCCTGCGTCTCGCCTCGCGCGCCGACCTGCCCGCGATCGCGGAGGTCTACCTCGCGGCCCGCGAGGTCGCGGCCATGCCTCCCGGCGTGCACCCGCCCGCCGACGTACGCACCTGGGTGGGCGGCTGGGACCTGGCGACCCGCGACGTCTGGGTCGCCGAGTCGGACGACCGCGTCGTCGGGTTCGCCAACCTGACCCCGACCTGGCTCGACGGGTTGTACGTCGATCCCGGCGCCCAGCGGCGCGGCGTCGGCTCGACGCTGGTCGAGGTGGCGAAGTCGCTGCGTCCCGACGGCTTCGGGCTGTGGGTCTTCGAGATGAACGCCCCCGCGCGTGCCTTCTACCGCGCCCACGGCTTCGTCGAGCTCGAGCGCACCGACGGCTCGGCCAACGAGGAGCGGGCGCCGGACGTGAAGATGGTCTGGCCGGGCGTCGAGCCGCTGGCCTGCTTCCGGTCGATGATCGACGAGGTGGACGAGCTGCTGGGTGACGTCCTGGCCCGTCGGGTGGCCTTGACCCGGGCCGTGCAGGACGTCAAGATCTCGTCCGGACGCGACGCCGCTCGGGAGGCCGACGTCGTGCGTCGGGTCGCCGCCGTGGTGCCCGAGCTGGGAGAGGAGCGAGTGGCGCGGATCGTGCACGCCATCATCACCGAGTCACTCGACGCCGCGCGCCCGGACCGGGAGCGGTGAGCCTGCTCCTGCACCTCAACGGTGCTCCGGGGGTGGGCAAGTCGACCATCGCCGAGCGGCTGGTCGCCACCCGGCCGGGCTGGCTCAACTGCGACATCGACGTCCTGCGCACCCTCCTCGGCGGGTGGCAGGACGACTTCGCCCGTGCCGGCGCCCAGATCCGCCCGGTGGCCCGCGAGATGATGGCCGCGCAGCTCGCGACAGGACGCGCGGTGGTCCTGCCGCAGCTCGTCATGCAGGACGCCGAGCTGGCCAACTTCAAGTCACTGGCGCTGATGTGCGGCGTGCCGTACGTCCACGTGTTCATCGACGCCTCCCGCGACGAGCTGGCCATGCGCTGGCAGCGCCGCAGCTCCGGCAACCCGTGGACCACGACCTCCCAGCGGATCCTGCGCGAGCTCGGCGGCACCGACGCCGTGCTGATGGCCGGGGCCCTGGCGCGCGAGCTCGCGGTCGTGGACCGGGCGGTGTTCGTGCGATCCGAGCGGCACCAGGTCGATGCGGCCGCCGAGGAGATCGCCAACCTGCTGCCCTGACCCGGCTAGCGTGGCGCTGTGCAGCTCGACGGTGACATCGCTGACCGCTACCGCGACTTCGCGGCGTACGCCGCCGGCGACTCCGCCTGCTTCGTCGACTGGGCCTTCGGGGTGGCCGACGACCCGGAGGTGCACACGTGGCTGGCGGACCTGCCGCGCCTCAAGCAGCAGCCCAACCTCGTGTTCGCCGCCGCGCGCTGGCACGGCGCACCCGCGCCCGGCCCCTACGACGGCCTGCGGTCGGTGCTCCTCGACCAGGAGGCAGCGGTCAAGGCGACGATCCGCGACCGCGCCACCCAGACCAACGAGGTCGGCCGGCTGGCGACCCTGACCCCCGTGCTCGCGCAGCTCCCGGGTCCGATCTCGCTCGTCGAGGTCGGCACCAGCGCCGGACTGTGCCTGTTCCCCGACCGCTACGACTACGACTGGTCGCCGATCGGAAGCCTCGCCGGCAGCGGCGGGCCGACGCTGACGGCCACGGCGACCGGCGACCTGCCGGTGCCGCGCGCCCACCCCGAGGTGGGCTGGCGGGGCGGTGTCGACCTCAACCCCCTCGACGTACGCGACGAGGACGCCATGGCGTGGCTGACCATCCTCGTGTGGCCCGAGCAGGACGTACGCCGCGCACGGCTCGAGCAGGCGGTGGAGATCGCTCGCCGGGAGCCGCCGTCGATCGTGCGCGGCGACCTCGTCGACGAGCTGCCGGCCCTGCTCGCCGAGGCGAGGCGCCACGGCACGCCGGTGGTCTTCCACAGCGCCGTCATCGCCTACCTCGAGGACGACCGCCGCGAGCACTTCCACGACCTGATGACGACGCTGGTCGCGGCGGGGGAGTGTCGCTGGGTGAGCAACGAGGCGCCGCACGTGCTCGAGCGGGTGACGGGCGGGCTGGAGGTCCCCGTCGGTCGTTTCGTGCTGGCCCTGGACGGGCGTCCGGTGGCCCTCACGCACGGTCACGGCCAGGCCATCGACTGGCTCCGAGGGCACGCGAGTGTCCTGTCGGTGGGCCCTGCCAGACTGACGTAGGCTGGCGATCTTCCCCCTCAGACGCGTCGGCCACCCCCCGATCTGCGTCCCGACCAGCGACCCACGGAAGGTGTGGAAGACCGACTCATGTCTGCCGGCTCAGGAGACAACTTCGCGCACCTGCACGTCCACACCGAGTACTCCATGCTGGACGGCGCGGCCCGGCTGAAGGACCTCGCGGAGCGCACCGCCGAGCTGGGCATGCCGGCCGTGGCGATGACCGACCACGGCAACGTCTTCGGGGCCTACGAGTTCTACCGCCAGTGCAAGGCCGCCGGGGTCAAGCCGATCATCGGCATGGAGGCCTACTTCACCCCCAACATCAGCCGCTTCGAGCGCAAGCGCGTCAACTTCTACAAGGGCGGCCCCGACGACGTCTCCAGTCGCGGTGCCTACACCCACATGACGCTGCTGAGCGAGACCACCGAGGGCATGCACAACCTGTTCCGGCTCTCGACCGGGGCGTGGCGCGACGGCTTCTTCCAGCACCCGCGCGCCGACCGCGAGCTGCTCTCGCAGCACAGCGCCGGGATCATCGGCACGACCGGCTGCCCCAGCGGTGAGATCCAGGTCCACCTGCGCCACGACAACTACGACGCGGCCCGCCAGACCGCGGCCGACTTCCAGGAGATCCTGGGTCGCGACAACTACTTCCTCGAGCTCATGGACCACGGCCTCGACATCGAGCGCCGCGTCCGCGACGGCCTGCTGCGACTGGCCAAGGACCTGCGGATCCCGCTGCTGGCCACCAACGACTCCCACTACGTCAACCGGGAGGACGCGCCGAGCCAGGAGCACCTGCTCTGCATCAACTCCGGCTCGACGATGGACATCCCGGCCGGTGACGGCCCGGGCCAGCGCTTCGCGTTCTCCGGCGACGGCTACTACATCAAGTCCCCGGCCGAGATGCGCGCGCTGTGGGTCGACAAGTACGACCTGCGCGAGGCGTGCGACAACACCCTGTGGATCGCCGAGCGGTGCGACGTGTCGTTCAACGAGGGCAGCGGCACCTACATGCCGAAGTTCCCCTGTCCCGAGGGCGAGAACGAGGACTCCTGGCTGGTCAAGGAGGTCGAGCGCGGCCTCGCGGTGCGCTATCCCGGCGGCATCCCCGACGACGTGCGCAAGCAGGCCGACTTCGAGGTCGGCGTCATCACCCAGATGGGCTTCCCGGGCTACTTCCTCGTCGTCGCCGACTTCATCAACTGGGCCAAGGACAACGGCATCCGGGTCGGCCCGGGTCGTGGCTCCGGCGCCGGCTCGATGGTCGCCTACGCCATGCGGATCACCGACCTCGACCCGCTGGTCCACGGCCTCATCTTCGAGCGGTTCCTCAACCCCGACCGCGTCTCGATGCCCGACTTCGACATCGACTTCGACGAGCGTCGACGCGGCGAGGTCATCCGCTACGTCACGGAGAAGTACGGCGACGAGCGGGTCTCCTACATCGTCACCTACGGCACCATCAAGGCCAAGCAGGCCGTCAAGGACTCCTCGCGCATCCTCGGCTACCCGTTCGCCATGGGCGACCGCATCACCAAGGCCATGCCGGCCGCGGTGATGGGCAAGGACGTCCCGCTCCAGGAGATCTTCAACCCCGACCACAAGAGGTACGGCGAGGGCGGGGAGTTCCGCTCCCTCTACGAGGCCGACAACGACGTCAAGCGCGTCGTCGACACCGCGGTGGGGATCGAGGGACTGAAGCGGCAGTGGGGCGTGCACGCCGCCGGCGTCATCATGTCCAGCGAGCCGCTGCTCGACATCATCCCGATGCTCAAGCGCCCCGCCGACGGCGCCATGATCACCCAGTTCGACTACCCCACGTGTGAGGGCCTCGGCCTGATCAAGATGGACTTCCTCGGGCTGCGCAACCTCACCGTGCTCGACGACGCGGTGAAGAACATCCAGGCCAACCGCGGCGAGACCGTGGTGCTCGAGGACCTGCCGCTGACCGACGAGGCGACGTACGCCCTCCTCCAGCGCGGCGACACCCTGGGCGTCTTCCAGCTCGACGGTGGGCCGATGCGCTCGCTGCTGCGCTCGATGCGACCCGACACCTTCGAGGACATCTCCGCGGTCGGTGCGCTCTACCGACCCGGCCCGATGGGTGCCGACTCCCACAACAAGTACGCCCGCCGCAAGACCGGGCGCGAGGCCGTGGAGGCCATCCACCCCGAGCTGGCCGAGCCGCTGGCCGACGTGCTGGGCGAGACCTACGGCCTGATCGTCTACCAGGAGCAGGTGATGGCGATCGCCCAGAAGCTCGCCGGCTTCACGCTCGGTGAGGCCGACATCCTGCGGCGCGCGATGGGCAAGAAGAAGAAGGAGGAGCTGGACAAGCAGTTCGCCGGCTTCTCCGGCGGCATGCTGGAGAGGGGCTACTCCCACGCCGCGATCAAGACGCTGTGGGACATCCTGCTGCCCTTCTCCGACTACGCCTTCAACAAGGCCCACTCGGCGGCCTACGGCCTCGTGTCCTACTGGACCGCCTACCTCAAGGCCAACTACCCGGCGGAATACATGGCCGCGCTGCTGACCTCGACGCGCGACGACAAGGACAAGTCGGCGATCTACCTCAACGAGTGCCGCCGGATGAAGATCCAGGTGCTGCCGCCCGACGTCAACGAGTCGCACGCCAACTTCACCCCGGTCGGCAACGACATCCGCTTCGGGCTGACCGCCATCCGCAACGTCGGCGTGAACGTCGTCGAGGGCATCGCCAGCGGGCGCGAGGAGAAGGGCCGCTACGCCGACTTCAACGACTTCATGGACAAGGTCCCGGTCCACGTGTGCAACAAGCGCGTGATCGAGTCGCTGATCAAGGCGGGCGCCTTCGACGAGATGAAGCACAAGCGGCGCGCGCTGGTGACCATCCACGAGATGGCCGTGGACCAGTACATCGACATCAAGAAGAACGAGGCGATCGGCCAGGACTCCTTGTTCGGCGGGCTCGACGAGGCCGACGGCGGCTTCGGGGTGAACGTCGCGATCCCCGAGATCGACGACTGGGACAAGATGACGCTGCTCGGCCACGAGCGGGAGATGCTCGGGCTCTACGTCTCCGACCACCCGCTGCTCGGGCTCGAGCACGTGCTCCAGACCGGCACCGACTGCACGATCGGCCAGCTGATGCTCGACGAGGAGCGCCAGCACGGCTCGACGCTCACCATCAGCGGGCTGGTGACCAGCGTGCAGCGCAAGATCACCAAGAAGGGCGACTCGTGGGCCACGGTCACCCTCGAGGACCTCGACGGCGCCATCGAGGTGCTGCTGTTCCCGAGCGCCTACCAGCTGGCCTCGGCCCACCTCGTCGAGGACGCCATCATCCGGGTCAAGGGCCAGCTCTCCCGCGACAAGGACCAGCCCGAGCTGCGCGCGCAGGAGGTCACGGTCCCCGACCTGTCCGACGGCCCGTCGGGCCCGGTCTCGGTCAACCTGCCGCAGACCCGCATCAACCCGGGGGTCGTCGACAGCCTCAAGGACGTGCTGGCGACCCACCCCGGGGTCACCGAGGTGCTCCTCAACGTCCGCATGCGCGACAAGACGATCGTGCTCAAGGTCGGCGACCACCACCGCGTCACGCCGTCGCCGGCGCTGTTCGCCGACCTCAAGCAGCTCCTCGGCCCGGGGTGCCTGACCGGGTGAGGGAGCGCTGGGGGACGGCGGTGCAGGTCCTCGGGATCGTCGCCGTCTTCGCCGCCGTCGGAGCCGTCGCGGGCGTGGTCTGGGAGTGGCTGTGGGACGCCCCGGTCGGCGTCGCCTACCAGGACCAGTGGTTCCTCGAGCCCGCCGGTCCTGACTACGCGTTCTCCGGGACGGGGTGGTACGTCGTGGTCGCGCTGGTCGCCGGCGCGCTGACCGCCTTCGCGCTCGGCTGGTGGTGGCCGCGCCACGAGGTCGCGAGCCTCGCCGCGATCGTGGTCGGGTCGGTGCTGGCCGGCTGGGTGATGTTCCGGGTGGGGCACTCCCTCGGCCCGCAGGACCCCCGGGTGCTGGCCGCCGGCAAGGCCGACTTCACCGCCATCCCCAGTGACCTGACCCTCGCCGGGGTCGACGGCGAGCCGCGGCTGTTCCGGCTCGACTCGGCCGCGATGGCCGCCTTCCCGATCGGCGCGATGATCGCCTCGGTCTACGTCTTCGCGGTCGCCACGGGACGCCGCTCGGGACGCCGATCCGGCCGCCGGAAACCGGCGGTTGAGACCCCGCCCGCTGGGTAGGCTGGCCGCGTCACGCATCCAGCTGTTCCCGACGGGGGTTCCCATGTCCAACACCACTCCGCCCGGCCCGGACTCGTCCGGCCACAACCCGGGCGGTCCCGAGTTCCTCGAGTCGTCCGCGGGCTCGCCCGTCGCCCGTGAGGCGCACGCCGGCGACAACCGCAAGCGGCTGCTCGCCGTCGGCGGGCTCGTCGGCGTCCTCGCCGTCGGCGGCGGCGCCGTCTGGGCGGCGACGTCCTTCCTGGCCACCGGCAGCCAGCCCGCCGAGGCGCTGCCCGCCAGCACCCTGGGCTACGTCAGCATCGACCTCGACCCCAGCGGCGGCCAGAAGATCGAGGCCATCAAGACGCTGCGCAAGTTCCCCGCCTTCAAGGAGCAGACCGGCCTCGACACCGACGACGACCTGCGCGAGAAGATCGTCGAGGAGATCGTGAAGTCGGGCGAGTGCGAGGGCCTCGACTACGCGAAGGACGTCGAGCCGTGGCTCGGCAGCCGGGCGGCCATGGCCGCCGCCGACCTCGGCGGCGACACCCCGACGGCCGTGATGGTCGTCCAGGTCACCGACGCCGGCAAGGCCGAGGACGGCGTCGACAACCTGCTCCAGGTCTGCGGTGCCGGCGCGTCGGCCGAGGGCTCCGACAGCTCCGACAGCTCCGGGGACACCGGCGGCTACGTGATCTCCGGCGACTGGCTGGTCGTGGGCAAGAACGAGGCCGAGGCGCAGAAGGTGGTCGACGCCACCGAGAAGGGCTCGCTCGCCGACGACGCCGACTTCCAGAAGTGGACCGGCGAGGCCGGGGACTCCGGGATCATGAGCATGTACGCCGCCCCCGAGGCCGGCGACTTCATGAGCCGCTACCTCACCGACATGCCCGGCATGGGCTCGATGTTCGGGATGCCGTCGGCCGACGGCTTCGAGATCGACCCGGAGACGGGAGAGTTCGTGGAGAACGCTCCCTCGGGCACCGAGAGCGTCCCGCCGGAGCTCACCGAGATGCTCGAGCAGTTCGACGGGGCGGCCGCGACCGTGCGGTTCGACGACGGCGGGCTGGAGTTCGAGGCCGCCTACTCCAACTACCAGGGCGAGCTCACCAAGGACTTCCTCGGTGACGCCGGGGTCGAGATGGTGCAGGGCCTGCCCGACGACACCGTCGCCGCGTTCGGGCTGGGCTTCGGTGAGGGCTGGGCCCAGTCGCTGATCGACTACATGGCCAAGAGCAGCCCCGAGGGCACCGACGTCGACGACCTGATCGCGCAGGCCGAGGAGGAGACCGGCCTGGCCCTGCCCGAGGACCTCGAGACGCTGATGGGCGAGGGGATGGCCATCGGCCTGGGCAGCGGCATCGACCCCGACGCGATCGTCAACGGCGGTCCCTCCGAGCTGCCGCTCGGCATCAAGATCAAGGGTGACGCCGCGGAGATCCAGGCCGTGCTCGACAAGGTCAAGGACCTGGCCGGCCCGGACGTCGCGCCCTACCTCGAGGTCACCGAGGCCGACGGCTATGCCGTGCTCGGCACCAACGACGCCTACAAGGAGTCGCTGACCTCGACGGGCTCGCTCGGCGACACCGACGCCTACACGAAGGTGATCGAGGGTGACGCGCAGAGCGTGATGTTCCTCAACTTCGACGCCGACGACGACTGGCTGGTCCGCCTCGCCGAGGACGAGCCGGAGGTCAGCGACAACCTCGAGCCGCTCTCCGCCGTCGGCATCAGCGGCTGGCTCGACGGCGACGTCGTGCACGGCGTCTTCAAGGTCACGACCGACTGACCCGACGCGCCTGACGTCCCTACCGGCCGATCTGGGCCGTGATCGCCTCGGTGATCGCGACCAGGTCGGCCGGTGTCATCTCCAGGTCCAGCCCGCGGCGCCCGCCGGAGACGAACACGGTCGGGTGGGCCGTCGCGGAGTCGTCGACGACGGTGCGCAGCCGCTTCTTCTGCCCGACGGGGGAGATGCCCCCCGCGACGTACCCCGTGGTCCGCTCGGCCACCCCGACGTCGGCCATCGCCGCCCGGCTGCCGCCGAGCGCCCTGGCGAGCGCCTTGAGGTCGAGCTGGCGGTCGACCGGCACGATGCCGACGACCAGCGCCCCGTCGAGGGTGGCGAGCAGCGTCTTGAACACCCGTGCCGGCTCGACACCCAACGCCTCGGCGGCCTCGAGGCCGTACGACGAGGCCCGCGGGTCGTGCTCGTAGGGGTGCAGCTCGAACCCGATCCCGGCCGCGGTGAGCGCCACCGTCGCGGGCGTGCCGCCGGGCTGCTTCCTCCTCGCCACCGCGTCTCCGTCAGTTGGGGGACCAGGCGGTGCGCGCCACGTCGGTGGCGGGCAACGACGGGATGACGTTGATTGCGCGGAGCTCCTCGCGCAGCAGGGTGGTCACCAGCTCGAGCCGGGCCTCGGGGCTCTCGGCCTCGAGCAGCGCCTGCCGCTCGGCCATCGGCAGCGGCGCCAGCGCGGCGAGGGTCCAGGAGAGGTAGCCGGGATCGCGCGGCAGGCTGCCCGAGAAGGTCGTGCCCTGGATCTCGCTGATCGCGGCGCGGTAGGCCGTGAAGGTCGCGCGGGCGCGGTCGTGCAGGGCCGTCGGGCCGTCGACCGGGTCGTCGGGGGAGTCGGTGATCTCGCCCTGCGCGAACTCCCCGGAGGTCTCGAGGCCGTCCAGCACGATCCGGTCGCGGGCGGTGGCGGTGATCTCGAACGTGCCGTCCTCGTTGCTCTCGACCTCCGTCAGCTGCATCCTCACCCCCACGCGGTAGAGCGACTGGGCCCCGTGGTCGCCGACCTCGTAGCCCTCGCGGATGGCGACCGTGCCGAAGAGACGCTCGGCCGGGTCCTCGATGCTGAGCAGGTGGTGCACGAGCGCGCGGTAGCGGTCCTCGAAGACGTGCAGGGGGATGGTGACGCCGGGGAACAGGACCGTGTTGAGGGGGAACATCGGCAGCGTGTCGCTCACCTCCACAACCTAACCGGTGCATCCGCCTGTCCACCGCCTGCCGGCACCGTCGGGCGGCGCGCCGCGACTCCCTAGACTTCAGCCATGGCAACGAGCAGGGCAGCGAGCGAGGAGACGGACGGGATCCCGATGCGCGTGCGTCGGATCGACCTCCGTGACTCGGGCACGAGCAACATCGACTACCGCAGCGTGGTGCCGCGGGCCGAGTTCGACGTCGAGACCGCGACCCATGCCGTGCAGCCGATCATCGACGCCGTCCGCACCCGCGGCGTGGAGGCGATCGGAGAGTTCTCGCAGCAGTTCGACGGCGTCGAGCGTGAGGACATCGTCGTGCCCCCCGAGGCGCTGGCGCGCGCGCTCGACGAGCTCGACCCGGCCGTGCGTGCGGGGCTCGAGGAGTCGATCCGCCGCCTGCGGGCGACCTGCGCGGCCGAGCTCGAGTCCGACGTCACCACGTCGCTCGGCGACGGGGCGACCGTCACGCACCGCAAGGTGCCGGTCGACCGGGTCGGCCTCTACGTCCCCGGCGGTCTCGCCCCGCTCGTGTCCAGCGTCGTGATGAACGTCGTCCCCGCGCAGGTGGCGGGCGTGCGGTCGATCGCGCTCAGCAGCCCGCCGCAGAAGAACTCCGACGGCCTGCCGGAGCCCACGATCATGGCCGCCTGCGCCCTCCTCGGGATCGACGAGGTCTACGCCGTCGGCGGCGCCCAGGCGATCGCGATGTTCGCGTACGGCGCCGGCCCCTGCCGCCCCGTCGACCTCGTCACCGGGCCGGGCAACATCTACGTCGCGGCCGCCAAGCGCGTCCTGCGCGGGGTCGTGGGCATCGACTCGGAGGCCGGGCCGACCGAGATCGCGATCCTGGCCGACGACTCGGCCGACGCGTCCTTCGTCGCCGCCGACCTGATCAGCCAGGCCGAGCACGACCCGATGGCCGCCTCGGTGCTGGTCACCGACTCCCTCGCCCTGGCCGACGACGTCGACGCGGAGCTGGAGAAGCAGGTCTTCGCGACCCGGCACACGGCGCGCGTGCAGACCGCCCTGACCGGGCGGCAGTCCGCGATCGTGCTCGTCGACGACGTCCAGCAGGGTCTCGACGTCGTCAACGCCTACGCCGCCGAGCACCTCGAGATCCACACCCGCGACGCCACCGACGTCGCTTCGCGGGTGCGCAACGCCGGCGCGATCTTCGTCGGGTCCTTCGCCCCGGTCTCGCTCGGTGACTACTGCGCCGGGTCCAACCACGTGCTGCCCACCGCGGGGTGTGCGTGCCACAGCAGCGGGCTGTCGGTGCGGGCGTTCCTGAGGTCGGTGCACGTCATCGACTACTCTCGCGACGCGCTGGCCGAGGTCGCCGACCACGTCGTGACGCTGGCCGAGGCCGAGGACCTGCCGGGACACGGTGCCGCCGTGAGGGTGCGGTTCCAGTGACGTCGTTCCCCCCGATCCGCGAGGAGCTGCGCGGGATCGAGCCGTACGGCGCCCCGCAGCTCGACGTCCCCGTCCAGCTCAACGTCAACGAGAACCCCTACGGCCCCTCGCCCGAGGCGGTCGCCGACGTCGCGGCCGCGGTCGCGACGGCGGCGGCCACCCTCAACCGCTACCCCGACCGCGAGTTCACCGACCTCCGGCGCGGCCTGGCGGCGTACCTCAACACCTCGGGCGGCAGCGGGATCACGCCCGAGATGGTGTGGGCGGCCAACGGCTCCAACGAGGTGATGCTCCAGCTGCTCCAGGCCTTCGGAGGCCCGGGACGGTCGGCGGTCAGCTTCGCCCCGACGTACTCGATGTATCCCGAGTACGCCCGCAACACGATGACCGAGTGGGTCACCGGCCACCGCGCCGAGGACTTCTCGCTCGACCTCGACGCCGCCCGCAGGCTGGTCGAGGAGCGCCGGCCGAGCGTGGTGCTCCTGCCGTCGCCCAACAACCCGACCGGCACGGCGCTGCCGCCGGAGGCGGTCACCATGCTCTGCGAGGCCGCGGGCGAGGGAGTGGTCGTCGTGGACGAGGCGTACGGCGAGTTCCGCCGGTCGGGCACGCCCAGCGCGCTCGAGCTGCTCGGCGCGCACCGCAACCTGGTGGTCACCCGGACCATGAGCAAGGCCTTCGCGCTGGCCGGCGCGCGGCTGGGCTACCTCGCCGCCGATCCCGCGATCTGCGACGCGATCCGTGTGGTGCGGCTGCCCTACCACCTCTCGGCCGTCACCCAGGCGACGGCGTCGGCGGCGCTGCGGCACGCGCCCGAGCTGCTGGGCAACGTCGCCGAGCTGCGGGCCGAGCGCGACCGCACCGTGTCGTGGTTGCGCGAGCAGGGGTTCACGGTCGCCGACAGCGACGCCAACTTCGTGCTGTTCGGGAGGTTCGCCGACCGGCACGCGGTCTGGCAGGGTCTGCTGGAGCACGGCGTGCTGATCCGCGAGACCGGTCCCGACGGGTGGCTGCGGGTCTCGATCGGGACCGCGGACGAGATGACCGCGTTCCGGGACGCACTGACCATCGTGATGAAGACCGAGCAGATGAGGGACACACCATGAGCCGCACCGCCAGCATCGAGCGGGCCACCTCGGAGTCGAAGATCAAGGTCGAGCTCGACCTCGACGGCACCGGGCGCAACGACATCTCGACCGGCGTCGGGTTCTACGACCACATGCTCACCGCGTTCTCGCGGCACTCGCTGGTGGACCTCACCGTGCACGCCGACGGCGACACCCACATCGACGCCCACCACACCGTCGAGGACACCGCCATCGTGCTCGGCCAGGCGCTGCGCGAGGCTCTCGGTGACAAGGCCGGCATCCGCCGCTTCGGCGACGCCACCGTGCCGCTCGACGAGGCGCTCGTGCAGGCCGTCGTCGACGTGTCGGGGCGCCCCTACTGCGTGCACACCGGCGAGCCCGACGCCCAGGCCTACGTCGCCATCGGGGGCGGTGGCGCCGACGGCGTGGCCTACCAGGGCTCCCTGACCCGCCACGTCTTCGAGACGATCTCGTTCCACGCCCACCTCGCCCTGCACGTGCGGGTGCTCGGTGGCCGCGACCCGCACCACGTCGTCGAGGCGCAGTTCAAGGCGTTCGCACGCGCGCTGCGCGACGCGGTCGCGTTCGACCCGCGCGAGCAGGGCGTGCCGTCCACCAAGGGGACGCTCTGAGCACGCACGACCCCGTCGTCGTCGTCCTCGACTACGGCTCGGGCAACCTCCGCTCGGTGGTGCGAGCCGCCGAGCGGGCGGGCGCGAGCGTGGTCCTCAGCGGGGACTTCCAGACCGCCCTCGACGCCGACGGCCTGATCGTCCCCGGCGTCGGGGCCTACGCGGCCTGCATGGAGGGCCTGCGCGCCATCAAGGGCGAGCGCATCATCGGTCGTCGCCTCGCGGGCGGGCGACCGGTGCTGGGCATCTGCGTCGGCATGCAGATCCTCTTCGAGCGCGGGGTCGAGCACGGCGTCGAGACCGAGGGCTGCGACGAGTGGCCCGGCACGGTCTCGCGCCTCGAGGCCGCGGTCGTCCCGCACATGGGCTGGAACACCGTCGAGGTGCCCGAGGGGTCGTCGCTGTTCGCCGGCGTCGAGGACGAGCGGTTCTACTTCGTGCACTCGTACGCCGCCCGCACCTGGGACCTCGTCACCAACAACCGCACCACACCGCCGCTGGTGACATGGGCCGAGCACGGGGGAGACCGGTTCGTCGCGGCCGTCGAGAACGGGCCGCTGTGGGCGACGCAGTTCCACCCCGAGAAGTCCGGTGACGCCGGCGCGCGCCTGCTGCGCAACTGGGTCGCCTCGCTCTGAGCTCGCTCTGAGCCTGACTGCCCCCGAAATGGGGTCGCGGATCCGTCCCGGGCGTGGCTACCTTGCCGCCATGGCCACGATGAGCATGAACCAGATCATCCACGCCGCCGTACGCCGCGACGTGGCCCGCACCGAACAGGCACTGCGCTCCATGGCGGACGGGGACGGCCCCCGGGCTCGTCAGCTCCAGACGGCGTGGCGCAACCTGGTGCGCGAGCTGACCCACCACCACGAGGCCGAGGACGACATCGTGTGGCCGTTCCTGCTCTCGCGTGGGGCGGACGAGGCCCTGATGGCGGCGATGGAGGACGAGCACGTCGCCATGAAGGAGGCGCTGACGTCGGCCAGCCGCGCGATCGACGGGGTCGTGGCCGACCCGAGCAGGGCCACGGCAGAGGCGGCGGCCGACGTGATCGCCGGCGCTCGCACGGTGATCGACAATCACCTCGACCACGAGGAGCGCGAGGCCGAGCCCTTGATCGCTGGCCTGGAGGACGACCCGGAGTGGAAGGCACGAGCCAAGAGGATGCGCCCCCAGGCCATCCGCGACGCCGGGAGCGCGCTCGCCTGGATGCAGGACGGGGCCGGCCCGCAGGAGCTGGCCGCGCTCCGAGCGACGATCCCCGGCCCCGTGGTGAGCATCGTGACCAAGGTGTTCGGGCGCAGGTACACCCGCGAGATCGCCCCGACCTGGCGGTGACGACGCAACCTTCCGGGCAACCTTCCGCGCACGCGCCTCGTCCGAGAGGCATGAGACGGATCTGGGTGGCCGCGACCGCACTGGCGATCTGCGTCGTCGCGAGCCCGGCGCAGGCCGACACCCGCACCAGGACGGACGGCACCGCCGACGCGGCCGGGTTGCCCGCGGCGTACGACCTGATCTCCGCCACCTGGGACTACACGCCCGAGCGACTGGTGGTGACGGCCGACCTGGGGGAGACGGGGCGTGAGGGCGTGGTGCTGACGGCGAGGTCGTCGCACTTCTGGGAGGGTTACGACGTCGTCGCCCGCACCTGGCGCCAGGACGGACGCACGGTGCGTCGTCTGTGGATCTGGTTCAACACCGTGGAGCGCACGCCCGTCGCGTGCCCGGGCATGCGGGCCACATGGCGGCCCAGCACGGTGCGCCTGTCGGTGCCGGGCTCCTGCCTCTTCGACGGGACGCCCATGACCGACCTCAGCGTGACCACCAACGCGAGGGGGTCGCGCGAGGTCGAGGACCTGGTCGTGGGACCCCGACGGCTCACCTCCCGCTAGCGCTCGCGCTGGTCCGCCTCCGCCAGCTCGGCGAGCCGGAGCAGCTGCTTGCGGGCCATCACCAGGTCGCCGACCGAGACGAGCGGGGCGACCCACGGACGGGCCCGCGCCACCACCTTGAGCAGCAGCCGCGTGCCGGAGGCGGCTGGCACGACGACGTACGACATGTGGGCGCCCATGATCCGCGCGGTCAGGTGCTCACCGGGCTCGACCTCCACCACCCGACCCTGGTCGCGGCCGAAGGCGCGGGTGAACGGGTCGCCGACGCGTGGCTCTGGGAGGTCGACCCGCGCGGACGGGGAGCGGCGACCGAGGTTGTCGACCAGGTCGTAGGAGTACGGCGCGAGGCGCACCTGGCGCAACCGCGCCCACACGGTCGCGGGGTCGGCGTCGACGGTGACCCCGCGCCACGCCTGGAGCCCGGGCTCGCGGACGTGGTCGTCGCACGGGTAGTGCCGGCGGGTCTCGTCCTGCGTGACTCCCCAGCGGTCGCCCATCATGTCCCGATCCTTCCACGCGATGCCGCGCTCGATCCGGCGACGTACCCCGCCCGGGGGATTGCCCGCGGCATTTCACCCGGCTTACGTTCGCTGCACGGTTCGCGGCAGTGCAGCCGCGCCGGGAGGGACTCACCATGGCCCACATCCGTGCCCGCATGCTCGCCGTCGCGACCGCCGCCGCGCTCGTCCTCACCGGCCTCGGCGCCCAGTCGGAGGCGACGGCGGGTGGTGGCGGAGGCGGCCACGGACCAGGTGGGCACGGCGGTCACGGCGGGCACGGGCAGGTCGACCGGCCGACGAAGGTCGTGATCATCGTCGTCGACTCGCTGAGCAAGGAGATCGTCGACCGCTACGACATGCGCAACATCGAGGCGCTGATGAAGGACGGCGTCGACACGCCGCGCGCCTACCTGGGCCACACCGGGTCGGTCACCGTCGTCACCCACAACGTCATCACCTCGGGCCAGCTGCCCAAGCACATGGGATGGACCGACGAGGGCTACCGCGACGTCGACGGCATCCTCGGCGATCCCGAGCCGCTCAACCCCGACCAGCTCTACATCACCAGCAACGCCACCACCGACCTCTTCAAGCTCCAGCAGGCGGCCGGCTACCCGAAGCTCGCCGACTACCTCGCGGCCGCCGACCCGACGGCGAAGACCTTCACCATCAGCCCCAAGGGCTATGCCGCCTACGCGTTCGGCGGCGCGGGCTCCGACTCGCTCATCACGTTCGGCAGCGGCCCGGAGTGCACGACGGGCGGCTCGTGGCGCAAGCCGGTCGGGATCAACGTGCCGTCCTACATCCTCGGTGAGCCGTGCAGCCGCTTCTGGGTGCACAGCGGCTACCCGACGTACGCCTACGACACCGCGAAGCTGCCCGCGATCCTCTACCCGCTCGACAGCGACCGCTACGTCACGGGCAAGGACCCGGCCCACCCCGGCGGCGACGTGTGGGCCGCCGACGCTGCCGTCGAGGTGATGCGCAACGAAGCCAGCTGGAACGGCATCTTCGTGACTCTGCCCGGCGTCGACAAGGCGGCGCACATGTGGGGCGGCGTGACGGACCCGGGCCCGACCGGCACCGACGGTGACCCGATGACGCACATGGCCGCCGCCACCGCGGAGGCGGACCGCCAGGTCGGCAAGATCATGGCCGAGCTCGAGGCCCAGGGCGAGATCGACGACACCCTGGTCGTGCTGACCGCCGACCACGGGTCGGTCGCCGGCACCCACTTCTACGGCAAGTCCGTCGCCACCCGCGACTACGGCTACAACAACTGGTACTACGGCGACCCCGAGAACGACACGGCCTACACCCAGCCGCAGGACGCGCTGGCGCCCCTGGTCGCGACCGGCAACGTCGGGCTGTCCTACAGCGACTCGATGCTCCGGGTGTGGCTCAAGGACCAGTCGCCGGCCGAGGTCGACGATGCCGCGGCGGCCATGGCGACGATGGAGGCGGTGACCGCCGTGTGGCGTCGGGACGGCGACCACTTCGACCGGGTCTCGCCGGTGCGATGGGACCGGATGCGCTCCGGTGGTGAGCGGTCGTGGTTCGTGCGCAAGGCGCAGGAGCTGGTCGACACCGAGGCGGCCGACTACGGCCCGGACCTGATCGCCACGCTGCCCGACGACACGACCTACTCCGTCGCCGGCGACCACGGCGGCATCCAGCGGGCCGCCCAGCAGATCCCGATCGTGTTCGCCGGGGGCGGCGTCTCCAGCCACGACCTGCGGTCCGAGGTCCGCTCGGTCGACATCATGCCGACCATCCTGCGGGCGATGGGCATCAGTGCGACGTACCCCATGGACGGCATCGCCTACGACCTGCCGATGCGCAGGAGGCACGGCCACTAGAACGTCACGCAGTGGCGGGCGGCCGGCGCGATGCATGTCTCTGCAGTGTCTCGCGCCGGTGCCGTCCCGCCGGGTGGGGACCGCCCGGCTCCTAGGATCACGGGCATGAGCGACTACCTCGAGCTGCTGCCTGCCGTGGACATCAAGGGCGGCCAGGCCGTCCAGCTCGTCCAGGGCGTCGACGGCTCGGAGAAGCGCTTCGGCGACCCGGTCGAGGCGGCGCTGCGCTGGCAGGAGGCGGGCGCGGAGTGGCTCCATCTCGTCGACCTCGACGGCGCCTTCGGCCACGGCACCAACCGCGAGCTCCAGGCGCAGATCGTCGGCACCCTGGACATCCACGTCGAGATGAGCGGCGGCATCCGCGACGACGAGTCGCTCGAGGCGGCGATGGCCACCGGCGCGCGCCGCGTCAACATCGGCACCGCCGCGCTCGAGCACCCCGAGTGGTGCGCACGCGCGATCGCGACGTACGGCGATCGCGTGGCCGTCGCCCTCGACGTCCGTGGCCGCACCCTGTCGGCGCGGGGCTGGACCCGCGACGGCGGCGACCTCTACGAGGTGCTCGCCCGTCTCGACGGCGAGGGCTGTGCCCGGTACGTCGTCACGGACGTCGACAAGGACGGCATGCTCCAAGGCCCCAACCTCCAGCTCCTCGGCGACGTCTGCGCGGCGACGGACCGACCGGTCGTGGCCAGCGGCGGAGTCACGACGCTGGCCGACATCGAGGCGCTGATGGGCCTCGTCCCGATCGGCGTGGAGGGCGCCATCGCCGGGACCGCGCTCTACGAGGGCCGCTTCACCCTCGAGGACGCGCTGGCGCTCACGAAGGGCGTGACGCCATGAGCCTCGCCGTCCGGGTGATCCCGTGCCTCGACGTCGACGGCGGGCGGGTCGTCAAGGGCATCAACTTCACCGAGCTGCGCGACGCCGGCGACCCGGTCGAGCTGGCCCGCACCTACGACGCGGAGGGCGCCGACGAGTTGACCTTCCTCGACATCTCGGCCTCACACGAGGGGCGCGCGACGACGATGGAGGTCGTCTCCCGCTGCGCCGAGGAGGTCTTCATCCCGCTGACCGTCGGCGGGGGAGTCGGCAGCGTCGAGGACGTCGACCGGCTGCTGCGCGCCGGGGCCGACAAGGTGGCGATGAACACCGCCGCGATCCACCGCCCCGAGCTCATCGCCGAGGTCGCCGACCGCTTCGGCAACCAGGTCCTCGTCCTCTCGGTCGACGCGCGCCGAGCCGACACCGGGTCCGGGTTCGAGGTCACCACCCACGGCGGCCGCAAGAGCGCCGGCCTCGATGCGATCGAGTGGGCGGCGCGCGCCGCCGAGCTCGGTGCCGGCGAGATCCTGCTCAACGCGATGGATGCCGACGGGACGCAGGACGGCTTCGACCTCGAGCTGATCCGCGCCGTACGCCGCGAGGTGACCATCCCCGTCATCGCCAGCGGCGGTGCCGGGTCGGTCGAGCACTTCGCCCAGGCCGTCGACGCCGGTGCGGACGCGGTGCTCGCCGCCACGGTCTTCCACTTCGGCACCCTGCGGATCAGCGAGGTCAAGGACGGCCTGGCGCGCGCCGGTCACGCCGTTCGTTGAGATGTGTACTACCCGTGGGTTGAGGGGACCTACGATTCCCCCCCATGCGCACGATCCCCCGCACCCTCGCCGCCACCGTCCCGCTCGCCCTGCTCCTTGCACTGACCGCGTGCGGCGCGCCGCGCGACGAGGCCGACGACGCCGTCGACAGCACCACCGCCGACGAGAGCAGCTCGACGCCCGACGCCGACGCGTGCGCCAAGGACGGGCTCCAGACCCTGACCGCCGGCACCCTGACCATCGGCACCGACTCCCCGGCCTACTCGCCGTGGTTCGTCGACGACGACCCGACCAACGGTGAGGGCTACGAGTCCGCGGTGGCCTACGCGATCGCCGAGCAGCTCGGCTACTCCGACGACGAGGTCACCTGGGTCACCGTCCCGTTCAACGCGGTGGTCAGCCCGGGGGAGAAGAAGTTCGACCTCGACCTCAACCAGGTCTCGATCACCGAGCAGCGCCGCAAGGCCGTCGACTTCTCCAGCGGCTACTACGACGTGCGCCAGACCGTCATCACCAACAAGGGCAGCGCCATCGACGGTGCGACCTCGCTGGCCGACCTCGCCGACGCCAGGCTCGGCGCGCAGGTCGGCACCACCAGCTACACCGCGATCTCCGACCAGATCGGCACCTCCGAGCAGGCGGCCGCGTTCGACACCAACGACCAGGCGGTCCAGGCCCTCAAGAACGGGCAGATCGACGGCATCGTCGTCGACCTGCCGACGGCCTACTACATGACAGCGGTCCAGCTCGACGAGGGCACGATCGTCGGCCAGCTGCCGCTGCCGGACGGCGACGTCGAGCAGTTCGGTGCGGTGCTCGACAAGGACAGCCCGCTGACCGACTGCGTGAGCCAGGCCGTCGACACGCTGCGCGAGGACGGCACCCTCGACGACATCGCCTCCGAGTGGCTGGAGCAGCAGGGCGCTCCCGAGCTCTCCTGATGAGCAGATCGGCCGTGGACGGCTGGCGGCCGTCCGCGGTCCAGCTCGAGCGCGAGAGCTATCGGCGCCGCCAGACAGTGCGCAGCGCGGCGATCGCCGCGGCGAGCACGCTGGTCGTGCTGGGCGTGGTGGGTGGGCTCGTGGTCAGCTCGCCCGGCTGGGAGCGGGTGCACGAGACGTACTTCGACGCAGGAAAGGCGGTCGACTCGTTCCCCGCGGTGCTGGCCGGGCTCTGGATGAACGTCAAGATCATGGTGATCTCGGCGGTCGCCATCGTCGTCGTCAGCCTGACCATCGCGGTGATGCGCACGACCCGCGGCCCGATCGCGTTCCCGCTGCGGCTCATCGGCACGATGTACGTCGACGTGTTCCGTGGCCTCCCGCTGCTGCTCGTGATCTTCCTGCTCGGCTTCGGCGGGCCGGCCCTCGACCTGTCCGGTCTCCCGCGCAGCGCCCTGTTCTGGGGCTGCGCGTCCCTGGTGCTGTCCTACTCGGCGTACGTCGCCGAGGTGTTCCGCGCCGGCATCGAGTCGGTGCACACCTCGCAGCGGCTCGCCGGGCGCGCGCTCGGGCTGACCTACGCCCAGACGCTGCGGCACGTGGTGCTGCCGCAGGCGTGGCGGCGGGTGCTGCCTGCGCTGATGAACGACCTGGTCTCGCTGCAGAAGGACTCCGGCCTGATCGCCGTGCTCGGCACGGTCATCGACGCGATCCGCGCGGCGCAGATCGAGACCGCGAAGGACTTCAACTACACGCCGTACGTCGTGGCCGGCTTCCTGTTCATCTGCCTGACCGTGCCGATGGCGCGGCTGACGGACTGGTTCGCCCGCAAGCAGGGCTTCCACGGCGCCGGGGGGATGATGTGAGCGAGCCGACGAGCGAGACGGTCCTGGAGATGGCCGGCGTCCGCAAGGCGTTCGGCGCCAACGTGGTGCTCAGCGGTGTCGACCTGACGGTCGACCGGGGCGAGTGCGTGGTGCTGATCGGTGCGTCCGGGTCGGGCAAGTCGACGCTGCTGCGCTGCGCCAACCTGCTCGAGACCGTGGACGACGGCGTCATCACCTTCGAGGGCGAGGACATCACGGACCCGCGGGTGAACGGCGACGAGGTGCGTTCGCGGATGGGACTCGTGTTCCAGTCCTACAACCTGTTCCCGCACCTGAGCGTGCTCGGCAACGTGACGCTGGCCCTGCGCAAGGTGCACGGCGTCTCGTCGGCCGAAGCCGACCAGCGAGGGCTGGCGATGCTGGACCGGGTCGGCCTGGCCGAGAAGTCGAAGGCACGTCCCGACGACCTGTCGGGCGGGCAGCAGCAGCGCGTCGCCATCGCTCGCGCGCTCGTGGCCAACCCACGGCTGATGCTGCTCGACGAGGTGACCTCGGCCCTCGACCCCGAGCTGGTCGGCGAGGTGCTCGACCTGCTCTCCGACCTGAAGTCGGAGGGCGTGACGATGGTGCTCAACACCCACGAGATGGGCTTCGCCCGCGACGTCGCCGACACCGTCTGCTTCCTGCACGACGGCGTCGTGCACGAGACCGGCACGCCGGCCCAGGTCATCGGCGACCCGCAGCAGGAGCGCACGCGCGCGTTCCTGTCGCGGATCCGCGCCTAGCGCCGGGAACCGCGTCTCCCCAGACACGTGGGTGCCGGTGCGTGAACCACAGTTGGCCGGTCGAGAAGGTGGCTCACACACCGCCGGGGCGCGTGTCTCCCCAGACACGTGGGATGCCGGTGCATCAACCACAGTTGGCCGGTCGAGAAGGTGGCTCACACACCGCCGGGGCGCGTGTCTCCCCAGACACGTGGGATGCCGGTGCA
Organism: Nocardioides currus; assembly: GCF_003057875.1. Taxonomy (GTDB): domain Bacteria; phylum Actinomycetota; class Actinomycetes; order Propionibacteriales; family Nocardioidaceae; genus Nocardioides; species Nocardioides currus. The sequence goes on along the minus strand of NZ_PYXZ01000005.1, from coordinate 25,902 downwards.
TCAACCACAGTTGGCCGGTCGAGAAGGTGGCTCACACACCGCCGGGGCGCGTGTCTCCCCAGACACGTGGGATGCCGGTGCATCAACCACAGTTGGCCGGTCGAGAAGGTGGCTCACACACCGCCGGGGCGCGTGTCTCCCCAGACACGTGGGATGCCGGTGCATCAACCACAGTTGGCCGGTCGAGAAGGTGGCTCACACACCGCCACCGGGCTGCTCGGCTCCGGCGCGGGGCATCACCCCTCACCCGACGAACGGACGGAACGGTCGTCGTACGTCGCGTGGTGCGCCTGTGCGCGTCTCATGTGGACGCGTTCGGTCCGTCGGTCGTGCAGGCTAGAGCCTGCTAGAGCCCGCGCTCGGAGGCGCGCAGCGCGGTGATCGCCCCGTCGTCGCCGGTCAGCTCGACGTGGGACCGGTCGCGGCCGTAGCAGAAGAGCACCAGCTCCGACGGCAGCCCGGCGACGACCGCGCCACGGCCGCGGCGCAGCACCGCCCGCGAACCGGTGTCGGTGCGCTGGAGCGTCACCGGCACGCCGGCCTTGCGGACCATCAGCCGCCCGAGGGTGCGCAGCGGCAGCCACAGCGCGTCCTCGTCGTCCTTGTCCAAGTCGCGCGACTCCCAGTCGGACGAGCCGCGGCGGATGTCCTCGTGGTGCACGAACATCTCGACGAGGTTGCCGACCGAGTCGACGGGACCGATCGCGGACGGGCTCCACAGTGGCGGGCGGCGTACGCGCTCGAGGATGTCGGACCAGTCCCAGTCGGCGACGCGGGCCATCTCCCGGTCGGTGAGGCCCGCCAGGAAGGGCACCTTGATGCCGGGCGACCCGACGGGGCTGCCCTCCCGCACGACCAGGTGGGTGAGCAGGTCGCGGGTGGTCCAGTCGCCGCACAGCGTCGGCGTGTCCGGTCCGAGCTGCTCCGCGAGGTCGGCCAGGGCGAGCCGCTCACGCCGGGCGAAGGAGGTCATGGTCAGACCGTAGCGGCCGGCTCTTGATTGCGTGGCTGTCGGTGGCGAGGCATAACCTGCATGGTCGAGGTGTTGGGCACCACGGACGAGCGACGAGGAGCGGGGCAACCACGGGTGAGTGACGATCAGGCAGTGCTGCAGGGGTCGACCACTCGCGAGGGCTTCGCCGTGCTCGGCCACGCCGTCCGACGGGAGCCGGGCATCTTTGCCCTCTCCACCCTCGGGTCGGTGCTCTTCGCGGTGCTCACCGTCGCCGACGCGTGGGTGCTGGGCTGGTCGACCGACCACGTCGTCATCCCCGCCTTCGAGGACGGCGAGATCGGCGCGGGACTGCTCTGGGCGGTGCTCGGGCTCTTCGTCGGGGTCGCAATCCTGCGCGCGGTCGGCATCGTGGCGCGCCGTCTCGGCGCCGGGATCATGCAGTACCGCATGCAGGCCCACACGCGCCGGGCCGTGACGAGGCAGTACCTCGCGCTGCCGATGGAGTGGCACCAGCGGCACCCGACCGGACAGCTCCTCTCCAACGCCTACTCCGACGTCGAGGCCGCATGGGGACCGATCGCCCCGCTGCCGATGGCCCTCGGCACGGTCGTGATGATGGTGATCGCCGTCGCCCAGATGCTGCTCGCCGACGTGGTGATGGCGCTGGTCGGGCTGCTCGTCTTCCCCGCGGTCGTCATCGCCAACCTGGCCTACCAGCGGCTCGCCTCGCCGCTGATGACGCGCGCCCAGGGCCTGCGCGCCGAGATCAGCGAGATCGCGCACGAGTCGTTCGACGGCGCCATGGTCGTCAAGACGCTCGGGCGCGAGACCGAGGAGACGACCCGCTTCGCCGCCAAGGCCGACCAGCTGCGCGACGTCAACATCAAGGCGGGCCGGATCCGTGCGGCGTTCGACCCCACGCTCGCCTCGCTGCCCAACGTCGGCGTCCTCGTCGTGCTGGCCGTCGGCGTCGAGCGGGTGACCACCGGCGCCACCGACCCCGGCGACGTGGTGACCGTGGCCTACCTCCTCACGATCGTGTCCTTCCCGATCCGGGCGATCGGCTGGCTGCTGGGCGAGTTCCCGCGCAGCGTGGTCGGCTTCCGGCGGACCGAGGCCGTCCTCGCGGCCACCGGCTCGATGGAGTACGGCGATCGGCGCATCCCCGCCGTCGAGCACGGGGCCCGGCTCGACGTCGCCGGCCTGCAGTACGCCTACGACGCCGACGCGCCCCTCCTGACCGGGGTCAGCTTCGACGTGGAGCCCGGCCGCACCGTGGCGGTGGTCGGTGCGACCGCCTCCGGCAAGAGCACCCTGACCAGCCTGATGACCCGCCTCGTCGACCCCGACGCCGGGCAGGTCACCATCGACGGGATCGACCTGCGCGACCTCGCCCCCGGCGCGCTCGCCGAGTCGGTGGCGCTGGTCCCGCAGACCGCGTTCCTCTTCGACGACACCGTCCGCGGCAACGTCACCCTCGGCGCCGACATCCCCGACGAGCAGGTCTGGGCGGCTCTGCGCGACGCGCAGGCCGACGGGTTCGTCGCCGCGCTCGGCGACGGACTCGGCACCCGGCTGGGGGAGCGCGGGACGTCGCTGTCCGGCGGCCAGCGGCAGCGCATCTCCCTGGCCCGTGCGCTCGTACGCCGCCCGCGGCTGCTGATCCTCGACGACGCCACCTCGGCGGTCGACCCGGAGGTGGAGGCGCGCATCCTCGCCAGCCTGCGGGCAGGCTCGAGCGACACCACGCTGGTCGTCGTCGCCTACCGCAAGGCCACGATCGGCCTCGCGGACGAGGTGATCCACCTCGACGACGGCGCCATCGCCGACCGCGGCACGCACGCCGAGCTGCTCGACCGCAGTCCCGCCTACGCCCGGCTGGTCAACGCCTACGAGCAGGCCGCCCACGAGGAGTCGAAGTGAGCACCACGACCGCCGAGCCGACGAGCGGCACCCGGATGGACTCCGGCGAGGACATCGGCGCGATGGACACGATCCGTCGCGGCGTCGCCATCTCGCCCGAGCTGCGCGACGGGTTGGGCACCACGCTGCTGCTCGCGGTGCTCGCCTCCTGCGGCCAGGTCGTCGTGCCCATCGCCGTACAACAGACGCTGGACCAGGGACTCAACGCCCCGGGCGGCCCTCGCCTGTCCTACGTCGTGTGGCTCGGCCTCGCCGCAGCCGTGGCGATCGCGGTCACCAGCGTCGCGTCCTACGCCATGACCTCACGGCTCTTCTCGACCTCCGAGCGTGGGTTGGCGACGCTGCGGATCAAGGCGTTCCGCCACGTCCACGACCTGCCGCTGCTGACGCAGAACACCGAGCGCCGTGGCGCGCTGGTCTCGCGCGTCACCAGCGACGTCGACCAGGTCAGCCAGTTCCTGGTCTTCGGCGGGCTGATCTTCGTCGTCAGCGTCGGCCAGATGCTGGTGGCGACCGTGATCATGGTGATCTACAGCTGGCAGCTCGCCCTCGTCGTGTGGCTGTGCTTCGCCCCGCTGTTCCTCTCGATCCGCTACTTCCAGCGCAAGCTGTCGCAGGCCTACGGCGTCGTGCGCCACCAGGTCGGCGTGCTGCTCGGCGCGATCAGCGAGCCGGTCGTCGGCGCGGCGGTCGTGCGTTCGTACGCCGTCGAGGACCGCACCCAGCAGCGCATCGACTCCGCCATCGACGAGTTCAAGGCGGCCAGCACGCGCGCGCAGCGGTTCACCGTGGTGTCGTTCTCGCTCGGCGGGATCTCCGCCGGGCTCGCCAACGCCGGCGTGCTGGTCGTCGGCGTGCTGCTCGGCTTCACCACCGACATGACCGCGGGGCGCGTGCTCGCCTTCGCGTTCCTGGTGACCCTCTTCGTGGGACCGGTGCAGATGGGCACGCAGATCCTCACCGACGCGCAGAACGCGATCGTGAGCTGGCGCCGGGTCATCGGCATCCTGGAGACGCCGGCCGACCTGGTCGATCCCGGACCGGACGGGCAGGAGCTGCCGCGCGGCCCGCTGGACGTGACCTTCGCGGACGTCACCTTCGCCTATCCCGACGGCCCCGACGTGCTGTCCGACGTCTCGATGCACATCGACGCCGGCACCCGCGTCGCGATCGTGGGGGAGACCGGGTCGGGCAAGTCGACGTTCGCCAAGCTGTTGACCCGACTGATGGACCCCCGGACCGGGGCGGTGCTGCTCGACGGGATCGACGTGCGTGACATCGCCCAGCACTCGCTGCGCCGCAGCGTCGTGCTGGTGCCGCAGGAGGGGTTCCTCTTCGACGACACGATCACCGCCAACGTGCGCTACGGCAAGCTCGACGCGTCCGAGGCCGAGATCCTCGCCTCCGCGGACGAGCTGGGCCTGCGTGACTGGCTCGACGGGCTGCCGCACGGTCTGGCCACCAAGGTCGGCCAGCGCGGCGAGTCGCTGTCGGCCGGCGAGCGCCAGCTGGTGGCACTGATGCGCGCGCACCTCGCCGATCCCGACCTGCTGGTGCTCGACGAGGCCACCAGTGCGGTCGACCCCCAGCTGGAGATGCGCATCGGGCGAGCCCTCGAGCGGCTGATGCAGTCGCGGACGTCGGTGACGATCGCGCACCGGCTCTCCACCGCGGAGAACGCCGACGAGGTCGTGGTCGTGGACCGCGGCCGGGTGGTGCAGCGGGGGCCGCACGCCGTGCTCGCCGCCGAGTCAGGCAGCGTCTACGCCGGGCTCCACGCGTCGTGGGTCGCCCAGCACGGGACGGCGTAGGTCAGCCGAGCAGCTGGGCGATCAGGTCGTCGACGTCGAGGTTGACGCTCTCGAGGCCGCTGGGCACGAGGGCCAGGGTGTCGTCGAGGAAGTCGGAGACCTGGTGGGCGTCGGCCGCGAGCAGGAGCTCGCCGTCGGGAGAGCTGAGGGTGACGTGCACGACGGCCCTGCCGTCGTGGGCGACCGCGGGCGCCACGTGCACGTCGCCGGCACCGGCCGGCTCGTGCAGGCCGGCGAGCAGCAGGTCGCGACCGAACGTCCAGGTCAGGGGCTCGTCGGCGGCGAGGAAGGTCATCGACACGGCGAAGGGGTCCGGACGGTGGTAGCCCAGCACGGTCTCGATCCGGTGGCTGTTGCCACTCTCGTCGAGGCACTCGAGCATCACGTCACGGGCGACGTCGGCAACGACAGGCTGCTGGCTCATGGGGGGACTCCTTCGGGAGGTGCCGGTCCGGGGGGTGCGGCGGGTGGTGCTGGTCTGTTCAACGGCAGTCTGGCCCAAAGGCAACGGCCTGCACGCAGTTTGTCGACCCAAATGTCTGATCGGTGTTCCATATGACCCGATAGGGTCATGTGGTGATCGGACGAACAGTCGATGGTGCTATCCGAGAACCGGTGTCGTCCTGATGGGGGTGCCAGGAACCGGTGTAGCGAAGCGGATCGTACTGGAGGGCCTCGGTTGGCTCCTACTTCTCGCGGGTGTCGCCGCGATCTTCCTGCCCGGCCCGGGCCTGCTGGGGATCTTCGCCGGCCTCGCGCTGCTGTCCCAGCAGTACGAGTGGGCCGAGCGCCGGGTGGAGCCCGTGCGCCTGCGGGCTCTCCGCGGGGCGGCCGAGGGCGTCGAGACCTGGCCGCGCATCGTCATGTCCGTCACCGGCGCGATCGCGCTCGCCGCCTGCGGCGTGCTCTGGATCATCAAGCCCCCGGCGCCCGACTGGTGGCCGTTCGCCGAGTCGTGGTGGCTGCCCGGCGGACTGTGGACCGGGATCACCCAGATCGCGTCCTGCTTCATCGCGCTGGCCCTGATCGTCTACTCCTACCGTCGCTTCTACGGCCACCCCGAAGCGGTCGAGGAGCTCACCCGGGCGATCGACCGGGCCGACGACGAGTCCGACGGCGTCGTCGACGAGACACCGGTTTCGTGACCGGCGCCGGTGCCCTGTAGAGTCACCGCCGCACCACGCGGGCGATTGGCGCAGTGGTAGCGCGCTTCGTTCACACCGAAGAGGTCACTGGTTCGAACCCAGTATCGCCCACTCCTGTTTCCGCAGGTCAGAGGCCGGTTCCCGAGATGGGGAACCGGCCTCGTGCCGTCTACGGGCCAGATGACGGCTCGGCGGTGGGTAGCCGGAGCACCCGCGCCAGGATCGGAGGGATGGTCCAGTTCGCACGCCCGAGCACCCCGACCAGGGCCGGGGCCAGCAGGCCGCGGACGATGACGGCGTCGATGGCGATGCCGAAGGCCAGGGCCGTGGCCAGCACCTTGACCTCGACGGTCGGGACCGTGGACAGGGCGATGAAGGCGAAGAACAGGATCAGGGCGGCGGAGGTGACCAGTCGTCCTGTGTTCGCGATGCCCTCCACCACGGCGCGGTCCGTCGCCTCGCGCTCGTTCGGTGCATCGGCGGAGGGGACGGTCGCGGCGGGGGCCATCGTGTCGTCGTACTCCTCACGCATGCGGGACAGGATGAACACCTCATAGTCCATGGACAGCCCGAAGAGGAACGCGAAGGCCGCGATGGGCACCCAGATCGTGACGGCACCCGTCGCGCTGCGGTCGAAGAGCAGCTCGGTGCCGTACCCGTCCTGCCAGATGAGGACCGTGATGCCGTAGGCGGCGGCCAGTGAGAGTGCGTTGAGGGCCAGTGCCTTGACGGGCAGCCAGAGCGAGCGAAGGGCGCGGGCCAGGAGCAGCAACGTCACGACGGCGACTCCGATCACGACCCAGATCGCCTTGCCGTAGACGGCCGAGATGAAGTCGGCGTCCTCCGCCGGCGTGCCACCGACGTCGGCGCCGAGGCCCGCGGCCTCGTCACGGACCCGCTGCAGGGCCGCTCGTCCGGCCTCGGTGGTGGGGTCGGTGTCGGTCCAGACCTGGAGCAGCGACCGCCCGTCGGCGGACCACTCCTGTCCCGACGGCGCGACCACGGCGGCCACTCCGTCGAGCCGCTGCAGGCGCTCGACGGTGGTCCGGGTGTCGCCCTCGGGGACGAGGACCTCGGTCGGACGGACCACGCCGGCAGGCACGCTGCCCTCGACGGCGTCGACGAGCGCGCGTGAGGCCGTCGAGCTGTTCGCCAGCCCGCTGAGCTGCGCCGTGCCGAGGGTCAGGCCGAGCACGGGCGCGGCCATCGCGAGGAGGACGACGACGGAGCCGGCCACGGTCAGCCATCGCCGGCGCAGCACTCTCGTGGCGATCCCGGCCCACAGCCGGCTGCGCGTCACTGCGGGCTTGCGCCGCGGCCAGTTCATGCGTGGCCCTGCCCAGCTGAGCAGGGCCGGCACGAGGGTGAGGGAGACGGCGACGCTGAACAGCGGGATCAACAGGCCGCCGAGCCCGATGCTGCGGAGGAAGGGGATCGGCACCAGCACGAGTGCCGCCAGGGACACCGCCACGGTGACGCCACTGAAGACGACCGATCGACCGGCGGTCGCCATCGCCGTACGCACGGCCTCGTCGTTGTCCACCCCCTTGGCCGATTCCTCGCGCCATCTCGTCACGACCAGGAGGGAGTAGTCGATGGCCACGCCGAGACCGATGAGCGCGATGAGGTACTCCACGACGGCGGAGACGTCGGTGAGGTAGGTCAGGCCCAGCAGGGCCAGGAAGGTGCCGAGGATGGAGACCGCCGCGACCATCAGGGGCAGTCCCGCGAGCAGCGACCCGAAGACCAGGCCCAGCACGACGAGCGCGCCGATCCCCCCGATGAGCACCTCCACGATGAGCCCGCGGTCGTCGCCACCACCTTCCTCGAGCACCGAGAAGCCCGTCAGCGTGACCGTCGTCCGATCACTGGTTGCGCCCCGCGCGACCTGTTCGAGTGCGGGCTGGGCCTCGGCGTACGACTCGGGGCCGGGGGTCAGCGGCGGATAGGCCACGACGATCGCCGAGTCCTCGTCGGTGGCCAGGACGCCGGCGCCGTCGTCACCGGGGGAGACGGTGCGGGTGCCTGGGACCGCCGAGCGGACCCCGTCGGCCACCTCGTCGGCGCGCGAGGCCGCGTCGGCGCCATCGACCACGAGGAGCAGCGGATCGGTGAGTCCGCCGCTGCCGAACTGGTCGATGATCCGCTGGTTGGTCTCGTAGGCCGGTTGCCCGGGCAGGTCGAAGTCGAAGGTCAGGCGGTCGACGGTCGTTGGCGCCGTCGTGCCTCCGGCGATCGCGATGGCGAGCCAGGCCAGGGCGACGATCACTCGGTGCCGCAGCACCACGGCGGTCAGACGATTCATCGGTCCGGCTCCTCGGTATTGGTTTCCTGATGGCTATCAGAAGACTTGTACTGATTCGGTGGCGACGAACCTAGGACTGGCTCAACGAGGAGCTGCACACCATCCTCGATGCCCTCGGGTCCGAGCCCCGACCTGCCTGACCGCAACACCCGCCCCCGACCGGGCCGCGAGTGGGCGGCAAACCGCGTGCCGCGTCCTAGGATCGCCCCCATGACCGAGCAGGAGGCGCGCCGCGCGGCCGTACGGCGCTCGCCGAGCATGGCCCAGGTGGCCGAGCTCGCCGGCGTCTCCCACCAGACGGTCTCGCGGGTGCTCAACGACGCCTCGCTGGTCAAGGAGGAGACGCGCCTGCGGGTCGTGGCGGCGATCGAGGAGCTCGGGTACCGCCGCAACTTCGCGGCCCGGCTGCTGGCCACGAACCGGTCGCGGCGCATCGGCATGGTCACCGCGCACCTCGCGCTGTACGGCCCGAGCATGATCGCGCTGGGGGTGCAGGAGGCGGGCCAGGACCAGGGCTACGACGTGTCGATCATCGGCCTGCCGGAGTTCTCGTTCGAAGGGCTCCAGAGGGCCGTCGACCGGCTGAGCGACCAGGCGGTGGAGGCGATCGTGGTCGCCGTACCCCACAAGGACGCGGTCGAGATGACGCAGTCGCTGCAGCTCAGCATCCCGGTCGTGATGGTGCAGGGAGTCACCGAGCGGCAGCGGCTGTCCGCCGGCATCGACCAGGAGGCCGGCGCGAAGCTGGCCGTCGGCCACCTTCTCGACCTGGGCCACCGCCGCGTCGCCCACGTCAGCGGACCCGCGGACTGGATCGAGGCCCGGCACCGGGAGGCGGGCTGGCGCGCGGCCCACGAGGAGCGCGGGCTGCTGCCCGGGCCGGAGCTGGCGGGGGACTGGTCGTCGCAGAGCGGTCATCGCGCCGGTCTCAGGATCGCCCAGGACCCCGACGTGACCGCCGTCTTCGCGGGCAACGACTTCATGGCGCTGGGCGTCCTGCACGCGCTCCACGCCCAGGGCCGACGCGTGCCCGACGACGTGAGCGTGGTCGGGTTCGACGACGTGCCGCAGGCGGAGTTCTACTGGCCGGCGCTGACCACCGTCGCGCAGGACTTCTCCGAGCTCGGTCGGCGTGCCCTCAGCGTCGCGCTCGCGGCGGTGCGCGGGGACGACGACCCGGAGGTCGCGCTCATCGAGCCGACCCTGCTCGTGCGCGGCTCAACCGCACCGCGCCACTGACCGGGCGAGCCACCGAGGTGGCGTCCGGCTGTTCCTGCCGCCGTTCAGGTGAGCGTTCACATCGAGTCGTGGGAAAGTTGCGACAGGGGCTTGACGGACCGGAATGTTAGCGTTCACACTCATCGCAAGTGACACCAGTCACACAGGGCGACAGCCCCTCTCACTTGGAGGAACACAGTGGTGAACAAGACCCTGGTCGCTGCGGCAGCGATCACCCTGAGCAGCCTCGCTCTCACGAGCTGCGGCGACTCCGACGCAAGCAGCGGCACCGACAACGGCGGCAGCGGCGACGGCGCGATCACCATGGGCTTCGCCCAGGTCGGTGCCGAGAGCGGCTGGCGCACGGCCAACACGAAGTCGATCCAGGACACGGCGAAGGCCGAGGGCGTCGACCTGAAGTTCACCGACGCGCAGGGCAAGCAGGAGAACCAGATCCAGGCGATCCGCTCCTACATCCAGCAGAAGGTCGACGTCATCGCCTTCAGCCCCGTCGTCGAGACCGGCTTCGACGCCGTCCTGCAGGAGGCCAAGGCCGCCAACATCCCGGTCATCCTCACCGACCGCGCCGTCGACGCCGACCCGTCGCTCTACAAGACCTTCCTCGGCTCCGACTTCGTCGTCGAGGGCGAGAAGGCCGGCCAGTGGCTGGTCGACAACGCGGCCGACGCCGACGCCAACGGCGACGGCACCATCAACGTCGTCCAGCTCGAGGGCACCACGGGCGCCGCTCCCGCGATCGACCGCGCCGAGGGCTTCGCCGACAAGATCGCCGCGGACGACTCGATCGAGGTCACCGCGTCGCAGACCGGCGACTTCACCCGCGACGGCGGCAAGCAGGTCATGGAGTCGTTCCTGCAGTCCGACGACTCCATCGACGTCGTCTTCGCCCACAACGACGACATGGGCCTGGGTGCCATCGAGGCGATCGAGGCCGCCGGCCTCGAGCCCGGCAAGGACGTCAAGATCATCACGATCGACGCGGTCAAGGACGGCATGACCGCCCTGTCCGAGGGCAAGATCAACTACATCGTCGAGTGCAACCCCCTGCTCGGTCCGCAGCTGATGGACCTGGCCCAGAAGGTCCTCGACGGCGAGGAGGTCCCCGCGCGGGTGCTGACCGAGGAGTCGGCCTTCACCCCGGAGCAGGCCGCCGAGGTCCTTGCCGACCGCCAGTACTGAGTCGCACCGGGCCCGGCCGGCCACCGCCGGCCGGGCGCGGCTGTGCACGAGAGGATCGAGATGACGCAGATGCAGACGCCACCGGACGTCGTCGCCACGCCCGAGGCCGCGCGCGAGCCGGTCATCGAGATGCGCGACATCTCCATCACCTTCGGCGCCGTACGCGCGCTGGACGGGGTGTCGGTGAGGCTCTTCCCCGGCGAGGTGCACGCCCTCATGGGCGAGAACGGGGCCGGCAAGTCGACGCTGATCAAGGCGCTCACCGGCGTCTACAGCATCGACTCGGGCGTCATCACGATCAGCGGCGAGCGCCACGAGTTCCACTCGCCGGCGGCCTCGCAGGAGGCGGGCATCAGCACCGTCTACCAGGAGGTCAACCTGGTCCCCAACCTCACCGTCGCCGAGAACATGCTCCTCGGCCGCGAGCCCCGTCGGCTCGGGGCCATCAACGTCCGTGAGATGAACCGCCGGGCGCGGCGCACCCTGCTCCACCTCGGCATCGACGTCGACCCGCGCTCCGTCCTCGACGAGCACCCCATCGCCGTCCAGCAGCTCGTGGCCATCGCCCGCGCCGTGGACGTCGAGGCCAAGGTGCTGATCCTCGACGAGCCCACCTCCAGCCTCGACGCCGACGAGGTGGAGAAGCTCTTCACCGTCATGCGCCGGCTGCGCGACGAGGGCGTCGCCATCGTCTTCGTCTCCCACTTCCTCGACCAGATCTACGAGATCGCCGACCGGATGACCATCCTGCGCAACGGCCGGCTCGTGGAGGAGAGGCTGGTCTCCGAGACGTCCCAGCTCGAGCTCGTCCGCCTGATGATCGGCCGCGAGCTCGAGGTGCTGGACCGGCTCGACCGGGCCGCGCCCCAGACCGACGCGGAGGAAGGCACCCCGCTGCTGACCGCCGTCGGGCTCGGCCGCAAGAACACCCTCGAGGCGACCGACCTGACGCTCTACGAGGGCGAGGTCGTCGGCATCGCCGGACTCCTCGGCTCGGGACGCACCGAGCTCGCGCGGCTCCTCTTCGGTGCCGACACCGCCGACACCGGCGAGCTGACCTTCCGCTCCGAGCGCCGCAAGCTGCGCAGCCCGCGCCACGCGATCGACCGCAAGATCGCCTTCTCGAGCGAGGACCGCAAGGCCGAGGGCGTCGTCGGCGACCTGACCGTCGCGGACAACATGCTGCTCGCGCTGCAGGCCTCCCGCGGCTGGCTCCGCCCGATCCCGCAGGCCACGCGCACCCAGCTGGTCGACGACTACATCCAGGCGCTCGACATCCGCCCGGCCGACCCGCAGGCCCTGATGCGCAACCTGTCCGGCGGCAACCAGCAGAAGGTCCTCCTGGCCCGCTGGCTGATCACGCAGCCCGAGATCCTGATCCTCGACGAGCCCACCCGCGGCATCGACATCGGCGCCAAGGCGCAGATCCAGGCCAAGGTCGCCGAGCTCGCCGCCCAGGGCATGTCGGTGGTGTTCATCTCCGCCGAGCTCGAGGAGGTGCTGCGCCTCAGCGACCGGCTGGTCGTGATGCGCGACCGCCGCAAGATCGACGAGCGCGTCAACGACGACGTCAGCGTCCGCGACGTCCTCGAGACCATCGCGGGCGAGGCCCGCGCGGAGGAGGCTCCCCATGACTGAGACCACCACCCGCGTGCAGCGGGTCCTGCGCCATCCGCTGCTGTGGCCCGTCCTGGCGCTCGTCGTGCTGGTGCTGGTCAACGTGGTCGCGCGACCCAGCTTCCTCGACGTACGCATGCAGGACGGCCACCTCTACGGCAACGTCATCGACATCCTGCGCAACAGCGCGCCCGTCATGCTCGTCGCGCTCGGCATGACCCTGGTCATCGCGACCCGCGGCATCGACCTCTCGGTCGGGGCCATCGCGGCCATCGCCGGCGCCGTCGCCTGCACCCGGATCGTCGGTGCCGGTGACGAGGCGGCGCTGACCACGGCGGTGATGGCGGTGACCTACGCGCTCGTCGTGTGCATCGTCCTCGGCGCTTGGAACGGCCTGCTCGTCTCCGTCCTCGGGATCCAGCCGATCATCGCGACGCTGATCCTCATGGTCGCCGGGCGTGGCATCTCGATGGCCGTCACGGACGGGCAGATCACCACGGTCAACAACCCCTTCTTCAGCGACCTCGCCTCGGGCTTCGTCCTCACGCTGCCCCTGGCCTTCCTCATCGCTCTGGCGGTGCTCGCCTTCACGGCGGTCCTCACGCGGCGTACGGCGCTGGGCATGCTCATCGAGGCGGTCGGCATCAACCCCGAGGCCAGCCGGCTGGCCGGGGTCCGCGCCCGCACCATCATCTGGACGGTCTACGCCTTCTCCGGCCTCTGCGCCGGCATGGCCGGGCTGGTCATCGCGGCCAACACCAACTCCGTCAACGCCAACAGCCTGGGCCTGTGGATCGAGCTCGACGCCATCCTCGCCGTCGTCATCGGTGGCACGTCGCTCGCCGGCGGCCGCTTCTCACTGGCCGGCACGTTCGTCGGGGCGATCTTCATCGCCACCCTCGCGCGGACCATCCCCAACATCGGGATCCCCTCGGAGATCAACTACCTCTTCAAGGCGATCGTCGTCATCGCGGTCTGCCTGCTCCAGTCGCCGCGGGCCCGCGCGGTCTTCCGCGTCCGGCGCACCCCGCGTCCGCCCGCCGCCGGGCCGGCCCCCACCGCCGAGCCCGCGCCCGCCACGGCAGGAGTCCGAGCATGAGCACCGCAACCGTCAGCCCCGCCTCGACCTGGGACCGGGTGCGCACCTTCACGCCACCCGGCCGCTACCTGCCCCTCATCGCCACCCTCGCCCTGTTCATCGGGCTCTTCGGGGTCGGCGGGATGAGGTACGACGGCCTCAGCGACCCGCAGGTGTTGATCAGCCTGCTCATCGACAACGCGTTCCTGATCGTCCTCGGGGTCGGGATGACCTTCGTCATCCTCACCGGCGGCATCGACCTGTCGGTGGGCTCGGTGGTCGCGCTGTCCACGATGATCGCGGCCAAGACGCTGCAGATGGGCTGGTCGCCGTACCTCTCGATCGCGGCCGTGCTCCTCACCGGGACCGTGCTGGGCCTGCTGATGGGGCTGCTCATCCACTACTTCGACATCCAGCCGTTCATCGCCACCCTGGCCGGGCTGTTCCTCGCCCGCGGCCTCACGTACCTGATCAGCGTCGAGTCCATCTCGATCAACGACCCGACGTTCACCTCGCTGGCCTTCAAGACGGTCTACCTCGGCGACTACTACGTCCGCTGGACGGCGATCATCGCGCTGGCCACGGTCGCGGTCGCCGCGTTCGTGCTGGCCCGCACCCGCTTCGGCCGCACCGTCTACGCCATCGGCGGCAACGAGAGCTCGGCGATGCTGATGGGCCTGCGGGTCGCCTTCACCAAGGTCGGCGTCTACGTCATCAGCGGCTTCTGCGCCGCCCTGGCCGGACTCCTCTTCGCGCTCTACATCCTCTCGGGCAACAGCCTGCACGCCATCGGGATGGAGCTCGACGCCATCGCGGCGGTCGTCATCGGCGGCACCCTGCTGACCGGAGGTCGCGGCTACGTCGTCGGCTCGCTCCTCGGGGTGCTGGTGCTCGGCATCATCAAGACCCTCATCTCCTTCGACGGCACCCTCAGCTCCTACTGGATCCGCATCATCACCGGCGTCCTCCTGCTCGCCTTCGTGGTCGTCCAGCGCTTCGCGACGCGGCGCCGGTCATGACCCTCAGCGACGTGCCGCCGGCCCGCACGCCGGTCATGGCCGACGTGGCGCGCCTGGCCGGGGTGTCCCACCAGACCGTGTCCCGCGTCATCAACGGGCAGAGCAACCTGCGCCCGGCGACCCGCGAGCGCGTCGAGCAGGCGATCCTCCAGCTGGGCTACCGCCCCAACTCCGCTGCCCGCGCGCTGGTCACCCGACGCTCGGCGACCATCGGCGTCATCGGGTCAAAGAGCGGCTACTGGGGTCCCTCCACCGTGCACCGCACCATCCAGGCGGCGGGTCGCGAGGCGGGCTACTTCGTCAGCTCGGCCAACCTGCAGAGCCTCTCGCGCGAGGAGCTCGTCGACGCGATCGACCACCTCCGCGGCCAGGCGGTCGAGGGCATCGTGCTCATCTCCGCGACCAACGACGCGCTCGAGGTCGCCCGCGCGCAGGAGCACCTCGGCATCCCGGTCGTGGTCGTCGAGGGCGATCCCGCCAAGACCCGCTGGACCGTCGGCGTCGACCAGGTCGCCGGCGCCGAGCTCGGCACCCGCCACCTCATCGACCTCGGGCACACCGACATCGTCCACCTCGCCGGACCGCTCGAGTGGACCGAGGCGCGAGCCCGGCTCCTGGGCTGGCAGAACGCGATGTACGCCGCCGGGCTGCGTCCGGGCCGGCACGTGACCGGCGACTGGTCGGCCGCCAGCGGCTACGAGGCGGGCCTGCGGATCGCGGCCCGCGACGACGTGACCGCCGTCTTCTGCGCCAACGACCAGATGGCGCTCGGCCTGCTGCGGGCGCTGTCCGAGGCCGGGCGCGCGGTCCCGAGCGGTGATCGCGGCGTGAGCGTCGTCGGCTTCGACGACATCCCCGAGGCGGCGTACCTCATCCCGCCCCTCACCACCGTCCGCCAGGACTTCCAGGCCGTCGGCCAGCGCGCGATCGAGATCCTGCGTGCCGCCCTCGGCCAGGTCCCTCCCCCCGAACGCCTCATCGGCGCCGAGCTGGTCGTCCGCGCCAGCACCGCGCCCGTCGAAAGGACAGCATGAGCACCCTGCACGGCTCGGACGAGCAGTACGTCGTCGGCGTCGACTACGGCACCCTGTCGGGCCGGGCGGTCGTCGTCCGCGTCTCCGACGGCGCCGAGCTCGGCACCGGCGTGCACCCCTATCGGCACGCGGTGCTCGAGCGCGCGCTGCCCGCGTCGCTGGCCGGCGCCGACGTCCCGCTGCCGCCCGAGTGGGCGCTGCAGGTGCCCGAGGACTACCGCGAGGTGTTGCGGAATGCCGTGCCCGCCGCGGTCGAGGCCGCCGGGATCGACCCGACGCGCGTCGTCGGCATCGCCACCGACTTCACCGCCTGCACGATGGTCCCGACGCTGGCCGACGGCACCCCGCTCAACGAGGTCGACGGCCTCGCCGACCGGCCGCACGCCTACGTCAAGCTGTGGAAGCACCACGCGGCGCAGGAGCAGGCCGACCGGGTCAACGAGCTCGGCCGGACCCGCGGTGAGTCGTGGCTCCCGCGCTACGGCGGGCTGATCTCCTCGGAGTGGGAGTTCGCCAAGGGCCTCCAGCTGTTCGAGGAGGACCGCGAGGTCTACGCCCGGATGGAGCACTGGGTCGAGGCGGCCGACTGGATCGTGTGGCAGCTGTGCGGGACCTACGTCCGCAACGCCTGCTCCGCCGGCTACAAGGGCATCCTCCAGGACGGCGCCTACCCGTCGCCGGAGTTCCTGACCGCGCTGTCGCCCGGCTTCGCGCCGTTCGTGGCCGAGAAGCTGGAGCACCCCATCGGCCAGCTCGGCGAGCGCGCGGGCGGGCTCACCGCCGAGGCTGCCGCCTGGACCGGCCTGCCCGAGGGCATCGCCGTGGCCGTCGGCAACGTCGACGCCCACGTCACCGCCCCCGCCGCGCAGGCCGTCGGCCCGGGCCAGATGGTCGCGATCATGGGCACCTCGACGTGCCACGTGATGAGCGCCGAGGTCCTGCGGGAGGTGCCGGGCATGTGCGGCGTCGTCGACGGCGGCATCATCTCGGGCCTCTGGGGCTACGAGGCCGGGCAGTCCGGCGTCGGCGACATCTTCGGCTGGTTCACCGAGCACGGTGTGCCGGCCTACGTCACCGAGGCCGCCGCCGCAGCGGGTGAGGGCGTGCACGAGCACCTGACCCGCCTGGCCTCGCACCAGCAGATCGGCGAGCACGGGCTCGTCGCCCTCGACTGGCACTCGGGCAACCGCTCGGTGCTGGTCGACCACGAGCTCTCGGGCCTCGTGGTCGGCCAGACCCTGGCCACCCGCGCCGAGGACGTCTACCGCGCGCTGCTCGAGGCGACCGCCTTCGGCACCCGGGTGATCGTCGAGACCTTCCGCGACAGTGGAGTGCCGGTGGAGGAGTTCATCGTCGCGGGCGGCCTGCAGAAGAACGCGTTGCTCATGCAGATCTACTCCGACGTGACGCGGCTGCCGCTGTCGGTGATCGACTCCGAGCAGGGTCCGGCGCTCGGCTCGGCCATCCACGCGGCGGTCGCCGCGGGGGCGTACGGCGACGTGGCCACCGCCGCGAAGCAGATGGGCAAGGTGCGTCGCCACGTCTTCATGCCCGACGAGGGGCGCGCGGCGTCGTACGACGCGCTGTTCGAGCAGTACCTCGCGCTCCACGACCACTTCGGGCGTACGACCACGACGATGCGCCGCCTCAAGGCGATCCGCCGCGACGCGGTGGCCCGCCGGTCCGGCTCGACGTCGCAGGAGGTGTCCGCATGAGCACCGTCGCCGACGTCACAGACACGATTGCCAGGCTCCGCGCCGAGGTGTGCGCCCTGCACGAGCAGCTCACCCGCTACCAGCTCGTCGTGTGGACCGCCGGCAACGTGTCGGCGCGCGTGCCCGGCCAGGACCTGCTGGTGATCAAGCCGAGCGGGGTGTCGTACGACGACCTCACGCCGGCCACCATGGTCGTGTGCGACCTGCGGGGTCGCGTGGTCGAGGGCGAGCATGCGCCATCGTCGGACACCGAGGCGCAGGCCTACGTCTACCGCGAGATGCCGCACGTCGGGGGAGTGGTGCACACCCACTCGACGTACGCCACCGCCTGGGCGGCGCGCGGCGAGCCCGTGCCGTGCGTGCTGACGATGGGCGCGGACGAGTTCGGTGGGGAGATCCCGGTCGGACCGTTCGCGATCATCGGTGACGACTCGATCGGCCGCGGCATCGTCGACACCCTCCGGGACAGCCGCTCACCCGCCGTGCTCATGCGCAACCACGGCGTGTTCACCATCGGGCCGACGGCTCGCGCGGCCGTCAAGGCGGCCGTGATGTGCGAGGACGTGGCGCGCACCGTCCACATCTCCCGCCAGCTCGGCGAGCCGCTGGCCATCGACCAGCAGCACGTCGACGCCCTCTTCGACCGCTACCAGAACGTCTACGGCCAGCGCTGACCCGCGCGGCCCCACCACCCGAAGGAAGTGCCATGAGCATGACGTCGATGCCCACCCCGGAGATCTGGTTCCTGACCGGGAGCCAGTCGCTCTACGGGCCCGAGACGCTGGACCAGGTCGCGTCCCAGTCGCAGGGGATCGTGCAGCGGCTCGTCGAGGTGGGCGACCTGCCCGTCGACGTCGTGTGGAAGCCGGTCCTGATGGACGCGGCGTCGATCCACCGGCAGATGCTCGACGCCAACTCCGACCCCGCCTGCGTCGGCGTCGTGGCGTGGATGCACACCTTCTCCCCGGCGAAGATGTGGATCGCCGGGCTCGACGCGCTGCAGAAGCCGCTGCTCCACCTGCACACGCAGGCAGGCATGGAGCTGCCGTGGTCGACGATCGACATGGACTTCATGAACCTCAACCAGGCCGCCCACGGCGACCGCGAGTTCGGCTACATCCAGTCGCGCCTCGGCGTGCTGCGCAAGACCGTCGCCGGCCACGTCGACTCGCCGGTCGTCGGGAAGCGGATCGCCCAGTGGGTCCGCGCCGCGCTCGGGCGCCACGAGCTGCGCAGCCTCAAGCTCGCCCGCTTCGGCGACAACATGCGCGACGTCGCGGTCACCGAGGGCGACAAGGTCGAGGCGCAGCGCCGCTTCGGCGTCTCGGTCAACACCTACGGCGTCAACGACCTCGTCGCCGTGGTCGACGCGGTCGGCGACGACGACATCGACAAGCTCGTCACGGAGTACGCCGACACGTACCGCGTCGCACCCGAGCTCCTGCCTGCCGGCGAGCGTCACGAGTCGCTGCGCTACGGCGCCCGCATCGAGCTCGGCATGCGGTCGTTCCTCGCCGAGGGCGGCTTCAACGCGTTCACGACGAACTTCGAGGACCTCGGCGGCCTGCGCCAGCTCCCCGGCCTGGCCGTGCAGCGGCTGATGGCCGACGGCTACGGCTTCGGCGGCGAGGGCGACTGGAAGACCTCGGTGCTGCTGCGCGCCGTCAAGGTGATGGGGGAGGGACTGCCCGGCGGCACGTCATTCATGGAGGACTACACGTATCACCTGGTCCCCGGGCAGGAGAAGATCCTCGGCGCCCACATGCTCGAGGTCTGCCCGACCATCACCAGCAAGACCGCGTCGCTCGAGATCCACCCGCTGGCCATCGGCGGCCGCGAGGACCCCGTCCGTCTTCGCTTCACCGCCGACCCCGGCCGCGCCGTCGTCGCCGGCCTCTCCGACCTGGGCGACCGCTTCCGCCTGACCGTCAACGACATCGACGTCGTCGAGCCCGACGAGGACCTGCCCAAGCTTCCCGTGGCCTGCGCCGTCTGGGAGCCCCGGCCGTCGCTGTCGACGTCGGCCGAGTCCTGGCTGATGGCCGGCGCCCCGCACCACACGGTGCTGTCCAAGGCCGTCGGCGTGGACATCCTCGAGGACTTCGCGCAGATGACGGGGGTGGAGATGGTCGTGATCGACGACGACACGACCACCCGGTCGTTCCAGCGTGAGCTGCGGTGGAACGCGGCGTACCACCGGTTGGCGGAGGGGATCTGACGGCACGCAACGGATGCGCCGTTCCGGGGGCGTAGCCCGAGTCCGTCTGGTTCGATCAGTCGATGACCTTCGACCCGCCGCCGGCTCCCACCCTGTCCGGTGCGGAGACGTTCATCGGTCTCGAGGCGTCGGTCGTCGACTTCTGGCGGTTCGCGATGAACGACCTGCGGACCAACAACGTGCGCGGCTATCTGGCTGAGTTCCTCGTCGCGCGCGCCCTGGGCTCGTCGGCCGCGCGCGTGGAGTGGGATCCGTGGGACGTGACGGCGCCGGACGGGACGAGGGTCGAGGTCAAGTCGTCGGGGTTCCTGCAGGCCTGGGGGCAGAAGAAGCTCAGCCGTCCCACGTTCCGAGTCGCCGCCGCGTACGGCTGGGACGAGGGAACGGACTCCTGGTCCCCGGAGCAACGCTTCCACGCAGACGCTTACGTCTTCTGTCTCCACACGGCAGCGACGCACGACGAGTACGACCCGCTCGAGGTCGACCAGTGGCGGTTCTACGTGGCGGGGAGAGCCGCGATCGAAGCGCAGGCTGGTGCTTCGATGGGGCTGACAACCTTGGCGCGAGTTGCGGGAGAACCGGTTGCCTTCTCCGGTCTGCGGGAGGCGATCAACTCGGCGGGCGATCCCAGCCGGCTCGCTCGACCGACGTAACGCTTGTGCCGCATATGCGGCGGAATGCAAGCACTCATCGCGGCAGATCCGGACGTTGAGCCGCCGTTGGCTCACGGCAACTGACTGGCCAACCTCTGGATGAAGTTCAGGCCCCAGGTGCCGAACACGTCGAGGGTCCGAGCCTCGTCGGTCGTCGCGTCCCGTCGATAGGTGCCGTTGCCGTACAGCCCCACCGCGCCTCCGCCTCGATGGGAAACCTTCAGCACGTCGTTGAAGGTGGAGTCGGTCAGGCCGCCAAGGCCGTCGGTGCACGTAGCGCCGATCGACTTCACGTGGGCGTACCCCCAGTCCACTAGGCGCGCGTCGTCGAGGTCAGCGGTGGTTGCGGGTCGGTCGATGACGACGCCGAGGAGCCCCGCTGTGAAGAGGCGTGTGCTCGTGGCGTGGTGCGGTGCGGTGTCTGGTGTCGGGACGCCAAGCACGATGCCCACGCCGAAGCGCCCGTCATCACGGCGCACGGACCAGAACTGTCCCGCCGCCAGACGCGCTGTTGACTTTGGCGTGAAGGGGTAGCCGACTGGGGACCGGGTCACGTCGGGAGTATCGCAAACCGACAACCGCATCTCGGCAGATCCGCGCACTACTCGCGGCAGATCCGGATTTTCAGAGCGACAGGTGTGTGCGCAACGATTCGACGGAACCCAACGCGGCCTGCGCCTCATAGAGCGCGTCGGCAGCAGAACCACGCACGTCCGGGTTCAGCGAGAAGAAGACAGCAGACGCCGCCCGGGCTTGCTTGAAGGCGGCAAGGTAGTGCGCGCTGTCGCCCTCACGCTCTTGAATGCGCCACGCCTCTTGGTCCAGGCGCGCGGCCAGCGCCTCGACCGCCAACCTCAGGTCAGCGGTTGGCTCGCTCCCTCCGAGGTCCAGCGCCTCCACGACGGTCGGATCGGTCAGGCCCGTGTCCGCCAGTGCTGCGCGGACCACAACTGAGACCCGTCTCCGCACCTCGTCTTCAGTGAGTGACCCCAACCGAGCAGACAGGTCAGGAGAAACCGTCGCCAATCGCGTTCCCATGTGCCCATCCTGCCCGATCGCTCATCCGCAGATCCGCGCATTATCAGCGGCAGATCCGTGCGTTACGGACCCAGAGCCTTCGGCGCGATCACGAAACCCGGCTCAGTTGAGCTGCGCCGCCATCAGCAGGTTGCCGTCGGGCTCGCGGAAGGTGGCGAAGCAAAGGCTGCCGATGTCCTCAGGCGGCGAAACGTCGGTTGCGCCGATGCTGGCGACGTGGGCAATGGTCGCCTCGAGGTCCTCGGTCAGAAAGACGCAGCGTGCGGGGCCGGAAGCCACGAAGTCTGGCTGGTTCGCGTCCAGGCAGACGTACGGCGGTGCGTCGGTGGGGAGGTCGAAGATGGTGTCGTCGTGGCCGAGGTGCCCGACGTTGGCCTTGATGCCGAAGAGGCGCGAGTACCACTCCACGGCTGCCACCATGTTCCGGACGGGGATGAAGACCTGTCCTACGCGGGTTGTGAGGGGGCTGTCCGTCGGGCTGCTCACGAGGAGAGGCTAGCGCTCTCCCTGGATCGGCCTACGGCGCTGTCGTCAACGTGGTCAGCGCCGGCGCCCGCTCTGGTGCGCAGGCGCAGCCAGGCCATCGGCAGATCCGGACGTTGTGCGCACTCTCAGTCCCAGCCAAGGAACGCAGAGACTTCCTCGCCCATCAAGTGCCTCACCCGCGTCCGGTCGGCGTCTGAAGCCTGACTGAGCACGTAAACGAAATCCTCCAGCGCACGGACGTCGTCGTCGGGCGTCGCATCCTCGGATCGGTTCTCGACGAACATCACCAGGTTGCGGAGAGCCTCTGCCAACAGCGTCGTCAGGTGGTCCTCGGGCACGGCCAGAAGGCTAGCGCTGACAGACCCGCTCATCGGCAGATCCGTGCGCTCATCGCGGCAGATGAGTGCGTTCCTTCGGCACAGACATTCTCGGTTGCCAGCCTGACTAGCCTAAATTCGTGGCTGAACTTGCGCGTGCCGTCGCATCGCTGAGGGTCGTTGGTGACGATCTTCAGCCCGATGATGTCTCGGCGTTGCTGGGCTGCGCGCCGACCAATGCTTGGGCCAAGGGAGACACGCTCACGTCGCATGGGGCGTCCAGAACGGCGCGCTTCGGCATGTGGAGCCTGCAAGCCGAGGAAGCCGAGCCTGGCGACCTTGACGCCCAAGTCGCAGCGATCTTGAGCCGTCTGACGCAAGACGAAACAGTGTGGGCGGAAGTCGGCTATAGGTACGACCTCGACCTGTTCTGCGGCTGGTTCATGAAGTACGGCAACGAGGGCACTACCATCGGGCCGGACACGATGTCGGCCCTCGGAAGACGCGGCATCCCGCTCGATATCGACCTGTACGGCGGCGACAGCGAGCGCGTGCCTGACTAACCGCACGTCGACAGATCCATGAACTGATTGCGGCAGATCCGGATGTTCGGTGCCACCATCAGGCTATGGACCGAAACGCCCTCATCGAAGCCTTGCAGCGCCCCGACTCGGCATCCCAGGAATGCTTGTCAGCGGTCGCGCAGGGCGCCGAGTTCGAGGTGTTCGAGGGGACTGTGCCGGTGGCCGAGTTGCTTACGATCTACCAGCGCAGACGCGCTCACGTCGACGCGGTTGGGCTGGCTCACGGCGGTTTCGACCAAGCACTCACAGTCCTGAAAACCCACGAGGTCGAGGGCGCCCGCCTCGGTCAGGTGACCGACCGCGTCGGGCACCGGCAGTACCAACTGTTCCTCCCGGCCGACCACGATGGCGTGCTGGCGTGTCTTTGGGTGAGAAATGACCCACGCGGGCACTGAATGGAAGAGGCGCGATGAACATACGGATCTCGGCAGATGAGTGCGGACGGACAAATGCATCATGTGTGCGCCGAGTGCGATTGACGGTTAGCTGTTTCAGATGCGTCGTAGTGCGATGGACACCCACACCCTCCCAGCTCTGCTGAACGCCGATGACCCGATGCTGCGCCTCGCCTTGGCCGCTCACCTGGCCCGGTACAAGGGCCAGAGTCGTGCCCACACCGCCTCCGACCTCAACGTCTATCTGCGCTGGTGCCTCGAACGCGACGTCATGCCGCTGCAAGCCAAGCGCGCCCACGTCGAGCTCTACCTACGCTGGCTACAGGAAATTCGACACCTCCGTCCCTCGACGGTGTCGCGCCGGCTGTCCGTGCTCGCGGCTTTCTACCGAACCTGCGTCATCGACCAGATCCTCGACCACTCACCCGCCGAGTTCGTGCGACGCCCACACGTCCCGCTCGAGTCACCAACCCTCGGTCTGAGCCACCTCCAGTTCGAGGCCATCCTCACCGCCGGGCGCGACTCCGCCAACCGCAACGACTTTGCCCTAGTAGCGATGCTCGGACTGCTCGGCCTACGCGTGTTCGAGGCCACCGGAACGGACGTCCAAGCCCTCGGCGAAGCGCGCGGTCACCGCGTGCTCAGAGTGCACGGCAAGGGCGACAAGACGGCCCTTGTGCCACTACCGCCCGCAGTCGGTCGCGCCATCGACCGAGCAATCGAAGATCGTGCTGCTGGCCCGATACTGCTAGACCGCCGCGGGCAACGCATGGACCGTCACGCCGCCACCCGGCGACTCAAGGCACTCGCCCGGTCCGCGAACGTCACCACCGCCCGCATGCACCCGCACGTGCTCCGCCACACCTTCGTCACCACCATGCTCGACGCCGGCGTCGACCTTCGCGACGTCCAGGTCGCCGCCCGGCACGCCGACCCCCGCACCACCATGCGCTACGACCGAGCTCGCAACAACCTCGACCGCCACCCCAACTACATCCTGGCCGCCTTCATGGCCTCGGCCACTTGACGACATTCGCTCATGCCGATGAGCGGAAGGTTGAATCGCTTGCGGCGCCTGCTTTCTGCCAACACCATGGCGGGATGAATGACGTGCCCGAACGCTGGAGCCAGGCGAGCATCTACCCCGACATGTGGGCAGATCCGGCGGCCGATCCCCGCAACAGTGACGGAGTCAGCCCGGACGGTGAGCTGGCGACGCTGCAGGACTACCTGAGCAGCTATCGATTGACCCTGCTGATGAAGTGCGAGGGGCTGGGCCCCGAGCAGTTGGCGCGCCGCTCGGTGCCGCCGTCGACCATGTCGTTGCTCGGACTCGTGCGTCACCTGGCCGAGGCGGAACGAGATTGGCGCAACTGGATCGTTCCGGGCGAGCCCGCGCAGAAGATGTACGGCGAGGGCGATGCCGACTTCGACCAAGCCGTCGGCGAGCAGGCGACGGTCGACAGGGCATTCAGCGATCTTGCTCGTGAGCAGGCTGCTACTGATCTGGCGTTGGCCGAGCATCCGGATCTGGCCGATCGGATTGGCGATCGTGGTATCGCGGTGCGTGAGTTGTGGATCCACCGGATCGAGGAGTACGCCCGCCACTGCGGGCACGCCGACCTGCTGCGCGAATGCATCGACGGCCGAGTCGGGCAGTAGGTCAGCCTCACGCTTGTCGTCGCTTGAAACGGAATGTCAACGCACTCATCTGCCGCGATCAGCTCGACCGGATCTGCCGATGAGCGGTGTTCGTACACCATGAGGGTCTGGCTCGTGCCAGAGTGCTGCATGGCCTATCTGCAGTACTTCGGGGCAGGGCTCGCGGCGCTCGGCGTCTGCGGCGTAATTGCCTCGATCGTGTCTCCTGACCAAGGCGGCATCGGCACGGTCGCTGTGGGCGTCGTGCTGCTGTGCGTCGGCATCGCTGTCCTCGTTCTCGCGGGTCGCAAAGCTTCTGGCTGATCAAGTCCTCGCGGGTTACCCGTACTGCCACGAACGTCCGGATCTGCTGCTCACAGTGCGCGGATCTGCCGATGAGCGGGCTACTGGGCGGCCTCCCACCGAGCCAGAGCATCGTTGAACTGCGTCACGAGTCGGCGCATGGCGGCGACCCGGCGCGTATCGCGCTGGTCGTACCCGTCAGCGGCAACAGCCTGCTGGTCAAGAAGCGACCGGGCCCGTTCCGCGTCTGCCTTACTCCACTCGTCCGGTCGAGCGAGGAACGCAGCGAGGTCGGCGTAGTCCTGGTCGTCGGGCATGTTCGGAACCTAGCCGAACGTCCGGATCTGCCGCGTTGAGTGCGCGGATCTGCCGATGAGCGGTCGTGTCCGCTCCGTCAGACTCGCTTCGGCTGCCAGTCCGTCTTGAGCCTGCCCGCGTCAAACTCACGCAAGGTCAACTCGGCCTCGAAGGCATGCTGGTCCGGGTCATCGACGAAGGACGCGAGCCGTGCACGTGCCCTGGGTTCATCCCAGAACAACGCGTGGGTCGCCGCCCACAGAGCGACCGTGGGAACCGGATCGTCTATGAACTCCGCGATCACGGCACGCCCCTCAGCGGTCTGACGCAACGCGAGGTGCGCCTGCTGCATCCGGTCGACGCGCCGATTGTGGCGCCATGCACCAGTGTCGCTGGCAAGCCGGATCGCGTCGATCTCGAGCAACTCGTCCCGGTAACGATCACGCCACTCGACCAGGCTTCGCTCCGTCACCGCCCAATCATCAGGCAGCACGGCTGAGAAACGCACTCATCTGCCGCGATCCGCTCGAGCCCATCACGGCAGATCCGCGCAATCGGGTCGCGTCAGGTGGAGAGGCCCTGTCGCAGGTGACCGAACTCCCCGAGCAGAGCACCAACCTCGTCACGTTGAGCACCCATCAGAGTTGGAAACGCCCGGTCGGGCACGCGGTCGAGAGCTTCGCTCAGCGCGTTGTTGAGCATCCGCAATTCCTGCCGCGTCACGTTCAGAACGATTCGGTCGGATTCTTTCACGTCCCACTGCATGGACGGATGGTCGCGCGCAAGGGCACTCTCATCGGCAGATCCGGATGTTGCAAGCGTTGCCTACAGGCGGCGGAAGGACGCAACCATGCAGCGACGAGCCGTCCTTGGCCCCACTCGTCGTGAACGCGGAGACGATGGAAGTGGGCGCCGACTACGAGGGATCGCCGGAGGAAGATCGTCAACGT
>NZ_PYXZ01000004.1 GCF_003057875.1 Nocardioides currus | reverse complement strand
TCCGAGGGATCTATGGCCAAGCTCTACGACACCAGCGATACTGACTCGGTCGCCGCCATCGAGAGCAGCGACGTGTAGGCACCGAGGATCACCTCAAAGCCCACCACCCCGCGGGGCTCTGTCGTCGGCTCGCCGGTCGGGGCGATGGCGGTCACGATGCAGACCCCCGTCGGGTAGTGCCCGAGAACCTCGCGGAACCGCCGAGGGTCGATCTCGGGCGGCGTCGCCGGCGTGTTCTCGTTCATGGCCATCGTGTCTCCTCAGACATCGCACGGGATCCGAGCGCCTGTTGTGGTGACTGACGATCGGAAGCGGGACGACACGCGCCGTCCGCGTGCCGGGGTGTGTCGACGAGTGTGGCTCCGGACTGCATCGCATGACCAGCCCGTGGGATCCCGATCCTGCTGGCGCCCGCTTTTGTTGTCGGGCCGAAGGGCCGCCGTTGGGAACGAGGCCAAGCATCCGCGGGAGCACTGCTCGAAACGTGGCCCGATCCTGCGGCGACCAAACGAACTCTGCAACGGCATTCTGCGCAGCGGAAAAAGCCTCGGTTGTCGATTGCGACGCGGGATCGTTCGGGACGCAAGGCGAGAAGTTCCACAGGGCAGAAAGTCGTTGAGGGGTGACGTGATCCGCCTCACTCTTTCAGCCAACCGTCCGTCTTTCTGACGGCGGGCCTGCCACCAGCAGCTTGTCGCTGCTGCGCAGTTCGGGTGCGAGCTGGCAGCGGACTCTCCAAGGGAACGTGAGGTAGGACGTATGCGTAGTCGCGTCGTGCGCAAGGGTGTCGCCAGCACCCTCTGCGCCGTAGGAATCGCCGTGAGCGCTTGCACGAACGGTGTGGGCGGAGACGGTGACGGGTCCTCCAGCGGGTCGAAGGAGGTGGTGGCTGCAGCTCAGGAGCGCGTCGACGCCATGTCGGTCGAGCAGCCTCCGATCGAGGTCGCGCCGCTGCCGGGCGCCGTGGAGAAGGGCCTGACCTACGGCTTCATCACCTGTCCTCTTCCGGTGTGCCGGACGGTGACGGACGCTTCGGTCAAGGCTGCCGAGGCCCTCGGCTGGGAGTCGAAGCAGGTCGAGACCGAGATGACTCCTGAGGGCTACGTGGCGGCCTGGGACCAGCTGCTGCAGGATCCCCCGGACGTCATTGCCTTCATCCCGTTCGCTCCCGACACCATCGTGGAGAAGCAGCTGGCCAAGGCCGCCGACCTCGGCATTCCCGTCGTCTCCATCGCGCCCGCCGGCGACCGGCCGTCGAAGGACGGCCCGGTCTCGGCGTCGTACAACGGCTACCCCGAGCTTCGCGAGAGCGGGGCGCTCATGGGAGACGTCATCGTGGCCGATGGCGGATCTGGATCGAACACGGTCTTCGTCTGGGACCCCGCCCTGTCGGCCATCTGGAACCCGATCAAGGACGGGTTCGAGGAGCAGATCAAGAAGGCAGGCGACAAGCCGCAGGTGCTCGAGGTGTCGGCGTCCGGCATCGGCACGGCCCTGCCGGGTCAGGTCGTCAGCTACCTCCAGGCGCACCCCGAGATCAAGTACGTGGCCTTTGCGCTCGCTGACATGACCGTCGGTGTGCCCGAGGCGCTGCAGACCGCAGACTTGGCTGACACCGTCAAGATCACGTCCCGCGCGCCGCAGGCCGCCAATCTCGCCAACGTGAAGAAGGGCACCGAGTGGACGACCATCGGTGAGGAGATCGAGTCGAACGGGTGGCGTGTCGTCGACGGCCTTGCCCGTCTCTCGCTGGGCGCAACCCCGGACGACCAGTGGTTCGAGCCGGGTGGCTGGCACCAGGTCTTCACCGGCGACAATGTGACGCAGACCGATGAGTCGCCTGTGACGCCCGGTTCGCCCGACGTGTTCCTCGCCGCGTGGAACGTCTCCTGATCCATGGACGTCACCACATCCGCTCCACGGGGTGCCGGTCCCCGTGGAGCGTCGGCCTCCGCGCCGGCTCTGAAGGTCCAGGGCCTCAGCAAGACCTTTCCCGGGGGCAAGGGGCTACGGGACGTGGACATCGAGATCGCACCCGGGACCGTCCGGGCGCTTCTCGGCCAGAACGGATGCGGCAAATCGACCTTCATCAAGGTGCTGGCCGGCGTCTATCAGCCTGACGCCGGCGCGACCGCCGAAGTCCTCGGCAATGAGTTGTCGCTCGGCTCGTCCCGGGGGGCCAGGGAAGCCGGCCTGCGCTTCATCCACCAGGACCTCGGGCTCATCTCGACCCTGGACGTGACCGACAACCTGTCGTTGGGATCGTCCTACGCCAACACGGGATGGCTTTCGGGCAGTCGCGAGCGTCGGCGCGCGCAGCGGCTGCTCGACCGCTACGGCATCGAAATCGACGTCCGCCAGCGTCTCGATCACCTCAGTCCGGCGGAGCAGACGCTCGTGGCGATCGCCCGCGCCCTCGGTGACGACGATTCGTCGGCACCGCGTCTGATCGTGCTCGATGAGCCGACGGCGGCCCTGCAAAGCGCCGAGGTGGCGCTGCTCTTCGGCTTGATCGAGAGACTCAAGGCCGAGGGCAACACGGTCATGTACGTCTCGCACCGCCTCGACGAGGTGTTCGCAATCGCCGATGACGTCACCGTGCTGCGCGACGGCGCCGTCGTCGCCAACCGACCCGTCGCGGAGCTCGACCACGACAGCCTGGTCGAGCTGATCCTCGGACGGACGGTCGAGGGAATCGAGCCCGGGCAGGTACATCGCGACGCCCCGATCGTGCTGGAAGCCCGCGACCTGTGCGGTGCCACCGTGGAGACGGCCGACCTGACTCTCGGTCGGGGTGAGATCGTCGGTATCACGGGACTCCTCGGGTCCGGGTACGAGGACCTTCTCTTCCTCCTCGCCGGTGCCAAGCCCCGGGAGCGGGGCACGATCGAGCTCGACGGTCAGCTGGTCGAGATCGCCGACCCCCACGCCGCTGTCGGCCACGGCATCGCCTTCGCGCCCGCCGACCGCAAGCGACTCAGTTCGATCCAGGGTTGGTCGCTGCGCGAGAACATCACGCTGCCCCGGGTCCCGACCGGCGCCGGGCGGTGGCTGGGCGGACGAGCAGAGCACCGCGACGTGAAGCCATGGCTAGAGCTGGTGCGTGTCCGACACTCGGCGAACAGTCTCCTCTCCACGCTGAGCGGCGGGAACCAGCAGCGGGTCGTCCTGGCGAGGTGGCTTCGCATCGATGCGAAGGTGCTCCTCCTCCAGGAACCCACCAGTGGCGTCGACACGGGCGCCAAGCACGACATCTACGTGGCACTGCGCGAAGCGGCTGCCGGCGGTGCCGCGGTCCTCTTCAGCTCCTCCGATCCCGAGGAGCTCGCGGCCGTCGCCGACCGGGTCATCGTCATGAGCGACGGCGCCGTCACCACCGAGCTCAGCGGGGGCTCACTCACCGTTGACAACCTCATCCGGGCCAGCCTGGCTGTCGCCCCACAAGGAGAACGAGCATCATGACCTCACCTGCAGACACCGCGGCAGAGCCGGTCGAAACGGCGTCGATCCCAGCATCGACCTCAAGGCGTTCCGCGAGAGGTGGCGGCTCCGGCGGTCTGCTGCTGCGCTTCAGCGGCCTCTACATCTGGGCAGCGATCATCGTCGTGTTCGGGGCACTGGTCCCTCAGACCTTCCTCACCGTACAGACCGCGACCGGGATCGCGACCAACGAAGCGGTGACCATCATCGTCGCTGTGGGCCTGCTCTTCTCGCTGGCCGCCGGCGGGTTCGACCTGTCCATGGCGCAGAACCTGGGATTCGCCGCAGTCGTCGTGGCAACGCTGTCGACGGTGGGCGGTCACGGCCCCTGGTTCTCCGCACTGGTCGCGATCGCGCTCAGCACGGCAGTCGGCGCGATCAACGGCTTCTTCGTCTCCGTCATCCGGATCAACAGCCTGATCGCCACCCTCGCGATGACGTCGATCCTGCTGGCCGCGACCCGGCTGGTCTCCGGCCAGCAGTTCCGCGG
Source organism: Nocardioides currus (assembly GCF_003057875.1). Classification (GTDB taxonomy): domain Bacteria; phylum Actinomycetota; class Actinomycetes; order Propionibacteriales; family Nocardioidaceae; genus Nocardioides; species Nocardioides currus. Next base: position 338,028 of record NZ_PYXZ01000004.1, on the reverse strand, counting down.
TCCTCTTCCGGACGCCCTGCGTGAGACGTCGAACGCCGAGCCGGCCGGAGTCCCGATCCTCGTGCTGTATGCGCTCATCGTGGCTGCTGCGGCCTGGTACCTGCTAGAGCACACCCCCTTCGGGCGCCGGCTCTACGCCACGGGAGCCAATCCCGAGGCGGCCTTCCTCGCCGGCGTGCGGACCGGCAGACACCTCTTCGCCTCGTTCGTCATCACCGGCTTCGCCGCCGGTCTGGCCGGAGTGCTGTTGGCGGGCAAGATCGGCAGCGTCGGTCCCGACATCGGGCCGTCGTACCTCCTGCCCTCGTTCGCTGCGTGCTTCCTCGGAACCACCCAGCTCAAGCCCGGCAAGTTCAACGTGTGGGGCACGATCCTGTCGATCCTGCTCCTGGCCACGGGTGTGAAGGGTCTGCAGCTGCTCGGGGGCGAGCAGTGGATCACCGACGCGTTCAACGGGTTGGCCCTCCTCACGGCGGTGTCGGTCGCAGTGGTGTCGGCCCGGCGGGCGCAGAGCGGCCGGACGGTCCGCCGGTCTACCGGCCGTTCCGCGCCCTAGGAACGTCATCCGGCGTCCCCCACCCCACCCAGCATGATGTCGCCCAGGAGGCCAACTCCATGACCAGCTCCCCGCCCAGCAGCCTGCCGCACGTCTGGCCAGGTCTCCACCGGGCGTTGGCCGACGTCTGCGGATCCGTTTCGGTACGGCCGCTCGACCGACTGGCGGGCGGTCATGACGCCTCCCACTTCCTGTTCATCCCGCAGGCCGTGGCTCGGCCTAGCGATGCCCGGGAGGTGGGGGCAGTCGTCGCGGCTGCGCGGCGCAGCGGGGCGACGGTGACCTTCCGGGGTGGTGGGACCAGCCTCAGCGGGCAGGCGGGCACCGACAGCGTGCTCGTTGACACCCGACGCAACTTCAGGGGGATCGAGGTTCTGGACGGGGGCGCCCGGGTGCGCTCCGGTCCCGGCGCGACGGTGCGCCAGGTCAACGCCCGACTCGCCAGGTACGGCCGCATGCTCGGTCCGGATCCCGCAAGCGAGGTCGCCTGCACCATCGGAGGTGTCATCGCCAACAACTCCAGCGGCATGGCCTGCGGTGTCGTCGACAACGCCTACCGGACGCTGGAATCGAGCGTTCTCGTGCTGGCGAGCGGGACGGTGATCGACACCAGCGATCCCGACGCCGACCTCATCCTCCGGGCCCGCGAAAGGACGCTATACGACGGGCTGGTGGCGTTGCGCGAGGGGATCAGGAGCCGGCCCGAGGCGGTGCGCGAGATCAAGCGGCTCTTCGCGATCAAGAACACAATGGGCTACGGCATCAACTCATTCCTCGACCACGACCGGCCGGTCGACATCCTCGAGCACCTGGTCGTCGGCAGTGAGGGCACGCTCGCGTTCGTGGCCGAGGCGACCTTCCGGACGGTCAAGGTCAAGCCGTACGTCGCCACCCAGCTCCTCGTCTTCGACGACCTCGCCGGAGCCACGGGTGCACTGCCCGAACTGGTCGCCACCGGTCTCGCCACGATCGAGCTGATGGATGCCGCCAGCCTCCGGGTCGCCCAGCGCAACGCGGCCGCGACCAACGAGCTGCGCGAGATGAAGGTGCGCGACCATGCGGCTCTGCTTCTGGAATACCGGGAGGAGACGGCGGAGGCATTGGCGAGCCGGGTGGAGGCCGGCGAGCGGGCGCTCCACGGTCTGCACGTGGCCACGGCCTCGCCGATCACGACAAGCCCCGACCTGCGCGCGCGGCTGTGGCACATCCGGAAGGGACTGTTCACCGAGGTGGCGGGCAACCGCCCGTCGGGCACCAACTCCCTCCTCGAGGACATTGCGGTTCCGGTCGAGCGGCTGAACAAGACCTGCGCGGCACTCCTCGAGTTGTTCGACGAGCACGGCTACGAGGACAGCGTGATCTTCGGTCATGCCAAGGACGGCAACATCCACTTCATGATCAACGAGCGCTTCGACGACCCGGATTGCCTGCGGCGCTATGAGGCGTTCACCGAGGACATGGTGTCGCTCGTGCTCGCGCAGGGCGGCACGCTGAAGGCGGAGCATGGGACCGGCCGGACCATGGCTCCCTTTGTCCGTCGCCAGTACGGCGACGACCTCTACGACGTCATGCTGGAGGTGAAGCGCCTGGCCGACCCGGACGGGGTCCTCAACCCCGGCGTCCTGCTGTCCCAGGACGACGCAGCCCACGTGTCGAACCTCAAGACCAGCCCTTCGGTCGAGGACGAGGTTGACCGGTGCGTGGAATGCGGGTACTGCGAGCCCGTCTGCCCCAGCCGGGACCTCACCCTGACGCCCCGCGAACGGATCGTCGCGCGACGGGAGATCAAACGCGCACACCAGCACGGCGACGCGGAGCTGGTCGAGTCGCTCGAGCGCGACTACCAGTACGACGGCATCGAGACCTGCGCGGCCGACGGCATGTGCGAGACGGCATGCCCTGTGCTGATCAACACCGGCGACCTGGTCCGCCGACTGCGTGCCGAGACCCAGTCCGCTGCCATCCAACGTGTGTGGAAGTCCGCCGCACGCCACTGGGACGGCGCCACGCGCGCTGCTGGCGCGGCGCTGACGATCGCGGCCGCCGTCCCCGCCGCGCTGCCGGTAACGACGACCCGCTCGGCCCGCGCCCTCGTCGGTGACGACGTCGTACCGCAGTGGTCGGCAGACCTGCCGTCCGGCGGACGCCGCCGTCGCGAGATCGCCCAACCGGATCCGGTCGCTGTGTACTTCCCCAGCTGCACCACCACGATGTTCGGGGCTGCCGGGGGAGGTGGGGTGAGCGAGTCGTTCCTCGCGCTCTGTGCCCGTGCCGGAGTCGCCCTGGCCACTCCCGCCGCCATCGGCTCCCTGTGCTGCGGAACTCCCTGGAAGTCCAAGGGTCTGACGGACGGGTACGCAGTGATGCGCGACAAGGTGGCGGCCGCGCTACGTGACGCCACGCGCGGCGGCGAGCTGCCCTTGGTCTGCGACGCATCGTCGTGTACCGAGGGCGTCGAGGTGCTGCTCGAGGCGGCCGGCCTGGCGACGGTGAAGGTGGTGGACGCCGTCGACTTCGTCGACCGTGTCGTGGTGCCTCGCCTGCCGGAAGGACGCCGCCTTCCCTCGGTGACCCTGCACCCGACTTGCTCGTCGACGAGGCTGGGCATTAACCACGCGCTGAACCGCGTCGCCGCGCTCGTAGCGGAGGACGTCGTGGTGCCCGACGGCTGGATGTGCTGCGCCTTCGCGGGTGACCGGGGGATGCTCCACCCCGAGCTCACGAGGTCGGCCACGGCCCGGGAGGCGGCTGAGGTCGGCGCGCTGGCTACCTCTGCCCATGCCTCCCTTAACCGGACCTGCGAGCTTGGGATGGCGCGGTCGACCGGCGAGGACTACGTCCACATTCTCGAGCTCCTCGACCAGGTGACTCGCTGAGCCGGTTGGAGAGTCGACCAACTCCGAGGCCGCCCTTGAGGCGCCGAGCGAGAGCCCGCCGTCGACGTAGATCGTTTGTCCGGTGATGTACGACGACTCGTCGGCCGAGAGGAAGGTGACCGCGGCGGCGATGTCGTCAGTGAGTCCGATCCGGCGGACGGGGTTGGCTTCGGCGTTGAGGCGGAAGAACTCCTCCGGCTCGAGCCTGAGGCGAAGGGCAGTCGCCTCCGTCATCTCGGTGGCGATGAAGCCGGGCGCGACGGCGTTGACGTTGATGCCGAACGGGCCGAGCTCGATGCCGAGGGTCCGGGTGAAGCCCTGGATGCCCATCTTGGCGGCCGAGTAGTTGGCCTGGCCGCGGTTGCCGAGCGCGGAGATCGAGGAGATGTTCACGACCTTGCCGTACTTCTGGGCCACGAAGTGGGCCTGGGCGGCCTTGGTCATCAGGAAGGCGCCCTTGAGGTGCACGCCCATGACCAGGTCCCAGTCGTCCTCGGTCATCTTGAACAGCAGGTTGTCGCGGGTGATGCCCGCGTTGTTGACCAGGACGTGGATGCCGCCGAGGTCGGTCACGACCCGCTCGATGGCGGCGTCGACGGACGCGCCGTCGGAGACGTTGGCGCCCACGCCGATGGCCTTGGCGCCCTCGACCAGGGGCAGCTTGGCGGCGGCCTCGGCGGCCGCGGTCTCGTCGAGGTCGACGATCGCGATGGACGCGCCCTCCTCGGCGAACCGGGCGGCGGTGCCGAACCCGATCCCGCGTGCTGCTCCGGTGATGACGGCGACTCGCCCGTCGAAACGACCCATGGGTGCTCCTCTGTTTGCCGGGCTCCGTTCCCTGTGCCCGAATTGACGTGATCGTTGAATTATGGACGCCTGAGGCGAATGGTGCATCATTGGTCCATGGGTCCCGACCGTCTCGTCCTGCGGCCGGGGGAGTCCGGCGTCAACGCCTACCGGCTGATGACGAGCCTGGTCGTGCCGCGCCCGATCGCGTGGGTGGCCACGGTGTCGGCGGAGGGTGTCGGCAATCTGGCGCCTCACTCCTTCTTCACCGTCGCGAGCGTGCGGCCGCCGATCGTCCAGTTCACCTCGGTCGGCACCAAGGACACGCTGCGCAACATTGTGGCGACGGGGGAGTTCACGATCAGCCTGGCCAGCGAGCCGCAGATCGATGAAGTGAACGCGTCGAGCGCCAGTTTCGACGCTGGCATCGACGAGTCCGCGGCGCTCGGTATCGAGATGGCGTCGAGCAGCATCGTGGCGCCGCCCCGCGTCGCCGCCTCGCCGGCTGCCATCGAGTGCCGGCTGCACGAGACGATCTCGGTCGGTGACTGCACGATCGTGCTGGGTGAGGTGGTCGCCTTCGACGTTGATCCGGCCGTGCTGGCCGACGGCATGCCCCTGCTCGACCGGCTGGCGCCGTTGTCGCGGCTCGGGGGGAACGAGTGGGGCCTGGCGCCCGATGTGGTCACCCGTGAACGCCCGCGCTGACTTCGGCGATCGCGCCGGTACGGACGCGCTCGACGGGCTTCGCGAAGCCAGTGACGTGCTCGCGGGGGCCGGCGTCGAACTTGACGTCACCTCGGCGACCCGAGCGCTCTACACCTCGGACGCCAGCCTTTACCGCGTCGTACCCGCGGGCGTCGTCCGCGCCCGCCACGTCGACGACATCGCCGCGGTGCACGACACCGCGCGCGCCGCTGGCCTGCCGGTCACCATGCGCGGTGCCGGGACGAGCATCGCCGGGAACGCCATCGGCGAGGGAATCGTCATCGACACCCGGGGGCTCAACCGGGTTCTGGAGATCGACCGCGAGGCGCGGACGGCGCGGGTCGAACCAGGTGTCGTGCACGCCGATCTCCAGCGCGCCGCGGCGCCACATCGCCTCAGGTTCGGTCCCGACCCCTCGACCCACACGCGCTGCACGATCGGCGGGATGATCGGCAACAACGCCTGTGGCTCCCGGGCACTTGGCTACGGACGCACGGCCGACAACGTTGAGTCCTTGAAGGTCCTCTTCGGCAACGGCGAGCTCGCCGATCTCGGCCCGGGGACCCCCTACGGCGACACGGCGCAGCGCCTCGCGGACATCGGCGCCGCGCACCTCGTCCACCTGCGGACCGAGTTCGGCCGCTTCGGTCGTCAGGTGAGCGGCTACAGCCTCGAGCACCTGCTGCCCGAACGCCAGCGACTCGACCGGGCCCTCGTCGGCAGCGAGGGAACGCTCGCCACCGTCCTCGAGGCGACCGTCCGGCTGGTCGACGACGACGTCGTCCGCACCCTGGTCGTGCTCGGGTACGCCTCAATGGCCGATGCCGCCGACGCCGTCCCTTCCCTGCTCGCAGCGGCGCCTGGGCGGCTGATCGCCTGCGAGGGCATGGACGCCAGGATCGTCGACCTGGTGCGCGCCAAGGGCACGCCCGTGCCCGAGCTGCCACGTGGGTCGGGGTGGCTGTTCGTCGAGATCGCCGGTGACGACGTCCGGTCTCTCGTGGGGGCGTTGGTCGCCGCCGGCGAGCCGCTGGGCTGGCGGCAGGTCGACGACCCACGCGAGAGCGCCGCGTTGTGGCGGATCCGGGAGGACGGCGCCGGCCTCGCCGGGCGGTCGCTGCCCACGCCAGCCTACGGCGGCTGGGAGGACGCCGCGGTTCCCCCGGCGCGCCTGGGGGAGTGGCTGCGGGACTTCGAGGCTCTCCTTGTCGACTTCGGGCTCCAGGGCGTGCCCTACGGCCACTTCGGCGACGGGTGCGTGCACTGCCGCATCGACTTCCCGTTCCACCCGGGCGACCCGGCGTCCGCGGGCGTCTTCCGCGAGTTCATGACCGCCTGCGCCACCCGGTTGCGCGGCTACGGCGGCTCGCTGTCGGGCGAGCACGGTGACGGCCGGGTCCGAGGCGAGCTCCTGCCCCTGATGTACGACGAGCAGTCGATCGCGCTGTTCGGTCAGGTCAAGGCGATCTGCGACCCCGACAACCTGCTCAACCCGGGCATCATCGCCGACCCGGTGCCGATCACCGACGACCTGTGGCCCGTGCGGCAGCGGGCCACGGTTCGGGCCGGACTGCGGCTGCTGCACGATGCGGGCGATCTGGGAACGGCCGTTCACCGATGCACAGGGGTCGGCAAGTGCGTGGCGCCGCGCCCGGGCGGCGTGATGTGCCCGTCGTACCTGGCGACACGGGACGAGCGGGACTCCACGCGGGGGCGAGCGCGGACCCTGCAGGAAGCCCTCGACGGAACGCTGCTCGCGGGCCTGGCTGACCCCGCGGTGGACACCGCGCTGGACCTCTGCCTGTCCTGCAAGGGCTGCTCGACCGACTGTCCCAGCGGCGTCGACATGGCGACGTACAAGAGTGAGGTGCTGCACCAGCGCCACGACGTCCAGGGCATCCGTCGGCCCCGATCCCACTTCTTCCTTGGGCAGCTGCCCCGGTGGGCCCGCTTGCTCGCTCCGGTCGCACGACTGAACAACCTCCTGCTGCGACTGCCTTTCGTCGCGGCCATCGCGAAGCGGGCGGCGGGCATCGACGCGCGCCGAGCGGTCCCGGAATTCGCGTCGTCGACCCTGCGCCGCTCGACCCGGCGCCGCCCCATGAGCCCGTCCGAGCCGGACGTCTGGATCTGGGCCGACTCCTTCACCGACCACTTCCTGCCGCAGTCGGGGACGGCGGCGATCGCCTACCTGGAGGCGCAGGGGCTGCGGGTCGAGGTGATCCAGGACGATGCGTGCTGCGGGCTGACGTGGATCACCACTGGTCAGCTTGATCGTGCCCGCTCGATCGTCTCTCGGGCCGCGCGCGCCCTGGCGCCGTACGTGCGCAGCGGTGTCCCGGTCATCGCGCTCGAGCCGTCGTGCCTGGCGACCTTGCGCAGTGATGCGCGGGAGCTGTGCGATGCCGTCGAGGTCGACGTCGTCGCCGACGGGGTGCTCAGCTTCGCGGAGCTGGTGACCCGGCTCGACCTTCCCGTCCCGGACTTGAGCGGCGTGAGGGTCGTTGCGCAGCCACACTGCCACCAGAATGCGGTCCTCGGCTGGGACGTCGACCAGCGACTGCTCGAGAAGGCCGGCGCCCAGGTCGTCAGGGTCCAGGGTTGTTGCGGTCTCGCCGGCAACTTCGGGGTCGAGAAGGGCCACTACGACGTCAGTGTGACGGTCGCGGAGACCCATCTGCTCCCGGCGCTGCGGGAGCACGTCGACGCCGTCGTGCTGGCCGACGGGATGTCCTGCCGGCTCCAGGTTGGCGACTTGGGCGACATCTCGGCGATGCACCTCGCGGAGCTGTTCGCCGCACACCGCCCGTCATCGCACTGACCACCGGTCACGAAAAGCAGTTCGGCCCCTGACGGAGATCATCCGTCAGGGGCCGAGTCGTCGGGCTCAGCGCGAGGTGAGAGCCCGCACTCCGAGGCGGTCGAGGTCGTCGGTTGCGTCGGTGTGGTCGGCGGGGACGATCGCGGAGGTGATCGCGGTCCAGCAGGCCGGGCAGGAGCGCTGGCGGAACACGATGGTGTCGTCGACGTAGTAGGCCGGGTCCGAGGTGACCTGCGGCCCGGCGGCCGACGACGGACCGTCGTAGGAGGCCAGGCCGAGCGAGTCGTCCTGGTCGAGATCGGCAAGACCGTGGCCGCAGCGGGCGCAGGCGACCGTGGTGCCGGCGAGGACGAGGTTGTCGTCGACGCGGCGCGCCAGGCCGAGGTCGACCTTGCCTCGATCGCGGGGTACGACGGTCGACCGGTCGCGACGCTCGTCGCGAAGCGCCGCGCGTCGGCTCTCCGTGGCGGCCCGGTCGACGTCACCATCGCTGAGCACGACGCCGTAGACGGCCTCGGCCGCCGCAGCGGTCACCTTGTCCTCGAGGACGTCGTGGCGCACGGCCTCGGGGTCGCGGAGGAGCGGGTCGCCGTAGCCGCCGCCACCCTGCCAGTTCATGTAGAGCACCTCGCCGGGGGCGAGGTAGGACTGCGCGTAGCAGTGCCCGATCTCGACGTCGGCGCCGAGCTCGTCCAGAGACTGCGGGATCCGGCCGTCGGCCAGGACCTGTGACACGTTCGCCTGGCGTACGACGGCGTCGAGGCCCGTGTTGCCGGGGTAGCCGCCTGCGAGGCCGTTGTTCTGGGCGACCGCCTTGCCAGCAGAGGCCAGGACGAGGCCGGCCGGCTGCGACGAGCCGTGCAGGGTGACGGCGAGCGAGGCACTGACGCCGCCACGCTTGCGGCCCGGGCCACCGGAGTCCGGCTCCTCGCGGCGCCACAGGGTGAGCAGCGGGTAGAGGAACTCGGTCATCTCGACGTCGGGGATGCGGCCCATCGGGATGCAGAACAGGCCGCCGGTGTCCATGCCGTCCATCTCGGGACGGGCGCCGAAGCCACCGGCCATCGGCTCCATCATCACGTTGAGGAAGGGCATCGGGACCTCGCCGCGCTCGTCGAGACCGGCGACGACGGCGGTGTCCCAGGTACCGCAGCAGGCGGCCTGGACGCTCTTGCCGAGGTCCGCGGACTGGTCGAGCATCTGCGACAGGCACTGGGCAACGAGGGTCCCGGTGAGCCAGGCCGGGCCGATCGGACCTCGGCTGACGGCGGCCGGGAAGGTCGCGTTGTTGATCGTCCCCTCCTCCGACACCAGGTCGAAGCAGCGCATCAGGCCGCCCGCCGACCAGGGGATGTCGTTGGCGAGGATCGGCAGCAGCGCGAGCATCACGCCACCACGCATGCCGGCGTAGGTGCAGTTGATCATGCCGGCCTGCGGGTCGGTGCCGGTGAAGTCGAAGGTCAGGTGGTTGTCCTGCTTCGTCATCGCGACGGTGATCTTGTGGACGCCGCGGTCGCCCTCGTGGGACTGGTCCTGGTAGCCGGTGGCCTCCCAGGTGCCGTCGGGCAGGTCGCTGAGCTTGGTGCGCAGCCGGCCCTCGGCGTCGGCCATCATCCGCTTCATCACGGCCTTGACGGTGTCGGCGCCGTACTGGGCGATGACCTCCTCGAGGCGCTTGCGGCCGACGGTGTTGGAGCCGACCTTGGCGCGCAGGTCGAGGTTGACGAGCATGGGGACGCGCGAGCGGCGGATCCACACGTCGACGACGTCGTCCTGCAGGTCGAAGTCCTTGACCACCTTGATCGGTGGCGTCGGAAGGGCCTCGGAGAAGACGTCCTGGGCGGCCGGACTGAACGAGCCCAGGCCCACTCCGCCGAGGTCGGGCTCGTGACAGATCGCGCTGGTCCAGGCGAACAGCTTGCCGTCGTGGAAGACGGGCTGGAACACGATGACGTCGTTCTGGTGCAGGCCGCCGCCGACCCACGGGTCGTTGCAGAGGAACATGTCGCCCTCGCGGATGCCCGGGTTGTGCGACCGGTTCTTCAGCGTCCAGTAGATCGCGAGGTCGACCGCGCCGGCGAGCATCGTGTTGTAGAGGCCGACCTGCACCTCCTGGCCGAGCTCGTCGCAGATCGCGAAGTCGAAGTCGTTCGCGTCCGTGACGATCGGGGAGCCGGACATGCGCTTGAGCGCCTCGCCCATCTCCTCGGTCACCGACCACAGGCGGTGCCGCACGACCTCGTAGGTCAGCGGGTCGAGCCCGTCGATCTGCTCCTGGGTGACGGTGTGGACCTCGAGTGACTCGGGCAGTCCGGCCGCGAGCTCGTCGGGGTTCGTGGGACGGCTCGAGAAGTGCTCGGAGCCGGGAATCTGCATGGTCATGTCGGTTCCGCCTCAGTTCCGGGTGGTGATGGTCAGGTTGCCGAGGTGGTCGACCGTGCCGGTCATGTCCGGCGGTACGACGACGGTGGTCGTGGGGACCTCGATGATCGCCGGGCCGGCGATCCGGTGGCCGGCGCGCAGCTTGCGGTAGTCGTAGACCGGGGTGTCGACGTAGCCCAGTCGCGGGTCGAGGCAGACCTTGCGGGTGGCGTGCAGAGCGACCGACGGGTCGGGATCGGCGGCCGGCTCGACCTGGGGGAGGGCGGGGGAGAACGGCAGCACGCCGGTCCCGCGGACCCGGAAGGTGATGGCCTGGACGCCGGCGGCGCTGAAGCCGGTGCCCTCGCCGAACAGCTCGGCGTACCGCTGCTCGAAGTCGGCCATCACCTGGACCATGGCGGCCTCGTCGAGCTCGCCCGCGGGCACCTCGACGGCGACCTCGGCGAGCTGTGCGGTGTAGCGCAGGTCCAGGGAGCGGACCAGCTCGATGCTCTCGAAGTCGAGGCCCTGTCGCTCGAGGGCGGCACGGACCTGGTCCTCGAGCGAGCGGAAGTTCTCCATCGCGCGCGCCGGGTCGAAGGGCATCGGGCCGGGGTCCGAGAGCTCGGAGGCGAGCACGATGTCGGAGGAGGCCAGGCCGTACGCCGAGAAGGCGGAGGCGACCGGGCCGAGCGGCACGATGCACTCCTTCACGCCGACCTCGGCGGAGTAGAAGCCGCAGTAGGCGGGGCCCGCGCCGCCGAACGCGTAGAGCACGAAGTCGCGCGGGTCGTGACCGGTCTCGACGACGGTCTTGCGCAGCAGGTCGCCGGTCTGGGCGTTCTGGATCGCGTAGATCGCGGCCGCGGCGTCCTCGACGGACAGCCCCAGCGGTTCGGCGATGTTCTTGCGGATCGCCTCGCGCGCGGCCTCGACGTTGAGCGCCTTGCGCCCGCCGAGCAGGCCGGACTCGGGCAGGATGCCGAGCACCAGGTTCGCGTCGGTGTTGGTCGGCTCGGTGCCACCGGCGTCGTAGCAGGCGGGGCCGGGCACGGACTGCGCGCTGCGCGGGCCGACCTGCAGGTTGCCTCCCTTGTCGAGCCAGGCGATCGCGCCGCCGCCGGAGCCGATCGCGTGCACCTCGAGGGTGGGCACGTTGATCGGGTGGTGGTTGATGATCGTGCTGCTGGTGCGCACCGGCTCGCCGTCGACGACCAGACCGACGAGGAACGTCGTACCGCCGACGTCGGTGGAGATGATGTTCTTGTGGCCGAGCTGCTCGCCCAGCGACACCGCGCCGACGACACCACCGGTCAGGACCGAGCCGACCGTGCTGATGGCCGTGGCCGGCGCCTCCGCGGCGGCGATCGCGCCCCCGTTGCTCTGCATCACCAGGAGCGGGCCAGCCAGGCCCTGCGCACGCAGACGACCCTCGAGGGAGCCGAGGTAGTCGCGGAGACCCGGGCCGATCTGGGCGCTCATCACGGTCGTCGAGTTCCGGGCGAACTCACGGATGCGCGGGCTCACCTCGGAGGAGAGGGACACGAACATCTCGGGGTCGATCTCGTGGACGATCTCGCGGATCCGCTGCTCGTGCGCCGGGTTCTTGAACGACCAGAGCAGGGAGACGGCGATCGCCTTGACGTCCGCGTCGAGCAGGGTGCGGACCGCCGTGCGGACCGACTCCTCGTCGAGGGCGACGACGACCGTGCCGTCGCGGTCGATGCGCTCGACGACCTCGAGCGCGTGGCGCTTGGGGATCAGGCCGTGGTCCTTGCTCTGCCCGAGCACGTTCTGCAGCTGGTCGGGCGATCCGCCGAGGTAGCGGCCCTCGACGTTCATGATGAAGATCGAGTCGCGGTGCCCGGCGGTGGTCAGGAAGCCGACCGGCGGCACGTTGCCCATGACGAGCGCGTTCAGCGAGGACGTCGTGCCGTGGGCGATGTGGTGGGTGTTGGCCAGCATCTCCTCGACCGGCATGCCGAGCTGCTCCGCGAGCACACCGAGCACGTCCATGACGCCCTGGGAGTAGTCCGGGGGAGTCGACGGCGCCTTGGCCGCCACGATGTTTCCTGCGTCGTCGTCGAGCACGGCGTCCGTGAAGGTTCCGCCGACGTCGACCCCGATGACGTAAGCCATGAGTGGTCCTCGTTTCGTTGTGTCGGTGCTCACAACGCTAGAGCGGTTCAACTAGAACGTCAATAGGTTGACGCAAGCGTAAATAGATCCAGGCGTGAACGCGCTGGAAAAACGGGCGAGGGGCCTCCATGCACGGCGTGGGGCCCCTCGTGGTCTTGCGCGGCTCAGTTGTCGAGCAGCTCCTCGAGGTGCTCGAGGTCGCGGCGGACCAGGCGCAGGACGTCGCGCGGGTCGGCCCGGCTGACGGCCCGGTCGTCCGGCTGGACGAGCGAGGCGACGGCCATGTCGGCCAGCTGCTCGCAGATCCGGTCGAGGTCGTTGCGGTCGTCGGGCTGGTACCACCACGCCACCCAGTTGTTCATGCCGAGCAGTCCGAGCGCGGCCACGCGTGGTTCGACCGGCCGGAACGCCCCACTCTTCACGCCTTCCTCGACCACGCCGGCCATCGCCTTGAGCACGGCGCGGCGGCCGGCGGTGTGGGTCGCGGCGATGTCCTCGGGCAGGTCGGCCTCGGAGCGGATCAGGAGCTGGAAGCGCGCCGCGCTCTCGGCCTGGCGGCGCACGCTCATCGCGACGATCTCGTGCACCTTGCGGGTGACGTCGATGTCCGCACGGTCGGCGATCGCCTGGATGCCTGCGGCGGAGTCCTGGGTGATCTCGGCGACCAGGCGGGCGAGCAGCTCGTCCTTGCTGCTGACGTAGTGGTAGAGCGCTGGCCGCGTCAGCCCCACGGCGTCGGCGATGTCCTGGAAGCTGGTGCCGGCGAAGCCGCGCTCGGCGAACAGGCGCGTCGCGTGGTCGTAGATCTCCTGCTCGACCAGCCCACGTCGCACGCCCGTCGCCTTGGGCGACTTGGTCGCCTTGGCTGCTGCGGCCTTCTTCGCGGGCGCGGTGCGCGGCTTGCTCGTGCTCACGACTCGGAGGTTACTCACAGCTCGAACAGTCCTGCGGCTCCCATGCCGCCGCCGACGCACATGGACACGACGACGTACCGCGCTCCGCGCCGCCGCCCCTCGAGCAAGGCGTGGCCCACCATCCGGGCGCCGCTCATGCCGTAGGGATGGCCGACCGCGATCGCGCCGCCGTTGACGTTGTACCGCTCGGGGTCGATGCCGAGCTGGTCACGGCAGTACAGCGCCTGCGACGCGAACGCCTCGTTCAGCTCCCACAGGTCGATGTCGTCGATACGGAGCCCGTGCTGGCGCAACAGGCGCGGGATCGCGAAGACCGGTCCGATGCCCATCTCGTCGGGCTCGCATCCGGCGACGGCCATGCCACGGTAGGCGCCGAGGGGCTCGAGACCGCGGCGGCTCGCCTCGGCGGCCTCCATCAGTACGACGGCAGCGGCGCCGTCCGACAGTTGGGAGGCATTGCCAGCGGTGATCGTCGCCGCGTGGCCGGGGCGGTCGGCGAGCACCGGTCGGAGTCCGGCCAGGCCGTCGAGCGTGGTCGTCGGGCGGTTGCCCTCGTCGAGGGCGAGGCCGTCGAAGGGTGCGATCTCGCCGGCGAAGAGCCCGGCGTCCTGGGCTGCGGCGGTACGACGCTGCGACTCGAGGGCGTACTCGTCCTGGGCGTCGCGCCCGACGTCGTACCGCTGGGCGACGTTCTCGGCCGTGTCGAGCATGCTGACGTAGACGTCGTGCCCGCGGTCCACGAGCCAGGGGTCCTGGGCGCGGTAGGAGTTGCGGTGCTCGTTCTGGACGAGCGAGATCGACTCGACGCCACCGCCGACCGCGACCTGCATGCCGTCGGCGACGACCTGCTTGGCCGCGGTGGCGATCGCCATCAGGCCGGAGGCGCACTGCCGATCGATGCTCATGCCGGGAACGCTGGTCGGCAGCCCTGCGCGTAGTGCGGCCTGGCGAGCCACGTTGTACCCGGACGTGCCCTCCTGCATTGCGCAGCCGAGCACGACGTCCTCGACCTCGCTGCTCTCGACGGACGCACGAGCGAGCGCGGCGCCGATCGCATGGGCGGCGAGCTCGGGTGCGGGGATCTCGTTGAACCGACCCCGGTAGGCCTTGCCGATGGGGGTCCGAGCGGTGGAGACGATGACGGCCTCGCGCATGGGGCCACCTCCTTCATCTGGTGGAGTGGTCTGGGTGTGCAGTGAACTTTACATCAGCGTTGACTTTTTGTCGTGACCGTTGAATCATGGGGGAGTCGAAAGGAACCCCATGAACCATGTACGCATCGGCCTCGTCGTGCCGAGCTCCAATGTCACGGTCGAGACCGAGATGCCCGCGATCCTGGGGCGCCACCCGGAGGCCGACTTCTCGTTCCACGCCAGCCGGATGCGGATGGCGAAGGTCTCGCCCGAGCAGCTCGCGGCGATGAACGCCCAGCGCGAGCGCTGCATCCTCGAGCTCGGGGACGCGTCGCCCGACGTGATCCTGTATGCCTGCCTGGTCGCCCTGATGGCGGTCGGTCCCGGCGAGCACCAGCGGGTCGAGGGTCACGTCGCCGAGCAGCTCGCCACCGGAGGTGCCGAGGCGCGGGTGCGCTCCAGTGCCGGTGCGCTCGTGGAGGGCCTGCAGGCACTCTCCGCACGGCGGATCGCCCTCGTGACGCCGTACATGCGACCGCTCGCGGAAAAGGTCGTGGCCTACCTCGAAGCCGAGGGCTTCGAGGTCACCGACTGGCGCGCGCTCGAGGTCGAGGACAACCGCGAGGTCGGCTGCATCCCCGGCGACCGTGTCATGGACGCCGCTCGCAGCCTCGACCTGACCGGTGTCGACGCCCTGGTCATCTCGGCCTGCGTGCAGATGCCGTCACTGCCGCTCGTGGAGGCCGCCGAGCAGGAGCTCGGCGTGCCCGTGCTGTCGGCCGCGACCGCCGGTGCCTACAGCATCCTGCGCGCGGCCGGCCTGTCCGTCGACATCCCCGGAGCCGGCTCCCTGCTGCGGGCCGACAGCCTCCAGCCCACAGCCTGAACCTCCCATCGCTCCGCGAAAGGAATCCGATGAGCTCGCTCTCCGACCAGCACCTGGTCCGCGGCGTCGACCACGCCGCCTTCCCGACCTTCGACCCCGTCGGCACCGTGCGGTTCTACCGCGACACCCTCGGGTTCCCCGTCGTGCACTCCATCTGCGCCGCCGGCTGGGGACCCGAGGACCACCCCGACTTCATCCACTTCTTCTTCGACATCGGCAACGACGACCGGATCGCCTTCTTCTACTACTTCGGGCTTCCGAAGCCCGAGGTCGCGAAGGGCGACGTCTACGCGCAGTTCGGCGAGGAGACGCCCGACTGGTTCGTCCGCTCCCGCCATCTCGCGATCCACGTGGACGGCGAGGACCACCTCATGGAGTACCGGCGGCGGCTCGACGCGAGCCAGTGGCCCGTGGAGATGCAGATCCAGCACGAGACCATCGAGTCGATCTACACCCACGACCCCAACGGCTACATGGTCGAGATCACCCGCGCCCTGCGCCCGGTCACCCCGCAGGAGGACCTCGACGCCAACCTGACGATCGACGCCCTCGTCGACATCGCCCAGCGCCCCGGCCACGGCATGGACGACCTGCTCGTGCGCAAGGCCGAGCTGATCGTCGAGCGTGCCGGGGCCTGGCAGGCCGAGCAGGAGGTGCCGCGATGACCCACCGCCTGTTCATGCTCGACGTACCCGAGAACACCCAGATCGCCGCTGTTGCGGCCGAGGCGCCCGACGTGACCGTCGACCGCCTCGGGCCGTACTTCGTGATCGCGTCCGACAAGCCGGTGGTCATCGACCGCCGGGCGTCGGGTGCGCGGCACGCGGTCTGGTACAGCTGCGTCGGTGGCCTGGAGGGCTGCCGGATCGTGCAGTGGGACAAGGACGCGCTGCGCCTGGAGCAACGATGACCGAGACCGCCAGCCGGCTCGGCGCTGGTCGCTACGTCGACTCGATCGACTCGCCCGACGGCGTGACCACCTCGGTGCACGAGCTCACGACGGTGGACGACGCGAAGGTCACCGGCGTCCTGCGGGTGCCCGCGGGCGCTCGCACCGTCGTCACCGTCATGCATCCCCGCCAGGACGTCACGTACCACTCGCTGGTGCCCTACTTCCTCGGGGCCGGGTACGCCGTGTGGACCCAGGGCTCGCGGTCGCCGAACAACGACCTCACCCTGATCCACGAGCAGGCGATCATCGACTTCGCCGCCGGCCATGCGTTCCTGCGATCGGCAGGCTTCGACCACGTGGTGTCGCTCGGTCACTCGGGAGGCGGAACGCTGGCCGCGTTCTACTGCCAGCAGGCCAGCCTCTCCCCGCCGGAGCGTCTGGCGACGGCTCCGTCGGGCCGTCCGGTCGCCCTCCGCGACGCGGAGATGCCGCTCCCCGACGGCGTGGTGTTCCTCGCGCCGCACCCCGGACAGGGCGCCCTGCTGCGCCGGGTGATCGACCCGTCGGTCGTCGACGAGGGCGATCCGTTGTCGGTCGACCCGGGGCTCGACCCGTTCGACGCCCGCAACGGCTACCGGCCCGCCCCCGAACCCACCCGGTACGACGAGGAGTTCGTCGCGCGGTACCGGGCTGCCCAGGCCGAGCGGCTCCGCCGCATCGACGACGTCGCGCGCGGCCACGTCGCCGAGGCCCAGGCCGCGAACGGCTCGTTCAAGCAGGACGGCGATCCCGCCGACCGTCGGCGCGCCCTGGCGCCCCGGCTCATCACGGTCTACCGGACCGACGCCGACCTGCGGAACGTCGACCTCACGCTCGACCCCAACGAGCGCCCGTACGGCTCGCTCTTCGGACGACGCCCCGACCTGACCAACTACGGCCTGGTCGGGTTCGGCCGGCTGAGCACGGCCGAGGCCTGGCTCTCGACGTGGTCGGCCAACACAACCAACGCCGACTTCGTGCGCTGTGCCCCGGGGGTCTCCGTCCCCACGTTCCTGCTGGAGTTCACGGGCGACCAGGCGTCGTACCCGGTCGACATCGCCGCGATGGGTGACGCCCTCGCCGCCGACGACCTGACCGTCGGCGCCGTGGCGGGCACGCACTTCGGCGGCCCGATCCGCCCTGGCGCGCCGACCGGCACCTCGCTGGCGGCGACCCGCATCGAGGAGTGGATCGACGCGCGGTTCTGACCGCGACGAGAAGCGCTGAGGCCCGGTCTCCTGAAAGGAGACCGGGCCTCAGCGCTTCTGCGTGCGGGCGTCAGGCGGACGCCGGCATCGGGACGACGAGGTCGATGCGACCGCTCGCCAGCGCGGCGACGGCGAACTCGACCAACGGCGCCGGCACCGTCGCGGCCACGACGACCCCGGCCTCGCGGCGCAGGCGCTCCCCGAGGTCGAACATCGTGAGCACTGCTCCCAGGTCGTCGGCGGAGCGCAGCAGGACGCTCCTCGAAGCGTCGCCGGACTGAGCGGTCGCCTGCTTCACCTGCACGTCGCCGTCGCCTCCCCACGGGTCGTGGACGTCGACCGTCAGGTCGACGTGGCTGCCGAGCTGCTCCAGCGTCACCGACCTTGCAGGCCAGGTCTGGTCGTCCCGGAGGAGAGGACGCGACAGGATCCAGTCCGTGCGGTCCTCCTCCGGCACCTCGGAGACCGCGCAGCCCGCGTAGTGGGCAAGGCCGCGGCGGACGACGTCGCCGGCCAGGGCGGCGAACCGGTCGACGCTGACCTTGCCCGCCCGTGTCATGTAGGCGATCAACAGCTGGTCGACGGGCACGTCGAGCCGGTCGGGGAACGTGTCCCACCAGCGCATGCTGCGACGGGCGGTCTCCTGCAGGTGCTCGACCGCGGGCCGGCGTACGGCTTCGTAGCGTGCAAGCGCAGTCTCCAGGTCGGGTGCCTCCGCGAGGGCGGCGTCCAGGGCGATCCCGTCCTCCATCGCGAGCTTCGTGCCCGAACCGATGGAGTAGTGCGCGGTGTGTGCGGCGTCGCCGAGCAGCACGACGTTGTCGTGGTGCCAGCGGGCGCAACGGATCGTCCGGAACTGCAGCCAACGCGTGCGGTTGCCGACGAGGGGGTGGCCCTGGAGCTCGGCGGCGAACGCCTGGCTGAGGTAGGCCAGCGACTCCACGTCCGACTCGTCGTACGGCGTGCGAGCAGTGGTCGCGTCGAAGCCAGCCCGTCGCCAGGTCTCCTCGTCGGTCTCGATGAGGAAGGTGCTCCGGTCGGGGGCATACGGGTAGGCGTGGGCCACGAACGTGCCGTGCTCGGTCTCCACGGGCAGGAAGGAAGCCGTGGGCAGGGCGAAGTCGGTCCCGCACCAGAGATAGAGCGAGTCGTGCGTGTCGATGGTCGCGCCGAAGGTGTCGGCGGACGCCTCGCGCGTCGCGCTGCTGACGCCGTCGGACGCGATCACGAGTTCCGCGTCGAGCTCGTCGGCGGTGACCCGGGTGCCGTAGTGCAGGCGGACCCCGGCGTCCTCGGCGTGCTGGCGCAGGACGTCGAGCAGGGTTGAGCGACCGATGGCGATCAGGTTGTCGACGGGCAGCAGAACCCGCTCGCCGCGGACCTCCATCGCCATCTCGTGCTGGAAGGAGCGCTCGACGATCGCTGCCAGGCTCGCCGGGTCGGCGGCCTCGAGGTTGCGCTGGGTCTTGGTGGCCAGACCGACGCCGAACCCGAAGGTCTGGTCGGGCGGGCTCTGCTCGTAGAGGTCCACCGCGCAGTCGGGGTGGCGCAGCTTGAGGAGGCGGGCGACGTAGAGGCCGCCCGGGCCTCCGCCCAGGACGGCTACGGAACGCAGTTCCACGATGATGCCTTTCCGGCCGACGACATGTCCTTTCACGATAAGCCGCGGTCGACATGGCCGTCAAGAAGTTGACGCATGCGTAGGACTTGCTTACCTTGGAGAATGTGCCGACGGTCACGGGGCCGTCGCGGCGAGCGCCGAAGGGCAGGCGAATGGGCAGCATCGACTGGAGCGGACGGGTCGTCCCGTTCCCGCAGGAGCTTGTGTCGGCGTACCGCGCGGAGGGGCTCTGGGGGACACTCCCGATCGCGGCCGAGTTCCGTGCCGTCGCCGAGAGGCACCCCGCCCGCGACGCGGTCGTCACTGCCGAAGGACGACTGACCTTCGCCGAGCTGGACGAGCAGGCCGATCGTGTGGCGGCAGGGCTCGCCCGCCTGGGGCTCGAGCCGGGGGAGCGGGTGCTCTTCCAGGTCACCAACCGACTGCTCGCCGTCGTCGCCTGGTACGGCGTCCTCAAGGCCGGACTGATCCCGGTCTGCACGCTGGCTGTGCACCGTGCCCACGAGATCGGCGACATCGCCGAGCGGACCGACGCGAGCGCCCACCTCGTGGAGGCCGGCACCAAGGGGTTCGACCTGGTCTCCTTCGCCGAGGGCCAGCAGGCCGCGCGCCCGGCGCTGCGACACCTGCTGACCCTGGGTGCCTCACCCGACCAGGCGGGCGTCCGTATCGAGGACCTCGGGCAGGATCTCGATGCCGCGACCGCACGCCACACGGTCGACGCGATCCAGCGCGCCATCGACCCCGACGAGGTCGCCGTCTTCCAGCTCTCCGGCGGCACGACGGGCGTTCCCAAGGTGATCCCGCGCCTGCACGCGGAGTACTGGTACAACGCCCGCGCCTACGCCGCCGCGTGGGGTTGGGACGAGAACACCCGCAACGGTCACCTGATCCCGCTGATCCACAACGCCGGCATCGTCTGCGGCCTCCACGGACCGCACAGCGTCGGCGGCACCCTGATCCTCACCTCGCCGGACCTGACCGAGGCGCTCCCACTGCTCGCGGACTCGGGCGTGACCGACGTACTCCTCGGGCACGGGCACTACAACGCGATCCGGTCGCCGGAGTTCGCCGCCCTGGCGCCTACGTTGCGCAGGGTGGTGCTGTCCGGTGCGAAGGTGCCGCTGCCGATCTTCGAGCGGATCGAGGAGCTCGGGATGTGGAGCGGGCAGCTCTTCGGCATGGGCGAGGGCTTCTTCGCCGTGACGCCGCTCGACGCGCCTCGGGAGGCCCGGCTGACCACGGTCGGGACCGGCATCTCGCCGGCCGACACCTTCGCCGTCCTGGCTCCCGGGACCGACGACGAGGTCGCCGACGGTGAGGTCGGCGAGCTCTGCTGTGCCGGCCCCTACACCCTTCACGGCTACTTCGACGCCGCCGATCACAACCGCGCGGCGTTCTCGTCGACCGGCTTCTTCCGCACCGGCGACCTCGTCTCCGTCCAGACCTACGGCGGCGCGCGCTACCTCTCGGTCGAGGGCCGCCTGAAGGACGTCATCAACCGCGGCGGCGAGAAGATCAACGCCGAGGAGGTCGAGGTCCTCCTGCTCCGACACCCCGACATCGTCAGCGCCGCCGTCGTCGCGATGCCCGACGAGAGGCTAGGAGAGCGGTCCTGCGCCTACCTCGTCGGCCGTGGAGGCCCGCTCGCCTTGGTAGAGATCCAGGCGCACCTCGACGGACTGGGAGTCGCGAAGTTCAAGTGGCCCGAGCGACTCGAGTGGATCGAGGAGCTGCCGAAGACGGCTGTCGGCAAGGTCGATAAGAAGCGCCTGCACGCGGAGATCGCCGCCCGGGTGGAGATCGAGCGCGGAAGGCCGGCCTAGGCCCCGGTGCGGATTAGTGGTCGGCACCCTCGGTCGCCGACGAAGCTCGCTACGTCCTCGATGCTCGCACTTGTCTACTCAGAGAAGCGCGCCCTTCAGATCTCCGATTGCACTCCGGCGAGGAGTTGGCGGGCCATCACGATCCGCTGCACCTGGTTGGTGCCCTCGTAGATCTGGGTGATCTTGGCGTCGCGCATCATCCGCTCGACCGGGTAGTCGCGGGTGTAGCCGTAGCCGCCGAGGACCTGCACGGCGTTGGTCGTGACCTCCATGGCGACGTCGGAGGCGAAGCACTTGGCCGCGGCACCGAAGAAGGTGAGGTCGCTGTCGCCGCGCTCGGAGCGGCCCGCGGCGGCGTACGTCAGCTGGCGGGCGGCCTCGACCTTCATGCCCATGTCGGCGAGCAGGAACTGCAGGCCCTGGAAGTCGGCGATGGCCTTGCCGAACTGCTGGCGCTCCTGGGCATAGCCGAGGGCGTAGTCGAGCGCGCCCTGGGCGACACCGACGGCCTGGGCCGCGATCGTGATGCGGGTGTGGTCGAGGGTCTTCATGGCGTACTCGAAGCCCTTGCCCTCCTCGCCGATGATGCGGTCGGCGGGGATGCGGACGTTGTCGAAGTAGACCTCGCGGGTCGGGGAGCCCTTGATGCCGAGCTTCTTCTCCGGGGCACCGAAGGAGACACCCTCGTCGGACTTCTCGACGACGAAGGCGGAGATGCCCTTCGTCCGGGCGTCGGGGTCGGTGGTGGCGAGGACCGTGTAGAACTCCGACTCCCCCGCGTTGGAGATCCAGCGCTTGGTGCCGTTGAGGATCCAGGCGTCGCCGTCGCGGACGGCGCGGGTCTTCTGGTTGGCGGCGTCGGAGCCGGCGTCGGGCTCGGACAGGCAGTACGAGAAGCCGCCCTCGCCCGCCGCGAGCTTGGTGAGGTACTTCGCCTTGATCTGCTCGCCGCCGCCGATCATCACCGGCAGTGAGCCGAGCTTGTTGACCGCGGGGATCAGCGAGGCCGAGACGTCGGCCCGGGCGACCTCCTCGATCACGATCACGGTCGCGAGCGCGTCGGCACCGGCGCCGCCGTACTGCTCCGGGACGTGCGGGGCGTGGAAGTCGGCGGCCAGCAGGGCGTCGTGCGCCTCCTGCGGGTAGCGCGCCTCCTCGTCGACCTCGGCCGCGAACGGGGCGACCTTCGCGTCACAGACGGCGCGGACGGCCTCACGGATGGCCTGGTGCTCCTCGGAGAGGGCGTACATCGGGTAGTCGTTGTCCATCCCGGTCACTTCCCGTTAGAGGTGTAGAAGCCACGGCCGGTCTTGCGGCCGAGCAGACCTGCATCGACCATCCGATTGAGCAGCGGCGGCGCGGTGTAGAGCGGCTCCTTGAACTCGTCGTACAGCGAGTCCGCGATCGCCTTGACTGTGTCGAGGCCGATCAGATCGGCCAGTGCGAGCGGGCCCTGGGGGTGGGCGGCGCCGAGGACGAGGCCGTGGTCAATGTCCTCGGCCGTCGCGAACCCGGACTCCAGCATCCGAATGGCCGAGAGGATGAACGGGATCAGCAGGGCGTTGACGACGAAGCCGGCGCGGTCCTGGCAGTCGATGGCGGTCTTGCCGAGGTCGTCCTGCACGAAGGCGCGGGCGCGCTCGGTGGTGGCGGGGTCGGTCATCAGGGACGGGACGAGCTCGACCAGTTTGAGTACCGGTACGGGGTTGAAAAAGTGCACCCCGAGCACGTGGGTCGGGCGCTGGGTGACCACCGCGAGTTTCATGATCGGGATGGAGGAGGTGTTGGAGGCCAGGATTGCGTCCGGGCTGTTGACGATCTCGTCCAGGCGTCGGAACAGTTCGGTCTTTGCCCTCTCTTCCTCGACGATTGCCTCCACCACGAGATCGCGGTCGGCGAGTGCCGTGAGGTCGTTGACCACCCGGATTCGAGCGAGTACGGCGTCCACGGACTTGATCTTGCCGCGGCTCTCGGCGCGCTTGAGGGAGCCCTCGAGGCGCTGGCGAGCCGCCTCGACGGCGTCGGTCGAGGACTCGACGACGATGACGTCCTTGCCTGCGCGGGCGTTGACCTCGGCGATACCCGAGCCCATCAGGCCTCCGCCGACCACGCCTACCTTTTCAATCATGATGCTCCCTTCGATACTGCAGATGGTACTGAGTACCATATATTAGGAACTCAATACCATGGAAGTGGCTTTGAGTACTGATGCCCCCTATCTCTGCCTCCGCGCGCGAACGCCTCATGGCCGCGGCGCTTGCGCTGTTCAGCACACGCGGGTTCGACGCGACCACCGTCGATGACATCGCTGAGCGGGCCGGTGTCGAACGGACCACCTTCTTCCGCGCTTTCGCCTCCAAAGAGGCGGTGATCTCCCCCGACCATGACGCCGTGTTGGCAAGCATTGAGGCACGACTCGCGGCGTCCTCGCCGTCCACGCGGATGATTGCTGTCGCTGATGCCGCCCATCTCGTTCTGGACCACAATCGCGGCGAGGGCGACTTCGCGCGGTTCCGCTATCGCCTGACCAGCATCGTGCCCGCGCTGCGCGCACGCTCGGTGGCTCAGCGCACGTTCGCTCGGTTCCTCGGCGCCTGGTGGGCCGACGAGACCGACGGCCCGCTCCGTGCCGAGCTCACCGCCGCGGCTGTGGTCACCGAGGCCGAGTTCGACTATGCGGTCGCCCTCGCCCCGGCGATGCGCGAGAGCGACGTGGCCGTCGTCGTCCTCGGCGGCTCACCCGCCAACGAGACGCTGGCCGCACGGGTACGCCGATCGCTCAACGGCACCTGACCTTCCCGCAGGGCCTCTCAGAAATCGATCTTGAGAGCTCGCATCCGGGCGTACAGCGTGGTCCGGCTGATCCCGAGGTCCTTCGCCGCATGGGCCTTGTTGCCGTCGTGCTCCGTGAGGGCGTCGATGATTGCCGCCCGCTCGGCTCGCTCCCGGCGGGCGAGGTGCCGGGCCCGGATGGTCGTCCGATAGTGCTCGGGTAGGTCCTGCACGGTGACGTCGCCGCTGCTCCGCCTCTTCAGCACCTCGGCCATCACGGCACGCAACTCGTGTAGGTTGCCGGGCCAAGGCCGGGCGGCGAGAGTCTCGATCACGCTGGGGATCAGACGGACGTTGGCCGCCGGGTCGAGGTCGCGGACCAAGCGCATGGCTAGTGTGCCGATCTCGCTCGCGCGCTCCTGCAAGCCGGCCAACTCGCGCTTGTCGATGACGATCGAGGCCAGCGCCAAGTGCGGCCCCGACAACCCCCGCACCGGAGCCGATGTCAATATCAGCCGGCGTCCGGCCGCGACCGCGTCAACGACGAGCGGTACCAGCGCGGGCGGCAGCAGATCGATGTTCTCCAAGCACGTCGGTACATCGCGGGCCAGTGCCGTGCGCAGGGACGCGGTCCAGGCCTGCTCCCCGAGGGTCGTCGCGTCTGTGCAGTCGAGGTGGACCGCGTCGGGCGCTAGCTTGCGGGCCTCCGTGCTCCGGCCGGCCCCGGACGGGCCGTGGATCAGCACCGGACCTGACATGCCGGGCACCTGACCAGCGTCCCGAGCGGGCGGGGTCGCTGAATGTCGCCGCTGTTCGGCCGGGATGAACCGGAAAAGGGTGCCGGTGCCGGCCCCCGACACCCGCGACAGGTGGACGTCCACCTCGAGCCCGGAGGACAGGTGCACCCGGGTGCGGTGCTCCGAGGCCCGGTCGAGCTCGTCGGCGAGCAGCCGCATTGAAGCGTAGTCGCTGGGGGAGAGCAGGTCGACGGCCGCCTTGTTGGTCAGCACGACGTCCTCGCCCAGGGCGGCGACCGCCCGGCTGCGGAGCCAGGGCTCGGCCTGGAAGGCCGCCATCAGGACCCGCTCGGACGTCTTGGACAGGTCGACCAGCCGCAACTCGATCTCCTCGACAGCGCGCACCAGGAACGGAGCCAGCAGCGGGTTGGCGTCCCTGGCCTGGCAACTGATGTCGAGTACACCCTCTACGCGTCGCGTCACCGGACTGATGATCGGATGCCCGTAGCAGGAGTATGGTTTGAACGGCTCGATGAAGTGTTCCTCGCCGTAGACGGCGATCCCACGGCGAATCTCCAGGGTGGTGCCGATCGCGTTGGTGCCGATCACGTCCTCCGCGCCCGTGACACCCGGTCGGATGCCCAGGTCATCGAGCACGTTCTCCAGCCTGCGGTCGGCGAACCAGCGGTAGACGATGTGCCCGTCCCGGTCCGCTAGGAGGAGGTTGTACCGGGTGTCGAGCAGCGTGTCGGCCAGTTTCTCCAGCACCGGAGCGGCCGCCCGGAGCAGCCGACTGGAGGGGTCGAACTCCACGCCCACGTCGTCCAGACGCAGCCCTGCCGGCGCGACCCCGCTGAGCACCGACCGAGCCCACGACGAGGCGATCTCCGGACGCTCATGTGATGTGGCGGTCACCACATCACGCTATCGCATGTCGTGGAGGTCAACGCCCGGCTTTCTCGACCCCGAAGGCCACGGTCGCGGTGAGTCCGCCGTCGGCGGGTGCGAGGACCTCGTAGCGGGTGGGGCTGTCAACCCACTCTCCGTTGATGAACATGTTGTAGTGCGGCGTGCCGTTGACGACTTCCTCCTGTGGTCGGCAGGCGGTGGGGATGGTTGCGCAGAACAGGACCGTAGGAGCGCGTGACGCGGTTCGACTGTTCAGTTTCTAGACAGTGCCAGCCGTAGTCCTGCTCGTACGGTCGTGACCCGCAACACAGGGTTGGCAACTACCTGCCCCTGTGCCGACCAAGGCGGGTGGGCCGACCTCATCCGTCAATCACGCCCGAGGAGTAGTCGCATGTACGAATTGATCAAGGGCCTGCCGTCGACGCACGGCGACGACTACCCGCTCAACACCACCACCTTGATCCGGCACGCCGCGCGGACCTCCCCGGAGCAGGAGATCGCTTACCGCACCGCGGACGGTGGTTGGGACCGTTACACCTACCGCGACGCGTACGAGCGGATCGTCCGGTCGGCCAACGTCCTGCGCGGTCTGGGCGTGGCGCCCGGCGACGTGGTCGGCGTCATCGACTGGAACAGTCGCCGGTTCTTCGAGCTCTACTGGTCCATCCCTGGCATCGCGGCGGTAATGCTGCAGATGAACCTGCGGCTGGGCCAGGAGGACCTCGGTTTCGTGATGAGGCACAGCAACACCAGCTGGGTGCTCGTCGACGAGAGCCTGCTCAGCGTCGCCGAAGGGCTCGCGGCCGAGAATCCCGACGTCCGGTGGATCGTGATGAGCGATCGGCCGCTGAGCGAGATCGAGACCACGCTGCCGAACCCGCTGCACTACGAGGACCTGCTTGCGGTGGCCAACAGGGAGATCGACTGGCCGATGATCGAGGAGTCGTCGGCGTACAGCGCTTGCTACACGACCGGCACGACCGGCCGACCCAAGGGTGTCTACTACTCCCATCGCGGTATCTACCTGCACACCCTGACGATGGTCGCCGAACTGGGCATGAGCGCCCACGACTCGGTGCTGCTCCTGACGCCGATGTTCCACGGCTCGTGCTGGGGACTGCCTCAGGCGGCAGTCCAGGCCAGGGCAAAGGTCGTGCTGCCCGGGCGGTATGCCGCTGACAACCTGGGCCCGATCGTGGACGCGATGATCGCCGAGGGCGTGACGGTGGGCAACGGTGCGCCGGCGATCTTCGGGCCGATGCTCGACTACATTCGCACCCTGGAGATCAGGCCGGACCTGAGCAGGGCGCGCTTCCTCAGCGGCGCCACCGAGCCGCCGCTGAGCATGATGCGCGGGTACGCCGAGCTCACCGGCGCCGACATCATCCACGCCTACGGCGCCACCGAGACCACGCCGCTGGTGACCGTCAACCGCGGCATCAAGCCGTCGCTGACCGACCGGCCCGAGGAGGAGCGGTGGGACCGCAAGCGCTGCCAGGGCGTGATGGTCACCGGCGTCGACATCCGACTCGTCGACGCCGAGGACAACGACCTTCCTTTCGACGGGGCCGCCCAGGGTGAGTTGCTGCTTCGCGGACCGTGGATCACGTCGTCGTACCACTCGCTCAACGAGCCGGAGCGCTTCCTCGACGGCTACTGGCGCTCAGGCGACGTAGCGACGATCGACGAGTACGGCTACGTCAAGGTCGTCGATCGGATCAAGGACGTGATCAAGTCGGGTGGCGAGTGGATCTCCTCGATCGACATGGAGAACGCGCTGACCTCGCACCCGCGGGTCCGGGAGGCTGCGATCATCGGGGTCGCGCACCCGAAGTGGCAGGAGCGTCCGCTGGCGCTCATCGTCACCACCGACGGGGTGGAGGTGCCGCTTGCCGAGCTGCACGAGCTGCTGGCGCCGGCCTTCGCGAAGTGGCAGCTGCCCGAGCGGGCGCTCTTCCTCGACTCCCTGGACCGCACCAGTGTCGGCAAGCTCGACAAGAAGGTGATGCGCGCCAAGTTCGCCGACACCTACGGCGGCGCCTGAGCACCGGCAACGAGCTCAGCTCCACCAACGGCGGCCGCCGGCTGCCGTAGCACCCTGCGGTCCCGGGCCGTCAGGTCTGACGTCTGAGCGCACTGCGCCGCTCACCTCGCCCCTTCAGGAGAAGTACATGGCAGACCTCGCCGTGACCGACATCGGAGTCAAGTTCGGTGGGCTCGTCGCGCTCGAGAGCGTTTCCTTTGCCGCCCCGCGCGGCACGGTGACCGGCGTCATCGGGCCCAACGGGGCCGGCAAGACGACGCTCTTCAACGTCATGAGCGGATTCGTCAAACCCACCAGCGGATCCATCACATGGCGTGGCCAACCATTCCATCCCCGTCCCGACCAGTTGGTGCGCGAGGGCATCTCCCGAACCCTCCAGGGCGTCGGGTTGTTCGCTCGCTTGACGGCTGTCGAGAACGTCATGGTCGGCGCGGCTTCAAGCCGTCAGACCGGGCTCGGCTCGGCGCTGCTTGCGTTGCCGGGCGGGGATCGGGCGGATCGAAAGCTGCGCGGCGAAGCACTCGCCTTGATGGAGCGACTCGGGGTGGCTGACGTCGCGGACCGCTGTGCGGGCGATCTTCCCTACCCGATCCAGAAGCGGGTCGCGATGGCGCGGGCCTTGATCAGCCGACCTCGGCTGCTGCTGCTGGACGAGCCCGCGGGCGGCTTGGGGGCAGAGGACTTGGAGCCACTCGTTCAACTCATCAAAGGTCTTCCGGCCGATGCCGACCGTCCCTGCTCGGTCGTGCTGGTCGAGCACCACATGGACCTCGTCATGCGTGTGTGCGACCAGGTCGTCGTCCTGGACTTCGGGAGGTGCGTCGCGGCAGGAACGCCCGCCGAGGTGCAGGCCTCCCCAGAGGTCGCCGCTGCCTATCTCGGGGTGGTGCCGGAATGAACGCGATGCTTCAGATCACCGGCCTCCGCGCGGGGTACGGCCAACTCCCCGTGCTGCACGACATCGCCCTCGACATCGCTCCCAGCACCATCACCGCGGTTCTCGGCGCCAACGGCGCCGGCAAGACGACATTGCTCAAGGCGTTGTCCGGCGTGTTGCCTCCCACCGAGGGGCGAGTGACGTTCCTGGGCGAGGACATCACGCGGGTTCCGGTAGAGCATCGAGTGCAGCGGGGGCTCAGTCACGTGCCCGAGGGCGGGGGAGTGATCCGCGAGCTCACGGTGCGGGAGAATCTCCGTCTCGGCGGGCTGTGGCGGACCGGCGCATCTGCGGTCCAGACCACTCAGACGGCCATCGACGAGGTCCTGGATCTCTTTCCCCGGCTTGCGGAGCGCATCTCCTTCCACGGCCACCAGCTCTCCGGCGGAGAACGTCAGATGCTCGCCCTTGGCCGAGCGCTCGTCGCCCGACCGAAGCTCCTCCTTCTCGACGAGCCTTCACTCGGGTTGGCGCCGAGCATCGTCGCCCAGCTCATGGCGTTGCTGGGCGACCTGCGTGAGTCACAGGGCCTCACGGTCTTCCTCGTCGAGCAGAACGTTCACAGCGCGCTGGGGGTCGCCGACGAAGGCGTGGTGCTGTCCCTCGGCAGCGTGGTGGCGCGGGGACCGGCCCGTGAACTCCAAGCCGACGTCGCCCTCCGACATGCCTATCTCGGCTTCTAGAACGCAGGAACAGTGATGGAACGCTTCATACTCTTCACCGTCAACGGACTCACGCTCGGCGCGATCTATGCGTCGATGGCGCTCGCCCTGGTCATCATCTGGCGCTCCACTCGGGTTCTCAACTTCGCCCAGGGTGCCCAAGCGGCGGCGTCGGCGTACATCGCCTGGTCTGTCACCGACGTGACCGGCTCCTTCTGGCTGGGCCTCGCCGCCGCGCTGGTCGGCGGCGCGGTGCTCGGGGTGCTCGTCCAGCAGACGGTGTTTCGCAGGGCGGAGTCGATGCCGCCGCTCAACAGCGCCGTGGTCGGCGTCGGGCTTCTCATCCTGATCGAAGCCGCTCTCGGCATGCTGTTCGCCGTCGACGAGACCCGCACGATCGGCTCAGCCTTCAGCACGAAGTCCTACCAGGCAGGATCACTCCCCTTGGTCTCGCCGCAGGATCTCTTCGTGGTGGGGGCGGTGACGTTGACCGTGGTCACCCTCGGCCTTCTCTTGGCCCGCACGGCAGTGGGCCTGCGGATGCGGGCCGCCGCCTTCGCGCCCCAGACCGCCCGTCTGATGGGTGTCCAGGTGCCGTTGATGTTGAGTCTCGGTTGGGCTCTGGCCGGCGTCGCTGGCGGTTTGGCGGCCATGCTCTACACGCCCACGGCCACCGAACTGGTTCCGACGGTTCTGGACGGCCTGCTCGTGCTCGGCTTCACCGCCGCGATCGTGGGTGGCCTGGACAGTCTCGTCGGCGCCGTCACCGGCGGCCTGGCCTGTGGCCTCGCCCTCTCGTACACCAGCGGATACAGCCAGCCCGACCTTCTTCTTCCCGTTGCGTTCCTCCTGCTCATCGGTGTGCTGCTGGCGCGTCCGCAAGGCCTGTTCAGCAGCTCCCGCACCCGAAAGGTCTGAGATGTCGACCATGCGCCATGACGACACAACCACGACTGAACATCCGGTGCTCGGCTCCCCCGCGCGCCGACTCCTGACGCACTCCGCTGTGCGCAACGGGCTAGCGGCTGCGACTGTGACCGCAGTGGGACTGCTCGCGGTCTACACGGTCGACGACTTCACCGTCGGCAGCGTCGCGATGCTGACTGCGTATGCCTGCGTTGCGATGGGGTTGACCGTGCTGATCGGCGGCAACGGTCAGATCTCTCTCGGTCATGCGGCCCTGATGGCGGTCGGGGCTTACACCATGGCCCTGTTCCTGGAGCCGAGGACGACGGCACTGCGCGAGGTCCCGGTCCTCTCCGTCGCCCTCGCTCTGGTGTTGGCCGTCCTCGTCACGCTGTGTGTCGGCCTGTTGATCGGTCTGGCCGCGGCGCGGCTGCGCGGCCCGTATCTCGCCGGTGCGACGCTCTCGTTCGGCGTCGCTGTTCCGGGCCTGGTGACCTATTTCGACCATTGGTTCAACGGTGAGCAGGGACTCCCGGTGCCGCCGCCCGACATGCCGACCGCATTGGACAACGCGCTGTGGTTGCCGGACCGCTTCGTTGCCCTGATCGGCGTCGTCGCCGTCGGCGTGACCTTCTTCGTCCTGGCGAACGTCAAGCGGTCGGCTGTCGGTCGACACTGGGCCGCGGTACGCGACGACGAGATCGCCGCGCAGTTGTGCGGCCTGTCCATCCCGCGGGAGCAGGTAACGGCGTTTGCCGTCAGCGCCGCGACCGCCGGTCTGGGAGGTGCTGTCCTGGCGCTCTTCCTCCAAGGAGTCAACCCGCACTCCTTCGACCTCAGGCTCTCCTTGGGCGTCCTCGCCGCAGTCGTCATCGGCGGCCTGGGAAGCCTTCGAGGAGCGATCTGGGGCAGCGCGCTCGTCGTCTTTCTGCAGAAGGTGCTCGCCGATATGGACGTCGACGAGAACCTCCCGTCGGCGTCCTACGGCCTCCTGCTGATTGTCGTGATGCTTGCCGCGCCCGGCGGCATCCAGGGGCTGCTCTCCCGCCTGGGGGACCGCTTGCCTCGCCGTTCCACCCACCACCAAGGAGACAACTGATGAATCGCACACTTCGCTCGAGGGCTTCGCGAGCCTGGGCGCGGACTGCAACCGGGATTGCCACCACCGTAACCATCGCGGTCACGACGACCGCGTGCGGGGGCGCGGGCGGCGGCAGCGAGTCGGCGCCGGGCGTTACCGGCGACACGATCAAGATCGGCTCGACGCAGCCGCTGACGGGTCCGGTCGCGCCCGGTTACGCCAAGATGAGCAAGGCGATGGCCGCGTACTTCAACTACGTCAACGACAACGGTGGTGTCCACGGTCGGTCGATCGACTTCGTCGTCGAGGACGACGGCTACAACCCGACGAAGACCGCGGAGAAGACGCGCAAGCTGGTCCTCAAGGACAAGGTGTTCGCCCTGGTCGGCGCGTTCGGCACGGCGCCGCACACGGCGGTGCTCGACTTCATCCGCCAGAACAAGGTGCCGGACCTGTTCCCGTCGTCGGGCAGCGTGTCCTGGAACCAGCCGGACATTTACCCCGACACGTTCGGGTGGCAGACGGATTACATCCGCGAGGGCAAGGTGTTGGCGTCGTACGTCAAGGAGAACTTCGCCGGCAAGACCGTATGCGCCTTCGGGCAGGGCGACGACCTCGGCGCCGACGGCGTGAAGGGCGTCGAGACGGTTCTGGGCAAGGACGGGCTCAAGGCCTCGGAGGCCTACACGGCGACGAACCCGGATGTGAAGGCGCAGATCGGCAAGTTGCAGGCCTCCGGCTGCGAGGTCGTCGTCAGCTTCAGCAGCCCGGGGTTCACCGCGCTGGCCCTGGGTACCTCGGCCAAGCTCGGCTTCAAGGCGCAGTGGGTCGTCGTCTCCATCGGCTCCGACCCGGTCGGGCTGACTGGGTACCTCAAGGATGATGCAGCCGCACTGACGAACGGACTCATCTCCAGCACCTTCCTCCCTCTGCCGACCGACGCGGACAACAGTTGGATCAAGCTGTTCACCACGATCAACAACGAGTACAACGAGGAGCAGGGTCTCGACTCGATCGTCCTGTACGGCTACGCCTTGGCCTACTCGGCCGTCGAGGCGCTTCAAGCCGCGGGGAAGGATCTGACCCGAGAGGGCCTGCTGAAGGTCCTTGGCTCGGGTGACCTCGTCGGCCCTGGCTTGACCCCGTTCGCGTTCTCGGCTGACGACCACTCGGGCTTCATCGGCACCGCGATGACGCGGATCACGGACCTGAAGGCTGAGATCATCAGTCCGGTCTACGTCACCGACGACGGGGACGGCCCGGTCGAGAAGTACGACGGCGTGGCGCCCCAGGCGCCAAAGGGCGGGATCTCCAAGTGATGGTGTTGACGGCCGTGACCGGTCGCTGACTGATCCGACGGGCGCCGTCGCGGGACCACCCGCGGCGGCGCCCGTCCAGGTTCCGGCAGCCCTGCCACCGATGGGTGTGACGCACAGCGGGTCGGCCAACGCGGGATCTGGGGGTCAGCGCTGGCCGACCCGCTGTGATCCACAGCCGCGAAATCTGTCATCGGCGTGGTCGCGATCAGCAGGTCAGCCTCCGATCGTGGACATCGGCCGGTCGGGTTGGAGGAAGATCGGGTCGTCGATGCCGTGGCCGGTGCCTTGCCGCGCATGGCCGCCAGCCAGCGTGGGGCGAGGCCTGCCTCGGTCGCGCCCGACCTCATCGCGACCCGGAGATCGGACTCGGTGCGGGCGAACAGGTAGTTGCGGGCCTGGCCGTCGGCGGTCAGCCGGACCCGGTCGCAGTCCTCGTCACTCAACTGGTTCTCGTGAGGCGGCCAGTCGAGCCCTTCGGCGGGCATGCAGTTGGTGCAGCGCACGTTGCGGCGGTCGCTAGGAGAGGCGCGGAAGTCGGTCGCGACCCGGCCGCGCCGGTCCGCCAGTGGGTGCACGTGACCATGGATAGAGCGGTGGCGGCCCGCGGGTCCGCGGACGTCAGAATCCGGAGCGCTGCTTTCCGTGAGCGTGGGTCAGTCGCCGCTGAGGGGTGGAACGCCGAGGGCGGCCAGGAGAAGCGATCCCAGCTCGCTGTAGGCCTCCCCGTCCGAGATCCCCGAGGCTTCGAGGAAGACGCCCCGCATGATCCCGTCGATGAGTACCGTCGCCGCCGTGCTGACGAAGGAGGCGTGAAGGGACCGGAAGCTCCCGTCCGAGACTCCCGCCTGGATGAGCCGGCCGACGGTTTCGATGGAGAGTTGAGCGTAGGTCGTGTAGACGGCATCGGTCGGTCCGAACGCTCGCATGTCGTCGTAGCACCGCCGCGAGATTCGTTGCATCTGGTCGCGAATGGCAGTGAGGTACGCCTCGAGTCGCGCGCTGCTGGTGACTTCGGCGCGCGTGGTTCGGGTCACGGCGTCGGCGCTGTCGCGGAAGAACTGGTCGATGGTCGCCGTGACGATCTGCTGGCGGCTCGGAGCGATGCTGTAGAGGGTTGCCCTCGAGCAGTGCAGGTGAGCGGTCATGTCCTCGACGGTGAGGTGCAGGAAACCGTCGCGAAGCACCAACTGCACGAGGCCGTCGATGGCGCGTGCCTGAGCGTGCTCGCTGGCTGGACGGCGTCCCGCTCCACGTGCTGGTGATTTCTCCACGTCCATGTCCCTGCGTTGTGTGCGCGCCTTGTTGTTCCCCTGCGCCCGTCCTGAGATGCGACCGGCCGCGGAGGGCAACTCTAGTCACCAGGCCGTCAGGCCAAAGTCAGGTGCCGGGGGCGCCGGCGTGATGGGCGTGTCGGGACCGAAAATCGATACCCACGGTCGGCGGAGCTTTCGCGCGGTACGATTTGCTTGAATCCCGTACCGCGATGGGTTCCGACAACCGAGGGGGTCAGGGTGCCCGAGCCCAGCAATATCGATGGGGATCGTCCCGCGCCCGTGGCGCGGCAGGAAGTGTCGGCGACTGCTACGTCCCCGGTGGCGGCGAGGCTGACGCCGCCAGGTGCGGGAGAGCGGGCCGGATGGGCTCTGCCCATCCTCCTGGCCGTCGTGGTGCTGGTGGTCGGATATCTCCTGTTCGTTCGAGGAGGCGACCAGCAACACAAGCCACCGGCGACGCCGCTGTCGGTGGTAGCGGTTGACCTGTCGTCGTTGCCGGTGAGCAACACTCGCGCCACCATCAAGGCGGCGCCTCGGAACTCTGAGTCGAGGAGGGCGCCGAGCGGTGCCAAGAATGGCAGGACCGTGGTCGTCCATCCCACTCGAGCCGCTCCGGTGTTCGACGCTCCCGATGGCACCGCATTCGCGAAGGTCAAGCCGCGGCAGTACGGGGACCTGTGGCTCCCGGTCATCGGGCGCAGTGACGTGATGAAGGGCGAGGAGGGCGGGTGGGTACGGGTCTTGCTGCCCTCGCGCCCCAACCGCTCGACCGGCTGGCTGCGGCTCGGCGACGGACTTCAGGAGGCATATACCCGCCACCTGGTGCGTATTTATCTCGGCTCGCGCCGGCTGGAGCTGCTCAAGGACGGCCAGCCTGTCGGCTCCTGGCTGGTAGCGATCGGTGCGCCCGCTACGCCAACCCCCCTGGGCCGCACCTTCATACTGGGACAGTTCGTCGACGAAGACCAGAAGTTCTCGCCGGTGATCCTGCCGTTGGGGGCCCACAGCAAGACACTGGACAGCTACGGCGGCGGCCCCGGCACCGTTGCGCTCCACGGCTGGAGCGACGCAACCGTGTTCGGCAAGGCGGTCAGCCACGGTTGCGTCCGGGTTCCGGACGACGCCCTGCGAGCACTTCGGGTCGTACCGCTCGGCACCCCCGTGTTGATCGACAAGTCCTGATCGACAGGGCTCGATCGACCGGCCAGGCCACAGGGGCGGGCTGACGTCTTGCATGTGACGCGGGGCACATGACAAAGTGCGCGGTACGGAATCTGGCATGAGCGTACCCTCGTCTCGTTCGCGTGTTCCCCGCCATTCAAGGAGCAGGATTGATGAGCAAACAGACCTTCACCATCAACGGCGAGGAGGTCGCCGTCGAGGCCCCGGGCGACATGCCGCTGCTCTGGGTGATTCGGGACATCCTCGGCATCACCGGGCCTAAGTACGGCTGCGGCATCGATGTGTGCAAGGCCTGCACAAGCCTCATGGATGGTGAAGCGATCCGGCCCTGCTCGGTCCCGGTGTCGAAAGTGGTCGGCCGCAATGTGACCACCATCGAGGGCCTGGCGGACACTGTCGCGGGGGATGGGCTGCACCCCGTGCAGGAAGCCTGGATCGAGGAAGACGTCAGCCAGTGCGGCTATTGCCAGCAGGGGCAGATCATGAACACCGTGGCGCTGCTGAAGACGAACCCGAACCCGAGCGACGATGACATCGACAAGGTCCTCAACGTGTGCCGGTGCGGCACCTACCACCGCATCCGCCAGGCCATCAAGCGCGCAGCCAAGATGATGGCCGAGATGCCGGCGGAACCGAAGGCGGGCGGCAAGTCCCTGCCCGGTGAGGCGCCGATCCCGGTGCCCGTCAAGACGAAGCTCCCGGTCACCGGCTGAGCGGGGTGCAGCCCTGGGCGACAGCGCCTCGGGTGGAGCCCATCTACTCGGCGCCCTCCTGCCGGTGCGCGGACTCCTGCTCGCGGCAGGCGCGGGCAGCGGGATGGGAGGCCGAAGGCGTTGGTGCGCGCTGACGCTGGTCGAGCGTGGCTCAGCGGCACGGTGGATCGGATGCTGACCGGTGGCTGTGCCGGTGTCGCCGCCGTGCACGGAGCCCCAGCCGACCATGCGGAACGCCTGATGGACGACAGGGTGTCCTCGGGTGGCGTCGCTCTGGTCCGTGCGTGCGACTGGCGGCGGGGAATGGGGACGTCGCTTCGTGCCGGGCTCCGGGGCTGGCCGGTTCCGCCCACGAAGCGGCTCTCGTCCATCTCGTCGATCTGCCCGACGTGACGGCTGCCGTTATCTGCCGTCTGCTGACCCAGCGTGGCGCCGACAGATCGGTCCTCGCGCGCGCGGCCTACTCCGGCGCCCCGGGCATCGGGTCCTGACAGGTCGGGCTCATTGGTCGAGGGTGTGCGACTCGGCGACCGACGACGAAGGTGCCTGCCGGTATCTCGTCGTCCACGGCCCCGACTTGAACGCATGTGACGACCTCGCAACGGGCGTCGATGTCGACTCGTTCAGACCCTGAGCCTCGAGCCACGGATCGAGGCTTGGCCTACGGATGCCCACCCAGTTGTCGGAGCCGTCAGCGAAGAGCTGATGCTTCCAGATCGAGACCTCTGCCTGGAGCGTGTCGATGAGAGCATGGCTGGCCTCGAAGGAGGTTCCTCGGTGTGCTGCCGTGGTGGCCAGCACTACAGCAAGGTTGCCGACCGACCGACCGACCGGCGGCCGACGTGGTGAACGACGGCAAACCCCGTGATGGCGAAGTCCGCGGCAACGCGCTCACAGACGGCATGGAGCTGCTGGAAGGCGAGCGGGATGCGTTGAGTAGTCGAGACCTGTCACGTCTCGTCCGTGGTCGTGGTCGCGCACCTTGTCGATGAAGAGGATGAGTCCACCGGACCGTCGACTGGCTCGTGTGTTCAAGCCTGAGCCCTTGTCCTCGGCTTGCTCGGGTGTCGCCTGGTCTGCTGCAGGCGAGCAGGCTGGGATTGTTGACGGAGACGAAAAGCGCCACTAGCGTACCGCCACGTTGCGTCGCTCACATGGGGAGCGACGGCTGGAATCGGGGGTTTGGCAGCGATGTCCTTACACGACCACGACTGCATCGACAGTGCGGAGACCGAACCGGTGCGCGGAATCGGTCGCCGGCGGGTCCTTCGTGCGGCGGTCGCAGTTCCGACGCTCACCATCGCTGCGAGAGTCAGCCTGGACGCCGGTATGCCGACCGCTGCCAGCGCCGCGATCCCCTCGCTCCCCGACACGGTGGAGATCCTCGACGTAGCCGATGTCCTCAACCTGGCGGCGACGCCCACGATGGGCCTCCTCCTCCTGGAGGTGGGGGCGGACGGTCGGGCACGGTTGGAGTTGCCTCGCCTCGAAATGGGTCAGGGCATCGCGACTGCCTGCGGCATGCTCGTCGCCGAGGAGTTGGACCTTCCGATGAGCAAAGTCGACGTGCCGCTGTCCGACGCCCGGCCCGAGCTCCTCTTCAACATGTACACCGGCGGCTCCTCGACGATGCGGATCCTCTACGAACCGCTCCGCAGAATGGCTGCCTCGGCCCGGGCGAAGCTGATCGGCGCCGCTGCGAACCGGTGGGATCTCTCCGCCGGCGAGCTCGAGACTCGCGATGGCACGGTCGTCGCCCCCGACGGTCGCGCCTTGGGCTACGGCGAGTTGGCTGAAGAGGCTGCGTCCGTGCCGGCGCTCCGGGCTACGCCCAAGGCTGCCGGTGACTTCAAGGTCATCGGGCATCCCGCCGGTCGCTTGGACGCGCTCTCCATCGTGACGGGTAAGAAGCAGTACACGATGGACCTCAGGGTCCCTGACGCCATGCCGACCATGGTCCGACGCCCTCCCACCTCACGCGGCGTGCTCGTCTCCATCAACAACAAGGCGGCGGTCGAGCAGATGCCTGGCGTCCTCGGCGTCGTCGCGATCCCCGAGTCGCATGGGATTGTCCGGATCCCGCCCGGCGTTGCGGTCATGGCGCGAACGTTCGGGCAGGCCCGCGACGGGGTCGCGGCACTGGACGTCACCTGGGGCGGCGGCGTCATCGACGGGCACTCCAACGAGACCCTCAACGCGCGGCTCCGTTCCGCGTTGCCCCCCCTCCTCGTCCCCCAGTTGGGCGCGAAGGTGGTCGAGGGCGAATTCACGTGGGCTCCGGCCGCCCACGCTCCGATGGAGACCGAATGCGCGATCGCCGACGTGCGCAATGACAGCGCAGAGATCTGGGGATCGTTCCAGATCCCGATCGTCGCGATGCAGACGATCGCCGACGAGATCGGACTTCCGCAGAACAAGGTTCGCCTGCACGTCGTACCAGCCGGGACCGGCCTCGGCCGGAAGGCCTTCTGGGACGCCGCCTCGCAGGCGGCCCAGGTCTCCAAGGCCTTGGGGCGACCCGCCAAGCTGATGTACCACCGTGCCGACGACATGCGGCACACGCGGCTGCGGCCCCCGCAGGTTCACAGGGTCCGGGCCAGCATGCTAGGCGGCCAGGTGATCAGCTATGAGCACCATGTCGCCAGCATCGAGCTCGACCTCCGCATCGGACTCGGCGAGATCCTCTCGCAGACGGCCATGGCGATGCCCGGCGGCCTCCGCAACGCGATCGGGGACCGTGTCTACGACACGGCGACCTTCCTGACCATGGTGAACTCGCCATACAACTTCGGTGTCAGCACGAAGCTGTTCTGGCCCGTTGCGATCCCGATGGACGTGACCGCCTATCGCTCCGTGCACTCCCAGCCCACGCGAGGGGTGGAGGAGATCATGGCCAACGAGATGGCCATGGCGCTCAACAAGGACGAGGTCGACTTCCGACTCACGTTCCTGCGGAACGAGCGGTACAAGGAGGTCGTCCGACGGGTCGCGAAGGCAGCCCAGTGGGGCAAGGAGATGCCTGCCGGCCACGCCCAAGGATTCGGCTTCCACACGGAGTCCCGTTCGACGGCGGCATGCGTCGTCGAGTTGGACGCGCGCGACCCGAAGCATCCTCGTGTCACGAAGGCCACCGTCGTCGTCGACGTGGGGAAGCCGGTGAACCCCCTGGGAATCAAGGCTCAGATGGAAGGCGGGATCGCCGAGGCCATCGCGTTGACCCTCAAAGCGGGTGTGCACCTGGTCAACGGACTGCCGCTCGAGGGCAGCTACTCTCAGTACCACTGGACGCGGCAGCGTGACTACCCCCATGAGGTCGAAGTCATCGTCATGCCGGACAGCGGGCATCCCATCGGCGGCGTCGGCGAGGTCGGGATGACGGCTCCCACGGGGGCGATCGTCAACGCCTTCACACGCGTCACCGGGATCCGTCCGCGCAACTTCCCGATCAATTTCGACGTCGACTTCACGCCCTTCCCGCCTGGTGCGTTGCCGCCGCCGGCATACGACAACTGAAGTGCGTCATGGCCAAGCACGACTTCGAGGTCGAGGCACTCGAGGAGATCCTTGAGTTCTGGAGACGTGGGGAGTCCGTCGGCGTCGCCACCGTGGTGGCGACCCGAGGCTCGGCCCCGCGACAGGCCGGGGCCGCCATGATCGTCTCACCGGACGGCCGGGTCACCGGTTCCGTCTCGGGCGGGTGTGTCGAAGCAGCGGTGTATGACGAGGCGATGGGCGTCATCTCCGGCGGGGCTCCCGTGCTGGCTCGCTACGGCTTCGCCGCAGACGAGTTCTCGATTGGCTTGACCTGCGGCGGGGAGTTGGAGGTGTTCATCGAGCGGATCGACCGTGCCGGTTTTCCGAATCTCGACGTGGTTCAGGCGGCCGTCCGCGCAGGTGAGCCGGTCGCGGTCGCGACGGTGGTGGATCACCCCCAGGCGCAACAGCGGGGACGCCGCCTGGTCGTGACCCCCCGTTCCGTCGTCGCTGACGCCGGTCTCGGAAGTGATCTGCTGGACATCTCCGTGCGGGAAGATGCACTGGCCCTCCTTGCCGCTGGGCACAGCGCGAAGCTCATCTACGGGTCCGGGGGGGAGCCCGTCGGCGAGGACGTGGGCGTTTTCGTGCGGACCTATGTCCCCCCGCCGCGCTTGGTCCTGTTCGGTGCCGTGGACTTCTCTGCTGCCTTGTGTGACGCGGGCCGGTTGCTCGGCTACCAGGTGACGGTTTGCGACGCCCGCTCGGTGTTCGCGAGCGCGGACCGCTTCCGTACGGCGAGTGAGGTCGTCGTCGACTGGCCGCATCGCTACTTGGCGGCCGAGATCGACGCCGGCCGCATCGACGAGCGAACTGTGGTCGTCGTGCTGACGC
Organism: Nocardioides currus; assembly: GCF_003057875.1. Taxonomy (GTDB): domain Bacteria; phylum Actinomycetota; class Actinomycetes; order Propionibacteriales; family Nocardioidaceae; genus Nocardioides; species Nocardioides currus. The sequence continues at coordinate 298,358 of NZ_PYXZ01000004.1, read as the reverse complement.
ACGATCCCAAGTTCGATGTTCCCGTCCTGAAGGTTGCACTCGCCGCAGAGCTGGCATTCGTTGGAGCGATGGGTTCCCGGACCACACACGATGATCGGGTTGTCCGGCTGAGGAACGCAGGTGTGGGCGACGATGCCCTCGATCGCCTGCACAGTCCGATCGGGCTGGACCTTCGAGCGACGACGCCACCCGAGACTGCGGTGAGCATCCTCGCCGAGGTCATCGCGGAACGTCGCGGCGGAACCGGCCGTCCGCTCCGGGACGGTCATGGTTCAATCCACGAGGTCTCGCAGGCCGTGATTGGTGCGGTCGGGTGCCCTGAGTAACTTCAGTTCGATTGGGCCCGTCATCCCTGGTTAGCGAGTGGCTCGCCGACGGGTACCGCGGAGCCTGAGCAGGATCGGGCAGGGCGGGTCCGGCCCGGGGCCGAGGCGCTCGGAATCGTGTGTGATCTCCCGGTTGGCTCGAGGGTAGTGCGTGACCGCTTCGTCTGGACCAGCGAGGCGACCAGGCCAGTGTCGCTGGCGGGTGTTCGGGGTCGCCGATGTGGATGTGATCGATCCGGGCGACGAGCTGCTCAACGGTCTCTTCGTGCAGGTGGGCCTGGACCAGCAGCCGACGCATGGAATCGGAGACCCGTCCCGCGAAACTTGGGAAGGCACTGAGCGAGCCGTCGAGCGGTATGTCGAGATTCGCGTTGCCGAGGACATTGTTCGGACCATTTCCGCGGCGTTCCCAGGGTGACCCGCGCTTCAGGTTGTCGGAGGCGGCCACGTTGACCTTCTTGCGGACCTCTGCGGAGCCGGTGCAGGCGAACTTGGGTCCGTGGGGTGGCTGCGCAGGGCGGCGCCCACGGTCCCGCCAGGCCCCGCGACGTTGAGTACGCCGGGTGGCAACCCCAGCCTCCTCGGCAGAACCGCAAACTCCAGTCGGGTGAGTCGGGTGTTCTCTTCGCACACGAGCGACAAAGTGTTGCCGGCGACCGGCGACCGGCGGCCGGCCGACGCCCGGGCTTGCCAGCATTCGTGAGAAGTTCAGCGGCACGGTGCCGGTGCAAGCCCCGATCGACTCGCGGCGCAGACCGAGCGGACCTCGGCCTCGGCCAGCGGCGTGTGTTCGGTAAGCCGGAGATCCTGCGGGGTGATGGCTCCCCGATGGGCCACCCGATGGCGTTTGAGGGATCAAGAGCCACGAGGTCGGGCCTGTTCGACGGCGATACTTGCAAGCGCATCCGCGTCGCGACGTTCAAGTACCGCTTCGGCTGCTTGGTGCCCTGCTGAGCAACCCCTGAGCCCTGCAATCTGATCAAGGTTGAGAACAAGTTCCGCCCGAGTGATCGCTGCCGGACCCCGATCGGACCTAGGTGAATGTGGGACGACCTCCGAGCGTCCCACATTCACGTACGCAATGGCTGGCCATCACTGGAGGAACCATGCACACCACCGTCGCCTTCGCCGGCAACCTGACCGACGCCCCTGAGCCTCATCACACCCGCGAGAACGATCCGTTCTTCAGTTGCCGGGTCCTGGTCAATCGCCGCGCCCAGAACGACGTGGGCGAGTCGCTCGATGTCGATCGCACTTCCCGCAACGTCACGATCTTCGGCCCGGCCGCCACGCATGTGCACGACAGTGGCGGCTCGGCGGACACGGTCTTCGTTCACGGTCTCGAGCGCACCGAGGCCTGGGCCGACAAGGAGTCCGGCGAGAAGCGCACCCGCGAAGCGGTCGTTGACAACCGCTTCGGCGAGGTCGGGGTCTCGCTCAAGTACGTCTCGGACCGCGTCGACCGCGCGCCCCGGCGGACCCGGGCCAGCTGAGCGAGGAGGTTCGCTGCGATGGATCTCGTCGTACAGTCCCCGGACGAGCTGCTGTCCGCCGTTCCGCACGTCCTCGGATTTAGGCCCGAGGAGTCGATCGTCCTCGTGCCCTTTCGGCCGGGGCTCCCGATCGTCCGTCTCGACCTGCCCACGACCGCACGCGACCGGGACAAGGCCTGGGATGCCGTGAGCGGCCCGTACGGCCGCCACGCCCGCCCAGGTGCCGTCCTGGCGGTCCTCTGCTTCACCGAGGACCGCCGCAGCGCGGGGCTCGCCAGCCAGCACATGTCCAACCGCCTCGACGGCATCGGCATCAACACCCACATCCGCCTGTGGACCGACGGCAGACAGTGGTGTGAGTTCAACACCGGCCACAGCGGCTTGCGAAACCAGACAACGGCTGAGCGGATCGCGACCACGACAGTACTCGCCGGCGCACCGCAGCCGGCCGCCAGTCGTGCCTCGATGGCCGCATCCATGGTGGGCGATCGCGACCCGATCACCCAGCTGCTCCCCGCCGCGCGCACAGCGGCCGCTGCGAGCACCCCGACAGCGGAACGGGAGTGGGCACTGGACCGCGTCGAACAGTTCCACGCGGACGGCGGCGGCCGGCTCTCCAACGTCGACGGCGCCCGCCTGCTGGTCGCTCTCGAGACGATCGGCACCCGCGACGCACTCTGGGAGGACATGAACCGGGAGAACCGCACCTCCCACATGTCCCTGTGGCACGACCTCACCCGCCGAGCCCCCGACGAGCTCCGCGCTGCACCCGCCTCCATGCTCGGGTTCGCCAGCTGGCTCCATGGCGATGGGGCAAGGGCCTGGTGCGCCCTCGACCAGGTGCCGGACGACCGGCCCTACTCCATGGCCGCCTTGGTCGCCTCAGCGCTCCAGAACGGCATCCACCCCCAGGAATGGGACCGTTACCAGACCCAGGAGCGGGAGCTCGCCGGCGATCTCGCTGATACGGCTGGCGGGTTGGACGAGTCCTTCGTCCCCCGGCCGGCCACGCAGCACCGCGACCTCCCGTACCCCCAGCGGCCCACCACCGACCGTCCGGCGCCCGGGCGCTGAGAAAGGACACCGCGGTGGACCGAACAGAGGACACGCCCCACGCCGGCGAGCACCGCGTCGATGTCAGTCGCAAGGTCAGGGGCGACGATCAGCGCAGCAGCACCGAACGCAGGCTCCGCCGGCTCATCGTGCCCGAGCCGGCCTCCTACGACCCCGGCACACGCCTGGACGTCATCCACGACCCCGACCTAAACCTGCTGTGGGGAGCCCAGGAATGACAACCAACCAAACGAACACGACCAGCCCGACCAGCCGCAAGGGCGTGAGCCGCCCGGTGCACGCGGCCGACGAGACCGAGAGGCTCGCGCGTGTCCGGCTCAGCTCTGTCACCGAACCCGGAGATCTCCGCGTCACGGGCCTGGCCAGCGAGCTCGGTGCCAGCAAGGTGCTCGAGTACCTCGAGGCCGCCGGCGATGTGGCCGCCCACTGGGCGTTCATAATCGGCCAGGAGCTCGCCCTCGTCGACCCGGCCCGCGTGCTCGAGCAGGCAGCCGCCAAGGGCATCCGTTTCGTCGTACCCGGCGATAACGAATGGCCCCGCCAGCTCGCAGGACTCCGCGGCGCCGGCGCCCTGCACGATCGCGGCGGCGAACCGGTCGGGCTGTGGGTCCGGGGCAACCACGAGCTCCACCAGCTCGCGCTCACTTCGGTCGCAGTCGTCGGCTCCCGGGCTGCCACCAGCTACGGCATCGAGCAGGCCACCGAGTTCAGCCATGACCTGGCCAGCATGGGGCACACCGTGGTCAGCGGCCTTGCCTACGGCGTCGACGAAGCCGCGCACCGCGGAGCCCTGATGGCCAAAGGCACGACCATCGCCGTCCTGCCAGAGGGAGTCGACCGCCCTTACCCGAGTGCGAACGCCAGCCTCCTCGACGCGATCGCCAACCGTGGCCTGGTCGTCTCCGAAGCACCCCCGGGTACCGAAGCGAACCGCACCCGCTTCCTGGCCAGGAACCGGATCGTCGCCGGCCTCGCCGAGGGCACCTTGCTCATCGAGGGCGCCCACCGCAGCGGAGCTCTCAACACGGCCGAGTGGGCCGGCAACCTTCGCCGGACAGTCATGGGGCTGCCCGGGCCGGTAACTAGTGCTGCCTCGGCCGGCGTCAACCAGATGATCCGTCTCGGCCAAGCCAGCGCGGTCATCGACGCCCAGGATGTCATCACCGACCTAAGCGCCCGGCCCGACCGTGCCTCGGCCGCGGGTCAGGTCGACGAGTCCTATGTGCCGGCCCCCGTCCGCTCACAGGACGCCCCGGTGCCCTGTGCTTCCCCGAAGTCATTGAGACAACCTAGGTTCGACATGTGAGCAGTACTCCCGAGAACGCGGCGCGGCCAGTTCGCCATGGGAGGAGTTGGTACTCGGGCGGCGCCAGCCCATGCGGACGCCGCCCGAGTGAATCGGGCTCAGGCCGGGGGCGGCAGGACGAGCGCGAAGCCGTGCTTGGTCCAGTCGTTGTCCTTGGCCTGGTGGACGGTCTTGAGCTGGGTGTACTCGTTGATCGCGTCGGGGCCGACCTCGCGGCCCAGGCCGCTCTGCTTGTAGCCACCGAAGGGGTTCAGCGGGAAGCCGGCGTGCCAGTCGTTGACCCACACGGTGCCGGCCTCGAGCTGGTGCGCGACCTCGACGGCCCGCTCGGCCGAGCCCCACACGCCCGCGGCGAGGCCGTAGTCGGAGTCGTTGGCGATCGCGATCGCCTCCTCGACGCTGTCGTAGGCGATCACGGCCAGGACCGGGCCGAAGACCTCCTCGCGGGCGATCCGCATCTGGTTGGTGACGCCGGTGAAGATGACCGGCGCGACCCACGCCCCGTCGGCGTACGCGGCGCCGTCGGGCACGGTGCCTTGGTAGGCGATGGTGGCGCCCTCCTGGAGCGCGATCTCGAGGTAGCTCTCGACCCGCTTCTTCTGGTCCAGGGAGGCGACCGGGCCCATGTCGCTGGCCGGGTCGTTCGGGTCGCCGATGCGTACGTCGCGCACGCGCGCCACGAGCCGCTCGACGATCTCGTCGTGCCGCTCGGCGGGGACTAGCAGCCGGGTGCCCGACTCGCAGACCTGTCCGGCGTACATCAAGAACGCGTACAGCGAGCCGTCGATGGCCATGTCGAGGTTGGCGTCGTCGAGGATGATGTTCGGACCCTTGCCGCCTAGCTCTAGGGTGACCCGCTTTAGGTTGTCCGTCGCGGCCTGGTGGACGAGCTTGCCGACCGCGGTCGAGCCGGTAAACGCGATCTTGCGGACGTCGGGGTGGCTGCTCAGGTGGGCGCCGACGGTCTCGCCGGGGCCCGTGATGACGTTGAGGACGCCCGGCGGGAGCCCTGCCTCCTCGGCGGACTTGGCCAGTTCCAGCAGGGTGAGCGGGGTGTTCTCGTCGCACTTGAGCACGAAGGTGTTGCCGGCTGCTAGCGCGGGACCGACCTTCCAGCCGGCCAGGACCAGGGGGAAGTTGAACGGCACGATGCCGGCGCAGACCCCGATGGGCTCGCGGCGCAGCACCGATCGGACATCTTCGGTCTCGGGGATGAGCGGGTTGGCGATCTCGGGCCGGAAGGCGCGGGCCAGGCCGGCGAAGAACCGCAGGTTCGCCACGCCGAGACCGATGTGGAAGGCGGTCGCGATCCGGACCGTGACCCCGTTCTCGCCGGTGGCGAGCGCGGCCAGCTCGGCGGCCTTGGCCTCCATGATTTCGGCCATCCGGTCCAGGACGTCAGCGCGCTGGGCCGGTGTCATCCGGCGCCAGGTGCCCTCATCGTGGGCGGCCTTCGCGGCGGCGACGGCGGCGTCGGCATGGTCGATGCCGCCGAAGGACACCGTCGCGGTGACCTCGCCGGTCGCTGGCGCTCGGACCTCGTAGCGGTCGGGACTCTCGATCCATTCCCCGTTGATGTACATGTCGTAGTGCGGTGTGGTGCTCACTGGAACCTCCATTGGTCCGGACGGCGTCGACGCCACGCTAGGAGTGCTTCCGCCAGCCGCGGAGTTCAATTTCTGAACAGTGCCGCCGTACGCCGGACGCCTACCGTCGGCCTTACGAGGCATGGGACCGGTGGCACTGGGGCCGCCGATCCGCACCGAGGCTGGAGGAGAGTGAGATGGAGACCTACGACTACATCGTGGCTGGGGCCGGATCGGCAGGCTGTGCCGTCGCGGCGCGACTGGCCGAGAGCGGCGCCCGGGTACTGCTCCTGGAGGGAGGCCCGGACAACCGCGTGCCCGAGGTGCAGATCCCGGCCGCCTTCGCGCAGCTATTCCACAGCGACCGCGACTGGGACTACCACACCGAGCCGGAGCCGACGCTTGGCGACCGCAGCATCTACCAGCCGCGAGCCAAGACTCTCGGCGGCTGCAGCTCGATGAACTGCATGCTGCACGTTCGCGGAAGCCGGGCCGACTACGACAGTTGGACGACGTACGGCGTCGAGGGCTGGTCCTGGTCCGACGTGGAGCCCTACTTCGACAAGTCGCCGCTCGGCTGGCGGGAGCTGCCCTCGCCCGACCCGCTCAGCAAGGCCTTCGTCGCCTCGGCGATCGAGACGGGCATCGAGGACAACCCCGCCCATCGCGGACCGAACCTCGACGGCGTAGGCCTCGTCACGACCACTATGCGCGACGGCCGGCGCTATGACACCGCAACGGCCTACCTCGCCCCGCTGGAAGACAACGACGCGCTGACTGTCGTCACGGGCGCGCTCATCGACAAGGTGCTCATCGAGGACGGCGCTGCGGTCGGGGTGCGCTACCTGGCCGGCGGCCGTTCCGTCGACGCCCGCGCGCTGCGAGAGGTCGTGGTGAGCGGGGGAGTCTTCGGCACGCCGGAGATCCTGCAGCGGTCCGGCATCGGCCCGGCGGAGCACCTCCGTGCGCTCGGCATCACGCCGGTCGTCGACCTGCCGGCGGTCGGCGCGCACCTCATGGACCACCCAATGACGTTGATGAACTGGGAAATCGAGGGCGACGAGGTCGGGCTCTTCGACGGCGACGACCCGGCGTACGTCGAGCAGTGGGTCGCGTCGGGGACGGGCAAGCTCACCAGCAACGTCGCCGAGGCGACCGCGCACATCAGGAGCGAGCCGGGGCTCCCGGGACCGGACTTCCAGATCGTGTTCGTGCCGTCGTACTTCCGTGAGCACGGTGCCCAGGTCTACGACAGGCCGACCTTCACGCTCGGTCAGTCCTACTGGACGCCGACCAGCACCGGGAGCGTGCTGATCGCGTCGGCCGATCCCGCACAGCACGCGCGGATCCGGCTCAACATGCTGTCGGGCCCGGCCGAGATGGCCGCGATGATCCGTGCCATCCGGCTCAGCCGCGAGATCGTCGCGACCGGACCGCTGGCGACCCATGCCGGAATCGAGATCTCGCCCGGAGTCGACGTCGAGTCAGACGCCGATCTGGAGACCTGGATCCGCGAGAACGTCGAACACACCTATCACGCCTCGTGCACGGCGCGTATGGGCACGGGCGGGGCGCTTGACTCCGAGCTGCGCGTTCGCGGAGTCGCGGGCCTTCGTGTGGCCGACACCTCGGTGTTCCCCGTCATCCCGCGCTCGAACACCAACCTGCCGGCCGTCATGGTCGGCGAGCGCTGTGCCGACTTCCTCCTTGCCGACCATGCTGGGGCGCAGGCACCGGCACGTCACAGCGAGGAGATGGTCGCGCGATCCTGACAAGGGCTCTGCGCTGGGTGGCGGCGGTCGTCGTCTCCGATCCGCGGCGGTGGGCCTACGGCTGCGTCTGGTTTCGGGCGTCGTGCTGGCCGCGGTCGTAACTGTCGATTCCGCCTTCGAACCAGCAGTGGGTTGCGAGCTGGAGCATCGCCAGGTCGACGGGCATGCCGTCGGCGATGTTGTTGCGAGCGTCGTGGAGGAGCGCGGCGAGGATCGGGTTGGTGGGCTCGGGCCAGGGTGGGTCGGGCATGTGGGCTGTGCGTTGGGTTTCCCAGTCGCCGCGTTTCATGTCCTGTTCCCAGGTGTGGGTCTCGGCAGCTTGCCAGGGGTCCTGGTCGTTCATGCCGGCAGCCTGCCACTGTCACGGCCGGGAGACTGAGCAATCGACAAACGCGCGATGGCGTCGGCATTCGCATGTGCGTCCGGTTCGGGGGAGTGGCGGTGCATGCCTCGCCGCGTTGCACGATCTGGTGACCGGCTTGTCGTGGCGCCGATCGACGGCTACCGGAGGCGCTCCGAGGCGCTATGACGGGGTCAGGTATCCGAAGTGTCTGAGGATCGCTAGCGTCTGATAGCCGTTGATTGTCATGTACCGCCGAACGTGGCTCGGATGAGTCGCATAGATCCGGAGCATGTTGACCACGGGAGCCGTGATGCTGTGGCAGTGCTGCACCACAAGGAGATCAGCAGCCGTCGCGAACAGTCGGTCGATCTGATCGCCGTTATGGCCTAGGTGCGCGATGGTCATTGGACGGAAGAGTGCAGGTCCTTTGAACGCAATTGCCGTTTGCACATGTTCCCGGCCGATCGTGACCTGCGCAGTCCAGAGGTCGAACTGCTCGCCACCCCAGTCCTTGGGAACGTCAGGTTCGCCGAAGATCTCGGCGAACCAAGTCTTGACCTGCCTCTCCGGGACGTCTCGTAGCTCCTGGAGGTCCTTTAGGTTCAGCGCGCGTGAAAAGTCTACGTGCGCGAACGCATCGACCTGCGCCGGATGGGCAAGGGCAGTGTCGCGCACCGCGCGATCTGCAAAGGGGAGGCCTTTGTCTCCTATTGGGCGCAAGTACCGTTGCCCGATGAAGAGTGGCCTCAGCGTAACCTCGTCACCGCCATGCTCCGTGATGTATCCGAGCAGAAACTGGCGACTTCTTCCACTCAACGCGTGCGATCCGGTGGAACTCATGACTCGCTCAGGGTTGAAATCGCCGACAATGGCGGTCGTGGTGTCGGTGTCGAGTTTGCCTTTGAAATTGGCTCTCCCTCCGCTCCTCGCCGCCGTGGCGAGACCTTTGAAGTAGAGGGCTTGATCCAGCCATACCAGCATGCCCTTCTCCAGTCGGTCGTCCTTCACGGCGACGGCGAGCGAAGTCACCTCGATCTCCCGAAGGTACTGTGCGAGCGCCTCCTCGATCGCCTGTGCCCAGTAGGTCTTGCCAAGTGGCGACGCTTGGCTCGGCAAGCTTGCGGTCGCGGCGGACGCGCGTTCCCCGCCGAGCAGTCGGAGTATCTGGTCGACGTGAAGGAACCACCCCTCGAGAATCAGGTGCTGACTCCGGTCAAACATCGGCGAAGCCTCCGTCGCAGTACCACGAGCTCTGTGAAAGGGCCTCATATAGTACGCCCCGACGGTCGTTGAGGTCGCCGCAAAAAGCAAGTGTTGCGAGCTCGTCGAGGTAGCTCGGGATGTCGATCTCGTCGCCCACCGAGACCAAACGGCGGCTAAGCCCGGCGAGCTCTTGGCTCGAGACGACTGCGTAGAGCTCGGCAAGTCCCAATGCCTCAAATTGGTTGACGACCTGTCGTCGCAGGCCGTCGGGCAGGGTGGGATCTGGGACGGCCTGGAATGAAACTGAAGCTGGCCGGGTCGGATGAACTTCTGCGGCAAGCCAGCGTCCCAGATCGGGGGCGAAGTATGGATGCAGCATCTGTTCGTGTGCTTGGTCCGACCAATTTCGACCAAGCTTGTGGTTGCACTGATGACAACATGGCACGAGGTTCCAGGGCTCGATGCTCAGTCCGGCGATGGTCGTTTTCGGGATGAAGTGATCAAGTGTCTTTGCCTGGCCGTATCTGCAGTAGGCGCACAAGCCATGGGCCGCGCTTGTTCGTAGCCGCTCGTAGTACTGGTATGCGGGGGAGCCGGGCCGAGCCAGGCGGCTCTTGTAAAGCTGATGAAAGTCAGCGTCGGCAATGCCGACGATTTCATAGTCTTCTGCAGTGGCCTTGTGCAGTGAACTGGACGCAGCGCTGGCCCGATAGGCGGCGCTGTTGAGGGTGAAGTCGGAAATTGACTTCAGAAGCGTCACTCGGAGGTCGTCATTTCGGACTTTCCTAACGCAAGCTCTAGCAACCTCCTCCGCAGTGCAGTCAGGTGTACTAGCGCGCCACATTCGGTCTCCCGGAGCGGGCATTGAGCATCGCTCGCAGGATCGCTCGGCCTTCGGTGCCAAGTCGTGATCCGAGTTGTTCGAGCGCTTCTTCGTAGGAATCGGAGTCGCCGGCAAGGTCCGCGAGGAGCTTGTGGAATCCGGTCGCGGTCACCTCCAGGCCGAAGATCTCGTCGGTGAGAATCCCGACGTTCTCACCGAAGGTCTCGATGCTCGGCCGCTCGCGGGTCACCAAATCGCCGGCGCGCTGCAACTTCCACACACAGGATTTCGGGACCTCTTGCAACACGACCGGGGAATGGGTAGCGATGATCGCCATGCCGTTGCGGTTGGTCAGGAGGTCGCTCAGCGCGCGGATGAACGCAGAGAGCAAAGGCGGGTGTAGGTGAGCCTCTGGTTCGTCAAACAGGACCAGACTCTTTTCTTCTATTGTCTCGACGAGCTTAGTGACCGTGAGTAGCACGATCTTGTGCCCTGAGCTGAGTCGGCGAAAGAGTTTGGGAAGGGTTTCGACGACCTCCTCGCGGGATGCCTCTCCGATGAGGTCACCGATGCCGATAGAGGCGAAGATCGGGTCTCCCTCAAGTAGCCGTAGGGCGCGGGTGAGCCGCGCATGACGGGCGCCCACGAGGCAGGTCTTGACGGCTTGGCTCATCTCGCGGGCGAGGGCCGCTGGGTCCTTGATCTCCGGCGCTTGTGCGTCCCCGCCCGAGTTGACCTTCTTCAGGCCGACATAGTGGTAGGGCAGCCCTCGACGGTCTTGGGGAAGGCTGAGGGGAGCGAATGAGTCGAAGGCGCTGAAGGAAACAGAGACTACGTTGGAGAACTGGTCCCAGGGGGCCTTCTCGGCGGTCTTGTCATTGGTGGCCGCGCGCTTGTCGGAGTTCGCGATGATCGTCTTTGCTATGCCGTTGAGGACCGTGCTCTTGCCGACTCCATTGCGGCCGATGAGCACGTGGATGTTCGTGGGCGGGTTGACCGATGGGTCCACTGCGAACGATAGCGCCAGCGCATCAGCATCCAGCTGCTTCTTGCGGTAGACGAACTTGTAGGACGTGAGCCTGGCGCCCCCACGGGCTAGTCGGGCGTACTGCTCGCGAACCGTCTGAAGTGGCACGTTTCGGAGGAGGGAGACTCCTGTGACCTGCTCGGACTCCGCGCGGACTCGGAGTTCTGCATCGAATGCGATGTCGTTGATGGCCGCAAGGAAGGACATCCGGAACGTCGAGCCGATCTTGGAGAGTTCCTCGTAGAAGCTCGTATCTTGGCCCAGCGAGAAGAAGCGCTCATCGAGGGTGCTGAACCGCGCCGGCAGGGTTGGGCTTCGGAAGCCTGGCTCTTTGCCGTCGCCGCTGCGCCGGGGTTTGAGGCCGAACTCGCCGATCTTGGTCTCCCCGATGTGGTGGGTTTCGGAGTCCGAGTCGACGTACGAGACGTTGTACAGAGTGGAGAACTTGAACCAGTCGTCCCATGCAGATGACCAGAGGTAGACGGTATCGGGCCTTCGCTCGCGCCCGGCGGGCATCGACGTGACGACGCGGAACTTGACCTTCAATGTCAGCCTTCCCTTCGAACCTCGTTACCCGTGACGCCGTTCGTGGTCTCGCTGAGCACCGTGATGTCGACGACCTCCTCGGCCATACAAAACCACACCTGGGCTGCTCCCCGATCAAGAACGCTGCCTGGTGCTGTCGCCACCAAACCGCGCGGGAGTCCGCCGACCGGTGTTGCGGCCCCTCGTAGGCAGCCGTGATGGGTCGCGTGGATCCATGACCATACGACGCGGGCTGGGGTCGATGGCCGCTGTGCGAGCTCTCCCGCGTTCTGTGCCCGGATCGCCAACTCATTCGATGTCGAGGACGACGCCGTCGTAGACGTCTCGGAGCGACACAGTTCGGCCGCTTGTGTCGACGATTTCGCGGAGACCGCGCTTCAGGCCGTACGCGGCGCACTTCCGGCACCCCGCTAGAGCGAACCAGCTGACGCCCGGACGAGCCATTTCGACGCCGCACAGGGCTCGCGGAGGACCGGTCCAGTGGCGCCACTCGCTCTCGCGGATGAGGTGCACCAATGGACCGGTCTCGGAGCTCGCGGTCGTGACATGCTCCACGGTGAGCGGCTCGGGAGGCTGCGGCCGTTTGTCTTGTTCAGGTGTCACAAGGTCCACTGCACCACGAAAATGTCACGCTCATGGCTGATCCAGTGGTGCTGGTTCACACGACGCGGAGGTGGTTCCAGTTGCCGAGCATGGCGAGGTGCTGCTGGTTCACCCCTAGGTCCTTGGCCACGGCCGCCATTCCGCCATTCGTCTCGATGAGCCGGTTCATCAGCTCGCCGTGCACGGGGCTGAACTGGCCGGGCTCGTTGCGCCGCCATTTCGACATCTGGATCTGTAGGGCGCGGTAGCGGCTGTCGTCGATGATCTCGAGGTCGTGCGCTCGATAGACCAGTGCTGCAACAGAGACGCCCCATGACGACTTCAGGCCGACGAAGTCCCGGAGTTGCGGCCGATCGGGCATCTGCTCCTCGAAGTCGCCTTGAGGGAACAGCAGGTTGGACGCGAACCTGTTTGCCTCGTGCTCGGTCGTTGCCGTCGCTCGTCTGTGGAACAGCAGGTGTGCGAGTTCGTGACCTAGCGTTAGTCGGAAGCGGTCGCCCGGCACGTTGGGTGCCAGACCAATCACCGGTACCTCGCCGACCCACGATGACAGGCCGTCGACGCCGAGACCTACGATCGGGACCAAGCAGACTCCGGCGCGTTCGACGAGCGAGGTGAGGTTGCGGATGGCGCCGGACTCCTCGTGGCGCAATGAGTAGCGCACGTCGAGGGCTAGGTCGTCGAGGTCGTCCAGGGAGATTGGCGCCGCGCCCGGGCGCAGCATGAGGTCCGGTGCCCCGGGGGTGCGTTCCCGGAGTTCGCCGAAGACCTCGCCGGCAAGGCGGAGCAGCTCCTTGGCGCGCTTCTTGGTTGCGACCTTGGTTGAGGCACGTTGCCGGTGGAGCGGCTCGGACATGTCGGGGAGCTCGAAGCGGTCGTTGGAGTAGCCCAAGGGTGCGAGATCTCCGTTAAAGGTGCGGCGCCCGCCTTCGATGGCCGAGATCATCTGCGGAGAGAGGCCGAGCAGATCGCCCAACTGGTCTTGCGCGATTCCTTCGATCATCCGATAGGAGCGAAGGCGGTTCACTCGAACTCGCCCACACCCTGGTCGTGTCCGAGGTCGCCAAGGTCCGCAAAGTTGTCGCGGGCTGTCTGGTCGAACGGCTTCGTCTGGTCGGCCAGCTCGTCGGTCTGGTAGGGCCAGACGTCGACGAGGACTGGTGCGTCGGCGACGTGGATCTTCTCCGAGCGGCCACGGGTGCTCGCCGGGGCGATCGAAAGCTCAAGGCCGGCGCGCTGGAAGCGGTACACGATGACCTTGATGTCGGATGGCCGGATCAGGTTCGTGATCGGGAAGAGGCTGCCGTTCTGCCGTGCGGTCGCGGTCTCGATCGCGACCGCCTTGGAGCTCTTCAAGAGGTACCGTTCACCGGTCTTCAGGTCGGTGAACTCGACCCGGCCGTAGTCAACGTAGCTGGGAGCGAGTTCGTAGTTGGAGTCGTCAACGAGTAGTGCCTGGATGACCGAGCGCAGATGGTGCACCTTGGCCATCAGCGACGGCGGCACATGGTGGTCGTCCTTGAACCGCTGGCTGTATGAACCGGTGTCCACGTAGCTGGTGATGAGGTGGGTGGCCACCGGGTCGAGCCGCGCCTTGTCCATGCCCGGAATGCTACATCGACCGTAGGAACTACACAAGAAAAGTAGTATCTCGGGTCAGGGGCAGGATGGACGAATCGGGCGTCGCGTCGCGGTGGTGATCAAGGCGGGACTGACGGACGCGATGGCTAGGACGGTCCGGGGGCCTTCGGCAGTATCGGCGCACGGGTCCAGGCGGTGGTGTTGAGAAGTTGTTGGTCGGTGATGAAGGCAACGCTGTGCTTGGCGCGGGTGACACCTACATACAGCGCACAGGCGGCTTGGCCCTCAAGGCGCGCACCACCGGTGAGGAATTGGAGCGCCTTTGCCGTCGGGTAGATCAGGACGTGGTCTACGGTGCGTCCCTTGGCCACCCCGAAAGTCATGAAGGGAAGGTCCAGGTGCTTGGCGACGGCTCTGCTGTGGCGGAGGCAGAGGGCCTCATGGCGTTGGGCGTACTCGATGGCGTCGGCTTCTCGAACGGTGAAGAGTCCCGCGTGTTCGTGTGTCTCGGTTGATGCCGAGATGGTCGGCGCGTACCCGAGGCTCGGGTCGAAGATCGAGTCGGACAATGTCGCGATGGGCTGACTTGACCTGTAGGTGGTTGGTGCCTGTTCGATACTGAGGAGCTTGCGCTGCTCCATCAGTTGGAACCAGTTGAAGATCTTTTCCTTGCGGTACGGCTTGTTTTTGGGGTCCTTGATGTTGGTAGAGAGCAGCGCCTGCCGCATGTCGCCGACCATGGTGATTCTCAGCTTTGTCTTCAAGAGGAGCTGGATGATCTCGAGGTCCCATCCGCCGAGGTCTTGTACCTCGTCGATGTAGATCTCGTCGTAGATGTGTTCGAGCCGGTCGATCGCGGCGCCGTTGCTCGCCGCCGCCACGTCGTGCGCAAGCTTGGCGAGGTGCAGCATGTATGCGCGGTCGTCAGTGTCGAGGAAACGTTCGATGCCCGTGGCGTAGCGGCCGGGGTCGCCCTCGAAGTTGAGGCCAGTCAACCGCCGGCCCTCGTAGAGGAGCGGGAGGTAGGGGCGGACGAGGTGTTGCAGGAGGAAGGCGAACCAACCCATCACCTCGACTTGGTGACCGTGGACGCCGGCCGCTCGAATCCGAGTCAGGAGCTCGTGCTGGCTTGCGGTCGTGTACCCGAGAACCAGGATGCGACGGCCTTCTGGACATGATCTGCAGTCCTCGACGATCGACTGGGTCTTGCGCCCGCCGGCGACGGCCAGAATCACTCGGTTCATGCGAAGTGCTCGACGGCCTGCTTGACGTAGTCAGGCATCACAACCGTCTGTTCTGACTCGAGAATGCGCAGGGCGCCTTCGGTTTTGTGGTTGGGCATCCAGGTGTCGGGATTGTCTTGTGGGCGCAGACCCAAGACCGTCCGCATGTGATCGACGCCGTTGGCCTTGACGAGCTGTGGCTCCAGGGTTTTGCCGAGCGCAGGGTCGCCAACGAACATCTTGCGGTTTACAGACAGGTACTCCTTGAGTTCCTCGACGATGTTGGCAGCATCCGTTCCGTCGTTGTCCTGGAGGGCTACGACGTCGCGGTCGAGGCGAGTGCACAACTCGAGTGCTCGCTTGAAGGTGATCCCGTTCATGGAGATCACGTCGATGCCGTCGGCTTCGGGGTACTTGTTGAACCTGTCGAAGTAGCCCCGCTTGAAGACCATCTCGTCGGACGGACCCTCGACGAGAACCAACCGCGTTGCGAGGACAAGACGCAGTGTGTCGTACCCCGACAGGTGCTTGAAGTAGGCGACGGTTCCGTCGTCGAGGTCGGTGATGCGGGCGGGGGTGTCTCCGCGCAGGCAGATGAGCTTGTCGAGGCCGAGGCGGTTGAGGACGAAGGAGCTGTGGGTGGTGACGAACAGTTGTTGGTTCTTGCCGGCAAGGGTCTCGACTCGATCGATCAACTTGTGGAGGCGGCTGTAGGCAAGATGCGTCTCGGGTTCCTCGATCAGAACCGTGCGAGCAGATTCGGCGCGGCGCTTCATCGCTAGCGCCACCTTGATCGATGCCTGCTGTCCCTGACCGGCCATGGCGAACGGGATGTTATCCACCTGGGGTACGACGCCAGCCTCCCAGGAGGCCCGTGCGGACTGGTCCATCGTCAAGCTGAGGGGAGCGTCGTGAAGGTCCTCCGATCCGTCACGCACCTTCTCGTTGAGGCCGCCTAGCGATGAGGTCGTCATCTCGTGGCGTGACTTGCGGTGGGCCACTGAGATTGCTGCTCGTTCCTTCGGCTCGAGGAACGAGCTGAGGATTTCCCGGGTGTGGTAGTCGACCCCCGCCTTCGACCGAATCGTGCGTGAGTCGATCATCGAAAGCCCGAGGGCCGCGGGGCGCCGACGCAGCGGCGTGTCGTTGAAGTCCTTCCACATGGCCTCGAAGTACTCCGTCGGCATCACGCCGAGGCGATCGGGGTCGGCCATGTAGGCCGTGAACTCCTCGTCGTAGTCCGGGTTGCGGACAACTTCCAACTTGGTGCCGGGACAGTCGAGGCGCAGTGAGTTGTGGACCCCGCGCATGCGCTGGACGTCGGGATCCTCGGAGTCGAAGTAGAGCTCGATGCGGATCGACGGGGCAGGCGTCTGCGGGTCCTTGGCGTACGCGGCGAGGTAGTCGCGCACGTCCTCGGCGTTGAACCAGTAGGGATTGAGTTCCTCGTTCGCCCAACGACCGTCGATTCTCCCGCTCAGAGCCAGGGTGATGGCTTCGAGCAGCGTTGACTTACCAGTCTCGTTGTCGCCGACGATGATGTTCGTCGCCGCATCTGGCGCGACGGAGAATGACCGGAACTTGCGGTACCCCTGGATGACGACCTTCGTGATCATGGTGGCCCTATGATCCCCGGGGGATCACGCTCGTGGCCGTCCGCCACGCCATGGTCGCAACGACGCAGTGGTTTTCTTCACCGCGGTCAACATCCGCAAGTTCGTCGTCCGCGCCAAGCGCCTCGACGACCTGGTCGAGCTCGGCAGCCTGACGAGCCAGGCGGCGGTCTTCCTCGACGCCTCGATCCGTGCCGGCCTCAACGTGCTCGTGGCCGGCGGCACCCAGGCCGGCAAGACGACCTTCCTCAACTGCCTGGCCGCCTCCATCCCCGGCAGCGACCGCGTCGTGTCGGCCGAAGAGGTCTTCGAGCTCCAGTTCAACCACCCCGACTGGGTGCCGATGCAGACCCGGCAGTCGGGGCTCGAGGGGACCGGCGAGATCCAGCTGCGCGACCTCGTCAAGGAGGCGCTGCGGATGCGCCCGAGCCGGGTCGTGGTGGGCGAGGTCCGTGCCGAGGAGTGCCTCGACCTGCTGCTCGCGCTCAACGCCGGGCTCCCGGGCATGTGCACCCTGCACGCCAACAGCGCCCGCGAGGCGCTGGTGAAGATGTGCACGCTGCCGCTGCTGGCCGGGGAGAACATCTCGGCCGGCTTCGTCGTGCCGACGGTCGCCAGCTCGGTCGACCTCGTCGTCCACCTGGGCATCGACGCCCAGGGCGTCCGGCGTGTCAACGAGATCGTGTCGGTGCCCGGACGCGTGGAGAACGACCACATCGAGGTCGAGTCGATCTTCGAGCGGGCCGGCGGCGAGCTGCGTCGCGGCGCCGGGATGCCGTCGCGGCTCGAGCGCTACGAGCGCGTCGGCATCGACCTGCACCGCATCCTCAACGGAGTCCGCTGATGGGTGCCCTCGTCGGCCTCGGCCTCGGGCTCGGACTGCTCCTCGTCTGGTCGGCGTTCTTCCTGCCCCGATCGCCGCGGGACCCCGCGCCGGGCGGCGGTCGCTGGCGCCAGCTGCTCGCCCGGGCCGGGCTGGGCGAGGTGTCGGTCGGCAGCCTGTTCGCGCTGTGCCTGGTGCTGTTCGTGTTCGGCTTCGTGGTCATCCAGGCGGTCTCGCGGACCGTCCCGGTCGCCGTCGCGTTCGCGGCGATGGCGGGCTACCTGCCGATCGCCGTCGTGAAGCAGCGTGCCGCCAAGCGGCAGCGGGAGTTCGCCGACGTGTGGCCCGACGCCGTGGACAACCTCGCCAGCGCCGTACGCGCCGGACTCTCACTCCCCGACGCGCTCTCCGCGCTCGGCACCAACGGGCCGGAGGCGCTGCGCGAGGCCTTCGACGAGTTCGCCCTCGACTACCAGGTGACCGGTCGCTTCCACGAGTCGCTCGACCGGCTCAAGGACCGGCTGGCCGACCCGGTCGGCGACCGGGTCGTCGAAGGGCTGCGCATCGCTCGCGAGGTCGGCGGCGGCGAGCTCGGGCGGCTGCTGCGCAACCTCTCGGGCTACCTCCGTGACGAGGCCCGCACCCGCTCCGAGATGGAGTCCCGCCAGGCCTGGACCGTCAACGGGGCCCGGCTCGCGGTGGCGGCGCCCTGGGTGGTCCTGCTGCTGATGTCGTTCCAGTCGGGCTCCGTCACCGCCTACTCCTCCGGCGCCGGGATCGTGGTCCTCTCGGTCGGCGCGGGACTGTGCCTCGTCGCCTACCGCGTGATGATGCGTATCGGACGTCTGCCCGCAGAACGGCGGATCCTGGCATGAGCGCCTCATGAGCACCGCACTGTGGGGCGCGATCCTCGGCGCGACGACGGCGATCGGCCTGCTCATGGTCGCCGCCCGGGTCGCGGTGATCCGGCGTCCGCAGCTCGGCCTGCGGGTCATGCCCTACGTCCGCGACCTGCCGCAGGTGGGCCGCACACCCACCCTCCGGGTCGCGTCCTCGTCGCCGACCGTCGCCGCGGCCGGCATCTTCGGCCCGCTCCTGCGCTCGGCCGCCGACGTGGTCGAGAAGGTGATGGGGGGTGCGACCTCGGTGCGCCGCCGGCTCCAGCGGGCGGCGATCGACAAGTCCGTGCACGAGTTCCGGGTCGAGCAGGTGCTCTGGGGACTGGCGGGCTTCGGCCTCGTCGCCGCCTTCTCGCTGCTGCGGGCGCTCTCGGGATCAGTCGGCCCGATCTCGGCGCTCCTGCTGTGCGTGGTGGGCTTCGTCTTCGGCGTGATGGCCCGCGACAACCGACTCAGCAGCCAGGCGACCAACCGCGAGCGGCAGATCGTGGCCGAGTTCCCGACCGTGGCCGAGCTGCTCGCGTTGGCCGTCGCGGCGGGCGAGAGCCCGGTGGCGGCGCTCGACCGCGTCGTACGCCGCAGCGGCGGTGAGCTCTCCGCCGACCTCGGTCGGGTGCTGGCCGAGATCCGCACCGGCACCCCGGTCGCCGCCGGCTTCGACCGTCTCGCGGCCACGACCGGGCTGCCGCTGGTCGCGCGGTTCGCCACCGGCATCTCGGTCGCGATCGAGCGCGGCACGCCGCTGGCCGATGTCCTCCACGCGCAGGCCGCCGACGTCCGTGAGGCCGGGCGCCGCAACCTGATCGAGACCGCCGCGCGCAAGGAGGTCTTCATGATGGCGCCCGTCGTCTTCCTGGTGCTGCCCGTGACGGTGCTGTTCGCGTTCTTCCCGGGCGCCATCGGCCTCAGCCTGGTGGTGCCGTGACCAAGACCGCCGCCTCCCGACCCACATCCGTGCACGACCGAACAACCGAACGGGGTATCCGATGAAGCAGTCCGCTCTCGACCAGATGTTGCGTGTGTACGTCGCGCTGACGGCGCCACAGCCGGGGTCGCGCGCCCGTGACGAGCGCGGCGACGTCCCGGGCTGGGTGATGGTGACGGTGATGACGGTCGGGTTGGCGATCGCCATCTTCACCTTCGCCCAGGACCCGCTCAAGGCTCTCCTGACGCGGGCCTTCGACTCCGTGAAGTAGCCCGGTGACACTCGTCCACCGGGGGATCGGGCGGATGCGGAGGTCCGAGCGCGGCAGCGCGGTCGTGGACTTCGTGATGATCCTGGTGGTGCTGCTGCCGCTGTTCGCCGCGCTGCTCCAGCTGGCGCTGGTGCTGCACGTGCGCAACACCCTGTCCTCGGCCGCGGCCGAGGGAGCCCGACGCGCCGCCGTCAGCGGGGCCACCATGGAGGACGGACGGGCCAAGACGATCGAGCAGATCGTCGGCACCGTCAACGAGCGATACGCCGACGGCGTGTCCATCGCCCCGGCCGACGTCGGGGGATCGCCGGGCTACCGGGTCACGGTGACGGCGAGCGTGCCCGTGCTCGGCCTCGGCGGACCTGCGATCGACGTCACCGTCAGCGGCAACGCGATCATCGAGTCGCCATGAGGCAGCTGCGCAGGCGCCGTTCGCGACGCGAGGAATCAGGCAGCGCGCTCGTCGAGTTCTGCTGGGTCGGGCTGATCCTGTTCATCCCGATCACCTGGATCGTGCTGACCGTGTTCGAGGTCCAGCGGGGAGCGTTCGCCCTGGACGGGGCCGCCCGAGCGGCGGCCCGTGCGTACGCCCTCGCGCCGGACGACGCGACCGGAGCGGCCCGGGCGCGGGCGGTCGTGGACCAGACCCTCGCCGACCAGGGCGGGAAGGGCCAGACGGCCACGGTCGTCGTGACCTGCCAGCCCTTCCCGCAGGACTGCCACGCCGGGACCTCGATGATCACGGTCGCGATCGACTCGGGGGTTGCGCTGCCGTACCTGCCAGCCGTGCTGGACAGCGACCGCCGCTCGCTCGACCTGAAGGCGAGCCACACGGTGCCGATCGGCCAGTTCGTCGCCGTACCGGACGGTGCCGTCGAGGCCGACGAATGAGGTCCCGCGACGAGCGCGGCTCGACCATCCCGCTGCTGGTCGGTCTCGCGGCCGTCCTGTTGATGGGCGTGGCGCTGGTCATCAACGCGTCGGCGGCCTACCTCCAGCGCCAGAGCCTCGACACGCTTGCCGACGGTGCGGCGCTCCGGGGCGCCGACCTCGGCGCCGCTGGCACGTACGAGGGCGGGCTGGACGCCGAGCGACTGCTCCAGGAGAAGGGAGCGGTGCAGAAGGTGGTCCAGGCCTACCTCGTCTCCGTCGGCGCCGACCGCACCTACCCCGGGATCGAGGTCGACGCCCGGGTCAACGCGGTCGACCGTTCGGTGACGGTGGTGCTGACCGCGCCGCTCGACCTGCCGATGCACATCCCGGGCAGCCCGGCGCAGCCCGTCGTCGGGGCGAGCAGCACCGCGGCGGTCACGATCCAGCAGTGAGCGTCAGGCGTTCGACGTACGGCAGGCCGAGCACCGGCCGAGCAGTGCCGCGTGCTCCGGCTCCAGCTGGAAGCCGAGGTCGGACATCAGGTCGGCGGTGAGGGCCTCGAAGCTCGCCACGGGGATGTCGAAGACCGCCGAGCAGACCGTGCACTGGGCGTGGGCGTGGACCGACGGCGCGGTCGCGAGGCGGGGGTCGTCGATCGTCAGGTGGTAGACCGCGGCCGCCCCGCCGACATGGGTGTGGGACACCATCCCGAGGTCGCCCAGGGTGGCGAGCGCGCGATAGACCGTCGTGCGGTGCAGCCCGGGGGCGGACGCCTCCGCACGTGCGGCGATCTCGTCGGCGTCGAGGTGCTCGGCAGTGGCGTCCAGCACCTCGACCACCGCGCGCCTGGCCTGCGTCACCCGCTCGCCACGTGCGCGCAGGATCGCCATCGCGCCGTCGACGCGGGACCCCGGGGACGATGAGCTGGTCACGCGCCCAGTCTGGTCGGTGGTCCGCCCGCACGCCACACCGGCCGGAACTGGTCGGCAACTAATCGGCGTACGCACGCATCCCTCTTGCAGCAGGCCGACAGGGCCGCACGACAGGGGGACTCCCATGAACCGCATCATCACCACCGGCGCCGGTCTGGCGCTGGTCGTCGCTCCGCTCCTCGCCTCCACCACCGCGACGGCCCACGCGAGCGATTCGGCCTCTCGCCAGGCTCCGGGCTACTCCGTCTCCGCGCGGATCAGCAAGGCCACCGCGGTCGCCAAGGAGGACACCGTCAAGATCCGCGGCTCGGTCCGACCGGGCGCGGCGGGGGACAAGGTCGTGCTCCAGCAGCGCCTGGAGGGCAAGAAGACGTGGTCGCAGTCCGGCACGGCGAAGGTCCGGGCCAACGGCACCTTCCTGCTGAAGGACGAGCCCAGCGTGGCCGGCACCCGCTTCTACCGCGTGCTGAAGCCCGCGGCCGGCAAGGTCGCGAAGGGCGTCAGCAGCGAGCTCGAGCTCACGGTCTACGCCTGGGGCCCCTTGGCCTCGCGCCAGCGCGGGGTCGCTGCCGGCATCATCAACACGACGGCCATGATCGGCGCGGACAACTTCGCCAACAGCCTGATCAGCACGGCACCGGACGCGCCGAACTACGTGGAGTACACCCTCGGCAAGAAGTGCCTCAAGCTGCGAGCGACCTACGCGCTGACCGACTCCTCGGCCACCGGTGGCACCGGCACGGTGGCCCTCAAGATCGACGACAGGGTCGCCTTCGCCTCCGGTCTCGTGCTCGGCCAGGTCATCGAGGACGCGGAGACCAACGTCACCGATGCCTTCCGGATCCGCTACGAGCTGGCCTCCTCGGGCACACCGGCCGCCAACACTGCCGTCGCAACCCCCGAGGTGCTCTGCACGACGTAGCCACAGTCTCGCTCCCCCTTCCCAGATGGGAGCGCAGGAGTCGGGCTCGCACCGCCCGACAGAGCCGCCCGTCGTCCGTCCTCAGCGACGGGCCCGGGCGGTTCGCCACCCGACCGCCCGCCCCGTACTGTTTCCCCTTGTGGCAGGCACCGACTTCGACCAAGAGATCAAGCAGCTCCAGGCGACCATGAGCACCATCGGCCAGGTCCTCGACCTGGACAAGATGCGCGAGGAGATCGCCGACCTCGAGGACCAGGTCGCCGCGCCCGACCTCTGGGACGACGTCGACAACGCGACCCGCGTCACCGGCCGCCTCTCCGCGATCCAGGGCGAGCTCGACAAGTTCACCAGCCTCGAGGGCCGCATCGAGGACCTCGCGCTGATGGTCGAGATGGCGCAGGAGGAGGGCGACACCGCCACCCTCGACGACTCGCAGCTCGAGCTCGACCGGATCAAGCGGTCCGTCGAGTCCCTCGAGATCCGCACCCTCCTCAACGGGGAGTACGACGCCCGCGAGGCCCTGATCAGCATCCGCTCCGGCGCCGGCGGCGTCGACGCGGCCGACTTCGCCGAGACCCTGATGCGGATGTACACGCGCTGGGCCGAGCAGCACAAGTACCCCGTCGAGGTGTTCGAGACGTCGTACGCCGAGGAGGCGGGCCTGAAGTCGGCGACCTTCGCGGTCCACGCGCCGTACGCCTACGGCACGCTCTCCGTCGAGGCCGGCACCCACCGCCTCGTCCGGATCAGCCCCTTCGACAACCAGGGCCGTCGCCAGACCTCCTTCGCAGCCGTCGAGGTCGTGCCGGTGCTCGAGCAGACCGACGAGATCGAGATCAACGACGAGGACATCAAGGTCGACGTCTACCGCTCCGGCGGCCCCGGCGGCCAATCCGTCAACACGACCGACTCCGCCGTCCGGCTGACCCACATCCCCACCGGCACCGTCGTGCAGTGCCAGAACGAGAAGAGCCAGCTCCAGAACAAGGCCAGCGCGATGGTCGTGCTCAAGGCCAAGCTGCTTGCCCTCAAGAAGGCCGAGGAGAAGGCCCACCTCGACGGCATGCGCGGCGACGTCCAGGCGTCGTGGGGCGACCAGATGCGCAACTACGTGCTCAACCCCTACCAGATCGTCAAGGACCTCCGGACCTCCTACGAGTCCGGCAACCCGCAAGCGGTCTTCGACGGCGACCTCGACGGGTTCCTCGAGGCCGGCATCCGCTGGCGCCGCGGCACCGACAAGGCCGAGGCCGACGCCTGATCCCGGTTGACGTCATGGGCAGTGGCTGCTGGAGCGACCACCTCTCATGACGTCCGCAGGGCCTCGAGTACGGCGACGCACCACTCGCCGACGAGGTCCTCGTCGGTCGCCGCGGCACTGACCTCGCAGCCCACCCACGCGTCGCCGACGAGTCCGTGGAACCCGGTCGAGTCGTCGCACTGCTGCGCCACGCTCGGCGACCCGAGGTCGGGAGCCGACCGCAGGCGGCGACAACCCTTCCCGACGGTCTCCGACACGAAGTCGGACGCGCGGGACGCGGTGATCGGGGGAGCGAACACCCAGGCGCGGGCGGTGGCCGAGCCGTCCGTCCACGAGCAGCCGAACTCGTTGCTGATGTCGCGGGTGCCCGGCAGCCTGACTCCGGGGCGCCACGAGGCGGCGTCGGTCGCCTCGCCGTCCAGCGCCGCCGCGACCGCGTCCGCGGGCACGCGCTCGCAGAAGTCACCCCGGACCAGGGCCAGGCCGGAGGTGTCGTAGTCGGCCAGCGGCGTCGGCTCGGCGGCGGCCGGGGCCGTCGGGGTGGCCGGGTCGTCGTCGCCCGAGCACCCGGTGACCGCCACGAGCAGCACCCCGATGGCCAGGCCCGCCGTGGCGAGGCGACGCCGGCGCGGCGGCGTACGGGATGAGGCGAGCACCACGCCAGCCTAGGGCTCCGCGATGCCGCGGATCGCTGGGGCCACCGCGTAGCCTCGGGGCCGTGATTCGCTTCGAGAAGGTCACCAAGACCTACCCCGGCCACGCCCACGCGGCCCTCGACCAGGTCTCGGTCGACGTCGACAAGGGCGAGTTCGTCTTCCTCGTGGGGTCGTCGGGCTCGGGCAAGTCGACCTTCCTGCGCCTCGTGCTGCGGGAGTACCGCCCCTCCGCGGGCCGGGTGTACGTCGCGGGCAAGGAGATCAACCGGCTCGCGAGCTGGAAGGTGCCGCGGCTGCGTCGCGAGATCGGCACCGTCTTCCAGGACTTCCGCCTGCTCGGCAACAAGACCGTGTCCGAGAACGTCGCCTTCGCGCTCCAGGTCATCGGCAAGTCGCGTGGCGACATCAAGACGCTGGTCCCCGAGACCCTCGAGATGGTCGGCCTGACCGGCAAGGGCGACCGGCTGCCCGACGAGCTCTCCGGTGGCGAGCAGCAGCGTGTCGCGATCGCCCGCGCCTTCGTCAACCGGCCCAAGATCCTCATCGCCGACGAGCCGACCGGCAACCTCGACCCGACCACCTCGGTCGGGATCATGAAGCTCCTCGACCGGATCAACCGCACCGGCACGACGGTGGTGATGGCCACGCACGACGCGGGGATCGTCGACCAGATGCGCAAGCGCGTCATCGAGCTCGAGAACGGCCGAGTGGTGCGCGACCAGGCGCAGGGCGTCTACGGCACCTCCAACTGAGAAGGACTGACACAGATCCATGCAGCTTCGCTACGTCTTCTCCGAGCTCGGCCAGGGGCTCCGGCGCAACCTGTCGATGCACCTCGCGGTCGTCCTCACCCTCTTCGTCTCGCTGACTCTCGTCGGCCTCGGCGTGCTCTTCCACCTGCAGGCGGAGAAGGCCGCCGACCACTGGGGCAGCCAGCTCCAGATCCAGGTCCTGCTCTGCAACAACGACGACCGCAACCCCGCCTGCGCGGGTGAGGTCACCGATGCCCAGCGCGACGCCATCACCACCGTGATCGACGAGAACCCCGAGGCCGCCGGTTGGGACCTCGAGACCAAGGACGAGGCCTTCGAGAAGGTCAAGGAGCTCTACGGCGCGGAGAAGTTCGAGGGCGACAACGCCATCCTCACCGCCGACGACATGCCCGAGTCGTTGTGGGTCGAGCTCAAGGACCCCGAGAAGTTCCAGGGCATCGCCAGCGCCGTCACCGGCCTCGACGGCGTGTCCGGCGTGCAGGACATGCGCCGCTACATCGAGCCGATCATCGGCTCCATCAACATGCTGCAGTGGGTCTCGATCGCCACGGCCGCCTTCCTGGTCGTCGCGGCCCTGCTGCTGGTGGCCAACACGATCCGCCTCGCGGCCTTCGCGCGCCGCAAGGAGATCGGCATCATGCGGCTCGTCGGCGCCTCCACCCTCTACATCGCACTGCCCTTCCTGCTCGAGGCGCTGGTGACCGCGCTGCTCGGCGTCCTGCTCGCGGTGGGGGCCCTCGGCGCGTTCATGTACTTCGGGATCGAGGAGCGCGCGACCGACCGGTTGCAGTTCATCCCGTGGATCGGGATGGAGCAGTACCTCGTCGGCGTGGTGGTGGTCGCGATCCTCGGTCCGCTGCTCACCGTGCTCCCGACACTCGTGCTGACGCGCAAATACCTCAAAGTGTGATCCGGGCGGGTTACCTTCATCGCGTTCCCTTCCCCGAACACACGTAAGGCTTCCCGGTGCGATCCTTCCCCCGTACCGCCCGTACACGCATGGCCGCAGCATCCGTCGCCGCGGTCCTCGCACTGGGCACCCTCTCCGTCCCCCCGGCGCTCGCCGCGATCTCTGCCGACGACCACCTCAAGGACCGGCAGAAGCAGGCCGAGAAGTTGGTCGACCGCGCCCACGAGCACCTCGAGGACTCGAGCCGGCAGCTGAGCCGGGCCACCGAGCGGCTCGAGGCGGCCCAGGGCCAGCTCGTCGACGCGCGTACGGCGCTCGCCACCGCCCAGGGCAAGCTCAGCGTCGCCCAGGAGCGGGACGCCGCCGCGGCCGCGCTCCTCGCCGAGGCCGAGGCCACGCTGGCCGCCGCCCAGGCCGAGGTGGTCGCGGGGGAGGCGGACGTCGCCGCGCAGCGCAAGGTCGTCGGCGACACCATCAAGGACCTCTACACCCAGGGCGACCCCGACCTGATGGCGTTCTCGTCGCTGCTCGACTCCGAGTCCGCCCAGGACCTCACCCGCCGCGCGGACGTCAACCAGGCGGTGGTCGACAAGCAGACGCGTGACTACGACCGGCTGCAGGCCACCGAGGTGCTCCTCGAGGTCCACGAGGACCAGGTCGCCGCCGCCCGCGACGACGTCGAGGCCAAGCGCGAGGAGGCTGCGGCCAACCTCGCCGAGACCCAGGAGCTCGAGGCGGAGGCCGCGAGCGCCAAGGCGTCGGTCGTCTCGCTGGTGGGGGAGCGCAAGTCGGCGCGGTCCGACGCGGCGCGCATCAAGGCCCGCGACGTACGCAAGCTCAAGGCCGCCGAGCGCGAGAAGAAGCAGATCGAGGAGCGGCTCAAGCGGATCGCCGCCCGGGCCCTCGCCCGCGCCCGTGCGGCCGCTGCCGCCAGCGGGCGCGCCGCTCCCACCACCGGGCTGCTGCAGCGGCCGGTGCCGGGGTCTGTCACCTCGCCCTTCGGCTGGCGCACGCACCCGATCTACGGCTACTGGGGCCTCCACGACGGCACCGACTTCGGCGTCAGCTGCGGCGAGCCGATGGTCGCCGCCGAGGACGGGCGGGTCATCTCGTCCTACTACAGCGACGTCTACGGCAACCGGCTGATCATCGACAACGGCGCCCTCGCCGGCGCGGGCATCGCGACGATCTACAACCACGCCTCGTCCTACACCGTCGGCGTCGGCGCCCAGGTCAAGCGCGGCGACGTCATCGGCTACGTCGGCTCGACGGGCTGGTCGACCGGCTGCCACCTGCACTTCACGGTGATGTCCAACGGCAAGGCCGTCGACCCGGCCAACTACCTGTAGGGCGCTTTCGGCTTGCGGCCTGATGAGAAGATGGGCGAATGGCCGCGAAGGAGAAGGATCAGCGCAACCGGCTGATCGCGCAGAACAAGAAGGCCCGCCACGACTTCCACATCGAGGACACCTACGAGGCCGGCCTGGTCCTCCAGGGCACCGAGGTGAAGTCGCTGCGCGAGGGCCGCGCGAGCCTCGTCGACGGGTTCGTCGACCTCGACAACGGCGAGGCGTGGCTGCACGGCGTCCACATCCCGGAGTACGCCCAGGGCTCGTGGACCAACCACGCCGCCCGCCGCAAGCGCAAGCTGCTGCTCAACCGCGTGGAGATCACCAAGATCGAGCGCAAGGTCGGCGACAAGGGATACACGATCGTGCCGCTCTCGCTCTACTTCAAGGACGGTCGCGCCAAGATCGAGATCGCGATCGCCAAGGGCAAGAAGGAGTACGACAAGCGCCACTCGCTGGCCGAGCGGCAGTCCAACCGCGAGAAGGAGCAGGCCGTCCAGCGGCGGCTGAAGGGCTTCACCGACTGATGATCGCCGTGCTCGTCCTCGCCGGGTTCTTCGTCCTGGTCCTCTTCTTCATCGTCCTGTTCGTGGTGATCGCGAAGTTCAAGGTCGTGGAGCAGCCCGGCTCGTCGTCCAGCCCCGCGCCCGCCGACTGGCGTGGACCCGAGGGCAGCGCGGCCGCCGGCCGGTGGAACGGCGAGATCCTCGGCACCGGCGCGGGCGGCATGATCGGGAGCACCCTGAGCTCCACGTTCGGGGTCTTCGAGGTGCAGTCCGGGACGATGACCTTCACGCCCGACGGCGCCTCCGCCCCCGACTGGCGCGCGGCGTGCCACACCCTGGTGGTCGCGCGACGCGGCTTCATGAGCCTCAACGGCGCCGACGTCTCGATCACCTGGCCGACCGGTCCCGGGACGTGGCAGACCGCGAGCTGCAACGTCAGCCGCGAGCGGATCAACCGGATGATGGGCAACGACTTCAAGGACCTGCGCGAGCGCGGCTACGCCAGCGAGTTCGTGTCCTGCCTGGCCGCCAACGGCGCCCGGGTCCAGGCGTGAGCGACACCGACACCTCCACCGATGCTCAGGCCGTCCACGCCTGGTGGACGCGGCTCGGCCTCCCGGGTCTGCTCGACATCCACACCCACTTCCTGCCGCCGCGGGTGATGGCCAAGGTGCGCGCCCAGTTCGACGCGGCGGGGCCGCTGATCGGCCGACCGTGGCCCCTGCACTACCGCGACACCGACGAGGCGCTGGTCGCGACGCTGCGCGACCTGGGTGTACGCCGCTTCACCGCCCTGGCCTACGCCCACAAGCCGGACATGGCCGACTGGCTCAACGAGTGGGCCGCCGACTTCGCGGCGCGCGTGCCGGAGGCGCTGGTGTGCGGCACCTTCTATCCCGAGCAGTCGGCAGCGGCGTACGTCGCGAAGCGCCTC
Source organism: Nocardioides currus (assembly GCF_003057875.1). Taxonomy (GTDB): domain Bacteria; phylum Actinomycetota; class Actinomycetes; order Propionibacteriales; family Nocardioidaceae; genus Nocardioides; species Nocardioides currus. The sequence goes on along the minus strand of NZ_PYXZ01000004.1, from coordinate 269,805 downwards.
GACACGATCGACGTCTTCAAGATCCACGTGCAGGTCGGCGACTTCTCGGTGCTCGACCCGCTGCTCGACGAGACCTGGGGACTGGTCGCCGAGGCGGGCACCCCGGTCGTGCTGCACGCGGGGAGCGGGCCGGTGGCGGCGACGTACACCGGACCCGACCCGGTCGCCGCGCTGCTCGCGCGACACCCCCGGCTGTGCCTGGTGATCGCGCACATGGGAGCGCCGGAGTATGCCCCGTTCCTCGAGCTGGCCGAGACGCATCACCGGGTGCACCTCGACACGACGATGGCCTTCACCGACTTCTTCTCCGAGATGGGCGGGGTCTTCCCACCCGGCCTCCTCCCGCGCGTGCGCGACCTCGGCCTGGCCGGGAAGGTGCTGCTGGGCTCCGACTTCCCGAACATCCCCTACCCCTACCGCCACCAGCTCGAGGCGCTCGAGCGTCTCGACCTGGGCGACGACTGGTTGCGCGCGGTCTGCTGGAGCAACGGGGAGCGTCTGATCGCGTAATTGAACGCGTTCAAAACATGGCGTACTGTCTGCGCCATGAAGATCGTCATCCCCGGGGGGACCGGACAGGTCGGCGGGATCCTGCGTCGTGCGCTCACGCAGGCCGGGCACGAGGTCGTGGTGCTCAGCCGGAACGCGACACCGCTCGAGAGCGGGGTCAGGCACGTGGTGTGGGACGGGCGGAACGTCGGCGACTGGGCCGTCGAGGTCGACGGAGCCGATGCCGTGATCAACCTCGCCGGGCGCACAGTCAGCTGCCGCTACACCGACGAGCACCTCGCCGAGATGATGGACTCGCGGGTCTACTCGACGCTCGCCGTCGGCCAGGCGATCGAGCGCGCCGCCCGCCCGCCGCGGGTCTGGCTCCAGGCGAGCACCGCCACCATCTACGCCCACACGCACGGCGCGGCCAACGGCGAGGACGGCGTGATCGGCGGCGACGAGCCGGACGTGCCGGACTACTGGGCCTTCAGCGTGGAGATCGCCCAGCGGTGGGAGGCCGCGCAGCTGATGGCCGACACCCCGGCGACGCGCAAGGTCGCGCTGCGCTCGGCCATGGTGATGAGCCCCGACCGGGGCGGCGTCCTCGACGTCCTGCTCTGGATGGCGCGGCTCGGGCTCGGCGGGCCCGTCGCGGGTGGGCGGCAGTACGTCTCGTGGATCCACGACCGCGACTTCGTCCGCGCCGTGGAGACGCTGCTGGAGCGAGACGACCTCCACGGACCGGTCAACCTGGCCTCACCCGGTCCGCTGCCGCAGCGTGACCTGATGAAGGCCCTGCGCGGACGTCGTCCCGGCCTGCCCGCGACGCGGTGGATGGCGGAGATCGGCGCCTTCGTGCTGCGCACCGACACCGAGCTGCTCCTCAAGAGCCGGCGCGTGGTGCCGACCCGGCTGCTGGCGGAGGGCTTCGCATTCGAGTTCCCGGCCTGGCCCGAGGCCGCGGAGGACCTCGTCCGCCGTAGGCTCGGGCGATGACTCGGGGGATCGTCGTCGCTGTGCTCGCGCTCGGACTGGCCGGGTGCTCGTCCTCCGACGAGGCCGTCGCCGGTGACGAGCCGATCACCCCCGAGGCGATCGCCGCGATCACGCAGGAGCACGTCGACCTGTCGCCGGTCGAGGTCACGGCGTGGGACGTCTTCACCCGCGAGCTGGGTGAGCCCTCGCCGGGGGCACGGTCGGAGTACGGCGACGTGTCGCTGGCCGTCGTCGTCGCCCCGACCACCGACAGCCCGCTCGTGTGCGCGACGCCGACGTTCTTCGACGAGTGCGTCGACGACACCGTGGACGGGCACGACGTGACGATCGCCTGGCAGGACCTCGAGCCCGAGGAGGACCCGGGCGTCGTCTACGTCATCGACCGCCGCGACGGGGAGGACGTCGCCGTGCAGGTGATCGGCCCGGACGTCACCGACGACCCGCGTGACCTCGATCTCGGTGTCCCGCTCGAAGACCTCGCCGCCCTGGTGACCGACCCGCGGCTGAGCCTGACGACCTCGCAGGAGGTCGTCGACCTCGGCGACCAGGTGGAGCTCTCGGCGTCCTGAATCCGCGCCGGCGGCGGTCGGAGGGGAATGCGCGCGACGGCTGTCGGTGTTGACCCGTAGACTGACCCACACACAACTCAAGAGGGGCTGATCGGTTTCGACTTGGGACGTTAGTTCCAGGGGAAGCGGGTCGAGAAGCCAGCGTCATCTCGTTAACGATCGCTGGAAAACCATAGTTGCCAACTCAAACCGCAACGACTTCGCTCTCGCTGCCTGAGCAGTGATCGAAGGGTCTGACCGGGCACCCGTCCTCGTCCCGGACCCAGGCCTCATCTAGAGGACTTGCTGATCACCTTTGTCAGGAGGGGTGATCGGGACTTCATCCTGACTGAGTCTGTCGGCGACGTGTCAGTGCGAGCGCCGGGACTGAGAAGACGACAGCACTGACTGCACCCGGAGAAGACTTGGTTCGACGCTCGAGGACGCGGGTTCGATTCCCGCCAGCTCCACCAGCCCTGTTGAGAGATGGCGGTGTCCCGCAGTCACCACGGTGACCGCGAGACACCGCCATCGTCACGTCCGGGGTTGGCTCGCTCCCGTGCGCCGTACAGACTGGGAGGACCCTCGACGGACGGAGATGTCGCATGACCGAGCCCATCGTGATCATCGGTGGCGGGATGGCGGCGGGCAACGCCGCCGTCGAGCTGCGCGAGAGTGGGTACGACGGCGGCCTCGTGCTGTTCGCGGGCGAGCCGCACCCGCCGTACGAGCGACCGCCGCTGTCGAAGGGCTTCCTCGCGGGCGAGTCGGCGGCCGAGGACGCCTACCTCAAGCCCCGGGAGTGGTACGCCGAGCACGACGTCGACGTCCGTTCCGGCACCGTCGTCGAGAGCATCGACCTCGACGGGCACACCGTCTGCACCAGCCGGGGCGACCAGTCCTACGACAAGCTGCTGATCGCCACGGGCGCCCAGCCGCGCCACCTCCCGATCAGCTCGACCGACCGGGTCGAGGTCGTCCACCTCCGCAGCCTCGACGACTCGCGGCACCTCCAGGACCGGCTCTCTCCGGGTTCGCGGCTGCTCGTGGTGGGAGGCGGCTGGATCGGCATGGAGGTCGCGGCCACGGCCCGCGGTCGCGGTGTCGGCGTCACCCTGGTCGAGCCCGCCGAGCAGCCGCTCCTCGGGGCGATGGGCGCGGAGGTCGGCCAGCGCTTGGCCGACGTGCACCGCCGCCACGGCGTCGACCTCCGGACCGGGACCTCGCTCGACCAGCTCGACGGGTCGGCGGCCGTGCTCGACGACGGCACCGAGCTCGAGGTGGACACGGTGCTGGTCGGCATCGGTGCCGCGCCCGACGACAACCTCGCCCGCAGCGCCGGACTCGACGTGGACAACGGCATCCTGGTCGACGCCGGGCTGCGCACCAGCCACCCCGACGTGTTCGCCGCCGGAGACGTCGCCAACCAGGCCCATCCGCTGCTCGGTGAGCGCGTCCGCGTCGAGCACTGGCAGAACGCCGTCAGCCAGGGCAAGGCCGCGGCGCACGCCCTGCTCGGTGAGTCCGTCAGCTACGACGAGATCCCGATGTTCTTCTCCGACCAGTACGACCTCGGGCTGGAGTACTTCGGCCATCCCGGATCCGAGGGCTACGACTCGGTGAAGATCGAGGACGGGTCGAGCGGAGCCGACTCGTTCGTCGCGCGGTGGTACCGCGGAGACCTGCTCGTCGCCGCCATGCACGTCAACGAGTGGGACCTCTCGAAGGACCTCGCCGCCGAGGTGCGGGCCGCCCGCTGACGACCGTCAGGACGGCCAGACCTTCTGCACCAGCGCGATCGTCACGCTGCCCGACACGGTCGGCGGGACGGCCAGCACCAGCGAGTTGCCGGTGAAGCCGTAGCCGATCTCGGGATTGTTGTTGGGGTGGTCCTGGTCGATGGTGAGCGGGTAGTACTCCCCGCACCCGAGCGGGGCCTGCGGATCGGCCTGGCAGTTGTGGGGCCGGGCCGGCTCGAGGTGCACCGCCCACGCCGGCGCCGAGCCGTCGCTGGTGGTGAAGGTCGTGCTGGTCGCGCTCATGCCGATCGGATACGGGTTGGGGTACGGCGGCAGCTCGACGGCCACGTACTGGCCCGGCGTCGTCGTGGCCAGCGTGACCGGGTCGTCGAGGGTGGTCAGGTCGGGGAGGCGCAGCGCCTTCGTCAGGCTCAGCCGGATGGTCCGCCCGGGCTTGCCCCGGGTGATGACCGAGTAGCGCGCGACCCCGGTGCCGTCCACCCAGTAGGCGCCCGAGCTGGGGGCGTCCTCCGCGATGACGCCGTCGGCGCCCTCGAAGACCCGCGACCAGCGGCGCGTGCCGTGGAAGTCGGGGACGACCACGTCACCGTCGCTCGCGTCGAACGTGAAGACGTGCTCCCGGGGTCGGCGGTCGGAGGTGAGCTCCTCGACGGTTCCGTCGGTGGCGATCGGCTGCACGGTGCTGCGCGTGACCTGCGTAGGCCTGGTCCCCTTGGCCAGGACCAGCAGGCGACCGGCGCCCGGCCGGACGGTGCTGGTGTCGCCGATCGTGGTGTGGATCGATCGGCCGACCTCGAGCTGGAGGTCCTCGCCGTACAACCCGGCCGACTGGCCGCCCGGGGTGAGGAGCAGGTGGGACCAGTCGTGGGACGTGAGCAGCACGCGGTCGCCGGCCGAGAGGTCGACCGCCACGGCGTTGATGAAGCCGCGACGCTGCGGTCGTCCCGCGACGGGGGCGCCGTCGATGCCGGCCCGAGCGACGCGCACCTTCTCCAGCTGGAGGAGGCGGCCCGGGCGGTCGTGGTCGGAGGCGCGGAAGGCGAACGTGAACCGGCCGGTGCGGGGCAGCTTCCAGTAGAACTTCCAGGTCTGCGGCACTGTGCGGCCGGACGAGAGGAGCCTGGTGCTCGAGCCCCCGATGCGCTCGGCCGTCCCGGTGTCGAGGTGGACGACGTCGCCCTGGCGCCCGGTGAAGGTGATCCGGGCGTCGTGGCCGTCGAGGCGGACCGGCCCGTCGCCGTACGCGCTGGTCACGCTCGTCACCCGTGGGGCTGCCTCACGTGTCCCGGCGTGCACCGCCGTCGTGGTGGCCCCCACGAGCAGCAGAGCCGCGAGGCCCGAGGCGGCCCACCTCGTCGTCGTCATGACCGTGTGACGGTCGGCGTGCGCCGTTTGGTTGCGACGGGGGTCTGGGGGCGACTGATCTAGGCTCGCCGGCATGGCTGACTGCGTCTTCTGCCGGATCATCAGCGGCGACGAGCCGGCGTCGATCGTGCTCGACCGCCCCGGCCTGCTCGGCTTCCTCGACCAGCGGCCGGTGTTCAAGGGTCACGTCCTGCTGGTGCCGCGCGACCACGTGGAGACGCTGCCCGACCTGCCGGCCCACCAGCGCGACGGGTTCCTCTCCGCCGCGCAGGACCTCGCCACCGCGGTGAAGACGGGACTCGGGGCCCAGGGTTCGTTCGTCGCGATCAACAACACCGTCAGCCAGTCGGTGCCGCACCTGCACCTGCACGTCGTGCCCCGCACCAAGGGCGACGGGCTCCGCGGGTTCTTCTGGCCGCGCACGAAGTACGCCGCCGGCGAGATGGACGAGCACGCCGCCCGGCTCCGCGACGCTCTCGCGGACTGACGCAACCCTTCCCCGACCCCACGCGTCACAGGGGCATGAGGAAGCTGATCGCGCCGCTGCTCGCCCTGTTGATGCTCGCGCTCGTCGCTCCCGCCGCCGCTGCCGAGGCGGTCGAACGCCGCGCCAGCGTGCCGTGGGACGAGGTCGGCGAGGGCTGGACGCTCGCGACGGTGGACCGTGGCCGGATGGTGCAGGGCGAGCTGCGGTTGAAGGCGCGCAGCCTCGAGCTGGTCTCGCCCGAGGGCACCCGCTACTCCCTCTACGCCACGACCAGGCAGCCGCTGAGGCACCACGTCGACCCGAGCAACTTCACCCTCGTCGGCTGGGACCCCGAGACCCGGGTCGCGCTGCTCCAGCGCTACGTCAGCCTCTCGCGCACGCAGGCGATCCGCGTCGACCTCCGCTCCGGCGCCAGCCAGAGCCTCGCGCTGCCGAAGCGCGCGACCTCGGCCGGCCTCCGCCCCGACGGCACCGGCGTGCTGACCCAGACCATCGGCGGCAACGTCCTCTCCATCGGCTGGGACGGGACCCGCACCCTGGTCGGCCGCGGCGGGACGAGCTGGAGTCCGATCACCACCCCCGACGGCAACGCCGCCGTGGTCGCAGGAACCGGCCACCTCACCGTGATGCCGCTCGACGGCTCGACGCCCAGCGAGCTCGCGACACCGGGCGAGTGCCGGCCGCTGAGGTGGTACGACGACACGCAGCTGCTCGCCTCCTGCTTCTCACGGAAGGGCTCGCAGCTCGTCACGGTCGGCCTCGACGGCTCCATCACCCCGCGCGCCGGACTGCGCCGGACCAGCTCGCCCGGCTTCCGCGGCCCCAGCTGGGACGACACCGACGTCCGTGAAGTCGGGGGAGTGGCCTACCTCGAGGGCAACGGCCCGTGCGGGGGATCCTTCCTGACGCGCGAGAACGCCCGGGGTGAGCAGAGGATGGTGCGCGTGCCCGGGAGCACGGGCGGGATCAGCCTCGTCGACGCCCGCGACGACCGACTGGTGATCGCCCACACCGCCAACTGCGACGCGGGTCCGCCCCGTGCGGTGCTGTCCACGTTCGACCCCGTCACGTTGGACGAGGACGCGCTCGTCACGCTCGGGCGCCGCGAGCACTGGGGTCATGTGCTCGCATGGGACGAGCCGCGACCGTGGAGCTGGTGACCGGGGACTAGTCTCGGCCGCGTCCAAATTCCACAGGTCTTGAGGGAGTCACCATGGGTCGCTTCGACGGTCGCGTCGCAGTCATCACCGGAGCAGCGCGCGGCATCGGGTTCGGTACGGCGCAGCGCTTCGCCAGCGAGGGCGCGTCGATCGCCGTCGTCGACCTCGACGAGTCCGCGGCCCAGGAGGCGGCGGCCAAGCTCGAGCTGGTCGACGGCGCACGGGCGATCGGCATCGGCTGCGACGTCTCCGACACCGCGGCGTCCGAGGCGACCGTCGAGCGCGTCGTCGCCGAGCTCGGCGGCATCCACGTCCTGGTCAACAACGCCGGCATCACCCGCGACAACCTGCTCTTCAAGATGACCGAGCTCGACTGGGACCTCGTGATGGGCGTGCACCTCAAGGGCGCGTTCAACATGACCAAGGCCGCGCAGAAGCACTTCGTGCAGCAGAAGTACGGCAAGATCCTCAACCTCTCCAGCGTCTCGGCGCTCGGCAACCGCGGCCAGGCCAACTACTCCGCCGCGAAGATGGGGATCCAGGGCTTCACCCGCACGCTGGGCATCGAGCTCGGCCCGTTCGGCATCAACGCCAACGCGATCGGCCCCGGCTTCATCGCCACCGAGATGACCGACGCCACCGCCGCCCGGGTCGGCATGAGCGTCGAGGACTTCCGCGCGGCCGCCGCCGAGTCCAACCCGGTCCGCCGGGTCGGCTTCCCCGAGGACATCGCCGCCGCGGCGGCGTTCCTGTGCAGCGACGAGGCGTCGTACATCACCGGTCAGACGCTGTACGTCGACGGGGGCGCCAAGCTCGGCTGAACACACCGACACCGCGGCCGGCGGGGGAGACGCTCGTCACGTCCCGGGCCCGGATCCACGCTCAGCACCGGCCGACACGACCCATCGTCGTGTCGGCCGGTTGGATTTCGAGCGCTTCCGTGCCTAACGTCGCCGAGGCCTCAGTCTCCGCCGTATGGGAGTGGAGAAGGGCCAGACAACCTCATAGTCGTCGCCGGTAACGCCGAGTCCTGCCCGCCGGAGACGAACCCCCGAGTCACGAATTCGGGCAGGAGTGGGGGACCCACAGGTTCCACTGCCGGCTGCAACGCTGACCAGCGTGCGCAGGCGGCTCGGGGTGAAGCCACCGACAGGTGGCGGGGCACTTTCCAGCCCTAATCCGACAGCTCACCTCACAGGCGTGGGAAAGGACAGCAACCATGCCTGCGATTCGTCGCCTGGCGCGCTCCGGCGCGCTCACCCTCGTCACCCTCGGAGTCTCCGCCACCACCCTGGCCGTCGCTCCCGCACATGCCGCCGACGGGGCGGACTTCCGCTCCGGCGCCGTGGCCCTCTCGACCAGCCAGGTCAAGAAGTTCGACAAGACCATGGCGGCCCGCCGCGAGCGCGCCTCCGAGCGCCTCGACGACCGCATCGCCGACGCGCAGCGCACCGCCATGGCGCAGCGCGGCGATGCCTACTCCTACGGCTCCGCCGGCCCGAACGCCTTCGACTGCTCGGGCCTGGTGTTCTACAGCTACCGTGCGGCCGGCTTCGACGTCCCCCGCACCTCGGGCGCCCAGGCGGCCTACACCAAGCGGATCGCCAAGGAGGACATGCGCCCCGGCGACCTGATGTTCTTCTACGGCGCCGGCGGCGTCTACCACGCCGCGATCTTCATCGGCAACGAGAACGGCCACGCCATGATGGTGCACGCGCCCGGCTCCGGCCAGAGCGTCACCGTCGCCGCGCCGTGGACCAGCAGCTGGTTCGGCGGCACCCTGCGCTGACGCGGCACCCGCGGGCGTGGTCCCGGTCCATGTGTGACCGGGACCACACCGTGGGCGCGCCTACGGAATCGCGTTGGCGGCCGGAGCCACACTGGTCGTCGACTTTCCTCTGCACCCCGCTGAACGGAGTACGCCGTGCACCCCCGCATGCGACGCATCCAGGCCGCCCTCGCGGCCACCGCCCTGCTGACCGGACTGGCTGCCTGCGGGGGTGACGACGAGACGCCCACCGAGGAGTCCTCCTCGAGCGCGGAGCCGTCGGCCGAGGCCACCGAGACGCCCGAGGAGCCGGCCCTGTGGCCGCTGACCGGCCTCGAGATGGACGGCGACGCACCCACCCACCCGGTCATCGTGACCAAGGTCGACAACACCTCGTCGAGCTCCCCGCAGATCGGGTTGAGCAAGGCCGACATGGTCGTGGAGGAACTGGTCGAGGGCGGGATGACCCGGCTCGCGGCGTTCTACTACTCCACCGTCCCCGGAGTCGTCGGCCCGGTGCGCTCGATGCGCGCCAGCGACATCGGCATCGTCCCCACCGGTGCGCACGTGATCACCAGCGGCGCAGCGGCCATCACGCTCCAGCGCATCAACAAGGCCGGCATCCCGTTCGTCACCGAGGGAGCCAAGGGCGTCTACCGCGACACGGGGCGCTCCGCGCCGTACAACCTGTTCGCGCACCCCGACGTGATCGCCAAGGGCATCAAGGGCGGCGAGGCACCCAAGCCCTACCTCGACTTCGGCGCCGAGGCCGACTTCCCCGGTGGCAAGAAGGCGTCGTCGCTCTCGGCCTCCTTCGGCGGCCACACGACCGACTGGACCTTCCAGGGCGGCACCTACGTCAACGCCAACTCGTACGCCGCGGAGGGCGACCAGTTCCCGGCGACCAGCGTGCTCGTGATGCGCGTCGAGATCGGCGACGCGGGCTATCGCGACCCGGCCGGCTATCCCGTGCCCGAGACCAAGTTCGAGGGCACCGGTCCGGCGCAGCTCTTCCACGACGGCAAGGTCGTGCAGGGCACCTGGACCAAGGACGGCCTGACCGGCGCGATCAAGCTGGAGACGAAGAAGGGCGAGGAGCTCACCGTCCCCGCCGGTCGCACCTGGATCGAGCTGGTGCCGCAGGGCAGCGGCAACGTCACCTGGGCGAAGTAGCCCTCAGCGAGCGCTGTCCCGACCCGCGGCCGGGTCGGGCAGCGGCACGCCGGCGTCGGCCAGCGAGCGCAGGCCCGTGAGGATGAACCCCAGCGCCGCCTCGACCCGCTGGGCGGCCAGGGCTGGGTCGTCGCTCGAGGCCACGGACGTGCCGGCCGACGACATGGCGCCGAAGAAGACGCGCGTGAAGGTCTGCAGCATCTCTTCGTCCACCTCGCCGTCGTCCCACTCCCCGGCCGTGAGCACCGCCCGGACGATCTCGACCACGATCGCGAACGTCGAGCGCTCCTCCTGCTCGCGGAACCGCTCGTAGCCCAGCACGGAGGGGCCGTCGAGGACCACGATCCGCCGGTAGGCCGGCTGCTGGACGACGTCGAGGAACGCGCGCAGCCCGGCCTGGGCCTTCAGCCACGGGTCGCGCTGATCCTTGAGGCCGGCCTGGATCGAGGCGCGGGCCTCGGCCTCGACCCGCTCGAAGACGGCCTCGAAGAGCGCCTGCTTGCCGGAGAAGTGGTGGTAGAGCGCGCCCTTCGTCACCTGCGCCTGGCCGACGATCTGGTCCAGCGACGTGGCGGGATAGCCCTGCTCGGCGAAGAGCTCCTCGGCGACGGCGACGAGCTCGCGCTTGGTGGAGGAGCGGGTGGTACGGCGAGCGCCGACCCGGGGCACCTTCGTCGGGACCTTGGGGATCAGCCGGGCCGCCGCGGGTTTGCTCACCGGGCGAGTGTAGGTCCGGCCGTCCGGACGCCGAGACGTTCGGTGTGGGCGGGATCACCGCCGTGCGTCCTTGTCCGGGCTGCCGGCCGACATACTCTGGGTACGTACCGTTGGTATGGAACACGATCGCCCGAAGGAGCCGCCATGACCTGGACGTCCTTTCACCACCGCGGAGACGTCCTCCGCGCCGTGATCACCCAGGCCGACGCCCGCCGCGACGGCCTGCTGCCGATGGACGTCGATGGTGTCGCCGAGACGTTCCGCGACGAGCTGACGCTGCTCGGCGCGCTGGCCCTGCGCTGGCACACCCGCCTGGCCGGTCGCATCGAGCGCGAGCTGATGACCCAGCCGATGGACCTCGAGGGCGCCGTCCTCGCCGCCTGGCAGGCCACCGCGGCGGAGCTCCCCGGCGTGCGGGCGATCCTCGACCGCTACCGCGCCGAGCCCCTCGATGCCGAGATGGCGCGCGCGATGACGACCTCGGCCGCCAAGGAGCACGTGCTCCTGTCCGTCATGGCGGGTCGCGCCTCGGCTCGCGACGACGGCGCGGCGGCGGCCGGCGAGCGCATCGCCGAGCGGGCACGCGCCTCGCTGACCGTCCCGGCGCCCCGCGCCGCCTCCGGCTCGCCGTCGCTGGTCGAGCGCCTGCGGGCGGTGCTCACCGCGGCCTGAACCGCGCCCCTCGACGTGACGGTCCTCCCCGACGCCGTGCGGCCCCATCCGCACCCTCCCCTCCCAGGACGTCGGGCGAGGGCCGTCTCGCACGTCCGGGCGTGCACGTCTGGGACATACTGGACGACATGACCGGCCGGACCCACGTGGCTGCGGGCAGCCTCCTGCTCGCCACCGCCGAGCTGGTCGATCCCAACTTCGCGCACACGGTCGTGCTGGTGCTCGACGTCGACGACGACGGCGTGCTCGGGGTGGTGCTGAACCGTCCGTCGCCGGTGCCCGTCGCCGAGGTGCTCGCGCCGTGGGGCGCGCTGTGCGCCGAGCCCGAGGTGTTCTTCCGCGGCGGCCCCGTCAGCCCTGACGGCGCGCTGGCCGTCGCCCTGCTGCACGACGACGGCGACGTGCCCGTCGGCTTCCGGACCGTCACGGGCCGTCTCGGCATGGTCGACCTCGACACCCCGGTCGAGCTCGTCGACGGCGGGCTCGGCGAGATGCGCGTCTACGCCGGCTACGCAGGCTGGGGACGCGCCCAGCTCGACGCCGAGATCGCCGAGGGGAGCTGGTACGTCGTCGCCGGCGAGAGCGCCGACGCGTTCCGCGCCGACACCACGGACCTGTGGCGCGAGGTGATGCGCCGCCAGCCCGGGCAGCTGTCGTGGCACGTGACCCGGCCTGCCGATCCCGACCTGAACTGAGCGCCCGACTGACCTAGACTCCTCCCCATGAGCACCATCGGATTCTCGCCCGGCACGCAGACGATCGAAGACCGTCGCACCCAGCCGACCGACGAGGGTGATCACGAGAAGTTCAGCCACTACGTCCCCAAGGACAAGCTCACCGAGGCGATGGTCATGGGCACGCCCGTCATCGCCCTGTGCGGCAAGGTCTGGGTGCCGTCCCGGGCGCCGGAGAAGTTCCCGGTCTGTCCCGACTGCAAGGACATCTGGGAGCAGATGAAGCCCGGCGACGGCAGCGGTGACGGTGGCAACCAGGGCCCCGACGCGTGACGGGACCGACCGACCCCGTCCACCCCCAGCCCGTCCTCACCCCCGCGTGGCCCGACCGCGCGGCCTGGGGCACGGCGCCGTCGTTGCGCGCCTGGCAGCAGGCGGCGATGGACAGGTACGCCGCTGCGTCGCCGCGTGACTTCCTGACCGTCGCGACGCCCGGCGCCGGCAAGACGACCTTCGCCCTCACGGTCGCCGCCGAGCTGCTGGGTCGCCGGATCGTCGATCGCATCACGATCGTCGCGCCGACCGAGCACCTCAAGGTGCAGTGGGCCGAGGCCGCCGCACGGGCGGGCATCCCGATCGACCCGACCTACAGTGCGGGCTCCGGCAAGACGTCGAAGGACTACGTCGGCATCGCCGTCACCTACGCCGGGGTCGCGGTCAACCCGCTCGCGATGCGGATCCGCACCGAGCGCTTCAAGACGCTGGTCATCCTCGACGAGATCCACCACGCGGGCGACGCGATGTCGTGGGGCGACGGCGTCCGGGAGGCGTTCGAACCCGCTACCCGCCGACTGGCCCTGACCGGGACGCCCTTCCGCTCCGACGTCAACCCGATCCCGTTCGTCACCTACGCGCCCGGCGACGACGGGATCCCGCGCTCGGTCGCCGACTTCACCTACGGCTACGCCCACGCGCTCGCCGACCACGTCGTGCGGCCCGTCCTCTTCATGGCCTACTCCGGCGAGATGACCTGGCGCACGCGTGCCGGCGACGAGGTGCTCGCGCGCCTCGGCGAGCCGCTCACCAAGGACATGCACGCGCAGGCACTGCGCACCGCCCTCGACCCGGCGGGCTCGTGGATGCCGGCCGTGCTCGCGGCCGCCGACAAGCGGCTCTCCGAGGTGCGCCGGCACATGCCCGACGCCGGCGGCCTCGTCATCGCCTCCGACCAGGAGTCCGCCCGGGCGTACGCCGCGCTGCTCAAGAAGATCAGCGGCGAGGCCCCCACGGTCGTGCTCTCCGACGAGAAGGCGGCCTCGAAGAAGATCTCGAAGTTCAGCGACTCCGACCAGCGGTGGATGGTCGCCGTACGCATGGTGTCCGAGGGCGTGGACGTGCCGCGCCTCGGCGTCGGGGTGTGGGCCACCACCACCGGCACCCAGCTCTTCTTCGCGCAGGCCGTCGGGCGCTTCGTCCGCGCCCGGGGACGCGGCGAGACCGCGTCGGTGTTCCTCCCGTCGGTGCCGCACCTGCTCGGCTACGCCTCCGAGATGGAGGTCGAGCGCGACCACGTGCTCGGGCGCAAGGTCAACGACGACGGCGACATCTTCGCCGCCGAGAACGACCTGCTCGCCCAGGCCAACGCGGCCGAGTCGGCGTCCGGCGAGCTGGAGATGTCCTTCGAGGCGCTCGGTTCGACCGCGTCCTTCGACCGCGTGCTCTACGACGGCGGCGAGTTCGGCCACTCCGGTGAGGTCCACGTCGGGTCGGAGGAGGAGATGGACTTCCTCGGCATCCCCGGGCTCCTCGAGCCCGACCAGGTGCGCGAGCTGCTCCACTCCCGCACCAGCGAGCGGGCCAAGCAGCAGAAGGCCGCCCGCGGTGGCCGCGAGCCCGACTCGGTCGCCGAGCTCACCACCCACGAGCAGCTCGCCGTGCTGCGGCGCGAGCTCAACGGGCTGGTCGCCGCCTGGCACCACCGCACCGGCCAGGCCCACGGCATCACCCACGCCGCGCTGCGCAAGGAGTGCGGCGGCCCCGCCGCGGCCGTGGCCTCCGCCGACCAGCTGCACGCGCGGATCAACCGCGTGCGCGAGTGGGCGGTCAAGAAGACGTCCTGAGGCGCCGCGCGTGGCGGTGCGTGAGCCACCGTCTCGGCGCGCGGACGGTGGCTGTGCCACCGACGCGTCCGCGGGTCGCGGTCGACACGGCGTACGGCGGTGGGTGACCCACGTTCCGTCGAGCTGGACTGTGGCTCACGCACCGCTCACGGCGGCGTCACACGCGGACCGGCCGCCGCCCGCGGGTGCGGGCGACGGCCGGTCGGGTGGTGCTGTGTGTCGTGGTGCGAACGAGGCGCTGGCTCAGCGAGCGCGCTCGATGTTGCGGCGGTTCTCGACCTTGAACGAGCGGTCGAAGCCGGGGCCGCCGTCGCCACGGTCGAAGCCGAGGCCGCCGACCAGGGTGTCGTTGCCCGAGTGGCCGAGCAGGCGGTCGTTGCCCTGGTCGCCCTGGACGCGGTCGTTGCCCTCGTTGCCGCCGAGCATGTCGTCGCCCTTGCCGCCACGGACCTTGTCGTTGCCCGACCCGCCCTGGATGCGGTCGGTGTCGTCGCCACCGAAGATGACGTCGTCGCCGGCGAGGGCGTTGATGACGTCCTCGCCCTTGTTGCCGAACAGGCGGTCGTCGCCGTTGGTGCCGGTGATCGTGTCGGTGTCCTTGCCGCCCCGCGCGACGAGCTTGGTGTCACTGCACGTGATCGCGGGCGCGTTGTCGAGGTCGACGCCGTAGCTGATCGTGTCGGCGCCGGCCCGGCCGGCCGCGGTCATGGTGCAGCCCTGCATGTTGAGGACGTTGGGCCCGTCGCCACCCTTGAGGGTCACGGTGGTCGCGACGGCGTCCACGTTCTCGACGTTGCTGACGCGCTGGTCGACGGTGACGTCGGGGGCGCCGGTCTCGAACTGCGTGCTGCGCAGGTCGAGCAGCACCTGTCCGTAGTTGTAGGCGACCTCGAAGGTGTCGACGCCGTCGCCGCCGTTCCATGTGGACAGGTCGACCACGTTGGCGCGCACGGTCATGGTGTCGTCGCCGGCACCCATGTCGACCTTGACCTTGGTGGGCTGGGCCCCGGTCGCGGGGTCGGTGACCTCGAAGGTCTCGGCCGCCGCTGTGCCCGCAAAGGCGATGACGGACGCCGAGGACTCCACCACGTAGTGGGTGAAGGCGCCGTTCCACGCCAGGACGTTGTTGCCGTTGCGGTTGACCCGGCGTCCGTTGGCGTCGATGGCGACCGTCCCGCCGTCGCCGTCGTTGAGGGTGTTGACGCCGTCGCCGACCTCGACCGAGCCGTTGCCGGTCTGGTTGCCGTGCCAGTCGAGGACGTCGTCGCCCGACCCGAGGTCGATCTTGTCGGCGTTGGCCTCGCCGGCCACGCCGCTGCTGACGCTGTCGTTGCCCGCGCCGGTCGAGACCGTGTCGACGCCCGGTCCGGCGGTGACCACGTCGGCGGCAGCGCCGCCGGCGTAGCTGTCGTCACCCGGGCCGAGCGTGGCGGTCACGGCGGTGCCGGCCGCCAGGGGCGTGGTGTCGACGGCGTCGTCGCCGGGACCGGCGTCGATGACCGTGGCGGTCGTGGCCGTGCCCGGGAGCACGCAGATCGTGTCGTTGCCCGCGAGGCCGGTGATGCTCGAGCCGGCGAGGGCGACGATCACGTCGTCGCCGTCCGTGCCGGCGACGGTCCCGGTCGTGGTGCCGTCGATGGTGACCGCCTTGCCGAGGCAGGTGGTGGCGGCCGCGGCGTGGGCGCCGGGGGCGGTGAGCAAGGCTGCGGCGAGGAGCGCCGTCGTGCCGGAGGCGGCGAGCGAGCGGCGTACGTGGTGATGCATGGGTTCTCCCTTGGATCGTGTGGTCTGGACCACCCCGTCTCGGGGTTGGCTGCGCAGAGGCATCCGACCTTGTGATGGGAGACGGCAGGGGGAAGTTGTCACTAGATTGATTCCATGGCCGCCGAGACGTCGCAGACGCTCGACCGCGGGCTCCGGGTCCTGCGGGTGCTGGCCGACGCGCCGGAGGGCCTCACGGTCACCGAGCTGTCCCAGCGGATGGCCGTCAACCGCACGGTGGTCTACCGCCTGATCAGCACCTTGGAGCAGAACGCGCTGATCCGTCGCGACTCGCGCGGACGCCTCTTCGTCGGCCTCGGCGTGCTCCACCTCGCGGCCGCGGTGCAGCCGCTCCTGCGCGACCTCGCCGTCCCGGTCCTGCGCGCCCTCGCCGAGGCGCTCGGGTGCACGGCCCACCTCACGGTCGCCGACGGCGACGAGGCCCTCGCCCTCGCCGTGGTGGAGCCGACGTGGACCGACTTCCACGTCGCCTACCGCATCGGCTCGCGCCACCCGCTGTCGGCGGGGGCCGCCGGGAAGGCCATCGGGCTGCTGGACGAGGCGGACTTCGCGCCGTACGCCGTCACGAGCGGTGAGCTGCAGTCCGGTGCCCACGGACTGGCCGCACCGGTGCGCGGCCTCGAGGGGCTGCGGGCGAGCGTCGGCATCGTGACCCTCGACGGCACCATCGACGAGACGCTCGTGGCGCCGCGGGTGATCGCGGCGGCCAAGGAGGTCGCGGAGCGCCTGCGCTAGAACGGTCTGATGCCCGGCCCGGGCCGGGTGGCGACGTCGCGCCGTCCGGTCAGCTCGTGCCCCTCAGCGCAGCGCAGCGCGAGGTGGACCTCGGCCCCGCAGCCGACGTGCTCGAACTCGACCGGTGATCCCTCGGGGTCCGCGAGGTAGCGATCGCCCCAGGCGCGTACGGCGACGAGCACCGGGTAGAGGTCGAAGCCCTTCTCCGTGGGGCGGTACTCGTGGCGCTCGCGCTGCCCCGGCTCGCGGTAGGGCTCGCGGCGCAGGATGCCCGCCTCGACGAGCAGGGCCAGCCGGTCGGTGAGGACCTGGCGGGGCATGCCCGAGTGGCGGCGCATGTCGTCGAAGCGACGCACGCCGTTGAACACCTCGCGCAGCACCACGAACGTCCAGCGCTCGCCGAGGATCTCCATGGCTCGCCCGACGGTGCAGTTGTCCGTCGACCAGGCGAGGGCGGCCGGAGGGGAGGCGGTCATCACGCCAGCCTAAGTCTCGTTGACAGACTCAGCAAGGCGGTGCGAGTCTGGATCCATGACACAGACCCAGCCGCAGCCCGACCTCAGTGCCTGGCAGACCGCTTCTCGCGAGTTCACGTGGGCCCTGCCCGGCCAGGGTGACTTCGCCGCGATGGCCGAGCTCGACGGCCTCGGCCAGCTGCACGCCATCGAGCAGGGCCTGGTGCCGCCGCCGCCGGTGATGGCGACGATCGACATGAACCACTTCCACGCCGAGCGCGGCTCGGTCACCTGTGGCATGCGCGTGGACACCTTCCACTACAACCCGCTCGGCGGGGTCCACGGCGGGATGATCTCGACCCTGCTCGACACCGCGGCCGGCTGCTCGGTGCACTCGACCCTGGCCGTCGGCGAGATGTACACCTCGCTGGACCTGAGCGTGAAGTTCCTGCGTCCGGTCACCCTCGAGTCCGGTCAGGTGACCTGCGTGGGGAAGGTGCTCTCGCGCGGGCGACGCACGGCGCTCGCCGAGGCCCAGCTCGTCGACGAGGACGACCGGCTGCTCGCGCACGCCACGTCGAGCTGCATGATCTTCGGGGGCTGGGCCTCCAACAGCTAGGTGCGCTGGCCCGGCGTCGCCGCAGCGGCCCGCGCCAGCGGGAGCACGCGGTGCTCGATCTGTGCGGCCAGCGCGATCACCGTGGTCGAGCGCTCGATCCCGCCCTCGGCGAGGACCTGGTCGATGACGCGCTGGAGGTCGGCGTTGGACCGCGCGACCACCCGCGCCCACATGTCGCCGGCGCCGGTGATCGTGTAGGCCTCGAGCACCTCCGGGATCCGGGCGAGGTGGGCGGCGATGGCGTCGTGGCCCGACCCCTGGCGGATCTCCAGGGTGAGGAAGGCCATCACCGGGAAGCCGAGGGCGTCGGGGGAGAGGTCGGGGCCCCAGCCGGTCACGACCCCGGTCGCCGCGAGCCGGTCGAGGCGGGCCTGGACGGTGCCGCGGGCCACGCCTAGGCGTCGGCTCGCCTCCAGCACGCCGATGCGCGGCTCGGCCGCGAAGAGATCGATCACATGTGCGTCCAGATCGTCCATCTGCGGCCTCCGCGTTGTGCAAGTTGTCCAGCGCTTCGGCGTACTGTTGCACACCTTGCGCTGTGTCGCGATCCTTGCGCCATGACTGACACCACGCTGACCGTGCTCACCGCCGAGGAGCAGCAGGCCGGGCTCACCCTCGAGCAGCTCCAGCAGCTGGTCGGGCTGGTGGAGTACGACGCCTCGACTGACCCGTTCCCCGTCACCGCGCAGGACGCGGTGTGCTTCGTGGTCGGCAACGCCACCCAGACCGCGAGCTTCTACCAGCTCGCGCTCGGCATGGAGCTCGAGGCCTACCGCGGCCCCGAGAACGGCTTCCGCGATTCCAAGTCCTACGTCCTGCGCAGCGGCTCGGCCCGATTCGTCTTCACCGGCGGCGTCACCCCCGACAGCCCCGTGCTCGACCACCACCGCCGCCACGGCGACGGCGTCGTCGACCTCGCCATCGAGGTGCCCGACGTCGACAAGTGCATCGAGCACGCCCGCGCCATGGGCGCCACGATCCTCGTCGAGCCCCACGACGAGTCCGACGAGCACGGCACCGTCCGGCTCGCGGCCATCGCGACGTACGGCGAGACGCGCCACACCCTCGTCGACCGCTCGCGCTACACCGGCCCCTACCTGCCAGGCTACGTCGCGCGGTCCTCCAGCGTCGTCCGCCGCGAGGGCCACCCCAAGCGGCTCTTCCAGGCCGTCGACCACTGCGTCGGCAACGTCGAGCTCGGCCGGATGGACGAGTGGGTGACCTTCTACAACCAGGTCCTCGGCTTCACGAACATGGCCGAGTTCATCGGCGACGACATCGCCACCGACTACTCCGCGCTGATGTCGAAGGTCGTCGCGAGCGGCAACCACCGCGTGAAGTTCCCGCTCAACGAGCCGGCGATCGCGAAGAAGAAGTCGCAGATCGACGAGTACCTCGAGTTCTACGACGGCGCCGGCTGCCAGCACATCGCGCTGGCGACCAACGACATCCTGCGCTCGGTCGACATCCTGCGCGACAACGGCATCGAGTTCCTCGACACCCCCGACTCCTACTACGACGACCCCGAGCTGCGCGCCCGGATCGGCGAGGTGCGGGTGCCGATCGAGGAGCTGAAGAAGCGCAAGATCCTCGTCGACCGCGACGAGGACGGCTACCTCCTCCAGATCTTCACCAAGCCGATGGGCGACCGGCCGACGGTGTTCTACGAGTTCATCGAGCGCCACGGCTCGCTCGGCTTCGGCAAGGGCAACTTCAAGGCCCTCTTCGAGGCCATCGAGCGCGAGCAGGACGCCCGCGGCAACCTCTGATCCACCCATCACGGTTTCCCCGGCTAACCGGGTAAATGTGAACTTCTCGGGGCAAGTTTGCTACCAGAAGTTTGGGTTTCCCCGGCTAGCCGGGGAAACCCAAACGATGCGTCAGGCGCTGGCCGAGGCCCGCAGCTCGTGCGCTTCGTCGATCCCGGAGCTCATCGCCCACCGGATGGTGCCGGTGGCCAGGGTGCCGAGGGCGCGGACGACGGTGCGCTCGGAGACCGGCAGCCACGGGAGCCGGAGGGGGCGCCGGGTCCACCGCGGCATCAGTGCGACGCCGGCGGCGATCAGCACGCCGTACGCCGGCCGCGCGGCCATCGGCAGGTCGGGGTGCAGCACGAGGAACCGGACGGCCGCGCGCGTCTCGTCGGTCGCGCGCAGCTCGGGGCGGAACGCCTCGAGCACGTCGCGCAGCTCGGCCACGGTGGTCGGCGGGTCGACCACCCCGAGCTTCGAGGCGACCAGGCCCGCCTGCGCCACGTAGGCGTCGCAGCCGGCGTCGTCGAGCGGGCGTGCGCCGTACGTCTGGTGCGCGAGCAGGAAGCTGTCGACCTCCGCGGCGTGGACCCATGCGAGGAGGTGCGGGTCGCCGGCGGCGTAGGGCGTGCCGTCGGGCATCGTGCCGACGACGCGCTCGTGGATGGAGCGGACAGCGCGGATCGCCTGCTCGGCGTGCTCAGCGGTGCCGAACGTGGTCACGGCGAGGAAGTGGCTGGTGCGCGCGAGCCGTCCCCACATGTCGCCGCGGTAGCCGGAGTGGTCGGCGACCGCCTGCATCGCGGCCGGATGCATCGTCTGCAGCAGGATGGCGCGGATGCCGCCGACGAACATCGACGCGTCGCCGTGCACCCGCACGATCTCGGAGTCGGCGTCGAACCACCGGGGGCCCGGCGTGCCGTGGATGCGCTCGCGGTGCTTCGGCCCGTCGGGACCGGCCACGCGACGGAAGAGCTCCTGCCCGAGTCGTGCGCGCACCGTCGCCATGCCCCCGAGGCTACGAGGCTCTGGCAAAGTGACGGCCATGATGATCCGCCCGGCCGAGCTCGCCGCGATCAAGGCCGGCACCGTCGACCTGGCGTTCCGCCGCTGGGCCAGGCCGCGGGTCGTGGTCGGGACGAGGATGCGCACGGCCGTCGGACTGCTCGAGGTCACCTCGGTCGAGCGTGCCGGCCGCATCACGGCCGAGGACGCGCGCCGGGCGGGCGCCCCGTCGCTGAAGGCGCTCAAGGAGGCGCTCGCCGCCCGGCCGCAGGACCCCGTCTGGCGCATCGGTCTCGCCTACGCCGGACCCGATCCGCGCGAGGCGCTGCGCAACGAGGTCCCCGATGCGGCAGCGATCGCCGAGATCGACGCCCGCCTGGCGAGGCTCGACCGCGCTTCGGCGTACGGCGCGTGGACCCGCGAGACGCTGGACCTGATCGACCTCAACGCAGGCGTCCGGGCGCCCGATCTCGCCGCCCAGGTCGGGCGGGAGACCGCCGACTTCAAGAAGGACGTCCGCAAGCTCAAGGAGCTCGGGCTGACCGAGTCGCTCGCGATCGGCTACCTGCTCTCGCCCCGCGGCGAGGCGGTCGTCGACGCCGGACTGCCCGCCCCGCGCGTCCGGGCTCCCCGGTCGTCGGGCACGGCGCTGCCCCGCTCCATCGGGGCGCCCGCGACCGGGGCCCTGCGCAATGTCGGCATCACGACGCTCGAGCAGGTGACCACGCTGACCGAGGCCGAGCTGATCGCCCTGCACGGCGTCGGTCCCGTGGCCGTCGACCGGCTGCGCGAGGCCTTCGCCGAGCAGGGGCTGGAGTTCAAAGCGGGCTGATCAGCCCGCGTCGCCGGCGACGATCGCCTCGGCCTCGTCGAGGTCGGACGGCTCCTCGTGCTGGAGGTGCGACCGGCCGGTCCAGAGGATCGCGGCCCCGAGCGCGACGGCCGCCGCGCCGACCCAGAAGGGCGAGCCGGGGCTGACGTGCTCGTAGAGCTTGCCACCCGCCCACGGCGCCACCGCGCCGCCACCGAAGCGGACGAACGAGTAGGCCGCCGACGCCACCGGGCGCGGGACCGGCGCCGACTCCATCACGGTCTCGGTGATCACGGTGTTGTTGATGCCGAGGAACGCGCCCGCGACCACGACGCACACGACGAGGACCGGCGGGTGCGCAGTGAAGAGCGCCATCACGAGCAGGTCGAGGGCGAACAGGCCCAGCGCGCCGACGACGACCGGGAGGTTGCCGAAGCGGCGCTGCAGTGCGGGCGCCACCCACACGCTCGCGACGGCCAGCATCAGGCCCCAGCCGAAGAAGATCCAGCCGATCGCCATCGCGCCCATGCCGAGGGGGAACGGCGTCACGGCGAGCAGGATGAAGAAGCCGACGTTGTAGAACAGCGCGGTCAGCGCGACGGTCAGGAGGCCGCGGTGGCGCAGGGCCCGCAACGGGTCGGCGAGCGAGGTCCGCGCGCCGGTCGGCGGGGTGTCGGGCAGCAGCCAGGCGGTCGCGGCCAGCGCGATGGTCATCAGCACGGCGACGCCGAAGAACGGCCCACGCCACGAGATGGAGCCCAGTTGTCCGCCGAGCAGCGGGCCGGCGGCGATGCCGAGGCCGAGGGCGGCCTCGAAGAGGATCACGGCCTGCGCCATCGACCCGCGCGCCGACATCACGATCGTCGAGAGGGCGGTGGCGATGAAGAGGGCGTTGCCCAGGCCCCAGCCCGCGCGGAAGGCGACGATGGCGTCGATCGAGCTCGACGCGCCGGCGAGCGCGGCGGAGACGATGATGATGACCAGCCCGAGCATCAGGGTGCGCTTGGCGCCGATGCGGCTGGAGACGAACCCGGTCACGAGCATCGCCACGCCCATCACCGCCATGTAGCTGGTGAAGAGCAGCGAGACCTGGCTGGGTGAGGCGTCCATCGACTCGGCGATGGGCTTGAGGATCGGGTCGACGAGCCCGATGCCCATGAAGGCGATGACCGAGGCGAAGGCGACGGCCCACACGGCGCGCGGCTGCTGCCACATCGACGGTGCCTGCTCGGCCGTCCTCGGCTCGTGGTGCGTGGTGGTCACAGTGTTCCTTCCTCGACTGACCCGGCGAGGGTCGCGCCGTCCACGGCGAGGAGGTCGCGCAGGACGGCGACGGCGGTGGCCAGGTCGCTGGTGGTGTGGTCGGTCGTGGCGAGCCGGTCGGCGACGGCGGTGGCGTGCGCACGGCGTACGTCGCTGAGCGCCGCGGCCCCGGCAGGGGTGACGTGCACGAGGCTCGCGCGTGCGTCGTCGGGATGTGGCCGCTTCTCGACCCAGCCCTTCTCGGCCAGCGCGGCGACGGCGCCCGACATCGTCGGCTGGGAGCTGCGGTCGGCGGCGGCCAGCGCGGTCACGGTGGCCGGGCCGAGCTGGTCGAGCAGGGAGAGCACCCGCACCCCGGCCCCGTCCTGGATGCTCGTGCGTCGCGCGGCGCGCACCAGGCGGGCAGCGTGGACGACGAGGTCGCTGCTCAGGCGCAGGGTCTCGGCGGTGTGCTGGGGCATGCCTCGAGATTACATAGGAAACCTATGTAGATGCCAGCGCATGTGACGCACGAGTCAGTCATGATGTGCCCATGCCGACCCACCTGGCCTTCCTCCGGGCGATCAACCTCGGAGCCACGCGCAAGTTCCCCAAGGACGCGATCAGGAAGGCGTGCGAGGACGCCGGCTTCACCGACGTCGAGACCCACATCAACACCGGCAACGTGCGCGTGACGTCCTCGCTGCGCTCCCGGGCCAAGGTCGAGGCGACGTTGGAGAAGGCCTTCCGCGAGGCGGCGGGCTTCGAGGTGCCGACGATCGTCTTCACGCAGGCGGAGTTCGCGCAGATCGGCGCGGACGCCGAGGAGCTGCACTCCGACGACCTGGCCCGCCACTACGTCCTGTTGCTGAAGGAGTCCCCGAAGGACGTCGCCGCGGTGGAGGCGGTCTCGACGGACGAGCACCGCGCGGTCGTTCGCAACCGGGCCTGCCACCTGCTGCTCGGCGACGGCGTCCAGGCCGGCAGCGTCGACCCGCTGCGGGTCGAGAGGCTCATCGGCGTCGCCACCAACCGCAACTACAACGTCGTCACCACGCTGGCGGGCAAGTGGTGCTGATCAGGCGCCGGTGAAGTCGGGGCGTCGCGACTCGTTGAAGGCGCGCATGCCCTCGGCCGCGTCGGCGGTGCGCAGCAGGATCGTCTGACCCGTGCGCTCCCGCTCGAGCGCGCCGTCGAGGTGGGACAGCGTCGCGGCGTTGATCGCCTTCTTGGTCGCCGAGAATGCGAGCGGCGGTCCCGCCGCCAGGCGCCGGGCCAGCCGGACCACCGTCGCGTCGAGCTCCTCGTCGCCCGCCAGGTGCGTGACCAGCCCCGCGTCGAGCGCCTCCGCCGCACCCAGCGGCTCGGCGAGCAGGGCCATCCGCATCGCGCGCGCCCGCCCGACGCCGGCCGCGATGGTCGCCGTCGCCCCGCCGTCCGGCATCAGGCCGACCCGCGCGAAGGCGAGCAGGAACGCCGCCGACTCCGCGGCCACGATGATGTCCGCGGCGAGCGCGATGCTCGCGCCCACCCCGGCGGCGATGCCGTTGACCCCGGCGACGACCGGCTTGTCGAGGTTGACCACGGCGCGCACCATCCGGTTGGCGGCGTCCAGGGCGCGTACGTCGAAGCGCTCGTGCGCCTCGGCGCCGCCGATGTCCGCCCCGGTGCTGAAGGCCGCGCCGGTGCCCGTGATCACCACGACCCGCACGTCGCGACGCGACACCGCGCCCTCGAGCTCCTCGCAGAGCGCGAGCGCCATCTCGCCCGACAGCGCGTTGAGCACCTCGGGCCGGTTGAACCGCAGGGTGAGCACGCCGTCGGCCAGGGCTGTCTCGAGGTCGGCCATGGGCGCGAGACTAGCGGCGGGCGTAGCGTGCTGTCCGTGCACCGGTCTCGCATCGCCGTCGTCATGATCGACCACCCGCAGGAGTCCTTCGACGCTGCGGCCGACTTCTGGGCCGGCGCGCAGGGCGCCGTACGCTCCGCCAACCCGGACCCGCCCTACGAGTCCCTCGACCGGCTGCCCGGCAACGTCGCCTTCGAGCTCCAGCGGACGGGGTCCGGCACCCCGCCGCGGGTCCACCTCGACCTCGAGACCGACGACGTGCCCGCCGAGGTGGCCCGGCTCGAGGCGCTGGGAGCCACCGTGACCGAACGGGCCGACGGCTGGGTGGTGATGGACGACCCCGGCGGCATGGTCTTCTGCGTCGTTCCCGTCTGGACGGACCAGGAGGACTTCGACCGGCACGCGATCACCTGGGACTGAGGTCGGCAGGGGTGCGTGTGCCACGATGGCGACCGTGTCAGCAGCAAGCCCCGTCGAGGTCGATCCGACGCTCACCCCCGACGAGATCACCTTCCTGGCCAAGCCGTGGGTGACCATCGTGTGGAACGACCCGGTCAACCTCATGTCCTACGTCAGCTACGTCTTCCAGAAGTACTTCGGCTATCCCGAGCCCAAGGCGGAGAAGCTGATGATGGAGGTGCACGAGGACGGCAAGTCGGTCGTGTCGACCGGGACCCGCGAGGAGATGGAGCGCGACGTGCAGGCGATGCACGAGTACGGCCTGTGGGCGACGATGGAGAAGGCGACCTGACGTGGGGGCCTTCACCCGCCACCGGTCCTCCCGCCTCGTCATCGCCAACTTCTCCGGCTTCGAGGCCGACCTGCTGCGCTCGCTCGCCTCGCAGATCGTCGAGCTGCTGCGCAACGAGGCGGCCGTGCCGGACGACTCGCGCGACCCGTTCGAGGCGATGATGGACTTCTCCGGGCCCACCAGCGAGCCCGAGGACCCGGTCCTCCAGCGGCTCTTCCCGACGGCCTACACCGAGGACGCTGAGGCAGCCTCGGAGTTCCGCCGGTTCACGGAGGGCAGCCTGCGCGACGGCAAGGCGGCCGCGGCCTGCTGCATCATCGACACCCTCGAGGAGGCCGGGCTGCCGCCCGAGCTCGAGGAGGACGGGCTCATGATCGACGTCGAGCTCGACGAGCCGTCCGCCGAGACCTGGATGCGCTCGTTCACCGACATCCGCCTCGCGCTCGCCACCCGGCTGGGCGTCGAGGAGGGCGACGAGGAGGTGTGGGCCGCCCTCGACGACGAGGACCCCCGCTCCCAGGCGCACGACATCTACGAGTGGGTCGGCTGGCTCCAGGAGACCCTGGTCGAGGCGCTGACCCGGTGAGCACCCCGTGAGCCCGATCCCCGACTTCATCGTCGAGATGCGGGAGATGATCGGCCACCACCCGCTGTGGCTGCCCGGCGTCACCGCCGTGATCACCCGCGGCGACGGCCACGTCCTGCTGGTCAAGCGCTCCGACAACGGCGCGTGGACGCCCGTCACCGGCATCGTCGACCCGGGGGAGGAACCGGCGGTCGCCGCCGCGCGCGAGGCGCTGGAGGAGACCGGGGTGGTGATCAGCGTCGACCGGCTCGCGGCGACGATGGTGCTCGACGAGATCACCTACGACAACGGCGACCGCGCGTCCTACCTCGACCTCACCTTCGCCTGCACGTGGATCAGCGGGGAGGCATACGTCGCCGACGACGAGTCCACCGACGTGCGCTGGTGGCCGATCGCGGACCTTCCCGAGATGTCCGACCACATGCAGGCCCGGATGGAGGCCGG
Source organism: Nocardioides currus (assembly GCF_003057875.1). Classification (GTDB taxonomy): domain Bacteria; phylum Actinomycetota; class Actinomycetes; order Propionibacteriales; family Nocardioidaceae; genus Nocardioides; species Nocardioides currus. The sequence continues at coordinate 243,843 of NZ_PYXZ01000004.1, read as the reverse complement.
CCTGTCCGACGAGCGCGAGGCGCGCTTCGCGGGCGGGGCGAGCGCGCCCACGGCCCCGGTGCGGCTCCGCCCCGACCGCCCCGTCCTCGGGGTCGATGCCTGCGCGGCCGGGTGGGTCGGCGTGCTGATCGGTCCGGAGGGGCGTCCGACCGTCCACGTCGCCGAGTCGATCTCGGCCCTGCTGGAGCTGGTGCGGGAGAGCGCCGACCCCGCGGTCGTCGCGATCGACATCCCCATCGGGCTCCCCGACGCGGGTGGTCGCCGGGCCGACGCGGAGGCCCGCAGGCAGCTGGTCGGGAAGGGCTCGTCGCTCTTCACCACGCTCACGCGAGCGGCGTACGAAGCGCCGACCTACGAGCTGGCGCGGGCCGCCAACGTCGCTGCCACCGGCGGGACCAGCGCGAGCGCCCAGGCCTACGCGCTCGGCCCCAAGATCCTCCAGGTCGACGCCTGGCTGCGCGGACGACCCGGGGTCGAGGTGATCGAGGTGCACCCCGAGCTCAGCTTCGCGCGGATGACCGGCGCGCCCGTGCTGGCCCGCAAGAAGGACCCCGAGGGCGCCCTCGCCCGACGCGAGGCGTTGCGCGAGCAGGGCATCGAGGCGCCGGCGTGGTTCCGCAACCCGACCTTCGCCGAGGATGACCTGCTCGACGCGTGCGCCGCCGCCTGGAGCGCCGCCCGCCACGACCGCGGCGTCACCGAGTCCTTCCCGGCCGAGCCCGAGGTCTTCCGGGACGGGATCCCCGCCGCGATCCGGGTGTGACTCAGCCCGAGTGCGTGAGCACGCCGTAGCGCTCGCGCGAGGCCAGGGCCCACCGCGAGACCGGCACCGACACGGCCGCGATGGCGAGCATGATGCCCGCCAGCACGAGCCAGCCGGTCTCGCCCATGTCGACGCAGAGCAGCGTGACCACCGGCGGGGCGAACACGGCCACGGTGCTGAAGCCCAGGCCCGCGAAGCCCTGGTACTGCCCCTGCCGCTCGTGCGGCGCAAGCCCCATCTGCAGGCCCCACTGGCCGCCGGAGCCGATCATCTCGCCGACGACGTGGACCAGCGAGCCGATCACCAGCACGACGACGGCGAACGCCGCCTCGCCGCGGTCGGCCAGCGAGACGATCGCGAACCCGGCCGCGATCCAGATCGCCCCGCGCACGAGCGCCCGGGCGCCGGCCTCGACCGAGTCGGCCCGCCGGGACAGCCGGACCTGGAAGAGCGCCACGCAGGTGGTGTTGAGCAGGAGCAGCACGGCGACCATCACCGGTGGTGCCGCGGTGCGCTCGGAGACGAAGAGCGCCAGCCCGAGCTCCATGACGAAGAAGTGCAGCGCGAACAGCCCGGTGATCGCGACCACGACGGCGTAGGGCCAGTCCCGCAGCACCGCCAGCCGCGGCTCGCCCTCGACGCGCTCGAAGGCCGGCAGGTCGGGGAGGCGGCGGCTGTTCCAGGCCGCGAAGCCGGTGAACACGGCGTTGAGCACGAAGACCGCGACGTACGCCCAGGTCTCGTCGACCACCAGCGCGGCGCCGCCGAAGACCGACCCGAGCCCGATCGCCGTGTTGGTCACCGCGCGCAGGTAGGCCTTGAACAGCACCCCGCGCCCGCCGGTCGCCAGCTGCGCGATGACCCCTTGCTGTACGGCGCCCGCCGACCGCTCGAAGAGCGCCTGCAGGCCCAGCAGCAGCGCCAGCTGCCACGGTGCCCGGGCCAGGACGGGGAGCGCGCTGGTGAGCGCGGCCCCGACCATCAGGATCGTCAGCACGCGGCGCGGCCCGTGGCTGTCCCCGAGGTGCCCGGCCGGGATCTGGACCACGATGCCCACGACGGCGGCGACCGCCAGCGCGAGCCCGACCTCGGCGGGGGAGAAGCCGACCTGGCGGGTGAAGTAGAGCGCGCTCGTCGTCATCACCGCGCCCGCGCCGAAGCGGTTGGCGAAGGAGCCGAGAGCGAGGACCCGCAGGTCGCGCTCCAGCGGGATGCCGCGCCGGGTCAGCGGTGCGGGCGGGACGACGGTCATGCACACCCCCATGTGTCTTGACGTCGAGATATATCCGGTGAGACGGGTCGGGGTCAAATGGATTGCCGCCTAGGCTTGGACCCGTGCTGACCATCGACCAGGCGACGTACGACGCGATCGTCGCGCACGCCAAGCGCGACCACCCGGACGAGGCCTGCGGCATCGTCGCCGGCCCGGAGGGCAGCGACCGACCGGTGCGCTTCATCGAGATGGTCAACGCTGCCGGCTCGCCGACGTTCTACGAGTTCGACTCGACCGACCTGTTCCAGCTCTACAAGGACATGGACGAGCGTGACGAGGAGCCGGTCGTGGTCTACCACTCGCACACGGCCACGGAGGCCTACCCGAGCCGCACCGACATCGGTCTGGCGAGCGAGCCCAACGCCCACTACGTGCTCGTCAGCACGCGCGAGCACGGGAATAACGAGGGCCCGGTCGAGTTCAGGTCCTACAGCATCGTCGACGGAGTCGTGACCGAAGAGGACGTCACGATCACGCCCACCGAGCAGGAAGAGAGCACCTGATGGCCATCGAGGTCCGCATCCCCACCATCCTCCGCACCTACACCGACGGCGCGAAGGCCGTCGAGGCGACCGGTGCCTCGCTGACGGCGCTGATCGACGACCTGGAGGGCAACCACCCCGGGATCAAGGACCGCCTGGTCGAGACCAAGGACGGGTCGGTGGACCTGCGCCGCTTCGTCAACGTCTACATCAACGACGAGGACGTCCGCTTCATCGGCGGCCTCCAGGCCGAGCTCGCCGACGGCGACCAGGTCGTCGTCCTCCCCGCCGTCGCCGGCGGGGCGCGCTGAGCGCATGACCCGCTTCGACAGCCTGCTCGAGTCCGTCGGCGGCACGCCGCTGATCGGGCTGCCGCGGCTGTCGCCGAGCCCGGACGTGCGCATCTGGGCCAAGATGGAGGACCGCAACCCGACCGGCTCCATCAAGGACCGGCCCGCGCTGAAGATGATCGAGCAGGCGGAGAAGGACGGCACGCTGCGTCCCGGCTGCACGATCCTCGAGCCGACGAGCGGCAACACCGGCATCTCGCTGGCGATGGCGGCCAAGCTCAAGGGCTACCGCATCGTGTGCGTGATGCCGGAGAACACCTCCGAGGAGCGTCGCCAGCTGCTGCGCATGTGGGGCGCGGAGATCGTGTCGTCGCCTGCCGCGGGCGGCTCCAACGAGGCCGTGCGGGTCGCGAAGAAGATCGCCGGCGAGCACCCCGACTGGGTGATGCTCTACCAGTACGGCAACGACGCCAACGCGCTCGCGCACGAGGAGGGCACCGGCCCCGAGCTGCTCGCCGACCTGCCCGAGATCACCCACTTCGTCGCCGGCCTCGGCACCACCGGCACCCTGATGGGCGTCTCGCGCTTCTTCCGCCAAGCCAAGCCCGAGGTGCGGATCGTCGCCGCCGAGCCGCGCTACGGCGAGCTCGTCTACGGCCTGCGCAACCTCGACGAGGGGTTCGTGCCGGAGCTGTACGACGCCTCGCTGATCGACTCCCGCTTCTCGGTCGGCCCGCGCGACGCCGTACGCCGCGTCCGCGAGCTGCTCGAGCTCGAGGGCATCTTCGCCGGCATCTCCACCGGCGCGATCCTGCACGCCGCGCTCGGCCAGGCGGCCAAGGCGGTCAAGGCCGGGGAGCGGGCCGACATCGCGTTCGTCGTGTGCGACGGCGGCTGGAAGTACCTCTCCACCGGTGCCTACGAGGGCACCGTCGACGAGGCGGAGGACCGCCTCGACGGCCAGCTCTGGGCCTGAGGTCGACCGCCCGCAGTGGCGGGCATCACCCGGCGTCGATGCCCACCAACAGTCCGGGCTCTGGCAACATGGGGGCTTCGAAGGGGAGTAGTTCCCGTCCCAGTCCCGGTCTCCGGGGCGCGGAGGTACGTCGACACACCGGTGGCCCAGGCCACCCGGCGTACCGCCCGGCCAGCCAGGCCGGGTGAGCGAGACCTTCGGCACCTTGACGTGCCGAAGCCACCCCTGAACGGCCTTCGGCAGCCCCACTTCCGAAAGGCCCCCATGTCCACCTGGACACTCCTCCTGATCGCCCTCGGCGTCTCCGCCGACGCCTTCGCCGTCGCCCTCGGCAAGGGCCTGCAGATGCGCCGGCTGCGCTCGCGCGACGCGCTCGTGCTGGCCGCGACCTTCGGCGGCTTCCAGGCTCTGATGCCGCTGATCGGCTGGTTCCTGGGTCGCGGACTGCGCGACTACATCGAGGACGTCGACCACTGGATCGCCTTCGGCCTGCTGGTCCTCATCGGAGCCCGGATGATCTGGGAGGCGCTGCACCCCGACGCGGACGAGAGCACCGACGAGGTCGGCATCCCCCTGCGGCAGCTGCTGCTCCTCGGCATCGCGACCAGCATCGATGCCCTCGCCGTCGGGGTGAGCTTCGCCTTCCTCGAGGTCGACATCACCGGCGCGGTGCTCGCGATCGGCGTGGTCACGTTCGTGCTGACGCTGGTCGGCGTGCACCTCGGCCACCGGGCGGGGGTCCGCTTCCGCACCCCGGCCGAGGTCGTCGGCGGGCTGATCCTGGTCCTGATCGGGATCCGGATCCTCCTCGACCACCTCGGGGTGCTGTAGGTCGGCTGGCAGGGTGGGGACATGCCCGTGCTGCCCACCCTCCCCGAGGTCCAGGACACCGGGGATGTCCGCGCCTGGGTCGCCTCCCACCTGGGGGACGTGACGCTCGAGGGCCCGGACAACGTCGGCTCCGGCGGTCACCGGGGCGGTCAGGCGGCGGCCGACGCCGCACTCGCGACGCTCGACATCACCGGCTACGCACGCTCGCGCTCGGCCGTCCTGCCGGCGAGCAGGCGGGGCGCGACCCGCCTGTCGCCGTACGTGCGTCACGGGCTGCTCAGCCTGCCCGAGCTCTGGGACGCGGTGGCCGACGCCCCGGCGGGGGACCGGCGGCGCTTCCGCGACGAGCTGCTGTGGCAGGAGTACGCCCGGCACCTCTACGCGCGGGTGGGGTCGCGGACTCGTGACCCGCTGCGCTTCCACCCGCCGCGCCCGCCCGTCTCGGAGCCGTGGGACGAGGACATGGCCTGCACGTCCTGGCTGCGCGACGAGCTCGAGACCGACGGCTGGCTGGTCAACCAGACCCGCATGTGGTGGGCCTCGCACTGGACCGTGCGCCACGGGCGCGACTGGCGAGAGGGCGAGGACGAGTTCTTCCGGCACCTGCTCGACGGCTCGCGGGCCGCCAACCGGCTCGGCTGGCAGTGGACCATCGGGGCCGGGACCGGCAAGCCCTACGGCTTCAGCCGCTGGCAGGTCGAGAAGCGTGCTCCCCAGCTGTGTCGCTCGTGCCCGTTGAGCGACGCCTGTCCGATCCAGGGGTGGCCCGACGCGCCGCGCGGTCCCCGGGTCGAGGACACCCCGCTGTCCGGCGTGGACGGCGCCGCGTCGGCCGGTCCCACCAGCCCCCACGTCGTGGGCGAGCCGACCCACGTCTGGCTGACTGCCGAGTCGCTGGGCGACGGCGACCCCGCCCTGACCGCCCACCCCGACCTGCCGGTGGTCTTCGTCTTCGACGAGCCGCTGCTGCGGTCACTGCGCCTCTCGGGCAAGCGGCTGGTCTTCCTCACCGAGTGCCTGGCCGACCTCGCCGAACGCCGTGAGGTCGTCGTACGCCGAGGGCGGGTCGCCGACGAGCTCGCCGGCCTCGACCTCGCGGCCACCTTCGCGCCCGTGCCGGGCTTCGCGCGCCACTCCCGGTCGGTCTCCGTCGTCGCCACCCACCCCTGGCCGTGGCTCGCGCGGCCCGCCGGCCAGCGGCTCACCTCCTACAGCGCCTGGCGCAAGGGCGTCCACCGCTGACGGCTCACTCCGGAGCCAGCGCCACCCGCAGCGCGCTGTCGCGCAGGTCTGGGTCGGGGTGCTCGCGCAGGGAGCGCACGACCGCCTGCAGGTCGCTCGGCCACCCCTCGACGACGCCGGCTGGCTCGGCGATCGCCAGCGCCACCAGCCCGGTCGCCGTGTCGTCCGTGGGCAGCTCGGCCAGCAGCTCCGTGGCCCTGCCGGGCCGTCGCCGTACGACCGGGGCGAAGGCCTGCGCCACGCTGTCGCGGGCCAGGACGGCCAGCGTCGGACGGTCGGCGAGCACGCAGATCCGCAGCAGGGGTGCGGCGTCGTCGAAGTCGAGGCCGGCGGCGAGCAGGCGGATGGCGCCCGCCTGGTGGAGGTCGGCGAGGCCCTCGCCGACCTCGGTGGCCAGCGCCCGGTGCCGGTCGGCGACGGCAGCGATCGTCGACTGCACCAGGGCGTCGAGGCGGCGGAGGGCGGGCCGGTCGCGGTCGGGACCGTCGAGCGAGTCGTCGTCCTGTCCCGCCAACGAGACGGCCAGCGCGGCGAGCGGGGCACCCGAACCGGTGATCGTGCACCCGGTCGCCAGCGCGGTGAGGGCCGGGCGCCAGCCGGAGGTGCGCGTCAGGTCGGCCACGGTCGCGACGAGCTCCTCGACCGCCTCGGGACACCAGGGCAGCCACGCCGGGAGCGCCGCGAGTCCCGGCCGCGCCGTGTCGGGGTCGTCGGACGCGGCCACCCGCTGCACGAGCGCGGCGTAGGAGGGCCGGTGCCGGCGGGCGACGGTCCCGACGGGCACGTCGAGCACCGCCGTCGCGACCTCGGCGTCGCTGATCGCGCGGTCGAGCAGGTCCCAGGTCTCCGGGTCGTCGAGGTGGAAGCGGGCCGCGGCGATCACGGCACGGCGTACGTCGCGGTGCTGGTCGGGGAGGTCGAAGGTGTCGACGAGGAGCCGGGCCGCGCCGGGGACCCGCTGCTCGGCCAGCAGCCGGACGGCCTCCTTGCGCGAGGTGATCTTCGCGCCGACGAGGAGCGGACGCAGGATCGCGGGCAGGTCGCGCGGGAGGACGAGACGGGCCGCGCGGGTGATCGCCGGGACCGCCACCCGGGCACGGTCGGTCTGGGCGAGCGCCACCAGGTCGGGAAGCGCATCCGTGGGGTCATCGGCCCACGCGAGTCCGGCGATCGCCGCCTCGGCGACGCTGACCTCCGTGTCGCCGGCCAGGGACCGGAGCAGGGGCAGGTCGGCGCCGATCCGACCCAGGGTGCGCGTCGCCTGCGTGCGCTCCCATGCCGGCAGCCTCGCCGACCCGGCGACGTCGCCGAGGAGCTTCGAGTAGGCGAGGACCTGTCTCGGCAGCCAGCGGTGGAAGCAACCCTGGAAGTGCGGCACGAACCGCACCCCCCGCTTGAGGAACCGGCCGTGCATCGAGCGCCGGAGCACGTCGTCGAGGAGGTCGGTGCGACGCCAGCCGATCGCGTGGGAGACCGCCGGGATGGTGACCGTCGAGCGGTCGGCCTTGATGACCAGGGCCACCCGCTCGTCGCGGGTGCTCGGTGGAGCCAGCCACAACGAGATCGCACCGCGCACGGTGCTGTCCGACTTCGCGCCGCGGGCGCGGTCGACGTACGTCTGGAGGCGCGGCAGGTCCCAGGCCCGTCGACCGAGCACGAACGCCAGGTCGAGGGCGACGTCGAAGTCGCCGCGCGCCGCGTCCGTCTCGATCCGGGGGAGCAGGGCCGTCACGAGCGACTCCTCGGCCCCGCGCGGGAGGTGGCGGGTGACGCCGCGCAGGGTCGGGCTGGACGACTGCGAGGCGAGGACGCCGAGGCCGTCGAGGGCGGTCCGGGCCAACGCGGGCTTCGCGTCCACCAGCCCGGTGTGCAGGAGCCGGTCGCACAGCGCGCGGATCGCCGACATCGTCTGCCAGGAGGCGTCGCGAGCGGCGGCCGCATCGGCGACCATCTGCGAGAGCGCGGCAGCGTCGGAGTCGCTGAACAGCCACGGGGGAACCGCCGCCAGGGCCGAGAGCACGGAGCGGCGCACGACGTCCTGGTCGTTGCGGACGCGATCCATCGAGCCCAACAGCTCGGTCACCACCTCCGGCTCCCGGCTCCGCGCGGCGGCGCCGACCAGGCAGGCCCACGCGTGGGCGCGGTCCTGAGCCTCGGGTTGCTGCGTGGCCGGGCGGAGAACGGGTTCGGCGTCGGGCCAGTCGAGGCGGGCGGTGACCGCGAGCCGCGAGCGAGGGTCGTCGGCGATGCTGCGCTCCGCGAGCAGCCGGCGCGCCGCCGCGTGCCTGGACACCGCGGGCAGCTCGTCGATCGACTCCAGGGCGTGGTGGGCGCCGTACCGGTTGAGCTCGCCGGTGCCCGCGACGCCCTCGTGGACGACCGCCCGGCGCGAGGGTGGCAGCGCGTGGAGCAGGACCGCGAGGCGACACGTCTCGTCGACGGCCCGACCGAGCGCGACGAGGTCGGCGTCCGGCAGGTCGGCCATGGCCTTCATCGCTGTGCGGCCGAGCGGCACCTGGCCGACCCGGCCGGGGTCGGTGACGAGCCGGAGGAAGCGCGCGGGGTCGAGGCGCGCCAGCATCGCTGTGTGGGTGGTCAGCGCCGCCGGGAACGGGGCGTGCAGGATGCTCCGCTCGAGCAGCCCCAGCACCCGGGCGGGGTCGGCGGGCGTCGCGGCCGCGACCGCCGGGCCGACCTGCCCCCACGTGCCGGCCCAGAGCGCGGTGGGCTCGGTGGAGAGCCGCGACTCGACGTACGCCAGCAGCTGCGCGGGGTGCCGGGAGCCGAGCGAGGTCCAGCTGCCGACGGCGTGGTCGAGGTCGGGGAGCAGGGCGGCGACCCGCTCGTGGCCCACGGCCGGCAGCAGGGCCGCGGCCTCGCGGTCGCCGAAGCGGTCCTGCGCGACGGGGAGGAGCGCCTCCGCGAGCTCGACCGACGCATGACCTCGCAGCGCACGGAACAGCGTCGCCCGGTGGGCGGCCGGCAGCTTCGGGAACCGTTCGAGGAGCAGCGATGCCGGGAGACCGAGCTCGACCGCGGCCACGATCGCCCGCGCCCGCACCGACGGCTCGGCCGCGTCCAGGCTGCGCTCCACGTGTGCGGCGTCCTGCGCGACCACGGCCAAGCGCAGGGCCAGTCGCGATCCGAAGGCTCCATGCGCGGCCAGGTCGTCGAGCAGCGGACGCAGGTCGGTGGTGCCGGCCAGCCGCCTCGCCGTCTCGGCGAGCAGCCGCTCGCGCGCGGGCGCTGGCAACGGGTCGATCTGCTGGAGCAGGCGCGCGGCGGAGGTCACGAGACGCCATTGTGGTCGTGCCGCCACCCGAGGTCGATCGGGTTCTAGTCTGGCGCCGTGCCCCGCGCCCTCCTGCTCGCGCTCCTGCTGGTCCTCGTCGCGGCGCCCGCGCGCGCCGACTCCGAGCTGCCGCCCCTGACCAACACGGTGGCCCCGTCGATCGGCGGCACGACGAAGGAGGGGCAGGTGCTCCGGGCACACCCCGGTCGCTGGACGCCGCGGCGCACCGAGACCCACTACCGCTGGCTGCGCGACGGTGAGCCGATCGCACGTAGCAACCAGCGCTCCTACCGCCTCACGGCGCTCGACGTCGGGACGCGGCTGAGCGTCGAGATCCGTGCCCGCGCCGACGGCTACGCGTGGACGGCCGTCACCTCCGCGCCGACCACCGAGGTCGACTACCGCACGCCGGTGCGCCGCCGCGTCACCTACTCCGTCGCCACGCGCGGGCGGATCACCACCAGCGTCGCGACGTTCAGGCGCCAGGCGCAGGAGACGTACGCCGATGCGCGGGGCTGGCGGGCGGGTGGCATCGCCTTCCGGAGGGTCGCGCGGGGCGGCGACTTCACGCTGGTGCTCGCGCAGGCCTCGACGCTGCCGAGCTTCGGGGCGGAGTGCTCGACCACGTGGTCGTGCCGGGTCGGCCGGTTCGTGGTGATCAACCAGGACCGGTGGAAGTTCGCCTCACCGGCGTGGAACGCGGCCCACGGCACGCTGCGCGACTACCGCCACCTCGTCGTCAACCACGAGACCGGGCACTGGCTCGGGCACGGTCACAGCGGTTGTCCCGGGCCGGGTCGCCCGGCGCCGGTGATGATGCAGCAGTCGAAGGGGCTCGACGGCTGCCGGTTCAACCCCTGGCCTACGCCCGCGGAGCGGTGACCTCCACCGAGGAGACGTCGAGGTCCTGCTGCACGTCGTGCTCGCTGCCGGGGACCGCGCCCAGGCCGAGCAGGTCGAGCGCGAGGTTGGCGACGTCGCCGTTGCGGACGGGCTGCGCGCCGGTGTAGCCGGGCCGGCTGCGACCCGGGTCGGTGTAGTCGGGGTTGAGGTCGTACAGGTCGGTGCCGGCCTGGGCGCCGGAGCCCCACACGAGGAACGGCACGGTGTAGTTGTGGGCCTTCGTCGGGTCGCCGTGACCGCCGTTGGCGAAGCCCTTGCCGCCGTGGTCGGCGGTGATGATGACGGTGGTGCGGCCGGTCTGTGCGGGGTTCTGCTTGATCGCCCGGATCACCGCGCCCACGCGGCGGTCGGCACGGCGTACGGCGCGCAGGTAAGCCTTCCCCATGAAGCCCTTCGCGTGGCCGACCGCGTCGGTCTCGGAGAGGTGGAGCAGGCGGAAGGCGCGCGGCTGCGAGAGCAGGTCGGTCTTGAAGGAGCGGACCAGGGCGTCGTTGTCCTCGATGATGGTCTGGGTGTCGGTCGCATCGGGCCACGAGCGGTCCCACAGGGAGAACTTCGTCTTGCTGGCGAAGAAGCCGGACGACAGGCCGGCCTGGTCGACGACGGTGAAGACCGAGTCCACCGGTCCACCAGCGGCCGCCTGCACCGTGGCCGGCACCATCCGGTCGTCGTTCCAGGTGACGCCGTGGCCGCCGGTCGCCGCCTCGATGCGCCGCCCGGTCACCATGCCGGTGTGGTTGGGCAGGGTGATCGTCATCTCCTGCTCGGTGCGCGCGTTCAGCGTGCTGGCGCCCTGCTTGATGATCCGGTGCAGGTTGGGGGTGCCGGAGCGGCCGAGCCTGCGCAGGGCCGGCGGGTTGAACCCGTCGAGCGAGATGGCCACCACCGAGTCGGTGACTGCGTCGGCCCGACGATCTGCCCGACGATCCGCGTGGCGCTCGGACGCAGCTCCGGCCGGGGCAGGCGCATCGCCGACGGCGGCGCAGGCAACGCCCCCGGAGGCCGTGAGGACGAGGGTGGTGAGGACGACTCCGAGGCGTGACATGCGCCCAACCCTAGGTGGGCGTGGCCGTCCGGCCCGCCACCCCCGGCCGCACGGGTGCGTCTTGAACGGCGGGACCGGACGAGGCAGACCCTCAGGCCAGCGCGGCGCGGATCGCCTCGGCCGGGGCGGTGGTGGGGCGACCGATCAGCCGGGACAGGTCGCCGGACTCGACGAGCAGGTCGCCGCGGGCGATGCCGAGGTCGGAGTCGGCGAGGACGCCCGCGAAGGCCTCCGGGACGCCCGCGCCGACGAGAGCCGCGACGAGCTGGTCGGCCGGCAGGTCGGTGTAGGAGATCTCGCGACCCGACGCGGCGGCCACCTCGGCGGCGTACTCCTCGAGGGTGATGGCGGTGTCGCCGCCGAGCTCGTAGGTGCGTCCGGCCTGGTCGTCGGCGACGAGGGCAGCGGCGGCTGCCGCGGCGTAGTCGGCCCGGGTGGCGACGCTGACCCGGCCACCGCCGGCTGCGCCGAGGACGGTGCCGTGCTCGAGCACCGGCGCGAGCTGCTCGGTGTAGTTCTCGACGTACCACGAGTTGCGCAGCAGGACCGTGGGCAGGCCGGACGCCGCCAGCAGCTCCTCGGTGCGGCGGTGGTCCTGCGCGAGGAGCATGGGGTTGCTGTCGGCGCGCGGGATGCTGGTGTAGCCGATCAGCTCGACGCCGGCGTCGCTCGCGGCGGCGATGACGTTGGCGTGCTGGCCGACCCGGTCGCCGCCGACCGCGTTGGAGGAGACGAGCAGGACGCGGTCGACGCCGGCGAAGGCCTCCTTGAGCGAGGACGGGTCGGTGTAGTCGGCGCGACGGGTCTGAACGCCGAGGGCGGCGAGGTCGGAGATCGCGTCGAGGTCGCGGGCCGTGGCGACGACGTCACCGGCGGCGACGCCGCGCTCGAGGAGGGCGTGGACGGCGAGGCGGCCGAGGTGTCCGCTGGCGGCGGTGACGAGGTAGGTGGTCATGGTGGGTCCTTCGGGTCGAGGGGAGTGGGCTGTCGTCCGGCCCAACGGACGGAGGTCCCCGATGCTTCCCGTTGGTTAGTACCCACTTTGAAGTAAGGTACCTACATGAAGGTGAGTGCCCAGCTCCGCGACATCTACCCCGACGGCGTCTTCCCGGCCGCGTGCGGCAGCCGGGTGCTGCTGGACCACGTGATGAGCAAGTGGGGCGTGCTGGTGCTCCTGTCCCTCTCGGAGGGCGAGCCGCTGCGCTGGAGCGAGCTGCGCCGCCGGGCGGAGGGCGTGAGCGAGAAGATGCTCGCCCAGACCCTGCGCACGCTGGCCGCCGACGGCCTGGTCACCCGCGAGGCACGGCCGGTCGTCCCGCCGCACGTGGAGTACTCCCTGACGCCCTCCGGCCAGGAGCTCGCCACCCACCTGGTGCCGCTGATGCAGTGGATCGCCGGGCACGCGGGCGACCTGCCCTCCACATGACCCGTCCCATGCCGTGTGACCGGGCCAACGCCGCCGACGGCGTGCCTTTCGCGACGGGCAGCCCTAGCCTTGGCGCGTGCCAACCGTGACCAGAGAAGCCCCGATCGGGATCTTCGACTCCGGCTTCGGCGGGCTGACCGTGGCGCGCTCGGTCATCGACCAGCTGCCGCACGAATCCATCCGCTACGTCGGCGACACCGCGCGAGCGCCGTACGGCGCCAAGCCGATCAGCGAGGTCCGTGAGTACGCCCTCGAGTGCCTCGACCACCTCTACGCCGAGGGCGTCAAGGCGCTGGTCATCGCCTGCAACTCCGCCAGCGCCGCCATGCTGCGCGACGCCCGCGAGCGCTACGACGTCCCGGTCGTCGAGGTGATCCTGCCCGCCACGCGGCGCGCCGTCGCCGCATCCGCCACCGGGCGCATCGGCGTCATCTGCACCCGCGCCACGGCCGAGTCGATGGCCTACGACGACGCGTTCGCCGCGGCGCCGCACGTCGACCTCCTCACCCGCGCCTGCCCCCGCTTCGTCGACTTCGTCGAGCAGGGCGTGACCGGCGGCAGCGAGCTGATCGACGTCGCCCACGAGTACCTCCAGCCGCTGGTCGAGGCCGACATCGACACCCTCGTGCTGGGCTGCACCCACTACCCGTTGCTCACCGGCGTCATCTCGATGGTCATGGGCGACGGCGTCACCCTGGTCAGCTCGGCCGAGGAGTGCGCCAAGGACGTCTACAAGCTGCTGGCCCGCACCGACCTGATGCTGGAGAGTGGCGAGGCCACCTACTCGTTCGCGACCACCGGCAGCCCCGACGAGTTCGAGACCCTCGGGCGCCGCTTCCTCGGCTCCGAGCTGCTCGGCGCCTCGCAGTTCGCCGGAGGCCTGTCGTGAGCGCGGCGCGCCTCACGGTCATCGGCTGCTCCGGCTCCTACCCCGGTCCGGAGTCGGCCGCCAGCAGCTACCTCCTCGAGGCCGAGCACGAGGGCCGCACCGTCCGCATCCTGCTCGACCTCGGCAACGGCGCGCTGGGCGAGCTGCACCGCTACGTCGACCCGCTGACGATCGACGCGGTGTTCCTCAGCCACCTCCACGCCGACCACTGCCTCGACATGTGCGGCTACTACGTCATGCGCAAGTACCACCCCACCGGCGCCCAGCCCCGCATCCCGGTGTGGGGACCGGGCGACACCCCCGGTCGGCTCGCGCGCGCCTACGACCTGCCGCTCGACCCCGGCATGACCGAGGAGTTCGACTTCCGGCCCCACGGCGAGGCCGTGACGGTCGGGCCGTTCGTGGTCGAGTCGCGACCGGTGGTCCACCCCGTCGACGCCTTCGCGCTCAAGGTCACGGTGGGCGGGCGCAGCCTCGTCTACAGCGGCGACACGGGTGCGTGCCCCGAGCTGACGTCGCTGGCCACCGGCGCCGACCTGCTGCTCTGCGAGGCGTCGTTCCGCGACGGCGTCGACAACCCGCCCGACCTGCACATGACCGGGTCGGAGTGCGGGACGACGGCCACCGAGGCCGGCGTGGGCCGTCTCGTCCTCACCCACATCCCGCCGTGGCACGACTCGCAGGACGCGCTCACCGAGGCCCGCACCACCTGGTCCGGCCCGCTCGACCTCGCCGTGGCCGGGATGGTCATCGACCTCTGACGCCTCGGCGACTCAGACGAGCCCGGCGTCGTGCACGACCATCGCGATCTGCACGCGGTTCGTCGAGTCGAGCTTGTCGAAGAGCCGCGAGACGTGCGCCTTCACGGTCGGCACCGACAGGTGGAGCTCGCGGGCGACCTCCGCGTTGCTCAAGCCGCGACCGACGCACACCGCGACCTCCCGCTCGCGCAGGGTCAGCGTCGCCAGCCGCTGCTCGGCCACGCTCGAGCGGCCCTGCGGCTGGCCCGACCGGATCCGGTCGAGCACGGTGCGGGTCACAGCGGGCGAGAGCATGGCCTCGCCGTTCGCCACGCGGCGTACGGCGCTGACGATCTCGTGCGGGGGAGTGTCCTTCAGCAGGAAGCCGTCGGCGCCCGCGGCGACTGCGGCCACGACGTGCTCGTCGGCGTGGAAGGTCGTCAGCACGATCACCGACGGAGGGTCGGGCAGCTCGACGATCGCCCGGGTCGCGTCGAGCCCGTTCATCACGGGCATCCGGATGTCCATCAGCACGACCCGCGGCCGCTCCCGCTCCACCGCCGCGACGGCCTCGGCGCCGTTGCCGGCCTCGCCGACCAGGACAAGGTCGGGCTGCCCACCGAGCATCAGCGACAGAGCCGAGCGGACGAGGGGGTCGTCGTCGACGACCAGCACCCGGATCATGTCGACCACGGTATCCACCCGCGCAGGACGAACGTCGTGCCCTCGCGACCGTGGACGAGGGTGCCGCCGCGCAGCTCGGCCCGCTCGGAGAGCCCGACCAGCCCGAGGCCGGCGCCGGGTGCCGATCCGACCGCGAAGCCGAGGGGGTTGCGGATCTGGAAGTCGATGCCGTCCGCGGGGGAGCCGCTCAGCGCGATCCGTACCACTGCCCCGGGCGCGTGCTTGGTGGCGTTGGTGAGCCCCTCCTGGATGATCCGGTAGAGCGCTCGCCCGACGACGTCCGGCACCTCGCCATCCGAGCGGTCGACGCGGTCGCTGAACTCCACGTGCAGGCCGTTGTCCCGCGACTCTGACACGAGGGCGGCGAGGTCGGAGTAGGTCGGCTGCGGGCCGTCCACCAGCTCGCCGGTGGCCTGGTCGCGCAGCACGCCCAGCACTCCGCGGAGCTCGTTGATCGCCTCGTTGGACTTGCCCTGGATCTCGCCGAGCCCGGCGCGCAGCTCGTCCGCCTCGAGGTCGTCGCGGAAGGCCAGCGCGGCGGACTGCATCGAGATCTGGGTGATGCGGTGCGCCAGCACGTCGTGCATCTCGCGGGCGATCCGCTCCCGTTCCTGGCTGCGCCCCTGGGCGACCCGCAGCTCCTGCTCGGCCTCGGCGCGCGACGCCCGCTGGTGCAGCGTCCAGAGCAGCTCGCGGCGTGAACCGAGGTACATGCCCCAGCCCATCATCGCGGCGTTGGTGACCAGATTGATCACGACCGAGACCCAGATGGGGCCGCTGAGGTCGAAGGGCGCGTAGAGCGTGTAGGTCATCGCGCAGGCGAAGTTGAGCAGGCCGATCCCGATGATCGGCAGCGGCCGCCGCAGGGTGGCCACCGACACCGCGCTCAGGGTGGCGGGACCGGACGCCAGCCCCGAGAACGCGCTCATCACGGCCACGATGGCCGCCACGGTGACGGGGGCGCGCCGACGGAACACGACGAGGACGAACGCGGCGACGCCGAGCACGACCTCGCCCCAGAAGATCGCCCGGTGGTCGTTCCACTCGTTCGCCGTGGCCTGCGACCAGACGACGAGACCGAAGACCAGGCAGACGGCGAGCCGCCACGCGTGACGGAACGGCGTCAGCTCGGGCCGGGTGTCCTCGGCTCGCAGTCGAGCAGGCGGGCCGTCCATGCGCCAAGGCTAGGCGACGGGCACCCCTACTTAGGTAGGGGAGGGATCGAGCCCTGCGACCGATGTGGGGGCCGGCCGCGGCCGGGCAGGCTGGAGCCATGATCCGCGTGAGCTCACTGACCAAGCAGTACGGCGACTTCACCGCCGTGAAGGACGTGACCTTCACCTGTCGACCCGGTCGGGTGACCGGCTTCCTGGGCCCCAACGGAGCCGGGAAGACCACCACCATGCGCGTGATGGTCGGCCTGACGCCGGCCACCGCCGGTGAGGTCACCATCGGCGGGCACCACTACCGCGACATCCCCAACCCCGGCCGCCACGTCGGCGTCCTGCTCGACGCGTCCGCGCAGCACGCCGGACGTACGGGCCGCGAGATCCTCGCCCTCGGCGCCAAGCAGATGGGGCTGCCGGCCGGCCGCGTCGACGAGATGCTCGACCTGGTGAGCCTGTCCGACACCGAGTCCTCGCGCCGCCTGCGCAACTACTCCCTCGGCATGCGCCAGCGCCTCGGCATCGCGCACGCGCTGCTGGGCGACCCGTCCGTGCTGATCCTCGACGAGCCGGCCAACGGCCTCGACCCGGCCGGCATCCGCTGGATGCGCGGGCTGCTCAAGGACTACGCCGACCGGGGCGGCACGGTGCTGCTCTCCAGCCACCTCCTCAACGAGGTCGAGCTGGTCGCCGACGAGATGATCCTCATCGGCCGCGGCCAGATCGTGGCCAGCGGCACCAAGCAGGAGCTGCTCGCCGGTCGTTCCGGCGGGGGCACGCACGTCACGGCGCTCGACGTCGCGTCGCTGTCGTCCGCGCTCGAGTCGGCCGGCTACACCGTGTCGGCCGCCGGCGACGGTCTCCGCGTCGAGGCCGACCCCGTGCAGGTCGGCCAGGTCGCCGCCGACAAGCAGATCGTCCTCACCGACCTCCGGCCCGCCGAGGGCGGACTGGAGAACCTGTTCCTCGAGCTCACCGCTGACACCCAGCGCGAGAGCATCACCAGCGAAGGAGTCGCGGTATGACCGCCGTCTCAGCGGACGCGTCGCCCACCATCGACCTGTCCGGCACCGAGCAGGTGCCCTTCGGGCGCCTCGTCTCCGTCGAGCTCCGCAAGATGCGCGACACCCGCGCCGGGTTCTGGCTGCTCGCCGTCACCGGCGGGCTGCTCGTCCTCGCGCTCGGCATCACCCTGCTGGTGGTCGCCCTCGACGACGAGGTCACCGTCTCGGCCAACGCGTTCTCCCAGATCATGACGATCCCGGTCTCGCTGCTCGTCCCGGTGCTCGCCATCACCAGCATCACCAGCGAGTGGAGCCAGCGCACGGGCCTGGTGTCCTTCACCCTCGAGCCGCACCGGATGCGCGTGGTCTGGGCGAAGTTCGTCACCGTGCTGGTCCTGGCGGTGGCCACCATCGCGCTGGCGATCGTCCTCGGCGCGATCGGCACCCTGCTGGCCTCCGCGATCACGGGCAACGACCCGGTCTGGAACCTCGAGGCCGACGTCTTCGCGTGGACGCTCTTCCAGCAGATGGCCTACTTCACGATGGCGTTCGCCTTCGGCCTGGTGTTCCTGAGCTCGCCGGCCTCGATCGCGATCTACTACGTCGTCTCCCTGCTGCTGCCGTTCATGGTCTACGGCACGCTCTACGCCTTCTTCGACTGGGCCCAGGACCTCATCCCGTGGATCGACTTCGGCTTCGCGGTCGGGCCCTACGTCGGTCAAGGTCCCGACCCGAGCGTCGAGCCGAGCACCACCACCCTGATGCAGGTCATCGTCACCTTCGTGATCTGGATCGTCCTGCCCTTCGCCGTCGGCCTGCGCCGGGTCGCAAGGGCCGAGCTCAAGTAGCTCCCACCGACTGGCCCCCCACGGGGGAGGGGCCAACACCGAGCCGGGTCCGGTCTTCCACGGGGATGACCGGGCCCGGCTGGCGTCTGCCCCCGTCGGCCCAACTAGGTTGGAGCCCATGACGAACCTCTCCACCCCCGCCCGCGCCGACGGTCGCGCGGACGACCAGCTCCGCCCGATCACGATCACCCGCAACTGGCTCGACCACGCGGCCGGATCGGTGCTCGTGGAGTTCGGCGGCACCAAGGTGCTGTGCGCGGCGTCGGCCTCCGAGGGCGTGCCGCGGTGGCGCAAGGGGTCGGGCCTGGGCTGGGTGACGGCGGAGTACGCCATGCTCCCCGCCTCCACCAACACCCGCTCCGACCGCGAGTCGGTCAAGGGCCGCATCGGCGGGCGCACCCACGAGATCTCTCGCCTGGTCGGCCGCTCCCTGCGCGCGATCATCGACTACAAGGAGCTCGGCGAGAACACCATCGTCATCGACTGCGACGTCCTGCAGGCCGACGGCGGGACGCGCACGGCGTCGATCACCGGGGCGTACGTCGCACTGGCGGACGCGGTCTCGCACCTGCGCTCGACCGGCGCGCTGACCGGTGAGCCGCTGACCGGCTCGGTCGCCGCCGTCAGCGTCGGGATCATCGACGGCGTCCCGCGGCTCGACCTGCCCTACGAGGAGGACGTGCGGGCCGAGACCGACATGAACGTCGTGATGACCGGCGCCGGCTCGTTCGTCGAGGTGCAGGGCACCGCCGAGGGCGCGGCCTTCGACCGCGCCGAGCTCGACGCGCTGCTCGACCTCGCGGCGAAGGGATGCGTCGACCTGACCCGCCTCCAGCAGGAGGCGCTCGCGCGATGAGGGTCTTCCTCGCCTCGCGCAACGCCAAGAAGCTCGTCGAGATGCAGCGCATCCTCGCCGAGCACGTCGACGGCGTCGAGGTCGTCGGGCTCGACGACGTGACCCACTACGACGAGCCCGTCGAGGACCAGCCGACGTTCGAGGGCAACGCGCTGCTCAAGGCGCGTGCCGGGTTCGCCGCCACCGGCCTGCCGAGCATCGCCGACGACAGCGGGCTGTGCGTCAGCGCGCTCAACGGCATGCCCGGCGTGCTGTCGGCGCGATGGTCGGGACCGCCCAAGTCCGACGCCCGCAACAACGACCTGCTGCTGGCCCAGCTCGGCGACGTGCCCGACGAGCGGCGCGACGCGTGGTTCGAGTGCTCCATCGCCTTCGTCGGCGCCGACGGCGCGGAGCTCGTCGAGCACGGCCGGATGCCCGGCCGCATCATCCACGAGCCGCGGGGGAGCGGCGGGTTCGGCTACGACGTCCTCTTCGTCGCCGACGAGCACGCCGAAGCCGACCTCACCTCCGCCGAGCTCGACCCCGCCGAGAAGGACCGCATCTCGCACCGCGGCCAGGCCCTGCGCGCGCTCGCCCCGCGGATCGCCGCCGCCCTCGCCTGATGCCCGGGCCTGACGCCCGCGCCTGACGCCCGCGCCTGACGCCCGCGCCTGACGCTGCGGCGCGTCGGACGTGACGAAGTCCGCAGGGCGCGACCCGTCGAGCGTGCGCTGCGCGGCGTACGGAGACTTCCACACGTCCGACGCGCCGGAGACAGGTCAGGCGGTGACCGACGCCGAGCTCGCCGCCACCCGGCGGGAGACGAACATCCCCCACAGCGCGGCGAGCGGGAACATCAGCAGGCCGTAGACCGCCGCGGGCACGGCGATCTCGGGCTCGTCGAGGACGTTCTCGGCCACGAAGATGGCCAGGGTCGCGTTGTGCACCCCGATCTCGAACGACGAGGCGATGGCCTGCTTCTCCACGACGCCGACCGCACGCGGGACGACGAATCCGACGACCAGGCTCACCAGGCAGAAGATCACGACCGCCAGCCCCACCTTCGCGAGGTAGTCGCCGACGTTCTCCGCCTCGCCCGCCAGGATGCCCAGCACCAGCACCGCCAGGATCACGGCCGAGGCGATGCGCACCGGCTTGTCCATCCGTGCGGCGAACCCCGGCGCCCGGTCGCGCACGACCATGCCGATCCCGACGGGGAGCAGGATCAACGCGAAGACCTTCACCACCTCGGCGAGCGGCATCGACACCTCGTCGCTCAGGTCGAAGTAGCCGATCGCCAGGTTGGTGATGATCGGCAGTGTGGCGATCGCGATGATCGAGTTGATGGCGGTCAGGGTGATGTTGAGGGCGACGTCGCCGCGGAACAGGTGGCTGAAGAGGTTGGCGGTCGTGCCGCCCGGGCTGGCGGCCAGCAGCAGCATGCCGATGCCGAGGAGCGGGGGCAGGTCGAGGAGCACGACGAGCCCGAAGCAGATCGCCGGCAGCAGCACCAGCTGGCAGGCCAGGGCGACGACCACGGCCTTCGGGTGCTGACCCACCCGCCGGAAGTCGGCCGGCGTCAGATCGAGCCCCAGCCCGAACATGATGATCGCCAGGGCGATGGGCAGCCCGATCTCGGTCAGCGCGGAGTCCATGAGCGGACCCTAGCGACCAGGGTGGTGCCGCGGAGCCGATTGCGGGACCTGCAGGCACACCGCATTGTCGGAACTGATGTGCCGAAGGGGGGACTTGAACCCCCACGCCCGAAGGCACGGATACCTAAAACCCGCGTGTCTGCCGTTCCACCACTTCGGCTGAAGCGCGCCCAGTCTAGGAGGCCGGGTCTCGTGGTTGGGTGAGCGTGGGTCGCGAGGAGTACTTACCCCTGCTGCGTCCCGCGAAGTTCGGGGTCTGCCGGTGGCAGTTGGGACAGAGGAACCTGAGGTTGGACAGCAGATTGTTGTGGTAGTCGCCGTCGACGTGGTCGACCTCGAGCGTCAACGGGAGCCCTTGCCAGGTGCCGTTGCATCCACAGAGTGCGCACGCATAGTCCAGGCCCGACTCGACCAGGGCGCGGGCGAGCATGTGTGGCTTTGCCCGAGGGGATCCATCCGGCAGGACGACCAGGATGCGATCCGCGGCCAGTCTTCTCGACGAGTGGCCGGTCGAGGACTGACGCCGGAAGTGGGAGGTGTCGATGTCGAAGGCCTTGATCGCTCGGCTCAGGTGGGCGTGTGCCCCTCCTGTCGGACGCAGGCCGAAGTATCGAAGGACGCCGGCCACGGAGGTCGACGCCTGCACGGCGTCGACCAGCAGCTCGCGCGTGTACTTCCGCCGGACGATCACGCTCGCACGCTAGGCGCGAGCACCGACAGCCGCGACCTCAGTCGAGACCGAGGTCCCGCCGCAGCTTCGCGACGTGGCCGGTGGCCTTGACGTTGTACTGCGCAAGCTCGACCTTGCCGTCCTCGTCGATGACGAAGGTCGAGCGGATGACGCCCTCGACCGTCTTGCCGTACAGCTTCTTCTCGCCGTACGCGCCGTAGGCCTTGTGCACCTCGAGCGCCTCGTCGGAGAGCAGGGTGAGGGTGAGCTGGTCGCGCTCACGGAACTTCGCGAGCTTGGCCGGCTTGTCCTTGGAGACGCCGAGCACCTCGTAGCCGGCGCCCTGGAGCGAGTCGAGGGACTCGCTGAAGTCGCAGGCCTGCTTGGTGCAGCCGGGCGTCATCGCGGCGGGGTAGAAGTACAGGATCACCTTCCGGCCGCGCAGGGCGGACAGCGTGACCTCCGAGCCCGCGTCGTCGGTGAGCGTGAAGTCGGGGGCGGGGTCGCCGGGGGCGAGGCGGGTGGTCATCCTGTCCTCCTGGGTAGGTCGGGGTCGCGCTACATGCAATAGAGTCGCAGGAGCGATCGACGGGCACACCATCCAAGCATCCCGTCGGCCCGAGGCGAGAGCGAGATGACCCATGCACGTGCCTGACGGCTTCCTCGACGCCCCGACGTCCGTCGCGACCGGAGTGGTGGCGGCGGCCGGCGTGGCCGTGGCCCTGCGCGGCGCGCGCCGCGAGCTCGACGACCGCACCGCCCCGATGGCCGGCCTGGTCGCGACCTTCGTGTTCGCCGGGCAGATGATCAACTTCCCGGTCGCCGGCGGGACCAGCGGCCACCTCCTCGGCGGCGCGCTCGCCGCCGTGCTCGTCGGCCCCTGGACCGGCGCGCTGTGCATCAGCGTGGTCCTCGTGGTCCAGGCCCTGCTGATGGCCGACGGCGGCATCACCGCGCTCGGCACCAACATCACCCTGATGGGCATCGTCGGCGCGGGCACCGGCTGGCTGGTCTTCGCCGGGCTGCGCCGCCTGCTGCCGCGCCGGCTCTCGCTGGTCGCGCCCGCCGCCGGCGTCGCCGCGCTCGTCAGCGTCCCGGCCGCTGCGCTGGCCTTCACGCTCCTCTTCGCCGTCGGCGGCACCGCGCCGATCGATACCTCGACCGTGCTCACCGCGATGCTCGGGTGGCACACGGTCATCGGGATCGGCGAGGCCGTCATCACCACCCTGGTGATCGGCACGATCGTCACCACGAGGCCCGATCTCGTGTACGGCGCACGCCCCCTGCTCGCCGCCCGCGAGCTCGAGGTCCGCACCACCGCGGAGGCCGCCCGATGAAGCGCAACGCGAAGTTCTACGCCGGGTTCCTGCTGGTGGCGCTGCTCATCGCCGGGGTCGGCAGCTTCTACGCCAGCTCCCACCCCGACGGGCTCAACTACGTCGCCGAGCAGACCGGGTTCATCGACCAGGAGAAGGCGTCGGCGACCTCCGACGGCCCCTTCGCCGGATACTCCACCCGCGGCATCGACGACGACCGGCTCAGCGGCGGCGTCGCCGGCGTGGTCGGGTCGCTGACCACGCTCCTCGTCGGCGGCGGCCTGTTCTGGGTGCTCCGGCGTCGCCGTACCCACACCACAGACCCGGCCTGACGTGGGCGCTGGCCACGGCCGCGGCTTCCCGGTCACCCACGGGCACAGCCCGGTGCACCGGATGGCGGCCCACCACAAGCTGCTGGTCCTGGTCGGCTTCATGCTGCTCGTCGTCGCGACCCCGCGGGACTGGTACGTCGCCTTCGCGGCCTACGCCGTCGTCGTGCTGGTCGTCATCCGCGCCTCGCGGGTGCCGCTGCGCCACATCGGCCGGCTGATGGTGATCGAGGTGCCGTTCGTGCTCTTCGCGCTGCTGATGCCTGTCATCGCCACCGGTCCCCGGACCGAGGTCCTGGGCCTCTCGCTGTCCGAGCACGGCCTCGTCGCGGCGTTCGCGCTGCTGGCCAAGGGCACCATCGGCGTCGCGTCGTCGCTGACCTTCGCGGTCACCACCGAGCCCGACGAGATCCTGCGCGGCCTCCAGCGCCTGCACGTCCCCGACCTGGTCGTGCAGATCATGGGGTTCATGTTCCGCTACCTCGACCTCGTCACCGGGGACCTGTCGCGGATGCTGGTGGCGATGCGCTCGCGCGGGTGCGACCCACGCTCGCCGCGGCACTGGTGGGCGCTGGCCAGCACGATGGGGGCGCTGTTCATCCGCACCTACGAGCGCGGGGAGCGGGTCCACCTCGCCATGCTGTCGCGCGGCTACACCGGAAGGCTCCCGAGATGAGCGTCCCCACCCTCGACGTGCGCGGGCTGGCCTTCGCCTACCCCGACGGCCACCAGGCGCTCTTCGGCGTAGACCTCCACGTGCACCCCGGCGAGCGGGTCGCGCTGCTCGGCCCCAACGGAGCCGGCAAGACGACGCTCGTGCTGCACCTCAACGGCATCCTGACCGGCGGCGCCGGGAGCGTGGCCATCAGCGGCCTGCCCGTCGAGAAGAAGAACCTGGCCGAGATCCGGCGGCGCGTCGGGATCGTGTTCCAGGATCCCGACGACCAGCTCTTCCTCGGCACCGTGCGACAGGACGTCGCCTTCGGACCCGCCAACCTCGGGCTGAAGGGCGCGGCGCTCGACCGGCGGGTGATGACGGCCCTCGACCAGGTCGGGATGGCCGACTTCGCCGACCGCCCGCCGCACCACCTCTCCCACGGCCAGCGACGGCGGGTCGCGGTCGCGACCGTGCTGGCGATGGAGCCGGAGATCCTGGTGCTGGACGAGCCGAGCTCCAACCTCGACCCGGCGAGCCGACGCGAGCTCGCCGACATCCTGCGCAGCCTGGACGTGACGCTGCTGATGGTGACCCACGACCTGCCGTACGCGCTGGAGCTGTGCCCCCGCTCGGTGGTGCTCAGCGACGGGCACGTCGTGGCGGACGCCGACACCCTGGCCGTGCTCACCGACGAGTCGCTGATGGCCGCGCACCGACTGGAGCTGCCGTGGGGATTCGACCCGCGCACGGTTGGTAGCCTTCCGGCGTGACCAACGAACTGAGTGCGCTCGAGCGCGAGATCGAGGAGACGCGCCAGCGTCTGGCCCACACGATCGACCAGCTCACCTACCGTGCCAACCCGAAGACCATCGTGGGTCGCGAGGTCGCCTCGGTGAAGTCGCACTTCGTCGACGTCGAGTCGGGCGCCCCGCGCACCGACAACATCCTCAAGGTCGCGGGCGGCGTCGTCGGCGCGCTCGTGCTGATCGCCGTGATCCGCCGGGTCACCCGCTGAGCCTGGCCCCGCGACCCTCGTGAGCAACCCCGCCGGCACGGCCGCCATCAAGATGCTGCACGACCGGCTCCTCGTCGAGCTCGACCGCGAGTCGGGGGAGCGGCGCTCCTCGGGCGGCATCGTCATCCCCGCCACCGCGGCCATGGGCGCGCGTCGGCTCCAGTGGTCGCGCGTCGTCGCGGCCGGCCCGCACGCGCGCGCCGTCGAGGTCGGCGACCGGGTGCTCTTCGACCCCGAGGACAAGGCCGAGGTCGAGGTCCACGGTGAGGTGTACGTCGTGATGCGTGAGCGCGACGTCCACGCCGTCGCCGCCGAGCGGCTCGAGGGCGGCTCGACCGGGCTCTATTTGTAAGCCCGACGGACCAATTTGGGTGATCTCCCTGCGAGGGGTAGCCACGCGCGCGTCCACGGGGCCACGATGGTCGGAGTCGCGACGTTACCCCCGTGAATGTCGAGTGACGATGGACGGCCTGCCGGAGTCCCCCGCCCGGCAGACCGTCCGCTGTGCCTGCGCCGCGGCCACTCCCGCCTGCGCCCTAGGGTGATCGCGTGAAGCAGCGCGACGCGATCGTCATGAGCGACTCCGAGGTCGACACGTTCCTGCGCGAGCAGCGGAGCTCGACGCTGGCCACCGTCGGGCCGCAGGGGCAGATCCACCTGATCGGCATGTGGTACGCGTGGTTCGACGGACACGTGTGGTTCGAGACGAAGCTGAAGTCGCAGAAGGTCCGCAACCTGCGCCGAGACGACCGGGTGAGCTTCCTGGTCGAGGCCGGCCACACCTACGACCAGCTGCGCGGGGTCTCGATGGAGGGCCGCGGCGTGGTGGTCGAGGACGACCCCGAGCTGCTGGAGCGGGTGTGCCTCGACGTGTTCGAGCGCTACAACGCGCCGTACACCGAGGAGCTGCGGCCGTTCCTCGAGCTGATGATGCACAACCGGGTGGTGCTGCGCCTCGACGTCGACCGCACCCGGAGCTGGGACCACCGCAAGCTCGGCCTGCCGGCGATCGAGCTCGGGGGCACGACGGCCGCGTCGACCCGGGAGCCGTGAGCGGAGATGACGAAGGCCGGTCCGTGTGGACCGGCCTTCGTGGTGTTGTACGCCAGCAGGGACTTGAACCCCGAACCCGCTGATTAAGAGTCAGCTGCTCTGCCAATTGAGCTACTGGCGCATGTTGGCCGGCACGGTGGAGTGCCGGGCAACGGATGGGAACTCTACACGCCTGCCACCCTCGGGAGAAATCGAGATGACCTCACCCGAGCTCGGCGAGCACGGCCTGCGCCGCGTTGTGACCGCCGAGGCCGGAGACGGCGCCGCCGCGGCGGGCCCCGGACCCGCAGAGCAGGACGACGTCGTGGTCGGTCTGCACGCCCCACTGCTGGGCCGGCGTGTCGCGGCGGGCCCGGTTGGGCGCCCACGGCCAGTCGAGGTCACCGTGGAAGATGTGGCCGCCGGGCATCGCCAGGTCGCGCTCGACGTCCTGCGGCACCTTGGCCTCGATGCAGGGGTTGCCGTGCTCGTCGGTGCTCACGCAGTCGCGGATCGAGCCGACGAGGTGCTCGTCGAGCGAGGCGATCGCGCGCTCCACGGCGAGTTCCTCGGCCGCCGCGCCGCCGTCGCCCTCGAAGAGCGCGGCCGGGGTGTGCAGGCCGAAGTAGGTGAGCGTGTGCGCGCCCTGCGCGGCGAGGTCGCCCAGGATCGAGGGGTCGCTGAGCGAGTGGCAGTAGACCTCGCCGGGCATCGTCGAGGGGACCTGCCCGGCTGCCGCCTCGGCGTACGCCGTCTCGAGCTGCGTGTAGTCCTCGCCGAGGTGCAGGGTGCCGGCGAAGGCGACGGCCGGGTCGGCGCCGGATGCGAGCTCGGGCAGCCGGTCCAGCAGGAAGTTGATCTTGAGCTGCGCGCCCTGCGGCTTGGTGGCGTCGTCCTGTCCCTCGCCGAGCAGGATCCGCAGCACCCACGGGGCGACCCCGGACAGCACCCGGCGACAGGTCAGCGCGTGCTCGCCGGCGCCGTCGTGCCACACCACCGAGGCCGAGTCCGACCCCGGCTCGATGCGGCTGACGCCGGCGCCCGTGATGATCTCCGCACCGGCCGAGGTGGCGGCCCGGGCGAGCGCGTCGGTGACGGCGCCCATCCCGCCGATCGGCACCCGCCACTCACCGGTGCCGTTGCCGATCAGGTGGTAGAGGAAGCAGCGGTTCTGGACGAGCGACTCGTCCCGCATCGAGGCGAACGTGCCGATCAGCGCGTCGGTCGCCACGACGCCGCGGACGGTGTCGTCGAGGAACCGCTCCTCGATGGTCGTCCCCAACGGCTGGGTCACGACGTCGCGCCAGATGCCGGGGTCGACGCTCTCGCGCACCTCCCGCTCGAGGGGGAGGGGCGACATCAGGGTCGGGGCGACGGCGTGCGCGAGGTCCGTCATGTCGGCGTAGAACTCGCGCCACGCGTCGTACTCCCGGTCGGAGCCGGTCAGGGCCGCGAAGGACGCGCGCGTGGCCTCGCCCTCGGGGCGCTCGACGAGCAGGCCGCCGGCGCGGCCGTCGCGGGTGTACGGCGTGTAGCTGGCCGTGCTCCGCGAGGCCAGCCGGACGTCGAGGTCGAGGTCCGCCATCAGCTGCTCGGGCATGAGCGAGACGAGGTAGGAGTAGCGCGACAGGCGGGCCGGCTTCCCGGCGAACGGGCTGACCGAGACGGCGGCGCCGCCGGTGTGGCCGAGGCGCTCGAGCACGACCACGGACAGGCCCGCCCGGGCGAGGTAGGCAGCCGCGACGAGGCCGTTGTGGCCGCCGCCGACGATGGCGACGTCGTAGGACGAGTGACCGTTGCTCATCGAGCCAACCTAGACGGTCGCGATACCGTGGGGGCAGTGCGGTGCCGAGCCGTGGCGTCGTCGCTCCCCGGAGGGCCCGATGCCCGCCATCACCGTCGAGGACCTGAGCGTCCTGCCCTCGCTGAAGCGCCCGGGACTCGGTGACCAGCCCCGGCCCGTCCGGTCGGTGACGACCGGGCCGCGTGGCTTCGAGGGCGAAGGTTTCCCGGTGCGCCGCGCGTTCGCCGGCATCGACCTCGTCGACCTCGACCCGTTCATCATGATGGACCAGATGGGCGAGGTGGAGTACGCCCCCGGCGAGGCCAAGGGCACGCCCTGGCACCCGCACCGCGGCTTCGAGACCGTCACCTACATCATCGACGGCGTCTTCGACCACCAGGACAGCCACGGCGGGGGCGGCACGATCACCGACGGCGACCCCCAGTGGATGACCGCGGGCGGCGGCATCCTCCACATCGAGGCCCCGCCCGAGTGGCTGGTGACCCAGGGCGGCCTCTTCCACGGCATCCAGCTGTGGGTCAACCTGCCGCGCAACGCCAAGCTCACCACGCCGGCCTACCAGGACCTCCGCTCGAGCGAGGTCGGGCTCGCGGCGACGTACGACGGCGGGGTGCTCGTGCGGGTCATCGCCGGCGACGTGGACGGGACCGTGGGACCCGGCTCGACCCACACCCCGATGACCCTCGTGCACGCCACCCTCGAGCCGGGCGCCCGCCTCGAGCTGCCGTGGAACGTCGAGTTCAACGCGCTGGTCTACGTTCTCAGCGGCGCGGGCTCGGTCGGGATCGAGGCCAGCCCGCTGCGCACCGGCCAGGCCGCGCTGCTCGGACCGGGGGACTTCCTCACCATCGAGGCCGACCGGACGCAGGAGAGCCGCGCGCCCCGGATGGACGTGGTCGTGGTCGGCGGCCGCCCGATCCGCGAGGCGGTCGCGTGGGGCGGCCCGTTCGTGATGAACACGCGCAGCGAGGTGCTCCAGGCCTACGAGGACTTCCAGCGCGGCAGCTTCGGCCACATCCCCGGCTGAGTCACCACCCTCGACCGGGCCTCAGGCATTCCAGGTCCACGTGGAGAGCGTGGAGTCGGTGACGCGTGTGCGCTTCTTCGCAGGCACGTCCGGGCTGAACGAGAAGGTGACGACGAAGGTCTGGTCGTCGTTGCTGACGTAGTACTGCTCGACGATGTAGTCGACGTCGTTGACGGAGGACCCCCCGCTGACGTGGGCGGACTCCTCGCCGGCGATCACGACGCGGTCGTGGACCTCGACGTCGGTGGCTCCCGTACGTTCGAGCTCCTCCTGAACACCGTCCTCGATCTCGTCGGGGCTGATGCGGCCGGTGGGGGACGCGATGACGTTGATGTTGTCGGTGAACTCGTCGGTGTCTCTGAGGTCGAACGCGGCGCTGTCAGGGTCGAACCCCGGGACGGTTCTGCCCGGCTTCCCCCAGTTCTTCGGCACGCGGTACGAGTACCCTGAGCCGCCGATCCGGGGACCCGTGGCCGTTGGTGACTCGAGCTGCCGGGTCTCGCCCCCTGACCCCGAGCCGGTCAGCGCGGCACAGCCGGATGCGGTGAGGGCAATGGCGAGGGCAGCGAGCGTGACGCGGGTCCGAGACATGTCTGCAGCGTAGGCAGTGCAGCGGGCATCCTCAGGTGAATGGGAAAGCTCGCAGGGGCGACCCGACGACGGGCCGGGAGCGCGACCGACCGGCCCGACCGCTCAGCGCAGCGACACCGCCGGCCCGGCGTGCTCGACCGTGGTGACGTCGTCACCCGAGGTCGAGGTCCAGGTCGTGAGCGGGGTGAAGGAGCCACGGTCCAGGTCGGCCTGCGTCACCAGGTGGTAGGCCGACGTGCAGGAGTAGGCGCCCGCCCCCGGCAGGTTGCGCCAGCGGCAGTTGCGCGCGTCGACCGCCGGGTCGAGGTCGCGCAGGTTGCCGGTCGCGACGACGGTGGTCACCGCGTCGGTGAGGTTGGTGACCCGGTAGCTGAACTGCAGCCGGTCGCCGAGGGCGTACGGCGCGGGGTGGGCGTTGGTGAGGGTCCCGCCCGTCACGCTGATCCGGCCGTCGACCTCGTCGGCGGTCTTGGGCACCACCACGGTGACGGTGCCGGCCGACGAGCGGCCGGCGTCGTCGGTGAGGCGCACCGGGACGCGGTAGGTCCCGCCGGTCGCACCGGCGGGGACAGTGACGGTGAGGGGCAGGTCGACCGAGCGGTGCGGCTGGAGCTTGCCCGGCCGGGGTGCGGACACCGTCCACCCGGCCGGCGCGTCGAAGGCCAGCGACGCCGGCTTGACGACCGGTCCCAGCTGGTTGGCGACCGTCAGGGTGCTGGTGGCCGTCGTGCCGCGCTCGATGCGGAGCTCGGGGGCGGTCAGCGGGGCGCAGAGTCCGCGCAGCCAGGCGAGGTCGAACTCCGCGAAGCGGATGGCGTTGTGGCCCGGCTCGTAGAGCAGGCCGACATCTCCGTCGGGCAGCGTCGCGAGCGTCGAGTAGGCCATCTCACCGGGCTGGAAGACCCGCGAGATCGGCCAGCTCTGCCCGTCGTCGCAGCTCGCCCGGACGGTGCCGTTGCTGCGGCTGGTCTGGGAGGCGGCGTTCGAGAAGAGCAGCACCTTCGCGCGGTCGGAGCCGCTGGGTGCGTTGGGGAAGGCGCGCACGATCGAGGCGTTGTTGGTCGGGTCGGGCAGCTCGCGGTCGATGCTCACCTCGCCGTAGGTCACGCCGCCGTCGTGGGAGTAGGCGACCTTGCGTAGCTTCGAGCCGGCCGAGTCGCGCGAGTTCAGCATGACGGTGCCGTCGGAGAGCTCGACGGTCTTGTTCTCGTCCATGCCGGTGCCGACGGCCTCGCCGGCGCGCCAGGTCGCCCCGTGGTCGTCGGAGTAGACCGACACGGCCTGGAAGGCGCCGACCGCGTTGATCACGGTGTACTGCTGGACCAGCCGACCGGCGTGGGGGCCGTAGCGCAGCTGGATGCCCTGGCCCGACGCGGCGAACCGCGAGCGCCACGCGAGGTCCGGGGTGATGTCGGCGGTGATGGTGCGGTGCTGCCAGGTGGTGCCGTTGTCGGTGGAGGTGCTCACCTCGGCGTGCAGCACGTTGCGATCGGC
Organism: Nocardioides currus; assembly: GCF_003057875.1. GTDB lineage: Bacteria > Actinomycetota > Actinomycetes > Propionibacteriales > Nocardioidaceae > Nocardioides > Nocardioides currus. The sequence goes on along the minus strand of NZ_PYXZ01000004.1, from coordinate 213,560 downwards.
GGGGTCGACGCCGGGACGCGAGCCGATGAAGCCCTGGTCCTGGGAGAAGACGTGGAAGTTGAAGACCGTCCCGGTCTCGCGGTCGACGACGTAGCTGGGGTCGGAGTAGCCCACCTTCGCCGCCCCCTCGACGCCGGCGTGAACCACGGTCTGCGGGCCCCACGTGCGGCCGTCGTCGGTCGAGCGGCGCTGGAGGATGGAGTTGGGGCCGGGCGCGTCGATGCCGGTGGGGCGCCCGTCGTAGGACGCCAGCAGGTCGCCGTTGGGCGCCACCGTGAGGGCCGGGATCCGGTAGTTGGGGAAGACGCCGTCCCCGCCGATGGCGAGGTCCTGCTCGGCGTAGCGCCCGGGGCCGCCGGTCCAGAACGGGGTGGCGTCGTGGTCGGGGCCGGCCGGCGAGGCCGCCGCCGCAACGGGGGACAGGGCGATCAGGGCACAGGCTGCCGTGGCGGCCCGGGAGATGGCGCGGGAAGTCATGGGTCTCCTCCGAGTAGGTATCATACGTCACACATCAGACGTCTGATGCTAGGAGGAGACCACGCGAATGCGCCAGCCCTACGCGTCGGTAGTCTCCCGACGGGTCGCGTTGCTGCGTCGGGCCCGCGGCGGCGGACGGGTCAGTGCGCCCGCTTCAGGGCCCGGGCGAGCGGCTCGTAGTGCTGGCCGACCGCGGTGCAGAACGCCTCGACGTCGCCCGCCTCGGCCGCGACGAGGATGTCGCGGTGCGATCGCGCGGTCTTGCGGAGGTCGGCCGGCAGCGCGAGTCCGAGGCGCGGCAGCACCGCGGTGTGGACGTCCCAGAAGGCCCCGACGAGCTGGCCCGCGAGCTGGTTGTCGAGCCCGGCCAGCAGCGTGGTGTGGAAGGCGCGGTCGGCCTCGAGGAACGGGTTGCCCTGGTCCGCCTGATCGACCATCTCGTCCGCCAACCGGTGCAGCTCGGCGTTCTCCTGGCCCTGGAGACTGGCGACGACCTGCTCCGCCATCGCGACGTCGAGGGCCTGGCGGATCTCGACCACGTCGCGCAGCGCCTGGAGGTTGTCGTCGTGCGACAGGGCGCCACGGAAGACGAGGGCCTGGACCATCGGGTCCAGCGACATCCGTCCGACGAAGGTGCCGTGGCCGTGGCGGACCTCGACGATGTCGAGGGTCGCCAGCGAGCGGATCGCCTCGCGCACCGACGAGCGCGACACGTCGAGGGTGTCGCAGAGCTCCGACTCGGTGGGGAGGGGGTCACCTGCCTGGAGCCCGCGCGCGAGGATGAGCTCCTTGATCTGGTCGGCGGCGGTGGACCGGCGCATCCGGGAGACCCGGGTCGTGCTCTGGTTCATCGCGTGCTGCCCCTCGTCGGTCGTGGCCGGCGGCGTTGGTGCCCACCCGCTGATGTGGCGCAGCATACATCAGACATCTGACCAATACGGGTTCATTGGTCGAACAGTTCGCGCAGCCACCCGATCGTGAGCTCGTCGTGCGCGGTGCCGCCACCCTCGTGCTCGTTCCACGGATAGACCTCCAGCCGCTTGGGGCCACCGTAGTGGTGGAACGCCGCGTAGACCGTCGACGGCGGGCACACCTGGTCCATGAGGGCGACCGAGAACAGCGCGGGCACGGTGGCGTGGGCCGCGTGGTTGACGCCGTCGACGTAGTCGAGGGTGCTCAGGGCGCGCTCTGCGTCCGCGCGGTGGGTGCGCAGGAACGCCACCAGCTCGGCGTACGGCGCCCGGTCGGTCACCTCGATCGCCCGCCTCGGGGCACAGAGGAACGGCACGTTGACGACCGCGCCGGCGACGGGGTGCGCCCACGCGGCGGCCGCGAGGGCGATGCCGCCGCCCTGGCTGGTGCCGGCGACGGCGATCCGGTCGGTGTCGACGTCGTCGAGGCTGGCGGCAGCCTCGACGGCGCGCACGGCGTCGGCGAACACGCGCCGGTAGTAGTGGTCCGCGGGGTCGAGGATGCCGCGGGTCAGGAAGCCCTCGACGTGGGGAGAGCTGCTGCCACCGAGGTCGCCGGTGCGCCCGGCCCGGCGGGCCCGGGCGCCCTGGCCGCGTGTGTCCATGACCAGCGTGGCGAACCCGGCCGCCGGGAGGGCCAGCCAGTCGAGCGCGCTGCCGGTCCCGTCGCCGTACCCCAGGAACTGCACCACGACCGGCGGCGAGGCGACGAGCCGGCGGTGGGGTCGGAGCAGGAGGGCGTTGACGCGCTGACCACCGAAGCCGGCGAAGCTGAGGTGGGAGGCCTCGACGGTCGGCAGGGCCAGGTCGTACGCCGCGACGCCGGGCGCGAGGTCGTACGACCGGGTCTCGGCGAGCGTGCCGAGCCAGAAGTCCTCGAAGTCGGGCGGCTCGTGCCGGTCCGGGCGACGGGTCTCGAGCTCGTGGCGGGGGAGGTCGAAGAGGGGCATCGCGGTCTCCTGGTCTGGCGCTGCGGGAGCGCCGTCGGGTGGTGGTCGAACGGGTGCTTGACGTGTCTGGTGATCCGTGTCACGCTTCAAGCATCAGACATCATACGTCTGAGGTCTTGCCAGAGAGAGGTCGCCGCAGGTCCGCGGAACCCCGACACTGCCGATGGAGGCAATCACTGTGAGCATCACCCAACTCGCGGGACGCCGGGTCTCGCGTCGTCGCACGGCGGCACGAGCGGCCGTAGCCGCGCTCGCCCTCGCGCTCGTCACGGCGGCCTGTGGGGGACCGTCCTCGACCAACAGCAGCAGCGGCGGTGGCGCCGGCGACAGCATCGAGGCGACGCTGGCGTTCGCGCTGTCGAGCGGCTTCGACCCGGACAACGCGTCCAGCGCCGTGGCGACGGCCGCCAACCAGCACATCTTCGAGGGGCTGGTCGACCTCGACCCGATCACCCGTGAGCCCTACCTCGCCCTGGCCGGCTCGGAGCCCGTCCCCAGCGACGACGGCCTGACCTGGACCGTCGACCTGCGCGAGGACGCCACCTTCTCCGACGGCTCCCCGGTGACCACCGAGGACGTCGCCCACTCCTTCATGCGCATCATCGAGCCCGACGACCCGGCGGCGCCGCCGCTGATGGCCGGCTTCATCTCCTTCCTCGACAAGGTCGAGGCGACCGACGAGTCCACGGTGACCTTCACGCTGAAGGAGCCGTTCCCGCTCTTCGCCCAGCGCATCGCGGTCGTCAAGATCGTCCCCGAGGCGCTCACGGCCGACGCGGCCGCGTCGGAGAAGTTCGACACCGCGCCGATCGGCTCCGGGCCCTACAAGCTCGACAGTGCCTCGGCCGAGACCGGGCTCAAGCTGTCGGCCAACGACAACTACAACGGCCCCCGTCCGGCCACCGTGAAGACGATGACCTGGAACACCAACACCGACGGGGCCGCGCGCATCGCCGACCTCCAGGGCGGCCGGGTCCAGGCCATCGAGGCGGTGCCCTACCTCAACGTCGACTCCCTCGAGGGCGACTACCAGGTGGACGAGAAGCAGGCCTTCAACCAGGCCTTCCTGATGTTCAACAACGGCGCCGCTCCCTTCGACGACAAGCGGGTGCGGCAGGCCCTGCACTACGCGATCGACAAGGACCAGGTCATCCAGACCGCGCTCAACGGGTTCGGCACGCCCGCGACCAGCTACCTCGACGAGGGCAACGCGGCCTACCAGGAGGCCTCGACGGTCTACGACTACGACGCGGAGAAGGCCAAGGACCTGCTTGCCGAGGCGGGCGTCGAGGACCTCTCCTTCGAGCTCGTCACCACCGACACCTCCTTCATCAAGGACATCGCCCCGCTGCTCGTGGAGGCGTGGAAGAAGATCGGCGTCACCGCGACCCTCAACACGGTCCCGTCGTCGGCGGTGTACGGCGAGCTGGTGCCCTCGGACACGTTCCGGGTGCTGCTGGCCTCGGGCGACCCGAGCGTCTTCGGCCCCGACCCCGACCTGCTGATGCGCTGGTTCTACTACGGCGAGACCTGGCCGACCGATCGCATGCGCTGGCAGGGTCCGGCCCGCGACGAGGTGGCGAGCCTGCTCGACCAGGCCTCCGTCACCGAGGACGAGGCCGAGCGTGACGACCTGTGGAAGCAGGTGCTCGACATCGTCGCCGAGGAGGCTCCGCTCTACCCGATCCTGCACACGAAGGTGGTCACCGCCTCCGACCCCGACGCGCTCGAGGGCTTCGAGGGACCGGCCACCACCGGTCTCTACTTCCTCGACACCCAGCGCGCGGACTGACCATCGCCCCGACGTCCCGCCCGCGGCGCCCCCGACCGCGGGCGGGACGAACCGCCACCACCGACCCGTTGGGAGAACCCCCATGCTGACCGTGCTGGGCATGCTGGCCAAACGCCTGCTCACGCTGATCCCGCTCGTGCTGGGCATCACCCTGTTCGTGTTCGTGGTCATGCAGTTCTCGCCCGTCGACCCCGCGCTCTCCGTGCTGGGCGACCAGGCCTCGGCCGCGCAGGTCGCCGCCTTCGAGCAGGCCAACGGCCTCGACCGTTCCCTGCCCGTGCGCTACCTCGCGTTCCTCGGCGACCTCGTCCAGGGCGACTTGGGCATGACGTTCCCGCCGTCGGTGCCGGTCTCCAGCAAGATCGCCGAGGCGCTCCCGCTCACCATCCAGCTGACCCTGCTGGGGGTCGCCGGCGCCCTGGTCATCGGCCTGGCCCTCGGCATCACCGCCGCCCTCCACCGCGACCGCTGGCCCGACCAGGTGATGCGGTTCTCCTCGATGGCCGGCATCTCCGTCCCGTCCTTCTGGCTCGCGCTGCTGCTGATCCAGGAGCTCGCCGTACGCCGCTCCGTCTTCCCGTCGGGCGGCTACGTGAACCCGGCCGACTCGGTCTCCGGCTGGCTCTCCAGCCTCGCGCTGCCCGCCATCGCGCTCGCCGTGCCCGTCGGCTGCTCGCTGGCGCGCATCGTGCGCACCTCGATGGTCGAGGAGCTCGACCGCGACTACGTGCGCACCGCCATCGGGGCCGGCCTCCCGCCGTACGTCGTGGTGGGCCGCAACGTCCTGCGCAACGCCCTCGTCAACCCGCTGACGGTGCTGGGCCTGCGCATCGGCTATCTGATCGGCGGCACGGTGATCATCGAGGCGATCTTCTCGCTGCCCGGCATGGGCACCCTGATCATGACGGCCGTCCGGCAGAACGACACCGCACTCGCCCAGGGCACCGTGCTCACGATCGCCCTCGGCTTCGTCGTGGTCAACCTGCTCGTCGACGTGCTCTACCTCTTCGCCAACCCCCGCCTCCGGGGAGGTCACTGATGTCCGCGTTCACCCGGCTCGGCACGTCCTCACGTGTCGCCGTCGTCTTCTTGTCCCTGATCGTTCTGGTGGGGGTGTTCGCACCCCTCCTCGTCCTCCACGACCCGACGCAGAGCGGCCTCGGCTCCGCGCTCACCGGGCCCAACGGCGACTACTGGTTCGGCCTCGACAAGCTCGGACGTGACGTCTTCTCGCGGCTGGTCGCCGGCACCCGCCGCTCGTTGGTCGTCGGCTTCGGTGCCGCGGCCATCGCGCTCGTGGCCGGCGCGCTCCTCGGCGCCCTGGCCGGCACCGCGCGCAGCGCTGTCGACGAGGTCATCATGCGCTGCCTCGACGTGGTGATGGCCTTCCCGGCCATCGTGCTCTCGGCGCTGCTCATCATCTCCTTCGGCAAGAACAGCCTGCTGGTGCTCGTCGTCGCCATCGGCTTCGTCTTCACCCCGCCCGTCGCGCGGATCGTGCGTGCGAACGTGATCAGCCAGTACCAGGAGGACTACGTCGCCGCCGAACGCGTCATCGGGGCACGACGGCCCCACATCCTGTGGCGCCACGTGCTGCGCAACTGTGCTGCCCCGATCCTGGTGTTCGTGACCGTGATGGTCGCCGACGCGATCGTCTTCGAGGCCTCGCTCTCCTTCATCGGCGGCGGCCTCTCGCCGCAGGAGGCCGAGTCGTCGTGGGGCTCGGTGATCGCCTTCGGCAAAGAGATGGTGCAGGTCGGCGGGTGGTGGGCCACCTTCTTCCCGGGCCTGCTGATCCTGTTGACCGTGCTGGCGCTCAACGTGCTGTCCGAGGGCATCTCCGACGCATGGGCCGCCCCGGCCGCCCGTCGCGCACTGCCCGCCGCGAAGCTCGCGGCGGAGGACCGCCTGGAGACGGGGCGTCCCGGCAACGGCGAGGTCGTCCAGCTGCCCGGCCTCGCCGAGGCAGCCCGCCGACTGCGCGAGCGGGCGCGACCCGAGCCCACCGGCGAACCGGTGCTGAGCGTCGAGGGCCTCTCGGTCCGCTTCCCGGGCCGGCACGCCGACGTGGACATCGTCGACGACATCTCCTTCCGGGTGCGTGCCGGCGAGGTCGTGGGCCTGGTCGGCGAGTCCGGCTCGGGCAAGTCGCTCACCTCGCTCGCCGTGATGGGCCTCCTCCCGCGCGGGGCCGAGGCGCGGGGGTCCGTGAAGTTCGGCGACCTCGAGCTCATCGGTCTCGACGCCCGGCGTCGCCGGGGGCTGATGGGCCGCGAGATCGCGATGGTCTACCAGGACGCGTTGTCGGCGCTCAACCCGGCGATCAAGGTCGGGGGCCAGCTGCGCCAGCTCGTACGCCGCGGCGGCACCCGGTCGCCCGAGGAGCTGATGCGGCTCGTGGGGCTCGACCCCGAGCGCACGCTCGCGTCCTACCCCCACGAGCTGTCCGGCGGCCAGCGCCAGCGCGTGGTCATCGCCATGGCACTCTCCCGCGACCCGAAGCTGGTGATCGCCGACGAGCCGACCACGGCCCTCGACGTGACCGTGCAGGCCCAGGTCATCGAGCTGCTGCTGCGGCTCCAGGCCGAGCTCGGGTTCGCGCTCGTCCTGGTCAGCCACGACCTGGCCCTGGTCAGCGACGTCTCGCACCGCGTGGAGGTGATGTACGGCGGCCAGATCGTCGAGTCGGGCACCACCCCCGACGTCATCGAGGCCCCGGCCCACCACTACGCCCGCGGGCTGCTCGGGTCCGTGCTCTCGCTCGAGACCCGGGCCGAGCGGCTGACGCAGATCCCCGGCGTGGTGCCCTCGCCCGCCGACTTCCCGACGGGGTGCCGGTTCAGCGACCGCTGCCCGATGGCCAGCGACGTCTGCCGCGAGCAGGTGCCGTCCCTCGAGGGGGAGGCCCACCATGCCGTGGCCTGCCACCACCCCGCCGTACCCCTGACGACCCTGGAGGTGCGTCCATGAACGAGCGCAGCGAGCGAATCAATCAACACAGCGCGGGTGGAGCCTCATGTGCGCACGGAGCGAAGCGAGTACGCACATGAGTAGCGTGACCACCCCCGTCGTGGAGCTGCGGGACGTCCACGTCGTGCACCGCGCGCGAGGAGGCGGCTGGTTCGACCGCGACCGCGTCCACGCGCTGACCGGCGCCGACCTGACCATCGCCGCCGGCGAGACCGTCGGCGTGGTGGGGGAGTCCGGCTGCGGCAAGTCGACGATGGCCAAGGTGCTCGTCGGTCTCCAGCAGCCCACGTCCGGCGAGGTCCGCATCGACGGGCACGACGTGTGGACGATGACCGCCGCCGAGCGCCGCCACCACATCGGGGCCGGTGTGGGGATGGTCTTCCAGGACCCGTCCACGTCCCTCAACCGGCGGATGCCCGTGCGCCAGATCCTCCGCGACCCCCTCGACGTGCACCGCCGCGGGAGCGGCGCGGAGCGCGACAGTCGGGTCCGCGAGCTGATGCAGCTCGTGGGCCTGCCCGACTCGGTCGCCGACGCGCTGCCGAGCCAGCTCTCCGGGGGACAGCGCCAGCGGGTGGCGATCGCCCGGGCGTTGGCCCTCGAGCCGGGGCTGCTGATCGCCGACGAACCGACCAGCGCCCTCGACGTCTCCGTGCGGGCGCAGATCCTCAACCTGCTCCTGGACCTGCAGGAGCGGCTCGGGCTGGCGATGGTCTTCGTGTCCCATGACATCCAGACCGTGCGTCGCGTCAGCGACCGGATCGTCACGATGTACCTCGGCCGACTGGTCGAGATCACCCCCGCCAGGTCGATGCCCGAGGGTGCACAGCACCCCTACACGCGTGCGCTGTTCTCCGCCACGCCCGGCCTGCTCGCACCGATCGACCCGATCCCGCTGGTCGGGCCGGTCCCGTCCGCGACCCGACCCCCCAGCGGCTGCCCGTTCCGCACCCGCTGCTGGAAGGCCACCGAGGTCTGCGCCGAGACCCTGCCCGAGCTGACGCCGGGCACCGCCAACGGCCACGGGCCGCACGCGTTCCGCTGCCACCACCCGGTGCCGCTCGGCACCAGCGACGCCGAGCTCGTCGAGCTCGCGCGCCGCGAGACCCGGACCACCACACCGCTACACGTCGAGGAGAAGCCGTGAACCACCCCACCCCGTCCTACTCAGGGGTCGTCCCGCCCGTCGTCACCCCGCTCCACGAGGACGGGTCCGTCGACCGCGCCTCCCTCGAGCGCGTGGTCGAGCACTTGCTCGGCGGCGGGGTCCACGGACTGTTCGCGCTCGGCAGCTCCGGCGAGACCGTCTACCTCACCGACGAGCAGCGCGACGAGGTCCTCGACGTCGTCGTCAAGACGACCGCCGGCCAGGTGCCGGTGATCGCTGGGTGCATCGAGCCTGCCACCCAGCGCGTGATCCAGCGGGTGCGTGCTGCGGAGTCGCTCGGGGTGGACGCGGTCGTCACCACCGCGCCGTTCTACACGCTCGTCGGCCCGCACGAGGTCGAGCGCCACTTCCGCGCCATCCACGCCGCGACCGCCCTACCGCAGCTCGCCTACGACATCCCGGTCTGCGTCCACGTCAAGCTCGGCGTCGACCTGCTCGTCACGCTGGCCCGCGACGGCGTCGTCGTCGGCGTCAAGGACTCCAGCGGCGACGACGTGTCCTTCCGCCAGCTGGTGAGCGAGGTGTCGCAGGACCCCGCCCTCGCCACCTTCTCCGCCCTCACCGGCCACGAGGTGGTGGTCGACGCCATGATGCTGGCCGGCGCGTCCGGCTCGGTGCCGGGCCTGGCCAACGTCGACCCGGCGGGCTACGTGCGCCTGCACGACGCCTGCGTCTCTGGCGACTGGGCCACCGCCCGGGTGGAGCAGGAACGCATCACCCGCCTGTTCCGGATCGTCGGTGCCGCCGACCCTGCCACCACGTTCGGGAGCACCCGCGGCGTCGGGTCGTTCAAGACCGCGCTGGCGCTGCTCGGGGTGATCGACTCCAACGCCGTGTCGCTACCGATGCGCCCCCTCGACCAGGACGAGACCGCGCGCGTGCACGACCAGCTCGAGCTGGCCGGACTGGTCTGAGCGGTGCTCGAGCCTGTCGTCGGCGTCCTCGACATCGGCGGGACCAAGACGGCCGCCGGCCTGGTCGATCGCGGCGGTGCCGTCCTCGCCCGGTCCCGGCAGCCGACTCCGGCCGCCGCGGGCGCGGAGGCGGTGCTCGCGACGGCCGGAGCGCTGCTCGAGTCGCTCTCGCAGTCCCGGCCCGACCTCCGCCTGGCGGCCCTCGGGGTCGGCAGCGCCGGCGTCATCGACCCCGACACCGGGATCGTGCTCGGGGCCACCGACGCACTGCCCGGGTGGGCGGGGACCGACCTGCGCGGGGCGCTCGCCGCGTCCACCGGCGTGCCGGTCGCCGTACGCAACGACGTGCACGCGCACGCCCTGGGCGAGGCCGCCCACGGCGCGGGTGCGGGCCACCCGTCGATGCTCTTCGTCGCCGTCGGGACGGGCATCGGCGGTGCCCTCGTCGTACGGCAGATGCCGGGCGGGCTCCTCACCGGTGCCCACGCGGCGGCCGGCCACGTCGGCCACGTGCCGTCGACGCACGCAGCCGGACTCGCGTGCACTTGCGGCGGCACCGGACACCTCGAGGCGCTGGCGTCGGGACCGGGGCTGGTCGCGGAGCTCGAGCGACGCACGGGCCAGGAGGTCACCGACCTCCGCGACGTCGCCGCTCGCGCCGCGGCGGGGGACACCGCCGCCCGCGAGGTGGTCGAGCTCGGCGGCCGTGCCGTCGGCGCTGTCGTGGGAGGACTGGTCAACGTCCTCGACCCGTCCATCGTCGTGGTCGGCGGGGGAGTGGCCAACCTCGGCGCGCGCTGGTGGGACGCGCTCCGGGAGGCAGCATCCGCTGAGGTGATGCCCGCAGTGCGCGGGACCCCGCTCGTCGCGTCGTCGCTGGGCGACGAGGCCGCGCTGCTCGGTGCGGCGAGCCTCGCGTGGGACCTCGTCGAGCAGGAGGCGAGCCTCGGATGATGGAGCTCGATCAACTGCGAGGCGGGCTGGTCGTGTCGTGCCAGGCCTATCCGGGGGAGCCGCTGCGCACGCCCGACGTGACCGCGCGCATGGTGCAGGCCGTCGTCGAGGGCGGCGCTCGCGCGGTCCGCGTGCAGGGCATCGCCGACGTCCGGGCCGCGGTCGGCGCCACGGACGTGCCGGTCGTCGGGCTCTGGAAGGACGGCGACGACGACGTCTTCATCACCCCGACCCTGCGGCACGCCCTCGCGGTCGCCGAGGCCGGCGCGCACGTGGTCGCGGTCGACGGCACGCGCCGTACCCGACCCGACGGCTTGACCCTGGCCGAGACCATCACGGCTCTCAAGGCGGAGCACGACGTCGCGGTGATGGCCGACTGCGGGTCGCTGGACGACGCGCGGGAGGCCGAGCAGGCGGGTGCCGACATCCTGGGCACGACGCTGTCGGGCTACACCGGGGAGCGACCGAGGACGGACGGACCGGACCTCGACCTGATCACGCTCGTCCACGGCACGTGCAGCGCGCCGGTGATGGCCGAGGGCCGGGTCCACCGGCCCGACCAGGCCGCCGCCGCCCTGGCCGCGGGCGCGTTCGCGGTCTGCGTGGGCACCGCCATCACCCACCCGACCACCATCACCGGCTGGTTCCGCGAGGCGTTGGGCTGACGACGTCGTCACACGCATCGAGCCCCTGACCCGCGTCTCCGCGGATCAGGGGCTCGATCTGTCTGGGGTGAGTAACGGGACTTGAACCCGCGACATCCGCCACCACAAGGCGGCGCTCTACCAGCTGAGCTATACCCACCAGGGTTGTTGCAACGGCTCGCGCGCGAGGGCGCGAGACCGATGAGAAGTGTAGGGCAATCAGTGCGCGGATTCTGAATCGGGGCCGAGCCCGGTGATCGACCCGGCGTGGCGCGCCGCCACCTCGCGCGCGCCGGCGGTGTCGAGCCCGGGCTGCGGCACGAAGACGGCCTCGCGGTAGTAGCGCAGCTCCTCGATGCTCTCCTGGATGTCGGCGAGCGCCCGGTGGTTGCCGCGCTTGGCGGGCGCCGCGAAGTAGGTGCGGGGATACCACCGACGCGCGAGTTCCTTGATCGAGGAGACGTCGACGTTGCGGTAGTGCAGGAAGCCCTCGAGCGTCGGCATGTCGCGCGCCAGGAAGGAGCGGTCCGTGGCGACGGTGTTGCCGCCGAGCGGGGGGCGGCTGCCGTCGGGGCAGTGCTCCTTGATGTAGGCCAGCACCTGCGCCTCGGCGTCCTCCATCGTCGTCCCGCCCTCGAGCTCCTCGAGCAGGCCCGAGGTGACGTGCATGTTGCGGACGAAGTCGATCATCTGGTCCAGCGCGGCCTGCGGCGGCTTGATCAGGACGTCGATGCCCTCGCCGAGGACGTTGAGGTCGAAGTCGGTGACCAGCGCGGCGACCTCCACGAGCGCGTCGGCCTCCAGGTCGAGGCCGGTCATCTCACAGTCGATCCACACGAGTCGCTCGTTCACGGTGAGCACCCTACTCAGGCTTCTCAGCGGCGGTTCAGGCGCTGGTCCTAGGGTCAGGTGCGTGAATCAGTGGATCGGTCTCGTGGCGCGACTGGTCACCGGTGGCGTCTGGATCGTGGCGGGGGCCCTCAAGCTCCCTGATCCGGCGGAGAGCGTGCGCGCCGTCCGCGCCTACGACCTCCTCCCGGAGTCGGTCGTGCCGACCGTCGGCCACCTGCTCCCGCTCGTCGAGATCGTGATCGGGCTGTGCCTGGTCCTGGGTCTGCTGACCCGGGCGATGGGCGTCGCGTCGGCGTTGCTGTTCGCGGCCTTCATCATCGGCATCGCCTCGGCCTGGGCCCGCGGCCTCTCGATCGACTGCGGCTGCTTCGGTGGCGGCGGGGTCGAGGAGGGCGCGGCGTCGAAGTATCCGATGGAGATCGCGCGCGACGTCGGGCTGCTGCTGCTCTCGGTGTGGCTGGTCGTCCGGCCGCGGACCCGCTGGTCACTCGACTCGTTGATCCTCCCCGGCCCACGCCCGGCGGAGACCGCGGAAGGGGATGTGGATGTCCAAGCGCAACAAGGCGGCTGAGCGGGCCGCTCGAGCCGCAGCGTTGAAGGCCGAGCAGGAGCGCAAGGAGCGCCAGAAGCGCATCGCGATGATCGCCGCCGTCGTGGTGGGGATCGTCGTCGTCATCGGTGGTGGGTTCCTGATCCAGAACCTGCGCGACTCCACGGGCGAGGCCGCCACCCCGCCGGCCGGGGTCGTGGACGACTACGGCGTGATGGTCGGCGACGCCTCGGCGCCCACGACGATCACGATCTACGAGGACTTCCAGTGCCCGATCTGCGCGCAGCTCGAGAGCGAGGTGGGGGACGACCTCAACGCCGCCATCGATGCCGGGAAGGTGCAGGTCGACTACCGGATGGTGTCCTTCCTCGACCGCGCCTCGGGCAACGAGTACTCCTCGCGCGCGATGAACGCCGCCGCCGTCGTGCTCGACACGAGCGGTGCCGACGCCTTCAAGTCCTTCCACGACGAGCTCTTCGCCAACCAGCCCGAGGAGGGGACGGACGGACCGGAGGACGACGAGCTGATCGCCGACGCGGTCACGGCCGGCGCGGACGAGTCGGCGGTGCGTACGGCGATCGAGGACAAGTCCTTCGACCAGTGGATCAAGAACGCCACCGAGCAGATGTCCGTCGACGGCGTCAACGGGACCCCCACGGTCTTCGTCGACGGCGAGGCCGCCGGAGCCACGCTCCCGGAGGCGGTCGAGGCGATCCGCAACGCCATCGAGTGAGTCGATCCGCGGGACCGGTGCGACACTCGGCGCGTGACTGACGCGCCCCTCACCGAATCGTCCCTCAGCTCGTTCATCGCCGGCCTCCCCAAGGCCGAGCTGCATGTCCACCACGTCGGCTCGGCCTCGCCGCGGATCGTCTCCGAGCTGGCGGCCCGGCACCCCGGGACGGTGCCCTCGGACCTCGAGGAGCTGAAGCGCTTCTTCGAGTTCCGCGACTTCGCCCACTTCATCGACGTCTACCTCGCGGTGGTCGACATCATCCGCACGCCCGAGGACGTCCGCACCCTCACCTACGAGGTGGCGCGCGAGATGGCCGAGGGGCAGCGGCTGCGTTACGCCGAGCTGACGTGCACGCCGTACACCTCGGTGCGTCCCGACCGCGACGACATCGGTATGCCGATCGAGGCCTACACCGAGGCCATCGAGGACGCGCGCGTCGCTGCTGAGCGCGACTTCGGGCTGGTGTTGCGGTGGATCTACGACATCCCCGGTGAGTCCGGCCTCCCGGCCGCCGAGGCGACGCTCTACTACGCGCTCGAGCACGGCCCCGAGGCGCTCGTCGGCTTCGGACTCGGCGGGCCCGAGATCGGCGTGCCCCGACCCCAGTTCCAGCCGCACTTCGACGCCGCCCGCGCCCGCGGCCTCCACTCGGTGCCGCACGCCGGCGAGACGACCGGTCCCGACACCGTGTGGGACGCCGTCCGCGTCCTGGGCGCCGAGCGGATCGGTCACGGCACCTCCTCCGTCGGTGACCCCGCCCTCCTCGAGCACCTCGCCGCCGAGGGCATCACCCTCGAGGTCTGCCCGTCGTCCAACATCGCGACCCGGGCCGTGGCCACGTTGGCCGAGCACCCCCTCGCGGCGTTCGTCGAGGCCGGTGTGCCGGTGACGATCAACTCCGACGACCCGCCGATGTTCGGCACCACGCTGAACGACGAGTACGCCGTCGCGGCGGAGCTGCTCTCGCTGGATCGTGACGGCGTCGCCGACCTGTCGCGGGCGGCCGTGCGCGCCTCCTTCGCCCCCGAGGACGTGAAGGCGCGGATCCTCGCGGAGATCGACGACCACGTCGGTTGACTCGTCCCATCCGTCACACGCCACGGCGTGTCCGCGACGACACGCCGTCGGTGGCGGAAGTCCGGGCCCGCAGGGTCTTGCGGAGGCCGCGACCTCGGGCGTACAACTTGGGGTGTCGGAAGGACTTCGGTCCGGATGACAACCGGAACCCGGCAACTCATACTTGCCGGGTTCCACCCTATTTCGGGGTGGGCGGGAAAGATTTCGGCCCGGCGATCTCATACGTCGCCGGGCCTGCGTCATTTCTAGCCGGGCGACGCGGGTCGCGCGGGGAGGCGCGCCGCGGGGGTGCCGGTCTGGCGTCAGTGGCATGGACCTGCCCTTGACCGGAGTGACGCGGGCTCACAGACTCCGGTCATGGCGGACACGGCGGCACGCTCCGGATCGGCGCTCGCACGGGCGAGGGGTCGCGGCGCGAAGCTCGTCCTGCCCCTCGCCAGCAAGGTCGGTCTCGCCCCCGCCGGGGCCGCGGACGGCCGCGAGGTGGCGCAGATCCTGGCCGACGAGGCGTTCGGCGAGAAGCTCGCCACCCTCGCCGAGGACCTCGGCCGTCCGACCCGCCAGGTCGGTGCCGAGGCCGGCGCGCACCTGCGCGAGATGTCGGCCACCCACAGTGCAGGGACCGGCGCCGCCTTCCGGCGCTTCTCGCAGTGGCTGGCCCGGGCCCACGACGTGTACGTCGACGAGGAGTCGATCGCCCGGTTGCGTGCGCTCGACCGGCAGCACTCGCTGCTGTTCCTGTTCTCCCACCGGTCCTACCTCGACGGGGCGCTCGTGCCCGAGGTCGTGGCGCAGGGCCGGATGTCGATGCCGTTCACGTTCGGCGGGGCCAACCTCAACTTCTTCCCGATGGGCGGCATCGCGAGCCGCTCGGGCGTCATCTTCATCAAGCGCAGCACGTCCGACATCCCGGTCTACCGGCAGGCGCTGCGGTCCTACATCGCCCAGCTGCTGAAGAACAAGGCCAACCTGGCGTGGTCGATCGAGGGCGGTCGCACCCGCACCGGGAAGCTGCGCCCGCCGGCCTTCGGGATCATGCGCTACGTGTGCGACGCGGTCACCGAGGCCGACGGCGTCGACGCGCTGATCGTCCCGGTCTCGATCGTCTACGACCAGCTGCACGAGGTCGCGATGATGACCTCGGAGGCCAAGGGTGCGCAGAAGCGGCCGGAGGACCTGCGCTGGCTCTACCGCTTCGCCCGCGAGCAGCGCCAGCGCCTGGGTCGGGCTTACGTCGACTTCGGCGAGCCGATCTCGCTGGCCCAGCGGATGGCCGAGCTCCAGGCGGACGAGGCCGCAGCGCCGTACGCCATCGAGCGGATCGCGCTGGAGTCGTGCCACCGCATCAACCGGGCGACGCCGGTGACGGCCACCGCGATCGTCAGCATGGCGATCCTCGGGGAGGACCGTGCGCTGTCGCTGGCGCAGGTGCAGGCGACGGTCGCCCCGATCGCCGACTACCTCGCCGAGCGCGGCTGGCGGGTCGCGGGCGCCTTCAACCTCAAGGAGCGCGAGACCCTGCGGCGCACGCTGCAGGAGCTCGTCGCGTCAGGCGTGCTCGTGGCCTACGACGGCGGCACGGAGACGGTGTGGCGCATCGCCCCCGACAAGCACCTGGTCGCCGCGTTCTACCGCAACACCGCGATCCACGTCTTCGTCGACCGCGCGATCGGCGAGCTGGCGCTGCTGGCCGCCGCCGAGAGCGACTCGGGCGACTTCCGGGCCGTCGCCGAGGCGGAGGCGCTGCGGCTGCGCGAGCTGTTGAAGTTCGACTTCTTCTTCTCCGGTCGCCACGAGTTCGGCTCCGACATCGACGCCGAGCTCCGGCAGGTCGCCGCTCCGTCGGCCAGCCGTCGCAAGGCCGACGCCGCCGAGCTGCGCTCCCGCCTGGCCTCGACCCGCCCGCACGTCGCGCACCTCGTGCTGCGCCCGTTCCTCGACGCCTACCACATCGTCGCCGACCGGTTGGCCGACCTCGACGTGCCCTTCAGCGAGGCGGAGTTCCTCGACGACTGCGTCGCCGTCGGTCAGCAGTGGTCGCTGCAGGGCCGCATCACCAGCGACGAGTCGGTGACCCTCGAGCTGTTCAAGACCGCCCTCCGGCTCGCCGACCACCGCGGGCTCCTCGAGTCCGACGCCCCCGACCTCGACAAGAGGCGGGAGGCGTTCGCCGACGAGATCGAGCAGACCATGGCCCGCATCGACACCATCGCGGAGTTCCACCGCGCAGGACGCGCGTGAACCCGGACGACCTGATCGCCGAGATCGAGGCCGGTCCGCGCGGGCCGCACATCGCCGCGTTCTTCGACCTCGACGGCACCCTCGTCCACGGCTTCACCGCGACCCACATCCTGCGCGACCAGCTCCGCCGCGGTCAGGTGGGCGCGGGCGACCTCGCCCGGCTGGTGCTCACCGCCGTCGACGGCGAGCTCGGTGGCGACCCGACCCGGGCCGGCGACCTCGGGATCAGCGCGCTGCGTGGGCACCTCGAGGACGCGATGACCGAGATGGGCGAGCGGCTCTTCGTCCAGAAGATCGCCGGCACGATCCGCCCGCAGGCACGCGCGATCGTCAAGGCCCACCAGCGCATGGGCCACGTGGTGGTCCTCGCCTCCGCCGCGACCCGGTTCCAGACCGGTCCGGTCGCGCGCGAGCTCGGGATCGACCACATCCTGTGCACCGAGCTGGAGATCGAGGACGGGGTCCTGACCGGGCGCGTCGTCGGGTCGTTCCTGTGGGGCGAGCCCAAGGCCCAGGCCGTACGCCGCTTCGCGCGCGAGAACGACGTCGACCTGGGCCAGAGCTACGGCTACGCCAACGGTGACGAGGACGTCGCGTTCCTCGCCAGCACCGGCCGCCCGCACCCGATCGCCCCAGGCCGTGCGCTCCGGGCGACCGCAGACCTGCAGGGCTGGCCGGTCCTCGACGTCGTCGAGCCGCTCCGCCGGGGCGTGCGGTCCGTGCTCGGCACCGCGGCCGCGGCCGGTGGCCTCAACGCGGGGCTGGTCGCCGGGGCGGTCCTCGGCGCCGTACGCCGCGACAAGCGGGCCGGCACCAACGTCGGCATCCCGCTGGCGTGCGACGCGGCGCTCGCGCTCGCCGGGGTGAGGCTCGACATCACCGGCGAGGAGAACGTCTGGAAGGCGCGCCCGGCGATCTTCATCGGCAACCACCAGAGCTCGCTCGACCCGGTGATCATGGGCTCGCTGTTGCGACGCGACTTCACCGGCGTCTCCAAGGCCGAGGCACGGTTCGACCCCCGCATGGTCGCTGCCTCGCTGTTCCTCGACCCGGTCTTCATCGACCGCTCCAACTCGGGGCAGTCGCGCGAGGCCCTCGACGCGCTGACCGACCGCATCCGGTCGGGCACCTCGATCATGATCTTCCCCGAGGGGACGCGGATGCCGACGCCCGAGCCCGGGCCCTTCAAGAAGGGCGCCTTCCACATGGCGATGCAGGCGGGCGTGCCGATCGTGCCCGTGGTCATCCGCAACGCCGGCCAGCTGCTCGCCCCGCGCGCCACGGTGGTCCGGCCCGGGACCATCGAGGTCTGCGTGCTCGACCCGATCGACACCGGCGAGTGGACCGCCGAGGACCTCAACACCATCGTCCCCGAGGTGCGCCAGCTCTTCGTCGACACCCTGGAGAAGTGGCCGTCGTGACCGAGAACGGACAGATGTGGGACCTCGCCGCGACGTGGGGCGCCGAGGACCGGATGAACGAGACCGAGGCGCTGATGTGGCGCTCGGAGAACCACCCCCGGCTGTCGTCGACGATCTGCTCGCTGCTGATCCTGGACCGGGCCCCCGACTGGGACCGGTTCATGGCGGCCAACGAGTGGGCCACCGAGCTGGTGCCCCGCTGCCGGCAGCGGGTGATGGACCCGCTGCTGCCGGTCGGTCCGCCCGCGTGGGTGCCCGACGAGGGCTTCCAGCTCGACTACCACGTGCGCCGCACGCACCTGCCGGGCGACGGGTCGATGGCCCAGCTGCTGGAGTTCGCCCAGACCCAGGCACTGGCCCCCTTCGACCGCACCCGCCCGCTGTGGGAGGGCACGCTGGTCGAAGGGCTCGAGGGCGGGCGCGCGGCGTACCTCCTCAAGCTGCACCACTCGCTCACCGACGGTCTCGGCGGGATCCAGCTGATGTCACTGGTGCAGAGCCGCACCCGCGAGCACACCCCGGACAAGCCCTCCGCGCCGCCGCGCGACGCTGGCTACCCCTCCGACCCGTGGGAGCTGACCGCGACGGTGATGGGGGAGCAGGTGCGGCGGATCCCCGGCGTGGCTGCACGCGCGGTCACCGGCGGCGCCCGGATGCTGACCGGGCGGTCCAGCGCACTCGGTGAGGCCGTCCGCTACGGCAGCTCACTGCGGCGAACGCTCGCAGCCCCGCCGGCCCGTTCGTCGCCGCTCCTCGGCGACCGGCGGGGGAGCACCTGGCGGTTCCAGGTGATGGAGTGCGAGCTCGCCGACCTCAAGGCGGCCGCGAAGCTGGCCCGCGGCTCCCTCAACGACGCCTACGTCGCGGCCCTCCTCGGCGGGCTCCGGCGCTACCACGAGCGGCACGGCGTCGCGATCGACGACCTGTCGACGGTGATGCCGGTCAGCATGCGCAAGACCGACGACCCGATGGGCGGCAACAAGTTCGCCGGAGCCTACTTCGCGGCCCCGATCGGGATCGAGGACCCGGTCGAACGGATCGCCGTGCTGCGCGGGATCGTCCTGACCCTGCGGGTCGAGCCGGCCCTCGACACGCTGTCCGTCGTCGCGCCGCTGCTCAACCGGGTGCCCTCGAAGATCGGGCAGATCGCCTTCGACCTGGTGGGCAGTGCCGCCGAGCTCTCCGCCTCCAACGTGCCGGGTGTGCCCTATCCCGTCTACATGGCCGGTGCCCGGGTCGAGCGCGTCTTCCCGTTCGGTCCGCTGCCCGGCGTGGCCGTGATGGCCGCGATGATCTCGCACAACGGCACCTGCTGCATCGGCCTGAACATCGACGGCGACGCGGTCGAGGACCTCGACGTGTTCATGGAGTGCATGCAGGAGGGGCTGGTCGAGGTCACGTCGGTGGTGGCCTGACACAGCTGTGTCGAAACCGTTGCCGGACCCGGCGGGTCGACGGACACAGGCGTACCGGCATCTCGGCACGGCTGTGCCCTCGAGGTCCTGACTCGACGAGATTCCTCGGTACACCTGTGTCACGACGCGCCCCCGGCAGGACTCGAACCTGCGGCCATCCGATTAGAAGTCGGACGCTCTATCCAGCTGAGCTACGGGGGCTGGCGCCGACATTGTTCCCCATCGCCGGGGAGCGCGTGAGCGTGACCGGCCGACGGTCCTGTCCGCCGCATGGTCCAGCTCAGCGCGCCAGCAGCACGATCACCTCGTAGTGCGTCGTGTGCGGGAACATGTCGAGCACACGCGCCTCGACCGGGCGCAGCGACGGCATCGTCGCGAGGTCGCGCGCCAACGACTCGGCGTTGCACGAGGAGTAGACGACATGGGCGACGTCGGAGGCCTCGAGCCAGCCGGCGAGGTCGGCGCCGATGCCACGCCGCGGCGGGTTCACGACCACCAGGTCGGGTGACGACGACTGCGCGAGCGCCCACTGCGTCGCGTCGCCGGCGACGAAGTCCACGCCCTCCGGTGCCGTGGCCGACGCCGCCGCGACGGCCTCGGCGGACAGCTCGACCCCGGTGACCGAGCGGCCCGGCGCCGTACACGCCAGGGCGAAGCCGCCGACCCCGCAGTAGAGGTCCCACACCGACGCCGGGTCGATGGCGGTGACCCACGCGCGGGCCTGGGCGTAGAGCGCAGCCGCGACGAGGGTGTTGGTCTGGAAGAAGCCCTGCGGGCGCAGCGCCAGCTCCAGTCCCTCGAGCCGCATCGGCAGCGTCGTCTCCGGCGTCAGCACGATCTCGCGTTCGCCCTCGAGGACGGCCGCGTGCGACGGCTGGACGTTCAGCGAGACGACCCGCAGCCTCGGCAGCGAGTCGAGCAGCCACGGCAGGTGCTTGCGGATCCGCGCCTCGTCGGCGGTCGAGCGCACCACGAGCCGCAGCAGCAGCTCGCCGTCGGGCGACTCCGTCATCAGCACGTGCTTGAGCTCGCCGCTCCGCGTCCCGACGTCGTACGGCGCCAGGTCGGCCCGCGAGACGAAGCGCGCGACGACCTCCAGGGCGGCGGTGAGGCCGGGGGAGTGCAGGCCGCAGTCACGCAGGTCCACTCCCGCGTGCGAACGGTCCAGGATCCCCAGCGTGGGCGCGGACGCCGTACCCCCGACGGCCATCTTGGCCTTGTTCCGGAACCCGGCGTCGGGCCCCGCCACGGTCGGCAGCCAGCTGGGCGCGGGCACGAGGGAGCGCGCGTGCGCCTCCTTGTCACTGAGCTGTCGGGCTCGCGGGACCTCCAGCAGCGAGCAGGACCGACACCGGAAGGCGTCGTAGTGGTGGCACCGGAGGCGACCGTCGATGGTTCCGAGGCTCGTCGCTGGCGCTCCTCGCACCTCAACCACCGATGTGGCGGCCCATCCACTCCTCGACGTCGCCCGAGGTGCGGGGCAGCGCCGCCGAGAGGTTCTCGAACCCGTCGGCGGTCACGAGGATGTCGTCCTCGATCCGGATGCCGATGCCGCGCAGCTCGTCGGGGACGAGGAGGTCGTCCTCCTGGAAGTACAGCCCCGGCTCGACGGTGAGGACCATGCCCTCGGCGAGGTCGCCCTTGGGGTAGATGTCGGCCGACGCGCGGCCGCAGTCGTGCACGTCCATGCCGAGCATGTGAGAGGTGCCGTGCAGCGTCCAGCGGGCGTAGAGCTTCGACTCGGGGTCGAGTGCCTCCTCGGCCGAGACCGGCAGCAGCCCGAGGTCGGACAGGCCGTGGGCCAGGACCTCCATCGCCGCGTTGTGCGCCGCGAGGAACGGGACGCCGGGGCGGACGGCCTCGATGCCCGCCTGCTGGGCGTTGAAGACCAGGTCGTAGAGGTCGCGCTGCAGCGTGGTGAAGCGCCCGTCGACCGGCAGCGTGCGCGTCACGTCCGCGGTGTAGAGGTTCTTGCCCTCCACGCCCATGTCGAGGAGCACGAGCTGGCCAGGCGTGATGGGGCCGGTGTTGTCGATCCAGTGCAACGTCGTCGCGTGCGAGCCGCCGCCGACGATCGAGTCGTAGCCGATGTCGTTGCCCATCGCGCGGGCGCGACGGAAGAAGGTGCCCTCGATCCAGCGCTCGCCCATCTCGAGCACGCGGTCCCACTCGCGCACGGAGTCCTCGAATCCGAGGGTGGTGATGTCGCAGGCCTCCTGGAGCTCACCGACCTCCCACTCGTCCTTGAGCAGCCGCAGCTCGGAGGCCACGCGGGCGAGGTCCTCGTCGGTCGTGATGTCGCGGGTCTTGCGGTCGTCGTCGAAGGACGGCAGGTCCTTCACGTGGCGCACCTCGATGCCGAGCGAGTCGCTGATCTCGTGGGCCGAGGGACGGCGACCGGCCCACAGCTCGCCGTACTGCCGGTCGCGGAAGAACTCGTCTGTGTCGCGCTCGGAGCGTGGCCGGGCGTAGAGCACGGCCTCGCCGTCGTCGAGGACGAGCACGGCGTCGGAAGTCTGGTTGCCGGTGAAGTAGGTGTGGGCGGTGTCGGGGCGGAAGCGGTAGTCGGTGTCGTTGGCACGCACCTTGTAGGTGCCGGCGGGGATCACCAGACGCTCGCCCGGGAAGGCGTCCGCGAGCCTCGCGCGGCGCTGCTCGGCGTACGACGCGACCGGGTGACGAGGCAGGTCCAGCTCGCGATCTCCCCATCCGGTGCGCATGAACGCGGCGTAGGCAGCGGGCACCGCAGGGTCGTGGGACTCGGTCTTGACGGTCTCGTTCTGCTCGCTCACGCGGTCACTGTACGCCGAGCGGTTGAGGGTCGCCGGAGCGAATCGGGCTAGGCTCCCGGCATGCCCAGACGTCGTCGCGACAGCGTTGCGTTCACCGTTGTCGTGACCGCGCTCGTGCTGCTCGGCGCCGTCGTGATGGCCGTCGTGATCGCGTTCTCGGGCGCCCCCGGCTCGCTGGTCGTGGCCGCCCTGCTGGCGGCGCTGCCCGTCGGACCGCTGGTCGGCTGCTTCATGTGGCTGGACCGCTACGAGCCCGAGCCGCGCTCGCTGCTCGTGGGCGGGCTGCTGTGGGGAGCGTTCGTCGCCACCGCCGCGGCGTTGATCTTCCAGGGCATCGGCATCGCGGGCGGTGCCAGCGACGAGGCCAGCCTCGCGTTCCTCGCTCCGGTGACCGAGGAGGCCACGAAGGGCGCGTTCCTGGTGCTGCTGCTGTGGTGGCGCCGGCACGAGCTCGACGGCATCCTCGACGGCATCGTCTATGCGGGCATGGTCGGCATCGGCTTCGCCTTCACCGAGAACATCCTCTACCTCGCGGCCGCCTACAACGGCACGGACGGCCTCGGCCCCGGCGGCACGGAGGCGCTGACCGGCACCTTCATCCTGCGCTGCCTGCTGAGCCCGTTCGCGCACCCGCTCTTCACCGCGTTCATCGGCATCGGCGTCGGACTCGCGGTGACCTCGCGCAACGCCGCCGCCCGCTTCCTGGCCCCCGTCGGCGGATACGTCCTGGCCGTGATGGCGCACTCGCTGTGGAACTCCTCGACGCTGGGCGGCCCGGGCAACTTCTTCGTCGTGTACGGCACCTTGATGCTGCCCGCCTTCATCGCCCTGATCGCCTTCGCGCTGTATCGCCGTGGCTCGGAGAAGGGGATGATGGCCGCCGCCCTGGAGGACGCGTCGCGGCGCGGCCTGATCCCCGCGACCGACATCCCGTGGCTGGTAGACCTCCGGGCCCGCCGACGGGCTCGGCTCTACGCCCGGCAGGCCGGTGGTCCGCAGGCCGAGCGCGCCATGCGGGAGTACCAGTCGGCGGCGATCGAGCTCGCCTACCTGCACCACCGTTACCTGCGCGGCACCGCCCCGCACGACTTCGCCCAACGAGGCCAGGAGCACGTGGTCACCCTCAATGCCGTCCGTCCCTACATCTCCTTCCCCGGACAGGTGGTGCCCACCCGATGAGTGACACCGACTCGACCAAGGCCGCCGGGCAGGGCGCCGACAAGAGCGCCGACAAGAGCGCCGACACGAGCAACACGCCGAGCGCCGAGAGCACCCGGATGCTGACGGCCCTCGTGCAGATGCGCAGCGCCCTCCAGGAGGTCCGCCTGCCGCTCGAGCTGCCGAGCGCGCCCGAGCAGCGCGACGCCCAGCGCGAGATGGTCGACCAGCTCGAGGACTACGTCATCCCGCGGTTGATGACCATCGACGCCCCGCTCCTGACCGTCGTCGGCGGCTCGACGGGCGCCGGCAAGTCGACGCTGGTCAACTCGCTCGTCGGCAGCCGTGTCACCCAGCCCGGCGTCCTCCGGCCCACGACCCGCTCCCCGGTGCTGGTGCACAACCCGGCCGACGCGGAGTGGTTCGGCCAGGACCGGCTCCTCCCCGAGCTCGAGCGGGTCAGCCGCTCGACCAACGATCCCGAGGCGCTGCAGCTCGTGTCCTCCGAGGCAGTGCCCGCGGGCCTCGCGATCCTCGACGCGCCCGACATCGACTCGGTGGAGGAGCGCAACCGCACCCTCGCGGCCCAGCTCCTCGCCGCCGCCGACCTGTGGCTGTTCGTCACGTCGGCCGCGCGCTACGCCGACCAGGTGCCGTGGGACTTCCTGCGCAAGGCCGCCGAGCGGTCCGCCGCGGTCGCCATCGTCCTCGACCGCACGCCCGAGGAGGCGGTCGAGACGGTGTCGACGCACCTGGCGCGCATGCTGGCGAGCCGCGGGCTCAAGGACTCCCCGCTGTTCGTCGTCACCGAGGGCGACGTCTCCGAGGACGGCCTGCTCCCGGCGTCGTCCGTCTCCTCGATCCGCGGCTGGCTGGAGTCCCTGGCCGCCGACGCCGAGGCCCGCTCCGCGGTGGTGAAGCAGACGCTCGACGGCGCCGTCCGCACCCTGGCCCGTCGCACCTACTTCGTCGCCGACGCCGCCACGGAGCAGGTCGACGCCGTACGCCGCCTGCGAGACGACGCCAACAAGGCCTACGACCAGGCGGTGACCGAGATCTCCGCCGCCTCCGCCGACGGCACCCTGCTCCGCGGCGAGGTGCTCGCCCGCTGGCAGGAGTTCGTCGGGACGGGCGAGCTGCTCAAGTCGCTGGAGACCCGGGTCGGGTGGCTGCGCGACCGCGTCGTCAACGCGATCAAGGGCAAGCCGCAGCAGGCCGAGCGGGTCACGGTCGCCGTCGAGTCGGGCCTGGAGACGCTCATCCTCGAGCACGCCGAGGCCGCCGCCGAGCGGGCCGAGGCCTCGTGGCAGTCGCTCGCCTCCGGCCAGATCCTGCTCGCCGACGCCGGCGAGGACCTCGGGCGTGCCTCGCGCGACTTCCGTCGGCGGGCCGAGCGCGCCGTACGCGACTGGCAGTCCGACGTGCTCGAGATGGTCCGCAGCGAGGGCGCCGACAAGCGCACGACGGCACGGTTCCTGGCCTTCGGCGTCAACGGGCTCTCGGTCGCGCTGATGGTGGTCGTGTTCGCCCACACGGCCGGCGTCACCGGCGCCGAGGCCGGCATCGCCGGCGGGTCGGCGGTGCTGGGGCAGAAGCTCCTCGAGGCCGTCTTCGGCGACCAGGCCGTGCGCACCCTCGCCGAGCGTGCCCGCCGCGACCTCGAGAGCAAGGTCACCGCGCTGCTCGACTCCGAGCGTCAGCGCTACCTCGACCTGCTCACCGGCCTCGAGATCTCGCCCGAGGCGCCCGAGAAGCTGCGGGCGGCCTCGCGCCGCGTGGACGACCTCCGCTTCGCTGCCAAGGGTGGCACCGGCAGCTGAGAAGTCGAGCACGCATAGGCTGTCCTCAGCACTCACCGCAGTTGTCCGAGGGAGACCATGACGTCCTTGCTCGAGGGGGCCAAGAAGCTCGTCTCGCGAAGCTCTGAGATCGGGACCCGTGTGCAGGGTCTCGAGCAGGCGGTCGACAGCGCCGAGGGGCGGGTCGACGACGCCCTGATCGCCGACGCGCGGTCGGTGGTCGACCGTGCAGCCGGCCGGCTCAAGCTCTCCGCCGAGCACACCGTCGTCGCGCTGGCGGGAGCGACCGGCTCCGGCAAGTCCTCCACCTTCAACGCGCTGAGCGAGCTCGAGCTCTCCGCCGTCGGCGTACGCCGTCCGACCACCTCGTGGGCGACCGCCTGCGTGTGGGGCCGCGAGGGCGCCGAGGAGCTGCTCGAGTGGCTGGGCATCCCCGCCCGGCACCAGGTGACGCGCGACTCGATGCTGTCCACCGGCAAGGAGGACCACGCCCTGCAGGGCGTCGTGCTCCTCGACCTGCCCGACCACGACTCGACCGAGGTCTCCCACCACCTCGAGGTGGACCGGCTCGTGCGGCTCGCCGACATGTTCGTGTGGGTGCTCGACCCGCAGAAGTACGCCGACGCCGCCATTCACGACCGCTACCTCGCTCCGCTCGCCTCCCACAAGGACGTCATGCTCGTCGTCCTCAACCACATCGACACCGTCCCGGAGGCCCGTCGCGAGGGGATGCTCGCGGACGTGCGCCGCCTGCTCGACGCGGACGGCCTCGACGGCGTGCCCGTGCTCGGCATCAGCGCCCGCCACGGCTGGGGGATCGACGAGCTGAAGAAGCAGATCGCCAAGCGGGTGGCGGAGAAGAAGGCCACGCGCGCCCGGCTGGCCGCCGACGTGCGTGCCGCTGCCGTGCGCATCCAGGAGGTCTCGGGCAACGCCAAGGTTGGCTCGCTCTCCACCGAGCGGATCGCCGCGCTCGACGACGCCTTCGCCGACTCGGCCGGGGTCCCGACCGTTGTCAAGGCGGTCGAGGACTCCACCCGCATCCGCGCCAACCGGGCCACGGGGTGGCCGGTGACCGCGTGGTTCTCCCGGCTCAAGCCCGACCCGCTCAAGCGGCTCCACCTCGACCTCGGCTCGGCGGGCAAGCAGCTCACCGGCGCCGCCCGCACGTCGGTGCCCCAGGCGACCGGTGTGCAGAAGGCGCGCGTCGACACCGAGGTGCGCGCGCTGGCCGACCAGGTCTCCGACGGCATGGGCCAGCCGTGGGTCACGGCGATCCGCAGGGCCTCGGTCTCGCGGCTGCCCGACCTCGGCGACCGCCTCGACCGGTCGGTGGCCGCCACCGACCTCGGTGCGGAGAAGATCCCCGTCTGGGCCGGCCTGGTGCGCGTGCTCCAGTGGCTGCTCATCGTCACCGCCGTCGTCGGCGCCGGCTGGCTGGCGGTGCTGGCCTTCGGCTCCTACGCGCGGCTGCCCGAGCCACCCACGCCCGCGGTCGTCGGCTTCCCCGTCCCGACGCTGATGCTGCTCGGCGGCATCCTCCTGGGCGTGCTGCTCGCCCTGGTCTGCCGCGTGCTGGTGTCGATGACCGCCAAGCGACGCGCGCGGGCCGCCGACAAGCGCCTGCGCGACGCCATCTCCTCGGTGTCCCAGGAGCTGGTCGTGCAACCGATCCAGTCCGAGCTGGCGGCGTACTCGACCATGCGCGAGGGTCTGGCCGTCGCGCTGAAGTAGGCCGTCCCGGTCCGCTGGGCGTCCACAGGGTGGGTGCCGCTCCGCCGCGTCCACAGGCGTTCGTACGCCGCCGTCCCGCTGTCCGTGCCTCGCCGCACCCTTGGCGTCGAGGGCGGGCCCGCCGTCCTCCATGCGAGGAAGGCACTACTCATGAACGACACCTACATCACGCTCAACGGCTGGGTCGGCTCCGACGTCTCGCTCCGCGACGTCGGTGGCGGGTCCGCGGTCGCCAACTTCCGGGTGGCCACCACGTCACGCCGCTTCCGCAACGACCAGTGGGAGGACGGCACGACGACGTGGTACTCCGTGAAGGCCTGGCGCCGGCTCGCCGACAACGTCGCCGCCTCGATCGGCCGCGGCGACCCGGTCGTGGTCCACGGCAAGCTCGAGGCGGACGTGTGGACCAAGCCCGACGGCTCGACCAGCACCCAGCTCGTCGTCACGGCGACCTCGGTCGGTCACGACCTGTCCCGCGGGACCGCCGTGTTCACCCGGCCGGCCCGGCCCGGGTCGGTGACCGGGCAGGAGCAGCAGGCGGTCTCGCCCGACCCGTGGGCCGCGCTCTCGCCGGAGTCGGCGCCGTCGTTCGCGCAGGACCCGGGGGAGGCCCCGGTCGCGCCCGCGGCGGAGATGCCCGAGGCGGACGCCGCCTGAGGCGCACGACGGTCGGAGACGCGGGGGAGCGGGACCGGGGAGGCGAGGACACCCGGACCCGTCCCCGGCGGGCGAGCCGCGGAGCGCGTCTGCCGGTTGCGGCCCCGGGCTCAGCGCCCCGTAGGCTCGGGTCCATGGCTGAATACGTCTTTACCCTGCGCAACGTGCGCAAGGCCCACGGTGACAAGGTCGTCCTCGACAACGTCACCCTCTCGTTCCTGCACGGCGCCAAGATCGGCGTCGTCGGTCCCAACGGCACCGGCAAGTCGTCGCTGTTCAAGATCATGGCCGGTCTCGACCGGGCCAACAACGGCGACGCGATCCTCGACCCCGACGCCACGGTCGGCATGCTCCAGCAGGAGCCGCCGCTGACCGAGGGCAAGACCGTGCTGGAGAACGTCGAGGAGGCTGTCGGCGAGATCAAGGGCAAGCTCGACCGCTACAACGAGATCTCCGAGCTGATGGCCGACCCCGACGCCGACTTCGACACCCTGCTCGCCGAGATGGGCGACCTGCAGACCGACCTCGACCACGCCAGCGCCTGGGACCTCGACTCCCGCCTCGACCAGGCCATGGACGCGCTGCGCTGCCCGCCGCCGGACGCGCTCGTCGACAACCTCTCCGGTGGTGAGCGCCGCCGCGTCGCGCTGTGCAAGCTGCTGCTCGAGCAGCCCGACCTGCTGCTCCTCGACGAGCCCACCAACCACCTCGACGCCGAGTCGGTGCAGTGGTTGGAGGGTCACCTCAAGGACTACCCCGGCGCCGTCCTGGCCATCACCCACGACCGCTACTTCCTCGACAACGTCGCCGAGTGGATCCTCGAGCTCGACCGCGGCAAGACGCACCCCTACGAGGGCAACTACTCGACGTACCTCGAGACCAAGAAGGAACGCCTCAAGATCGAGGGGCAGAAGGATGCCAAGCGCGCCAAGATGCTCGAGAAGGAGCTGGAGTGGGTGCGCTCCAACGCCAAGGCGCGCCAGACCAAGTCGAAGTCGCGGCTCGCGCGCTACGAGGAGATGGCCGCCGAGGCCGACAAGGCCCGCAAGATCGACACCGCCGACATCAACATCCCGCCGGGCCCGCGCCTCGGTGACGTCGTGCTGGAGGCCCGCCACCTGGTGAAGGGCTTCGAGGGCCGCACGCTGTGGAACGACATCTCGTTCACGCTGCCCCGCGCCGGCATCGTCGGCATCGTCGGCCCCAACGGTGTCGGCAAGACGACGCTGTTCCGGATGATCACCGGCTCCGAGGAGCCGGACGGCGGCGAGCTCGTCGTCGGCCAGACGGTCAAGCTGTCGTACGTCGACCAGAGCCGTGGCGGCATCGACCCCAACAAGAACGTCTGGGAGGTCGTCTCCGACGGCCTCGACTTCATCAAGGTCGCCAACTTCGAGATGAACTCGCGGGCCTACGTCGCCTCGTTCGGCTTCAAGGGCCCCGACCAGCAGAAGAAGGCCGGCGTGCTCTCCGGTGGTGAGCGCAACCGCCTCAACCTGGCGCTCACCCTCAAGCAGGGCGGCAACGTGCTGCTGCTCGACGAGCCGACCAACGACCTGGACGTCGAGACGCTCTCGGCGCTCGAGGACGCGCTGCTCGACTACCCCGGGTGTGCCGTGGTCACCTCGCACGACCGCTGGTTCCTGGACCGCGTCGCGACACACATCCTGGCGTGGGAGGGCGACGACGAGGACCCGGCCAAGTGGTTCTGGTTCGAGGGCAACTTCGCGTCCTACGAGGAGAACAAGGTCGAGCGCCTCGGCGTGGAGGCGGCCCGCCCGCACCGCGTCACGCACCGCCGCCTGACCCGCGACTGATCGCACGACACGACGGCCCCGGTCCCGCTGCTGCGGGACCGGGGCCGTTCGTCGTCTCGGCGCCACGCCGGCGGCGGTGCCCCAGCCACAGGATCGGCGTACGAACCGTGGCTCACGGACCGCCAGGCGGGCCGATCAGCGCAGATCCATCTCCGGGTGGCCGGCGATGAGCTCGTCGGTGACGGCGTCCATCACGCGACCGACGGCGCTGAAGTCGGTCGGGTCGGCGACGTCGACGAGGTAGGTGCGGACGCCCTCGACGTGCATCGGCGCGGCCTCCACGAGGAGGGCGAAGCCGGCGTCGGTCATCGTGGCGACGATGCCGCGCCCGTCCTCGGGGGTGGCGGCCCGCACGATGTAGCCGGCCTTCTGCATGCGGTCGACCGTGTGGGTGACCCGACTGCGTGAGTGCGCGAGCGCATCGGCGAGCTGGGCCATCCGCATGCTCCGGCCGGGACGCTCGGAGAGCCGCACGAGGATCTCGTACTCCGTGAGGGAGATGTTGAACGTCCGCCGCAGGTCGTCGTCCAGACGGTCCATCAGCAGCGTCGTGCCGACGACGAGGGCGCGCCAGGCCCGCTGCTGGGACTCGTCGAGCCAGCGCGGCTGTCGTGGCGCGGTCGTCATCGGTGCGTTCTCCCCCTGGTGTCCGTGGCTCAGCGAGCCGCGGTGCCCCGAGGGTAACCACCGCGGCGCCCGAAAGGTACGAGAACCCGCAGACCGTGACCCTCGTGTTGCGTCACGGCCTGCCGGCTCGTACGGCGATCAGCGGGCCGGGCGGGTCAGCCCAGGCGCTCCAGGATCAGCGCCATGCCCTGGCCGCCACCGACGCACATGGTGATCAGGCCGGTGGACTTGTCGTGCCAGTCGAGGCTGTTGAGCATCGTGTTCTGCAGCCGGGCGCCGGTCATGCCGAAGGGGTGGCCGACCGCGATGGCCCCGCCGTTGACGTTGAGGCGGTCGAGGTCGATGCCGAGGTCCTGGTAGGACGGGACGACCTGCGCGGCGAAGGCCTCGTTGATCTCGACGAGGTCGATGTCGCCGATGCTCATGCCGGCATTGGCCAGCGCCCGCTTCGTCGCCTCCACCGGGCCGAGGCCCATGATCTCGGGGGACAGCCCCGAGACGCCGGTGGACACGATCCGCGCCAGCGGCGTGAGGCCGAGCTCGGCGGCCTTGGTGTCGGACATGAGGACCACGGCGGCGGCGCCGTCGTTGAGGGCGCAGCAGTTGCCGGCGGTCACGACGCCGTCGGGGCGGAAGACCGGCTGCAGCGAGGCGATGGCGTTGTAGGTGACCCCGGCGCGCGGGCCGTCGTCGGCGGAGACGACGGTGCCGTCGGGGGTGGTGACGGGCGTGATCTCGCGGGCCCAGAAGCCGTCGGCGATCGCCTTCTCGGCGAGGTTCTGCGAGCGTACGGCGAACTCGTCGAGCTCCTTGCGGTCCAGGCCGCGTAGGCGGGCGACGTTCTCGGCGGTCTGGCCCATCGCGATGTAGGCGTCCGGGAGCAGGCCGTCCTCGCGGGGGTCGTGCCAGTCCTGGCCGCCCTCGGCCATCTTCGCGGTGCGGGCCTCGGCGTCGGCGAAGACCTCGTTGCGGGTGCCGGGGATGTGGTCGGAGGTGCCCTTGGCGAACCGCGACACGGTCTCGACCCCGGCGGAGATGAACACGTCGCCCTCGCCGGCCTTGATGGCGTGGAAGGCCATCCGGGTGGTCTGGACGGACGACGCGCAGTAGCGGGTGATGGTCGCGCCCGGGACCTCGTCCATGTCGTTGAGGACGTTGACGATGCGACCCATGTTGTTGCCCATCTCCCCGCCCGGCAGGCCGTTGCCGAGGTAGAGGTCGTCGACGGTCTTGCGGTCGAGGGCGGGGACCTTGTCGAGCGCCTCGCGCACGATCAGGGCGGTGAGCTCGTCGGGCCGGAAGTCCTTGAGCGAGCCCTTGTTGGCGCGACCGATGGGGGAGCGGGCGACGGAAACGATCACTGCCTCGGGCATGGAAGAACTCCGATTCTCAAGCGTCAGGTGGGATGCGTCGTCACCCTAGTCCGCGGTCCGGGGCGCGCGTATGGCGTGCCTCACTCGGCCGGGCGCCCCTCGACCAGCGATCCGAGGAGCAGGTCGAGGCTGTCGGCCACGAAGCGGGCACGGTGTGCCGGCGGACGCAGGAGCGCGGAGATGAGCACTCCGTCGACGGCGGCCACGATGGTCCCCGAGACGGCATCCGTGCGGGGGTGACCGCCCCGGGCCAGGATGTCGCCGACGATGCTCGTCAGCCCCTCCCGGGAGTCGCGCAGCTGCGCCGCCAGGTCGTCGTCGCGCGCCGCGGCCAGGGTGAGCTCGAGCCGCGCCGTGAGGAGGTCGGACTCGTCGAGCCAGCGCCGGAAGGTGGCGGTCGTCGCGGCGACCGCGCGGTCGTGGTCGCCCGGGCACTCCTCGAGCTCGGCGGCCAGCGCCTCCACGTCGGTCGCGAGCTGCCCCACCACGAAGTCGGCCATCGCCGTCTGGAGAGCGCTGCGGGAGCGGTAGTAGGCCGAGCTGGAGCCCTCGGGCAGGCCAGCGGCCCGGTCGATCGCCCGGTGGGTCAGGCCCCGCCACCCCTGGCCGGCGAGCACCGTGATCGCCGCCTCGAGGATCTGGCGCCGCCGGGCGGACAGCGCCCTCGGAGCCGCGTCGGACTCGGTCATGTCGCCCCCTCCCTGGTGGGTGAGGCACGACACTACCGGCCGACTTGCACACGGTGGCGGAGCGGCGTACCTTCTACACATGTAGAGATTCTACAGACGTAGAAAGGACATCCGTCATGAGCTTCGAGCTGATCAACCTGAACGTCTTCGTCTTCGCCGTGGTCGCCGTCGCCGCCGTGGCCCTCCTCCTCACCATCGGCGCCGGCGCCGAGTTCCTCGCCTCCAACCGCAAGGTGCGCGTCGCCCGCCAGGAGACCATCCCGGCCTACTACGGCCACCTGCTCGGCGCGCGCTGATCTCGCGCCCGATCGCTGCCTGACCGGAGGTGGCGCCGCTGATGAGAGCATCAGGTGTGCGCCACCTCTACCAGTGCCCGATGCGGTGGGCCGACCTCGACCTGCTGGGCCACGTCAACAACGTCGTCTACGTCGACTACCTCCAGGAGGCGCGCGTCGACATGATGCGCAGCCACGGTCCGTCCGTACGCCGCGGCGAGGACGGGAGCCAGGGTGAGGACCTCGCCGAGGGCGTGGTCGTCGTGCGCCACGAGGTCACCTACCGGGCGCCACTGACCTTCCGGTTCCGGCCCATCAGCATCGAGTGCTGGGTGACCGAGATCCGCGCGGCCAGCTTCACCATGGCCTACGAGGTCTTCGACGAGACGCCCGACGGCCGCGTGGTGCACCTGCGGGCGAGCACGGTGCTGACGCCGTACGTCTTCGCCACCGAGCGCCCCCGGCGGCTCAGTCCCGAGGAGAAGGACACCCTCGCGCCCTTCCTCGAGGAGCCGCTGCCGAAGTCGCCGAGGATCGAGCCCGTCGCGGCCGAACGAACGTGGAGCCCGGGCCACTACCCGCTGCACGTCCGCTTCTCCGACGTCGACGTCTACGGCCACGTCAACAACGTGAAGTACTTCGAGTACTTCCAGGAGGCGCGCATCCCGCTGATGGAGCGGCTCGGCCGCGACATCACCGGCGACACGGGCTTCCACGTCGTGGTCGCGCAGACCGACGTCGACTACCGCATCCCGATCCTGTTCCGGCTCGAGGCGTACGACGTCCACTCACGCATCACGCACGTCGGGTCGAAGTCGTTCACCATCAGCTCCGAGATCCGTGACGGGGACACCGTGCTCTCCCGCGCCCGGGTCGTGCTGGTCTTCTTCGACCCCGCCACGCAGCACTCGATCGAGCCGCCCGCCGAGTTCCGCGACGCGATCCTGGACGCGCTCGCCGCCTGAGCGGCTACTCCAGGGTGTTGACCATGAACTGCGCAGCGTGGGTGACGTAGCTCCAGAACTGCTCGTCCTGCTCCGGGGTCAGCTCCACCTCGTCGAGCCCCGCGCGGAAGTGCACGAGCCAGCGCTCGGCGGCGGCGGGCGTCACGGCGAACGGCGCATGCCGCATCCGCAGCCGCGGGTGGCCGCGGGTGTCGCCGTAGGTGGTGGGCCCGCCCCAGTACTGCACGAGGAACAGGGCGAACCGCTCCTCGGCCGGCCCGAGGTCCTCCTCGGGGTAGAGCGGGCGGAGCAGCGGGTCGTCCGCCACGCCCTCGTAGAACGTGTGCACGATCCGGCGGATCGTCGCCTCGCCGCCGATCTCGTCGTAGAAGGTGCTCACGGCGCCCATTGTGTCGTCCGGCCCGAACGGACGAGGAGGCGGGCGCCGGGGGGCGCGTGGAAGACTCGGTCGCGACCCGTCCCGATCGTGCAAGGAGCATCCATGCCCACCACCCGCACCGCCACCACCCACTGGGAAGGCACCCTGTTCGAGGGCGCCGGCCAGGTCACCCTCGACTCGTCGGGGCTCGGCACCTACGACGTCTCGTGGCCCTCGCGCGCCGAGGAGGCCAACGGCAAGACCAGCCCCGAGGAGCTGATCGCCGCCGCCCACTCGTCCTGCTTCTCGATGGCGTTCTCCAACGGGCTGGCGAAGAACGACACCCCGGCGACCTCGCTCGACACCTCCGCCGCCGTGGACTTCACGCCCGGCACCGGGATCACCGGCATCAAGCTCACCGTGCGCGGGGTCGTCGAGGGACTCGACAACGACACCTTCGTGCGGCTGGCCGAGGAGGCCAAGGCGGGCTGTCCGGTCTCGCAGGCGCTCTCGGCCGTGACGATCACGCTGGACGCCGCACTCAGCTGAGCGAGTCGCGTGGATCCTCGATCACGACTGCGTCGTGGTCGAGGATCCACGCTCACGCCGGACCCTCGGCCTGGGCGGGACCCTGCGCCTTCGGCGCGTCGCCCAGGTCCACCTCCGGGGCCTCGGGCTCCGCGTCGGGGGAGCGGAGCCACACGACGCGCTGGGCGTGCGGCATCTCGATGCCCTCGTGGTCGAAGCGGGCCTTGATCCGCTGACGCATCTCTCGCGCGACCGCCCACTGCTCGAGCGGCGCGGTCTTGAGGGCGACCCGGACGACCACCGCGTCGGCGGTGATGTCCTGGATGCCCCACACCGAGGGCTCCTCGATGACGCGGCCGGTGAAGTCCTCGTCCTCCCACAGGTCATGGGCGATGTCGGTGAGCACCCGCTGCACGCGGGTGATGTCCTCGCCGTACGCGACGCTGATGTCGAGCACGGTGCGCGCCCAGTTCTGGCTCATGTTGCCCACGCGCATGATCTCGCCGTTGCGGACGTACCACACCGTGCCGTTGACGTCGCGCACCCGCGTGACGCGCAGGCTCACGGCCTCGACGGTGCCGACGGCCTCGCCGAGGTCGACCTCGTCGCCCACGCCGTACTGGTCCTCGAAGATCATGAAGATGCCGGACAGGAAGTCCGAGACGAGGCTCTGCGCACCGAAGCCGAGGGCGAGGCCGAGGATCCCGGCGCTGGCGATGATCGGTGCGATGTTGACGCCGATCTCGCTGAGCATCATCGTCACGACGACGGCCAGCACGATCCCCGTGACGACGCTCTTGAGGAGCGTGCCCATCGTGGCCGCGCGTTGCACCCGCCGCGTCGAGCCGGCGGCCTCGTGGAGGTTGAGCGCCGCACCCACCTTGCCGCCGGTCACCGCACGGCTGAAGCGGTTGGGCAGCATGCCCACCTCGGCACGGGCGACCAGGCGGTCGATCAACCGGTGCAGCAGCCACCGGATGACCAGCCCGAGGACGACCAGACCGGTCAGGGCCGCGGGCTTGCCGACGAGCCAGTCGGAGACGGTGGCGAGCCTCTGGTCGCCGGTCTCGCGCAGCACCCACTCACAGATGTCTTCGCCGTCGGAACAGGACTCGGAGAGCGAAAGCATGCCCGCCAGTATGGCGACTCGTCAGCGAGACCCAAGTCGCCCTGCCGCTGCGCGGCGCGGGTGTGATCGAGTCGACGGACCGCCGGTCGAGGGTGGGACCCTGACTGCCGCCGGATGCGGATATCGTGGGGCTCGTGAACACGCCCGCGCTCTCCACTCCCGCCCGGATCGCCGCTCGCGCCAGCCTGCCGCTCGTGGCGCTGTGCCTCGCGCTGGTCGCCGCCCCGGCCCACGCCGAGCAGGCCGAGGGCTGGACGACCGTCGAGGACGTCGACACCCTGCACGCGCTGCTCCTGCTGGGCGGGTTGCCCGTCCTGCTGTTCGTGCTGATCGGCCTCGCGGTCTACGTCCCGGCCATCGTGCGCGGCGAGGACGTCTCGCCCGGGGGCATGGCTCCCGAGAGCCTGTGGCTCGGCGGACCACGCGCGAGCGCCAAGGAGCTCCCGGCCGGCGACTCCGCCGACGAGACGGACGAGACCGGCGGAGCCCGTGGCAGCTGGTGAGCTGAGCTCGCGCGAGCGCGCGGAGCTCGACCGGGCCATCCGCGCCGCCGAGCAGTCGTGCCGCTTCGAGTTCTCCGTCTACATCGGCCACGCCGAGGGTGACAGCCGGGTGTACGCCCGACGGCTGCACTCGTCGCTGGTGGCGCCGACCCGCAGCGTGCTCGTGATGATCGAGCCGGCCGCCCGCACGATCGACGTCGTCACCGGCACCGAGGTGCGCCGCCACCTCACCGACCGCGAGGTCGAGCTGGCCATCCTCGCCATGCAGGCGGACTTCGCCGCCGACGACTTCGTGGGCGGGCTCAAGCGCGGCATCGCGATGCTGGCCGACCACGCGCGTCCGCAGAACACCCTGCACTCCGGCGTCTGACTCCGCCCCGCCTCACCCACCCCACCGCCGAGTCGGCGTGAAAGTGGTGCCGAGTCGGCGCGAACCGCAACGCCGGGCAGGTTCGCGCCGACTCGCCGGGCCGTTCGCGCCGACTCGCCGGGCCGTTCGCGCCGACTCGCCGGGCCGTTCGCGCCGACTCGCCGGGCTGTTCGCGCCGACTCGCCGGGCTGTTCGCGCCGACTCGACTCAGCGCTGGGCGTCGCGCTCCTGGGCGGCGAGGGCACGGGCGATGTCGTCGCGGGCCTCGGCCACGTAGCGCTGGGCACCCGTCGGGGCGTCGTTGTCGGCCAGCCACGCGTCGAGACGGGCCACGACCTCGGGCGAGCCGACGGCCAGCGGGAAGCCGTACTCCAGCATGTGCGCCGCCTTGTGGAAGCCGAGTGTCTCGATCACCGTGTCGGCGGCCTCGAGGTACTTCTCGACGTACGGCGCCACCATCTCGTCCTGCTCGGAGCGGAAGATCGAGAGCACCATCTGGCTCGAGGTCTCGTTGGGCGTGGCGGGGTCGAGGATCGCCTTCCAGCCGGCCTCCTTGGCCTCGGCCGTCGGCTGCGCGACGCGAGCGCGGGCGGCCTTCTCCTTGCCCTCGATCGTGTTGTCGCGGGCGAGCTCGGCGTCGATGTCCGCGTCGTCGTAGCGGCCCGACGCGGCCAGGGCGGCGACGATGGCCCAGCGGAGGTCCTGGTCGACGGCGAGGCCCTCGACGGCGAAGGACCCGTCGAGCATCCGCTCGAGGTCGTCCAGCGCCCCCGTCGAGCGCGGCATGTGGTCCTGACGGGCGTTGGACGGGGCGGAGCCGATGAAGCAGCGCGCGAAGGTGAGCTGCTGGTCGCTGCCCGGCTCGGCGTCGAGCATCAGCTGCCGGATGCCCTGCTCCCACTCGTCGCTCAGCTCCGCGCGGTGGGCGGGGTCGCTGTAGCGGGCGATCGCCGTGGCGGCCATCATCGGGATGCGCGTGACGCCCCAGGCGTCGGTCTCGGAGCCGATGTTGGCCAGGACCAGGCGCACCCAGTCGGTGGAGGACATCTCGGCGTCGCGGGTCATGTCCCAGGCGGCGCCCCAGACGAGGGCCCGGGCCAGCGAGTCCTCGACCTTCGCCAGTCCGTCGATGACGGTCGCGAGCGAGCGCTCGTCGAGCCGGATCTTGGCGTAGGCGTGGTCCTGGTCGTTGAGCAGCAACAGGGCCGGCTGGGTCGTGCCGACCAGGGCGGCGACCTCGGTGGTCGCGCCCTCGACGTCGACCTCGAGGTAGTCGCGTCGCGTCAGCGTGCCGGAGTCGTCGGCGTCGTACAGGCCGATGCCGAGGCGGTGGCGGCGCAGCGTCGGCCAGTCGGGGTGGGCCGACTGCGCGATCGAGAACGACGTGTAGCTGCCGTCGGCGCCGAGCTCGAAGACCGGCGCGAGCGTGTTGACGCCGGCGGTCTGGAGCCACTCCTGCGCCCAGCTGTCGAGCTCGCGGCCCGAGGCCTTCTCCAGCGAGACCAGCAGGTCGGAGAACTCGGTGTTGCCGAACGCGTGCTGCTTGAAGTAGTCACGGATGCCCTCGACGAAGGCGTCGAGGCCGACCCACGCGACGAGCTGCTTGAGCACCGAGGCGCCCTTGGCGTAGGTGATCATGTCGAAGTTGACCTCGACCGCGTGCAGGTCGACGTTGTCGGCCGCGATCGGGTGCGTCGAGGGCAGCTGGTCGGCGCGGTAGCCGGTCTGCTTGCGGGCGTTGGCGAAGCCGGTCCACGCGTCGGTGTACTCCGTGGCCTCGGCCTCGCACCAGTAGCAGGCCCACTCGGCGAACGACTCGTTGAGCCACAGGTCGTCCCACCACTTCATGGTGACGAGGTCGCCGAACCACATGTGGGCCATCTCGTGGGTGATGACGGAGGCGCGGAACTCGTAGAACGAGCGCGGCTGGCGCGAGCGGGGGAGGTACTCGTCGCGCAGCGTCACGCAGCCCGCGTTCTCCATCGCACCCATGTTGTACTCCGGCACGTAGAGCTGGTCGTACTTGTGGAAGGGGTAGGGGAAGTCGAACTTCTCCTCGAAGAACTCGAAGCTCTGCTTGGTGAGCTCGACGAGCACGTCGGTGTCCATGTGCTCGACCAGCGACTGGCGGCAGTAGTGGCCGAGCGGGATGGTGCCGAACTTGCCGTCGTAGCTGTCGAGGACCTCGTGGTACTCACCCGCGACCACGGCGGTGATGTACGTCGACATCCGCTCGGTCACCGGGAAGCGCCACAGCGCCTTGTCCTCACCGAGGTCCTCGGGCTCGGGGGTCGGCGCCGTCGAGACGACCTTCCAGTGACTGGGGGCGGTGACGTTGAAGGTGAAGACCGACTTGAGGTCGGGCTGCTCGAAGGTGGTGAACACGCGGCGCGCGTCGGGGACCTCGAACTGGCTGTAGAGGTAGACGCGGTCGTCCGCGGGGTCGACGAAGCGGTGCAGGCCCTCCCCGGTGTGGGAGTAGGTGCAGTCGGCGCGCACGACCAGCGTGTTCTCCGCCTGCAGGTCGTCGAGGGCGATCCGGCTGTCGACGTACGACGTGAAGGGATCGAGGTCGCGGCCGTTGAGGTTGATCTCGTTGACGGTCGCACCGACGAGGTCGGCGAAGGTCTCGGCCCCGACCTCGCGGCTCGTGAAGGTGATGGTCGTGGTCGACGCGAACGTCTTGTCCCCGGTCGTGAGGTCAAGGTCGATCGTGTAGGAGGTGACGTCCAGGAGTGCGGCGCGGGTCGCGGCCTCGTCCCGGGTGAGGTTGGTTCCAGGCATGGTCGGCATCCTGCCACCACGGGTCGCGGGAATGGATTCGCGGCGGCGTGGTTGTGTTCAGGCATGACCACCAAGGCTGACTTCTGGTTCGACCCGCTCTGCCCCTTCGCCTGGATCACCTCACGGTGGATCCGCGAGGTCGAGCAGCACCGCGACATGGACCTCACCTGGCACGTGATGTCCCTGGCGTACCTGAACAAGGACAAGGACATCCCGCAGGACTACCGCGACATGCTCGTCGGGACCGAGAAGCCGGTCCGGGTCGCGATCAAGATCGCGCAGGAGCACGACAACGCGACCCTCGGTGAGTGGTACACCGCGATCGGCACCCGGCGCCACAACAACTCCGAGGAGCTCGACCGCGACACGGTCCTCGCGTCGCTGGCCGACGTGGGGCTGCCGGAGTCGCTGATCGAGGCCTGGGACGACGAGTCGCTCGACGAGGCCGTCGCGACGTCCCACCACGAGGGCATGGACGCGGTGGGCGACGACGTCGGGACGCCGACGATCCACATCGAGGGCGCGGCCTTCTTCGGCCCCGTCCTCAGCAAGATCCCGCGGGGCCAGGACGCGCTCGACCTGTGGGACGGCACCGTCGCGGTGGCTAAGTTCCCCTACTTCTTCGAGCTCAAGCGCACCCGCACGGGCGACCTCGACTTCAGCTGACCAGCTCCGGCTGATCAGCTCCGGCTCACCGTTCTCAGCTGCTCGCGACGGCGGCGCCGGTCGTGCTCGCCACGACCGCCGCCGTCACGGCTGCCTGGGCGGCGGCCACGGCGTCCTTGACGGCCTTGGCCGCCCACGCGCCTTCCGAGATCTCCTTCGCGCGTGCCTTGACCACCTTGGCCGGCACGTCGCCGCGGTCGACCACCTTGTGGGCGTGACCGACAGCGGTCAGCAGGGCGACCAGCCCGGAGGTACGAGGGGTCGGGGTCAGACCCTGGACCAGCGCGCCCTGCAGCAGCGCGCGCACGCTGTCCTCGTACGTGCGGTCGGCGGCGGGCCAGGTCGTGCGCGGGAACAGTCCCCACACCTTGTCCTCGACCGGGCGGACGAGGCCCCGCTCGGCGAGCCGCTCGAGCAGGAGGTCCTTCGCCCCCTTGCCGAGACGGTTGACGAGGTCCTGCGCGGTCCGCGGCTTCTCCGCGATCGTGGCCAGGGCCTGGTCGAGCAGCGGATCGAAGAGCGTGTCCTCGAGTGGTTCGTGCTCGACGACGGCCACCTTGGCGCTGCTCCAGATGCTGGTCTTCTCGGCCACCTCGATCCGCTCCGCCAGTGCGAGCTCGACGAGCAGCGCGCCGCCCAGGAGCGGCTGGATCTTGTCGGAGTGGCTGAGGGTCCCCGTGTCGTCGTCGAGCAGGATCAGCAGCAGGTCTTCCGCGATCAGCGTCATGTCACCCACGGTAGACAACCGCACGACTGCGCGTCGTGCCCTGCTCGCCCGACCCGGCCACGGGATGGAAGGGTGGGGCGGGTGACCCGACTCCACGCCCTCGACCTGCCCGCCACCGACGCCGCCGACTGGGTGCGCGACCGCGCCGCCGAGGGACTCTCGGCCGCACGGGCGGGTGCCGACGCGCTCGTGCGGCGCGGCGTGACGTCGACGCGTGAGGCGCTCGTGGCGTGGGACGAGGTGGGTCACCGGATCGGAGGGGTCGCCGCCATCGCCGAGCTCTACGCCAACGTCCACCCGGACGAGACCGTGCGGGAGCTGGCCGACCGGGTCGCCCAGGACGCGGAGAAGCTCAGCACTGCGCTCGATCTCGACCGGGACCTCTACGAGGTGCTCTCCGGGCTGGACGCCGCCGAGGTCGCGGACGACCCCGAGGCCACCCGGGTGCTCGAGCGCACCCTGCGCGACTTCCGTCGTGCCGGCGTGGATCGCGACGACGACACCCGGGCCCGGATCGCCCGCCTCCGCGAGGAGCTGACGGTGCTGGACCAGGACTTCTCCAAGGCGATCCGGGACGACGTGCGCTCGATCCGGGTGGAGCCGGCGCGGCTGGACGGCCTGCCGCAGGACTGGCTCGACCAGCACCCGGTGGAGGACGGCCTGGTCACGGTCACGACGGAGTACCCCGACTTCGTGCCGGTGCGGACCTTCGCCCACGACGCCGACCTGCGCAGGGAGCTGACGCTCGTCTACCAGAACCGTGGCTACCCCGAGAACGACGAGCGGTTGCGCGAGCTGTTCGCGAAGCGGCACGAGCTGGCCACGCTCCTCGGCTATGCGGACTGGCCGAGCTACGACGCCGAGGTGAAGATGATCGGCTCGGGGCCGGCCATCCCCGAGTTCATCGAGAAGATCACCGCGGCCGCGGAGGAGCCGATGCGCCGCGACCTGGTCGAGCTGCTCGCCCGCTACCGCGAGGACCACCCGGACGCCACCGAGGTGCAGAGCCCGGACTCGACCTACTACGAGGAGATCCTCCGCAAGGAGAAGTACGACGTCGACGCCCAGGTGGTGCGGACGTACTTCGCCTTCGCCCGGGTCCACGACGGGTTGCTCTCGGTCACCGGCCGGCTGTTCGGGCTGACCTACACCCCGGTCGAGGAGGTCGGCACCTGGCACGAGGACGTGACCTCCTACGACGTGCACCGCACCGACGACGGCGCGCTGCTCGGCCGGATCCACCTGGACCTGCACCCGCGCGCCGGGAAGTACAACCACGCCGCCCAGTTCACCCTCGCTCAGGGCGTCGCCGGCCGGCAGCTGCCCGAGGGGGTGCTCGTCTGCAACTTCCCGCGCGGCCTGATGGAGCACTCCGACGTGGTCACGCTGTTCCACGAGTTCGGGCACCTGCTGCACCACGTGCTCGGCGGGCAGGGCCACTGGTCGCGGTTCTCGGGAGTGGCCACGGAGTGGGACTTCGTCGAGGCACCGAGCCAGATGCTCGAGCAGTGGGCGTGGGACGCGGCCGTGCTGGCGGAGTTCGCCGTCGACGAGGCGGGCACCCCCATCCCGGCCGACCTGGTCGCGCGGATGGTCGCGGCCCACGACTACGGCAAGGGCATCGCTGCGCGCACCCAGATGTACTACGCCGCCATCTCCTACTACTTCCACGCCGAGCGGCCCGGGGACCTCGCGGCTCGGGCGCAGGAGCTGCAGGCGCGCTACTCGGCGTACCCCGTCCTGGAGGGCACCCATTTCTACGCCAGCTTCGGTCATCTCGGCGGCTACTCGAGCGCCTACTACACCTACATGTGGTCGCTGGTGATCGCCAAGGACCTGTTCTCCGCCTTCGACCCCGACGACCTCCTCGACACCGAGGTCGCCGGGCGCTATCGCGACCGCGTGCTCGCGCGCGGTGGGGCCGACGACGCCGCCCAGCTGGTCGCGGACTTCCTCGGTCGGCCCTACACCTTCGACGCGTACGCCGCCTGGCTCGCGCGCTGAGTCCGGAGCGGGGGCAGCCGTGAAACCGGATGGCGGCGGCTCACTAGGATTCCCCCCATGACCCACGTCCTCTCCGCAGTTGCCTGGCCGTACGCCAACGGCCCGCGCCACATCGGCCACGTGGCCGGTTTCGGCGTGCCCTCCGACGTCTTCAGTCGGTACATGCGGATGGCCGGCCACGACGTGCTGATGGTCTCGGGCACCGACGAGCACGGAACGCCGATCCTGGTCGCCGCGGACAAGGAGGGCGTGAGCGCCAAGGAGCTGGCGGACAAGAACAACACCGTCATCGTCACCGACCTCGTCGACCTCGGACTGTCCTACGACCTGTTCACGCGCACCACGACCGGCAACCACTACGCCGTCGTGCAGGAGCTGTTCCGCACGGTTCACGCCAACGGCTACATGGTCGAGCAGACGGCGCTGGCCGCGATCAGTCCCTCGACCGGCCGGACGCTGCCGGACCGCTACATCGAGGGCACCTGCCCCATCTGCCAGTACCCCGACGCCCGCGGCGACCAGTGCGACAACTGCGGCAACCAGCTGGACCCGACCGACCTGATCAACCCGCGCTCGAAGATCAACGGCGAGACGCCCAGCTTCGTGGAGACGCAGCACTTCTTCCTCGACCTGCCCGCGCTGGCCGGCTCGCTGTCCGCGTGGCTCGACGAGCGCGAGGCGAGCGGCACCTGGCGCCCCAACGTCATCAAGTTCAGCCAGAACATCCTCAAGGAGATCCGTCCGCGCGCGATGACGCGCGACATCGACTGGGGGATCCCGGTGCCCGGCTGGGAGGACCAGCCCAGCAAGCGCCTCTACGTCTGGTTCGACGCGGTGATCGGCTACCTCTCGGCCTCGATCGAGTGGGCGCGGCGGACCGGTGACCCGGAGCGCTGGCGTGACTGGTGGAACGACCCGGAGGCGCTGTCCTACTACTTCATGGGCAAGGACAACATCGTCTTCCACTCGCAGATCTGGCCCGCCGAGCTGCTCGCCTACGACGGCCGCGGCGACCGCGGCGGCGAGCCGGGGACCTACGGCGTCCTCAACCTGCCCACCGAGGTCGTCTCCAGCGAGTTCCTCACGATGGGCGACCAGCAGTTCTCCTCCAGCCGCGGCCACGTGCTCTACGTCCAGGACGTGCTCGCCCGCTACGGCCCGGACCCGCTGCGCTACTTCATCTGCGCCGCCGGCCCCGAGACGGCCGACGCCGCCTTCACCTGGGCGGAGTTCGTGCAGCGCAACAACTCCGAGCTGGTCGCCGGCTGGGGCAACCTGGTCAACCGCACCGCCACGATGATCGCCAAGAGCTTCGGCGAGATCCCGGCGGCCGGTGCCCTCGAGCCGGTCGACGAGGCCGTCCTCGAGGCCGTCCGCGCCGGTTTCGACACCGTGGGCGACCTGCTCGGCCGCCACCGCCAGCGCGCCGCGATCGCCGAGGCGATGCGCGTCGTCGGTGAGGTCAACAAGTACGTCACCGTCACCGAGCCCTACAAGATGAAGGACGAGTCGCAGCGCGAGCGGCTGGCCACGGTGCTGCACGTCGCCGCCCAGTGCGTGTCCGACTGCAACACCCTGCTGGCGCCGTTCCTGCCGCACGCCGCCAACAAGGTCCACCTCGTCCTCGGCGGCGAGGGCGAGTTCATGCCGATGCCGCGCATCGAGCAGGTCGACGAGCTCGACCCCGACAACGGCGCCGGCCTGGTGTCCTACCCCGTCA
Organism: Nocardioides currus; assembly: GCF_003057875.1. Lineage (GTDB taxonomy): Bacteria > Actinomycetota > Actinomycetes > Propionibacteriales > Nocardioidaceae > Nocardioides > Nocardioides currus. The sequence continues at coordinate 169,753 of NZ_PYXZ01000004.1, read as the reverse complement.
TCACCGGCGACTACTCCGCCACCCCGACCTGGGGCACACGGCCCGTCACCGTCGGCGCGACGGTCGAGAAGCCGACGCCCGTCTTCACCAAGCTCGATCCGTCGGTGGTCGAGGAGGAGCTGGCCCGGGTTGGCTGAGGTCTCGCTGGTCCCCGCCGCCGCGGACTCGCCCGAGTCGGTGCGGCTGCTGGCGGCGTACGAGGCCGAGCTGGTCTCGCTCGGCGTCACCCTCAACCACGGCTGGGCAGGTGGAGTGACGCCCGAGCAGCTCGCTGCGCCGTACGGCGCGTGGCTGGTCGGACGCCGCGGCGAGCAGGCCGTGGCCTGTGGCGGCGTGCGGCTGCTGTCGCCCGGGGTCTGCGAGGTCAAGCGGATGTACGTCGACCCGTCGGCGCGCGGGGCCGGGCTGGCGCGGCGTCTCCTCACCGCGCTCGAGCAGGCCGGCGCCGGGCTCGGCGCCACCGTCGCGCGGCTCGACACCGGCCGCGACATGGCGCCGGCCGTCGCGCTCTACCGCTCCTCCGGCTACGTCGAGATCGAGGACTACAACCACAACCCCGACGCCGGCTGGTGGTTCGAGAAGCAGCTCGGGGACAGGCAGCGATGACGAAGGAGACTGGTGGCATGTATCCCGAGGTCCGCGCCGCCGTCGCGGCCGACACCGCGCCCGACTTCCGTGCCGAGGGCTTCGACCTGGCGGCGTACAGGGAGAAGGTGCGCGCCTTCAACCTCGCCCAGCCCCGCGAGGAGGTCGCGGCCGCCGAGGACGTGGAGGCCGAGGGCGTGCCGTGCCGGCTGTTCACCCCGGCCGACGCCCTCGACGGGGTGATCGTCCACCTGCACGGCGGCGGCTTCGTGCTCAACGACATCGACGTCCACGACGCGGTGTGCCGCCGGCTGGCCAACCGCTCGCGTCGGCGCGTGCTCAGTGTCGGCTACCGCAAGCCGCCCGAGCATCCCTTCCCGGCCGCCAACCAGGACGTCGACACGGCGCTCGGATGGCTCGCGGCGCAGGAGCTCCCGGGTCGTTGGGCGGTGCACGGCGACTCCGCGGGGGCCAACCTCGCGCTGGTCGCGGCCCTGCGCAACCCGGGCCGGTTCTCGGCGGTCGTGCTGATCTACCCCTTCCTCGACCCGACGGCGAGCTTCGAGTCCTACGACCTCGGCGGCGCGAGCGGCTTCGGCCGGGCGGAGGCGCGGTGGTACTGGGAGCAGTACGCCGGGGGTGCGGCGTGGACGGATCCCGACCTGGCGCCGCTCAACTCGACCGCGCTCGGCACGCTGCCGCCGACGTTCGTGGCGACGGCGGAGTTCGACCCGCTCCGCGACGAGGGGGAGGAGCTCGCGCGCCGGATCGTCGAGACCGGCGTCGAGACGGTGGCGATCCGCTGCCTGGGCCAGAACCACGGCTTCTGGCGGCACCCGCAGTTCGCCGCCTCCGAGCCGTTGCTGCGGCAGGGCGCCGCGTTCATCGAGCAGCACGTCGAGCGCGTGGGTTCGGACCCGACGTAGTCGGGGCGGAGTCCGCGTGCGATGCCCCGAAGCCGCTTGCGGCGAGGGGGCTTGAGACAATCAAGGTATGCGCGTACACCTCGGTTCCGACCACGCCGGCCTCGAGCTCAAGGACCACCTGATGACCTGGCTGGTCGACCACGGCTACGAGCCGATCGACCACGGCCCGTTCGTCTACGACGCGGTCGACGACTACCCCGTCTTCTGCCTGCGCGCGGCCGAGGCCGTCGCGAGCGAGCGGGCCGAGGGCCAGGACAGCCTCGGAGTCGTCATCGGCGGCTCCGGCAACGGCGAGCAGATCGCGGCCAACAAGGTCGAGGGCATCCGCTGCGCCCTCGCGTGGTCCGAGGAGACCGCGTCCCTCGGGCGCGAGCACAACGACGCCAACGTCGTCTCGGTCGGCGGCCGCATGCATCCCGTCGAGGACATGACCCGCTTCGTCGAGGTCTTCCTCACCACGCCCTTCAGCGGCGAGGAGCGGCACGTGCGTCGCATCGACCAGGTCACGACGTACGACCAGACCGCCGAGCTGCCGCCGCTGCCCGCCTCCGCCCTGCAGGGCGTCGTGGGCAGCCCGGCCGACGCGGGTCACCCGGACGGCTCGGGGGACTCGGCAGGTGCCTGAGGGTCACACCCTCCGGCGGCTCGCCGACGACCTGACGGCAGCCTTCGCCGGCAGTCTCGTCCACGTCGGCAGCCCGCAGGGCCGGTTCGCCGCCGATGCGGCGGTCGTCGACGGCACGCGTCTGCTCGGCGCCGACTCGGCCGGCAAGCACCTGTTCGTCGAGCTCGAGCACGACCACCTCATCCACGTCCACCTCGGCCTGATCGGCGGATTCGAGGTCCACACGGAGGTCGGCGCCGTACCACCGCCGGTCGGGCAGGTGCGGCTGCGGATCGTGCGTGCCGACGCAGGTGCGTACGCCGACCTGCGGGGCGCCACGCAGTGCGAGCTGATCGGACCGGCCGCCCGGGACGAGGTCATGGCCCGCCTCGGCCCCGACCCCCTGCGCGCGGACGCCGACCCGGACCGCGCGTGGCGCCGGATCAAGGCCAGCCACCGCCCGATCGGCGACCTGCTGATGGACCAGGCGGTGCTCGCCGGGGTGGGCAACGTCTATCGCGCCGAGGTGCTGTTCCGGCAGCGCATCCACCCGCTCCGCCCCGGCCGCACCCTGCGGGTCGGCCAGTGGCGCGCCCTCTGGGCCGACCTCGTGGAGCTGATGCACGAGGGCGTCCGGCTCAACCGGATCGACACGGTGCGACCCGAGCACACGCCCGAGGCGATGGGTCGCGACGCACGCACGGACGACCACGGCGGCGAGGTCTACGCCTACCGCCGCACCGGCCAGCCGTGCCTGGTGTGTGGCACGCCCATCCGCACCGAGGTCCTCGCGACGCGCAACAGCTTCTGGTGTCCCCGATGTCAGCCCAGGTTCCGCTCCCGCGCCGTATCCTCCTCCCAACCCCCTGCACGAGAACCGAGGACATGACGGCACAGCGTGAGGGTCGAGCGGCCCGGCTGGAGCCGTCACTCGGCCAACGATTCGAGTCATCCCTGCAGTCCCTGCTGCCGCGCGAGTCGCGCATCTTCGGCCTGCTGCTGGGCCTCGCGGCCGTCACGGGCGTCCTGATCTGGCAGGTGCCGCTCTACGTGCCGCTCACCGCCATGGTGCTGCCCATGGTGTTGGCCAGCCTGCTCCTGGGGCCTCGTCAGCTGCCGTGGTTCGTGGTCCTGAGCCTGCTGATCCTCTCGGTCCTCGTGCCGGTGCGCGACGTCAAGCTCGACCAGCGCACGATCTCCGCTGTCGTCATCCTGTTCGCCTTCGGCTTCATCATCATGCTCGCCAGCTTCCGGCGCTCCAGCCTCGGCGTCGCCGGGGTGCGCGGGGAGTCGATGCTCGTCGACCTGCGCGACCGGATCCTGCGCCAGGGCGGCATGCCCGAGCTGCCGTCCGAGTGGTACGCCGCCAGCGAGCTGCGCTCGGCCGGCGGCACCGCCTTCGCGGGCGACTTCGTGGTCACCGCCCGCGACGGCGACCGGCTCAACGTGGCCGTGGTCGACGTGTCCGGCAAGGGGGAGGGGGCCGGCACTCGCGCGCTGCTGCTCTCGGGGGCGCTGGGCGGCCTGATCGGCGCGCTGCCGCAGGCGGAGTTCCTCGCGGCCGCCAACGACTTCCTGATGCGCCAGGATTGGGAGGAGGGCTTCGCGACCGCCGTGCACCTCTCGGTGGACCTCTCGACCGGCCGCTACGCGATCCGGTCGGCGGGCCACCCGCCGGCCGCGCTGCGGGTGGCGGGCACCGGCCGATGGTCGGTGCTGGAGGCGGAGGGTCCGGCCCTCGGGCTGATCGCGAAGGCGACGTACGACGCGGTCGAGGGGACGATGCGGCCGGGCGATGCCCTGCTGCTCTACACCGACGGCATGGTCGAGACCCCGCACCGCGACATCATGCTCGGCGTCGACAAGATGCTGGGCCGGGCCGAGCTGCTGCTGCGCGGGGAGTTCGACGGCGGTGCCGCGCGGCTGATCGAGGCGATCGGCTCGCGCAACGACGACCGCGCGCTGCTGCTCCTGCACCGGCGCTGACCCTGCGCCGACCCGGCGCTGACCCGGCTCGTCCCACCGGGCGGCGGCGGCGGTTGTGGGTCGTCAGGCGCGATGTGGCACCATGACAGCGCGCAATTTGGTGCTTCTGCCTGCCTGCAGGCCGATGCCGGGGAGCGCGTCGCGGATGTAGCTCAATGGTAGAGCTCCAGTCTTCCAAACTGATTACGCGGGTTCGATTCCCGTCATCCGCTCCAAGGGAGTCAGAACCGCTCGGAACCGGGCGATTTCGGCCCGCTTGGCGGGGCGTAGCGTAGTGGCTAGCGCGCCTGCTTTGGGAGCAGGAGACCGCAGGTTCGAGTCCTGTCGCCCCGACTGCACCCAGCAACACGGACCCGTCACCACCCCTGAACCCGGGTCACCCCTGACAACGAAGGAGACCACCTGTGAAGAGCGCCGTCGAGAACTTGAGCCCGACCCGGGCCAAGCTGACCATCGAGGTGCCCTTCGAGGAGCTCAAGCCGAGCCTCGACAAGGCGTACAAGAAGGTTGCCCAGCAGATCAACGTCCCCGGCTTCCGCCGCGGCAAGGTCCCGCCCGCGGTGATCGACCGTCAGGTCGGTCGCGGCGTCGTGCTCGACGAGGCGATCAACGAGGTCGTCCCGCAGAAGTACGCCGAGGCGATGCAGGAGAACCAGCTCGAGCCGCTCGCGCAGCCCGAGATCGAGGTCACCAGGTTCGAGGACAACGAGACCCTCGAGTTCACCGCCGAGGTCGACGTCAAGCCCGACTTCGAGCTGCCGGCCTACGACGCCATCGAGGCGCAGGTCGAGGACATCGAGCTCAGCGACGCCGAGGTCGAGGAGCAGGTGCAGGCGCTGCGTGAGCGCTTCGGCACCCTCGCCGACGTCGAGCGCGCCGCCGCCGACGGCGACTTCGTCACCATCGACCTGACCGCGGCCAAGGACGGCGACACCGTCGAGGGCGGCGAGGTCAGCGGCATGTCCTACAAGGTCGGCCGCGGCGGCATGCTCGAGGGCCTCGACGAGTCGCTCGTCGGCATGTCCGCGGGCGAGGAGAAGACCTTCGCCTCCGAGCTCGTGGGCGGCGACCTGGTCGGCGAGGCCGTGGACGTCACCGTCAAGGTCACCGCGGTCCAGGAGCAGGAGCTGCCCGAGCTCGACGACGAGTTCGCCCAGCTGGCCTCCGAGTTCGACACCGTCGAGGAGCTCACCGCCGACGTCAAGGAGCGCCTCGGTCGTGGCAAGCGCCTCGAGCAGGCCGCCGCCGCGCGCGACGCCGTCCTCGAGGCCCTGCTCGAGAAGGTCTCGATCCCGCTGCCGGAGACCATGGTCACCGACGAGCTCAACGCGCGTCGCGAGAACGTCGAGCAGCAGCTCGTCTACGCCGGCCTGACGATGGAGAAGTACCTCGAGGACGAGGGCCAGACCACGGAGGAGTTCGAGGCCGACCTCGACCGCCGGGTCCGGGACGCCGTCGCCGCGCAGTTCATCCTCGACGCGATCGCCAAGAAGGAGGAGATCGGCGTCGACCAGCAGGACCTGTCGAGCCACCTCGTGCGCCGCGCCCAGCAGTCGGGCCAGGACCCGCAGGAGTTCGCCAACCACATGTTCGAGCACAACCACATCCCCGACATGGTCCAGGAGATCCTGCGGGGCAAGGCCCTCGCGACCCTGGTCGAGTCGGCCGTGGTCAAGGACGCCTCGGGCAACGTGGTCGAGCTCGCCAACCTGCGTCCCGACGGCACCATCGGTGATCCTGCGGACGCCGAGGCGACCGACGGGGATACTGAGAGCGCTGAGCAGGACTGACACACGCTGTCCGACGCAGCGCCCGGTGCACCGGTCCGAGGACCTCGCGCCGGGCGCCGCGTCGGCTCTGGGGGAGTGAAGGGATGGGCCGCATGACGGGGGACGGCTCGGGCCACGCAGCGTGGAAACCCCCTGCCCCCGCCACGACCGCCCCCACCACCGAGTCGCTCACCGGCTACTCCGACCTGCACCAGATCGGCGTCGGGGGCGACTCCGTCGTCTACCGCGCCGTCGAGGACACCCTCGGGCGCGACGTCGCGATCAAGGTGCTCGACGTCGACGACGAGGCCCGCGCCGCCCGCTTCGCCCGCGAGGTCGAGATCACCCTCGACCTCGGCCGGCAGCACCCCAACATCGTGACCGTGCTCGCCACCGGGATCACCGGCTCGGGCCGCCCCGCGATCGTGATGGAGTTCTATCCCGGCGGCACGCTCCACGACCGGCTCCGCGAGTTCGGACCGTTGCCGGTCGACGAGGTCGTGCGCATCGGCCTCGTGCTCGCCGACGCCCTGTCCTTCGCCCACGACCGCGGCGTCCTGCACCGCGACGTGAAGCCGCAGAACGTGCTCGTGCTGCCCACCTCGTGGGTGCTGGCCGACTTCGGGATCGCCCGGCTCGTCGACTCCGAGCACACCAGCTCGGTCGAGACCTTCACCTACCGCCACGCCTCGCCGCAGGTCCTGGACGGCCACCCGCCCACCGCCGCCGACGACATCTGGTCCCTCGGCTCGACGCTCTACACGCTGGTCGACGGCCGCCCACCGTTCGCCAGTGACGACCCCGACGACGACTCAGCGCTGGCCTACCTGCGCCGCGCACGGATCGAGCCGCACCGCCCGCTGGCCGTGCCGGGCACGACCGACCTCGCCGCGATCATCGACCGCTGCCTCGTCAAGGAGGTCGAGGGCCGTTGGTCCTCGGCCGGCGAGCTGCACGACGCCCTGCTCGGCCTCCGCCACCGGGCGTGGGAGCCGGGTGCCGCACCCGCCCCCACCAGGCCCGTCGCTGCTCCCGCTGCTCCCGTCGCCCCGAGCGAGTCGGTCGACGGTGCCGACCACACCGGCCGCGCCTGGGCTCCGGCGGCATCGGCGACACCGGCGGTCCCGTTGCCCGACAGCGACGACCGCACCCACCCGCGAGCCCGCCCCGAGCCGGAACCGGACCACGCGCGCTCGCCGGCCCCGGTGGCGCTGTCGGCCGCGGCGCACGCGCCCATCGACGTACCCGTCGATGCCGAGCCCACCGGGATAGGACTGCCGGTCCCGGACGCCGAGCCCGTCACACCGGACGAGCCGCCGGAGGCCGCGCCGCCCGCTCCCGCCTCGCGCCGCCGGCGACGCCTGGTCCTGGGTCTCGGCGCGCTGGCGCTGGTGGTCGGTACGGCGCTGGGCATCGCCGGCTCCGTCCTGCGCGACGAGGACCCGGCCGATGCGCCGGCGGCCGAAGAGGGCAGTGCCGGCCAGCCGATCCCCGAGCTGGGCGACAAGCCGGTCGACACCGACGAGAAGCCGGACATCGCCGACCCCGCGCTGGCCTTCAAGATCACCGACTTCCGCTACGAGGACGGCAAGATCGTGGCCGCGTGGCAGGACCCGAGCGACGGCGAGGCGTCGTTCATCCTGTCGCAGACGACCCCGGAGAAGAGCCCGGTGCAGGCCTTCGACTTCGGCCAGACGGAGGCGGAGATCCCGTTCCAGCTCGAGCCGGGTCGCAGCTGCTTCGTGATGGTGCTGCGGATGCCCGACGGCGCGCTCGGCCTGTCGCGGGGCGTGCGCTGCCTGACCAACAGGGGCTGATCCCGCCAGGTCGCGCTCAGCGCCGCGCGAACACCCGCGGGTCGAGGGACCACCACCACCGGCGCCACACCGGCACGCTGCGGCGCACGGCCGTGCGCACCGAGCGCTCGTCGTCCCAGGCGGCGGCACCGTCCACGGGGTCGGGGGAGAAGGCGGCCCGTTCGGCGTGGTCGGCGATCGGCGCGGCGGACGTGATCGCGAGGCGTTCGTCGAGGGCGGCGGCGACCTGGCTGGCCGACCAGTGCCGGGGCGGGCGGTCGCCGGCGAGGTGGAGCGCGTCGAGCACCTCGGCCCACGCGCCGGGCGCGCCGCGTCGACGGTGGCCGTGACGCCGCAGGGCTCGGGCGGCGGCCAGCACGAGGGCAAGCAGGGCGACGACGCCGGCCACGCCTGCGGCGACCAGCGGCCACACCGATCCCGGCGCCTCCGGTGGGGCGGCCTCCTCGGTCGAGGCGTCGGCCGACGGGGTCGGCTCGGTGGGGGTGAGCTCCTCGTCGGCGTCGTCGTCGGGCGCCCGTGTCTCCTGCGGGAGGTCGCGGCGGAACGTGTCGTCGTCGGGCGCGGGGGAGAACGGCACCCACCCGAGCTCCTCGAAGTAGACCTCGGGCCAGGCGAAGGCGTCGCTCCCGTGCACCACCCGGCTGCCGTCGGCCTGCTGCTCGCCGGCCCGGAACCCGACCACGACTCGCGTCGGGAGCCCGTTGTAGCGCGCGAGGAGGGCGAAGGAGGTGGCGAACTGCTCGGAGGTGCCGATGCGGGCCCCGGGGTCGCCCTTCTCGCCCAGCAGGAAGGAGGTGATGCGCCACAGCTGCGACCCGGAGATGGCCTTCGCGGACAGCTTGGCGCGCTCGCGGACGAGCTGCTCGATCGACCGCGCCCGCTCGAACGGCGTGACGGCGCCGGCGGCGGCCTGGTCGGCGAACCGGGCGAGCTCGACCGGGAGGTTGGGCAGGGCGAGGTAGCGCGAGACCTCGTCCGGGGCGGGGACGGCGGCGGTGCGGAGGTCGTCGGGCGACGGCTCGTCGACGCGGCCGGTCACGTCGTAGGTCAGGTCGGCGGTGGGCCCGGCGCCGCCGGGGTCGAGGCCCGAAGCGGGGTCGAGCGCGTCGGCGGTGGCGAGGAAGGCGGTGCCGGTCTCGTCGTCCACGACGGCGCGCTCCTCCGAGATCGCGGTCGGCCAGCCGGGCGTGGGCAGCCAGCTGCCGCCCAGTGACGTCAGGTGGACGCGGAGGGTCGACGTGCGGGTGCGTCGTCCGGGCGGCAGGGAGACGTCGGCGTCGCGCGAACCGAGCGGGGCGTAGCTCGTCGGCGCGGTCCAGTGCGTCCCGTCGTAGCCGTCGAGCGTCACGAGCCGCAGCGGCACGGCCGGCCCGCTCACCTCGAGCAGCGCGTCGTCGGGGCGCGCCTGCCAGGCGCCGAGCTGCGGCATCGGGCTGCTCGCCACGACCGTGACCACCGGCGGGTCGACGACGTCGCGCGGTTGGAAGGGGCTGGTCGAGGGCAGCAGCGACGCGGCGGCCACGATGCCGACGCCCGCGACGGCCAGCGGAGCGGCGACGGCGATGCGGTGCGACGTCGGCTCGCGGTGCTGGTCGAGCAGGATCCAGCCGAGCACCGAGGCGACGAGCAGCAGCGCCGCCACCAGTCCCCAGCGGTCACCCTCGCCGACGGTGAGCAGCGCGCCCGCGACGTACAGCACGCTCGCCCCCAGCACCGGCGCCACCCGGTGCGGCGACGGCAGGCGCAGCGCGACCAGCACCGAGACCAGCCCCGTCAGCACCATGGGCGCCACGAGCAGGTCGGCGCGGACGGGATAGGGGCGGGGCGTGGTGAGGAGGCGGGGTACGGCGTCGCGCACCGTGTCGACGAACGAGGTCTCCGCCCGTGCGGCCAGGACGTAGGCCACCAGCAGGAGCAGCAGCACCACGGCGGTGGCGCCGGCCCACGGCGAGATCCCGGCCCGGACCACGAGGCGGACGAGGACGAGCGGCACCACCGCGGCGGCGCACAGTGCGAGCGCGGGCCAGAGGCCGGACCACGCGGTGGCCAGCGAGAGCGAGCCGATGACGAGCAGGGCGGCGGACCAGATCGGCGTGGTCACCGACGGGCGGCCCGGGGCCGGCGTCGGGGTGACGGTCTCCTCGACCGGACGAGGGGCGGTGGTCGTGCTCATCGCGCGACCGCCGTGTCCCACAGCCGGGCGAGGTCCAGCGAGGTGCGGCCGCGCAGCACGAGCAGCCCGGCCTCGCGACCCGCGGCAACGGTGGGCTGCGGGTCGACGACGCACACGACGGTGTCCTCGGCGCCCTCGAGGTGACGGGACAGGTCGCGTACGTCGCCAGCGTGCCCGGTCACGGCGACGAGCACGTCGAGGTCGCGGCGTCCCAGGTGGCCGATCCGGTCGTCGTCGACGGTGTCGATCTCGGTGAGCAGCCAGTCGATGTCGCGGGCCTCGCGCCGGGGGAGACGGCTGGCCGAGCCCGGCACCACGATCTCGTCGCGACCGCTGAGCGACCGGAAGCGCACCGGGTGGCCGCGCTCGACCGACACCCGGCACAGGGCGGCGGCGACCTCCACGGCGTCCTCGAAGTCGTCGGCGCGGTCGGCGTAGCTGGCGGCCCGGTCGTCGAGCACGACGCAGACGTGGGGCTCGGCCGGGTCGGCGTCCTCGCGCACCATCAGCGTGCCGGTGCGGGCCGAGGTGGCCCAGTGAAGGCGGCGCAGGTCGTCGCCCATCGTGTACTCGTGCAGGCCGACGAGGTCGGTGCCGCCGAGCTCGGCGCTGTCGTCGCCGCCGGTGAGGGCCCGGCGGTGGCCCATCGCCATCGAGGTGAGCGGCACGATCCGCGGCAGGACACGGACCTCGACCACCTCACCGACCTCGCTGGCCCGCGCGGCCATCCCGGCGAGCGACGAGCGGCGCACGTGCACCGGTCCGACGTCGAGCACGCCCCGGCGCCGCGTCGGGATGGGATAGCTGACGGTCGCGTCGCCCGTGCGCCGGGCCGGGAGGTCGATGGGCACCAGCTCGCCGTCGACCTGCTCGGCGACGTCGGCCCGCATCAGCCCTTGGCGGCGACGGCCCGAGAGCGTGAGGTGCCCCTCGCACGGCCCCTGGCGCACGACGACCAGCGGCGAGACGGTGCGGTGCACGGCGAGGTCGCGGCTGGTCAGCACGGCGATCAGCTCGACGACGACCAGGGCGCCGAGGACCAGCCCCAGCGCGCCGACGAGGGGGTAGCTCCAGCTGGTGCCGGCCACGCCGAGGACCAGCGCGAGCGCGCCGACCCACCGGCCCCGGACGGTCAGCGCCTGCCAGAGGATCACGGGTGACCACCGACTCGTGGACGCGGGGCGCGGCTCGGCTCCGGCGGGGTGGCGGCAGATCGAAGAGTCGCGGTTGCCTGTTCGGCGATGTGCCGCCACCCCCGGGTCGGCGTGGCGCGGCGGTGGCGGCAGATCGCAGCCGGCGGGCGACGTACGGCGCGATGTGCCGCCACCCTCAGGCGGATCGACCGCGGGCCGGGCCCGGGACCGCCTGCGCGCCTCGCTCCGCATGGGGTGGCGGCAGATCGCAGGTCACGCACCCAAGCGGGTGCGATGTGCCGCCACCTCGGGCAGGAAGCGGGCGGTTGCGAGCGGACCACGCTCAGGCCTGGTCGGGCTGGGGCGGCGCGACGGTCTCCAGCACCTCGGCCACGACGGAGGACTGCGTGTGGCCGGTCAGCACCGCGTCGCGGGTGAGCACGGTGCGGTGGGCGAGGACGGGCTCGGCGAGGCGGTGGACGTCGGCGGGGATGACGTAGTGGCGCCCGCGCGCGGCGGCGTACACCTGGAGGCAGCGGACCAGCGCGCGCAGCCCGCGGGTGCTGGCGCCGAGGCGCACGCGCTCGTCGTTGCGTACGGCGACGCCGATCTCGCGGACGTAGCGCAGGATCGGGTCGGCGACGTGGAGGGTGGCCAGCGAGGCGGACACGGCGGCGACCTGGTGGGGCGTGGCGACCTGGTGCACGTCGTCGATCCGGCCGGCGGTGCTGCCGGGGCGCAGGACCTCGATCTCGTGCTCGGCGTCGGGGTAGCCCAGGGAGGTCTTCACCAGGAACCGGTCGAGCTGCGCCTCGGGGAGGCGGTAGGTGCCGTCGAGGTCGACGGGGTTCTGCGTGGCGATGACCAGGAACGGCGCCGGGACCTCGTGGGTCTCGCCGCCGACGGTGACGGTGTGCTCCTCCATGACCTCGAGCAGCGCCGACTGGGTCTTGGCGGCCGCACGGTTGATCTCGTCGGCGAGCACGACGTTGGCGAACACCGGCCCGGGCCGGAACCGCACCTCGCCGTCACGCGGGTCGAAGACGCTGGTGCCCGTGACGTCGGAGGGCAGCAGGTCGGGGGTGAACTGCACCCGCCGGTGCTCGCCGCCCAGCGCCCGCGCGACCGACCGCGCGAGCGTGGTCTTGCCGGTGCCGGGGACGTCCTCGAGGAGCACGTGGCCACCCGCGAACGTCGCGACGAGCACGAGGTCGATGATCGCCCGCTTGCCGTGCACCGCCGACTCGATCGAGTCGCCGAGGGCCTGGTGGAGGCGGCGGAACTCGACGATGTCGCGCTCGGTGGGTGTCGTCGCGCTGGTGAGGGTGGTCAAGGTCGGAGATCCTTCGATCGTGGTGGAGGCGGGTCAGGGGTACGTCAGGGGATCGGGCAGTTCTGGCACAACGACGAGCCGGTGTAGCTGCCGTTGTAACGGGCGCTGTCGACCGAGCCCACGCCGTTGGAGGCGGTGAAGGTGATGGAGAAGTTGTGCGTCACCTGGCCGCCGTTCTGCGAGCGCACGATCCCGTGGTTGACGTTGAGGTCGAGGGACGTCGCGCCGCAGGCGATGGCTCCGGTCTGGGTGCCGCCGTTGAAGCCGCCACCGCTCGCGGTGTAGCTGCAGGTGCCACCGAACGAGGCCCAGGCGCTGGGCGGCGCCATCGTGATGTGCAGGTCGCCGAAGCCTTCGTAGCCGGGGCCCTGCCACGTCATGTCGTCACCGGTGACGTGCTGGGCGCCGCCCGCGGGCAGGGTCGGCGGGGGAGCGGGCTCGGACCCGTTGGCGCTCGTGTCGGGACCGTCGCCGATCGCGTTGATCGCGGTCACCGTGGCGGTGTAGCTGCCCGCGGACGCGCACTCCGCGGACGGATCACCGCCGGTGTAGCAGGCCTCCGTGTGGCTGTAGCTGAACTGGTTGGCGGGGACGGTCCAGGTGCCTCCGCCGCCGGCACCGCCGCCGACGTAGTCGGTGGTGATCGTGACGCGGTAGCCGGTGATCGGGGACCCGTTGTCGGGAGCCGCGCCCCAGCTCACGTCGACCTTGAACCGGTCGATCTTCCAGTTGCCGGTGAACGTGCCGGTCGCGGTCACGGCCGTGGCCGACCCCGGCGCACCCGCCGTGGTGATCGCATTGGACGCCGCCGACGTGGCGTTGCTCGCGCCGACGTTGGCGGTGACCGTGAAGGTCGAGGACTGGCCCGGGGTCACCGTGACCACGGCCTGGCGCTGGCCGCCGCCGACGGTGGCCACGCGACCGCCGCCGACCCGGGTGATGACGAAGTCGTCGGGGGTGTCGCCGGTGTAGGCCCAGTCGACGCGGACCTGGGTGGAGCTGACGGTCGACGCCGTGACGCTGGTGGGCGTGCCGGCCGTGGGCGTGGGCGTCGGGGTGGGCGTCGGCGTCGGTGTCGGCGTCGGCGTGGGCGTCGGCGTGGGAGTGGGCGTCGGCGTCGGCGTCGGCGTCGGCGTCGGCGTGGGCGTGGGCGTCGGCGTGGGCGTCGGGGTGGGGGTCGGTGTCGGCAGGCTGGTCGGCAGCGTGGTGGGCAGGCTCGTCGGGACCGGACTCGTGGGGCCGGTGGGACCGGGGGTCGGCGAGACGACCGGGTTGGTGCCCTTGTCCTTGTCCTTCTTGCCCTTGTCCTTGCCGCTGTCGTTCTGCGGGTCGCGAGCACCGTCGTCGGCCGCGGGGTCGGAGGTGACGACCGGGTCCTTCTGGGGCTTCTCGGGGTTGGCCGGCGGCGTGTTCTGGACCTGGTTGACCGGGGTGATCGTCGGCTGCTGGGGCGTGATCGGGGTGGAGACCTGCGGCGTGATCGCCGGGAGCGCGTCGTCCTTGCGGACGATGGTCTTCACGGAACCGTCGTCCTTGACCACGAGGCCGGTCTCGGCGCCCTGGGCGTTGATCAACAGGTTGTCGTCGTCGATGACCAGCTCGGGGTCCTTCGATCCGGGAGTGGTGATGGCGGGGCCGGCGGCGTTGCCCTCCTTGTCGAGGACGATCACCTTTCCCTCGCCCAGGCACGGGACGTAGACGCGGTCGCGGAACACCTCGGGGCGGCCGGGGTCGCTGCACCCGATGCCCTCGACGCTCACCTCGCGCACCTGGTCGTCGGCGACGATGACCACCGTCGACGACTCCGGGGCCGCGGCCGCGGTGAGGTCGGAGCGGGTCTGGCGCGGGGCCGTGACGTCGCCGAGCAGGTCGGCGCTGGTGGCGATCACGTCGTGACCGGTGCCGACCTGGTAGACCAGCCCGGCGTCGGGACCGAAGACCGTCACGCCCTCCTCGTGCCCGACCAGCACCGAGCCCGGGCCGCTGTCCTCGATCCGCTGGGTGTCCTCCTCCTCGAAGGCCTGTGACGTCTCCGACCAGCGGATGCTGGTGAGGCGGCCGGTGGTGTCGAGCGACCAGACCAGGCCGGTGCCGTCGATCGCGGCGTCGGCGAGCCCCTCGCCCTCGAGCCACACCTGGCCCACCTCGTCACCGGTGAGCGGGTCGATCGCCGAGACCGTCCCGACGCCCCGGTCGACCAGGAACACCGTCTCCCCGTCGCTCATCGTCTCGGCGGCACCGCCCGTGGAGACGCGGCGCTGGCTCGAGCGGACCAGCATGCTGACGTCGATCGCCGACATCGTCCCGGTCGTGTGGTCGATGACGTAGAGCTCGTCGTCGTACTGACCGAGGCCGAGGTCGTGACCCGCGGCACCGGGGATCCGCAGGCGCACCTCGGGCTGGCCGGTGGCCGGGTTGACCTGGATGACCTCGCCGCTCGGGTCGTCGGCCAGCCAGGTGACGCCGTCGGCGATGTCGACCGCGGTGCGGCTCAGCCCGTCACCGACGAAGAGGCCGGTGATGAGGGACGCGGCGACGACCACGACGGACAGCTCGGCCATGCCGGTGGCCTGGCGGCGCGAGAACCGGCGGCGCGACAGCCGACCGCGCAGGCCGCCGCTCCCGGTGCTGCTGTCCTGCGTCATCGAACGCCCCGTTCGTCTGGTGTCTGCCCGTCCGTCGTGACCAGCTGGGCCACGACGGCGTTGCCACCCTCGCACCACAGCCCCCGACCCGGCCCGCTGAGTGGTTCGGCGGTCTTGGTCGGCACCGTGACACCGAGGACCTCCCCGTCATTCCACTCCGGCTGGAGCAGGAAACCTCGGCGCCCCTGGCGCACGGCGTCGACGAGGGCACCCGCACTGCCACGTTGCCTGGCCTGCGTGGTGTCGGCGGTGGCGAGGAGCGCGATCCGGGTCGGATGCCGTGCCACCACCCGCAGGAGGTCGTCCCTGGCGGTGCGGGAGTCCGCGTCGACTCCGGCTTCAGTGTCCCAGAGGTGCGCGTCGTCCACCATGACCAGCGACCACGATCCGGAACCTTCCGGATCACCCGCCAGCCAACCCTCGAGGCGGTCGAGGGCGGCTCGCGGCGAGCCCTCGCGGACGACGTACGGCGCTGCGTCGGCCTTCGCCAGCATCGCCTCGACGGCGTCCAGGGCGGTGGTGCGGCCCGACCGTGCCCGACCGGCGACCAGCACGGGGCCGGCCAGCAGGTCGACCTCGAGCAACGCCACCGCGTCGGCGTCGACGCCGATCCCGACCCGGGCGCCGGCGGGCACGGGGAGGGCGGCCTGGTCGAGCCGCGTCGGCATCGGCGGGACCGGGGCGTGGGCCCGGTCGACCACCTCGGCACCGAGCAGGGCGCCGATCGCGGCGACCCGGTCGGCCTGGGCGGGGGTTCCGGCGCCACCGGTCGTCGCGACCTGGACGCTGCGCTTGCCGAGCAGGCCGGCGCCGGCCGGGCTGTCGGAGTCGAGCACGTCGTTCGGCACGCCGAGCATGAGGTAGTCGTCGGCAGTCGTCATCCGCAGCACGATCCGCTGGCCGAAGGCAGCGGACAGCGAGCTCGGCACGCCGCCGCGCCCGGGGACCGTGGCGATGACGTGCACGCCGACGCGTCGGCCGTTCTGGAGGACGGCCTGCAGGTGCTCGACGTGCTCACGGGCGACGCCGCCGGCGCTCTCGAGCGACTCCACGAGGGCGGGCAGGTTGTCGATGGCGACGTACACACGCGGCAGCACGATCCCGGTGCGGGCGAGGTCGGCGAGGTCGGAGCAGCCGCGGGACGCGAGGGTCTGGGTGCGGTCGCGCATCGTGCGCTGGAGGAGCCGGATCAGGCGCATGACCCGGCCCGCGTGGGCCTCGGGGACGATCGCCTCGACGGTCGGCAGCCCGGCCAGGGCGGTGAGGCCACCTCCGGCGAAGTCGATGCCGTAGACGTACGGCGCCGCGGCGTCGGCACTGAACCGGTCGGACACCGACGCCGCGAGCAGCGTCGTGCGCAGCAGCTCGGTCTTGCCGGAGCCGGAGGCGCCGTACACGAGGAGGTGGCCGGCGGTGGCGAAGTCGACGGCCAGGGCGGGCTGCCGCTGGGCGGCGGGCTCGTCGATGCGTCCGATGGTCACGCGACCGGACGGGTGGTGCGCGGCGTCGGCGGCGAGTGTCGTCTCGTCGAGCAGGAGCTCGGCGGGCAGCGGCGGCAGCCACGGCTGGGGTGGCGCCGACAGCCCGCTGCGGTCGAAGGCGGTGGTGATGGTGGTGACGCAGCGCTCGAGGTCGGTGCGGGGGTCGAGGCGCGCGGCGACGGTGTCGCGGTCGGCCTCGCGGGCTGCGGCGGTGAACGGCGCGACCTCGACCGGCGACTCGCCGCCGGCGATCGGCTGCCGGGCACCGGTCCACGCCGACTGCACGAGCTCCGCGGTGCCGTGGCCGGTGCGGCGGATCCAGGCCCGACCGGGGGTGCGCCGCGAGATGTACGCCGCGTCGGGCCCCTCGATCACGTCCTGCGAGTCGTCCTTCGAGCCGACCCGCAGCGAGATCCGCAGGTCGGAGTTGGCGCGGATGTTGCCGGTCACCACGCCGGCCGGCCGCTGGGTGGCGAGCAGCACGTGCATCCCGAGCGAACGCCCCCGCTGGGCGATGTTGACCATCCCGTCGACGAACTCCGGCACCTCCGCGGTCAGCGCCGCGAACTCGTCGACGCAGATCAGCAGGCTGGGCGGAGCGACGTCGGGACGCTCGCGCTCCAGCTGGACGAGGTCCTTGACGCCGTACTCCCCGAGCAGGTG
This sequence comes from Nocardioides currus, assembly GCF_003057875.1. Classification (GTDB taxonomy): domain Bacteria; phylum Actinomycetota; class Actinomycetes; order Propionibacteriales; family Nocardioidaceae; genus Nocardioides; species Nocardioides currus. The sequence continues at coordinate 152,638 of NZ_PYXZ01000004.1, read as the reverse complement.
CTCGCGCGCGGCGATCTCGGCACTGAGCGAGGTGAGCGCGCGGCTGACCAGGGCGGGCGTCAGGTCGGTGATGTAGCCGACCGTGTGGGGGAGGTCGCCGCACTCGCGGAAGGCCGCGCCCCCCTTGTAGTCGACGAGCAGGAAGTTGATCCGCGACGTCGGGTTGTTGAGCGCCAGCGAGCAGATCAGTGACTGGAGCAGCTCGCTCTTGCCGGATCCGGTGGTGCCGGCGACCAGTCCGTGCGGGCCGTCCTCGCGCAGGTCGAGGGTGACGACGCCGTCGACCCCGGCGCCGATCTGGGCGCGCAGGCCCGACGACTGCGACCAACGGCGGATCACCGCGTCGGCGTCGTCGAGGTCGGTGAAGTCGGGGCTGACGTCGGACAGGCGCACCAGCGCCGGGATGGCGGTGCTGGCGGGGAGCACGGCCGCCTCGTCGACGTAGCCCGTCATCAGCCGGGCGGTGCGCCAGGCGTGGTCGAGCGAGACGCCGTCGGCAGTGTCGATGGTCGCGACGCCGCGGCGGTCGCTGAGGTTGACCGTCCCGCCCGGTGCGGCCGTGAGGTCGATGAGCAGCGTGGTGGCGGCCGGCACCTCGTCGGGAGAGCGGCCGAGCCAGACCAGGTGCAGGTGGCGGTCGGCCGCCGAGGACGCGACGGCCTCGACGTTGCGGCGCGAGAGGCCAGCCTCCTCGTCGACCAGGCAGATCGTGTGGCCGCGCTGGCCGTCCTCGCTGAGGATGTGGTCGAGCAGCGCGCTGCCGGCCTGCACACCGACGGCGACCGGCGGCTCGCCGCCCTCGCGGGTCGAGGCGTGGGGCAGCCAGCGCAGCCAGGTCTCGTGGCCGCTGCGGGTGCGGCCCAGCGCGCCCGCCACCGAGAGGTCGGTCGGGGAGTGGTCGAAGGCCAGCCGCAGGAGCATCGCGCGCACCAGCGCGTCGACGTCGTCGGGCTCGCCGGTGATCGCGACCAGCGCGTGCTGGGCGAGGTCGGCCAGGACGGGCATGTCGCCCAGCCGGCTCCGCTCGTCGAGCTCGGCGACGAGCTCGCGGCGGGCCTGCCGGTCGCCCCCGTCCTTGGCCTCACCGCGCAGGAGGGCGGGCACGGTGCCGATCCCGAGGCGGGTGACGAGGAAGGCGTCACGGTCCTCGCGACGGGCCCACAGGTAGCGATCGCGCGCGGCGGCGCGGGTGCGCAGCGTCTCGGCGTCGGCGTAGTCGTCGTGGAAGCGGCGGCGCTGGAGCACGGCCTGGTCGTCGATGGTGGTGAGCAGCGCGTCGACGTCCTCGCGCCACTCGGCGAGCTCCTCGGCGAACTCCCGCTCGGCCTGCCTCTTCTGCTGGCGCCAGCCGAAGTAGCCGACGAGCGGCCACGCCAGCATGTAGACGAGGGAGTACGGCGTCTGGCTGCGCATGAACATCGCGAAGCCCATGACGACGGGGAGGGCGAACATCGCCCACGGCAGCGGCGAGGGCCGGCGCTTCTCGGGCGGAGCCGGGACGTCGAGGGTCTCCTCGGCGAGCGGGTCGCCGAACCGCGGCGGGCGGAACACCGACACGACGGGGTCGCTGGTGCCGACCTCGCCCGGGTCGATGACGACGGTGCTGCGGCCGAGCTTGATCGCGGTGCCCCAGTCGATCTCGCGCGGCGAGGTCACCGGGAGGTCGCCGACGGTCGTGCCGTTGGCCGACCCCTCGTCGTACACCGTGGGTCGGGCGCCGAGCTCGATCCGGGCGTGCTGCTGCGAGACGAGCGAGTCGGTGAAGCGCAGCGTGCAGTGGGGCCCGCGTCCGAGGGTCAGCGAGGAGCCGCGCACGTGCAGCCGCTGGCCGCGGTCCGGGCCCTCGACGACGCGGAGCACCGCGCGGGGCCGGGTGGTCTGGGCGGGGCGGTCGCGCCACGCGTGGGGGGCGGTGACGACGTCGATCAGGTCACCGGTGCGGAGCCCGCACTCGGCGAGCGGCCGCGAGGCCGGCCACGGCTGCCGGCCCTCGAGGGGCACGACGTCGAGCCGGCGCTGGTCGGGGGCGAGGTGTCGCCCCAGGGCCTGGGCGAGGTCGGCGACCGTCGCCTCGGGCCGGGCGTGCACCTCGACGTCGACGGAGGGGAGGCCGCTCTCCGGGGCGGTCCGCACGGACAGGGTCCAGGTGGGCATCGTGGCCTCCTCCTCGCGTCGACGGTCGGGTGATCAGGCGGGTGATCAGGCGGGTGATCAGGTGGGCCGTCAGGCCGAGACCTGCTCCTGCTCCTGCGCCTGGTTGTTGATCAGCGTCGAGAACGTCTCGAGCGCCTGGGAGACCTGGCGGAGCATGTTCATGTACTCGTTGCTCCACACCTCGCGGGTGCGGTCGGCGTCCGGGCCGAGCCACTCGAAGCTCGTCATCACCTGGGTGTACTGCGTGCCGAACTGCTCGATCTCCTGGGCCCCGCGCGCGAAGGCCTGCGCCGCCGTGGTGCCGCCCTGGACGTCCATTCCCTTGATAGCCATCAGATTTCTCCTTGTGTGTGTGGTGGTGGGGTGGTGCGTGGAAAACGTGGGGGTCAGCGACCCTGCAGGGCCCGCTCGATGCGGGCCGCGCCCTCGCGGACGGTGATCTTGTTGTCGTTGTTGGTGTCGAGGCCGCTGTTCATGTCGTAGGCCCGGCCCGGACCGGCGATCTGGACGCGGTCGAGGTCGTTGCTCGCCGTGCCGCCGAGGACGGCGGAGTAGAGGCCGGCGATCGACCCGAGCTGCGGGCCGCGGCGGGGCTCGAAGTACTTCTCGACGTAGGCGAGCTGCTGGGTCGGCGTCATCGCCATCAGCTGGTCGCGGGTCGCGCCGACCTGGTCGCGGGCGACCGGGGTGAACTGGATCAGCCCGACGGCCGTCCCGCCCTTGGCCTTGGTCGGGGTGTCGGCGCCGAACTGGCCGCCCGTCTCGAAGCTCATCACCGCCATCAGGTGCTCCGGCCTGGCCCCGATCCGCTGCGCCACGCCCTCGACCTCGCGGAGGAACTGCGGGGTCACGTTGGCGTTGCCGCGCACGCCGGTGATCGAGCTGTAGTCGAAGCCGGACGGCGAGGTGTAGCCGCTGCCGTGCTGGATCGGCAGCGGGTGGTCCTTGCGGTAGGCGTCGTACGCCGCCTGGGTGTTGCGACCCCAGACCCCGTCGGAGCCCTTGGTGTCGTAGCCGGCCTCGGTGAGCTTCTGCTGGAGCTCGCTGACCCCGGTGCCGCGGCTGCCACGGCCGTTCTGGGTGCCGAGCTCGTCGATGCGCTTGTCGGTGGCCGAGCCGTTGCGTCCCGCCAGCGCCGCACCGCCGAGGCCGAGGGCGGCCGCGCCGCCGGCGACGCCGGCGACCGCGCCGTACGAACCGCTGCCGCTCTCGGTCGTCCCGGTGCTGCTCGGAGCGCCCAGGGAGGAGCTGCCGGTGCCGCTGTCGGGGGTGCCCCCACCGAGGCCGGCGAGGTTGCCGTTGGCGTACGACGACAGGCCGGCGCCGGAGGTGTCGTCCCCGGTGGACCCGGTGGACCCGAGCGGGCTGCCGATCGAGGACGAGCCCAGTGGGCTCGAGCCGCTGCCGCCACCGGAGGAGGCACCACCCGACGCGCCACCCGAGGCGCCGGCACCGCTGCCCGTCGCCCCGGTTGCGCCGTGGTCGAGGGAGCCGCCGCCGATCGTGGCCGCGCCGCCGTCCCAGGAGCCGGTCTGGCCGAGCGCTCCCTGCGTGGCGGAGCCGACGTGGTCACTGGTCGCCCACGAGCCGGTGCTGCCGGGCGTGCCGAGGGCGCTGCCGGTGCCGATCGTCGGCGCCCCGCCCTCGCGCAGCGGCGTCGCGGTCGCGGTGGGGGAGCCGGCGTCGACGGTGATCACGGCTCCCGGGGTCCCCCCGGCGGCCGGGAGGCTGCCGAGCGAGGAGAAGGAGGAACCGGTGTCCGAGGTGGCGCCCGGAGGTGTGGCGGCGGGGACGAGGCTGCCCTCCCACACCCCGATCGGCGTGCTCGGCATCGAGCCGCCCGGGGTGGAGTAGGACAGCGCCGTACCGCCGCCGGTGATCTGGCTGCCGCTGTCGCTGACGCCGTCCTGGTCGTCGGCGTTGGACATCAGCACCTGGGCCATCAGGCCGAGCGCCTGCGAGATCCGCTGGAGCCACGGGACGACCGTGGTCTCGAGGTACTCCGCGTAGGCGGCGCTGGCCCCACCGGTGAAGAACGAGGCGGCACGCAGCGCCATGATCAGCATCCGGAGGTAGGCGATGACCTGGTCGGTCTTCTCCTTGCCCTCCTGGCACTCCTGGCCGGCGTCGCGGAGTGCGTCGGTGTCTGCTCCCATGAAGGCCATCGCGGGTCCCCCTTCGGTTCGTGTCGGTCGTGGCGTGGTCGGTCTGCGACGGAAGTCAGCCATCCGGATGTGCTCCGCGTCGAGGGCGGCGGGGGTGGAACCTTCCGCCCGGATCGGGCTCGCCGACCCCTGGAGATGCGTCGAGGCCGCCGGATCTCCGGCGGCCTCGAATCGGGTAGTGCGGGGTGGGGTCAGGCGCTGGCCTGGTCCTGGCGGTCGGCGTGCACGACCAGCTGCTGCGCCTGGTCGGAGAGCGACTGGGCGGCGTTCTGGGCGTTGGCGACGAAGTCGGCCACGTCCTCGCCGAAGCGCGTGCCGTCCGCACCCGGCCAGATCTCGCTGATGCGCCCCGCGATGGCGCTGGCGCTGCCGATCACGTCGCCGATCCGGGCGGATCCCTCGTTCATGTCGCGGGCGACGCGGCGCCCCTCGTCGGTGTCCATCCCGAGCACCTGCTGGTTTCCCATGGTGTCCTCCGTGCCTGTCGTGTGGTGGGTACGTCCCTCGCGGACGCTAGGCAGGCAGGGCCGGTCGGGCTAGGGCGTGACGGGTGGAAGGTTCCGCTTCGCGGCGGCCCTCTCGACCGTGTCGAGGTCGTCCGCGGTCACCAGTCGGACCTCCGCGGTGCGTCGGCCGACGGCGAAGCGGACGTTCTGGGCGCGCCCGGCGCCGGCCCGGAACGGGTCGTCCTTGGCGCTGAAGGCGAGCGAGGAGATCGCGCGGATGGCGTCGTCGACCCGCTGGGCGCGCTCGAGGTTCCAGGCGTAGCCGTGCCAGCCGAGCACCCGCTCGTAGATCTCCCGGTTGGACGGGGGGCGCGGGTAGTCGTCGGTGCCGGTGAGCCACGGCTCGGCGAGCGCGAGGGCGACGTACCACTCCCGCGTCAGCGGGACGAGTCCCGGCGAGGGCGCGGTCGCCGTGGCGTCGAGGTCCTCGTCGACCTCCGGCCGGGCGCGCTCGGCCGGCGCGGGGGAGGAGGTCGCGACGTCGACGATGATCGAGAGGTCCTCGAAGGCGTCGCGCGCGGTCTGGCGTCCACGCATGACCACCAGCGCGTTCTCGCCCTCGTCGAGGAGCAGCGACATGCCCTCGACCAGGGTGACGCGGCGAGCGCCGCCCGGTGCGTCGAACAGGCTCGACACCTGGGTCTCGCCGGCGCCGTGCCAGCGCAGCCGGGCGATCTCCTCGCCGATCTCGAGCTCGCCGAGCAGCCGCGAGACGTGGGGCGCGCAGCGGGGGAGCGCGAGGGCGGTCACGCGCAGCGCGTCGTCGGGGTCGTCCTCGGGGACGGCGTGGTGCGGTGATCGCCCGAACAGCAGCGTCTCCCCGGTCCCCAGTGTTGCTGTCGGAAGGCCATGCCCCCGCAGTGTCACCCGCAGCATGCGCTGAGTAGACCACACGGGTGGGAGGGGGACCGGTCGATCCGATATGTACCCTTGCAGTTACGTACCCTAGTAGTTACTCTTCTGCTCATGGATGCGGTCCTGCAAGCCCTCGCCGACCCGAGCCGGCGCACCGTCCTGGAGATCCTCCGCGACCACCAGGCCAGCGCCGGGGAGCTCGCGGAGGCGCTGCCGATCGCTCGACCGGGCGTCTCCCGCCACCTCAGGGTGCTGCGCGAGGCGGGACTGGTCGAGGTCCGCAGCGAGGGACAACGACGCATCTACAGCCTGCGCGCGGACGCGCTCGTCGAGGTGGACGAGTGGCTCGAGGACTACCGCGCGCTGTGGCAGCACCGGCTGGACGCACTGCACACCGAGATCGCCAGGGGAAAGAAGGCACGACGATGACCACGACCACGACCGCGACCATGCGAGCGCTCGACGACGGACGAGGGGCGGTGCGGGTCGAGGACCTCTACGACACCGGCATCGACGACCTGTGGGAAGCCTGCACGTCTCCCGAACGGCTCGCCCGCTGGATCGCCGAGGTCTCCGGCGACCTCCGCGTGGGCGGGACGGTCGACGCCGTCTTCACCAGCACCTGGAGCGGCCCGTCGCGGATCGAGGTCTGCGACGCGCCCCACCACCTGCTGCTGGTGACCGAGCCCGGCACCGAGGACGAGGGCGAGATCGAGGCGTGGCTGACCGAGGAGGCTGGGGGCACCCGGCTCGTGGTCGAGGAGCGCGGGCTGCAGCCCGACAAGCTGCACTTCCACGGCGCCGGCTGGCACGCCCACCTCGAGGACCTGGGCCGCTCGCTCGCCGTCGACGGTCCGGTCCACGACGGCTGGTCCGACGCGGAGCCGGCCGCCGGCTGGCTCGCGCGCTGGCGCGAGCTGACCCCGGCCTACGAGGCGCGCTGATGGCGGACGACATCCGCTTCAGCGGGGTCACGGTGAACGCACCCGACGCCCTCGCGCTGGCCGGGTTCTACGCCGAGATCACGGGCGGGACGGCCCGCGGGACCGCGCACTGGGCCGTCGCCGACGCGCCGGGAGGGGAGATCGGCTTCCAGCAGGTCGCCGACTTCCGTGCGCCGACCTGGCCCGACGGCGACGTGCCGATGCAGATGCACCTCGACCTCCTCGTCGACGACCTCGAGGCCACTGAGGCGCGGGTGCTGGCGGCCGGCGCCACGCGCTTCGGTCCCCAGCCCAACGCCGAGCACTGCCTGGTGTTCGCCGACCCGGTCGGCCACCCGTTCTGCCTCTCGACCTGGGCGAGCGGCGTCGCCGCCACCCGGGTGTACGTCGACATGGTGGGCGACCTCTTCCACGCCGGGCACGTCGAGCTCCTGCGTGCGGCGCGAGCGCTGGGTGACCACCTGACCGTGGGTGTCCTGTCCGACGAGACCGTGGCGGCGTACAAGCGACGACCGGTGATGACCCTGGCCGAGCGGGCGGCGGTGATCGGGGCGTGCCGCCACGTCGACGAGGTCGTCGTCGACGCGCCCGACCGCCTCACGGTCGAGTTCCTGGACGAGCACGACTTCGCGCTCGTCGTGCACGGCGACGACCTCGATGCGGAGGACGTCCCCGACGTCTACGCCGCGGCAGCGGACACCGGGAGGTTGCGCCTGGTGCCGCGGGTCGGGGGACTCTCGACCACGGAGGTGATCGACCGGGTGCGCTCCCGGGCCTCCTGAGTCGCGTGCCGGAGGCGCCGGCCGCGGTGTGCGAGGGTTCGTCGATGCCGTCCGTGCGGGTCGCCGTCGCCCAGTCCTCGATCAGCCCCGACCCCCGGGTCAACGGCGCGACCATCCGTTCGGTCGTGCGCGCGGCGGCCGCGCAGGGGGCCCGGCTCGTCCAGCTCCCGGAGGGCGCACTCTCGGGGTACGCCAAGGCACAGGTCCGGTCGTGGGACGACGTCGACTGGGCGGTGGTCGACGACGAGCTCGACCGGGTCCGTGCGGCTGCCCGCGAGGCCGGAGTCTGGGTCGTGCTCGGGTCGGCGCACCGGCTGGGTGCGCCCCACCGCCCGCACAACAGCGTGTACGTCATCTCCGACCGGGGGGAGCTCGTCGACCGCTACGACAAGCGGATGTGCTCGCACACGGAGGTCAGCGACTTCTACACCCCGGGCTTCGAGTCCGTCGTGTTCGAGGTCGACGGCCTCAGGTTCGGCGTCGCGGTGTGCATCGAGGTGAACTTCCCCGAGCTGTTCGCGGACTACGAGCGCGCGGGCGTGGACTGCGTGCTGCTGTCCGCCTATCCCGTCGACTCGGTCTTCGCGACCAAGGCCCGCGCGCACGCCGCGATCAACTGCTACTGGGTCGGGCTGTCGGCCCCCGCGGAGACGAGGGAGCTGTTCGCCTCCGCCCTGATCGGTCCGGACGGACGCTGCCTGGCCGAGGTGTCATCCGGGAGCGACCTCGTCGTGGGTGACATCGACACCGACGACCCGGACTTCCACGTCGCGCTCGACCTCGCCCGTCCCTGGCGCGCCCGGGCCCGGGTCGGCGACATCTACGCAGAGAGGCGCGTGGACGACGTGCGGAGCCGGGAGCGCACCGTGCCGTAGGTCGACCTCATGCCCGCACCGGGCCCAGCCGAGTCAGGAACGCTCCGTGCGCGCCAGCCGGTCGGCGACGATCGTCCACACGTCCGGGTCGGTGCCCATGGCGAGGTGCGTCGAGGCGACCTCGACGTGCTCGACGTCCGGGGACGTGCGATCGATGCACGCCTGCCAGGCGACGATGCCGTCACGCCTGGAGAACACGGCGGTCAGCGGCACCCGGATCGGCGCCTCCACGTCGAGGCGCTCGGCGATGCGTCCGGCGGCGCCGTCGTCGCCGTACGCCCGGGCGACCGCGGTGAAGGCCGGTCCGCCGACGACCGGCGTGCCGTAGGTGATCACGCGGCGCACGGCCGACGGGTGCTGACGGGCGACCTCGCGTGCGATCACCCCGCCGAGGCTCCACCCCACCAGGGCGACGGGCGAGCCGGTGCCGTCGGCCAGCGCGAGGATGCGCTCGGACAGGCGCTCGACGTCGCGGCGCGGGTCGCCCAGGTTGGTGCCGAAGCCCCACCCGCGGGCGTCGTGGCCGAGGTGGCGGAGGTAGGCGCGCAACGGCGCCCCGGTGACCTCGGGCGCCCGCCAGCCCGGGACGTCCACCACGACGTGTCCGTCGCCGCGTGGCGCCGACCGGAGCCGGCGAGAGGCGCCCACGAGACGCACCGCGCCCAGGGCCGAGCCGAGCTCGCCCAGCGACGTCCACGCCGTCGGCGGACCGGTGGGTGGGGCCAGCGTCGTGACGTCCGGCCGCTCCCGCGCGCGGGAGCGGAGACCGGCGGCGGCGAGCGCCGCGGCCGGCGAGAGCGGGAGACGGGTCGCCATGGCGAGACCGTACTGTCCCGCTCCTCTCGGACCGCACAGTGCACGGGTGTTCACCGAACTGGCTAGGCTCGCGCCATGACCACGCGCACGGAGCCGACGCTCCTCGACGCCCTCTCCCTGCTCGCCCAGGTGGTGGACGAGGTCGTCGTCGACACGGCTCGCGACACCCACCTCGCCTGGGTCGACCGCGTGCACGGCCTGCTCGACGGACCCCTGGGGCCGACCGCGGTGGTCGCCGGACGCGGCCACCGGACGATCGCGCGCTCGGTGTACGCCGGGATCGGGCTCTCGGTCCGGGGAGCCGGTGTCGGGCTGGCGGCCGGCAGCGACCTCGGCCCGGCGCTGGGGTCCGGCCCGCGGAGCCGGTTCCTGACCTCGGCCGCCAACGGGCTCGTCGGCGACCGGCTCGAGCGCGAACGACCCCGCCTGGCGACCCGGATGGCCGCCCGGGTGGTCGGACGCGACGTGCCGCTGACCTCCGAGGGGCTCGCGGCGGCGTACCCCACCGCGACCGGACGGGTCGTGGTGCTCGTGCACGGGCTGTGCGAGGACGAGGTGTCCTGGCAGCGGGGCAGGGCACGCCGCGGGACGACGTACGCCGAGGAGCTGGCCGAGCGGGGGTGGACGCCGGTGCTGCTCCGGCTCAACACGGGCCTGCCGGTGCGCGCCAACGGCGCCGCCCTCGCGGCGCTCCTCGAACGGCTCGTCGCGCTCTGGCCCACCGAGGTCGACGAGGTGGCTCTGGTCGGCCACTCGATGGGCGGCCTCGTGATCCGGGCGGCCTCGGCCGTGCAGGGGGAGTGGACCTGGCGCGACCGCGTCGGCGTGGTCGTCACGCTCGGCACGCCGCACCTGGGCGCGCCGCTCGCCCGAGCGGTCAGGCACGGCAGCGGCCTGCTCGCCCGCGTCCCCGAGGTGGCTGGCTTCGGGCGGGTCCTCGACCAGCGCTCGGCGGGAGTCGACGACCTGATCGAGGGGCTCGACGAGGACGTCGCGGCGTTGCCGCACGCCCGCTACGCACTCGTCTCGGCGACCGTGACCACCTCGGCCCGGCACCCGGCGGGCGCGTTCCTCGGCGACCTTCTGGTGCGCCGCGACTCGGCGCTGGGGCGGGACCGGCGCGGTCGCGACCTGTTCCCGGGGGCCGAGGTGCTGCACCTGCGCGGCCACCACTTCGACCTCCTCAACGACGCCCGGGTCGGTGCCGCCCTGACGAGGTGGCTGGCCTGAGACCGGTGCCGGACGGGCCCGGCCGACGCGCTGTGCGCTGTGGGCGAACAGGGGTGGATTACGCGTGGAACTGTCCCTGCTTCGGGCTAGTGTCGCTCGCGTGAACCAGAACTCCAGCCCAGCACTCTCGCCCGAGATGAACGGTGGCATGGCGGCCTACGGCCTCGACGACCACATCTACCAGCGCTTGCTCCGCGAGCGGATCGTGTTCCTCGGCTCCGAGGTCCGCGACCAGAACGCCAACGCGATCTGCGCCCAGCTGCTGCTGCTCTCGGCCGAGGATCCCGATGCCGACATCTTCCTGCACATCAACAGCCCCGGTGGCTCCGTCGACGCCGGCATGGCGATCTACGACACCATGAACTACATCCCCAACGACGTGGCGACGGTCGGCATGGGCCTGGCCGCCTCGATGGGCCAGTTCCTGCTGTGCGCCGGCACCACGGGCAAGCGCTACGCCCTCCCGCACGCGCGGATCATGATGCACCAGCCCTCGGGCGGGATCGGCGGCTCGGCCTCCGACATCAAGATCCAGGCCCAGCAGAGCCTCCTGCTGAAGAAGCAGCTCGGCGAGCTCATCGCCCACCACACCGGCCGCACGATCGAGGAGATCGAGCGCGACTCCGACCGGGACCGGTGGTTCACCCCGTCCCAGGCGCTGGAGTACGGCCTGATCGACAAGGTCATCACCAACTCGCGTGAGGCCGCCGACGAGGGCCGCCCCGCCCACACGAAGGACTGAGCGATGAACTACTACATCCCGCAGTGGGAAGAGCGCACGTCCTACGGCGTCCGCCGCATCGACCCCTACACCAAGCTGTTCGAGGACCGCATCATCTTCCTCGGCACCCCGATCAGCGACGACATCGCCAACGCGGTGATGGCCCAGCTGCTGTCCCTGGAGTCCATGAACCCCGACCAGGACATCAGCATCTACATCAACAGCCCCGGCGGCTCGTTCACGGCCCTGACCGCGATCTACGACACGATGCGCTTCATCAAGCCGGACGTGCAGACCGTGTGCCTGGGCCAGGCCGCCTCCGCCGCCGCCGTCCTGCTCGCGGCCGGCGCGCCGGGCAAGCGTCTCGCGCTGCCCAACAGCCGGATCCTGATCCACCAGCCCTACACCGAGGGCACGGGCGGCCAGATCTCCGACCTCGAGATCCAGGCCAACGAGATCATCCGGATGCGCGAGCTGCTGGAGAAGATGCTCTCCGACCACAGCGGCAAGGACGTCGAGGAGGTCAGCCGCGACATCGAGCGCGACAAGATCCTCACCTCCGAGCAGGCGGTCGAGTACGGCCTGATCGACGCGGTCCTCGAGTCCCGCAAGGCCGCGCCCGCCCTCACGAGGTAGCTCGCGCATCATGGAGTCAACATGCCTCGTGTCCGGCCCCCGGCGGGGGTCGGCACGGGGTACCGTCAGGGAGTTTGCAAGGCAGCTCGTAAGGCCGGGGCCCCGACCCGGCAGGACCGGAGGATCAACCCGTGGCTCGAATCGGTGACGGCGGCGACCTGCTGAAGTGCAACTTCTGCGGCAAGAGCCAGAAGCAGGTCAAGAAGCTCATCGCAGGACCCAACGTCTACATCTGCGACGAGTGCATCGAGCTCTGCAACGAGATCATCGAGGAGGAGCTCGCCGACGGTGGTGAGGTCAGCCTCGACGAGCTGCCCAAGCCGCGCGAGATCTTCGAGTTCCTCAACTCCTACGTCATCGGCCAGGAGCACGCCAAGAAGGCGCTCGCCGTCGCGGTCTACAACCACTACAAGCGCGTCCAGGCCGGCCTCCAGCCCGTCGCGGGCAAGCACACCAAGGACGAGGTGGTCGAGGTCGCCAAGTCCAACATCCTGGTCATCGGCCCGACCGGGTGCGGCAAGACCTACCTCGCCCAGACGCTGGCGCGCATGCTCAACGTGCCGTTCGCCATCGCCGACGCCACCGCCCTCACCGAGGCCGGCTACGTCGGCGAGGACGTCGAGAACATCCTCCTCAAGCTCATCCAGGCCGCCGACTACGACGTCAAGAAGGCCGAGACGGGCATCATCTACATCGACGAGATCGACAAGGTGGCCCGCAAGGCGGAGAACCCCTCGATCACCCGTGACGTGTCGGGCGAGGGCGTGCAGCAGGCCCTGCTGAAGATGCTCGAGGGCACGACCGCCTCGGTGCCGCCGCAGGGTGGTCGCAAGCACCCGCACCAGGAGTTCATCCAGATCGACACGACCAACATCCTGTTCATCGTGGGCGGCGCCTTCGCCGGTCTCGAGAACATCGTCGAGCAGCGGGTCGGCAAGAAGACCCTCGGCTTCACCGCGGACGTCCGCGGCGAGGCCGAGCGCGAGGCCGACGACCTGATGGCGCAGGTGCGCCCCGAGGACCTCACCAAGTTCGGCCTGATCCCCGAGTTCATCGGCCGGCTCCCGCTCATCGCCAGCGTCAGCAAGCTCGACAACGAGGCGCTCGTGCAGATCCTCACCGAGCCCCGCAATGCGCTGGTCAAGCAGTACCAGAAGCTCTTCGACCTCGACGGCGTCGAGCTGGAGTTCACCGACGGGGCCATTGCGTCGATCGCCGACAAGGCGCTCGAGCGCGGCACCGGCGCCCGTGGCCTGCGCGCCATCATCGAGGAGGTGCTCCTCCACGTGATGTACGACGTCCCCTCCCGCGACGACGTCTCCAAGGTGATCGTGACGCGCGAGGTCGTCGAGGACGACGTGGCGCCGACCCTCGTGCCCCGCGAGTCGGAGTCGAAGAAGAAGAAGTCCGCCTGAGGCGTCGTGGCCTGCGACACGTCCCGCCACCCGATCGGGGGATGCGGGACGTAGTCCTTTCTAGCCATTTGTGACCCGATCGGACGATGTTGGCGACAAAGCGCGTCAGACTGGGTGGGACCGCACAGATGGAGAGGGGTCTCGGGTGAGCACAGAGCACAGGCGTCCGCTGGTGGCGTTCGTCCTGGTCTCGATCCTGTGCGCCGTCCTGCTGGGCCATGGGATCCGCAGCGACGCCATGCCCTGGTTTGGCAGCGGTGGGGCCGACGTCTCCGCCGGCGACGAGCCGACCGGCACCCTGACCGACCCCGGTCCCGGTGTCGCACCCACGACGACCGAGGCTCCGACCACCGATGCGAGCGGCCAGCCGGCCACCGAGGACCCCTCGACCGCGCCCGGCACGCCCACGACGTCGACCGGCCAGCCGACGCCGACCACCCCGGTGACCACCGTGCCCACCGCGGGGCAGACCACCGGCAGCGAGGGCGCGCAGCCCACGACCGACGAGCTCCGCGACAAGGCCCGTGCCGCCGCCAAGGCCGCCCAGAAGGCGGTCAAGGCCGCCGCCAAGGCCGCCCAGATCGCGGCGTCCGCGCCGCCCGAGGACGCGGCGGCGGCGCAGGAGGCGGCTGTGAAAGCCGCGAAGAACGCCGACAAGGCCGTCGCGGCGGCGAAGGCGGCGCAGAAGGCCGTCGACGAGGCCGTCAAGAACGAGCAGGACCCCGGCACGGTCGTCACGCAGACGCCGACCCCGACGCCGACCTCGTCGCCCACCCCGACGCCGGCGCCGACCCCCACGCCCACCCCGACGCCCACCCCGACCCCGACCCCGACGCCGACCGAGACGCCCACGACGGAGCCGACCGGCCTCCCGACCGTGCTGCCGACCGCGTCGCCCACGGGCTCCCCGGACGAGTCGCCCAACGGCACGGGCAACCCGACAGGCACGCCCACCAGCAGCCCGACCGTCAGCAGCGAGCCGGTCGGCGACACCGGTGACGCCGGCGACCCCGACCACGACTGACGCAGGCCGCCCACCGGTCTGCCGCCCGCGCGGGACGGCACCCGGTCAGCCTGAGGTCACTCCGCGGCGGGCACCTCGGCCAGCTCGGCCGCGACCGAGATCTCCTGCGCCGACTCGTCGGTGGTGAAGACCAGGTCGCCGGTGATCTTGCCCGCGCGCCGCAGGTCGTCGGCGGCGGACTCGACACCGGCCACGAGGGCCGCCGGACCGGTGATCTCCACGCGTGAGAGCTCGGCCTTCATCGACACCTTGGCCTTGGACTTGGCGCCGCGGACGCCGATCAGGGCGGCGGCGACGGCCGAGACGGCGGACGGGTCGGCCGCGGCGGCCGAGCCGAGGTCGGCGGACGTCGGCCAGGCGGCGTGGTGGATCGAGCCGTCCTGCCACCACGACCACACCTCCTCGGTCACGTAGGGCAGGAACGGCGCGAGCAGCCGGAGCTGGACGTGCAGCGCGATGGCCAGGGCGGCCTTGGCCGAATCCGTCGCCGAGCCGCCGTCCTCGTCGTACGCACGCTCCTTGACCAGCTCGAGGTAGTCGTCGCAGAACTCCCAGAAGAACTTCTCGGTGACCTCGAGCGCGGTGGTGTAGTCGTAGGCCTCGAACGCCTCGCTGGCGCGACGGACCACGACCTCGAGACGACCGAGCAGGGCGCAGTCGATCGGCGCGCTGACGGCGAAGTGGTCGAGGGAGGTGGCCCCGACGTTGCCCAGGACGAACTTCGAGGCGTTGAGGACCTTCATCGCCAGTCGGCGCCCGACCTTCATCTGCGACTCGTCGAAGGGGGAGTCGAGGCCGGGGCGACCCAGCGCGGCCCGCCAGCGGACCGCGTCGGCGCCGTACTTGTCGAGGATCTCGGTCGGGACGACCACGTTGCCCTTCGACTTCGACATCTTCTTGCGGTCGGGGTCGACGATGAAGCCGGAGATCATGGCGGTGTGCCACGGCGCGGTGTGCTGCTCGAAGTGCGCGCGCACCACCCGGCTGAACAGCCAGGTGCGGATGATGTCGTGGGCGTGGGTGCACAGGTCGTAGGGGAAGACCCGCTCGAAGAGGTCCTCGTCGGTCAGCCAGCCGCCGGCGATCTGCGGGCTGAGCGAGGACGTCGCCCAGGTGTCCATCACGTCGGGGTCGCCCATGAAGCCGCCGGGCTTGCCGCGCTGCTCCTCGTCGTAGCCCTCGGGCGCCTGCGTCGACGGGTCGATCGGCAGTGCGTCCTCGCGGGGCAGCAGCGGGTGGTCGTAGTCGGGGTCGCCGGCCTCGTCGAGGGGATACCAGACGGGGAACGGGATCCCGAAGAACCGCTGCCGCGAGATCAGCCAGTCGCCGTTGAGGCCACCGACCCAGTTGTCGTAGCGGTGCTTCATGTGAGCCGGGATCCAGGTGACCTCGCCGGCACGCTCGAGCATCTCGGCGCGGACCTCGGCCTCGCGACCGCCGTTGCGGATGTACCACTGACGGGTGGCGACGATCTCGAGCGGCTTGTCGCCCTTCTCGTAGAAGTTCGCCATCCGCTGGGTCGCCTTCGGCTCGCCGTCGAGGTCGCCCGACTCGCGCAGCGCGGCGACGACGGCCTCGCGGGCGCTGAAGGTCGTCTTGCCCTTGAGCTCCTCGTACGCCGCAACGCCGGCCTCGCTCGAGAGCCACTCGGGCGTCTCGCGCAGCATCCGGCCGTCGCGGCCGATCAGGGTGCGGACCGGCAGGTTGAGCTCGCGCCACCACATGACGTCGGTGAGGTCACCGAAGGTGCAGCACATCGCGATGCCGGCGCCCTTGTCGGGCTCGGCGGCCGGGTGGGCGAGGACCGGGACCTCGACCCCGAAGACCGGGCTGGTCACGGTGGTGCCGAAGAGCTCCTGGTAGCGCTCGTCGTCGGGGTGGGCGATCAGCGCCACGACGGACGGGATCAGCTCGGGACGGGTGGTCTCGATGTGGACCGGCGTGCCGTCGGGCCGGTGGAAGGCGACCCGGTGGTAGGCGCCGGGGTAGTCGCGCGCCTCCAGCTCGGCCTGCGCGACGGCCGTCTGGAAGGTGACGTCCCACAGGGTCGGCGCCTCCTGGAGGTAGGCCTCCCCGCGGGCGAAGTTGCGCAGGAACGCGGTCTGGCTGACCTTCTGCGACTTGGCGCCGATCGTCGTGTAGTTCTCGTCCCAGTCGACGCTGAGGCCGAGCGTGCGCCACAGCGACTCGAAGACCTTTTCGTCCTCCTCGACCAGCGCCTCGCACAGCTCGATGAAGTTCGGCCGGCTGATCGGGACCTGCTTCTTGGGGTCAGGCTTCTCCGGCGGCGTGAAGTCGGCGTCGTACGGCAGCGTCGGGTCGCACCGGACGCCGTAGTAGTTCTGCACGCGGCGCTCGGTCGGCAGGCCGTTGTCGTCCCAGCCCATCGGGTAGAAGACGTGCTTGCCGTTCATCCGCTGGTAGCGCGCGATCAGGTCGGTGTGGGTGTAGGAGAAGACGTGCCCGACGTGCAGGCTGCCGCTCACCGTGGGGGGCGGTGTGTCGATGGAGTAGACGTCGGCGCGCGCGGCCGACCGGTCGAAGCGGTAGGTGCCGTCGGCCTTCCAGCGCTCCGCCCACGTGGCCTCGAGTCCTTCGAGCACGGCCTTGTCGGGTACGACGACGGCGCGCGGTGCGGGCGTCGTCGTGGACTCGGGCTCGAGGGTCGTGTCAGTCATGCGGGCAGTCTAGGAGCGGCGCTCCGACCTGCGAAAACGAGTTCCACCTCCTGCGTCTCGCGCATAGCGTGCCGGCATGCAGCTCGAGTTCTTCGCCGACCCCACCGCGTTCCTCGACGCGGCCGGTGACCTGCTCGCCGCCGACCCGGTGCTGGGCACCGTGATCGCCGGGGTGAGTGAGCGCACGGCCCGCGAGGTCGCCGACGGCATCGACTCGTGGGCCGAGGTGGGCGCGCCGTTCGAGCGGTGGTGGGTCGTGGTCCGCGACGACGCGGGAGACGTGGTGAGTGCGGCCATGCGGACCGCGCCGTTCAAGCCCTACCCGACCTTCTGCCTGCCCATGGACGACGAGGTGGCCCGGGCGCTGGCCGTCGCGTTGCACCAGCGCGGCGAGCACCTCGGCGGGGCCAACGGCGCGCTGCCGGCCGTGCAGGTGCTGGCCGACGAGACCGCGCGGCTGGCGGGCGGTGAGGTGGAGGTCGACCACCACATCCGGCTCTGGGAGGCGCGCGAGGTCACGGTCCCGGCCGCGCCGCCCGGTCGCCTGCGGCAGGCCACGGAGGAGGACGCGGCGCTGGTGCTCGACTGGTTCACCCGCTTCCATGTCGAGGCCGACGAGCAGGCGGGTCGCGAGCCCGACCCGGACAGCGGCGAGCACAACACGCTCGAGAGCGTGCTGCTGCGGATCCGCGAGGGCTCGCAGTGGCTCTGGGAGCTGCCCTCCGGCGAGGTCGCGCACCTCACCGGTCGCAGCCTGCCGTCCTACGGCGTCGCCCGCGTCGGACCGGTGTTCACCCCGCGGGAGCACCGCGGTCGCGGCATCGCCTCCCACGTCGTGGGCGAGCTGACCCGCGGCGGGCTCGAGGACGGCAGCCGGATGTGCCTGTTCACCGACCAGGCCAACCCCACCTCCAACAAGATCTACGAGGCGCTCGGCTATGGGCCCGTCGTCGACATGGCCCACCTGCGGGTCGTCTGAGGCTCGGCCGGTGGTGCCCGAGCGGGTCTAGGCTCCGCCCGTGCGGCGTCCGACCCTGCTCCTGACCACGCTGTCCCTCCTCGCCGCGGGCCTGTCGGCCGCCACGGCGGCGCCTGTTGCCAGGCCCGTTTCCGGGCCCGTTCCCAGGCCCGCTGAGCGGGCTGGCGTCCACACGGTCGGCGGGTGCGCGGTGTTCCCGGCCGACAACCCGTGGAACCGGCGCATCGACGGGCGTCCCCTCTGGAAGCAGTCGAAGGCGATCGTCGCCCGGCAGGCCGCCGGCGCCGAGCTTCACCTCGACCTCGGCACCACCGAGGACTACTACGGCATCCCGGTCAACGTCGTCGACGAGGACCAGCCCCTGCTGCCGCTGTCGTTCGGCGTCGACGGCGAGGACTACGGCGACGAGAGCGACCGGGGTCCGGTGTTCATCCCGGCCGACGCGGCGATCGAGGGCGGCAGTGCCACGGACCCCGATCCCGACGAGGGGGACCGGCACGTCATCGCCGTACGCCGCGGGACCTGCGACCTGGTCGAGCTGTACGCCGCCGAGCGGGTGCGCGACGGGTCCGGGGCCGTGGTCGGGTGGCGAGCCGCGGCCGCCGCGCGCTGGGACCTGTCCTCCAACCGGCTGCGCCCCGCTCGCTGGACGTCGGCCGACGCCGCGGGGCTGCCGATCCTCCCCGGCCTGCTGAGCTACGACGAGGCGGCCACCGGGCACATCACGCACGCGCTGCGCTTCACGCTGCCGGACGCCCGGTCCGCCTACACCTGGCCCGCCCGCCACTGCGGCCCGTCCGGCAACACCGGTCGCGACCTGCCGGCCTACGGCCTGCGCTTCCGCCTGAAGAAGTCCTTCCCGACCTCGCGCTACACCGGAGCCGCGCGGGCGATCGTCGTCGCCATGAAGCGCTACGGCCTGGTGTACGCCGACCAGGGCTCGGCGATGTACGTGACCGGCACCGCCGACCCGCGGTGGGAGGCCGCGCTCGACCAGTTCCGCGTGCGCCCGCTCGACGGCTCGGCGCTGGAGGTGGTCAGGCCGTGGCGAAAGGTGGTCCGCTGCTGAGGGCCCCTAGACTCGGCGCGAGATGAGTGAGCACACGCCTGACGCCCGCCCGGCCGAGACCTTCGACGAGGTCGAGGACGCCCTGCTGTCCCGCTGGCCCGAGACCAAGCTCGAGCCGAGCCTCGACCGGATCCGCGCGTTCACCGAGCTCCTCGGCGAGCCACAGCGCTCGTTCCGGGTGGTCCACCTGACAGGGACCAACGGCAAGACGTCCACCAGCCGGATGATCGAGACGCTGCTGCGCTCGCTCGACCTGCGCACGGGCCGCTTCACCAGCCCCCACCTCGAGCGGATGAGCGAGCGGATCAGCATCGACGGCGAGCCGCTGGACGACGAGGGGTTCGTGCGGGCCTTCAACGACGTCGCGGCCTTCACCCACCTCGTCGACGCCGACCAGGAGCACCCGCTCTCCTTCTTCGAGACCATCGTCGGGATGGCCTACGCCGCCTTCGCCGACGCGCCGGTCGACGTGGCGGTCGTCGAGGTCGGCATGGGGGGAAGCTGGGACGCCACCAACGTCGCCGACGCCGACGTCGCCGTGGTGCTGCCGATCGCCGTCGACCACGCGAAGTACCTCGGCGACACGCCCGCCGTCATCGCCCACGAGAAGGCCGGCATCATCAAGCCCGGCAGCTTCGCGATCCTCGCCGAGCAGACGCCCGACGTGGCCGCCGTGCTGCTGGAGCGGGCGGTCGAGGTCGGCGCCACGGTGGCCCGCGAGGGCATGGAGTTCGGTGTCGTCTCGCGCGTGCCGGCCATCGGTGGGCAGGTCGTCAGCCTGCAGGGGCTGCACGCGCGCTACGACGAGATCTTCCTGCCGTTGTACGGCGCCCACCAGGCCCAGAACGCCGCCGTGGCCCTCGCCGCGGTGGAGGCCTTCGGCAGCGGCGCGCCCCTGGACGAGGACCTCGTGCGGGCCGCCTTCGCCGAGGTCACCAGTCCCGGCCGGCTCGAGGTCATCCGGCGCAGCCCGACCATCCTGCTCGACGCCGCCCACAACCCGCACGGCGCGGAGGCCACGGCCCGGGCGCTGGAGGACTCCTTCAACTTCTCGCCGCTGATCGGCGTCATGGGCGTGATGGGGGACAAGGACGCCGACGGCGTGCTCGCGGCCTTCGAGCCCCACGTCGAGCACCTGATCTGCACCCAGAACTCCAGCGACCGCTCGATGACCGCCGCCGAGCTGGGCCGTGCTGCCGTCGAGGTCTTCGGCGAGGACCGGGTCACGGTCGTGGCCGGGCTGGCCGAGGCGATCGATCGCGCCGCCGCCCTCGCGGAGGCCGGCCAGGCGTTCGGCGACGCGCTGGGTGCGGGGGCGGTGCTCGTCACCGGGTCGGTCGTCACCGTCGGCGAGGCGCGGACGATGCTGACGGGTCGGCGGGCGTGAGCGAGGCAGGCGAGTCGGAGGCGCCGGCGCCGCAGAACACCGAACGCTCGCCGCGCCGCGGCATGTGCGCCGCGGTGCTGTGCCTCGAGGCGATCACGATCGGCCTGACGACGCCGGTGATGATCACCATCGCCGACGTGTCCGTCGGCACCGCACTGTTCGTCGGGCTCGGCCTGGCGGTGGTCTGCCTGCTGCTGGCGGGCATGCTGCGGGCGTCGTGGGCGTACGCCGCGGGCTACGCCGTGCAGGTCGCCGCCCTCGCGCTCGGGTTCGTCATCCCGCTGATGTTCCTCCTCGGCGGCATCTTCGCGGCGCTGTGGGCGACCGCCGACCACCTCGGGCGCAAGATCGAGCGCGAGAAGGCGGCCGCCTGGGCGGCGTACCGCGCCGAGAACCCCTGACGCGCTCATCTCGTCAGCGGCGACGGTCGCTAGGCTGCGGCCATGACCGAGCGCTCCCTTGTCCTTGTCAAGCCGGACGGCGTCCGCCGCGGCCTCACCGGTGAGGTGGTCCGGCGCATCGAGGCGAAGGGCTACACCCTCGTCGCCCTCGAGCTGCGTACGGCGACGCCGGAGCTGCTCGCCGAGCACTACGAGGAGCACCAGGGCAAGCCGTTCTACGAGCCGCTCGTCGAGTTCATGCTCTCCGGCCCGGTGGCCGCCATGGTGATCGAGGGCGAGCGCTGCATCGAGGGCTTCCGCTCGCTGGCCGGCGCCACCGACCCGACCGTCGCCGCGCCCGGCACGATCCGCGGCGACCTCGGTCGCGACTGGGGCCTGAAGGTCCAGCAGAACATTGTCCACGGCTCCGACGCCCCCGAGTCCGCGGCCCGCGAGATCGGGATCTGGTTCTCCGAGCTCGCGTGACGCCGCGGCGGGCGTTCGCCACGCTGGCTCTCCTGCTGGCGCCGAGTGCCTGCACGCTGCAGACCACCGCTGACGACCGCTCGGCGGCGCCGACCTGCGACGGCGTCTCCTACACCGACGTCCGCGGCCCGGAACCCGGTGAGCCGAACGGCAGCCTGCGCGACCACCCCGTCGCCGACGCCGTCTGCCAGGCCTGGTGGCTCGACCTCGCCGACGGCTTCGTCCCGCAGGGCCTCGCCATCGAGGGTCGGCGTGCCTTCGTCGTCGGCCATCGCGCCGGCGCGGTGGGGAGCAAGCTCTGCCAGGTAGCGGTCATCGACCTGCCCTCCGGCCGCACCAACGCCTTCACCGGCACGCTGGACGCCCGCGACGGGTCCCCGACCTGCCGCCACGGCGGGGGAGCCGCCCTCACCGACGCCGGCCTGTGGGTCGTCCAGACCAGTCGGCTGTGGCTGCTCGACCCCGACCGCATCGGCCGCCCGGACCAGGTCCGCCGCGTCTGGGACCTCGCCGACGAGGTGCGCGGCTCGACGATCGCGGCCCACGACGGCGAGATCGTGATCGCCGGCTACCGCCCGAACGGGCCCGGTCAAGCCAGGTCGTACGCCGAGGCGTCGGTGCTCGCAAGCGGGGCGACCGAGCTCGTCGAGACCGCGACCGGTCGCGGGCAGGTGGCGATGACCGGCGCCAGCAGGGTCCCCCCGCGGCTCCAGGGCCTCGCGTTCTCGCCCGCGGGCCGGGCGTGGCACGTCTCCTCGCGCATCTCGTGCGGCCGGATCCACGCCGGGTCCCGCATCCGCGACTTCGTGCCTGGCGCCGAGGGGACCGTGGTGACCCGGGACTCGATCTGGACGGTCAGCGAGGCCAGCGCAGCGCCGTACCGCGACCCCGGCGGTGCGCTGGTGCCACGGCTGCTGCGCCTCGACCGGGACCGCGTGCTCGACGCCGGCCCGGCCACCTGCGTCTTCTGAGCGGGTGTCTGTGCGACGCTGACGCGGTGAGCGAGGAGGACGGCGGCTACCGGACACTCGAGAGCCGGGTGGCCTACGAGAACCCCTGGATCGAGGTGCGCGAGAGCCGGATCATCCGGCCCGACGGCGAGCCCGGCCTGTTCGGGGTGCTGCACCCGCGCCACCCCGCCTCCTTCGTCGTCGCGCTCGGCGACGACGACGAGGTCGTGCTCATCGAGACGTTCCGCTACACCACGCAGCGGTGGTCGATCGAGATCCCGGCGGGCAACACCGACGGCGAGGACCCGCTCGTCGCGGCGCGCCGTGAGCTGGCCGAGGAGACGGGGCTCGTCGCGTCGTCGTGGACGCCGCTGGGGTCCTACGACTCGCTCAACGGCATGGCCGCCGCCCCGGAGTTCGCCTTCCTCGCCCGTGGCTTGAGCCGTGCCGAGGACGACGGGGCGAGCCACCGGCGGGAGGAGGGCATCCGGGCCGTACGCCGCGAGCCCTGGTCGGCCGTGATGGCGATGATCCGCGACGGCGAGATCCGCGACGCGCAGTCGATCACGCCCCTGATGCTCGCGGCGCTGCACCTCGGTCGCGTCCGCTGACCCCGCGTGTCCTCCCGGGAACGGGTGCGCGCGCTACCTACCCTGAGCCGTGGGTCGGGGGCCGAGGGTTTCCTACCCACCTTCCCCGTTCACCCCACGCAACTCCTGCGAGGCATCGCGCATGGCACTGAGCAGCACGACGGCGGGCTTCATCGGCCGCGACATGGCCGTGGACCTCGGCACCGCCAACACGCTGGTCTACGTCCGCGGCAAGGGCGTGGTGCTCGACGAGCCGTCCGTCGTGGCGATGAACACGACGACCGGCGAGGTGCTCGCGGTCGGCCACGAGGCCAAGCGGATGATCGGTCGCACCCCCGACAACATCACCGCCATCCGTCCGCTCAAGGACGGTGTGATCGCCGACTTCGAGGCGACCGAGCAGATGCTGCGCTTCTTCATCCAGCAGGTGCACCGCCGCCGCTACATGGCCAAGCCGCGCATGGTCATCTGCGTCCCGAGCGGCATCACCGCCGTCGAGCAGCGCGCGGTGAAGGAGGCCGGCTACCAGGCCGGGGCCCGGCGCGTCTACATCGTCGAGGAGCCGATGGCGGCGGCGATCGGCGCCGGCCTGCCCGTGCACGAGGCCACCGGCAACATGATCGTCGACGTCGGCGGGGGCACCACCGAGGTGGCAGTGATCAGCCTCGGCGGCATCGTCACCAGCATGAGCGTGCGCACCGCGGGCGACGACATCGACCAGTCGATCATCGCGTGGATGAAGAAGGAGTACTCCCTGATGCTCGGGGAGCGCACCGCCGAGGAGATGAAGCTGACCCTGGGCTCGGCCTTCCCGCTGCCCAGCGAGCCGGAGGCCGAGATCCGCGGCCGCGACATGGTCTCGGGCCTGCCCCGCACCGTCGTCGTCTCCAGCGCCGAGCTGCGCCAGGCCATCGAGGAGCCGATCCACAACATCATCGACGCCGTCCGCACCACCCTCGACCAGACCCCGCCCGAGCTGGCCGGCGACATCATGGACCGCGGCATCGTCCTCACCGGCGGAGGCGCCCTGCTCCGCGGCCTCGACGAGCGCCTGCGCCACGAGACGGGCATGCCGGTCCACGTCGCCGAGGACCCGCTCTCCAGCGTGGCCTTCGGTGCCGGCAAGTGCGTCGAGGAGTTCGAGGCGCTCCAGCAGGTCCTCGTCTCCGACGTACGGCGGTTCTGATGGCCGGCCTGGGGGGAGGCGGCACGAGCAGCGGCCGCGAGCGTCGGTGGCGCGGGCTCGACCGGCTCGAGTCGCGCAACCGTCCGCCGCGCTCGCTCCTCGTCGCGCTGGTGCTGGCCAGCGTCACCCTGATCACCCTCGACTTCCACGGCGGCACCGACTCACCCGTCGAGCCCGCCCGCCGCGCGCTCGGCGAGGCCTTCGGGCCGGTGGAGGCCGCGACCGCCGCCGCCGTGCGACCCTTCACCGCGGTGCCGACGTGGTTCCGCACGAAGGGCTCGCTCAGCGACGAGATCCGCGACCTCGAGGCCGAGAACTCCGACCTGCGCAGCCAGGTCGCCTCGGCCGGGTTCGAGAAGAACCGGCTCGAGGAGTACGACGGCCTGACCCAGTCGGCCGAGAACCTCGGCCAGGCGCTGGTGCCGGCCCGCGTGGTGGCCTACGCGTCCTCACAGACCTTCAGCAAGACGGTCACGATCGACGCCGGGTCGTCGTCGGGCATCGGGCCCGACATGACGGTCGTCAACAACGACGGCCTCGTCGGGCGGGTCCTGCGCGTCACCCGCACCACCGCCACGGTGCTCCTGATCACCGACCCCGAGTCGATCGTCGGCGGCCGCGTCGGCTCCAGCATGGAGATCGGCTTCGTGCACGGCACCGACGACTCGCCCGCGGGTGACGAGCTCGAGCTGCGACTCGTCGACGACGCCGTCGTCCCGGCCAAGCACGACACGGTCGTCACCTGGGGCAGCTCGGGAGGACCGTACGAGGCGGGCGTGCCCGTCGGGCGCGTCACCGACGTCTACTCAAGCCTGCGCGAGACGTCGCAGCGCGCCGTGATCGAGCCGTTCGTGGACTTCTCGGCCCTCGACGTCGTCGGGGTGATGGTCCCCACCGGGACGACCAGCGACCGCGCCGTGATCGAGGCGGACGGGGCGCTGCGATGAACCACCCCACGAGATCGCTCGCTGCACTCGCGCTTCCGCGGGGGCCCCGATGACCCGCGCCCGGCTGCTCGTCGCGATCGTCGCGGTCGCCATCGCCCTGGTCCTCCAGGTGTCACTGTTCCCGCACGTCGCCTGGCACGGCATCGTGCCGAACCTGTGCCTGCTGGTCGTCGTCGGTGCCGCGCTCACCCTCGACGCACCGTCCGCCATGCTGCTCGGCTTCACTGCCGGCGTGCTGCTCGACCTCGTCCCGCCCGCCGACCACGTCGCCGGACGCTGGGCGCTCGCGCTCACCGTCGTGGCGTTCCTCGCCGCCCGCGTGCGCCAGGACGTGAAGCCCACGGCCGCGGCCGTCGTGGCCACGGTCGCGGCGGCCTCCTTCGTCGGCACCTCCATCTTCGCGTTGAGCGGGCTCTTCCTCGGCGACGGCGGCTCGGTGCCGCACCTGCTCGAGGTGATCGCCGTGGCCGTGCTGTGGGACGTCCTCCTCACCCCGTTCGTGCTGCCGCCCCTCCTCAAGGTCTTCTCGTCACTCGACCCGAGACTGGCGACCACCTGATGGCCGTCACCGGTTCGCAGCGCAGCCGACTGCGCCTCGTCGTCGTGCAGGCGCTCGTCTTCTCGCTCTTCGCGACCCTGTTCGTCCGCCTCTACTACCTCCAGGTCGTCGGCGGCGAGGGCTATCAGGCACAGGCCGCCAACCAGTCGGTGCGAGACATCGTCGTGCAGCCGCAGCGCGGCCTGATCGTCGACGACCAGGGCCGGCCGCTGGTCGCCAACCGCACGTCCTGGGTGATCTCCATCGACCGCAACATCCTGGCCAAGCTGGGGGAGCGGCAGCGCACCGAGCTGGTGCGCCGCGTGTCCGTGGTGGTGGGCGAGAAGCCCGAGGCCGTCGAGAAGCGTCTGATCACCTGCGGCAACGAGGGCAGCGTCCGTGGCAGCTGCTGGAACGGCTCGCCGTACCAGCCCGTGCCGGTCGCCAGCGACGTGCACAAGGACGTCGCGCTGCGCATCCTCGAGCAGCCCGAGGACTACCCCGGCGTCGTCGCCGAGCAGCAGAGCGTCCGCGCCTACCCCGAGCCCTTCGGCGTCAACCTCGCCCACGTCCTGGGCTACCTCAGCCCCATCACCGAGGACGAGCTCGACGCCGCGCAGGACGCCGACGACGAGTCCCTCAACGGCGCCTCGAGCGTCGGGCGGGCCGGCATCGAGAAGCAGTACGACGCGTGGCTGCGCGGGCTCCCGGGCTACCGCCGGGTCGCGGTCGACTCGATGGGGCGCGTCCTCGGCGACGACAGCACGGTCGAGTCGACGCCCGGCGACACCCTGGTCACCTCCATCGACGCCAAGGTGCAGTCAGCGGTCGAGCGCGCGCTCAAGGAGCGGATGCTCTTCCAGCGCACCCAGTTCGACAAGGTCACCGGGCGCAACTACGTCGCCGACTCCGGTGCGGCCGTCGTGCTCGAGGCGAAGACCGGCCGGGTGGTGGCGATGGCCAGCCAGCCGACGTACGACCCCGGCGTCTGGGTCGGCGGGATCAGCAGCAGCGAGCTCGAGCGGCTCTACTCCGAGAAGGCCGGCACGCCGCTGCTCTCGCGGGCCACGCAGGGCCAGTTCGCCCCCGGCTCGACGTGGAAGCCGTTCATGACCGCCGGTGCGCTCAAGAACGGCTACCGCACCGACAGCACGCTGACCTGCCCCTCGGGCGTGCAGATCGGCAACCGCGTCTTCCACAACCACGAGTCGTCCGCGATCGGCGGGCCCGTGACGTTCGCGAAGGCGCTCGAGGTCTCCTGCAACACCTTCTTCTTCCAGATCGGCTACAAGTACTGGCAGCAGTACGGCAGCGACGAGGGCAACGTCGACGCCAAGGACCCGCTCGTCGCGGAGGCCAAGAACTTCGGCTTCGGCAGCCGCACCGGCATCGACGTGCCCGGCGAGGCGCCCGGCCGGATCGCGGACCGGAGCTGGAAGCGGGCCTACTACGACTCGATGAAGGACTTCTACTGCGGCATCGCCGACAAGCCGCAGGACGCCGAGACCAGCGACTTCGTCTACAAGTTCGCGCGTGAGTTCTGCGTCGAGGGCTACGCCTACCGCGCCGGCGACGCCGCCAACTTCGCCATCGGCCAGGGCGACACCATCGTCACCCCGCTCCAGCTCGCCCGCGGCTACGCCGCGATCTCCAACGGCGGCACCCTCTTCGCCCCGACCGTCGCGAAGGCGCTGGTCAGCCCGAGCGGCGAGGTGCTGCGCCGGTTCACCCCGGCCAAGGTCGGCAACGTCAAGGTGCCGAAGAAGGACATGGAGTACATCGACGAGTCCCTCAAGGGCGTGACCCGGGTCGGGACCATGGCCTGGAAGATGGGCGGCTTCCCGCTCGACGACGTCGTCGTGCGGTCCAAGACGGGCTCGGCCGAGGTCTACGGCAAGCAGTCGACCGGCTGGGTCGCCTCCTACACCGACGACTACGTCGTCGTGATGATGCTCAGCCAGGCCGGCACCGGGTCCGGCTCGGTCGGTGAGGGCGTCCGCAAGGTCTGGGAGGCGCTCTACGGCATCGACGGCGAGGCGGTGAAGCCCGCCGACGAGGCGATCCCCGGCCTGGTCGCACCGAAGACCCTGCCGACGTTCCTCGACGACGGCTCGATCCTCCCGCCGGTGAAGGAGAAGCCGTGACCGCACCCGCCTCGCGCCGTACGCCGCTGAAGGCGCCCGGCCTCGACTGGCTGCTGATGGTCGCGGCCCTCGCGCTGATCTTCCTCGGCACGCTCCTCGTGTGGTCGGCCACCTCCACCCGCGAGGACCTGACCGGCGGCGAGACCACGGCCTACCTCACCAAGCAGCTCGTCAACGTGGCCATCGGGATCGTGCTGATGGTCATCGTGATGGCCACCGACCACCGCTGGGTGCGGATCATGGCGCCGGTCTTCTACCTCGGTTCGATCGTGGGGCTCGCCCTCGTGCTGGTCGCCGGCTCGACCATCAACGGCTCCCGCTCCTGGCTCCAGCTCGGCGGGATGTCGATCCAGCCGTCGGAGTTCGCGAAGCTGTCGGTGGTGGTCGGCATGGCCCTGCTGGTGGCGGAGCGGACCGAGGGACGCTGGCGCCGCGGCGTACGCACCACCGAGGTCGTGGGGATGCTCGCCATCGCCGGCGTGCCCGCGGCCCTGATCATGCTGCAGCCCGACCTCGGCACGATGCTGGTGCTCTCGGCGATCGTCTTCGGCGTGCTCGCCGTCTCCGGCGCCGACCGGCGCTGGCTGATCGGCCTCACCGTGACCGGCATCGCCGGCGCGGCGCTGGCGGTCAGCCTCGGGGTGCTGAAGTCCTACCAGGTCGACCGCTTCATGGCGTTCACCAACCCGGGCCTCGACCCGCGGGGCGCGGGCTACAACACGGAGCAGGCGCGGATCGCGGTCGGCAACGGTGGCCTCTTCGGGCAGGGGCTCTTCGACGGCTCCCAGACCCGCTCCGGCTTCGTGCCCGAGCAGCACACCGACTTCATCTTCACCGTCGCCGGTGAGGAGCTCGGGCTGGTCGGCGCCGGGCTGGTGATCGCCTTGCTGGCGATCGTCATCTGGCGTGCGCTGGCGATCTCGGCCGACACCGACGACATGTTCGGGCGCATCGCCGCCGCGGGCATCGCCTGCTGGTTCGGCTTCCAGGCCTTCCAGAACATCGGCATGTGCCTGGGGATCATGCCGGTGACCGGCGTCCCGCTGCCCTTCGTGTCGTACGGCGGGACGTCGATGTTCGCCGTCATGCTCGCGCTCGGGCTGCTGCAGAACATCCACCTGCGCTCGTCGGCGGCGCTCCCGACGCGCCTGCTCGCGACGCCGCGGGTGCTCGTGCGCCGCTAGGACGACCGGCCGCTCCGCCGTCATGCTCGCGCTCGGGCTGCTGCAGAACATCCACCTGCGATCGTCGGCGGCGCTCCCGACGCGCCTGCTCACGACGCCGCGGGTGCTCGTGCGCCGCTAGGACGACCGGCCGCTCCGCCGTCATGGTCGTACGGCGCTGGGTGGCGGCAGATCGCGGGTGAGGCGGTGCTGGGCGTGCGATGTGCCGCCACCGTCGTGGTCGTACGGCGCTGGGTGGCGGCAGATCGCGCCTGAATGGGTGCCGGGCGTGCGATGTGCCGCCACCCGAGGGAGGGGACACGGCGTCCGGGGGGGCTAGCTGTACTGACCCGGCAGGTTGGTCACGCGGCTGATGGGCGGGTGGCCTGCGAGTGAGCTGTGTGCACGGTGATGGTTGTAGATGTGCAGCCAGGCTGGCAAGGCCCGTCGTCGGGCGGTCTCGCTGGAGTACGGCTTGGCGTAGGCCCACTCGGTGAGCAGGGTGCGGTTGAAGCGTTCTGCCTTGCCGTTGGTTTGAGGTCGGTACGGACGGGTGCGGCTGTGTCGGCATCCGGTCTCGTCAATGGCCACGGCCCACGTGCGTGAGCGGTAGCAGGAGCCGTTGTCGGTCAGCACTCGACGGATGTGGATGCCGATGGCGTTGAACCACGCCACGGCTCGACGCCAGAACCCGGCCGCGGTGGCGCCCTGCTCGTCGGCGTGGATCTCGCAGTAGGCCAGTCGGGTGTGGTCGTCGATCGCGGTGTGGATGTAGGCGTAGCCCAGGTTCGGTCGGCCGTGGACCTTGCGGGGCCGGTCCGGGTCGCGGTGCGCCTGGCTGTTCACCCCGCCCTGGCTGCGGCCGTGGATGCGCCAGCCGCCGCCGTCGGGGATGTTGCCGAGCTTCTTGATGTCGACGTGGACCAGATCGCCCGGGTGCGGGTGCTCGTAGCGCACCACGGGGTCACGGCGGACCGGCAGGCCGGTGGCGCGATCGATCCCGACCAGCTTGGGCAGTCCAAGCCGCGCGATCACCCGTCCCACCGTGGAAGAGTTCATGTCGAGCCGGCCGGCGATCTGCACCGGGCCGAGTTGTTTGGTGGTGCGCAGGTGCTTGATCTTGGCCTCGAGCCGGCGGCTGGTGCGTCGTGGCGAGTGGTGTGGCCGGCTGGATCGGTCGCCCATAGCTGAGGGACCGTGCTCGCGGTAGCGATCGGCCCACCGCTTCGCGGTCGTGGGTGAGACCTGGAACCGCTCGGCAGCACGTCGTAGCGGCCAACCGTCCTCGACGACGCAGCGGGCCAGGTACAGCCGCCCTCGCGGGGTCAGCGTGGCATTAGCGTGGGACATGGAGACCTCCGGGATCTGGGTGCGAATGCGTGGTTGCTTCACACCTCACCCGGAGGTCTCCATCTCGTCTAGACCCAGTCGGCTGTCACCAACCTCTGTGGTCAGTACAGCTAGCCGGGCGGCGTGGCTGCCGGCAGGGTCATCGAGAAGGTCGCGCCGCCGTGGTCGTTGGTGAAGGCGACGATGCTGCCGCCGTGGCGCGTGACGATCGTGCGGCACAGCGACAGGCCGAGCCCGGTCCCCTCGACGCCCTGCGCCTGTTGGGGGTCGCGGTGGAACTCCTCGAAGATCAGCTCCTCCTCGCCCGGCGTCAGCCCGACCCCGCGGTCGGCCACCTCGATCCGGATCCAGCCCGGTTCATCGTCCTCGCGCGAGGTGATCTCGACGTGGGCGGGCTCACCCGGGCGGGCGAACTTGACCGCGTTGCCGATCAGGTTGCCGAAGAGCTGGCGACCGAGCACCCGGTCGGCGCGGACGAGGTGCGGTGCGTGGTTCGTGATCCGGAGCGTGCCGGGGGAGTCCTCCGAGGAGCTCTCGCCGGCCTCGCCGACCAGCTCGGAGATCGGCACCGGTTCGGGTGTCAGCCCGCCCTCGCGGACGACGGTGTAGTTGATCCAGCCCCCGATGACGCGCTCCATCCGCCGGCTGGACGCCTCGGCGCGCTTCAGCAGCGGAGCGACGTCCTCACCGTTCTCGGCCGCTTCGTGGGCCATCTCGAGCCAGCCGTGCAGGCTGGTCAGGGGCGTGCGCAGGTCGTGGGAGACGATGCCCGCGAAGCGCGAGAGCTCGTCGAGCCGGTGCCGCTGGTTGGTGACGTCGGTGAGCAGGACCAGGATGTCGTCCCCCGAGATGGGCCACGAGCTGATCTCGAGCAGCCGCTTGCTCCGGTCGTGGTCGATGGTCACGGTCGAACGGTGCCGCCTGAGCCCCGCGGTCCCGGGGAGGTCCGGTTCGTCCAGCGGCCGGCCCTCCACCGAGCTGAGGCCGAGGTAGGACGCCCAGCCCTCGGCCGGCCGGGCGGGCAGTGGGCGCCCGAGGAGGTGGCGTGCCGACGGGTTGTGGCGCACCAGCGCGCCGTCGTTGAAGAGCATCATGCCGTCGGTCATCGAGTCGAAGACCTGCCCGAGCAGCGTGGACTGGGCGTCGGCCTGTCGGCGCTGCGCGCGCTCGGCGGCGAGCGCCCGCTCCCGTTCGTCGCGGAGCAGGGCGATCTGCATCGTGATGAAGGTGCTGGCCACGAGCAGCAGGTCGATGATCAGCGACGAGGGGAGGAAGCCGACGTAGCTGAACCGGTCGGCCTCGGTGAACGCCAGCACGCCCGCGGCCAGCGACTGCATGAGCGCATGGATGCCGGCGGCGAAGGGCGACAGCATGACCCCGGCCCACACCGCGGGGATCAGCAGGAACCAGCTCAGCGGCAGGTCGGGGTCGAGGTAGACGACGTACATGCAGGCCAGCGAGACCGGGACCAGCAGGCCGAGCCCGGTCCGCGACGGTCTCGGCAGGCGTCGCCACCGGGAGAGGTCGCCGTGGAAGAACGTGAGGAACGTGGCGGCCCCGATGAAGGCGAACATCGAGCTGCGGATGATCCACCAGAGGGTGAGCGGGGTGAGCTCCAGGGCCGGCTGGCCGGAGAAGCCGCCGAGGAGGGACACCGGGGTCGCCGCGAGGACGGCTGCGCCCGCGATGCTCGCCAAGGAACGTGCCCCGCGGGGCGCCCAGCCCGGGGAGCCCTTGACGCGGAGGTAGATCACCGTCGTCGCCCAGACGGCCGCGAGGTTGAGCAGGGCCATGAGGAGGACCTGGTCGGGCGGGTTGGAGAAGGCGAGCCCGACGACGACGAAGACGGCGGCCATCGCCGCGGTCGCCACGAGAGCCCCCCTGCCGGGGCGACCGTCACCGTCCCAGAGCAGCGTCAGGCCGACGAAGCCGATCCCGATCGGCGGCCACAGCTCGGTCGGCACCCCGGGGTCGTGGGCCTGCCCGAGTGCGAGGACGCAGCCGACCACCCAGCAGGCCATCACGAACCAGACCCGGCGGTCGCTCCCGAGAGCCTTCCTCATCACACCTCCAGCCGCCCACCCTACGGGCGGGGCGCCCGGCTCATCCGCGATTCCCGTTCCCTCGCTGGTTGCGGCCGCGGGGCTGGGTCGGGCAGTCCGTCGAGGCGGGGACGACGAAGTCGGCGTAGAGCCGCGAGTGGTCCGAGATGGCGGACGGGAGCACGGCCGCGCGCTGGGCCTTGATGGTCGGGCTGGCGAGGAGGAAGTCGATGCGCGAGCCGTTCGGACCGGTGCCCTCCGGACCCGAGCCCACGGACCACGCGTCGACGAGCTGCGCGGTCAGCGGCGCCAGGGTCGGCGTGCTGATCGTCGCGTTCATGTCGCCGCCCAGGATGATCGGGTTGTCCTCGTTGGCGAGGATGCCCGCGACGTACCTCGCCTGCGCCTCCCGCAGGCCGGGCAGCTTGTTCTGGAGGTGGGTGTTGTAGATCCGCACCTCCTGGCCGCCGATCTCGACGCCGACGCGCAGCAGCCCGCGCTGCTCGCCGCCGGGGCCGTTGGGCAGCAGGTAGTTGTCGGAGCCGATGATCGGGAACCGGGACAGGATCGCGACGCCGTACTCCCCGTTGCCGGAGCGGACGTTGGCCCCGAACGCGTGGTTCATCCCCAGCGCGTCGGCGAAGTAGGCAGCCTGGTCGATGTTGCCGGTGCTCGCCTTGAAGCGGTCGATCTCCTGGAGCAGCACGATGTCGGGGTCGACGGCGCGGATCTCCGCGGCGAGGGTCGCGATCCCGCCGTAGGAGCGGTGGGTGTTGAAGTCGAGCACGCGGATGTCCACCGACGTCTGGAGCTTCTGGCACGCGATCGCCTCGATGCCGGGCGGCGGCGTCGGGATCACGTCCTCCTCGCCCGGGCTCGGCTTGCCGGTCGGCTTCGGGACGTTGGTGGGCGACTCCGTCGGCGAGGTGGTGGTCGGGGTCGGCGTCGAGGTCGGCGTCGCGTCGGGCCTGTCGTCGCCCCGCGAACGGTCGAGGACGACGAGGGTCGCGATGACCCCGAGCACGAGCAGGAGCAGGGCGGCGCGGACGAGGTTCTCCCGCTTGCTCACTGGCTTCCCCCCGAGGACTTCGGTCGTACGTCGCGTCGCTGGTCGTGTCGCTGCAGGAGAAGTGTGCCGCAGGCCCTAGGGCGCCAGCGTGAAGAGGTCGCCGGGCTGGCATCCCAGCGCGTCGCAGATCGCGGTCAGGGTGGAGAACCGCACCGCCTTGGCGCGTTGGTTCTTCAGCACGCTGAGGTTCACGATGGTCACGCCGATCTGCTCGGCCAGGGCCGTCAGCGTCATCCCGCGCTCGGCGAGGAGCTCGTCGAGGCGGCACACGATGCGGTGCGGCTCGTCGACCGGCATCAGACGAGGCCCTCGACGTCGTCGGCCAGGGCGATGCCGTGGTTGAACGCCTCAGCCAGCGCCGCACACACCAGGCCCGCCCCTGCGATGACCACGACCGGTCCGAGCGCGAGGGTGAAGGTGGACGGCTCGCCGCGGAGCTCGACCGCCGCCCGGAGCACGGCCTGGTTGGCCAGCGAGGCAGCGACGGTGACGGCCACCGCACCGAGCAGCAGGGTGGCGCCGACGACCCGCAGCGAACGCACGGCCGCGGGCGCGAACGGTTCCCTGGACTGGATGCTGGACAGTAGCCGCAGGAGCGCGACCACCACGACCACCGTGGCGGTCGCCAGGAGTGCGCCCGGGGCGATGCTCGCCAGCCAGGTGCCGACCCCGGCGTCCTCGATCCGCACGTCGGCGGTGCCCGGCCAGGTCAGCTCCGCTCCGGGTTTGACGCCCAGCTGGTCGGTGGCGAGGGCGTCGGTCTTGCCGGTCTGGAGCTGCCAGGTCAGCGCGTCGCCCTGCAGCATCTGGACGAGCGGCACCACCACCCCGAACGAGACGGACGCGAGGGCGACGGCACCGAGCACGACGCGCGTGCCGAGGTAGTCCCACCGGTCGAACGTGAACAGCGACTTCCCGGCCATCTCGTGCTCCTCTGGTTTGTCGTTCATCGATAACATCACGATGAACGATAACAACGAAAAACGATAAGTCAAGAGGTCGGCGACTGCGCACGTCGACCACATCCGGCGTACCCTTGGCGGTTGCTCCTTCCCCGCTGAGTCCTCGAGGTGTTTCGCGTGTCCGTCGCTGTCTCCCCGGCATCGGTCTTCCCGCTGCTGGAGTCCCGGCTCCCGTCCGTGCAGAAGCCGATCCAGTACGTCGGTGGCGAGCTCAACTCCACCCTCAAGGAGTGGGACTGCGGCGGCGAGACGACCGTGCGCTGGGCCCTGATGTATCCCGACGCCTACGAGGTCGGCCTGCCCAACCAGGGCGTCCAGATCCTCTACGAGGTCCTCAACGAGCGCGACTGGATCGTCGCCGAGCGCACCTACGCCGTGTGGCCCGACATGGAGGCCGTCATGCGCGCCGACGGGATCCCGCAGTTCACCGTCGACCAGCACCGCCCGGTCCGCGTCTTCGACGTCTTCGGCCTGAGCTTCTCCACCGAGCTCGGCTACACCAACATGCTCAACGCGCTCGACCTCGCCGGCATCCCGCTGCACGCCGCCGACCGCACCGACGAGGACCCGATCGTGCTCGCCGGCGGCCACGCCGCGTTCAACCCGGAGCCGATCGCCGACTTCATCGACGCCGCCGTGCTCGGCGATGGTGAGGAGGTCGTGCTGGCGATCTCCGAGGTGATCCGGGAGTGGAAGGCCGAGGGGGAGCCGAGCGGACGCGACGAGCTGCTCCGCCGCCTCGCCGTGAGCGGCGGGGTCTACGTCCCGAAGTTCTACGACGTGACGTACGCCGCCGACGGCACCATCGAGGCCGTCGTGCCCAACCGTCCGGGCATCCCGTTCCGCGTCTCCAAGCACACCCTGATGGACCTCGACGCCTGGCCCTACCCCGCCAAGCCGCTCGTGCCCCTCGCCGAGACCGTGCACGAGCGGTTCTCCGTCGAGATCTTCCGCGGCTGCACGCGGGGCTGCCGCTTCTGCCAGGCCGGGATGATCACCCGTCCCGTGCGCGAACGCTCGATCGAGACCATCGGCAACATGGTCGAGAACGGCATCCGCAAGTCCGGCTTCGAGGAGGTCGGCCTGCTGTCGCTCTCCAGCGCCGACCACACCGAGATCGGCGAGGTCGCCAAGGGCCTGGCCGACCGCTACGAGGGCTCCAACGTCTCGCTGTCGCTGCCCTCGACCCGCGTCGACGCCTTCAACATCAGCCTGGCCAACGAGTTCTCCCGCAACGGTCGCCGCTCGGGCCTCACCTTCGCTCCCGAGGGCGGCAGCGAGCGCATGCGCAAGGTCATCAACAAGATGGTGACCGAGGACGACCTCATCAACACCGTCGCCGCGGCGTACAGCCATGGCTGGCGGCAAGTGAAGCTCTACTTCATGGTCGGGCTGCCCACCGAGACCGACGAGGACGTGCTCCAGGTCGCCGACCTCGCCAAGCGCGTGATCGCCAAGGGGCGCGAGGTCACGGGCCACAACGACATCCGCTGCACCGTCTCCATCGGCGGCTTCGTGCCCAAGCCGCACACGCCCTTCCAGTGGGCCGCGCAGCTCGACCACGAGACCACCGACGACCGCCTGAAGAAGCTGCGCGACGTGGTCCGCGAGGACAAGCGCTACGGCCGCGCCATCGGCTTCCGCTACCACGACGGCAAGCCCGGCATCGTCGAGGGACTGCTCTCGCGCGGTGACCGCCGCGTCGGCGCGATCATCGAGCAGGTGTGGCGCGACGGCGGACGCTTCGACGGCTGGAGCGAGCACTTCTCCTACGACCGCTGGATGACATCCGCCGAGACGGCGCTGGCCGGCACCGGCATCGACGTCGGGTGGTACACCACCCGCGAGCGCGACTACGACGAGGTGCTCCCGTGGGACCACCTCGACTCGGGCCTCGACAAGGACTGGCTGTGGGGTGACTGGGAGGACGCCCTCGCGGTCGCTGACGGCTCCTCCGACGTCGAGATCGAGGACTGCCGCTGGACCCCCTGCTACGACTGCGGCGTCTGCCCCGAGATGAACACCGAGATCCAGATCGGTCCCACCGGCCGCCAGCTGCTGCCGCTCGCCGTCGTCTGATCGGTCGGTCCGCAGCCTCGAGTCTCCCCGCAGACGCGGGGAAACCGTGACGGCGAGGGCCGCCGCTAGCGTGGCGCGCATGGTGCACACCCACGACGTGACGATCGAGGGCGACATCGTGTCGAAGCGCTACGTCTCGTGGGGCAAGGGCGAGGCGGAGCGGGAGTGGGCGGGGCTCGAGCTGCTCGCGCGCCACGCACCGGGACTGGCGCCGACCCCGATCGAGCGGAGGACGCAGGACGGTCGCCCCGTCGTGGTCATGTCCCGGGTCCCGGGGACGCCCCTGGGTGCCGACCTGGACACCGCGCAGCAGGACGCGATGGTGACCGCGCTGCGGCGACTGTTCGCCGTACCCGTGCCGGACGACCTGCCCGACCGCGCCGACCCGCCGTGGTCGATGCGCACCGACCTGGCCGGGCTGCTGGCGGCGGACCACGACCTCACCGCCTGCCTCGACCCCGCCCTCGTCGAGCGGGCCCGCGCGAGCGCGGTCGCATGGCTGGCGGGGGCGAGCTTCGACCCGCCGACCCACCGGGTCGTGGCGATCGGGGACGGCAACCTCGACAACGTGCTGTGGGACGGCCAGGTGTGCCGGCTGATCGACTGGGAGGAGTACGGCGCGTCCGAGCTCACCTACGAGCTCGCGGACGTGGTCGAGCACGCGTCGTCGCGGCTGACCCGCGCCCTCGACGTGCCGGCACTGGTGGCCGCGTTCGACCTCGACGACGCGCAGCAGGCGCGCCTACTGGACCACCGCCGCCTGCTCGCCTGCTTCTGGCTGATGAAGCTGCTCCCCGGCCACGGCGGCTTCAGCCGCAACCCGCCGGGCTCGACCGAGGACCAGGCACGCCACCTGCTGGAGCTCCTCGACTGAGTCGTCGGTGTCGACACGCTCGGCTGCAAGCGTCGTCGTGGCGACGTACCGACCCTGAGCGGACGTCATGAGAAGTGGCGGTTCGGACAACCACTTCTCATGACGTCCGGCGAGCCTCAGGCCAGCCGGGTGTCGAAGTAGCGGATCGTGCGGTCCATCGCGGCGGTGAAGGCCGGACCGAACGCGTGCCCGTCGTCGTACCACTCGAGCGTCGAGTCCACCCCCGCGCGCTGCATGGCCGCCTGCGTGGCGCGCGCCCAGCGCGGGGGACAGGTGTCGTCGACCCGGCCATGGACGATCAGCACCGGCTCGGTGATCTCCGAGAGGTAGGGACGCGCCGACGCCGCCCGCCAGAACGCGGGCCGGTCCTCCGGCAGGCCGTGAGCCTGCACGATCGCCGTCCGTCGCGCGTCGCCGTCGGCCCGGATGAACTGGTCGAAGTTCTCGCCCTCCAGCGACGACACCGACGCCCACAGCGAGGCCGCCTGCACGAGCCCGGGCTCGGCGATGAGCGCCTTCATCACCACGCCGCCGCCCATCGAGCGGCCCATCAGGGCGATCCGGTCGTCGTCGACCGGCACGTCGTCGGAGGCGCGCAGGGCCTTCACCGCTGCGATCACGTCGGCGGAGTAGCCGAGGCGCAGGTCGCGGTCGGAGCGCGGGTCGTCGGTCGACTCGGCGTGCCCGCGGTAGTCGACGTGCAGGGCGACGTACCCCCGGCTCGCGAACACCCCCCGCTCGCGCGTCATGCCCTGCCCGCGCACGTAGATCGCCGGGTCGATGTAGC
The DNA here is from genome assembly GCF_003057875.1 of Nocardioides currus. Lineage (GTDB taxonomy): Bacteria > Actinomycetota > Actinomycetes > Propionibacteriales > Nocardioidaceae > Nocardioides > Nocardioides currus. The sequence goes on along the minus strand of NZ_PYXZ01000004.1, from coordinate 114,855 downwards.
CGTGGGCCAGCACCACAGCCGGGAACGGGCCCTTGCCGGTCGGCACGTTGAGGACGCCGCTGATCGTGAATGAGCGACGGCCGGTGGTCGAGCGGTAGGTGACGTCGTAGGAGGTGTACGCCGCTGTCTGCTCGCGCACCGCTCCGAGCCGCAGCCTCGAGCCCGCGTGGGTCGCCGCCTGCAGCGCCGCCATCGAGACCGGGTCGGGCGGACGCGTCGGCGACGCGCTGGACGCCGACGGCGACGGCGAGGTGGTCGATGAGGTGGCCGACGACGGGGAGGACGACGGGGAGGACGACGGGGAGGACGACGGGGACGGCGTCGGTCCGGGGGACTCGGCGGAGCTGCACGCGACCAGGAGGGCGCAGGGGAGCGACAGGGCGACGAGTCGGCGCAGGGACCTCACCTCACCAACGTACGTCGGGCGATAGGGTCGCGCACGTGACACAGCCCCGCCCCGCGCCCGCCGCCGCCGAGTCGCAGGCCGAGCTGCAGGCCGAGCTGCAGGCCGAGCTGGCGGCCGCCCGCACCGAGATCGCCGGGCTGCGCGAGGCGCAGGAGCAGGCCGGCGAACGGGAGGCCGAGCTGGCCGCCACGGCCGACCAGGCCGACCGCGCGGCCCGCTTCCTCTCCGAGGCGCTGGCCGAGCGGCTCCGCATCGACACCGCCGGTGGGACCCGTGGAGGCGGCCTGTTCAAGGGCCGGCAGGACTCGGTGACCCGCGATGAGCGCCAGCAGCTCGAGCTGATCCGCGGCTCGGAGCTGTGGGACCCCGCGTGGTACCTCCGGACCTATCCCGACGTCGTCGACCTCGGCGAGGACCCCGCGCTGCACTTCCTGCGCCACCCCTACTACCCGGTGCGGGCGCCGAGCGAGCGCTTCGACATCCGGCAGTACCTCATCGACCACCCCGACGCCGTCGAGCAGCGCATCAACCCGCTGGTCCACTTCCTGCTCACCGCGGAGTCGCAGGGCGCGGACGCCTACCCGCCCAAGCCGCGGTGACGACGCCGAGGAAGACGGACCGGCTGCTCGAGCAGCGCCGGGCCGAGGTGGACGACTTCCGGCGGCGCTGGTTCCGGTTCTGCCGCCGCTGGCGCGCGGCCAACAACCGCGACCCGGAGGAGGGGCGCGCGTTCCTCGAGGCGGCGCTCGCCGACGGGCTGCCGGAGATCGGCGACGTCGTGCCGCCGCCGCCCGCCCCGGCCGTCGAGGTGGCGGCCGCGCGTGCCGTGGTCGCCGCGAGCGGCTTCATGGACGCCGACGACTACGCCGTGCAGCACCGGCTGCGGCGCGGCACCGACCCGGTCCGCCACTTCGTGTCCGAGGGATGGCGCAGCCTGCGCACCCCCAGCCTGCGCTTCGACCTGTGGCACTACTGGGCCGAGCACCTCGACCCCACCGACGACACGGTCAACCCGCTCGTCCACTACCTGCTGCGCGGTCGCCACGACGGGCTCGCGCCCCTGCCGACGCCGGCACCGACGCGGACGCCCACCACCCTGACGACGGGGCCGCGGCGCGCCTGCCTCTTCGCGGGCTACGACCGCGACGGCCTCGTCGACGAGACGGTCGTGCTCTACCTCACCGAGCTCGCGCGGCACGCCGACGTCTTCTACCTCGCCGACGGGGTGCTCGAGCCGGGCGAGCTGGCCCGGCTCGACGGCATCGTCCAGGGCGCGTGGAGCATCCCGCACGCGGCGTACGACTTCGGCTCGTTCTCGCTGCTGGCGCGCGAGCTGGTCGGGTGGGAGCGGCTCGAGGCCTACGACGAGGTCGTGCTCGCCAACGACAGCTGCTACCTCCTGCGCCCGCTCGACGACGTGTTCGCCGAGATGGACACCCGCGCCTGCGACTGGTGGAGCCTCCAGGCGACCTCGATGGAGCACGACGAGTCCTACATCACCGACGACTCGCCCATCCCGCTGGCCGAGGCGAAGCGCCGCTTCATCGGCCCGCGGCACTGGACCGACGACCGGTTCCTGCACCTGAGCTCCTACTTCCTCGTCTTCCGCCGGCCGGTGCTCGACGACCCCGGCTTCCGCTGGCGCCTCGACACGGTGACCCGGCAGGAGGAGAAGCGGCTGGTCATCCACAAGTACGAGGTGGGCATCAGCCGCTACCTCGTGGACGCCGGCTTCGACTTCGACACGTACCTGCCCGACCTGTGGGCGTTCCACCCGCTCTACGGCCGGCACTTCTTCGAGCTCGTCGAGCAGGGCTTCCCGCTGGTCAAGCGCAACTACCTCGGCGAGAACCCGCGCCACGTCGCCGACCTCGGGCGCTGGGAGGAGCGGCTGCGGGCAGCGCTCCGGGGGGTCCCCGACGCGCCGTACGCCCTCATGCGCGCCCACCTCGAGCGCGTGACGGCGCCCGCGATGCTGCACGAGGCGTACGCCGCTGCGCTGGCCGACGACGGACGCCGGCAGATCCCGGTCCGGGCCACCCAGGGCTACGGCCTGCGCCGGCTCGACCGCGAGACGCCCAGCTTCGACCACTGGTGGGCCTTCCCGGTGTCGCCGTCGGGGCGGATGGACCCCGGGATGCGGGCCGTCCTCGACGAAGTGCGCGACGACCCGAGCCTGCACAAGGTGGTGCTCACGCGGGGGAGGCCGCTCGACGAGGTGCCGACCGGCGAGCGGGTGACGGTGATCCCGATGGACACCCCCGCCGGGCAGGCCGCGATGGTGCGCTGCGGCGTGCTGCTCGCCGCCGAGAAGCCCGACGTCGCGTGGCCGTTCGCCTTCCCGCGGGCCCGCCACCACCACGTCCACCTCGGCGTCGGACTGCCGGCCGCGACCGAGGCGTCCGACGGCGTCGACTGGGCGCGGGTCGAGGCCGTCGCGACCGCCTCGACGGGGGAGGCGCTGCTGCGCGCCGCCACCATCCCCGACCTCCAGCTCGGGCGCACCTGGGCGACGGGCCTGCCCCGTCACGACCACCTCGTGCTCGCGCCGGACGACCTGCCCGCCGACGTGCGCGCCGAGGAGGAGCGCCTGCGCCAGCGCCTCGACGGCCGCCCCCTCGTGGTCTGGTGGATGCACGGGCCCGCTCGGGACCTCCCCGACGGACTGGCCGACTGGGCGCGCGAGCACGACGTCGTGGTCGGGGTGCGCGAGCCGCGCGTGGACCGGCCGGACGGCTGGACCCGGGCGCTGATGGCGCACGACCTGCCGCACCTCGTCGGGCTCTCCGACCGGGCCGTCGCCTCGACGACGTCCATCCACCGCGTCGCGTCGGCCGTCGTCACCGACCACGACCCGCACGCGCTGGACGCGCTCGTGACCGGGGTCCCGGTGCTGCGCACGTCGCCGGGCGCCGACCTGCTCGACGAGGGATGGGCGCGCCCGAGGCAGGCCGACGACGACCTCCTGCGCCACCTGCGCGACCTGGCCGAGGGCGGGTTCGCGTGCCGTGACGTCGAGCTCCCGGCCGGTGCCGCTCCGCTCGACGGAGCCGCCGCCCGCCGGTTCGTGCACCGGCTGCGCAGCCTCAGGCTCCGCTGACGGTTTCGCTGCTGGTGGACTCCGCGGCGAGCCAGTCCTCCCACGGCAGGTAGGTCTGCTTGAGGCGGCGCACCAGCCGGGCGGCGCTGTGGCCGTCGGACAGCTCGTGCAGCCCACGGCCCCATGCCGTGTAGTCGGCGTCGACGGCCCCGCCCAGAGCGGCCTCGACCCCGGCGAGCAGCGCTGCGGTGTCGGAGGGTACGGCGAAGGGCACACCCGACGTCCCGGGCGCGGCCACCGCCGCGCGACCGAGGGGCGCGAAGTCCGCGAGGTCGGCGGGCGTGCCGCTGACCAGCACGTCGGTCAGCCGCCAGACCATCTCGGGCACCGGCGGCACCCGCAGCCCGAGCGTGACTTCGAGCCAGCGCGGGTCCAGGAGGTCGACGAGCGGGGCCGGCACGCGCGGCTGGGCCCCGGACAGCGGGAGCACCGCGACGACGACGTCGGAGGACCGCGACGCCGCCCACTCGGCAAACGCGGCCAGGTCGAGCTCACCGCCGCGGCTGGGGGAGAGGAGCACCAGCCGGCGCCCGGCGAGGAGGGTGCGCACCGCGCCGAGGTCGCCGCGCAGCTCGGGCGAGAGCAGCGCCTCGTCGCGGAGGAGGAGGTCGACGCGGGGTGAGCCGATCGCCCAGGTCCCGTCCGCCTCCAGGTCGGGGAACGACACGTCCGCTCCGGCGTGCGAGGTCACGACCGCCGTGGTCAACCGCTTCTCGTAGTCCACGTCCGGCAGCGGGCGCTCGCCGTGCAGGCCCTGGCCGCCGAAGGCGACGAAGGCCGGGGCGATCCCGGTGGGCCGACCGACGTCGAGGAAGCGGTGGTAGCGCCGGGCCAGCGGATGGTTGACGTCGGAGCGCGAGCCGATGGTCGTGAGGATCGTGCCGGCCCGGAGCCCGTACATCTGCCCGGCCGCGCTCTCGCTCGCCACGAGCGCGACGTTGTCGCCGCCGATCTTGAGCCCGCGCGAGCCGAGCAGCACGATCTTCTTCACCGACGGGTCGTCGCGCAGCTCGTCGAAGACCGCGCGCACCGCACCGGACAGCACGCCCGTGCGCGGGTCGACCGGGAACACCCACCAGTGCGGGTGGGTCGGCACCCAGCGATCCTCGTCGGCGAACTCGTGCGGCCCGACGTGACCGGGCGGCTGCACGGTCCCGTCGCGGCGGGTGCGGAAGCCGAAGCTGCGCACCAGGCTCCACGGCGGGGCGGTGCGGCTCAGGGCGCGCTCCATCGCCGCGACGTCGGCGTCGGGCGCGGCCTCGAGCACCCGCTCCTTCCACCGGTTGAGGTCGGGCGTCTCGAACGGGTTCTCCGTCAGCAGCTGCCGCTTGAGCAACGGGAAGCCCTCGTGCATCAGGTCGAACGCCGAGGCCCGGTAGACCGGGTGGTAGGCGAGGATCCCGTCGACGAAGGTCGCCATCGTGAAGCCGGCCAGGATGAGCAGCCGCGAGAAGCCGATCTCGTACTTCAAGATGATCGTGACCTTCTCCGACTGCGAGGCCACCTCGTCGAGGCGCTTGCGGAAGCGCGGGTCGGTGTGGACGCGGCGGCGGTAGCACAGGAAGTAGGACCCGACGTGGATGAAGTCGGAGTAGCGCCACAGCGCAGGCTCGCGCATCTCCTCGCCGACCTCGTCGAGGCCCAGCCGCCGCCCGAGCCGGTCGAAGGCCCGGTCGTCGAAGTCGTCGTACGTCGCCTGCAGTCCCCACCAGTCGCAGGTCGTGGCGTCCATCTTGGCGAAGACCTGGTCGAGCGGCTGGACCATGAAGCAGGAGTCGTTGGCGAACATCAGCTCGTCGTAGCCGTCGATGACGTCCCAGCCGACGAGGTCCCTGGCCAGCATCGAGTAGGAGCCGAAGTCGTAGCGGCCGTGCCGGATGCCCCAGGCGCCCTTCGTGTACGGCGCCAGCTTGTCCAGCTCCCCGGGCGCCATCTCGCAGTCGGCGAGGTAGTAGACGTCCGCGAACCGGCTCAGGTCGGCGACGTAGGTGACGACCGTGTCGTCGACCACGCCGTCGCCGTCGTACGCCGCGAACATCACGACCCGACGCGGCGTGTAGTCCGGCCCCGGCGGCTCGGGCGGCGGCATCGTCTCCAGGGCGGGCAGCGTCGGCAACCCGGCCCGGCGCCCCTCGACGGCGTAGTGCACGACCGGGTTGATGTCCTCGCGGGTGGCGTCGAGGTGCTCGCACCAGTAGTTCCACATGTCGAAGTCGGGCGACGGGTGGCGCAGCTCCTTCCACCCCTTGGCCACGAAGTGCTCGAGCTCCTCCAGCCGCCCGTCGAGGTCCCAGAACAGGTCGGGGTTGTGCTGCTGGTAGCCGAAGGAGTCGAACAGGCCCGCCGCGAGGATCACCGCCCCCTCGACGGAGCACCGCTCGGTCGCGCTCGGGTCGAACCCGGACGACGGCTCATCCGCGGGCAACCCCTCCGCGACGACCTCGGCCGCCAGGGCGCGCCGGTCCCCGGAGGGGGCGGCGAGGTAGCGCTCGGTGAAGGCCAGCCAGCGGGTGCGGTAGTCGTCCAGTTCGAGCATCAGTCGTCCGAGCCGGCGCCGGAGGAGACCTCGACCAGCCCGTCGGCGAGCCGGCCCTCGCGCTGGGCGTGGAGCAGGGCCGGCAGCCCGCTGTCGGCGGCCTCGGGGTGGCGGTTGAGGTAGCGGCCGGTGCTGAAGTCCTCGCTCGGGTCGAGCCGGAGCCGGTTGGCATGACGGACGTGGTGCAGCGCGGGAGGGATGCGCTGGTCGAGGATCTCGCGCTGGGCCTGGCGGAGGTACCACCCCGCGTCGAAGTGCTCGCTCGCCTCGACCTCGCGCACCAGCTGCGCCTCGTCGGAGCGCCGGCCGGCCTTGGAGCGCAGGCGCCCGAGGCCCGACTCCTGCTCGCGCCAGTAGGCCGCGGACAGCTCGACCGCGAGGCCGGTGGCCAGGGACTCGGACTGCTCGCGGAGCCGCGCCCGCTGGCGGCGTACGCGCTGGAGGGCCTCGGTCAGGTGCTCCAGCTCGGTGCGGACCCACTTGATCTCGCGTCGCGCCAGACCGAGCTCCTGCGCCAGCGCGGCCGTGCGGTCGTCCCCCGAAGCGCTCCCATCAGACATGGCTCCAGACCCTATCGCTGATGCGCGAGCCCGCCGCCGGCGCGTGAACCGCGATCGTGGACGTACGGCGCGGAGAACCTAGACTCGCCCGGGTCCCGCCGCCGGCGGGGCCGCGAGCACCGAGGAGACGACAGCACCGTGAGCAAGGCGAGGGGCCGGGCGTGGGGACCTGCGATGGGACCGGACCGTGAGGTGGACCTGCGCGGCTTCGTGCGCCACGCGCTGGTCTTCTGGCTCTGGAGCGCGCTCTTCATGACGATGTGGTCGCTGGCCACCCCGCTGTGGTCGGCCCCCGACTCGGTCGCGCACGAGCTGCGGGCGTACGGCGCCGCGCACGGCAACCTGACTCCCGACCCGCCCGAGGGCGACCAGGTGCTCGGCACCACCGGCGTCGACGAGGTGCCCGAGGGGCTGCTGTCCTCCGCCGGCAGTGCTGGCTGCTATGCCTTCCAGCCGCTGGTCTCGGCCGAGTGCCTCGCGCCGGTCGGGGACAGCGAGAAGCTGCTGCCCTACCCCAACCCGGCCGGCCGCTACATCCCGAGCTACTACGTCGTCACCGGCCTGCCGACGCTGGTGGTGCCGCTCGACCTCGCCGTCCCCTCCGAGCGCGGCATGGCGGTGCTGATCAGCTCGATGTTCCTGGGCCTCGCCCTCGCGGCCGCCCGCACGATGCGTCGTCCGGCGCTGGCCATGACGGGGGTGCTGGTCGGCTGCTCGCCGATGGTGCTCTACCTCGGCGGCGTGGTGAACCCCAACTCGCTCGAGATCACCGCGATGGCCGCGGTGGGCGCGTGCAGCCTCGCGGCACTGCTGCGCCCGCAGGCGCTCCTCTCGACGCTGCTGCTGCGCATCTCGCTGGTGTCCGCGGCGGCGCTGTGCATCGCCCGGATGATCTCGCCGGTGTGGCTCGCGATCTGGCTCGGCGTGCTGCTGGTCGCCTTCGGTGGCCCCTTGGTCAAGCGGCTGCTGGAGCGCCGGATGCTGGCCTTCACGGCGCTGCCGGTCGTGGCCAGCGCGATCAACTGCGCCTGGACCTTCAGCTCGGCCGGGTCGCTGGAGGGCACCTCCACCGCGGCCCCCGTCTCGATGTGGGACGCCTGGTCGCTGTCCGCCGCGCGGATCGACTCCGGCCTCAACGAGGTCGTCGGCATCTTCGGCTGGCTCGACACCGTGCTCTCCCCGCGGGAGTACACCTTCTACATCACCGGCGCGATCTTCATCGTCGGCATGCTCGCCACCGTCGTCGACCGGCGCCGCCTCGCCGCGCTCGCGACGCTCGTCGCCGCGGCCTACTTCGTGCCGATCGCCATCCAGGCCGCCCAGTGGGGCTCGGTCGGCCCGGTCTGGCAGGGCCGCTACACGATCCCGCTGCTCCTGCTCGTCCCGGTCCTCGCCGGCATGGTCGCCTCCGAGCGGTCCGACCAGTCGTTCGCCAACCGGGTCGCCTTCATCTGCGTGCCCATCACCGGGCTGCTGGCCTACGTCCACGTCCGCGCCTACTTCGCCCAGCTGCGACGCAACGTGAGCGGCGTGTCGGGCAGCGCCTTCGACGGCGGCTGGGAGCCGCCGCTCACCGCGGAGGTGCAGTTCGCCCTCTACACGGTGCTCGTCGTCGTCACCTGGCTCGCGCTGAGCCGGATGCTGCTGCGGGCCGGCGTCGTCAGCGACGAAGGGCGTGACGAGCCACGGCCCGCAGCTGGTCGCCGGAGCGAAGACGCAGGGCTGCCGGAGCCAGTGTGAGCGCGTGCAGCCGCGAGACCCAGCGGCGGCGTGCGGCCCGGGCCGCCCTCGGCCAACCGTGCGCGTCCATGCGGCCCGCGGACTCCGCGAAGAAGCGGCGGTCCTCGTCGAACCGGTCGCCGGTGTGCAGCCCCTGCGAGGACGCGCTCTGGGCGTGACGGCGGTAGGAGAAGCAGACGGCGGGGTCGACCACCAGCCGTGAGCCACCGCTGACGAGGTCGAGGACCAGGGCCAGGTCGAGGATGGTCGGCAGGTCGGCCCGGAACGCCACCCGGCCGAGCGCCTCGCGCCGGAACACGAGCGAGGGCCAGTAGAGCCAGTTGCCGCGCAGCAGGCTGGTGGCCAGCGTCTCCCCGCCGAGGACGTGCTGCCCGGCGCCGCGCGGCATCAGCGCGCGCTTGATCCGCTCGGTCAGCCCGTCGGCGGGTTCGCCGGCCTCGTCGATCACCCGCACCCCGAGCTGGACGATGTCGACGTCCGGGTGCTGCTCGTGGACGCGCCAGGCGTTCGCGACGTACGTCGGGTGCAGCAGGTCGTCGCTGCCGAGGAAGGCGACCAGGTCCGCGTCCTCGTCGGCCACCGCGACCTGCCTGGCCTTCTCGAAGTTGCCGGCGACCCCGAGGTTGACGTCGTTTCGCTGATAGCTGATGCGCTCGTCCGTGTGCTCACCCCACGTCTGCTGCGCGGCCGGGTCGGGATAGCCGTCGTCGATCACGGTGACCCGCCAGCGCGGGTCGGTCTGGGCGAGCACGCTGCGCATGGTCAGGTCGAGCAGGGCCGGGTCTCCCCAGTAGGCCACGACCAGGTGCAGGTGGCTCACGCGGGACCGTCGTCCGACGTGTCCGTGCCGGCGGGTTCCCCGGGCTCGGGCAGGTCGTCGGGCGGCTCGAGGCCGCGCTCGTCGACGCCGTGCTGGTCGGGGGCGCGCTCGTCGAGGGCGAGCCGCAGCAGCGCGACCTCCTCGGCCAGGGTGCGGGTGCGCTCCTCGAGCCGGCCGAGCTCGAAGCTGTGCTGGAGGCTCATCGCGAGCAGGAGGAGCGAGCCGACGAAGAAGAGCAGGTTGGCGGGCACCTGCACGTGCAGCAGCTCGGCGGCCGACGTGAGCACGACCGGGAAGATCGTGATGACGAGCAGCCCGATCGCGATGGAGAACCAGATCAGGGCGTACTTCTCGCGCAGCCGGTGCCGGCGCAGCATCTCGAACAGGACGACGGTGACGATGACCGAGACGGCCACGCCCAGGGCGGTGGGGGTCATGACGCCTCCGCCCGTGCGTCGGTCTGCAGGGCGCCGCTGTCGGTGAGGCCCTCGTCGAAGGTGGCCGGCCAGCGGCGTACGAGCGCGAGCCCCAGCGCGACCACGGCCCGGCACAGGAAGACCGCCGCCTTCAGCGGCGAGGCGCTCGGCTGGCCCGCGGCCCGGCGCCGCATGTCGACGGGCACCTGGCCGACGCGGCACCCGACGCGCGTGGCGATGACGAGGGACTCGACGGTGTCGCCGAGGTACTCCGCCGGGTAGTGCTCGGCGAAGACCGTCATCGCGCGGCGGTTGCAGACGCGGAAGCCGGAGGTGACGTCGGTCAGCGTGGTGCCGGCCAGCCGGCTCAACACGCGCGCGAGCAGGATCATCGCCCACCGTCGCGGGCCGCGGACGGTGTAGGGGTCGTCGGCGCGGGCGAAGCGGCTGCCGATGCAGATGTCGACGCGGTCGAGCTCGGCGATCAGGGTGTCGAGGTAGCGCGGGTCGTGCTGGCCGTCCGCGTCGATCTGCACGGCCACGTCGTAGCCGGCCCGCAGCGCGTGCCGGTAGCCGGTGCGCATCGCGCCGCCGACCCCGAGGTTGAAGGGGAGGCGCACGACGCTCGCGCCGGCCGCCGCCGCGACGGTGGCGGTGCGGTCGCCGGACCCGTCGTCGACCACGAGCACGTCCACGCCCGGGTTGGTGCTCCGGATCTCGTGCACGGTGTCGCCGACGCTGGCCTGCTCGTTCCACGCCGGGACGATGACCAGGACCCGGCTGTCGGTGGAGGGTCGGGGGTCTGTCGTCGGCACGGCGCGCATGCTAGCAACGGCCGGCCCCGACCCGTGCCTCCACGAGGGCGGGCCCGGCTGCGGCATACTCGCCGCGTGACGAACGGGGGCAGCGCCAGGACGTGGGTCGAGTCGGTGCGTTCCAGGCTCACCGGGTGGCGCGCGCACGCCGCGCTGCTGGTGGTCTTCGCGGCCCTGGCTGCCCCGGTCGTGGCCAACCAGGCGGTCGCCAACGGCCAGCTCAGCATCTTCGACGAGTGGCAGTACGCCGAGCGGGTGCACCAGGTCGCGACCGGCGACCTGTGGATGCGCAACGGCGAGGAGATCGGCGCCTGGGGGCAGGACGTCCGCGCGTGCCGCGGCATCACCCGCATCGACGGCCCGAAGCCGCCCCCCTGCCGCGACTCGCCCGACGTGTTCACCCTCAACTCGGCGGCGGCCGACCCGGCGCCGTACTACTGGGCGACCGGCGCCGTCGCGGCGGTGCTGACCGGCTCGGGCCTGGTCGACAACGCGCTGCTGGCCGCCCGGCTGGTCGGTGCCCTGTGGGCCGCGTTGAGCATGTGGTCGCTGTTCCTCGTCGCCCGCGCGCTGGGCGCCGGACGGGGCGGCTCCCTGGTCGCCGCGTCCACTGTGCTGCTGGTCCCGGCCCTGCAGCAGCAGTACACCTTCATCACCCCGCACGCCCTCGACATCCCGGTCGGGGCGCTGGCCACGCTCGCGACCCTGAAGTTCCTGCGCCGGGAGTGGCCGTGGTGGACCCTCGTGCTCGCCGGGCTCGGAGCCGCGGGCGTCAAGGGCTCCAACATCGTCGTGGTGCTCGGGCTCGGCATCGCACTGCTGGCGGTGGTGGCCTGGCCGGGTGCGGTCGAACGCGCCACCCGCGTGCGAGCGGTCGTGGCGGGCGCCTGGCTCGGCGCCAGCACCCTCGTCTTCACGCTCGTCTCGATGCTCGTCGTCAGCGCCACCCAGATCGGCGACCCCGCCCCTCCGGGCAACTACCTGGTCGACTCGCTGCTGCCCGTGCAGCTGGTGCTCGACAGCTTCCGGTTCCTCGGTCCGTACGGCGAGGGGCCGCTCAACATGCCGGCCACCTGGATGATGCTGGCGATGGCCGGCCCGGCGCTGGCGATCTGGGCCGGCGTGGCCCGCGAGCCCGCGGCCTTCGTGCGCCAGCTCGCGCCGGGCTACCTCCTCGGCCTCGCGCTGGGCCCGATCCTGCTCGACGTGATGGTCTTCGTGACGACGGGGCAGTACATCGGCGTGCACACCCGCTACGGGCTCGCGCTGTGGCCGATCGGGCTCGGCTTCTTCGCCCTGCTCCTGCGCACGCGCACCGCGGTCGTGATCGCGCTGGCCGCCCTCGTGCTCTACGCCTTGGCGCCGTCCATGTTCGGCCTCGACAGCATCGCCATGTGATGACCGGCGCCCGGCTCCACGTCACCGACGAGCAGCGGCGCGCCCGGCTGGCGCGGCGCCACGCGATCCATCCGGACCACCGGGCCGCCGACGCGGTCGCGGCCACCCGGGCGATGACGGTGCTGCACTCGACCGAGCCGCCCACGCCGTACCTCTCCCTCCACGCCCGCGTCGACGGGCTCACCCGCGACGACGTCGATCGCGCGTTGTACGACGACCGCACGCTGGTCAAGCAGCTGGCGATGCGCCGGACCCTGTTCGTCTTCCCGCGCGACCTGCTCCCTGCGGCGTGGGGGAGCGCGTCGGCCCGGGTCGCGCTGACGGAGGCCAAGCGGATCGTCAAGGACGCGGTGGCCGGCGGGCTGGCCGACGACGGGGACGCCTGGCTGGCCGCGGCCCGCGACGCGGTGCTCGAACGGCTGGCCGGGGGAGCCGAGGTGAGCGCGCGGGCGCTGCGTGAGGAGCTGCCCGTCCTGACCGGCAAGGTCCGCATCGGCGGCGACACCAAGTGGGCGGCCGACGTCTCGCTGGCGCCGCGGGTGCTGGGCCAGCTCGGCGCCGACGGCCTGATCGTGCGCGGGCACAACGGCAGCCACTGGCGGGTCTCCCAGCCGCAGTGGACCTCGATGGCGGCCTGGCTGGGGGAGTCGCCCCAGCCGCTCGACGAAGCGGCGGGCTATGCCGAGCTCGTCCGCCGCTGGCTGCTCACCTTCGGGCCGGGCACCGAGACCGACATCGTGTGGTGGCTCGGCTCGACCAAGTCCGCGGTCCGGCGAGCGCTGGCCGATCTCGGGGCCGTCGTGGTCGGTCTCGACTCGGGCGAGACCGGCTGGCTGCTGGCCGACGACCTCGAGCCGGAGCCGGAGGTCGAGCCGTGGGCTGCCCTGCTGCCAGCGCTCGACCCGACCCTGATGGGCTGGAAGCAGCGCGCCTTCTACCTCGAGGCCGCCCACGTGCCGTACCTCTTCGACACCAACGGCAACGGTGGCACCACCGCCTGGTGGGAGGGGCGCGTCGTCGGGTGCTGGGTGCAGGACCCGGACGCCGCCGTGCGGGTGGTGCTGCGCGAGGACGTCGGCGCGGACGCTCGGGCCGCCCTCGATGCGGAGGCGGTGCGGCTCACCGCGTGGCTGGACGGCGAGGTCGTCAACAGCATCTACGCGTCGCGGCAGATGCGGGAGGCGAAGCTGCCCTGAAGTCGGCCGTGGGGGACCATGACGGCTAGCGTGTGCCCCGACATGCCACGTAAGGACCCGCCCCAGCAGCCGCCCCCGGTGCAGCGCCTCCGAGTGCGCTACGCCAAGCGCGGACGCCTCCGCTTCACCAGCCACCGCGACTTCAGCCGCGCCTTCGAGCGGGCGGTCTTCCGCGCCCGCATCCCGATGGCCTACTCGTCCGGCTTCAACCCGCACCCGCGCATCTCCTACGCCGGGGCTGCCCCGACGGGCTCGGCCAGCGAGGCGGAATACCTCGAGATCGCGCTCGCGCAGGTGCTCGTGCCCTCCGAGGTGCACGCGCTGCTCGACGAGGCGCTGCCGCCCGGCCTCGACGTGCTCGAGGTCGTGGAGTCGCCCGGTGGCTCGCTCGCCGACCGCCTGGAGGCGAGCCGCTGGCGCATCGACGTGACCGTGCCGCTCGACTCCGCGCAGGCCGCCGCCGACGCGTTCCTGGCCGCCGACGAGGTGCTGGTCGAGCGGATGACCAAGAAGGGGTTGCGCGAGTTCGACGCCCGCGACGCCGTGCTCTCGCTCGCGACCGCCGCCTCCACCGAGCGTGACGGGGCCGCCTTCGAGCTGGTGCTGCGCCACGGCGTCCCGGCCGTGCGTCCCGACGACGTGCTCACGGCGCTGGCCGCGGTGTCGGGTACGGCGATGGGCGAGGCGCCCCTGATGACCCGTCTCGAGCAGGGCACCCTCGAGGCCTCCGGCGCGATCGGCGACCCGCTCGTCTGAGCGCCCGGGCGGGCCCGGGCGACCTGTCCGGCCGCCGTCGGGGTTACCGGCGAATCGTGACGAGTGTGCGATACTCGCCACGTTCGACGCGGATGGTCCGCCATCCACGACGAGCCGACGACGTTCTCGCCTGGCCCCGTCAAGGTCCGGCACATCCGATGAAGGTCGACGCCAGTTCCGCGACGCGGCTCGTGCACCGGTGAGAGAGGTGCACACCCGGCCCAGCGACCGCGGATGGGTGATCGACGCGCTTGGGATGACGCGCACGCGGAGGGTGTCGCCGCCACACGAAGGCTTTGCGTCCGACGCCCGTCCACCGGGCCTCGCGACGCCGACACGGCCCCGGAGCTGATCTGGGTGCCGGCGAGGAGAGCGACATGCTCGACGACAACCCGAACGACACCACCGACAACGGCTCATCCGGCTCGGACACCTCCGATGCCCCCGCCGCCCCGGTGGTGAAGAAGACCACGCGACGCGCCCCCCGCAAGACCGCCGCCACGGCAGCCGCCGCCGCCCCGGTCGAGCCCGTCACCCCCGACCCCGCTGCCGGCGTGGAGACCCCGACCGCGCCGGCGGTCAAGAAGACGACCCGCACCCGCTCGAGCGCCAAGAAGGCCGCGGCGACCCCGCCCGCCTCGGTGCAGGACAGCCTGATCCCCGACGCGGCCCCGGCGGCTGCCGACGCCGACGCGCCGGTCGCGCCCGCCAAGAAGGCGCCCGCCAAGAAGGCGGCGGCGAAGAAGACCGCGGCCAAGAAGACGACCGCGAAGAAGACCACGACGAAGAAGGCCGCCGCGGTCGAGCCCACCGCCGAGCAGGTCGAGGCGGTCGAGGCGCCCGTCGAGGACGCTCCCGCCGCGCCGGTCGTCAAGAAGACGACGCGCACCCGGACCAGGAAGACCGCGGCGCCCGAGCCCGCGACCGAGTCGCCCGCCGCCGAGACGGGCGGCGCGCCCAGCGCCGTACCCCTCTTCCAGGCACCCGAGACCGCCCCGCGCCGGACCCGCGCCACCAAGAAGGCCGCCGCCACTCCCGCGGACGACACCACCGCTGACACCACCGCTGACTCCGCCGGCGACAGCGCCGCGGACGCCGAGGCCCCCGCCAAGCCGGCGAAGAAGGCCGCGGCGAAGAAGACGACCAAGAAGTCCACGTCGAAGAAGAAGGCTGCCGCCGCGCCGGTCGAGGACGAGGAGGAGACCTCGACCGAGGTCGCCGACGCGGAGACCGCCGAGGACGCGGACGCGACCGAGAGCCCGGACACCGACGCCGCTGACGCCGCTGACGGCGCCGAGGGCACCGACGCCGAGGGTGAGGGAGATGGCACCGGACCGGCGCGCCGCCGTCGCCGCCGGGGTGGACGTCGTCGCCGCAAGGGCGGCGAGGGCTCCGCGGACGGCCAGGACGCCGAGTCCGACGACGACTCCCAGGACGCCGACAAGTCCGACACCGGACCGCAGGACAGCGAGCAGACCGAGCAGGGCGACGGCACCTCGCGTCGCCGTCGCCGTCGCCGTCGCGCCGGCGAGGAGGGCGACGACTCCGACGACGAGCCCAACACCGTCACCCGGGTCCGCAACCGCCGTGCTCCCGAGGACCAGATCACCGCGCTCGCCGGCTCGACGCGCCTCGAGGCCAAGAAGCAGCGCCGCCGCGAGGGCCGCGAGGCCGGCCGCCGTCGCGCCCCGATCGTCAGCGAGGCCGAGTTCCTGGCCCGCCGCGAGTCGGTCGACCGCGTCATGGTCATCCGCCAGCGCAAGGAGCTGACCCAGATCGCCGTGCTCGAGGACAAGGTCCTCGTCGAGCACTACGTCGCCCGCGAGTCGCAGACCTCGCTGATCGGCAACGTCTACCTCGGCCGCGTGCAGAACGTCCTGCCCTCGATGGAGGCCGCCTTCATCGACATCGGCAAGGGCCGCAACGCCGTGCTCTACGCCGGTGAGGTCAACTGGTCGGCGCTCGGCCACAAGGAGGGCCAGCCCCGCAAGATCGAGTCGGTGCTCTCCAGCGGCCAGTCGGTGCTGGTGCAGGTCACCAAGGACCCGATCGGCCACAAGGGCGCCCGCCTGACCTCGCAGGTCAGCCTCGCGGGTCGCTTCCTCGTCTACGTGCCCGACGGCACCACCTCCGGCATCTCCCGCAAGCTCCCCGACACCGAGCGCAACCGTCTCAAGACGCTGCTCAAGGAGATCGTCCCCGACACCGCCGGCGTCATCGTCCGCACGGCCGCCGAGGGCGCCTCCGAGGAGGAGCTGACCCACGACGTCGAGCGGCTCAAGGCGCGCTGGGAGGACATCGAGTCCAAGGCCAAGGGCAGTGCTCCGCAGCTGCTGTACGGCGAGCCCGACCTCACCCTCAAGGTCGTGCGCGACCTGTTCACCGAGGACTTCGCCAAGCTCGTCATCGAGGGCGACGACGCCTGGGACACCGTCCAGGGCTACGTCTCCCACGTGGCGCCCGACCTCGCCGACCGGCTCGAGAAGTTCGAGCCCGCGACCGAGGGCCGCGCCGCCGGCAAGGACGTCTTCACTGCCTACCGCATCGAGGAGCAGATCCAGAAGGGCCTCGACCGCAAGGTCTGGCTGCCCTCGGGCGGCTCGCTGATCATCGACCGCACCGAGGCGATGACGGTCGTCGACGTCAACACCGGCAAGTTCACCGGCTCCGGCGGCAACCTCGAGGAGACCGTCACCAAGAACAACCTCGAGGCGGCCGAGGAGATCGTGCGTCAGCTCCGGCTGCGCGACATCGGCGGCATCATCGTCGTCGACTTCATCGACATGGTCCTGGAGTCCAACCGCGACCTGGTCGTACGCCGCCTCGTCGAGTGCCTCGGTCGCGACCGCACCCGCCACCAGGTCGCCGAGGTCACCTCGCTCGGCCTCGTGCAGATGACCCGCAAGCGCATCGGCACCGGGCTGCTCGAGGCCTTCAGCACCGACTGCGAGCACTGCCACGGCCGCGGCGTCGTGATCACCGCCGAGCCGGTCGAGGCCAAGGGCGAGTCGGACGACGGCGACCGCCGCAGCAGCGGCCGCCGCAACCGGGGCCGCGGCCGCGGTGAGGGCGGCAACGGCCAGTCCAACGACAACGGCAACGGCAACGCGAACGGGGGAGGGAACGGCTCCTCGCCCAGCCCCTCGCCCGCCCCCGCCCCGTCGCCCAAGGACGTCGCGGCCATGCCGCGCCACGACCACCCGGTCGAGGCGGAGACGTCCGGGACCGAGGCGCCCGACACCGAGACGCCCGACACCGAGACGCCCGGAGCGGCGGCCTCGGTCGAGGTGCCGTCCGCGGTCGACGTACCCGCCGAGGCTCCGGACGCACCGGAGGGCACCGAGACACCGGGCGGCGAGACGTCGGCCCAGGAGCCGGCCCAGGAGTCGGCCCCGGAGTCGGCCGAGACGCCGGTCGAGCAGGCCGGCGAGCCCAAAGGAGCCGAGCCCGCGGTCGAGGCGCCCGCTGAGGAGCCTGCTGTCGAGGCGCCGGTGGAGCCCGTCAAGCCGCAGGTCGTGACCCGCACCCGTCGCCGCTCGGCCACCCGGCCGGCCGGCCCGCCGGTCGTCCCGCCCGTGGGCGTGGCCGGGCAGCGGCCGGAGTCCGGGCTCGTCGAGCCCGGCACGGCGGGTCTCGAGCCGGGTCCCGACAGCGACGACGTGCCCGCCGGTGAGCAGGCCGACGAGCACGCCGACGAGCCCCACGTCGAGCACGTCCCGATCAAGAAGCGGGGCAGCCGCAAGCGCTGAGTCCTGTCCGGGTCGGCTCGTTTTGACCCGGTCGGGCCCAGCGCCGTAAAGTTGCTCCTCGTGCGCCTCCGGGCGTGCCACCTGTTCGATCTCCGCGTCGGTCTCCTCCGAGGACGATGCCGCGAGGTCCGGGCAGCACCCCGAGCACGTATCACGTACCAATTCCTGCGCCAGCGATGGCCACCACAGCACCTGAGGAGAGTGAGTCCGCCGTGTACGCAGTTGTGCGCAGTGGCAGCAAGCAGCAGAAGGTTGCTGTCGGCGACGTCATCGAGATCGACAAGATGGACCTGAAGGCCAACACGGTCGGCAGCACCCTGACTCTTCCCGTGGTGATGGTCGTCGACGGCGAGACCGTCACCGCGACCGGCCTCGACAAGGCGGCCGTCACGGTCGAGATCCTCGGTGCCACCAAGGGCCCGAAGATCGTCATCCAGAAGTACAAGAACAAGACCGGCTACAAGAAGCGCCAGGGTCACCGCCAGAAGTACACCCAGGTCAAGGTCACCGACATCTCCCTCTGAGCTCTCGCTCGGATCCAGCTTTTTCGACGAAGGACTGAACTCATGGCTCACAAGAAGGGCGCCGCGTCCACCAAGAACGGTCGCGACTCCAACAGCCAGCGCCTCGGTGTGAAGCGCTTCGGCGGCCAGGCCGTCAACGCCGGCGAGATCATCGTCCGCCAGCGCGGCACCCACTTCCACCCCGGTTCGGGCGTGGGCCGCGGCGGCGACGACACCCTGTTCGCGCTGATCGCCGGTGCCGTCGAGTTCGGCACCCGTCGCGGCCGCAAGGTCGTCAACATCGTTCCGGGCGAGTGACCACGCCTTAGTCACGTACGACTTTTCCCGCGAAGGGCGTCCCTAGACTCTGGGGGCGCCCTTCGTGCCATTTCTTCCGTTAGGACCTCCCATGGCTGTGCCCACCTTCGTCGACCAGGTCACGCTGCACATCAGCGCAGGCCGGGGCGGCAACGGTGTCGCGTCGGTGCACCGGGAGAAGTTCAAGCCCCTCGGCGGACCCGACGGCGGCAACGGCGGCCCGGGCGGCTCGGTGATCCTGCGCGTCGACTCCGACGTCACCACGCTGATCGACTACCACCACGGCAACAAGCGCAGGGCCGAGCACGGCGGCCACGGCGCCGGGGCGCACCGCAACGGCGCCCACGGCGGCGACCTCGTCCTGCCGGTGCCCGACGGCACGCTCGTGAAGACCGTCGACGGGGAGATCCTCGGCGACATGGTCGGCGTGGGCACCGAGATGGTGATCGCCCGCGGCGGTCGCGGTGGTCTCGGCAACGCCGCGCTCGCCAGTGCCAAGCGCAAGGCCCCGGGCTTCGCGCTCCTCGGTGAGCCCGGCGACGAGATCGAGGTCCGCCTCGAGCTCAAGGTCGTCGCTGACATCGGCCTCGTCGGCTTCCCGAGCGCGGGCAAGTCGTCGCTGATCGCCGCGATGTCGCGGGCGCGGCCGAAGATCGCCGACTACCCCTTCACCACGCTGGTCCCCAACCTGGGTGTGGTCCGGGCCGGCGACGTGATCTTCACCGTCGCCGACGTCCCCGGCCTGATCGAGGGCGCCGCCGACGGTCGCGGCCTCGGCCACGACTTCCTGCGCCACATCGAGCGGTGCGCGGCCCTGGTGCACGTCATCGACACCGCGACCATCGAGCCGGGTCGCAACCCGCTCGACGACCTCGACGTGATCGAGAACGAGCTCGCTCGCTACGGCGGCCTCGAGGACCGGCCGCGGCTCGTCGCGCTCAACAAGGTCGACGTACCCGACGGCAACGAGATCGCCGACATGGTCCGCGAGGACCTCGAGGCCCGTGGCCTCCGCGTCTTCCCGGTCAGCGCCGCCTCCGGGGCCGGCATGCCCGCCCTCACCTACGCCATGGCGGAGATCGTGGACCGGGCCCGCGCCGAGCGCCCGGTCGTCGAGGCCACCCGGATCGTGCTGCGACCCGGCGGCGTCGACGGCGGCGGCGACTTCGAGATCATCGAGTCGCCCGAGGGCTGGCGGGTGCGCGGCGAGAAGCCCGAGCGCTGGGTCCGGCAGACCGACTTCAGCAACGAGGAGGCCGTCGGGTTCCTCGCCGACCGGCTCAACCGGCTCGGCATCGAGGCCAAGCTGGTCACGATGGGCGCCATCGAGGGCGACGCCGTGCTCATCGGGCCCCCCGACAACGCCGTCGTGTTCGACTTCAAGCCGAGCATCGAGGCCGGTGCCGAGATGCTGGGTCGTCGCGGTGAGGACGAGCGCCTGCGCGAGGAGCGGCCCGCCGCGACCCGCCGTCGCGACATCCAGGAGCAGATGCCCGAGCGGTCCGAGAACGAGACCCGGGCCGACGTGGCCCGCCGCATCGACCGCTCCGGGAAGGCCGCTGCGCCCACGACCGTCACCAGCTCGGGCGTCGGCCCGATGGCCTACGAGATCGGCACCAAGGACGACCCCGACTGGGACGGCGAGGAGTGACCGACCGGGCGGCGCCCGATCGTGGCGCCCTCGTCGCCTCCGCGCGCCGGGTCGTCGTCAAGGTCGGCTCGTCGTCCCTCACCACGGCCACCGGCGGCATCGACCCCGCCCGGGTGCGCGATCTGGTCGACGTCCTCGCCGCCGCCCGGACCCGTGGGGCGGAGGTCGTGCTCGTCTCCTCGGGGGCGATCGCTGCCGGTCTCGCGCCGCTCGGCCTCGGCAAGCGGCCGCGCCAGCTCGCCGCCCAGCAGGCCGCCGCGTCGGTCGGGCAGGGGCTGCTCGCGCACCGCTACCAGGAGGAGTTCGCCCGGCACGACATCGTCACCGGCCAGGTGCTCCTCACCGTCGACGACGTCATCCGGCGTGCGCACTACAAGAACGCCTACCAGACCTTCGCCAAGCTGATCGAGCTCGGGGTCCTGCCGATCGTCAACGAGAACGACACGGTCGCGACCTCGGAGATCCGCTTCGGCGACAACGACCGGCTCGCGGCGCTGGTCGCCCACCTCGTGCACGCCGACCTGCTCGTGCTGCTGTCCGACGTCGACGGGTTGTACGACGGCCCGCCCAGCCGGCCGGGGTCGTCGCTGGTGCCCGTGGTGCGCTCGGAGGCCGACCTCGCCGACGTGTCGATCGGGAAGACCGGGTCGGCGGGTGTCGGCACCGGCGGGATGACCACCAAGGTCGACGCCGCCCGGATCGCCACGGGCGCGGGCATCCCGGTCGTCCTCACCTCCGCCGAGCGCGCCGGCGAGGCCCTGGTCGGCGACGAGGTCGGCACCGTCTTCCTGCCCACCGGCAAGCGCCGCCCGACCCGGCTGCTGTGGCTGGCGCACGCGACCGAGCCGAAGGGCTCGCTGGTCCTCGACGCCGGCGCCGTCGCGGCCGTCACCGAGCGTCGCGCCTCGCTGCTCGCGGCCGGCATCACCGCCGTGACCGGCGACTTCGAGGCGGGCGACCCCGTCTCGCTCGTCGACGCCGCCGGTCACGCCGTCGCTCGCGGACTGGTCACCTTCGACGCCGACGAGCTGCCCGGGCTGCTCGGGAGGTCGAGCCAGGACCTGAAGCGCGAGCTCGGGTCGGCGTACGA
Organism: Nocardioides currus; assembly: GCF_003057875.1. GTDB lineage: Bacteria > Actinomycetota > Actinomycetes > Propionibacteriales > Nocardioidaceae > Nocardioides > Nocardioides currus. Next base: position 93,801 of record NZ_PYXZ01000004.1, on the reverse strand, counting down.
GCGTGAGGTCGTGCACCGCGACGCGCTCGTCGTGCTCTGAGCCGTCGTGCAGTCGCTCCCGGTGTCCGTGGCGGCGTTCGCCGAGCGCCTCGACGCCCTGGGCTGGGTGCGCTCGCTGTGGGTGGGCGGGTCGCTGGCGACCGGTGACCACGTCCCGGGCGTCAGCGACCTCGACCTGGTCGCCGTCGTCGACGGCCCGGTGGATGCGTCGCGGACTGCCGTCCTGATCGGGCTGCACCGTGAGCTCGACCGGGGAGTCGCTGACGGGGCGGACCTGGGTTGCGTGTACGTCGACGAGGCGCGCCTCCTCTCCGCCCCGACCCGGCACCCCACGTGGACCCACGGTGTCCTCGTCGATCGTCCGCTGTCGGGCATCTCGCGGGCGGAGCTCGTGCTGCACGGGTCTGCTGTGCTCGGCCGGTCGCCCCTCGACCTGCTGCCGCCAGTGTCGGCGGACGACGTGCGGGCGGCTGCGCGCGCCGAGCTCGCCGGCTACTGGACCTGGGCGGCTCGGCGTCCGTACCTCTGGTCCGACACGTCGTTCGTCGACCTCGGCCTGACCTCGATGGCGCGCGGGCGGCACGCTCTACGGACGGGGACGCTGCTCACCAAGACGGCCGCGATCGAGGTCGCGCACGCTCCCGGCTGGCTGATCGAGGACATGCGGGCTCGTCGCTCCGGGGCGGTCGTTGGTTCGCCTCGGCTGCGTGCCGGCTGGGTCGGGTGGCGCGACGCGTGGATGACGACCCGCTCGGCCGAGGTACCGCGAGCCTGAGCCTTGCCTCGCCCCCATCGCCGCATAAGCGTGCTGATCGCCTCGTGGACGTGCCGCCGGCCCCGCAGCTGTACGTCTGCGGGGTGTGGGGCGGGGTGGTCACTGGTCGGGCGGGTGGGTTGTCGGTTGGGTCTCGCGGGAGCCGGTGTGGTCGCGGAGGTAGTGGTGGCCGTGGGGGCTGGTCCACACGTACTCGCCGGGAGCGGTCATGGCGTAGTGCCAACGTCCCTGGGCCTTGAGGCGGTGGTGGCGTCGGCAGAGCGCGGCGAGGTTGTCGGTGGACGTCGGGCCGGGCTGGGCTTGGTCGGGTCCGACGTCGTGGTCGTAGGGGGTGACGTGGTCGAGGTCGCAGCCGCGGGCGTTGCGGCCGCACCAGGGGAACACGCAGGTCCGGTCCCGGGCGATGACGTGCTCCCGGAGCCGGTCGGTGGGGGTGTAGCCGGTGGTCTCGAGCCGCTGGTGGAGGTCGAGCCCGGGCCGGACGGTGATCTGGACGTCGGGGCGTCCGCACCAGATGCGGACCTGCTCGGCGGTGAGGACCCGTCCGCCGGCCTGCTCGACGAAGCCTGTCAGCCCACTGACTGGGTGTCCGGTGATGGCGTCGGTGATGGCGTCGGTGATCGCGTCGGCGGGGAGGTGGGCGTGGAGCACGATCTGCGTGGTGGCCGGCATCACCCGCGGCGCGCCCGAGACGTCCGCGACATCAGTCGTGGTGTCGTCGTAGCCGAACGCGAGCTGGTGGCGGGCGAGGTCGCCGAGCGCGGTGGCGCGGCGGCCGTCGAGGGTGTCGGTGGACCCGAGCGCGGCGAGTCTGGCGGCGCCGTGGGTGACGGCCTCGGCGAGGCCGAGGGCGTCGGGGATGGTGAGGTCGGCCTCGAGGTGCATGGTGCCGTCGAAGGACACCTGGTCGGTGGTGAAGGTGACGTGGCGGGAGTCAGCGGCCGCGGCCAGGTCGGCCGCGCGTTGGTCGGGCATGTGCCGGGCGCGGGCGTGGTCGATCAGTCGGGTCAGCTGGGTGGGGGTGAGGCGGTTGGCGCACCAGGCGGTCTGCTCGTCGACGTAGGCCGCGGCGGCGGGGGTGAGGTCGACGGTGGTCTGCGCGACCCGTCGGGCGCGCCACGGGGTGATGTCCCCGGACAGGACTCCGGCCCACAGGTGGGGGAGGCGGTGGCGGAGCTCGATGACGTCGGTCAGCCAGGACCCGATGGCGTCGCAGGTCTGTCCGAGGATGGTGGCGAGGTCGGGGATGGTGAACTCGTCGATCGCCGGTGACCCTTCCCCGGCGAGGGTCTTCGGCGACTGGAAGCAGGCACTCGGATCGCTCGGGTCGAGGACCGGGTGCAGGTCCACCCAGTGTGCGGCCAGTCGCATGGACCGGACCTCGGACGCGGCACGCAGGTCCTGCTCCTCACGCAGCGCAGCGAGCACCCCGGCCGGGGTGTCCGGCAGGGTCGTGGTGGTGCTCGCGGTCGCTGTCATGGGTCAAGCCAAGCAGGGACCACCGACAATCAACCCACGAGAACGGAACGACTCCCGCGAGCCTGTGGATGGCGATGTCGGGTGCACGACGCGGCCGCCGGCGAGGGCTCGTGGCGGGTGCGGCGTAGGCCGCGCAACGGCATCATCCGGCGACGGGCGTCAGACGGGGCCGCACGTCGAAGCACGACGACCAATTAGTCCAGGCGAAGCGACTCATCCCGGCAGATGAGTGCGGTCAGCCCGTCATACTCCTGAGCGTGAAATACCAGGGCGCGTTCGCGGACCTCGCCGAGATCTACCTTAAAGACTCGTGGGTGCTCGAGGTCGATGCGACAGAGCACGGGGTCGCGTTCCGACTGGATGCCGTCCTGACGCCAAACCATCCCCGGTATCACCCTTCAGCACCAGGCGAGCAACACTGTTATGTGCGGGCAACGCTCACGGTGGCCAGCACAACGCGCTCGCTGCTGCATCGTTCCGACGCGCCCGCCGCGACCGATGCGTCGGGAGAACTGGACTTCGGAAACATTGACGTCTTCAACCCGGTGGACTGGGACGGCGCACCCGCCTGAGAGGTGAGCGGCGACTGGGGCGGCCTTCTGACAGTCGAACCTTCCGTGCACCTCACCTTCGACTGACGCACGCACGTCGGCAGATGGGCGAGCTTCCCAGCGGCAGATCCGGATAGGTGGGTCGAGGCGATCCCCGGACGGCTAACCTCCGCGAGTGGACATCCGGCAACTGTATGAAGCCTACGCGACGTCCGAGAGTCGTCGTCCTCTCAGAGACGAGCAGCGGCAACTGCTCGCCGTGTGCGACCTTCGCCAGGAGGTGAACTCAGGAGGGTTCGACTCCTACCTACGCTTCTGGGGCGCAGACACGGCGTCCGATGCACTTGCGATCGTCGGTTGCGCCTTGGGCGAGCCTTGGCGACAAGTTCTGGTTGAGGCCTTGGACCTCTTCGGTACTGCGAACCCTTCGACTGCTGATGAACGGGCCACGGTTCGGGAGCGACCGAGGTGTTGAGGACACATCGCACGGAACTCGCACTGCTGGACGTCGAGGACTGGAGGTTGACGATCGCCCAATCACCCGAGGGCGTCGTGCGACGCCGTGGCAGATGTCCCCCTGAAGCCCTGAGAGCGAGCAGTGGGACCAAGGACGTCCCTCGTCGCAGTCCGCAAGTCTTCCTTCACACTCACGTTCGCATCCTGACATAGCGTCGAGGTGACGCGCGTCGCGCAGACTGTGCCGGAGGAGTTGTTGGGCCGAGCTTCTGCTAGACGAAGGGCAGGTGGTTGCCGCCCCGCTCATCGCCAGCTCCAGAGCCACGCGCCTGTCCGACAGGTAGCGGTCTGACGCTGTTCCAGGCGCGCGGATCGCGGCGTGAGCGGATCTCTTCTAGTGTGTTGGTGGTGGACCGTGAGCTGCTCCTGAACGCCGTGATGATGCACAGCGACCCCGCGTCGCAACGTGTGGCGGATGCACTCAGGCGCGGGATTCGAATCTATGAGGGCTGGCAGCGCGAAAATCCCCAGACTCTTGCTGCGGAGCTGTCTGTCAACGACAACGATGGTTGGGACGACCCGAAGATCACAGTGTTCGGGCACGCTCAAGCCGTGGCTGCCCTTCGCGCGTCGGCGCTACCCGAAGTGCTGACTGCGTCGTTGGAGAACATGCCTGCCGAACGATGGTTCATCTACCTCGACCCCGATTCCGGCGCAGTCCTGGCGTGCGAGGGGATCACGCTGCAATCCTCGTGATGTCTCGAGCCCGCTCATCGGCAGATCCAGACGTTGCACCGGCAGCGCCGGATGCCCGGCCGATCGCAGTCAGGATGGGGCGTTCAGAAGGCGGACAAGGGCTGCTGCGCTCCGCGGCCCGCGACACGTCTGGCAGCGCCCCCTGTGTCGAGATCTTCCCGGTCGTCGGCCTGGGTCGCGACGACCTTTTCTGACGCACGACTCGTCGGGCGAGGCGGTCAGCCCAGCGGCTAGCGTTCGGGACAGGGAGGTTGACATGGTGACCATCAGCACGCTCGACCCGGTGGCAATCGAAGCGGTCCGAGCTGTTCATGCCGGCAGGGTCGCAGACCTCCAGCAGCTCCTCGACGCCAACCCCCGCCTTGCGACCGCACGCCTCGGCGACGACGACCCCGACGGCATGAACCGGACGCTGCTTCATGTCGCCACGGACTGGCCCGGGTTCTTCCCGAACGTCGCGGAGACGATCCGCGTGCTGGTCGCGGCTGGAGCAGACGTCAACGCACGGTTCCACGGTCCGCACCAGGAGACGCCCTTGCACTGGGCCGCCAGCTTGGACGACCTCGACGCACTTCATGCGCCCATCGACCTCGGCGCCGACCTCAATCCCGGTGGCGGCGTCATCGCCGGCGGGACCCCCCTGGGCGACGCCACGGCTTTCGGCTGCTGGAAAGCTGCCCGAGCCCTGGTCGCCCGCGGCCCTGCTCCACGAGCTGTGGCACGACGCGACAGCCCGCAGTGACGCGGTCCTGCGGACAGTGCTCACGGAGGAGGCGGACCTGCGGCGACGTACCGTCCCGGCGCCCGGACCCGGCCTGTCGCCGTGAGACGGCTGGTGGTCGACATGATCGAGGAGTACGCCCGCCACACGGGTCAGGCCGACCTCCTCCGCGAAGCAGTCGACGGCCGCGTGGGGGAGGACCCTCCCGGGCCGGCGTTCCCCTTTCGGTTCTGAGCCCCGCGCGTGACCCGGACGGCATGGACGACCTGGAACGACGGATGAGGCGTGGTTCTACCGAGGGTGTCGCGTGGTCGCCGGGTGGATGTTGCGTTCCTAGGTTGGGGACGTGCGTGAACGGCTGGTCGTCCTGGGTGCTTCCCAGCGGCAGGGATCCCGGTTGGTCCGGGCTCTCCTACGTCAGGGCCTCCGGGTCGCCGAGGTGTCGAGTGCCGGCGAGCTCGAGTTCGCGCGTGGCTCGGCTCCCGACGTCGTCGTCCTGAAGGCGAGGATCTCGGTCCGAGACCTCATCGACACCGCGCACCGGCTGCGCACGCGGGGGTTCGCCGGCGGCGTCCTGGGCATCAGTGCCAGCTCCCACGAGGTTGCGTACGTCGCGGCGCTGGACGCCGGAGCGGACGACGTCGTCCCCGCCGCCGTGAGCGGCGACGAGCTGGACGCACGGGTCAGGGCAGTCCTGCGCCGTTGTCACCCGCGGGCCGAGCAACGACCCGAGCCAGGAGTCGAGCCAGGAGTCGAGCCAGGAGTCGAGCCCCGAGCCTCCGGGCTGGAGGTCGACCCGAGCACGCGGCGCGTCACGCACGCCGGCACCGCTGTCGTGGTCGGGACGAAGGAGGCGGCGATCCTCGGCCTGTTCGCCGCCAACCCCCATCACGTCCTGAGCGCCGACTACCTGCTGGCCAGCGTCTGGCAGGGCGACGACCCCGACAGGGCGAGGTTGACGCGCATGATCCAGCGAGTCCGCCTGACCCTGCGGTCCCTCGACGCCTCGAGTCGGATCACGACCGTGCGGGGACACGGGTATCGCTTCGATCCACACCTCGGCTGAGGCGCCGACCCGAGCACGTCGACCCGTGCGCCGTCGCACGGATAGGTTCGCGGGGTGACGCAGACCCCCGAGGACCCGGACGACATCGCGTTCCACCGGCTGTGGGGCGAGTGGGACGCCCTCGACCCGGCGGGCGCGAAGGCCTTCATGGCCGACTACCCCGGCGAGTGGTGGGTCGTGGGCGGCTGGGCGATCGAGGCGTTCACGCACGTCCCGCGTCGCCACGACGACATCGACCTGGTGATCTGGCGCCGCGACCTCGCGCTGTTCCAGGAGATGGTGGGGGACCGGCACCACCTCTGGGGTGCGGGGAGCGGGATGATCCGCCCGCTCAACGACGACTGGCCCGAGCTGCACCCCGAAGCGGGCCAGCTGTGGCTGCGCGACCACGCCGGTGCGCCGTGGTTCCTCGACTGCATCCTCGCCGAGGACCGCGACGGACTGTGGGTCAGCCGCCGCGACGAGGAGCACGTGGTCCCGCTCGAGGACGTCACATGGGTGGCGGGCGACGGCGTCCGCTACATGCGACCCGAGGTGGTGCTGCACCACAAGGCGCGCCTCGACCGGCCCAAGGACGACGCCGACCTGGCCACCGCCTGGCCGCTGCTGGACGACGCTGCCCGGGAGTGGCTGCGCGGCGCCGTACGCAAGACGCACCCCGACCATCCGTGGCTCGACGGCGTCCTGGCCGCGGGATAGGTCAGCCGAGCGCCCAGGCGAGGGCCAGCTGCGCCAGCTGGTCGGTGTCGAGGCCGACCTCGCGGCGTACGACCTCGTCGACGCGGGCGCTGGACAGTGCGCCGGGCTGCGACCGGTCGGCGGTGAAGTCGTCCATCAGCGCCCACAGGACCTCCGGGCCGCGGGTGTCGGCGAGGAAGCTGCACGCGATCGCGGCCATCTCGTAGTTGACGTCGGGGGAGGAGTAGAACGCGGCCGGGTCGTCGACCAGTACCGGGTCGGTGATGCCGACGTATCGCGCGATGTAGGCCGCCAGCGCCCGCTGCTCCTCGACGGTCTGCTCCGAGCGGGAGACATACTCCGCGGCGCCCTCCACGAGCCAGCGCGGGCTCGCGTCGTCCCGCTCGGCCAGAGCGACGTGCGTGAGCTCGTGGCGCAGCAGCGAGTCACGCTGGAGCCCGTTGTGGACGACCTCGGGGTTGACGATGAAGCGGTAGGCCGCGACCTTCGACGAGCTTTCGCGGACCGGCACCGGGTAGGCCACGCCGCCCGTCTCCCAGAGCTCCATCGGGGTGCGCTCCTCGAGCGCGGTCAGGTCGGAGATGTCGTAGGCCACGAGCTGTCCCGACCAGCCGGGCACTGCGGCCAGCACGGTGCGCTGCGAGGCCTCGAGGTCCTCCATCACGGCATCGGCGTACGGCGAGGTCTCCTCGTCGAAGAGGGCGAGGATCGAGCCGCTCTCCCGCACCTCGACGGCGGTGACGTCCCACGGGTCGGGCAGCCAGCCCGCCTTCTTGTCGCGGTCGGCGTCGCGGTCGGCGACGAGCACCGCGCCGCCGTCGTCGCCCTGGCGCACGGTGTAGGTCAGGCGTTGGGTGACGCTGCGCCGCTCGAAGCCGTCGAGGCGCATCGTGAAGTCCACCGGCAGCTCCACGTCGCCGTCGGTCCTGGCCTCCGGGTCACCAGCGGGCGCGAGTGCGAGGTCAGTCACGGGCATGGCCGCCAGGTTGTCGAACCACCGCTGCTGCGTGGCCGTGAAACCCAGCTCGTCGTCGTCCACGGTCGCCATGAAGGCCTCGCGGTCACCGCCGGCGAGGGCCGCGTCCCGCTCCTCGACGAGGTCGACGGCAGCGTCGGCCAGCTCGGCCTCGCCCATGGTCTCGCCGGCGGCCGGGACCGCGGGCAGGTCGTCGCCGGGGGAGCTGCACGCGCCGCAGAGGAGGACCACCGCCAGGGCAGCACCGACCGTCGTACCCGCCCCCGCCCGCATGGCGCCGATCCTAGGGACGGCCTCGCCGTCCCGCGGGGAGTTGGGCAAAGAAGGCCCGCGCGCACCACCCGGATAGGCTTGGTCGGTCATGACCACGAACCCCGGGCACGCCGAGCGCACCGTCTACCTCGACCACGCCTCGACGACGCCGATGCTGCCGGTGGCGATCGAGGCGATGACCGCGCGACTGGCCGAGGTCGGCAACGCCAACTCGCTGCACGCGTCCGGCCGCGGCGCCCGTCGGGTCGTCGAGGAGGCCCGCGAGACCATCGCCCGCTCGCTCGGCTGCCGCCCCGGCGACATCGTGTTCACCTCCGGCGGCACCGAGTCCGACAACCTCGCGCTGAAGGGCATCTACTGGGCCCGACGCGCCGAGGACGCGCGCCGCGTGCGCATCCTCGCGAGCGCGATCGAGCACCACGCCGTCCTCGACCCGCTCGTCTGGCTCGCCGACGCCGAGGGCGCCGAGGTCGAGCTGATCCCGGTCGACGACCGCGGCCGGCTGGACCTCGCTGCCCTGCGGGAGTCGGTCGAGCGCGACCCCGAGGGCGTCGCGCTCATCTCGGTGATGTGGGCCAACAACGAGGTCGGCACCATCCAGCCGATCGCCGACATCGTCACGCTCGCGGGCGAGCACGGCATCCCGGTCCACACCGACGCGGTGCAGGCCATCGGCGCCCTCCCGGTCGACTTCGCGGCCTCGGGTGTCGACGCGCTCAGCCTCGCCGGGCACAAGGTGGGCGGCCCGTACGGCGTCGGGGCGCTCATCGTCCGACGCGACCTCCGGGTCTCCGCGCTGGTGCACGGCGGCGGGCAGGAGCGCGACATCCGCAGCGGCACCCTCGACCCGCCGGCCATCGCCGGGCTCGCGGCCGCCATCGAGGCGTCCGTCAAGGGCCAGGACGAGCACGCCACCCGGCTCACCGCCCTGCGCGACGACCTCGTGCGCCGCGTGATCGAGGTGGTCCCCGACGCGCACCTCCACGGCGACCCCGAGCACCGCCTGCCCGGCAACGCCCACCTCGGCTTCCCCGGCTGCGAGGGCGACTCGCTGCTCATGCTCCTCGACGCCCGCGGGATCGAGTGCTCCACCGGGTCCGCCTGCAGCGCTGGTGTGCCCCAGGCGTCCCACGTGCTGCTCGCCATGGGCTGCGACGACGACCAGGCCCGCCACTCCCTGCGATTCTCCCTGGGCCACAGCTCCACCCAGGCGGACGTCGACGCCCTCGTCGAGGCGATCGGACCGGTGGTCGAGCGCGCCAGGACGGCCAAGTCGGGGCTGCGATGAAGGTCCTCGCGGCCATGTCCGGCGGGGTCGACTCCGCCGTCGCCGCGGCCCGCGCGGCGGAGGCGGGCCACGACGTCACCGGCATCCACCTCGCCCTGAGCCGCAACCCGAAGTCCTACCGCACCGGGGCGCGCGGCTGCTGCACCATCGAGGACAGCAACGACGCCCGCCGGGCCGCCGACATCATCGGGATCCCGTTCTACGTCTGGGACCTCTCCGACCGCTTCCACGAGGACGTCGTCGAGGACTTCATGGACGAGTACGCCGCCGGGCGCACCCCCAACCCCTGCCTGCGCTGCAACGAGAAGATCAAGTTCGCAGCCGTCCTCGACCGCGGGCTCGCGCTCGGCTTCGACGCGGTCGCGACCGGTCACTACGCCCAGCTGCGCACCGGTGACGACGGCCTGATCGAGATGCACCGCGCGATCGACATGGGCAAGGACCAGTCCTACGTCCTCGGCGTCCTCACCCAGGACCAGCTCGCCCACTCGCTCTTCCCGCTCGGCGACACGACCAAGCCGGTCGTGCGTCTCGAGGCCGCCGAGCGCGGCCTCCTCGTCGCCGACAAGCCCGACTCCCACGACATCTGCTTCGTCGCCGACGGCGACAACGCCGGCTGGCTCAAGGAGAAGCTCGGCGACCGCAACCCCAACACCTCCGGCGACATCGTGGACGCGGCCAGCGGGCAGGTCCTCGGCCAGCACGACGGCACCGTCGGGTTCACCATCGGGCAGCGCCGCGGTCTGCGCCTGGGCATGCCGGCCGCCGACGGCAAGCCGCGGTTCGTGCTCGACATCGAGCCGGTCTCCGGGACCGTCACCGTCGGTCCGCGCGACGGGCTCCGCATCGACCGCATCACCGGCATCCGGCCGCGCTGGTGCGGGACCGTGCCCGAGCTCCTCGACGGCGCGGGAGTCACCGTCCAGCTCCGCGCCCACGGCGGCGAGCACCGCGCCGTCGTGCGCGTCGAGGGCGACCACGTCGAGATCGAGCTCCTCGACCCGGCCGAGGGCATCGCCCCCGGCCAGGCGGCGGTGGTCTACGACGGCTCCCGCGTCGTCGGCTCCGCCACGATCAGCGCCACCGACCGCAGCCCGGCGCTGGCGCAGGCCACCGCATGACGCTGGCCACCGGCATCGGGTCGATGCCCGGAGACGACGACCGTGACTACGCCGAGGCGGTCCGCGTCACCCTCGGGGAGCTGCCCCACCTGGCGTTCGTGCCCGAGCTCCCCGGTCGCGGCGCGATCGCGAACATGACCGGTCGCGCGCTGGCGGTCGTCGACGGGCTCGGTGTCGACCTCCAACCGGCCGGCTGGCGGCTGACCGACGCGTCCGGGGTCGACCACCGGCGAGCGCGTTCGCTGCTCGCCCAGGACCTCGACCAGGTCGAGGAGCAGGCCCAGGGGTACGCCGGCGCGTTCAAGGCACAGGTCGCCGGGCCGTGGACCCTGGCCGCCACGGTCGAGAAGCCGCGCGGCGACAGGGTGCTCGCCGACCACGGCGCTCGCCGCGAGCTCGCCCAGGCCCTCGCCGAGGGCCTGCGGGGCCACGTCGCCGACCTGCGCCGCCGTCTACCCGGTGCCCGGCGTCTCGTCGTCCAGGTCGACGAGCCGATGCTGCCGATGGTGCTGGCGGGCGCCGTACCCACCGCCTCCGGCTTCGGCCGGCACCGCACCGTCCACCCGCCCGAGGCCTCGGCCGCGCTCGAGGAGGTGCTCGGGGCGATCGCCGACGCCGGCGCCGAGCCGTGGGTCCACTCCTGCGCGCCCGGGGTCCCGTGGGGCCTCGTTGCCGGGGCGGGTGCCCGTGGGCTGTCGGTCGACCACTCCGTGCTGGGCGCGGGTGACCTCGACGCCCTCGCCCAGGCCCTCGACGGCGGCCTCGTCGTCGCGCTCGGCGTCGTGCCCTCGACCGATCCGGCGAGCGTCCCGACCGACGCGGTGCTCATCGAGCGCGTGCTGCGCTGGCTCGACATGCTCGGCCTCGACCCCGCGGTCGTGGGGGAGCGGCTCGTCGTCACCCCGTCCTGCGGGATGGCCGGGGCGTCGCCCGAGTGGAGCCGGCAGGCGCTGTCGCTGAGCCGAGACGTCGCCGGACACCTCTGAGCGAGCGGGGACCGGCGAACCCACCCGCCTGATAGGAACGGGTCGTGCACGCAACCGTGAAGACCCTGTCCGGCGAGGTGCGTGGTCGCACGCGCGACGGCGTCACCTCCTTCCTCGGCATCCCGTACGCCGCTGCGCCGGTCGGGCCGCGGCGGTTCGCCGAGCCCGCGCCGGTCACGGCGTGGGACGGGGTCCGCGACGCCCTGGAGCACGGGCCCACGGCGCCGGCGCCCGGCTACACGCCGCCGTTCGACGCGCTCCTGCCGGTCGTCACGGTGCCGGGCGAGGAGATCCTCAACCTGAGCGTCTGGACCCCCGACCCGGGGACCACCGGGCTCCCCGTCATGGTGTGGCTCCACGGTGGCGCGTTCGTCAACGGCTCGAGCTCGATCGAGACCTACGACGGCTCGGCGTTCGCTCGCGACGGGATCGTGCTGGTCGGGGTCAACTACCGGCTCGGGGCCGAGGGCTTCCTGCACCTGCCCGACGCGCCGGCCAACCGCGGGCTCCTCGACCAGGTGGCCGCCCTGCGCTGGGTGCGCGACAACATCGCGGCGTTCGGCGGCGACCCGGATGCCGTCACGGTGTTCGGCGAGTCGGCGGGCGGCATGAGCGTGGGCGCACTGCTGGCGATGCCGTCGGCGGCCGGGCTCTTCCGGCGCGCGATCCTGCAGAGCGGTGCGGGGCACCACGCGCTGCGTGTCGACACGGCCGCGAAGGTGGCGGGGCACATGGCCGAGGAGGTCGGGGTCGACGCCACCCGATCCGGGTTCGCGACCGTGCCGGCCGAGCGGCTGGTCGAGGCCCAGCGCAGGCTCAGCCTGCAGGCGACCTCCCAGCCCGACCCGGTGCGCTGGGGCGAGATCACCCTCAACTCGATGATCTTCGAGCCGGTGGTCGACGGCGAGGTGCTGCCGGCACTCCCGATCGAGGCCATCGCCGCCGGCGCGAGCGCGGACGTGGAGATCCTGGTCGGCAGCAACCGGGACGAGCACCGGTTCTTCCTGGTGCCGCCGGGGACCGTCGACCTGGTCACGGAGGCGTCTCTCGCCGCCGTCGCCGGCGCCTACCGACTGCCTGGTGGTGCGGTCGAGGCCTACCGGACCCAGCAGCCGGGAGCGACGTCCGGCCTGGTCCTGGCCGACATCATGGGCGACTGGTTCTTCCGCATCCCCGCCGTCCGGCTCGCCGAGGCCCACGGTGGCGCCCACGTCTACGAGTTCGACTGGGTCACCCCGGTCCTCGACGGTCGGCTCGGCTCGTGCCATGCGGTGGAGCTCGGGTTCGTCTTCGACACCCTCGCCGCGTCGACGATGCTGTCCGGCTCCGATGCACCCCAAGAGCTGGCCGACGCCGTGCACGCGGCGTGGGTGGCGTTCGCGACGACCGGCGACCCCGGCTGGCCGCGCTACGGCGACGACCGGCAGGTGCGTCGGTTCGGGGACGAGGTGGAGACACTGACGGACCCGCGCGGAGCGACCCGCGAGCTCTGGGGAGGCATCCGCTAGGGGGACCGGCACCCGGGAGACCGGTCGTGGCCCTGCCTAGCTGCCCTGGGCGTGCTCGTGCAGGTCGAGGAGCTGGATCGAGGACGTCACGGCGACGGTGTTCCACTGCTCCACGTCGGTGAGCATGTAGTGGCCGAGCTGGCCCATGTCGACGAGCTGCACCGCCAGCGCGATGCCCTTGGCGCGCTCGACGTAGCGGGTCGTCTCCGCGAAGGACGTGATGCGGTCCCGGCGCCCGTGCGCGGCGACGAGGCTGCGGCCGGGGAGGGTGTCGACGGGGTCGTCGGCCGACCACCACGGAGCCAGCCCCACCACGCCGACCACGGACGGGTGGTCGGCGACGTGGACGGCCACCCGGGCGCCCATCGAGTGGCCGAGGAGGACGACCGGCACGTCGCCGTACGTCCCCCGGACCTCGTCGAGGGCCGACCGGGCGTCGGCGACCCGGTCGGTGCCGCGGTTCCAGCCGCGCTCACCGAACCGGAGGAGTGACAGGCCGACCTGCCTCTGCTCCACACGGTCCGCGATCGTGCGGGCCATCCAGTCCGAGCGTCGCCACGACGCGCTGCGCCCGCCCACGGCCTGGCGCGAGCGGGGCTTGCCGCCGTGGAGCATCAGCACGATCCCCCGCGGCGACTCGGGGGAGGCGTACGTCGTGGTCATCCGGTCCGTCACGAGAGGTGTTCGGAGTGGGTGGCGGCATCGGATGGGCGGAAATGCCACGTGGGCACCCGCTCGAGGCGGGTGCCCACGTGGGTGGTGCGGCGCTCGGTCAGCCGACGTGCACGCCGTCCGGACCGTCGGTCGCGAGCTCCTCGTGCTTGACGTCGAGGAAGATCCAGATCACGGCGGACGCCGCCAGCATGAGGACGGAGCCGACCAGGAACGCCTGGGTGGAGCCCTCGGTGAAGACCTGCTGCTGGGCGATCATCTGCATCTTCTCCACCACGTCCGGCGACGGGGCCTGGCCACCGGCGGCGGCACCGGCCCTGGCCAGCTCGGCACCCCTGTCGGTGAACGTCTGCGTCGCCACCGTGGACAGCACGGCGAGGCCCAGGGCTCCACCGACCTGCTGGGCCGTGTTGAGCACGCCCGAGCCGATGCCGGACTCCTGGGCGCGCAGGTGGTGGACGGCCGTCAGGGTGACGGGCACGAACGTCAGGCCCATGCCGAACGCCATCAGGACGATGAACGGCATGATGTCGGTGACGTAGGTCCCCGTCACGTCACTCACCGGGAACGTGGTGTCGTAGGGCAACCGCGAGAAGCCGAACAGGGCACTGGCCGCGAGCAGCGTCCCCACGCCGGAGATGTAGCGCGGGTTGATGCGACCCACCAGGTTGGAGGCCATCCCGGCGCCGACGACGATGCCGACGGTGAACGGCAGGAACGCGACGCCGGCCTTGAGCGGGCTGTAGCCCATGACGTTCTGGATGTACTGGCTCAGGAAGTAGAACATCGCGAACATCGCAGCCGGGGCGAGGAACATGGCCACGAAGCTCGAGGCGCGGGTGCGGTTGGTGAAGATGCGGAACGGGAGGAGCGGGTGCTCGACCCGGCTCTCGACGAGGCCGAAGATGACCAGCATCACGACGCCGGCGACCAGGCTGGCGATGGTGGCGCCGTCGCCCCAGCCCTCCGTGCCGGCCCGGGAGAGGCCGTAGACGACACCCAGCAGGCCGAGGGTGCCCGTGACGGCCCCGGGCAGGTCGAGCTCGCCCGGGTGCGACTCGGACTCGTTGAGGAAGCGCGGCGCCAGGAAGGCCGCCAGCAGGCCGATCGGCACGTTGATGAGGAAGGTGAAGCGCCACCCGTCGACGTCGATGCCGAAGATCTCCGGGGAGGTGCCGGTGAGCCAGCCACCCAGGATCAGGCCGACCGCAGCGCCGGCGCCGGACATCGCGGCGTACACCGCGAACGCGCGGTTGCGCGCCGGACCGGCGGGGAACGTCGTGGTGATGAGCGCGAGGGCCGCCGGGGAGGCGAGAGCCGCGCCGAGGCCCTGCAGGCCGCGCGCTGCGAGGAGCAGCGGCTCGTTGGTCGCCAACCCGCCGAGCAGGGAGGCGATCGCGAAGATCGCGAGGCCGACCATGAAGACCTTGCGGCGGCCGTAGAGGTCACCCAGACGGCCGCCGAGGAGCAGCAGGCTGCCGAAGGCCAGGGCGTAGCCCGTGACGATCCAGGTCAGGTTGGCCTGGCTGATGGCGAGGTCCTTCTGGATGTAGGGCAGCGCGATGTTGGCGATGGTGGCGTCGAGCACGACCATCAGCTGGGCGATGGAGATCAGGACGAGGGCCCAGGCCAGGTTGAGCTCGCGCGCCGGCGGCGACGCAACCTGATCGGGGGGTGTGGTGCTGCTGGTGTCGGTCATGGGGTTCCTTGGATGAGTCGGGTGGAGACGTGGGGTTCGTGGAGTGCTACTCAGAGGCTGTCGGCAGATGCGGACAGGTCGTGGCCGGAATGATGATCTGATCGATGACGTGCTCGATCAGCTCGGGCGTCGCCTCCTCGCCGAGGAGGAAGACGCGGTGGAGCACGATGCCCGGCAGGGCGCCGGCGAGGAGGGGGATGTCGACACCGTCGGCGACCTCCCCGCGCTCGCGGGCGCGGTCGAAGATGACCCGGGACGCGGCGATCTTGGGGGCGATGAAGTCGCAGCGATAGGTCTCCGCGAACTCCTCGTCGCGCGACATGGCGGTGACCACGGCGGCCAGGACCGCCAGGCCGCGCGGATCGCGCATGCCCCCGAGGCCGGTGTACATCTCGATCAGGTCGTCGCGCAGGTTGCCGGTGTCGGGGACCGGGGCGGCGGCCTTCTGCGAGCAGACCGCGTCGACCACGAGCGCCTGCTTGGTGCTCCAGCGACGGTAGAGGGTGGCCTTGCTGGCCTTCGCCGCGGTGGCCACGGCGTCCATGGTCAGACGGTCGTAGCCGGCGTCGGCGAGGACGTCGAGCGCGGCGTGGAGGATCTCCAGCTCGCGATCGCCCTCCACGCGCGGTCGACTGACCGCGCTGTCGGTGTCCGGTGGCGTCATGGTGGATCCTCGGAGATCGGGTGATGATGGAACGAAACAGTTTCGTTTCATGAGGACCGTACGCCCGATCGGTGGATGGAACAAGTCCGTTTCATCGACGAATGCGCGACATCGGTGTGAACCGGGTCACGACACGTGCCGCCGACTGTCGGTGCGGACCGGCAGACTGTCCCCATGAGTGAGCCGGACAGCCCAGCCGTCGCACCCGCCACACCGGATGCGCGCGAGCGCCACCAGGAGCTGAGCGAGCGCCTCGAGGACGCCCGCTGGCGCTACTACGTCCTCGACGACCCGACCATCTCCGACGCCGAGTTCGACACCTCGATGCGCGAGCTGGAGGCGCTCGAGGAGGCCCACCCCGAGCTCCGCACGCCCGACTCGCCCACCCAGACGGTGGGCGGTGCGGTCTCGACCGAGTTCACCGCGGTCGACCACCTCCAGCGGATGGAGAGCCTCGACAACGCGTTCTCGTTCGAGGAGCTCGCGTCCTGGCACGCCCGGCTCGCGCGCGACGGCGTCGAGTCCCCCGACCTGCTGTGCGAGCTCAAGGTGGACGGCCTCGCGATCAACCTGCTCTACGAGCAGGGGCGCCTCGTGCGCGCGCTGACCCGCGGCGACGGTCGCACCGGTGAGGACGTCACGCCCAACGTCAAGACCATCGACTCGGTGCCGCACCGCCTCATCGGCACGGAAGAGTTCCCGGTGCCGGCGCTGGTGGAGGTGCGTGGCGAGGTGTTCCTGCCCGCCGAGGCCTTCGAGCGGCTCAACTCCTCGATGGCCGACGCCGGCAAGCCACTGTTCGCCAACCCCCGCAACGCGGCGGCGGGCTCGCTGCGGCAGAAGGACCCGAAGGTCACCGCCTCCCGGGCGCTCGGCATGGTCTGCCACGGGCTGGGGGCCCGCGAGGGCTTCGAGCCGACGGCCCAGTCGGCGTCCTACGCCGCGATGCGCGCCTGGGGCCTGCCGACCTCCGACCAGGTCAAGGTCGTGGCGACCCTGGCCGAGGTCGAGACCTACGTCGAGCACGTGGGGGAGCACCGCCACACCATCGTCGGCTACGAGATCGACGGCGTCGTCGTGAAGGTCGACGACGTGGCGCTCCAGCGCCGCCTCGGCTCGACCAGCCGCGCCCCGCGCTGGGCCATCGCGTTCAAGTACCCGCCCGAGGAGGTCAACGCGCGGCTCCTCGAGATCCGGGTCAACGTCGGGCGCACCGGTCGCGTCACGCCGTACGGCGTGATGGAGCCGACCAGGGTCGCGGGGTCCACCGTGGAGAACGCCACGCTGCACAACTTCCACGAGGTCGAGCGCAAGGACGTCCGCCCGGGCACCCCCGGCGACACGGTCATCCTGCGCAAGGCCGGCGACGTCATCCCCGAGATCGTCGGACCGGTCCTGGCGCTGCGTCCCGACGGGCTGGAGCCGTGGGTGCCGCCGACCGTCTGCCCGCCGGAGGTCGGTGGCTGCGGGACGCCGCTCGTGGAGCAGAAGGAGGGTGACAAGGACCGCCGCTGCCCCAACCACGAGAAGTGCCCGGCGCAGGTGCGCGAGCGGACCTTCTTCGTCGCCGGGCGCGGCGCCTTCGACATCGAGGGTCTCGGCTACGAGGCGGCCATCGCTCTGCTCGAGGCCGGCGCGATCACCAACGAGGGCGACCTGTTCGACCTCGACGAGGCGGCCCTGCTGACGGCGTCGCTGTTCACGCGCGCGCCGAAGAAGGGGGAGGAGGGGCCGCAGCTCTCCGCCAACGGCGCCCGCCTGCTGGCCAATCTCGAGCAGGCCCGGCAGGTCCCGCTGTGGCGGGTCGTCGTCGCGCTCTCGATCCGCCACGTCGGCCCGACCGCGGCGCGCGCGCTCGCGACGCAGTTCGGCTCGATGGCGGCGATCCGCGAGGCCGACGAGGAGACGCTCGCCAACACCGACGGCGTCGGACCGACGATCGCGGCCTCGGTCCGCGAGTGGTTCAACGGCCCCGAGGCGACCTGGCACCAGGCGATCGTGGACAGCTGGACGGCGGCCGGGGTCACCATGGAGGACGAGCGCGACGAGTCGGTGGCGCGCACCCTCGAGGGCCTGACCATCGTGGTGACCGGCTCGCTCGAGGGCTACACCCGCGACTCGGTGAAGGAAGCGATCATCGTGCGGGGCGGGAAGGCGTCCGGATCGGTCTCCAAGAAGACCGACTACGTCGTCGTCGGGGAGAACGCCGGGTCCAAGGCGGACAAGGCCGAGCAGCTCGGCGTGCCCGTCCTCGACGAGGCGGGGTTCGTGGCGTTGCTGGCCGACGGCCCGGGCGAGCGGGACGGTGAGACACCCGGCTGAGTCGCAGCGTCGGCAACACCGCCGGCCAACCGAGCCGACAACTCCGCAGATGTTTGGGGCGTCACACCTGTGGCTACACCAGCCTGGACGTCCAACCTCGGAGGAACCCATGCGTCTGCTCCCCGTCCTCACCGCCACCCTCGCCCTCGGGCTGCCGATCATCGCGCTGGGCGCACCTGCCCAGGCCGCCCAGGCTGCTCCGCCGACGTGCGCCGGCGAGCGCGCCACGATCGTCGGCAACGCCAAGGCCAACAAGCTGACGGGGACGGCGAAGCGTGACGTCATCTGGGCGGGCGACGGCAACGACACCATCGCGGGTGGTGGCGGCAACGACCTGATCTGCGGCGGCGCCGGCGCCGACCGGATCTCGGGCGGACCCGACGACGACCGCATCTACGGCGAGCTCGACAACTACCGCACGGACTCCTTCGGCCGGTTCAAGAAGACCGGCGACACGATCGTCCCGGGGGCCGGCAACGACTACGTCGACCCGGGCTACGACGCCCGGGCGGTCTCCGCCGGCGTCGAGGCCGACCCCGACACGATCAGCTACTTCAGCGCGCCGGCGGCCGCCGTCGTCGACCTCCGCGCCGTACCCGCCGTCGTGGGCGCCGACGGCACCGACACCATCGTGGTCGCCGCCGGGTCGGCGATCGGCTTCGTCGGCACGCCCTTCAACGACGTGATCCGCGGGACCTACAAGGACGACCGGCTCTACGGCATGGGCGGCGACGACCAGATCTTCGGTCAGGACGGCGACGACACCATCACCCCCGACGGCAACGACAGCGCGGGCAACGACATCGTCGACGGCGGCTCGGGCGACGACAAGATCGTGAGCGTGGCCGGCTACGACACCCTGGGCGGCGGTCCCGGGCAGGACGCGATCACCAACTCCTCGCCCAACAAGACCTTCATCAAGGGCGGCTCGGGCGGCGATGTCGTGACCGTGCCGGTGCCGGGCGAGTCGGGCTTCGACATCGTCGGCAACGGCGGGCAGGACAAGCTCCGGCTCGTGGCCTACGCCAACCCGGCCCTGCTCCCGACGGTGCGCATCGACCAGCGCAAGGGGCTGACCAAGGTCATCAGGCTGCAGCCCGTGGCGGTCAGCGGCAAGATCCAGAGCTTCACCGAGGTCTCGCTGCCGGGCTACGCCAGGACGATCTACAAGGGCACCGACAAGGGTGAGGTCATCACCGCGCACCCCGACTTCGGTGCCGTGATCAAGGGCCGCGGTGGCGCCGACGTCATCACCGGGTCCAACCAGAAGGACGTGCTGATCGGCGGGAAGGGCTTCGACATCGGCTTCGGCAAGGGCGGCAAGGACAAGTGCAAGGAGATCGAGCGGCGCAAGAGCTGCTGAGCCGCGCCCTAGCTCTCGTTGACCATCCCGCCCAGGCGCAGGGTGCCGACCTCCCCGTCGCTCAGGTCGAGATCGAGCGGGGTGGTCGTGCAGCCGCTGCCTGCCTCGCACAGGGTCGTGCTGTCGCCGGCCACGCTGAAGACCAGGCCGTCGGGCGTCCAGCCGTAGCCGCCGAGCGGAGACGCGGGGATCGTCGTCTCCTCGCCCGTGGCCACCGTGTAGAGCACGGCGCCGGGGACCTCCTGGACCTGACCGTCGTCGCCGACCGGGAGGTACGGCAGCACGAGCACCTGCTCCCCGTCGGGCGAGAGCGAGGCGAACCGGTCGCCCACGTCGGGCAGGTCGAGCAGCGTCTCGCCGGTGAGGGCGTCCCGCACCCGGACGCTCGCGTCGAGCCCCGTCCCGTCGTCGGAGACGCCGTTGTCGATCGAGAGGTAGCGGTCGCCGTTGATCTCGGGGTACGTCGAGGTGGGCAGCGGCGTCGTCGTGGTCTCGCCGGTGTGCCAGTCGACCGCCAGCATGGCGTCGTCCAGCCCGAGGTAGACCCGGTCGCCCTCGAGGGCGACCGGGGGTGCGTCCCAGCCACCCCAGGTGAACGCGCCGTCCACGGGCACGGTGGCCACCGGCTCGCCCGACTCGAGGTCGAGCACGACGACGTCCCAGTCGCCGCTGCCTCGGCCGGGCCGCGCGTAGGCGAGCAACGGCTGCGTCGGGTCGGTGGACGCGGAGACGTCGCCGAGGTGCAGGTCGAGCCCGGTGATGCTGCCGTCGGTGCGCACGAGGGAGTAGCCGTCGCGGCTGGCGTCGTCCATCGCGTAGTCCGTGCCGTGGCGCACGAGCACCCCGGCGGAGGTGTAGTAGACCGACTTCACGGCCGGGTCGTCGATCGGGACGCCGAACTCGCCGCTGCCGCCGAAGTAGAGCCGGGACCCCGCGGCGAACGCGCCACCCCGGGCGTACGCGTCGGCCGCGGCTGCCGCCTCGGCGCCCGAGAACGCGGCGTCGGCACGCTCGTGGGCGGTCACCGACTCCCCGGAAGGAGCGGGGTCGTCGACCAGGTGGGGCACGAGCAGCGCGCCGGCCACCGCCGCGGCCGCCACACCGGCGAGGGCGGGGAGGACGCGTCGGCGCCGGCGCTCGCGCCGGCCCTCGAGGATGATCGCCTCGACGCGGGGGAGCGGGACGTCGAGGCCGTCGGCCTCCTCGCGCATGAGCTGGGCAAGTCGTTCAGTCACGGTGGGCTCCCAGGGTCTCGGGGATCACGGCGTCGCCCAGCAGCACGCGCAGCTTGGCGAACGCCTCGAAGGTCTGGCTCTTGACTGTCCCGGTCGAGCAGCCGAGGACCTCGGCGGTCTCGGCGACCGAGAGGTCGTCGTAGAAGCGGAGGACGACGACCGCGCGCTGCCGCGGCGGCAACGCGCCGAGGGCGTCGATCACCGCGGGGCGGGTGCTCGGGTCGAGGACGTAGCCGGGGTCGGGCATGGTCTCGGTGGGCAGCTCGTTGCGCCAGCCCTTCTTGCGGAACCACGACGACGCGGTGTTGACCAGCGTCCGCCGGGCGTAGGCGGGAGCGGCCGACCGGTCCTCGATGCGCGACCACGCGGCGTACGTCTTGGCGAGCGCGGTCTGCGCCAGGTCCTCCGCCAGCTCGCGGTCGCCGAGCAGGAGGTGGGCCGTGCGGTAGAGCGCGGGCCAGCTCGCCTGCACGAACTCGGTGAAGTCCTCGTCGTGCCGGGAGCCGGACGTGGGTCGTGCCATCAGTCCTCCTCCGGATGCATCATCACCCCAAGAGACGCCGCGTGCGCCGGTCGGGTTGGGCGCACCTAGGATTGCGGTCATGCCCGAGATCTCCCGCGAGGAGGTGGCCCACCTGGCCACCCTCGCCCGCATCGACCTCGACGACGCCGAGCTCGATCACCTCGCCCCCCAGCTGAGCGTGATCCTCGAGTCGGTCGCGTCCATCAACGGTGTCGCCGGTGACGACGTGCCACCCACGTCGCACGCGCTGCCGCTGACCAACGTCTTCCGCGACGACGTCGTGGTGCCCGGCCTCACCGCCGAGGAGGCGCTCTCCGGGGCGCCGGCCGTGGAGGACCAGCGGTTCTCCGTCCCGCGGATCCTGGGGGAGGAGCAGTGAGCGGCGGCGTGGAGACCACGGCCGCGTGGCTCGCCGACCAGCTCGCCGAGGGCGCCGTGACCTCGGTCGACATCACCCAGCGCCACCTCGACCGCATCGGCGAGGTCGACGAGCGGGTGCACGCGTTCCTCCACGTGGACGCCGAGGGTGCGCTCGCCCAGGCGGCCGAGTCCGACGCCCGGCGCGCCCGCGGTGAGGTACGCGGTCCGCTCGACGGCGTCCCGATCGCGGTCAAGGACGTGCTCGCCACCCGAGGCCTGCCGACCACCTGCGGCTCGAAGATCCTCGAGGGCTGGATCCCGCCGTACGACGCGACCGTCGTCGCGCGCCTGCGTGAGGCCGGCCTGCCGATCCTCGGCAAGACCAACATGGACGAGTTCGCGATGGGCTCCTCCACCGAGCACTCCGCCTACGGCCCGACCCGCAACCCGTGGGACCTCGACCGGATCCCCGGCGGCTCCGGCGGTGGCTCCGCGGCCGCGGTCGCCGCCTACGAGGCGCCGCTGGCGATCGGCACCGACACCGGCGGCTCGATCCGCCAGCCCGGCGCCGTCACCGGCACCGTCGGGGTGAAGCCGACGTACGGCGGGGTGTCCCGCTACGGCCTCGTCGCGCTCGCCAACAGCCTCGACCAGGCCGGCCCCGTCACCCGCACCGTCCTCGACGCGGCGATGCTGCACGACGTGATCGGCGGCCACGACCCGCGCGACTCCACCTCGATCCAGCAGGAGTGGCCCTCGTTCACCGAGGCCGCGAAGGCCGGGTCGACCGGCGACATGACCGGGGTCAAGGTCGGCGTCATCACCGAGCTCTCCGGCGACGGCTGGCAGGCCGGGGTGATGAACCGCTTCAACGAGTCCGTCGAGCTGCTGGTCAAGGCCGGCGCCGAGGTCGTCGAGGTGTCCTGCCCGTCCTTCGTGCACGCGCTGGCCGCCTACTACCTGATCCTGCCGGCCGAGGCGTCCAGCAACCTCGCCAAGTTCGACGCCATGCGCTACGGCCTGCGGGTCACCCCCGACGGTGACCCGAGCGCCGAGGACGTCATGCGCGCCACCCGCGACGCCGGCTTCGGCGACGAGGTCAAGCGCCGCATCATCCTGGGCACCTACGCCCTCTCCAGCGGCTACTACGACGCCTACTACGGCCAGGCGCAGAAGATCCGCACCCTGATCAGCCGCGACTTCGACGCCGCGTTCGCGAGCGTCGACGTGCTGGTCTCGCCGACCGCGCCGACGACGGCGTTCCGGCTGGGGGAGAAGCTCGACGACCCGATGGCGATGTACCTCAACGACCTCGCCACCATCCCGGCCAACCTCGCCGGCGTCCCCGGGATCTCGGTCCCCAACGGCCTCGCCGACGAGGACGGCCTCCCCAGCGGCTTCCAGGCGCTCGCCCCGGCCCTGGCCGACGACCGCGTCTACCGCGTGGGCGCCGCCCTGGAGGCCCTGCACACCGCCGAGTGGGGCGGGCCGCTGCTCGACAAGGCCACCGGCCTGGAAGGAGTCTCGTCGTGACCTCGCAGACGACCGACGCCGTGCTCATGCCCTTCGACGACGTGCTGGCGGCGTACGACCCGGCCCTCGGCCTCGAGGTGCACGTCGAGCTCAACACCGCCTCGAAGATGTTCTGCGGCTGCCCCGCCACCTTCGGCGGCGAGCCCAACGCCGGCACCTGCCCGACCTGCCTCGGCCTGCCCGGCGCGATGCCCGTGGTCAACGGCAAGGCCGTCGAGTCGGCCATCCGCATCGGCCTCGCCCTCAACTGCGAGATCGCCGAGTGGTGCCGCTTCGCCCGGAAGAACTACTTCTACCCGGACATGCCGAAGAACTTCCAGACCTCGCAGTACGACGAGCCGATCTGCTTCGACGGCTGGATGGACGTCGAGGTCGACGGCGAGACCTTCCGCGTCGAGATCGAGCGCGCCCACATGGAGGAGGACACCGGCAAGTCGCTGCACGTGGGCGGCGCGACCGGTCGCATCCACGGTGCCGACTACTCCCTCGTCGACTACAACCGCGCCGGCATCCCGCTGATCGAGATCGTGACCCGGCCGATCCAGGGGGCGGGGGAGAAGGCACCCGAGGTCGCCAAGGCCTACGTCGCCCAGCTCCGCGACCTCATCGTCGCCCTCGGCGTCTCCGAGGCACGGATGGACCAGGGCAACCTGCGCGCCGACGTCAACCTCTCGCTCGCGCCCAAGGGCAGCGGCACCCTCGGCACCCGCACCGAGACCAAGAACGTCAACTCGTTCCGCTCGGTCGAGCGGGCGGTGCGCTACGAGATGCAGCGGCACGCCGCGATCCTCGACGGCGGCGGCTCGATCCTCCAGGAGACCAGGCACTGGCACGAGGACACCGGCATCACGACCAGCGGCCGGGAGAAGTCCGACGCGGAGGACTACCGCTACTTCCCCGAGCCCGACCTCGTGCCCGTCGCGCCGAGCCGTGAGTGGGTGGAGGAGCTGCGCGGCACGCTGCCCGAGAACCCCACCGCCAAGCGCGCCCGGCTCCAGCAGGAGTGGGGCTTCACCGACCTCGAGATGCGTGACACCGTCGGCGCCGGCGCGTTCGGGCTGGTCGAGGAGACCATCGCGGCCGGAGCCACCCCGCAGTCCGCGCGCAAGTGGTGGCTCTCCGAGCTCGCCCGGCGCGCCAACGACACCGGCACCGACATCGCCGCGCTGGGCGTGACCCCCGCCGACGTGGTCGCCGTACAGGCCCTGATCGACGCGGGCTCCCTCAACGACAAGCTCGCACGCCAGGTCTTCGAGGGGCTGTACGCCGGCGAGGGCACGCCCGCCGAGATCGTCGCCGCCCGCGGGCTGGCGATCGTGTCGGACGACGGCGCCCTCGGCACGGCGGTCGACAACGCCATCGCCGCCAACCCCGACGTCGCGGACAAGATCCGCGACGGCAAGGTCGCGGCGGCCGGTGCGCTCATCGGCGCGGTGATGAAGGAGATGCGCGGTCAGGCCGACGCCGGCCGGGTGCGCGAGCTCATCCTCGAAAAGCTGACCTGAGCCGAGGCCGGGGGGCGGCTGCGTTGTAGTCTGCCCCACGGAACACACCATCCGCCTGCAACGGGGAAGCCGGTCCGAACCCGGCGCTGACCCGCAACCGTAGGCGCCCCGATCCGGGTCGGGGCGCGAGCCGGACCGCCCGTCGCAGACACACTGACAACCACGCTGCGAGGCAACAGCGGGTGTCGCCCACCGGCGCTCCCGCTCGACCAGCGGGAAGGAAATCATGTCCCACGCACTGCGCTCCCACACGTGGCGGCGGGCCGCCGGCCTCCTGGCCGTCTCGGCCGTCGCCCTGTCGGCCCTCGCCCAGCCCGCCTCGGCGGCCCCGAAGGCCACCCCGGCGGCTCCCGCCGCCAAGACCGACGACGCGGCCATCTCGCTCGCGGCGTCCTGGCTCAAGGGTGAGCTGACCGACGGTCTCGTCGACGCCGGTGGCTACACCGACTACGGCCTCACCATCGACACCGGCTTCGCGCTCGACCAGGCCCGGGACAAGAAGGGCGTCGCGGGCATCAACACCGCGCTGCAGCCCGTCATCAACGACTACGTCGCGGGCGACGCCTTCGGTGACGCGGGCAGCACCTACGCCGGCGCGGTCGCCAAGGCGGCGACCTTCGCGCGCGTGGCGGGCGCCAACCCCACGTCGTACGGCGGGGTCAACCTGGTCACCCGCCTCGAGGAGCGCGTCAGCGCCGTCGCGCCGATCGTCGGTCGGCTCGAGGACAAGTCGAGCTTCGGCGACTTCGCCAACACCCTCGGGCAGTCCTACGCCGCCCGCGCGCTGACCGAGGCCCGCTCGGCCCGCGCCGCCGACGCCGTCACCTTCCTGCTCGCCCAGCAGTGCGCCTCGGGCTTCTTCCGCCAGGACTTCAACCCCGACAAGACCGCGCCGGCACAGGCCTGCGCCGAGGGCACCGCCGGCTCGGAGTCGAGCGTCGACGCGACGGCGACCGCGGTCGTCAACCTCGTCGAGGGCGGCGTCAAGGGCAAGGCCGTCGACGACGCGGTCGCGAAGGCCGTCACCTGGCTGAAGGACGAGCAGAAGAAGAACGGCTCCTTCGACGCCAACACCAACAGCACCGGCCTCGCCGGCTGGGCCCTCGGGCTGGTCAAGGAGCGCGACGCCGCAGCCTCGGCCGCCACGTGGGTGCGCAAGCAGCAGCCGATCGAGAAGAACAAGTGCCGCAGCGCGCTGACCAAGGACACCGGCGCGATCGCGTACGAGTCCAAGGCCATCGGTGCCGCCCGCAACGCCGGCATCACCGACGGCGACGTGCGCGGCCAGTGGCGCCGCGCCACCGCGCAGGCCATGGCCGTGCTCCAGTGGGCCCCGGCCAGCGCCGAGGACCTCACGGTCACCCTGCAGCGCGCCTCGGCCGAGGCCGGCGACAAGGTGCGGGTCAAGGTCTGGGGTCTCGCCCCGGGCGAGCGCGCCTGCGTCTCGATCAAGGGTGACGCCCAGCGCGTGACCGGCAAGGCCTCCGACAAGCCCGTCACCCGCAAGCTCGTCATGCCGACCGGCAACACCAGCCGCGTCGTCAAGGTCGCGACCGCCGACGAGTCGGCCAAGACCCGCATCGCGGTCAGCAACTGAAGGTCCCACCCGTGACGGCAGCACGCCTCGCACGCACCGTCGCCGCGGCCACCCTGGTGGCCGCGGCGACGGTCGTCATCGGCCCCGCCGCCGGGCCGGCGTCGGCCGCCCCCTGCTCGGGCGCGTCCGGCGTCACCGTGGTCGTCGACCCGGGCGCCCTCGGCGGCGCCGTCACGACCACCTGCGACACCGGCAGCGGCCAGGCCGCAGCCGGCCGCTACGCCGACTCCGGCGTCGCGCTCTCCTACGTCCAGCGCCAGCCCGGGTTCGTGTGCCGCGTCAACGACGTGCCGGCCTCCGACCCGTGCGTCAACACCCCGCCGACCAACGCCTACTGGGCCCTGTGGTGGACCGACGGCACCAGCGGCACCTGGACCTACGCCTCGATCGGGGTGACCGGGCTCCAGGTGCCCGACGGCGGCGCCGTCGCCCTGGTCTGGCAGCAGGACGCGAGCCGGCGTACGCCCGCCGTCGCCGCCCCGGTCGCGCCGAGCCCGAGCCCGACGAGCACACCCCAGCCCACCCGGACGCCGACGCGGACGCCCACCCGGACGCCCACCCGGCAGCCACCGATCATCAAGCCGACGCCCACGCCGACCCCGTCGAGCAGCCCCACGCCGTCGCCGACCGCCTCGGCCACCCCGACGCCCACCCCGTCCCCGACCCCCGCCCCC
The DNA here is from genome assembly GCF_003057875.1 of Nocardioides currus. Taxonomy (GTDB): domain Bacteria; phylum Actinomycetota; class Actinomycetes; order Propionibacteriales; family Nocardioidaceae; genus Nocardioides; species Nocardioides currus. The sequence continues at coordinate 66,999 of NZ_PYXZ01000004.1, read as the reverse complement.
ACGCGGACACCGAAGCCCACCCGGGAGCCGGCGAGCCCCGAGCCGTCGTCGACCACCGACGCGCCGACGCCCAGCGACCCGGCGGCCACCGCCTCGAGCGACGACGCGCAGGGTGCCCGCGCCGAGGAGTCCGGTCGGGTCCCGACCTGGGTCACGGTGCTGGTCCTGGTCGCCCTGCTGGTCGCGATCGGGCTGTCGTCGTGGGCCGCGCGGCGGCGTACCCGCTCCTGATGGCCCTCCCGACGCAGCCCCGCCTCGCCCGTGACCTGCACCCCGTCGCCTGGTGGACGTGGGCCGTGGGGCTGGCGGTCGCCGCGACGCTGACCACCAACCCGCTGCTGCTGGCGGTGCTGGTGGCGACGTCGGCCCTGGTCGTGATGGCGCGGCGCTCCGACCACCCGTGGGCGCGGTCCTTCCGGCTCTACCTCCTGCTCGGGCTGATGATCGTGGTCATCCGGGTCGCGTTCCGCATCGTCTTCGGCGGCGTGGCCTACGGCCGGGTGCTGGTCGACCTGCCGACCGTCCCGCTGCCCGACTGGGTGGCGGGTGTGCAGCTGCTCGGGCCGATCACCCAGGAGGCGCTGCTGGCCGGGTTGTACGACGGCCTCCGGCTGGCCGCCATCGTGGTCTGCGTCGGCGCCGCCAACTCGCTGGCCAACCCCAAGCGGCTGCTCGCGTCGGTGCCACCGGCGCTCTACGAGATCGGCACGGCCCTGGTGGTCGCGGTGACGGTCTTCCCGCAGCTCGCCGACAGTGCCCGCCGGGTCCGGTCCGCCCAGGCGCTGCGCGGGGACGCCAGCGGTCGCGTCGGTCGGCTGCGACGGTTCCTCGTGCCGGTCCTCGAGGACGCGCTCGAGCGGTCGCTCGCCCTGGCCGCCGGGATGGACGCCCGGGGCTACGGACGTTCGGGCGCGGCGACCCGCGGGCAGCGGTGGACCACCGGCATCCTGCTGCTCGCCGCGCTGTGTGGGCTGTGCGTCGGCACCTACGCGCTCCTCGACCACACGGCGCCGCGGTGGTTGGCCGTGCCGCTGCTGGTGGCCGGGACCGTGACCGCCGTGGTGGGTCTGGTCAGCGCCGGCCGCCGGGTCGAGCGGTCGCGCTACCGCCCCGACCGCTGGCGCCCCGCCGAGGTCGCCGTCGCGGCCTCCGGCATCGCGGTCGGAGTGGCTGTCTGGCGCCTGGGGCGGACCGAGCCGCTGGTCGTCTACCCGTCGCTGTCCGAGATGCCCTACCTCACCGTGCTCGTCCTGGCCGGCGCCCTGGTCGGCCTGCTCCCGGCCGTCGTCGCCCCGCCGCCGCGGCAGCCGATCGCACCGCCGCTGGAGGTGGGCTGAGTGATCGAGCTCCGCGACATCCGCTTCGCGTACGCCGACCGGCCGGTCCTCGACGGCATCGACCTCACCCTCGAGGAGGGCGAGCTGGTGCTGGTCTCCGGCCGCACGGGCGTCGGCAAGTCGACGCTGCTCGGCGTGCTGACCGGCCTGGTGCCGCGGTTCAGCGGGGGCACGCTGACCGGCGACGTGCTCATCGACGGGGTCAGCGTCATCGACCGGCCGCCGCGGGAGCGCGCCCACGTCGTGGGCTACGTCGGCCAGGACCCGGTCGCCGGGTTCGTCACCGACACCGTCGAGGAGGAGCTCGCCTACGGCATGGAGCAGCTCGGTCTCCCGGCCGACACCATGCGCCGCCGCGTGGAGGAGACCCTCGACCTGCTCGGCATCGCCGACCTGCGCCACCGCGACCTCCGCACCCTCTCCGGTGGACAGCAGCAGCGGGTCGCGATCGGCTCGGTGCTGACGACCCATCCACGCGTGCTCGTGCTCGACGAGCCCACCTCCGCGCTCGACCCGACCGCGGCCGAGGACGTGCTGGCGACCCTGACCCGGCTGGTGCACGACCTCGGGCTGACCGTCCTGCTCGCCGAGCACCGGCTCGAGCGGGTGGTGCCGTTCGCCGACCGGATCTGCCTGCTCACCGGCGACGGCGGCATCGTCGTCGACTCGCCGGCGACCGTCCTGGCCACCTCGCCGGTGGTGCCGCCGATCATCGAGCTCGGCCGGGCCGCCGGGTGGGCACCACTGCCGCTCAGCGTCCGCGACGCCCGCCGGGCGGCCCGTTCGCTCTCGCTGCCGCCACCCGAGATCGCGGACCCGCCGGCCGGGCCGTCCGTCCTCTCGGCGCGGGGGCTCACCGTCGCGCACGGACGGACCGTCGCCCTCGACGGCGTCGACCTCGACCTGCGCAGCGGCCACGTGACCGCGCTGATGGGGCGCAACGGCGCGGGCAAGTCGACGCTGATCTGGACGCTCCAGGGCACGCAGTCCCGCCGCTCCGGCACGGTCGCCGTCGGCGGCGCCGACCCGGGTCGCCTCGACGCCGCCGGCCGGCGGGCACTGGTCGGGCTGGTCCCGCAGACGGCCGCCGACCTGCTCTACCTCGAGACGGTCGCCGACGAGTGCGCGGCCGCCGACGCCGGCGCATCGGCCCCGGCCGGGACGTGTCGATCGCTGCTCGACCGGCTGGTCCCCGGGATCGACGACACGAGCCATCCACGCGACCTGTCCGAGGGGCAGCGCCTCGCCCTGGCGCTGGCGATCGTGCTCACCGCACGGCCGCGCGTGGTCCTCCTCGACGAGCCCACGCGCGGGCTCGACTACACGGCCAAGGCCGGACTCGCCCGGATCGTCGCCGACCTCGCCGACGACGAACACGCCGTGCTGGTCGCCACCCACGACGTGGAGTTCGTCGCGACCGTCGCCGACGACGTCGTCGTGCTCGCGGACGGCCAGGTCGTCTCCTCCGGACCGGCGCGCGAGGTCGTGGCGGCCTCGCCGTCGTACGCCCCCCAGGTCACCAAGATCCTCGGCCCGCCGTGGCTGCGGGTCGACGAGGTCGTCGCGGCCCTGGAGGCGACGTGAGCGCGCCCGCGGCCCTCCCGATCCGGCCCCGCTCGGCGGCGGTGCTGGCCGTCGCGTCCGTGGCCGGGCTGATGATGCTGGGCTGGCCGCTGCTGCTCGAGGTCCCCGACGCGGCCCGGGTGGACCCGCCGTTCATCTTCCTGGCCCTGCTGCCGCTGGTGATCGTGGTGGTGCTGGCGGAGTTCAGCGAGGGCGGGATGGACGCGCGGGTGCTGGCGGTGCTCGGCGTGCTCTCGGCGGTCAACGCGATCCTGCGCGGGCTCGGAGCCGGCACGGCGGGCATCGAGCTGGTCTTCTTCCTGCTCATCCTCGCCGGGCGGGTGTTCGGGCCCGGGTTCGGCTTCGTCCTCGGGTGCACCTCGCTGTTCGCCTCGGCGCTGATGACCGGCGGCGTGGGACCGTGGCTTCCGTTCCAGATGCTGGTGTCGGCGTGGATCGGAATGGGGGCCGGGCTGCTCCCGCGCCGTCTCACCGGTCGTGCCGAGATCGCGGTCCTGGTCGCCTACGGGATCGTCGCGTCGTACCTCTTCGGCATCCTGATGAACCTCTCGAGCTGGCCCTTCACCCTCGGCATCGCCGTGCAGGGGCACGAGGGCTCGCTGTCGTACGTCGCCGGCGCACCGCTCCTCGAGAACCTGCACCGCTTCGGCGTCTACACGCTGCTCACCTCCACCGGCAGCTGGGACACCGGGCGCGCGATCACCACCTCGATCGCCCTGGTCGTGCTCGGCCCCGCGATCCTGACGACCCTGCGGCGCGCGTCGCGGAGATCGGTCATCGCCAAGCATTGATCAGCCCAGGGAGACCAGCAGGATCCGGTCGTCCTCGTCGGCGGGCTCCCCGCGGCCGTCGCGGTTGGACGTCGCGATCCAGAGGTCACCGTCGGGCGTCGTGACGACGGTGCGGATCCGTCCGTAGTCGCTGGTGAACAGGTCCACGGGACGACCCGTCCCGGACCCCTCGAGCGGGACCTGCCAGAGCGTCTGGCCGCGCAGCGCCGCCATCCACAGCGTCCCGTCCGCGAAGGCCAGCCCCGAGGGAGACGCCTCCGCGGTCGACCAGGTCTGCACCGGGTCGACGAAGCCGCGGCCGCCTCCCCGGCCCTCGACCTCGGGCCAACCGTAGTTGCCGCCCGCCTCGACGCGGTTGAGCTCGTCGAAGGTCTGGTCGCCGAACTCGCTGGCCCACAGCTGCCCGGACTCGTCGAAGGCGAGCCCCTGCACGTTGCGGTGGCCGAGCGAGAACACGGGCGAGCCGGCCTCGGGGTTGCCGGGGGCCGGGTCGCCGTCGGTCGTGATGCGCAGGATCTTGCCCGCGAGCGAGTCGGGGTCCTGCGCGAGCCCGGGGTCCCCGGTCTCTCCGGTCGAGACGTAGAGGAAGCCGTCGGGCCCGAAGGCCAGGCGACCGCCGTCGTGGATGACGCCCTTGGGGATGCCGGTGAGCATCGGGGTGGGCTGGCCGAACTCGTCGCCGTCGAGGGTGACCCGGAAGACCGTGTTGTCCTCGTTGGTCGTCGCGTAGACGAAGAGGGTGTCGTCGGTCGCGAAGTCGGGGGAGACCGCGACACCGAGCAGCCCACCCTCCACCTCGGGGGCGGCAGCGACGACCTCGCCCAGCTCGTCGACGTCAGCGGTGCCGTCGGCACCCGGCGTGAGCCGCAGCACCCGGCGCGAGTCGCGCTCGGTGACGACCGCCGAGCCGTCCGGGAGGAACGCGATGCCCCACGGCACGGCCAGCCCGCTGGCCACCGTGCCGGTCACGCGCGGCCTGACCGGTGGTTCACCCTGCGTCGGCTCGGTCACGGCCGGTGCGGAGGAGGTCGGATCGGGCTGCGCCGTACCCTCGCTCTGACCTGAGTCCTGAGAGGACTCAGGTCCGAGTCCGCACCCGGTCAGGCCTGCGGCGACCAGGACGATGGGCGCGAGCTTCGAGGCTCGCTTCGCTCGCACCTCAGCCACCGACGGTCGTCTCGAGGAACTCCACCAGCAGCTGGTGGACGACGTCGGGGTGCTCCATCTGCACGAAGTGGCTCGCCCTGAGCTCGACGTACGTCGCCTCCTTCATCCGCGCCGCAGCGGAGGCCATGTCGCGGGCGCCCGCGAGGACGTCGTGGCTGCCGGCGACGAAGAAGGCCGGCACGGTGATCGCGCTGAGCGAGACGCGGGCGTGCTCGGAGGTCGTGAGGGCGAGGTGGAAGTACCACTCCATCGGCACCTCCAGCAGCGCCTTGATCGCGCGCGCGGACAGGTCGGGGTCGGCCTGCTTCAGCATGAAGCCGGTGTGGCCGAGCACGGCGACCGCGCGCCGGCCGACGGGCAACCGGCTCGCGATCGGCGTCAGGGCGCGGCCGCCGAGCCTCATCGCGCGGGAGAGGTTGACCGTCGTGAGGCGCGCCACCCAGTGGGGGAGGTGGAACGGGCCGAGCATGGTGGCGAACGTGTTGCCCGGGACCCCGCACACCGCGAACAGCCCGGAGACCCGCTCGGGGTGACGCAGCGCCAGCTCGAACATCGTGTTGACGCCCATCGACCAGCCCATCAGCACGGCCCGGTCGACGCCGAAGTGGTCCATCACCGACAACCCGTCCTCGACGAACTCGGTGATGCCGACCCGGCTCGCGTCGACGGGCCGCGACGAGCCGCCGGTGCCGCGGTGGTTCCAGGAGACGACGCGGACGCCGCAGTCCGGGTCGAGGAGCGCCGGCCAGGCCCACGGCGAGGTCCCGAGCCCGTTGCACAGCAGCACGGTCGGTCCCTCGATGGTGCCGTCGGGGTCGTTGGTCCACGCCCGGATGCGGGTCCCGTCGTCGGACAGCACGTCGACGAACCGCAGCCGCTCGTCCGCCGTGACCTGACCCGGGGTCGTCTTCTCCATGCGCAGAGTCTGCCCGAGGGGCGTGGACCGGCGACGGTCATCCGCGCTTCACTCTCGCGTCGCCCGGCCGTCGACTCGAGGTGCGCACGCTTCGGGCATGGAGACTTCTCGGCGGATCCTGCTCAAGACCGCCCTCGCGACAGGGGGTGTCGCCCTCGCTGGCGGCGCCGTCCTGATCGACCAACGACCCAGCGCGGCGACGTCCCCGCTGCGTTCCGACCCCTTCACCCTGGGCGTCGCCAGCGGCGACCCGCTGCCCGACGGCTTCGTCATCTGGACCCGGCTCGCGACCGACCCGCTGGCTGACGACGGCGGCGGTGGCATGCCGACGCGCATCCAGGTCGTGCTCTGGCAGGTCGCCACCGACCCGCGCTGCACCCGGGTGGTCCGGGCCGGCGTGGCGCGCACCGGGCCCGACCTTGGCCACGCTGTGCACGTCGAGGTCGACGGGCTGCGCCCCGGCCGGGAGTACTACTACCGCTTCCGCGTCGGTCGCCACGTCTCGCCGGTGGGCCGCTCCGTGACGGCGCCCGACCCCCGCTCCATGCCGTCCTCGCTGGCCATGGCGTTCGTCTCCTGCTCGCAGTTCGAGCACGGCTACTTCACGACGTACGGGCGGCTCGCGGAGGAACGCCCCGACCTCGTCCTGCACCTCGGTGACTACCAGTACGAGTACGTCGCCGGCGGCTACACGATCCCCGGCGGCAACATCCGCGACCACAAGGGGCCCGAGACCGTCACGCTGGGCGGCTACCGCCAGCGGCTGGCGCAGTACAGGACCGACCCCGACCTGCAGGCCGCCCACGCAGCCGCGCCGTGGCTCGTGGTGTTCGACGACCACGAGGTCGACAACAACTGGGCCGACGAGGTGGCCGAGAACGTCGCCTCGCAGCCCGGGTTCATCGACCGTCGTGCCGCGGCGTTCCGGGCCTACTACGAGAACATGCCGCTGCGGCGTACGTCCCTGCCGTCCGGGCCCGACGTCCAGCTCTACCGCTCGGTGCAGTGGGGTCAGCTCGCGAGCTTCCACATGCTCGACACCCGGCAGTACCGCGACGACCAGGCGTGCGGCGACGGGTACGACGACTGCCCGCCCGCCGCCGCCCCCGAGCGGTCGCTGCCCGGCGCAGCCCAGGAGGCGTGGCTGGCCGAGCGGTTCGCGGCCTCGACCCAGACCTGGGACGTGCTCGGGCAGCAGGTCTTCTTCGGTCGCCGCGACAGCACGGCGACGCCGGACAACACGGTGTCGATGGACGCGTGGGACGGCTACCCCGCCTCGCGCGACCGGGTCGTGCGGTCGTGGGTGGACGCCGGGGTCCGCAACCCCGTGGTGCTGACCGGCGACGTGCACGCGCACTGGGGCTCCGACGTGCTGACGGACTGGACCGATGCGTCCTCGCCGGTCCTCGGCTCGGAGTTCGTGTGCTCCTCGATCACCAGCGGCGGCGACGGCTACGACCAGCCGGACGGGACCCACCCGTGGGCCGCGCAGAACCCCAACCTGAGGTTCTGGACCAACCTGCGCGGCTACGTCAGCACGACGATCACGCCGGCGTCGTTCACCGCGGACTACCGGTGCCTGCCGCGCGTGTCCGTCCCGGGCGAGCAGGCGTTCACCCGCGCGAGCTTCGTCGTCGACGACGGGGTCCGGGGGATGCGCCAGGTCGCCGACAACCCGGCGCCCCCCACGCTCTCCCTGCAGGCCCCACGCAGCGCGGCCCAGATCATCGAGGACACGATCGCGGCCGAGACGGGGCACTGAGACGGGAGCTCGCTCGAGGGTGACGTCAGTCGGGGGCCGGCTCGGCGAGGACGGGCCGGCTCCGCGTCGCACCGACGCTGGCCGCGACGACGCAGGCGACCGCGAGCCACTGGAGTGGAGAGAGCAGCTCGCCGAGCACGACGATCGCGGCCAGCGCGGCGGCCGCGGGCTCCAGGCTCATCAGGATGCCGAAGACGCTGGGGGCCAGCGTCCGCAGCGCCACGAGCTCGCAGCTGTAGGGGATGACCGAGCTCAGGACGCCGACCATGGCGCCGACCATCAGGACGTGCGGGTCGAGCAGCGCCGTACCCCCCGACACGATCGCCGGACCGGTGAGCAGCAGCGTCGCGAAGGCGCTGGCGATCGCCAGCCCGTCGAGGCCCGGCCAGCGTTGTCCGGTGCGCGCGCTGAGGAGGATGTACGACGCCCACGCCGCCCCCGCCACGAGCGCGAACCCGACCCCCACCGGGTCGAGGTCGGCGGGCTCGAAGCCGAGCAGCACGACGCCGAGGGCGGCGAGGCCCACCCAGACGAGGTCGCGGGCCCGCCGGGAGCCGAGCACGGCGAGCGTCAGCGGGCCGATGAACTCGATCGTGACCGCGAGACCCAGCGGGATCCGGGCGAACGACTGGTAGATGGCCCAGTTCATCGTCCCGAGGCTGGCGCCGAAGCCGGCCACCACCAGCCAGTCCGCCCGGCTCCGGCCGCGCCACGACGGCCGGGCGACGGCCAGCAGCACGAGCGTGCTGGTGAACAGCCGCAGGAAGACCATCGAAGTCGGGGAGATCGTGCCGAAGAGGTCCTTCGCGAACGCCGCTCCGACCTGGACGGAGACGATGCCGATGACGACCAACCAGACGGCTCGCGTCACGGGCTCCTCCTGTGTGGTCGGCCTAGGGGCCCTCGTCCTCCGTGCCTGCGTTGTCCGGCCCTTCGTCCTCCAGGCGCCGGATCAGGTCGCCGACGATACGGCTCTCGTTCTCGAAGTAGTCCAGCCCCCAGTCGGCCACCAGGCTCGGGTGCCTGAACACCTCTCCCGGCCCGTCGCCGCCCCGCAGGCTCTCGCGCACCTCGACCAGGGCGTCGCGCTCCTTGGCCAGTGCGCGCAGGTGGTCGCGGAGCATGTCGATGGTGGTCTCCCGGTCGACCATGTGGCCCAGCAGCAGGCGCAGCGCGATCGGGTGCTTGAGCACGGGGAAGCCCGGCGGGCTGTGGCCCATCCACGCCACGAGGGCCTCGCGGCCGGCGTCGCTGATCGTGTACGTCGTGCCCCGGCCCTCGCCCGTCGCGACCACGAGTCCGTGGTCCGTCAGGCGGGCGAGCTCGCTGTAGACCTGGCTCATGGCGGGGGACACCCAGTAGAAGCGCAGCGTCGCGTCGGCCCGCTGCTTGAGCTCGTAGCCGGTCAGCGCGTCGCCGAACGTGAGCAGCCCGAGCAGCGCGTAGGAGGTGACGGGAAGGTCTTGACCCATGGTCCGATCAGACTACTGTTCCTATTAGGAATACGCGCAACGAAGGGGAGAGCCGATGACGGGCACGATCGCCATGGTGGGGACCCGCAAGGGTCTGTGGATCGGTACCTCGGACGAGGCGCGCGCCTCCTGGTCCTGGACCGGCCCGCACTTCCAGATGGAGGAGGTCTACTCGGTCCTCATCGATCGACGCGGCGACCGACCACGGCTGTTCGCCGGGTGCTCATCGAGCTGGTTCGGCCCCCAGGTGCGCCGCTCGGACGACCTCGGCGAGACCTGGGAGGAGACGCCCAACGGCGCGATCCGCTTCCCCGAGGACGCCCGGCTCCCCGACGGGGAGGCGGCGACGCTCTCTCGCGTCTGGCAGCTCCAGCCCGGCACCGAGGACGGGGTGGTGTGGGCCGGCACCGAGCCCGGCGCGATCTTCCGCTCCACCGACGGGGGCGAGCACTTCGACCTCGTCCGCGGCCTCTGGGACCACCCGCACCGGCAGGGGTGGAACGCGGGCTTCGGAGGCCAGGCGTTCCACACGATCCTTCCCCACCCCGACGACTCCGACTCCGTGCTCGCCGCCATCTCGACCGGAGGCGTCTACCGCACCGACGACGGCGGCGAGTCCTGGGCACCCGCCAACCAGGGCGTGAAGGCGGAGTTCATGCCGGGCGAACGGTTCTTCCCGGAGTTCGGTCAGTGCGTGCACAAGGTGGCGCGCGACCCCGTCGATCCCGACCGGCTCTTCCTCCAGAACCACGGCGGCGTCTACCGCTCCGACGACGGTGGCAGCTCGTGGCAGGACATCGCCCCCGGGCTCCCGGCCGAGTTCGGCTTCGCGATGGTCGCGCACCCGCACCAGGCCAACACCGCGTTCACGTTCCCGATCTCCGGCGCCGGCGAACGCTGGCCGGTCGACGCCAAGGCGCGCGTGTGCCGCACCACCGACGGCGGCGCCTCCTGGGAACAGCTCGGCGCGGGACAGCTGCCCGATGCCTTCTACACCGCCGTGATGCGCGACGCGATGTGCGCCGACGACCACCCCGATGTCGGGCTCTACTTCGGAGGCCGCAACGGCGCCGTGTGGTGCTCGCCCGACGAGGGTGGCAGCTGGCAGGAGATCCACCGCGACCTGCCCGACGTGATGGTCGTCCGAGCGGCGGCGCTGTGAGCGAGCTCGTGAGCCGACCGTGGGTCGACAGGTCCTAGGCTCCCGCCATGGCTGACTTCTCGATGTCGCGGTCGACGACGATCAATGCGCCCTCCGACCGCATCCATTCCCACCTGGACGACTTCCACGAGTGGCCGCAGTGGTCGCCCTGGGAGGGCCTCGACCCCGACATGGAGCGCACCTACACCGGCCCCGAGAAGGGCGTCGGATCCCACTACGCCTGGGCCGGCAACAAGAAGGCCGGTGAGGGGACCATGGAGATCACCGGCTCGACGCCGTCGCGCATCGAGATCGCGCTCGGGTTCCTGAAGCCGTTCAAGGCGAGCAACGTGACCGTCTTCGAGCTCGCCCCGGCCGGCGCGGGCGCCACCCGGGTGACCTGGCACATGACCGGCCGCCGCAACCCGATCATGGCCATCGCGGGCAAGCTCTTCTTCGACAAGGCCATCGCCAAGGACTTCGATCGAGGGCTGGCCCGGCTCAAGACCGTCTCCGAAGCCCGCTGATCCCACCCTCGGGCCTTCGCCACCACTCCAGCTCGGGTCGCCCGAGCCCGCTCGGACCTGAGTCCCCGGAGGACTCAGGTCCAAGCGACGGCCGGATGTCGGTGGTGGCTGGTCTCATGACCTCAGGGAGATGGGACGCAACCAGGGGGACCGGATGGAGACCGACGAGCAGGACACGCCACGACCGGGGTCGAGCGCCGAGCACGAGGACGATGCGGGCGACACGGGGGATGCGGGGGATGCCGAGGTCGCGGGACTGATCCGGCGCGTACGCCGCCGCGCGGAGTGGTCCCAGCGTGACCTCGCCGAGCAGCTGGGCGTGTCGCAGTCGGCCGTGGCGAAGTGGGAGACCGGGCGCACGACTCCCTCGGCCCGCGTGCTGGCTCGGATCCTCACGCTCGGGGAGCTGCGCCTGGTCGCGGTGGACTCCACCGGCGCGCAGGTGGCTGCGATGAGGTCCGACGCGGCCAGGGACGCGGGCGGTCGTCGCTACCCGGCGCACATGTTCGTGTGGACCGAGGGGTGGTGGGCGCCGCCCGGTGCCGACATGACGGCGTGGATCGGCGCGATCCAGGGTCGCTCGCGGGAGCTGGAGCTGCCGCGCGTCCGTTTCGGGAGCGACCGGATGGCGTGGCGCGCCCAGGCCCCGTCCGAGCCCGACGACCACCCCACCTGGCGCGAGCTCGTCGAGCAGGCCAAGGGCGGCTGGTCGCAGCCGTCGAGGCCACTCCGGTTCCCGATCCCGGCCTGGGCGCTCGCGGACTCGCGCAAGTCCCGCAACCGCAGCCCGGCGGACTTCTGGACCCGCGGTGCCCCGACCCGGTCGGAACCAGTCACGAACCCGCTCGGGCGCACCGGTTGAGACGCGGCCGAAGCGACGCGTCCGCCGCCAGTAGCCTGACTGCATGACCCAGACGCCCGACATCAAGCCCCGCTCCCGCGACGTCACCGACGGTCTCGAGAAGGCCGCCGCGCGCGGCATGCTCCGTGCCGTCGGCATGGGCGACGACGACTGGGTGAAGCCGCAGATCGGCGTCGCGTCGAGCTGGAACGAGATCACCCCCTGCAACCTCAGCCTCGACCGCCTCGCGAAGGCCGTGAAGAACGGGGTGCACGCGGGCGGTGGCTACCCGCTCGAGTTCGGCACGATCTCGGTCTCCGACGGCATCTCCATGGGCCACGAGGGCATGCACTTCAGCCTGGTCAGCCGCGAGGTGATCGCCGACTCCGTCGAGACCGTGATGATGGCCGAGCGGCTCGACGGCAGCGTGCTGCTCGCCGGTTGCGACAAGTCCCTGCCGGGCATGCTGATGGCGGCCGCCCGCCTCGACCTGGCGAGCGTCTTCCTCTACGCGGGCTCCACGATGCCCGGCCAGGTCGACGGCAACGACGTGACGATCATCGACGCCTTCGAGGCGGTCGGTGCCTGCCTGGCCGGGAAGATCACCCGCGAGGAGGTCGACCGCGTCGAGAAGGCGATCTGTCCCGGCGAGGGCGCCTGTGGCGGCATGTACACCGCCAACACCATGGCCAGCGTCGCCGAGGCGCTCGGGATGAGCCTGCCCGGCAGCGCGGCCCCGCCGGCGGTCGACCGCCGCCGCGACGGCTTCGCGCACCGCTCGGGCGAGGCGGTCGTCGAGATGCTGCGCCAGGGGATCACGGCCCGCCAGATCATGACGCGGCCCGCCTTCGAGAACGCGATCGCGGTCGTGATGGCGCTCGGCGGCTCGACCAACGCGGTGCTCCACCTCCTCGCCATCGCCCGCGAGGCCGACGTCGACCTCGACCTCGACGACTTCAACCGGATCGGCGAGAAGGTCCCGCACCTGGGCGACCTCAAGCCGTTCGGTCGCTACGTGATGAACGACGTCGACAAGATCGGCGGCATCCCGGTCGTGATGAAGGCGCTGCTCGACGCCGGCCTGATGCACGGGGACACCCTGACCGTCACCGGCAAGACGATGCGCGAGAACCTCGAGGCGTTGAACCCGAAGGGCCTCGACGGCGACGTGCTCCGCGACCTCGACCGGCCCATCCACGCCACCGGCGGCATCACCATCCTCCGAGGCTCCCTCGCGCCGGAGGGAGCGGTCGTCAAGAGCGCGGGCTTCGACGACACCACCTTCACCGGCACGGCCCGCGTCTTCGACGGCGAGCGCAAGGCCCTCGACGCCCTGGCCGCCGGCGAGATCAAGGCGCGCGACGTCGTGGTCATCCGCTACGAGGGTCCCAAGGGCGGGCCCGGGATGCGCGAGATGCTCGCCATCACCGGCGCGATCAAGGGGGCGGGCCTCGGCAAGGACGTCCTCCTCGTCACCGACGGACGGTTCTCCGGGGGCACCACCGGCCTGTGCGTCGGCCACATCGCCCCCGAGGCGGTCGACGGTGGACCGATCGCGTTCGTCGCCGACGGCGACCCGATCGTCCTCGACGTCGCCAACCGCACGCTCGAGGTCGAGATCGACGACGCCGAGCTGGCGCGACGCAAGGAGGGCTGGGTGCCGCAGGAGCCGAAGTACACGCGCGGCGTCCTCGGGAAGTACGCCAAGGTCGTCCAGTCGGCGGCCCACGGCGCCGTCTGCGGCTGATCGGAGCGCTCGACCCGGCTGTGGACCGGTTCGTGTAACTCGCTGTTGCACCAACCGTCGCGGGCTCCCTAGTGTGGCGTGGGTCACCACCTCGGGAGGTCGCCATGCACGCAGGTCGTCGCGTACGTCGAGCCGTTGCCGCCGCAGTCGTCGGACTGCTGGCGGCCTCCGCGGCCACCATCGGCACCGGGACGGCGAGCGCCGGACCGGGGGACTGGTGGGACCCGGTCGCACGGCCCGCACCCGACTCGCAGATCAACGTCACGGGTGCACCCGCGAGCGGCGTCGACGCGCAGGGCGACGTCACCGGCTACCTCGAGGCGCACAACCACGTCTTCAGCAACGAGGGTTTCGGCGGCCGGATGATCTGCGGGAAGGTCTTCGACCCCGCCGGCATCGCCACCGCCCTGAAGGACTGCCCCGAGCACTACCCCCACGGCATCGGCGCGATCTTCGAGCACGCCACCGGCGGCGACGACGGCACCCACGACCCGGTCGGCTACCCGACGTTCGCGCACTGGCCGTCGTACAAGTCCCTGGCCCACCAGCAGAACTACTACGCCTGGATGGAGCGCGCCTGGCGCGGCGGGGTGCGGATCATGGTCAACGACCTCGTGACCAACGGGATGATCTGCTCGCTGCTGCCCCGCGACCGCGGCTGCAACGAGATGGAGTCGATCCGCCTGCAGGCCCGCAAGTCCCGCGAGCTCGAGGCCTACGTCGACCAGATGTACGGCGGTCCCGGCCGCGGCTGGCTGCGCATCGTCACCACGCCCGAACAGGCCCAGCAGGTCGTCGCCCAGGGCAAGCTCGCCATGGTGCTCGGCGTCGAGATGTCCGAGCCCTTCGGCTGCAAGCAGGTCCTCGGGTTCCCGCAGTGCAGCCGCGCCGACATCGACCGGGGACTCGACGAGTTCAAGGCCTTGGGCATCTCCTCGATGTTCCTGTGCCACAAGTTCGACAACGCCCTGTGCGGCGTGCGCTTCGACGAGGGCACGACCGGCGTGGCGGTCAACGCCGGGCAGTTCCTCTCCACCGGCACGTTCTGGCAGACCGAGCGGTGCCGCGGCCCGCAGTCCGACAACCCGATCTCCAGCGTCGACCTCACCGGGCCGCTCCGCACCTTGTTCCCGGCCGACCCGCCCAGCTACGACCCGGCCAAGCGCTGCAACACCCGCGGGCTCACGGCGCTCGGTGAGTACGCCCTCAAGGGCCTGATGAGTCGCCGGATGATGCTCGAGATCGACCACATGAGCGTCAAGGCCGCCGGCCGCTCCCTCGACCTCCTCGAGGCCGCCGACTATCCCGGCGTCGTGTCCAGCCACTCGTGGATGGACCCGTCGTGGCACGAGCGCGTCTACGCCCTCGGCGGCTTGGTCGCGCAGTACGGAGCCGGGCACGACCACGCCGGCACCGACGGCTTCGTCGCCGAGTGGTCCCGGGAGGCGGGGCTGCGCGCGGCGTACGACAAGGCCTACGCCTTCGGCACCGACATGAACGGCGTCGGCGGCACCAACCCGCCGCACACCACCGGCACGCCGGTCACCTATCCCTTCACCGCCCTCGGGGGTGCCCGCGTCGACCGACAGACCACCGGACAGCGCACGTGGGACGTCAACGCCGACGGCGTGGCCCACTACGGACTCGTGCCCGACTGGATCGAGGACCTGCGGCTGACGGCCGGCCAGGCGATCGTCGACGACCTCGCGGGCGGCGCCCAGATGTACCTCGACACGTGGGGCGCGACCCGGGCGTGGAGCGCCGGCTGACTAGTGCGGCCTGAGCCAGACCAGCTCGTCGGTCGCCCACTTCTCCTTCGCCACCGGCACCAGCGCCCGGAGCGCGTCGGTGACCGACCCCTGGCCGATGGCGGCCGAGTTGGCGGCGCCGTACGCCCGTCCGACCGCGTTGTTGTGCAGGTCGATCCTCGTGTCGGCCGGGCTGGTGCGGCCCTCCTCCTGGGCGGCCGCGACCGCCTCGGCGACCGCGGTGCCGTGGCGACCCGCGATGTAGGCCTGCCAGATGAAGTGGCGGATGGCGTTCTGCAGGCCCGGCGTGCCGTCCGTCGCCGCGGCAGCGACCTGCAGGGCGGCGGCCGAGGCGGCCATGACGTCCGCGGCGGCCGAGGCGCTGGCACCCGCTCCGCGCGCGGCGTTGAACAGGTGGGGCGCGCCGACGACGGCCTGCGCAGCCTTCTTGAGCGAGTCGAATGCCGAGGACATGGCCTCACGGTGTCAGATGGGCGGGTGACGCGCACCAACGAGCTCGGCCAGCCCATCGGCGATCCCGTGCCCGGCTGGACGCCCCGGCCGCCGACCGAGCCGGAGCAACTGGTCGGTCGCCGCGTCCGGCTGGAGCGGCTGCGGCCCGACCACGCGCCGCTCCTGCACGGACCGATGGTCCTCGAGAGCCCGCCGAGCACCTGGACCTACTACCCCTATCCCGACCTCACCGACCCCGCGGCCTTCGAGGCGTACATCGCCGCGGTGCTCGCCCTGCCGGCCGCCTGGCCGATGGCCGTGCTCAGCCCGGACGGGGCCGGCCTGGGGGTGTCCTGCTACCTGCGCAAGGACCCGGCCAACGGGTCGGTCGAGATCGGCTCGATCATCTACAGCGCCGCCCTCCAGCGCACGGCGGCCGCGACCGAGGCGGTCTACCTGATGATGTCGCACGCCTTCGACGACCTGGGCTACCGCCGGTTCGAGTGGAAGTGCGACAGCCTCAACGAGCCCTCACGTCGAGCGGCTGCCCGCCTCGGCTTCACCTACGAGGGACGCTTCCGGCAGGCCACCGTCTACCAGGGTCGCAACCGCGACACCGACTGGTTCTCCGTCACCGACGGAGAGTGGCCAACGATCCGGGCCGGCCTCGAGGCGTGGCTCGACCCGGCCAACTTCGACGCGGCCGGGCGGCAGGTAAAGAAATTGTCAAATTTCCTCACCACCTGAGGAGCCCACCTACCCTGCTGTCATGCGTCGGATCCCCCCGGTCCGTGCCCTGACCGCTGCCCTGGCCCCCGCCACGGCCGCGGCCGCGGCGCTCACCCTTGCCCTCGTCAGCGTCCCCGCGTCCTCGGCCCAGCCGCAGGAGCGGACGCGTCCATCGGCGACCCCGGAGGCGACGTACGCGACCTCCGCCCTCGCGGCGACCAACGCCGCCCGCACCCGCAACCAGCTCAAGGCGCTGGACGCCGACGGGTGCCTGAAGCGGTTCGCCGGTCGTCAGGCCCGGGCCATGGCCAGCCAGCAGTCGATGTACCACCAGGACCTCGGCGCGATCATGCGCACCTGCGGCCTGGTGATGGCCGGCGAGAACGTCGCCGTCGGCTACTCCTCGGGCACCGACGTCGTCCGCGGCTGGATGGGCTCACCCGGCCACCGCGCCAACATCCTCAACCGCGGCTACCGGATCGTGGCCGTCGCGGCCCGCGCCGGGGCCGACGGGCAGTGGTACTCCGCGCAGGTGTTCGGTCGCCGCTGAGCGTGGTTGAGTGGGTCGCATGGACCAGCGGATCAGCTTCATCACCCTGGCGGTGCGCGACCTCGGCGACTCGCGCAAGTTCTACGTCGACGGTCTCGGCTGGGAGCCGAGTGAGTACGTCGCCGGCGAGGTGATGATGTTCGAGGTCGCCGACAAGGTGGTGCTGTCCCTGTGGGACGTCGACGCGTTCGCGGCCGAGGTCGGGCAGGCGCCCGGCGGGGGCGTCCCGCCCATCACCCTCTCCCACAACCTCGCGACCCCCGAGGGCGTCGACCGCGTGCTCGAGCACGCCCGGTCCGCCGGTGCCCAGCAGGTCTCCGACGGCGCCGAGCGCGAGTGGGGCGGCTACTCCGGCTACTTCGTCGACCCCGACGGGTTCCGCTGGGAGATCGCCTACAACCCCGGACCGATCGGACAGAAGGTGCTGCCATGAGTGATCCGAGGACGAAGCTCACCCACCGCGAGGTGGCCGACGCCGGGCTGGACGACTGGCGCCAGGTGCTCGGCAGCCTCAAGGCGAGGTTCAGGACCGGCGACTTCGCCACCGGCCTCGCCCTCGTCGACCGCATCGGCGCGGCGGCGGAGGAGGCCAACCACCACCCGGACGTCTCGTTGACCTACCCCGAGGTGATCGTCACCCTGAGCAGCCACGACGTCGGCGGCATCACCAGTCGCGACCTCGACCTCGCCCGCACGATCAGCACGTACGCCGCCGAGGCCGGCGTGGACGCCGACGTCTCCGGGCTCACCCAGCTCGAGCTCGGGCTCGACACCGCGGCGGGGGAGCGGCTGGCCCCGTTCTACGCCGCCCTGCTCGGCAGCGAGGTCAAGGACGGCGAGCCCGTGGACGCGAGCGGTCAGGTGCCGACCGTGTGGTTCCAGGAGCCGGGCGACGACGGCCCGGCGCTGCCCGAGACCGACGTGGCCCAGCGCTGGCACTTCGACGTGTGGGTGCCGATGGACGAGGCGGCCCGCCGCGTGCAGGCCGTACTCGACGCCTGCGGCACGCTCGTCAGCGACGCGGCCTCGCCGTCCTACTGGGTGGTGGCCGACGCCGAGGGCAACCGCTCCTGCATCTGCACGGTCGCCAGCCGCGACTGACGGCGGCGCGCAACCGGCCCCTGCTGCCACATACTGGGACCGCCGTACCAAATGTTGGGACGGGTGAGAGAGTGGGTTGACGTCGGAGCCCCCCGACGACGACGGTAGGCGCATGCGCACTGAGATCCTTGTACGCACGCGACGCGTGAGCTAGCAGGTCCCCGACCTCGCCACACACGCGTCCTCCCCTCGTTGCCCGCCGGGCCGAGGGGTTTTTTCATTGGCAGACGAGCAAAGGTTCACCATGACAGAGCAGGGCGGGATCGCTGGGGCAGCCATGACCGGCGCGCAGAGCCTGATCAAGTCCCTCGAGAGCGCGGGCGCGACCGACATCTTCGGGATCCCGGGTGGTGCGATCCTCCCGGCCTACGACCCGCTGATGGACTCCACCCGCATCCGGCACATCCTCGTGCGGCACGAGCAGGGCGCCGGCCACGCGGCCCAGGGCTATGCCGCGGCCACCGGACGCGTCGGGGTCTGCATGGCCACGTCGGGCCCGGGTGCCACCAACCTGGTCACCCCGCTCGCCGACGCGCACATGGACTCCGTCCCGCTGGTCGCCGTCACCGGCCAGGTGGGCGCCTCGATGATCGGCACCGACGCCTTCCAGGAGGCCGACATCCGCGGCATCACGATGCCGATCACCAAGCACAACTTCCTCGTCACCGACCCGGCCGACATCCCGCGCACGGTCGCGGAGGCGTTCCACATCGCCTCGACCGGCCGCCCCGGTCCGGTGCTCGTCGACGTCGCCAAGTCCGCGCTGCAGGCGATGACCTCCTTCCAGTGGCCGAGCGAGCTCCAGCTCCCCGGCTATCGTCCCGTCACCCGCCCGCACGGCAAGCAGATCCGCGAGGCCGTCCGGCTGATCCTCGAGTCGCGCCGCCCGGTGCTGTACGTCGGTGGCGGGGTCATCCGCTCGCGGGCGTCGGCCGCTCTGCTCAAGCTCGCGGAGGCCACCGGGATGCCCGTCGTGACGACCCTGATGGCGCGCGGCGCGTTCCCCGACAGCCACCCGCAGCACCTCGGCATGCCCGGCATGCACGGCACCGTGGCCGCGGTGGCCGGGCTGCAGAAGAGCGAC
Source organism: Nocardioides currus (assembly GCF_003057875.1). GTDB lineage: Bacteria > Actinomycetota > Actinomycetes > Propionibacteriales > Nocardioidaceae > Nocardioides > Nocardioides currus. The sequence continues at coordinate 48,049 of NZ_PYXZ01000004.1, read as the reverse complement.
CTGATCATCAGCCTCGGCGCCCGCTTCGACGACCGCGTGACCGGCAACCTCGACTCGTTCGCACCCAACGCCAAGGTCATCCACGCCGACATCGACCCGGCCGAGATCGGCAAGAACCGCTACGCCGACGTGCCGATCGTGGGTGACTGCCACGAGGTGATCACCGAGCTGATCGCGTTGCTCGCGACCGAGGCAGACGCCGGCCACACCGGCGACTACGAGGGCTGGGTCGCGTTCCTGGCCGGGGTGAAGAAGACCTACCCGCTCGGCTACGACACGCCCGCCGACGGCTCGCTCGCCCCGCAGTACGTCCTCGAGCGCCTCAGCGCCATCGCCGGCCCCGACTCGATCTACTGCTCCGGTGTCGGGCAGCACCAGATGTGGGCCGCGCACTTCATCGACTACGAGAAGCCCAACACCTGGATCAACTCCGGCGGCCTGGGGACCATGGGCTACGCCGTCCCCAGCGCGATGGGCGCGAAGGTCGGCATGCCGGACACGACCGTGTGGGCGATCGACGGCGACGGCTGCTTCCAGATGACCAACCAGGAGCTGGCCACCTGCGCGATCAACGACATCCCGATCAAGGTCGCGATCATCAACAACGAGTCGCTCGGCATGGTGCGCCAGTGGCAGACGCTGTTCTACAACGAGCGCTACTCCAACACCGACCTGCACTCCAAGCGCATCCCCGACTTCGTCAAGCTCGCCGAGGCCTACGGCTGCATCGGCCTGTCGTGCGAGTCGCCCGAGGACGTGGACACGACCATCGAGAAGGCCATGTCGATCAACGACCAGCCGGTCGTCGTCGACTTCCGCGTGCACCGCGACGCGATGGTCTGGCCCATGGTCGCCGCCGGCACCAGCAACGACGAGATCAAGTACGCGCGCGACCTCGCGCCCCAGTTCGACGAGGACGACATCTGATGAGCACGCACACGTTGAGCGTCCTGGTGGAGAACAAGCCGGGCGTCCTGGCCCGCATCGCCGGCCTCTTCAGCCGGCGCGGCTTCAACATCGAGAGCCTGGCCGTCGGGCCGACCGAGCATCCCGAGGTCTCGCGGATGACGATCGTGGTCAACGTCGACGAGTCGCCGCTCGAGCAGGTCACCAAGCAGCTCAACAAGCTGATCGAGGTGATCAAGATCGTCGAGCTCGACGGGTCCGCCTCGATCAACCGCGAGCTGATGCTGGTCAAGGTGAGGGCCGACGCGCAGACCCGCGGCGCCGTGCTCGACGCCGTCCAGCTCTTCCGCGCCAAGGTCGTCGACGTCGCCCCCGACGCCATCACCATCCAGGTCACCGGAAACGCCGACAAGCTCGGCGACGTGCTGCGCGTGCTCGAGCCCTTCGGGATCCGCGAGCTCGTCCAGTCCGGCATGGTCGCCATCGGCCGCGGCTCGCGCTCCATCAGCGAGCGCAGCATGCGCCCGGTCCCCGTCCCGGCCCCCGCGTCCGCGACTCCCCTCGTCGGTTGAGGCGCGAGGCCGCCCGCGGCCGAGCCTCGAAACCGCACCAGTCAGCAAGAAACCCAACCAGAAGGAGAGCCCCCAGTGGCTGAGATGTTCTACGACGACGACGCCGACCTGACCCTCATCCAGGGCAAGAACGTCGCCGTCATCGGCTACGGCAGCCAGGGCCACGCCCACGCGCTCAACCTGCGCGACTCCGGCGTCGACGTCCGGGTCGGCCTCAAGGAGGGCTCGAAGAGCCGCGCCAAGGCCGAGGACGAGGGCCTGCGCGTGCTGTCGGTCGCCGAGGCCGTGCAGGAGGCCGACGTCATCGTCGTGCTCGCCCCCGACCAGGTCCAGCGCCACATCTACGCCGAGTCGATCCAGCCGCACATCACCGCCGGCGACACCCTCGTCTTCGGCCACGGCTTCAACGTGCGCTTCGGCTACATCCAGGCACCCGAGGGTGTCGACGTGATCCTGGTGGCGCCCAAGGCCCCCGGCCACACCGTGCGTCGTGAGTACGTCGCCGGGCGCGGCATCCCCGACATCATCGCCGTCGAGCAGGACGCCTCGGGCACCGCGTGGGACCTGGCGAAGTCCTACGCCAAGGCCATCGGCGGCACCCGCGCCGGCGTCATCAAGACCACCTTCACCGAGGAGACCGAGACCGACCTGTTCGGTGAGCAGGCCGTGCTCTGCGGCGGCGTCTCGCACCTCGTCCAGGCGGGCTTCGAGACCCTGACCGAGGCTGGCTACCAGCCCGAGATCGCCTACTTCGAGGTGCTCCACGAGCTCAAGCTGATCGTCGACCTGATGTTCGAGGGCGGCATCGCCAAGCAGCGCTGGTCGGTCTCCGACACGGCGGAGTACGGCGACTACGTCTCCGGCCCCCGCGTCGTCACCCCCGAGGTGAAGGCCAGCATGAAGTCGATCCTCGACGACATCCAGAGCGGCGCCTTCGCGAAGCGCTTCATCGACGACCAGGACAACGGCGGCAAGGAGTTCCTCGAGCTGCGCGAGAAGGAGGCCGCCCACTCCATCGAGGCGACCGGCAAGACGCTGCGCTCGCACTTCGCGTGGAAGCAGGAGGACTCGGACTACACCGAGGGCAGCGCCGCCCGCTGACCGACGCACGACGGCGGTGTCCGGCAGTCACCTGATGACTGCCGGACACCGCCGTCCGTGTGTCTGCGCTACTTCACCTCGGCCCGGCGCACGACCCACAGCCCGATGGCCAGCGGGATCGCGAGCCAGAACAGCGTGGTGACCCCGAGCTGGGCCCACATCTCGCCGGTCAGGTCGCCGTTGAAGAGGTTGCCCTGGGCGAAGTTGAAGTCGACCCACGGCTGCAGGTCCTCCCACCACTGCTGGCTGGAGGCGAGCAGCATCGACAGCGGCGGCAGCACGAAGCTGTAGACGAAGTAGCCGACGATCGCCCCGGCGGAGTTGCGGATGAGCACGGCGAGCATGAACCCGACGAGCATCCCGAGCACGTTGGCGAGCACGATCCCCAGCGCCTGGTCGAGCGGGATGTCCCAGACCGGGTCGATGCCCGCGATCGCCGCGCCGAGGATGTTGCCGAGGGCGCCGATGGCCAGGGCCAGCGCGATCGAGACGACGCCGACCGCGACCGAGAGGCCCAGCTTGACGGCGATGATGCGACCGCGGCGGGGGACGAGGGTGAACGTCGTCAGGCCGCTGCGCTGGCTCCACTCGCTGCTCACCGACAAGGCGGCGATGATCGGCAGGATGACGACCATCGGGAAGCCGATCGCGGCACCGAAGTTGTCGTAGGTCTGCGATCCCTCCGAGGCGAAGAGGATGACGCTGCCGGTGGCGATGACGGCCAGGATGCCGATGCTCGACATCAGCCAGAAGCCGGATCGGGTGTCGAACATCTTGCGGAGCTCGACCTTCACCAGTCGCGAGGTCGGGATCCGGCGGGCGGCGACGCGCGCGGGCACGGTCGCGGCGCCCGGCGCGGCGGGGTTGGTGCTGGGGGAGACGGTCGTGGCACTCATGCCGCAACTCCTTCACGTTGGGTCTCGGCGGTGAGCGCCAGGAACATGTCTTCGAGCCCCGCGCCCTCGGCGGAGCGCAGCTCGGTGAGGGCGATCCCGGCGGCCAGGGCCACCGCGCCCACCCGGGCAGGATCGGCGTCGGTGCGCACGGACCCGTCGCCGGCGAGGGTGCTGGGCACCCCGGCCTGCTCGAGGGCGTGGGCGAGGTCGCGCGGCGAGGAGGCGCGGGCCAGGGTGCCGGCGGCGGCGAGGAGCTCCTCCTTGGTCCCGGAGGCGACGATCTTGCCGTTGCCGATCACGACGAGGTCGTCGGCGATGACCTCGATCTCGTGCAGCAGGTGTGACGACAGGAGCACGGTGCCGCCCTGGTTGGCGTAGCCGCGCAGCAGGTCGCGCATCCAGCGGATGCCGGCCGGGTCGAGGCCGTTGGCGGGCTCGTCGAGGATCAGCACCCGCGGGTCGCCGAGTAGGGCGGTGCCGATGCCCAGGCGCTGGCGCATGCCGAGGGAGTAGTTGCGCACCCGGCGCCTCGACTCGCTCGGGGTCAGGCTGACGAGCTCGAGCATCTCGTCGACGCGCTTGCGGGGCAGGCCCATCGTGTCGGCGGCGATCGTGAGGATCTCGCGACCGGTCCGACCGGCGTGCTGGGCGGACGCGTCGAGGAGGACGCCGACCTCGAGGCCGGGGTTGGGCAGATCCGCGAACCGGACGCCGTCGATCGTGGCGGAGCCGGACGTCGGGGCGGTGAGCCCGACCATGACGCGCATCGTGGTGGACTTGCCAGCGCCGTTCGGACCGAGGAAGCCGGTCACGCGGCCGGGCTGGGCGGTGAAGGAGACGTTGTCGACGGCGGTGAAGCCGGCGTACCTCCGGGTGAGTGAGTCAACGGTGATCATGGGCCCAACCCTCGCTGCGAGGGCCGCCGGTCCACATCGGGTGCCGACCCCCACGCAGCCCCCACCCGACCCCCGCCCGACCCTGACCCGGAGCAGGGGTCTCCCTGAGGCCCGGGCATGAGCCAAGGTGAGGCTGGCCTAAGAAGAGGAGTACGATCCCCTTCGTGTTCGCCAACTACCTGATCGGCCTCCGCGAGGGCCTCGAGGCTGCGCTCGTCGTCAGCATCCTCGTCGCCTACCTCGTGAAGTCGGAGCGACGGCACCTGCTGCCGCGCATCTGGGCCGGGGTCGCGATCGCCGTGGGGGTGAGCCTCGCCTTCGGGGCCGCGCTCACGTTCGGTCCGCGCGGACTCACCTTCGAGGCGCAGGAGCTGATCGGCGGCACGCTGTCGATCGTCGCGGTCGGCTTCGTGACGTGGATGGTCTTCTGGATGGCGCGGGCCGCCCGCGGCATGGGCGCCGATCTCCGCGGCCAGATCGACCGGGCCGCCGAGGCCAGCCGCTGGTCACTGGCCGTGGTGGCGCTGTTCGCCGTCGGTCGCGAGGGACTGGAGACCGCCCTGTTCCTGTGGGCCGCGACCAGTGCCGTCACCGACGGCACCAGCACCACCTGGGAGCCGCTGGCCGGCGCCGCCCTCGGCATCGCCACCGCGGTCGTCCTCGGGTGGCTGATCTACCGCGGTGCGCTCAGCATCAACCTGAGCCGGTTCTTCACCTGGACCGGTGCCTTCCTGATCGTCGTCGCGGCCGGCGTGCTGGCCTACGGCGTGCACGACCTCCAGGAGGCGCGCTTCCTGCCCGGCCTGCACAGCCTGCTCTTCGACGTCTCGGCGCAGGTCCCGCCGACGTCGTGGTACGGCACGCTCCTCAAGGGCGTCTTCAACTTCTCGCCACAGACCACCTACCTCGAGGCCACGGCCTGGGTGCTCTACCTCGTCCCGACGATGACCGCCTTCCTCCTCGCCGTACGCCGCCGCGCCACCGCGGCGCCGACGCGCCCGCCGGCACCCGCGCCGGTGTCCTGACCACCCTGCCCCCGATCGACCCGAACCAGAACAGGTCCACGATGTCCCGCATCCCCGCCGTTGCCGCCGCGCTCTCGCTCGGTGTGCTCCTCACCGCCTGCACCGAGAACGCCGCCCCGGCCGACGAGGGCGACGCCCGCAGCATCACCGTCGAGTCGTCGGCCGACGCCTGCGACCTGTCCGCCGTCGAGGCACCCGCCGGCAAGCTGACCTTCTCGGTCAAGAACACCGGCACCGACGTCACCGAGTTCTACCTCCTCGCCCCCGACGGCCTGCGGATCGTCAGCGAGGTCGAGAACATCGGCCCCGGCCTGACCCGCGACCTCACGGTCGTCACGCCCGAGGGCGACTACATCACCGCCTGCAAGCCCGGGATGGTCGGCGACGGCATCCGCGCCGACTTCACCGCCACCAAGTCCGACGAGGCCGTCGACGTCTCCGCCGGCGACACCGAGCTCGTCGACCAGGCGCTGACCAACTACGCCGCCTACGTCGGCGACCAGACCGACCAGCTCGTCGCCAAGACGCAGGAGTTCGTCGACGCCTACAAGGCCGGCGACGACGAGGCCGCTCGCGCCATCTACCCCGTCGCCCGCACGCACTGGGAGCGGATCGAGACCGTGGCCGAGTCCTTCGGCGACCTCGACCCGATGATGGACGCCCGCGAGGCCGACCTGGCTCCCGGTGACACCTGGACCGGCTGGCACCGGATGGAGAAGGACCTGTGGCCGGCCCGCGCGGAGGACTACACCCCGCTCGGCGCCAAGGCGCGGGCGAAGTTCGCCGACGACCTGATGGCCAACACCGAGGAGCTCGCCACCCGAGTGCCCGACCTGACCTACACCGTCGACCAGATCGCCAACGGCTCGCGCGGGCTGCTCGACGAGGTCGCGACCGGCAAGGTCACCGGCGAGGAGGAGTACTGGTCGCGCACCGACCTCTACGACTTCCAGGCCAACGTCGACGGCGCCAAGGTGGCGTTCGACGGGCTGAAGCCGATCGTGGAGAAGAACGACGCCGCGCTCGCCGACCAGATCACGTCCCGTTTCGAGGAGCTGCAGGCGCTGCTCGACGAGACGCGGGAGGGCGACGGCTTCGTGTCCTACGACGAGCTGACCCAGGACCAGGTGCGCCAGCTCTCCGACGCCGTCAACGCCCTCAGCGAGCCGCTCTCGAAGCTCGCGGCCGCGGTGGTCTGACCCGTGTCCGGAGTCTCTCGTCGTGGCCTGCTCGGCGGCATCGGTGCCGCCGGGGCGGGCGCGGCCGCGATCGGCTTCGGCGCGGGCTGGGCAGCGCAGGGCAGCGAGCCCGACGACGCCGGGTCCGCCCCGACGACGTTCGACCTGTACGGCGAGCACCAGTCCGGCATCGTCACGCCGGTGCAGGACCGGCTGCACTTTGCCGCCTTCGACGTCCTGACCGACGACCGCGAGTCCCTCGTCGCCCTGCTGCAGGCGTGGACCGTGGCCGCCGCCGAGATGATGGCCGGCCGTCCCGCCGGACCCGACATCTCGTCGTACAACGCACCTCCCGACGACACCGGCGAGGCCATCGGCCTGCCGTCGAGCCGGCTCACCATCACCTTCGGCTTCGGGCGCTCGCTCTTCGACGACCGATTCGGGCTCGCCGACCGCCTGCCCGAGGCCCTTGTCGAGCTGCCGCACTTCCCGGGCGACAACCTCGACCCCGCCCGCTCCGACGGCGACCTGTGCGTCCAGGCCTGCGCCGACGACCCGCAGGTCGCGGTCCACGCCGTGCGCAACCTCGCGCGGATCGGCTTCGGGACGGTCGGCGTGCGCTGGTCGCAGCTCGGCTTCGGCAAGACCTCGACCACGACCCGCGACGAGCAGACGCCGCGCAACCTGATGGGGTTCAAGGACGGCACGATGAACCTCAAGTCGGACGAGCAGTCCGACCTCGACGAGCACGTGTGGGTCGAGCCGTCCGACGACCGGGACGCATGGCTCGCCGGCGGGTCCTACCTGGTCGCCCGCCGGATCAACATGACGATCGAGATCTGGGACCGCCAGACCCTCCAGTCGCAGGAGGGCGACATCGGCCGCACGAAGGCCGAGGGTGCCCCGCTGTCGGGAGGCACGGAGCACGACGACCCCGACTTCGAGCTGGCGGGACGAGACGGGCCGCTCATCGACCCCGCCTCGCACGTCGCGCTGGCCCACCCCACCGCCAACAACGGCGTGCGGCTGCTGCGCCGCGGCTACAACTTCGTCGACGGCTCGACCGAGATCGGCCGCCTCGACGCCGGGCTGTTCTTCCTGGCCTACGTCACCGACCCGCGCAGCCACTACATCCCGATGCAGACCCAGCTCGCCAGCAAGGACCGGCTGCAGGAATACCTCCAGCACACCGGCTCCGCCCTGTTCGCGATCCCCGGCGGCATCGCGCCGGGCGAGCACGTCGGACAGGCGCTCTTCGCCTGATCGGGTGCAAGATGTGCCCATGAGCACTACGGCACGTGACACCGGCCTGGAGGCCACCCGGCGGCTCGGGGTCGAGCAGACCGGCATCGAGATCATCGACGAGGCCGACCGGACGGCGCAGCCGCGCGACCTGTTCTGGCCCTGGTTCGCCGCCAACGTGAGCGTCTTCGGGATCAGCTACGGGTCCTTCGTCCTCGGGTTCGGGATCTCGTTCTGGCAGGCCGTCGTGGTCACGGTCGTGGGCGTCGTCGTCTCGTTCGCGCTGTGCGGCGTGATCGCCATCGCCGGCAAGCGTGGCTCGGCCCCCACCATGGTCCTGAGCCGGGCGGCGTTCGGCGTCAACGGCCAGAAGGTCCCGGGCGTGGTGTCGTGGCTGGTCTCGATCGGGTGGGAGACGTTCCTCGCCATCCTGGCCGTTCTCGCGACCGCCACGATCTTCGACCAGCTCGGCTGGGCGGCGGGCACCACCACCAAGGTGATTGCCACGCTCGTCGTCGCGGCCCTGATCGTGTCGGCCAGCGTCGCGGGCTACCACATCATCATGCGGATGCAGTCGGTCCTGACCTGGGTCACCGGCGTCGCCACGATCGTGTACGTCGCCCTGACGATCGACGAGGTCCACTGGTCGTCCGTCAGCGCGATCCCCAACGGCAACGCGCAGCAGATGATCGGCGCGCTGGTGATGGTGATGACCGGCTTCGGGCTGGGCTGGATCAACATCGCCGCCGACTGGTCGCGCTACCAGCGGCGTACCTCCAGCGGAGCCGCCATCGTCGGGTGGAACACCTTCGGAGGCGCGCTGGCCCCGGTGCTGCTCGTGCTCTTCGGGCTGCTGCTCGCCGGCTCGTCGCCGGACCTGTCCGCCGGCATCGTCGACGACCCGATCGGCACCCTCGGCACCCTGCTGCCGACGTGGTTCCTGGTGCCCTTCCTGCTGGCCGCGATCCTGGCGCTGGTCAGCGGTGCCGTGCTCGGCATCTACTCCTCTGGCCTCACGCTCCTGTCGCTCGGCGTGAAGATCCCGCGGCCCGCGGCCGCGCTGGTGGACGGCGTGATCCTGACGCTGGGCACGATCTACGTCGTCTTCTTCTCCGACAACTTCCTCGGACCGTTCCAGAGCTTCCTGATCACGCTGGGCGTCCCGCTGGCGGCCTGGGCCGGCGTGATGATGGCCGACATCGCCCTGCGTCACCGCGACTACGACGAGGAGGCGCTCTTCGACGCGCGGGGGCGCTACGGCTCCTTCGACTGGACCTCCATCGCGACCATGGTCGGTGCCTCGGTCCTCGGCTGGGGCCTGGTCGTCAACTCGTTCGCCGCCGACGCCTCGTGGAACAACTGGCAGGGCTTCCTGCTGGAGCCGCTGGGCCTCGGGACGTACGTCGACGACCCGGCCGGTCCCTACTGGGACGGCCCGTGGGCCTACGCCAACCTCGGCGTGCTGCTCGCTGCGGCGCTGTCGTTCGTGGTCACCCTGCTCGCGCGTCGCGCCACCGTCGCCCGCCAGGAAGCGGTCTGACCCGGGTCGTGGCAAGGTGGCAGGCATGAGCACTGTCGCCGTCGTCGGAGGAAACGGGCAGATCGCCCGCCTGCTGCACCCGCTGCTGGTCGCGCGCGGCCACACCCCGATCGCCCTGGTGCGGCAGGAGTCCTACCGCAACCGGCTCGAGGCGATGGGCGCCGCGGTGCGGCTCCTCGACATCGAGGGCAGCACCGCGGACGACTTCGCGGCAGCGTTCGAGGATGCCGACGCCGTGGTCTTCGCCGCGGGCGGTGGGCCCGACGGCAACATCGAGCGCAAGCGCACCGTCGACCTCGAGGGGGCGCTCAAGACCATCGAGGGCGCCCGGCAGGCCGGCATCAGCCGCGTCGTCCAGGTCTCGGCCATCAACGTCGACGAGCCGCTGCCCGACGACACCAGCGCGGTCTGGCGTGCGTACGTCGAGGCGAAGCGCGACGCCGACGCCGCCCTGCGCGAGAGCGGGCTGGACTGGACGATCATCCGCCCGGGCCGCCTCACCGACGACGAGCCGACCGGCCGGGTCGAGCTGGGCGAGGGCGTCACCCGCGCCGAGGTCCCGCGCGCCGACGTCGCCGCCGTGCTCGCCGAGGTCATCGACTCCGGGGCCGGCATCGGCGCCCAGTGGGACCTCGTGTCGGGAGACACACCCGTCGCCGAGGCGGTCAGGGGAACATCCACCCGCTGACCGCGGTTGCGCCCCACATGCGCATCGACATCTGGTCCGACGTGGTCTGCCCCTGGTGCTACATCGGCAAGCGCCGCCTCGAGACGGCCCTGGGCACCTTCGATCACGCCGACGACGTCGAGGTCGTCTGGCACTCCTACATGCTCGACCCGGGGGCGCCGTCGGAGCCCACCGAGCCCACCAGCGTGATGCTGGCCAGGAAGTATGGCCAGACCCCCGAGGGCGCCCGGCAGATGCAGGACCAGGTCGAGGCCGTCGCCGCGGAGGAGGGCCTCGTCTACCGCCTGTCCGAGACGCTGCACCTCAACACCCTCGACGCGCACCGCCTCATCCACCTCGCGCTGCACGACGGCGGGCCCGAGCTGCAGGGCCGGGTGAAGGAGGCGCTGCTGGCGGCGTACTTCACCGAGGCCCGCAACGTCGCCGACCCCGCCGAGCTGCGGGCGGTCGCCGTCGAGGCCGGTCTGGACGCCGCGGCGATCGACCGGGTGCTGGCCGGCACGGAGCACACCGACGACGTGTGGGCCGACATCGAGAAGGCCCAGGCGTTCGGCGCGACGGGCGTCCCGTTCTTCGTGATCGACAACAAGTACGGCGTGTCCGGCGCCCAGCCGGCGGAGGCCTTCAGCCAGGTGCTGGAGCGGGCGTGGTCGGAGTCGCACCCGGTGATCGAGGTGCTCGCCGGAACCGCTGGGCAGGGCGACGCCTGCGGACCGGACGGCTGCGCTGTCTGACCCGAGCACCTTGTAGGGTTGGGGGAGCACAGCGTCGTGCAGGCCCTCATCGATCATCTGCCTCGAGGAACTCCGCTGTGACCCAGAAGCCTGTCGTACTCATCGCCGAAGAGCTGAGCCCCGCCACCGTCGAGGCGCTCGGCCCGGACTTCGAGATCCGCCACTGCAACGGTGCCGACCGCACCGAGCTGCTCGCTGCCATCGTCGAGGCCGACGCCATCCTCGTGCGCTCGGCCACCAAGGTCGACGCCGAGGCGCTGGCCGCGGCGAAGCGGCTCAAGGTCGTCGCCCGCGCGGGCGTCGGCCTCGACAACGTCGACGTCAAGGCCTCCACGCAGGCCGGCGTCATGGTCGTCAACGCCCCGACGTCCAACATCGTCTCCGCGGCCGAGCTGGCCGTGGCGCTGATGCTCGCCGCCGCCCGCCACGTCAGCCCCGCCCACGCCGCGCTCAAGAACGGGGAGTGGAAGCGCTCGAAGTACACCGGCATCGAGCTCTACGAGAAGACCGTCGGCATCGTCGGCCTCGGCCGCATCGGGGTGCTCGTGGCCCAGCGCCTGAGCGCCTTCGGCATGAAGGTCATCGCCTACGACCCCTACGTCCAGGCCGGCCGCGCCGCGCAGATGGGCGTGCGCCTCGTCGACCTCGACACCCTCCTCGCCGAGGCCGACTTCATGAGCGTGCACCTGCCCAAGACCCCCGAGACCGTGGGCCTGATCGGTGCCGACCAGCTCGCCAAGGCCAAGTCCTCGCTCGTGCTCGTCAACGCCGCGCGAGGTGGCATCGTCGACGAGGCCGCGCTGTACGACGCCCTCAAGACCGGCCAGATCGCGGCCGCCGGCCTCGACGTGTTCGCCAAGGAGCCGTGCACCGACAGCCCGCTCTTCGAGCTCGAGAACGTCGTCGCCACCCCGCACCTCGGCGCGTCGACCGACGAGGCGCAGGAGAAGGCGGGCATCGCCGTCGCCAGGTCGGTGCGGCTCGCCCTGTCGGGCGAGCTCGTGCCCGACGCGGTCAACGTCCAGGGCGGAGTCATCGCCGAGGACGTGCGTCCCGGCATCCCGCTCACCGAGAAGCTCGGTCGCGTCTTCACCGCGCTCGCCGGCGAGGTCGCCCAGCAGATCGACGTCGAGGTCCGGGGCGAGATCACGGAGTACGACGTCAAGGTGCTCGAGCTGGCGGCGCTCAAGGGCGTCTTCTCCGACATCGTCGAGGACCAGGTGTCCTACGTGAACGCCCCGCTGCTGGCGGCCGAGCGCGGCACCGCCGTACGCCTCGTCACCGACGGCGAGAGCCCCGACCACCGCAACCTGATCACCATCCGCGGCACCCTCGCGGACGGCTCGCAGGTCTCGGTCAGCGGCACGCTCGTCGGGATCAACCAGAAGGAGCGCCTGGTCGAGGTCAACGGGTTCGAGATCGACATCGAGCCCACCGACCACCTGGCCTTCTTCGCCTACACCGACCGTCCCGGCATGGTCGGCGTCGTCGGCGGGATCCTCGGTGACGCCGAGGTCAACATCGCCGGCATGCAGGTCTCGCGCCAGGACAAGGGCGGCGAGGCGCTCGTCGCCCTGTCCGTCGACTCGGCGATCCCGGCCGAGACGCTGGCCGAGATCGAGACGGCCATCAGCGCCGTCTCGGTGCGCGCCGCCGACCTCGTCTGACTCACGCGTCGCGCTCGCGGGCGGGTCCCCTCCGGGGGAGCCCGCCCGTGCGTCGTTTTCCGCTCGGGCGATCCCGGAAAACGTCCGCCCCGCCGGATCGCTCGCCCCTAGCCTGATGCCGATCCGCGCAGGGGCAGCGGTGTGCTGGGGAGAGGAATCGCGCCGTGCGCGGACGTTCGTGGACCACCCGTTGGCTGGCCGGGATCCTCGGCCTCGTGCTGCTCGCCGGAGCGCCGGCCGGAGCAGCCGAGCCCGTCCCGGGGCGGGTCACGGGTCAGGTGACGCTCGCCGACGGGAGCCCGGCGGTCGGCACGTGGGTGTCGCTCTCCGACGCGGACGGCGGATCGACCTACCTCTCGATGGCCGCGGACTCCGCGGGCCGCTACGCGTTCGAGTCCGTGCCCGCCGGCGACTACACGGCACGGTTCACGCCGACCGAGGCGTCCGGGCACCTCGAGGAGTTCTGGGAGGACGCAGCGACGTCCGCCGACGCCGACGTGATCACCGTCGCGGACGGGGCGACCGTGCCGGGCATCAACGCCTCCCTCGCGCGCGGGTCCAGCATCAGCGGCAAGGTCGTGACCGAGTCTGGCGCGGCCGTCGGCGGCGCGAGCGTGACCGTCTACAAGCGTTCGGGCGCGGGTTCGGACTACTGGAACCAGGTGAAGTCCGTGAACACGGCCTTCGACGGGACCTACACGGTCAAGGGCCTGCTCGTCGGCATCTACCGGATCGGGGTGAGCGACCCCAACGGCGTCCGGGCCCCCGAGTTCTACCGCGACCAGCCGATCGTCGAGCTGGCGGACAACGTGCCCGTGAGCGCGGGCGTGACCGTCACCGGCAAGGACCTGACGGTTGCCGCCGCGTCCCGCATCACCGGCACCGTCCGCAATGCTGCGGGCAACGGGGTCCCGCAGGTCTCGGTCCAGGCGCTGGTGCTCAACCCCGCCTCGGGCAATTGGCTCCACGCCGCCTCGACGACCACCAACTACCAGGGCGCCTACGACCTGGGCGGGCTGAGCGCCGCGACCTACCGCCTGCGCTTCACCGACTACAGCGGGAACCTCGTCGCGGAGTACTGGAACGACGCGCTCGACGTCGACTCCGCCAACGACATCGTGGTCGCGGCCAACACCACCCGGTCGGGCATCGACGCGGTGCTGGCCGCTGGCGCCTCGATCGCCGGGAAGGTGACAGGTCCCACGGGCGAGGCCCTCACCGACGCCTACGTCTCCGCCTATCGCCGTACGGCGACGAACGGCTGGACCCAGATCGCCTCGCGCCCCACCGGGCCTGACGGCAGCTACAAGATCCAGGGGCTGCCTGCTGGCAGCTACACGCTCGGCTTCAGCCCGGCCTGGGACAGCCACCTGGTCGGGGAGGTCTGGAACGACGCGGCGAGCATGGACACCGCGACCTGGTTCCCGGTGGTGGCGGCCGACCAGCTGACGGGCAAGGACGCCCAGCTGCACCGGGAATCGGTCATCGCCGGCACCGTGTCGCGGAGCGGCACGCCGCTCGCGGACGTGAACGTCTACGCGCTGCGACGCGACGCCCAAGGGCAGTGGAGCACCGCGTCCAGCGCCCGCACCGACGCCTCCGGCGGCTACCGCCTCGAAGGCCTGCACGCCGGCACCTACCGCGTGCGCTTCTCCGACTCGTGGAGCGACGAGCCGCAGGTCTTCTGGCCCCAGGCCACCACGGTCGAAGCGGCGACCGACGTCGTCCTCGCCACGGAGCAGGTGCGCACGGGTGTCGACCATGCCTACTCGGCGCCCCCGGCGATCCGCGGGACCGTCACGGACGGCGCGGGTGATCCCGTGCGCGACATCCGGGTCGTCGCCTACCGCGAGAGTGGCGGGTACTGGTCGTGGGTCACCTCGACCAGGACCAGCGCCACCGGGTCGTACGCGCTCAACGGCCTGGAGCAGGGCACCTACCGCATCGGGTTCGAGTCCGACCGCTACGTCGCCGAGTTCTTCGACGACGCGGCGACCGTGGGGCAGGCCACCGACGTCGTGCTCGGCGCGGTCGACACCAGCGGCATCGACGCGGTGCTGGTCGATCAGGGCCACATCACCGGCACGGTCACCGGCCCGAGCGGGGCTCCGTTGCGCGACGTGCACGTGACGGCGATCGAGTCCGTGGACGACGAGGAGGAATACCAGCTCACCCGGTCCGCCACCACCGACGCCTCGGGACACTACGACGTCGCCGGCCTCGAGGCCGGGACCTACCTCCTCTCGTTCAGCGACCCCTCGGACGTCCATGCCGCGGAGTACTGGAACGACCAGGTGCACCGGTCGCAGGCCCAGGGCATCCGGGTCGAGGCCGGCCAGACCGTGTCCGGCAAGGACGCGCAGCTCGGGATGGGCGCCTCGATCCGCGGCACGGTGACCGGCCCGTCCGGCGCCGCCGAGCGGCAGGTGTTCGTCAGCGTCGAGATCCAGGACCCCTTCGACGGCTCGTGGTCGCAGCAGGGATGGGCCCGCACCAACTACGCCGGCGGCTACACCGTCGCCGGGCTGCCCGCCGGGGCCTACCGCGTGAAGTTCACCTCGTCGTCATGGCCTGCCCTCGTCCCCGAGTTCTGGGACGGCGTGTACGACGCGGAGTCGGCCCGGGTCCTGCCGCTCACCGCCGGTGAGCAGCGGACCGGTGTCGACGCCTCCCTGGAGCGGGCCGGTTCCATCACCGGGACCGTGGTCACCGAGGGTGACGACGACGGCTACGCCGAGGTCACGGTCTACCGCCGGGTCGTCGGCGAGTGGGAGGAGGTGCGGAGCACTGCGAGGTACAGCGGGGAGTACGTGATCGAGGACCTCGCGCCCGGCACCTACCGGGTCGGCTTCGACGACCCGTCCTGGCGCGACGAGGACAACTACACGGCGGTCTTCTGGGACGGCGCCACCACGCTGGCCGGCGCCACCGACGTCGTCGTCGCGGCCGGGGCGGCGGTCACCGGCATCGACGGCACGTTGCTCGACGCACGCCCCGCGTCCGTCACCGGACGCGTGAGCGTCGACGGCGGGGCGGCTCTGGCCGGGATCGAGGTCAGCGTCTACCAGAGGTACTCCGAGGACGACTACGACTACTGGGACTCGATCCGCACCGTGCGGACCGACGCCACCGGTCACTACGCCGTGCGCGGGCTCGCCGCTGGCACCTACCGCCTCGGGTTCCGCGACCCGCAGGGCACCGTCATCGCGGAGTACCACGCCGATGCCGGCTGGGTCCGGGACGCGACCGACGTGGTCGTGCCGGCGTCCGGTGACCCAGTCGTCGTCGACGCGGGCCTGGCCCGGGCTGCGGTCATCGGTGGCCGCGTCGTCGACCCGCAGGGCAACCCGGTGCGCTACACCGAGGTGACCGCCTACGCGTACGACGCGCAGGACGAGGAGTGGAACGAGGTCGACTCGACCTACGCCGGCCAGGACGGTCGCTACCGGCTCGGCGGCCTCGCAGGCGGCAGCTACCGGATCGGCTTCTACGACGACGACACTGGCGCCTTCGCCTCGGCGTTCTATCCCGGTGCGTGGAACGTCGCCGACGCCACGACCGTCACGGTCACAGCGGGGACTGAGCGGCTCGACGTCAACGTCGCGCTCGAGCGGGGCGGAAGCATCTCGGGCCGGGTCAAGGACGGCCAGGGACGCGATGTCGACACCTACGTGGTGCCCTACCGCCGGACCACGTCGGGCACATGGGTCGCGCTGCGTGGCACGTGGGCCCGAGGGACCTACGCCCTGTCGCGCCTGCCCGCCGGCACCTACCGGCTCTACTTCTCGCCGGACGACGACGAGACCTACCTGCCGGAGTTCTGGGACGACGCGCAGACCATCGCCGCCGCCACCGACGTGGCCGTCGTGGCCGGCGCGGTCGCCACCGAGCGCAACGCCGTGCTCGCCCTCGTGGGCTCGACCCCGACTCCCACACCGACTCCCACACCCACCCCGACGCCGACTCCGACGCCGACTCCGACGCCGACTCCCACACCGACGCCGGAACCGACGACGCCGCCAGCCCCGGACCCGACGCCCACCGTGCCCGTGCCGACGGTGCCCGTACCGGTGGTGCCCGTGCCGGCGACGGGCGTGCCGACCCAGCCACCGGCCTCCGGGCCCGTCACGAGCGTCGTACCCCCCAAGGTCAAGGGTGTCGCCAAGGTCGGCAAGAAGCTGACGGCGAGCCCCGGCACCTTCTCCGCGACCAGCGTGACGATCACCTATCAGTGGTTCGCCGGTCGCAAGAAGCTGGCGGGCGAGACCGGACGCACGCTGCGGATCACCAAGAAGCTGGCCGGCGCGAAGATCTCGGTGGTGGTCACCGCGACGGCGCCCGGTCGGGCGCCGGTGAAGGTGCGCAGCAAGTCCGTCACCGTGCCCCGCAAGCGCGTCGCGGCCGGGGTCAGGCCACCGTCAGGCGGTCCGAGCCGGTTCGGACCGCCGCACCGGCTCGGGTCGACGACAGCGCCCACGCCTGCGCGAGCCGGGTGACGGCCAGCTCGAGCTGCTCACCCGGGCGCGTCCACGGCAGTCGCACGTAGTGCTCGAGGCCGCCCTCGACCGCGAACACGCGACCGGCCGCGGCGATCACGCCGAGCCGCTCGGCCTCGGCGACGAGGGCGCTCGCGCGC
The DNA here is from genome assembly GCF_003057875.1 of Nocardioides currus. Lineage (GTDB taxonomy): Bacteria > Actinomycetota > Actinomycetes > Propionibacteriales > Nocardioidaceae > Nocardioides > Nocardioides currus. The sequence continues at coordinate 30,968 of NZ_PYXZ01000004.1, read as the reverse complement.
GGCTGGGGCAGCCGGCACCACACCGCCAGCCCGCCCGCCGGCCGGTTGAACGACCACTCCGGCAGCTCGGTGGTGAGCGCGTCGAGGAGCACGTCGCGCTGCCGGGCCAGCCGCTCGCGGTTGGCCGCCCACACGTCGTGCCGGTTCTCGACCAGGTGGACCAGGGCGAGCTGCTCGAGCAGCGGCGCGCCCAGGTCGAGGCTCATGCGGGCCTGGAGGAGCGTCGGCATCATCTCCTCGGGGACCCGCAGCCAGCCGAGGCGCAACCCACCCCAGAACTGCTTGCTCGCGCTGCCGATGGTGATGGCGCCGGGGGAGTGCGTGGCGAACGGCGCCGGCATCTCCTGCCCGTCCAGAGCCAGCGCCTGGTGCGCCTCGTCCACGACCGCGGTCACGCGGGCGCGACGCAGCGCGGCGGCGTACTCCGCGCGCTGCTCGTCGCTCATCACCAGCCCGGTCGGGTTCTGGAAGTCGGGGATCAGGTAGGCGAGCCGGGGTGCGGCCTGGCGGACGATCTCGGCCGTGGCGGACAGGTCCCACCCGTCGGGGTCGACGGGCGCCGGCACCAGCCGTGCGCTGCGGTGGCTGAGCGCCTGGGTCGCGTTGGGGTAGACGGGATCCTCCACCACGACCCGGTCCCCGGGGGCGGTCATGGCCTGCGCGACCACGGACGCTGCGGCCAGCGCACCGCTGGTCACCATGATCTGGTCGGGGGTGGTGGGCAGCCCGCGCTCGACGTAGGTCTGCGCCAGCGCCTCGCGCAGCCGCCCCAGTCCTGCCGGGTAGTAGCCGTGGCTGGAGAGGTAGGGCGGGAGCTCGGCGACGGCGGCCTCGTAGGCGGCGGCCACGCCGGCGGGCGCGCTCGGCGCCGCGCAGTTGAGGTCGACGACGTCCGGGTCGGTCGACCACGGGGCGAAGACGCGGTCGGTCACCGACTGCGCCCGCAGCGGCAGCCGGGTCACCGTGCCGGAGCCGCGGCGCGACTCGGCGTACTCCCGGTCGCGCAGCTCGGCGTAGGCCCGCGTCACCGTCGTCCGGCTGACGCCCAGCGCGGCCATGAGCTCGCGCTCGCTGGGCAACCGGGTCGCCACCGGGATGCGGCCCTCGCCGATCAGCAGCCGCAGCGACTCGGCGAGCTCGAGGTAGAGGGGACGTTCGTCGGCGGACAGGGGACCCAGCAGGGTGGCCACCCGTGACGCGCTGATGGTGCGGCTCATGCAGTCCACTGTCCCACGATTGGCTATCGAGGAGAAGGCCAATCGGGTCCAGACTGGGCGCATGTCCTCCAGCACCACCGTGCGCGCCCCGCGCCCCCTCGTCGACCTCGGCCCCCTCGCCCAGCTCCGTGCCGGTCAGCTCGCGCGGCGCGTGCCGCAGCTGGTCGTCGGTCTCGTCCTGTACGGCGTCTCGCTGGCGCTCATGGTGCGCGGGTCGCTCGGGCTGGCGCCGTGGGACGTCCTGCACTCCGGGTTCATCCGGCACGTGCCGATCACCCTCGGGCAGGCGGTCGTGCTGTTCAGCTTCGTGGTGCTGCTGCTGTGGATCCCGCTGCGCGAGAAGCCCGGCATCGGGACGATCGCCAACGCGCTGATCGTCGGGGTCGCGGCGGACGCCGCCCTGGCCGTGATCACCGAGCCCGACGCGATCTGGCTGCGGGTGGTGCTGCTGGTCGGTGGCATCGTCCTCAACGGCCTCGCCACCGCGCTCTACATCGGGTCGCAGTTCGGTCGCGGCCCGCGCGACGGCCTGATGACCGGGCTCGCGCGGCGCACCGGCTGGTCGCTGCGCCTGGTCCGGACCGGCCTCGAGGTCACCGTGGTCGTGCTCGGCCTGCTGCTCGGGGGAGTGCTCGGGCTCGGGACGGTGCTCTACGCCCTGGCGATCGGACCGCTGTCCCAGCTGATGCTGCCGTGGTTCACCGTCGACCTGGGTCCGCGCGGCGAGGCCTGACTCAGCGCGCGGCCCAGTGGGCCGCGACGCGCGCGGCGGGGAGCACCGAGTGGTAGATCGACACGTTGTCGACGTCGCCGACGAATCCCGGGGTGTTGAGCAGTCCGATGCTGCCCTGGCCCACGCGCCAGTAGCCGGTGTAGCTCGCGACGGCTGAGGTGGTGCCGGCGACGACGGCCGCACCGTCCACGTAGACGGTGGTGGCCCGCGCGGCCGTGCTGGTCACGACCAGGTGGTGCCACGCCCCGTCGTTGTAGGCGCGGGTGCTGGTGATCGTCTGCGAGCTCCACGGCCACCGGCCGAACGTGATCCGGCCGTTGGCCTCCATCGTGATGGCGCGATCGGCGTCGGTGGTGAAGAGGGAGTAGTTCGCGTCCCGGTCGTTCTCGAAGCCGGCGAGATAGCCCTGCGAGGTGGACGTGGTGCGGAACCAGAGCTCGATCGAGTAGGCGGCGGGGGCGGCGACGGCGCCGGTCCCGAGGACGATCCGGCCGCCGTTCGTCCCGACCGCGGTGCCCGGGTTCCGGGGAAGCCCGCCGGCCCGGCCCGGGGTGAGCGGGTTGAACAGCTCGCCGGTGCGGTTGTTGCCCGAGCGGTCGGCGGCGTAGGCCGTGCCGGCTGCCTCGTCGAGCAGCCACAGGCCGTAGGGCTGGTCGGCCAGCACCGCCGCGACGTACGGCTGCAGCAGTCCGGTGCCGGCCGTCCACCCGCTGGCGGTCGCCGTCCGGCTCGTGAACCGGGCGTCTGCCGAGGTGGTGAGGCTGCCCCCGACGACGACTGCCCCGATGACCACCGCCCCGACGGCCACGGCGAGGGCCGCGACGGGTGCCCGGCGACGGGGGATGCCCACGCGGTCAGGTCGCAGCCGGCGAGGGAGTCCCGGTCGGCGGGTCGGCGGCTCGCCGTCGAGGCGTCGCAGGGACGCCAGGAAGGCGGCCGCGGTGAGGAGAGTCCACAGCAGGACCAGCGGCCACCGCCCGGCGTGCAGCCAGTGCAGCGGCAGTCCGACATAGGGCACGAGCAGCAGCGCCTGCGCGCGGATCCCGGACGGGTCCAGCGGAGTTGAGTCGGTGAGCTCGTTGGCGTCGCCCGCCGTGGTGAAGTCGCCGTCGTCGCGCCGCTCGACGATGCGGTGCACCAGCACGCGGTCCTCGACGGCGGGATCGTCGAACACGTAGACGCGTCCGACGTGGACCCGGTGCTCGGGACCCGTGGGGCTGGCCAGCACGACGTGGCCCTCGTGGATCCCGGGGCGCATCGACCCCGACTCGACGACGTAGGCACCCCACGCCGAGACGAGGGGCGGGAGCGCCGCGACGATGACCAGGGTGACCAGCATCGCGCGGTAGGTGCGGCTCAGCAGCACGACGACCAGCCGGGCCCACGGGAGGGGCCCGGCTGATCGGTGAGGTGATTCCTGCATGGCTGCTGGTCGGCGGTGGCGGCGGCGGTCAGCCGTTGCTCTGCATCTCCCACTGCATGTCGATGCCGGTGTGGCTGTTCTGCAGCTTGTCGATGTCTGCCTGGCTCATCCCGGTGGTGTCGAACTCCCATGTGAGCTTGTAGGTCTTGGAGACCGGCGCCCCGGGCGCCACGGACCAGCCGCCGATGCCGGCGGCGAAGGTGTTGGCGGTCGCGAGGGCGCGCAGCGTCGTGCCGGCGGGGACGAGCGGGCCGCTCTCGCTCACGAACCCGGTGCAGTCGGCGAACGTGCCACCCTCACCGCTCTCGATCCGCACCTTGATGTGGTCCTCGAGCCCGGTCGTGGACACCACCGGGTTGACGGCGTATCCCTTGACCGTGCTGGCCACGGTCGCGTTGGCGGTGACCTTGATGCACTTGGCGTCGGTCGCGCCCGGCAGCATGTTCTTCACCTGGAAGCGGGCGGACCCGTTGTCGTCGTCGGTCAGGTTGACCGATCCGGTCGCCCAGTCGTTGCCCGAGTTGCGGGTCTGGCCGCTGAAGGCGGCGTACGACGCCTGGTAGATCATCGCGGCCGAGGCGATGACGGCGACGGGGGTGGTCGCGGCGACCAGGATCTTCTGGGCGCGACGAGATGGCGTGTTCATGGAGGCTCCGAGTGTGTGGCGTGGGTGGAGGGACCGGGGGGATCCGCGTTGATGTCACGCACACGGTAGGGAGGCCCCGGCACGGCTGTCCGAGGAATCGGCAAAAAAGGTCTAGACAGGTCTTGACGCGACAGGTGTCGTCTCGCTAGGCGGGATCGCTCGAGACGAGCCACGCGATCACGCCGAGGCTGATCGCCAGCGAGACGACGGTGCCGGTCGGGCCGAACACCAGGGGGAGCGCGGTGACCGCCCAGACGTCGAAGCCGCGGAACACGCTGGACAGCACGCCGGGAGGTACGGCGCCGGCCGGCGTGCTCACCATCGGCTTGCCGTAGTCGGGCGGCCGCGCGCTGACCCACCGCAGGGTGGCGGCCAGCGACGACAGGCCGCACGCGATCGCCAGCCGGACCGCTTCCTGCGTCGGCATCAGCGGGAGCAGGGTCCACGTCGTGCCGAGCGCGTAGAGCAGCAGCGCCGTCCCCGGCATCACCAGGTGCGCGCCCCGGACCTGGGCCGTGCTCATCGGCAGCATCCGCGCCACGCCCCGGGTGCGGACGACGACCCGCAACCCGGCGCACAGCGGCGGGCCGGCGAGCAACCCCGCCAAGGTGGTCGCGAGCACGAGGGCGCGGCCGGCGTCGGCCGACGCGGCGGCGTACGGCACGAGCGTCATGCCGGCCAGCACGACGAAGGGCTGGGGTGCGCGCACCGCGCGTCGCAGGTCGCTGTGCACGAGCGCCCACCACCCGACCGGTCCGCCGCGTCGACTGGTGACCGTGGCGCCCTTGCCCCAGCGACGGGCGAGCAGCACGTCGTACATCAGGCCGAGGTCGAGGGAGGAGAGCGCGCCCGACAGGGCGGGGGAGAGGTTCTCGGTCTGGCCGAGCACCCGACGCGACATCGACGACAACGAGCCGCGCACCCGCCAGGCCAGCACGGCACCCGCGACCAGGCCGGCCGCGGTCAGGGCGAGCGCCACGGGCGTAGGGACGCTCGGCACGCCGTCGAGGCGCCCGTCGGCGGTGGCGGCCAGCAGCACCCACAGCGAGCCGGTCACCAGCCACGTCAGCCAGCGGGCGGCGGCGTGCTCGTGCACCTGGGACAGGGCGGCGAGGGCGACGCACGCCAGGCTCGCCGCGCTCCCCGCCACCACGAAGGCCACCCCGGTGGACGGCGTGAAGCCGCCCAGCACGGCGGGCGTGAGCAGCACGGCGACGACGCCGACCACGGTGAACGCGACGGTGCGCAGCCACCCGGGCCGCAGGAGGGCGCCGCGATCGACCGGCGTGCCGAGCAGCCAGACGTTGGCGGCGGGCGGGCTGAACACGGGTCCGAGCAGTCGGGCGACGCCGAGCACCACCGCGGCGACGGCGAGAGCGCTGAGCCACGGGGCCAGCTCCCGGGTCACCGCGCAGGAGCCGACGCAGGCGTCGTCGGCGAGGCGGCGCAGGTTGAGCACCACGTTGCCGGCCATCGAGCCGATCATCACCACCGCGAAGATCGCGATGTAGGCGTCGCTGGCGACCTCCCAGTAGTTCAGCTCGGCGCGGCCGCGGCGCCACTCGCGGACCTGGCCACGGAGCTCGGAGGCGCGGGGCGCCTCAAGCGTCGCCAAGACGGACCACCCGGTCGCACACCTTCGCCACCAGGTCGGGGTCGTGGCTCACGAGCACGATCCCGCGTCCGGCGGCCTTCTCGGCGACGAGCTTCTCGCCGAGCCATGCGACCCCCTCCACGTCGAGGCGCTGCTCCGGCTCGTCGAGCACCAGCAGCGTCCGGGGCCGGACGAAGACGCTGGCCAGCGCGAGCCGGCGGCGTTGCCCCGACGACAGCGTCGAGGGCAGCTGGCCGGAGACCTGCATCAGGCCGACCTCGTCCAGCACCGCGTCGACGAGGTCCTCCGCGTCGCGCTGGCCGTGGGCGCGCGCGACCAGGTCGAGGTGCTCGACCACGCTGAGGTCGGGGAAGAAGTCGATGTCGTCCATGACCACGGCGAGGTCGCGGCGCACCTCGGCCCGGCGCTCGTCGAGCTGCTGGCCGGAGAGCAGCGTCTCGCCGGCATCGGGCTGGTCCGCGCCGACGATGCAACGCAGCAGCGTGGACTTGCCGCTGCCGTTGGGACCGACGACCCCGACCGCCTCGCCGGCGACCACGTCGAGGTCGACGGCGTCGAGGACGGTGCGCTCACCGAAGCGGCGGGTGATCCCGCGGACAGTGAGCAGGGCGTCGGCCATGTCGACATCCAAGCAAGCGGCGCGAAGCCCTCAGCGGCGGGTGGCGATGATGGCCGAGGCGTCGGGGGCGATCATCACCTCGACCGCGGTGAACCGGTCGTCGGTGAGCCACTCCTCGCGCAGCGTGTCGACCCGCCCGTAGGCGATCGGGGGCCACACCTCGCAGGGCGTGAAGTCGTCGAGCACGACGATCCCGCCCGGCTCGAGCAGGTCGACGACGGCGTCCACGCGCACCGATCCCGGGTCGCCGGAGTCGAGGAAGATCAGCGAGTAGGGGCCGCGCTGGTGCAGCGTCGACCAGTCGGCCTCGAGCACCTCGACGTGGTCGTCGTCGCGGAAGATCTCCGCGGCGGCGGTGGCCAGGCGCGGGTCGAGCTCGGCCGTCACGATCCGCGCGCCGTTGCGTACGCCGCTGCGCAGCCACGCGGTCCCGACCCCGCACCCCGTGCCGAACTCGGCGAGCGTGCCGCCGCGCGTCGCGGCCAGGGCGGCGAGCAGCCGGCCGGTCTCGTTGCGGCAGAAGGAGACGTAGCCCGCCTTGCGGGAGACGTCGAAGGCGCGGGAGACGATGTCGGGCAGTTCGGGGGGAGCACTCATGAGGGGGTCGAGTCTGTCACGACGAGACGCTCGTCTCGCATCGTGAGCAGCCGCGCGAAAGGGGCTGCGAGCGCGGCGGGGGCGGCGTACGGTCGTGCCCATCATGCGGAGCGTTCTCGTACTTATCGTTCGCCGCGGCGAGGCCTGAGAAGACAGGGCCCACTCGTCGCGGTGTTCGGCGTACGAGTCGGTCAGGGTCCTGTCAGTTCCATCATCGCCCCGCGGCGGACCCCGCTCCTGATCGTCAGCGCGTGATCCGCATGTCGTCGGCCGTGCTCCCCGTGTGATCCACGGGTCGAGTCGAGCCACCCTCCGCCGCGGGGCGAGGACCACCTCGCCTCGACACCCGACGGAGAACCGCCATGTACGACTTCTACCCCGACTGGGGCCCCGCCAGCCACCACCCCGACAACCCGCACAGCGCGGAGGCGACGAGTGCCGCCCTGCAGGCCTCGCTTGACCTGCGAGACAACGGCGGCCAGCGCCCCGACGACAACTAGATTCGCCCGCATGTCCTCAGACGCAGCAACCAGCACCGGAACCGTCAACCTCGCCGTCATCCCCGGCGACGGCATCGGCCAGGAGGTCACCCCCGAGGCCCTCAAGGTGCTCGAGGCGGTCGACGTGCCGGTGAAGTTCCAGCAGACCCACTACGCCCTCGGCGCGGAGAACTACCTCGCCACCGGTGACGTGCTCCCGACGTCCGTGCTCGCCGAGATCCGGCAGCACGACGCGATCCTGCTCGGCGCGGTCGGTGGCAAGCCCAACGACCCCAACCTGCCGCCCGGGATCCTCGAGCGCGGGCTGCTGCTCAAGCTGCGCTTCGAGTTCGACCACTACGTCAACCTGCGCCCGAGCCGACTGTTCCCGGGCACGCCCTCCCCGTTGGTCGAGCCGGGAGACGTCGACTTCGTGGTCGTCCGCGAGGGCACCGAGGGGCCCTACACCGGCAACGGCGGCGCGCTGCGCGTCGGCACGCCGGCCGAGGTCGCCACCGAGGTCTCCGTCAACACCGCCTTCGGCGTGGAGCGCGTCGTGCGCGACGCGTTCGCCCGCGCCGAGCGGCGCCCGCGCAAGCACCTCACCCTGGTCCACAAGACCAACGTGCTGGTCCACGCCGGCTCCGTGTGGTGGCGCATCTTCGAGACGGTCGCGGCCGAGCACCCCGATGTCACGACCGACTACATGCACATCGACGCCGCGATGATCCACATGACGGTCAACCCGTCGCGCTTCGACGTGATCGTCACCGACAACCTGTTCGGCGACATCATCACCGACCTCGCCGCCGCCATCACCGGCGGCATCGGCCTCGCGGCCAGCGGCAACGTCAACCCCGACCGCACCGCCCCCTCGATGTTCGAGCCCGTGCACGGATCGGCGCCCGACATCGCCGGCCAGCAGAAGGCCGACCCCACCGCCGCGATCCTCTCCGCCTCGCTGCTGCTCGACCACCTCGGGTACGCCGACGCGTCGGCCGCCGTCGAGGCGGCGGTGCTCGCCGACCTGGCCGAGCGGACGCCCGGCACCACGCGCCGTACCCCCGAGGTCGGCGACTCGATCGCCGCTCGCCTCTGAGCCCGCACGGGAAGTTAGCCTGACCCCCATGGACATCAGCACGACCGCCAACCCCGCCCCCGTCGACGACGCCCGGCTCGCCGAGATCCTGGCCAACCCGGGCTTCGGCACCCACTTCACCGACCACATGGTGACGATCGAGTGGACGCCCGAGCGCGGGTGGCACGACGCGCGCGTGACGCCCTACGGGCCCCTCACGCTCGACCCGGCGACGGCGGTCCTGCACTACGCGCAGGAGACCTTCGAGGGGATGAAGGCCTACCGGCACGAGGACGGGTCGGTGCACCTGTTCCGGCCGGAGGAGAACGCCAAGCGGATGGTGCGCTCGTCGCGCCGGCTGGCGTTCCCCGAGCTCCCGGTCGAGGACTTCGTCGCGGCCGTCGAGGCGCTGGTGGAGGCCGACGAGCGGTGGGTGCCGACCAACACCGACGGCGGCGAGAAGAGTCTCTACCTGCGGCCCTTCATGTTCGCCAGCGAGGCGTTCCTCGGGGTGCGTCCCGCGCAGCACGTCACCTTCATGGTGATCGCCTCCCCGGCGGGGGCCTACTTCAAGGGCGGCATCAAGCCGGTGACCCTGTGGCTCACCGAGGACTACACCCGCGCGGGGCGCGGCGGCATGGGCGCGGCGAAGACCGGCGGCAACTACGCCAGCTCGCTGGTGGCCCAGCAGGAGGCCACGGCCAACGGCTGCGACCAGGTCGTCTTCCTCGACGGCGCCGAGGGGAAGTACGTCGAGGAGCTCGGCGGCATGAACATGTACTACGTCTTCGACGACGGCCGCATCGTCACCCCCCAGACCGGCACGATCCTCGAGGGCATCACCCGCGCCTCGATCATCGAGCTCGCCGGCAAGCTCGGCCACCAGGTCGAGGAGCGCAAGCTCTCCATCGACGAGTGGCGCGACGGCGTGGCCAGCGGTGCGATCACCGAGATCTTCGCCTGCGGCACCGCCGCCGTCGTGACGCCGGTCGGCTCGCTGAAGTGGGACGGCGGCGAGGCACCCGCGCCGGCGTCCACCGAGCTCACCATGCGCATCCGCCAGGCCCTGGTCGACGTGCAGTTCGGCCGCGCCGACGACACCTTCGGCTGGATGCACCGGGTCGGCTGACCGAGACGCAATTGGTCCGTTCCGGGCTCGGACGGGCCGGTCTCGCGATACTTTGCGAGGCGTGGACGAGGTGGCGCGTCGGCTGGCGAACCGGCCGACCACGATGGCGCACATGTTCTGGGCGAGATCCCTGGTCTCGCCCGGCGACATGGCCTTCAGCTACCCCGTCAACGGGTCGTGGCAGGAGTCGACCTGGGGCGAGACCCGCGAGCTCGTCGAGTCGCTCGCGGCCGGCCTGATCGGTCTCGGGATCGAGGCCGAGGACCGGGTCGCGATCATCTCCGAGACCCGCTTCGAGTGGATCCTGGCCGACCTGGCGATCATGTGCGCCGGGGGAGCCACCACGACGGTGTATCCCTCGACCAGGGCCGACGAGGTCGCCCACATCCTCAACGACTCCGACGCATCGGTCGTGCTGGTCGACTCGCTGGAACAGGTCGCCAAGCTCCGCGCCATCCGCGGCAGGATCCTCAAGGTCCGCAAGGTCGTGCTCTTCGACGGCGACTTCCCGGACGGCCGGGTGATGACCCTCGAGGGATTGCTGCGCGCCGGCGACGAGGTGCTCGAGCGCGACCCGGCGTGCGTCTCGCGGCGGATGGGGACCCTGCGCTCCGACATGCTCGCGAGCCTGATGTACACCTCCGGCACCACCGGCACCCCGAAGGGTGTGCGGCACACGCACTCCGCGTGGACCTACGAGGGCACCGCCATCGCCGCGCAGGGCGTGCTCGGCCCCGACGACCTGCAGTACCTCTGGCTGCCGTTGTCCCACTCCTTCGGCAAGGTGCTGCTCTCCACCCAGATGGCCTGCGGGTTCCCGACTGCCGTCGACGGTGACGTCGACCGGATCATCGACAACCTCGCCGTCGTGCAGCCGACCTTCATGGGGGCCGCCCCGCGCATCTTCGAGAAGGTGCACTCACGGATCGTCGCGATGCAGGACCAGGAGGGCGGCATCCGGCGCCGCGTCTTCGAGCAGGCCTTCGCGGTCGCCCGTCGCCGGCGTGCCTACCTCGACCAGGGCAAGCGCGTGCCGTACCTCCTCGGCAAGCGCTACGACGTGCTCGACAAGGCGGTCTTCGCGAAGATCCGTGAGCGCTTCGGCCCCCGGCTGCGCTTCTTCATCTCCGGTGCCGCCGCGCTCAACCCCGACATCGCCGAGTTCTTCGGCCTCGCCGGCATCGAGATCCTCGAGGGCTACGGCCTCACCGAGTCGGCCGCCGGCAGCTTCGTCAACCGTCCGGAGGACAACACGCTCGGCACCGTCGGTCACGTGTTCCCCGGCACCGAGGTGCGCCTCGCCGCCGACGGGGAGGTGCTGCTGCGCGGTCCCGGCGTGATGACCGGCTACCACAACATGCCGGCCGAGACCGCGTCCGTGCTGCGCAACGGCTGGCTCAGCACCGGCGACATCGGCACCCTCGACCACGAGGGCCGGCTGCGGATCACCGACCGCAAGAAGGACTTCTTCAAGACCGCGGGCGGCAAGTACGTCGCTCCGACCTACCTCGAGGGCCGGCTCAAGGCCGCCTGCCCGTACGTCGCCGACGCGGTCGTCATCGGCAACGACCGCCCCTACTGCGTGGCCGTCCTCACCCTCGACGAGACCGCGATCGTCGGTTGGGCGCAGCACGCGAAGCTGCGGTCGACCGCCTACGCCGACGTGCTGCGCGACCCGGCGACCATCGCGATGGTCGACGGGCACGTCACCAAGCTGAACGCGACGCTGAACCGGTGGGAGACCATCAAGCAGTTCGTCGTCGCCGACCGTGAGCTCAGCGTCGAGTGCGGGGAGATGACGCCGTCGATGAAGGTGAAGCGCTCGGCCATCGAGGCCGGCTTCGCCGACGAGATCGCAGCGATGTATCCCGTGGAGGAGTCTGCGCGCCACGGCGACTTCGAGGTCTCCGAGGCCGACCTCGCCGCCGAGGTGACCGGCTGACGACGCGACCGTCCGATCCGCACGGATGCCCGTCCGACCGGGGCCGTCCCGGTAATCTCCCTGCGTGACCACCCACCGTCCTGAGCAGGCGCCGCCCGGCCTCTTCGTCGGCGACTACGAGCTGCTCACCCGCCTCGGCGAGGGCGGCATGGGCGTCGTGCACCTGGCCCGCAAGCCCGGGGGACAGCGGGTGGCCCTCAAGGTGCTGCGTCCGCACATCGTCGGCGACGACGAGGCGCGCCACCGCCTCGCCCGCGAGGTCTCGTCGCTGACCCGGGTGAGGTCGCGCCGGGTCGCCGAGATCCTCGACGCCGACCCGTGGGGCGAGATCCCGTTCGTGGCGACCCGCTACGTCCCCGGCCTCTCGCTGCACGACCACGTCCACGAGGAGGGCGCCATCGAGGGCGCCGAGCTCGTCTGGTTCGCCGGCTGCCTGGCCGAGGCGCTCGGGGCCGTGCACGGGGTCGGCGTGCTCCACCGCGACATCAAGCCGTCCAACATCCTGATGGAGGGCCGCACCCCGATCCTGATCGACTTCGGGCTCGCGCGGGTGGCCGACGACCCCCGGCTCACGCACACCGGCTGGCTGCTGGGCACGCCCGGCTACCTCGCCCCGGAGATCCTCTACGGCGAGGACGCCTCCACCGCCTCCGACGTGCACTCGTGGGCCGCGACCGTCGCGTTCGCCGGCACCGGCCGGGCGCCCTTCGGACGGGGTCCGTCGATGGCGATCATGGATCGCGTACGCCGCGGGGAGCACGACCTGACCGGTCTCGACCCGTCCGTCCGCGGCGCCGTCGACGACGCCCTCGACCCCGAGCCGCGCAACCGGCCCTCCCTCCCCGAGCTGATCGACCTGCTCGCCACCCTCGGCCCCCGGACCGTCACGCCGGTCCGCACCGACCCGTTCACGATGCCGCTGGCGGTGGCCGCGCAGGCCGGGCTGGCCGCGCCCACCGAGGTCGCCGAGGTCGCCGAGGTCGCCGAGCCGACGCTACGACCTGAGTCCACCCCGGACTCAGGTCCCAGCGAGCCTCGGGAGGCCCGGTTCGGCTGGTCCGAGCAGGACACCTCGCCCCAGCGCCAGACACTGGTGCTGCCCGACGGGTCGACGCAACGGATCGACGAGGAGCCGGCGGTGCCGCCCGCTCCCGTGCCGGTCGGTGGGCTCGAGAAGCTGCGGCGCGGCATCCTCGTGCTCGCGGGCCTCGGGGTCGTCGGCGCCGGGGTGGCCCTGGCGCCGTACCTCGCGATCGCGGCCCTGGCCCTCCTCGTCTGGCTCCTGCGCAGCGGGTCGATGGCGGCCAGCTCGGCCGGGCGGCGACGCACGGCGCGTGGCGCCAAGTGGTACGACGGCGTCCAGGTGCTGCTCGCCGCCCCGTGGCACGTGGTCGCGGCGGTCCCGGGTGCCCTGCTGCTGGTCACGTGGAGCCTGGGTCTCGGGCTGGCCGCGGCGCTGCTGTGCTTCGCCGTGTCCGCCTCCATGCTCGCCAGCCTTGCCGTGATCGGCGTCGTGATCGGCGTCGGGCTCTGGTGGGGACCGGGCAGCCGGCGGCTGCGCGGCCCTGTGCAACGGCTGTCCCACCCGGCCAGCGCCCGGCCGCTCGTGTGGTTCTTCGCGGCCGTCGTCACGTTCGCGGTCGCGACCGGGCTCGGGGCCGCGGCGTCCTCGCAGGGACCCTCCTGGTCGCCCGCACAGGACCGGCCGTTCGCCGACGTCCACCTGCCCGCCTGGCTCTGAGCCCACGCGGTCGGTGACCGCGATGCGAGACCGATCCTCGATCCCGTTCGGCGTCGAGTGGTCCGTGGCACAGTGGGGCCATGCGTTCCACCCGCATCATCATTTCCTAGCGCGACGGATCATCCGCCGCGCCGACCTCCTGCACCCCGGGAGGTTTTTTCATGTCCGGACCGACCGAAGGCACGACCATGGCTCAGTCGCTCGACCTGCAGGGCTCCTTCCACGTCTACGACACGACGCTGCGCGACGGCGCCCAGCAGGAGGGGCTCAACCTCTCGGTCGCCGACAAGCTGGCGATCGCGCGCCAGCTCGACGGGCTCGGGGTCGGCTTCATCGAGGGCGGCTGGCCGGGCGCCAACCCCAAGGACACGGAGTTCTTCCGGCGCGCGGTCGACGAGCTCGACCTGCGCCACGCGCGCCTGGCCGCGTTCGGCGCGACCCGCAAGGCCGGTGTCGCCGCGGCCGACGACCCGCAGGTGGCGGCGCTGCGGGACAGCGGGGCGGGGGTGGTGACCCTGGTCGCGAAGTCCCACGACCGGCACGTCGAGCTGGCCCTGCGCACCACCCTGGAGGAGAACCTCGCGATGGTCCGCGACACCGTCTCCCACCTGCGGGCGGAGGGGCAGACCGTCTTCCTCGATGCCGAGCACTTCTTCGACGGCTACCGCGCCAACCGCGACTACGCGCTCGAGGTGTTGCGCACGGCGACGGAGGCCGGCGCCGAGGTCGTGGCCCTGTGCGACACCAACGGCGGGATGCTCCCCGACTGGGTCACCGACGTCGTGAGCGACGTGATCGCCTCCACCGGTGCCCGGATCGGGATCCACGCCCACAACGACAGCGGCTGCGCGGTCGCCAACTCGCTGGCCGCCGTGGCCGCGGGCGCCACGCACGTCCAGGGCTGCATCAACGGCTACGGCGAGCGCACCGGCAATGCCGACCTCGTCTCCGTCGTCGCCAACCTCGAGCTCAAGCTGGACCGGCGGGTGCTCCCAGACGGGCTCCTGCGCGAGGCCACCCGCATCGCCCACGCCGTCGCCGAGGTGACCAACTTCCCGCCTGCTTCGCGCCAGCCGTACGTCGGGACGTCGGCGTTCGCCCACAAGGCCGGCCTGCACGCCTCCGCGATCAAGGTGGACCCCGACCTCTACCAGCACATGGACCCGCTCGGCGTCGGCAACGACATGCGGCTGCTCGTCTCCGACATGGCCGGCCGGGCCTCGATCGAGCTCAAGGGTCGCGAGCTGGGCTTCGACCTGTCCGGTGATCGCGAGCTGGTGACGCGCGTGACGGACCGCGTCAAGGAGATGGAGGGCCGAGGCTACACCTTCGAGGCGGCCGACGCGTCGTTCGAGCTGCTGCTGGTCGAGGAGGTGGAGGGGGTCCGTCCGGCCTACTTCGACGTCGAGTCGTGGCGGGTGATCACCGAGACCTCACCGGCCGCCGAGGCGGTGTCGGAGGCCACGGTGAAGCTGAAGGCCGAGGACGTGCGCTACGTCGTCACCGGCGAGGGCAACGGCCCGGTCAACGCGCTCGACGCCGCGCTGCGCTCGGCGATCGGCCAGGCCTTCCCGGAGGTCGCGAAGTTCGAGCTCATCGACTACAAGGTGCGCATCCTCGACCCGTCCCTGCCGGGCGGCCACGGCACCGACGCGATCACCCGCGTGCTGATCGAGACCTCCGACGGCGAGTCGTCGTGGGTGACGGTGGGAGTGGGCCACAACGTGATCGAGGCGTCGTGGGGCGCCCTGATCGACGGCCTCACGTTCGGCCTGCGCAAGCACCACCGCTAGGTCCGGGCGACGGCTCGGTCAGCCGTTCACCACGCGGCGTACGAGGTCGTCCCAGGCCGCCTCGATCCGTTCGACCGGGATGTGCTCCCGCCCGGCCTGCTGCTCCAGGATCACCACCTCGAGCGGGGCCATCAGGGCGGTCGCGAGCAGCGGGATGTCACCGGTCACACCGAGCTGGGTGAGCAGGTAGCGCACGTGCATGGCGGCGAACGAGACGGCTGCGAACGAGCGCGCCCCCGAGCGGTCGGCAGCGCGGATCAGCGCGCCGTGGGTGAGGTTGAGCCGCAGGCGGGTGTGGCCGAAGGCGAGGAGGCGCTCCATCGGTTCCGCGCCGGGGCCGAGCGGGGGAGGACCGCCGATGACGGCGCCCTGCCACGCGGTCTCCGACCGGTCGAGGACGGCGGCCATCAGCCCCTCCCGGCTCTCGAACCGGCGGAACACGGTGCCCTTGCCGACGCCCGCCTCCTGGGCGACCGCGTCCATCGTCACGCTGTCGACGCCGCACTGGTCGACCAGTCGCTGCGCCGCCACCAGCAGGGCCTCGCGGTTGCGGGCCGCATCGGAGCGCTCGACCGGCTGCTCGTCGGCGAGCGGGAGGTCGAGGGGCACGGGCCCAGACTAGGCGGGAAACTTTCTCGACGAACCGGAATAGAAGCGGACCGCGGTCCGTTTGCACCGTCATGACTACCTCAACGCAGACCCGTGTCGCCGTCCTCGTCGGATCCCTCCGGGCCGACTCGCTGAACCGCCGCATCGCCGAGCACCTCGTCACCGCCGCTCCCGAGGGCGTCGTCGTCGACATCGTCGACGGCCTCGACCAGATCCCGTTCTACAACGAGGAGCTCGACGGCGAGAGCGTGCCCGCCAGCGCCGTGGCGCTGCGCGAGTCCGTCGCCGCGGCCGACCGCCTGCTCGTCGTCACCCCCGAGTACAACGGCACCATGCCCGCCGTCCTCAACAACGCCATCGACTGGCTGTCGCGCCCGTACGGCGCCGGTGCCATCGTCGGCAAGCCGTTCGCGGCCGTCGGTGCCACCCCCACGCCGTACGGCGGCAAGTGGTCGCACGAGCACGCTCGCCACTCGGCGACCATCGCGGGCGCCCTCGTCGTCGAGGGCATCGTCGCCAGCGAGCCGGCCCTCGAGGGCGACCTGCTGCAGGACGACGCCGCCATCGAGCGCCTCGTCGGCGCGCTGAACGACCTGGTCTCCCACACGCCCGCCGCCGCCTGACCCAGGCGCGGACAGGTCCGGGCGGGGGTCGACACCCCCGCCCGGACCGGTGTTGCATCAGGCCATGAGCGACCTCACCCCCTACCTCTGCGTGGCCGACGCCCGTGCGGCGACCGAGTGGTACGTCCGCGTGCTCGGCGCCGCGATCGTCGTCGAGCCGATCGAGATGGACGACGGCCGGATCGGGCACGTCGAGCTGGCCGTGTCCGGGGCTCGGTGGATGATGTCCGACGAGTTCGCCGAGGCGGGTGTCGCGGCGCCCGACCCCGCGCGGGGAGCGGCC
Organism: Nocardioides currus; assembly: GCF_003057875.1. Classification (GTDB taxonomy): domain Bacteria; phylum Actinomycetota; class Actinomycetes; order Propionibacteriales; family Nocardioidaceae; genus Nocardioides; species Nocardioides currus. The sequence continues at coordinate 14,441 of NZ_PYXZ01000004.1, read as the reverse complement.
GTGAGCCTGCACCTGGAGGTCGACGACGTGGACGGGCTCGCCGGCCGCGTGGTCGACGCCGGCACGGCACTCGACCGCGGCCCCGAGGACTCGTCACCGGCGGGCCGCGTCGCCGTGTTCCGCGACCCGTTCGGCCACCGCTGGTTCCTCAACCAGCCGGCCTGAGCCGCCGGCCGCCCGTCAGGGTGTGACGTCGGCGCCGTGCAGCTCGGCCAGCAGCACGGCGCCGGCCAGGTCGAGCCTCGTACGCCGCAGCGCGGCCACCGTCAGGTCGACCCCGTCCAGCGAGGCGCCGCGCAGGTCGGCGCCCTCGAGCTTCGTCTCGCGCAGCGTCGCCCGGTCGAGCTGCGCCGTGGTGAAGGTGGCGAACGACAGGTCGCTCATCGACAGGTCCGCCTCGCGCAGGTCGACCCCGCTGAAGTCGACCTTGGCCAGGTTGGTGCCGCGGATCGTCACCGACTGCCACTGCCCTCCCCGGACGGTCAGCGGCCGCATCGTGCACTCGGCGAAGACGGTGCCGAGCAGCTTGCACCCGTCGAAGGTGGCGTCGAAGAACTTCGAGCGGCGCACGTCGCACGCGACGAACGCGGTCGAGGTGTGCACGCTCGAGCCGAACGAGCAGTTGTGGAACGTGCAGCGCTCGAAGGTCGCCCCGGTGGTCGTCGCCTCACCGAGGTCGACGCGGGTGAAGGTGCAGTCGACGAAGCGTGCGGCGCCGAGGTCGTCGCCGTACCAGTCCTCGTCGGTGAAGTGACGACCCTCGGCCTCCAGTGGGGCGTCCGGCGTCGTCCCGTCCATGCCGCCACGCTAACGCGCTCGGGTGGCGGGGCTCGCCGGTAGGGTCAGGCGCGTGATCGCGTCCCATGCCCACCGCTTCATCTTCCTCAAGACTCGCAAGACGGCGGGCACCAGCGTGGAGATCGCGCTGTCGAAGGTGTGCGGTCCCGACGACGTGATCACCCGGATCAGCCCCGAGGACGAGGAGCTGCGCGCACGGGCCGGCGGTCGCGGGCCGCAGAACTTCGAGGCGCCGCCTCTGCCCCGTCAGGCCTTCAACCACATGAGTGCGCGGCTCGCGCGCGACGCGGTGGGCGCCCAGGTCTGGCGCGACTACTTCACCTTCGCGATCGAGCGCAACCCGTGGGACGCTGTCGTGTCGCTCTACTACTGGAAGTACAAGGACCTCCCGGAGCTGCCCGACTTCGAGCGGTACGTCGGGGAGGAGTGGATCGAGCAGCTGGCCAACAACCGCCGGATGTACCGCATCCGCGGCAAGCTCGCCGTCGACCGGGTGCTGCGCTACGAGCGCCTCGCCGACGAGCTCGACGAGGTCTGGGAGCAGCTCTCGCTGCCCGGCTCGCCCGACCTGCCACGCGCCAAGGGCAACGCCCGCCCCGCCGGGCACTACCGCGAGCTCTACACCGACGCCTCTCGCGCCCGCGTGGCCGACGTGTTCGCCGATGCCATCGAGGCCTTCGACTACACGTTCTGACTGATCCGTGTGGGATCGGTGTCATCTGGTGACACCGATCCCACACGATCGCGGGTCACGCCGTCGCCAGGTCCTCGATCTCGCCCGCGACCGGGTCCCACCAGCGCAGCCGGTCGGCGACGAGGGTGCGCGGCTCGTCCGTGTCAGCGAGGACCGCGAGCACCTCGGCCAGCCGGCTGCGGGGGACGCGGCGCGCGAGCGTGACGTGGGGCGTCCACACCGGGTGGCGCAGCTCGGGCACCTGCGCGCGGACCTGGGCAGCGGCGGCGGCGAGGACCGGGTCGGGCTCGACGAGGTGGGCGACCGTGACCCGCGCTCCCTCGCCGAACAGCACCATCCCGCGCACGACCAGCGTGCTCGGCAGCGAGATGGCGGCCGAGGCCACCCCGGCCATCTCGGGGTCGAGGTCCTGCGCGGCGACCAGCGTCACGTGCGGGGCGTTGGTCATCGACTTGTGGTCGGCCTGCGACGGCAGCCCGGCCGTGCGCAACGCCTCCCACTGGGCGACGACGGCGGCGTCGCTCGCGGGGTCGAGGCTCAGCTCGAGGGCGAAGTCCGGCATCCCACCTCCAGCAGTCGCTCGCACTCCTCGATCAGCCGACGTCGCAGGGGCGCGCCGCGCTCCGCGAACCGGCGTTGCTCACGGACGTACGTCGCCTTCCCCTCGGGCGTCTCGATGCGGATCGGCTCGAAGCCGAGCCCGACCAGGTCGTACGGCGCTGCGCGCATGTCCATCTCGCGGATGTCGCGCGCCAGCTCGAAGCAGTCGGCCACCAGGTCGCTGCCGATCATCGGCGAGAGCCGGAACGCGTGCTTGTAGAGGTCCATCCCCGCGTGCAGGCAGCCGGGCTGCTCGAACGCCGGCCGGTCGTCCCGGGCGGGCTGGAGGACGTTGAGCCCGCGGGCCGGCGGGGTGAAGAACCGGAACGCGTCGAAGTGGGTGCACTTCACCTGGTGCTGCTCGACGACCTCGTCGGTGCCGGTGGCGCCCAGCCGCAGCGGCCACGCGTTGTGCCGCAGCTCGTCGGGGGACTGCCGGTAGACCATCGCCCACTCGTGCAGCCCGAAGCAGCCGGTGTGCGCCGGCCTCGCCTCGGTCGCCCGGAGCAGGTTGAGCAGGCCGCGCACGAACCGCGCCTGCGCGGCGACGAACTCGTCGGTGACCCCGCCGTCGCGATAGCCCTTGAGGCCGTCGTACTCAGGGGCGTCAGCCAGCACAGCGCCGTACCCCGGATGCCAGCGGCGCAGCTGGGCGGGCCGGTGGGAGTAGTAGGTGAAGAGGAAGTCGTGCACCGGGTGCTTGACCGACGCCCCGCACCGGGCGAGGTGCGGTTCGAGGAAGACGTCGACGCGGGCCGCGTGCGCGGCCGCACGGGCCCGCCACGTCGCTCGCTCCAGCACCTCGGTCGTCACCGGAAAAGAGTAGACACCGCATGCCACGATGCGGCTCGTGGACCTGACCTTCCCCTCGCACCTGTCGGCCGAGCGTCGCGACCTGCTGATCGACGTGGCCGACCGGGCCGAGCGCACGCACGGCGACGCCTTCCTCGGCCTCGTCCTGAGCGGCTCGGCCGGCCGCGGCCTGGCGACCGAGCGCTCCGACGTCGATGTCGACGTGATCCTGGCGAGCGTGCCCGAGCGCGTCGCCACCGCGAAGTCGTCGGCGCTCGACGAGGCCACCACCTCCCTCGACGAGCTCGAGGAGCTCCCGACGTTCGGCAGCGACGGCTGGTGGTACCGCTGGTCCTACGCGTGGGCGCCGGTGCTGCTGGACCGGTCGGGCGGTGCCGTCACCGAGGCCGTGCGCTGCCAGGCGAGCGTGACCCCCGAGGAGGCCGACTCCATCCTGATCGAGCACGACCGCCTCGACGGCTGGCTCAACTACGCCTACCGCTCGCGGAAGTCGGACCGCGACGGGCGTGCGCTGGAGAGCCGCCTCGACGCCGTGGAGTCCCTGCCGTGGCTGCTCGACACGATCTTCAGCATCGCGGGGCGGGTCCGGCCCTACCACAAGTACCTCCCCTGGGAGCTGCGCGAGCACCCGGTCGAGGGGTGGCCGGCCGACGTCCTGCTGCCGCTGCTCACCCGGACCGCCGACGGCGACCCGGCCGCGCTCCGCGAGACCTTCACCCTCGTCGCGTCCGCCTGTGACGAGCACGACGCGGCTCGCGGGCACACCCTGACGACCGACACCATTCGCGGCTGGGGCGACGAGCTGGAGCTCTTCCGCGGGTGAGCGACCACGCCTAGGGTCGCCTCCATGGACAGCATCGGCGAGGACCTCGCGCGCGCGGTGGCCGCGAAGGACGCGACCGCGCTGTCGGCCCTGCTGGCCGACGACGTCGACTTCAAGGGGCTCACGCCCGGTCGCGTGTGGGAGGCGAGCGACCCGGACGGCGTGGTCGACGTCTTCTTCGGGCACTGGTTCGAGCCGAGCGACACGATCGAGGACCTCGTCGACGTCACGGTCGGCGACGACGTGGCCGACACCAGCCGCGTGTCCTACCGGCTCGACCTGCGCAACGACGCCGGTGCGCAGGTGGCCGAGCAGCAGGCCTACTTCCGCACCACCGACGGCCGGATCAGTCACCTGCGAGTCATGTGTTCCGGGTTCCGTTCGCGTCCGGGGGAGCCCACCAGCGCCTAGGCTCGTCCCCGAATCGACGGGGGAGGGTGGATGGAGCCGGACGAGCTCGTGGAGGAGCTGCGCGCGATGCGCCACGGCGCGGGCTCGCCGTCCTTCGGCGACATCGCGATCGGCGTGAGCCGCGTGCGACGCGAGCGTGGCCTGACACCCGAGCAGGCCAGGGTCGGTCGCACCACGGTGTACGACGCCTTCCGTCTCGGCCGCATCCGGCTCGATCTCGAGCTGGTCGCCGACATCGTGCGAGCGCTCGGCGGCTCGGAGGAGCGGGCCCTCGACCTCTCGACGCCCGGTGGCCGGGTCGTGGCGCCGGAGGTCCAGTCCGAGGGGGTGCCCGTCGAGGCGGGGATCTCGTGGCGGTTCGTGGCGGGGGTCCTGGTCGGCTGCGTCGTGCTGAACCTCGCCGGACGCGTGCTGGTGGACGCCCTCGCGCTGCCGGTCTACCTCGACATGGTCGGCACGGCCGTCACCGCGATCGTCCTGGGTCCGTGGTGGGGCGCCCTGGTCGGGTTGTCGACGAACGTCGTCGGAGCCGCACCGAGCGGACCCGAGTCGATCCCGTTCGCGCTCGTCAACGTCGCCGGTGCCCTGGCGTGGGGGTACGGCGCCCGCCGCTGGTCCCTGACCCGGAGCATCCCGCGCTTCTTCGTGCTCAACGTGCTGGTCGCGTTGACCTGCTCGGTGGTCGCCGTGCCGATCCTGGTCCTCCTCGACGGCGGCTTCAACGGCCACGGGACCGACCAGGTCACCGAGGCCGTGCTGGCCCTGAGCCACTCGCTGTGGGCGTCGGTGACCGTGTCCAACGTGCTCACCTCGATCAGCGACAAGCTGATCGCCGGCTTCGTGGCCCTCACCGTGATCGAGGGGTTGCCCCGGCGCCTGCGCGCCTGGGCGCCGGACGACTGGATGGGCGGACCCCAGGAGGCGCCACCCGCTGTTCGGGCTCGTTCGGGAACCCCCGATCCGGTCTGAACGGGGTGGCGGCGACTTCAGACTTCTGCTCACCGCGGCCTCACCGGGAGGCCCGACGTGAGATGGGGGACCACCCGTGCGACTGCGCGCCAGACTGACCAGCACCACCGCGATCGTGGCGGCCCTCGCCGTCCTCGCCCCGATGGCGCCCGCCAGTGCCGCCCCACCCGTCGTGTCCGGCCAGTTCGCCGCGGTCGCGGCCACGGTGCCGACGTCGATCCGCGCCGCCGACTGCTCGGACGCAGCGGCCGTCAAGGTCACGATGGACCTGACCGGCGTCGGCGCTGCGCTCGAGGCCGCCGGTTGGTACGCGGAGGACAAGGACCCTGTGCGGACGGAGCTCAACTGGGCGGCCGACGTCACGGTCACCGGGCCGAACAACTACTACGCCGACTGGAGCACCTCGGAGAGCTATCCGGCCAGCGAGGACTCCGAGACCCTGACGGTGTGCCCGGACGACTTCGGCAACAGCATCGTGACTCCCGGTTCCTACGCGGTGGTGGCCACCTATCGCGTCTACAACTACAAGTTCGGTGGGTCGATCTGTCACCCGCAGGAGCCGTGCAACGGTTTCGAGAACATCTACACCACGACCGCGACGGCGAGCTTCGCGCTCGACTACTCGCCGGAGTGCTATGCGGCGAAGACCGCCCTCGCGCGCCACTACGTGGTCCTCAAGAAGGCCAAGTCCGCGCTGAAGAAGGCCAAGGCCGGCCACAGCAAGGCCAGGATCAAACGCGCCAAGAAGAAGCTCCGGGCGATCAAGGCCCAGACGTCGACGGCGAAGTCCAACGTCGAGGGCTACTGCTGACCCCTCCACGCTTCCGCGACGGCCCGCACGGGGGTCGGGTCGTCGCGGACGACTAGGCTCGGCCCGTGCGTATTGCGAGATTCACTGCTGGGGACGAGCCGATGTACGGCGTGGTGACCGGAGAGGTCGACGAGTTCGGTCAGGCGGGGGAGGACGCGGTCGTCGTGGCGCTCGCCGGCGACCCGCTCTACGTCGGCGTCAAGCTGCTCGACCAGCAGTTCAAGCTGGCCGACGTCCGCCTCCTCGCGCCGGTCCTGCCGCGGAGCAAGGTCGTCGGGATCGGCCGCAACTACGCCGCGCACGCCGCCGAGATGGGCAACGACGTCCCCACCGAGCCGCTGATGTTCATCAAGCCCAACACCAGCGTCGTCGGCCCGGGCGACCCGATCTTCTACCCGAGCCAGTCGAGCAACGTGCACTTCGAGGGCGAGCTCGCCGTCGTGATCGGCCGCATCTGTCGCGACGTGCCGCCGGAGCAGGCCACCGACGTCATCCACGGCTACACGATCGCCAACGACGTCACCGCCCGCGACCTGCAGAAGAGCGACGTGCAGTTCACCCGGGCCAAGGGCTTCGACTCGTTCTGCCCCCTCGGCCCGTGGATCGAGACCGACCTCGACCCGCAGACCTTCGCCGACGGGGTGCGGGTCCAGACCCACCTCAACGGCGACCTGAAGCAGGACGGCTCCACGAGCGACCTGATCTTCGACATCCCGACCCTGATCGCCCACGTCTCCAGCGTCATGACGCTGCTGCCGGGCGACGTCATCCTCACCGGCACCCCCGAGGGTGTCGGCCCCATGGAGATCGGCGACGAGGTGGAAGTGTCCATCGCCGGCATCGGCTCCCTCACGAACAAGGTGGCTGCCCGATGAGCACGACCGATCGTCCCGTCCGCGTCCGGTTCTGCCCGTCGCCGACCGGCTCGCCACACGTCGGCCTCGCGCGTACGGCGCTGTTCAACTGGGCCTTCGCACGCCACCACGGCGGCACCATCGTGTTCCGGATGGAGGACACCGACCGGGAGCGCAGCACCCAGGAGTCCTACGACGCGATCCTGGACCTGTGGCGCTGGCTCGGTCTCACGTGGGACGAGGGCATCGAGGTCGGCGGTCCGCACGCGCCGTACAAGCAGAGCGAGCGCGGCGAGATCTATGCCGACGCCCTCGAGAAGCTGCGTGAGTCGTCCTACACCTACGAGTGCTTCTGCACCAACGAGGAGGTCGACGCGCGCCGCAAGGCCAGCGGCTCCAAGGTGATGGGCTACGACGGCTTCTGCCGCGAGCTCAGCGCCGAGCAGCGCGCGGCCTTCGAGGCCGACGGTCGCGCTCCCGTGGTCCGCTTCCGGATGCCCGCGGGCTCGATCACCTGGACCGACCTCGTGCGCGGCGACATCACCTTCGAGACCGAGAACGTCCCCGACTTCGCGCTCTGCCGCGCCAACGGCGATCCGCTCTACACGCTCGTCAACCCCGTCGACGACGCGCTGATGGGGATCACCCACGTGCTGCGGGGCGAGGACCTGCTCTCCAGCACGCCCCGCCAGATCGCGCTGTACGACGCCCTGGTCGCCCTCGGCATCGCCCAGGAGACGCCGCACTTCGGCCACCTGCCCTACGTCATGGGCCAGGGCAACAAGAAGCTCTCCAAGCGCGACCCCGAGGCGCACGCCCTGGCCTACCGCGACCAGGGCTTCCTGCCCGAAGGGCTGCTCAACTACCTCGCCCTGCTGGGCTGGGCGATCTCGGGCGACCGCGACATCTTCTCGCTCGAGGAGATGGTCGAGGCGTTCGACATCGCGGACGTCAACCCCAACCCCGCGCGCTTCGACCTGAAGAAGGCCGACGCCATCAACGCCTCCCATATGCGGCTGCTCTCGACCGACGAGATCACCCACCGGGCGCTGCCCTTCCTCAAGGCCGCCGGCGTCGTGTCCGACCCCGTCTCCGACGCGGACGCGCAGATGCTCGAGCTCGCCATGCCGCTGGTCGCCGAGCGCATCAACAAGCTCACCGAGGCCGCGCCGATGCTCGACTTCCTGTTCGTCGACGAGGCGTCCTTCACCCGCACCGACGAGCTCGACGGTCCCGGGCGCGACGTGGTGAAGGCGGCGTACGACGCGCTGTCGGCCATCGACACCTGGAGCACCGCCGCGATCGACGAGGCGCTGCGGGCCAAGCTGGTCGACGAGCTCGGGCTCAAGCCCCGCAACGCGTTCGGCCCGGTGCGCATCGCGGTGTCGGGCCGCAAGATCAGTCCGCCGCTGTTCGAGTCGCTCGAGCTGCTCGGCCGTGAGCGGTCGCTGGCGCGCCTGCACGACGCGATGTTCGACTGAGGAGATGCCCGCACCGCTGGAGTACCACCAGGTCCACCGGCTGGGCCGGCCCGGCGTGTGGCGCCCCATCGTGGGTGTCGTCGCGCTGGTGCTCGGGCTGTTCGCGCTGTCGCCCCTGCTGTGGCAGGCGGCGTTCGCGATCTGGTTCGCCCTCACCGGTCAGCCGGTGGGCGAGGGCCTCGACCGTCTCCTCGACGTCGACTCCGCAACCCCGCTCACCCTGACCTTCGTCAACCTCGTGCTCGCGACTGCGATCCCGCTGTCGATCCTGATCAACCTCGCGCTGCACGGCCTGTCGCCGGGCTGGTTGATGTCGGTGGCCCGGCGGATCCGGTGGCGGTTCCTCGTGGCCTGCTTCGGGCTCTCCGTCCTCGCCCTGCTCGCGACGGTGGTCGTCTCCAGCTTCGTGCCCCAGGGCGGGGGCACCGAGCTGAGCGGTGAGGCCAACGACTTCACCTCGACGACGCGCGACTTCCTGCTGGTGGTCCTGATCCTCACGCCGCTGCAGGCCGCCGGCGAGGAGTTCGCCTTCCGGGGCTACCTGATGCAGGCGTTCGGGGGAGTGTTCGGCAACCGGGTGGTCGCCGTGCTCCTGTCATCGGTGCTGTTCGCCCTCGCCCACGGCCTCGGCCAGGACCTGCCGATCTTCGTCGATCGGCTCGCCTTCGGACTCGTCGCCGGTGCCCTCGTCATCCTCACCGGCGGGCTCGAGGCCGGCATCGCGATGCACGTCCTCAACAACTTCCTGGCGTTCGGCCTCGCCCTCGCCTTCACCGACATGGGCAGTGCGCTCAACCCGACCGGCGGGACGTGGTGGAGCCTGCCCGGGACCCTCACCCAGTCGCTGGTCTACCTCGCCCTCGCCACCTGGCTGGCGCGTCGCACGGGGCTGGAGACCACCACGACACCGGCCATTTTGGAGCGGTCCCGAGGTCCCGTGTAAGGTTTCTTCTCGGTCCGGACGATGCGTCGGAAGGGCCGAAAACCAGTAAGTCAGTGGGATATGGTGTAATTGGCAACACGACTGGTTCTGGTCCAGTTATTCTAGGTTCGAGTCCTAGTATCCCAGCGAATTCCCCGCAGCAGTGGGGGATTTGGAGCGGAACTCCAGCCGCGGCTATAGTTCCACTCGCATCAAAGCAGTGCTTGCCCCCGTTGTGTAGCGGCCTAGCACGCCGCCCTCTCACGGCGGTAGCGCCGGTTCGAATCCGGTCGGGGGTACAGGTCCGAAAAGGGGCCCTGACCAGCGGAAGCGCTGGCCGGGGCCTCTTCGGCATTTTCGCCCAGATCGGGCTCGGGCAACACTGGGGCAACACGGGGCAACGCCCTCAGGGTGTCGCGACGCCGGTGGGCGGCTGCCCGGGCGCGATCCATTGCCTCGCCGACCTCGTTGAGGCGGTCGTCGAACAGGTGACCGTAGGTGTCGAGGGTCATCGTCGCTGAGCCGTGCCCGAGCATCTGTTGGACGACCTTGACGTCGGCGCCGCTGGCGATCGCGAGGCTTGCAGCGGTGTGTCGGAGCTCGTGCGGGTGAAGGCCGGGCACGCCGATCGCCCTGGACGCGGCACCGAACGCGGTCCGGAAGGTGCTGACCCGCAGCGGCTGGCCGTTCCGGATCCCGGCGAAGACCAAGTCGTCCGCCTCCTTGTCTCGCATGTGCTCTGTCAGTTCGGCCACGAGGAAGCGCGGGATCGGCACCTCGCGTCGCTGGTGTGTCTTCGTGGTGCCCCAGACCAAACCCAGCCCCTGGACCGGCGTCACGGACTCGGCGATCACTGCCCGATTCCGACGCAGGTCGATCCGACCGACCCGCAGCGCGGCCATCTCGCCGAACCTCACGCCGGTGTAAGCGAGAAAGAGCACCACCAGCCGGTAGGTCTCATTGGTGCGGGTGTCCATGCTGCTGAACTTGCTCGCGTCGCTTGGGTAGCCGGTCGCCTCGGCGAGGTGGTCGACCTGCTCGTGGGTGAGATAGCGGTGCTCGTGCTTGACGGCCCGCGGCAGGTTGACTCCGGTCGCGACGTTGCGCACGAGCCTGCCGTCCTTGACCGCCATGTCGAGGACAAGGCTGAGCACGCGGTGGATCTTGTGGACGGTGGCAGGGGAGTGGTCCCTTGCCAGTTCCGTGACCCAGGCCTGAATGTCACCATGGGAGACGTTGGCCAGCTTGACCCGGTCCCACTTCGGGTGGATGTGCTTGCGCACGATCCCCTCGTAGCGAGCTCGCGTGGTCGGCTTGAGGTGGGTCTGTCCGTCGAGCCACTGCTGCCCCCATGCGCCGACTGTCACCTTCGCGAGCGTCGGGTCGACGTAGGTCCCGGTGACCTTGGAGGTCTCCACGCTGGCGCGGAAGCGCTCGGCGTCGACCTTGCGGGCGAAGCTCTTGCTGCGTTGGGCGCCGGCGGGGGTGCGGTAGTGCACGCGCCACGTCGTCCGATCGTCCCGGACGCGCTTCTCGATGCTGGCCATGACTCATTCTCCGCTCTGACGTCGACAGCTGTCGCTGTTCATGCGCGATCCTGTGGACGGTTGGTCTGTTCGGTGAGCCAGAGGACGAGGTCGGCGCGCCAGTAGCGGACGTGGCGGCCGATCTTGAAGCTGCGGGGTCCGCTGCCGAGGTGGCGCCAGTAGCGCAGGGTGCCTTCGGGGACGCGGAGGTAGGCACAGGCTTCTTGCAGGGTGAGCATCTCGTCGCCAGGGTTGCGGTGCGCGTTCGGGGTGGTGGGTTGTGCGGTCATGGGATGGCTCCTGGTGGTCGCGACCCGTGGGTCGGGAGGCAGGACGGCCCTGCCTCGGCAGGTAGGTGTGCAGGGCCTCCCAATCGATGTTCAGCGATATCGATGATGGGCGATACTGGTCTGATGAAGTCGAGGACATCGGTCATCGAGACGGCTCGGCGTGCGGCGGGGATGTCGCAGGCCGAGCTGGCGTATGGGGCCCGAACGGCGCAGTCGGCGGTCTCGGAGTACGAGAGTGGCCGCAAGTCGCCGACGTTGGCGGTGACCGAGCGGTTGCTCGCCGCGGCCAAGGCGGACCTGGTGGCGGTGCCGCGAGTGGAATTCTTCTGGGCCGAGGAGCCCGATGGGCGGGTGTTCTACGTCCCGGATCGGTTGTGGTCGGTGCCGCCGCCGTTGTGCTTCGCGCGCGTGCGACTATTCGGCACCGAGTCGCTCGGCAAGAGAGCCGTGTTCGATCTGTCCAAGCGGCCCGATCGGATCCAGTTCTATCAACTGGTCTTGGCCATCGGCTTCCCGGAGATGATCCAAGAGGTGGTCGACGGAGCCCTCTTGGTTGACCTGTGGGAGGAGCTCACGCTCTCCGATGCGATTCGCGAAGCGTGGGATCCACTGATCACTGCCGCGAAGGGCCGACGCGACACGGTCCGCACCACCTCCCCGGCGCTCGAGGAGGACAAGTAGACCTACAACCCGAGTGGCCCGGGCACCCGGGCCGGCGCCCGCGCTGTCGACGGTGAGATCGGTGCCCGGCGACGTCGCTGGTTGGGTCCGTACCGGTCGATGGCCTCAACCACCTGGCGCCGAGCATGCGCCGGTCCGAGGTCGGCTCGGTCTCGGCCGAAGACCTCGATCCACTGCTGCTTGGCCTCGTCGGGGTTGTCAGCGACGAGGTGCGCGGTATTGCTGTGACGGCCCCGCGTCATGGCCACGTATGCCGCGGCTGCGCCGGTGGTGTCGCTGATGGCGACGTGGGCCTGGTCGACGGTGTCGCCTTGTGCGCCGTGGGCGGTGGTGGCGTACGCGAGCTCGACGAACCGGGTCGCGTACTCGGCCGGGATCTCTCGATCACGACCATGTCCGTGTCTGTTGCCGTGGAGGACGAGGCTGCCGTCGTCACCGATGCAGGTGACGGTCCAGGTCTGACGGTTTGCGACTTGAAGGTTGGGGTCGTTGCGGCGGGTGGCGACCCGGTCCCCGAGCCCGATCCGTTCCCCGCGCTCGGTGGTGACCACGTGATCGTCCGCGGTATCGCCGACCGGTTGGTGTTCGCGGATGGCGGCGTTGAGGTCGGCGACCTGGTCGCGGGTGTCCGCGATGACGAGGGCGCCGGTCGCGCCCGTTTCGGCGAGGGCGGCGGTCCGTTCGACCTCGCGGGGGTGGATGACGATGAGGCCGCGTCGGCGGAGTTCGTCGAACACGTCGGCGGGGTAGTCGCCGGTGCGCATGCGCAGGCTGAGGGCGGCGTAGTCGGGGTCGGTGAAGCGGTGCACGCTGTCCATCGACACGATGGCGCTCGGGTGTGCCCACGTGATCGCGTGGTCGAGGACGCCGCCGTGTCCGACGGCGGGGAGCTGGTGGCGGTCTCCCATGAGCGCGACCCGGGCACCGGTCTCGTCGGCGATGGTGAGAAGTGCGCGGGCGGTGTCCTGGTCGAGCATCCCGGCCTCATCGACCAGCAGCAGGTCACCGGGCCGGAGTCGCGCCCCAGACGTCGGTGTCGAGTCGGGGCGTCGGATCCAGTGGCCCTCGCTGTCCCAGCGCCAGCCGTGCTGATGGATCAGCCACGCGGCCGAGTGCCCGTCCGCGCCGGTCTCGGCCGCGGCGACCTCGGCTGCCTTCAACGTCGGTGTCACCACCACCAACCGATGCCCTCGGCTCGCGAGCAGCGCCTGCGTCGCGCGCAGGGCGGTGGTCTTGCCGGCTCCGGCCGCGCCCTCGACCACCACCAATTGCCCTTCGCCGGCCAGGGGGCCGATCACCGCGGCCTGGGTCGGGTCGATCCGCACGAGCCCGCGACCGGCGAGCCGAACGGGTCGAGCCGGCCGGTCCGCGCGTCGTGCCATCCGCTGAATGATCTCCGCCTCGACCTCCAGCACCTGGGGCGACGTGTACGCGCGGATGTGCTCGGGCACCTCCGGTCGCAGCAGCAGCGGAATGCACTGATCGAGCGCGCGGGCGGTGATGTCCTCGGTGAGCTCGATCCGGGCAGTGTGCTCAGCCACGAGGCCCTCTTGTGCGACGAGGACTTCGACGTGGCCACGGATGTCGGCGGCGTTCCACGCCGACCGCTTCGCCCCGAGTTGCGAAATCACCCACTCCGCCGCACCGTCACGATCGACCCAGCCCACCCGGATCGGGTCCAGCAGGACCGGGGTGTCGGGGTCGCGGTAGCCGAGGTCCCGCAGCTCGGCGTTCCAGCGCGCCACCAGCTCAGCACCGTCGCGAGGCACGATCTTGTCGGGACGCGCTCGCGCCCAGGCGCGCCGATCCCAGGCCTCTCGCAACCGCACCCCGGGTTCCTCGCCCGGATGTTCGCCCCGCCACTGGGCCTCGTACCGGTCGACGTTGCGGCGGATCTGCGCGGTCCGGGCACTGAACGCGCCCACGTACGGCGCGAGCTGTTGGATCTCGCCGGACTCATTGTTTAGCGAGTAGCCGTGTTGGGCGAGCACGGCCCGGAACTCCGGGTCAGTGGCCACGGCCGCGTGCCCGATCCCGTTGATCGCCTCGATCGAATCGCGGATCCCGACCGAGTGCAGACCCCGCCACGCCCCGGACGCCCACACGCGGGCGTTGATCTGGAGGTGCAGATGCCGGTGCGGGTCACCTGCCCGCGAGGTGTAGTGCCGAATCACGGCGGCCTCGATCCGCTCCACCGGCACCTGCACCTGCCGGTCCCGGGGTCCGACCCGGGTGGTGGCGTGCTGGGCGACCCAGCCGACGATCTCGCCGGCCGCCCGGTCCTGCGCGGCATCCAAGGCCGCGGAGATCTCCGGATGCAGGGCAGCGGCCAGTGACCAGGTTTTGGGTCCGTTGACGGTGACCTCGACGAACCGCAGCGCATTCGGATCCTTCCGGAGTCGGCCCTTCGGCTTTCCCGATTCGAGGTCGATCCCGGCCACCCACTCCTCGTACGCGTCGCCGGTCAGCTCGCCGACGTGCTCGACGACGTGCGGGGTGGCGGTCAGTCGGGTGGCGACACCGGTGCCCTCACCGAGGTAGTAGTCATCCGCGCGGGACCTGTCGCGCTCGACATAGGCGCGGGCAGCGTTCGCTGCGCCGCGGTAGAACTTCACCCCGCCATGCACCCCGGACCACCGCCTCCAGGGACTGCTGAAGGTTTGGTTGTCACCTGACCTGTGGCGATGTGAGTCGCCGCTGGAAGGATGTCGACCATGCCTGCTCCCCATCCCAAGGAGTTCCGCGACGATGTCGTTGCGGTCGCTCGG
>NZ_PYXZ01000003.1 GCF_003057875.1 Nocardioides currus | reverse complement strand
TGGGCGCAATGGGCGTGCCCACGAACACAGCACCGGCCGTCGCCGTACGAACGCCGTTCAGAACAGCTCGTAGCTCGCTCGCGAGATCCGGAACCCGTGCCCCGTCTCGGTGTCCCAACAGACGACTGCCTCCTCGGTGCTCTTGCACGCACCGATGTCGACGCGTGTGGTGCTGCCATAGGCCAAGGTCACGGGGTCGGCGGTGAAGGGCGTGTCCCCACGACAGATTCCTCGACCGCCCGAGGTGTCGTCGATGTAGAACTGGTTGTCGGCCCAGTCCAGGTCGCAGTCGTCGGGGAGCGAGTCGTAGTCGTTCTCGTCGACGGCGCACACGACGCCGTAGTCCAGCGAGCAGCGGATGTTGCCGCTCGGCGAGACGATCTGCCCCTCGTGCACCACCGGTCCGTCGATGACAGGCACCGGGTCGGCCGAGGACGAGCTGGCGGTGGGCTCGGGCTCCGGCTCGACGGTCTGGGTCTCGGTCACCGTGACGGTCGGGTCGCCGGCCTCCACGTTCGCCCCGTCGTCAGCGGAGCAGCCGCTCACCATCAGCACGAGGGCGGCGCACGCCATCACGCTGCGCCACGCCCCGGTCTGCATGCAGAGATGCTCGAAGCGCCGGGCTCGGCTGTCAAGGACTGCTCGGCAGTGAGCACCGGCCGGCGCGAGCGCCGTACACCCCGATCCGGTCAGGACGCCTCGGGCTCGGCCTCGCGCGGCGCGTGCGCGCGCTGTAGGAGCGTGACGTCGCGGAAGCGCGGCTCGCTCCCGGCGAAGACGTACATCCGGCCCTGGTGCCGCTCGACGGCGAGCAGCGGTGCGGGAAGATCATCGGCGGGCGCTCGCGGCGCCACGACGCGCGGCGCCAGGAGCCGCTCGAGCTGACGGAGCCGGTCGGTCATGTTGCCCGGTTCCACGGTGTTGCGCTTGGTCATCCTTCACCCCTGTCGACGCCCCGAGCTTGACTCCCGAGCTGACTCCCCATGTCTGGGAGAAGCCTCACCCGGATGGAGGAGCCGAGCATCGCCAAGGTTGGGGATAGGGATTCAGGACGCGGCGATCGAGCCGCCGCTGACGCGCCGCAGCACGCCCTCCGCCAGGCCGACGGCGAGGGCCTTCTCGAACCGCCCGTCGTCCCAGAACCGCGCCCCGACCAGGGTCTGCAGGTCCTCGATCGACGACGTCCCGACCGTGCGGAGGGCGCGCGCGAGCTGGTCCACCTCGTGCCTGGTCTGCGGGTCGCTGCGCCCGTCGGTCGTCGGGTTGGGCGGGGGCATGGGCATGACGGATCTCCTTCTCAGGCGGGCTCAGGCAGTGGCGGGCTCGGCGTCCTCGGCGGTGAGCGGCTTGGCGATGCTCTCCAGCGACTGCCCCTCGGCCTTGACGCCGAGGAAGATCTCGACGACACCGCCCACGATCATCAGGGCCGCACCGATGAAGTAGCCCACGGCGATGCCGGTGATGTCCTTGGCGTCGGTGGCGTTCTCGATCAGCTTGCCGAAGAGCAGCGGGCCGCTGATGCCGCCGGCCGCCGTGCCGATCGCGTAGAAGAAGGCGATGCACAGCGCACGGGTCTCCATCGGGAAGACCTCCGAGGCCGTCAGGTAGGCCGCGCTGGCGCCCGCGGAGGCGAAGAAGAAGATCACCGCGCCGAAGATCGTCAGCGTCACCGCCGTGAGGTCGCCGAGCATGAAGCCCGCGACCGCGAGCAGCACGCCGGAGAGGATGTAGGTCCCGGCGATCATCCGCACCCGCCCCCACGAGTCGAAGAGCGGGCTGAGCAGCAGGGCGCCGGCGAAGTTGGAGGCGGCGAAGACCGCGATGTACCACCCCGTCTGCTCCACGTCGAGGAAGGTCGACAGGGAGTCGCCGTACGTGAAGAAGAACGCGTTGTAGAGGAACGCCTGCCCGATGAACAGGGTCAGGCAGAGCACCGACCGCTTGGGATACATCGTGAACACGGTCTTCGCGATCAGCGGGATGCTGATCGTCTTGCGCTGCCGGATGGTGATGGCGTCGTCGTCGGCCTCGGGCAGGTCACCGACGTCGCCCTCGACGCGGCCCTCGATGTCGCGGACGATCTCCTCGCCCTCGTCCTCGCGGCCGTGGATGAACAGCCAGCGCGGGCTCTCGGGCACGTTGCGGCGTACGATGAGGATGCCGACCGCCAGGATGGCGCCCAGGCCGAAGGCCAGCCGCCAGCCCCACTCGGCGCTGACGATCGTCGGGTCGAGCAGCGGGATCGTCAGCAGCGCGCCGCCGGCCGCCCCGATCCAGAACGAGCCGTTGATGGCGACGTCGACGCGACCGCGGTACTTCTTCGGGATCAGCTCGTCGATCGCGGAGTTGATGGCGGCGTACTCCCCACCGATGCCGGCGCCGGTGAGGAACCGCGCCGCGAAGTACCACCAGATCGTCATCGAGAACGCGGTCGCGACGGTGGCGATCGTGTAGACGGCGAGCGTGATCAGGAAGAGCTTCTTGCGACCGAGTCGGTCGGTGAGCTGGCCGAAGAACAGCGCACCGATGCACGCCCCCGCGACGTAGATCGCGCCGGCCATGCCGACGTCGCCGCTCGTCATGCCCAGGCCGGTCTTCGGGTCCTTGAGCGCGTCGGACATGGAGCCGACGATCGTCACCTCGAGGCCGTCGAGGATCCAGACGGTCCCCAGCCCGACGACCACCAGCCAGTGGAACCTCGACCACGGCAGCCGGTCGAGCCGCGCCGGTATGTCGGTGGTGATCGTCCCGGTCTCGACGCCGCTCATGGTCCACCTCCTGCGCCGGGTCCGTCCCCGCGCCACCGATCGACGCTAGGAGGCGGCAACGGCCCCGGCCACCCCCGATGGGGTGGGCGGGGCCGTGCACGACGGACGGGTCCGTCAGGTCAGGCGGCGACCTTCTCGGCCTCGACGCGGCGGGCCATCTGGGTCAGGCGGGCCTGGGCGGCGCGACGGACCTTCGGGCCCTTGGTCGACATGGCGTAGAGGACCTTGAGCTGGCTCGGCAGGTTCTTGCGGTTGGTCGTGGCCAGCCAGCCGTTGGGCAGCGAGAGCCGGACGACCTTGTGCCACGCGGAGTAGACCTGCGGCACGAACGGGCGCGCGCAGTAGTTCAAGTCGTACTTGTCGAAGAGCGCCTTCACCTTCGGGGCGATCTCGGCGTAGCGGTTGGACGGCAGGTCGGGGAACAGGTGGTGCTCGATCTGGTGCGACAGGTTGCCGCTCATCAGGTGCATGGCCTTCGAGCCGGAGATGTTGGCCGAGCCGAGCATCTGGCGGACGTACCAGTCGCCCTTGGTCTCGCCGTCGATCGAGCGCTTCTCGAAGGTCTCGACGCCCTCGGGGAAGTGGCCGCACAGGATGATCGAGTTGGACCACAGGTTGCGCACGATGTTGGCGGTGAAGTTGGCCGCCAGGGTGGGCAGGAACGAGCCCGTCGGGATCGACAGCACCGGGTGGGCGACGTAGTCCTTGGTCACCTGCTTGCGGATCTTGCCGAGCACCTTCTTGGCGCTGGCCCGGAACACCGGGTCCTTGGTCTGCTTCTTCTTGATGACGGCGCCGAGGTCGAGGTCGTACGCCGCGATGCCGTACTCGAAGAACACGGCGTTGATGAAGCACCAGACCGGCTGGCCCAGGTGGAACGGCGTCCAGCGCTGCTCCTCGTCCACGCGCATGATGCCGTAGCCGAGGTCGTTGTCCTTGCCGATGACGTTGGTGTAGGTGTGGTGCAGCTCGTTGTGGCTGTGCTTCCACTGCTCCGACGGCGAGGCCATGTCCCACTCCCAGGTGCTGGAGTGGATCTTGGGGTCGCGCATCCAGTCCCACTGGCCGTGGAGGATGTTGTGGCCGATCTCCATGTTGTCGAGGATCTTCGCGACGCTCAGGCCGGCGGTGCCGATCAGCCAGGCGGGCGGGAAGGCGCTGAAGAGCAGCACCGCGCGCGAGCCGAGCTCGAGCTTGCGCTGGCGGTCGATGAGCTTGCGGATGTACGCCGCGTCGGCGGCGCCGCGCGTGTCGAGCACCTCCTGCCGGATCGCGTCGAGCTCGATGCCGATCTGCTCGATGTCGGCCTCGGTGAGGTGCGCGATCGGGCTGGTGTCCTGCTTCTGGATCGTGGTCATGTGAGTCTCCTGGCGGGGGTCGGAGTCAGTCGGTCAGTGGTCGAGGTGGCAGGGGCCGGCGGCGGCGTTGATGCAGGTCTGCACCTTGATGGCGCCGGACTCACCGGGGATGGCGGTGGTGACCTGGCCGTTGCGCAGGTCGCGCACCGAGCCCTCCTTCAGCGGGAGGACGCAGCCCATGCAGATGCCCATCCGGCAGCCGCTGGGCATCAGGACGCCAGCCTCCTCGGCCGCGTCGAGGATCGGGGTGGCGCCGTCGAGCTCGAGGGTGGTGCCGTTGGTGAAGGCGACGGTGCCGCCGTCACCGGGTGCGATGCGGGCGGTCCGGAACTGCTCGGTGACCAGCTCGAGGCCGGCCTCGTCGTGGTGCGCGCCGAGCGCGTCGAGCAGTCCGGCCGGGCCGCACGCGAGGGTACGGCGCTGGGCGAGGTCGGGCACGAGGTCGGCCAGGTCGGCGACGTCGAGCACGCCGTGCTGGTCGTCGTAGCGCGCGACGAGCCGGATGGCGCCCGCGGCGTCGAGGGCCTGCAGGTCGCGCAGGAAGATCGAGTCGGGCTCGCTGGGGGCGACGTGCACGACCACGATGTCGAGGTCCTTGCTCCGGTCGAGCCGCAGCACGCCGCGGTCGGTGCTCGGGAACAGGTTGCGCAGCATGCCGATCACCGGGGTGATGCCGGAGCCGGCGGTGACGAACAGCAGGCGGTCGTGGTCGGACGCGAGGATGAACTCGCCGGCGGCCTGCTCGAGGTGGACCAGCGTGCCGGGCACCGACTGGTGCACGAGGTGGTTGCTGACGACGCCGTCGGGCACGGCCTTGACCGTGATCGAGATGCGGCCGTCGGCGCGCGGGCCGTGGGTCAGGGAGTAAGCACGCCACTGGCGGACGCCGTCGACGTCGACGCCGATGCGGAGGTATTGCCCCGGCTGGTGGCCGGCCCAGTCGGCGCCGGGGCGGATCACGATGGTCGCGGCGTCGGGGGTCTCGGGGATGACCTGCTCGATCCGGCCGCGCAGGTCGGCGCCGGCGCGCAGGGGGGCGAAGAGGTCGAAGACGTCGGCGGGCACGAGCGGCGTCGTCACGGTCTCGGCCAGGCGGCTCAGCCGGTGGCCGAGGCGCCGACCCAGCGGGCCGTTGCCGTTGCCGGCGATCAGTGCGGTGCTCATGCTCTCCAGAGTGCCCGTCGCGGCGCCGAAGTTCCTGCCCCCTGCACGTGAATCGTGACCTACACTCTTGTTCACATCGAACAACAATCGATGATCGGAGTCTCATGACACCTCGCGTTGTGCGCGCCGCCACACAAGCATCGCCGCTCGACCAGCGGACCGTCGTCGACCTCGACGACGAGGTCGTCGAGGTGCTGCGCGGCCACCTCGCCGTCGTGGCCGAGCGGGCGGTGTCGTCGATCATCGAGGAGGTGCCGAGCTACGCGGGCGCCCTGAGCGGGCCGATGGGGGCGACCATCCGCAACGCGGTGCAGCTCGCGCTCGGCGGCTTCCTGACGCTCGCCGGCCGCGGCAGCGAGCGGCCCCCGATGGCCCCGGCCCTGGAGGGCGCCTACCAGCTCGGTCGCGGCGAGGCGCGCAGCGGCCGGACGATGGAGGCGCTGCTGGCGGCGTACCGCATCGGGGCCCGCGTCTCCTGGCGCGACCTCTCCCGCACCGCCGTCGAGGCCGGCATCGACGCCGCGCAGCTCTCGAGCTTCGCCGAGCTGGTCTTCGCCTACATCGACGAGCTCTCCGCCGCGAGCGCCGCCGGGCACACCGACGAGCTCGAGAGCACCGGCCGGCTCCGCCAGCGCAACCTCGAACGCCTCGCCCGGGCTCTGATCACCGGAGCTGCCGCGGACGCGGTGGTCGCCGCCGCCGAGCGGGCCGCGTGGGAGCCGCCGCGCGAGCTGATCGCGGTGCTGCTGCCCGAGTCGCAGGCGGCCCACGCCTCCACGCTGATCGACGCCCACACGCTGCAGCCGGTCGAGGACCTGCCGGGCGTCCCGGAGGGCCGCGCCCTGCTGCTGGTGCCCTCGACCGGATCCGCGTCCGCGCGCACCCGCCTGCTCCGGGCGCTGCGCGGCACCAGCGCGGTGGTCGGGCCGTCGGTGCCGTGGCTGGAGGTGGTGCGCTCCCACCAGCGCGCCGTGCGGGCCGTCGCGCTCGGTGAGGATGGCCTGGTCGACGCGGACGCGCACCTCGCGGCGCTCGTCCTGGCGGCCGACCCCGACACCCGCGCCGACCTGCGCGAGCGGGTGCTCGCACCCCTGGCCGACCAACGGCCCTCGACGGTCGAGAAGCTGACCGAGACCCTCCGGTCGTGGGTGCTCCACCAGGGACGCCGTGACGCCGTCGCCGCCGAGCTCTTCGTGCACCCCCAGACCGTGCGCTACCGCGTCCAGCAGCTGCGCGACCTGTACGGCGACCGGCTGGAGGACCCCCAGTTCGTGCTGGAGGCGACGCTGGCCCTGGCCTGAGCGGACGTCGTGAGGATCCTCGGTGCGGGCCGACCGTTCTCATGACGTTCCGCCTCGTCGGCGGGCGGAGCGTGGCAGGATTTCGACCGTGCGTGTCGTGCGGTCGTTGGTCCTGCTGCTGCTCGCGGCGACCCTGCCGGTGCTGGTGCCCGTTGCCGCCCACGCCGCCGCCGAGGGCGAGTTCATCAACCTCAACGGCGACATCTACCGGATAGCCGGGGGCGCACCCGTCTACCTGAGCGCCTTCGGGGCGGTCACCGACTACTCGGGTTCCCCACGCCCGGTGTCCCAGCCGGAGTTCGACTCCCTTCGCCCCTATCCCGCCGACGGCACCATCACCCGCGACGGTGACAACGCGCCGACCAACCAGCACTACCGCTGGGCCGGTGGCGCCCCGATCGTGATCACCAGCTGGGCCAACATCGGGGGCGAGCAGCCCGCCATCCGCCTGGACCCTCGCGCGGTCAGCGAGGCCGGCACCGGCCGCTGGGCGAGGCTGCGCCAGCAACCGCTCGACGGCACCCAGATCGCCGGCGGCCTGCCGGGCGACCCCGAGCACGGCACGGTCTACGTCGTGGCCGGCGGTGCGCCCATCTACATCTCCAACTTCGACGCCGTCGGCGGCGCGCGCAACCCGACGGTCGTCGACCTGGTCGCGATCCGGAACGCGGGCAACGGCCAGGCGCCGTACTCCCACCTGCGGTTCCGCCCGCCCGACGGCACGGTGCTCAACGACGGCACCACCTGCTACACGGTGAGCGGCGGCGCCCCGATCGTGACCGGACCCGGCACCTGCGGCACGCGCATCGACAAGGCCGCGGTCACCAACGCCGGGCAGCCCGGCAAGTGGTCGCACCTCAACGCTCCCCCGCCGCCGCCACCCCCGCCACCGGCTCCTGTCCCGGTGCCGGTCCCGGCACCCGTGCCCCCGCCGCCGGCCCCGCCGGCGCTCGTGCGCACCGTGGACGTCACGCCCGTGACGAAGAAGTCGAAGCTGCGCATCGACGTCGGACCGGACTCCGCGACGAGCGACTACGAGGTGTACGTCCAGCGCTGGCAGCGCCGGAAGTGGCGCACGCTCGTCGTGGTGATGACCTCGGGGCCACGCGACGTGAAGGTGATGAACCTCAGGCGCGGCCGCTACCGCGCCCTGCTCCTCGCCGCGCCCGACGCGCCCCAGGTGGTCAGCCGGGGCGTGCGGCTGCGGAGGTAGGCCCGGCCTGCGCCCCTTGGGTGTGGACATCGTGTCGCTGGGTGGCAGCAAGTCCACAGCCAACGGTCGTACGTCGTATCAGCCCACCACCCACCAGGGTCCTCACCTGTGTGAACACACGCAGCGGGGTGAGCCACCAGGAGCTCCTGTCCACCTACCGGTTCGTCCGGCTCGCCATGCCCGGGCTGGCGTTGCTGCTCGCGCTGTCCGTCGGCATCCAGGTCTTCTCGCCGCAGCCCGACTGCTGGCTCGGCTCGATCAGCGCCTACTACTACACGCCCGCGCGGGCCGTCTTCGTCGCCAGCCTGTGCGCGATCGGCACCTGCCTGTTCGTCTACCGCGGCACCACGCTGCGCGAGGACGCGATCCTCAACCTCTCGGGCGTCCTGGCCTTCTTCGTCGCGTTCATCCCGACGCCGCTGGCCGACGCCACGACCGGCGCCGGGACACTGTGCGGCCGGAGCAACGTGCCCTCGGACGTCCAGCTCCAGGCCGCGCTCGACAACAACATCGTCTCGGGCCTGGTGGCGCTGGTGGCGGTGGCGATCGCCTACTGGGTCTTCGGCGGGTTCCTCCGCGAGGGCCGGGGCCGCCCGGCGGCCGGCTCCGTGGTCGCTGCCTTCGTCGTGGCGGCCGTCCCGGTCGCGCTGTACGTCGCCCGGCCCGAGAGGTTCGAGCAGCTCGGTCACTACGTCGCGGCCATCGGGCTCTTCTGCGGGGTGATCGCGATGATCGTGATGCACGCCTGGCCCGAGCGGTTCGCGGGTCGTACCTCCGACGGCGAGAAGCCCCACACCGAGGAGAAGTTCCAGCGGATCTACGCCTGCGTGATCGTGGTGATGGCGCTGATCCTGGCCGCGAGCCTGGTGATGAAGCTCGTGCTCCACCTCGACAACGCGCTGTTCCTGCTCGAGTCGGGCCTGATCGCCGCGTTCACCTTCTTCTGGTCGGTCCAGACGTGGGAAAACTGGGGCGTCGAGAACGCGGAGGCCGCGGCGACGGCTGCCGCGACTCCCGCGCCCGAGGACGCTCGCCGCTGACGGCGCGGCGTTCCGTCGGACGTCCGCCGGGACGTCCGACACGTTGGCTCCCCCGGCGACCGTTCCGTCGGACGTCCCGCGCGACGTCCGACGAGGCGGCGACAACGTCATTGATCAGTCGGCGCTGAAGACCCGCTCCCCCGCGACCCAGGTGCCGCGGACGTGGTCGGCCATCGATCGGAGCCGGCGCGCGTGGGCGGCGTCGGAGTCGCCGGCCAACGGGTCGGTGTCGAGGAGCACGAGGTCGGCGGGGTGGCCGACGGCGACGGTGCCCCGGCCGTCGGTGGACGCGGCGAGCGCCTCGCGGGCGGTGATCGCCTGCTGCGGGTGCCACGGGTCGTCGCCGTCGAGGGCCCGGTGCACGGCGGCCGCCACCGCCAGCCACGGGTCGAGCGGCGAGACGGGTGCGTCCGAGCCGAGCACCACGTCGACCCCGTCGTCGAGCATCCAGCGCAGCGGGAAGCAGCGCTCGGCCCGCCCGGGCCAGAGCCGCTCGGTGACCTCTCGGTCGTCGAGGAGGTGCGCCGGCTGCACGCTCGCGCGGACGCCGAGGCCGGCCATGCGTCGTACGTCGTCGCGCGTCGTCAGCTGCACGTGCTCGATCCCGCCGCGGGCGCCGGTGTCGGCGAAGGCGGCCAGCGCCTCGGTCACGGCCCGGTCGCCGATGGCGTGGACGGCGACGTCGAGCCCGTGCTCGGCGGCGCGGGCCAACAGGGCGCGCAGCTCCTCAGGCGTTTGGTTGGGCTGGCCGAAGGGGTAGCCGTGGACGGCCTTCTCGGCGTACGGCTCGCAGCACCAGGCCGTGCGGGTGTTGAGCGACCCGTCGCTGATGATCTTGAGAGGGCCCATGGTGAGTCTCGGGTCGCTCCCGAGCGGGTCGCCGCTGCGCAGGCCGCGGGCGAGGACGTCATCCAGCCCATCGGCGTACGACGCCATGTGGACCCGCAGCAGGTCGGCCCCCTCGCCCCAGCGCTCGAGCCACTCGGGCACGCCGCCGCTGAACTCGAAGTCGACGAGCCCGACGACCCCCTGCGCCGCGGCGGCCTCCATCGTGCGGCGGTAGGCGTCGGGACCGGTGCCGTCGGTGCCGAGGACCGTGGTGAGGCGGCCGTAGGCCTGGAACCACTCGGCCTCGGACACCACGCCCTCGCGGGTCGGGAGGGCGAGCATCTGGAGCGCACGGGTGTTGAGCCAGCCGTGGTGGCCGTCGCCGCAGATCAGCACGATCGGTTGGTCGGTCGCGATCGCGTCGAGGTCGGAGACGACGGGCGCGTCGTCCCACGCGGTCGAGCGGTGGCCCCAGCCGATGACGGGCAGGTCGGGCCACTCCTGGAGGCGCTCGCGGACGAGCTCGACGGCGTGGGCGCTCGACCTCGCAGGGGCGAGATCGAGGCGGGCCGAGGACAGCGACCACTGGCCGAGGTGGACGTGCTGGTCCCAGAGACCGGGCATCAACCAGCCGGCCGGCTCGGGGGCAGCGGAGGGCTCGACCGCCGTCACCATGCCGTCGGTGACGCTGACGTCCACCGGGCCCGACGGCGCGGGATCGGTGAGGCCCACGAGCCGGACTCCTTCGATGCGCATGGGCCCACGGTAAGGGCGGCCGACCGGCACCCCGAAGGGGGTGTGCGCATCACCGCGGCCGGGCTATACAGGGGACTGACGACGCCGACCGGCGCCGCTCCACCGGACCTCCCGGGGTCCTGAGAGCAACGGAGGACGAGATGAGTCAGTCCGAGACCGAAGGTCCCGCAGACGGCGGTGCCGAGGGCACGCCCGGCGTGCAGGACGGTGGCGCCGACGGCGGTGCCGAGGGTCCCGCAGACGGCGGTGCCGAGGGCACGCCCGGCGTGCAGGACGGTGGCGCCGACGGCGGTGCGGAAGGCCCCGCAGACGGCGGAGCCGAGGGCACGCCCGGAGTGCAGGACGGCGGAGCCGACGGCGGCGCCGACAGTGGTGCCAGCGGCTCCTGATGCCACACCCGCTCCATGAGGGCAGGCCCGGGGGCGACCCCGGGCCTGCCCTCGCGCGCGTCGTCGGCGACGTCGACGACTTCGCCGCCCGCACCTGGGGCCGCGAGCCCCTGCTGCGCAAGGCCGCCGACGGGGCGGGCTTCGCCGACCTGCTCGACGAGCGGGCCGTCGACGAGCTCCTCTCCGAGCGCGGGCTGCGCACCCCGTTCCTCCGCGTCGCCAAGGGTGGATCGACCCTCGGCAACGGTGCCTTCACCGCCCCCGGCGGGACCGGCGCCGGCATCGCCGACCAGGTGAGCGACGACAAGCTGAGCGCCCTGTTCGCCGGCGGATCCACCCTCGTGCTCCAGGCGCTGCACCGCGTGTGGCCGCCGATCATCGACTTCTGCCAGCAGCTCGCCGCCGACCTCGGCCACCCCGTGCAGGCCAACGCCTACGTCACGCCCCCGCAGAACCAGGGCTTCGACGACCACTACGACGTGCACGACGTCTTCGTGCTCCAGGTCGCCGGGCAGAAGTTGTGGTCGATCCACGCGCCCGTCCACCCGCTGCCGCTGCGCGACCAGCCGTGGACCGACCGGCGCGACGCCGTACGCCGCATGGCCGACGAGGCCCCGGTCATCGAGACCGTCCTCGAGCCGGGCGACGTGCTCTACCTGCCCCGCGGCTACCTCCACTCGGCCACCGCCCTCGGCGGCGTGACCGTGCACCTGACCATCGGCATCCACGCCTGGACGCGCTACGCCGTCGCCGAGGAGCTCGCCGCCCTGGCCCTCGAGCGGCTCGCCGACGACGAGGAGGCGCGGGCGTCGCTGGCGCTCGGCACCACGCTGGCGGGCGACGAGCTCGACGCGTCCGCGATGGTGGCGCGCCTGCGGGACGCCCTCGATGCCGTCGACCCGTCCGACGTCGCCGACCGGCTGCGGGCCCGGCGACGCGGAGCGCAACGAGCAGCGCCGCTCGGCCCGCTCGCGCAGCACGCCCTCGCCGCCTCGCTCGACGACGCCACGACCGTCCGGCTGCGCGACCACCTCGACGCCTCGCTCGACGGCGACGTGCTGCACTCCCGCGCCGGCCGCACCCCGGTCGGGACGATCTCGGGCGACGTCCTCAAGCGGTTGCTGGCGGGTGACGTGCTCACCGCGGGCGACCTGGGCCTCGACGCGACCCGGACCCTGGTCGAGGCGGGACTGGTCGTCGCGGGATGACGTTCCGCTGCTCCGACGGGGCCGCCGAGCGGGACGACCCTCGCCTCGGCACGGCCCCACCCCAGCGCGACTGGCTGCTCGTCGAGCACCCGGGCCCGTGGCCGGTCACCGCGCCCTTCGGGGCGGACCTGCCCACCTCGCTGCTGCGCGAGCTGGGGCACCCGGAGCTGCGGACCCTGTTCGTGCGGGCCCACGGCCGCGCCGGGTCGCGTACGGCGCTCGCCGGGCCGCGCCGCTGGTTCCGCAGCCACGACGGCGAGCTGCGCAGCGGCACGTGGGAGCGGGCCGACGACCTGCTCGTGACGCTGGAGCCGGACCCGGGGACGCCGCATCCAGACCCCGTCATCCTGGTCTGCACCCACGGCCTGCACGACGTGTGCTGCGCGGTGAAGGGGCGCCCCGTCGCCGCCGCGCTCGCCGAGCGCTGGCCCGACACCACCCTCGAGTGCAGCCACCTCGGCGGCGACCGGTTCGCCCCCAACGTGATGCTGCTGCCCGACCTCGCCTGCTACGCCGGGATGCCGCCCGAGCTGGCGGTGCCGGTCGTCGAGGAGCACCTGGCCGGCCGGTCCGACCCCGCCTGGCTGCGCGGCGTGGCCGGCCGCCACCCGGCCGAGCAGGTCGCCCTCGGGTCGGTGCTCGAGCAGTGGGGCCCTGCCGGGGTCGGCGACCTCTCCACCCGCCTCGTCGACCAGGCCGGCGACTTCGCGGCCGGCACCTGGACGGTCGAGGTGTCGGGCGCCGCCCCGCTGCCGGACCGGGTGCGCGTCGTCGTCTCCAGCGAGCGGCGTACGGACGCCCACCGGCTCACCTGCCGCGCGACCCGCGACACCGCCGCGCTGGCGTGGGCGGTCGTGTCCGTCTCCGCCGCCGGGTAACGCCAGGCAACGTGCACTCCCGCCATCACCGGTGGTGGCGGGAGCGCACGTGTCGTGGCGTTACCGGGGAGGAGGGGGCCGGCTACGACAGGAAGCGCGAGAGGATCGGCCCCGCGGTGACCGAGCCCGACTGGCCGGTCTCGACGAAGACCGCGACGGCGAGGTCGCCCTGGGTGGCGATCATCCAGGTGTGGGTGGGCAGGACACCGGAGGCGTCGGGCGAGCCGTACTCCGCCGTGCCGGTCTTGGCCCCGACCTCGCCCGGCAGGCCGGCCAGGAACCGCCCGGAGCCGTCGGTCACGACCGCCCGCATCAGGCCCTTCAGCGCGGTCGCCTCCCCGGCGGTGAGCGGTGCGGTCGGCGGCGTCTGGGTGGTCTCGACGTCGGGCAGCAGCACGGGGAGCACGGCGCGGCCGGCCGACACCGACGCGGCGACGGTCGCCATGGCCATCGGGGAGGCGAGCACCTTGCCCTGACCGATCAGGTCCGCCGCCGCCTCCGTCTGCGTCTCGGGCGGCGGCACCTGGCCGAAGTAGGCCGGGAAACCGAGGTCGTGGTCGACGCCGAGCCCGAGGGCGGCCGCCGCATCGGCGAGGGCGCCGTCGTCGATCCGGTCGCGCGAGGAGATGAAGGCGGTGTTGCACGAGTTGGCGACCGCCTGGCGCAGCGTGATGGTGCCGATGCCCGAGGCGGGATAGTCGTCGTAGTTCTTGAAGGACTTGCCGTCCACCACCGTCGTCGCGTCGCACTGCACCGGGTCGTCGGGCTGCATGCCGGAGCGGAGCAGGGCCAGCGAGGTCACGACCTTGAACGTCGAGCCCGGGGCGTACTGCCCGAAGGTCGCGGTGTTCAGTCCCGTGCTCCCCGGCCCGCTCGCCGCAGCCAGGATCGCGCCGGTCGACGGCTTGATGGCGACGATCGCGCTGGGCGGTCCGACCTCGGCGAGCGCCTGCTCCGCCTTGGTCTGCAGGTCGATGTCGAGCGTGGTCCGCAACGCCTCGCCCGGGACGGCGGGCACGTCGTGGACCGTGCGGTCGTTGTCGGCGCCGGCCGCGAGGACGCTCAGGCCCGGTGTGCCGGACAGCTGGTCGTCGTACCTCGCCTGCAGCCCCGACAGGCCGACGACGTCGCCCGCCTCGATCGCGCCGTCCGACTCCTCGACGATCTCCGCGGTGGCGTCGCCGACGCTGCCGAGGATGGCCGCCGCGAAGCCGCGCGACGGCGCGAGGTCCTGCTGGCCGGCGAGCGAGACCGCGCCGGGGATGTCGGCGTAGGAGGCGGGGACCTGCGAGGTCGCGTCGTCGGCGCGCAGCACGATGGCCTCGACGAAGGCCTTCTCGCCGGCCGCCTCGGCCTCCTTGGCGTACGCCGCTGCGTCGATGTCCAGCGCCTTCGCGATCGCCGTCGCGGAGGTCGTGACGGCGCCGGCGGCCACCTCCTCGGCGGTCAGCTTCGTCTTGTCGAGCCCGAGCCGCACCACGTCGCGCGGCGCGACGATCGCCCGGTCACCCGCGCCGGTGATCTGCCCCCGCTCGGCGGGCGTGCGGGTCAGGGTGAGGTGCTCGCCCTCGACGAGCGACGGCTCGACGATGGCGGGCGTCCACGCGGCCTGCCAGCTGTCGTCGACGCGGGTGAGGTCCACCTCCGTGTCGTAGCTCCACTCGTTCCCGTCGAGGTCCCAGGTCCAGGTGAGGGGAGCGGTCGCGGTGTCGTCGGTGACCTCGGCGTCCCCGGCCGACACCGTCGGGCTGGTCTCGCCGAGGCCCTCGACCACGGCGGCGTACTGCTCCGACGCGTCATCGGCGTCGAACGCGACCGCCGCCAGGTCGCCCGAGGCGAGGCCCGAGGCCAGGTCGTCGAGCGTCGACTCCGGGCCCTCCCCGCCGTCCAGCAGCGAGCAGCCGGCGAGCGCCGGGAGGCCCATCAGTGCGGTCGCGAGGGAGAGGACGGCCAGCCGAGAACGCATGCGTGCACGGTAGTCGGCGACCCGCACCGATAGATTGACCCCATGGGTTGGCGGGGGCTCGGCGCGGTCGCGGCGTTGCTGGCGGCGAGCGTCGTCGTCGGCTTCGCGCTCGCGGCCGCCCTGCAGTCGTCCCCGGTCACCACCGGAGCGCCCGAGCCCGTGGTGGCCGTCAACCCCCGGTTCCCGGTCGACCCGCCCACCCAGCTGCGCGACGACCCGCCGCAGCCGGCGCTGGGCCGCAACCTGCCGCTGCGCGAGGTCGCGGTCGGCACCGACAACTACAAGTTCGTCTTCCTCGCCCCGCGCGGCTGGAGCCGGCTGGAGACCTCGTCCAACGAGGTGAAGTACAAGAAGGCGCAGAACCCCAGCAACACCTACATCCTGCGTGTCGAGCAGGTCGTCAGCCAGCACGAGCAGATCCCCGACATCCTCGCCTCGCGCATCGTCGACCTCCGCCGCGACGAGGAGCAGGTCAAGGTCATCCGCCGCACCTACGACACGCTCGAGTTCAGCTACGTCCACGACGGCTACCGGCGCTTCAGCATCATCACCTGGCTCGACGTCACCCGCTCCGGCCAGGCCGAGGCCGAGATCGCGGTGACCGGCCGCGAGGTCGACGTCCCCGGCATGCGCGACCTGATCGACGACGTGATCTTCGGGCGCGCCGACGCCCGCGGCATCCACGCCCCCTGATGGCTGCCACCGGTCTCGTCTCGGCGTGGCGGCGGCGCCGCCGGGAGCGGGCGCTCACCGACGTCCTCGCGTCCTGCCCCGCGCCGTACGTCCTGCTGGACCGGCCGGGCGCGGTGCGCGACCTCGATGCGGCCCCCGGCCCCGGCACGGTGGTCGACCCGACGGGCGAGGAACCGGCGGCTGTGCTGAAGCGGTTCGTCCGCGCCTTCTGGCACGTCCGCGAGGGCGGTCGCTACGTCGTGCAGGCCGGCTCGGACGACGACGCGAGGTCCGTGCACGCAGCACTCCTGCTGCTGGCCGGGGGCGAGCAGCCCGACCTGCTGCGCGTACGTCGCCGGCTGCGCCGTGAGCTCGCGCGCGCGACCGGCTCCGTGGAGCTCGAGGGATCGCTGGTCGTCGTCGAGAAGACCGGACCCAGCCTGCTCAAGCTCGAGGAGGACCAGACCGGCCTCCTGCCACTGCGCACCGGGACCCGCGTCGAGGTGCTCGAGCACCGCGACGCGGCCGACTTCACGCCCGGGCGCTCCGTCACCAACCACGGGCCCAACCCGACCGCGCCGCTGACGAGCATGACCGTCCCCGCGACCGAGGTCCGCCGCTACACCGGTGACCTCACCCTGCACGAGGGGATGGTGGTCACCGCCGGCGAGACAGTCCTGCCCGAGAGCTTCAAGTGGTTCGAGCACCGCCCGCTGGAGAACTCCAAGCTCCGCGACATCACCCCGCGCTTCGCCCGGCTCAAGGACACTCCGTCGCCGGACCTCGCGCGGCTGCCGGGCAGCTACTACCTCTTCGAGTACAAGAACTCCGGCCACTACGGCCACCTGCTCACCGAGGGCGTGGCCAAGCTCTGGGGCTGGGAGCGGGCGAAGGAGGCAGACCCGAGCGTCCGCCTCGCGATCCGCCGGCACCGGCGCGACCGCGGGCGCGACATCGTCCGTCCGGACGTGGCCGTCCTCGCGGCGTACGGCGTGGGGCCGGACGACGTCGTCTGGCTCGAGGAGTCCGTGCGGGTCGACACGCTGGTCACCGCGACACCGCAGCTGCACAACAAGGAGCCGTTCTCGATCGACCCGCGCATCGTCGAGGTCTGGGACCGGCTGCTCGCCGGGCTGCTCGCCGACGCGCCTGCCGCCGGTGAGCGGCAGCGGATGTTCGTCACCCGCCGCTCCGGGCACCGGTTGTGCCACAACTGGCGCGACGTCGAGCGGGTCTTCACCGACGCCGGCTTCGTGGTCGCCGAGCCCGCGCGCCACACCCTGCCCGAGCAGGCGCGCCTCTTCAGCGACGCCGCCGCGGTGGCCGGGTTCGGCGGCACCGGGCTCTTCAACCTCGTCTTCGCGGCGCAGGCACCACCCGTCGTCGTGCTCAACCACGCGGGCTACGACGCCCGCAACGAGGAGCTGATCACCGCCGCGCGCGGGAGCGACCTGCACACCTTCTGGAGCGAGCCCGACCACCCCCAGCCGGAGGGCGGCTTCGACTACCGCTCGTTCCAGTCGTCGTGGACCTTCGACCTCGAGCAGCACGGCGACGCGCTGCGCGCGCTGCTGGCGCGGCTCTAGGCAGAGGACGGTCGCCCAGCGCCGTACACGTGTAGGAGTCGTGGCCCCGGAACGGGTCTGTCGAGGGCCACAACCCGGACACGTGTGCTCGCCCGCCGACCGGACTACTCTCGGAGGAGATTCGGACGATCGAGGGGGAACCACCATGCCGCAGATCTTCTGGGCCGTCGTGGCCGTGCTGTTCGGGGCCGCCCTCGTCGGCGCCTATCTCCTCCTGGTGGTCAGCGACGTCCGCGGGACCCGCGGGGATCCGCAGGACGCCGACGGGCAGCGCAGCCTGGACGCGCACGAGCAGCGCGACGGCCAGCGGCGGGTCAACCGGGGCGCGGGCAACTGGATGTAGCTGCACCCAGGGCGGAGGCTCAGGCGGAGGCGCCGACCCCGGCCACCTTGACCTCGTCGAGGACGCGCAGTGCGGTGCCCCGGTCGCGGGCGCGGACCTGCACCCACAGGATGCGGTCGGCGGTCACCTGCACGACCCGCTCGAAGGTGAACCCGTCGTCGTCGCAGCCGGTGAACTCGACCGTCATGTAGGCGTCGCCGTTGCGGCGGTCGCGGTCCACCGGGCGCGGCGGGTCGCACTCGGGGTGCTGGGGGACGGTGGTGGGCAGGCTCTCGCCCTGCAGCAGCCCGACGAAGACACCCTCGCCCGGGTCGTCGTTGGTGTTCCACCCCTCGCCGCTGCCGGCCGACAGCGAGGCCTGGTCGACCTCGGCGCCGGGCGGCACCCACCGCTCGGTGTCGACCGCGCGCGTCCATCCCTCCGGCACCGTGACCGAGATGGTGCCGGACGTGTCCTCGATGGTGCGCTCGGTGTTGAGCACCTCGTGGCCGACGTAGCCG
The DNA here is from genome assembly GCF_003057875.1 of Nocardioides currus. Taxonomy (GTDB): domain Bacteria; phylum Actinomycetota; class Actinomycetes; order Propionibacteriales; family Nocardioidaceae; genus Nocardioides; species Nocardioides currus. The sequence goes on along the minus strand of NZ_PYXZ01000003.1, from coordinate 328,801 downwards.
CCCAGCAGGCCGACCACCACCGCGGCGGCCCCCACGCCGACCAGGCGCCGACGCGACGCCCGCGACGCGACCGGCTGGTCGGACAGCTCGGTGAACAACTCGCCCTGCGGGGCGGGCTGGGTCAGCTCGGGATCGACCGGCAGCCAGGTCGGCGGCTCGTCGGTGGCCCGGCCGGCCAGCGACTCGGTGAGCGCCGCGACGAAGGCCGGCACGTCGGCGTACCTCTCGTCGCGGTCCTTCGCCAGCCCGCGCGCGATGACGGCCTCGGTCGCGTCCGGCAGGCCGTTGCCGAGCGGGGGTGGCGGCTCGGGGTCGGCGGCGGACCTCAGCGAGGCGTGGTTGTACGGCGCCCGCCCGGCCAGCAGCAGGTAGGCCAGCGCGGCGAGGGAGAACTGGTCGGCGCGGGCGTCCAGCGGCTCGCCCTGCGCCTGCTCGGGCGAGACGAACGACGGCGTGCCGCCGATCATCGTCAGCCGCGAGGACATGTCCATCGCCTTGCCCAGCCCGAGGTCGCCGAGCATCGCGCTGACCTGCGGCTCCCCGTCGAGCTCGACGGTGCGGAACAGCACGTTGGCGGGCTTCACGTCACGGTGCAGGACGCCGCGCTGGTGGAGGGCGTGCAGCCCCGCACCGACCTGGCCGACGACGTGCAGGGCCTGCGAGACGCTCAGCGCGTCGAGCTCGAGCCGGTCGGCGAGGGTGCCCTGGTCGGCGTACGACATGACGAGGAAGGGGCGCGAGTCGGGCAGCTCGCCGGCGTCCCAGACCGCGACCACGTGGGGCGACTCGACCTTGCGGAGGAAGCGGCCCTCCTCGATGAAGCGCTGCCGCGCGTGCAGGTCCTCGGTCCAGTTGTCGGCCAGCACCTTGATCGCGACGGGCGAGTCGAGCTGCTCGTCGTAGGCGAGCCAGACGGTCGCGAAGGCACCCGATCCGATGCGGCGGCGCACAGGGTAGCGACCGAGCCGAGAGGGTGCAGACACAACTGCATTATGTTGCAGGCGTGACTCCAGATGACATCGATGACCTGGCGCGGCGCGCCCGCGATGGCGATCGCGATGCCCTGGAGGACCTGCTGGCGGCCGTCCGGCCGCGTGCGCTCAACGTCTGCCGGGGGGTGCTGCCCTTCTCCGGCGACTCCGAGGACGCCTGCCAGGACGCGCTGCTCAACATCGCCACCAAGATCGGTTCCTGGAACGGCAAGGGCCGCTTCACCACGTGGATGCACGTCGTCGCGCTCAACAGCGCCCGCACGACCTACCGCAAGCTGAAGACCCAGGCCGTGCCCACCGACTTCGAGGGCGGCCACCACGACCGCCCCGACCCGCGCACCACGTCGGTCATCGCCGGCACCCGCCTCGACCTGCTCGAGGCGATGGAGACCATCGAGCACGACCACCCGCAGTACGTCGAGCCGTTGCTGCTCCGCGACGTCTACGGCATGGCCTACGAGGACATCGCCCAGCTCATCGGGGTGCCGCTCGGCACCGTGAAGGCGCAGATCCACCACGGCCGCAAGCTCGCCCGCCCCCTGCTCCGGGGCGAGTGATGGTGCTCGCCCGGCGGGTGTGCGCCCTTGTCGCCACGGGGGTCCTTCTCGCCGGGTGCTCGCAGGAGTCGCAGGAGCGCCCCGACGTGGCCGCGCCCGTCGACGCCGGGGCCACCGCCGCGGCCGCCCGGACCGGCGAGCCGACGGTCTCCGACCGCACCGACCCCGACCTCGCGCTGGCCGAGAGCACGCCCGTCGAGGACTCCGTCTATCCCGCCGTGGGCGGGCCCGACGTCGACGCGCTGCTCTACGACCTCGACCTCGCCTGGGACCCGAGCGCCCGCCGGCTCACCGCCACCGCGACGATCACGTTCCGCGCGGCGCGCGACGCGTCGACGTTCACGCTCGACCTCGCGGGTCCGCTGAAGGTCTCCGACCTGACCCTCGACGGCACGGCGGCGGCGTACGCCCATCGCGGCAAGGACCTCGTGGTCCGCGAGCCGATCGTCACCGACGACCGACACGAGCTCGTCGTCACCTACTCCGGCAAGCCCCGGCCCGTCCCGGCGCCGACGACGCGCGGCGACTTCTCGACCCTCGGCTTCACCGTCACCGACCGCGGCGAGGTGTGGACGATGCAGGAGCCGTACGGCGCCTACAGCTGGTATCCCGTCAACGACCAGCCGGCCGACAAGGCGCTCTACGACATCTCGGTCACCGCCCCGGACCCGTGGACCGGCATCGCCAACGGGCGTCTCGTCGCCGACGCCTCCGAGGACGGACAGCGCACGACCGAGTTCCAGCTCGACGAGCCCGCGTCGTCCTACCTCGTGACGCTGGCGATCGGCGACTACGAGCACGCGTCCAACACCTCGAAGAGCGGGGTGGTGCTCGACTACTGGTATCCCCGCGGCCAGCCGATGGTGCTGAGCGACATGGCCGTCGGCAACGACGCGATCGACTGGATCGAGGCGCGGCTCGGGCCCTACCCGTTCAGCTCCGCGGGCATCCTCGCGACCGACTCGATGTCGGCGATGGAGACCCAGACGATGGTCACGATCGGCAACAACGACTACGTGCGCTCGCCCGCGGTCATCGCCCACGAGCTCGTCCACCAGTGGTACGGCGACCAGGTCTCGCCCGCCGACTGGCGCGACGTCTGGCTCAACGAGGGCATGACGATGCTGATGCAGGCCCTGTGGGAGGACGACCACGACGAAGGTCCGATCACCCGGACGATCAGGGAGTGGCGCGCGATCGACCAGGACCTGCGCGACCAGTACGGACCTCCCGGCGCCTACGACAAGGCGCAGTTCGGCGGCTCCAACATCTACTACTCGCCCGGGCTGATGTGGAACGAGCTGCGCCTCGAGCTCGGCGACGACGAGTTCTTCCGGATCGCCCGCTCGTGGCTGGCCTCCCGCGACAACACCTCCGCCACCCGCGAGGACATCTACGCCCACTGGGAGAAGGAGACCGGCCGCGAGCTGTCGGCGTTCTTCGACGCCTGGATCACCGGCGAGACCACCCCCGCGCCCGGCGTCCCCGCGGCCTAGCCGGTCGTGACCGCGACGGCCAGCTCCTCGCGCGAGCGGATCCCGAGCTTCGTGTAGACCTTGCGGAGGTGGTACTCCACCGTCTTCGGCGACACGAAGAGCGCCGCGGCCGCCTCCCGGGTGGTCCGGCCGTCGGCGAGCAGCAGCGCCACCTGGAGCTCCTGCGGCGTCAGCGACTCGACGCCGTCGACGGCGCGGCGCGGCACCCGCTCGCCGGTCAGGTCGAGCTCGCTCGCGGCCCGCTCGGTCCACACCCGGGCGCCGAGCAGGGTGAAGTCCTCGAGCGCCCGCCGCAGGTGCACCCGGGCGTCGACCCGCCGTCCGGCGCGGCGCAGGCGCTCGCCGTACGCCAACGACGTGCGGGCGGTCTCGAACCGATCGACGGTCTGCGCGTGCAGCGACAGCGCCGCCGCGAACGGGCCGTCGAAGTCGTCGGGCGCGACCAGGCCCAGGCAGCGCTGGGCCCGTGCCCGCGCCCAGGGCTGGCCCTTGGCGTCGGCGGCCTCGGCGTACGCCGCGGCGGTGCGCGTGGCCTCGTCCACCTCGCCGAGCCTCAGCAGCACGTCGACGAGCTCGGCGTGCGGAGCGAGGTCGGCGTCGGCGACCGACAGCGACGTCAGCAGCCGGTCGAGGGCGCGCAGGTGCTCCAGCGCGGCGGCCGCGTGGCCCAGCGACAGCTCGAGGTCGCCGAGCGAGAAGAGCGCCCACGTCTGGCCCCAGTGCAGCTCCCGGTCGGCGCACAGCGCGAGGCACTCGGCGGCGAGGGCCCGGCACTCCTCCTCCCCGCCGCGACGCGACTCCAGCCAGGCCAGGCCCGACAGCGACATCGCCAGCTCGGTGGCCTGGCCGGTGTCGCGCGCCAGCCGGATCGCCTCGGTGTAGTCGGCGGCAGCACGCACCCACCCGTCGGACGTCGCGCCGTCGCGAGCTACCAGGAAGAGCAGTCCGGGCAGGGCCCCGATGCCGGCCCGCGCCCGCGCCTCCTCGACCCGGGCCCGGAGCTCGCGGCCCGTCTCCGCGTCGCGGAGGAAGAGCGGCGCGAACAGCAGCCATGCGACGCCGGTCGCGTCCGACCGGAGCTCGGCGCTCGCCGCGAGGAGGGGTACGGCGGCGCGCAGCTCGGGGATCCCGCCGCGACCGGACATCACCTTGCCCATCCCGGCGGCCACCGTCGCCATCGCCCGCGCCCGGTCCGACGTGGCGGCTCCGGCAGCGAGCGCCAGGTCGTCGGCCAGCCGTCCGGCCGCGGCTCCGTCGGCGAGGAACAGCGTGGCGTGCAGCGCCTGCGCCAGCAGGACGGCCCGGGCGTCCGCCGACCCGGCCGCGGCGGCGGCCCGCTCCAGCATGGCGGCGGCCTCTCGCACCGAGCCGGTGCGCACGGCGATGGCGGCGCGGAGCTCGAGGGTGCGCGTCGCGAGCTCGGCGGCCAGCTCCGCCGACAGTGGCGGCACCTCGTCGAGCAGCGCGAGCGCGCGAGCGCCCAGTCCCGCCGCCCAGGAGTGCTCAGCCGCGTCGACCAGCCGGCGGGCCAGGTCGTCACGGTCGGGGCTCAACCGGGCGGCCCGCTCGGCGGCGCTCGACGCCACGGCGTGGGCCGAGCGCGCGGCGGCCCGGGACGCGGCGCCGAGCAGCATCGAGGCCACGGCCTCGTCGGGCGCCCACAGCGACTCCGAGAGGTGCCACGCCCGGCGGTCGGTGTCGGACTCCGGCAGGGCCCGGGCGACCGCGGCGTGGGCGGCGCGCCGCTCCTCCGGCGGGCTGTCGCGGTGGAGGGCGGCGCGCAGGAGCGGGTGCCGGAAGGTCAGCTCGCCCGAACCGGCGACCACGTCCGCCAGGCCGGCCTCCTGCGCGGCTCCCAGGTCGGCGGCGTCCAGGCCCAGCGCCGTACACACCTCGGCGGTCAGGCGCAGGTCGCCGTTGCAGACCGCCGCGACCAGCAGCGCCGACCGGGCCCTCGGCTCGAGCCGGCGCACACGCCGGGTGAAGGACGTCGCGAGCGCGGAGGAGAGCGGCGGCGGCAGGTCGGCGCCCGTCGGCACCAGGGTCGCCGGGTGCTCGGCCAGCTCGGCCAGTGCCAGCGGGTTGCCGCCGGTCAGCGCGTGCACGTGGGTCAGCTGCTCGTCGCTGACCGGTGCGCCGAGACGGTCGACGAGGGCGCGCGCGGAGGTCCGGTCGAGCCCGGTGAGGACCAGTCCGCCGAGACCGTCCACCAGGTCGTCGGCCTCGCCGGTGCGGGCGGTGGCCAGCACCGCCACCGGGTCGGCGCTGAGCCGACGGGCGGCGAAGACGAGCGCGCCCGCCGAGGAGCGGTCGAGGAGGTGGAGGTCGTCGAAGAGCACCGCGACCGGAGCCTCCTCGGCGAGGCGGCACAGCAGGCTCAGCGTGGCCGCGCCGATGGCGAACCGGTCGGCGGCCGGGCCCTCCTCCATCGCCAGCGCCGTCGCGAGCGCCCGCGCCTGCGGGGGCGCGATCGTGTCGAGCAGCCCCAGCGCGGGACGGAGCACGGTGAGCAGGCCGGCGAAGGGGATCTCGCGCTCGGGCTCGGTCCCGGTCGCCCGCACCACGCGGAAGCCGTCGAGGCGTCCCTCGGCCCAGCGGAGCAGCGAGGTCTTGCCGACGCCCGGCTCCCCGGTGATCGCGAGCGCGCCACTGGCACCGATCCTCGCCCCGGAGACGAGCCGATCGATCACCTGCTGCTCGTGCTCCCGTCCGATCAGCACCCTCGAAGTCTAGGGCGGCCCGGAGGCGGGCCGGTCGGCCACGACCAGGGGGGTCACCGGACGCGGTGGCGGGCCGCGCGTTCGTACGTTCGGGGCCGGACCAGACCCAGGGAGGAAACCGATGACAACCACAGAAGCACCGGTGGATACGGACAAGCTGATGGCCTTCGTGTTCCGGGCCGTCGACGAGGTGGGCGCGACGCTCAACGCCGCACTGGTGGTGATGGGCGACAAGCTCGGCTACTACCGCGACCTCGCCGCCCACGGACCCAGCACGCCCAGCGCGCTCGCCGAGCGCACCGGCACCAGCGAGCCCTACGCCCGCGAGTGGCTCAACGCGCAGGCCGCCGGGGCGTACGTCGCCTACGACCCCGCGACCGGCACCTACACGCTGCCCCCGGAGCAGGTCGTCGCACTCACCGTCGAGGACAGCCCGGCGTTCCTGCCCGGCTTCTTCCAGATCGCCCTCGGCACCGTGCACGACACCTCCAAGATCCTCGCCGCCGCGAGGAGCGGAGCCGGCTACGGCTGGCACGAGCACGACACCGACGTCCACGTCGGCTGCGAGCGGTTCTTCCGGCCGAGCTATCACGCGCACCTCGTCGCCGAGTGGCTGCCGGCCCTCGACGGCATGGTCGACAAGCTCACCGTCGGCACGACCGTGGCCGACGTCGGCTGCGGGCACGGCGCCTCCACGATCCTGATGGCGCAGGCCTTCCCGAACTCGACGTTCGTCGGCTCCGACTACCACCCCGAGTCGATCGCGATCGCCCGCAAGCGCGCCCTCGACGCCGGCGTGATGGACCGGGTGAGCTTCGAGGTCGCACCCGCCTCCGGGTTCGGCGGGACCGGCTTCGGGCTGGTCACGATGTTCGACTGCCTGCACGACATGGGCGACCCCGTCGGGGCGGCCCGCCACGTCCGCAGCGCGTTGGCCGACGACGGCACCTGGATGGTCGTCGAACCGATGGCGGGCGACCGCGTCGAGGACAACCTCAACCCGGTGGGCCGCGCCTACTACGGCTTCTCGACGCTGCTGTGCACCCCGTCGTCGCTGTCGCAGGACGTCGGTCTCGCCCTCGGCACCCAGGCCGGCCCGGCGAGGATCCGCGACGTCACGACCGCCGGCGGCTTCACCCGGTTCGACCGGGTCGCGGAGACGCCGTTCAACCAGGTCTTCGAGGTCAGGCCGTGACGTAGGCCTGTCGCGGGACCCGCGACGGATGGAGACTGATCGGGCCGGAGCAGGAGGGAGAGCGGCATGAAGGAGTCGCAGGGGGTCTCCGGGCACCGCCCGTGCCCTCCCGACCGCTCCGGCGTGGTCGTGCGCGACGGGGTGGAGATCGCGTACGCCGTCCACGAGGCAGGGCAGCCGGATCGCCCCACCATCGTGCTGATGCCGACCTGGTCGCTGGTCGACTCGCGGGTCTGGAAGCTCCAGCTGCCCTACCTCGCCCGGCACTACCGCGTCGTCACCTTCGACGGCCGGGGGTGCGGTCACTCCGGGCGCCCGGCCGGCGCGGCGGCGTACACCGATCGGGAGTACGCCGCCGACACGCTCGCCGTCCTCGACGCCACCGAGACCCCGCGGGCCCTGCTCGTGGGGTTCTCGTGCGGGGTGGCGTGGTCGGTGCACGTCGCGGCGCTGCACCCCGAGCGCGTCACCGGCATCGTCGCGATCGCCGCCTCCTGCGGGCTCTCGGTGCCCGACCCGGCGCGGGAGAAGTACGCCTTCGACGCGCGCCTCGACACCACGCGGGGCTGGGCGAAGTACAACCAGCACCACTGGCTCGAGGGCGGCTTCGACGACTTCGTCGGCTTCTTCTTCGCGCAGATGTTCCACGAGCCGCACTCGACCAAGCAGATCGAGGACGTCACGCTCTGGGCCTCCGACATCGCCCCGCAGACGCTGGTCGACACCGTGGCCGGCCGGCTCGGTCTGTCCGGCGCCGAGGCGACCGACCTCGAGCCGCTGTGCCGGCAGGTCACCTGCCCGGTCGTGGTCATCCACGGCACCGAGGACCGGGTCCGGCCGGCCCGGATCGGGCACCGGCTGGCCGAGCTCACGCAGGGCGAGCTGGTGCTGCTCGACGGGGTCGGCCACGCGCCGGGGGTGCGCGAGCCCGTCCGCACCAACCACCTGATCAAGGACTTCGCCGACCGGCTGCACCCGACGCCGGGCAGGTCGGCGAGCGGGTCGACGTGGGTGCGTGCGCGGCGCCGCCCGAAGCGCGCGCTCTACCTCTCCTCACCGATCGGGCTCGGACACGCCCGCCGCGACCTGGCGATCGCCCGGGCCCTGCGCGAGCGCCACCCCGACCTCGAGGTCGACTGGCTCGCCCAGGACCCGGTCACCCGGGTGCTCGAGACGGCCGGCGAGACCGTGCACCCCGCGTCGCGCTGGCTGGCAGGAGAGTCGGCCCACATCGAGGACGAGTGCGCCGACCACGACCTCCACGCCTTCCAGGCCATCCGGCGCATGGACGAGATCCTCGTCCACAACTTCATGGTCTTCGACGAGGTGGTCACCGAGACCCCCTACGACCTGGTGATCGGCGACGAGGCGTGGGACGTCGACTTCTTCCTGCACGAGAACCCCGAGCTGAAGCGGTCCGCCTTCGCCTGGATGACCGACTTCGTGGGCTGGCTGCCGATGCCGTCGGGCGGGCCCGCGGAGGCGGCGCTGACCGCCGACTACAACGCCGAGATGATCGAGCAGCGCGCCCGTCACCGCCGGTTGCGGGACCGGTCGATCTTCGTCGGCGACCCCGACGACGTGATCGACGAGTCCTTCGGCCCCGACCTGCCCGGCATCCGCGAGTGGACGGCCGACAACTTCGACTTCGCGGGCTACGTGTCGGGGTTCGTTCCGCCCGACGAGGAGGAGCGCGCCCGACTGCGGGCCTCCCTGGGCTACCGGCCCGACGACCTCGTCTGCGTCGTCACCGTCGGCGGCTCCGGGGTGGGCTCCTCCCTCCTGCGGCGGGTGCTCGACGCCGTACCCCCGGCCCGTCGGCTGGTGCCCGGGCTCGAGTTCCTGGTCGTGTGCGGGCCCCGGATCGACCCCGCCTCCCTGCCTCGACCCGACGGCGTGCGCGTGCGCGGCTTCGTGCCCGACCTGCACCGCACCCTCGCGGCGTGCGACCTGGCGGTCGTGCAGGGCGGGCTGACGACCTGCATGGAGCTGACCGCGAGCCGGCGACCGTTTCTCTACGTGCCGCTCCAGGACCACTTCGAGCAGAACTTCCACGTCCGCCACCGCCTCGAGAGGTACGCCGCCGGCCGCTGCGTCACCTATCCGGAGGCCTGCGACCCGGACCTGCTGGCGGGGCTGATCGCCTCGACCGTGCGTCAGGAGGTGCGCTACCGACCCGTCGAGACCGGAGGGGCGGAGCGCGCCGCCGACCTGCTCGCCGAGCTGCTGTAGGCGCCGCCCGTTCTGCCCTCGGCGGACAGGCCTTGCCGTGCGGCGCGCGCACGGGTGGAGTGTCGCCATGCGACTCCTCGTCCTCGGCGGCACCCGGTTCCTCTCGCGCTCGGTGACGGAGCAGGCGGTGGCACGCGGGTGGGACGTCACCTGCGCCTGCCGCGGGGAGTCCGGGGCGGTGCCGCCCGGTGCCACCCACCTCGTGTGGGACCGCGCGCTCGACGCGCCGGCCGAGCTGCTGGCCGGTCGGTGGGACGCGGTCGTCGACGTCTCGCGCACCCCCTCCCACGTCGGTCGCGCGGTCGCCGCCGTCCCCGACGCGCACTGGGTCTTCGTGTCCACGATCAACGTGTACGCCGACAACACCTCGCCCGCGATGGAGCCCCTCGTCGAGGCGATCGTCGACGACGTCGACCTCGCCGAGGAGCCCGACGCCTACGGTCCGATGAAGGTCACCTGCGAGTCGCTCGTGATGCAGGGCGCGGCCTCGTCGATGGTGGTGCGGCCGGGCCTGATCGTGGGACCCGACGACGGGTCGGGTCGCTTCGGCTACTGGCCCGAGCGGCTGGCGCGCGCGAGCACCGGCGAGGAGGTGCTGGCGCCCGGCTCGCCCGACGACGTCGTGCAGGTGATCGACGTCCGCGACCTGGCGGGCTGGATCGTCGACGCGTGCGAGCCCGGCACCACCGGGGTCTTCGACGCGGTCGGCCTCGCGATGCCGATCGCCGACCTCCTGGGCGAGGTGGCCGGCGGCGTCGGCGCCGAGCCGACCTGGACCTGGGTCGACACCGACTTCCTCACCGAGCGCGGCGTGGAGCCGTGGGCGGGCCCCGACGCGATCCCGCTGTGGCTGCCGCGGCCCGACTACGACGGGATGATGTCGCACTCGCCCCAGCCCGCGATCGACGCCGGGCTGCGGCTGCGACCGGTCGCCGACACCGCGCGCGACAGTCTCGGCGGGACCGCCGTCGGGATCAGCGCCGGGCGCGAGGCCGAGCTGCTCGCCGCCTGGCACGCGTCGCGCTGAGGCCCCTCAGCCGAGCCGCTTCTCGTAGAAGACCCGATCGAGCTCGTCCTCCTCGTGCCGGCCGGTCACGGCGTAGCCGCGCCGCTCGTACATCCGCTGGTTCTCGACCATCAGCGCGTGGGTGTAGAGCCGCACCGAGGGCAGCCCCAGCTCGCCCGCCCGCTCCTCGGCGATGACCAGCAGGCGGGCGCCGATGCCCTGCCCGTGGCGGTCGGGACGCACCGCGACGTTCTCGAGCAGCAGGTGGTCGGGGTGCGCCACCAGCACCAGCAGCCCGACCACCGCGTCGTCGGACTCGGCGACCCACACCTCGTCGTGGTCGACCGCGGCGGCGTAGTCCGCGTCCAGCGGAGCGGGTCGCACGCCCGGCGGCAGGCGGTCGAGGTACGGCGAGTAGGCGGCGACCGCCAGCTCGGCGAGCACCGGCGCATGGGCCGGCGTCGCCCGCCGTACGGCGATCGGTGTGTCCATGCCGGGACGCTACCGCGGGTGACCGCCCGCCCGGTCCGCCTCAGGGGATGACGCAGGACAGCGCGGCCGTCGTCAGCGCAGCCTTCATCTCCGGCTTGTCGGCGAGGTCCTGGTCGACGTACGCGAAGTCGGCGTCGAAGAAGCCCTGCTCGATCATCGCGGGCAGTCCGACCTCGTCGACGACGGACCGTGCGACGCACGCCGCCGACTCCGGCGTGACCGCCGGCTGGGTGAGCAGCGCCTCCTCGAAGCTGGCGAGCGCGGTCGCGCGCTGCTCCTTCGTGACGTCCCCCGACGGCGTCGACGAGGGCGTCGACGGCGGCGTCGACGGTGGGTCCGAGGTGGGGTCGGACGTCGGGTCGGTGGTCGGCTCCGAGGTGCTCGTGCTCTCCGACACCTCTGGCGGGCTGGTGACGCGCTCGGCCTCGGGCCCCGGCGACAGGACCCTCCACACCACCCACCCGAGCAGCGCCAGCACGACGACCCCGGCGGCGGCGAGGATCGGGAGCCGGGAGCGCCGCGCGGGCGCCGGGGCGGCTGCCGCGCGCACCGCGGTCGGCGCCTCGTCCACCATCCGCTGCACCGTGCGCAGGTCGTCGCGCAGGGCCGCGGCGTCGCGGTGGCGGGCGCCCGGGTCCTTGGCCATCGCGGTGCGCAGGACCCGGTTGATCTCGCGGACCTCGAGCGAGTCCCCGTCGAGCTGCGGCACCGGCTGCTCGAGGTGGGCGCTGACGACCTGGTAGTCGGAGGTGCCCGAGAACGGGGCGTGCCCGACGAGCGTCGACCACAGCAGGCAGCCCAGGGAGTAGATGTCGCTCGCGATGCCCGCCTCGCCGCCGGTGTGGAGCTCGGGGGCCATGTAGGACGGGGTGCCGACGACACCCTGCGTGAGGCCGGTGTGGTCGCCGCCGGCGCGACGGGCGATGCCGAAGTCGGCGAGGTAGGCGGTGAAGCCGGACGCGGTCGACGCCGTGCGCTTCAGGAGGACGTTGGCCGGCTTGATGTCGCGGTGCACGAGGCCGGCCGCGTGGGCGTCGGCGAGGCCGCTCGCGACCTGCGCGATCAGGTCCACCGCCTGCGAGGGGGCCGGGGCGCCCGAGCGGCGGAGCATGGTCCCGAGGTCGCCGTCGGGGACGAGCTGCGTCGCGATCCACAGCTGGCCGTCGGTCTCGCCGTGGGCGTAGACCCGCACGACGTGGGGCGAGTCGAGCGAGGCCATGGCGCGGGCCTCGCGGACGAACCGGGTGCGGAACTCCTCGTCGTCGGCGAGCTGCGGCGAGATCACCTTGAGGGCGACCGGCCGCTGGAGGGCCTCGTCGTGGGCGGCGTACACCACGCCCATGCCCCCGACGCCGAGGCGCCGGTCGACGAGGTAGGGCCCGATCCGTTCGGTCACGAACGGGCCCTACCCCCTCGAGTGGTCCCTCACACTCAGAACAGCAGGGCGGTGCCCGGGTCCTCGAGCATGCCGGCGACGTCGGCGAGGAAGCGCGAGCCCTTCTCGCCGTCGATGTGCCGGTGGTCGAACGACAGCGCCAGCGTGGTGATGTCGCGCGCGACGATCTCGTCGCCCACGACCCACGGCTGCTTGCGGATCGCGCCGAAGCACAGGATCGCGGCCTCGCCCGGGTTGATGATCGGGGTGCCGGCGTCGACGCCGAAGACGCCCACGTTGGTGATCGTGAACGTGCCGCCCGCCATCTCGGCCGGCTGCGTCTTGCCGTCGCGCGCGGTGGCGGTCAGCTCACCGAGCGCGCCCGCGAGCTCGACCATCGAGAGCCGGTCGGCGTCCTTGATGTTGGGCACGACCAGGCCACGCGGGGTGGCGGCGGCGATGCCGAGGTTGACGTAGTTCTTGTAGACGACCTCCTGCGCGGCGTCGTCCCAGAACGAGTTGATCTCGGGGGTCCGCTTCATCGCCAGCATCACCGCACGGCTCAGCACCAGCAGCGGGCTGACCTTGGCGTCCTTGAGCTCGCGCCGCTTCTTCAGCCGCGCGACGAGCTCCATCGTGGCCGTGACGTCGACGGTGATCCACTCCGTGACGTGCGGGGCCGTGAACGCGCTGCCGACCATGGCCTGGGCCATCATCTTGCGCACGCCCTTGACCGGCTCGCGGGTCTCGCGCTCCGCGCCCCCGGTGGTGGGGGTGCGAGCGGAGCGTGCCTCGACACCACCAGCGGCTGCCGTCGCAGCGCCGGAGCCGGCGCCCTCGACGTCGGCACGGGTGATCACACCGCCCGCACCGGACCCGATCAGCGTGGACAGGTCCACCCCGAGGTCCTTGGCCAGCTTGCGCACCGGCGGCTTCGCCAGGGCGCGTACGGCGCTGGGCGACTGCGCGGCGGCCGGGACGAGCGCCTCGGCGGGCGCGGGGGTCGGGGCCGGGGCGGCCGAGGTGGCCGGCACGGCGGGCTCGTCGACGGCCGCGACCTCGTCGGTCTGGGCGCCGCCCGGCGCGAACGCACCCTGCAGCTGCATCTGCGCCTGCGCCCCGGCCTGGGTGGCCGGCGACGCGGAGCCGCGACGGGCCCGGCGCTGCGGACCGCGCTCGGCCTTGTTGCGACCGACCAGCGACTCCCCCTCGCCGCCGCCCGAGGCGGCGGGGTTGGACAGGTCCATGTCGGACAGGTCGACCTCGGGGGCAGCAGCCGCTGGCGCGGCCGCCGCGGGGGCGGCCTCGCCCTCGGCGCCGACCGAGATGATCGGCGTACCGACCTGCACCATCTCGCCCTCGGCGACCAGCAGTGCGTTGATCGTGCCGGCGTACGGCGAGGGCAGCTCGACGATCGACTTGGCGGTCTCGATCTCGACGATGATGTCGTTGATCTCGACGACGTCGCCGACCTTGACCTTCCACGAGACGATCTCGGCCTCGGTCAGGCCCTCGCCCACGTCGGGCAGCTTGAACTCGGCCATCTCAGAACTCCAGCGAACGGTCGACGGCATCCAGGACGCGGTCGAGGTCGGGCAACCACTCCTCCTCGATCCGCGACGGCGGGTACGGGGTGTCGAAGCCGCCGACGCGCAGGACCGGGGCCTCGAGGGAGTAGAAGCACTCCTCGGTGATCCGGGCCGACAGCTCGGCGCCCATGCCGAGGTTGACGTGCGCCTCGTGGGTGACGACGACGCGGCCGGTGCGGCGGACCGACTCGAAGACCGGCTTCATGTCCAGCGGAGACAGCGTGCGCAGGTCGATGACCTCGAGCGACTTGCCCTCTCCTGCGGCGGCCTCGGCGGCCTTGAGCGCGGTCTTCACCGTCGGGCCGTAGGCCAGCACGGTGACGTCGGAGCCGGCGCGCACGGTGCGGGAGGTGAAGAGCGGGTCGGGAGTGGCCGACTCGTCGAGCTCGAGCTTGTCGGCGTGGTACTGCCGCTTCGGCTCCAGGAAGATCACCGGGTCGTCGCAGGCGATGGCCTGCTGGATCATCCAGTAGCCGTCGACCGGGTTGGAGCACGCGACGACCTTGAGGCCCGGCGTGTGCGCGAACTGCGCCTCCGGCGACTCGCTGTGGTGCTCGACCGCGCCGATGCCGCCGCCGAACGGGATGCGGATGACCATCGGCATCTTCGACCTGCCCTGCGAGCGGAAGGTCATCTTCGCGACCTGGCACACGATCTGGTCGTACGCGGGGTAGACGAAGCCGTCGAACTGGATCTCCACGACAGGGCGGTAGCCACGCAGGGCCATGCCGACCGCGGTGCCGACGATGCCGGACTCCGCGAGCGGCGAGTCGATGACGCGGTCCTCGCCGAAGTCCTTCTGCAGGCCGTCGGTGATGCGGAAGACGCCGCCGAGCTTGCCGACGTCCTCACCCATGATGAGGACCTTCGGGTCGTCCTCCATGGCCTTGCGCAGGCCCATGTTGAGGCCCTTGGCCAGCGTGATCTTCTGTGCGGTGCTCATCAGTGGTCGCTCCCCTCGAACGAGGCGAGGTAGGCCTCGTAGCCGTCGCGCTGGGCGGCGAGCTCGTCGGTCATCTCGGTGTAGACGTGGTCGAAGACGCTCATCGGCTGCGGGTCGGGCAGCGCCTTGCAGCCCTCGCGGAGGTGGTGGCCGAGCTCCTTCGCCTCGTCGTCGAGGTCGTCGAAGAACTGCTGGTCGACGAGGCCGTTGCGGCGCAGGTAGACCTTGAGCCGCTCGATCGGGTCCTTGAGCTTCCAGCTCTCGACGTCGTCGGAGAGGCGGTAGCGCGTCGGGTCGTCGGTGGTCGTGTGCGCACCCATGCGGTAGGTGTAGGCCTCGATGAAGGTCGGGCCCTGGCCGTCGCGCGCACGCTGCAGCGCGGCCTTCGTGACGGCGTACGTCGCCAGCACGTCGTTGCCGTCCACGCGCACGCCCGGGAAGCCGAAGCCGAGGGCGCGCTGGTAGAGCGGGATGCGGGTCTGGCGCTCGATCGGCTCCGAGATGGCCCACTGGTTGTTCTGGCAGAAGAAGACCACCGGCGCGTTGTAGGACGCGGCGAAGATGAAGCCCTCGTTGACGTCGCCCTGCGAGGACGCGCCGTCGCCGAAGTGGGCGATGACGGCGGCGTCGCGGTCGGGGTCGCCGGTGCCGACGGCTCCGTCGCGCTGGATGCCCATGGCGTAGCCGACGCCGTGCAGCACCTGCGCGCCGATGACGATCGTGTAGAGGCCGAAGTTCTTCTCGGCGGGGTCCCAGGCACCCTGGTCGACGCCGCGGAAGAGTCCGAGCAGGTCGAGCGGGTCGATGCCACGGGTGTAGGCGACGCCGTGCTCGCGGTAGGTCGGGAAGACGTAGTCCTGCGGGCGGAGCGCGCGGCCGGCGCCGATCTGCGCGGCCTCCTGGCCGAGCAGCTGGGCCCAGATGCCGAGCTCGCCGTGGCGCTGGAGCGCGGTCGCCTCGGTGTCGATGCGCCGGGTGAGCACCATGTCGCGGTAGAAGCCGCGCAGCTCCTCGGCGGAGAAGTCGTGGTCGAACTCGGCGTGGTGGACGCGCTCACCCTCGGGCGTCAGGAGCTGGACGAGCTCGGGGCCGCCGTCCTGCTGCGAGGGCCCGAAGACCTCCGCGAGATCGGGCCCGAAGTGTCCGGGGCTGGCTGCTGCGGTGTCGCTCATGGCACTCCATTCGTTCATGCCGGCGGCTGCGCGGGGTCACCGGGCGCACCGAGGGCTGTGTGATTCCATGCTGCCGCAGGCGTGTGTGACCCCGACCACATGGTGTCGTCAAAGTTATCGGGCGCAGCACCCCGGGGGCGAATCGAGGTGCGTCTAGGTTGTGCGCCGTGCGTCTGCGTCCCGCCCTCACCGGCCTCCTCGTCACCGCCCTCTCGGCGGCGCTCGCGCTCGTCGCCGTACCAGCGCTGGCCGAGCGCGTCCCGCGACCCGTCCTCAGCGGCGACTTCGCCGACCCGGCGGTGACCGTGAGCGGCAACGGCTTCGTCGGCTTCTCCACCGGCAGCCTGGTGCCGCGATCGTTCTCCGAGCGCCCGAGCGGAGCCTGGCGACCGGCCGGCTCGTCGCTCGTCCGGCTGCCCTCGTGGTCGCACGCCGACGGCGACATCTGGGCCTCCGACATCGCCCGCGTCGGTCGCTGGTGGGTGCTCTACTTCGCAGCGCCCGTGCGCGGCATCGGTGAGTACGGCCGCTGCATCGGCGTCGCCCGCTCCCGCTCCGCGACCGGGGGGTTCACGGCGATCGGCGGCAGGCCGCTGGTCTGTCCGTCGTACGTCGCTGCGCCGGCCGCCGAGGACACGGTGCCGGTGGTCCTCCCCGGCCTGCCCCGGGCGGGCGTGATCGACCCGTCGCTCGTCGTCGCCGGGGGCCGGCCACACCTGCTCTACAAGACCGACCGGATCCCGTCGTCGATCCGGCTGCTGCCCCTGTCGAGGAGCGGCCTGCACGCCGCCGGTCAGAGCGTCGAGCTGTTCCGGCACGACGGCGTGCTGGAGAACCCGGTGCTCATCGAGCGCCCCACCGGCTGGGTGATGCTGCTGTCGCAGGGCGACTTCACCCACTGCTCCTACCGGACGGTCTGGCGCCGCTCGACCTCGATCCTGAGCTGGGCCGAGGCGACGACGGGGGTGCTGCTCGACCAGTCGTCGGGCCTGTGCGGTCCGGGCGGCGCCGACGTGACCCCGATGCCGCACTCCAAGCGGCTGCGGGTCTACTTCCACGCCTGGACCTGCCGCGGCTCGACCACGCCGTGCGGCCCGGGGATCCGGAAGGACACGGTGCGTCACCGCTCCCGGGCGATCCGGCCGATGTACGCCGCCGACCTCGACTGGGTCGACGGCGTCCCGGTGGTCCGCGGCTTCCTCTGACCCTCCCGCGGGGATATCCATGGGCGATCTCGGGGGGTGCCGGGCCGATCCACCCCCCGTTCCTCCCATGGATATCCCGACGCCGGGGCAGGCCGAGTTGCAACAATTTCCCGGCCTCGCGGTATCAAAGGAGTGCCTTGAAGGGGGTACCTGCCACATGCGTGCACCACGACACCCGTCCCGCTGGCTCGGCGCGCTCGTCGCGCTGGCGGCGCTGCCCGCCCTGCTCGTCCTGTCCCCGGTCTCGTCACCGGCCAGCGGCGCCGACGACGGCGCGAGCGACGCACGCAAGGCCGCGCAGGCGCCGCGTCCGCTGATCTGGACCCGCGACTTCGGCGACCCGACCGTGGTCTTCGACGGCACGCGCTGGTTCGGCGCGGCGACCGGGTTCCGCGCCCGCGGCGCGGTCTCCGACTACGACTGGGGCAACTGGGACCCCACCGGCGACCTGCTCAACGGGCGACCGGCATGGGCGAAGTTCGCCGGCGTCTGGGGCCCGGAGATCGAGCAGGGCCCCAACGGCTGGCTGGCCTACTACACGATGCCCTCGCGCGGCCTGCCCCACGAGCAGGACCGCTGCATCGGCGTCGCGACCGCCCCGACCCTGGCGGACAAGTTCACCCCCGTCAGCAACCGCCCGCTGGTGTGTCCCGACTACTCCACGACGCAGCCGGCCTTCGACCCGGTCGCCGGCCGCACCGGACTGCCCAACCGGGGCGTCATCGACCCCTCGTCGTTCGTCGCCCCCGACGGCCGCCGCTTCCTGATGTATCGCACCCAGGGCACGCCCTCGACGATCCGGATGATCCGCCTCAACGCGGCCGGCACCGGCACGTTCGGGCGCAGCCGCGAGCTGATCCGCGACGTCGGCGTGCTCGAGAACCCGGTGATGGTCAAGCACGGCCAGTGGTACTACCTGATCACCTCGCGCGGCGACTACGGCGACTGCCGCTACCGCACCATCTGGCGCCGCTCGAAGTTCCGCCACCAGGGCTGGCAGGGCACCCGCGGCCACGCGCTGGTCAACCGCCAGAACTCCGGTGTGTGCGGGCCCGGCGGCGCCGACTACGTCGAGGCCACCGACACCCACGCCAACCGGCTGTTCTTCCACGGCTGGGTCTGCAAGGGCACCAACCTGCCGTGCTACCAGAGCTACCACGGGCCCTCGGACTACGAGGACGTCGGCAAGCGCGCGCTGTACGCCGCCCGCCTGCTGTGGACCAAGGACGGCCCCGTGCTCTCGGCGTTCGTGCAGGGTCCCGAGCCGGCGCCCGCGCCACCCCCGACGCCGACCGAGACGCCGACACCCACCCCGACGCCCACGGTCACACCGACGACCTCACCGACGACGTCACCGACGACGTCACCGACCGTGACCCCGACGGGCACGCCCACCACGACACCGACCGGGACCCCGACGACACCCACGACGAGCCCGACGACGACCGGCACGCCGACGGGCACGCCGACGACGAGCCCGCCGACCCCCTGATCCGGGCGCTCAGCCCCGACCGTGCGGGGTCGTCCAGCCGGACTCGTCGGGCCCCTGCGGCACGATCCCGGTCGGGTTCACGTCGGTGTGCACGCGGTAGTAGTGCGCCTTGATCTGCTCGAAGTCGATGGTCTCGCCGAAGCCGGGCGTCTGGAACAGGTCGCGGGCATAGCCCCACAGCGCCGGCATCTCGATCAGCTTGTTGCGGTTGCACTTGAAGTGGCCGTGGTAGACGGCGTCGAAGCGCGCGAGCGTCGTGAACAGTCGCACGTCGGCCTCGGTGATCGCCTCGCCCATCAGGTAGCGGCGGTCGGTGAGGCGCTTCTCGAGCCAGTCGAGGGCGGCGAAGAGGCGCTCGTACGCCGCGTCGTACGCCTCCTGCGAACCGGCGAAGCCGCAGCGGTAGACGCCGTTGTTGACCTCGGTGAAGACCCGCTTCATCACGGCCTCCATCTCCTCGCGCGAGTCCGCGGGCCACAGGTCGGGCGCGTCGGCGCGGTGGTGCTCGCGCCACTCGAAGAAGAAGTCGTGGGTGATCCAGGGGAAGTCGTTGGTCACGACCTTGACCGTCTCGACCTCGACGATGGCCGGCACCGTGATGCCGCGCGGGTAGTCGGGCACGCGGTTGAAGTAGGCCTCCTGCAGCCGCTCGATCCCCAGCACGGGGTCGACGCCACCGGGGTCGAGGTCGAAGGTCCAGCTGCGGGCGTCGTGCGTCGGACCGGGCATGCCGAGCGAGATCACGTCCTCGAGCCCGAGCAGGTTGCGCACGATGATCGCGCGGTTGGCCCACGGGCAGGCCTTGGCCGCCACCAGCCGGTAGCGGCCGGGCTCGACCGGCCACGACGGCGCGTCCGGGTCGGCGCCGTACGCCCCCTCGAGCGGGTCGGCCGGCTCGTCGCCGGCGCGCAACCGGTCCGGGATGTAGGTCATGTCGCGCTCGAAGGGCTTGCCCTTGTCGGTGTACGTCGCAGCGTCGGCCATGCCTCGATCATCGCACTTTCAACCTTCGAAGCGAACGGGGTGATGAGTTCTCGCCGCCGCCGGCGTCATATCCACGACCGGACACGAGAGGTGAGGATGAGGATGAGCGTGAGCACGCAGCCGAAGGAGATCGACGTGCAGGAGCTGGACGGGACGGACGAGGCGGCCTTCACGGGGCACGCCGAGCGGCACCGGCGCGAGCTGCACGTGCACTGCTACCGGATGCTCGGGTCGTTCCAGGACGCCGAGGACGCCGTGCAGGAGACGTTCCTGCGCGCCTGGCGACGGCGCGAGACGTTCGAGGGGCGCGCGAGCTTCCGCGCGTGGCTCTACCGCATCGCCACCAACGCCTGCCTCGACCTGCTCGCCAAGCGGCGACCGGAGCCGGCCACCGGCGGCGAGGTGCTGTGGCTCCAGCCCTATCCCGACCGCCTGCTCGACGAGCTGACCGCGGACGAGGCCGACGAGCCCGAGACCGCGGCACTCGCGCGGGAGACGGTCGAGCTGGCCTACGTCGTCGCGGTGCAGCACCTCGCGCCTAGGCCGCGGGCGGCGCTGATCCTGCGCGACGTCGTCGGCTGGCCGGCGAAGGACGTCGCCGACCTGCTCGGCGACTCGGTCAACTCCGTCAACAGCGCGCTGCAGCGGGCCCGGGCGGGGATGCGGGAGCACCTGCCGCCCGAACGGCACGAGTGGACGGGCGGTGAGGACGACACCGACAACCGCGACCTGGTGCGTCGCTTCACCGAGGCCAGCATGGCGACCGACATCGACGCGATCGCCACCATGCTGCGCGACGACGTCCGGTTCGCGATGCCGCCGACGCCGGGCCTGATCGTCGGCCGTGACGCCGTCCTGGCCGACTGGATCGAGGGCGGCTACCCCGAGATGACCGGTCTCCGCGGCGTCCCGACCGCGGTGAACCGGCAGCCGGCGATCGGCTACTACACCTGGCACGAGGAGGCGTCGGCCCACCTCCCGCTGGCCATCGACGTGTTGCGCGTCAGCGGCGGGTCGATCACCGAGGTCACCATCTTCGGCCCCGAGCAGTTCGTCCACCTGGGACTCCCGGCGAGCCTGCCGGCGGCGACCGACGAGGTGTCGCGATGACTGCCGTGACCGTGCCCGGGGCGGGACACCGCCTCGGGCGCCTGGCCGTCCTCGGCCTGCTCGCGACCGGGGCCGCGATGGTGGTGACCGCGCTGCTCGCCGCCCTGGCGCGAGCGGTGGGTGTCACGCTCGAGGTCCCCGAGGGCGGGGAGACGATCCCGGTGTCCGGCGTCGCGGTGGTGACCGGCTTCTTCTCGGTGATCGGGGTGCTGATCGCCGCGGCCCTGCTCCGCTGGGCCTCCCGACCTGCCCACGTCTTCGTGCGTACGGCGCTCGCGCTGACGCTCGTCTCGCTGGTGCCGCCCTTCCTGGTCGGCGCGAGCGCGGCGACGTCCCTCGCGCTGGTCGTGCTGCACCTCGCGGCCGCAGCCGTGGTCGTCCCGGCCCTGGCGCGGGGCCTCAGCAGGCCTTCGCCCGGGCGGCCTTCGCCTGCCTGAGGTCCCGAGCGGCCGCGCGCTGCTTCGCCCTCGCCTTCGTGGCCCGGGCCTTCGCCTTCTTCGCCGCGGCGGCGTGCTTGGCGCTCGGCTGCGCCTTCGCCAGCCTGGTCGCGGCCCGCGCGCGCCGGGTGGCCACGGCGGTCTTCCTCACCGCCCGGGCCAGCGTCGACCGGGCGGAGCGCAGCGCCCTGGACGCGTCGGCGCAGGACTGGACGGCCCGCGAGACGCGCAGGACGAGCTTCGGGCTGCTCGCGCCCGCCGAGCCGCCGGCGGCGAAGCGGTAGGTCGTGCCGGCCGTGGCGTCGAAGGCGGCCGCCGGCAGGCTCGAGGTGGCGCACTGGCCACCGGGGTAGGGCTTGGCGGCCGGCGTCCGCCCGGTGCCGAGGGTGGTCCGGTTGGTCAGGGCGATCACCGCCGTACCCGTATAGACCGCGAGGGTGCCGTTGAACGCGGGCTGGGTGGAGCAGAGGTCCACGCGGTAGCGGCCGGCAGCCGGCGCCGTCCAGCTCCACCACACGGTGCCGGTGCCGGTCACGCCACCACGGGCGAGGGGCTCCCCGACCTCGTCGGAGGCGCCGACGTTGCTGCCGGTCGCCGAGGCCGGGACGGCAGACCCCAGGTCGAGGGCGTTGGCGAAGTTGTCGTTGACCGCGGGCCGGCTCAGGTGCAGCACGATGTTGCTGCTGGTCGTGCCCCCGGCACCCCCGGCGGCGATGGCGTAGGTCGTGCCGACCACCGCGTCGAACGCGACCGCCACCACCCGGGTGTCCGGGCACTGGCCGCCGGGATAGTCGGGCGTCGCCGCCGTACGACCCGTGCCGACCGACGACGCATTGGCCAGCGCGGCGACGTTCGGTCCGGTGAAGACCCCGAGCGTCCCGACGAGCACCGGCGACGAGGAGCAGATGTCGACGCGGTAGCGGGCGGTGACCGGTGGCGTCCAGGTCCACCAGATCGTGCCGGAGGCCTGGAAGATGTTGCGGGTGAGCGGCTCGCCGGCCTCGACCGAGGCGCCGACGTTGCTGCCGCTGCCGGTCGCCGGGACGGCCGAGCCCAGGTCGACGGCGTTGGCGTGGTCGTCGTTGGGCGCCGGACGGCTCAGGGCCAGCGCGATGCTCGAGCTCGTCGAGCCGCCCACCCCGCCGACGGCGATGCTGTACGTCGTGCCGGCGACCGCGTCGAACGCCGCGGCCGGCAGGTCGAGGTCGGCGCACTTGCCCCCGAGGTAGGAGTTCGGCGCCGCGCCGGTGAGCCCGTCCCCGACCGCCGTGACGTTGGTCAGCCCGGACACGCTCGCGCCGCTGAACACGGCCAGGGTCGCGGTGAAGACCGGCGTGGTGGCGCACAGGTCGACGCGGTAGCGGGCCGTCGCGGGTGCGGTCCACCTCCACCAGATCGTCCCCGTCGCCTCGCTCGCTCCTCGCACCAGCGGTTCGCCGGCCTCGGTCGTGGCCTCGACGTTGGACCCGACGGCGACCGCCGGGACCGCCGAGCCGAGGTCGGCCGCGGCGGCGAAGGCGTCGTTGGCCGGGGGCGCGGCCTGCGCCGCGCCGGGCACGAGCAGCAGGGCCGTGACGAGCGCGCCGACGGTGGCGGTGACGAGTGCCGCCCGTCTGCCCCTGCCCCTGGTCGTGCCCGCACGCTGGCCCACGGCTCGACGCTAGCCATGACGCCGGGGCCGGTCACGCCCATGATCGGGTAGATCGCCGTACCGCAAAGAAGTGTTTGCAAATGACTCTTTGCAGTTCTACGCTCAGACCATGGCCTCCTCCGTCACCCCCGACATCGCCGGTCTCCGCGCCCTGAGCCACCCCGTCCGGCTGAAGATGCTCGGCCTGCTCCGCACCGAGGGGCCCGCGACCGCGACCACGCTCGCGCAGCGGCTCGACCTCAACACCGGCGCGACGTCCTACCACCTGCGCCAGCTCGCGCAGCACGGCTTCATCCTCGAGGACACCGAGCGCGGCAACGCACGCGACCGCTGGTGGCGCGCGGCGCACGACAGCACCCGCACCGACTTCGAGGGCCAGGGCGAGTCCGAGGAGGACATCGAGGCCTACCTCCTGACCGTGGCCCTCGCGTACGGCGACCGGTTGCGTGCCGCGGTGGCCGAGATGCACTCGCTGCCCGAGCCGTGGAGGAAGGTCGGCACGCTCAGCGACTGGGAGCGCTCGTTGACCCCGCCCGGCGCCCAGGCGCTCGTGGAGCGGCTGACGGCGATCATCGAGGAGACGCCCCACAGCGACGACGAGACCGCGGCCCCCTTCGCGGTCAACCTCAACGCCTTCCCGCGACCGGGGGCCCACACATGAGCACGCCCACGACCACGCTGACCCGACGGGCCCCCCTGGTCGGCGGCCTGACCGCCGAAGGCGTGTCGTTCGTCGGCACCCGCATCTCGATGATCGCGGTGCCGTGGTTCGTCCTCTCGACCACCGGCTCGGCGACCCAGACCGGCCTCGTCGCGGCGTTCGAGATCACGCCGCTGGTGGTCTTCAAGGCGCTCGGCGGACCGCTCCTCGACCGCGTCGGCCCCCGCCGCGTCACCCTGGCCTGCGACCTCGCGTCGGCGTTCGTGGTCGGCGCCATCCCGCTGCTGCACCACCTCGGCCACCTCGGCTTCCCGCTGCTGCTGGGCCTGGTCGCGCTCGCCGGCGCCCTGCGCGGGCCGGGCGACGCCGGCAAGGCCGCGATGACGCCGGAGATCGCCCGCGTCGCCGGCGTCTCCCTCGAGCGGGTCACCGGACTGTCCGGCGCGATCGAGCGCACGTCCACCATGCTCGGTGCTGCCCTCGCCGGGCTGCTGGTGGCGGGGATCGGCGCCGCCAACGCGTTGTACGTCGACGCGTTCTCCTTCCTCGTCTCGTTCGTCGTCTTCGGGCTGGCCACGACCGGGCTGGGCAAGCCCGTCCCGCGGGCGGAGGCGGCCGACGCATCGACGTACGCCCAGGAGCTGGTGGAGGGCTGGCGGTTCCTGCGGACCGAGCCCGTGCTGGTCGCGATCTGCGCGATGGTCGCCGTCACCAACCTGATCGACCAGGCGTGGTCGGCCGTGCTCGCACCGGTGTGGGCCAAGGACTCCGGCGCGGGGGTGGCCGTGCTCGGGACGCTCTTCGCCGTCATGAGCGGCGCCTCGGTGGTCGGCGCGCTGATCGCCGCGAAGTGGGGCGAGACGCTGCCGCGCTACCGCACCTACGTCCTCGCCTTCCTGGTCGCCGGCGCACCCCGGTTCCTGGTGATGGCGTTCGACTCCCCGCTCTGGGCGGTGTTCGCCGTGATGGCCCTTGCCGGGCTGGCGTCCGGGTTCCTCAACCCGATCCTCGGCGCCGTCATCCTCGAGCGGATCCCCGAGCCGCTGCTGGGCCGGGTCTCGTCGCTCAACACCGCGATCTGCTGGTCGCTGATGCCGCTCGGCGGGATCCTCGGCGGCCTCGCCGTCGCCGGGATCGGCCTGGCGCCCGCGCTGCTCGTCGCCGGAATCGCCTACGCCGCGACGACGATGGCCCCGACCCGGGTGCCGTCCTTCCGGTCGATGGACCGGGCCCAGGCCGCCCCGGTCCCCGTCGACCACTGACGTCCGCTCGGCGCACGCACGTGCCCGCTGTCCGGGTCCCACCCCTTCGGATCCCGACTCTGGCGCTGGGGTGAAAACGGTGCTTGAGTGCAATCTCCACGCCACTCGAGGGGAATCTGCCTTGCGCACTGCCGGTGTTCGTCGTCTTGCTGTCACGGTCACGCTGGTCCTGGGAGCGGGGGTGCTGCCGGCGACGATGACCAGCCTCGCGTCGGCCGCTCCCGA
Organism: Nocardioides currus; assembly: GCF_003057875.1. Taxonomy (GTDB): domain Bacteria; phylum Actinomycetota; class Actinomycetes; order Propionibacteriales; family Nocardioidaceae; genus Nocardioides; species Nocardioides currus. The sequence continues at coordinate 304,005 of NZ_PYXZ01000003.1, read as the reverse complement.
CGACGGGTCCTTCACCTCCCTCAAGGGCTTCACGCCCACCGGGGGCAAGGTCCGCGTCGAGCCGAAGGAGTACGCCGCCACGCGGGTCGACCTCGCGTCGCTGCGCGCCGACCTGCCCACCGGCACCGGCACCGCGGAGATCGAGGTGCCCGACCCGTCGGGCGCCCTCCAGACCTTCCGCGTCACCCCCACCCGGACGATGGAGTCCAAGCTCGCCGCCGCGCACCCGGAGATCGGCACCTGGTCGGGGCGCGGCGTCGACGACCCGCTCGCCTCGATCGCGCTCGACCTCACCCCGATGGGCTTCCACGCGTCGGTGCGGACCGCGGGCGCCCAGCGCGACTGGTACGTCGACCCGGCCTACAACACCCGCGGCACCACGCAGCACCTGAGCTACTACGGCGCCGACCTCCCCGCCAGCGAGCAGCGCCGCCGCGAGGGAGAGATCGCGGGCGTCGGCGACAAGCTCGCCGAGGCGCGCGCAGCCGAGCGCACCACCGCGGGCGCGTCGGTCTCCCGCAAGGTCTACCGCCTCGCACTGACCTCCGACCCGACCTACGCCGCCTACTTCGGCGCCGCCAACGTGCTGGCCGAGAAGGTGACGTTGATGAACCGCGTCAACCAGGTCTACAACGACGACCTGGCGATCACGATGCGCCTCGTCAACGCGACCGACGACCTCAACTTCGACACCGACGAGGAGGCCACCGGGCCCGACGGTCCGTGCGGCTCCGCCCCCTGCTTCAGCCTGTACGACGACGGCGGCACGCCCGACGACGACAGCGACGACGTCCCCGGTGGGCTCGACTTCTGCGACTCCCCCGCGCTCGGTGAGAACCGCAACGTGCTCGGCCTGCTCGTCGGTGCCTCCAACTACGACATCGGCCACATCGCGCTCGGCGTCAACGGCGGCGGCGTCGCGTTCCTCGGCGTCGTCGGCGGCGACTACAAGGCCTCGGGCTGCACCGGTCTCCCCGAGCCGAAGGGCGACTTCTTCGCCATCGACTACGTCGCCCACGAGATGGGCCACCAGTTCGCCGGCAACCACACCTTCAACGGCACCCAGCTCAACTGCTCGCTCGGCAACCGTGAGGGCACCACGTCGGTCGAGCCCGGCTCGGGGTCGTCGGTGATGGCCTACGCCGGGATCTGCCGCCAGGACAACCTGCAGGAGCACTCCGACCCCTACTTCTCGCAGCGGACGGTCGACGAGGTGACGACCTACACGGAGGGCGCCAACTACGCCAACATCGAGGTGCAGACGGTCTCCCTGCGTGACTTCGACGGCACCGACTCGATCAACATCAGCTACGACGGCTCGACCCCGGTCACGGTGACCAACGGCACCGACTACACCGCTGCTGGTGTCGAGGCCGCGATCGAGACCGCCACCGGCGCCGACGTGTCGGTCGTTCAGTGGGACTTCGACGAGACGGGCTACCGCCCCGACCCGACCGAGATCGACAGCCGCGGTTTCCAGGTGATCTTCAACGAGGAGCCCACCGTGTTCGGCGCCGACGCCGGCGACGTCGACTTCGACGCCCTGACCGTCACCGGCAACGGCGACGTCACCACGCTCGTCGGCGAGACCGCCAAGGGCGGGCCGGCCGACAACGGCGGCATCGCTGCCGAGGCCACCACCAACCACAACCCGACGGTGGCCGCACCGGCCGACAAGACGCTGCCGATGCAGACGCCGTTCGCCCTCACCGGGTCGGGCACCGACGCCGACGGCAACCCGCTGCTCTTCCTCTGGGAGCAGAACGACACCGGTGGTCCCGAGCGCACCGGCGGCACCGCGCTGGTGAGCAACACCAAGGTCAACGGCCCGCTGTTCCGGGTGTTCGGCAAGGAGGCGATGGTCTCCGACGCCGACTCGCTGCTGACCCCGTCGCCCAACCAGAACATCGCCGACGGCAGCCCGACGCGGGTCTTCCCCGACATGGCGCAGATCCTGAGCGGCAACACCAACGCGGCGACCGGCGTCTGCCCGACGGCGCCGCCGGTGCCGGTGCCGTTCGTGCGGCTCGACCCGAAGCTGACGGAGTGCTACTCGGAGTACCTCCCCAGGGCGGGCTACGTCGGCACGGCCGGCAGCACGACGCCGGCCATGCACTTCCGGCTCACCGCGCGTGACCTCTACCCGACGGGTGGCGGGCTGTCGTACGACGACGTGACCCTCAACCTCGACCCGACCGCGGGTCCGTTCCTGGTCACCTCGCAGGCGACGCCCGGCGCGACCGTGGCCGGCGGCACCGCCGTCCCGGTCACGTGGGCGGTCAACAACACCCAGGCCCTCGCGCCGACGGTGAAGATCTCGGCCTCGACGGACGGCGGTGCCACCTTTGGCACCGTGCTCGCGGCCGCGACGCCCAACGACGGCTCCGAGACGCTGCTGATGCCCAACGTCACCGCCGCCGACGTGCGGATCAAGATCGAGGCCGTCGGCAACTACTTCTTCGACGTCAACGACGCCTCGTTCAAGCTGCAGGCCAGCCCGGCGCCGGACACGAAGATCACCGCCGGCCCGGCCGAGGACTCGGTCGTGCTGAAGACCGAGCAGGCCTTCGCCTACTCCTCGACGGCGCCCGGGTCGACCTTCGTCTGCACGGTCGACGGCAAGACCGTGCCGTGCGCGGCGGGCGGCCTGACGAAGTCGTACGGCGCGGGCACCCACGTCTTCGCCGTCGCGGCGGTCGACCAGGCCGGCGTCGCCGACGCCACCCCGGCGACGCGAACCTTCACCGTGCCGTACGACGACAACGTGCTGAAGCGGAAGGGCGACTGGAAGCGGGTCACGAGGGCGGCGGCGTTCGGCGGTGACTACGTCACCTCGCGCGACCGGGGCGACCAGCTCACCAAGCGGATCAAGAAGGCCACGCAGGTCACACTGGTGGTCAGCACCGCCCGCAAGGCCGGCAGCGTCAAGGTGTTCATCGGAAAGAAGCGGGTCAAGACCTTCAGCCTCAAGGGCAAGAACAAGGTCAACCGGCTCCGGACGGTGAAGCTCGCCAAGCCCACCAGCGGCAAGCTGCGGATCGTCGTCGCGAAGAACAAGCCGGTGAAGATCGAGGGCGTCGCGGTCGTGACCGACCGGGGCTGATCAGGTTCCTGTCTCGGTTTCCCCGGCTAGCCGGGGAAACCGAGACATCCCGGGGCATGCAAACCCCCAGAAGTTCGCAATTCCCTCGAGAAGTTCAGCGCGGGAAGGTGCGCGCGAGCTCGATCAGCCGGTCGTTCGCCTCGTCCTCACCGATGGACACGCGGGCCCCCTCGCCGGCGAAGGGGCGTACGACGATGCCGAGCTCGTCGGCCGCGGCGGCGAACTCGTCGGTGCGCTCACCGAGCGCGAACCACACGAAGTTGCCCTGGGCGTCGGGGATGTCCCAGCCGGCGGCGCGGACGCCCTCGACCACCCGGGAGCGCTCGTCCACCAGTGCCCCGACCCGCTCGAACAGCGCGTCGGCGGAGGCGAGCGAGGCGATCGCTGCGGCCTGGGCGACGCTCGAGACGCCGAAGGGCAGCGACACGGCGCGGAGGGCGCCGGCGATCGCCGGCGATCCGACGGCGTAGCCGACCCGGAAGCCGGCCAGCCCGTAGGCCTTGGAGAAGGTCCGGGTGAGCACGACGTTCGGGTGCGCCCGGTAGGTCGCGAGCCCGTCGATCGCTTCGTCCATCCGGACGAACTCGAGGTAGGCCTCGTCCACCACCACCAGCACGTGCGACGGCACGCGGGCCAGGAAGGCGTCCAGCTCCGACTGGGTGACGCCCGGCCCCGTCGGGTTGTTGGGCGTGCACACGATCACGACCCTGGTGCGGTCGGTGATCGCGGCCGCCATCGCGTCGAGGTCGTGACGGCCGTCGGGCCGCACCGGGACCTGCACCGACACCGCGGCGGCGGCGGTCGCGGCGATCGGGTAGGCCTCGAAGGAGCGCCACGCGTAGACGACCTCGTCGCCGGGCTCGCAGAAGGCGTTGAAGAGCTGGTAGATCAGCGCTACCGACCCGGTCGCGGCGGCGAGGTCGGAGACCGGCACGTCGAGGTAGTCCGACAGAGCGGCGTACAACGCGGAGTTGCCCATGTCGGGATATCGGTTCATCGCCTCGGCCGCCCCCAGCGCTGCCTCGACCACGCCGGGCAGCGGCGGGTAGGGGTTCTCGTTGGAGGAGAGCTTGAAGGTCGTGAGGCCGGGTCGCGGCGTCGGCGGCTTGCCGGGGACGTAGGTCGGGATCGCCGCCACGTTGGCGCGCGCCTGCGGTGTCTGAGCCATGGCCGACACCCTAGGACGTGGGCACCGTCACACCCCACTCGTCGGGCGACGGGACGGCCCCGGCGATGTTCGCCATTCCCCGGACAGGACGCCGGATCCTTCGTAGGTTCGTGCCCACCTGTGGGGAGGACCACGAATGTCTTGTGTGCGCACCCTGGCGGCCACTGCGATCCTGACGACCGTCGGGGCAGCTCTTGCCGTCGTGCCTGCTTCGGCTGCACCCGTCGCGACCGTCCAGGTCGTCAAGAACAGCCCGTCGGCAAATGCCGCGTCGAGGCCGACCGACCTCACGTCGGTCTGCGTCTCGCGCGACTCGGCGCGCGCCGCCGAGTCGTGCCGCGACGACGAGCGCCGGGCGGCGCTGCGCGTCGACCGGCCGCTCACGCTGTGCCGTGACCACGACGGCGCCCTGACGGGTGGACGCTGCGAGGACGGCGAGCGCGAGCTCACCCTCCCCCGCAACAAGGACGGGCTGCTCTGCGCCACCGGCCGGGCCGGTCGCCTCGTGCACGTCGAGCGGCGCGCGGACTGCGACGGCACGTTCTTCCGCGCGATCAACCACATCCCCGGCAAGCCGCGCCGCACGGGCGGTGCGATCCCCGAGAACGCCGGGCGCGTCAGCGCCGGCCTGCTGACCGCTCGCGACACCGACCCCGGCGACCGGATCCGGTTCCGCCTGCAGAAGGGCACCGGTGACGACGACAACGACCTCGTCCAGCTGCGCGGCGACCAGCTCTTCGTGACCTCCTCCGTCACCGCCGCCGACCACCCGAGCCTCGCCGTGCGGGTCCAGGCCATCGACCTCCTGGGCAAGCGCCGAGGTCGCGCGCTGTCGATCAAGGTCACGCCGTCCGCGCCCGTCCCCACGCCCACCGCGACGCCCACGGCCCCCCCGACAGCCACCCCCACCCCCACGCCGACCCCGACCCCCACCCCCACGGCGACGCCCACCGTCACCCCGACCGTCCAGCCCACGACCTTCGACCTCGCTCCCACGACGGTCGAGGAGAACGCCGTCGCCAAGGTCGGCACGCTGTCGATCACCGACCCCGACCCCTCGACCGCGCCCGCGTTCGCGATCACCGCGGGCGGCGCCGACTTCGAGATCCGCGCCGGCGACCAGGTGTGGACCACGCGGGCCCTCGACCACGAGGCCGCCGCCACCCGTCAGCTGACGATCCGCGTGCAGGACAACGGCGTCGTCGACCTGACGCGCTCCTTCACCATCGACGTCACCGACGTCGACGAGGACCCGACCACCATCGACCTGTCCGGCGACACGGTCACGGAGAACGCCGAGGCACTCATCGGCACCCTGTCCGTCGACGACCCCGACGCCGACAGCGCACCCGTCTTCACCATCACCTCCGGTGGCACCGACCTCGAGATCCGCGACGGCGACGAGCTGTGGTCGACCGGTCTCGACTTCGAGACCGACCCGACCCGCACGGTCGGCATCCACGCCGGGGGTACGGCGGACCTCGACGCCGACGTCCAGGTGACCGTCACCGACGTCAACGAGGCGCCCACCAGCCTCGCCCTCGACGGCGACACCATCGTCGAGAACAGCCCCGTCGGCACCACCGTCGGCACGCTGTCGAGCACGGACCCGGACGCGGGGGACACGGCGACGTACGCCCTCGTGCCTGCTGCCGCCGACAACGACCGCTTCGCCGTCGACGGCGACGAGCTGGTCGCGGCCGACTCCTTCGACGTCGAGTCCACTCCCTCCGCCACCGCCCGGGTCGTCGTCACCGACGCCGGCGGCGAGACCTTCGCCCGCACGTTCACCATCGACGTCCTCGACGTCAACGAGGCCCCGACCTCGCTGACCCTCTCCGACGACGCCGTCGACGAGCACCAGCCGGTGGGTACGGCGGTGGGCGAGCTCGACAGCGCCGACCCCGACGCCGGCGACACCGCGACGTACACCCTCGTCAGCGGCCCGGGATCCGACGACAACGACGCCTTCACCATCGACGGCACCACCGTCGCGACGGCGGAGGTCCTCGACGAGGCGACGAAGAACGAGTACGACATCCGCGTGCGCGTCACCGACGACGGCGGCCTGACCCGCGAGGCGGCGTTCACGATCGCCGTCGACCCGATCAACGACGCCCCGACCGCGCTCAGCCTGTCGAGCACCTCGATCGAGGAGAACGCGACCGCCCTCGTCGTCGGCACCTTCGCCGCCGTCGACAGCGACGGACCGGCGCCCTTCACCTACGACCTCGTGGGCGGCCCGGGCTCGGGCGACAACGACGCGTTCGCGATCACCGGCGACACCCTCACGGCCGACGACGCCTTCGACTTCGAGGACCAGGACAGCTACGCGATCCGGGTCCGCGTCAGCGACGGCGCGACCCCGGCCGAGTCGCTGGTCGAGACCTTCGCCATCGAGGTCGTGGACGTCAACGAGGCTCCCACCTCGCTCACCCTCGACGACACCGTCGTGCCCGAGCACCAGCCGGTCGGCACCCCCGTCGGCGACCTCGACAGCACCGACCCCGACGCCGGCGACACCGCGACCTACACCCTGGTCGGCGGGCCGGGGTCCGACGACAACGACGCCTTCGCCATCGACGGCGCGACGATCGAGACCGCCGAGGTCCTCGACGAGGCGACGAAGAGCTCCTACGCCGTCCGCGTCCGCGTGACCGACGCCGGCGGCCTGACCCGCGAGGCGAGCTTCACGATCACCGTCGACGCGATCAACGACGCCCCGAGCGACATCACCCTCTCGAGCAGCACGATCGCGGAGAACGCCGGCACCGACGCGACCGTCGGCACCCTCGCGGCCACCGACCCCGACGGGCTCGCGCCCTACACCTACGAGCTCGTCGCGGGCACCGGCGACGGCGACAACGACGAGTTCACGATCACCGGCAACACCCTGCGCGCCGGTCGCTCGTTCGACTTCGAGGCACGGTCGAGCCACTCGGTCCGCGTCCGCGTCACCGACGCCGGCACCCCGGCCCAGGCGTTCGAGAAGGTCCTGGTCATCACCGTCACCGACGTCAACGAGGCCCCCACGGCCCTGACGCTGAGCAACCAGTCCGTTGCCGAGAACTCGTCGGTCGGCACCGTGGTCGGCACCCTCGCGAGCACCGATCCCGACGCCGGCGACACCGCGGCGTACGCCCTCGTGGCCGGCGCCGCCGACAACGCGACGTTCTCGATCAGCAGCGGCAGGCTCGTCGTGGCCGCGGGCATCGACTTCGAGGCGACCCCCTCCCTCACCGCACGGGTCCGCGTCACCGACGCGGGCGGCCTGACGTTCGTCCGCGACTTCACCGTTGCGGTGACCGACGTCAACGAGGCGCCCACCGCCCTGACCCTCAGCAACCAGTCGGTCCTCGAGAACGCCGACGCCGGCACCTCTGTCGGCATCCTCGGCAGCACCGACCCGGACGCGGGCGACACCGCGACGTACGCCCTCGTCACCGGCGCCCTCGACAACGCGCAGTTCGCGATCGCCGGCGGCGACCTCGTCACCGCTGCGGTCTTCGACCGCGAGACGAAGGCGTCGTACGCCGTGCGGGTGCGGGTCACCGACGGTGGCGGCCTGTCGTTCGTGCGCGACGTCACCATCACCGTCACCAACGTCAACGAGGCGCCGACAGCCCTCACCCTGGACAGCTCCTCGATCCCGGAGAGCTCGGGTCCCGACGCGGTCGTCGGGACCTTCACGACGACCGACCCCGACGGCCCCCTGCCCTTCTCCTACGCCCTCGTGGGCGGCGCCGGCAGCGCGGACAACGCAGCGTTCTCGATCACCGGTGGCTCGCTACGGGCCGTCGCCGACCTCGACTTCGAGCAGCGCACGACCTACACCGTGCGGGTCCGCACCGCCGACGCCGGCGGGTTGTCGTTCGACCGCGCCTTCACCATCACCGTCACCGACGTCAACGAGGCACCCACGGCCTTGGCCCTGAGCCGCTCCGACGTCGACGAGAACAAGCCCGCCGGCACGGTCGTCGGCACCCTCAGCGCCTCGGACCCCGATGCCGGCTCCACGTTCACCTACTCCCTCGCGGCCGGCGCCGGCGACACCGACAACGCGTCGTTCGCGATCGTCGGCGGCCAGCTGACGACGGCCAGTGCCTTCGACGTCGAGACGAGGTCGAGCTACACGGTCCGTGTGCGCGTCACCGACAACGGGGGGCTGTCCTACGCGACGTCCTTCACCATCACGGTCAACGACGTCAACGACGCCCCGGCCGTCGGCGCCGACAGCTACGACGGCACGATCGGCAACACGCTCGCCAAGCTCGGTCCCGTCACGACCACCGGACCGGTCGTCACCCTCACCGGCTCACTGCCGCTGGCCAACGACACCGACCAGGACGGCGACGCGCTCTCCGTCGTCCCGGGCACCCTCACCGGCAGCCAGGGCGGGTCGCTCACGATCACCGCGACCGGATCGTTCAGCTACCTCCCCGAGGCCGGCGACAAGGACGTGACCGACACGTTCACCTACTCCGTCACCGACGGCGAGGCCATCTCGACCGGCACGCTCGCCATGCTCGTCGGCACCCGCCGCATCTGGTGGGTCGACGACTCGGGCACGGCCCCCGGGACCGGCCGCTCCACCGCGCCGTTCACCTCGCTCTCGACGCTCAACCTGATCAACACCGACCCGGACGGCCCCGACGACGAGATCTTCGTGCACGCGGGCTCCTATTCCTCGGCCACGTCGGTCCTGGTGCTCGAGGCCGGGCAGAAGCTCATCGGCGAGCGGGCGGGACTACCCGGGCTGGTCCCGGCGGGTGCGGCACCGACCCTCACCGCGACCGGTGTGTCGACGGCGGTGCAGGCCTCCACCGGCAGCACGATCAGCGGCCTCGACATCACCTCGACCGGCAACGGTGCCGCCCTGGCCACCAGCGGCACGACCAGCTCGACGGTGACCTCCGACGTCACCCTGCGGGGCGGCACGCGCTGGGCGGTCGACTACTCGGCCGGCAACCTGGTCGACCACCAGAACGCGGCCACGATCGTCGGCGGCACGCTCGGCGCCGTACGCGTGACGACCTTCAACTCCGGTTCGATCACGTTCAGCGGCCCGGTCAGCTCGTCGGCGAACGCCAACTCGGGCGGCATCGAGGTCGGCACCAACGGGGCCACGGTCACGTTCAGCGGTCCGCTGTCGCTCTCGACGGGTACGGCGAACGCCGTCACCTACTCCGGGTTCGGCAACCTGATCCTCAGCAACGCCGCCAACGCCGTCACCACCACCACCGGCACCGGCATCGCCGTCGGCACCGGGACCGGCAGCGCCACCATCGCCGGGTCGGTCGTCGCGGCCGACGGCACGGCCGGCAGCGCGGGCGGCCAGCCCCTCCGCGTCACCGGCCACACCGGGGGCGTGCTGGCGGTGCCCGCCACCCTCGCCGGCGCCGGGATCACGATGGGCACGAGCGGCACGACCCTCAACCTGTCCGGACGCCTCACCCTGCGCACCGCGAACCCCGGACAGGCCGGGTTCTCAGCCTCGGGCGGCGGCACGATCTCGGCCACCGGCACGGGCAGCACCGTGTCGACCACGACCGGGACCGCCGTCGGCATCGTCGGCACCGCCATCGGCACGAGCACCGGGGCGAGCGGCGTCACCTTCGCATCGGTGTCCTCCGACGGCGCCGTCAACGGCATCAACCTCCAGGACACCGGCGTCAGCAACGGCATCTTCACCGTCGTCGGCGGCGGCACGACCTGCGGTGGCGACGTGACCGCCGGCACCACCGGCACGACCGGCCCGGGCACCCCGGCCACCCTCACCGCCACCCCGGTCCTCGCCGCCTGCTCCGGAGGCGTGATCCGCAACTCGAGCGCCTCCGGCGTCCGCCTGGTCAACACGCGGGCCACGACCCTGACGTCCATGTCGATCGACGGCAGCCGCGGCCACGGCGTCGAGGCCGTCGGCACGGCCGGCATCGTGAACCTGACCGACAGCCAGGTCACGGGCAGCGGCGACGCGGTCGGCGAGAACGGTGTCGACTTCACCGGCAACGCCGCTCTCACCGGCGCCGGGGTCCGCCTCACCGGCTCGTTCGTGGGCGACTCCTACGACTCCAACCTGGTGGCGTCGGGCCGAGGCTCGCTGACCGTCCTCACGTCGCTGGTCTCCGACGCCGGCCGGCGCGGTGGCGCCTCCGGCGACGGAGCGCGCACGGACGTCGCCGGCGCGGACGCGGCGACCCTCAACGTGTCCGACTCGGTGTTCCGCGACAACCTCGGCGACCACGTGCAGGGCAGTGCGACCGGCACGACCAGCACGCTGACCACCAGCGTCGCGCGCAGCTCGTTCACCACGTCCGCGACCGCGGTCGCAGCCGGCGCCCTGGGCGGCGGCATCGTGGTGGCCGGGTCCGGCACGGGCTGGGGCGGCAACGCCTACCTCTCGGCCGACAGCAACACGATCCGTGGCGCCCGCACCTCGGCCGTGACGGTCTCCGCCAACGGCACGGCTGCCGCTGGGGTCGTGCGTGGCTCCCTCCTGCGCAACCGGATCGGCGGCTCGGGCACGGACTCGTGCAGCGCGAGCGCCTCCGGGTTCGACCTCCGCAACCGGGACGGCAGCGGCGCCCTGCGCGCCTACGTCGCGCTCAACGACGTCCGCGAGTGCGCGGGACCGGCCGTGTCGGCACGATCCACCGGCGGCACCATGGCGTCCGACGTCACGGTCCAGAACAACGTGGTCGGGTCGACCAACGGGGCCACGGCACAGCAGGCGTTCGTGGGGCGCTTCAACAACGCGCCCGAGGACACGGCCAACAACACCTGCCTGAGCGTGACTGGCACGACCCAGGCGGCGACCGGCCAGCCCAGCATCGTGATCCAGGGCCACCCGACCATTCCCACCCGGGTGCCGAGCTTCGGAGGCGCCGCCAACACGTGGTTCACCAACGCCAACAACGGCGCCGTGGCGACGACGACGGGCGCCTACGCAACCGGCCCGAGCACGTGCGTGGCTCCATGACCGCCTTCCTCCCACCGACAGGAGACACCTGATGGCCGAACCCTTCCTCAGCGAGATCCGCCAGTTCTCGTTCGTGTTCCCGCCCCGGGGCTGGGCGCTGTGCAACGGTCAGCTCCTGCCGATCAACCAGAACCAGGGACTCTTCTCGCTGCTCGGCACGACCTACGGCGGCGACGGGCGGACGAACTTCGCCCTGCCCGACCTGCGTGGACGCGTCCCGATCCACGTCGGCAGCGGCCACACGCTCGGCGAGCGCGCCGGCGAGGCCGCCCACACGGTCAGCCTGGCCGAGCTCCCGACGCACACCCACCAGGTGGGCGTCAGCGGCTCGGCCGGCACGACGGTCGACCCGACGGGCAACTACCTCGCGGCGGCCGCCAACGCCTACGCCGCGCCGACGAGCAGCCTCGTCGGCCTGGCCGGCGGTGCCACGAACACCGGCGGCTCGCAGGCCCACCTCAACCTGCAGCCCTTCCTGACCATGAGCTTCTGCATCGCCTTGCAGGGCATCTTCCCGAGCCAGACCTGAGAGGCACCCGAGATGGCACAACCCTATGTGGGTGAGATCCGCGTCTTCGCGGGCAACTTCGCCCCGGCCGGCTGGGCGCTCTGCGAGGGCCAGCTGATGCCGATCAGCGAGAACGAGACCCTGTTCCAGGTCATCGGCACCACCTACGGCGGTGACGGCCAGTCCACCTTCGCCCTCCCGGACATGCGTGGCCGGATCCAGGTGCACCAGGGCAACGGCTACACCCTGGCCGAGAGCGGTGGCGTCGAGCAGGTCACGCTGACCGTCAACCAGATCCCGGCCCACAACCACACGCTCGTCACGTCGTCGGCGCCCGGCCACGCCAACCGTCCCACCGACGGCGTGCCCGCGTCCTCTCCCAACGTCGACCTCTACTCGACGCGTCCGGCCGACGTGGACATGGCCGCCCAGGCCGTCGCCCCGACCGGCGGGAGCCAGCCGCACGAGAACATGCAGCCCTTCCTGGCGCTCCACCACATCATCAGCCTCTTCGGCATCTTCCCGAACCCGACCTGATCGAGAGACCGACATGGCAGACCCGTTCGTCGCCGAGATCCGCGCGTTCCCGTTCAACTTCGCCCCCCGGGGATGGGCGTTCTGCAACGGCCAGCTGCTGCCGATCTCGCAGAACACCGCCCTCTTCTCGCTGCTGGGCACGACGTACGGCGGCAACGGCACGTCCACCTTCGCGCTGCCCGACCTCCAGGGCCGTGCGGCAGTGCACCCGGGCCAGGGCCCCGGCCTGTCGCTGCGAGCGCTCGGCGAGACCGGAGGCGTGGAGTCCGTGACGCTGCTCGAGTCCGAGATCCCCCACCACCGCCACACCCTGCGCGCCGACCAGCAGCAGGCGACGCAGGCTCGCCCGGCCGACGGCCGGGTGCTCGCCGCCTCGCTCGGCGGGATGGCCTACGCCGTCCCGGCCGTCGGCGGCGCGGCCCCCTCCCCGACAACAGCGTCCCCGTCCGTGCTGGCCCCCGCCGGCGGCTCGCAGCCGCACAACAACATGCAGCCCTACCTCACCCTCAACTACTGCATCGCGCTCCAGGGCGTGTTCCCGCCACGCGGATGATCACTACCGTCGAGCCCGTCACCACCCGTCCCGCCACCGGCGCGGACGTGGGATTCCTGCTCGCCCTCCTCGTCTCGTCGCTGCCACCGGCCACGGCCGCGCTGGGCGCCGTGCCCGGGCTGCTGGAGCAGCAGCACGCTGCGCGTGAGGCGTCGTACGCCGCGGCGTACGCCTCGCTCCGCGACGAGATCGTGCTCGTCGGCGACGAGCCGGTGGGCCGCCTGCTGACGGCGGACGTCCCCTTCGCGACCCACGTCGTCGACATCGCGATCGCACCGGGACGCCGCGGTCGCGGGTGGGGGACACACCTGCTCGAGCGACTGCTGGCCCACGGCCCGGTGTCGCTGACGGTCGCGACGGACAGCCCCGCCGGCGCGCTCTACGAGCGCCTCGGGTTCTGCGTGGTCGGCCGGACCGACACCCACCTCTCACTCCACCACTCCGGGCACCACACCACCGAAGGAACCGGCGCATGATCGACCTCTCGACCTCCTCCCCCGAGCCGGCCGACCCGACACTGGGTCGCCGCGGCTTCGTCGGCGCGGCCGGTGCAGCCACGGCCGCCCTGACGGTCCCGGTGCTGGCGGCCCCGGCCGCCTCGGCCGCCCGGCCGCTGCGCGTCGGCGTGCTCGTGCCCGAGGACCTCAGCTACGCGCCGGCCGGAGCGAGCCTGGTCGCCGGGCTCGCGCTCGGCTTCCGGACCGCGAAGCACCCGGTCGCGACGTCGCTCGTCACGCGCGGCGTGTCCCGCGGCTACGCCGGTGCGACCACCGCCACCGCCGAGCTGCTGGCGACGAAGGTCGACGTCGTGGTTGCTGGCGTCTCGGTGCTGACCGCCGAGTCGATCGCCCCGCTGTGCCGCGCGGCCGGGGTCAGCCTGGTCGTCGCAGGCGTCGGCGCGCACGTCGTGCCGACGGGGACGGCGGGCGTCCTGCACGTCGGCCTCCAGCACTGGCAGGCGGCGCACGCGATGGGCTCCTGGGCGCGCAAGAACCTGGGCAGCTCGCTGTTCGAGATCGTCGCCGCGCCCGATGCCGGCTACGACGCGGTCTACGCCACGGCTCGCTCGTTCCAGTCCTCGGGCGGGGCCTTGGTCGGACGGGCGATCACCCACGACCGCCCGGTCGGCACCGGCGCCGACGAGGCCGTCGCCGCGGCTCGCGCCTCCGGTGCGGCCGTGGTCGTCGTGCACGCTTCGGGTCGCCGGGCCGCCGAGATCCTGGCCGCCGTCCGGCGTGGTGGCCTGGGCGCCAAGGTCGTCGCCGACGGCCTGGCGGTCGACGACGCCGTCCTTCCCTCCGTCGGGTCCGCGGCCCGCGGGGTCTACTCCGCCTCGTCGTGGGTCGGACGATCCACGACCGCCCCCGTCCGGGACTTCGTGCACGCCTACCGCGCCGCCCACGGCAACCGCCGACCCGACGCGTTCGCGGTCGTCGGTCACGACGCTGCCCGCGTCGTGGCGGCCGCCTCGCGGCGTACGACGAAGCGCTCGGCCTGGACTTCGACGATGACCGGTCGCAAGGTAGACGGCGCCCGCGGCACCCTGCTCGTCGGCACCGACGGCGTCGCCACCTCGCGGATCTCGATCCGTCGGGTGGGGCAGGGACGCAACCTCGAGATCGACCGCACGGCCCGCATCGGCGGGGTGCCCCTCACACTGGCCTCGCTGCGGACCACCGAGGTCGCGGCCTACGTCAACGAGTTCCTCGGCACCTAGTTGAAGACCGCCTCGTAGGTGCGGGCGCTCGCGCCGGCGCCGACGGGGACGACGAAGAGGAGCCCGTCGCCGAGCACGGGGTGGGCGATCTCGTGGGTCGCCTGGTCGAGTGGCCGGTCGAGCGGGCCCTCGAAGACCAGCGAGCCGCCGGCACCGGCCGGGGTGGCGGTCGTCAGCGTGACCGGAACCCCGGCCAAGGTGAACTCCTCGCCGACGTGGGCGGCGAGCTGCGCGAACTCCACGCCAGGCTCAGCGCTTGGGGCCGTTGAGGCGACGCTCGATGCGCGCCTCGGGCTGGCCCAGGATCCTGGCCAGCAGGCTCACGCGGTTGCGATAGGCGACGACGCCGCCGACGACGAGCACCAGCAGGATGAGGAATCCGATCATGCGACCAGCGTACGTCGCCGCCAAGGCCGCAGGGCGAGCGCGAGCAGCAGCCCGATCACGCCGCCGATGATCGCGCCGGCGAGGTTGTCGACCATGTCGGTGACGTCGCAGGCCCGCCCGATCCGCGAGGCCGCGAGCTGGAGCGTCTCGATGGCGACGGAGTAGAGGCCGAGCGCCGCGATGCCCAGCGGCGCGAGCACCCAGCCCGCACGCCAGCGCGCGACGGCGAGCACCCACAGGGCGCCCGCCGGCACGAAGACCACGATGTTGAGCAGCCGCTGGCTCCCGGGGAGGATCCAGAACCCGTCGGGGGCCGGTCCGCCGTAGTCCAGCGAGCACGCGGTCTGCGCCTCGTCGATCGGCACCACCCCGATCCCCCACTCCGCCGGGATGAGGGTGAGGATCCCGATGCAGACCACGGTCCAGCAGAAGCCGGCGATCGCCACCGCGGTCACGGCGCCGAGCCGACGGGTCAGGAGGCGTGCCAGTCCGACGAAGACGACCAGCGCGCCGAGGCAGCCCAGGAGCATCACCCCTGTTCCGCCGATCGTCACGCCCCGAGGCTAGTCGGACGAGGGGGCCAGGCCCCGCAGGAGGTGCGTGAGCATCGGCCAGAGCACCGCGTGCTCGGGGTCGTCGACGATCCGCACGACCCCCGAGAGCTCGAGCATGACGTAGCCGTGGAGGGCGCTCCAGAACTGCGCCGCCACCTGCCGCGGGTCGTCGGGCAGCAGGGTGCCGGCGGTCATCGCCCGCTCGACGAGCCCGGCGATCTGGTCGAAGGCCGCGAGCGCGACCTCCGGGTTGGGTCCGCTCCCGTGCAGGTCGCCACGCCCGACCGCGCCGAACATGACGCCGAACAGGTGCCGGTTCTCCAACGCGTTCTCGCGGTACGCCGCTGCGCTGGCGCGCAGGTCCGCGAGCGTGTCGTCGCTGCGGCCGACGGCGTCGACGTGCGCGATCAGCCGGCGGAAGCCCTCGGTGGCGACCTCGTCCACGACCGCGCTCATGGCGCCGAAATGGGTGTAGACGGCCATCGTCGAAGTGCCGGCCCCGGCCGCGATCCGGCGCGCCGACAGCGCCGAAGGCCCTTCTTCACCGAGGATCCGCGCCGCCTCCTCGACCAGCCGTCCGCGGACGTCGGACCGGTCCGGTTCCAGTTCTGAGCTCACCCTCGACATGCTGCCATAACGGCGTTATGGTCGAGCGATAACGACGTTATGGAGCGCCGTTCCACCTCCGAGGAGAACGTCATGACCCTGACCAGCCACCCGACCGGCAACCCCGCTGGCAGCACCACCGGAGCCACCAGCCGCTACCTCCGCGACAACTTCGCCCCGGTCGCCGAGGAGCTCACCGCCACCGACCTCACGGTCACCGGGCAGCTGCCCGACCACCTCGACGGGCGCTACCTCCGGATCGGGCCCAACCCGGCCCACGACCCGGGCGAGCGCTACCACTGGTTCATGGGCGAGGGCATGGTGCACGGCGTCCGGCTGCGCGACGGCAAGGCCGAGTGGTACCGCAACCGCTGGGTCCGCCCGGCCGCGTCCGACTTCGCGGCCAACACCAACGTGCTCGAGCACGCCGGTCGCACGCTCGCCCTGGTGGAGGCCGGCTCCCCGCCGTACGAGCTGACGCACGACCTCGAGACCGTCGGCCCCTTCGACTTCTGCGGCACCCGCTCGCCGCTGCCGGGACGCGCGGGCTTCACCGCCCACCCGCACGAGGACCCGGCGACCGGGGAGCTGCACGCGCTGTCCTACAGCTGGCTGCGCGGCAACCGGGTGGACTACTCCGTCATCGACACCGCCGGCCGGGTCCGCCGCAGCGTGCAGGTGCAGGTGCACGGCAGCCCGATGATGCACGACTTCGCGCTGAGCGAGAAGCACGCCGTGGTGCTCGACCTGCCGGTCACCTTCGACGTCACGATGGCCACCGCCGACGTCCCCCGGCCCGCCCGCCCCCTCGTGCGTGGTCTCCTCAACCGGATCATCGGGCGCAACCCCGTGCCCGAGCCGATGATCGCCTTCGCCGCCCGCGGCAGCGCCGACCCGGGCTACGTCCTGCCCTACCGCTGGAACCGTGACTACCCCGCGCGCATCGGCGTCCTGGGCCGCGAGGCCGCTGCCGGATCCATCCGCTGGTTCGAGATCGACCCCTGCTACGTCTTCCACACCCTCAACGCCTACGACGACGGCGACACCGTGGTGGTCGACGTCGTGAAGCACCCGCGGATGTTCGACACGGTGATGGACGGGCCCGACGAGGGGCCGGCCGTGCTGACGCGCTACACCCTCGACCTCGCGACGGGCAGGGCCAGCGAGACCGGTGTCGACCAGCGCTCCCAGGAGTTCCCGCGGCACGACGAGCGGCTGACCGGCCGGCGGCACCGCTACGGCTGGGCGGTCGGCTTCGAGGGCGGCACCACGGGCGACACCGTGCTGCGCCACGACCTCGACACCGGTCGCACCGAGGCACGCCGGCTCGGGCCCGGGACGGAGGCGAGCGAGTTCTGCTTCGTCCCGCACCCCGACGCGACGGCCGAGGACGACGGGGTGCTGATGGGCTACGTGTTCGACCGCGAGTCGGGGCTCAGCCACCTCCGCGTCCTCGACGCCGCCTCCCTCGAGGACGTCGCCGCCGTCCACCTCCCGGGCCGTGTGCCGGCAGGATTCCACGGCAACTGGGCGCCGATCGACGGATGAACGGGCGGGCGCCGCCTAGGGTGACGCCCATGGGTTTCCTCTACAAGCTCCTGGCGTACGCTGCCGGGCTGGCCGCAGCCGCCTGGCTGCTCGAGGGCGTTCGGTTCAACGGCCCGGACAGCGGTTCCGTCGAGGTCCAGGAGAAGCTGCTGCCGCTCCTCGGCGTGGCGCTGATCCTGACCTTGGTCAACACCTTCATCCGGCCGATCCTCAGCGCCATCTCGTTCCCGATCACCCTGATCACGCTGGGTCTGTTCCAGCTGGTGATCAACGCCGCGATGCTGCTGCTGACCGACCGGATCGCCGAGGGCCTCGACCTCGGCTTCAAGGTCGTCGGCCTCTGGCCCGCCCTCCTCGGCGCGATCATCATCACCGTCGTCGGCTGGCTGGTCGACGCCGTCGTGGGCGACGAGTGACCTCGCTGCCCGCACCCCACCGACCCGGGCACTACCGCGTCGCCTTCATCTGCTCGGGCAACATCTGCCGCTCGCCCAGCGCCGACGTCGTGCTCGAGTCGATGCTGGCCGAGGCAGGCCTGTCCGACCGGGTCGAGGTCGTCTCCGGCGGCATCGGTGACTGGCACGTCGGCGACGCGATGGACCCCCGCTCCGCGGCGGCCCTGCACGGGCGGGGCTACGACCCGACCCGGCACGCGGCCCAGCAGGTGCAGGCCGGGTGGTTCGGGCGCGACGACGTGCTGCTGGCGATGGACGAGAGCCATCGCAGCGACCTGTCCCGGCTCGGCGACCCCGAGCGGGTCCGCCTGTTCGGGGAGTTCGATCCGGACGATCCTGGTGTCGAAGTACCGGACCCCTACTACGGTGGCAGGGACGGTTTCGAGGAGGTGCTGGACATGATCGAGCGCACGTGTCGCGCGCTGGTCCCCCACATCGAGCGGGCCCTCTCGCCCTCATGACCCGCCAGCCGCTGGTCGCCAGGCGTGCCGAGGAGCTCCTCGGCACCTCCGTGGTGTCCACGGCCCCCGTCGCCGGCGGCGACATCGCCACGGCGACCCGGCTTCGCCTGTCCAACGGCCAGATGGCGCTGATGAAGACGGTGGCCCACGCACCCGACGGGTTCTTCGAGGCGGAGGCGGCCGGCCTGCGCTGGTTGGCCGAGGTCCCCGGCGGCGTGCCGATCCCCGAGGTCCTCGCGGGCAGCGACGACTGCGTGATCCTGGTCTGGGTCGAGCCCACGGCCAAGCACCAGCCCGAGGCGGCGGCGGGCTTCGGCCAGGCGCTCGCGACCACCCACCAGGCCGGCGCAGCGACGTACGGCGCCGCCCGCGACGGCTTCATCGGCCGCCTCCCCCTGCCCAACAAGCCGTGCGACACCTGGCCGGAGTTCTACGCCGTACGCCGCGTGCTGCCCTACCTCAAGCTCGCCCGCGACCGCGGCGCGGTCACCGACGGCGAGGCCGCCACGATCGAGGCCGTCATCGGACGGCTCCCCGACCTCGTCCCGGACGAGGCGCCGTCCCGGCTGCACGGTGACCTGTGGAACGGCAACTGCCTGTGGGGGGTCGACGGTGCCGTCCACGTCATCGACCCCGCGGCGTACGGCGGTCATCGCGAGGCCGACCTCGCGATGCTGCACCTCTTCGGGCTGCCGCACCTGCCGCGGGTGGTGCAGGCCTACCACGAGGCCGCGCCGCTCGCCGACGGCTGGGAGGAGCGGCTCGGGGTGCACCAGCTCTTCCCGCTGCTCGTGCACGCCTGCATGTTCGGCGGTGGCTACGCCGCCCGGGCGGCGGCCATCGCGGCCCGCTACGCCTGAGGTCCGCCCTCAGCAGCGCTCGTCGACCCCCGACGGGCTGACCGCCCGGTCGCGCAGCACCACCGGCAGCCGGTCGCCCCACGCGGCGCACGTCCGCTCGAAGTCACCGCGGCGATACTCCACGACGAGCACCCGGTTGTCGTACGCCGCTGCGTAGCGTCCGCACTCGTCGAAGCGGCCGCACTCCTCGGCGATGGCGAAGTCGAAGCCGATCGACGGGCCGCGTGACGCGACCTCGGCGGCGTTCTTCTGCGCGAGCGCGAGGCCGGCCGCGTGAGCACGACGGGCGAGCAGCCGGGCCAGCGCGAGGTTGTCCGACCGGGTCAGCAGTCCTTCGGAGCGGGTCCACGAGTCGAGGTTGTCGGCCTCGACCGCGTCGAAGCCGTCGCGGGCACAGCGGTCGATCCAGCGTCCGACGATCGCGGCGATGCCCGCGCGGCGGGCCGGGGTGCGGGTGTCGAGCAGCCACTCGCCCCACGCCTCGTCCACGACCGGTCGGCCGCCGTCACGCAGCACCAGCTGCGGGTGGCGCCTCCACAGTCGTCGCTCGGCGGGCTGGGTCTGGAAGGCGTTGACGTAGCAGACGTCGTACGCGCCGGCCGGCTCGTCGCCGCGATCGCGCACGACCGTGCCCACGCTGGCGGCGGGGGTCGACGCGCCGCCGATCTGGTAGGCCCAGTCCACGCCCGCGTCCGGCAGCGTCACGGTCGACGCGGCGAGGGACACGAGCGCCACCACGGCGCGGCGCCACCCGGGAGTCATGGTGCGAGAGCCTAGTGCGGCCGGCGTCAGCCCCCGCCGGGCTGTTCCAGCCCCGCGACGAAGTCCGCGACGACGCCGGCCGCCACGTCGCGCAGCTTGACGTTGCCGTGCGACGACGCGCGGGTCAGGAACGCGAAGGCCCGCTCCTCCGACATGGAGTAGCGGTGCATCAGGATCCCGAGCGCGATCCCGATGCGCTGGCGGGTGCGCAGGCCGTCGTGGAGCTCGTCGATCACCCGGGCCTTGCCCATCGCCAGCGCGGCCTGCGCGGCGAACACGTCGGCGATCTGCACGCTCTCCTCGTCGAGCCCGTTCGGTCGCGCGGAGTAGATCGACAGGCCGGCCTGGCTGGCGCTGTCGCCGTACAACCGCACGCCGATCTTGGACCGGATGCCGCGCTGAGCCGCCACCTCCGCGAACGCCGGCCAGCGCTCGTCGTGCCAGAGATCGGGGACGTGCACGATGCCGGCGGTGTCGGGGTCGAACGTGCACGGCCCCTCGCCGATGCTCTCCTGGACGGCGGCGAGCTCACGGGCCAGGTCGCTCGTCGCGGCCAACGCCTCCATGCGGCCGTCGGCGTGGGCCAGGGTCACGCCGACATGGTCGGCGCCGGGGACCGACGCCGCGGCGCTGCGCACGATGGCGTCCAGCGTGTCGTCGACGGAGGAGGCCTCCAGCAGGAGCGTGGCGGCGTGCGCGAGCGCATCACCGAGGGAGTCACCAGGCATCGGCAAACCCATCAGGTCAGGCTCGGGGAGTGTCACCGAGCCAGTCGTGCGGCCGCTTGCTCGACCGGTCGAGATCCTAGCCCGCTGCGAGCCGCTCCCCGCACACAGGTCCGGTCGCGTCGAGCAGTCTTCAGGCGGCGCTCAGACACGGCTGGCATCCTTGGGCCGTGCCCCCGACCCGTCCCCGCGTGCTCGTCGTCGACGACGACAAGGCCGTGCGCGAATCCCTGCGCCGCTCGCTCGAGTTCAACGGCTACGACGTGTCGCTCGCGGCCGACGGCGCGGAGGCGCTCGCGACCCTCGGCACCTCGCACCCCGACGTGGTCGTGATGGACGTGATGATGCCCCGCCTCGACGGCATCGAGACGACGCGGGCGCTGCGGGCGACCGGCAACGACGTCCCCGTCCTCGTCCTCACCGCGCGCGACGCCGTGGGCGATCGCGTCGAGGGGCTCGACGCCGGCGCCGACGACTACCTCACCAAGCCGTTCGCGCTCCAGGAGCTGCTCGCCCGGCTGCGGGCACTGCTGCGGCGGGTCGTGCCGACCGAGGACGACGAGTCGCTGTCGTTCGCCGACCTGACGATGGAGATCGGCTCGCGCGACGTACGCCGCGGGGAGCGCGCGATCGAGCTGACGCGCACCGAGTTCACGCTGCTCGAGATGTTCCTGCGCCGGCCGCGCCGCGTGCTCGAGCGCTCCTTCATCCTCGAGGAGGTGTGGGGCTACGACTTCCCGACCAGCGCCAACTCGCTCGAGGTCTACGTCGGCTACCTGCGCCGCAAGACCGAGGCCGAGGGCGAGCCGCGGCTGATCCACACGGTGCGCGGCGTGGGCTACGTGCTGAAGGAGACGTGAGCTTCCCGGAGGGCCGCTGGCACTACCGGCGGTCGCTCGCCTCCCGGGTCGCGCTGCTGACCACGATGGCGGTCGGCGCCTCGATCGCGCTGATGGCGCTCGGTGCCTTCATGGTGATGCGGATGCAGCTGCAGTCGTCGCTCGACGAGTCGCTGCTCAACCGGGCCACCAAGGCCGTCGAGTCGACGACCCTGTCCGAGGTCACGGTGCGGGGCGCGCCGTCGTGGATGCTGGGCGCCGCCGACGTGCGCGTCATCTTCATCACCGCCGAGGGCGGGGTGTCCGCCGACAACGTCCCCAGCTTCCAGCTCGGCAAGCCCGAGCTGGCCGTGGTCACCGGCGAGTCCGCGTCCTCGATCCGCACCCTCGCCGACGCGGACGGCGCGCGCTACCGCGTGGCCACGGTCCCGGCCGGCAGCGGCCGCGCGCTGGTGCTTGCCCAGCCGCTCGAGTCGCAGGAGCGCACGCTGCGCAAGCTCGGCACCGTCATGCTCGTCTCCGGCGGCCTCGGCATCCTGGCCGCCGCCCTGTCCGGCTGGGCGGTCGCGACCAACGGCCTGCGGCCCGTACGCCGCCTGACGAGGTCCGTCGAGCAGAACGCCCGCACCGAGGACCTCCGCCCGCTGCCGGTGGGCGGCGACGACGAGATCGCCCGCCTGGCGACCGCGTTCAACGACATGCTCGGCGCCCTCGCCGCCTCCCGCGACCGGCAGCGCCGGCTGGTGGCCGACGCCAGCCACGAGCTGCGCACGCCGCTGACGTCGCTGCGCACCAACCTCGACCTGCTCGCCCAGGCCGACGCGGGTGACGGCCTGCCGGCCGAGGCCCGCACCGAGCTGCTCGACGACGTCCGCGGCCAGATCGAGGAGCTCACGACCCTGGTCGGCGACCTGGTGATGCTGGCGCGCGAGGAGCAGCCCGAGGCCTCGATCTCTACCCTCGACCTCGCCGAGGTCACCGAGCGCGCCGTGACGCGGGTGCGCCGCCGCGCTGCGGGGGTCGACCTCGACGTACGCCTCGAGCCGTGGCCCGCCCAGGGCGACGCCACCGGTCTCGAGCGGGCGATCACCAACCTGCTCGACAACGCGGCGAAGTGGAGCCCGACCGGCGGCACGATCACGGTCCGGCTCGCGTCGGGCGTCCTCACCGTCGACGACCAGGGGCCCGGCATCAGCGAGGCCGACCAACCGCACGTCTTCGAGCGTTTCTGGCGCTCCGACGAGTCGCGCTCGATGCCCGGCTCGGGCCTGGGGCTCGCGATCGTGAAGCAGGTCGTCGACCTGCACGGTGGCCGCGTGGTCGTCAGCGCCGCGCCCGGCGGCGGCACCCGGATGTCGCTGTCCATCCCCGGGCTGCACGCCCCCGCCTGACCGCGAGTCGGCGCCAACCACCCGCCGAGTCGGCGCCAACCACCCGCCGAGTCGGCGCCAACCACCCGCCGAGTCGGCGCCAACCACCCGCCGAGTCGGCGCCAACCACCCGCCGAGTCGGCGCTAACCCGTTGCCGGATCGAAGACCGACAGCAGCCGGGCGGCCTTCCAGCGCGACTCCGCCCACTCGTCGTCGAGGTCGGACCGGACCGTGATGCCGCCGCCGGTGCCGAGCGTCCAGCGACCGTCCCCGGCGGTCATCAGCGAGCGGATCACCACGCCGAGGTCGGCCGGGCCGTCACCGCTGATCCAACCGAACGCGCCGGCGTAGACCCCGCGCGGGCTCGCCTCGACCTCGTCGATGATCTCCATCGTGCGCAGCTTGGGAGCCCCGGTCATCGACCCGGCAGGGAACAGCGCTCGGAGCGCGGTCATCGTCGACACGTCGTCGCGGAGAACGCCGCTGACGGTCGAGACGAGCTGGTGGACGGACTCGTAGCTCTCCACCTGCATCAGCGCCGGCACCTCGACCGACCCGACCTCGCACACCATCGAGAGGTCGTTGCGCAGCAGGTCGACGATCATCAGGTTCTCGGCGCGCGTCTTGACGTCCTCGGCCAGGTGCGCCCGCAGCGCCTCGTCCTCGCCCGGGGTCGCGCCGCGCGGGGAGGTGCCCTTGATCGGCTTGGTCTGCAGGGTCCGGTCGGGCGTGACGAGCGCGTACCGCTCCGGGCTGGAGGAGAGCAGCCAGGCGCGGTGGTCCTCGACGTCGTGCTGGAGGAAACCGGCGTACGGCGCGGGGTTGAGCTCGCGCAGTCGCAGGTACGCCGCGGCCGGGTCGAGGACCCCCTCCTGCAGCAGCCGGTAGGTGAGGTTGACCTCGTAGGAGTTGCCGGCGCGCAGCTGCTCCTGGACCTCGGCGAACGCAGCGGCGTACTCGTCGGGGACCGGACTTCCCGAGTGAGTTGCGAACTTCGGGGGGTTTGCATGCCCCCCGAAGTTCAGGTTTCCCCGGCTAGCCGGGGAAACCGAAGGGGCAGCGACCCCGTGCTCGAAGATCCGCACGTGCCGCGCCCGCATCCACACCGCGTCGGGCAGCGCGGGGTCGGGGCGCGCGGGCAGGTCGGGCTGGCAGGCGTAGCCGAGGTAGCCGAACCACTGCTCGCCCGGCGCCATCGCGTCCTCGAGCACCGTGAAGACGTCGTCGCCGACCACCTCGGCGCGACCTGCCTCGTGCCGCGTGACCTCGCGACGACCCGCGTCGTAGGTCAGCGAGACGTCGTCGTCGTCGAGCCACCCGATCAGCGAGCGCCGGCCCGACCACTCGCGCGCGCCGCCGCCGTCGAGCCAGAAGCAGCGGCGGTGCTCGGCGGCGACGGTCCGGAAGAACTCGATCGGGTCGTCCCTCATCGCAGGAAGTTCGCGATCAGCTCGGCGCCGTACGACGACAGGATCGACTCGGGGTGGAACTGCACGCCCTCGAGCGGCAGCGACGCGTGCCGCACCCCCATCACGACGCCGTCGCCCGACCACGCGGTTGCGACCAGCGACGACGGCAGCTCGACGGCGGCGAGCGAGTGGTAGCGGACCGCCTCGAAGTCCTGCGGCAGCCCGGCGAAGACTCCGCGTCCGTCGTGGCGGACGAGGGCGACGTCACCGTGGGCCGGCTCGACGCGGTCGACGACACCGCCGTACGCCGCCACGAGGCCCTGCATCCCCAGGCAGACACCCAGGACCGGACGGGAGGCGTCGAGCAGCACCTCGCGCCCGACCGCGAAGTCCGCCGGGGCGCCCGGGTGGCCGGGGCCCGGCGAGAGCACCACGTGCGAGTGCGCGAGCACCTCCTCGGCCGAGACAGCGTCGTGCTGCACCACCGTCGGCAGCTCGCCGGTCACCTGCGCGACGAGGTGCACCAGGTTCCAGGTGTAGGAGTCGTGGTGGTCGACCACGATCACGTCCGGCGGCACAGACCGAACGCTAGTGGGTCGGACGGCTACCGGGTCAGCGCGCGGCAGGTGTCCGGCACCGGCGCCGCACCCGCCTGCGCCGAGCACAGGTCGAAGTCGCTGAGCTTCTGGCGCAGGGTCGCGACCTCGGCGGCGTAGCGCGGCTGGGCGAACGAGTTGGTCTTCTCCCAAGCTCGGTTCCGGTAGGAGTAGAACTCGTAGCCGTAGTCGGCGCGGGTCGGCGCGTTGTCGAAGTCGTAGCGGATCAGCAGTCCGGTGGCGCTCCGCACGGCGACGTAGGACGGGATGCGGTCGAGCTCGTCGCCGGTGAGGGCCGAGTCGGGGTCCTTCTTCGTCAGCGCCTGCGCGGTGTGCTCCATGAACACGTAGTTGCGCCGCACCACGGCCGGGTCGCCGAACGTCGGGACCAGCGAGGCGCCGAAGCGGTAGGGCTGCGGCGTCAGGCCGGCGAGCTCCTCGAAGGTCGGCGCGAGGTCGATGTTGGAGGTCAGCTCGGCGCGCTTGCCCTTCACGACGCCGGGGCCGACGACGAAGAGCGGCACGTGCACGTCGGTGTCGTAGGCCGTGCCCTTGCCGCGGCCGAGGCCGTTCTGGCCGAGGTGGAAGCCGTTGTCGGAGGTGAAGACGACGTAGGTGTTGTCGTCGACCTTGCGCAGGATCTTGCGGACCGTGCGGTCGACCGACTGCGCCATCATCGCGCGGTTGCGCAGGTCGCCCACGCTGACCGCGGTGCGGAACGGGTTGCGGCGGGTGTTCCAGTGCTTGGCCGGCTCGCCCTGCGCCGTCAGCGGGTGGTTGTCGCGGCGCTTGTCGCCGAAGCCGGGCAGGTCCTTGGTCGTCAGGTCGGTGCAGGCGACGCGTCCGCAGTTGCCGGGCTTGCCGTCGTGCGGACGGTCCCGGAACGCGGGCGGGAAGACCGGGTCGCCGGGGTAGTAGGGCTGAGGCTGGGTGCGGTTGTGCGGCGCGTACGCCGCGACTTCCAGGAAGTACGGCGCGTCGCCGGCCTGGTGGCGCTTGATGAAGCGCAGCGCCTGGTCCTGGATCACGCGACCCGCGTAGGCCTTGTCCCGCTCCTTCATCGGCGCGGTCAGCGGCGGTGCGTCGTGCATCTGGACCTGCAACCGTCCGCTGGCGAGCCGGGTGGAGGCGAAGTCCCAGCCGTCGTACGCCGAGCCGAAGACGACGTTGAACTCCGACCAGCCGGGAGGGGCGGGCGGCAGTGCGCGACCGGGCACCCACTCGTACTCGTTGAGGTACTTGCCGATGAAGCCCGTCGTGTAGCCCGACTGCTGGAGGGCGACGTTGAAGGAGCGCTCGGGATTGCCGTTGCTCTCGAAGGCCGACCAGCCGCCGAGCGGCATCCCGCTCGCGGTGCCGGAGGTGTTGGTGCGCACGCCGGTCTGGTGGGGGTACTGCCCGGTGAAGATGCTCGAGCGCGAGACGCAGCACAGCGAGTCGACGACGAAGGCGTGGGAGTAGTCCGCGCCGCGGCGGCGCATGTCGCGGGCCGAGCGGAGGGTCTTGACCAGGTCGAGGGAGAAGTCGTCCATCACCACGAGCACGATGTTGGGCCGCTGGTCCGCGCGCGTCGCCGGCAGCGGGTCGGCGTTGGCGCCGGCCACCTGGAGCCGGGCCGCCTCGGCGGGCTTGATCGCCGGACCGTCACCCGCACCGGTGGACACCGGTCCACCCCCTGTGCCCGCGGTGACTCCGCACGCGCTGAGCGCGAGCAGGCACGCGAGCGCGACCGTTCGTCGTACGAAGAGCAAGGACTCCCCCGTCCAGAGATGTGGCGTCATGAACACTGACGCACGGGCGTGCCTTTCCGTTGCCGGCACACCCTAGCTCATTGTCTATCGATCCAGTCGAGATTGGCCCGCGAGGTCGCTCACCAGGTCGTGGATCAGGTCGTAGCCGTGCTCGGTCAGGATCGACTCGGCGTGGAACTGGATGCCACGGAAGTGTGGTCCCGACACGGCGTGCACGTCACCGCTCGCCTCGTCGCGCTCGACGCTCACGCCCGCGGGCAGCGCCGACGGGTCCTCGACCCGGCCGACGAAGGTGTTGTAGAACCCGACCCGCTCGGTGCGCCCGCGGAACGACACCGGCGACTGGGTGCCCTGGAAGACGATGTCCTTGAAGGCGAGCGGGATCCCGAGCCGGTCGCACAGCGTCTGGTGGCCCAGGCAGACCGCGAGGAACGGCTGCTCGCCGGCCAGCAGGTCGTCGACGGCGGTGCGGAAGGCGGCGATCTTGGGGTGCTCGCCCTCGCGCGGGTCGCCCGGACCCGGACCGACGATGACGAGGTCGGCCCCGTCGAACGCACCCGCCGCGTAGTCCTCGTGGCGCACGACGCTCGAGCTCATGCCGAAGACGCCGAGCACGTGGCGCAGCATGTTCACGAAGTCGTCCTCGCCGTGCAGGATGACCGCACGCTTGCCCTTGAGCGTCGGGTCCGGCGGCGCCCCCTCCTGGTCGGTCAGCCAGAACCGGCTGAGCCGCTGGTTGCGGGTGCCCAGCGCCAGCAGCACGTCCTCGTCGCGGGCGAGCGCGGCGACGGCGTCGCTGTCCATGGTCGCGACCGGCACCAGGCCGAACGCGCTGAGGATGCCGCCTGCCTTCGCGTGGGTCTCCGCCACCTCGTACGCCGCGTCGCTGTCGCGCACCAGCGTGGCACCGGCCGTCACCTTGAGGTGGCCGTCGGGCGAGACGTCGGCGGTGCGGATCAGGATGGGGCTGTCCATCGTGTGGTGGCCCTGCCGGTCACGGCCGAAGAGCGCGAGCGCGGAGCCGTAGTAGCCCCGGCCCTCGGTCTCGTAGTCGCTGATCAGCCGGCAGGCGTTCTCGACGGGCGCGCCGGTGACGGTGGCGGCGAACATCGTGTCGCGCAGGATCTCGCGCGGGTCGCGCTCGCTGCGACCGGCGAGGAGGTACTCCGTGTGGACGAGGTGCGTCATCGGCTTGAGGAACGGCCCCAGCACCTGCCCGCCCTCGTGGCACAGGTCGCACATCATCTTGAGCTCCTCGTCGACCACCATGAAGAGCTCGAAGATCTCCTTCTCGTCGGCGAGGAACTCGAGCAGCCGCTCCTTCAGCTCCTCGGGGTCCCCTCCACCCGGACCCACGCGGAACGTCCCCGAGATCGGGTTCATCCGCACGTCCCCGCCCTTGACCGACACGTGCCGCTCCGGGCTCGCGCCGATCAGGAACCGGTCGCCGGTGAAGAAGATGAAGGTCCAGTAGGCGCCGCGCTCGCGCACGAGCAGCCGTCTGAACACCGTAAGCGCCTTCTCCACGTCCCAGTCGGCGACGACCGCGCGGTAGTGGCGCCCGATGACGAGGTTGGCGCCCTCGCCCTGCCCGATCTCGTCGGTGATGATCCGCTCGACGATCGTGGCGTAGTCGTCGTCCGCGGTCTCGAAGCCGCCGCGCTCGGAGAACTCGACCGGCACGTCGGGCAGCGCCTCGATGAGGTCGTCGACCGCTACTTCGTGCTCCTGGGTGATGTCGACGACCACGAGCGGGGTGCCGTCGTCGATCACGTCGAAGCCGCGCTCGGCGATCTGGCGGAAGGGCACCGCGACCAGCCGGTCGGCGCTGCGCCCCGGCTCCGGGACGCCGTCCTCGAGCGGGATGTCGAGGATCGAGTCGACCTCGCTGCGCGTGCCGCCGATGATGCCCGCAGTCGGGGCCGCCTTGCGACGGATCACCGCCCACGCCTCCTGCCCCTGGACCTGCTCCAGGAGGGCGCGGACGTCGGCGGCGGCAGTCATGCCCGCACCCTACGGGCGCCCGGGGCCCCGGCCGGTGCCGTGCCCGCCCTCCGGTCGCCGTACGCCCGAGGCGGCGTGGCGCACAAGGCTCAGGCCGACGCGGACTCGGGCTCGCGATCGGCCGCGGGGGCAGTCGGCTCGGCCGACCCCGGGCGGACCCGGCGGTGCAGGATCTTGTCCTTGAGCGCCAGCGACGGCCGCTCGACGAGGTGCCAGGAGGCGATCGCCAGGACCAGCGTGATGCCCAGGACCGTCAGGAAGTTGCGGACCGCGCCGTGGACGCCCCACTGGTCGATCACCAGCTGCTGCACCGGGAAGGCGTAGAGGTAGAGGCCGTAGGAGAAGTCACCGAAGCGCGCGGTGCGGGAGACGTACGGCGTGCGCGCGAGCCCGATGGTGAGGACGGCGTAGGGCAGCGTCAGCCACGCGGTCTCGAGGGCGTAGTCCGGGAAGGACCAGGCGATCACGGTCTGCGCCGAGACCATCACGACGGCGACGTCGCCGCGCAGCTTGAACCACGGCCAGGCCTGCAGCGCGAACCGGATGAAGGCACCGCCCGCGAAGAAGACCCACAGCCCGGCGGCGTCGCGCAGCCGCACCGCCCAGAAGATCGGCGACTCCTCGATCGGCGCCTCGGCGTAGTGGATGATCACGAACACCGCGACGATGGCGGCGAAGGGCCGCAGCAGCCGCGGGAACAGGAACGCCAGCGGCGCCGCGAGGTAGCAGAGGAACTCGACGAACAGCGTCCACAGCGATCCGTTGACGGCCGACGGGTAGGGCAGGTCGTCCCACACGCCCGGCAGCACGAACTGCGCGAAGAGGCGGATGTTGTTGACGACGTACTGGTCCGTCAGCGGCTGGGCGAAGTACTCCTCGCGGGTCAGCACGGTCACCATCGGGCCGAGGACGTAGGCGCTCAGCAGCACCACGACGACCAGGGCCGGGAAGATCCGCAGCGACCGCGCCAGCAGGTAGGTGATCGGGTTGCGGTTGCGGTCGAAGCTCGCGGTGATGAGGTAGCCGGAGATGGCGAAGAAGATCACCACGCCGAGCGTCTGGAGCGGGTAGCCGAGGACGATCGGGATGTCCTGCGGCCGCACCATGAGGGCGTAGGCGTGGGCGAACATCACCATCAGCGCACCGACGAGGCGCAGCGCGTCGAAGTTGTTGGCCCGGTGCCCCTGGTCCCCGAGGATCGTGCTCACGTCAGCTGATCGCCGTCAGCAGCTGCGTGGCACGCGTGAGCACGACGTAGAGGGTAGCCCGGCCGGTCGCCGACTCGTCCTCGATCTCCTGGGGGCGAACGACGACGATGCCGTCGAACTCCAGGCCCTTGGTGTCCACGCCGGTCAGCACGACCACGCGGTCCTCGCCGCTCGGCGTGACCGAGGAGTCGACCGCGGCCCGGGCACCGCGAGCGTCCTCGGCGAGCTCGGACCACGAGGCCAGCCAGCCGTTCACCTCGGAGCGGCGGGCGACCGGGACGACGACGCCGACGGTCCCGGAGACCTGGCCGGCGATGGCGAGCACCTCCTCGCGGACCGTGGTCTCGAGGTCGGCGGCGCTCACCTCCTTCGGCGGGGTGCCGGTGCGGCGCACGGCGTCGGGCAGGTCGGCGTCGAGCCCCACCCGCTGGGCGTAGGCAGCGGCGAACTCGTAGATCTCGGCGGAGTTGCGGTAGTTGGTCGAGAGGTGGAACTCGTGGGTCTGCTTGCCCTCCAGCGCCTCCGCCCGGGCCGCGGCCGACTCCTCCGGGATCGGCCACGAGGACTGAGCGAGGTCGCCGACGATGGTCCAGCTCGCGGTGCGCCCGCGACGCCCGACCATCCGCCACTGCATCGGTGTGAGGTCCTGCGCCTCGTCGATCAGGACGTGCGCGAAGCCGTCGTCCTCGATGCGGTGCGTCGGCGGCGCCCACGAGCGGCCGGCCGGCGCGTACTCCCGGTCGGCGGCGGTGGTGAGCTCCTGCAGGTCGATGCCGCCCTCGATGGCGGTGAGGGTGTCGTCGCGGTCGTGGTCGGCGTCGGTGCGCAGGGGCACGTCGCCGAGCGCGTAGCGCAGCTCGTCGATCAGCGGCACGTCCTCGACGGAGATGTCGGCGCCGCTCCAGGACTTGGTGAGCAGGCGCTGCTCCTCGGGCGTCAGGATCCCGTCGGCGACCCGGCGCAGGAACTCCGCGTCCTGCAGCCACGAGAGCACGGTCGGCGCGTCGAGCGGCGGCCACCACGAGGTGGCGAACTCCACGAAGCGCTGGTCGGAGAGCACCTCGGAGTTGAAGTACTCCCGGCCCTGCTCGCGTCCACGCTCACCCCGGACCTGGCGCCACAGCGCGTCGAGCAGGGCGTTGGCCACGCGCGGCAGCTGCCGGTTGCGGCGACCCTGCGACATGAGCTGGCGGCGTACACGTCCGAGCGTCCCGCGGTCCAGCTTGAGCCGGTCGTCGCGCCAGAACAGGTCGAACTCGGCGTCGCTGCCCGGCGCCTGCTGGCGAGCCGCGCGTCGCAGCACCTCGGCCATCCGGCCCGAGCCCTTGACGTCGGCGACCGACGGCTCGTCGTGACGCGTCGCCCGCAGCCCGTCGACGACCTCGCCGAGGCTGCGCAGCGCGACCGCGGTCTCGCCGAGGCTGGGGAGCACGCGCTCGATGTAGCGCATGAAGACGCCGCTCGGGCCGACGACGAGCACGCCGCCGGACTCGTAGCGACGGCGGTCGGAGTAGAGGAGGTACGCCGCACGGTGGAGCGCGACGACGGTCTTGCCGGTGCCGGGGCCACCGGAGATCGAGACGACACCCTTGCCCGGCGCGCGGATCGCCTTGTCCTGCTCGGCCTGGATGGTCGCGACGATCGAGTGCATGCTGCGATCACGCGCGCGGCTCAGCTGCGCCATCAGCGCGCCCTCGCCGATGATCGGGAGGTCGGTCTCGGCCTCGGGGTCGAGCAGCTCGTCCTCGACGCCGACCACCCGGCGCCGGTCGGCGCTCAGCACGCGGCGACGGATCACGCCCTGCGGCTCGGCGGCGGTGGCCTGGTAGAACACCGACGCGGCGGGGGCCCTCCAGTCGATCAGCAGAGTGTCGCGGTTGGCGTCACGCAGGCCGATGCGGCCGATGTAGCGCGGCTCGGTGTCGATGTCGTGGGTCAGGTCGAGACGGCCGAAGACCAGACCCTCGTGCGCCGCGTCGAGCTGGGCGATCCGCTTGGCGGCCTGGAAGACCATCGCGTCACGCTCGACGAGACCGCCCTCGTGGCCGAGCTTGCCGCGCTCGTGGCCCTCCTTGCTGAGCTGGGCGGCGTTGAGCGCGCTGGCCTCGAGCTGGAGGTAGACCTTGTCGACGTACTCCTGCTCGACCGCGATCTCCCGCTCCACGAGCTGATCACTCACCCGGGCACTCCCCCATGTCAACGCACTGCCTGCACGAACGGACCTCGCCGTCCCCAAGACGGCAGAAGATCCAGACTACCGACTCGCATCGGCGGTCGCAGATTTCTCGATCGACCCGGCTACTTCGTGCGGCTGAGGAACGCCGTCATCGCCTCGCGGGCGGCGTCGGAGGCGAAGAGCGTCGCGGAGAGGGCGGCCAGCTCGGCACCGCGCTCGTCGATGCGCGCGACGAGGTCGGCGTTGAGGATCCGCTTCGACTCGCGCAGGCCCTGCGGGGCGCCGGTGGCCAGCGACGCACAGACCGCGGCGACCCGCTCGTCGAGGGCGTCGTCGGGCACGGCCGTGGTCACCAGTCCGTACGCCGCTGCGTCGGCGCCGGAGAAGACCTCGCCGCCGAGGGTGGTCAGCGAGGCGGCGCGGGGGTTCATCCGGTGGTGGACGGTGAGGCTGATGATCGCCGCCGCGAGCCCGAGCTTCACCTCGGTCAGGGCGAACGTCGCAGCCTCGTTGGCCACCACGACGTCGGCCGCGGCCACGATGCCGATCCCGCCGGCGCGCACGGCGCCGAAGGCTCGCACCACGACCGGCTTGTCCATCGACACGATCAGCCGCTGCAGCTCGACGATCCGCCTGGCGCCCTCCTCCATGCCGTCGGCGGTCGCCTCGGAGAGGTCGGCGCCGGAGCAGAAGACCGTGCCGGCCGAGGCGATCAGCACGACACGCACGGCGTCGTCGCCCTCAGCGGCACGCAGGTGCTCGAACAGCTCGGTGACGAGCTGCCTGGAGAGCGCGTTGCGGTTGTGCGGCGAGTCGAGGGTGATGGTCGCGACGGCGCCGTCGACGGCATAGTGGACGAGCTCCATGCCGGCATCCTGCCTCAAGCGCCGACCTGGTTCACCGGAGGGCGACGGGAGACAGGATGCCGAGCAGGACTCAGAACTGCAGGGCCTGGATGCCGCTGTACTTGATCCTCGAGGTGCCCGTGCACTCGGTGACGGACGGGACGCCGGTGCCGTAGTAGCGAGCGGGGCCGAACCTGGACGTGTCGTTGGTGCAGATCACGTAGGCGCGGTACCTGACCAACGGCCCGGACGAGCACAGCGCGGTGTAGCGCTGGCCGTCCTCCGAGATGCTCTCGCTGCAGGTGGCGGCCGAGGCCGGGCCGCTGGGAACACTGACGATGACAAAGCTGGACAGAAGTGCCCCGAGAAGGATCGAGATCTTGCGCTTCACTGTGTGTCCTCCGCACTAGGAACGCCCTCGGTCGAGGGTCGAGCGGAACCTAGTGGGTCTCGCGAAGCGCTGACAAGCAACGGCTGGCCGCCGCGACGACAATCCGTCAGCCCCTCCGCACCGAACACCACGCGTGCTGACACGACTTCTCAACGCCCTGTTCGGCGTCCTCGCCACCCTCGCCGGTGTCGCGGCCGCCCACCTCGTCGCGGCGCTGACGGTCCCGGCCGCCTCGCCCGTGCTGGCCGTCGGCTCGACGGTCATCGACCTCACCCCCACCCCGGTCAAGGAGTGGGCGATCAGGAACTTCGGCACCAACGACAAGCCGATCCTGATCGGCTCCGTCATGGTCGGTGTCCTCGTGCTCGCCGCCGTCGCCGGCATCGTCGCGGCCCGCTGGCTCACGGCCGGCCTGCTGATGATCGTGGGACTGGCCGGCCTGGCCGGGGTCCTAGCGATGGTCCGGCCGGGCGCCGGCCCGCTCGACCTGCTGCCCAGCGTGGTCGCCGCCGTCGTCGGGGTCCTCGCCCTGACGTGGCTGGTCCGGATGGAGAAGGCGCAGGCCGACGAGGACGTCGACGGCCCGAGCCGACGCGGCGTGCTCGTCGCGGCCGGCGCCGTGGCGGTGGCCGCGGCGGCGTTCGGCAGCGCGGGACGGTTCATCTCGGCGTACCGCCTCAAGGGCACCGACATCACCCTCCCGACCGCGACCGACCCGGCCAAGCCGCTGCCGATGAGCCTGGACCAGAAGGTCGCCGGCATCTCGCCGTTCAAGACCCCCAACGCCGACTTCTACCGCGTCGACACCCGGCTCTCGCTGCCGATCGTCGACGCCGACACCTGGAAGCTGACCATCGACGGCGACGTCGACCAGGAGGTCACGCTCACCCTCGACGACCTGTTCGAGATGGACGTGATCGAGCGCGACATCACCCTGACCTGCGTCTCCAACGACGTGGGCGGGCCCTACATCGGCGCGGCCACCTGGCTCGGCGTCCGCCTCACCGACGTGCTCGACAAGGCCGGCATCAAGAACACCAAGGCCGACCAGATCTTCTCCACCGACGTCGACGGCATGACCATCTCGACGCCGCTCAGCGTGGCCACGGACGGTCGCGACGCGATGATCGTCTTCGGGATGAACGGCCAGCCGCTGCCGCGCGAGCACGGGTTCCCGGTGCGCATGGTCGTGCCCGGGCTCTACGGGTTCGTCAGCGCCTGCAAGTGGATTACCAAGATGACGCTCACGACGTACGACGCGGAGCAGGCCTACTGGACCGAGCGCGAGTGGGCCACGGACGCCCCGATCAAGATCTCGAGCCGCATCGACACCCCCAAGCCCCTCTCGGACAACGACCAGGGCCGCACGTTCATCGGCGGCGTCGCCTGGGCGCAGGGCGTGGGCATCGAGAAGGTCGAGGTCCGCATCGACGGCGGTGACTGGCAGGTCGCGCAGATGGGGCCCGACGCGGGCAACGACTACTGGCGGCAGTGGTTCCTCGAGTGGGACGCCGAGCCCGGCCAGCACTTCCTCGCCTCCCGGGCCACCAACAAGGCCGGCGAGGTGCAGACCGCCGTCCGCATGCGCCCGTTCCCCGAGGGCTCCAGCGGCATCCAGGAGATCGCCGTCAACGTCGGCTGAACGTTTTGCACCCAGCACCAATCCGCCTCGTCCGAGGCACCGAACACATTCCGGAAAGACTTCCGGCGCCACCGGCGCCGGAGACCCTCACGAAAGGCAGTTCCATGAACCGCATCGCTCGCAAGACCGGCCTCGCCACGATGGCGCTGACCCTCTCCCTGGGCATGGCTGCCTGTGGCGGCGACGACGGTGGCGACACCGCTTCCGACGACACCAGCTCCAGCGCCAGCGAGACCCCCTCGGAGTCCGCCTCCGAGACCCCGACCGAGTCGGAGTCGGCCGACGCCGCCGCCGCTGACGGCACCTTCGGTGACGGCTGCGCCGCCATCCCGACCGACCCGTCCGACCCGGGCTCGTTCGAGGGCATGGCCACCGAGCCCGTCGCCACCGCCGCCTCCGGCAACCCGCTCCTCAAGACCCTGGTCGCCGCGGTGACCGAGGCCGGTCTCGTCGACACGCTCAACTCGGCCGAGGGCATCACCGTCTTCGCGCCCACCGACGACGCCTTCGCCAAGATCCCGCCGAAGACCCTCAAGAAGGTCCTCGCGGACAAGAAGACGCTGACCGCGATCCTCACGCACCACGTCGTGGGCGAGACCCTGACGCCGGACAACCTGGCCGGCACCTTCGACACGCTCAACAAGGACGAGCTGACCGTCGAGGGCTCGGGTGACATGTTCACCGCCGACTCCGAGGAGAAGGCCAACATCATCTGCGGCAACATCACCACGGCCAACGCCAAGGTGTACGTCATCGACACCGTCATGATGCCCCAGATGTGATTGTCGGATCTCCGACACATCGGCAAGGATCACTGACGTGGATCACCTGAAGCCCGTTCCCGACGGGGTGGCCTCCTCCGAGGCCACCCCGTCCGGGGTCGACACGGCCGCGAGGCTCGCATCGCTGATGCAGCGCTCGAGCCGCGGCGACGAAGCCGCCTTCGCCGAGCTGTACGACGCCACGTCGGCCCGGGCCTACGGCCTGGCGCTGCGCGTGGTGCGCAATCCCGCACACGCAGAAGAGGTCGTCCAGGAGGCCTACCTCGACACCTGGCGCACGAGCAGCCGCTTCGATCCCGCTCGGGGAACCGCAATCGGCTGGCTCCTGACGATCGTGCACCGCAAGGCCGTCGACCGGGTCCGCTCGGCCGAGTCGGCCACGGCGCGCGACGAGACGTACCACCGCGAGACCCGTCAGACAGAGCACGACACGACCCTCGAGGCCGCCCACGCCTCGCTGGAAGCCCAGCGAGTGCGTGTCGCGGTCGCGGGGCTCACCGAGGTGCAGCGCGAGGCCGTCGAGCTCGCCTTCTTCGGTGGCTACACACATACACAAGTGGCAACGATGCTTGACGTTCCAGTCGGCACGGCCAAGACCCGCATCCGGGACGGACTCATCCGGTTGCGCGACGCGATGGGAGTTGGGTCATGAGTGACATTCACAAGCTCTCGGGCGCCTACGCCCTGGACGCTGTCGACGACATCGAGCGGGCGGCCTTCGAACGTCACCTCGCCGAGTGCGAGGACTGCCGCCTCGAGGTCGCCAGCCTGCGCGAGACCACCGCGCTCCTGTCGGAGTCCGTGGCCATCGCCCCGCCCGCATCGCTGCGCGACTCCGTCCTGACCGGGATCTCCCAGATCCGCCCGCTGCCGCCGGTCGTCGTTCCGGCACGGCGAGCCGCCTGGTTTCCCCTTCTGGTCGCCGCGGCCGTCCTCGCCGTCGTCGGCGTGGGTCTTGCGGCCTGGCAGCCGTGGTCCTCGACGGTCGACAAGACCGACCAGGGGTCACTGACCGCCGCCGAGCAGGTGCTCCGCGCTCCCGACGCCCAGTCGGTCAGCGTCGACCTGGGCGACGCCGGACAGGCCACCGTCACCCGTTCCAAGGCGCTCCACAAGGCCGTCATCAAGACGGTCGACATGTCGGACGCGCCGAGCGGTCAGGTATACCAGCTCTGGCTGCAGCAGCACGGCGAGCTGGTCTCGGCCGGGCTGATGGAGGGCGGCGGCAACCAGGAGATCGTCCTGGAGGGTGACGCCGCGACGGCGTCGGCCGCCGGGGTGACGGTCGAGCCGGCCGGCGGCTCGCAGACGCCCAACCTGCCACCGGTCGCCCTCTTCGACTTCTCGCAGGCGACGTGACCTCCACGCCACGTCGCATCGGGGTCGTCGGCTCCGGTGTCGCGGGCCTCACCGCGGCGTACGTCGCCTCGCGCACCGCCCACGTGACGTTGTTCGAGGCCGACGACCGCCTCGGCGGGCACGCCGACACGCACGTCGTCGACTCCCCCGACGGCGAGCTCCGCATCGACACCGGCTTCATCGTGCACAACCGGCGCACCTACCCCACGCTGCTGCGGCTCTTCGCCGAGCTGGGGATCGCGACGCAGCCCTCGGAGATGTCGCTGTCGGTGTCCGACCAGGGGTCCGGCGTCGAGTACGCCGGAGCCCTCGGCGCCACGGGTCTGTTCCCGACCCGCTCGTCGTTGCGGTCGGCCGACCACTGGCGGATGCTGGCCGCGATCCCGCGCTTCCACCGGCGCGCGCGGGCGGTCCTGTCCGCCGGCGGGCACGTGGGTGACGACTACGACGTCGACGCCGACCAGACGTTGCGCGAGTTCCTCGCCGACGGCGGCTTCTCCGACCACTTCGTGCGCCACTTCATGGAGCCCCTCGTGGCGGCCGTGTGGTCCTGCGACCCCGAGACCTCGCTCGACTACCCCGCGCGCTACCTCTTCACGTTCCTCGAGCACCACGGGATGCTCGGCGTCTTCGGCTCCCCGCAGTGGCGCACGGTCACCGGCGGTTCGGGGACGTACGTCGCCGCCGTCGCCGCCGAGCTCCAGTCGGTGCGCACCGGCACCAAGGTCACCTCGGTGCGCGAGCTCTCCGACCGGGTCGAGGTGACCGACGGCAACGGCGAGGTCCACGCGTTCGACGCGGTCGTCGTCGCCACCCATCCCTCGCACGCGCTGACCATGCTCGAGTCGCCGACGACCGAGCAGGCCGAGGTGCTGGGCGCCCTGCCCTACTCCGCCAACACCGCCCTGCTCCACACCGACACCTCGCTGCTGCCGCACGCCACCAACGCCCGGTCGAGCTGGAACTTCCAGCGCCCGGCGACGCCGACCGGCCAGGTCACCGTCACCTACGACCTGACCCGGCTGCAGCGGCTGCCCACCGACACCCACTACCTCGTGACCCTCGGTGGCGAGGACCTCGTGGACCCGGCGAGCGTGATCGACCGGATGGAGTACGAGCACCCGCTCTACACCCCCGCCTCCGTCGCCGCCCAGCGCCGGCTGCCCTCGATCGACACCGACCGCGTCGCCTTCGCCGGGGCCTACCACGGCTGGGGCTTCCACGAGGACGGCGCACGCTCGGGCCTGGCCGCCGCCACCCGGCTCGGGCTGACCTGGCCCGCGTCGACCCCGTCGGCGGCCGCCCGGGTCGAGCCGGGCATCTTCCGAACGACGATCCGCCACACCCGGCGCACCCCGTTCGAGCGCAGCTTCGAGCACTCCTCGCACCTGTGGCTCGTCGACCTCGACGACCTCCCCGACCACGGCGCAGTCGCCCGCTTCGAGGCGCGCGACCACCTCGGCCGCCCCGACACCACGATCCGGGCCAACGTCGAGGAGTTCCTCGCCCTTCACGATGTCGAGCTCGACGGCGGCCGGATCGTGATGGCCGCCAACCCGCGTTCCCTGGGCTACTGCTTCAACCCGATCTCGGTCTTCTGGTGCTTCGACGCCTCGGGGGCCCCGGCCGCCACGGTCGTCGAGGTCCACAACACGTACGGCGATCGCCATGCCTACCTCGTCCACCCCGACGAGCAGGGCCGCGCCCGCACGGACAAGGCGATGTACGTCTCGCCCTTCCACGGCGTGGACGGCCACTACGAGCTCGCCGTCCCGATCCCCGACGACCGGCTCGCCGTCGCCGTCACCCTGCACACCGCCGACGGCCGACCGTTCAGCGCCACCGTCACCGGCGAGCGCGAGAGCGGCGTCGAGGCCCGCGGCTGGCGCACCGCCGGTGCCGCCCTGCGCAGCAGTGCCCTGATCCGCGCCCACGGCATCTGGCTGTGGGCCCGCCGACTCCCGGTCCGCCCCCGACCGGCCCACCACCAGGAAGGTGTCCGATGACCAGTCTCGACCACCAGCCCAGCACGCACCCCAGCGACCAGCCCGGCACCGCCGCGCCCCGCCACCACGGACGCGTCCGGGTCCCCGCCGGCGTCCCCGCCTCCGAGCACGGCACCTCGCGGCTGCCCGCCCTCGAGCCCGTCCGCACCGGTCCGCGCACCGCCGTCTCGGCCGTGGTCGCGCGCCGGCTGTTCACGGCTGCCGTCCGCCGGCTCGACGTCCTCGTCGAGGAGGCACCCAACGACCGCGGCGTCGGACGCACCTTCGGGCGCGGCGGCCCTCGCATGGTCATCCACCGCCCCGACGAGTTCTACGCCCGCCTCGGCCGCGACGGCCTGATCGGCTTCGGCGAGGCCTACCTCAGCGGGGCCTGGGACACCGACGACCTGGCCGAGTTCCTCACCGTCCCGGCGGCACGCATCGCCACGCTCATCCCCGAGCCGCTGCAGCGGGCCCGCGCATTCGTCACGCACCGCACCCCCGGGCACCAGCGGAGCACCGAGGACAACAGCCAGGCCAACATCTCGCACCACTACGACCTGTCCAACGAGCTGTTCGCGCTGTTCCTCGACGACACCCTCAGCTACTCGTCGGCCCTGTTCGACACCTCGTTCACCAGTGCGGACCACGCGACCGGCACCCTGCTGGCCACCCCGCCCGAGGGCACCGACGTCACGGTCGGCGCCGCGCACACCCCCGACTTCGCCGAGGCGCAGGGCCGCAAGATCGAGCGACTGCTCGACGAGGCCGGCGTCACCGAGGGCACCCGCGTGCTCGAGATCGGCACCGGCTGGGGCGAGCTCGCGATCCGCGCCGCCCGTCGCGGCGCGAGCGTCCACTCGGTCACCCTGTCGGTGGAGCAGCTCGAGCTCGCCGAGCAGCGGGTCGCCGAGGCCGGCTTCGCCGACCGGGTCCGCATCGAGCTCCGCGACTACCGCGCGCTGGCCGAGCCGCAGTTCACGGCGGCGTACGACGCGGTCGTGAGCGTCGAGATGATCGAGGCCGTGGGCCACGAGTTCTGGGGCACCTACTTCCAGACCATCGACCACACCCTCGCGCCCGGTGGCCGGCTGGCGATCCAGGCGATCACCATGCCGCACGACCGGATGCTGGCCACCGCGGGCACCCAGACGTGGATCAACAAGTACGTCTTCCCCGGCGGCTTCCTGCCCAGCGTGCAGGTCATCGACGAGATCACCTCCGAGCAGACCGCGCTGCGTCGCACCGGGCTGCTGGAGTTCGGCAGCCACTACGCCGAGACCCTGCGCCGGTGGGACGAGCGGTTCCTCGCGCAGCGTGACGCCGTCATCGCCCTCGGCTTCGACGACCTGTTCATGCGGATGTGGCACTTCTACCTCGAGTACTCCCGCGCCGGCTTCGCCGCGGGCTACATCAACGTCGAGCAGCTGACCTTCACCAAGGACGCCTCATGACCGCCACCACCGAGCGCCCCACCCTGACCGCCACCGGCCTCGCGCAACGGCTGGCCGAGGCCGCGCGTCCCTTCATCGGTGGCGACCTGCCGGTGCGCCTGCAGGTCTGGGACGGCTCGGTCGCCGGTCCGGAGGACGGCCCCCTGGTCGTGCTCCGCAGCCCCGACGCGCTGCGCCGGCTGCTGTGGCACCCGGGCGAGCTCGGCGCCGCGCAGGCCTACGTCACCGGTGACCTCGACGTGCCCGAGCAGGACGGCTGGGACCTCGACTCGGCCCTCACCCACGCCTTCGCCGTCGGCCAGGAGCGCGGCCTCGAGGGTGTACGCCGCTCGC
Source organism: Nocardioides currus (assembly GCF_003057875.1). Classification (GTDB taxonomy): domain Bacteria; phylum Actinomycetota; class Actinomycetes; order Propionibacteriales; family Nocardioidaceae; genus Nocardioides; species Nocardioides currus. Next base: position 262,937 of record NZ_PYXZ01000003.1, on the reverse strand, counting down.
CGGCCGCCCTGGTCCAGGCCCTGCGCGCCGCGGCCGGCCTGGGCGTGCTCGGCCTGCCGCCGCAGCTGCCCGCCAGCCAGGCGCGCGTCAAGGGTCGCCTGCACAGCGCCATCCGCGACCGCCGCGCGATCAGCCACCACTACGACCTGAGCAACGAGTTCTACTCGCTGATCCTCGACCCGGCGATGGCCTACTCCTGCGGCTACCACGAGAGCCCGGAGACCTCGCTCGAGGACGCCCAGCGCGCCAAGCTCGACCTGGTGTGCCGCAAGCTCGGCCTCGAGCGGGGCTCGAGGATGCTGGACGTCGGCTGTGGCTGGGGCTCGCTGTCGCTGCACGCCGCCGAGCACTTCGGTGCCCAGGTCACCGGCGTCACGATCGCGGCCGAGCAGAAGAAGTTCATCGACGCCCGCATCGCCGAGCGCGGTCTCGGCGACCGGGTCGAGATCCGGCTCCAGGACTACCGCGACGTCCCCGAGCGCGACCACTTCGACGCCGTCGGCTCCCTGGAGATGGGCGAGCACGTCGGCGAGGCCAACTACCCGACGTACGTCGAGGTGCTGCGTCGCTCGGTCAAGCCGGGCGGTCGCGTGCTGGTCCAGCAGATGTCCCGCTCGGGCAAGCTCGGCGGACGCCACCCCGGCGGCGGTCCGTTCATCGAGTCCTTCATCGCACCGGACATGCACATGCGTCCCGTCGGTGAGACCGTCGCGCACCTCGAGCACGGGGGTCTGGAGGTGCGCGACGTGCACGCCCTGCGCGAGCACTACGTGCTGACCGTCGCCGGCTGGCTGGAGCGCTTCGAGGCCAACGTGCCGAGGCTGACCGAGCTGGTCGGCGAGGAGGTCGTGCGCGTGTGGCGGCTCTACCTCGTCGGCGGCTCGATGGCGTTCCGCGACGGCCGCATGGGGGTCGACCAGATCCTGATGGTGCGCCCGGGCGCTGCCCACACCCTGCCGGCCGTCCGCGGATGGTGAGGCGCACGTGCTGAGTGCGATCGTCGTCGCCCTCGCGGCGGCGCTCGCCGTGATGGGCACGACGGCCGCGATCAGCAAGCGGGTCGACCGGGTGGCCGTGGTCGACGTCGCCTGGGGCTCCTCGTTCGTCGTGATTGCCCTGGTGCTGGCTCTGGTGTGGCCGGACCAGCACTCGTGGATGCTCGCGCTGCTCGTCACCATCTGGGGCGGTCGCCTCGCCTGGCACATCCTGCGCCGATCGCACGGCGCCGGCGAGGACCCGCGCTACGAGAAGATGCTCGGCGGACCGGGCTGGCACGCCGGCGCGGCGAAGGTGCTGGGGCGCGTCTTCCTCACCCAGGCCGTGGTCGCGTTCATCATCTCGGCGCCGCTGCAGGTCGCGGCGGCGTACGACGTCCGCTGGTGGCCGGTCGTGTGTGTCGGTGTCGTCGTCTGGGCGATCGGGCTCTTCTTCGAGGTCGTCGGGGACCGGCAGCTCGCGGCCTACAAGGCGCAGCCGAAGGAGTCCCGGCCGACGATCCTCGACACCGGACTGTGGGGCTGGACCCGACACCCCAACTACTTCGGTGACGCCTGCGTGTGGTGGGGCCTCTGGCTCGCCGGCGCGGTGTCCCTCGGCTGGGTCCAGGGCCTGGCGACGGTCTTCGCACCCGTCGCGATGACGTACTTCATCCGCAACGTCACCGGCGCCAAGCTCCTCGAGAAGACGATGTCGCAGCGCGAGGGCTGGGACGCGTACGCCGCCCGCGTGCCGCTCTTCTTCCCACGCCCGCCGCGGGCCTGACGCTGGCGCGAGGCGCAGGAGTGAGGTAGACACCTGCGTCGTGCCCGACGCCTCCGACCCGCTCGACCCGCACGTCGAGCAGATGCTCGCCGGCGACGAGTCGGCGATGCGGGCCGTCTACCGCGACGTCCAGCCGCGCCTGCTGCGCTACCTGACGGTGCTCGTCGGGCCGCACGACGCGGAGGACGTCGCCAGCGAGACGTGGGCACAGGCCTTCCGCGACCTCGGACGGTTCACCGGCGACGCCGACGGGTTCCGCGGCTGGGTGACGACCATCGGACGACACCGGGCCCTCGACCACCTGCGGCGGCGTCCCCGCCAGCCGCGCGCCGACAGCGAGCTCCTCGAGGCCCTCGACCGCCCCGCCGACATCGATGTCGAGGCTGCGGTGATCGGCACGCTCAGCACCGAGGCCGCGCTCGAGCTGGTCGCGTCCCTCCCGCCCGACCAGGCCGAGGCCATCGTGCTGCGGACGATGTTCGGGTTCGACGCGCCGACGACCGCGCGCATCCTCGGCAAGCGACCCGGCGCCGTGCGCAGCGCGAGCCACCGCGGGCTGCGCGCCCTCGCCCGGAAGCTGGATCGCGAGGCCGTGAAGAAATCGGCACCGACCCGCAACACTTCGCCGGCTCCCGACGCTGAGGGCACGAGATGAGCAACCGCCACCGCTTCACCCGACGCCGGACCGAGCGCCTCCTGGACGCCTCGGCCCCTGCCGACCCCACGGTCGGTCCGGTGCTCGATGCGCTGCGCGCGCCGACCCGCCCCGGCGAGCTGGCCCGCGAGGACGCGGCCGTGGCGGCTTTCCACGCCGCCCGTCTCACCACCGCACCCGACCGCAGGAGTGAGATGACCACCGCACGCAGCGCCGCAGCCAAGGCCCTGATCGCGACCGGCACGATCGTCGCCCTGACCTCGGGCGGCTTCGCCCTCGCCGCCACCGGCAAGCTCCCGACCCTGCCCGACCAGGCGTCGGACCAGGCCACGTCGTCGGTCGCCAAGAACCGCGCCACCACCACGCCGTCGACCACCGCCCCCACCACGACGGCGACGCCGACCACCACGAGCACGGCGACGCCGACGCCGACGAAGAAGCCGAAGAAGACCAAGGCCCCCAAGCCGGCGAAGCCGTCGTCGACGAACGCGCCCTCGCCCAACCTCGTCGGCCTGTGCAACGCCTTCCGGGCCCACGACAAGTCCCTGCACGGAAAGGCGCTCGACAGCGCCGCCTTCACCGCACTGGCGACCGCCGCCGGCGGCAAGGAGAACATGGCCACCTACTGCGTCGCCCTGATCGGTGAGCCGGAGGTCAAGCCGACCAAGGCCCCCAAGCCGACCAAGGCCCCCAAGCCGGAGAAGACCCACCCGGCGAAGCCCAGCCACCCGGCCAAGCCGACCCATCCCGCCAAGCCCACCAAGGCGCCCAAGCCGGAGAAGACCCACCCGGCGAAGCCCAGCCACCCGGCCAAGCCGGCCAAGCCGGCCAAGCCCGCCAAGCCCGCCAAGCCCGCGAAGGGCTGACCCCCCACCAGACCTCTTTCCGACCTCCCCGGGGTCGGGGCGGCCACCTCTCCCTGGAGGTGGCCGCCCCCGTACCTTGCCGGAGCGGCAGACTCAGCCGCATGGACGCCGTCGAGGCCGCCTTCGCCGCCCACCCGCGGGCGGGGTTCCTGCCCGCGGGCGCACGCTCACGCGCGGCGTACGACGGCCCGCTGCGCATCGCCGCCGGGCAGACGAACTCGCAGCCGCGCACGGTCGACGACATGCTGCGCCTGCTGGACGTGCACCCCGGCCAGCGTGTGCTCGACGTCGGCGCCGGGTCGGGCTGGACCACGGCCCTGCTCGCGCACCTCGTCGGGCCGACCGGCGAGGTCGTCGGGGTCGAGCTCGAGCCGGAGCTGGTCGCCTTCGGCCGCACCAACCTCGACGCGACCGACCAGCCGTGGGCCTCGATCACCCAGGCGGACGCCGGCGTGCTGGGGGTGCCGGGGCGAGCGCCGTACGACCGGATCCTGGTCTCGGCGGAGCCGGCCGAGCTGCCCGACGAGCTGGTCGACCAGCTCGGCGACGACGGCGTCCTCGTCATCCCCGTCGCCGGGACGATGCTGCGGGTCACCCACCCGGGCCGGGTCGTGACCGAGCACGGGCGCTACCGCTTCGTCCCGCTGCGGTGAGGTCTCACTCGACCTCGGGCGTCTCCTGGTCCTTGTTCTTCTTCTGCTGCTCGTAGCGGCGTCGCTGCTCCTCGACGCGTCGGCGCGCCCGGTCGGAGAAGTCGGCGGCCTCCTCGGCCGGGTTGGTCGGGTCGGAGCGGCGGGTCAGGTCCTGCGGTGGCCGGCCGGCGGCCGTCGCCGCGACGGCCTGCGGGCGGCCGGCGAACACCCAGGCGAGGGCGCCGACCAGCGGCAGGAGGAGGATGACCGGGATCCACACGGCCTTCGACAGGTTGCGGGTGCGGGAGCCGTCGGCCGAGATCGCCTCGACCAGGCACCACACCATGAAGCCGACGGTGGCGACGGCGAGCAGGATGACGAGCTTGATCACCCCTCCAGCATGCGCCGCCCGACCAAGCCCCACCAGCCCACCACCGACCCCGTGCCCGGACCGTTACCGTGACCGCGTGGCGCTGACCCCGCAGGAGGACGTGAACCGCCGGATGCTGCGTGCCCGCGACGAGATGGACCGGCGCTACGCCGAGCCCCTCGACCTGCCCACCCTGGCCCGCATCGCGCACCTCAGCGCCTCGCAGTTCGGCCGCGTCTTCAAGGAGGTGTACGGCGAGACGCCGCACCGCTACCTCCAGCGTCGACGCGTCGAGCGGGCCATGACGCTGCTCCGCCAGACCGACCGGCCCGTCACCGACATCGCGTGGGACGTGGGGTTCGCCAGCCTGGGGACGTTCAGCCGGACCTTCAGCACGGTCGTCGGCTGCTCACCGAGCGAGTTCCGGACCAGGCACGAGCCGGTGCACGTGCCGTCGTGCTTCATCGCCGCGTGGACCCGTCCGCGCGAGGGCGCCCCACGGACAGCGGTTTCGGAGAAGCGACCCGACCCCTCGCCCGCCTAGCGTCCTCGTCATGACCAACGACAACAGCAACCACATCACCTCCCTGCACATCCGCAGCGTGCCCGTCCTCGACCAGGACGAGGCACTCGACTTCTACACCTCCCACCTCGGGTTCGAGGTGCGCGACGACATCGACCTCGGGTTCATGCGCTGGTTGACCATCGGCGTGCCTGGCCAGGACACGTCCCTGCTCCTCGAGCTCGTCGGCGGCCCGCAGCACGACGAGGCGACCGCCGCCCAGGTCCGCGAGCTCGTCACCAAGGGCGCGCTCGGCGGGCTGTTCCTCCAGAGCGACGACGTGCACGCGACGTACGCCGCCCTCGTCGACGCCGGCGTCGAGGTGACCCAGGAGCCGGTCGAGCAGCCCTACGGCACCGACTTCGGCATCCGCGACCCCTTCGGGAACCACGTGCGGGTCAGCCAGCCGAACGCCTGACCGTCAGGAGCGCCGGCCGGTCAGGCCGGGCGCTCGACGTGCTGCACCAGCCGGGCCGGGGCCTGGAGGCAGTAGGAGTCGGTGAGCAGCTCGCCGAGCTCGACCCAGTCGGTGTCGCCGTCGAGCAGCATCCCGACGACGTTGGCGCCCCAGCCGGAACGGAAGTAGGGGTCGCCGAGGTGCTCGAAGGCCATCACCTCGTCGGGCTCGGCGCGGAACGTGATCCGGAACAGCTGGTCCTCGCCACCGAAGACGTGCGCGATGGTGGCCTGCCCGACCCGCCACCGGGTGCCGACCCAGGCCGGCTCCTCCGCACACTCGGGCAGCGCGCACAGGATCGCGCTCAGCCGCCGCACCCACTCCTCGGGCACCAGCGGTCGGTCCTTCGGGGCCATGCGCGACAGCCTAGGAGGGCCGACCGACAGGGCGGCCGCGCTACCGGACAGTCGGGTGGGCGCAGTGCGCCGAACACCACCGGACCGTCCGGTAGCGCTACGGGCGCTGAGGCCTCACGCCGGCAGCGGCACCGGGGCGAACAGGCTCCGGGTGAACCACGTCGGCAGCGCACGCACGAGCGGGCGCGGACCGGCGACGGACAGCTCGCCGGCCTTCACGGCCGTCATGAAGTCGGCGCGCCCCATCCAGTAGTCGACCATCGTGGCGATGTGACCGGCGACCTCGACGTCGACGTCGTGGCCGGGGTCGGTGAGGCACAGGTCGACCGTCGGCGACTGCAGCACCAGCCAGAAGTGGCTCTTGCGGTCGCTGGAGCCCTGCAGGTGGAAGTGCACCACGATCCGCTCGGTCGGCAGGGCGGCGACGTCGACGTTGCGGTGGATGTCCCACATCAGCAGCGAGGCGTCGTACTTCTTGGCGACCACGTCGCCACGCGCCCACCGCTGGCCCCAGACCCCGAGCGCCTCGACCACGCCCCGCAGCTCCTGGCCGGCAGGCGTCAGGAGGTACTCCCCGTCGCGGTGCTCGACGACGCCGACCCGCTCGAGGGTCTTGAGCCGCTTCGACAGCAGGGCCGGTGACATGAGGGGTACGCCGCGGCGCAGGTCGTTGAAGCGGGTGCTGCCGCACAGGAGCTCGCGCACGACGAGCGGCGTCCAGCGCTCGGTGAGCACCTCGGAGGCCATCGCCACCGGACAGAACTGGCCGTAGGTCGTCGTCATCCTCCGACGGTAGGACCGCTATGGGTTCTGTACCAGTACAGGTTCGGTACTGGCAGCGCCGATCGGGCCGGGCCGACCCTGAAGGCCACACCCAGGGAGGACACCATGACCACCACTGCCACCGCCCCCAGCGTCGAGGCGCTCGCGCCGCACTTCAGCGGCGACCTCATCGGCCGCGACCACCCGGCGTACGACGACGCACGGCAGGTCTGGAACGGGGAGATCCAGCGCCACCCGCTCCTCGTCGCGCGGGCCCGCGGTGCCGCCGACGTCGCGGCCGCGATCCGCTTCGCCCGCGAGCACGACCTGCCCGCCTCCGTCCGCGGGGGCGGCCACGCCGTGGCCGGGCACGCCGTGGTCGACGACGGCATCGTCATCGACCTGTCGGCGATGACCGGCACCCGCGTCGACCCGGTCGCGCGCACCATCAGGGCCGGGGGCGGCGCCCTCCAGGCCGACGTGGACCGCGAGGCCCAGGCCTTCGGGCTGGCCGCGACCGGCGGCTTCGTCAGCCACACCGGGATCGCCGGGCTCACCCTCGGCGGGGGGATCGGCCACCTGATGCGCAAGCAGGGCCTCTCCATCGACGCCCTGCGCGCATGCGACGTCGTCACCGCCGACGGGGAGCACGTCGTGGCGAGCGCCGACCAGAACTCCGACCTCTTCTGGGGGCTGCGCGGCGGCGGAGGCAACTTCGGGGTGGTGACCAGCTTCGAGTTCGACCTCCAGCCGCTCGGGCCGAGCATCCTCGCCGGCCTGATCGCCTGGCCCGCCGCGCAGGCCCCGGCCGTCCTCGCCTTCCTGCGCGACTTCATCGCCGACGCGCCCGACGAGCTCGGCCTGATGGCCAACCTCCGGCTCGCGCCGCCGCTGCCCGTCTTCCCGACCGAGGTGCACGGCACCCCGATCGTCGGGCTGATCGTGACGTGGGCCGGCGACATCGAGGCCGGCGAGGAGCACCTGAAGCCCCTGCGTGCCCTCGGCACCCCGCTGGTCGACGCGATCACCACGAAGCCGTACGTCGCCCACCAGAAGATGCTCGACGCGGCGGTGCCGCACGGACGCCACTACTACTGGAAGTCGCACCGCCTCGGCCCGCTCACCGACGACGTCATCGCCATCATCTGCGAGCACCTCGCGACGATCAGCTCCCCGCTCTCGTCGGTCCCGATCTTCAGCTTCGGCGGGGCGATGTCGCGGGTGCCCGAGGACGCGACGGCCTTCCCGCACCGCACCGCCGCCCACGACATCAACATCGTCGGCTCGTGGCTGCCCGAGCAGTCGGGCGAGGCCGACCGGCACCGGGCCTGGGTGCGTGGCTTCTTCGACGACCTCGCGCCGCACAGTCGCGGGGTCTACGTGAACTTCACCTCCGACGACGGCGCCTCGCGCCTCGCGCAGGCCTACTCCGCTTCACAGCTCGACCGGCTGCGGCGGCTCAAGGCGGCGTACGACCCGACGAACTTCTTCCGCCACAACGCCAACATCACGCCGGCGTGATGCCGGGCACGCCGAGCGGGGGCCGGCCATCGGCCGACCCCCGCTCGTGGTGCAGTGCTGCTGGTCAGGTCAGTCGACGACCCGGAACCGCTTCACCTCCGAGGAGGAGAGGCTGGCGACGTCGCCGCCGTAGCTCACCTTGACCTTGACCTTGCCGGTCTTCTTGAACTTCGGCAGCTTGACCTTGCCCTTGCCGGCCCCGTCGAGGACGACGGTCACGGACTTCTTCTTGCCGGCGCCCTTGATGGTCACCTCGACCTCGCCCGTGGGGGTCGAGCCCTTGCTGGTCACCACGAAGGTGACCCTGCCGCGACCCGACCGGATCTTGACCCGCTTGGGGGTCTTCAGCACGATCGTGGTCTTCACCTTCTCCACCGGGGACGGCGTCGTGGTCGGCGTCGGCGTCGGCGTCGGCGTCGGGGTCGACGTGGGCGTCGGGGTCGGGGTCGGCGTCGTGGCGACCTTGCAGATCTGGACGGTCACGTTGTCGACGTACCAGCCGTCCACGCCGTTGCAGCCGTCGCGGCCCATGTCGAACCGGAACGTCAGCTGGTCGCCCGGCGCGGCGCCGGCGATGGCGCTGAGGTCGACGATCGAGGTGCCCCACGAGCCGGTGGGCTCGCCGCCGTCGGTGCCGGTGAACGCGACCTCGCCGGCGAGCGGGCTGGTGTTGCCGTCCGCGACCGTCTCGAGGGCGGCACCCGGAGCGTTGAAGACGTACGCCGAGGCCGGGATGACCTCGAAGTCGCCCCCGTTGACACTGACCTTGACGTTCCCGCCGTCCCAGCCGACCTCGGTCGCCACGTAGTGGTCGAACGAGAGCCTGGCGGCCTCCCCGGTCGGGAAGGTGACGGCCGGGCTGACCAGGCCGTTGCGACCGGAGATGTCGTCGGCGTCGCCCTGGCAGCTGCCCGTGGTCGGGTCGGCAGCGAAGGCGACACCGCCCGCGTGGCCGCCCGGGGCGGACGTGCTGGCCGCCCACGGGATGCCCGTGGTGTCGTCGTAGACGAGCTCCTCGTCCTGGGTCCAACCGGCGAGGCCGTCCTCGAAGTCCTCGCTCCAGGTCGTCTCGCTCACGAAGCCGTCGCCACAGATCGCCGGGGTGTTCTTGGCGAGCAGCGGTCCGAACTCGCACTGCACGGGCTCGCTCTTCAGCTCCACGGCCCGGGCCGCCGAGTCGACGGCGGCACAGTCGGCAGCCGTGATCTTGTCGGCACGCTCGGGCAGGGCCTCGCCCCCACCCGTCGGGCCGGTGCCGAGCGTCACGGCGTTGATGGCCTGACCGCGCAGGTCCGAGCAGGCGGCCGAGAGGCCGTCCGCCAGGTCGGCGAAGTCGGAGGTCGGGGTGAGGTACTCGCTCTGGGTGCGCCAGAAGATGTTGGCGGCCTTGTCGAGCCCGATCGCCGGCACGGTGACACCGTTGTAGGTGCTGCCGTCGACCATGAGGGCGTACGCGTGGTTGACGACGCCGGAGTTGGTGTGCACCCCGCCGCTGTCGGTGGTCTCGCAGTGGTACTCCTCGTCCGAGACCTTGCCCGGGTCGCCGTAGCACGTGGGGTTCCACATGTCGCGGATCGCCCCTCCGAAAGCGGGGTCCTCCTCGCCCGAGAGCCAGCGGGCCGACGGGTCGGCCGGGGACGTCTTCTGGGAGACGCGGACCGTGCTGGTGCCGGCCGCCCGGAAACGGGCGCCGGAGTCACCGTCGACCTGCATCGCCGGGATCGTGAACGTCGCACCCGGCATGTCCCACGGCGCGAACGCCGGGTCGCCGCCGAAGATGATGCCCTCGGCACCCGCGGCGATGGCGTTGTCCGCCACGCCCTCGTAGTAGGCGGCGAGGCTGTTGGCGCCGCAGCCGGTGTTGAGGTTCTCGTCGACGAAGACCCAGTTGCCGTCGATCGCGGCGGCGTTGGTGAACGGCGAGCAGCCGTCGGTCGGAAGGTCGTCGTTCTCCGCGTCCTCCTCGTCGAGGCCGACCACGACCTGCGGGGTGAGCACGTCGGAGGTGAAGGCCGGACCACCCGAGGCGGGGACGGCCTGGCACGGACCGGCGACGTCGGCGGGAGCCGTGATGTCGACGGCGAGGATGGCCGGCGTGAGCACGGAGCAGTCGCCCTCGAGGCGCTTCTCGGTCTCGTCGGCGTTCATCCGGTCGTTGAGCATGTCGACCGTCTCGCCCCAGATGTCGGAGTAGGCCTCGTTCATCGCGCCCGACTGCCACTGGTAGATCAGGCCGGAGGTGTACTCGGTGTAGGCGTGCCCCCACTCGTGGGCCACGGTGTCGTCGCTGCTCACGCCCGAGCAGTAGTTGGTGGTCGTGCCGTTCCAGTTGGCGTTGGGGCAGTCGATGGTCGGGTCGTTGTTGACCGTCCGCATCGTCGAGCCCTCGCCGTCGTAGCTGTCCCGGCCGAAGGTGTTCATGAACATCCAGTAGGTCTCACCGGCGCCCAGCACCTCGCTGGCCTGGTCCTCGTCGAGGTCGCCGGGGAACTGGTCGCCCTCCGCCCAGACGAGGTTGTCCGGGTCGTAGGCCTCCTCGTAGAGCTCGCGGTCGGTGTTGTGGGCCATCATCGACCAGCGGTTGACCGGCTTGCCGGTGCGTGCGTCGAGGATCACCGACTCGCGGACCGTGCGCTGGTTGCTCACCTCGAGGACCCAGGCGAGCACCGACGCGCCGTCGACGCCGCGGGTCGCTCCCATCCGGTAGACCATGAGGTCGTTGCTCACGACCTTCAGCCCCGTGGTGTCCTGCTTGCCACGGGAGCCGGAAGGGGAGGCCTTGACCATGCGGAGCGCGCGCGCCGCTGCGTCGGCCTTCGACACGACGGGCGTGACGTCGAGGTCGAGACCGGGGACCGCGAAGCCGTTGACCGCGGTGAGGTCCCCCTGCGCGTCGACGTGGGCCCGGAGGTCGGCGGCGAACACCGGGACGCCGCGGTAGTTCTGGGTGAACTCGACGGTCCAGCCGTTGAGGGTCTTGCGGACCTCGGACTGCTTCAGCTCCGCACGCGCGGCGCCGAAGGCCGCGGCGTAGCGGTCGAGGTAGGCGCCGGCCTTGGCTGCAGCGCCCTGCGCGGAGTCCGCGTCCACCGACGGGAGCAGGTCACCGGCCGTGCGGGCGAAGCCCACCCGGCCCGTGGCGCCTTCGGTGGAGAGCTGGACGGCTCCGTCCGCCTCGCTCTTCATGCGTTGCACGAGCGAGGGGTCCGCGGATGCCGCGGCTGGGTTGGTCTCGGCCGACATGGCGGGTTGCGCCATGCCGGCCACCAAGGTGGCTGCCGCGACAGCGGCAAGGGATCGACGGATCAACACATCTCCGGTGGATGAAAGGGCAGCAACGAGCCGCCCCGGCGAATATGACTGCGCTGATTACCGTTGACGGGAAGGCTTCCTGTCAACGGTTCCTGACAGATCTCTTTTCCACACGTTGCCTTCGTGGCCTCACCGTGACCGGAACGTGCCTCGATCGGCCCCTCAGTAGGACTTCGGCAACCCCAGCGAGTGCATGGCGACGAAGTTGAGGATCATCTCCCGGCTCACGGGCGCGATGCGGCCGGCGCGGGTCGCGACGAGCAGTCCGGCCATGCCGTACTCCTGCGTGATCCCGTTGCCGCCGTGGGTCTGCACGGCGCGGTCCGCGGCGTCGCAGGCCGCCTCGGCGGCGGCGTACTTCGCCATGTTGGCCGCCTCGCCGGCACCCATGTCGTCGCCCGCGTCGTAGAGCGCGGACGCCTTCTGGGTCATCAGCCGCGCCAGCTCGATCTCGATGTGCGACTGCGCGAGCGGGTGGGCGACGGCCTGGTGGGCACCGATGGGGTCCTTGAAGACCGACCGCTCCTTGGCGTACGCCGCCGCGCGCTCGAGGGCGAACCTGGCCAGCCCCGTGGAGAACGACGCGGCCATGATGCGTTCCGGGTTGAGCCCGGCGAAGAGCTGGACGAGGCCGCCGTCCTCGTCGCCGACGAGCGCATCGGCGGGCAGGCGGACGTCGTCGATGAACACCTGGAACTGCTGCTCGGGGCTGACGATCTCCATCGGGATCGCGGTGAACTCGAAGCCGTCCGCGTCGGTCGGGACCACGAACAGGCACGGCTTGAGCTTGCCCGTCCGCGCGTCCTCCGCGCGGGCGACGACGAGCACGTTCTCGGCCTCGTCGACGCCGGAGATGTAGATCTTCTGGCCCTTGAGCACCCAGCCGTCGCCGTCGCGGCGGGCGGTGGTCGTGATGTTGTGGGAGTTGGTGCCGGCGTCGGGCTCGGTGATCGCGAAGGCCATGGTGGCGGTGCCGTCAGCGATCCCGGGCAGCCAGCGCTGCTTCTGCTCGGGCGTGCCGTAGCGACCGATGACGGTCCCGCAGATCGCCGGGCTGACGACCATCATCAGCAGGGGACAGCCCTGCGCGGCCAGCTCCTCGCAGACCGCGGCGATGTCGCCGATGCCGCCGCCGCCACCGCCGTACTCCTCGTCGATGTTGATCCCGAGGTAGCCCGCCTTGCCGATCTCGAGCCACAGCTCGGTGGTCTTCTCGCCGGCGCGCGCCTTCTCGGTGAACCAGTCGCGGCCGTACTTGGAGGCCAGCTTGGCGACCTGCTTGCGGAGCTCGATCCGCTCCTCGGACTCGGTGAACGTGCTCATGCACGTACTCGCTTCGCTCCGTGCGCGCATGAGGCACATCGCGCGCTGTGCTGGATGATTCGCTCGCTTCGCTCGTTCATGACTCTCCCTCGGTGACGACGGCCAGGACTTCCCCGGACGCAACCTGCGCCCCGGGCTCGACGTTGATCTCGGTGACCGTGCCGGCGTGCGGCGCGGTCACGGTGTGCTGCATCTTCATGGCCTCCAGCACGAGCACGACGGCCCCCGCCTCGACCTCGTCGCTGGCGGCGACGGCGACCCGGACGACCGTGCCGGGCATCGGCGCGAGCAGGCTGCCCGTCGCGACCGCGTCGGCGGGGTCGGTGAACCGTGGGACCTCGCGCAGACACGCGGACAGTGCCGGTCCGTCGACCCACAGCTCGCGCGGGGTGCCGGGTGCGGTGTCGGACCATTGCCCGCGCGTCTGCGTGACGACGCCGTCGACCTCCAGCCGGGCGTGGGTCGGGCTGACCTCCAGGACCGTCACCCCGTCGACCACGAAGCCGTCGCGGGTGCCCCACCACTCGACCGGCTCGTGGCCCTCGAAGGTGGTGCGCTGCGGCTGGCTGGTGACGTTGCGCCAGGCGGCGGGGACGCCACCCTGGACCGTGCGCCGCGCCGCGTGGTCCGCGGCCAGCATCAGCGCCCCGGCGACGACCTCGACACGTCCGCTCGGACCTGAGTCCGCGGCGGACTCAGGTCCGAGCGAGGCGGACTCGAGCCACGACGTGGTCACCTCGTCGGCCACGAACTCGGGCGAGCGGAGGATGTCGACGAGGTGGTCGCGGTTGGTCACGACCCCGTGGATCCGGGCGCCGCGCAGGGCGGCGACGAGCTGGCGGATCGCCTGCTCGCGGCTGGGCGCCCAGGCGATGACCTTGGCGAGCATCGCGTCGTAGTGCGTCCCGACCTCGGTGCCCGACGCGAAGCCGGAGTCGACCCGGACGCCGCGCTCGCCGCCGGCACCGACCCCGAACGCCACGTCGTGGTCGATCTCGAGCGTGAGCAGCCGCCCGCTCTGCGGCGTGTAGTCCGCGTCCTCGGCATAGAGCCGCACCTCGATCGCGTGCCGCTGCGGTTGTCCGTCACCGCGCGAGAACCCCAGGGCGGCACCGCTCGCCCAGGCCTCGGCGACGGCGATCTGCAGCTCGACCAGGTCGACTCCCCACACGAGCTCGGTGACGGGGTGCTCGACCTGGAGTCGCGTGTTCATCTCGAGGAAGAAGAAGCGCTGGGTGTCGGGGTCGTGGAGGAACTCCACCGTCCCGGCGCCGCGGTAGTCGATCGCGGCGGCGGCCTGGCGGGCAGCCTCGTGCAGCGCGTCGACGACGTCACCCGGCACGGCCGCGGCGGGCGCCTCCTCGACCACCTTCTGGTGCCGGCGCTGCACCGAGCAGTCACGCTCGCCGAGCACCAGCACGTCCCCGCGCCCGTTGCCGACGACCTGCACCTCGACGTGGCGGCTGCGCTCGACGTACGGCTCGAGGAACACCGTGCCGTCGCCGAAGGCGCTCGCGGCCTCCGCCTCGGCCGCGGCCCGCTCGGGAGCGAGGTCCTCGGCGCGGCGCACGACCCGCATGCCGCGGCCGCCACCGCCCGCGCTGGCCTTGATCAGCACCGGGAGCTCGCCGTCCGCGGCCTCGAGCACCGGGACGCCGGCGGCCTTCATCAGCCGCTTGGCCTCGATCTTGGAACCCATCGCCTCGATCGACTCGGGCGAGGGGCCGATCCAGATGAGCCCGGCAGCCTCGACCGCGCGGGCGAAGTCGGCGTTCTCCGACAGGAAGCCGTAGCCCGGGTGGATCGCGTCGGCGCCGCTGCGCTTCGCGGCCTCGATCACGAGGTCGCCGCGGAGGTAGGTGTCGGCGGGCGCGTTCCCCTCGAGGCGTACGGCGACGTCCGCCTCCGCCACGAACGGCAACCCGGCGTCGGCGTCGGAGTGCACAGCCACGCATCCGATGCCGAGGCGGCGGCAGGTGGCGAACACGCGGCGCGCGATCTCGCCGCGGTTGGCGACGAGGACTCTCGTGATCATCGGGGTCCCCTCGGCGTTGTTCGGGAGGAGCGAAGCGGGGGACGAAGAACGTCGTGGGTTGAGGTCATGTCCGGAACACCCCGAATCGGTCGGTGCCGACGATCGGTTGGTTCGCGATCACCGACAGGCAGATGGCGAGCACGGTGCGGGTGTCGCGGGGGTCGATCACGCCGTCGTCGTAGAGCATCCCGGACAGGAAGTAGGGCAGCGACTGCTCCTCGACGGAGGCCTCGATGAACTCCCGCATCCCCGCGTCGGCCGCCTCGTCGTAGTCGCGCCCCTTCGCCTCGGCGGCCGCGCGCGCCACGATCGACAGCACCCCGGCGAGCTGCGCGGGCCCCATGACGGCCGACTTCGCGGAGGGCCACGTGAAGAGGAACCGCGGGTCGAAGGCGCGCCCGTTCATGCCGTAGTTGCCGGCGCCGTACGACGCCCCCATGATCACCGAGAGGTGCGGGACCCGCGAGTTGCTGACCGCGTTGATCATCTGCGATCCGTGCTTGATGATCCCGCCCTGCTCGTAGTCCTTGCCGACCATGTAGCCGGTGGTGTTGTGCAGGAAGAGCAGGGGCGTGTCGGACTGGTTGGCGAGCTGGATGAACTGCGTCGCCTTCTGTGCCTCCTCGCTGAAGAGCACGCCCTGCGCGTTGGCCAGGATGCCGATCGGGTGGCCGTGCAGCTGCGCCCAGCCGGTGACGAGGCTGGTGCCGTAGAGCGGCTTGAACTCGTCGAGGACCGCGCCGTTGCGCGCCGAGCGGCCGTCGACGATCCGGGCGATCACCTCGCGCGGGTCGAACGGCTCCTTGAGGTCCTGCGGGATGAGGTCGAGGAGGCCGTCCACGTCGGCCTCGGGCTCGGCGAAGGGGCGCATTCCGGTTTCCCCGGCTAGCCGGGGAAACCCAGACTTAGCGGTGCTTGCAAACCCCGGGAAGTTCACATTTCCCCCGCCGTGTTTGCGCCAGTTGAGCCGCGCCACGATCCGCCGCCCGATCCGGATCGCGTCGTGCTCGTCCTCGGCGAGGTAGTCGGCGAGGCCCGAGACGCGGGCGTGCATCTCGGCGCCGCCGAGCGACTCGTCGTCGGACTCCTCGCCGGTCGCCATCTTTACCAGCGGCGGGCCGCCGAGGAACACCTTGGCCGCGTCGCGCACGAAGACGGTGTAGTCGGACATGCCCGGGACGTAGGCGCCGCCCGCGGTCGAGTTGCCGAAGACCAGCGCGATCGTCGGCTGCTTGCGCGCGGAGGCCCGGGTCAGGTCGCGGAAGAGCTTGCCGCCCGGGATGAAGATCTCCTTCTGCGTGGGCAGGTCGGCGCCACCGGACTCGACCAGCGACACCGTGGGGAGGCCGTTCTCCTCGGCGACCTGGGCGGCCCGGAACGCCTTCTTCACCGTCCACGGGTTCGACGCGCCACCCTTGACGGTGGGGTCGTTGGCCGTGATCAGGCACTCGACACCCTCGACGACGCCGATGCCGGTCACGAGCGAGGCGCCGACGGTGAAGTCGGAGCCCCAGCCGGCGAGCGGTGACAGCTCGAGGAAGGCCGAGCCGGGGTCGACGAGCAGCTCGATCCGCTCGCGGGCGGTGAGCTTGCCGCGGGCGTGGTGGCGATCGACGTACTTCTCACCGCCGCCGGCCACCGCCACCGCGTGCTGCGCGTCGAGGTCGGCGATCTTCTCGAGCATCGCCTCCCGGTTGCCGAGCGACTGGGACGTCATGACTCGACCACCGCCTTCATCCGCTCGAGCGTCGTCCGCATGCCGGTGCGGTTGGTCCGCCCGCGTGACCAGCCGAGGGCCAGCCAGTAGATCCGCGTCGGGAGGTTGCTGCCGAGCCGGAAGTACTCCGTCACGGCGGTGCCCCCGTCGCGGGCCTCGAGCCGGTAGCCCCAGTTGTTGACGTTCATCTCCTCGGTGCCGACGGCGAACTCGAAGACCTTCTCGGGCTCGCACCGCGTGATGCGGCACAGGCTCCAGTAGGTCGGGCCGACGCCGTTGCGCTTCACGTGGCCCTTGAAGAAGGCGCCGACCTCGGGCCCGGTCGACCCTCGGGTCCACCTCGCCTCGAAGGTCTCCGGCGAGAACTCCCCGATCCGGGTCACGTCGCTGACGAGGTCCCAGATCTCGCTCGGTGGCGCGTCCATCCAGACGGTCACCTCGCCTCCCATCTTCATGACGCAAATCCCAACAACGTGGCGGCCAGGTCCGTGAGCACCTCGGTGGCTCCTCCTCCGATCGGCAGGATCCGGGCGTCGCGGTAGTGCCGCTCGACCTCGGTCCCGTGCATGTATCCGGTCCCGCCGTGCAGCTGCACGGCCCGGTCGCAGACGTACGTCGCGGCGTCGACCGCGGTCTGCTTGGCGAGCGCCGCCTCGGCGATCACCGACTCACCCGCGAGGTGTCGCGCGACGACGGCGTGCGTGTAGGCCCGCGCCACCTCGACCTGGCGGTGCATCTCGACGAGCTGGTGCCGCACCACCTGGTTGGCGACGAGCGGGCGGCCGAAGGTCTCCCGCTCCTTGGCGTACGCCGCCGTGAGCGCCAACGACCGGGCGGCGATGCCGTAGGCGTGGACCGCGAGGGCGATCCGCTCGACCACGAACTGCTCGGCGATCTGGTAGAAGCCCGACCCCTCGGCCCCGACCAGGTTGGCGACGGGGACGCGCACGTCGACGTACGACAGCTCGGCCGTGTCGCTGCAGTGCCAGCCCATCTTGCGCAGGGAGCGGTCGACGGTGAACCCGGGCGTGCCCTTCTCGACCACGAGCAGGCTGATGCCCGCGTGCCCCGGCCCGCCGGTGCGGACCGCGGTGGTGACGAAGTCGGCGCGGACGCCGGAGGTGATGAAGGTCTTGGCGCCGTTGACGACGTAGACGTCGCCGTCGCGCTCGGCGCGGGTGGTGATCCGCGCGACGTCGGACCCGCCGCCGGGCTCGGTGATCGCGAGCGCGCCGATCGCCTCGCCGGCCAGGGTCGGCCGGACGAACCGGTCCACCAGGTCGGCGTTGCCCGACGCCGCCATGTGGGGCAGCGCTATGCCGCCCGTGAACAGCCCCGCCATCAGCCCGCTCGACGCGCCGGCCTCGAAGCACGCCTCCTGCAGCGCGACCGAGTCGGCGAGGTCGCCGCCCTCGCCCCCGACGGACTCGGGGAACGAGACGCCGAGCAGCCCCTGTCGGGCCGCGGCGGCGTGCAGCTCGCGCGGGATCGAGCCCGCGTCCTCCCAGTCCTGGAGGTGCGGCACGACCTCGCGGCGGACGAACTCGCGCGCGGTCTCGCGCAGCGCCGTCCTCTCCTCGGTGGTCGAGGTGCGAGCCTCGAGACCACTCACAGCAACCCGTCCTCGATCGACACGAGCCGCGAGCGGACCCACTCGCCGAGCCCCTTGGCCTGCGGGTCGAACCGCGTCGACGCGGCCACGCCCCGGCCGAGCAGCCCGTGGACCACCACGTTGACCGCCCCGAGGTTGGGCAGCAGGAACACCTCGACCTCGAGGTCGGCGGCCTCCGGGACGAGCTCGCGCACGCGCCGGGGGGTGATGAGCTTGCTGAGCCACTCGACCCGCGCGGCACGCAGGTCGTCGCGCCCGTCGTGGGCGACCCACAGCCCGATGTTGGCGTCGCCGCCCTTGTCGCCGGACCGCGCGTGCACGAAGGTCCCGAGCGGCAGCCGCCGGGTGAGCACGTCCTGCTTCGCTGGGTACGGCGAGGGGCGCACGCCGGTGTCGGCGCCGGCCGGCACCGTGGCGGTCGGTGGGTCCTCGACCACCTCGACGGTCCCGTCGGCGTGCACGACCGTGTGCTCGAGCGCCGACCGATCGACGTACTCCGCGCGATAGACGCCGAACGGCGTCGGCGGTCCGGGCGGCGCGGTCAGCGTGAAGCCGGGGTAGGACGCGAGTGCGAGCTCGACGGCAGCAGCGGTGAAGGGCCGGCCGACGGGGTCGGGCGAGGCGTCCTTGACGGTGCACCGCAGGATCGCGGACGCGCCCTCCTCGGTGTCGGCGTCAGCGGTCGGCATCGCCAGCGTGGACCAGACGACCTCGGCGGGCGGACGCCCGGCGAGGGCGGTGCCGAGCTGCGAGCGCACCCACGCGGCCTTGGCCTCGATGTCGAGCCCGGTCAGGACGAGCTCGATGCTGTTGCGGTAGCCCCCGAGCTCGTTGACGCAGACCTTCAGCTGCTCGGGCGGCCGCTCGCCGCGGACGCCGGTGATCGAGACGCGGTCGGGGCCGGCCTGCTCCAGCGAGACGGTGTCGAGGTGCGTGGTCACGTCGGGGCCGAGGTAGCGGGTCGACTGGATCTCGTAGACGAGCTGGGCGGTGACGGTGTCGACGGTGACCGCGCCACCGGTGCCGGCGTGCTTGGTGATCACGCTCGACCCGTCGGCGGCGACCTCGGCGACGGGGAAGCCGAGGGGGCGGTCGCGGTCGGGCAGGTCGAGGAAGCCGCTGAAGTTGCCGCCCGTGGCCTGCGTCCCGCACTCGATGACGTGGCCGGCGACGACGGCGCCGGCCAGCGCGTCGAGGTCGTCGGGGGTCCAGCCGTGGTGGGCCGCGGCGGCACCGACGACCAGGGACGCATCGGTGACGCGGCCGGTGACGACGATGTCGGCGCCCGCGGTCAGCGCCGCCGCGATGCCGAACCCGCCGAGGTAGGCGTTGGCCGTCAGCGCCCCCTCCCACAGCCCGAGCGGTCGCAGGTCGTCGCCGCGCACGTGCGCGATGCGGGGCGCGAGCCCGAGGCCCGACGCCACCTCGCCGAGGCGTTCGGCGAGGCCCGCCGGGTTGAGCCCACCCGCGTCGCTGACGATCTTCACGCCGCGCTCGAGCGCCAGGCCCAGGCAGTCCTCGACCTGCCGGACGAAGGTGCGCGCGTAGCCGAGCGAGGGGTCCTTGAGCTGGTCGCGCCCGAGGATCAGCATCGTCAGCTCGGCGAGGTAGTCGCCGGTGATGACGTCGACGCCGTGCCCGTCCCCGGAGGCACCCTCGACCAGCTCGCGCATCGCGCTGAGCCGGTCGCCGTAGAAGCCGGAGCAGTTGCCGATCCGCACGACTTCGGTGGTTGAGGTGCGAGCGGAGCGAGCCTCGAAACTCATCGCGCGGCCCGCCCTTCTCCGGGCGGTCCGGCGAAGCACTGCGCGATGTCGAGCCAGCGGTCCGCGTCCGGCCCGGTCGCGACGAGGTCGGTGTCGGCACGGTGCACCCGCTGGGTCGCGAGCAGGCAGAGGTCGAGCGCCGAGCCGGTCACCGTCTGCTGTGCGTCCTCGGGCCCGAAGGTCCACACGTCTCCGTCCGGCGCGACCAGGTCGATCCGGAACTCGCCGGCCGGCGGGGTCAGGTCGTTGGTCAGGAACGCGAAGTTCCGGGTGCGTACGGCGAGGTGCGCGACGTGTCGGATCCGGCCGGTCGGCTCCGGCGTGACGCCCAGCGCCTCGTGCACGTCCAGGCTGTGCGCCCACGTCTCCATCAGCCGCGCGGTGGCCATCGAGGTCGGCGACATCGGCGGCCCGAACCACGGCATCTTGCCGCCGTCGTACGTGGCCAGCGCCTCCTTCAGTGCGGCCCGACCCGCCCGCCACCGGTCAAGGAGCTCGGCCGGCGTCACGGTCGAGCCTGCGAGCGCCTGGTCGTCGACGAAGGTCTCCGGGGCCGCGAGGGCGAGCAGCACGACCGCGTCCCAGGCCTCCTTGTCGGTGGCGGCCTTGAGCGCCACCTCGTCGGTCCAGGCGAGGTGGGCGACCTGTGTGGCGACGTCCCAGCCCGCGGCAGGCGTCGGCGTGCGCCAGGCCTCCGGGGACAGGTCGGCGACCAGGACCTCGAGCGCGTCACCCTCGGCGGTCAGGTCGCGCAGGACGGTGGTGAGGACGTCGGTCATGTCGGGGTCCCCTCGGCGTTGTCGATCGGAGGAGCGGAGCGGGGGAGTTCGAGAACGTCGTGGGGCATAGCCAGCTCCCGGTCGAGCACGTCGGCCCAGTGGTCGAGGATGCGGCGGCGCCGGCGGGCGTCGTCGGAGATCGTGTTGGCCAGCCCCAGGCCACGGACGAGGTCGAGCGTGCCCTGCACCAGCTCGCGCACGCCGGGCTGCGACTCGTCGGCGCCCAGCGCCGCGACGGTGAGCCGGTGCACCTCGCGCCCGACGCGCTTCTCCAGGGGGCCCATCGCGGCGAGCAGCGCCTCGTCGGTGCGGGCGGCGACCCAGAGCTCGAGCGCCGCGGTGAAGACCGGCGAGCTGAAGTGGTCGCCGAGCATCGTCAGCACGGCGCGGGTGCGCCGGCCACCGTCGGGCAGCCGGGCCACGCCCGCCGACAGCTCCGCACCCCGGAGCTCGGTGAGGTGCACGACGGCCGCGACCACCAGGTCGTTCTTGGTCGGGAAGTGGTGCAGCTGCGCGCCCCGCGAGACGCCGGCCCGCTGGCTGACCATCGTGGTGGAGGTCCCGGAGTAGCCGTGCTCGACCAGGCACTCGACCGTCGCCTCCAGCAGGCGCAACCGCATGGCGCGGGTCCGTTCCTCCTGCGGGATGCGCGTCGTGGTCACGCGGCCATCGTGGCCGCGAAACAACAAACAGTCAAGCCTGACTTTTTTGTCAGGTGAGACGCGTCGCCAGCGGAAGCCGTGCCCGCGCGAAGAGCCCGACGACCAGCGCGGTGAGCAGCGGCAGCACGACGACCAGGCCCAGGATCAGCAGCCACGGGATGTCGAGGAAGGGACCGGCCGGGCCCTCCGACGAGCCCGACCCGTAGGTCACCCCGCTCGTCAGCGGCCAGGTGATCGCGACGCCCGGGATGAACCCGACCACCGTCCCGAGCACGGCTCCGACGAAGCCGACGACCAGGGCGTACGACGCCGCGACCCCGCGCCGCGATCGGGGCGACGCCCCCACGGCGGCCAGCGTGGCGAGGTCGGGACGCGCGTCGGACAGCGCGAGGAAGGTGGCGGTCAGCGTCCCGCCGAGCATCAGCACGCCGCCGAGCCCGAAGAGGATCGCGAGCAGGATGATGATCGCGTTGTCGGTCTGGTAGCCGCGCTCGACATAGGCGTACGCCGATTCGCTGACCCCCGCCACCCGCTCCTCGAGGTCCTTGGCCTGGGCCGCGGTCAGGTCGTTCGGGGGGAGGTAGACGCCGACGGTCTGCACGTCGAGCCCGGCCTCCTCGGCCAGCGTCGTCGGCACCACGAGCGAGACGGCCACGGGCCCGTCGACCTGCACCGTCTCGACCGGCCAGTCGAGTCGCGTCGGCTCGGCCGCGTCGTCGTCGGGCGAGTAGGTCTGGAGGACGATCCGGTCCGCCGTACCCTCCTGCGCCAGCACCACCGCTGATCCTGCCGCCAGCGCGGCGGACGCCTGCCGCGCCTGCTCGTCGGTGAGCGCGAGCTGCCCGGGCAGGTCGCCGTCGCTGACCATGGCCGCGCCGGCGAACCCACCGGTCGTCTCCAGCGCCACCCAGTCCTCCCGCGTCGCGCCGCGGACGTCGAAGAAGCGCGAGCCGCCGTCGCCGGTCTGGTAGACGATCCCGTCGACGGTCTCCCGCTCGACGCCCGGCACCGCCTGCTCGATCGCCCTGTCGACGCGCTCCCAGACCGCCTGGTCTGGCGGATACTCGCGATAGGTGCCGCCGACCATGTCCGAGGTGCCGCTGACGGTGACGGTCGCGGCCCCCATCTCGAGCTGGGGGCGGTAGGTCGAGCGTCGCTCCGCCTCGTCGCTGGTGTTGGCGATGCCGAGGGCGACGACGCCGGCCACCGTGGCGGCGACCGCGGCCACGGCGGGGACGGTGCGCGTGCGGTGGCGAGCTGCGTCGCGCGCGGCGTAGCGCAGCGTCAGCGGGAAGCGGCGCGAGAGCCGGGCGATCAGGGCCACCACGACCGGCACGACCATGATCATCCCGAGCACGGACACGATGGCGGAGACGGCGATGGCGTACTCCCCGTTGCCGGCCGAGCCGACGACGCCGTAGACCGACAGCAGCACGCCGCAGCCGAGCACCACCAGGCCGAGGAGTGGGGTGCGCGCCGACGGCTTCCGGTCTCCGCGACGCCCGGCGAGCACCGCCACGACGTCCTGACGGGAGGCGATCCAGGCGGGGACGACGGCGGCCAGCACCGCGCTCAGCAGGCCGCACGCGGCGACCACGGCGACCGCCCACCAGGTGATGTCGACCGGCCCGAACCACTCACCGCTGAAGCGCTGCACCACCGGAAGCAGGGCGAGCCCGACGACCACGCCGAGGACCGCACCGATCGCGGCAGCGAGCGCTCCGAGCACCACGCCGGAGGCGAGGACGACGCGGCGTGCCTGGCGCGGCGTCCCGCCGGAGGCCGCCATCAGGGCGAGCGCCCGCGACTGGCGGCGGGCGCCGACGGCGAACGCCGGACCGGCGAGCAGGATGACCTCGAGGAGCGCCATGGTGACGACCAGCGCCACGACGGCGATGTAGTCGCCCAGGCCGGTGTCGTAGCCCATCTGCTCGGCCTGCTCACGCACGGCCGGCGGGTCCGCCAGGACCTCGCGCGAGGTGACGACGGCGCCGAGGTCGTTCAGCTCGCGCACCTGCGACCACGACACCGGGCCGCTCTCGACCAGCCACTCGGGGTCGCCGGCCGTCGCGTCGAAGCTGCTGCCCAGCCCGCCGGGCAACCCCATGACGGTCGGCTGGTCGCGGTACGTCGCGTCGCGGCCGATCCCGACGACCTCGACGTCGCTCCCCTGCAGGTCGAGCACCTCGCCGATCGCCACGCCACGCTCGGCGTAGCCGGTGTTGACCACGGCCTCGCCGGCGGCGGTCGGGAGCCGGCCCTGCTCCACGTCGAAGAGCCCCTCGGTCATCGGGTCGCCCAGGTCGACCTCGGTGGCCGCGACGGAGATCCGGCGGTCCCCCATCGGCACCTGGAGGTAGACGTCGTCGCGGATCGTGAGCACCCGGCTGTCGGCGCCGAGGACGCCGGTCAGGTCGGCCTCCGTGACCACCCGGTCGAGGCTGCCGGTCGTGCCCCACCCGTCGCGCGGGTCGGGCAGCTGGATCACGGTGTTGCCGACCGCCTCGACGCGGGCGTCGGCCGCACCGAGCGCCCGGTCCGCACGCTCGCCGCCCGTGACCTGCGCGGTGGCGTAGATGACCGCCGCGGCGGTCACCGCGAGCACCGGCAGGGTGATCATCAGCACCACGAGGGCGGTGCGACCGCGTGAGCGGAGCGCGTCGCGCCAGGCCAGCCGGAGGGCCGGGCGCCACCCCGTCACGGGCTGACCTCGAGCAGCTCCTCGGCCGAGTCGGCGCCCGACTCGTCGACGACCAGGCCGTCGCGGATGAAGACGACACGGTCGGCCCACGCCGCGTGCCGCGCTTCGTGGGTCACCAGCACCCCGGCCGCGCCCGCGTCGCAGCGGCTGCGCAGCAGGCGCAGGATCTCCTCGCCGGTGTCGGTGTCGAGCGCGCCGGTCGGCTCGTCGGCCAGGATCAGGCGGCGCTCGCCGACGATGGCGCGCGCGATCGCGACCCGCTGCTGCTGCCCGCCCGACATCTCGTCGGGGAAGCGGTCGGCGAGACCGGCGATGCCGACCTCCTCGAGGGCGGCGAGCGCGAGCGCACGGGCGGCCCTACTGCGCTCGCCGTCGAGCTCGCGCGGGAGGGCGACGTTCTCGGCCGCGGTCAGCGCGGGGATCAGGTTGAAGTCCTGGAAGACGTAGCCGATCGACGTACGCCGCATGCGGGCCCGTCCGGCGTTGCCCAGTCCGCCGAGGACGGTGCCCTCGACGCTGACGGTGCCGCTGGTCGGCTCGTCGAGGCCGCCAGCGATGGTGAGCAGGGTCGACTTGCCGGAGCCAGACGGGCCCATCACGGCGACGAGCTCGCCGGCGCGCGCGGTGAAGCTGACGCCGCGCAGGGCGTGCACCTCGGTGGCGCCGTCGCCGTGCACGCGGGTCACGTTGTCGAGGTGGAGCACGGCGGTCATGAGGTGACTTCCTCTTCGTGGGTGGCCGGCTGCGGCCGGGTCAGTGGGGTGGTGGGTCGCGCCGGGGTGTGGAGCCGCCCCTCGACGGCGGCGCGGCGCAGTCGGGCCTCGCAGTGGTCGAGCCAGCGGATCTCGGCCTCGGCGTCGAAGACCAGGGAGTCGAGGACCAGCGACCACGCGAGGTCCTCGGCCTGGTCGGGTCGCGAGGCGCGGCCCGAGCGCTTGAGGCGGGTGTAGTCCTGGAGGGCGGTCATCGTCGCCGTACGCTGCTGCTGGATGAGCGACGCGACGTCGACGCCCGGGAGCGTGACCGCGATCGCGAGCTTGATCGCCAGCTCGTCGCGGGGTGGCTGGGTGCGAGGCACCGGCGTGGTGAACCACGCCGACACCTCGCCCCGACCCGAGGTGGTGATGCGGTACATCACCTGGGCGGCGGCCGGCCCGTGCTGGCCCGACTGGTCGGTCGCGTCGTCGGCCCCCGAGCCGTCGACGTGCTCGACCAGTGCGTCACGCTCGAGCCGGGCGAGGGTCGTGTAGACCTGCCCGACGTTGAGCGGCCAGGTGGCCCCGGTGCGCTGCTCGAACTCGGCGCGGAGCTGGTAGCCGTACATCGGCCCCGGCTCCAGCAGCGCGAGCAGCGCCTGGCGGATCGACATCGCGCCCCACCGTCCCATCCCTCGTCTCGCCGGCCCCCGTGACCGGCGCGAGGACATGTATACCACGTATGCATACCGCGTATACAGCCGCCGATCGCGCGATCTCCCGGACCAGACCCGGGTTTCGCGGCGCGGATGCGGGGCAGGACGCCCGCGCGCGCCGCTACGCTGCCGCACAACTTGCGCGCCGAGCGCACTCACGAGGGGAACACGACTGATGTCCAACTACGGCAACCCGCCCACCGACCCGTACGGCCAGTCAGGCCAGCCCGGCCAGGACCCGTACGGCCAGCAGCCCGGCCAGCCGACCAACGACCCCTACGCGCAGCAGCAGAACCCGTACGGCGCCCAGTCCTACGGCTACCCCAGCAACCCCGGCGTCCCGCCGGGCGTCACCTTCGCCCACTGGGGCAAGCGCGTGGCCGCCTACCTGATCGACGCGCTCGGCGGCCTGATCGCCTACATCCCCGGCATCATCGGCATCGTCATCGCCGGCGCCAGCGCCGAGACCGACCCCTACACCGGCGAGGTGACCTCCACGGGCGGCTCGGGCCCGATCGTGGCGATCCTGATGTTCCTCAGCGTGATCCTGGTCATCGCCTACTTCGTGTGGAACTTCTTCATCAAGCAGGGCCGCACCGGCTACACCATCGGCAAGGGCGTGATGGGCATCAAGCTGGTCAAGGCCGAGACCGGCCAGCCGATCGGGCCGGGCATGGCGTTCGTGCGCCAGCTCGCCCACATCCTCGACGGCATCCCGTGCAACCTCGGCTACCTCTGGCCGTTGTGGGACGCCAACCGCCAGACCTTCGCCGACAAGGTCATCGGCACCTACGTCATCGACCAGCCCAAGCCCTGACCGCCACTAGGCTCGGCCCGATCCACGACTCCGCACGACCACACGAGGGAACGACGAGGCACGCATGTCCAACTACGGCGACACCCCAGACGACGAGACCCCGAAGGACCCCTACGGCCAGCCGCCCTCGGGTCCGCCCAGCGAGCCCAACTACGGCCAGCCCGGCGCCGGCGCGCCCAACTACGGCGACCCGGCGAGCAGCCAGCCGGGCAACCAGCCCGGCTACGGCCAGCCCTACGGCCAGGCGCCCTACGGGCAGCAGCCGTACGGCCAGCAGCCAGGCGGCGTCAGCACGTTCAGCGTCGGCGACGCGTTCAGCTACGGCTTCAAGAAGTTCCAGGCCAACCTCGGCCCGCTGATCATCGCCGCGCTGGTGCTGTTCGCGGTCGTCGCGGTGATCCAGGTCCTGCAATACATCGTCGGCGGTGGCGGCGAGACCACGATCGAGCTCAACGACGACGGCACCATGACCAGCACGTCGGGCGGCATGCTCGGCGGCTCGATCGTCGCCTCGCTCTTCTTCGGCGTGCTGAGCTTCCTGGCGCAGCTCGCCATCCAGGCCGGCATCGTCAAGGGCGCCCTCGACATCACCCAGGGCCAGCGGCTCTCCATCGGCACGATGTTCAACGGCATCAACTGGGTGCAGGTCCTGATCGCGTCCCTGATCCTCGCGGTCGCCACGATCATCGGCCTCGTGCTGTGCATCCTTCCGGGCCTCGCGGTCATGTTCGTGACCGCGTTCACCCTGCAGTTCATCATCGACAAGGACCTGCCGGCGGTGCAGGCGATCCAGGCCAGCGCCAAGCTGGTCATGGCCAACGCCGGGACCGTGCTGGTGTTCTTCCTGGCCTGCCTGGCGGCGTACTTCGTCGGCGCGATCCTCTGCGGCATCGGCCTCCTGGTCGCGATCCCGGTGGTCGTGATCGCGCAGGCCTACGCCTACCGCACGCTCCAGGGCGAGCAGGTCGCTGCCTGATCCGACCCCCGGTAACGCCACCAAACACGCACTCCCGCCCCCATCAGTGGGGGCGGGAGTGCTGTTTTCGTGGCGTTACCCAGCGCGGAGCAGCTCGGGACGGGCGTACGGCGCTCAGCCGGCCGAGACGGTCAGCGCGATCTCGGCCCGGGCGGGCGCGTCGAGCCAGCGGCGGCGGGCCCGTCGCAGGCGCAGGCCCGACCGGAGCAGGAACAGCGCGGCGAAGGCCGGCGGCAGCCACCAGATCGGCACCGACGAGGCCCCGACGAAGAGCATCCCGGTCACGGTCGTGACCAGCGAGAGCCGCAGGGCATAGCCGAACATCGCGGCGTGCGGGGCCGGGGTGGCGCGGGGCGAGCGGAGGTCGACGGCATACGGACGGCGCACCGACCACGACATGGCGATCGCCAGCACCTGCACGACCACGACCACCCAGCAGGCGACCAGCGCGATCGCGACCTGCCGCTCGGGCAGCCCGTTGCGGATCGCGCCGGCGAGCACCGGGACGCCCGACACCAGGACGAGGCACTCGGCGGTGACCAGCGTCCGCGCGTCGAAGGTGGCGGACGGCGCGACGGGCAGGCTCTCGCGCCACAGCGTCCCGCGGCCGTCGAGGCACCACGCGTTGACGCCGTAGAGCAGGGCGGCGCCGCTCGCGCCGAGCCCCGGCAGGATCAGGACGGTGTCCCAGGACAGCCCGGCACCGAGGGCCACGAGCGCCGGTCCTGCGGCGAGCACGATCAGGCCGCGTCGCATGCCGACCGAGCGCCACACCGACCCGCGGTCGAGCTGGCGCATCAGCGCGAGGTCGGCGCCGAGGAGGCGCGGCGTCGGTGCGGGGCGTGCCTCGTGCACGCCGGACTCGACCCGCAGCTCCTCGCGCGGCGGCAGGCCGAGGGCCCATCGAGCGGGTACGCCGCCGGCCGCGACCGCGCCGACGACCAGCACCAGCAGCAGGGCGGCCACGAGCGGCCAGCGCGGTCCGCCCAGCGAGTCGGCGAGGCGGGCGGTCGGGAGCGCTGCGGACAAGTCGTCGAGGCGTCCGGCGACCTGGCCGGCGAGCAGCGCGAGCGCCGCGGCGCCGGTGACGCTGCGGATCACGACGACACCGTGACGGGTCCGGCGGACACCCTCCACGCTCCAGCCGACGACCTGCGCGGCAGCCGTGGCGAGGACGACCCAGAGGAGCACCACGACCTGCGCGCCCAGCAGGCCGTGCGGACCGACGGTCAGCGCCGTGGTGGCGAGCAGCGCCCAGGCCTGGAGCAGCCAGGCGAGGTTGAGCGGGGCGAGGACGAGCGCGCCGAGGTGCTCGGTGAGCGGCCCGATCGGGTGGATGACCGCCTGCTCGCGCGGCAGCAGCTCGCGTCCGCCGCCACCCCCCATCGAGGCGCCGATCCCGAGCAGCAGGAAGCCGGCCAGGGCCGCGGGCAGCGCGGCTTCGACCAGGTCCAGCCGATCGGCGGGGATGCCGGAGAGCCAGGCGGGCGCGACGGCCATCAGCACCGTCATCGCGACGACCATGACCAGCGAGACTGCGGCGACCCGCGGGCGGCGTACGGACCGCGAGCGGAACCCCATCAGGTGCCGCAGGTCGGTGGCGGCCCCGCGCCAGGTCTCAGTCGAGGAGCGCACGATAGGTCTCGCTGGTCAGCTCGACGGCGTCCATCTCGGCGACGCTGGAGCCACCGCGCAGCACGATCGCGGACGCACACGCCTCGAGGGCGAGGTCGCGCAGGTGCGTGGAGAGCAGGATGCAGGCGCCGCGGGCGCGGGCGTCGGCGACCACCTCGAGGGTCGCCTCGACGCCGATCGGGTCGACGCCGTCGAAGGGCTCGTCGAGGAGCAGGACGGCCGGCTCGTGCAGCGCGGCCAGCACGACGCTGAGCCGGCGGCTCATGCCGTGGCTGAACCCTCCGACCACGCGGTGGGCGACGTCGCCGAGGCCGAACCTCTCCAGCAGGTCGCGACCGCGCGTCTCCCACTCGGGCATCCGGCGCAGCCGGGCGGTGAGCTGGAGGTGCTCCCACGGGGTGGCACGCGGCACCAGCCCGCCGACGTCGGGGCAGTAGCCGACCGTCCGCTTCACCGCGAGTGGGTCGGCGGCGACGTCGGTGCCGGCGACGAGGACGGTGCCGGAGGTGGGGGGTACGACGCCCGCCAGCACCTTCATCGTCGTCGACTTGCCGGCGCCGTTGCGACCCAGGAGCGCGGTCGCGCGCCCGGAGTCGGCGGCGAGGTCGATGCCGGCCACGGCCTCCACCTCGCCGAAGCGGACGTGGAGGTCACGGATGTCGATCACGGGGGTCACCGGTCAATGGTCCCCGAGACCGGGCGTTCGCGCGGGCGAATGGCGAGACCGCCCCTCGGCGCACCGGGTCAGGCGGGGTACGTCCCCCCGGCCTCGGCCACGGCGACCACGGAGGCTGGCGGCTCGAAGCGCTCGCCGTACGCCGCGGCGAGCTCGCGGGCACGGGCCACGAACCCGGCGGGGCCACGACCCGCTGCGCCCTCGAAGCCGTTGACGTACTGGATCGCGCCGCCGGTCGCCGGCGGGAACCCGATGCCGAAGATGGAGCCGATGTTGGCCTCGGCCGACGAGCGCAGGACGCCCTCGTCGAAGCACTTGATCGTCTCGATGGCCTCGACCACGAGCTGGCGGTCCTGGATGTCCTGGAGCGGGATCTGCTCGGCGGCCGGCGGGAAGTGCTCGGCCAGGCCCGGCCAGAGGCCCAGGCGCTTGCCGGACTCGTCGTAGTCGTAGAACCCGGCGCCCTTCAGCTTGCTGGAGCGGCCGAGCCCGATCATCGTGTCGATGACCTGCTCGGCACCGTGGGGCTGCCAGGTCCCGCCGTCGCGCTCCACGGCGTCCTTCGAGGCCTTGCGGATCTTGGCCATCAGCTCCATGTTGAGCTCGTCGGTGATCTGCAGCGGCCCGACCGGGTAGCCCGCCATCTGGGTGGCGCGGTCCAAGCTGGCCGGGTTGACGCCCTCGCCGAGCATCGCGAGCCCCTCGTTGATCTGGGTGCCGATCACGCGCGAGGTGTAGAAGCCGCGGCTGTCGTTGACGACGATCGGCGTCTTCCTGATCAGCTGGACGACGTCGATCGCCTGCGCGATCGCGGTGTCGCTGGTCTGCTCGCCGGCGATGATCTCGACCAGCGGCATCTTGTCCACGGGCGAGAAGAAGTGCAGCCCGATGAAGTCGGTCGGGCGGTCGACGCCCTGCGCCAGCTCGGTGATGGGCAGCGTGCTGGTGTTGGAGCACAGCAGCGCGTCGGGGTTGACGTGCTCGGCGATCTCGGCGAAGACCTGCGCCTTGAGCGACGGGTCCTCGAAGACGGCCTCGATCACGAGGTCGCAGCCCACGGTGTCGGCCGCGTCGTCGGTCGGGGTGATGCGGGCGAGCAGCTCGTCGGACTTCTCCTGGGTGAGCTTGCCGCGCGAGACGGCCTTCTCGTTGAGCTTCGCGGAGTAGGCCTTGCCGCGCTCGGCCGACTCGATCGCCACGTCCTTGAGCACGACCTCGAGGCCGGCGCGGGCACAGACGTAGGCGATGCCCGCACCCATCATCCCGGCGCCGAGCACCGCGACCTTCGTGGGCTTGAACGTGGGCACCCCCTCGGGACGCAGGGCGCCCGAGTTGATCTGCTGCAGATCGAAGAAGAAGGCCTGGATCATGTTCTTGGCGTTCTGGCCGGTGACCAGCTTGGCGAAGTAGCGCGCCTCGATGCGGCACGCGGTGTCGAAGTCGACCTGGGCGCCCTCGACGGACGCCGCCATGATCGCCTCGGGCGCCGGGAAGTGCGCGCCCTTGAGCTGCTTGCGCAGGCCCGCCGGGAAGGCGGGCAGCATCTGGGCCAGCGAGGGGTGTGACGGCGTGCCGCCGGGCATCCGGTAGCCCTTGCGGTCCCAGGGCTGGACGCTCGCCTCCTCGTTGTCGCGGTTGGCCAGCACCCACGCCTTCGCGGCGGGCAGCAGCTCCTCCTGGGTGCCGACGAGCTCGTGGACGAGGCCCTTGGCCTGAGCGGCCGTCGGCTTGTAGCGCTGGCCCTGGAGGAGGACGTCCATCAGCGCCGAGGAGACCCCGAGCAGGCGGGTGACGCGGGCGACGCCGCCGCCCCCGGGCAGGAGTCCGAGGGTGACCTCGGGCAGGCCGATCTCGTAGCGCCCCTCGACCGCGATGCGGTGGTTGAAGGCCAGCGCGATCTCGAGGCCACCACCGAGGGCCGCGCCGTTGATCGCCGCGACGGTCGGCACGCCGAGCTTCTCGAGCCGGCGCAGCTGCGCCTTGAGGACCAGGCTGCCGTCGAAGATCTCCTCGGCCTGGTCGGGTCCGACGGAGAGCAGGTCGGTGAGGTTGCCGCCGGCGAAGAAGGTCTTCTTGGCGGAGGTGATCACCACGCCGGCGAGGTCGGTCTCCTGCTCGAGGCGGCCGACGGCCTCCTCCATGCTGCGCCCGTAGAGCTCGTTCATCGTGTTGGCGCTGGCGGTCGGGTCGTCGAGGGTCAGCGTGACGATGCCGTCGGAGTCGCGGTCGTAGCGGATCGCGCTCTGGGTGTCGGTGGTGCTCATCTGGTTGTTCTCCTTCGCGCCGCTCCGGGTGGCGGCACATTGCGCGGAAGTCGGGGTGTCAGCTGCGATCTGCCGCCACGGCGGGCGGCGGGTCGGCGGCGGGGCCGGCGGGTCGGCGGGTCGGCGGCTGGTCGGCGGCGGGGTGGCGGCACCTCGCGCACGGCGAGGCCGTCGACGCGTCATCTGCCGCCACCATGGGACGGGGTGGTGGGTCAGACGCGCTCGACGATGGTGGCGATGCCCATGCCGCCGCCGACGCAGAGCGTGGCGAGGCCGCGGCGCAGGTCGCGCCGCTCGAGCTCGTCGACCAGGGTGCCGAGGATCATCGCGCCGGTGGCGCCGAGCGGGTGGCCCATCGCGATGGCGCCGCCGTTGACGTTGGTGATCTCGTGGCTGATGTCGAGGTCGCGCATGAAGCGCATGGCGACCGCGGCGAAAGCCTCGTTGATCTCGAACAGGTCGATGTCCTCGACCGACAGGCCGGCCTTGGCGAGCGCCTTGCGGGCGGCCGGCGCGGGACCGGTGAGCATGATCGTCGGGTCGGCGCCGCTGACGGCAGTGGCCAGGATCCGGGCGCGCGGGGTGAGGCCGAGGTCGGTGCCGACCTGCTCGGACCCGATCGCCACCACGGCCGCGCCGTCGACGATGCCGGAGGAGTTGCCGGCGTGGTGGACGTGGTCGATCTTCTCGATCCAGTGGTACTTCTGCAGCGCGACGTCGTCGAAGCCGAGGTCTCCGTGGAAGGCGAAGGACGGCTTGAGGCCGGCGAGCGACTCCGCCGTGGTGCCGGGGCGGATGAACTCGTCACGGTCCAGCACGGTGAGGCCGTTGAGGTCGCGGACGGGGACGATCGAGTGGTCGAAGTAGCCGTTGGCCTGCGCCTTGGCCGCGCGGGCCTGCGACTCGGCGGCATAGGTGTCGACGTCCTCGCGGTTCCAGCCCTCGACCGTGGCGATCAGGTCGGCGCCGATGCCCTGCGGGACGAAGTGCGTGTCGAGCGCGGTCTTCGGGTCCATCGCCCACGCGCCGCCGTCGCTGCCCATGGCCACGCGGCTCATCGACTCGACGCCGCCGGCGAGGATCAGGTCCTCCCAGCCGGAGGCCACGCGCTGGGCGGCCTGGTTGACGGCCTCGAGCCCGGAGGCGCAGAAGCGGTTGAGCTGCACGCCGGCAACCGTCTCGGGGTAGCCCGCCTTCAGCGCCGCGGTCTTGGCGATGTCGCCGCCCTGGTCGCCGATCGGGGAGACCACGCCGAGCACCACGTCGTCGACCCGGGCCGGGTCCAGCCCGGGGTTGCGCGTCCGCACCTCGTCGAGGAGGCCGACGACGAGGTCGACGGGCTTCACCTCGTGCAGCGAGCCGGTGGCCTTGCCCCGGCCCCGCGGCGTACGGATGTGGTCGTAGATGAATGCCTCTGCCATGCGCCGATTGTGACACCATGACTGTCACAATCGCTAGGTGTGTGGTCCGGGTCACGCACGACCAGTCTGGGAGGGTACGCCGCATGACCGACGAGTCCGTCCTCCTCACGCTCGACGAGCTGACCGAGCGCGTCGGCACCAGCGTGCGCAACATCCGCTTCTACACCTCCAAGGGCCTCGTCCCTCCCCCGCTGCGCCAGGGCCGCTCGGGCTTCTACACCGCCACCCACGTCGCCCGGCTCGAGCTGGTCCGCGAGCTCCAGGAGCACGGCTTCACCCTGTCCGCGATCAAGGGCTACCTCGACCGGATCCCCGAGGACGCGACGCCCGCCGACATCGCCCTGCACCTCTCGCTGCTCGCGCCCGTCACCGGCGAGCGCGACGTCGACGTCCACGACGGGCTGCTGGGCGTCGGCGTCCCCTCTGCCGCAGCGCAGGCCGTGGCCGAGGTCTACGCCCGCCACGGCCAGCAGGTCGCCGACGAGCTCTCGGAGATCGTCCGCACCCACGTGTGGCCGGCCGTGCGCGACCGCGGCGGATCGGTCGAGGACCTGCGCGCCCTGGTCCACCGGCTCAAGCCGCTGACCATCGCCGGCCTCGTCAGCGCCTACGAGCAGGCGATGGACGAGAGCGCGGACTCCTACGAGCGCCGCAGTTCGCGCGCCTGACAGAGTGAGCCCATGAGCACCCCACGATGTTCTCCTCCTCCGCTTCGCTCCCCCGGACAACACCGCGGGGACCCCGCATGACCACCGTCCTCGTCACGGGCGCGACCGGCTTCATCGGTCGTCGACTCGTCCCCGCCCTGATCGACGCCGGACACACCGTGCGGGCGATGACGCGCAGCCCGGAGAAGTACGAAGGCCGGGGGGAGCCGGTCGGTGCCGACGTCGGCGACCCGGACTCCCTGGCGGGCGCGCTCGAGGGCGTCGACGTCGCGATCTACCTCGTGCACTCTCTCGACGACCCCGACTTCGAGCGCAAGGACGCGGACGCGGCCCGCAACTTCAGCAAGGCCGCCGCCGACGCCGGCGTCCGCCAGATCATCTACATGGGCGGCCTCGGCGCGGACGACGGCGACCTGTCGGCGCACCTGCGCTCCCGCCGCGAGGTGGAGGGCCTGCTGGGTAGCGACGGCGTGCCGGTGACGGTCCTGCGAGCCGCGATCGTCGTCGGCCACGGCGGCATCTCGTGGGAGCTCACCCGCCAACTGGTCAAGAACCTGCCGGCGATGGTGGTGCCGAAGTGGGTCGGCACCCGCACCCAGCCGATCGCCATCGACGACGTGGTGCGCTACCTCGCCGGCGTCGTCGACCAGGACGCGGCGCTCGACCGGGTCTTCGAGATCGGCGGCCCCGACCAGCTCACCTACCGAGAGATGCTCCAAGGCGTCGCGCTGGCGATGAACGGCCGCAAGCTCCCCATCGTCGTCGTCCCCCTGCTCACGCCGGGCCTGTCCTCGCGTTGGCTGGCGCTGGTGACCGACGTCGACGTCACGACCGGCCGCAACCTGATCGACTCCATGTCGACCGAGGTCATCGTCACCGACACCTCGATCCGCGACATCGTCCCGGGCGAGCCGCTGACCTACCGCGAGTCCGTGGAGCGGGCGCTCCGGGAGCGCTCAGAAGAGCAGGGGTAGCAGGAAGAGCATCGACAGCGACCAGGTGATGTGCGTCAGGATCGGCGCCAGGATGCCGCCGCTGGCCCGACGCTCGAGGCCGCACACCGCACCGAGCAGGATCGCGGCGAACCCGAGCATCACGTTGCCGGTGGCGAGGGTCGCGACGACGTACGCCAGGGTCGTCCACGCGACCGGGTGCTTGGGGATCGCGGCATACATCGCACCGCGGAAGAACAGCTCCTCGGCGATGCCGTTGACGAACGTGATGGCCGCCAGCAGGGCCAGCGAGCCCTCGTCGGCATAGGCCAGGACGGAGCTGACGTAGTCGGCCAGCGGCGGGATCTCGCGAACGACGAGGGCGCCGAGGACGAAGATCCCGACGAGCAGCAGCCCGAGCAGGATCGGCGCGAGGACGGGACGGACGAAGACCTCGGCGCCACGGGCCCTGCGTCCCAGGTGCAGGCGGCCCGAGAGGAACGCGCCGACCGCCCAGACCCCGGCGAGCACGATCGCGGCGACGTAGAAGGTGTCGCCACCGGGCTCGAGCCGCAGCGACCAGCCGAGGACGGCCGCGCCCACCAGCACCACGACGGCCGCCACGACCTGCCGGCGACGGAAGGCCTCGTCGCTGTCGCGCTGGTCGCGCGGGACGACGTCCCACAGCGATCGCTGGATCCAGTTGCGCATGACGATCAGCCTAGGTCGAGGGTGGATCGCAGGATCAGAGGGTGGACAGGACGGCGCTGCCGAGCCCCTCGACCACCGCCTCGAAGCGGCGGCCCTCGGTGAGCGGGACGGCGTCGGCCATCGCGCCGGCGAGCACGACCGAGCCGGCGGGCAGCGTCTCGCCGCGGGCCTCGAGGTGCCGGGAGAGGTGCACCAGGGCCTCCGACGGGTCACCGAGGATCGCAGCGGGCGAGGTCGTCGAGACCACCTCGCCGTCGACGGCGAAGGTCGCCGCCAGGTTCGCCAGCCCCTCGAGGTCGACCCCGCGCCACTCACCGACCACGAAGCCCGCGGCGCTGGTGTTGTCGGCGAGCACGTCGCCGAGCCGGAAGTGGTAGCCGGTCCAGCGCGAGTCGATGACCTCCAGCGCCACGGCGACCCCGTCCAGGACGCTCGCGATCTCGCCGCGACCGAGAGCGCGGTCCAGGTCGGCACCCAGGCGGAACGCCACCTCGGGCTCGACCCGCGGCTGCACGAGCCCACCGAGGTCGGGAGCGGCCATCGCGTCGGTCAGGAACCCGACGATGGGCTGGTGGACGTGCATGGTCCGCTGCTTGGCCTCACTGGTGAGGCCGAGCTTCGCACCGACGACCCACTCGCCGGCGGCGACGCGGGCAGCGCGGTCGAGGTCCTGGACGTCGTAGCCCCACGCCTCGTCGACGCCGTCGTGCTCGTCGCTGAAGCGAGGGAGCGTACGGCGCTCGCGGCGCGCCGCGGCGAGGAGCGCGGCGGCCTCGTGCGGGTCGAGGCTCATCCCGGCATCCGCTCGACCAGCCACGCGGCCAGCGCGGTGACCGTGTCCTGCGTCAGGCCGTGGCCGCCCGGATCGCGCCGCGAGGTGGCCGTGGCACCGGAGTCGCCGTGGAGGTAGTCCCAGGTGCGGGCGAGGAGCTCGGCCGGGATCACGTGGTCCTGGTCGCCCTGGGCGACGAAGACCGGCAGCCCGGCGAGGTGTCCGGCGTCGACCGGGACGCCGGCGTCCTCGAAGGGCAGCGTGCCGTAGAGGACCGCGGCACCACTGAACCGGTCGGGCTCGCTGAGCACCAGTCCGCCGGCGAACGCGGCCCCACCGCTGAAGCCGACCAGCACGACCGGGCGGCCCGGCTCGGCGGTCGCGTCGAGCCAGGCGCGGAACCACGCCATGGTCTCGGCCAGGCTCTCGGCGACCGGGCGGCCGATGCCGCGGTTGGCGAACCACGCGTAGCCGCCGCCCTCCGCGATGGGCGCCCGCACGGCGGCGTACGACGGGCCGGTCGGCAGGTGCCCGGCGAGGCCGATGATGTCGGTCTCGCTGGAGCCGCGGCCGTGCAGGAGGACGACCAGCGGGACGGTCGGGTCGTCCTGACCCGCGGCCCAGGCGACGACGGGAGGCGCGAAGTCGGTCATCGGGCGATCGTCCCGGCCGTGCGGACGCCGGACCAGGTGCTCACCTCGGTGGCGAGGTCGAGCCGCTCGACGGGGGCCTCGTGCTCGAAGCGGCCCCAGTCCTCGCGCGGCAGCATCCACATGATCTCGAACTCGTTGCCGTCGGGGTCCTTGCCGTAGATGCTCTTGGTCGCGCCGTGGCTGGACTCGCCGGTGTAGGCGTCGTGCTCGGCGAGGCTGAGCCGCGCCTGCTCGAGCTGCTCGATCGTGTCGACCTGCCAGGCGAGGTGGTAGAGCCCGATGCCGGGGCGCTTGACCTGATCGGCGCCGATGCCGAAGAGGCCGAGGTCGTGGTGGTTGTCGCCGTGCGTCAGCCGCAGGAAGGCGGCGTTGGCGCGCGGCTCGCTCGCCGCGACCTCCATGTCGAAGGCGGAGGTGTAGAAGTCGACCGCGCGCTGGAGGTCGGCGACGAAGAGGACGGCGTGGTTGAGGCGCACCGCGGGGATGGACATGGCTGCTCGCTTTCGTTGGCCTTCAGAATAGTTGAAGGTTTAACCAAATGAAAGCGGCAGTCATTCCCGTGGCGCGCGAAGACGCGCGGACGTCGGTCGTACGACGACCCCGACCGCCCGCTCGGGGGGCGGGCCGGGATCCGACCAAGGTCCGCGCGTCTACGCGTCAGGAGCAGGGGTCAGCGGGAGGAGAACCCGGCCGCGGAGTGCGACCGCCCGCCGCCACCGGCACCGCCGGCAGCGCCGGCGCCACCCGAGCGACCGCGACCGCCACCGGAGCGACGACGACCGCCGCCACCGCCGGGACCACCGGCGGGAGCACCCTGGCCGCCGCCGGAGCGACGACGCTGGCCGCCGCCGGTCGAACCGCCGCTGGGGGTCTCGCTGGTGTAGCTCGTCGGGTTGCCCCGGCGCGACTGGCCGTTGGTCTGGCCCTGGCTGCGAGCCCGCTTGCGCTGGGCGTTGGCGCCGGTGGACCTGCCACCGCCGCCGCCGGAGGGGGCGACGTCGGGCACGAGGCCACCGGGGGTGCTGCGCTCGCCGGGGGCGAGCTGGACCAGCATCGGGTGGTCGGAGCCGTGGACCCGGGTGGTCGTGGGCTTGATGCCCGCGAGCCGGGTCAGGTCGCGCACGTCGCGGACCTGCTCGTCGGTCATCAGGGTGATGACGGTGCCCTCCGCGCCGGCGCGAGCCGTGCGGCCGGAGCGGTGCAGGTAGGCCTTGTGCTCGGTCGGCGGGTCGGCGTGGATCACCAGGGCCACGTCGTCGACGTGGATGCCGCGGGCGGCGATGTCGGTCGCGACGAGGGTGGTGGCCTTGCCGGAGTGGAACATCTCCATGTTGCGGGTGCGCGCGTTCTGGCTGAGGTTGCCGTGCAGGTCGACCGAGGGCACACCCGACTTGTTGAGCTGGCGGGCCAGCGCCTTGGCGCCGTGCTTGGTGCGGGTGAAGACGACCGTGCGGCCGGGGGCGCTGGTCAGGTCGACCAGGATCGGCACGCGCTGGTCGCGGCTCACGTGCAGCACGTGGTGGGCCATCGTGGAGACCGGCGACTGGGCCGAGTCGGCCTCGTGGGTGACGGGGTTGGTCAGGAACCGCTTGACGAGGACGTCGATCGCCTTGTCGAGCGTCGCCGAGAAGAGCAGGCGCTGGCCGTCCTGGGGCGTCTTGTCCATGATCCGGCGCACGCCGGGCAGGAAGCCGAGGTCGGCCATGTGGTCGGCCTCGTCGAGGATCGTGGTCTCGACGGCCGACAGGTCGGCGTGCTTCTGCTGCATCAGGTCCTCGAGGCGGCCCGGGCAGGCGATGACGATGTCGACGCCCTTCTTGAGGGCGGTGACCTGCGGGCCCTGGCTGACGCCGCCGTAGACGACGACGGTCGAGAGGCCGGTGGCGTCGGCCATCGGCTTGAGGGCGGCGTGGATCTGGCCGACGAGCTCGCGGGTCGGGGCCAGGATCAGCGCGCGCGGCTTGCGCGGCATCGCCGGCAGCTTGGCGGCGTCGAGGCGCGCGACGAGCGGGAGGAGGAAGGCGTACGTCTTGCCGGAGCCGGTGCGGCCCCGACCGAGGACGTCGCGGCCGGCGAGGCTGTCGGGCAGCGTCGCGGCCTGGATGGGAGTGGGGGTGGTGATGCCCTGCTTGTCGAGGATGTCGATGAGCGTCGCGGGCACGCCGAGGTCGGCGAAAGACATGTGGAACCTTTTCGTTGGCGTCTCGCCAACACATCGCGCCTGGTCGTGGTGAAGCAGTGCGCGGCATGGCCTCGAAGGATTCGAGGTCAGCGGGGTCCGGGTGGTGCTGGTCCCGCTGCGCCCGGGGCAAGACTGGCCGGGACGACTTCTACAA
The DNA here is from genome assembly GCF_003057875.1 of Nocardioides currus. Taxonomy (GTDB): domain Bacteria; phylum Actinomycetota; class Actinomycetes; order Propionibacteriales; family Nocardioidaceae; genus Nocardioides; species Nocardioides currus. The sequence goes on along the minus strand of NZ_PYXZ01000003.1, from coordinate 223,816 downwards.
CCGTAGCGGGCGCCTGCGTGTTCCTGTGAATCGGTGGGAGTGTGACCTCAGGCGCTGTCGCGGGTCACCAGCGTCGGCGGGATGATCACCCGCATCGGGTGGCTGGGGCTGTGGCCGTCGACCTGTTCGAGCAGCAGGCGGGTCGCGCGCTCGGCCATCTCCTCGACCGGCTGGCGCACGGTCGTCAGCGCTGGCGTCGTGCGCTCGGCGACCCCGAGGTCGTCGTAGCCCACGACCGCGACGTCGTCGGGGACGCTGCGCCCGAGCGAGGCCAGCACCTTGAGCGCACCGGCGGCCATCAGGTCGGAAGCGACGACGATGCCGTCGAGGTCGGGGTGCCGGGCCAGCAGTGCGTCGGCGGCGCGCTGGCCGCCGAGCTCGGTGAAGTCCCCGTGCTCGACCGCGTCGTCGGCCAGGCCGGCCGCGGCCATGGCCTGGCGCCAGCCGGCGAGCCGGTCCTCGGCGGCGGTCATGTCGGAGGGGCCGGCGATGGTGCCGATCCGGCGGCAGCCGCGCTCGACCAGCACCTCGGTGGCGATCCGCTCTCCGGCGGTGTTGTCGACGTCGACGTACGCCACCCGGTCGCCCGCCGACCACGGCCGGCCGCCGAAGACGCAGGGCAGGTCGAGGCGCGACATGTGCTCGGCGAGGCCGTCGTCGCGGTGGTGCGAGACGACGAGGGCGCCGTCGACGTGGCGGTTGGTGAGGTAGCGCAGGGTGCGGGCCGTCGAGGCCCCCGGTCGCGCCAGCAGGAGCACGAGCTGGATGTCGCGCTCGCTCAGCACGCGGGTGACGCCGCGCAGGGTGCCCGCGAAGAACGGGTCGGAGAAGACCCGGTCGTCCGGCTCGGGCACGACCACCGCGATCGAGTCGGTGCGGCGGGTGACGAGGCTGCGGGCGGCGGGGTTGGGGACGTAGCCGAGGGTGCGTACGGCGCTGTCGACCGAGGCCTGCGCGGCGGCGCTGACCCGCTGACCGCCGTTGATGGCGCGCGACGCGGTCGCGCGCGAGACGCCGGCCACCCGGGCCACCTCGTCGAGCGTCGGGGTGCCGCCCGCCGCGGGCTTCCTCGTGCCGTTCACGCGGGTCACGGTAGCCACTCGTCCGGCCCGCGCGCTGTCAGCCCACCCCGCTCGGCGACGGCGGCGTACCAGTGGGCGCTCGACTTGGGCGTGCGGACCTGGGTGTCGTAGTCGACGTGGACCAGCCCGAAGCGCTTGGCGTAGCCGAAGGCCCACTCGAAGTTGTCCATCAGCGACCACTGGAAGAAGCCACGCACGTCGACCCCGTCGGTGATCGCTGCGTGCACCGCGCGGAGGTAGTCGTCGAGGAAGGCGATGCGCTCGGGGTCGCGCACCTCGCCGTCGGGGTCAGGGGCGTCGTCGTACGCCGCTCCGGTCTCGGTGAGGTAGATCGGCAGGTGGCGGTAGTCGGTGTCGAGACGGACGAGCAACCGGTGCAGCCCCTCGGCCTGCACCTCCCAGCCCATGGCGGTGACGGGCAGGTCGCGGCTCGGGAAGGTGACGTGCTCGGAGCCGACGAACGGCGACAGCGCGACCCGGTCCGGCTTGTCGGCGCCGAGCCCCATGACCGCGGTGTGCTCATGCCCCGAGACGGCGTTGCCGTGGTAGTAGTTCACGCCCAGGACGTCGATGGGGCTGGAGATCAGCTCGAGGTCGCCGTCCTGCACGACCTCGTGCCAGTGGCCGGTGCCCCAGTCGAGGTGCGCGGTGTCCTCGAGGACGTCCTCGGGATAGGTGGCCTTGAAGATCGGGTCGAGGAAGAGCCGGTTGTGCAGCCCGTCGATGCGGCGCGCAGCGTCGACGTCAGCCGGGTCCTCGGGGTCGAACGGGTCGGGCACCGTCAGGTTGAGGCTGAGCCCGAGCCGGATGTCGTCGCCGGCTCCGTCGGCCCGGCGGCGGAGCTCGTCGACGACGATCCCGTGACCGAGCAGCAGGTGGTGCGCGGCGACGAGACCGGCGACGCCGTCCTGCCGGCCCGGGGCGTGGTGGCCGGCGGAGTAGCCGAGGAACGCCGAGCACCACGGCTCGTTGAGCGTCGTCCAGGTCGGGACGCGGTCACCCAGGACGTCGTACACGCTGAAGGCGTAGTCGGCGAACCGGTGGGCCGTGTCGCGGTTGGTCCAGCCGCCCGCGTCCTCCAGCGCCTGCGGGAGGTCCCAGTGGTAGAGCGTCAGCCAGGGCGCGACGTCGTGGGCGAGCAGCTCGTCGACGAGCCGGTCGTAGAACGCGAGGCCGGCGCGGTTGACCGCTCCCCCGTCCGGGCGCACGCGCGGCCACGCCACCGAGAAGCGGTAGGACGCCATCTTCAGCTCGCGCATCAGCGCGACGTCCGAGGGCATCCGGTGGAAGTGGTCGCAGGCGACGTCGCCGGTGTCCTGGTTGAGCACCGCCCCGGGGGTGTGGGAGAAGGTGTCCCAGATCGAGGCGCTGCGTCCGTCCTCGGCCACCGCGCCCTCGATCTGGTAGCAGGCCGTGGCCGCACCCCAGACGAATCCCTCCGGGAAGGCGAGCGGGCCCAGGTCGTACGCCGCGGTGCGCGGCTCCGGACGGATGGCGGTCGTGCGCTGGGTGGTCATCCCTTGACTGCTCCTTGCATGATGCCGGCGACGAGCTGCCTGCCGGTGAGGACGAAGAGGGTCAGCAGTGGCACCGTGGAGATGGCGGCGCCGGCGAGCACCAGGCTGTAGTCGACGTAGTAGCCGCTCTGGAGCTGCTGGAGTGCGATCTGGACGGTGGGGTTGCTCGCGGGCAGCACGATCAGCGGCCAGAAGAAGTCGGTCCAGGTGGCCATGAAGGTGAACAGCCACAAGATCGCGGCGGCCGGACGCGCGGCCGGGACGGCGACGGTCCAGAAGGTCCGCAGCATCGAGCAGCCGTCGACGCGCGCGGCCTCGATCAGCTCGTCGGGCACCGCGTCGACGAGGTACTGCCGCATGAAGAAGACGCCGAAGGCGGTGACCATGCCGGGCACGATCAGCGCCCACATCGAGCCGACCCAGCCGAGCTTGGCCATCACGATGAACAGCGGGATCACGCCGAGCTGGGTGGGCACCGCGAGGGTCGCGACCACGAAGACCAGCAGCGGTGTGCTGCCGCGGAAGGTGAGCTTGGCGAAGGCGTAGCCCGCGAGGGTGGAGAAGAAGACCACGGAGGTCGCGACGGTGCCGGAGACGAGCAGGCTGTTGCCGAGCGCCTTCCAGAACGGCACGGCCTCGAAGGCCCGCTGCGCGTTCTCGAAGAAGTGGCCGCCCGGCAGCAGCGGCGGGACGCGCTTGGTCAGCACGTCGCGGCTGTGGGAGCCGACGAGGAACGACCAGTACAGGGGCGCCGACGAGCCCAGCAGGAAGGCGGTCAGCAGCCCGTAGACCAGGAAGCCGGGGCGGCGGTTCACCTGCGGCCTCCCAGGGCTCCGAAGCGCCGGCTCACCGCGAGGTTGACGAGCGCGAAGACGATGATGATGAGGAACAGCAGCCACGCCACGGCCGAGGCCATGCCGAGGTCGCGCACCCGCCAGCCGAGCTCCCAGAGGTACATCGTGAGCGTCTGGTACTGCCGGTCGGAGCCCCCGAGGCCCTGGGTGTCGAAGAGCCGCGGCTCGGCGAACACCTGCAGCCCGCCGATGGTCGAGGTGATGACGACGAAGAGCAGCGTGGGGCGGATCAGCGGCAGCGTGACCGAGACGAACTGGCGGACCTTGCCGGCTCCGTCGATGGCGGCCGACTCGTAGAGCTCGCGCGGCACGGCCTGCATCGCGGCCAGGAAGATCAGCGCGTTGTAGCCGGTCCAGCGCCAGTTGACCATCGAGGCGATGGCGACGTGGCTGGCGAGGGTGTTGACGTGCCACTTGATCGGCTCGAGGCCGATGCCCTGCAGCGCCTCGTTGACCAGGCCGTAGCGGTCGCCGAAGACGTTGCCGAAGATCAGCGCGACCGCGGCGGGCGCGACCACGAAGGGGATCAGCACGCCCATCCGCCACAGCGTGCGACCGCGCAGCTGGGTGTCGAGCAGCCCCGCGAGGACCAGCGCGATGAGCACCTGCGGGACCGAGGACAGCAAGAAGATGCTGATCGTGTTGCGCAGCGCGTTCCAGAAGTAGCGGTCCTCGAGCACGCGCCGGTAGTTCTCGAGCCCGGTGTAGTCACCCTGCCCGCCGAGCAGCGACCAGTCGTGCACCGAGACGAAGGCGGTGTAGAGCAGCGGGAAGAGGCCGACGAGCGCGAAGAGCAGGAAGAACGGCGAGACGTAGAGGTACGGCGAGAGGCGGTTGTCGAGCCGGGACAGCCGCTGTCGGAACGGCGACGACGGTCGCCGGTCGCGCTCGTCGGTCACCGCACGCGACCGTGCGCCCGCGAGGGCGGCGGTGTCCCCGATGGGGCTGGGGTCACTGCCGTCCTCGACGGACGTCACGGAGGGAGAGTCGAGCGTCATGGCGTGGAGGATCCGGGGATCAGCCCAGTCGCTCCACGTCGGCCAGGAAGGACTGCCAGGCCTCGTCGGCCGACTCCTTGCCCTCGTCGACGCGCTGGATCGCCTGCTGGTAGGCGGTGTTGATGTCGGCGAACTTCGGGCCCTTGTGCGGGATGAACGGCACGGCCTCGGCCCGCTCGGCGAGGATCTCGCCGGTCGGGGCGTCGTTGAAGAACGCGTTGGTCGCCCCGGTCAGGGCCGGGTCGGTGAGCGCGTCGACCTGGCTGGGGAACGTGCCCTTGGCCTCGAAGGCCTTGACCTGCTGCTCGGGCGCGGTCAGCCAGGCCGCCAGCGCCTTCGCCTCCTCCGGGTGGTCGCCCTGCGCCGGCACGGTGAGGTAGGAGCCTCCCCAGTTGCCGCCGCCACCCGGGAAGGCGTTGGCGATGTCCCAGCCCTCGACGCCGTCCGCGTTGCCCTCGATGACGCCGAGCATCCAGCCCGGGCAGGCCATCGTGGCGAAGCCGTCGTTCTGGAAGGAGGCCGTCCAGTCCTCGCTCCACTGGGTGAGACCCGTCGACAGTCCGTCGGCGGCGTTGGCGGTGATGGTGTCGAAGACTGCCTTCACGTCGGCGTTGTCGGCCGCGATGACGTTGTTGTCCTCGTCCTCGAAGGAGTACTCCGTCTGGTTGATCATGGCCTGCGCCGTACCGCCCGAGCTGTCGTACCACGCGGTCTTCGGCATCTTCTTGACGAACTGGCGTCCGGCCTCGAAGTAGCTGTCCCAGTCGGCGAAGAGGGAGGCCACCTCCTCGCGGTCGGTCGGCAGGCCGGCCTTCTTGAACAGGTCGGCGCGGTAGCACATGCCCTCGGGTCCGATGTCGGTGCCGTAGCCGATCAGCTCGCCGTCGGGCGTCGTGGCAGCCTCGGTCTTCCAGTCCAGCCAGCGACCGTCGAGCTCGGGGTCGGAGAGGTCGACGAAGGCGTCGGACTGCTCCATCAGCGCCGACCACCAGTCGACCTCGATCGCCTCGATGTCGGAGAGCCCGGAGCCCGCCGCCAGCTTGGTGTAGAGGTTGTCCTGGTGCTCGTTGGCCGTGCCGGCCTTCTTCTGCTCGACGACGACGTCGTCCTGCATCGCGTTGTACTCCTCGATGAGGCCCTCGTAGCCGAACTCGTTGAACGTCGCCACGGTCAGCTTGATCTTGCCGTCCGCGGTCTCGTCGTCGGAGTCGCCGCCACCGCACGCGGCGGCGGTCATCGTGAGCGTGAGCGCCATCAGGGCGCCCGTGACGAGTCGCGCTCGCCGAGTCTTCCGTGTGTGCACCACTGCTCTCCTGCCGTCCTGCGAGATGCCGGACGCGGATGCCCGGCTGGAAGGTGATCCCTCGCTGCAGCGCTGGTGGAAGCGCTTCCACGATCGATCGCCCACACCATGACACTCGTCACATCCGGTGTCAACGGTCAGCGTGAAAACTCCACCCATTGTGGTGAGAGCGCTTCCACGCACGCCTCACCCGAACCGCAGTGCCCCGTCCTCGATGGCACCGCGCCGGATCGAGCGCATGTCGTGGAAGTAGTTCTGCTTCAGCTTCCACGGCTCCACGTCGCCCTGCTTCGGCAGCCGGTCCAGGGCGCGCAGGACGTAGCCCGCCTCGAAGTCCATGAACGGCCGCGGCCGCACGCTCGGGTCCGGCTGCGGCACGGCGAAGCGCCGCCCGGTCTCGTCGAGGTGCGACAGCAGGCGGCAGACGTACTCCGCGACCAGGTCGGCCTTGAGCGTCCAGGACGCGTTGGTGTAGCCGATGGTGAACACGAAGTTGGGCACGCCGCTGAGCATCAGCGCCTTGTAGGCCATCGTGTCGGGCAGGTCGACCTCGGTGCCGTCGACGCTCAGCGTCATCCCGCCGAAGGCGAGCAGGTTGAGGCCGGTCGCGGTGACGACCACGTCGGCCGCCAGCTCGTCGCCGTTCGTGAGCAGCACCCCGGCCCTCGTGAACCGCTCGATCTGCCCGGTGACGATGCTCGCGCGGCCCTCGCTGATCTCGCGGAACAGGTCGCTGTCGGGCACCAGGCACATCCGCTGGTCCCACGGGTCGTAGGGCGGGTTGAAGTGCGTGTCGACGTCGTAGCCGGCGGGCAGCAGCTTGGTGTTGAGCCGCCGGATGAGCTTGCGGGCGGCGACCGGGCGGCGCTGGGAGAACTGGTAGAGCCCGGTGGCGACGCCGATGTTGCGCCAGCGGTTGGCGACGTAGGACGCCCGGTCCCCCAGCACCTTGCGCAGGCCGACGGCGATCTTGTCGACGGACGGGACGGACAGGACGTACGTCGGGGTGCGCTGCAGCATCGTCACCGGCCCGGCCCCGGACGCCGAGAGGGCGGGCACCAGCGTGACGGCGGTGGCGCCGGACCCGATCACGACGATCCGCTTGCCGGTGTGGTCGAGGTCGGCCGGCCAGTGCTGCGGGTGCACGACCTCGCCCTCGAAGTCGTCGACACCGACGAAGGTCGGCGTGAAGCCCTGGTCGTAGTCGTAGTAGCCGCTGCACGCCCACAGGAGGCTGGTGGTGATCGTGGTCGGGCCGTCGGGAGTCTCGGCGGTGACGGTCCACCGCGCCTGCTCGCTGTCCCAGTCGGCGGCGACGACCCGGTGGTCGAAGCGGATGTGGGCGTCGATGCCGTAGTCGGTCGCGGTCTCGCGGACGTAGGACAGGATCGACCCGCCGTCGGCGAGCGAGCGCTCGTCGGTCCACGGCTTGAAGCGGTAGCCGAGCGTGAACATGTCGGAGTCGGAGCGCACGCCGGGGTAGCGGAAGAGGTCCCAGGTGCCGCCGCTGGCCGAGCGGCCCTCGAGGATCGCGTAGCTGCGGCCCGGGTGCTCGCGGGTCAGCTGCGCGGCCGCGCCGATGCCGGACAGGCCGGCACCGATGATCAGGACGTCGACGTGGTCGCTCATGTGGGTTCCTCTCGTTGGTCAGGCACGGGCGTGCAGCTCCACGAACCTCGCCAGCAACCGCACCGGCTCGCTGACCATCGCCTCGCGGGCGGCGGCCTTGAGCGACTCCTGCTCGTGCGGCTCGTAGTAGCCGTGGGCGCTGTAGGCGTCGATCCGGTCGCAGATCGCGACCGCGTCGAGCTCGGGGTGGAACTGCGTGGCGTAGACGTTGCGACCGATCCGGAAGGCGTGCACCGGGCAGGTGTCGGTGGAGGCGAGCAGCACCGCACCGTCGGGCAGCCGCGAGACCGCCTCCTTGTGGCCGAGGTAGGCGTCGAACGGGTCGGGGAGGATCCCGAAGAGCGGATCGGCCCGACCCTCGTCGCTGAGCCGCACCGGCAGCGCGCAGATGGGCTCGCCGAACTCGCGGTCGACGACGCCGCCGGGCAGCGTCCCGAGCACGCCGATGCCGTAGCAGGCGCCGAGGAACGGGAAGTCGCGCTCCACCACGCGCTCGGCCAGCGCCCGCAGCTCGGCCTCCGCGCGGTGCTGGTCGGGCGACTTGCGCTCGTCCGGGTCGGAGACGTTGTAGGGCCCGCCGCCGAGGATGATCCCCGACCAGTCGTCGAGGTCGGGGACACCGAGCGGGCCGGCCTCGAGCCGGACGCGCACCAGCTCGTCGGGGTGCAGGCCGGTGCCGGCGAGCACGGCGTCGTACTCCTGCTGGGCGACGTCGTCCTCCGCTCGGGTGCCGAGGAAGAGGAAGGGGCGCACGTCAGGCCTGCACCGCCGCGCCGGACTCGAGCAGCCGGTCGACGTCGTCCCCGGCCACGCCCCAGGCGGCCAGGGCCTCGCGGGTGTGGGCGCCGGGCTCGTCGGGCGGCATCTGGATCGTGCTCGCGGTGCGGGAGAAGCGCGGCGCGGGCGCGGGCTGGGTGAGGCCGGCGCTCTCCACGAAGGTGCCGCGGGCGGCGAGGTGCGGGTGGGCGTAGGCCTCGGCGAGCGGAAGGATCGGCGCGACGCAGGCGTCGGTGCCGTCGAAGACCTCCGCCCACTCGGCCTGCGTCCGCTCCTTGAAGCGCTCCGTGAGCGCCGTACGGATGGCTCCTGCGTTGGCGGGGTCGTCGCGGTCGGGGAGGTCGAGCCCGAGCCGCGCGACGAGGTCGGCGTAGAACTGCGGCTCCAGCGCCCCGACGCTGACGTGCTTGCGGTCGGCGGTCTCGTAGACGTCGTACCACGGCGTGCCGCCGTCGAGCAGGCCGCTGCGCCGCGCGCCGCTGGCCAGGCCGAGACCGGCGAAGGTGGCGGCCATCGCGTTGAGGTGGGCGGTGCCGTCGACGATCGCGGCGTCGACGACCTGGCCCGTGCCGCTGGTCCTCGCCTCGATCAGGGCGGCGAGGACGCCGATCACGAGGTACGTCGATCCGCCGCCGAAGTCCCCGAGCAGGTTGGTCGGGAAGTGCGGTCGCGCGGGGTCCTGGCCTGACGAGTGGAGCGCACCGGTGATGGCGATGTAGTTCATGTCGTGGCCCGCCGCCCGGCTCCACGGACCGTCCTGGCCCCACCCGGTCATGCGGCCGTAGACGAGCCGCGGGTTGCGGGCGAGGCAGGCGTCGGGCCCGAGGCCGAGCCGTTCGGTGGCTCCGGGACGCAGTCCCTCGACCAGCACGTCGGCACCCTCGACGAGGTCGAGCACGGTGGCGACGGCGCTCTCCTGCTTGAGGTCCAGCGCGACGCTGGGCCGCCCGCGGTTGAGCACGTCGAAGCGGCCGCTGCCGAACATCGCGCCACCCGGCCGGTCGATCCGGATCACGTCGGCGCCGAGGTCGGCCAGGATCATGCAGGCGTGCGGTCCCGGGCCGATGGCGGCGAGCTCGACGACCCGGACGCCCCGCAGGGGCCCGGTGCCGTGTCCGAGTGCGTACGTCATGCGCCGATCATGACACCACTGCTGTCACGGTCGCGAGTGCCCGGGCGCCGTTTTGGTTTCCCCGGCTAAGCGGGGAATTGCGAACTTCATGTAGCAAGCAAGGGTCATGAAGTCTGGGTTTCCCCGCTTAGCCGGGGAAACCGTGACGGGTTGGGCAACCTCCACGAGCCCAGGCGGGCCCTCTCCCCATGACCCGAAGCGCCGTCGTCGGAGCCGTGATCGGCGTGGTGGTCGCCGCGCTCGCCCGCGGTTGGATGAGGCTGATCGCCTCCGAGCCGGAGTTCACGTGGGGCGGGACGATCGCCATCGCCGCCATGTTCACGCTCCTCGGCCTCCTCACCGGCCTCGTCGGAGCTGCGCTGGCGAGCGGTCGCAGTGGGTGGTGGCGGATCGCGGCGATCCCCGGTCTCGGCGCCTTCCTCGCGCAGGGCATCGTGGTGCTCCCGCTCGCCCTGCTGTCTGCTGCCGTGGTCGCGATCACCGTGCGGATCGCGGACGACCAGGGCACGAACGACCTGGCCCTCACCTCGGCCGGGATGCTCGCGCTCGGCCTCCTCGGCGGGATCGGCTGGGGCCGAGTGCTGCGTCACTCCGCGCGCTAGCCCTTGCAACTCGTTGCATAGGTCTGCCACCATCCCGCCATGGCCCTCGAACACGCGCTCCTCGTCGCGCTCAGCGAGCGCCCGGGGTCGGGCCTCGAGCTGGCGGGCCGCTTCGAGAAGTCGATCGGCTTCTTCTGGCACGCCACCCACCAGCAGATCTACCGCGTGCTCGGCCGGATGGAGAAGGACGGCTGGCTGAGCGTCGAGACCGTCCCCCAGACCGGCCGCCCCGACAAGCGGGTCTACTCCGTCTCGGAGTCCGGCGCCTCCGTGCTCGCGGACTGGCTCGCCGAGCCCCTCCCGATGGAGACCTTCCGCAGCGACCTCGCGGTGAAGCTGCGCGCAGCGGCGTACGGCGAGAGGCAGGTGCTCCTCGACCGAGTGCGCGAGACCCTCGCCGACCACGAGGCGCGGCTGGCGCACTACCTCGTGCTGGAGAAGCGCGACTACCCCGTACCCGGCGACCTCGCCGCGCTTGACCGATTCCTCGTCCTGCGCGGTGGCATCCGCCTGGAGGAGTTCTGGATCGGCTGGCTCAACGAATACCTGGAGGCCCACTCGTGACGACCTACCCGCACCTGCTCGCCCCGATGACCATCGGCGACCTGACCCTGCGCAACCGCGTGGTGATGGGCTCGATGCACACCGGGCTCGAGGACAAGCCGTGGGACATCGACAAGCTCGCGGCCTACTTCGCCGAGCGCGCCCGCGGCGAGGTCGGCCTCATCGTCACCGGCGGCTACGCGCCCAACAAGCGCGGCTGGCTCAAGCCGTTCGCCTCCGAGATGACCAACCGGCTGCAGGCGATGCGGCACACGCGGATCACCGATGCCGTGCACGAGGAGGGCGGCGCGATCGCGATGCAGGTGCTGCACGCGGGCCGCTACGGCTACCACCCGCTGAGCGTCAGCGCGTCGTCGAAGAAGTCGCCGATCACGCCGTTCAAGCCGGCCGCCCTCTCCACGAAGGCGGTCGACCGCACGGCCTCTGACTTCGCGCACGCGGTCGGCCTGGCCAGGAAGGCGGGCTACGACGGCGTCGAGATCATGGGCTCCGAGGGCTACCTCATCAACCAGTTCCTCGCCGCACGCACCAACGACCGCGACGACGAGTGGGGCGGCAGCGCGGCGGCGCGGATGCGCTTCCCGGTCGAGATCGTGCGCCGCTCGCGCGAGCTCGTCGGCGACGGCTTCCCGATCATCTATCGCATCTCCCTGCTCGACCTCGTCGAGGGCGGCCAGACCTGGGACGAGGTCGCTGAGCTCGCCGGCCGGCTCGAGGAGGCCGGGGTCTCCGTCTTCAACACCGGCATCGGCTGGCACGAGGCACGCGTCCCCACGATCATCACGCAGGTCCCGCGCGGTGCCTGGCGCTCGGCGACCGCGCGGCTGAAGGCGGTCGCGACCGTGCCGGTCTGCGCGTCCAACCGGATCAACTCCCCCGAGATGGCCGAGGACATCCTCGCGTCCGGCGAGGCCGACCTCGTCTCGATGGCGCGCCCGCTGCTGGCCGACCCGGCGTTCGTCGCCAAGGCTGCGGCCGGCCGGGCCGAGCAGATCAACACCTGCATCGCCTGCAACCAGGCCTGCCTCGACCACGTCTTCGACAACCAGCTGGCGTCCTGCCTGGTCAACCCGCGCGCGTGCCGCGAGACGACGCTGGTCCTCTCCCCCACGCGCGTGAGGAAGACCATCGCTGTCGTCGGTGCCGGTCCGGCCGGGCTGGCCGCCGCCGTCTCGGCCGCCGAGCGTGGCTTCGCCGTGACGCTCTTCGAGCAGGCCGCCGAGATCGGCGGACAGTTCCGCCTCGCGATGCAGATCCCGGGCAAGGAGGACTTCGCCGAGACCCTGCGCTACTACACGGCACGCCTCACCGCGCTCGACATCGACCTCCGGCTCTCGACCGCCGCGACCGCCGACCTGCTCGCGGGCTTCGACGAGGTCGTCGTCGCCACGGGCGTCGTGCCCCGGATGCCGGAGATCGAGGGCATCGAGCGCGCCGTGTCGTACGCCGACGTGCTGGCCGGCCGCGTCGAGGTCGGCGAGCGGGTGGCGGTCATCGGGGCCGGCGGCATCGGCGTCGACGTCAGCCACTTCCTCACCCACGACCCCGCGGACACCGACGAGGACTGGTTCTCCGCGTGGGGCGTCGGCGACCCGACCCTGCACCCGGGCGGGCTCACCTCGCCGAAGGCCCGCTCGGTCGTGCGATCGGTGACGCTCGTCCAGCGCAAGGAGACGCCGATCGGCATCGGGCTCGGCAAGACGTCGGGCTGGGCGCACCGGGCCGTCCTCAAGCAGTCGGGCGTGGTGCAGGTGCGCGGTGCGACGTACGACCGGATCTCCGACCAGGGGCTGCACATCACCGTCGACGGTGAGCCGCGACTGATCGAGTGCGACGACGTCGTGATCTGCGCCGGACAGGAGAGCGTGCGCGACCTCTACGACGAGGTCGGCGGCCACCTGATCGGCGGCGCCGATGTCGCCGCGGAGCTCGACGCGAAGCGCGCGATCAAGCAGGCGACCGAGCTGGTGGCGGCGCTGTAGGTGGGCTCAGGGCTGGTACGGCGGAGCGACGCCCCAGCCCCAGCGCGGGACGGGCGCGTGCTCGACGATGTCGGTCGCGTCGGAGGAGTTGTACGCCGCCAGCCGCGTTCCCCACTCGGCGTAGCCCATGATCGCCGCGCGGAACTCGGGGTCGTCGGGGAGCCCGGCGAGGTCGGCGGCCTGCGAGAGCAGGGTGACGAACCGCAGCCGCTGCTCGGCGGTGATGTGGAGTCCGCGGTGCTTGGAGAGCATGTGCTCGTAGCCACCCAGCACCTCGGTGTAGTCGGCCGGACCGCCCATCACCTCGCACCACCACGTCACGACGTCGCGGCGGTGCTGCTCGCTGACCTGTCCCTCGAACACGGGCGCGAGCAGCCCGTCGTCCTCGACCAGGTCGTAGAACGCGTCGAGTGAGCGCTCGAAGCCCGCCCGCTCCCCGGCCCACTCATAGATCGTCGGCGTCTCGTCGCTCATCGTGGCTCCCTCGTCCGGATCCATCGCAGCGTAGGGACCGGCGCGCTCGACCGACAGGGCCGCTGCGGGTCGAGGGGGCACGATGGAGGCATGTCCATTCGCGGGGTCCTCGGGCTGGTCGGCGTCTCTGCCCTGCTGCCCCTCACCGGCTGCAGCGCCCCGGCCGGTGTCGCGATCACCGACCGGACCCTGGCGATGGTCGCGGCCGAGCACGTCGGCGAACCGTCCTACGCCGTCGGCGAGGCCTACGGCATGGCCTCGGAGTTCACGGGCGAGCTCGCCAGGACGACGCTGGTCTACCCGATGCCGGACCCGCCTCGCGGTGCGACCGGGACCGAGGTGCAGGTGCTGGTCGGCACCGGGTTCCTGCACGAGGACCTGGCGCGTTGTCCCACGTCCCACCAGGACAGCTGCGTCGACCTCGACGGCGGCAGCACGATGGTCTGGTCGCTGTTCGACCCGGGCGAGGACCCGGGCCACGTGCAGGTCACCGTGGTGAAGGGCGAGACGACGGTGCAGGTCGCGTTGTACGGCGCCCTGCTGACGGAGGACCCGCGCACCGCGGACCTGCCCGTCGACGTCGACGCCCTCGTCGCCGCGGCCCACGACCCCCGTCTCGACAGCACCACGAACCCGGAGGTGGTGGACGCGGCGGAGCACCTGGACTTCTGGCGCGCCGGCCGCGTGAGCGAGTAGGTCCGGCCCTTACCTGGTCCTGCGCACGCTGATCGGGCCCTTGGCCGTGGAGGGGTCCACGACCCTGCCCTTCTGGACGATGCTGACCTCGCCGCGAGACACCAGGCGCCGGGCCGCCCGTCGGGCCGGTTCGTCCAGCTCCTGCCGAGGCCGACCGGTCGCTGCCGCAACGGTGTCCGCGGCCTCGGCCACGTCGACGGCTCGGGCGCCGGCAGCTGCCACCAGCGTGTGGAGCGCGTCCTCGAGGGCCCGGTCGACGGGCGTCACTCCGCGCCGCCGGCACGCGGTCGAGCAGTAGCGCACGTCGTCCCAGTCGCGCTCCCACTTCTTGCGCCACTCGATCCGTCGCCCGCACGAGGCGCAGGTCTTGGGTGGTGGTGTCACCCCACCATCCTGCCTGTCGTGCAAGCCGCCGAACGCAAGATCAGCCGGTGGCCCCGAACTGCTCGACGCGGATCGAGTCAGCGGGCATCCCGCACTCCATGAGCAGTGCCTCCGCGAGGCCCGCGAAGCGCGAGGACCCGCAGACGTAGGCGCGCTGGATCCCGTCCAGCAGGGGCGCGAGCTCCGCAGCGGTCGGAGGTCCCGCGGGCCGGTCGTCCACCGCGTGGCGCGTGTAGGCGACGGTCGCGCCGAAGCGGTGCAGCTCGTCGCCGTACGGAAGCTCCTCGGGGCTGCGACCCACCGCGAGGATCCGCAGCAGGTCGGGCCGACCGGCGTGTCGGGCGGCGCGACTCATCGCGATCGCGGGGACGATGCCGGTGCCGCCGACCAGGCACAGCGCAGGCGTCCGCACGTCCCAGGTGAACCACCGACCGATGGGGCCGCGCATCTCGAGCACGTCGCCGACCTCGGCGACGTCGGCGAGGAACTCCGACACCTCGCCGTCCGGCAGCCTCTCGACGAAGAACTCGAGCAGCGGGTCGCTGTCGTCGGAGGCGAGCGAGTAGGAGCGTTGGGCGGTGTAGTCGTCGGGCGCACGCAGCCGGAGCAGGTAGTGCTGGCCCGGCCAGTGCCGCAGCCGGTCGTCGACGTGCATGCGCAGCCGCACCGTGGTCGGGGTGACCAGCTCCTTGGTGATGATCCGGCCGCTCGTCCAGGTGGTCGCGGTCGGTGCGACGTCGTCGATGCTCAACGCCGGGACCTCAGTCGCCCTGGTAGCGCTGCTCGAGCCACGGGTCTCCCCGGTCGTGATATCCGTTGCGCTCCCAGAAGCCCGGCTGGTCGTGGGCCATCAGCTCCAGACGACTGATCCACTTCGCGGACTTCCAGAAGTACAGGTGCGGGACGAGCAGCCGCACCGGTCCGCCGTGCTCGCGCGCGAGCGGCTTGCCGCCGTACTCCCAGACCACCCACGCCTTGCCGCCGGTGACGTCGCGCAGCGGGAGGTTGGTCGTGTAGCCGGTGCTCGAGTGGGCCATGACGAAGGCTGCCTCGGACCGGGGCCCAGCCGCCTCGAGCAGCGCGTCGACGCTCACGCCGGTGAAGGCGACGTCGAACTTGGACCAGGTCGTCACGCAGTGGATGTCCCCGGTGTACGTCGAGGTCGGGAGCTGGTGGGCCTCGTCCCAGCTCCAGGTGGTCGGCCGGTCCACCAGCCCGTCCACCGTGATCGTCCACGTCTCGGGCGCAACATGCGGGGTGGCCTCCGCGGTCAGGACCGGCCAGCCGCTGCCGGTGTCGTACTGACCAGGAGGGAGCCGTCCCTCCGGACCATCCGCGCGACGACGTACGAACCCTCTGGTCACCGGCATGGCGCCATCCTCCCGCCGCGGGGACGCACCGGGCAAGCGGCGCCCGGCGGCGCGGCCGGAAGGCCTCCCCCGAGGTGGGTGGTCCCGGTGACGCCGGCCCTGAAGCGGATGGGACTGTGCGAGCGCACCGTCACCATCGATTCGCTCCGGGCCTCCTCCCAGGATTGAGCCAGTCCGACGATCCGGTCGCCGCCACGGGCTCGGCGGTGGTGGGGTCCGAGACGTACGCCGACATGTGGCACGTCGGCCACCACGTCCCGGTCCGCCAGCTGGTCGGCAGCTCGGTGAGCCCGGTCCGGGCGTTGGACTGCGAGCACTGGCCGGTGAGGCCGGCGCGGAAGTGCAGCGCCCCGCCGGTGCCGAGCACGCCGATCCAGTACGCCGTGCCCCGCGTGAGCGTGAGGTCGGAGGCGAGGTCGGCGGTGTTCCACGAGGCCGGTCGGAGGTCGTCGAGCTGCCCCGAGGCCAGCAGCGTGCCCGGGTTGCCGTCGACGTCGGTGTAGATGCCGATGTCGAGCGTGTCGGCGCGCGAGCCCGAGTCGACGTACAGCGTGACCGTGTCGGCCCGGCCGGTGTCCGTCGCCGTGAACTGGAAGGCCTCCGCCTCGCCGGCGGCGTCGTTGTCGGCGAAGCCCTGGACCGTGTCGAGGCCGAGGAGCGGCTCGGACGACGGCGTCGGTGCGGGATCAGGTGACGGTGTGGGCGACGGTGTGGGACTCGGCGACGGCGACGGATCCGGCGACGGCGACGGCGACGGCGACGGCGACGGCGACGGCGACGGCGACGGCGACGGATCGGGGGACGACGTGGGCGTCGGCGTGGGACTCGGCGTGGGGGACGGGGGTGGCACGGAGACCGTCCCGTCCGTCCCGGTGAGGGTGAAGGTGGTGTCGCCCGGCACGGTCACGGACGCGGCACCGTTGGCGCCGACGGGAACGTCGGCTCCCTGCGCCATACGACTCTCGGCGTTGGTCTGGAAGTACTCCAACGTGCTCGCCGTGACGTCGTTGAGGGCGATGGACAGCGTCTGCTCGCTGTCCGAGCTGTTCTGACCGACCAGGGTGACGCGGCCGATCGCTGCATCATGGAACGCCTCGATCGTCACGTCACCGTTGGTCGACTCCGCCGAGATGCGCTGCGCGCCGATCGGCACCCACTTGAAGAGCTGCCCGAAGTAGAAGAACTCGTCGCGCGGCGTGTAGGTGCGCGAGGCCTCGTCGTAGGCCAGCATCGGCGTGATCCCGAAGCTGAGCGAGTCGTTGCCGGGCTCGCGTCCGTGGCCGTTGACGACGGCGTGGTTGTAGACGCTGTCGTAGGCCTCCCACATCAGCAGGCCGGCGGCACCCTGCTCGAGGTAGGCGAAGGTGTGGTCCCACTCGCCGTACTCACTGATCCAGAAGTCCTTGCCGGCGCCGGCCGACGCGGCGGCCGCGCCGTTGTCGTTGCCGCCGTAGTTGTGGAAGTCGAAGTGGCCGAGCCGGGCCATGAGGGTCGGGTAGCGCTTCATCGACCTCGCGTAGTCGACGTTGCAGCAGGTCTCCGGTCCGACCAGCTGGACCCCGTCCATGCCCAGGTCGTCCATCCGCCCGGCGAGGCGGTCGAGGATGTCGGCGTACCGGTTGTCCTCGATGGTGACGCCCTCGTTGAGGTCGATGTCCATCTCGTTGTTGGGGCTGAACAGGCCGAACGTGTGGCCGTGGCTGTAGCCCCACCACGCAGCCGAGAGCACCGACTCGACGAACTCGTCGTCCTGACCGGGCGCGAGCGACTTGCCGCCCATCCACTCCGGGCCCGGCCCCATGAAGCTGAGGACGATGCCGCTGTCGGGGATCCCCTTCCGGTGCAGGTAGTCGATGACGGCCCAGGTGTCGGCGAAGTTGGAGCCGACGAGGTCGGTGTCGAAGTCGACCCGCCCGGAGTAGATCGGGTCGTAGTAGTCCCAGTTGAAGGTCCGGGGATCGTCGTCGTCGTTCGTCGACTCCCAGTCCATCATGTCCATCGCGACGCGGAAGGTCTTCATGCCCTGCTGGTCGATCAACAGGTCGAGGGCCGGCTCGAGGTTGCCGTCGTCCCACGAGCCGGGGTTGATGTTGGCGCCGAGCGCCGACATCGTCTGGAGCCGGCGACCGCCGTCGACCGTGATGTCGACGGTCGCCGCCTGGGCGACGGGCGTGGCGACGGGCGTGGCGACGACGACCAGGCTGGAGACCGCCATCAGGCCGAGCACGGCGATGGATCGGATCGGCACTCGCGACATCGTCAACTCCAGGGGCATACGTCGTGAGCGCGGGGGGCGACCACCCTCGCCACGCTAGGTGGGCTCGCTCGCGGCCAGCATCATCCCGATTGGGGTAAAGACATCGCCGCTCCTGTGCCAGAGTCGATGCATGACGGACGGGCAGAAAACCTCCTGGCTCCCCGCGGACTGGCAGCACCCCACGCGCGTCGAGCTGTCGACCGGCCACCACCTGCGACCGATCCACCCCGACGACACCGACCTCGACATGCCCGCGGTGATGGGCTCGCGCGAGCGGCTCTGGTCGATCTACGGCGAGACATGGGGCTGGCCGCCGGCCACCATGACCGCCGAGGAGGACCGCACGGACCTGCAACGACACTGGGACGAGGCGCTCGCGCACGAGTCGTTCAACTACGCCGTCTTCGACGCCGACGAGACGGAGCTCGTCGGCTGCGTCTACATCGACCCGCCCGACCGCGACGGCGTCGACGCGGTGATCTCGTGGTGGGTCCGCGACGAGCACGTCGCCTCGCCGGTCGAGGCCGCGCTCGACGAGCTCGTGCCGCGCTGGATCGCCGAGGAGTGGCCGCTGCAGGCGCCGTACTACGGAGTGTGATCGGCCCGCGGCATGCGCATGTGCAGCCGGACGTGCGTGCCCGACCGGTCGGTGCCGACGTCGACGGCCGTGCACAGCTGCCGGGCCAGCCACAGGCCGTAGCCGTGGTCCGACGGTTCGGCCGGCGGGAGCAGTCCGACGAGCGGGTCCAGCGGCGCGCGGCCACCGTCGTGGACGTGGCAGACCCAGGTGTCCCCCTCGGTGTAGAGGTGGAGGAGGGTCGGTGACTCGCCGTGCATGATCGAGTTGGTCAGCACCTCGCTGACGGCCAGCGTGATGTCCGAGACCACGTCGGGACGCAGCCCCGCCTCGGCTCCGCGGGCACGCACCAAGCGGCGCGCCTGCGCCACGTCGGTCGGTGCCGAGCAGTCGATGCTGGTCGCCTCCGGCGGCGGAGGTGACACGACCGACAAGCCGGCCAGCACGTCGAACGGATCCTCGAAGCGGGAGTTGGGCAGGCTCTCGCCGTTCGACCGCACCACCGCGTGGGCGTGCAGACCGATGTCCAGCAGGTGGGGCGGCAGGGTGCCCGCGTCGTACGGACAGAGCAGGTCGACGTCGAAGTCGGCGAACACCACGCCGGCGGCCGCCTCGAGCCGGCCGTAGTCGACCACCTCGGCCGGGATCCGCTCGGCGAGCCGCTGCTCGGCGACCACGCACGACCGGGCGCCGCCCGCGGTGGCGGCGAAGTCGCGCAGCACGCGATAGGCGTTCCACTGCGGCTCGTAGGCGATCGTGTCCTCGACGAAGGTCACCTCGTCGGCGTCGCGGCCCAGGGTGGCGCGCAGCTCGTCCACCCGCCGCGGCGGTGCCATCACCAACCCGCGCCGTCCCCGCGCGAGCCCGTCACGCAGGTAGCCGCCGACCTCGGCGGCGTACTGCCGCGAGCCGTCGTAGAAGACGCTGGTGTGCGTGGCCCCGGTCGCCGTCGTCACGATGCGAACCTCAGGCGCTCGTGGCCCAGGCCGGTGACGGCGAGGATGCGGCGTACGCCGTCAGGCACACCGCTGAGGACGAGCCAGCCGTCGTCGGGCAGCTCCGCCGCCACCGACCGGAGGATCGACACGCTGCCCACGTCGGCGAACGCCAACCCCGTCAGGTCGACGTGCAGCTGCGGCAGGACCGCACCACGCGCAAGGAGCATCCGGCGCAGCAGCTCTCGGTTGGCGAGGTCGACCTCGCCGCTGATCCGCAACCCCCACGGGTGCTCGAGGGCCAGGAACCTGGCCTGCGGGGTCGGCGAGACCTGCGGGGAGAAGCCGCTGTGCTCACCGGCGAGCAGGTCGAGCAGCTCCTCGTCGAGCCGGGACGCGTCGTACAGGCAGACCGAGCTGACGCCGATCTCCCGCTGCAGCCCGGTCGACATCCGCTCCCAGCGCACGACCTCCTCGCTCGAGCCGAGGAGCGGGACGAGTCCGTCCATCTGGGCCGCGACCCGCAGTCCCGCGAACCCGCGCGTGCGGCTGAGCTCGGCCGCGGCACGGAACCCGTCGGCGACGGTGGTCAGGTCGCCGGGCCGGCGCGTGCCGTAGGCATCGGCGAACGACGTCACGAGCAGCTGGCCGACGGCGAGCGCCGACCTCGCGTCCACCTCGTCCGGCAGCGCACGGAGCAGGGCGTGGACCTGGTCGTCGGTGCCGACGTACATCAGCTGGTCGCCGTCCGAGAGGCCCTGGCCGATGAAGGTGGCCGCGACACGCGTCTGCTCGTCGTCGTCGCGGTGGAACGCGCAGAGGTGCGTCCCGGGCACGAGGGAGTCGAGAACTGCTGTCGTTCCCTGCCGCCCCGGCCCCATCCGGTCACTGTAGGACTCGGTGGCCGCCGCGACCACCGAATCCGCCAGTGCAATCAGTGGCAGATGTTGACGTCCTGCGAGCCCAGCACGCCGTCCCAGACCTCACGCATCGGACGCAGCCAGCTCTGGGTGACCGGCACGAACGCGATGCTGCCGTTGACCTGCTTCTTCACGCCCTCGACCCGGACCTTCTCGACGACGAGGGGGACGGTCGCCTCACGGCTGCGCACGCCCTCCCAGCAGGCGGAGGCGCGCTTCTTCGTCACGGCCTGCTCGAGGGTGACGGGGTCTCCCTGCCGGTTGCCGTTGTAGCGCCAGGCCACGGTCGTGCGGTAGCCGGTGAAGCCCTCCCACGGCGCCCGGACGGCGACCGACATCCCCCACGTGCGTCGGGTCGGGACGTCGAACGTCACCGAGCCGTCCCGGACGGTGCGGGTCTTCGAGCTCCAGATGTCGACCTCACCCGCGTCGGCCTCGGCGAGGGTGCCGAGCGCGCTGGTCAGCTGCAGCTCGCAGCCCTCGCAGTCGTCGACGGTGAAGGTGAGCTCGGTGCGCGGCGCGGCGGACCGCTCGCTGCTCGCTGCCCCTGCGGCCGAGCCGGTGACGGCAGTCGGCGCGAGGGTCACTGCGAGCAGGGCGACGGTGGCGAGGGCCTTGGCCCCCAGGGTGGTGCTGGTGTTCATGTTCTCTCCCGGTGGTGGTTGTCATCGTCAGGACGCGACCACCCCACGGCAGGTTGCATCTGTTTGCGAGCTGCTCAGCCGACGGCCGTGCGCACCCGCTCGCCGATCGATGCGAGGTCGGCGTCGGACAGGTCGGTGACGGCGAAGACGGTCGGCCAGACGTTGCCGTCGTCGAGCTGGGCGGCGTCCTCGAAGCCGAACTGCGCGTAGCGGGTCTTGAACTTCCCCGCGGCCTTGAAGTAGCAGAGGATCTTGCCGTCCTTGAAGTAGGCCGGCATCCCGTACCACGTCTTGTGGGTCAGCTCCGGCGCCACCTCGGACACCAGCGCGTGCAGCTTCTCGGCCAGCGTGCGGTCCTCGGTCGGCAGCGCGGCGATGGCGTCGAGGACGGCCTGCGCCTCGGCGGCCTGCTTGTTGCTCCCGCGCCCACGTGCGGCCTTCACCTCGCCGGCCCGCGCCTTCATGGCGGCCCGTTCCTCGTCGGTGAACCCGTTCTCGGTGGTGCTCATGGTCGTCTCCTTCGTCCGGTCGGTGGGTGTGCTCTCGACTGGTTGACGAAGCGCGCGAGCGATGTGTGACTCGGCGCGGTCTACGTTGTGCCCGTGACCTCGACTGCCGCGCGCCTCGGCGCCCTCGCCCTGCTCGTCCGCCCGACTTACATCGCGACCGAGGTCGTCACCGCCGCCGCGACGACGGGCGGCTACAGCTTCCTCGCCGACTCGGTGAGCAAGCTCGGCGAGGTCGGCTGCGCGGCGGCGTACTGCTCCCCGCGGCACGAGGTGATGAACGGCTCCTTCATCGGGTACGGCGCACTGCTGGCCGGGGGCGCGGCCCTGTCCGCGCGCACGATGGGTCCGGTCGCGACCGGGCTGCTCGTCGTCTCCGGACTGAGCTCGGTGGCCACCGGTCTGGCGCCGCTCGACCAGGAAGCGACCCTGCACGCGATCGCCGCGACGCCGCTGTTCGTGGCGCAGCCGCTCGCCCTCCTCGCCCTCGGGCACCGGCTCAAGCACCGGCGCCCGTGGCTGGCCAGGGCGCTCGCGGCGACCGGCGTCGTGACGGCCGCGGCCGCGATCGGGTTCATCGTGTCGGGCGAGGACTCCGCGGTCTCCGGTGGGCTCGAGCGGCTGGCCCTGTGGCCGGTGCTGTTCGGGGTCGGCGCCGCCGCGTGGGCCAATCGCGACGAGTGAGCGGGTCTACGCTGCGAGGCGTGTGGTCCCTCTGGTCCGAGAACTCCATCCTGTCGATCTGCTCGCAGGACTCGGTGCTGTCGATCGGCAGCGCCGCCTCGTTCGCGTCGGTCGGCAGCCTCTTCTCGTTCGCGTCGGCCGTGTCGATCGGGTCGTCGATGTCGGTCGCGAGCGTGCTGTCCCACCAGAGCTCGGGCTCGG
Organism: Nocardioides currus; assembly: GCF_003057875.1. Taxonomy (GTDB): domain Bacteria; phylum Actinomycetota; class Actinomycetes; order Propionibacteriales; family Nocardioidaceae; genus Nocardioides; species Nocardioides currus. Next base: position 201,728 of record NZ_PYXZ01000003.1, on the reverse strand, counting down.
CGCTGTCGCACCAGAGCAACGGATCGGTGCTCTCCAGCCAGTCCGGCCGCGCTCTCCTCAGCCGCCGGTCCCGCGGCGAGCTGCCGCGCGGCATCGTCGCCGCCGGGGTGTGTACGGCGCTGGCGGCCGTTGCGGTGCACCGAGGGCGACGGCTGATGAGGTCCTAGCGTCTCGTCACTCGATCGGCGGCAGCGTGACGACCTGGCCGGCGTAGCTCAGTCCGGCCCCGAACGCGATCAGCAGCGCGAGGTCGCCCGCCTTCGCCTCGCCCTTGCGCAGCATCGCCTCGATCGCGAGCGGGACGGAGGCGGCGGAGGTGTTGCCCGAGTCGACGACGTCGGTGGCGACGGCGACGGTCTCGGGGAGCTTGATGTTGCGCGACAGGGTCTGCGTGATGCGGAGGTTCGCCTGGTGCGGGACGAAGGCGTCGAGGTCGTCGACCCCGACGCCCGCCGCGGCCAGCGCCTGGTGCGCCACGTCGGCCATCGCGAACGGCGCCCAGCGGAAGACCGCCGTACCCTCCATCTGCACGACCGGGTCCTCGACCTGGTGACCGCCGAGGCAGCTCGGCGTCTGCGTGATCACGTGCGCCTGCGAACCGTCCGAGCCCCACGCCGTCGGGCCGATCCCGGTCGCGTCGGCCGGACCCACGACGACCGCGCCCGCACCGTCGGCGAAGATGAACGCCGTCCCGCGGTCGGTCGGGTCCATGAACTTGCTGAGCTGCTCGACGCCGATCACCAGCACGTGCGTCTCGGCGCCGGAGCGGACCATCGCGGACGCGAGGCCGAGCGCGTGGCAGAAGCCGGCGCATCCCGCCGAGACGTCGAAGGCCGCGGCCGTCGACCCGAGGCGGGTCGCGACCTGCGGCGCGGAGGCCGGCGTGTGCTCGGGATGCGTCGAGGTCGCCACGATCACGCAACCGACCTGGTCGATGCCGACGCCCGACACGGCGAGCGCCCGCTCGGCGGCGGTGGTCGCCATGTCGAGCAGGCCCTCGCCCTCACCGGCGAACCGGCGGGTCCTGATGCCGGAGCGGGTCTGGATCCACTCGTCGTTCGAGTCGAGGACCTCGCATATCTCGTCGTTGGTGACGACGCGCTCGGGCCGGTAGACCCCCAGGCCCAGCATCGCCGCGTGCGTGATCTCGGTGGCCTGCGTGATGGTCATCACGCGAGCATAGGCGGGCGGTCAGGCGGCGGGGTACGCCGAGGGGCCGGCCTCCGGGAAGACGTTCTCCTCCGCCGGCATCAGGATCCACAGCACCGGGTAGATCAGCAGCTGGCTGCCCGGGACCACCATCAGCAGCAGCACGAACAGCAGCCGCGAGATCCACGGTGTCAGGCCGAACCGCCGACCGACCCCGGCGCACACGCCGCCGAGGATCTTGCCGTCACGAGGACGGATGAGGCCCTGCTGGGCGAGGGTGGATCGGATCTCGGTCATGGTGTTCCTCCGTGGCTGGACTGGTCCCACCAGCGTGCTCCCTCGCCTCGCCCCGGACCATCGGGATCAGCCCTGAACCGACCCCTGCCTCAGGAGGAGCGACCCTGGCTGCGACGGTTCCTCACCTGCTGCACGGCCTGCTTGATCTTGGCCTGGTTGTGGGGCTTGCGCGCCTCGTCGTAGACCTTCTTGGCCACTCCGAGGGCGGCGACCTTCTTCATCATTCCCATGATCGGACCGTAGCGAGACGCGGCAAACGATCAGCTCCGCGTAGGCGCGCGGGCATTGGTCAGGCCGGCGGGCCGAGCTGAGCGTGCCGACGCCCGCTCCGGGGGAGCATCGCCCGCGTGTCTCCGCGGGCGCACCATCCGAGGGTCCGGCCCCTAGGGTCGAGAGCGTGATCCGCGACCTCACCGACGACGAAGCCCGCGCCGCCCTGGTCCTCAAGTGGGGACAGACCGAGCCGGGGGTGATCCCCGCCTGGGTCGCGGAGATGGACTACGCGACGGCCGACGTCCTCACCGACGCGCTCGTGGACGCGGTGCGGGCGAGCCGGACCGGCTACCCGCCGTACGAGTCGGGCGGCGAGCTCGGTCGCGCCTACTCCGAATGGGCGCAGCGGCACGTCGGCCACACCGTCGACCCCGACCACGTCGTCCCGGTCGTCGACGTCTCGCAGGGGATGCGCCTCGCGCTCGACGTCCTCAGCGAGGACGCGCCGGTCGTGCTGCCGGTGCCGGCCTACCCGCCCCAGCTCGACCTCGCCGAGATCACCGGCCGCGAGCGGGTCGACCTCGTCCTCGACCCCGACAGCGAGCGCGCCGGCATCGACCTCGACGCGCTCGAAGCCGCGCTGCGCGACGGGGCGCGCACGCTGGTCCTCACCCAGCCGCACAACCCATGGGGGCGGGTGTTCACCCGGGCCGAGCTCGAGCGCATCCGCGACGTCGTCGTGAGGTACGGCGCACGCGTGATCAGCGACGAGATCCACGCGCCCCTCGTGCTGCCCGGCGCGGAGCACGTGCCCTACCTCAGCCTCGACGGCACCGCCGACCACGCCGTCGCGCTCGTCGCCGCGTCCAAGGCCTTCAACACCGCCGGACTCAAGTGCGCCCAGCTCGTCACCGGCGACGACGCGACCCGCGACCGGATCTTCGCCGCCCCGATGACCCGCAACGACTCGTGGTCGACCCTGGGCGTCGTGGCCAGCGTCGCGGCGTACGACCTGGGCGACCCGTGGCTGGCCGCACTGATCGAGCGGCTCGACCAGCAGCGCACGCTCCTGGCCGACCTCCTCGCCGAGCACCTCCCGGACGCCCGGACGCGACCGCTCGAGGCGACGTACCTCGCGTGGCTCGACCTGCGCGCCTACGGCCACCGCGACCCGGCGGCGACCTGCCTCAACCGCGGGAAGGTCAGGCTCGCGCCCGGGCACGACTACCACCCCGGCTCGGCCGGGCACGTGCGCCTCAACATCGCGACCTCGCCCGAGCGGCTGACGGAGATTGTTCGCCGCATGGCCACCGCGCTGTCCGGCCAGTCAGGGATGATGCTCCGGTGACCACCAAGATCGCTGTCGCCGGCCTCGGCTACGTCGGACTGTCCATGGCCTGCCTGCTCGCGCGCGACAACGAGGTCGTCGGCCTCGACCTCGACGAGGCACGCGTCGAGGGGCTGCGCCAGGGCCGGAGCCCGATCCACGACGAGGACATCGAGCGCTTCCTCGAGCACGAGGACCTCGCGCTGACCTTCACCACGGATCCCGCGGAGGCCTACGCCGGCGCGGAGTTCGTGATCATCGCGACGCCGACCAACTACGACGAGGTCACCAACTACTTCAACACCGGCTCGGTCGAGTCCGTGATCGCCGACGTCGCACGGCTCGCGCCCGAGGCGACGATGGTCGTGAAGTCGACGATCCCCGTCGGGTTCATCGAGGACGTCCGCGCCCGGCTCGGCACCGACCAGGTGATCTTCAGCCCCGAGTTCCTGCGCGAGGGCCGTGCGCTGCACGACAACCTCAACCCGTCGCGGATCGTCGTCGGCGAGGACTCGACCCGCGCCCGTCGCTTCGCCGAGCTGCTGGTGAAGGGCGCCGACGTCGACGACGTACCCCTCCTCTTCACCGCCCCCACCGAGGCCGAGGCGATCAAGCTCTTCGCCAACACCTACCTCGCGATGCGCGTCGCGTTCTTCAACGAGCTCGACTCGTTCGCGATCTCGCGCGGCCTCTCCTCGCGCCAGATCATCGACGGCGTCGGGCTCGACCCGCGCATCGGCACGCACTACAACAATCCGTCGTTCGGGTACGGCGGCTACTGCCTGCCCAAGGACACGCGCCAGCTGCTCGCCAACTACTCCGAGGTCCCGCAGACGCTCATCACCGCGATCGTCGACGCCAACACCACGCGCAAGGACTTCGTCGCCTTCGACATCCTCGACCGCCAGCCCAAGGTCGTCGGCATCCACCGGCTGCTGATGAAGGCCGGCTCCGACAACTTCCGCGAGTCGTCGGTGCAGGGGATCATGAAGCGGATCAAGGCCAAGGGCATCAAGGTCGTCGTCTTCGAGCCCGAGCTCACCGCCGACCAGCTCGACGAGGACGGGAAGTTCTTCGGCTCGAAGGTCTACAAGAAGCTCGACAAGTTCAAGGCGAAGGCCGACGTCATCGTGGCCAACCGGATGGCCGACGAGCTCGAGGACGTGCGCGAGAAGGTCTACACGCGCGATCTCTTCGGCTCCGACTGAGGCCACCCACTCCCGCTTCCGCGGGGTCGAGTGCGCTGACGGTCGTGTTTCGCACATGCGTGCGCACTCGACTCAGCGCAGGCGCCCGAAGAGTCCCTTCTTCTCGCCGCTCTCCCGCTCCACCGGCGGCTTCATCTTGCCCTCGTAGCGCGGCACGTCCCGCTCGGCGGTCGGCAGCCAGCCGTCGGCGCCGAGCCTCACCAGTCCGTACGCCGCGTGCAGCGCGTCGTCGCTGACCTCGGTCTGGACCCGGAGCACGCGTTCGGCGGCCGCGGTGCGCACGAGGCGGCCGACGCCGTCGATCACGGCGGCCCCGTCGTGGTGCGCCTCGAGGTCGTCGAGCAGCGCCTCGAGCGTCGGGGGTTCCGGGGCGAGCGCGACGCCGTCGAGCGTGAGCCGCCACGGCGACGGGCACCGGCCCGCCGGCAGCTCGCCGAGGAGCGCCACGCGCTGGTCGCCGGCGTAGGTCCGGTGCACGATCCGGGTCTCGAGCTGCGGGTCGCCGAGGGGGGACTGGCGCGCATCGGTCAGCTCCGCCCAGTCACCGAGCAGCACCACCCGCAGGTCGTCGAGCGAGGAGTCGAGCACGGAGTCGACGACGCCGATGACCTCGTCGGCCGGACGAGAGCGGGCGTCGAGCACGACCTCGAGGTAGGGCACGTCGTAGCGCCGCCCGCGCCGGTTGCGCTTGGGGCGCATCGTCGGCACCAGGTTGGCCAGGAACGCGTCGTTGTAGCGGTTGATCTGGTCGCGGTGCTGCATGACGTGCGTGCGCCCGAGGTGCCACGCGCGCGACGCGTGCTCGGGGATCAGGACGCCGCCCGCCTCTGCGAGCCGGTGCCCGAGCTCCATGTCCTCGCCCAGCCGCAGGTCCGTCGCCATGCCGCCGGCCGCGTCGTAGAGCGAGCGCGTCAGCGAGCCCGTCGCGCCGACGTGGGCCCGGAACGCCCGCGGACCGGCGAGGGTGAGGTCGTCCGTGCGCCGCCACATCCCCTCGACCCACTTGTGGGTCTCCTCGGTGTCCCAGTCCCAGACACCGGCGATCTCGTGGCTGGCCACGGCGTCGCGGACGTTCTCGGGCGTGCGGCCTTCGAGCCGCCCGGGGTCGACGAACCGCTTGGTGCCGAGCACGACGGCGTAGTCGATCTCGTGGTGCCAGCGCAGCTGCGCCTCGACGTGCTCGGAGAAGGCGAGCATGTCGGCGTCCAGCCACATGACCACCTCGCCGTCGCTGGCCAGCACGCCGGTGTGGCAGGCGTTGGCGCGACCCCAGCCGTCGACGACGCGGACGACCCTCGTGTTCTCCGGCCGGACGTCGGGCAGGCTGACCGGCGTCGGGTTGCCGTCGTCGACGACGACGACCTCGAGCAGGTGGGATGGGTAGGTCTGGGCCGCGAGCCCGGCGAGCACGAACGGCAGGGTCGCGTCGGCGCTCCACGTCGGGATGACGACGCTGGCGCTCAGCGTCGGGGTCCAGCCGTCGCGCGCCGGCAGCGCGCGCCACTCGTTGCGTCGGACCAGCGGCTGGCTCATGGCCGGTCCCCGTCCTCGATCACGAGCTCCGCCGGCGGGTGGAAGCCCGGCCACTCGCGCTCGAGGATCGCGGGGGTCCGGAAGGACTCCGGGTCCGACTGCCAGGTGTGCCCGCTCGCCGTACGCCGGAGGACGTAGCCCAGGCCGTGGGTGCGGTAGATCCGGCCGCCGGCCGCCTCGACCGCGTTGAGGAGCTGGGCGTCGACGAAGCGGCGCACGCGCCGGAAGCCGCCCACGCTGCGCAGCAGCTGGCGGTCGATCATGATCGTGCCGCCGGCGACGAAACGGTTGTGGATCTCGGTCGGGTGGTTGCGGCGCGCCGTGACGCCGAGCTCCTCGAGGAAGACGAACTCGCTGGGCATGCCGACGACGTCGGCGCCGGTGTAGCGGCGCGCGCGGAGCAGGTCCCCGATCGCGTACGGCGAGTACCAGTCGTCGTCGTCGACCTTGAGCAGCACGTCGCCGTCGGCCACGGTGGCCGCGTCGTCGAGCACGTCGCCGAAGAAGGCGTCCGTGTCGTGGGGTCGTACGACGACGTCGTGCCCCCCGAGCCTGGCGCGGACCTCGTCCTCGTCGACCGTCCAGCCGTGGGTGCCGAGGACGACCTGGAGCTCGACGTCGCGCTGGCGGGCGATCTGGCGCAGGGCGAAGTCCATCTGGTGGGGCCGCATCGTGGCGAGCAGGACGCTGACCCTGGGCTGCGCGACGAACCGCACGCCTGCTCGCTGCGCGAGGCCGCGGCGCCAGGCGAGCGTCGAGTGCGTGTCGAGCGCGGCGCGCCGGGTGGTGACGCTGTGCTGCTCGCGGGCGAGGGGGTCGTCGAGGTCGACCGTGCGGCCCAGGGCAGCGGTCAGCGCGTCGCTCAACCGCGGGTTGGTGCCGGTCGCGCGCAGCGGGACCCCCGCCATCGCGAGCCCGGCGACGGTGCGCGGGTCGGCGGTGCCCAGGTCGACGTCGAGGCCCTGGACAGCGCGGAGGTCGGCGATCGCGCGCTCGGTCAGGGGCTGGTCAGGGGCGAGGCGGCGGACCGGCTCGTCCCACTCCTTGCGCCAGCCGCGGGGGTTGACCACCTGCTCGTCGACCGGCTCCAGCCCGGGGTCGGTGACGACGAGGGGCGCTCGGTCGATGACGGTGTGGACCGCGGGCTCACCGGCCCCCTCGCTGGTCGAGGTGCGAGGCGCGCCAGCGCCGAGCCTCGAGACCACCACGTCCGGGGGTACGTCGCGCTCCGGGTCGCCCGCGTCGCCCGCGTGGTCGAAGGACGGCGCGCGGACGTCGAGCCCGGGGGCGGCGTCGCGCCCCGCGTAGCCCACCACGAGCCCGCCGTGGCCGCGGTCACCGTCGGCGGCCTGCCGGGCGCACTCGATGAGCACCTGGTGGGCGGGGACGGGGGCGGCGAAGCGGAGCACGGTCAGCACGCCCCGGCCGGCCTCGCGCGCCATCAGGCTGGTGATCGCGGACCACTCCGGTCGGGGGTGGACGACGAGCGGGGTGGTCGACTCGGTCAGCCAGACGGCGACGACCCGCACCTGGCCGAGCCGCGGCAGGGCGGAGGCTCGCTGCCGGAGCGACGCCCGGTCGGTCGTCATCCACAGGACGCTCTTCCAGCCGCGGCCGATGTCGGTGGCCGCTGCGATGGTCGTGAACGTGGCCCCGGCCGGGGCCTGCGCGGCGGCCGCCTGGTCGTCGCCGACGACGAGGAGGGGCTCGGGGGAGGTGAAGCCATCGAGGGGATGAGTCACGAGGGAGCTCCTGATCGAGGAGCCCGTTCCCGCAGGGACGCGGGCAGTGAGTGCGTGACGAGGGGCCGCGGCTGCTGACGCAGCCAGGTCCGGGTGACGTGGTCGATGATGTGGACGTCGGGCGGGGCGTCGACGCGGACCAGTCCGCCCAGCTCCTCGGGGCGACCCGAGCGGATCGCCTCGTCGACCTCGAACTCACGCAGCTTGCGGTAGAGGCGGGTGTTGGTGAAGTCCACGCCCTCGCGGCGCCAGTGGGCGTACTCGTCGGCGTCGAGCCACTTGACCTCCACGCAGAGCCCCTGCTGGAGGACCAGCCGCTCGGTGGCGGGCGGATACTCCCGCAGCTCCCAGTCGAAGGCCTTCACGAACGTGAACTCCGGACCCATCGGGTAGACCCACGGTTCGAGGAAGCGCAGCGACAGGTCCAGCCATCCGGTCGACTCGTCGACGACGGTCAGCGGGTGGCGCGGCATCGCGACGATCGTCCGTGTCGACTCGAGCTGCCACGACAGGTCGCGCAGGATGCCGGCGCCCTCCGGCGTGAGCACCATGTCGCCGTCCCACTTCATCGAGTAGGTCGTGGTGACGTGGGAGAAGCACCAGTTGTAGAAGTGCGTCAGCGAGTGGACGCTGGTGGCCGGGGTGGCGAGATGCTCGCCGCCGGCGCGGGCGACCGCGTGCGGATAACTGATGCCGGTGAACCGGTCGGCGGCCCCGCACTCGTCGGCGATCCGGCGTGCGACCTCGAGGGTGTCGTCGTCCGAGCCGTTGTCGACCAGCAGCACGTGCTGCACGGCGCCGAGGATCGGCGGCAGCACCCACGGCAGGTTGCGCGCCTCGTTGCGCACCCGGAAGACGCAGGTCAGGCCCGGGGCCAGGGTCCGGCCGTCGGTCCAGGGCCAGGTGACGTCGTAGTCGGGCAGGCCCTCGAGCGAGGGGATGTCAGGCACCGCTCACCGCTCCCGGCCCAGCGCCTTGCGCAGGCCTCGGCGCGCGCCCTCGGGCACGAGCGCGCGGACGGAGTGGGGGACGCGGTCGGCGCCCCGGCCGGCACCCGGGCCGCCACCGGGTCGGGCGCCCGCCTGCTCCAGCTCGCGGCGCGTGGTCGCCGCGCCCTCGCGGCGTGCGGCGAGCGTGGTCGAGTGGGCGAACGCCTCCGCATCGGCGTACATCTCGTCGTAGGCCACGCGCAGCCGGTCGCACCGCGCGTGCGCCTCCGAGGTGTCGCCGTCCTCGTCGGCGAGGCCGTCGAGGGTCTGCCAGGTCTCCTCGGCGAGGTCGCGCAGCGAGGCGGGCACCTGCACGTCGTCCCAGGTCAGGGTGACGCGACGCAGCGACGGGTCGATGAACCGGTGGACCTGCGCGATGTCGTTGGCCATCGCCGTCTTCACCGCCGTCAGGTCGAAGGCCTCGCCCAGAGCGAACACCGGCTGCGTCCAGTCGGCCAGCAGGTCGGCGTACCTCACGAACCGCCGTGCCTCGCCGCGGGTGGCCCGCTCAGTGTGGAGCATCATGTTGACCCAGGCGGCGGCGCGGGTGACGTCGCCGGTGCGTTGGGCGTAGTACTTCTGCTTCGACCCGATCACCTCGGTGACGGGGCGCAGCATCGTGACGTACGACGACGTGGCGTCGCAGCGGTCGGCGCACGCGCGCCACAGGCCCATGAACCACGCCGCGCGCGGGTCCTTGATGACCAGCTCGTCCGACTCGGCGAACTGCGTCTCCAGCCACGCGGTGACCCGGTCGCGGGTCGCGTGGTCCCCGCTGATCTTCCCCGCGTCGAGCCAGGCGCGGGGCCGGGCGTCGGAGACCTGGACGCCGGTGCGGGCGAGCAGCTCCTGGTGCAGGTCGACGACCCACTGCGGCTCGCCGAAGCCCTTCGGGTTGGTGGAGTCGGCCGCGACCTCGGGCTGCGGGACGTGCATCCCCAGCGTCTGGAGGGTCCCGCTCATGGTGCTGGTGCCGCTGCGACCCGACCCGACCACGAACACGACCCGGCGACTCGACATGGTCCGCAGCCTATCGACCGGCGACGGTGCCACGACGTTCACGCCGACTCGGCACCGCGTTCACGCCGACTCGGCACCGGGTTCACGCCGACTCGGCACCGGGTTCACGCCGACTCGGCACCGGGTTCACGCCGACTCGGCACCGGGTTCACGCCGACTCGGCACCGGGTTCACGCCGACTCGGCACCGGGTTCACGCCGACTCGGCACCGGGTTCACGCCGACTCGGCACCGGGTTCACGCCGACTCGGCACCGGGTTCACGCCGACTCGGCACCGGGTTCACGCCGACTCGGCACCGGGTTCACGCCGACTCGGCACCGGGTTCACGCCGACTCGGCACCGGGTTCACGCCGACTCGGCACCGGGTTCACGCCGACTCGGCACCGGGTTCACGCCGACTCGGCACCGGGTTCACGCCGACTCGGCACCGGGTTCACGCCGACTCGGCACCGGGTTCACGCCGACTCGGCACCGGGTTCACGCCGACTCGGCACCGGGTTCACGCCGACTCGGCACCGGGTTCACGCCGACTCGGCACCGGGTTCACGCCGACTCGGCACCGGGTTCACGCCGACTCGGCACCGGGTTCACGCCGACTCGGCACCGGGTTCACGCCGACTCGGCACCGGGTTCACGCCGACTCGGCACCGGGTTCACGCCGACTCGGCACCGGGTTCACGCCGACTCGACGGGTTGCTGGGCGGCGATGACGGAGGAGTACCACTCGAAGGACTTCTTCGGCGTCCGGACCAGCGTCTCGAAGTCGACGTGCACCAGGCCGTAGCGCTGTGTCAGGCCCTCGGCCCACTCGAAGTTGTCCATCAGCGACCAGCAGAAGTAGCCGCGGACGTCGACACCGCGCTCGATGGCCGTGGCGACGGCGCGGATGTGCGCGTCGAGGTAGTCGATGCGGAGCTGGTCGTCGACCACGCCGGACTCGTCGGGCTCGACGTTGTAGGCGGCCCCGGACTCCGTGATCACGATCGGGGGCAGCGCGGCGCGGTAGCGCGCGCGGAACATGATCAGCCACTCGCGCAGCGCGTCGGGCACGACCGGCCAGCCGCGGTCGGTGATCGGGTAGCCGAGGACGTCGCGGAACACGAACGGCATCTCGGCGTCCTCGGCGGCGGCCGCGACCTTCATCGGGTTGTAGTAGTTGACGCCGTAGAAGTCGAGCGGCTGCCGGATCGTGGCCATGTCGCCCGTCTCGGGCAGCCCGTCGAGCAGCGGCATCAGGTCCGCGGGATAGCGACCGAGCAGCATCGGCTCGAGGAACATCCCGTTCCACAGCGCGTCGAAGAGCTTGCTCGCGCCCACGTCGGCGTCGTCGTCGGAGGCCGGCCACACGGGGGCGTGGTTGTTGGCGCACCCAACGCTCGTCGCGCCGTGACGACGCAGCTCGATGATCGCGCGTCCGTGGCCGAGCAGCATGTGGTGGGACACCCACAGCGAGTCGAACAGCAGGGTCCGACCCGGCGCGTGCGTCCCGACGGCGTAGCCGAGGAAGGAGGCGACATTGGGCTCGTTGATCGGGATCCAGTGCGCCACCCGGTCGGCGAAGCGCTCGGCCACGATCGCGGCGTAGGCCGCGAAGCAGTCGACCGTCTCGCGGTTGAGCCAGCCGCCGTCGTCCTCGAGCGCCTGCGGCAGGTCCCAGTGGTAGAGCGTCACCATCGGCGCGATGCCGTTCTCGACGAGGGTGTCGATCAGCCGGTCGTAGAAGGCCAGCCCCTCCTCGTTGGCTGGCCCGCGACCGGTGGGCTGGATCCGCGACCAGCTCAGCGACAGCCGGTAGTCCTTCGTCCCGAGCCGCTTCATCAGGGCGACGTCCTCCTCGAAGCGGTGGTAGTGGTCGCACGCGACCTCGCCACTGCTGCCGTCGAGGATGCGGCCCTCCTGGGCCGCGAAGGTGTCCCAGATGCTCGGTCCCCGTCCGCCCTCGGTAGCGGCGCCCTCGATCTGGTAGGCCGCCGTGCTGGTGCCGAACCTGAATCCGGCAGGCAGCTGGGGGAAGTCACTCACGTTCGCGAAGATAGCGCCATGGGCATCGTCGTGTACGCGGGATCGGAGAGGTTTTCCACAAGCCTGGACGACCGGTTGACGCGCCATTCCTTCTCGTTCGGGCCGCACTACGACCCGGCCAACCTCGGGTTCGGCCCGATGATCTGCCACAACGACGACCTGCTCCGCCCCGGCGGTGGCTACCCCGACCACCCGCACGCCGACCTCGAGATCGTCACCTGGGTCCTGGACGGCGTCCTCCTGCACACCGACAGCACCGGCCACACCGAGGAGCTGCGCCCCGGCGACGTCCAGGTGATGAGCGCCGGGTCGGGCATCCGGCACGCGGAGGTGGCGGACGCGGGCAGCGGTCCCACGCGATTCCTGCAGACGTGGATCACCCCGGACGAGGGGGGTACGCCGCCGCGCTGGCGCTCCGAGCACGTCGACCCGGGTCCCGGGCTGACGCAGGTGGTGGGCGGGCAAGGCCTCCCCATCGGCACCCGCGGTGCCGAGCTGGCCGTCGCGCGGCTCGCGCCGGGCGAGGCGGTCGACCTCCCCGACGCCGGGCTGGCCCACGCGTTCGTCGCGCTCGGCTCGGGCTTCGTCCCCGGCCGGGACGTCACGGTCGGCGACGCCGTACGCCTCGTCGACGAGCCCGGCGCCCGGTTCACCGCGACCGACCACACCGAGCTGGTGGTCTGGTCGTTCAGCAGATGACGCTCAGCGCGCCGGGCCGCACCGCGATCGCGACCGGCGCGGCCGGGTCTGACGGCAGCACGCCGAGGCTCTCGCCGTCACCGCCGACGAGGACCGGCCGGCGCGACGTCGCGGACAGCGTGATCTCGCGCCCGGTGAAGACGTGCACCTCGTGGCGCTCGACGTGGCGGCCGTCGTACACGCTGGGCAGCGCCCGGATGAGGCTCCGCTTCGAGCCGGCGCCGATGACGACGACGTCGAGCAGCCCGTCGTCGAGCGACGCGGCGGGCGCGATCTTCATGCCCTTGCCGTAGAACCCGGAGTTGGCGACCACGACCGTCGCACCCTCGAGCTCGTGCCGGTCGCCGTCGATCGAGAGGCGGTAGAGCGCCGGGGTGTACGTCGCCAGCGACCGCACCGCGGCGAGGGGATACTGCGCGACCTTCGGCACGTAGCGGGAGCGGTCGACGAGGTCGGCGGCGTGCGCGTCGACGCCGGCGTAGACGGAGCCAGCCACGACGCGCTGGCCGTCGGCGGCGCCGTAGCCGATCAGGTCGACCGTGCATCGGCGACCGGCGAGGAGGACGTCGGCCTGGGCGATGGGGTCGTCGGGCAGGCCGAGCATCCGGGCGAAGTCGTTGCCGCGGCCGGCCGGGACGATCCCGAGGGTGCCGCCGAGGTGGGCCACCGCGCCGGCGACCGACGAGAGCATCCCGTCGCCGCCGACCGACACCACGACGTCGCCCCGGGCGACCGCGTCGGCCACCAGGAGCTGGGCGGCGTGCGGGCCGGGCGAGTAGGTCACCTCGACCGAGGCGCCGGCCTCGCGCAGGTGCCGGGCCACCGGGACGACCGCCTCGGGCGCGGCGCCGCCGCCGGACGCGGGGTTGACCAGGAAGGCGAAGGCGTCCATCAGACCAGCACTCCCGGGTTGAGGACCCCGGCCGGGTCGAGGGACGACTTGATCGCCCGCAGCACCTGCACGCCGACCGGTCCGATCTCCTGCGCGAACCACGGCTTGTGGTCGGTGCCGACCGCGTGGTGGTGGGTGATGGTGGCGCCGGCCGCGATCATCGCGTCGGACGCGGCCGCCTTGGCGACGGACCACTGCGCCAGCGGGTCGTCCTGCTCCTTGGCGGCGATCGTGAAGTAGAGCGAGCACCCGGTCTCGTAGACGTGCGAGATGTGGCACAGCACGATCGACCCCTCGCCGAGCGACGTCTCGAGGGCGGCCTTCACGTCGGCGTACAACCGGGCGCGGTTGGACCAGAACGTCGCCGTCTCGAGGGTCTCGACCAGCACCCCGACGTCGAGCAGCGAGTCGCGGAGGTACGGCGCGTCGAACCGCCCGTGCGCCCACTTCTCCCCCGGCTCCTCGCCGAGGTCAACGCCGCCGAGCTCGATGAGGAGCGCGGAGACGGCCCTCCTCCGGGCCGCGACCGCGGACGGCGCGCCCTCGAACCCGGTGATCATCAGGCAGCCGGGGTTGTCCTGGCCGATGGCCGACGGGTCGGCCAGGTTGATCGCGGTCTCGGCCTCGTCGGAGAGCCGGATGACGGTCGGCAGCAGCCCGGCCTGCGCGAGGGTGCGCATCGCCGCGGCGCCGGCGTCGAAGGAGGGCCAGCGCCAACCGACGTACTCCTTGACAGCCGGCAGCTCGCGCACGCGCACCGTGACGGAGGTGATGACGCCGAGCGTGCCCTCGGAGCCGAGGAAGACCTGCCGCAGGTCGGGCCCGGCGGCGCTCGCCGGCGCGGAGCCGGCCGAGATGGTGCCCGAGGGCGTGACCACGCTCAGCCCGACGACCAGCGCGTCGAAGCGGCCGTAGCCCGCGCTCGACTGGCCGCTCGAGCGCGTCGCGGCGAAGCCGCCGATCGAGGCGTACTGGAACGACTGCGGGTAGTGCCCGAGCGTCAACCCGTGCTCGGAGAGCAGGGCCTCGGCCTCCGGGCCCCGCAGGCCCGGCTCGAGGGTCGCCGTCATCGACTCGCGGTCGACGGACACGAGCGCCTTCATCCGCACCAGGTCCAGGCTGACCACGCCGTCGTACGCCGCCCGCGCGGCCACGAGACCGCCGGTGACCGACGTCCCGCCACCGAAGGGGACGACCGCGAGGTTGTGCGCGACCGCGACGGCGAGCAGCCGCTCGATCTCCCCCTGGTCGGCCGGGCGCACGACCACGTCGGGGGCGTCGCCCAGGTCGCCGGCTCGCGCCCGCAGGAGGTCGGGGGTGGACTTGCCGCGGGTGCGCAGGGCGCGCGTGGCGTCGTCGAGCAGCACGTGCTCGTCGCCCACGACCGCGGCCAGCGCAGCGACGCCGTCGGCGCCGATGACCGGCTCCGGCGGGACTGCGCCCTGGGCGCTGGGCTTCTCGTCGATGCCGAAGACGAGCTCGATCAGCCCGCGCGCGGACTCGGGCAGCGCGGAGGCAGCCGCGGGGTCGCCCCAGCGCTGTGGGTGCATCTCGTTCTGGGTGGTCACATGTTACAGTGTGACATATGTCGTCACTTCGTAACAAGGACGCCGCGAGGATCGCTTCCCTCGCCTCCTACCTCGACGCGGCCCGCGACTGCCTCCTCGACATCGGCTGGCGTCGTACGACCCTGACCGAGGTCGCCCGTCGGGCCGGCGTATCGCGGATGACGATCTATCGCGCGTGGTCCGACATGTCCCAGCTGCTGGGCGACCTGATGACCCGCGAGTGGTCGGGCATCGTCGCGGCCGGCGACCCGGAGGCCGGGATCGTCGACCGGGTGCTCGACACGGTCCGCGCCCTGCGGTCCAACGAGCTGTTCGTGCGGATCGTCGAGCTCGACCCCGAGCTGCTCCTGCCCTACCTCCTCAACCGGCGCGGCCGCTCGCAGGACCTCCTCCTCGACCTGATCGAGGACGCGATCCGCGCGGGCCAGGCCGACGGGAGCATCCGCACCGGCGACCCGGTCGTGATGGCCCGCTCGCTGGTGCTGGCCGCCCACGGGTTCGTGCTCAGCGGGCACACGATGGTCGACGACGAGGTCAGCGAGGAGGACCTCTACGACGAGGCCCGCCTCGTGGTCACCCGGGTGCTGGCGCCATGAGCGCCACGCCCGAGCGGCGCGTCGGGCACGGCACCGCCGACCTGCCCGACCACGTCGACCTGGTCGTGGTCGGCCTGGGCGTCACCGGCGCAGGCGTCGCCCTCGACGCGGTGACCCGCGGTCTGTCGACCCTGGCCGTCGACGCGCACGACCTCGCCTTCGGCACCTCGCGCTGGTCGTCCAAGCTGGTCCACGGCGGCCTGCGCTACCTCGCTCGTCTCCAGGTCGGGGTCGCCCACGAGAGCGCGGTCGAGCGCGGCATCCTGATGCAGGTCACTGCGCCGCACCTCACGCACGCGATGCCGATGCTGATCCCGCTGATGTCGGGCACCTCGCGGGTCGGGGCCGGCATCGCCCGGGCCGGGATCGTGGCCGGCGACGTCCTGCGTCGTACGGCGCGCACCTCCGCCGAGACGCTCCCGCGACCGCGCCGGATCTCCGCGACCGAGACGCTCAGCCTCGCCCCCGGCCTGCGCACCGACGGCCTGCGCGGCGGACTGCTCTCCTGGGACGGCCAGCTCGAGGACGACGCCCGGCTCGTCACGACGATCGCCCGCACCGCGGCCGCACACGGGGCGCACGTCCGCACCCGCGCCCGCGTCCTGTCCGCGACCGGCACCGGCGTCGAGCTGCGCGACGAGCTGACCGGCGAGACCCGCACGATCACGGCCCGGGCGGTCGTCAACGCGACCGGCGTGTGGGCCGCGGACCTGGTCGACGAGATCACCCTGCGCCCGAGCCGCGGCACCCACCTCGTGCTCCGGGGCGAGACCTTCCCCGGCCTGCGCGTGACCGTCACCGCTCCCGTCCCGGGCTCGACGAGCCGCTTCGTCATGGTGATCCCGCAGCCGGACGGCACGGTCTACGTGGGCCTCACCGACGAACCCGTCGACGGTGACGTCCCCGACGTACCCACGCCCTCCGACCCCGAGATCGGCTTCCTCCTCGACGTCGTCTCGGCGGCGTTCGCCCGACCGCTGCGCCGCAGCGACGTGGTCGGCGCCTTCGCCGGCCTGCGTCCGTTGATCGACGCTGGCGACGGCTCCACGGCGGACGTCTCGCGCAAGCACGCGGTGCTCACCAGCGCGACCGGCGTGGTCACGATCGTGGGCGGCAAGCTCACGACCTACCGCCGGATGGCGCAGGACGCCGTGGACGCCGCCGGCCTGACCGACGCGCCCTGCGTCACCGCGACCACCCCGCTGCTGGGGGCCGCGTCGCGCGCGGAGCTGGCCCGGCTGGAGGAGCCCGCCCGGCTCGTACGCCGCTTCGGCACCGACGCCCGGCTCGTGCTCGACACCGCGCGGGCCGCGACCGGACTGGGCGACGAGGAGCTGCTGGCGCCCTTCTCCGCCGACGTGCCGGTCACGCTGGCCGAGCTCGTCTTCGGCGTCACCCACGAGGGGGCCGTCGACGTCGACGACCTGCTCGACCGGCGCACCCGGGTCGGGCTCATCGGTGCCGACCGCGCGCTGCTCGAGCCGCTGGCCCGGCGCGCGCTGGACCTGGCCCGCGCCGGCACGGTCGAGCAGGCCTAGCTGACCGGCAGAGCGACGTACGTCGTCTCGAGGTACTCCTCGATGCCCTCGAAGCCGCCCTCGCGCCCGAACCCGCTGGCCTTCATGCCGCCGAAGGGGGCAGCGGGGTTGGAGACCAGGCCGGTGTTGATGCCGAGCATGCCGAACTCCAGCCGCTCGGCCAGCCGCAGCGTGCGGT
Source organism: Nocardioides currus (assembly GCF_003057875.1). Lineage (GTDB taxonomy): Bacteria > Actinomycetota > Actinomycetes > Propionibacteriales > Nocardioidaceae > Nocardioides > Nocardioides currus. Next base: position 184,756 of record NZ_PYXZ01000003.1, on the reverse strand, counting down.
CGAGGTCGCGGGTGTAGGCGTAGGACGCCAGGCCGTACTCGGTGTCGTTGGCCGCGGCGATCGCCTCGTCCTCGGAGGTGAAGGTGGTGATCGGGGCGACCGGGCCGAAGACCTCGACGGCGTTGATCTGCGCCTCCGGCGGGACGTCGAGCAGGACGGTCGGCGGGTAGAAGTGGCCGGCCCCGTCGGGGCGCTCGGCACCGACGACGACCTTGGCTCCGTCGTGGATGGCGTCGGTGACCAGCTGGCTGACCGAGTCGACGGCGTTGGCGTCGATGAGGGGGCCGACCTGGACGCCCTCGTCCTGGCCGCGACCGACCTTCATCGCGCCCATCCGCTCGCCCAGCTTCCGGGCGAACTCCTCCGCGACGTCGACGTGCACGAGGAAGCGGTTGGCGGCCGTGCAGGCCTCGCCCATGTTGCGCATCTTGGCCAGCATCGCGCCGTCGACGGCCGCGTCGAGGTCGGCGTCGGCGAAGACGAGGAACGGGGCGTTGCCCCCGAGCTCCATGCTCACGCGCTGGAGGTTGTCCGCCGACTGCTTGACCAGCGTCTTTCCGACGCCGGTGGAGCCGGTGAAGCTGACCTTGCGGAGCCGGTCGTCAGCCATCAGCGAGCTGACCACCGGGCCGGGGCTCGTGGTGGGGATGACGTTGAGGACGCCCTTCGGCAGCCCCACCTCGTCGAGCAGCTCGGCGAGCTTGAGCATCGTCAGCGGCGTCTGCGCGGCGGGCTTGACCACCATGGTGCAGCCGGCGGCGATGGCCGGTCCGATCTTGCGGGTGCCCATCGCGATCGGGAAGTTCCACGGCGTCACGAACAGGCAGGGCCCGACCGCGCGCTTGGTGGTCAGCAGCCGGCTCTTGCCGTCGGGCGCCGACATCCAGCGACCGTGGATGCGCACGGCCTCCTCGGAGAACCAGCGGAAGAACTCGGCACCGTAGGCCACCTCGCCGGCCGCCTCGGCCAGCGGCTTGCCCATCTCCAGGCTGATCACCTCGGCGAAGGCGTCCTTGCGCTCGGTGATGAGCTCGAACGCCGAGCGCAGGAGCTCGCCTCGTTCGCGCGGCGGCGTCGCGGCCCACGCGGCCTGCGCGGCGACGGCGGCGTCGAGGGCGTCGGCGGCGTCGGCCTCGCCCGCGTCGGCGATCTTCACGATGGTCGAGCCGTCGGCCGGGTCCTCGACGGCGAATCGAGCACCGTCGTTGGCCTCGCGCCACTCGCCGGCGATGAACAGCAGCTCAGGCAGTCGCTCCATGCGGCTCATCATGGCATCGCCGGAGTCGGTCCCGCAGCCCCACCCGGGCGTGGCAGAGCTGTTGCCCCGGGCGGGTGGACTGGTCCGTTCGTACACACTTCCCTCGATCTCAAGACACGTGGACCGACGGGTGAGAAGGTTCGGATCGCCGCGCCCCTTGCTGACCCCATGCAGCAAGGGGTGCGGCGCTTGCTCCGGGGACGGGTCACTGTCGTCACATCCGCCCCGTTGAGCATCCGCGGTCACGCTCGTTCTGGTCCTTCGCGGCCGACTCCCACCGCGAGGTGGAGCAAGCGGTCGCCGTACGACGCGTGTCGACCCCTCCAAGTGGAGTCCACACCCCGGATTCGCCGTTGTGTTGGCAGTGGAGTGGGGATGGGCTACTCTAGGTGAACAGAAAGTGAACAGGAGGTGTCCCATGATGGACGAGAACACGACCAACGGGCTCGTGTGCACCTGGGTGAGCGTGACCGACGACGCCGGCCGCACGCACATGGAGGCACGCTGGAGCCTGCGCCAGGCAGCCGCAGCGCACGCCGCCTGAGCACCGATCCACACCGCTTCGCGAGCCGTGGCCCCGCCGGGGGCCGCGGCTCGCTGCCGTTCACCAGATTTTTTCCGGGATCGGGAATACTGGGAGAGCAGACACGTTGAATGTTGTACTACCTGCTCGTCCACCCTCACTAGGAGACACCTCATGTCGCAGTTCGACGCTCCCACCACCGCCATCGACGACATCGCCGGCACCTACGCCCTCGACGTCTCGCACACCCGCCTCGGCTTCGTGGCCCGCCACGCCATGGTGACCAAGGTCCGCGGCGCGTTCGGCGCCTTCGAGGGCACCGCCACGATCAACACCGCCACCCCCGCCGAGTCGAAGGTCGAGCTCACCATCGACACCGCCTCGGTCGACACCGGCAACCCCGACCGCAACGGTCACCTCGTCTCGCCCGACTTCTTCGACGTCGAGAACTACCCCACGATCCGCTTCGTCTCGACCGACGTCACGCGTGACGGCGACGACTGGACCATCACCGGCGACCTGACCATCAAGGACGTCACCAAGCCCGTCACCATCGAGTTCGAGCAGACCGGCTCGGCCGTGGACCCCTTCGGCAACACCCGCGTGGGCTTCGAGGGCGAGACCACCGTCAACCGCAAGGACTTCGGCCTGACCTGGAACGCGGCCCTCGAGACCGGCGGCGTGCTCGTCTCGGAGAAGGTCAAGCTCGAGTTCGACATCTCGGCGATCAAGAGCGCCTGAGCGAGGACGCTCAGGCCCGACGCAGTCGGGACTGAGTGTGCTCGCGAGCCCCGCAGCCGCTGGCGTCAAGGGGGACATTCCGAAGCCCCGTCACCTCCCGGTGGCGGGGCTTCGTCGCGCTCGGGGGTGGCGGGGTGCGGTACGGCGCGCAGCCGCCGTCGCCGTACGCCACGCTCAGTGGTGAGTCACCCACAGTCCGCGGCTGAGAAAGGTGGCTCACGCACCGCCGCGTCCGCGCGTCGCCGGCGACCCACCCGGCAACGGTGAGCCACCCACATGCCGCGACCGCGGAACGTGGCTCACGCACCGCGACAGCGGCCCGCGCTCAGCCCTTGTGGCGGGGCTTCTTCGTGCGCGGGCGGTCGTCGCCGTACGACGAGGAGCGGGCCGAGGCCCGGTTGGTGGGCGCTCCGGTGTCGGGCCGGATCTCGATCAGCTTGCCCGAGATGCGGGTGCCGGCGAGCCGGTCGAGGGTGCCGGGCGGCAGGTCGCGCGGCAGCTCGACGAGGGTGAAGTCGGGCCGGATGTCGATGTGCCCGAAGTCGCCGCGGGACAGGCCGCCCTCGTTGGCGAGCGCGCCGACGACCTGGCGCGGCTCGACCTTGTGGCGCTTGCCGACCGCGAGGCGGTAGGAGGCCATCTCGACGTCGGTGCGTCCGCGCGGGCGGCGCTCGGGCTTCTTGCCGCCGCCGCGCTCGGGGCGCTGCTCGCGGGTGTCGAAGTCGCGACGGACCGGCTCGCGCTCGGGCTCCATGAGCAGCGGGTTGTCGCCGTACATCACCGCAGCGAGCGCCGCGGCCACGTCGACCTCGGGGACGTCGTGCTCGGAGATGTAGTGGTTGACGACCTCGCGGAAGAACTCGAGCTTCTCGCCCGACAGCGCCTCGGTGATCGCGTCGTCGAAGCGGTTGAGCCGCGTGGAGTTGATGTCCTCGATCGTCGGGATCTGCATCTGCGTCAGCGGCTGGCGCGTCGCCTTCTCGATCGCGCGGAGCAGGTGTTTCTCACGCGGCGTCACGAACGCGATCGAGTCGCCCTTGCGACCGGCGCGGCCCGTGCGGCCGATGCGGTGGACGTAGGACTCGGTGTCGGTGGGGATGTCGTAGTTGACGACGTGGCTGATGCGCTCGACGTCGAGGCCGCGGGCGGCGACGTCGGTGGCGACCAGGATGTCGAGCTTGCCCGACTTCAGCTGGTTGACGGTGCGCTCGCGCTGCACCTGCGGGACGTCGCCGTTGATGGCCATCGCGGAGAAGCCGCGGGCGCGGAGCTTCTCGGCGAGGAGCTCGGTCTCGTTCTTGGTGCGGACGAAGACGATCATCCCCTCGAAGTTCTCCACCTCGAGGATGCGGGTGAGGGCGTCGACCTTCTGCGGGTAGGAGCAGATGAGGTAGCGCTGGGTGATCGTGGAGGAGGTCGTCGTCTTGTTCTTGACGGTGATCTCGACCGGGTCGTGGAGGTACTTCTTGGAGATCCGGCGAATCTGGCTGGGCATCGTCGCGGAGAAGAGCGCGACGTGCTTGTCGTCGGGGGTGTCGGACAGGATCGTCTCGACGTCCTCGGCGAAGCCCATCTTGAGCATCTCGTCGGCCTCGTCGAGCACCAGGAAGCGCAGCTCGGACAGGTCGAGCGTGCCCTTCTCGAGGTGGTCCATGATCCGGCCGGGGGTGCCGACGACGACGTGCACGCCGCGCCGGAGGGCGGAGAGCTGCACGCCGTAGCCCTGGCCGCCGTAGATCGGCAGCACGTGCACGCCCTTCATGTGGGCGGCGTACTTCTCGAAGGCCTCGGAGACCTGGAGGGCGAGCTCGCGGGTCGGCGCGAGGACCAGCGCCTGCGGCGTCTTCTGCGTCAGGTCGAGCTGCGACAGGATCGGCAGCGCGAACGCGGCCGTCTTGCCGGTGCCGGTCTGCGCGAGGCCCACGACGTGGCGGCCCTCGAGCAGCGGCGGGATCGTCTGGGCCTGGATCTGCGAGGGCGACTCGTAGCCGACGTCCGCGAGTGCCTTCATCACCTGCGGGGACAGTCCGAGGTCGGCGAACATCACCTGGGGGGCGTCGGTGCTGGCGGTCTGGGGAAGGTCACTCACCCTGCAACGGTAGTGGCTGCCGGGCCCGGTGGCTGCTTCGAGGACGGAGCGATTCCGGTCACTGTCCCGAAAACTCAGGCGACAGGCACGCGATCGCCGTCCCACAATCGCGCCATGACCTCGCTTCCCGACGGCCTCACCACCCGGCCGCTCACGCAGGCCGACTCGCGCGTGCTCTTCGAGCTGATCGCCGCCCAGGAGCGCGAGGACACCGGTGAGGCCGACATCGAGGAGGCCGACCTGATCAGCGACTGGGCCAAGCCGAGCCACGACCTCGAGGCGTCGTCGGTGGCCGTCCTCGACGGCGACCTGATGGTGGCGTACGCCGAGGTGCTGGGCATCGACCGCAGCGACGCCGCCGTCCTGCCGGCCTACCGCGGACGCGGGATCGGCACCTGGCTGGCGGCCTGGATCCGCGACCTCGCGACCGCCCGCGGGGCGTCGGTGGTCGGGATGCCGGTGCCCGAGGGATCGGCGGGCGATCGGCTGGCCGCCGACCTCGGCTACCACGTGCGCTGGACGAGCTGGGTCCTCCAGCTGCCCGAGGGCACCTCGGTCCCGTCCCGGGACCTGCCCGAGGGCTACGAGGTCCGTGAGGCGCGCGAGGCCGACCTCGTCCCGGCGCACGACGTGCTCGAGGACGCGTTCCTGGAGTGGTCGGTGCGCGAGCGGGAGACGTACGACGACTTCGCCGCCTCCACGTTCAGCCGCCCCGGCTACGAGCCGTGGAACTTCCGCGTGGCCCTGGACGACGCGGGCGAGGTGGTCGGCGTCTCGCTGGTCTTCATCTCGTCCGAGAGCCCGACGGCCTACATCTCGCGCCTCGCCGTACGCCGCGACCAGCGCAACCGCGGCATCGCGCAGGCGCTGCTCGTCGACTCGTTCGCGACCGCCCGAGAGCACGGCGCGACCGTCTCCGAGCTCAGTACCGACTCGCGCACCGGCGCGCTCGGTCTCTACGAGAAGGTCGGGATGGTGCCGATCTCGACCTGGGTCAACCGCGCGATCGACCTCTGATCCCGGCCGGGTCGGCGCACGGTTCACGCCGACTCGGCGCACGGTTCACGCCGACTCGGCGCACGGTTCACGCCGACTCGGCGCACGGTTCACGCCGACTCGGCTAGCCCAACTGACCCCGGCGCCGGCCGAGGTAGGCCCGCTCGGCGGGGTTGTCGGTGGCCGCGATGGCGGCGCCGTACGCCGCAGCCGCCTCCTCGCTCCGCCCGAGCCGGCGCAACAGGTCGGCCCGGGTCGCGTGCCAGGCGTGGTAGGTCGTGAGCTCCAGCCGGTCGACGGCGGCGAGCGCGACGACCGGTCCGTCGAGCTCGGCGAGGGCCACGGCGCGGTTGAGCGCGACGATGGGTGACGGCGAGACGGCGTAGAGCTGGTCGTAGAGAGCCGCGACCTGGTGCCAGTCGGTGTCGGCCGCGGTCGGTGCGTCGGTGTGGACGGCGTTGATGGCGGCCAGCAGCTGGTAGTGCCCGGGTCGGTTGACGGCCAGGCACTCGCGGACCAGCGCGTGTCCCTCGGCGATCAGCGCGCGGTCCCAGCGGCCGCGGTCCTGCTCGCCGAGGGTGACGAGCTCGCCGCCGGCGAGCCGGGCCGGGCGACGGGCCTCGGTGAGGAGCATCAGGGCGAGCAGGCCGGTGACCTCGGGCTCCGTCGGCATCAGCGCGCGCAGCAGCCGCGCCAACCGGATCGCCTCGGCGCACAGGTCGTCGCGGATCGGGGCGCCGCCCGACGACGAGAGGTAGCCCTCGTTGAAGACCAGGTAGACGACCGCCAGCACCGCGCCGAGGCGGACGGGCAGGTCGGCCGGCTCCGGCACGCGGTAAGGGATGTGGGCGTCGGAGATCTTGCGCTTCGCGCGGGTGATGCGCTGGGCCATCGTGGTGTCGGCGACCAGGAAGGCGGCCGCGATCTCCTCGACGGTGAGTCCGCCGATCAGCCTGAGCGTCAGGGCGACCCGCGCCTCCGGCGCTAGGGCCGGGTGGCAGCAGGTGAAGAGCAGTCGCAACCGGTCGTCGTCGACGACGCCGGGGTCGGCGGGCGGGGTGGGGTCGATGATCATCACGGCCTGCTGGTGCTTGGTGTCGCGGTGCGACTCGCGGCGGATCCGGTCGATCGCCTTGCGGGTCGCGGTGGTGGTCAGCCAGCCGCCGGGGTTGGGGGGAATCCCCTCGGCGGGCCAGTGCTCGAGGGCCGCGACGAGTGCTTCGCTCGCGGCGTCCTCGGCGATGTCGATGTTGCCGAACCGCCGCACCAGCGAGGCCACGACGACGGCGTGCTCCTCGCGGTGGATGCGGGTGAGCTCGACCTCGAGGTCGGCTCCGATCGGCGTGTCCATGGGCTCAGCGGGCGGGGTCGGGGTGGGTCATGGCGTTCCTCCTGGTGGCGGTGTTCATGATCCCCACGAACGGCCGGCGCCCGATACGACACTCGTGGCGGGATACCCATGGGAGAAATCGGGGTGGATCGGGTCGTTCGACCCTCATTTCGCCCATGGATATCCCTCCGGGCACGCTCACCGCGCCGACTCGCGCAACGTCGAGCCGCGGGCGCCGCGGACCGTCAGCGAGGCGGAGAAGAACGCGGCCACGCCCAGCACCACGACCGCGATCGCCGCCAGGATCGCGAGGCGCACCGGCGAGATGGCGGCCACGAGGTGGGGCGTCGAGATCGCCTCGACGGTGCCGAGGGTGATCGTGCGCAGGACGACGTACTGCGCCAACGACCCGGCCAGGATGCCGGCCACCGCGGCGCCGCCGAGGACCACCAGGAACTCGCGGGCGACGGCCGACATCACCGACGACCGGGGAACGCCGACGACGCGCAGCGCGGCGGCGTCGCGACGACGCGCAGGGAGCTGGACGGCGGTCGAGACGAAGAGCCCGGCGAGCGCCATCATCAGCACCAGCGCCGCGACCACGGCATAGAGCCGCAGCGCCAGCGCGTAGGCGCTCTGGTCGAGCACCCGCTTCTGCGCCGAGTAGGTCGTCTCGACGCTCAGCCCGGCCTCGGTGAGTGCCGTCGACATCGACGCGGGCGCCCCGCTGCGCATCAGCACCCGGGTGGCGAAGAGGTTGTCGTAGACCGGGCGGTCGGCGACGAACGAGGAGTAGTCGACGAGCAGGCCGGCGGGTCCCACGAACGGCATGCCCTGGACGGTCGAGACCGGGTCGACCGGGACGGCACCCGAGGTCTCGGTCTCCTCGAGCGCGACCAACGCGCGGTCGGGGACGTCGACACCGCGCACGGCGGGCCGGTCGAGCGGGATGCCGCCAGCCGTCAGGCGCGCCATCCCCCGGCCGCCACTGTCGTCGAAGGTGAGGTCGATGCTGCTGCCCGACGCGTCGAGGCCGACGACCGAGGAGGCGGCGCCGCTGTCGGCCGACTCCGTCCAACCCGCGCCCTCGATGCCCCCGTCCACGGGCTGGCCGTCGACGGAGATGTCGAGCACCCGGGCCGAGCCGGCCATCTCCATGGTCGTCCCCGCGCCGCCGCCCAGGGTCATCCCCTCGAGCGGGCAGCCGGCCCGGCAGGTCTTCGGGAGCTTGACGCTCAGGGTCTGCTCGCCCGACTCGTAGGGCCCGAGGTAGGCCCGCTGCGGCACGCCGCCGACGCTGCCGAACCTCGCCTCGATGGCGAGGTCGCCCGAGGTCCTCGCCTCGTTGTCGACGGTGATCGACAGGCGCCTGCCCTCGAGCTGGGGTACGGCGCCTGGCAGCGTGATGTCGTCGACGACCTGGTCGACGGTGCGACCGGGGCTCCAGGTCTCCGGCCAGGTCGAGACCGTGGCCAGCCGGGACGCGTCGACGACGGCGAAGCTGGCGCCGGGGTTGAGCACCGACGCGGCCGCCATCAGCCACTCGCCCTCGGGATCGACCCGGCGGGTCAGGTCGCGGGTCTCGCGCAGCGACAGGGCGGAGCTCCAGGTGGTGGCCGCGGGCGACGCGGTGGCGGCGACGCTGCCGCGCCAGGTGGCCGCCGAGTCGTAGACGCCGGCCCCGAAGACGGCGACCGCGATCGCCGCGGTCACGGGCAGGATCACCAGGGTGCCCTCCTGGCGGCGCGAGATCGCCCGCACCGACACGAACCCGCTCAGCGAGCGCGACAGCGAGCGACGCCTGGTCCACCAGGTCGCGGCCCACGCGGTCAGCCGGGTCGCGGCCAGTCCGGCCACCACGGCGAGCAGCACCGGCAGCACCATGTCGGTGAGGTCGGGGTCCTTCTGCCCGGAGGCCGACAGCTTGGAGACGAGGACGGCGAGGGCCAGCGACACCAGCACCAGCTGGCCGACGATCGCCCACCGGCGCGAGGCCTGCGGGCGGCGTACGCCCGAGAGCTGGGAGGCGAGGGTGTCGCGCACGACCATCCCCACGGCGACGCAGGCGACGGCGATCGCCGCGGCGAGCACGAGCAACGCTGCTGCCCAGCTCAGCCAGGGCAGCGGCAGCGGGAGGCCCGGCACCAGCCACCGCCGGGTGAGCAGCGCGCCGAGCCCGACCCCGAACCCGACGCCCAGCGGCACGGCCACGGTCAGGACGACGAGCGGCTCGGCCAGCCCGAGCAGCCACAGGCGGGTGGACGAGACGCCGCGCAGCGACGCGAGCGCGAGCTCGGGGACGCGGATCTCGCTGGCCGCCATCAGCAGCCGCATCAGCAGCGCGAGGGCGACGAGCACCAGGGACAGCACCGCGGGCGCGATCGACTTGCGGGCGGTCGACTGCTGGTCGCGCACGTCGCGGTCGACCTGGGCGAGGTTGATCGTGTCGGGGATGCCGACGAGGGTGCCGCCGTCGACCTCGTCGGTGTCCTTCAGGGTCGCGGCGGTGGCGACCGCGTCGGCCAGGTCCTGGGGCGTGGCGTCGGCCGGCACGTCGAGCGGGGTGTCGACCTCGACCGACCAGGCATCGGCCCCCAGCCGGACCATCGTCTCGTGGGTCGTGAGCAGGGGGGCCGGCTTGTAGGGCTGGTAGCCGCCGGCGATGCTGGTCTGCTCGGGTGACGAGCGCAGCTGGAGGGGGTACTGCCAGACGTCGTCGGAGACCGGGGTGGCGTAGGTCCCGACCACCGTCACCCGCGCCAGCGGCGAGCGGGGGTACTGACCCTTGACGCCCTCGGGCTCGAAGATGTTGACGTCGAGCGGCCGGCCGATCTTCGCCCCGGCCTGCGTCGCGTCGGTGGCGAGCATCAGCACCTCGCCCGGCGCGGACGGGCAGCTCCCCTCGATCTCCAGCCCGGCGCAGACGTCGTCGCGCGACCAGAACGTCATCGCCCCTCGCAGCGCGCTGTACTCGACCGACCGGACCGTCGCGGTCGAGGTGCCCCACGGCCCTTCGTTGAGCGCGTCGGAGGCCGTGACCGCCTGGTCGATCGCCTCGGCGGGCTCGACCGCGCCGTCGGGGGTGAAGGTGCGCGCCAGCCCGGTCGACGCCGCAGGCGCTTCCTGGAGCCGGGTCACGACGTAGGAGTTGGTGACGGCCTCGGCGAAGATCGGCCCGAGCACGGCCGAGCCGAGGGCCATGGCGGCGAGCACGACGGAGCCGACGCTGAGCAGTGCCCGTGAGCGCAGGCCGCGGAGGATGGTGCCGAGCAACGAGGTCATCTCAGCCCTCCTCCTCACGCAGCGTCGAGGGGCGCGTCGCGTCGGGGCGTACGGCGCGGGCCCGCCCGCCGACGACCAGCATCGCCGCGGCAGCGAGGGCCGCCGGCGCCACCACCGTCAGGAGCGTCGGCGTGTTGTCGAGCGGCAGGGCGGTCGGCGGGAGGGTCACCAGCGGGAGTCCGTCGAGCAGGAGCCGGACCGCCAGCAACCCTCCGGCGGCGACGGCGAGCACGACCACGACCGCCAGGGCGACCAGCTCGACGCGTCCGGCCCGGCGGGCGGCGCCCAGCCCGATCCCGAGGACGCGCAGGGACGCGACGTCGTGGCGATAGCTGCGCACGTGCCGGGCCACGCCCGCGGCGAGGGCGAGCAGCGCGACCAGCCCGCAGAAGATCGCCATCAGCGCGTAGGCGCGGGCCTGGTCGGCTCCGGCGTCGGCGCCGATCGCGCGGCGTACGTCGTCGATGGTGCGCGCCTGCGTGCCGGTGGCCTCGGTCAGCGCGGCCAGCATCTCGTCGGGGGTGTCGGCGTCGGCGACGACGGAGGTCGCGGCGGCGGGGACCGTGGGCCGGGCGCCGACCATGCTGGTGGGCAGGTCGGAGAGCTGGCCGACCGCGCCGAGCAGCGGCAGCGCGTCGAAGCGGGTGGCGGTGCCGAGGACCCGGTCGTCGCCGGCGACGTCGAGCGGATCGCTGGGCTGCTTGCCCGCGACGAGGATCGGCGTCGCGGCCGAGGCTGCGTCCAGCAGGATCGGCAGGTCGCCGTCGGGCAGCGGCATGACCTCCAGTCCGTCGGGCCGGTTGGCCAGCACCCGCTGGTCCTTGTCGACGACCCCGAGGCGGTAGCGGTTGAGGCTGGCCTGCTCGACCGTCCGCGGGTCGGGCCGCCAGCCCTCGGCGACGAGCGAGCGCTCGCCGACGTCGATCCGGGTGAGGAGCACGCGGTAGGTGCTGGGGTCGAACGGGAAGTAGTTGACGTCGTTGCCGCCGAACAGCCGCACGACCGACAGCCCGGTGATCTGGCAGCCGTCGCGGCACCCCGGCAGCCGCGCCGACCCGGTGGCCGTGGCGCCGTCGCCGGTGAAGCGGAGGTCGACCTCGGCCGAGGATCCCTGGTCGACGCCGGTGACGTAGGAGAGCTGGACGGCGACGCCGCGGGTGAGTCCACGGTCCGACTCGAGCAGGCGACCCGCCACGGTGAAGCGGGCCGCCGTGGTGGACAGGTCCGGTGTGTCCGCGGCGAGCGTCGGCACCTCGACCGCGGCGGGCGCGGCGACGGTGCCGGCGTAGAAGTCGCCGGCGACGGCCTCGAACCGCTCGGCGTCGACGTACGCACGGCGCTCGGCCAGGCGGGTCTCGTTGGGCACGACCGCGACCGCCATCAGGTGCTGCCCCTCGGGGTCGAGGCGACGGGTGAGGGCTAGGGCCTGCACGGCGCCGTTCTCGACCGGCACCGAGACCGGGGCGCCGGCCGCGATCCGTGCCTCGTCGTCGACCCAGTCGCCGACGGACGAGGCGCCTGTCAGGGCCAGCACGCCGACGACGGCGGCCGCGACCAGCAGGCGCACCGGGGTCACGAGGTCGTCGGCGCGGGAGAGCCGGCGGGTGGCGAGGAACCCGGCCAGGCCCGAGCCCTTGGTCGCGCTGGTGGCGCCCCGCGCGACGATCCGCAGCACCCAGATCGCGACCTGGCCGAGCGCGAGCCCGACCAGGGCCGGACCCAGCAGCACGAGCACGTCGGGCTTGCCGTCGACGACCTCGCGGCTGCGGAACGCCGCGACCCCGGCGGCGACGATGACGAGCACGCTGGCGAAGACCACCAGCGTGGTGGCGCGCCGCGGGCGGACGCGGGTGGCGATCTGCACCGACAGCGGTTCGTTGACGGTCGCCCAGGTGGCGACGAGGACGATCAGCAGGCTGCCGGCGGCGGTGGCGAGGGCGACGTACGCCGCGGTCGACCCGAGCCCGGGAGGCTCACCGTCCAGCCACGCGTCACCGGCCACCCGGACGACCAGGCGGCCGAGGAGCAGCCCGAGCCCGGTGCCGAGCAGGATGGTGAGGAGGGGCTCGGCGAGCAGCACGGCGCCGAGGCGCGGGCCCCGGATCCCGCGCAGGCGCGCCAGACCGACCTCCTCGCGCCGGGCGGTCGCGAGCTCGCGGCCGATGCTGGGGATGGCGACCGCTCCGAGCAGCAGGAGCGGCGACGTCAGCCAGCGCGACGTGCCGGCGGCCTCGGCGAAGCCGAGCACCGCGACCGCGCCGCCCACCACGACCGTGGTCATGGCGAGCAGGGTCAGCAGGGCGCCGCGGCGGCTCCAGGCGCCCCGCAGGCTGCGGATCATCCGCCCACCAGCCGACCCTCGTCGAGCGCGAAGTGGACGTCGCAGGCGTCCACCACCGCCGGGTCGTGGGTGGCCACGACGACGACCGAGCCGCGGGCGGCCTCGGCGCGGAGCTCGGCCAGCACCACCCCGCGGTTGCCCTCGTCGAGCTCGGAGGTGGGCTCGTCGGCGAGCAGGATGCCGGCGCCGACGACGAACCCGCGCGCGCAGGCGACGCGCTGCATCTGGCCACCGGACAGCTCCTCCACCTGGCGGTCGCCGAGGTCGGAGATGCCGAAGCGGCCCAGGGCGACCTCGGCCTCCTCGTCGGCGAGGGCGGGCTCGACCCCGCGGGCGCGCAGCGCGATGGAGACGTTCTCGCGGGCGCTGAGGATCGGCACCAGGCCGTAGACCTGCAGCACGAACGCGATGTCGGGTCGCGGGTCGCCGGTGCCCTGCCACATCGACGCATCGGCGTACGACGTGGTGCCCTGCGTCGGCTCGAGCAGCCCGCCCGCGATCGAGAGCAGCGTGGTCTTGCCCGAGCCGCTGGGCCCGGACAGGGCGGTCACCTTGCCCGCGGGGAAGGTGAGCGAGACGTCGTCGAGCAGGGTGCGGCCGGCGACGTAGGTGATGTTCTCCAGCACGAGGTCGCTGCCCACGACCGTCGACTCCTCCGCGCGATGGGTCACAGGCCGGCCCCCTCGCCGCTCGAGCGGGTGATGATCAGCCGGCCCTGGTCGTCGTCCTCGAACTTCACCAGGGTGCCCGGGGGCCACTCGGCCGCGACGTGGCCGGGCAGGTGCAGGACGCCGTCCTCGCCGACGACGGCGTACTCCGAGCCGTGGCGGCCCTCGGCGCCGACGCGACCGCCCTTCATGGTGACGGTGCGCGGGAAGGTGGCGGCGACCTCGGGCTGGTGGGTGACGACGACGATCGTGGTGCCGAAGTCGTCGCCGAGCGAGTGGATCAGGTGCAGGACGTGGTCGCGGTCCTCGTGGCTGAGCTGGCTGGTCGGCTCGTCGGCGAGCAGCAGGCGCGGCGCGGTGGCGACCGAGCAGGCGAGCGCGAGCCGCTGGCGCTGGCCGCCCGACATCGTCGAGACGACCTGGTCGGCCTGCTCCTCGAGGCCCACCCGGCCGAGCAGCTCGGTGTCGAGCATCGCGTCGCGGCGCTCGCTCGAGCTGAGCGCGAGGCGGGCGAAGGCGATGTTCTGCCGGCCGGTGGCGTAGGGCAGGAGGTTGCGGGTGGCGCCCTGGAGCATGGTGGAGACGGACCGCGACCGGATGCGGGCGAGATAGCGCTCGCCCATCCGCGAGATCTCCTCGTCGCCGAGGAAGATCCGGCCGGCGCTCGGCTTCTGGATGCCGCCGAGAAGGGTCAGGAGGGTCGACTTGCCCGATCCCGACGGACCGAGGAACGCGACGCGCTCGCCCGGAGCGATCACCAGGTCGACCCCGCGCAGCGCGACGACGTCGTGCCCGCCGAAGGTCTTGTAGAGGTGGACGACGCCCTCGCAGCGGACCCCGAGTCCACCCGCCGGGCCGCCGGATCGCGTGTCCTCGCCTGCCACGAGTGCGCCCCCGATGCTCATAGTGCGCGCCAACATACGCCTGTCGGGAAGTGGGAGGTGAGAACCCCTCGCCGTACCCTTGGCCGGTGAGTGAGCAGCCCGGCATCGACCCCGACGACCTGGCGGCCACCCTCCGCGTGCTGGGCCTGCTGCACACCGTGCCGGCCGACCACCCCGACCACGTGCAGGTCAAACGGGCCGCCTCCCACATGTACAAGGCGATCAAGTCCGAGCGGAAGCTGGCCAAGCGGGCCCAGGAGCTCGCCCACGACCGCGCGATCACCGAGCTGACGGCCACCGGCTCGCCGGTGCGCATCGACGACGAGACCGCCGGCATCCCGCTGGTCTCGCACGCGCCGGGCGCCTTCGCGGGCGAGCTGATCCAGCCCCGCGGCTGCTACATCTGCAAGACCGACTACACCCTCGTCGACGCGTTCTACCACTGGCTCTGCCCGACCTGCGCGGCGTTCAGCCACGCCAAGCGCGACCAGCGCACGGACCTCACCGGCAAGCGCGCGCTGCTCACCGGCGGGCGAGCGAAGATCGGGATGTACATCGCGCTGCGCCTGCTCCGGGACGGGGCGCACACCACGATCACCACCCGGTTCCCCAAGGACGCGGTGCGCCGGTTCTCCTCACTCGAGGACAGCGACGAGTGGCTGCACCGGCTCAAGATCGTCGGTATCGACCTGCGCGACCCCACCCAGGTCATCTCGCTGGCCGACGACGTCGCCGCGGCCGGCTCCCTCGACATCCTGATCAACAACGCCTGCCAGACCGTACGGCGATCGCCGGGCGCCTACGCACCGCTGGTCGACGCCGAGCTGGCGCCGCTGCCGACCGACCGCGAGCTGCCGGAGATGGTCACCTTCGACGAGATCTCCTCGGCCCACCCCGCCTCCATCGCCGGCGCGCTCTCCGACACCGCCGTGGCCCACCACCTCGGAGAGACCGCCGAGTCGGCGCTCGCGGCCCACAACGCCGCGTCCCTGACGGCGCTCGCCCTGAGCGCGGGGCACGCATCCCTCGACGCGCACGTCGCGGGCACGGCCGTGGACGCCGGCGGCCTGCTCCCCGACGTGCAGGACAACAACTCCTGGACGCAGACGGTGGGCGAGGTCAACCCCCTCGAGCTCCTCGAGGTGCAGCTGTGCAACTCGATCGCGCCGTTCCTGCTGGTCTCGCGGCTCCGGCCCGCGCTGGCGGCGGCCGCCTCCGCCGCGACGTCGGGACGGGCGTACGTCGTCAACGTGTCCGCCATGGAGGGGCAGTTCGGCGGACGGCGCTACAAGGGCGCCGGGCACCCGCACACCAACATGGCCAAGGCCGCGCTCAACATGCTGACCCGCACGTCGGCCGGCGAGATGTTCGAGACCGACAAGATCCTGATGACGGCCGTCGACACCGGCTGGATCACCGACGAGCGTCCGCACGCCGACAAGCTGCGCATCGCCGCCGAGGGCTGGCACGCGCCCCTCGACCTGGTCGACGGTGCCGCTCGCGTCTACGACCCGGTCGTCCTCGGCGAGGCCGGCCAGGACCTCTACGGCTGCTTCGTGAAGGACTTCAAGCCCTCACCCTGGTGAGTCGGCGTGAACCCGGTGCCGAGCCGGACGGGTGCGTTCGGTCCGTCGGTCCGCGCAGACGCGCGGACCATGGTCGAGGTCGACCGCAGGCTCCGGGCTCGTGCCGCCACTGGGAGGCGACCTACGTCCGCGTGTCTACGCAGGTGTCTCAGCCTCGCGCCAGCCCGCCGGCGACCGAGCCCGCGAGGGGCGCGAGCGGGATGAGCGTGGCCTGCACGGCGTGGTAGACGTCCGGCTTGCCCGACCAGGTGGTCGCGCTGGGCTGGTTGGTCGGCGAGAGCTCGTGCCACCACGACCCGCCCTCGGGGTCGCGCAGGTGGGCGACGACGTAGTCCCACCACGCGGCGTACCACCCGTCGTAGGCGTCGTCCCCGGTCGCCTCGTGGAGGGCGGCGGCCGCGCCGATGGCCTCGGCCGCGACCCAGTGCATCCGCTCGCGGACGACCGGCCGGCCGTCCCAGTCGACCGTGTAGACGAAGCCGTCGGCTCCGTCGACCGCCCAGCCGTCGGCGAGCGCACGGGCGAACAGGGCGACGGCGTCGCCCACCATCCACGCGGGCGCGTCCGGACCGAGGCTGGCCGCGAGCTGGACGGTCAGCCGCGCCCACTCGAAGGAGTGCCCGATCGTCGAGCCGAAGGGGCGGAACTGGTCGCGGGGCGCGTCCCGGTTGTAGTCGAGGAGCGGGCGCCAGTCCGTGTCCAGGTGCTCGGGGATCCGTCCCTGGTGGCCCGGCGCGAGGTCGTGGACGGCGCGCGTCACGATCCTGAGCGCCATCGCGCGCAGCCGGTCGTCGTCCAGCGCGTCGGCGGCGGCCGCGAGCGCCTCGACCGCGTGCATGTTGGCGTTGAGGCCGCGGTAGGGGTCGAGCGTGGTGAAGCCGCGGTCCCACTCGTCGACGACCATGCCGGCGTCGTCGTCCCAGAACCTCTGCGTGAAGACGGTCAGCGCCTCGTCGAGGAGCGCGTCCGCCCCGGGTCGCCCGGCCACGACGCAGCTGGCGCCGGCGAGGACGACGAACGCGTGGGCGTAGGCGGCCTTCACCTGTCCCGACGGGTCGTCGGCGAGGGAGGCGAACCAGCCCCCGTCGACAGGGTCGTGCAGAGGTCCGGTCAGGGCGGCGATCCCGTGGTCGGCCGGCGCCTCGCAGCCCGGCACGTCGTCGAGGGTGCCGAGCGCGAAGCTGTGGGTCATCCGGCTCGTGATCCAGAGCTCGGGGGCGCGGTGCGGCGTCAGCCGGCCCCGCTCGTCGAGCCAGCCGAAGCCGCGCGGCTCGACGGAGGCCTTCGCGAAGTCCAGCAGCCGGATGCGCTCGGCGCGCAGCCACTCCTGGTGGTCCGGGCGGTGTCGTACGGCGTCCATGCCGGCGATCCTCGCAGGACGCCCCGCAGGCCGTCGATGACGCGCGGCGGGCGCGAGGCCGTCAGCCCTGGCCCGAGATGTTCACCAGCCAGCCGATCCCGAACTTGTCGGTGAGCATCCCGAACTCGTCACCCCACGGCGCGGCCTCGAGGGGCTGCGGGACGGAGCCGCCCTCGGCGAGACCGGCGAAGTAGCCACGCAGCGCGTCGGCGTCCTCGGTCCCGCCGGAGAGGCTGACGGTGATGTTGTTGCCCATCGTCACCTGCACCATCTCCGGCGGCGCGTCGGCGACCATCAGGGTGTAGCCGGCGTCCGTCTCGAGCTGGCCGTGCATCACCTGCGTGGCCATCGGGCCCTCGGTGCCCATGTCGCCGAAGGTCATGACGTCGAAGTCGCCGCCGAGGACGGACTGGTAGAACTCGAGCGCCTCGCGGGCCTTCCCGTCGAGCACGTTGATGTAGGGGTTGAGCCTGCTCGCCATGACCTGCTCCTGGGGTTGGTGGGGACGCCACCCAATCTAGGAGCCCGTGACCGCCTGGTCGAGGTTGGCCAGGGTGTCCTCGAGCTGCGACTGGCTGACCAGCGGGAAGCCGACCTTCTGGAGCAGGTCCTGGTCGGTGACGTTGGTCCAGTCGTAGGTGTGGCGCACGGTCGTCGCGTCGGACCCCTGCGCCTCGAGCTCCCACACCCACTGCCAGCCGGGGGGCTCCTGACCGGCGGGCGCGGTCTGCCAGGCGAGCAGCTGGTTGGGCGAGTAGCCGGTGACGTGGTTCTCGGTCTGGTAGTCGCCGCCCATGTGGTCGCCGGTCATGTCCATCGTGAACACGTCCCCGACCTGCTGGATGCGGTTGGAGCCGATGTCGCCCTTGACGAAGCCTGAGGCGTCGAGCTCGGCGTGCCGCTCGGGGTTGCTCAGGACGTCGAAGACGTCGGCCGTCGAGGCCTGGATGGTCCGTTCCACGGTGATCTTGGTGTCGGTCATGTCGTCGACCGTGCCTCGCCACCCGCCGGCACACAAGCCCGAAAGGGTGAAGGCCCGCTCCCCACGGGGGTGGAAGCGGGCCTTCAGCTGGGGGGCCGGTCACTCGGCGGGTGGCGTCTCGATCTCCTCGACCGGCGCGCTGGCAGGACGGTACTCCGCCAGCTTCGCCACGACACCGGAAACGCCCTCACGGACCTTGCCGACCTGCTCGGCGTACCTGCCGTCGGTGCGCTCGTCGATCGACGAGGACGCCTTGTCGAGGAAGTCCTCCACCTCGTCGCCGCGCTCGGCGGCCAGCGTCGCGACCATCGACCGGGCGCTGACGAACGCGGACTCGAGCTGGTCGGCGGCCTCGGTGAGGTGCCGGTCGATCTCGAGGTCGTCGTAGGCCCGCTTCAGCTGGTCGAGGAAGGACTCGGGCTGCGTCATGGTGTCCACCATGCCACGCCGTCACCCGGCGATCACCCGGAGTGGCCGCGCAGCAGGTCGGCGAACTCGGTGACAGGGGCCAGGTCGTTCCCGGACGTACGGCGCCGCGCGGTCGGGTCGGGTGCGAACCCGGCCACGTGGTCGCTGCCCGCGACCACGACCGCGTTGGCCAGCTCGGCCGCGGCCCGGGCGACCCGGTCCGCAAGACCGGTGGAGCCGAAGTCCTCGGTGGCGGCGAACACCCCGGTGGGCAGCACGACGGCTCGCAGGTAGGAGAACAGCGGGCGCATCGCGTGGTCGAGCACCAGCGAGTGGCGCGCGGACCCTGCAGTGGCGGCGACCAGCACCGGCAGGCCGTTGAGGGCGTCGGTGTCGAGCGCGTCGAACATCATCTTGAACAGCCCGCTGTAGCTCGCGCTGAAGACAGGCGTCACGGCGATCAGGCCGTCCGCCGCGGAGATCTGCTCGCGCACGGCGGCGAGACGCTCGGTCGCGACGCCCCCGCTGGTCATGTAGGCGGCCAGGTCCTGGGCGAGCTCGCGCACCTCGACGTACTCGAAGCTCACGGCCTCGCCGCGGGCGCCCACCGCCGCCGCGACGGCGTCGGCGAGCTGGTCGCCGAGCAGTCGGGTGGAGGAGGGGATCGTCAGTCCGGCGGTGAGGACGACGATGCGGCGGGTCATGCGCTGGCTCCTTGTGAGGCGGTCGCCCTGGCGGGCTCGACGAGGTGGTGCGGGGCGTTCGGGCCGGCCGCGACGAGGGTGGTGTGGGTGGGCGGGTCGCTCGGGACGTGGGCCGGGCGACGGCGGTCGAACTCGGCGCGGAGCACCGGGACGACCTCGCGACCGAGGATCTCGATCTGCTCGAGCACGACGTCGGTGGGCAGTCCGGCGTGGTCGACCAGGAACATCTGGCGCTGGTAGTCACCGGCGTAGTCGGCGAACCCGAGGGTGCGCTCGATGACCTGCTCGGGGGTGCCGACGGTCAGCGGGGTGGCTCGCGTGAACTCCTCGAGCGACGGGCCGTGGCCGTAGACCGGGGCGTTGTCGAAGTAGGGCCGGAACTGCTTCCTGGCCTCCGCCTCGCTGGTGCCCATGAAGACCTGCCCGCCGAGCCCGACGAACGCCTGGTCGGCGGCGCCGTGGCCGTAGTGCTCGAAGCGCTGGCGGTAGAGCCTCACCATCTGCTCGGTGTGCTCCTTGTTCCAGAAGATGTGGTTGTGGAAGAAGCCGTCGCCGTAGTAGGCCGCCTGCTCGGCGATCTCGGGGCTGCGGATCGAGCCGTGCCACACGAACGGCGGGGTGCCGTCGAGCGGGGCGGGCGTGCTCATGTAGCCCTGCAGCGGGGTGCGGAACTGGCCCTGCCAGTTGACGACGGGCTCGCGCCACAGGGTGCGCAGCAGGTGGTAGTTCTCGACCGCGAGCTTGATGCCGTCGCGGATGTCCTTGCCGAACCACGGGTAGACCGGGCCGGTGTTGCCGCGACCCATCATCAGGTCGACGCGGCCGCCGGAGAGGTGCTGGAGGAAGGCGTAGTCCTCGGCGATCTTCACCGGGTCGTTGGTGGTGATCAGCGTCGTGGACGTGGAGAGCAGCAGCCGCTCGGTCTTCGCCGCGATCCAGGCCAGGTGCGTGGTGGGCGAGGAGACGACGAACGGCGGGTTGTGGTGCTCGCCGGTCGCGAAGACGTCCAGGCCGACCTCCTCGGCCTTGAGCGCGATCCGCGTCATGGACTCGATGCGCTCGCCCTCGGTGGGCGCCACACCGGTGGTCGGGTCGGGGGTGATGTCGCCGACGCTGAAGATGCCGAACTGCATGGTGCCCTCCTGGATCTAGTAGTTGAAGACTGTACTACCTGTAACGGCGACCCGCACCGCCCTATTCCGCCTCAGGCGGTGTAGCCACCGAGCAGCTCGGCCAGCTTCATGTGCGGCTCCGCCTCCTCGCGCTTGCTCTGCCGCTGCAGCGAGCGACCGATGAGCAGGTGGGCGTAGGCCTCGCCGGGGTCGGCCGCCAGCACCTCGCGAGCCGCCTCGATCGCCGGCCCGAGGAGCGCGGAGTGGTAGTAGGACCTGGCCAGCAGCAGGCGCACCTCGGTGAGGGCGTGCACGACGTCGCCGGGGTCCTCGACCAGCTCGCGCAGCAGCACGATCGCCTCGCGGTAGGCCCGGTCCTCGAACAGGGACTGGGCGCGCACCCAGCGGTCGTGCGTGGAGTCCGACAGGAGACCGGCGTGGCCCGCCAGCAGCTCCTCGAAGGGCGTGAAGTCGGTCATGGTCGGGCTCCTCTCGGGTGGACTGTCGCCGCCACAACGCCGACCTGGGGTGTCCGATTCCCGCTGGTCGCGTGACGGGTGCGTGAACAGTCGCCGATCCTCGCGGGTTCCGCTTCCCGCAGCCTCGGTCGCGCTCGCATGCTGGCGACCATGAGGTACGGCGAGGAGCACGGCCCACTCGCGATCGCCCACCGCGGCGGCGTGGCGCTCGGTCCGGAGAACACGCTGGCGACCTTCGGGCGGGCGACCGCCCTCGGGGTGCGCTACCTGGAGACGGACGTGCAGACCACGCGCGACGGAGAGCTGGTCTGCTTCCACGACGCGTCGCTCGAGCGGATGACCGGCGTCGCCGGCACGATCGCGTCGCTGGACTCGGCGCAGGTGCGGCGGATCCGGGTCGTCGGGGGTGAGCCGATCCCGAGCCTGGCCTCCGCCCTGCACGCCTTCCCCGACACGCGGTTCGCGATCGACCTGAAGGACGACGCATCCGGTCCCGCGCTGGTGTCGCTGCTGCGCGCCAATCGGGCGTGGGCATCACGCATCTGCATCGCCGGCGCGTGGTCCAGCCGGCTGCGTCTCGTGCAGCAGGCCGTGCCCGACGTGACGACGGCCCTGGGCTGGCGCGCCCTGACGACCCTGATCGCGGCCTCCCGGTCCTACGCCCGCCCGCCGGCACGGGTGGCGTCGGGCACCTTCGCGCACGTGCCGCTGCGGCTCGGACGGGTCCCGATCTACGCCGAGCGGGTCGTGCGTCGCGCCCACGCCCTCGACATCCGCGTCGCCGTGTGGACCGTGGACGACCAGCCCACGATGCACCGCCTCCTCGACGCCGGGGTCGACGCGATCATCACCGACCACCCCGACCGCCTGCGCGAGGTGCTGATCGCGCGCGGCGAGTGGGCTCCCTTGAACGGCATACCCCCTAGGGGTATGTTGAGGCCATGGCCACCGAACACAGCTACGTCGCCCACGGCACCAAGGACGCCCACCTCAAGCGCCTGAGGCGCATCGAGGGGCAGGTCCGCGGGATCGCCCGGATGGTCGACGAGGAGCAGTACTGCATCGACATCCTCACCCAGGTCTCCGCCGTCAACAGCGCCCTGAAGGCCCTCTCGCTCGGCCTGCTCGACGAGCACATGGAGCACTGCGTCGTCGAGGCCGTCCGCGAGGGCGGCGAGGAGCAGTCGATCAAGCTCAAGGAAGCCAGCGCCGCGATCGCGAGGCTGGTGAAGTCATGACCACCACGACCCTCACCGTCACCGGCATGACCTGCGCCCACTGCGTCGCCAGCGTCACCGAGGAGATCCGCGAGCTCACGTCCGTCGAGTCCGTCGCGGTCGACCTCGCGACCGGCTCCGTCACCGTCACCAGCAGCCAGCCCCTCGACCCCGCCGCCGTCCGGGCCGCCGTCGAGGAAGCCGGCTACGCCGTGTCGTCGTGAACACCCCGACCCGCCTGGCGATCTTCGCCGCCGGACTCGTCGCCGCCTTCGGCGCCGCCTGGGGCGTGGGTACGGCGACCGACCCCCTGCTCGACGAGCCACCCGCCGCCCACGACATGGACGGCGCCATGGCCCACGGGGACGCGTCCCACGACGACGGTGGCCACCTCCCCGGCGGCCTGATGGTCAGCCAGGACGGCTACGCCCTGGACCTCGAGCAGACGACCCTCCGGCCCGGCACCCGTCCGGTCGCGTTCACGATCACGAAGGACGGGCACCCGGTCACCGCCTACGACGTCGAGCACGAGAAGCAGCTCCACCTCATCGCCGTACGCCGCGACGGGTCCGGCTTCCAGCACGTCCACCCGACGATGGACGACGCCGGGACGTGGCGCACCGACCTCGACGTCGCGCCCGGTGCGTGGCGGGTCTTCGCCGACTTCACGCCCACCGGGGGCGAAGGGCTGACCCTCGGCGCCGACGTCACCGTGCCCGGTCGGGTCGACGAGCCCGCCCCGGCCACGCCCAGCCGCACGGCGCGGGTCGACGACTACACCGTCACCCTCGACGGCGACCTCGTCGCCGGCGCCGCCAGTGACCTGACCGTCACCGTGACCCGCGACGGCGAGCCCGTCACCGACCTCGAGCCCTACCTCGGCGCCTACGGCCACCTCGTCGCCCTGCGCGACGGCGACCTCGCCTACCTCCACGTCCACCCGGAGGAGAGCGGTCCTGGACCGGACGTGCCGTTCGTGGCGGAGGTCCCGAGCGCCGGCGACTTCCACCTCTACCTCGACTTCCAGCACGACGGCGTCGTGAGGACGGCGCAGTTCCTGGTGCAGGCGGAGGGCCACGATGACGACCACTGACGTCGAGCTCGCGATCTCCGGCATGACCTGCGCGTCGTGCGCCAACCGGATCGAGCGCAAGCTCAACAAGCTCGACGGCGTGACCGCCTCGGTCAACTACGCCACCGAGAAGGCGCGCGTGCAGTTCCCCGCGACGGTGAGCACCGACGACCTGCTGGCCACGGTCGAGGCGGCGGGGTACGCCGCCACGCTGCCGAGCGACGAGCCCGAGGTCGAGGCCCCGGCGACCGACGAGGCGCTCGTCCGCCTGGTCGTCTCCGCGGTCCTCACCGTCCCGGTCGTCGCGATGGCGATGGTGCCGGCCCTGCAGATCGAGTTCTGGCAGTGGCTGTCGCTGACCCTGGCCGCGCCGGTCGTGGTGTGGGGCGGGTGGCCGTTCCACCGGGCCGCCTGGGCCAACCTGCGCCACGGCGCCGCCACGATGGACACCCTCATCAGCATCGGCACGCTGGCCGCCTTCGGGTGGTCGGTCTACGCGCTCTTCCTCGGCACCGCCGGCACCCCCGGCATGACCCACCCGTTCGAGCTCACCATCGAGCGCAGCGACGGCGCGGGCAACATCTACCTCGAGGCCGCGGCCGGGGTGACGACGTTCCTCCTCGCCGGTCGCTGGTTCGAGCACCGCGCGAAGCGGACCGCGGGCGCCGCCCTGACCGGCCTGCTCCGCCTCGGGGCCAAGGACGCGGCGGTGCTGCGCGACGGCGCCGAGGTGCGGGTGCCGATCGAGACGCTCGTCGTGGGCGACACGTTCGTGGTGCGCCCCGGCGAGCGGATCGCCACCGACGGCGTCGTCGAGTCCGGCTCCAGCGCCGTCGACCTCAGCCTGCTGACCGGCGAGCCCGTGCCCGTCGAGGTCGGCGTCGGCGACGCGGTCGTCGGGGCCAGCGTCAACGCCGGCGGCCGCCTCGTGGTCCGCGCCACCTGGGTCGGCTCCGACACCCAGCTCGCGCGACTGGCACGACTGGTCGAGGACGCCCAGAGCGGCAAGGCCCCCGTGCAGCGGCTGGCCGACCGCGTCTCGGGGATCTTCGTGCCCATCGTGCTCGTGCTCGCCGTGACGACACTGGGCTTCTGGCTCGGCAACGGCGCCGGTGCCCCGGCCGCGTTCACCGCCGCCGTCGCCGTGCTCATCGTGGCGTGCCCGTGCGCCCTCGGACTCGCCACGCCGACGGCCCTGCTCGTCGGGACCGGCCGCGGTGCCC
This sequence comes from Nocardioides currus, assembly GCF_003057875.1. Lineage (GTDB taxonomy): Bacteria > Actinomycetota > Actinomycetes > Propionibacteriales > Nocardioidaceae > Nocardioides > Nocardioides currus. The sequence goes on along the minus strand of NZ_PYXZ01000003.1, from coordinate 160,501 downwards.
AGCTCGGCATCGTGATCCGCGGGCCCGAGGTGCTCGAGTCCACCCGCGCCGTCGACACCGTCGTGCTCGACAAGACCGGCACCGTGACGACCGGCCGGATGACCTTGGTCCCCGGCGACGTGGACGACGACGTGCTGCGCTGGGCGGGCGCCGTCGAGGACGCCTCCGAGCACCCCATCGGACGCGCCATCGCGGACGCCGCCCGCGACCGGTTCGGCGCCCTGCCGCCGGTCACCGACTTCACGAGCACCCCCGGCCACGGGGTGCGCGGCGTCGTCGAGGGCCGCGTCGTCGAGGTCGGCCGCGCCCCCGCCGGCGTCGCCGTCGTCGTCGACGGCACGCCCCGGGGCACCCTGCATGTCGCCGACACGGTCAAGCCCACCTCGAAGCAGGCGGTCGACGACCTCACGGCACTCGGCCTGACGCCGATCCTGCTGACCGGCGACAACCGGGCCGCGGCCGAGGCGGTCGCGGCGGAGGTCGGCATCGACACCGTGATCGCCGAGGTGCTGCCCGCCGACAAGGTCGCCGCGGTCGCCGACCTCCAGGCGCAGGGTCGGGTCGTGGCCATGGTCGGCGACGGCGTCAACGACGCGGCGGCGCTGGCGCAGGCTGACCTCGGGCTCGCCATGGGCACCGGCACCGACGTCGCGATCGAGGCCAGCGACCTCACCCTGGTGCGGGGCGACCTGCGCGCGGCCGGGGACGCGATCCGGCTCTCGCGCCGTACTCTCGCGATCATCAAGGGCAACCTGTTCTGGGCCTTCGCCTACAACGTCGCCGCGATCCCCCTCGCCGCCGCCGGGCTGCTCAACCCGATGCTCGCCGGCGCCGCGATGGCGCTGTCCAGCGTCTTCGTGGTGACCAACAGCCTGCGACTGCGCGGGTTCCGTACGGCGGTGGGTGGATGAACGCCCGCAACGCGATGGCCGCCAGCGCCACCCTGCACTGCCTGACCGGATGCGCGATCGGCGAGATCCTCGGCCTGCTGGTCGGCACCGCCGCCGGCCTGACCAACGCGGTCACGATCGCCCTCTCGATCGGGCTGGCCTTCGTCTTCGGCTACGCCCTGTCGACGTTGCCGCTCGTGCAGGGCGGCGTGGCGCTCGGCTCGGCCCTGAAGGTCGTGCTCGCGGCCGACACGCTCTCGATCCTGACCATGGAGGTCGTCGACAACGCGGTGGTGGCCGTCGTGCCGGGCGCGATGGACGCCGGCCTGGTCAACCCGGTGTTCTGGCTGTCGATGATGCTCGCCCTCGCGGTCGCCTTCGTGGCCGCCTTCCCGGTCAACCGCGCGCTGATCGACCGCGGCCAGGGACACGCGCTCACCCACGACATGCACGGCGACCACGACTCCCATTCGCGCGGGCCGACGATCAGCGCCGGAGCCCTGGCCGCCGCGATCGTGGCGTTCCTCGTCGGCGGGCTCACCGTCTCGGTCGCCGACGAGCTCGCCCAGCGGGGCGAGCCCGCGACGACGCGGAGTCAGGGGGCGATGCCGATGCCCGGGACGTGGCTCCAGGCTCGCTCCTGGGCCGCCGAGATCGCCGGCCAGCGCGTCCCACCGGGACGCGGCTCCACCCGCGAGGCATAGCTGCCGGGCGTGAAGCCGGGGTCGAGGAAGCAGCCGGCGCCGTACGTCGCGTCGAACGCCGGGCACGCCGCGGCGATCCCCGCGGGCGTGGGCCGCACCCCGGTGTCGACCCAGGTCGCGAGGGCGTCCATCGCGGCGGCGTACCCGCTGTTGCTCAGCGCGCTGTGCTCCGACTCGTGCGTGAAGTTCTGCACCAGGAGATCGGCGGTCCCGGCGCCCTCGCGGGTCTCGCGGTAGGCCGACTCGTGCTCCACGAAGGCGGTCGGGTCGTCGGTCGCGTGGAGGGTCACGGTCGGGATCGTCACCGCGCCGGTGAGGTCGCTGTCCCAGGACAGGTCGCGCCGGGCCGACGGGTCCGCCGAGAAGCGCTCGACGCCGCGGTTGAGCGCCCGGTCGTCGTGGCTGCCGGAGTAGCGGACCCCTCGGTTGGAGAACGGGTTCCGATCCCCCAGTCGCTCGTGCACGATGTCGCGGAACGTGAAGGTCGCGAAGCTCAGGTGCGACCCGAGCGTGCGCTCCGGGATCCCGGTGACGGCGAGGATGTCGTCGAGGTTCTGCTGCTGGAGCGGCGTGCGGGTGGCCGGGTCGGACTCGATCCCGGTGCACTCCTGGAGCCGCGCACGCAGCCCGCCCGACGTCATCGTGGAGTCGGCCCGCAGCCCCATCCAGAGCGGGTACTGCGGCTCGGTCGGGCGCGGGTGGTTGCCGCAGTAGTACTGGTAGACCACGCGGAGGTCGACGCGGTAGTCGTAGCCGCGCGACCCGCCGGCCAGCACGCCGTTGGTGAGCAGCACGCCGTCGTACGTCGAGGGGTGGACCTCCACGAGCTTCGCCGCGACGTCGCCTCCCCACGACTGCCCGTGCGCGAAGGTGCGCCCCGGCTCGCCGAACGCTGCGACGAACTCGGTGCGGGCGCTCTCGGTGTCGGCGACGGCCATCCGGGTCCCGAAGCCACCGCGGCGGTAGGCCGAGCCGACCCAGGCGTAGCCCTCGCGCACCATGACCGACCAACGGTCGAGGTCGTCGAGGCTGCGTGAGGCGTCGGTGGGGTCGTCGAGGTCGGGACCGCCGTGGGAGTGGACGACCAGGTCGCCGTTCCACTCGCGCGGGACGGCGATCGCGTAGAAGGCGCCGTTGGCGTCCTGCCCGGTCCAACAGGTCGCCAGCTCCGCGACGGCCGGCGGACACGTCGTCGGGACCGGCGCGGCCTCCGCGGCCTGGGCGGGTGGACCGGTCAGCGCGGCGAGCAGGAGGAGCGTCGCCGCCGGGACGAGGCCGGCCGCGCGGGCGAGGTGTCGCGAGAGGTGCGTCATGGGAACGCCTTCCGGGAGCGGGCACCCGATGCGCCCGACCCGTCGACGCTAGGACGGTGTGACGGTCGTCTCACCCTTGTGGTCGTTGAGTTCGCCAGCAGCCTGGGACGGTCGGCTGGTTGGCAGGTGGATACCGAATCGGCCTTTTCGCGGTCCATCGCCGCCGGCGTTGGTAGCTGGATACCTACTGCGCCGCGGTGGGATCCCGGATCCGTGACGTTGGTATCCAGTTGCCAACCGGTGACAGGATGCGTCCATGGGCCTCATCGACCTCTTCAAGCCGCAGCGCGAGCAGATCAAGGAGACGCGATCGGCGCTCGAGGCGGCCAACGACCCGGACGTCGACGAGGGGACCGCCAACCAGGCGATCAACCGGGTCATGGACATGCTCCTCGACATCGGCCTCGACGGGCGGGGGCCGATCAGGTCGGCGGGTCAGGTCGCCAGCGCGGCCAAGAAGGAGCAAAGCTCCCGCGAGGAGGCGATCAAGGCGATCGCTCGCGGCACGATGTCCCGCGGGGCCGTCGGCGGCTTCGTCACCGGTGTCGGCGGCTTCGTCACGCTGCCGGTCGCGCTGCCCGCCAACGTGCTCGAGTTCTACGTCCAGGCCACCCGGATGGTCGGCGCGATCGCGATCCTGCGCGGCTACGACGTCACGGAGCCGCGCATCCGCACCGCCGTCCTCCTCACGCTGGTCGGCTCGAAGTCCGACGAGGTGCTGAAGAAGGCCGGGATGGCGACCGGCGGCGGTCGCATCACCTCGCTCGCGCTGCGCAACCTGCCCCCCGCGGCGCTGATGGTCGTCAACAAGGCCGTCGGGTTCCGGCTGCTGCGCGGCGTCGGCACCAAGGTCCTGAGCCGCTTCGGCCGGGTCGTCCCCGTCGCCGGCGGCTTCATGGGCGCAGGCATCGACGCCTACATGATGAAGAAGATCGCGGACCACGCGATGAAGGAGTTCCCGGTCGTCACCGACTGACTGCCCGGTGCGTCAGCGCCCGGAGCCGACCCACCTGCTCCACTGGCGACGACCCGGGGCGGAGTCGCCGGGCTCCACCTGCTCGAAGTCGTTGGCCTGGACGTTGACCCGGATCCGGGCCGGCAGCTGACCACCGGTCTTCAGGCAGGCTCGGTCGAAGCTGAACCCGGCCGCCACCCCGTCGGCCCCGCCGCCACCGGTCCTGACCCGGCACCGGACGCGCTTGCCGGCCTCCCAGTCCTTCGTCGTCGTGCGGATCTCGGCGTACTCCGAGAGGTAGGTCTCGTAGTAGACCGCGAAGTCCGGACCCTTGCCTGCCGGCGTGACGTCGAGGAAGACCGTGTAGCCGTCGGCTCCGTAGCCGTCGCCGGAGATGTCGATCGACACGTTGCCGGTCGTGTGGCTGAGGGTGACGCGACGGATGTCGTTGTCCCCGCTGCCGACCTGGTCGCCGGTCGGGTCGTTGATCGTGGTCACGCCCGCGTGGGCGACGGCGGTTTGACCCGCCAGGGCGAGGGCCAGGGTGAGGACTGCTGCTGCTCGAAGCGCCATGGCGGGCACGCTAGTCAGCCCGCGGTGCCGGCGACCATGCCCGCAAGCGGGGATTGATCGGGGCCCGTGCTCAGGTCGCGTGCTCAGGTCGCGGCCTCGTCCGGACCAGCCAGGCCAGGCCGAGGAAGGGCAGCACGAGCGGTAGGTAGCCGTAGCCCTGGCCGTAGTCCGACCAGACGGTCGCGTCCGGGAACAGCTCGGGGTCCAGGACGGTCAGCGTGCCGACCGTGAGCACGCCGACGAGCTCGAACCCGACAGCCGCCCACGCCAGTCGGCGTGGAGCGGGGCCGACCTCGGCGAGCCCCAGCGTGGCGGCGATGTAGACGACGCCCGCCAGCGCGGAGAGCGTGTAGGCGAGCGGCGCCTCGCCCGCCTTGGTCGCGAGCTGGACGCCCGAGCGGGCCGTCGCCGAGAGGGCGAACACGGCGTAGACCGCCACCAGCACGCGGCCGAGTCCCGACCGGGTCGAACCGGCCTCAGCCATGGACCTGCACCATCCGCACGACCAGGAAGGCCGACGTCAGTGCGGCCACGATCAGCACCGCGGTCGCCCCGCGGCTGCGCTCGGACAGCGACCAGAGGACTCCGACGGGGAGCACGACGAGCGCCGCGAGGAGGTAGCCGACGTAGGTGACCGGGCTGGCGACGTCGTCGTCACCGGCGACCTGCACGATCCCGATGACCGCCTGGGCGAGGAACCCGAGCTCGAGCAGGCCGGCCAGGCCGACGAGGAGGTTGTCGGGGCTGCGGTCGAGGGCGACGTACACACCCGCGGCGACCGCGAGCAGCAGCGAGACGACGATCAGGATCGTCTGGAGGGGCTCGATCACAGGCTCGATTCTGACAGGATCGCGTGATGGGCCAGCGGTGGGTGCTCCACGTCGACATGGACCAGTTCCTCGTCGCCGTCGAGCTGCTGCGCCACCCCGAGCTCGTGGGCCTGCCGGTGGTCGTCGGCGGGCGCGGCGACCCGACCGAGCGGGCGGTCGTCTCCACCGCGTCCTACGAGGCCCGCGCGCGTGGCGTGCACTCGGGGCTGGCGCTCAAGCTCGCCGCACGCCGCTGCCCGGAGGCCGTCTTCCTGCCGGTCGACTTCCCGGTCTACGAGGCCGCGTCGGCGCGGGTGATGGCGACCCTGCGCGCGCACCCCGGCGCGGTCGTCGAGGTGCTCGGCTGGGACGAGGCCTTCGTCGGCGTCGAGACCGACGACCCGCACGCGACCGCGCTGGAGATCCAGGCGGCGGTCCTGGCCGCGACCGACCTGCACTGCTCGGTCGGGATCGGTGACACGCTCGTGCGGGCCAAGATCGCGACCGACTTCGGCAAGCCGCAGGGCACCTACTTCCTGCACCGCGACAACTGGCTGGACGTGATGGGCCACCGGCCGACGACCGCGCTGTGGGGCGTCGGCACGAAGATCGGGCAGCGGCTCGCGGCGATCGGGATCGACACCGTCGCGCAGCTCGCGGCGAGCCCGGAGGAGCCGCTCGTCGAGGCGTTCGGACCCAACACCGGTCCGCACATCGGCCGGCTCGGACGCGGCGGCGGGCGGTCCTGGCCCGACGACACCCCCTGGGTCGCGCGGGCGCACGGGCGGGAGACGACCTTCCAGGCCGACCTCGCCGACCCGTGCGTCGGTCGCCGACGCGTTGGCCGAGCTCGCCGAGCGCGTGATCGAGGACCTGGCGAAGGAGGGCCGCGCCGCCGTACGCGTGCACCTCAAGGTGCGCTTCGCGCCGTTCTTCACGTTCACCAAGGTGCGCAAGCTGGCGGGTCCGACGATGGATCCGGCCGTGCTCGCGGACACGGCGCTCGCGCTGTACGACGCCCTCGACGACTCGCGCCCCGTGCGCCTGCTCGGCGTGCGGGCCGAGATGGAGCCGCCCGAGGGCGGCTACTGACCGCCGGTCGGTGGGCTAGACCTGCTCCGGCGGGAAACCGCCGGTGGCCACCGGGCCCCAGCCGGTCGGCGTGATCCGGACCAGCGACTTGCCCTGCTTCACCATGGCGGCGCGGTACTCGTCCCAGTCGGAGTGCTCGCCGGCAATGTTGCGGAAGTACTCCACGAACGGCTCCACGTCGTCGACGGCGTCGATCACCTCGGCGGTCCCGTCGACCTGCACCCACGCGTCGTCCCACTCGTCGGAGAGCACCACGACGCTAACCTCGCCGCGCTTGCGGGCGTTCCTGGTCTTCGCGCGCTGCGGGTAGGTCGCGATGACGATGCGTCCGTCGTCGTCCACGCCCCCGGTCACCGGCGAGGCCTGCGGACTGCCGTCGTGGCGCTGGGTGATGAGGAGCATCCGGTGGCGCGGGCGGACGAAGTCCAGCAGCTCGTCGAGCTGGACCCGGTCGGCGGTGGCGATCTTGGGGCTCATGCCTCGATCGTGGCACGCCTGTCCACAGGCGCCGAACGGGCCGTTCCGCCGTCCTCGTCGCCGGGAAGCCTCACGCCATGACAGACACCGACCCCTGGCTCGACGACCTCCACACCCATGACGCGCGTCAGCTCGAACGCATCGCCCGCCTCCAGGCCGACCTCGCGGAGGTGTACGGCGAGGGGCACACCGCCCACGGACGCGTCCACGTCCGCGTCAACGCCGCGGGCCGCCCGACCGCCCTGACGCTGGAGCCGACCGCGACGTCGCTCCCCGCGACCGAGCTGGCCGCGGCGATCCTGCGCGCCGTCGACCAGGCCGCGGGCGACGCGGCGGCTCGGGTCGCGAGCCTGCTCGGCGACCTGGTGCCGGCCGACGAGGTGGACGCGATGCTCACCGGCGTCCCGTCGCCGGCCGACCGCAGCGCCGTACGCGAGTGGACCGGCGGATCCACCGGTTGACTCACTCCTGCTCGTGGATCGGCACCTTCGGCAGCTTCTTGACCTTCCGGCTCCGCTTGCGGCGGGCCGGGATCATCGAGCGCATCTCCTCGAGCTTGCCGAAGCACAGCAGCCGGTCGTCGGACTCGAGCACGACGGACGCGCGGGGGTTGGGGACGACGGCGGCGCCGCGGTGCAGCGTGAGCACGCTGATGTCGCGCTCGCGCAGGCCGGAGTCGCCCAGCGTCAGCCCGACGATGTCGGCGTCGCCGTGGACGAGCAGCTCGGCGACGCCGTACCCCGTCGAGACGGACAGCCGCTGGCGGACGTCGATCTGCGGGAAGGCGACCTGGTTGTCGATGTAGTCGATGATCGAGCCGGCGACGTCGAGGTTGGTGGCGGTCTCGATGCCCTCGAGGCCGGGCGAGGAGTTGACCTCCATCACGAGCGGGCCGTCGTTGCCCTCGAGCATGTCGACGCCGGCGACGCGCAGGCCCATGATCTGCGCAGAGCGGACGGCGGCCTCCTCGAATGCGGGCTCGAGCTCGACCGGTTCGACGGACCCGCCGCGGTGCACGTTGGAGCGGAACTCGTCGCCCTTGGCGACCCGGCGCATGGCCGCGACGACCCGGTCGCCGACGACGAGCGCGCGGATGTCGCGGCCCTTCGACTCGGAGACGAAGCGCTGGATGAGCACGTTCTGCCGGGTGCTCTGGAGGGTCTCGATGATCGCCTCGGCGACCTTGATGTCGGGCGCGAGGATCACGCCGATCCCCTGCGTCCCCTCGAGCAGCTTGATCACGACCGGTGCCCCGCCGACGCGCTCGATCGCGGGGATCACGTCGGCGCGGTCGCGCACGAAGGTGGTGGCCGGCATGGCGATCTCGTGCTTGGAGAGGATCTGCGAGGCGCGCAGCTTGTCGCGCGAGTTGGAGATCCCGTAGGCGGTGTTGGGCGTGTAGACGTCCATCTGCTCGAACTGCCGCACGACGGCGGTGCCGAAGTAGGTGATCGAGTTGCCGACGCGCGGCAGGATCGCGTCGTAGTCGCTGAGCTGCTTGCCGCGGAACTGCAGGTCTGGCTGGTCGCCCGACAGGTCGATGCCGAAGCGCAGGGTGTTGAGCACCTTGACGTCGTGGCCGCGATCGAGGGCCGCGGTGCGCAGGCGCTGCGTGCTGTAGGAGCGCGGGGCGCGGGACAGGATGGCGAGCTTCACGTCGATCTACACCTGCTTGGATGGGGGGATGGCTCCCACTCATCCAACCAGCACCACTGCGGTGGTCGCCGGGTGGCGTGAATGGATCTCCCTCCCGGGCATCGACGTCGAGTGGATCAAGGTCAAGCTCGACACCGGCGCGCGGTCGAGCGCGATCCACGCCTTCGACATCGAGGAGTTCACCCGCGACGGCGAGCCCTGGGTGCGGTTCTCGGTCCACCCGTGGCAGCGATCGCGCGAGGACTCGGTCGACGTCGAGCGCCCGATCCACGACCGCCGCCAGGTGCGGTCGTCGACCGGCCACGTGCAGGAGCGCCACGTCGTGCTGATGGACATCACCCTCGTCGGGCGCACGGTCACCGCCGAGGTCACGCTGACGAGCCGCGACCAGATGGGCTTCCGGATGCTGGTCGGCCGCGAGGCGTTGCGCCAGGGCTACCTGATCGACTCGCGCCGGTCCTACCTCGGCGGTCGGCCGAAGAAGGCCGTACGCCGCCGCAACCGCGGCCTCGCCTCGCCCCCGCCCGCCGGGTAACGCCAGGAATCGAGCACTCCCGCCACCACCAGTCGTGGCGGGAGCGAATGTTTCCTGGCGTTACCCGCGGTCAGGGGAGGGCTCAGGCCAGGCGCGCGAACACGTCGCCGTGGCGCTCGCCCACGAGCTCGGGGAGCCGCTCGAGCAGCTCGGGACCGTCCAGCCAGTCGGTCGCCAGCGCGTGCTGGTCGAGCGGGGAGACGCTGTAGGTGTAGGGGCCGAGCTGCTCCAGGCTCTCCACGCACTGCGCCGCCATGTGCAGCGCGGGGCCCTGCACCTCGAAGGAGATGACGGGGACCTGCTTCGACAGGCCGCGGAGGACGTCGGGCTCGAAGCCCTCGACGTCGATCTTCACGTAGTGCGGGAGGCCGTGCTTCTCGATCAGGAGGTCGAGCGTCGAGACGTCCACGGTCAGGGTCTCGCCGCTCCACTGGTTGGACAGGTGCTGCTCGCGCGCGATGTCCATCCACTCGGTCGAGAGCGTCGAGAGGATGTCGGCCGAGCCGAGGTGGAGCTCGGCGGAGCCCGGGTTGGCGCCGACGGCCACCTCCTCGATGTCGAGGCGGTAGCGCTCGTGCAGCGTCTTCGCCAGCGACGGGTTGGGCTCCACCGCCACCACACGCCCACCGAGCTCGAGGAAGACGCCGGTGTAGCGGCCGTCGTTGGCCCCGATGTCGAAGACCAGGTCACCGGGCCCGACGAACTCGCTGAAGTACGTCCGGACGCGGTTGCGGTGCGCCGCCGCGTCGGGCCGGAAGAGCCGGTTGTAGGCATTGCGCACGGGCTGGTAGAGCCCCAGCCGCGCCAGCATCCCCTTGATCATCGACGGAACGTAGCAACGGCCTCCGGGCGCACGGCCGGGATCACAGCAGGATCCCCTCGTGTGGGTACGGCGCCGCGGAGACCCCGAGGTCGCGCGCCAGCACGCGGTGCCACTTCAGGCGCGGCACGTCGTGGAGGGCGGCCACGCCCACGCCGTACTTGCTGATCGAGACCGGCCGGTGCCCGCGCGCCCACAGCAGCCGGTCCATAGAGGACGGGGTCGAGCCGCCCTTGGTCTCGACGATGGCGAGCGCCGGCCGGTCGAGGTCGCGGCTCGTCGGTCCGTCGTGCGCGGCCAGCCAGGTCCAGCCGAGCTCGGTGTCGACGGTGACGCGGGTCGGGCGGGTGCCGGGCAGCAGCAGGGTGGCGCGGTCGTACGACGTCGCGAGCACCGGCCGCAGGTCGCGGGCCCGCACGCCGTCGACGCGGGCGCCGGCCAGCGAGGCGTCGACGAACGACGCGCCGGCGTCGTCGAGCGCGGCCGCCTCGAGGTCGGGGTGGGGCATGCGCACCTTGGTCGTCACCTCGCGGGCCGATCGGGTCTTGACCTCGAGCCACGAGCCGCCGGAGTCGAGGTAGGCCCGGCTGCGCACCTTCCAGCGCCGGCGCCGGCGCTGACCGGCGACGCGGTAGCTCGCGAGGTCGGGGGTGTCGAGGTAGACCGAGCGGTAGCCGTGCGTGCGGCGGCCGTCGAGCTCGAGCACCCGCGTCCCGGTCGGCGCGGCGGCGAGCAGGTCGGGGAGCAGCGCGCGCGGCACGACGTACTTCCGGTCGACGCGCTCGAGGAGCGAGGCGCGCTCGACGAGCTCGGCCAGGCCGATGGGGGCCAGCCGGTCGAGGCTCATGCCGCGTCCACGATGCGCTCGTGGGTGACGGCCGTGCGCTCGTGGGTGACGGCGCGCGGGGAGTAGCGCACGCGGACGAGGGTGGTGTCGTTGACCAGGTCCGTACGCCGCACGCTGACGTCCTCCACCCGCGCGCCCAGCAGCATCTCGAGGTGGGCGACGAGCCCGGCCTCGTGGGTGAACGCCCGCTCGACCAGCACCTCCTGGGTGCGGCCGGACCCGACGACGCGCGGGTGGTCGCCGACGAAGATGCTCGCCAGCACCGCCAGCATCAGGGCGCCCGAGAGCCACGAGGCCGTGGAGAGCAGGCCGCCGATGAGCCCGAGGGCGAGGGCCGCGAAGTAGTAGGCCACCTCGTGCTGGGCCAGCTCCTCGGAGCGGAGCCGGATGATCGACAGCACGCCGAAGAGCCCGAGGCCGAGCCCGGCGCCGACCGTCCCGGAGCCGAGGGCAGCGGTCACCGCGACGACCCCGATGTTGACGCCGAGGAAGGCGACCACGAGCTCACGCCGCCCGTGGCGTGGCACGAAGAGGGCGAAGACGAGGACGAGGACGGCGACCACATCGGCGGCGAGCATGGCGTACTGGGACATCGAGGACTCCTGGGATCGGTGGATCGAGGACGCCATCGCATCGCGCCAGCTTGGTGATCGGCTGCGATCTCGCTGTGGCTGGCCTGTGAAGCGGCTCCACACCGCGCCGACGGCCGCCGCACAGGGTCCGAACAGGCGGGCGCACGAACGTCGGGGGCTCCACCACGACAGGAGTCCCCATGCCGACGACATCGCCCGCCAGACCATCCACCCCCACCCGCCGCGGCTTCCTCGCGGGCGGCCTCGCCGCGCTCACCCTCAGCTCCGGCGGGGCCGCCTGGGCGCTCGACCGCTACGTCGTCGACCACGTGGAGGTGGCCGACGCCTCGGCGTACGAAGCGAGCCAGGGCAGCACCGGAGCCGAGCTCGACACGTCGCAGGCCGTGCTCACCGACGACAGCTGGAGCGCCGACGGCACGACGATCACGGTGAAGGAGGTGACCACCGGGTCGGGGGACCAGCCGGTGACCTACTTCGTCGCCGACCTCGTCCTCAGCGACGCCACCGTCCTCCGCTCGGCCTTCGCCGACGACTCCTTCGGCACCAACATCGTCGACGAGACCTCCGACATCGCCGGGCAGAACGACGCGATCTTCGCCATCAACGGCGACTACTACGGCTTCCGCGAGACCGGCATCGTGATCCGCAACGGGGTCGTCTATCGCGACGCCGGCGCCCGCGAGGGGCTGGCGTTCTACCGCGACGGCCGGGTCGCGCTCTACGACGAGACCGCCACCGACGCCGCCTCGCTGGTCGACGACGGCGTGTGGAACACCCTGTCCTTCGGCCCGGCGCTGGTGTCGGACGGCCGGGTCCAGAGCGGGATCGACGACGTCGAGGTCGACACCAACATCGGCAACCACTCGATCCAGGGCGACCAGCCGCGCACCGCCGTCGGCGTGGTCGAGGACAACCACCTCGTGCTCGTCGTGGTCGACGGCCGCTCGACCGGCTACAGCGCGGGCGCCTCGATGACCGAGCTCGCGACGCTGATGCAGGGCCTCGGGGCGGTCACCGCCTACAACATCGACGGCGGCGGTTCCTCGACGATGTTCTTCGACGGCGAGGTGGTCAACCGGCCGAGCAACGGCGGCGAGCGCGGCACCTCCGACATCCTCTACGTCAAGGGCTGAGCTCCGTGTCCACGCCGACCGTGCTCATCCCCGCGCTGCGCCCCGGACCCGCCCTCCTCCGGACGATCGCCGACCTCCGCACCGCCCGCCCGGCCTGGGCGCTGGTGGTCGTCGACGACGGGTCGGGTGCGGCGTACGCCCCGGTCTTCGACGACGCCCGGACGCTCGGCGCGGACGTCCTCACCCTGCCCCGCAACGGCGGCAAGGGCGCCGCGCTCAAGGCCGGCTTCGCGCACGTCGCCCGCACCAGACCGGGCTCCGCCGTGGTCTGCGCCGACGCGGACGCCCAGCACGCGCTGCGCGACATCCTGGCCGTGGGCACGCGGGTCGACGCCGCCCCGGGCGTGCGCCGCATCGTGCTCGGCACCCGCACCTTCGACGGCCACGTGCCGCTCCGCAGCCGCGTCGGCAACGACGTCACGCGCTGGCTCTTCACCGCGGCGACGCGTCGCCGGCTCACCGACACCCAGACCGGGCTCCGCGGGATCCCGGCCGACCTGCTCGGCTGGGCGTGCACGGTGCCGGGCGAGAGGTACGAGTACGAGCTCCAGGTGCTGCTGCGGGCCGGGCGTGCCGGGATCGAGCTCGACCCGGTCCCGATCGCGACCATCTACCTCGACGACAACACCACCTCCCACTTCCGCCCGGTCGCCGACTCGGTGCGGATCTACCTGCCCCTGCTCGCCTTCCTCGCCTCCGCGCTCGCGGCCTTCGCCATCGACACCGTCGCCCTGCTGACCCTCGAGGCCCTGACCGGCGACCTGTTGCTGGCGGTGCTCGGGGCACGCCTGACGAGCGCCGGTGTGAACTTCGCCGTCAACCGTCGCCTCGTCTTCGACGCGCGCCACGTGCGAGGTGCTGCGTGGCGCTACGCCCTGCTCGCCGCGAGCCTGCTGGCCCTCAACTTCCTGCTCCTGACCGGGCTCACCGGTCTCGGCGTCCCCCTGCTCGCGGCCAAGGTGCTGACCGAGCTGGCCCTCGTCCCGACCAGCTTCGCCGCCCAACGGCACCTGGTCTTCGTGACCGGATCGTCGGACGTCCACCGGGACGTCCGGCGAGGTGGTCGCCGGGACGGCCGGACCGTCGGACGTCCCGCGTCACGTCCGACGACGTGGCTCACAGGAGCCTCACAAGGTGACCCCACCTCGCCGACAGGTCACCCGACCACCATCGACACCACCAGCCGCTGAGACCGGCACCGAGACCTTCGAAAGGCCGCACCCCATGCGACTCCCCAAGCCCACCACCCGGCTGCGCCAGGCCCTCGCCGGCACCCTGGCCGCCACCCTCCTCGTCGGCTGCGGCACCACCGTGGCCAGCGAGACGAGCGGCTCCACGTCCGGCACCTCCAGCACCGCCAGCTCGGTCGTGGCCACCGACGCCACCACGGTCGGCGGCGCCCTCGGCGACGACGTCGAGGTCGAGACCGGCGACATCTCCTACGACGAGGCCGACGCCGTCGACGTGACCCTGTCCGGCACGTCCGGCACCTCCGACAGCGACGCCGTCACCAGCGAGGACGGCACGGTCACGATCTCCGCGGCCGGCACCTACGTCCTGAACGGCGACCTCGACGGCCAGGTCGTCGTGGACAGCAGCGGCGACGGGGTCGTGCGCCTCGTGCTGGACGACGCGTCGATCACCTCATCGACCACGGCGGCGATCGACGTCGTCGACGCGGAGTCGGTCGTGGTGGTGCTGGCGGACGGCTCCAGCAACGCGCTGGCCGACGCCGCGACGTACGACGACACGAGCGAGGACGCTCCGACCGGTGCGCTCTACTCCACCGCCGACCTGACGATCGGCGGCAGCGGTTCGCTCACCGTGACGGGAAGGAGCAACAACGGCATCGTCGGCAAGGACGGGCTGGTCATCACCGGCGGCTCCATCGACGTCACGTCGGTGGACGACGGGATCATCGGCAAGGACTACCTCGCGATCACCGACGGCACCGTCACGGTCGACGCGGTCGACGACGGCATCAAGTCCGACAACACCGAGGACGCCGGCGCCGGGTTCGTGCTGATCGAGGGCGGCGACGTCACCGTCACCTCGCAGGACGACGGCATCAAGGGCGTCCAGGTGCTCGTCGCCGGCGGGACCATCGACGTGGCCGGCTCCACCGAGGCCATGGAGGGCTCGCTCATCATCATCGACGACGGTGACATCGAGCTGCACTCCGCCGACGACGGCGTGAACGTCGCCTCCTCCGACGACGGCGCCGCCACCGACGGGCAGGCCGGCATGGGTGGCGGGATGGAGGCCGACGAGTCGCTCCACCTCTACGTCAACGGCGGCACCCTCGAGGTGTGGGCCAGCGGCGACGGGCTCGACTCCAACGGCTCCGCCACCATCACCGGCGGTGACATCACCGTCTACGGCCCGACGACCGACGGCAACGGCGCGCTCGACGTCAATGGCACCTTCGAGGTCACCGGCGGCACGCTGATGGCGGTCGGCAGCGCGGGCATGATGGTCGCCCCGTCGACCGACTCCGCCCAGGGCTGGCTCGCCACCGCCCTCGCGAGCACCGCCTCCACCGGCTCCGAGGTCGTCATCACCGACGAGTCGGGCGCCGAGGTCGCGGCGTACACCCTGGAGAAGGACGCCGCCTCCGTCGTCTTCTCGTCGGCCGACATCGAGCAGGGCGCGACCTACACCGTCACCGTCGACGGCACCGCGACCGAGGTCACCGAGGGCGTCGCACCCGCCGGTGGCCGCGGCGGCCCGGTGGGCGGCTGACCCATGACCACCCACCCCACGAAAGGTCCCACCATGAGCACCACCGACACCACTCCCCCCGCCTCCGAGATCCCCATCGACCCGGTCGACCAGCACCCCGCCGACCGGCGCCCCGAGGCCAGGAAGCGCCGCCTCCCCCGCGGCCGCACGGCGATCGCGGCCGGGGCGGTCGTGGCGGGGCTCGCGATCGGCGGGGCCGGCTTCGGCGCCGGGTACACCGTCGGGCACACCGGCAGCGAGACCACCACGACCACGCAGCAGTCGGGCTTCCCCGACGGCGGCATGCGTGGACCGGCCGGCCAGATGGGCACCCCGCCCGACGGCCAGATGGGCGGGCAGATGGGCGGCATGCCCGGCCAGTCCGACGACTCCACCCAGGGTGGCAGCAGCGGCACCGCGCCCGACTTCGACGGCGACGGCCAGCCCGACACCGACTCGGGCGCCGACTCGGGCACGGACGGCTCGACCAGCAACAGCTGACCCAGACCGGCCCGTCCCGTCCACCCCGCCGCCCCCGCGGGTGCGCCGGGGCGGGCCTCACCACGGCCCCGCCCACGCGAGCAACGGGTCGAACATCGCACTCCCGCCCCCATCAGTGGGGGCGGGAGTGCTGCTCTCGACCCGTTACCCTCACCACCGTGACCATGCCGACCGCCCGCCGCGCACCGGGGTCGTAGTGGCACGCGAGTCCTTCGCCATCGGCAGCGTCCGGATCCGGGCCGGCTCGACCCGCAACCTCGAGCTGCCGATCACCCGGCTGGTCACGGGGTCCGACGTCAGCCTGCCGGTGCGCGTCGTGCACGGGCGCGAGGACGGGCCGACGGTCTGGCTCAGCGCGGCGATCCACGGCGACGAGGTCGTCGGGGTCGAGGTGATCCGGCAGGTGCTGGCGGGGCTCGACCCCAAGTCGTTCCGCGGCACGCTCGTCGCCGTACCCGTCGTCAACGTCCTCGGCTTCATGGCCGGCGACCGTTACCTCCCCGACCGCCGCGACCTCAACCGCTCGTTCCCCGGCTCGGCCCGCGGCTCGCTGGCCTCGCGGATCGCGCACCTGTTCATGACCGAGGTCGTGGCCAAGTGCGACGTGGGTCTCGACCTGCACACCGGCTCCGACCGGCGCTCCAACCTGCCGCAGGTCCGCGCCGACCTCGACGACGCGCTGACCCTCGAGCTCGCCCAGGCCTTCGGCGCGCCGGTGATGCTGCACGCCGGCATCCGCGACGGCTCGCTGCGGCACGCGGCCCGCGAGCAAGGGGCGAAGGTGCTGCTCTACGAGGCCGGCGAGTGCCTGCGCTTCGACGCCTGGGCGATCGACGCGGGCGTCATCGGCGTACGCCGCGTGCTGGCCGCCCTGGAGATGACCGAACCGGTCAACGAGCCGGCGCCGCCGCCGTCGATCGAGTCCCGGGCGAGCGGCTGGGTGCGCGCGCGCCGGACGGGGATCCTGCACCTCGACGCGACGCTCGGCCAGCACGTCACCGAGGGCGAGCGGCTCGGGGCGCTGCACGACTCCTTCGGCAAGACGCTGCGACTGGTGCACGCCAACCGCACCGGCATCGTGATCGGGCGCACCGAGCAGCCGCTGGTCAACTCCGGCGACGCGCTCGTGCACGTCGCCGACGTGACCACACCGGTGGACTGATCACCACCGCGGGCCGTCGACCCCCTGCTCGAAGCAGGTCTCGGGCTCGACGGCGATCTGCGCAAGCGCGATCGCGGGCGGCTTCCAGTCGCCGTCGATCGGCACCAGCGCGTGCACGACGTAGCCCTGCACCGCCTTCACCAGCCGCTTCTGCACCAGGCCCAGGCTCTTGACCCAGGTCTGGTAGATCCCGAGCGCGAAGTCGATCCGCCGCAGCTCCAGCGCCAGCTGGGCGAGCTGGGTGGCGATCCGCGCGCTGACGATCCCGGCCCTCGCCGCCGCGGCGGCGGCACCGGCGGCGACCGAGGCCCCGAGGGTGATGATCGCGCCGGCCGCGCTGACCGCCAGCGAGATGGCCGCCCACTCGACGAGCTCGTGGATCAGCTCGCGCACGACCATCTCCGTACGTCGCACCGCCACCGCCGCCTCGTCGAGCAGCCCGGCCACGTCGCGGGCGCGCCGGGAGATCTCGGTGAGGTCGCGGACCACGTCGTCGACCGCCCGATCGAACGACCCGTGCGCGAGTCCCTCCCACTCGCCGCCCACCCGGGCGAGCGACGCACGCTCGTCGTCGGCGACCTGGGTCAGCGCCTCCGCCATCATCCGCCAGCGCCGGGCCGTCTCGTGGACCTGCTCGTCGTCGCCGACGACCATCTCCCACCGCTCCACCAGAGGTCGGACCAGCGGGCGCATCACGGCGGCGACCTCGCCGCCGAGTGCGCCGAGCCGGGCCTCGAGGTCGAGGGCCGGGGCGACCGCGGCCGTCACGACTGGCCGCCCAGCATCGCGCTGAACCGCTCGGCGACCTCGCGGTCGACGTCGCGGTAGAGGTCGCGGACCTCGCGCACGCCGTCGCCGAGGTCCTCGCAGCGCTGGGCGACGTCCCAGATCCCGGCCCGGGTCGCGCGGTCCGCCTCGCGGAAGGACGCGACGATGTCGCGGGCGGGCAGGATCATGCCCAGCGCATCCGGGTCGAGCGCTGCCTCACGACGCTGGTGCTGGATCCGGATCAGGGTGTTGCGCGCATGGCGCTGGTCGGCGGCGGTGCGGGTCAACGCCCCGAACTCGGCGTGCAGTCGGCTGGTCATCGTGTCCTCCGTGGGTGATCGCTGGGATCGGTCTGGGTGGAGGAAGAGTTCCCGGGCACGTCCGGGTCGGAAACGAGCGAGTCGTCGGCTGTGGAGAACCGCTCAGCGCCAGCGGTCGCGCGCGCTCGGGACGGGGCCGGCGCCGGGTTGGCCGACCTTGACCTCGCGGCCGTAGGACCACCCGTCGATCAGCGGCAGGTGGTCCCCGCTCCAGAACGTGCCGGGGTCGAACCACTGCGCCCGCCGGTCCAGCGCCAGGATCCCCATGTCCTGCAGGGTGGTCGCCACGACCTCGGCGCAGAAGGCCTGCTCGGGGCGCACCTTGACCCCGCGCTTGCGGCGCGCGACGTAGGCGTCGCGCCCGCGGAACCACTTCGCCGCCAACCGGGCCGTGCTGGGGAACGAGACGCCGTCGAGGCGCGCCACGGCCTTCATCGCGGCGTCCTCCTCCGCCCGCCCGACCTCGGGGGTGAGCTGGCGCATCCACGCCTGCTGTCCGTAGGTGTCCGACCACCGGTCGACGGCCTCGCGGAGGTCGTGCAGCTGGACGCCGCGGTGGTGGCCACCCGTCCACACGTCCGTCAGCACCCGGGAGAGCTCGGCGTGCCACATCAGCGGTGGCAGGTCGTCGATGACGATCGCCATCCCGACGTGGTTGACCGGCGAGTTGGTCAGCGTGCGGATCGCGCGATCGGCGACGGTGCGACCACGGAACAGCCACAGGTCGCCGGTCCGGGTGAGGTCGACCGCCTGGCCGACCGTGATGGCCTCGAGGGGCTCGCCGTTCATGGCGGTCAGTCTGCACTGCCGGGGCGCCCACCGCGGCCCTATGCTCCGGACATGGCCAAGACGTTCGCGTGGTGGAAGCTCCTCGGCCTGGCGGGGGTGCTCGGCGGCGTCGCCACCGGAGCCGCGATCAGCCGCCAGGAACGGGTCCGGCGGTCCTACTCCGCCGACGAGGTCCGCGAGCGCCTGCACCAGCGGCACGCCGAGATCGAGGACGAGGACCGGCGCGACGACGGGGCCTGAGCCTCGCCGACGCCGGTATGCCGACTACTCCAGGTGCATCCCGCGCGACTCGGGGCCGGGGTCGCCGTCGAGGTCGAACGACTCGTCCTCGTCGGCGTCACCACCGAGCACGTCCTGGTCGGCCGGGATGGCGAGGGGGTCGTCACCGCCGACCATCGGTTCGTCGGTGACGGTGGCCGCGGGGTCGGGCTCCTCCTGCATCACCCGCATGCTGAGCGTCTCGTCCTCGACGTCGACCAGCTCCGCACCCCGAGGCTGGCGGTCCGGTGGGCTCCACGGCTCGTCGTCGCCCGCACTCGGGTCGTCGAGGTTGATGTCGGCGTCGGCCCGCTCGGTCTCGTCGAGCTCGGTCTCGCCCCAGTCACCTTGGTTGCTCATGCACCCACTGTGTCCCGTCACCGGATGCCGGACAAGGGCGCCCCACCCCGACGGGCATCGTGTCAGTCGACGCCCGCCATCAGCCGGTGGATCGGCTTGGAGAACGCCATCACCGCGGCGCCGGTGACGACCGCCGCGAGACCGATCCACAGGAAGAACGGGCCCTCGCTGGCCTCGTCGTAGTAGCCGGCGAGGGTGCCGGCCATCGCCGTACCGAGCGCGATGGACAAGAAGTAGAGCGCGACCATCTGCGTCGTGTACTTCTTCGGCGCCAGCTTGGTCGAGGCCGACAGACCGACCGGCGAGATGAGCAGCTCGGCGATCGTGAAGACCAACAGGATCCCGGCCAGGCCGAGGAGCGGGGCCGAGGCCTCGCCCGCGGGCATCGGCAGGAAGCAGAAGAACGCGAGGCCCATCACCAGCGTCCCCGCACCGAACTTCATCGGCGTCGAGGGCTGGCGCTTGCCGAGCTTGGTCCACAGCGCGGCGAAGACACCGGCGAGCACGATGATGAAGACGGGGTTGATCGACTGCACCCAGCTGACCGGCATCTCCCAGCCGAACAGGTCGCGGTCGAGCCGCTTGTCGGCATAGATCGTGACGACCGTGAACTGCTGCTGGTAGAGCGACCAGAAGACCGCGTTGCACAGGAAGAGCGGGATGAACGCGAAGATCCGGCTCCGCTCGGCACCGTGCACCTCGCGGTCGGCCAGGATCAGCGCGAAGTAGGCGATGGCCGCCACGACCGTCACGCCGATCACGATGTTGGCCAGCCGCTCGGCGGTGATCACCTCGACCAGCACCAGGACCACGACCAGGACGACGACGGCGGCCAGCCCCGCGGCGTACGTCGCCAGCGTCCGCGACCCGATCGGGTTGGTCACCTCGTTGGTCTCGTCGGGGAGGCGGTTGCGGAAGGCGGCGTACTGCGCCAGCCCGAGCGCCATCCCGACGGCCGCGGCGAGGAAGCCGGCGTGGAAGCCCCACTCCTTCTGGAGCAGCCCGGTGAGCAGCGGGCCGGCGAGCGCGCCGATGTTGATGCCCATGTAGAACAGCGAGAAGCCCGCGTCGCGGCGGGTGTCGTGCTCGTCGTAGAGGGAGCCGACCAGCGAGCTGGCGTTGGCCTTCACCCCGCCCGAGCCCAGCGCGATCAGCACCAACCCGACGCCGACGCCGAGCAGCCCCGGCAGCAGCGAGAGGGCGATGTGACCGAGCATGACGGTGGCCGCGGCGTAGAACAGCGTCCGCTCCGCGCCCAGCACCCGGTCGGCCAGCCAGGCGCCGAGGATGGTCGAGAGGTAGACCGCACCGCCGTACGCCCCGACGATCGAGGTCGCCGTGGCCTCGTCGATCCCGAGGCCGCCCTTGGCGGCGGAGTAGTAGAGGTAGATGAGCAGGATGCCCTGCATGCCGTAGAAGCTGAAGCGCTCCCACAGCTCGACGCCGAAGAGGTTGGCGAGCACGCCCGGCTGTCCGAAGAAGCCGGTGTCGTGCCGGGACCCGTCTGCAGTTCTGGTGTCACTCACTGACTCGACGTTGCCACTCGGGCGCCTCGATTCAAAGTCAGCCCGCGACGGACCGCGCCATCCTGGCCGCCACCTCGGCGACGGCAGCCCGCAGCTCCGGGCCGCCCTCCACCGTGAACTCGAAGGGCATCCCGGCCAGCCACTCGCCCGCCACCATCACCGGGTTGCTCGTCGTGCCGACGACCACGCAGCGGTCCTCGCCGAGCGGTTCGAGGCGGCCCATCGTGGGGCGCAGCCACGGCTCCACCTCGGCCGCCGGTGCGTGGAAGACGATCCGCGTCTCGTGGTCCCAGCCGGACGCGAGGTTCTCCTCCAGCACCCGCACCGGGTCGAGGTCGGGCGGCTGCTCGAACCTCCGCGTGCCCTCGCCGACCGACGTCACCCGGTCGATGCGGTAGGTCCGCACGGCGTCGGCGTGGTGGGCGAAGCAGAGGAGGTACCACCGCCCGTAGCGCACCACCACCGACCACGGGTCGACCTCGAAGGTGTGGCTGTGCCCGGCCGCGCTGCGGTAGCCGATCCGCACCTGCCGCTGCTCCCCCACGGCCTCCACGAGCGCGCTGGCCACGGCCGGGTCGGGCTTCGCCCACTTGTCGGGTACGGCGCGGGCGTGCTCGCGCATCGTCGCCGCCTGTCGCCCCACCTGCACCGGGAGGGCGCGGATGATCGTCCCGAGCGCGGAGCCGACCGGGTCGTCGGCGTCGGCCGCGGCGTGCCGGCCGTCGAGCACCGCCATCACCAGGCCGAGCGCCTCGGCGGCGGTGAACACCATCGGGGGCAGCCGCACGCCCCGGCCCAGCCGGTAGCCGCCGTACGGACCGCGCACCGACTCCACCGGGATCCCGGCGTCGCGCAGGATCGCGACGTAGCGACGAGCCGCGCGGTCGGTGACGCCGAGCCGCTCGGCGATGTCGTCGGCGGTGCAGCCGGGCCGGTTCTGGAGGATCTCGAGGGTGCGCAGCGCCCGCGCGGTCGGGCTGGTCTCGCTCATCTCGTCATGGTCGCACGGGATCAGGACGCAGATCGTCCGCAACCCCTCCTACGGTGGTCGCATGAACCGATCCACAGCCTCCCTGGCCAACGGTGCCCACATCGAGCACGCGGACCTGCGTGCGATCTCGTTCCACCACGTCCGCTTCCCCGGACTCGAGCTCGTCGACGTCGAGATCACCGGCGAGATCGACAACGTGACCATCAACGGCGTCGACATCGGACCGCTGGTCGACGCCGAGCTGGACCGCCGGATGCCGCTGCGGGCGAAGATGCACCCGAGCACGCCTCTGGAGTTCCAGGAGGCGTGGACCATCCTGGAGCAGCTGTGGACCGAGACCGAGGAGCGAGCCCGCCGGCTCCCGCCCGAACGGCTGCACGAGAGCGTCCGCGACGAGTGG
The DNA here is from genome assembly GCF_003057875.1 of Nocardioides currus. Classification (GTDB taxonomy): domain Bacteria; phylum Actinomycetota; class Actinomycetes; order Propionibacteriales; family Nocardioidaceae; genus Nocardioides; species Nocardioides currus. The sequence goes on along the minus strand of NZ_PYXZ01000003.1, from coordinate 138,308 downwards.
TCGTTCATCCAGACGTTGCGCCACCTCGGGTTCGCGAGCGCGGCCTGGGGCGCCCGGATGGTGCTGGGCGAGCCCAGCCCGTGGCACCCGCTCGACCTGCCGTGGGACGAGGCGCCCGGCTGGGACGGCATCCCGTGGGACCGCGACGCGCGGCCCTCGCTCGACGAGGTCCTCGCCGTACGCCGCACGCGGCAGGCGATGATGCGTGACCTGATCACCGACCTGACTCCCGAGCGGCTCGAGGAGACGGTGACCCAGACCGCGCCCGGGTGGCCGCAGCTGGAGGACTTTCCGCTGCGGCAGTGCCTCTTCATCGTCGTCAACGAGGAGTGGCACCACCGGATGTACGCCGAGCGCGACCTCTACGCGCTCGAAGCAGACGCACAGGAATCAGACACCGCACCAACCACGGAGGAGAACTGACATGGACATCCTGCTCATCGCCGGCATGTGGCTCGACGGATCGGCCTGGGACGAGGTGGTGCCCGAGATCGAGAAGCTCGGCCACCGGCCCGTGGCGCTGAACCTGCCCGGACAGGGCGACGGCAACACCGCGGCGACCCTGGACGAGCAGGTCGCGGCGGTCGTGGCCGCCGTCGACGCGGCCGACGGGCCGGCGCTGGTCGTCGGGCACTCGGCCGCCTGCCAGCTCGCGTGGCTGACCGCGGACCGACGGCCCGAGGCGGTCGCCCGGGTCGCGCTGGTCGGCGGGATGCCGAGCCCGTCGGGCGAGAAGTACTTCGGGTTCTTCGAGCCCGTCGACGGCGTCGTGCCCTTCCCCGGCTGGGAGCCGTTCGAGGGCCCCGACTCCGACGACATGTCCGACGCGGTGAAGGAGTCCGTGGCCGCCGGGGCGATCGCGGTGCCGGCCGGCATCACCCAGGCGGTGGCCGAGCTGACGGACGAGCGCCGCTACGCCGTGCCGGTGACGATGGTCTGCCCGGAGTACACCCCCGAGCAGGCGAAGGAGTGGCTCGCGGCCGGCGACATCCCGGAGCTCGCGAAGTGCACCGACGTCGACTACGTCGACATCGACTCCGGCCACTGGCCGATGTTCACCCAGCCGGTCGAGCTGGCGCGGATCCTCGCGGACTGCGCGAAGGCCTGAGCACCACCCTCGACGTCATGCGGCCGGACCGACCGTGGCTCCGTCCGCATGACGTCCAGCGGATCCGGTCCCGCTCAGTCGTCGTGGGCGCCCGAGTCGACCTCGTCGGTGTCGACCGTGTCACCGACCTCGGCGTTGCCCGCGGGCTCGGCCTCGAGCGCCGCCTCCCGCTCGGCATCGTCGACGTGACGACCGGCACCGGGGAACGCCGAGTCCTGCTGCGTGCCGTCCGCGGCGTCCGGGTCGGACCACTGCTCGTCGCTCATCTCATGCGCCCTTCGTCTGGTTCGGCACCAGCCCGGTCGCCTGCGTGAGCCACGCCCACGCTGCGCTGCGCTGGTCCTGGGTGGATCGGGTCGTCGGCAGCAGGTCGATCGGGCGCTCGCGCCGGTCGTGCCAGAAGCGTCCGTCCGCGGGGGCGGGCTCCGTCGCGGCCAGCCACACGCTGGTGTCGGCGCCCTCGGCGTCGTCGCGCAACACCGGTCGCGTGATCGACCGGAAGCGCGGCAGCGACTCCTGCACGCCGGGGGTGTCGGCCCAGCCCGGGTGCATGGCCGAGAGGTGGATGCCGTCGAGGGACCAGCGGTCGGCCAGCAGCGGCAGCATCTCGACCTGCATCCGCTTGGACCGCGCGTAGGCCGTCGTCGGGGAGTAGTCGCCCTTCAGGTAGCCGGGGTCGTCGGAGCGCAGCGCCTGGCCGTACATCCCGCCGCTGCTCACCAGCACGACGCGCGCGCCGGCCAGCTGCGGGCGCAGCGCCTCCGTCATCACGACCGGCCCGAGCAGGTGCACGGCCATGCTCAGCTCGTGGCCCTGCGCCGACTCGGTGCGCTCGGGCGGCATCACACCGGCGTTGTGGACCACGGCCCGGATCGAGGGCAGCTCGTCACCGATGGCGGCGGCGAAGCGGCGTACGTCGTCCAGGTCGCCCACGTCGCAGCGCCGGACCTCCAGCGTCGCGGCCGGGAGCCGGCGCGCGATCTCGTCGCGGACCCGTGCACCCTTGGCCTCGTCGCGCACCACCAGGTGCACGGTGGCCCCGAGCTCGGCCAGTCCCTCGGCCGTGGCGATGCCGAGGCCGGAGCTGGCGCCGGTGACGAGCACGTGCTCGCCCGCCAGCGAGCCGGGCGCCGGGTCGGCGGGCCAGCCCGGCAGGGCGCGGCGCACCGCGAGGCCGATGCGGGTGTAGCCGAGCACCAGCGAGCGGTCCATCGCGGTGTCGAGGGCGCGGGACGCGATCGGCGCGCCCATCAGGCCGGCAGCCGATCGAGGCGGGCCTTCAGCTCGTCGACCGTCTTCCTCGCCAGGAACGGCAGGTAGGCGGCGACGACCGGCGCCGCGAAGCGCGCGGTGCCGGAGAACGAGAACTCGGCCGTGTAGGTCACCTCGGACCCGGTGCCGTGGGCGCGGACGCCGAGCACGTCGTGCCCGTCGAACTGCTCGTTGTGGCCGGTGAGGTGGATGCGCGTCGGACGCTCGAGCTCGACCGCCGTGTAGGTGATCTCCGACTCGCGGCCGAGGAACGTCGAGACGTTGCGGTAGGTCGTGCCGACGCCGCCGTCGCCCGAGACGCGTTCGCAGGAGACGGTCCCGGGGTCCCACTCCTCGGCGTTCGTGAAGTCCGCGAGGTAGTCGAAGACCGCCTCGGGTGGAGTCGTCGTGGTGAACGTGCGGGACACGGTGGGCCTCATGCGATCCACGCTAGCGACCCCTTGACAACCTACAACCATATGGTTGTACGTTTGTCCCGTGACCGACACCGCGGACCAGCACGAGGACCGGGCCGACGCCATGTTCCACGCGCTGGCCGACCGGACGCGACGCGACATCCTGCGCCGCGTGCTGGCCGGGGAGCACTCGGTCTCGGCGCTCGCGGCGTCCTACGACATGACCTTCGCCGCGGTGCAGAAGCACGTCGCCGTGCTGGAGAGGGCCGGCCTGGTCACCAAGCGGCGCAGCGGCCGCGAGGCCCTGGCCAGCGGTGACGTCGAGGCCGTGCGTTCGGTGGGCTCGATGCTCACCGAGCTCGAGACCGTCTGGCGCGGACGCATCGCCCGGATCGACGACCTGATCGCACCACCACCACCCACCGAGAGGAACCAGTGACATGCCCGTCACCGACGTCCAGCACGACCCCGACAACCTGACCCTGACGATCGTGGCCGACTTCGCGGCACCGGTCGAGCGCATCTGGGAGATCTACGCCGACGCGCGACAGCTCGAAAAGGTCTGGGGCCCGCCGACCTACCCCGCCACCTTCGTGGACCACGACCTGCGGCCGGGCACGCGCTCGACGTACTTCATGACGAGCCCGGAGGGCGAGAAGTTCGCGGGCTTCTGGGACATCACCGAGGTGGACGGCCCCTCGAGCTTCAGCTTCGACGACGGCTTCGCCGACCTGGACTTCAACCCCAACCCGGAGATGCCGGTCGGCAAGAACGTCTTCACGTTCACCGAGCACGACGGCGGCACCCGTGCCACCTACGTCGCCAGCCACACCAGCGCCGAGGACCTGCAGCGCGTGCTCGACATGGGCCAGGTCGAGGGCATGACCGAGGCCCTCAACCAGATCGACGACCTCGTCGCCTGAGCCTCGCCCTCGACGTCGGACGCGGGTAACGCCACAAACACAGCACTCCCGCCCCCACTGATGGGGGCGGGAGTGCATGGAACGTGGCGTTACCCGGGAGGTACGGCGAGGTCGACCGCGTCGCCGACCCGGATCGTGCCCGAGCCGAGCACCCGGAACACCGTGCCGGCGCGGCGGCGCAGGGCCTCCTGGGCGCCGCGACCGATCGTGTCGTCGAGCAGCTTGCAGGGCGCGGCGACCCGCACGGCCTCGAGCAGCACGTCGCCCACCCGGATCCGCGACCCGGGGTCGCGGGGCACGACGCCGTCGCTGATCGTGATGTTGCGTCGGGTCAGCTCCGCCGGCACGTCCCTCCCGAACACCTCCGCGGCCTCCGCCAGCGAGGTCGCGCTCTGCACCGTGACATGCCGGTGCCGCGTCCCGTGGTAGCGGTCGCCGACCAGGCCGCGCCCGGCCTCCGCCTCGACCACCTCGACGGCCCGCATGGGCAGCCGGGTGGCCTTCGCGATGTGGATCGAGGCGACGTGGATCGAGTCGACGTGGGTCGAGTCGACGGTGGGCACGAGCGGGTTCAGACGACGCGGCCCTTCGGGGCGTTCTCGGCCGTCTTGCCCGGGTCGCGCACGACCACGTCGCCGAGCGCCTCGTCGATCGCAGCCAGCGCGTCGGCGTCCAGCTTCACGCCGGCGGCCTTGACGTTGTCGGTGACCTGCTCGGGGCGCGAGGCCCCGACCAGTGCCGACGCGACGTTGTCGTTCTGGAGCACCCAGGCCACGGCGAGCTGCGCCATGGTCAGGCCCGCGTCGTCGGCGATCGGCTTGAGCGCCTGCACGCGGGTCAGGACGTCGTCGTTCATGAAGCGGCTGATCATGTCGGCGCCGCCCTTCTCGTCGGTGGCCCGTGAGCCCTCGGGCAGCGGCTGGCCGGGGACGTACTTCCCGGTCAGCACGCCCTGCGCGATGGGGCTCCACACGATCTGCGAGACCCCGAGCTCGGCCGACGTCGGGACGACCTCGTCCTCGATGACGCGCCAGAGCATGGAGTACTGCGGCTGGCTGGAGATGAGCTGGACGTTGAGCTCGCGCGCCAGCTCGACGCCGGCGCGGATCTGGTCGGCCGTCCACTCCGAGACCCCGATGTAGAGCGCCTTGCCCTGGCGTACGACGTCGGCGAAGGCCTGCATCGTCTCCTCGAGCGGCGTCTCGGTGTCGTAGCGGTGGGCCTGGTAGAGGTCGACGTAGTCGGTCTGGAGGCGCTGGAGCGAGCCGTTGATCGACTCCAGGATGTGCTTGCGCGAGAGACCGGTGTCGTTCTTGCCCTTCGGACCGGTCGGCCAGTAGACCTTGGTGAAGATCTCCAGCGACTCGCGCCGCTCGCCCTTGAGCGCCTCGCCGAGCACGGTCTCCGCCGCGGTGTTGGCGTAGACGTCGGCGGTGTCGAAGGTGGAGATGCCCGCATCGAGCGCGGCGCGCACGCACTGGGTGGCGACCTCGTTCTCCACCTGCGACCCGTGGGTCAGCCAGTTGCCGTAGGTGATCTCGGAGATCTTGAGTCCGCTGTTGCCGAGGTATCGGAAGTCCATGTCGCCAACCTACGGGGGACCGCCAGACTCAGACCCAGTGGTTGTCGTGGCGCAGCATGAACTCCGCCCGCTCCTCCTCGGTCATCGAGCGCCCGCTGGCGAGCGCCTCGAAGTAGTCCTCCCGTGGGCCGCCGGGGGTGAAGCTGAGCAGCATCTGCGCGTGGTCGGACCCCTTGAAGCCGTGGATGCCGCCCTCCGGGACGTAGAGGTAGTCACCCACCCCGGCGCTGACCCACGCGCGGCCGTCGTACAACCGGACCGTCCCACGCAGGACGTAGAAGTGCTCGGACATCGTGCGGTGGAAGTGCGGGTCGGGACCGGTCTCGCCCTCCCCGAACGTCCAGCGGTAGACGCCGAGGTTGCCGCGTGACCGCTCGCCCGTGACGAGGTACTCGCAGGTGCCGCCGCTCGCGTAGGTGAGGTCCGGTGGCGTGTCGGAGGGTCGGATCCAGGCGCTGGCCTCGCCCTCACCGTCGTAGACCTCCGGCGGGTAGCTCCTGGGGGATGACGACGACGGGAAGGACATGCCCGCCAGCCTGCCACCGGATCGCGGGTACGGCGAGGGCCGCTGGACAGCCCGCCGGGGCTCCGGCAGGGTGCGGACATGCGTACCCCTCTCGGGCTCGTCGCCCTCACCCTCGCCGCGTCCCTGACCGGATCCCTCGTCGCCCCCTCCTCCGCCGACACGGCCGACCGCGCGGAGGAGGCGAAGTACAGGTGGTCCACCACGGTGGTCGACGCCGACCAGAGCTTCCGCGGTCTCGACGCGGTCGATGCGACGACGGCGTGGGTCAGCGGCGCCAGCCTCACCGACGGCGGCGCCGCGAAGGTCTTCCTCACCACCGATGCCGGGGCGACCTGGCAGGACGTGAGCCCGCCCGACTCGGAGGGACTGAACTTCCGCGACGTCGAGGCCGAGGACGCCCTGACCGCGTCGGTGCTGGCGATCGGCGAGGGCGAGGCGTCCCGGATCTACCGCACCACCGACGGCGGAGCGACGTGGACCGAGACCTTCCGCAACACGGACCCGAAGGCCTTCTTCAACTGCATGGACTTCTCACGCGGGGGCAAGGTCGGGCTCGCGGTCAGCGACCCGGTCGGCGGGAAGTTCCAGATCGCCCGCACGAAGGACCGCGGTCGGTCGTGGACGGTGCTCGACGACCGGCGCATGCCCCGGTCGACGGGTGAGTTCAACTTCTCCGCCAGCGGGGACTGCCTCGTCTTCGCCGGGCGCAACGCCTACTTCGGCAGCGGCGGCGACGTCGCGCGGGTTTACCGCAGCACCGACCAGGGCCGCACCTGGGCCGCGTCCGAGACGACACTGCCGACCGGCGAGGCGGCCGGGGTCTTCGCCCTGGCCTTCCGCACTCCGCGCGCCGGCGTCGCCGTCGGCGGCGACTTCGAGGCACCGGACGACGGCACGGACGCCACGGCGCTGTTGCGCCGCGGCAACCGCTGGACCGCGGGCGGCGACCTGCGACACCTCGGCGAGGACGCGTCCTGGTCGCGGGGCATGCTGCTGGTCGTCGGCCAGGGCGGCGAGGACGGTGGCAGCAGCATCTCGCGTGACCTCGGCGCGACCTGGACGCGCTTCAGCAAGGCCGGCTTCCACACCCTCGACTGCTACGGCGCCGACTGCTGGGCCGCCGGCGGAGACGGCCGGGTGGGGACCGTGCGGATCGGCTGACGCGCCGACACTCTTGACGAGTGTCCCAAACCGGCGCGCGGTGCCAGACTCGGCGACAGGAGGTCGCATGGGCGAGGACACGCACCAGCACGCCGACGCGCTCGACTGGGACGAGCGCTACGGCGACGACCAGCTGTGGAGCGGCCACCCCAACGAGCAGCTCGTCGTCGAGGTCAGTGACCTCGAGCCCGGCACCTCGCTCGACGTGGGCTGCGGCGAGGGCGCCGACTCGATCTGGCTGGCCACCCGCGGCTGGTGCGCCACCGGGATCGACGTCTCGGCGCGGGCCCTGGGGCGGGCTGCCCGCGCCGCGGAGGTGGCGGGTGTCGAGGTGGCCTGGCGCCCGATCGGGCTCGAGGAGTTCGACCCCGTGACGCACGACCTGGTCATCGCGTTCTACCCCGCCCTGCTCCGCGAGGACGGCGCAGTCATCGAGACGCTGCTCGGCGCGGTCGCCCCCGGCGGCACCCTGCTCGCCGTGCACCACGCCTTCGTCGACCGCGAGGTGGCGCTGGAGCACGGCTTCGACCCCGACGACTACGTCGGCCACGACGACCTCGTCGCTGCGCTCACCGACCGCGACGGCTGGACGATCGAGCTGGCCGAGCAACGAGCGCGCACGGCGCCCGAAGGACCCGGCGCCCACCACCACACCGACTGCGTGCTGCGCGCCCGGAGGTCGTGAGCCTCAGCGCCGCCCCGGGAAGGTGTTGTCCCACGTCTCGACCAGTCCGTCGGGGCCGTGCCGCTTGAGCCAGCCGGGCGACGGGTCGGTCATCGGCACCTGGACGCCGAGGGCGCGCGGGCCGAGGCGCAGCGACTGCACGAGGTTGAGCGGCTCGCCCGTCGTCGAGTAGTTGCGGATCTGGCCCGACGCGGCGATCGCTGCCCGCTCCCGCGCATGCGGGTCGTAGAGGAACCCCACGGGGCTCAGCGGGTTGCTGCGCGTGAAGGCGGTCTTGGCGACGACCCCGGCCACGTTGCCGTCGCGGCCGCTCGCGATCAGGGCCCGGGAGAAGTCTGCGTCGCCGAGCCGCGCCGAGTTGAAGGTGACGGCGCGCGCCCCCGTCGCCACCGCACCGGCCGCGGCGAGGTGGCCGCCGAGCGAGTGCCCCACGATCGTCAGCTGGTCGGCGCCGACGCTCGCGGCCAGCCGACGCGACAGGGCGATGGCCTGCGCGCCCTGCGGCGACGGGAGCCCCAGCCCGTTGGGGACGTTGGTGCCGAGGTAGTCCGTCGGGTCCAGCCCGTCCGACCCCCGGAAGGACAGCACGGTGCTGCCGTCGGTGCCGCGATAGACCGTCGCCGCGAAGCCGGTGCGGTCGTCGCGCAGCATCTGCTCGGTGATGCCGAGGCGCTGCAGCTCGTCGCGACCCAGCGCGCGGTAGCGGCCGCCGGCCTCGGCGACGGTGCCACCGGGATAGGCGCCGATCGCGAGCGCCAGCAGGTCGCGGTCGTGCTGTCCGCCGATCGGGCTGCTCGCGGCGTACGGCGACGACGCGACCGCGACGGGTGCGGCCGTGGCACCGCCCGACCCGCTGACCCGGTCCTGGTCGGCCGCCTCCTGCATGGCCTGGCGGCCGAGCTCGCGCAGCCGGGTCGCGAGCGCGACGAGGGCGGGATCGTGGACGTGCCGCCACGTGTCGCAGAAGCCGGTGCTGTCGGCGCCCCGCCACGACCGCATCGCCAGGTCGTCGACCGTGCCGCGCAGGCGGGCGGCCACGTCGTCCATCCGGTCCGCGTCGGCGAGCAGGTCTCGGGCGAGGTCGCCGACGACCTCGGTGTCCATCCCGACCAGCGTCGTCGTGGGCCGAGTGTCGGCCCGGGCGGGTCCCGCCGGGAAGGATGAGGTGGGTGGAAGGTTCCGGACCGTAGGCTCGGGCGCATGTCGCGCGCCACCCGCATCCGCACGATCCTGCCCGCCTCGGGCCGCAACGCTGCGCTCGGCGCCACCATCGCCGGCACGGTGCTGACCGGACTGGCCGCGGCCCCCGAGCGGATCGGTCGGCTCTTCCGCCACCGCTACCCGACCGTCGCCGTCACCGGGATGACCGGGGTCGGCAAGTCCCAGCTCGCCGACCGGCTCTCGCGGCGTACGGCGAGCAACGCCGTGACCGAGGTCGGATCCGCCGTCATGGAGCGGCGCACCCGGCGCTCGGCCCGCCTGCACGGGTTCCGCTTCCTCGTCGTGCCCGGCGACAACGCCGCCACCCGGCTGGGTGCGCTCGACGAGGTGTTCCACGACGAGCCCGTCGACGGGGTGATCCACGTCGTCGCCAACGGCCACGCCACCCCGCGGCGTACGGCCGGGACCACCGGCGCGGCCACCGCGACCCGCGAGGAGCTGCTCGCCGCCGAGCTCGAGGACTGGTCGATCACGGCCCACCGGATCGCGTCGATGGCCGTCCGCCGGGACCGGCCGGTGTGGCTGGTGATCGCGGTGACCAAGGCCGACCTCTACGCCGACGACGTGGACGAGGCCCTGGCCTACTACTCACCGGGCAGCGGCTCCCCGTTCGGCGACAAGCTCGACGAGCTGCGTGCGCTGGCCGGCGGGGCACGGCTGTCGGTCGACGTGCTGCCCGTGTCCAGCCAGGGCGGCGACCGGAAGTCCGACCTGCCCGCCAAGCAGGCCAGCGCGATGGTGGACGCACTCGCGACCCGGCTGGCCCAGCTCAGCGGCCACGTCTGAGCCGGTCCCGTCCGTCATCCCGACCCGCACCGATGGGTCCCGGCGCGCATGACGGATCCCCCCGGCAGGTCAGTCGCGCAACGTGGCGAGACCCGGCCCGGCCAGGTCGTCCAGCGCGACCGTCCGGCCCGAGGTCGCGAGCAGCAGTGACAGCGCCGGGCCGCTGACCTCGGGGCCGTCGCCGATCGCGACGTCCGCGTCGGTGGCGACCAGGCGCACTCCCGCGATCCGCTGCCGGCCACCGCCCATCGCGACCGACGTGCGGGCCTGGTAGGCCAGCGACCGGGTGACCGCCTCGGGCGCGTAGGAGTGGGTGATGCCCAGCGGGCGGCGGATGTCCTCCCCGTGCACGACCTCCTCGACCAGGCGGCTGTCGAGCGGCGCGGGCGGGGTGTCGGTACGTCCGACGACCTTTCGCAGCCGGTCCAGCGTCTCGGCCGGGGAGTCGCCGAGCTCGCGCGCGACGCCGTTGGCGTTCTGCCGGTCGAAGTCGAAGCGCGCCCGGACCATCTCCCGCACGATCCCGAGCCGGGTGGTGCGGGCGTTGTTCACCAGGTGCGCCGCCACCTCGCGCACCGTCCATTCCCCGCACAGCGACTGCCGACCCCACTGCGTCTCGTCCAGCCCCGCCAGGTCCTCGACCAGGGCCGCACGCTCGGCGTGCACCAGCGACCAGGTGGCGTTCACTCGTGGGGAAGTCTTCATGACGCCTCCACCACGCGGCGTACGAAGGTGTCGAGGTTGGCCTGCACCCGCTCGATCCGCTTCTCGGTCGTCAGCGTCTCGACCGGCTGGACGCGGTCGGGGCGCTTGAGGTGGCGGGCGTAGAGCGAGCAGGCGAGGTCGGTGCACAGGTAGGTGCCGACCGTGTTGCCGGCGCGACCGGCGGCGCCGGGCCGGGGCGCGACCATCAGCGCGACGTCGGTCGTGGAGTGCACGGTGTGGCACAGCGCGCACATGTTCTGCCGCCCGGTCGCCCGACGGTCGGTGCTCAGCCGCATCACCAGGCCGGTGAGGGTCCCGCGCCACTGAGTCACGACGTACGCCGCGGCGGGGGCGCCCGGGTCGCGCCAGCCGAGGAAGTCGAGGGTGTCCCACGCGGTGTCCGCGAGGCCCAGGGGGACCCGCAGGCGCTTGGCCTCGCCCTGCGAGCAGTTCACGAACGACGCCCGGATCTCGGACTCGGTCAGCGCGATCATGCCCCCCAGTCTGCAGCGCCCCCGAACGACGACGGCGGCCGACCCCGAAGGGGCCGGCCGCCGTCCGTGACGATCAGCTGTGCAGGTCGAAGCGGTCGAGCTCCATCACCTTGGTCCACGCGGCGACGAAGTCGTGCACGAACTTCTCGTGCGCGCCGTCCGTGGCGTAGACCTCCGCGATGGCCCGCAGCTCGGAGTTGGACGCGAAGACGAGGTCGGCGCGGGTGCCCGTCCAGGCCCGGCCGTTCTCGCTGCTCTCGAACCGGTCGTTGGAGCCGGCGGGGCTCCACACCGTGTCGAGGTCGAGCAGGTTGACGAAGAAGTCGTTCGTCAGCTCACCCGGGCGCTCCGTCAGCACACCGTCGGTCGACGCGGCCGTGTTGGCGCCCAGGACGCGAAGGCCGCCCACCAGGACGGTGAGCTCGGGAGCGCTGAGGTTGAGCAGGTTGGCGCGGTCGACGAGGAGGTACTCCGCGGGCAGCTTGGCGTCGGAGCGCACGAAGTTGCGGAACCCGTCGGCCTTCGGCTCGAGCCACGCGAACGACTCGACGTCCGTCTGCTCCTGGGTCGCGTCGCCACGACCCGGGGTGAACGGCACCTCGACCTCGACACCGGCGGCCGCCGCCGCCTGCTCGACGCCCACGTTGCCCGCGAGGACGACGGTGTCGGCGAACGTGATGTCCGCACCGGCCGCGATGCCCTTGAGGACCTTGATCACGCCGTCGAGCTGCTGCGGGTCGTTGACCTCCCAGCTGCGCTGGGGCTCGAGCCGGATCCGGCCGCCGTTGGCGCCACCGCGCTTGTCGGAGCCGCGGAAGGACGACGCGGCCGCCCAGGCCGTCGACACGAGCTGGCTGACGGTCAGGCCCGAGTCGGCGATCTTCTGCTTCACCGCAGCGATCGTCTCGGCGGAGGCCGTGTGCGCCGGCGCCGGGATCGGGTCCTGCCAGAGCAGCTCCTCCGTGGGGACCTCGGCGCCGCGGTAGCGGGCGATCGGGCCCATGTCACGGTGCGTCAGCTTGAACCAGGCGCGTGCGAACGCGTCGGCGAACTCGTCGGGGTTCTCCAGGAAGCGGCGCGAGATCACCTCGTACGCCGGGTCCATCCGCAGCGCCAGGTCGGTGGTGAGCATCGTCGGGAGCCGCTTCGCCCCGCCCTCGTCGGGGGCCGGGATGATCGCCTCGGCGTCCTTCGCCACCCACTGCGCGGCGCCGGCAGGGCTCTGCGAGAGCTCCCACTCGTGCTCGAAGAGGATCTCGAAGAAGCGGTTGCTCCACTGGGTCGGGACGTCGGTCCAGGTGACCTCGAGGCCCGAGGTGATGGCGTCGGCGCCGACACCGGTGCCGTACTTGCTCAGCCAGCCGAGGCCGCCGGTCTCGATCGGGGCGCCCTCGGGCTCGGGGCCGACGTTGACCTCGGGGTCCGCGGCACCGTGCGTCTTGCCGAAGGTGTGACCGCCGGCGATCAGCGCGACGGTCTCCTCGTCGTTCATCGCCATCCGGCCGAAGGTGTCGCGGATGTCGTGGGCGGCGAGGATCGGGTCGGGGTTGCCCTCGGGACCCTCGGGGTTGACGTAGATCAGGCCCATCTGGACGGCGGCGAGCGGGTTGTCGAGCTCACGGTCGCCGGAGTAGCGCTGCTCGCCGCCACGGTCGCCACCGAGCCACTCGGTCTCCGGGCCCCAGTAGACGTCGTCGTCGGGCTCCCACGCGTCGATGCGGCCGCCGGCGAAGCCGAAGGTCTCGAAGCCCATGTCCTCGAGCGCGACGTTGCCGGTGAGGATCATCAGGTCGGCCCACGACAGCGCGTTGCCGTACTTCTTCTTCACCGGCCACAGCAGGCGGCGGGCCTTGTCGAGGTTGCCGTTGTCGGGCCAGGAGTTGAGGGGCGCGAAGCGCTGCTGGCCGGTGCCACCGCCGCCGCGACCGTCCTGGACGCGGTAGGTGCCGGCACTGTGCCAGGCCATGCGGATCATCAACGGGCCGTAGTGACCGAAGTCCGCAGGCCAGAAGTCCTGCGAGTCGTGCAGCACGGCGGTGATGTCGGCCTTGACCGCGGACAGGTCGAGCGCCTCGAACGCGGCGGGGTAGTCGAAGTCCGCGCCGAGCGGGTTGAGCACCGGCTGGTTCTTCGCAAGGATCTTGAGGTTGAGGCGCTCGGGCCACCACACCTGGTTGGCGTCACCCTCGGTGGGCCGCGGCTGGTGGTGGATGACCGGGCACTTGCCGGCGCCGGCCTCCTCGTTCATCTCCCCGACCTCGGCGTTGGCCTGGTTGCTGTCGGAGGTGTCGGTCGCCCGCTCGGAGTCGTTGGGCAGGTCGTCGGTCAGGTCGTCAGGCATGGGTTCCCTCTCAGTTGCTGCTGGTCGTGCGGGCGTTGGTGGTGGCGTTGGTGTCGGTGGCGTTGGTGCAGGCGGGGCAGGTGCCCCAGTAGGTGACCTCGGCCTCGTCGACGACGAAGCCGTGGGTGTCGGAGGCGTCGAGGCAGGGCCGGGCGCCGACCGCGCAGTCGACGTCGGCCACGGCGCCGCAGCTGCGGCACACTACGTGGTGGTGGTTGTCGCCGACCCGCAGCTCGTAGCGCGCCACGGATCCGGCCGGCTGGATGCGGCGGACGAGCCCGCTGCGGGTCAGGGCGTCGAGGACGTCGTACACCGCCTGGTGCGAGACCGACGCCAGCTCGGCGCGCACGGCGCCGAGCACCGTCGCGGTGTCCGCGTGCGGGGCGTCGCCGACCGCGCGCAGCACCGCGAGCCGCGGCTGCGTGACACGCAGACCGGCGCCTCGCAGGAGGCTCTCGGCGGGGGTCGTGGTCACAGGGCCACCCTTCCGCCTTTTCTTGAACAAATCAAGTAATGCGGGCGAGCAGGCTGACCCAGTCGCTGTCCTCGGAGTCGCTCGAGACCTCCTGCCACTCCACCCGCAGACCGGCCGCGACCAGGAGATCGATCAGCTCGCCCTCCTCCCAGAGCGCGACGTAGTAGGGATTGCCCGAGTCGCCCACCTCCCAGCGCTCACCCTCACCCGTGCGTACGGCGAGGAGCAGCGCGCCGCCGGGCGCGAGCGAGGCCGCCATCCGCCCGAGCACACGGGCGAGCGCCGACCTCGGGACGTGCTGGAGCACCGCGAGGGCCACCACGGCGTCGTACGGACCACCGAGGTCGTCGGACACCACGTCCAGCCGCTCGACCTGCTGGCCGCGCTCCTGCTGGAGGTCGATGAAGGCCTGCGTCACGTCCGTGCGTCGCACCCGCAGGCCGGCCTCCTCGAGGGCGTCGGCGTCCCAGCCGGGGCCGGACCCGATCTCGAGGACGTGGCCGCCCGGCACGGCCTCGACCAGTCGGGCCAGCCCGTCGCTCAGCCCGCCGCCCGCTGTCTCGCGGGCGTAGTCGGCGGCCACCAGCTCGTAGGACGCGACGGTGCGGGCAGTGGGGTCCGCCTCGGCGGGTGGCTCGATCGGCTGGCGCGGCACCACCCCAGAGTAGGACGACGCGGACCCCACCTGTCCGGTTCCGGTCGTAGCGTGGCGGACATGGAGACACAGCGGACCTATCCCGAGGGCGTCACGTCCTGGATCGACCTCGAGCACCCTGACCCGTCGGTGGCGCAGGAGTTCTACGGCGGCCTGCTCGGCTGGCGGTTCGTCGAGACCGGTGGCGGCGCCTACCTCATCGCCCAGCTCGACGGCCAGGACGTCGCCGGGATCTCGAGCGGCGAGGGACGCACGTGGACGACCTACGTCGCGGTCGACGACGCGGAGGCAGCAGCTGCCCGGGTCGTTGCCGCGGGCGGTCGGGTCGTGAGCCCGCCGACCGCCTTCGGCCCGGCCGGCACAGCGGCCTACTGCGAGGACCCGGAGGGTGTCGCCTTCGCGTTGTGGCAGGCCGGCACCCGCCTGGGCGCCCAGCTCACCAACGCTCCGGGGGCCTGGAACTTCAGCGACCTCCACACCACCGACCCGGCGGCCGCCACCGCGTTCTACGGCTCCGTGTTCGGCTGGGAGGTCTCCGACCTCGGCTTCGCCACCATGATCGGCCGGTCCGGGTACGGCGACCACCTGGCCGCGACGGTCGACCCCGGCATCCACGAGCGGCAGAGCGGGGTCGGCGTCCCACCCGGCTTCGCCGACGCCATCGGGTGGCTGGCGCCCACGACCGGCGACGAGCGGCCACACTGGCACGTCACGTTCACCGTCGCCGACCGGGACGCGACCGTCGCGGCGGTGGAGCGGCTCGGCGGCACCGTCCTCGCGACCGCCGACTCCGCGTGGACCCGCACCGCCGAGGTCCGCGACCCCGCGGGAGCCGTCTTCACCGCCAGCCAGTTCACCCCGCCGGCCGGCTGAGCGCACCGGCCCCGGGTGCGGCACGCTTGGTCCATGACCTCCGACCTCGGCGACCGGCTCGCAACCTGGCTCGAGGGACTCGACCTCGCCGGCCACCTGCCCGCGGCCGGGCTGCCGTCCTTCACCCGCGACGCCGACGGCCGGGCCGTGTGGACCGACCCCGCGACCGGCGACCCGATGACGGCCGAGCAGCTCGAGGCGCTCGACGCGATGCTGCACTCCCAGGGTGACGACCCGGCCCACGCGA
Organism: Nocardioides currus; assembly: GCF_003057875.1. Lineage (GTDB taxonomy): Bacteria > Actinomycetota > Actinomycetes > Propionibacteriales > Nocardioidaceae > Nocardioides > Nocardioides currus. The sequence goes on along the minus strand of NZ_PYXZ01000003.1, from coordinate 122,859 downwards.
TCCCGCTCCAGCTCATCCAGGTCGCGCGCCAGGCCCGGCTCCGCAGCGAGCTCGCGGCCACCCCGACCCACGACTACGCGTCGCTGGCCGCCGTGCGGGGCGCGACGCTGGACGCCACCCGGTTCATGATCCACAAGACCGCCGCGCGACACCGGCTCCTGGTGATCGGCGACCACCGCGACGTCATCGTGCCCGCCTTCCAGCTCACGTCCGGCGGCGAGCCGCGACCCGACCTCGAGCCCGTGCTGATGCCGCTGCTCGCGGCCGGGATGGACCCGTGGGCGGCGTGGATCTGGCTCACCCAGCCGGCCGCGCTGCTCGGCGGTCTCGTGCCCGAGCGCGCCGCGGCCGACCCGGACGAGGCCGAGCTCGTGGCCACGGCGGCCGTCCGGCTCGCCGAGCGCGTGGCATCGTCGTCGTCATGACCGACGCCAACCCTGGTGACCACGCCGTACGCCGCGCGACACCGGCCGAAGCCGGGGTGCTGGCCCGGCTGCTGTGGGACTTCAACACCGAGTTCGAGACCGAGACCGACCCGGTCGACGTGCTGGCCCCGCGCTTCGAGCGGTTGCTGGCGCTCGACGACGTCGTCGCGCTGCTGGCGGGCGAGGCCGACGGGTTCGCCCTCGTCACCCTGCGCCCGGCGATCTGGTTCGACGGGCCGGTCTCGCAGCTCGAGGAGCTCTACGTCGTGCCGGCGCTGCGCGACCGCGGCATCGGTACGGCGATCCTCGACGCCGCCCGGGGGCTGGTGCTCGAGCGGGGCTCGCCGGAGATGCACATCAACGTCGACGAGGTCGACACCGACACCCGCCGCTTCTACGAGCGGCACGGCTTCGTGAACATCGAGGCGGGCGTCGACTACCGGATGCTCTGCTACGTCGGGCCCACCGGGGTCGGCGACGTCAGTCCGGGCTGACCCTGTGCCCGACGGTGCTGTCGATGTGGTCGGGCACCTCGCCGTCGAAGTCGCCTGTCGTCACCGTGCCGGTCGGCTCGACCAGCAGGATCGTGGCCCCCTCGGCCGATGAGGGCCGGTGCAGCAGGTTGCGCGGGACGACGAAGACGTCACCCGTGGCCAGCGCGACCACGCGCTCCGTGCCGTCCTCGTCGCGCAGGCCGATGTCGAGCTGCCCGTCGAGGACCAGGAAGAGCTCGTCGGTGTCGGGGTGGCGGTGCCAGACGTACTCGCCGCGGACCTTGGCCGTGCGGAGGTCGTGGTCGTTGACCTGCGCGAGGATCCGCGGGCTCCACAGGTCCTCGAAGGAGGCCAGCGTCTGGTGCAGGTTGACGATCCGGGGGTCGGTCATGGGTCAACCATGACCGAACCAGCCAGCTGGAGCGCTAGGCCGCGCCGCCCGCAGGCAGCGGCTCGAGCATGATCTCCGGGTTGTCGCGCGCCGTCGCGCCCGCGCGCCACTGGTCGGTGAAGATCGCGAGGTAGGTGCCGTCGGAGCGCTGGAGCACCTCGACCCCACGGCCCCCGCGCAGCGCGAGGGCGCCGTCGGCGTCGGTGCGCCGGGCGACCTTGTAGTCGAGCGAGGAGAGCCGGATGGGCGAGTTGAACTCGTTGGTCATCCGCTCCTGCACGACCTCGAACTGCATCGGCCCGACGGCCGCGAGCACCGGGCTCTGGTCGCCACGCAGGTCGGAGCGCAGCACCTGCACCACGCCCTCCTGGTCGAGCTGCTCGATGCCGCGGCGGAACTGCTTGAAGCGGCCGATGTCGGCGGCGGTCGCGGTCATGAAGTGCTCCGGCGCGAAGGTCGGCACCGGCGGGAACTCGATCGGCTCCCCGACGTACACCGTGTCGCCCACGCGCAGCGCCTGGGCGTTGACGAAGCCGATGATGTCGCCGGGGTAGGCCTGCTCGATCGAGGTGACCTCGCGGCCGAAGACCGCCTGGGCGTACTTCGTGGCGAACGGCCGACCGGTCGAGGCGTGCGTGACGACCATGCCGCGCTCGAACTCCCCCGACACGATGCGGGCGTAGGCCATCCGGTCGCGGTGGGCGGCGTTCATGCCCGACTGCACCTTGAAGACGAAGGCGCTGAAGTCGTCGGCGACGTGCCGCGGCGTGCCGTCGACGCCGTCGATCGTGCTGGGCGCGGGTGCGAGGTCGAGCAGCAGGTCGAGCAGCTGGGCGACGCCGAAGTTCTGCAGGGCGCTGGCGAACATCACCGGCGTCGTCACGCCGGCCAGGAACGTCTCCTGGTCGTGGTCCTTGTCGTCGAGCGAGAGCAGCTCGTGCTCCTCGACCGCGGCGGCCCACACGTCGGCGTCGACCTCGGGCACGTCGTCAGCGGACATCCGCAGCTCGGGCGCGCGGGTGGCGCCGCCGGCGGTGCGGGTGTACTTCACGAACTCGCCGGTGCGCCGGTCGAGCACGCCGCGGAAGTCGCCGGCCTCGCCGACCGGCCAGGTCAGTGGCGTCGGGCGGAGCTTGATCTGCTGCTCGATCAGGTCCATCAGCTCGAGGGCCGCGAGGCCGGGGCGGTCCCACTTGTTGATGACGGTGATGACCGGGATGCCGCGCAGCGCGCAGACGCGGAACAGCTTGAGGGTCTGCGGCTCGAGCCCCTTGCCCGCGTCGACCAGCATCACGGCCGAGTCGACGGCGGAGAGCACGCGGTAGGTGTCCTCGGAGAAGTCGCTGTGGCCGGGGGTGTCGACCAGGTTGATGACGTGGTCGCGGTAGACGAACTGCAGCGCGGCCGAGGTGATCGAGATGCCGCGCGCCTTCTCCATGTCCATCCAGTCCGAGACGGTCGCGCGGCGCCCGCCCTTCCCGTGCACCGCGCCGGCCTCGGTGATCACCCGTGCGTGCAGCGCCAAGGCCTCGGTGATCGTGGACTTGCCGGCGTCGGGGTGGCTGATGACGGCGAAGGTACGGCGAGGGCGGTTGTCGGACACGCCTGCGAAGTTACCGCGCCGCGCCGGCAAACCCCGCGTCGGCGGCGGTGTGATCCGTGCGGTCGGGCGGGCCGCTCAGGCCGCGTGGTGCGTGCGGAACAGCGACACCAGGTCGTACGTCGGGACGGCGTCGTCGCCGAGTCCGCTCCCGGCAGGACCCCGCAGGAACGCCTGGAACGTGGTCGCGTCGTGGAGCTCGCGCCGGTCGAGGTTGCGGAAGCCCATCGACCAGTCGGAGAACACCCTCCCCTCGACGGGGCGACGCTCCAGCACGGTGACGTCGCGGTGTCGCGGGTCGACCTCGATCGCCTCGAACACCTCGTCCACCGCACGTCGCGGTCCCTCGAGGGCCTGGATGATGCCGCCGCCCGAGTAGACGAGCATCCCCGTGAGCCCGAGGGCGTGGTTCTTGGGCCGGATCTGCTCGAGCAGGTCGACGAGGTCGGGGACGGCCATCAACGTCGTGGCCGAGCTGATGTAGGTCAGCGTGTGCACAGGGATACCGCCGCCCCGCGTCAGCCGTCGAGGCGACCGAGCTCCTGCTCGGTCAGGACCAGGTCGGCAGCGGCAGCGGAGTCCTGGACCGACGACGGTCGCTTGGCCCCCGGGATCGGGATCACGCACGGCGACGCGGCCAGCTCCCAGGCCAGCGCGACCTGCTGGGCGCTGACGCCCCGGGCCTGCGCCACCTCGGCGAAGGCCGGGTGCTTCTCGGCGAGCTCCTTGGCGCTGCCGAGCCCGCCCAGCGGGCTCCACGGCAGGAAGGCGAGACCGAGCTCCTCGCACGTGTCGATCTCCGCGCGGCTGCTGAGGAACGCGGGGCTGTACTGGTTCTGCACGCTGACGAGGCGCTTGCCCAGGACGTCGTACGCCGCACGGATCTGCTCGGAGTTGGCGTTGGACAGGCCCACCGCGCCGACCTTGCCGCTGTCGGCGATCTCCTTGAGCGTGCCGATGACCTCGTCGTAGGGCACCTTCGGGTCGGGTCGGTGGTGCTGCCACAGGGCGATCTGCTCGACCCCGAGCCGCTCGAGGCTGGCGTCGACGGCCGAGCGGAGGTGGTCGGCCGAGCTGTCGGTGTCCCAGCCGCCGCCCTCGGTGCGCACGTGCCCGCCCTTGGTCGCCAGGACGACCCGGTCGCGGACCCCGAGCTCGTCGAGCAGCGAGGCGATGAGTCGCTCGTTCTCGCCCTGGGCGCCCTCGCCCTTCTCGTCGCCGGGCCCGTAGGCGTCGGCGGTGTCGAAGAGCGTGACGCCAGCGTCGAGGGCGGCCGTGACCGTGTCGAGCAGCTGCTGGCGCGGCTGCGTGCCGGTCTGGTCGAAGGTCATGAGGCCCAGGCCGATCGCGCCGACCTGGTGGGAACCGAGAGTCCGTGTCTGCATGGGTCCGACCCTAGGCGTGCGGGAAAGCCGACTGTTCACCCCGTCGGGTAGTCCACGAGGTAGCTCGGGACGCCCGACGCGCTGCTGTCGACCCGGGCGCCCGCGTCGTTGACGACGTGCTCGATCGCACCGGCGTCGAGGTTGACGGTCAGCACGTGGTGCAGCCGCACCCCGGTCCGGTCGGGCACCTCGAACCCGCGCTGCGTGACGATCGAGGGGTCGTTGCGGTTGAACACGTAGACCCCGCCGCCGTACAGCTGGTGGCGCTGCACCGTGTCCGCGACCTTGTAGCCCGTCCAGCCGAGGGTGCCGTCGGGTCGGTTCCAGTCGGCCTGCGTGGGCGGGTCGTAGGGCAGCTCGTTCTGGTAGAGCACGACCTCGCCGTCCTCGCCGTTCCAGATCGTGTTGTGCTGCTGGAAGTGCTCGACGAACAGTCCCGTCGCGCTCACCCGGTCGCCGTTGACGACGAGGCCGACGCGGCCGGTGTTGGTGCGCCAGCGGTCGGTGTCGCCGCTCGCTCCCTGGGTGAAGCCCTCGACGCCGTGGTCGGCCCGCCACACCCATGCGTGGTCGATGAGCACGTCGTCGGCGTCGACCTGGAGCGAGACGTCGGCCCTGCCGACGTGCGGTCCGCCCACCCGGAAGTAGACGTCGTTGAGCGTGGTGCTGGGGGTCCCGTCCGAGCCGTGCCGCGGCCCGCCTCGGTGGTGCCCGCGACCGGGCTCGCCCTCGATGCGCATCAGCGCCGGCGAGGAGACGGTGCCCGCGTCGATGGTCACCCCGGCGACCACGACGCCCTCGGCGTGCTTGTCGACCACCAGCGGGACGGCCCCGCCCACTGCGGTCAGCGTGGCCTGGCCCAGGCCGAGGACCACGGTGTCGTCGCGGCGTACGACCAGGCTCTTGTCGATGTCGTAGACCCCCGGCGTCAGCAGCAGGTCCTTGCCCCGGGCCAGCTGCGAGGCGAGCTCGCGTGCGCTGACGCCCGGGCGCGCGACGAAGAAGTCGGAGAGCCGGCGGCTCTCGCCCGCCCCGGTCCCCGCGGTCCAGTCGGTGCCGCGCGAGTCGGTGCGGGCGTCGGGCACCCGCACCTGCCAGGTGCCGGCGGCGTCGACGTACACGAACGGCTTCTCGCGACTGATCGGCGTGGTGTCGAGGGTGGTGTACGGCGGGGTCGGGAACCCGGTCTCGGCGGGCGCGCCGACCGTGCCGGCGAAGACCTGGTTCCACACGCCGTTGGACCAGCTCCCGACCTCGGCGTTGCGGGTGATCCACTGCTGCTGCGAGCCGTTGACGACGTCGCCGGTGCGCGAGTCGGCGAGGTAGCCGCCGCTGGCGTACTGCGGGCCGGCGGTGCAGTAGTCCATCAGCGACAGGGTGCCGCCGCGGATGTCGACGCGGCGCAGCGAGGAGGCCTGCGAGACCGCCCAGAAGTTGGCCGAGGCCCGGCAGCCGTCCTGGCCCGCGCCGTTGACCTGGATCGTCAGGTTGGACAGCGAGCGCCAGAAGTTGTTGAGCGCGACGCAGTAGGGCTGCGTGGGGCCGTCGGTCAGGCAGCGGTTGTAGACCTCGATCTTGCCGTTGATGACGGTGTCGGACGGCGAGACCCCGAGTCCGGCGACCTCGGTGTAGTAGCCGACCTGGATCTGCAGCGGCTCGGTGGCGGTGCCGTAGGTGCCCGGCTTGAAGAGCAGGCTCCAGCGCTCGGTGCCCATCTCGGCATCGACCTGCTGGGCGTGGATCGCGTCGGCGCGGGCCTTGATCTCGGCGACCGGCATCGAGGGGTCGAAGACGACCACGCGGGAGCCGAGGTCGGGGGCCTTCGGCGGGCCGTGGTGACGCCCTCCGTGTCCACCGCCCGGTCCGCTCCCGTGCCCGGCGGTCGCCGTGGTCTGGGCGACCAGGGGCGAGGCCAGGGCGACGACGAGGACGACCAGCAGGGTGGTCAGCCGGCGGGGGCTGAGGGTGGCACGAGACATCAGACCGAGACCCTTCGTGAGGATGGAAGCGCTTCCACGCCGCCGAGCCAGCATGCCACCTCGGAGTGACGTGCGCCACACCCGTCTCGTCCCTCGTCGGGCATCAGCCGGGTCGTCCGACGGTCTGGCCGCTCCAGCCGCCGGGTCGTCGGACGTCCCGCGCGGCGTCCGACGATGCGGTCAGTGTGGGCGTCGGCCGACGACCAGCAGCGGCGGCGCGGGCGCGCCACCATGCTCAGGACCGCCCGAGCTGGTCCCGTCCCATGCTCACGAGCATCGCGGCGGCCTCGGCGGCGACGGCGCGGGCCAGGGTGGCCGCGTCGTCGTCCTCGCGCTCGGGGACGATCCGGTGCACGGTGCCGGTGGCGGCGAGGTCGACGGCCCGCACCTGGTGCCGCTCCGCCATCTCGGCGGCGTGGGCGACGTCGCCGTGCACGATGACGCTGGCCCCCTCGGGCGGCAGCGGCGAGAGCCAGGCGTGCTGGGCGGCCAGCACCCGCCGGGCCGGGAGCAGGGCGAGCGCCCCGCCGCCACAGCCCTGGCCGAGCAGGACGGCGAGCGTGGGCACCCGCATCCTCGTCATCGTCGCGATGCACCGGGCGATCTCGCCGGCCACCGCGCGCTCCTCGGCGGCGACCGACAGCTCGGCGCCCGGGGTGTCGATGACGGTGACCAGCGGCAGCCGCAGCTCCTCGGCGAGGTTCATCGCCCGCCGCGCCTCGCGCAGGGCGGCCGGCCCCATGGCCCGTCCCGGTCCCTGCCGCGAGCGGTCCTGCCCGACGAGCACGCACGGCTGGCCGTCGAGCCGGGTCAGCGCCACGATGATCGTCTCGTCGCGCTCCCCCTCGTCGGTGCCGCGCAGGCGCAGGGTGTCGGCCGCGCCGTACCTCAGCAGGTCGCGCACCCCGGCGCGGTCCGGGCTCCGGGTGAGCTCGACCGACTCCCACGCCCCGCGGGCGACCAGGGCCGTGGGGTCGCGCCGCGGCAGGGACGGCGGTGTGGGCGGGTCGAGCAGCACCCGCAGCGACCGGTCGACCAGCTCGGGCAGCTGCTCGGCGGCGACGACGGCGTCGATCACGCCCTTGGCGGCGAGGTTCTCGGCACGCTGGACGCCGGAGGGGAACGGTTCGCCGTGCAGCGCCTCGAACACCTTGGGCCCGAGGAAGCCGACCAGCGCGCCGGGCTCGGCCACCGTGACGTGGCCGAGCGAGCCCCACGACGCGTAGACCCCGCCCGTGGTGGGGTTGCGCAGGTGCACGAGGTAGGCCAGCCCGGCGGCGCGGTGGGCGCCGATCGCCCGGGTGATCTCGACCATCTCGACGAAGGCCGGCGTCCCCTCCTGCATCCGGGTGCCGCCCGAAGCGGTGGTCGCCAGCAGGGGCAGGCCCTCGGCGGTGGCGCGCCGCACGGCGGCCGTGATCCGGCCCGCCGCGTCCCGGCCGATCGAGCCGGCCAGGAAGCGGAACTCGTTGGCGATGACCGCCACCGGCCGGCCGCGGACCAGCCCGCGGCCGGTGATCACCGACTCGTCGGTGCCGGCCCTCTCCCGGGCCGCGACGAGCTCGCGCTGGTAGGCGGGGTCGTGCCCGCTGATGTCGATGGGTCGGTCCCAGGACTGCCACGTGCCCTCGTCGAGCACGAGGTCGAGCAGCTCCTCGGCGCCCCAGCGACGCGGTCCCTCGCCGGCGACAGCGGCACTCACGCCGTCGGCCCTTCCAGCCACGACCGCAGGCGCTCACCGTGCTCGTCGAGCAGCGGCGGGGCCGCGTGCTCGCGGTGGGTCGTCTCGGTCCCCGATGCGTCGAAGAAGCGCAGCGGCGGTCCGGGCAGCGTGAGGGTCCCGAGCGAGGAGTGCTCGACGTCGATCAGCAGCCCCTGGCTACGCGTCTGCTCCCAGGCGTAGACCTCATCGAGGCTGCGCACCTTGCCGGCCGGCACGCCGACCTCGGCGAGCCGCTCCAGCAGCGCCTCGGCGTCCCAGTCGGCGAAGGCCGCCTCGACGACCTCGATGGTCCGCTCGCGCGAGGCGACGCGGTCGCCGTTCGTCTCCAGGCCGGGGGTGGCGGGGTCGATGTCGAACCCGTCGCAGAGCCGCTTCCAGAGTCCCTCGCTGCCGACCGCGATCTGCACCGCACCGTCGCGGCAGTGGAACAGGCCGTAGGGCGAGATCGACGGGTGGTGGTTGCCCTGGGCGCGACCGACCTCGCCGGCCACGGTCCACCGCGTGCCCTGGAATCCGTGCACGCCCACCACGGCCGAGAGCAGCGACGTGCGCACGACCTGCCCGCGCCCGGTGGTGGTCCGCTCGTGCAGGGCGGCGAGCACGCCGTAAGCGCCGTACATCCCGGCCAGCAGGTCGGCGATCGGGACGCCCACGCGCTGCGGGTCCTCGGGCGAGGAGCCGGTCAGCGACATCAGGCCCGCCTCGCCCTGCGCGATCTGGTCGTAGCCGGCGCGACCGCCCTCCGGCCCGTCGTGGCCGAAGCCGGTGATGGAGAGCACCACGAGGCGCGGGTTGCGCTCGAGCAGCGAGTCGATGCCGAGGCCGAGGCGCTCGAGGACACCGGTGCGGAAGTTCTCCACCAGCACGTCGGCGCGGTCGACCAGCCGCAGCAGCACCTCGCGGTCGGCGTCGGCCTTGAGGTCGAGGGCGATCGACTCCTTGTTGCGGTTGGCCGAGAGGAAGTACGTCGACTGGCGATCGTCCTCCGGACCGACGAACGGCGGTCCCCAGCCCCGGGTGTCGTCGCCGTGGCCGCGGGCCTCGACCTTGACGATCCGGGCACCGAGGTCGCCCATCATCATCGTGGCCTGTGGGCCGGCGAGGGCACGGGAGAGGTCGACGACGAGCACGTCGTCCAAGGGCTTCGTCACGAGCCCCACCCCGGCAGCACCAGCGCGGCCCAGACGAGCAGCGGACCGGCCAGGGTGACGGCGACGCCGTAGCCCAGGATCTGCTTGTAGTAGACCGGCTCGCTGATCGAGTCGGGCCGGTTGGCCAGCATCAGCGCGCCGTTGGTCGAGAACGGGCTGACGTCGACGATGGTCGACGACACCGCGAGGGCGGCGACGAAGAGCGCCGCGTTGATCCCGCCGTCCGCGATGAGGGGTACGGCGATGGGGATGATCACCGGCAGCAGCGCGGTGGACGAGGCGAAGGCCGACACGACCCCGCCGACGTAGCAGAGGACCAGCGCGCCGATCGCGGCCGCCCCGAGGCCGGCGGCCCAGTTGCCGACGAACTCCGGCGAGCCGGCGGTGGTGAGGATGGTGGCGTAGGTGCTGACACCGGCGACGAGGAGCACGGTCGGCCAGGCGATCTGCTTGACCGCGTCCTTGTGCTCGTCGGCGTTGAGCATGGCCAGGATGACCGCCGCGGTGATCGCGACGAAGCCGATGTTCTTGTCGAAGGCCAGCGCGATGACGGCGACGCCGACGAAGGCGACCAGCGTCAGGACCTGGTCACGGCGCACGCCCTGGGCCTGGGTGCCAGTGGGGGCCGAGGTGCCGTAGCCGCGGGCGGGGACCGTCGCGCCGCCGCGGTGCAGGTCGTCGTCGAGGGTGTCCTCCTCGTCGGGGTCGATCCGCATCGACATCAGCTTCCGGCCGCCGAGGGCGACGAAGAGGATCGCGGCCATCACCGTGTTGACGACCAGGCTGGCCAGGAAGACGGTGATCTCGCTCGTCGGCAGCCCGGCGTCCTCCATCACCGAGTTGGTGATGACGCCGTAGATGCTGATCGGCGAGAACCCGCCGGCCTGGGCGCCGTGCACGACGAACATGCCCATCATCAGCGGGCTGATGCCGTAGCGGCCGGCGAAGCCCAGGGCGATCGGGCCGATGATCGCGCAGGCCGCCGGGCTGACGGCGCCGATGCCGGTCAGCACGGCGGTCACCGCGAACATCACCCACGGGATCAGGGCCACGCGACCTCCGACGGCCTTGACCGCCGTACGCACGATCAGGTCGACGGTGCCGTTGTTGCGGGCGATCGCGAAGAGATAGGTGACCCCGATCAGCGTCAGGATCAGGTCACCGCTGACCCCGCCGAGGATCTCCTTCTCGTCGAGGTCCAACGCGTACATGCCCACGAGCCACGCGGCGACGTACGCCAGCGCGCCCATGTTGATGGGCAACAACGTGCCCACGACGAACAGGGCGACCAAGGCGATGATCGCCACCCATTCCGGTCCCATGAGGACCCTCCCTCTGCCGACTACGTGACCGGCGTCGCGTACTGGATCAGTGGCCTAGCCAATAGCCCTCTGAGCCATCTGTCAATAGGATCAACCCATGTCCGCGCGCCCCACGCCTGGGTCCCAGGCCTCCTCGTTCCCGGCCCCGCTCGCCCGGATGCGGCTCTACGAACAGGTGGCCGAGCAGATCTCGGCCTGGATCAAGGAGCACGACCTCCAGCCCGGCGACAAGCTGCCCGCGGAGCGCGAGCTCGCCGCCCGGCTCGGGGTCAGCCGGGCCACCCTGAGCCAGGCGCTGGTCGCCCTCGAGGTCATCGGGGCGGTCGCCGTGCGCCACGGGGACGGCACGGTCGTCGCCTCGGCGCCGGGCGCCTCCCGCATCGTCGAGGCGGTGCGTGCGCACGCCGACCGCCTGCCCGAGATCATCGAGACGCGGGACGCGCTCGAGACCAAGATCGCCAGCCTCGCGGCCGGGCGGCGCACCGACGAGGACCTCGAGCGGATCGAGGACGCGCTGACCGCGATGGAGCGCGACGTCGAGGCGGGCGGTCGCGGGGTGGAGGGCGACGAGCTCTTCCACGGCGCCGTCACGGCGGCCGCGCACAGCAAGCTGCTCTCGCGCCTGATGGGCGAGATCTCCGACCTGATCCGCGAGACGCGCATCGAGTCGCTCTCGCAGCCCGACCGGCCGCGGGCCTCGCTCGCCGGGCACCGGGCGATCGCCGACGCGATCCGCGCCGGGGACCCCGAGGGCGCCGCGCGCGCCATGCACGCGCACGTCGAGATGGTCAGCGACGTCGCCGTCCTGCGCACCACGTGACCCCGCTCGAGCAGGTGCTCGTGCTGCTGGCCGGGCTGGGCAGCGGCATCCTCACCTCCACCGTCGGGGTCGCGTCACTGCTGAGCTTCCCGGTGCTGGTCGCGGTCGGGCTCCCGCCGGTGGTGGCCAACGCGTCCAACACGGTCGGCCTCACCCCCGGCGCGATCAGCGGCTCGTTCGGCTATCGCAGCGAGCTGCGCGAGAACCCGCGCGTGACCGCGATCGTCCTCGCCACCTGCGCGGTGGGCTCGGTGGTCGGCGCGGTGCTGCTGCTGGCGCTGCCCGCGTCGGTCTTCGAGGGCGTGATCCCCTGGCTCATCCTCGGCACCTGCCTGCTGGTCGGCATCCAGCCGACGCTCTCGGCCCGCCTCCGCGCCCGGCGCGGGGACGACGCGACGATGCGCATGCACGTCTCGCCCGTCACCGGCCTCTTCGCGACGATCACCGGCGTGTACGGCGGCTACTTCGGCGCCGGCTCCGGCGTGATGATGCTGGCGGTGCTCGGGCTCGGCACCGACCTGCCGTTCCGGGTCGCCAACGCGCTCAAGACGCTCGCGGTGCTGGCGGCCAACCTGGTGGCCAGCATCATCTTCGTCGTCGCCGCCGACATCGACTGGCGCGCCGTCGTCCTGCTGGCCGCCGGGTCGGTGGTCGGGGGGTACGTCGGTGCGCGGATCGGTCGCCGGCTGCCGGCGTCGCTGCTGCGGGCCGGGATCGTCGTGGCCGGGATCGTCGGCGCCGTCCTGCTCTGGCGTTGAACCGCTCCTAGTCTGGGCGCCATGCGCCTCAAGCCCGGTCGCCCGTCGCTGGACCAGTACGCCGACCGCTTCGACACCCCCGCGTCCACCGACGACTTCGCGGTGACCTTCCTCGGCGTCGCCAGCCTGCTGCTCGACGACGGCACGACGGCAGTGATGACGGACGGGTTCTTCTCCCGCCCGTCGCTGCCCCGGCTGCTGCTGCGGCCGGTCGCGCCCGACGAGGGGCGCATCGACGAGGCGCTGGGACGGCTGGGGCTCGGCCCGTCGGGCCGGTCGCTGGCCGCTGTGCTGCCGGTCCACACGCACTTCGACCACGTCATGGACTCCGCGGTCGTGGCCGCCCGCACCGGTGCCGTCCTCGTCGGCGGCACGTCGAGCGCCAACGTCGGTCGCGGCGGCGGACTGCCCGACGACAGGATCCACGTCGTGACGCCCGGCGTGCCCGTGTCGTACGGCGCCTTCACGATCACCCACGTCGAGTCCAGCCACTGCCCGCCCGACCGCTTCCCCGGCACGATCGACGAGCCCGTGGTGCCGCCGGTGCGCACCGCGGCGTACAAGTGTGGCGAGGCATGGTCGATCCTCGTCGAGCACACGGGTGGTCGCAGCGCCCTGCTCCAGGGCAGCGCCGGGTTCGTCCGCGGCGCGCTCGCCGGGCAGCGCGCGGACGTCGCCTACCTCGGCGTCGGCCAGCTCGGCGTGATGGACGAGGCCTACATCCGTGACTACTGGGCGGAGACGATCGAGACGGTGGGCGCGCGGCGGGTGGTGCTGACGCACTGGGACGACTTCTTCCGGGGTCTGGACCGGCCGCTGCGTGCGCTGCCCTACGCCGGCGACGACCTCGACGTCACGATGCGGGTCTTCGGCGAGCTCGCCTCGCAGCAGGGGGTGGCCCTGCACCTGCCGACGCTGTGGCGGCGCGAGGACCCCTGGTCGGGGCTGTGACCGTCACACCACCTGGATGGACCGCGTGGAGTTGCCGAAGCGACTCCGGTCGATCGGGGTGATCGTCGAGCCGGCCCCCACGCTCGACGCGGCACCCATCGTCAGCAGCAGCGGCACGAAGTGGTCGGCCGTCGGGTGCGCCACCCGCGCGCCGGGGCCCTTCGCCACGTAGTCGCTCAGGGCGTCCACGTCGCCGCGGTCGAGGGCGTCGGCGGCCCACTCGTCGAAGGCGGCGGTGTGCCGAGCCAGGTCGGGGTCGCGCATCACCGCGAAGCTGTGGGTCATGAAGCCCGAGCCCATGACGAGGACGCCCTCGTCGCGCAGGGCGCGGAGCCGCTGCCCGAGGGCCAGCAGCGCGGCCGGCTCGAGGCTGGGCATGCTGACCTGGACCACGGGCACGTCGGCGGCCGGGAACATCGCCATCAGCGGGATGAACGCGCCGTGGTCGAGACCGCGGTCGGCGTGGTGGTGCAGCGGCGTCCTGCCGCCGAGCGTCCCCGCGATCCGCCGCGCGAGGTCGGTGCCGTCGGGGGTGGCGTACTCCAGCGTGTAGTAGCGCGGGTGGAAGCCGCCGAAGTCGTAGAACAGCGGCGTGCCCGCGACCGCCGAGGAGATGGCGACCGGCGCGTTCTCCCAGTGCGCCGAGACGACCACGATCGCCCGCGGCTTGGGCATGGAGCGGCCCCAGGCGTTGAGGTCGGCCAGCCACTCCGGGTCGTCGAGCGTGGGCGGCGCGCCGTGGCTGACGAAGACCGCCGGCATCGGACCGTCGGACGGCTGCCACACCCGCTGGTCGCGGGCCGTCGGCAGGACGCGGGCCAGCAGGTCGTCGTACGCGCCGGCCGGGCGGGTGGGACGGAACGGGTCGGGCACGGGGATCACCCGGTGAACGAGTAGGGGCCGAAGCGGCCCCACGCGACGATCGCGGCAAGGACGCCGAGCACCACGTTGACGACGATCATCTGGGTCTCCTGGCGGCGCGCGTGCGTCACGGCGGCGCCGATCATGACCAGGACCAGGCCGAGCGCGGCGAGCGGCGTCAGGACAGGGACGATGTCGAGCGCGGCCGGGAGGACCAGCCCGACGGCCGCGAGGACCTCGAGCGCGCCGATGGCCTTGACCGCGTTGGGGCTGAAGTCCTCGACCCATCCCATGTTCTGGGCCAGCTTGTCCTTCGGCTGGGTGAGCTTGGTGGCGCCGGCGGCGAGGAAGGCCACGGCGAGCAGCCCGGCGATGATCCAGAGGACGACGTCCATGATGACTCCTAGGGGGAAATTACTTCATGTTTGAAGTGAACGTAGACCTGTAACTGCTTCACGCGTGAAGTTGTTCCCGGTGGCCCCGGAGTAGGTTGCCACCATGGTCGCGAGCACCGACGAGCCCGACTGGCTCACGCCGGACGAGCGCGAGGCGTGGCTCGCCCTGGCCAGCCTCACCATCCGGCTCCCCGGTGCGCTCGACACCCAGTTGCGGCGCGACGCCGGGCTCTCCCACTTCGAGTACACCGTGCTCGCCGCCCTGTCGGAGGCGCCGCGGCGCACGCTGCGGATGAGCGAGCTCGCGGTGCTGGCCGAGGGGTCGCTGTCCCGGCTCTCGCAGGTGGTCTCCCGCCTGGAGGGGCGGGGGTTCGTGCGCCGTACGCCCGATCCCGACGACGGCCGCTCGACCCTGGCCACGCTGTCCGCGAAGGGCTGGAAGAAGGTCGTGGCGACGGCCCCTGGCCATGTCGCAGAGGTACGCCGCCTGGTGCTCGACCCCCTGACGCCGGCGCAGGTCGGGCAGCTCGCGAGGATCGGCCGGCGCATCATGACCGCCGTCGACCCGCAGGACGAGTGCCCCGGCGCCTGACGAGCCGTGCTCGTGGGGGCTATCGGCACGGACCGGGAGGGTCCACACTGAACGGGCCAACCACACTCGGGTGAAGGGACGGCCCATGTCCGGTGGACCGGAGCTGAAGAAGTCGCTGACCCAACGTCAGCTGTCGATGATCGCGATGGGCGGGGTGATCGGGGCCGGGCTGTTCGTCGGCTCGGGCGCCGTGCTCGAGGCCGCCGGACCCGGGGCCTTCATCACCTACCTGCTGTGCGGGCTGCTGATCATCCTGGTGATGCGGATGCTCGCGGAGATGGCCGTCGCCAACCCGTCGACCGGCTCCTTCGCCGACTACGCGCGCAAGGCGCTCGGCAACTGGGCGGGCTTCTCGGTCGGCTGGCTGTACTGGTACTTCTGGGTGATCGTCGTCGGCTTCGAGGCCGTCGCCGGCGGTCAGGTGCTGCAGTACTGGATGCCCGACGTGCCCACGTGGGTCTTCGCGCTCGTGCTGATGACGACGATGATGGGCACCAACCTGATCAGCGTCTCGTCGTTCGGTGCCTTCGAGTTCTGGTTCGCCGGCATCAAGGTCGCCGCCATCCTGGTCTTCCTCGTCCTCGGCGGGCTGTTCATCTTCGGGTTGTGGCCCGACAAGGCGATGGACTTCTCCAACCTGACCGCCAACGGCGGGTTCCTGCCGCACGGGACGCTCGCGCTGACCACCGCGATCGTGACGGTGATCTTCTCGATGGTCGGCGCCGAGATCGCCACGGTGGCCGCCGCCGAGTCGGCCGACCCGGAGCGCGCGGTGGCCAAGGCCGCCAACTCCGTCATCACCCGCATCTGCGTGTTCTTCGTCGGGTCGATGTTCGTGCTCGCGGTGATCCTGCCCTGGGACTACGCGGACCGGATCGACGGCGAGGGCGTCGCCGCGTCGCCGTACGTCGCAGCGCTGCAGTCGATGGACATCCCCGGCGCCGACCACATCATGAACGCGATCGTGCTGACCGCCGTGCTGAGCTGCCTCAACTCCGGGCTCTACACCGCGTCTCGGATGATCTTCGTCCTCGCGGGCCGCAGCGAGGCGCCCGCGTCGCTGATCACCGTGACCGACCGCGGCGTGCCGCGCAACGCGATCCTCGCCTCGTCGCTGGTCGGCTTCGCCTCCGTGGTGTTCGCCGCGATCTGGCCCGAGACCGTGTTCACCTTCCTGCTCAACTCCTCGGGCGCGGTGATCCTGTTCGTCTACCTGCTGATCTCGATCTCGCAGATCGTGCTGCGCTACCGCACCGACGACAGCGAGCTGACGGTCAAGATGTGGCTCTTCCCGGTGCTCTCGATCCTCGGGGCGGCGGCGATCGTGGCGATCCTCGTGCAGATGTTCTTCTACCCCGACTCGCGCACGCAGATCACCCTGAGCCTGCTGAGCTGGGCGGTGGTCCTCGTGCTGTTCTTCGTCAACCGGGCGCGGATCGGGCGGGCGGCCCGTCTGGGTACGGCGCCGCAGGAGCCGGGCGGCGAGGCCGCACGCATCCTCGTGGTGGCCAACGAGACGCTGACGGCCAGCGAGCTGGTCGACGAGCTGACCCGCCTCGACTCCGACCTCGACGCGACCTACCGCGTGGTGGTCCCGGCCAGCCCGGTCGACACCGGGGCGGCCACGACCCACGGCGCCCTCAACATCCGCGAGGCCACCGCCACCGCGGCGCAGGCACGGCTGGACCGCACGCTGGAGATCCTCACCGATGCCGGGCTGGAGGTCACCGGCGGGCTCGGCGACTACCGGCCGCTGCGCGCGATCAAGGACGCGATCGAGTCGTTCGACCCCGACCGGATCGTGATCGCGACCCTGCCGGCGAGCGCCTCGGTGTGGCAGCGGTTCGAGGTGGTCGACCAGGCCCGCGAGCTGGGGGTGCCCGTCACCCACGTCGAGGCCGACTCGATGCTGGCCTCACGGCCCTGAACCCCACCGCTCGACGCCTGGTCGCCGCTAAGGTCGCCCGCATGAACCGGGTCGTGGCGGCGTCGGCGCTCGCGACCCTGGTGCTGGTGGCCGGCTGCGAGGACGACGAGCGGGTGCCGGCCACGCCCGAGGCCCTCGCGGCCGTGGCCCTCGAGCACGCCGACGTGGAGCCGACCCTCGTGGAGGGGTCCAGCGAGGGTGGCGACGTCCGGGCGTCGATCAGGTTCGACGAAGGGCAGCAGCTCCTGAGCGTCGGAGCCCAGGACGACGGCACCGAGGCGGACGAGGGCTGCGAGGGTCGAGGGACCTGCGCGGTCGTCGAGACCGACGCCGGTGACGTCGGCCTCTACTGGGAGGACGAGGAGCCCGAGGAGGACCCGGGCATCGTCGTGGTCACGTTCGCGACCGGCGACGGGCTCAACATCGCCTACTACGCCGGTGACCGGGTCACCGGAGACCCGCGCGACCTCGATCTCGGGGTCGACGTCGACGAGATGGTCGCGATCGTCACCGACGAGCGGTTCGGCACCTCCACGACGAGGGAGATGACCGAGGTCGATGTGCCGGGCTGGGCCGAGGACCCCGGCGGGCTGACGCCGCGCACGATCGCCCACGAGCTGACGCTGCTCCACCAGACCGTCCACAAGCTCGCGGCGTACGAGGTCGACGCCAGCGCGTACGGCGACGGCAGCATCGGCGCCACCCTCGAGCTCGACGACGACATCACCCTGACCGGCTACCACGTGCCGGACGCCGACCAGGCCGACCTGTGCCCGACCGGCTGGGTGTGCGAGCCGGGCGCAGAGGACGGGGTGTTGACCGGGAAGCCGCGCGGCCAGGTCAACGACTTCGCCGGCACCTCACCGCTCCGGCTCCTCGTGGCCGTCGTGGACGGCGACGGCCACGCCAGCGTCGTGGTCCGCGAGGGGCCCACCCTGGCGGGCTACGACCCGACCGAGTCGATGGTGCGGGTCGCCGGCCTGATCCCCGACCACGCGCGCATCGATGCCGACGACCTGGCCGAGATCGGCGCGATCTGGGACGAGCGCTGAGGCTCCCCGCCCCCTAGTCGAACGGGGTGGGCAGCGCACCGGGCAGACCGGCCAGCAGCTCGCGGGCCCGCGCGGCGTGCTTGTGCTCCACCAGGATCTCGTACCTCGTCGCGACCACCTGGGTGATCGAGCTGAAGTCGCGCTGGCCGCGGGTCGCGGCGTAGCCGATCAGGCTCCAGACCAGCCCGAAGACCGCCCCGAAGAACGCGGTGCTCAGCAGCACCTGGAGGGTGTTGGCGCTGGTGAACAGCGCGAAGATCAGTCCGACGAAGCCGCCGAGCCACAGGCCGGAGAGGATCCCGCCGATCGCGATCCGGTTCCACGTCAGGCGCCCGGTGATGCGTTCGATCCGCTTGAGGTCGGTGCCGACGATCATCAGCTGCTCGACGGCGAACTCCTGGTCGGAGAGGTAGTCGACGCTCTTCTGCGCGGCGGCGTAGTCGTCGTACACCGCCAGCGACTGCGGGAACTGCAGCTTGAGGGGCGAGGCGGCGGTGGGGCGGGGCGACGACATGCTCATAGGACCAGTGTGGCACCGGGGGTGACGGGGGAGCCTCAGTGCGCCATGTCGACGAAGCGCGAGTAGTGGCCCTGGAAGGCGACGGTGAGGTCGCGGGTCGGGCCGTTGCGGTGCTTGGCCACGATCAGGTCGGCCTCGCCGGGGCGGGTCGACTCCTTCTCGTAGACGTCGTCGCGGTGCAGCAGGATCACCATGTCGGCGTCCTGCTCGAGCGAGCCGGACTCGCGCAGGTCGCTCATCATCGGCTTCTTGTCGGCGCGCTGCTCGGGACCACGGTTGAGCTGGGAGAGCGCGATGATCGGCAGCTCGAGCTCCTTGGCGAGCAGCTTGATCTGGCGGGAGAACTCCGAGACCTCGAGCTGGCGCGACTCGACCTTCTTGCCCGAGCTCATCAGCTGCATGTAGTCGATCACGATCAGCCGGAGGTCGTGGCGCTGCTTGAGCCGTCGCGCCTTGGCGCGGATCTCCATCATCGTCATGTTGGGCGAGTCGTCGATGAACATCGGCGCCCCCGAGACCTGGCCCATCTTGCGGGCGAGGTTGTCCCAGTCCTGCTCGGTCATCTGGCCGTTGCGGATGTGGTTGAGCGGCACCTTCGCCTCGGCGGAGAGAAGTCGCATCATGATCTCGGTGCGCGTCATCTCGAGGCTGAAGAAGACGCTGGACAGGTTGTTGTGGATCGACGCCGCCCGGCAGAAGTCGAGGGCCAGCGTCGACTTCCCCATCGCGGGTCGGGCCGCGACGATGATCATCTGCCCCGAGTGCAGGCCGTTGGTCAGCTCGTCGAGGTCGGCGAAGCCGGTCGGCACGCCGTAGAGGCCCGCCTCGCGGTTGCCGATCGCCTCGATCTCGTCGAGGGTCGGGTTCATGATGTCGCTCAGCGGCGCGTAGTCCTCGGTCGCGCGGCGGTCGGTGATCTTGTAGACCTCGGCCTGCGCCTGGTCGACCACGTCGTCGACCTGGCCCTCGCCGGCGTAACCGATCTGCACGATCTTGGTGCCGGCGTCGACGAGGCGACGCAGGATCGCCTTCTCGCGCACGATCTCGGCGTAGTAGCCCGCGTTGGCGGCGATCGGCACGTTGGCCGAGAGCGTGTGGAGGTACGGCGCACCGCCGACGCGCTCCAGCTCGCCCTTGCGGCTCAGCTCGGCGGCGACCGTGACCGGGTCGGCGGGCTCGCCACGGCTGTAGAGGTCGATGATCGCGTCGTGGATGACCTCGTGCGCCGGCCGGTAGAAGTCGACGCCGCGCAGCGTCTCGGTGACGTTGGCGATCTCGTCCTTGGAGATCAGCATCGCCCCGAGGACGCTCTGCTCGGCCGCGTTGTCCTGGGGCGGGGTGCGGTCGCCGGGGCGCCGTGGCGCCTCGCCCGGCTCGTAGGCCGCCGGCCCGTCGCCCCACTCGAAGTCCGCCTCGCTGCGACCCTGCTCGGTGATGCTCACCGTTGTCCCCTCACTGCCTCTCGGCTCCCGCACGCCACCCGCTCCGCGACCCCGTGACCGACCGTAGGGAGGCGCACCGACATCGAGTGGTGCGCGTGGGTCGTCCGGGTGGCCGGGGGTGCACGTCCGCGCGACGGTACGACGCCCGACGGCTCCGGAGCCACTCGCCGACGGCCAGTTGTCCACAGGCTCTGTTGATAACTCGCCGATCGTCGTGGAGGACGCGCCGCCACGTGTGCACCGACTGGGGACGGGCCTGTGGACGAGCTCGCGATCATGAGGGAGCGCATCGCGCTGACCTGCGACAACGGCTCAATCCACCTGTGGAGGAAAACAATTCCCCGGCGACCTCGTTCATCTTCTCGCCATCTGGAATCCCCCGGTCGGTTTGTCGACTTTGACCCGAAACGGGCCGATGTGTGCGAGTTGTGCACCGGTCATGCACAGGTAGTCCGAACGGACTACCCGCGAGCCATTGACGAGCGCGCTGTCACCACCATCGGCCCTGAGTGACCGTTACACTCGCCCGTGTGACGTCCACCGACCGCGAGATCCTGCGCCTCGCGGTGCCGGCGTTCCTCGCGCTGGTGGCCGAGCCGCTGTTCCTGCTCTCGGACGCGGCGATCGTGGGCCACCTCGGCACCACCGAGCTCGCCGGCCTCGGCATCGCCGGGGCGGTCCTGCAGACACTGGTCGGGCTCTGCGTCTTCCTCGCCTACGGCACCACCGCCAGCGTCGCGCGCCACCTCGGCGCCGGCGACCTGCGCGGCGCGCTCACCCAGGGCGTGGACGGGATCTGGCTCGCGGTCGTGATCGGCGTCGTGGTCACGATCCCCGGGGCGCTCCTCGCCCGACCCCTCGTCGACCTCTTCGGCGCCGGCGATGCCGTGGGCGACCAGGCGGCGGCGTACCTCCGCGTGGCGATCCTCGGGACCACGCCGCTGCTGCTCATGCTCGCCACGACGGGCGTCCTGCGGGGTCTGCAGGACACGCGCACCCCGTTATGGGTCGCTGTCGGCGGCAACCTCGCCAACATCGCCCTCAACGTGCTGTTCGTCTACGGCCTCGACCTCGGCATCGCCGGCTCGGCGCTCGGCTCCGTGCTGGCCCAGGTCGCGAGCGCCGCGGTGCTGGTCGCCGTGGTGGTCCGCGCCGCGCGCCGCGAGGGCGCCCCCCTGACCCCCGACCGCCGCGGCATCGTCGTCGCGGCTCGCACCGGCGTCCCGCTCGTCCTGCGCACCCTCACCCTGCGCGGGTCGCTGCTGGTCACCACCTACGCCGTCACGATCGCCGGCCGCGACGCCGAGATCGACCTCGCGACCCACCAGATCGCCCTGACGCTGTGGACCTTCCTCGCCTTCGCGCTCGACGCGCTCGCGATCGCGGCGCAGGCGATCACCGGCCGCGCCCTCGGAGCCGGTGACGTCGAGGGCACGCGGCGGCTCACCCGCCGGATGGTGCAGTGGGGCTGGGGCTCGGGCATCGCGACCGGGGTGTTCCTCGCCGCTGCGTCGCCGTTCCTCGGGCCGCTGTTCTCCTCCGACGAGGCCGTGCACCGCCTCCTCGTCCCGGTGCTGCTCGTCGCGGCGCTGGGCCAGCCGATCGCCGGCGTCGTCTTCGTGCTCGACGGCGTGCTGATCGGCGCCGGGGACGGCGGCTACCTCGCCCGCGCCGGGCTCGGCGTGCTCGCCCTCCACGCCCCGGCCGCCGTGCTCGCCGCCCTCGCGCCCGGCACCCTCGTCCCGGTGTGGGTCGCCTTCGTGGTCGTCTTCATGGGCGCCCGCTTCGTCCTGCTGACCCGCCGCGAACGCACGGACGCCTGGCTGGTCACGGGCTCCGCACCGGGTCGCTAGCCTCTCGGCCATGAGGCCGCTCCAGTCCGTCGCGATCGGGCTGGTGGTCGTGGTCCTGGTCGCGCGGTTCGGGGCGTACGACGCCCTGGCCGACCCGGTCGGCTGGCTGCTGGTGCTCGCGGGCGTACGCCGCCTGCCCGACCGGTCCACGCTCCTCGCGCTCGCCGCGGCGGCACTGGTGGTGGCCTGCGTCGTCTGGTTCCCGGCGACCCAGGACTGGCTCGACCGCAGCGACCCCTCGTTGCGCTGGGCGGTCAACCTTCCCCAGGTGCTGTTCTGCGTCGCGCTGTGCCACCGGCTCTCCGAGCTGGCCGGCGACGCGGGCGACGGCCGCGCCCGGGCGTGGCTGCGGACGACGATGCTGCTCAACGTGCTGCTCGCGCTCGCTCCGGTGGTCGTCTTCGCCGCCTCGGCCGACGACCTGCTGGACGCGGTCTACGCCGCGGCGGGCGCCGTCGTGGTGCTCCTCATCGTCCTGCTCTTCGTGCACGCCGGCCGGCCGTGGGCTACTGACTCGTAACCTGTGGGCATGTCCAGACGTCTCGGGACCCTGACCGCCCTCGTCCTCGCCGCCGCCGCGCTGGCGACGGTGCCGATCGCCGGCCCGGCCGAGGCCGCCGCCGACTGCCTCTCCGAGCCCCCGGCCGGGCTCCTGCAGTCCGGGTGCGACGACACGGTCCCGCCCGAGACGGCGCTGACGTCAGCGTCGACCCAGCCCAACGCCGCCGGCTGGCTGGCCGCGAGCACGATGACCTTCACGTTCGCCGGCGCCCACACCGACGCCGACGCCGACGCCCTCGGCTTCGAGTGCCGGCTCGACGGGCCCGCCCAGCCGCACGACTGGACCTCCTGCACCTCGCCCCGGACGTACTCCGGCCTCGTCGACTCCGACACCGCGCCGTACACCTTCTTTGTGCGCGCCGTGGACGTCGCGGACCAGGCCTTCACCTACCGCGTCCTCGGCGCCGACGCGGAGCCCGGTGAGGACGTCGATCCCACGCCGGCCACGCTGACGTGGGGCCAGGACTCGACCCCGCCGGTCGGCTTCGTCAACCCCGACACCTACGACGACGAGACGCCGCAGCAGCCGGTCGTCGTCGGGCGGACCGTGCCGATCCGTCTCAACAGCAACGAGGCCGGCGCCGGGTTCGAGTGCGAGCTCGACGGGCGAGCCACCCCCTGCACGCCCGGCGCCTGGCAGCTCACCAACGCCTCGTCGGGCCGGCACTACTTCCGGGCGCGGGCCGTCGACAAGGCCGGCAACCCGAGCGCCTGGTCGCCCACCTCCGAGTTCTTCGTGCCCACCGACCTCCGCGCCCGCCGCGGCTGGACCATCGTGAAGAAGTCCGGCGCCTTCGACCGCACGCTCGTCCGCTCGACCACCAAGGGCGCCCGCCTGGTGCTGCCCAAGCAGCGCGTCGGCGAGCTGCGCCTGTACGCGCCCACCGGTCCGGCGTACGGCGCGGTGCGGGTCAAGGTCGGCGCGACGAGGTGGCGGGTGGTGGACCTGTCCGGCCGGCGAGCCGCCCAGCGCGAGATCGTCGTGATCGACCGCTACCGGGGCGCGCGCACCGGCAAGATCGTGATCGAGGTGCTCAGCCGCGACAAGCCGGTCCTCCTCGACGCGATCGTCGCGCGGACCAACGTGTTCCAGGGCTGAGTCCGGCGCCCGTCTCATCCGTCCAGCGGTGCGTCAGCCACCTTCCGTGCGCTGGGAACGTGGGTACGACACCGCCACCCGGCGAGTCGCCCGGGACACGCGCACGACCGGTGCGCCACCCACCCTCGCCGGACGCGAAATGTGGCCCGCGCACCGCCGCCAGGGCGCTCGGTGGAGGCCAGGAAATGGCGAACGGCCCGCCCGCTCCGAGGAGCGGACGGGCCGGACGAGCTGAACAGGTCAGGCGGGGACCACGTTGAGCGCGACCTTGGCGGCCACCTCGTCGTGCAGCTTGACCGACACCTCGTGGGCACCGAGCGACTTGATCGGGTTGACCACGACGATGGTGCGGCGGTCGACCTTCTCACCGGAGGTCTCGGTGATCGCGTCGGCGATCTCGGCGGTGGTGACGGCGCCGAAGAGGCGACCGGCCTCACCGGCGCGGACCTTCACGTTGACCGGACCCTGCTCGAGCTTGTTCTTGATCTCGACCGCGTGGTCGGAGTCGCGGGCAGCGCGCGCGGTGCGGGCGGCCTTGATCGACTCGACGGTCTTCTCGCCACCACGGGTCCAGCGGAGGCCGAGGCCCCGCGGGATGAGGTAGTTGCGGCCGTAGCCGTCCTTGACCTCGACCACGTCGCCGGGGGCGCCGAGGCCGTCGACTTCCTGCGTCAGGATGAGCTTCATGTCTCGTGCTCCTCTCAGCGACCGGTGGACGTGTAGGGCAGCAGGGCGACCTCGCGGGCGTTCTTGACCGCAATCGCCACGTCGCGCTGGTGCTGGACGCAGTTGCCGGTCACGCGACGCGCGCGGATCTTGCCCCGGTCGGAGATGAACTTGCGGAGGAGCGTGGCGTCCTTGTAGTCGACGCCGGTCGCCTTCTCCTTGCAGAACTGGCAAACCTTCTTCTTCGGCTTGCGAATCACTGCCTTGGCCATTGTGGTGCTTCCCTTCTAGAAGCCCGGCCCTGCCGAATCGAGGCGGGCCGGAATGGTTGAGGTGTATTCGGACTGGTGGTGCTGGATCAGGTGACTCAGAACGGGGGCTCGGAGGAGCCGCCGACGCCGGGGGCACCCCACGGGTCGTTGGCGGGGGCAGAGCTGCCACCGCCGTACGAACCGCCTTGGTTGCCGCCCTGCTGGCCGCCACCCTGCTGACCGCCGTAGCCGCCGCCACCCTGCTGGGCGGGGGCGGGCGTGGCCCACGGGTCGTCGGCCGGGGCGTTGCCGCCCTGGCCGCCGCCACCGAAGCCACCGCCGCCGCCGGAGCGGTTGGCGCGGGTGACCTTGGCCGTGGCGTACTTCAGCGAGGGACCGACCTCTTCGACCTCGATCTCGAAGACGGTGCGCTTCTCACCCTCGCGGGTCTCGTACTGGCGGGACTTGAGCCGGCCCTGCACCACGACACGCATGCCGCGCTGGAGGGACTCGGCAACGTTCTCCGCAGCCTGGCGCCACACCGAGCACGACAGGAACAGCGCGTCGCCGTCCTTCCACTCGTTGGTCTGGCGGTCGAACGTGCGGGGCGTCGAGGCGATCCGGAAGTTCGCCACGGCCGCACCCGAGGGGGTGAAGCGCAGCTCCGGGTCGTCGACGAGGTTGCCGACGACGGTGATCGTGGTCTCGCCTGCCATGTCAGGTCTCCCTAGAAGTCAACTGATCGGTGATGTCAGTGGGCACCATGACAGAGCCCACCGACGGTGGTCCATGAGTGCGCCCTCACGGGCACGACTCACTTGGCGTCGGGACGCAGGACCTTGGTGCGCAGGATGGACTCGTTGAGCGTGAGCTGGCGGTCGAACTCCTTGACCGTGGCCGGCTCGGCCGTCAGCGAGATGACGGCGTAGATGCCCTCGGCGTTCTTCTTGACCTCGTAGGCCAGACGACGGCGACCCCACACGTCGACGTTGTCGACGGTGCCGCCGTCCTTGCGGATGACGTTGAGGTACTTGTCGAGGGACGGCTCGATGGTGCGCTCCTCGAGACTGGGGTCGAGGATCACCATCACTTCGTAGGCACGCGACATGCGTGTCTACCTCCTTCGGACTCAGGCGGCCACGGACGTTCCGTGGCAGGAGGATGCCCCCATCGGACGGGGGCGACAGGCAAGGCTAACAGCGCTGCGGGTCGCTGCGGGAATCACGGCCTGTGGATGACCGGACGCACCGGTCCGCCGACGAGGCTAGCGTCGAGGCCATGCGTTCGGCGACATCGCACCTGCCACTCCACCGCACCGTCATCGCCGGCCGCTACGCCATGCTCGACCAGATCGGCGCCGGCGGGATGGGCTCGGTCTGGCGCGCCCGTGACGAGCGCACCGGCGAGGTCGTCGCGGTCAAGGTGCTCGGCCACCACAACGCGGCCCTGCTGGTCCGGTTCGTGCGCGAGCAGGCGATGCGGGTGCGTCACCCGCACGTCGTCGCGCCGATCGGCTGGGCGGCCGACGACGACCTCGTGGTCCTCGCGATGGACCTCGTCGCGGGCGGCTCCGTGCAGGACCTGCTCGACGAGCACGGCCACCTCCCGGCGGGGTACGCCGCCGCGTTGCTCGAGCAGCTCCTCCAGGCGCTCGCCGCGGTGCACGGTGCGGGGTTGGTGCACCGCGACGTGAAGCCCGCCAACCTCCTCCTCCAGCCGGGCGGCGGGGGCCCTCCCCACCTGCGGCTCGGCGACTTCGGCGTCGCGGCACCCGTCGCCGACGCCCGCTGGACGACCGTGCCCGGCGCGATCGGCACCGAGGGCTACATGGCCCCCGAGCAGGCGCGGGGCGCGCTGCCCGACCCCGCCCAGGACCTCTACGCCGTGGGCCGGGTCGGCCTCCAGCTCGTCACCGGCCTGCCGCCCGACCGCCAGGGCGCCATCGGGTCCGGCCCGCTCCGCCCGCTGCTGGAACGGCTCCTCGTCGTCGACCCCGAGCAGCGACTCGCCTCGGCCGACGCGGCACTGCGCCTGCTCCGCCGACTCGACATCGGGTTCGAGGAGGGCCCGACGATCCCCGACCGCCTCGGAGGCGGACCACCCCTGGACTTCGACTGGCGGGCCTGGACCGCCGTCGCAGCCTGCCTCGGCGCGGTCGCCCTGTGCGTGGCGGTCGTCGTCGGCGCCCTGCTCTGATCAGCGGCGCATGAGGCGGAAGAACCGGTGGCTGGTCGTACCGCTGTCGTCGACCGCGATCACCACGACGCGGGCCGCGCCACGGCGAGCCAGGACCGTGCGCGCCCGCCGGTTCAGCCAGATCCGGACTCGTGCGGTCTCGTCGTCGGCCAGGGAGTACGTTCCTCGGCCCCAGCCCCGTCCACCGCTCCTGACCACGAGCACGCCCGCGCAGGAGGTCGTGCCCTGGCGGCAGGCCACGCGCACCGCCGTACGCCGCACGTGCCGGTCGGCGCGCAGCACGCTCCCCTTCAGGTGCGGGGTCGAGTCGACCACCGACGGCGCCGGAGCAGGTGGCGCCGTGGGCACGGGGGCGGTCGGGACCGGAGCCGGCGCCGGCGTCGGCATCGGGCCGCCCGTCACCGCCTCGCAGGTCTCGGGCGCGACGTCGGTGCGGGTGTCGAGGGTGTCGAGGTTGGCGGCGTCGGAGCCGGCCCCGCAGGCGACGGAGTCGGGCTCGCCGTCCACGGTGTCGACGGTGTCGTGACCCGACTCGCCGAACACCGTGTCCCGGCCGGCGCCGCCGACGATCGTGTCGTCGCCCTCGCTCCCGTAGAGCTGGTCGTCCCCGGGACCGCCGTCGATCCGGTCGTCGCCGAGCTGGCCTCCGACCACATCGTCACCCCCGAGCGCGATGATCGTGTCGTAGCCCGGACCACCGTCGAAGACCTGAGCGAGGTCGTTGCCGGTGAACGAGTCGTCGCCGTCCCCGCCCGCGAGGACCTCCACGTCCGAGCCGAGGTCGTCGAAGCCCGGCACGTCCTCGACGGTGTCGTTGGGCTGGTCGTCGAGCGTGATCGACGAGGCGAGGAAGCCGCCGAGGTTGACCTGGTCCCGACCGGGTCCGCCGCGGACCACGTCGGGACCCTTCTGGGTCGGCTGGGACGGGTCGGGCGTGATCATGTCGTCGCCGTCGTCGCCGTACCACTCCTCGATCGTCGGTCCGCCGTACAGGGCGTCGTGGCCCGGGCCACCGCGCACGACCAGCCGGGTGTCCGGCGAGGAGTCCGCGCCGACCCTGACGATGTCTCCGCCCCCGGACATGTCGACCTGGACGGTGCCGGCCGACGGGAGCAGGCAGACGATGAGTCGCGTCGTGGGGTCGTCGTCCGGCGCGCACCCGGACCCGGCGGTGAAGTCGGGGCTGGTGTCCACCTCGATGCGGGTGGCACCCACCGAGCTGGTGATCGTGACGACCTCCCAGGCGTCGGTGCCGGTGACAGTCACCACCGAGCCGCTCGCACTCACCGTGCCGGCCGCCGCGTGGGACGGCTGCGCCCCGACGAGCAGGCTGGCCACCACGCCGCCGCCCGCCAGCAGGACCCGACCGCTCTTCGGCCTCATGTGGCGACTCCACCACCCGGCACCCTCGAGGTAAAGGGCGACGGATCCGGCGGCGCCCCGTCAGCGCCGCTCGAGGCGGAGGAACCGGTGACTCGTCCGGCCGCTGTTGCCAGCGGCGATCACCACGACACGCACCGAGCCACGACGGGTGAGGACCCTGCGCGCCCGGTTGAACAGCTTGACGCGCACCCGGCCCGTCGCGTCGTCCGCGATCGAGAACTCACCACGACCCCACTGACCGCCACCGTGGCGCAGCACCAGCACGCCGGTGCAGTCCGTGGTGCCCCGGCGGCACGCGAGCCGGACCGTCGTCCAGCGCATGCGCCGGTCGGTGTGGAGCACCCGCCCCTTCACGACCGGGGTCGAGTAGACCGTCGCCGGACCGGGCACAGGCACCGGGGTCGGCACCGGGGTCGGCACCGGGGTCGGCACCGGGGCCGGGCCGCCCGTCACCACCTCGCAGGTCTCGGGCGCGGCGTCGTTGCGGGCGTCGATGTCGTCGAGAGCCGCGGTGTCGGTCCCCGACCCGCAGGCCACCTCGTCCCGTTCCCCGTCGGCCGCCGTGATGGTGTCCGCTCCCTCGCGCCCGTTCAGGATATCGCGGCCGGTGCCACCGTCGATCCGGTCGTCGCCCTCGTTCCCGTCGAGGACGTCGTCCCCGCCCAGGCCGAGGATCGTGTCGTTGCCCTCGTAGCCGGTGAAGTGCTGCGCCAGGTCGTTGCCGACCATCACGTCGTCGCCGATGGTGCCCATGACGCTCTCGACGTCGGACCCGACGTCGTTGGTGTCCGTGGCGGTGTCGTTGCGGCTGGTGTCGTTGGGCTGGTCGTCGAGGCTGACGGAGACGCTGAGCGCGTCGTCAGCGGGATAGAACTCGTCATAGCCCGGTCCGCCGCGCACCAGGTCGGGTCCGAGATGCACGCGCCCGTCCGTGTGGAAGACGTCGTTGCCGTCCTCGCCGTACCACTCCTCGACGGCAGGCCCGCCGAAGAAGTAGTCGCCACCGGGTCCGCCCCTCACGACCACCCTGGTCTCGGGCGCGGCGCTGTCGCTGACGCTGATGCGGTCGACGTCCGGGCCGGACCCGATGTCGACGGTGGCCGCAGACGGGAGCTCGCACGTGATCGTGTAGTACGGCGGGCCAGCCTCCGTGCAGCCGGCTCCGGCGGTGTACCACGTCAGCTCGTGCTGGCCATCGGGCGAGAAGGCCGCACTCACCTCGACGTGGCGGCCCGCGTCGGCGCTGTCGATCGAGACCACGTCCCTCAGGTCCGAGCCGATGACGGTCACGACCGACCCGCTCGCGCTCACCGTGCCCACCGCCGCCGACGCGGGTGCGGGAACCGCCACCAGCGTCGCCGTCGCGAGCAGACCACTGACCAGGACACTTCCCCCGAAGCTCATGCGGCGACCCCACCGGCCGCAGGCCCGCTTGTCAAGGACCGTGCGGGTCCGCACTGTCCCCGGACCCGCCTAGCCTGTTCCCATGACGATCTCCATCGGCGCCCACGTCGACCAGGCCGACCCGATCGCGCAGGCGCAGGCCCGCGAGGTGCCGCTCGTGCAGTTCTTCCTCGGTGACCCGCAGGGCTACAAGGGCCCCGAGGTGCAGTACGCCGCCGGCGCGGCCGCGCTCCGGGCGGCGGCCGAGGCGGGCTCGATCGACCTCTACGTCCATGCGCCCTACATCGTCAACGTCGCCACGACCAACAACCGGATCCGGATCCCGAGCCGCAAGCTGCTCCAGCAGCACGTCGACGCGGCCGCGGAGATCGGGGCGAAGGGCCTGATCGTCCACGGCGGGCACGTGAACAAGGACGACGACCCGGCGAAGGGCTTCGACAACTGGCGCAAGGCGATCGACGCGACCGACCTGAAGCTGCCGCTGCTGATCGAGAACACCGCCGGCGGCGACAACGCGATGACGCGCTACCTCGACCGGATCAGCGGGGTGTGGGACGCGATCAGCGGCTGCGAGCAGGCCGACATGGTCGGCTTCTGCCTCGACACGTGCCACGCCCACGCCGGCGGCAACTCGCTCGAGACGATCGTCGACGACGTGCTGGCGATCACCGGGCGGATCGACCTGGTGCACTGCAACGACAGCCGCGACGACTTCGACTCCGGCGCCGATCGGCACGCCAACCTCGGCGCCGGCAAGATCGATCCCGACCTGCTGGCCGCCGTGATCCGCGACGCGAAGGCGCCCGTCGTGCTCGAGACGCCCGGCGCGGCCGCCGAGCACGTCGACGACGTGGCCTGGCTGCGCGAGCGGCTCTGAACACTGGCTGCGCGAGCGGCTCTGAGCCCCGTCCGCCGAGGGGGCGGAAATTCTTGGTGAGCCAGCGCAACCTGATTGACCGTTGCCACGTCTGGGTAGGTAGAGAGCAGGCTGGACACGCACGGGGGTCGTGTCCGGCCCTCTTTCATTTCTGGCCCGTCACCCGGCCCGATACCGTGGGCCGGTGACTTCTCCGCCGCCCCTCACCGTCCGCACGATCACGACGACCGAGCACGCGGCCCACATCGCCTCCCGCGCCAGCGCCAGCTTCCTGCAGACGCCGGGCTGGGCGCAGGTCAAGCCCGAGTGGCGAGCCGAGAGCCTGGGCTGGTTCCGCGGGGGCGAGCTCGTCGGCACGGCCCTGGTGCTCTACCGCCAGCTCCCGCGCGTCAAGCGCTACCTCGCCTACCTCCCCGAGGGCCCCGTCATCGACTGGACCGACGACGACCTCTCGGCGTGGTTGACCCCGATGGCGGCGCACCTGAAGAAGCAGGGGGCCTTTGGCGTCCGCAT
Organism: Nocardioides currus; assembly: GCF_003057875.1. Taxonomy (GTDB): domain Bacteria; phylum Actinomycetota; class Actinomycetes; order Propionibacteriales; family Nocardioidaceae; genus Nocardioides; species Nocardioides currus. Next base: position 92,268 of record NZ_PYXZ01000003.1, on the reverse strand, counting down.
GGGGCCGCCCGTCGTCACGCGTCGCTGGAGTGCCGCGCAGGTCAAGGAGGGCATCGCCGACGAGTCGATCACCCGGCTGACCGACGTGCCGCCGCTCGAGCGCTCCCGCGAGGGGGCCGCAGTCGTGTCGCAGCTGCACGAGCTCGGCTGGCGCCCGCAGGCCGTCGAGGGCGGGTTCGCCGCCGGGCAGCCGCAGTACAACTTCGTCATCCCCCTGACGGACGACGCCGGGACCGTCCGCTCCGAGGACGACGTGCTCAAGGGCATGAACCAGCTCTGGCGCCGCAACATCAAGAAGGCGGCCAAGGAGGGCGTGGTCGTCGAGCAGGGCACCCGCACCGACCTCAAGGCCTTCCACGACCTCTACGTCCACACGGCCGAGCGCGACCACTTCACGCCGCGTGGCCTCGCCTACTTCGAGACGATGTACGACGCCCTGTCCGCCGAGGCCCCCGGGCGGATCACGCTGTGGCTGGCGCGCCACGACGGCGACCTCGTCGCCAGCACCATCGCGATCCGCGTCGGCACCCACGCGTGGTACTCCTACGGCGCGAGCTCCACCGAGAAGCGCGAGGTCCGCGGCTCCAACGCTGTGCAGTGGGCGATGATCCGCGACGCGCTGGCGAACGGCGCGACGGTCTACGACCTGCGCGGCATCACCGACACCCTCGACGCGGCCGACTCCCACGTCGGGCTGATCCAGTTCAAGGTCGGCACCGGTGGCGAGGCGGTCGAGCACGTCGGCGAGTGGGACCTGCCGCTCAACCGCCCGCTCTACCGGGCGTTCGACCTCTACATGCGGAGGCGCGGATGAGCCTCGTCCTCCACGTCGACGGCGAGCGCTGGCGCCGCCACCTGCTCGAGACGGTCGCGGCACGCCCGGGCATCGTCCCGGTCACCAAGGGCAACGGCTACGGCTTCGGCATCGGGCGGCTGGCCCGGCGCTGCGCGTGGCTCGACGAGCACGCGGAGCAGACCGGGACCCGAATCGACATGGTGTCGGTGGGCACCTACCTCGAGATCCCGGAGGCCGCCACCCGCTTCGACGGCGACGTCCTCGTGCTCACGCCCTGGCGCCCGCTCGGTGCGGCCCTCGACGTGCCCGAGACCCTCAGCCCCCGCGTCATCCACACCGTCAGCCGCCTCGCCGACGTCGCCGACCTGCTCGAGCGGTCCCCGGACGCGCGCTTCGTGCTCGAGCAGCTGACCTCGATGCGCCGTCACGGGATGACGCGTCGAGACCTGCTCGCGGCGGCCAACGACCTGGGCGAGCGGCGTCTGTCGGGGCTCGTCGGCGTGGCGATGCACCTGCCGCTCAACGTCTCTTCCCACCTCGGTGAGGTCGAGCGCCTGATCAACGACCTGGTCGCCTCCGGCCTGCCGACCCGCACCGTGTTCGTCAGCCACCTGACGCTCGGTGAGATGGCCCGGCTCCGCACCACTTACCCCGACTTCACGATCCGCCCGCGCGTCGGCACCGAGCTGTGGCTCGGGGAGCGCGCGGCCCTCCGGGTCACGGCCACCGTCCTCGACGTGCACCCGCTCGAGCGAGGCGAGGCCTTCGGCTACCGCGGACGCTCGATGCCCAAGAGCGGACACCTGCTGATCGTCAGCGGCGGCACCGCCCACGGGATCGGCCTCGAGGCCCCGACCGGGGACCAGTCGCTGCGCAGCCGGGCGGCCACCATCGCCCGCAGCGGGATGGACGTCGTCGGTCTCGTGCGCTCGCCGTTCTCGATCGACGGCAAGCAGCGCCTCTTCGCCGAGCCGCCGCACATGCAGGCCTCGATGCTGTTCCTGCCGTCAGGCGCGCGCGTGCCCGACGTCGGGGAGGCCATCGACGTCCGCGTCCGGTTCACCGCGACCAGCTTCGACCGGGTCGACATCACCTAGGTCCTCGCCGATGTCGGCGACCAGCGGGTCGCGCGCGGCGCCCACCGTCGCCGCGACCAGCCACACCAGGCCCGCGATGCGCAGCACCACGGCGAGCCAGTAGGCCCGCGCGTCACCACCGCCCGAGGGCGCCAGCAGGCCGCCGAGGTAGAACCCGAGCAGCACCCAGTGCCCGATCTCGCAGGCCTGCCACACGAGCAGGTGGCTCCACTGCCGGACCGCGACCACCGCGAGCGGCAGCAGCACGAGGGCGTAGGACGGCGCCGACGCCGGGCTGACGACGAGGGTGAGCGCGACCAGCACCGTGGACAGGCTGGCGAAGCCCCACCGCTCCCGGCCGGAGAGCCACACCACGACCGCGCACGCGGCGAGCACCAGCACCACGGTGATCGTGAGCCGGGTCCGGTTCGACGGGTCGAGGCCGCCCGCCTGGCTCATCAGCAGCCAGAGCGAGCCGATGTCCGCACCGTGGGTGTAGCCCTTCCACGAGGCCAGCCAGGCGTCGCGCGAGGACAGGAGGGCGGGCTGCATGAGCACGGCCCACGCGCCGACGGCGGAGGCCGCGAGCACGCCGGCCTCGCGGGTGCGGCGCTCACGCAACAGGACGGCGACGGCGGGCACGACCAGCAGTGCGGCGTACGGCGAGGTCGCGGCCCCCACTCCGATCGCGACCCCGGCCACGGCGGACCGTCGCCGGGCGAACGCCCACAGGGCGCCGGCCACCGCCGCGCCAGCCAGCAGCTCCCAGGCGATCGGGAAGAACAGCACGAGCACCGGGGCGAGCGCGAACGCCGCCGCGTCCCAGGGGCGGGTGCGGCGTACGCCCGTCAGCAGGCCCGCGGCCAGCAGTCCGACGCCGGCCAGCAGCACGGCGTTGACCAGCGTGAAGACGCGGGTCTCGTGGCGCACGCCCGGCTGCTGGATCACCTCGTTGACCGGCACGAGGGCGCGGGCGTCGAGGTCGGGGGTGTCGGTGAGGAGGCCGGTGATGCGCTGGGCGGCGAAGCCGACGTAGGCCGGCAGCGGGGTCACCCAGGCGGGGGCGTAGCGCGCCCGCAGCTGCCCGTCGTCGGAGAACGGCCAGTAGCCCTCGGCGAAGCCGTTGGCGACGTACGCCGTCGAGGTGTCCGACCAGCACAGGTCGGTGTAGCGGCTGGTGGCCGTCGTGTCCCCCGCCGTGTCGAGGCACGGCGCCTTGGCCACGATGCCCAGCGACATCGCCAGCGCGGCGAGGAGCAGCACGACCCGCAGCGGGGTCCACCACGGGTGACGACCGGCGTGGTCGCCCAGCGGCCCGCCAACGACCTCGCTGACCGAGGCGACGACGAGGTCGTCGCGACTCGGCGCGACCACCCGGCTGGAGCCGGGGGACGACGGACCGGGGTGGTTCACCGCCCGGCGGCCCGGGACGGAGCCACCGTCGGCGGCGGCACGGTCTCGGTCGGCAGCGGGGTCGTCGGCACGGGCGTCGTCGGCACCGGCTCGGTCGGCACCGGGGTCGTCGGGACCGGGGTCGTCGGCACGGGCGTCGTCGGGACCGGGGTGGTCGGCACCGGCGTCGACGGGGTCTGCGTCGGCTCCGGCTCCTGCGTCTTGATGGTCGCGGACTTGGTCGGCTTGGGCGGAGGCGGCGGCGGGTTGGTGCTGGTCGCCGGCGGGACGTAGGGCTCGTGGCCGCTGGAGGGGGCGTCGCCGTCGACGTACGCCGGCTCGGGGAAGTCCTCGACGTCCATGCCGTCCATGATCGAGCTCATGATCGCGGTCCAGGTGTCGGCGGGGTAGTCGGCACCGAAGTAGGACGGCAGCCAGCCGTCGAGCTGGTTGTCGCCGTCGCCCCGGACGTACATCACCGCGGTCGCCATCTGCGGGGTGTAGCCGGCGAACCACGACGACGAGACGTACGGGTCCTCGCCCGAGCCGCCCGTCGCGGTGCCGGTCTTGCCGGCCGCGGGCCGCCCGAGGGCCAGCGCCGCCTGGCCGGTGCCGTTGGCGACGACCTGCTGCATGGCGTACGACGTGTCGGCGGCGATGTCCTCGTCGACCGCGCGCCGGGTCTTCTGCTTGTAGGAGTAGCGCTCCTCGCCGCTGGCGTCGACGACCCGCTCGACGACGTGCACGTCGGAGCGCTCACCGCCGTTGGCGATGGTGGCGTAGGCGTTGGCCATGTTGATCGGGCTGACGCGACCCTTGCCGAGGGTGATGAGCGTGTCGTCGGGGGTGAAGTCGACGGTGCGGTTGGGGATGCCGGGGAACTTCGGCGACGGCTTGTCGCCGGGGATGCCCAGCGCGCGGGCCATGTCGTAGATCTTCTCCGGGCCGTCGTCCATCGAGTCCGACATGTCGATGAAGGCGGTGTTGATCGACTCCTCGGCCGCGGTGACGAGGCTGACCGCCGAGCCGTAGTCGTTGCCGTCGCCCGGGCCCTCGTTGTTGACCTCGAGGCCGTCGGGGAACTCGTACGGCGAGTTGCCCTCGAAGGAGTCCTTGAGCGAGAAGCCGTCCTTGAGCGCGGCCGCGATGGTCAGCGGCTTGATCGTCGAGCCGGCCATGCCGCCGGTCGCCGCCCAGTTGATCTGGGAGTCGAGGTAGTCCTGGCCGCCGTAGAACCCGCGCAGCGCGCCGGTGCCGACCTCGACGGTCGCGGCGCCGATGTGCAGCTCCTTGTCGCCGAAGCCCTCGGGCTTGGCCTCCATCACGCCCTCCTCGGCCGACGCCATCGCCGCCTTGGTGAACGTCGTGGTGACGCGCAGCCCACCGCCGTCGATCTCCTGCTCGTCGAAGCCGAGGCTGAGCAGCTCCTTCTTGACCAACGCCAGCATGTGGCCGCGCTGGCCGCCGAACTGGCTCTGCTGCGCGATCTCCGGGAACTTGGGCAGCCGCTTGGCGGCCTTCTCGGCCTCCGCGTCGGAGATGGTGCCCATGTCGGCCATCCCGGACAGGACGTAGCGGTAGCGCTCCTTGAGCGCCTGCTTCGCCGCCTTGCCGTTGTCGGGGTCGTAGGTCGACGGGTTGTTCAGCGTGGTCGCGAGGACCGCGCTCTCGCGCAGGCTCAGGTCCTTGGCGTCGTGGCCGAAGAAGGCCTGGGCCGCGGCCTGGATGCCGTAGGCGCCGCGACCGAAGTAGATGGTGTTGAGGTAGCCCTCGAGGATCTCTTCCTTGCTGAGCTGGTTGCGGATCTTGAGGGAGACCACCGCCTCCTTGATCTTGCGCTGGTAGCTGCGCTCGCTCGTGAGGTAGAGGATCTTGACGTACTGCTGGGTGATGGTCGAGGCGCCCTGCTGGGCGTTGCCGCGGGCGTTCGAGAAGGCGGCGCGCAGGATGCCCTTGGGGTCGATGCCGTTGTCGGTCCAGAAGGTGCGGTTCTCCGCGGCGACGACGGCGTCCTGCATCGTCTGCGGCATCTCCGACAGGGGGATGGACTCGCGGTTCTGGTCGTCGTAGTAGGTGCCGAGCTCCTCGTCGCCGCCGCTGTAGTAGACGAACGTCGTCTGCGCCTTGAACGCCTCGTTGGGCTCGGGGATCGCTATCGCCTGGTAGAGCACGACCAGGATCCCCGAGAGGATCAGGAGCCCCACGACCCCGAGGATCGCCAGCTTCTTCAGGATGCCTCGCGCCCGCTGGCCGGCCGTCTTCTTCGGCTTGTTCGGTCGTCGGGTGACGGGACGTCCGTCGGCTCTGCGCTTGCTCACGGCCAAAGGGTACGGGGAGACACGACCACGACCACGATTAGCGGCTCGCGGATATATCGCTACGATAGGTCGTATGGCACGTCGCGCAGAGACCATCGAGCTGGCAGTCCTCGGACTGCTGCACGAGGGCCCCATGCACGGCTACGAGCTGCGCAAGCGGCTCAACCTCATGCTCGGCTGGGGGCGGGTGCTGTCCTACGGATCGCTGTATCCCGCGCTGAAGAAGATGCTCCGCGCCAGCCTCATCGAGGAGGCGACGACCACCACCCCGGTGACCCGCCGCCCCCGCATCGTCTACGAGGTGACCGAGGCCGGGCACGCCGAGTTCGAGCGCCTGATGTCGGAGGTGGGTCCGACCGCGTGGGAGGACGACAACTTCGACATCCGGTTCGCGTTCTTCGGCCGCACCGACATGGAGATCCGGTTGCGGGTGCTCGAGGGTCGCCGTACCCGTCTCCAGGAACGACTGGCCCGGGTCCAGTCCGAGCTCGACCGCACGCAGGCCGAGGTCAACCGCTACGCCGCCGAGCTGCAGCGGCACGGGGTCGAGTCCGTCGAGCGCGAGGTGCGCTGGCTCTCCGACCTCATCTCGGCCGAGCGCGGCGAGCCGCTCACGCAGCCACCCTCCAGCTCCCAGAACACCGATCGATGACCACCAGCTTCAACCAAGTGTCCAGTCAGACAAGGAGAGTCCCCATGGGGTCCGTACGAGTTGCAATCGTGGGGGTCGGCAACTGCGCCACCTCCCTCATCCAGGGCGTGGAGTACTACAAGGACGCCGACCCGAGCACGACCGTGCCGGGCCTCATGCACGTCAAGTTCGGTGACTACCACGTCTCCGACGTCGAGTTCGTCGCCGCGTTCGACGTCGACGACAAGAAGGTCGGCAAGGACCTCTCCGAGGCCATCAACGCCTCCGAGAACAACACCATCAAGATCTGCGACGTGCCGACCATCGGTGTCGAGGTCCAGCGCGGCCCGACCCTCGACGGTCTGGGCAAGTACTACCGCGCCACCATCGACGAGTCGCCCGCCGACGCGGTCGACGTCGTGGCCGCCCTCAAGGACGCGAAGGCCGACGTCGTCGTGTCCTACCTCCCCGTCGGCTCCGAGGAGGCGGACAAGTTCTACGCCCAGTGCGCCATCGACGCCGGCTGCGGCTTCGTCAACGCGCTGCCCGTGTTCATCGCCTCCGACCCCGAGTGGGCCAAGAAGTTCGAGGACGCCGGCGTCCCGATCGTCGGCGACGACATCAAGTCGCAGGTCGGCGCCACCATCACCCACCGCGTGATGGCGAAGCTGTTCGAGGACCGCGGCGTCGCGCTGGACCGCACCTACCAGCTCAACGTCGGCGGCAACATGGACTTCAAGAACATGCTCGAGCGCGAGCGCCTGGAGTCCAAGAAGGTCTCCAAGACCCAGGCCGTCACCTCCAACCTCAAGGGCGAGCTGGCCGACAAGATCGACAGCAAGAACGTCCACATCGGTCCCTCGGACTACGTCGCCTGGCTCGACGACCGCAAGTGGGCCTACGTCCGCCTCGAGGGTCGCGCGTTCGGCGACGTCCCGCTCAACCTGGAGTACAAGCTCGAGGTCTGGGACTCGCCCAACTCGGCCGGCATCATCATCGACGCCGTCCGCGCCGCGAAGATCGCCATGGACCGCGGCATCGGCGGCCCGATCATCCCCGCGTCGACGTACCTCATGAAGAGCCCGCCGGTGCAGATGCCCGACGACCTCGGTCGCGCCGAGCTCGAGAAGTTCATCGCCGGGGAGTGAACCTCCTCCTCGCCTGCGGCGAGTAACGCCACGAACACAGCACTCCCGCCCCCACTGATGGGGGCGGGAGTGCTTCTTTGGTGGCGTGAGTGGGGTCGGGACGGGCTGGAGGTCGAGCCCGGCGCCGCGGCGGTGACCCGGCCACGTTCTCGAGCCTGGGAACGTGGCTCACTCACCGCGGCCGGGCGCGGCGCGGGACGACACGCCCCCGGAGCGGTGGCCCAGCCACGTTCCCGAGCCCCGCACGGTGGCTCACGCACCGCCGCGACCGATGAGAAGGGCGTACGGCGACCGCTCAGCGCCCGATCACTGCCCCGGGCGGGTGTCCGGGTGGGAGTCCGCCCAGGTGATGAGCGCCTCACGGGCCTCGTCGGCGCTCATCGGGCCGTGGTCCATCCGCAGCTCGAGCAGGTGCTTGTAGGCCGCACCGACGCGGGGGCCGGGCCCGATGCCGAGGATCTCCATGATCTGGGCGCCGTCGAGGTCGGGCCGGATCGCGTCGAGCTCCTCCTGCTCGGCCAGCCGGGCGATCCGCTCCTCGAGCGAGTCGTAGGTCCGGCGCAGCCGGTCGGCCTTGCGCTGGTTGCGGGTGGTGCAGTCGGCGCGGGTCAGGATGTGCAGCCGCGCGAGCTGGTCGCCGGCGTCGCGGACGTAGCGGCGCACGGCGGAGTCGGTCCACTCGCCGGAGCCGTAGCCGTGGAAGCGCAGGTGCAGCTCGACCAGCCGGGCGACCGCGTCGGTCTCGGCGTTGGAGAAGCGCAGCGCCTGCATCCGCTTGCGGGTCATCTTGGCGCCGACCACGTCGTGGTGGTGGAAGGTGACGACCCCGCCCGACTCGAAGCGCCGGGTGCGGGGCTTGCCGACGTCGTGCATCAGCGCGGCGAAGCGCGAGACGAAGTCGGGGCCGCCGCCGAGCCGCGACTCGAGGTCGATCGACTGCTCCAGCACGGTCAGGGTGTGCTCGTAGACGTCCTTGTGCCGGTGGTGCTCGTCGCGCTCGAGGGCGAGGGCGGGCAGCTCGGGCAGGACGTACGCCGCCAGGCCGGTGTCCACCAGCAGCGAGAGCCCGAGCCGGGGGAACGGTGCGCACACCAGCTTGACCAGCTCGTCGCGGACCCGCTCGGCGGAGATGATCTCGATCCGGCCGGCCATCGCGGTCATCGCCGCGACCACCTCGGGGGCGACCTCGAAGCCGAGCTGGGCGGCGAACCGGGCGGCGCGCATCATCCGCAGCGGGTCGTCGGAGAAGGAGTCCTCGGGGCGTCCGGGCGTGCGCAGCGTGCGGTTGGCCAGGTCGACGAGCCCGCCGTAGGGGTCCTCGAACCCGCGGCCCGGCACGCTCACCGCCATCGCGTTGACCGTGAAGTCGCGCCGGCCGAGGTCGCCGGTCAGGTCGGCGCCGTACTCCACGTCGGGCTTGCGCGAGGACGGGTCGTAGGTCTCGGCACGGTAGGTCGTGATCTCGACCTGCCACTCGCCGATGCGGGCGCCGATGGTGCCGAAGGCCCGGCCCATGTCCCAGATCGCGTCGACCCAGCCGGCGAGCAGCTTCTCGGTCGTCTCGGGCCGGGCGGAGGTGGTGAAGTCGAGGTCGTTCTGCAGGCGGCCCAGCATGGCGTCCCGGACGGGCCCGCCCACCAGCGCCAGCTCCTCGCCCGCGGCGGCGAACCGGGCGCCCAGCTCGTCGATGACGGGGCCGATCCGGGTCAGCTCCTCGCCCACGCGCCGCTGCACCTCGACGATGGTCAACGGGGGCAGGGCGGCGTCGGACACGGGGGTCAACTCTAGGGGGTCGACACCGAAAGTGCCCGGTCGCGAGCGTCGTCCCGGAGCACGAGGAACGCGCGGCTAGAGTCGTTCCGTGCAGCACCCGTCCCCCTCCCTCCCTGCCCGGAGGACCCGGGGACGGACGATGACGGCCCGCTCGCCGTTGCTCGTCGCGCTCGCCCTCGTCGTCGCCCTCCTCGGGCTCGCGGGTGGCACAGCGCACGCCGCCGGCCAGGGAAAGCCCCGCGCGCACGCGCCGGCCAGGGCCGACGTGGACCCGCTGCGGGTGCACATCGACTCGATCTCGCCCTCCACCCTCAGCGACGACGACCGCCCGATCACGATCACGGGGACCGTGACCAACCAGAGCGACGAGCCGTGGACCGAGATCAACCTCTACGCCTTCCGCTCGCTGGCGCCCCTGGTCGACGCGTCGACGCTCGCGGCCTCCGCGACCATCGAGGACGACGCCTTCGTCGGCGAGCGCGTCATCACCCCGGGCACCGAGGACACCGTCGCCGAGCTCGAGCCCGACCAGACGCAGGACTTCTCGCTCACCGTGCCGCGCTCGGAGCTGACGATCTCCGAGCCCGGCGTCTACTGGCTGGGGGTGCACGCGAGCGGGATCTCCTCACTCCCGCGCGACGACTTCATGGACGGCCGGGCACGCACCTTCATCCCGCTCGTGCCCGCCTCGAAGCCCGCGAAGGGCGTCGGCCCGGCGACGGTGGACAGCGTCGAGTCCGCGATCGTGGTGCCGATCCGCCAGACGGTGTGGCTCACGCCCGACGGTCGCGTCGACAAGGTCGGCCGCTGGGCGCGCTCGCTCGGCGTGGGCGGGCGACTGCACTCCCTGCTCTCGGCCGGCGACTCCGGCAGCGAGGTGCCGCTGACCTGGCTGGTCGACCCAGCCGTCCCGGCCGCCGTCGCCCGACTGGCCGCCGGCAACCCCGCCCGCAGCCTCGCCCCCGACCCCGCCGCGACCGAGACGCCCACCGAGTCGCCGACCGAGCAGCCCGACACCCCCGAGGGGGGCGCGCCGGCCGACCCCGACCCCTACGCCACGGCCTCCGACCCGGTCCCGCAGGTGGTGCCCGGCACGACGTTGACCGAGTCGCAGCAGCAGGTCGCCGCGGTGGCCCAGGCCTGGCTCGACCGCTTCAAGCAGCTCACCGCCGACCAGACGGTGCTGTCGCTGCCCTTCGGCGACCTCGACGTCTCCGCGGCCGCCGCCCACGGCTCGACGTACTACCAGCAGGCGGTCCGGCGCAGCAGCCAGGTGATGGACTATCTCGGCGTCCGGTCCACCCCCGCGATCGCGCCGCGCGACGGCATCCTGAGCCCGGCCGCGATCGAGGCGGCCACGCCCGACAGCACGATCCTGGTCGCCGACACCTCCTTCGCCGAGCCCCCGGACGCGCCGCAGTCGCTGGTCCGTCTCCTCGACCACAAGGTGATCGTCACCTCCAGCGGGGCCGCCGCCGGCGGTCCCGGACCGACGGCCGCCGCCGACCCGCTGGCGCTGCGCCAGCGCCTCCTCAGCGAGGCGGCCCTGCGGCTCCAGTCGGGCTCGACCGCCCCCGTCGTGATGATGCTGCCGGCCGACTGGCAGTCCGCCGACTCCAGCCGGCTCTTCGACGGTCTGGACGTGCCGTGGCTGCGCCCCGTCGAGGTCGCCGACCTGGCCCTCCGTTCGGCCGTGTCGGTGAGCGGCAACGACCTGGCCTACCTCGACGAGGACGAGCAGGCCGAGCTCGGGATCGCCAGCTTCAGCGCGGCCGACCGGCTCACCGCCCGCGGCACCCTGCTCTCCAGGCTCCTCTCGCAGCAGAACCTCGTCCGCCAGCAGGTCGCCGACGAGTCGCTCATGGGGCTCTCGGTCGGACACCGCGCCAACCGGGAGGACGCGGTCGAGTCGACGGCCGCGGCGAGCGACTTCATCACCGACCAGCTCGACAGCGTCACCATCGACGCGCCCGACGCCGTCACCCTGTCCAGCGAGAGCGGTCCGCTCGGCGCCGACATCGTCAACGGCCTCGACCAGCCGGTGACCGTGCGCATCGCTGCCCGCTCCGACGGCGGGCTACGGCTCGAGGACCTCGAGGAGATCCAGCTCAACGCCGGCGCGCGCACCCGCATCCTGCCCACCGTCCGGGCCACGGAGCCCGGCATCCACCAGCTCGAGCTGCTGGTCACCGACCTCGAGGGCGCCCCGCTCGGCGGTTCCACCGCGGTCCAGATCCGCGCCGCGCAGGTCAGCGGGATCATCTGGCTGCTGATCGCGGGCGGTGCCCTGCTGCTGTTCGGGACCATCGCCGTACGCCTCGTGCGCCGGATCCGCGGTCGTGGCGGCGACGAGGAAGCGACGACCGACCCCGGCGAGCCGGCCGACGAGCCGACCACGACCCACGTCGGGACCGACGCGTGAGCCCGATCGGATGAGCGACCAGAAGATCCTCGCCTCCAGCGCAGTGATGGCGGCGGGGACGATCGTGTCCCGCCTGAGCGGCTACCTCCGGACGCTGCTGATCATCGCGGCGCTCGGACAGACGCTGCACGCCGACATCTTCACCATCGCCAACACCATCCCCAACGCGGTCTACATCCTCGTCGCGGGTGGCGTCTTCAACGCGGTGCTGGTGCCGCAGCTGGTGCGGGCACAGAAGTTCGACGAGGACGGCGGCGACGCCTACGCCTCGCGGATCATCACCCTGTCGGCGATCTTCCTCGCCGTGGTCACGGTGGTGCTGGTCGTCGCCGCGCCGCTGCTCCTGCAGCTCTACCTCGCCGACCGCTACTACGAGCCCGACCGGGCGGCGCACCTCGAGTCCGCGATCGACTTCACCCGCTACTGCCTGCCGCAGGTGTTCTTCTACGGCATGTTCGTGCTGGTCGGGCAGGTCCTCAACGCCCGCCGCAGCTTCGGGCCGATGATGTGGGCCCCGATCGCCAACAACGTCATCGCGGTCGCGGTGCTCAGCGGCTACCTCCTGGTGTGGGGCCCGGCGAGCGAGGCCGCGCAGGTCGGCCCCTACACGAGCAACCAGGAGCTGCTGCTCGGGCTCGGGTCCACGCTCGGCATCGTCGCCCAGCTCCTCATCCTGCTGCCCTACCTCCGCAAGGCGGGCTTCCACTACCGCCCGCGCTTCGACTTCCGCGACACCGGCCTGGGCCACACCCTGCGGCTGGGCCTGTGGACCGTGCTGTTCGTCGTGGTCAACCAGATCGCGTTCCTCGTGGTGACCTGGCTCGCCTCGAGCGGCACCGTGGACGGTGGCGGCACCGGCAACACCGTCTACGCCAGCAGCTTCCTGATCATGATGGTGCCGCACGCGATCGTGACCGTCTCCCTGACCACCGCGATCCTGCCGCGCCTCTCCGACCACGCCGCGGACCGCCGGCTGCTCGACCTCGGCCGCACCGTCTCCACCACGCTGCGCACCGCGCTGGTCGTCGTCCTCCCCTTCGCGGTGCTGATGCCGGTCCTGGCCCGCGACGTCGCCGGCGTGCTCTTCGGCGTCGGGGCCGGCGATCCCGCGGCGTTCGCGCCGACGCTCGCCCTCTTCGGGCCGGCGCTGGTCTTCTTCACCGTGCACTACCTGATGCTGCGCGGCTTCTACGCCCTCGAGCAGACCCGCCGGGTGTTCTGGATCCAGTGCGCGATCTCGGCCACCAACATCGCGCTGGCCCTCGTGCTCGTCGGCCGGTCCTCGGCCGACCGGACCGCGCCCGCGCTCGTGGTCGCGTGGGGTGCGTCGTACGTCGTGGGGTCGGCGCTGAGCTACACCGCCCTGCGCCGCACGGTCGGTGGGCTCGACACCGCGCGCCTGCTGCGCTTCGTCGTGCGGATGGCGATCGTGTGCCTGCTCGCCGGTGCGGTGGCGTGGGGCGTCGAGCGCGCTCTCGACGGGCTCGGCGAGGAGCCCGGCCTGCTGCTGTCGCTGCTCCGGGGCGGTCTCGCCGGCGGGGCCGGCGTCGCCGTCGTGCTCCTGCTCGCCCGCGCGCTGCGGATCACGGAGGTCACCTCCCTGACCGATGCGGCGTTGTCACGGGTTCGACGCCGTTGATGCCTAGCATGGTCCCGACCGTGCCGACGTCGATGGAGAGCGAGGTGCCGCGTGCCTGACTCGCTCCACGCCGGCGACCTCCTCGCCCGTCGCTACCGCCTCGACGAGCTGCTCACCGAGAGCGCCGGCGGCCGGTTCTGGCGAGCCCAGGACCAGGTCCTCGACCGTCCCGTCGCCGTCCACGTCATCGCGAGCAGCGACCGCCGGGCCGACAGCCTGCTCGAGGCCGCACGGCGTACGGCGCCGCACCACGACCGCCGCCTGCTGCGCGTGCTCGACGCCGACCGCACGGACGAGGTCTGCTACGTCGTCAACGAGTGGGGCTCGGGCACCTCGCTCGACATCATGCTGGCCGGCACCGGCCCGCTGCCGCCGCGCAAGGCGGCCTGGATCGTCTCCGAGGTGGCCGACAGCCTGGCGCGGGCGCACGACGCCGGGCTCGACCACGGGCGGATGGTGCCCGAGAACGTGCTGATCGACCGGCAGGGCCACGTGCGGGTGATCGGCTTCTCGGTCGACGCCGCCCTGCACGGCCTCGCGCCGGGCCGGCAGTCGGCCGACCTGGTCGACACCGTGGCGGTGCTCTACGCCGCGCTCACCGGCAAGTGGGCCGGCGTCTCCTACTCCCAGCTCCCGCCGGCGCCGATGGTGCACGGCCAGGTGCTGCGCCCCCGGCGCGTGCGGGCCGGGATCCCGCGGCCGCTCGACGCCATCTGCGACCAGGTCGTCAACGGCGCAGCCGGCCACGCCCAGCGCAGCGAGCACGACCTGTCGACCATGGCCGGTGTGGCGGCGGCGCTGGCGGAGTTCGTCGGCGACCCGACCGGGCTCGCCGAGGAGGCCAGCCCGTGGAGCAGCCCGGCGCCGACGCAGCCCGTGCGCGGGATCTCCCCGCTGCCACCCTCGCCCGTCCCCACCCCGCCACCCTGGCCGGAGCCGACACCCGAGCAGCCCGACGCCACCGCGGTGGCGATCCCGCCCGCCCCACCGTCACCCGACCCGTCACCCGACCCGTCACCCGACCCGACCCCCGAGGCTGAGAGCGAGCCCGCGCCCGCGCCGGAGCCGGCAACCGAGCCCGAGCCCGTCGAGCTCCCGACCCAGGCCGGCATCCCGGTCTTCGACGACAACGACGAGGTCGGCTGGATCCCCACCCGCACCGAGTCGCCGGCGCCGCCGCCGCCGTTCGAGGAGAAGCCGGTCAAGCCGCTGTTCGCGCCGGATCCGGCGGACGGCGAACCCGTCCGCCGTCCGCGACCCGGCACCGCCGCGGCGCAGCCGGCGCCGTACTGGCCGTGGGAGTCGACCGGTCCGGGCACCGACGGGGGTGGCCACGGCGCCCACCACACCGGCTCCAACACCGGCACGGGCGGGTGGGGCGTGCAGGACACGGCCGACTCCGACGTCGTGCCCGGCCGTAGCTGGTTCCGCCTGGCGATGGGGATCGCCCTGGGCCTGCTCCTCCTCGTCGCCGCCGTCGCGGCCTACCACGCCGGTTCGGACGGCCCCGAGGACTCCGAGACCTCCACCTCGACGGAGTCGAGCTCGCCGCCGGCGGCCACCCCGACCCCGTTCCCCGGCGTCACCGGCACCGACTTCGACCCGCAGGGCGACCCGCCGGAGGAGTATCCCGAGCTCGTCCCCCTGGCGCTCGACGGCGACCCGGCGACGGCGTGGCGCACCTCGACGTACAACCAGAACCTCGGCCTGGCCGACAGTCTCAAGACCGGCGTCGGGCTGGTGCTCGACCTCGGCGCCACCCGGGCCGTGCGGCAGGTCGAGATCGCGACGTCCGGCGGTCCGACCTCGGTCTCGGTCTACATCGGCACCAGCGCCCCCACCGGGGTCGCGGACCTGACACCGGTCGGCACCGCCGACGGCGACGGCACGCTCACCGTCACCCTCGACGAGGCGGTGTCGGGTCGGTTCGTCACGATCTGGCTGACCTCGCTGCCGCCGGTGGAGGACGGCTACCGCGGCACCATCACCGACGTGGTGGTCAAGGGATGAGCGAGCTCCGCGAACGCTCCGACGCCGAGCTGCTGGCCCTGCACGTCGACGGCGACCCCGACGCGTTCGGCGAGCTGTTCGGCCGGCACCGCGACCGGCTGTGGGCGGTCGCGCTGCGGACGATGGGCAACCCCGAGGACGCCGCGGACGGGCTGCAGGAGGGGATGATCGCCGCCTTCCGCCGGGCCGGGTCGTTCCGCGGCGACGCCGCCGTCACGACCTGGCTGCACCGGGTGGTGGTCAACTCCTGCCTCGACCGGTTGCGGGCGATGAAGGTCCGCCGCGCGGAACCCCTGCCCGACGACCTCGAGGAGCGCGCCGACCGGGGTGCCCTGGTGAGCGCCACCGACGTCGAGCTCGACCCCGCGCAGCTCACCGTCGCCGACGAGCGCCGACGGATGGTGCTCGCCGCGCTGCGGACCCTCACCCCCGACCAGCGGGCCGCGCTCGTGCTGGTCGACATGGAGGGATACTCCGTCGCCGAGGCGGCCGAGATGCTGGACGTGGCCGAGGGGACCGTGAAGTCGCGCTGCTTCCGCGGCCGCGCGAAGCTCGCGCCACTGCTCGGCGTGCTCGCGCCGACGGGGGGTGACGTCCCCCACGCCGGGAACCCGCCCGAGACCGCGGACGTCCCAACCACTGGCCCCCCACGCGGCCCGCCGGCCGATCGAGCCTGACCTGACCCCGTCCCACCCGCCGAAGGAGGTGCCCACCGTGTCCGACCCCGAGCTGACTCCCGAGCAGGACGAGGCCGTGCGCGCCCTCCTCGCCTCTGTCCGCCACACCGACCCCACGCCGCCCGAGGTCGTCGCCCGCCTCGACGAGACCCTGGCCTCGCTCACCGCGGAGCGCCGCGAGGTCCCCGCCGCTCCGGTCGTGACCCTCGCCTCGCGCCGCCGTCGCCGCGTCGCGACCGCGCTGCTCGCGGCGGCCGCCGTGGTGGTCGGCGGCGTCGGGATCACCCAGGTGCTGCCCGGCCTGGCGGGCTCGGACGGCGACTCCAGCTCCGCGGGATCGACGGCCGAGGCGCCGATGTCGGCGGACGACTCCGAGGACTCCGCCGGCGGCGACCGCGGGCTCACCGACCAGTCCCAGCGCTCGAGCAGTGCCGACGAGAAGCAGGATGACAGCGAGAGGCAGGGGCAGGAGAGCGCCCCGCTCCCCAGCGCCAGCGCCCTCGGCGCCGGGGCCGCCCTCACCACCGACGAGCCCCTGCGGCCCCAGGTGCGCGCGATCCAGCCGCAGGCCCCCTTCACCTCGTCGTACGACGCCGGGTCGGCCTGCCTGGTCGTGGCCCAGACCGGCGAGAGCGTGGCCGTGACGTACGGCGACCAGCCGGGCGTCCTCGTGTTCCGGGTCCCCGACGGCGGCACGCAACGCGTCGACCTGTTCCTGTGCGGCCGGCCCGACGCCGTACGCTCCCTGCGCCTGCGCGCACCCTGACCCCCGCGAGCAGCCGGACTGGCCGGACGGGCGGAACATCCGGCGCCTACGATCGGTTGCACACGGCGTACACCGCCATCCCCGATCACCAGGAGCCCTGACCGCATGTCCGAAGTCCGCAACGTCATCATCATCGGTTCTGGACCCACGGGCTACACCGCCGCGGTGTACGCCGCGCGGGCCTCCCTGAACCCGCTGGTCTTCGAGGGCTCGGTGACCGCCGGCGGCGCGCTGATGAACACCACCGAGGTGGAGAACTTCCCCGGCTTCCGCGACGGCATCATGGGCCCCGCCCTGATGGACGAGATGCGCGCCCAGGCCGAGCGGTTCGGCGCCGAGCTGGTCCCCGACGACGTCGTCGAGGTGGACCTGACCGGTGACGTGAAGGTCGTGAAGACGGCCACCGACACCTACGAGGCCCGGTCGGTGATCCTCGCGACCGGTTCGGGCTACCGCAAGCTCGGCCTGCCCCGCGAGGAGGAGCTCTCCGGTCGCGGCGTCTCGTGGTGCGCGACCTGCGACGGCTTCTTCTTCCGCGAGCAGGCGATCGCGGTCATCGGCGGCGGCGACTCGGCCGTCGAGGAGGCCACGTTCCTGACCCGCTTCGGCTCGAAGGTCTACCTGATCCACCGCCGCGACGAGCTGCGCGCCTCCAAGATCATGCAGGAGCGCGCCTTCGCCGACCCGAAGCTCGAGATGGTGTGGAACTCCGAGATCACCTCGATCAACGGTGACGACCGGCTCGAGTCGCTGACCCTGCGCGACACCGTCACCGGCGAGGAGCGCCAGCTCGACGTGACGGGCCTGTTCATCGCGATCGGCCACGACCCGCGCTCGGAGCTGCTCACCGGCCAGGTCGACCTCGACGACGACGGCTACGTGCTCGTCGACCACCCCTCGACGGCCACCAACCTGACCGGCGTGTTCGCCGCGGGCGACCTCGTCGACCACCACTACCGCCAGGCCATCACCGCCGCCGGCACCGGCTGCGCCGCCGCGCTCGACGCCGAGCGCTACATCGCCTCGCTCGACCACGCCGCGCAGGTCGAGGCGTCCGAGGCCGAGACCCGGCAGATCATCACCGAGGTCGTCGAGGCGACCAACTGACGCCTGCGCACCCGATCGATCGCTGACTGGCGGCGTACGACACCTCCCGGACCGATCCGGGTGTCGTACGCCGCCAGTGTCGCGTCGTGGTCGGTCCCACCGGCCGCGCCGTCAGATCCAGCCGTCGCGCCCGGCCTCGCGGACCAGGCTGCCGGCGTTGGTGACGTCGCGCTCGGCGACGACGTACTTGCCGCGGATCGACTTCAGGTGCGCGCGCACCGTCTCCTCGGCGACCTTCATCCGTGAGCCGACCTGGCGCTGGGTCAGGCCGTCGCGGAGATTGACGAGGACCTCGACCTCGCGGCCGGTGAGCCGGGGCGCGAGCGCCGGGTCGTTGATCAGGGCCTCGGCGACCACGCTGCTGCAGACGAAGTCGCCGGCGGCGGCGCTGCGGATCACCCGCACCAGTGCCTCGGTGCCGTCGTTCTTGAGGACGATCCCGTGGACTCCCTGGCCCAGCGCGCGGCGCAGCGGCACCGGCTTCTCCTCGGCCGTGTGCAGGACCACCACCCCGGCCCACCCCACGAGGGCAGGGATGTGGTCCAGCACCAGCTCGTCGTCGCGCCCGAGGTAGAGGTCGAGCACCAGCACGTCGGGACCGGGCGAGGAGAGGTCGACGTCGGGCACCGCGGCGTACGACCCGACCATCCGCAGGTCGTCGGCGTGCCGGCCGACGGCCGCTGCGACGCCGTCGCGCACGACCTCCTGGTTGTCGAGGACGGCGACGGACAGCACGGTCGACGCGATCGTCGGCGAGCCAGTCGGCGGGAGGGAGGTCATGGGGAGTGGATATCCGGTCATCGGGGTCCGCGTCACTACCCCGAAACGGGGAGGTCCTCGACGAGCAGCACCGCGCGGAAGTCGTCGACGTCGACCTCGAGGGGTGCGCGGAGGTCGTCGCCGAGGCGGGCGATGTCGCCGGCGGGGGGCGCCGGCACGACCGAGATGCGCACCCGCGTCTCGGCGCCGCCCGGCGGCGAGACGATGATCCGGCGCCCGGCCGAGACCGGCAGCAGCCCGGCCAGCACCCGTCCCACGGCCCGGCTCGAACCGCCCGGGGTGAGGCCCGCGCGCAGCTCGACGGTGCCGCCGTCGGCGCGGAACCTGGCCACGTCGGCCCGCAGCGGCGCGTCGAAGAAGCCGGGTGCGTAGAGGTCGTCGCGCGCGGCCCGGGCCAGGGCCTGGGCCTGCTGCCGCGACTCCTCCAGCGTCGGGTCGATCGCCCCGGTGGCCACGTCGACCAGCCACGGCCGCACCTGGTCGCGCGAGTAGTCGAAGTAGAGCGCCGCGGCGCTGGCGCGGGCCCGCTCGAGGAGCAGCGCGTGCTCGACGCGCGTCGCCTCGGCGGTGCGTCGGGCCGAGGCACGGTTGGTACGCCGCACGAGCACGCCGAGCAGGAGCGCGGCCATCGGCGCCGTCACCGGGGCGTTGACCGAGCCGAAGGGGAACGCTCCGTCGCTCAGCTCCGGCGAGAGCCAGGCGGCGGTGAGGACGATGGCGGGCTGCGTGGCGATCGCCGCCAGCCCCATCCACACCGGCAGCACGAAGACGAACAGCACGAGCGGGGCGGCGCTGAAGCCGACGGACCAGGACCCGTAGTCGAGCAGCGCCCCCGGGGGCATCAGCGCCAGTCCCGCGACCTGGAGCAGGCTGGCCAGCGCGACGACGCCGACCACCCACGGCAGGCGGGGCGCGCGCGACTCGACCCGCGCGAGCACCGCGATGCTCAGGGCGGCCCAGCCCAGCACGACAGCGAGGTCGGCCACCGGGTGTGCCCCGGTCAGGGCCTGCGACCCGCCGATCAGGCACCACACGATGATGATCGGCAGCGCGACGCTGCGCGTCGCCATCGGCAGCACCCCGAACCCGGCGATCGTGGCCTCGTAGGTCTGCTGGAGGCCCGGCCTGCGGACCCGCTCGTGCGGCATCCGCAGCGACACGACCGTCCCCTCGCCGGGCGTCGAGACGATGCCGGCCCGGCCACCGGCGGCGCTCACGGCGCGCCGGATCGACTGCGTCTGCCCGAACCCGGGACGCGCGCCCCGGGACATCCCGACACCGGGGTCGGTGATCCGCACCAGCACCCGCTGCCGGTCCGAGCGCACCTGCAGCGTGGCCGCCCGGACGCGCGCGTGGCGGTGGACGTTGCGCAGTGCCTCGAGCGACGCTCGCTCCAGGGCGTCCAGACGGGCCGGCGGCAGCTCCTCCAGCGCGGCGACAGCCTGCGGGTCGGCGTCCACCGTGACCCCGACCGGCGCGAGGTCGAGCACCCGCCCGAGCATCCCGGCGTACGCCGTGGTGGCGGCATCGACGCGCGGTTCCGCCTCGAGCGCCACCACCTCGTCCTCGGCCAGGACCTGGCTGACGGTCTCTGCCGTGCGCCGGCAGTGGGTGCGGAGCGTGCCGGGGTCCTCGTCGGCGTTGTTGACCAGCAGGTGCAGGGTGCCGAGCACGTCGTCGTGCAGCACCCGCTGGGCGTGCGTGACAGCCTCGCGCTCGGTGGCTCGCTCGAGCAGCTCGGTGCTGCGCGCCCGGGCGAACTCCTCGGCCTGCGTCGCCTGCGTCGCCAACGACTCCAGCGAGTTGACGAAGCCGACGGCGGCCATCGCCATGGCCGTCGCGAGCGCGTAGTCCTCGACGGCGACCGCGTCGCGAGCGGTCCGGATGCCCACCGCGCTGGCCACCGCGAACGGCGACCACGCGACGAGGGCGTTGGCCACGGCCGCCCACGGCACCAGCACCCGCGCGCCGAGGAGGACGGCCGAGGAGATCAGGATGCCGGCTGTGGTCTCGCCCGGCACGTGCTCGCGCACCAGGGCCGGCGCGGCCACGGCCAGGGCGAGCAGCACGCAGGCGAGCTGGGCCAGCCGTTCGCCCGAGCGCACCATCCACACCGCGACCACGGCGAAGGTCGCCACCACGAACCATCGTGCCGCCAGCCCGCCCGGGCTCAGGCCGGTCGTGGTCGGCAACGGGGCCGCCGACATCACGGCGAAGGCCAGGACCAGGCCCGCGTGCGCCCGGGCCACCGAGACGCTCAGCCCGCGGGAGGCGGCGGTCGTCGGCGGCGTACGGCGAAGCACGCTGCTCACCCCCATGCGCACCGCCCCGGTCTGCCTGCTCGTGATCGTCTGCTCTTGATCGTTCAACGAGAGACTGCGTCCAACGCACGGGGAACGGCGACTATTTTCCTGAACAGACGTCCAGGAAAACCGGGGATGGGACATACGGTGGGCGTGTGGTACCAGGTGCGCCACCGCGGGTGCTCGCGGACGAGACCCCGCTGGGCGGGTCACGCATCGACGTGGGCCGGCGGATCGGCTGGTTGCTGCGCACGGCCCGCCAGCTCTCGCCCACCCCCGTCCGGCTCCAGGACATCGCCGACCACGCCGGGGTGAGCGTGGCCGTGGTGCACCGCGCGGAGACCGGTGCGGTGCGCTCGGGGCGCGTGGCCTCGTCGTACGAGGAGGTCCTCGGACTCGCGCCCGGCACCGTCCGCGCGCCCATCGACATCCTGTGCCGCACCTTCGCCTACAGCCCCGCCGACCGCGACCCGGGACCCGACGTCACGACCGTGGCCGAGATGTCGGCGCTCCTCGGCCGGGTCCGCGCCTCCCCCCACGGCGGCGACTGGCTGGCGTGGGCCCGCGCCTTCTCCGGCCCCGCCGCCCTCGGCCTGCCGGTCGACCTCGCGGCTTCCCTGCTCCACCGGCTCGTCGGCGAGATGGACCGCTCGGTCGCCAGCGCCTACACGACGCGCTACGAGGCGCTCGCCCTCATGCGGTGCGGTCCGTACGGCGAGGTCATGCTCGATGTCGCCCGCGAGCGTCTCGCCGAGCCGCACGTGCAGTTCCTGGCCGACCTCATGAGTGCCGTCGGCGAGCACGTCTCCCCCGACGCCCTCGCCTGGTGCCTCGAGCTGCTGCGGGACCCGCGCGACCGCGTCGTGACCGCCGCCTGCCTCGGGCTGGAGAACATGGCGTCGATCAGCGGCGACCCCGACTTCTGGTCGCCGCTGGTGCGCCCGCTGCTCGAGATCTACAACGAGACCGAGCCCGACTCCGAGCAGTGGCGCTGGCTCTCGCACGTGCTGCGGCTGGTGCCGCCGGCCGAGCTGTCGCCCGCGCCGGTGCGGCCGGTTCGCGCCCTCGCGCCGGGCGCGCAGTCGCTGGTCGGGATGGCCGGGCTGCACGAGGCGCACTGGCACGAGTCCGAGGTGCTGGCCAGGTCTGTCACGTCCGACCTCGGACTGCGGGAGCAGCCCATGCTGGCCCGGCTGGTGCACGACATCGTCTTCGGCCCGCACGAGACCCGCGCCGTCACCGGCTACATGCTGCTCACCGCGCTCCCCGACCTCGCGGCCGCCGTCGCCGACGAGGTGGTCCACGTGGTCGAAGCCCATCCCGACCCGGTGATCCGCGATCGCGCGGGCCGACGGTTGCCGGCCTTCACGCACGCGCCGCCCGACCGCCTGCACCGGTGGGTGTCGGGCCGCGACGAGCGGCTGCGGCGGGTCGGACTGCGGGTGGCGGGCACGTCGGGCGTGCTCCTGCCCGACGAGGTGCTGATCGACGCGATCCGCGACGGCGACACGTTGGCCGCGCTGGCGGCTGCCGGACTCAGCGGCCACGCGCTGGTGGCCAGGCTCGCCGACGACGAGTCGCTCGCCGAGGACGTCCGCGGCGCGGCGGCCTGGTGGCTGCGCAACGGCACACGGGTGGTCGACCCGGCGGTCTGACCCCCCGGATCTGGGGATGCCGGCGGGCACCCTTCCTTGCCTATCGTGCGCGAGCCGACCCACCCGACCTCGCGTCCGACCCCCGTGGAGCACCCATGCGCCGTACCTCCCTCGCCGTTGCCAGCCTGCTCGCGACCGCGACCCTGCTCCCGGTGTCCGCCGGACAGGCCTCCGCGCCCGCCGAGCGACAGGCCGCCCAGGCCCGGATCTCGCTGTCCGCCCCCTCGACGGTCGCGCCGCACTCCCGGGTCACGCTCACCGGCCGCACCGGGGCCCGCCGCGGCGCGAAGGTGCGGATCTACCAGCGCCCGCTCGACCGGGCCTCGTGGAACCTCGAGGGCACCACGCGGGTCAAGAAGCGCGGCAAGTTCAGGTACTCCGAGGGCGTGACGACCTTCAGCCGCTACTACAAGGCCTGCGTCGGCCGCTCCTGCAGCCCGCAGCGCCTGGTCACGGTCGGCAACGTCCCCACCACGCCGCCCCCACCGCCGGCCACCCCGCAGGCCGCCTCGCTGACCCTGGTCACGGGCGCGGCCCCGGAGATCGAGGCCGGGCAGACGATCACCGTCGGGGGCACGGCGTCGGCCAACCTGGCCGGCAAGCCGGTCGCCCTCCAGGCGTACGACGCCGCGGGCAAGACCTGGGGCAACATCGCCACCGGCCTCGTCGACGCCGCCGGCAGCTGGACGCTGACCGGGCCGATCGGCACCGCGGGCAAGATCGGCATCCGCGTGTACGCGCCGCCGAGCGCCACCACGCTGGAGACCGCCGTCGGGGCCGGCGTGATCGCGGTCTACGGCTGGTACCCGCTCGGCGAGAGCAAGATGCCTTCGCGGGTCTCGGGCTACGTCGAATACGGCCCGGCAACGATCAATGCCGTGCCCTACGCCACCTCCGTCACGATGGAGACCTCCAGTGGCGTCGGGTCGGGAGAGTGGAACCTGGCGCGGTCCTGCAAGACGTTCACCGCGACAGTGGGACTGCTCGACACCGCGAGCACCACGACCCGCTACTCCTACCAGCTCTTCTCCGACTCGGTGCAGAAGGCCACGAAGGACGCCATTGCCCTCGGGACCAGCAACCCGGTCTCCATCGACGTCACCAACGCCCTGAGACTCCGGATCGCCACGCAGCGCACGGCCGGTTCCGGCTACGACTACCTCGTCTTCGGCGACGCGAAGGCCCTCTGCTCCTTCTGAGCACCCCAGTCGTACGGCGTCCGCACACGGGGGTGGCGGGCGCCGTACCTGTTCCCGCAGGTCGCATGCCGGTCGGGAACAGATGTCGGTGGACTGGTGTTGACTGGACTACAGACGTCACCCGACTACCGAAAGGGCACCCCCGTGGGCAACATCTCCGCCGTCACCGACGCGCAGTTCGACGAGCAGGTCCTCAAGTCCGACAAGCCCGTCCTCGTCGACTTCTGGGCCGAGTGGTGTGGCCCGTGCCGCCAGGTCGCCCCGATCCTCGACGAGATCAACGCCGAGCACGGCGAGAAGATCACGTTCCTGAAGATGAACGTGGACGAGAACCCCGTCACGCCGTCGTCCTACCGTGTGACCGGCATCCCGACGATCAACGTCTACCAGGGCGGCGAGGTCGTGAAGTCCATCGTCGGCGCCAAGCCGAAGGCCGCGCTCCTCAAGGAGCTCGCCGACTTCATCTGAGCCACCCGTCCCGACCCCCGTTCCGCCTCGCGGAGCGGGGGTCGTGTCATGTCCGGTCGCGGTGGCTGGTCGCGTGGCTGGTCTTGGGCGCGGGCTGCGGGTGCGGCCGGACGACGCCCCACAGCTTCTCCAACGCCACCTCGACCTCCGACTTCCACGTCACCACCGAGCGCAGGTCCATCCGCATCCGGGGGGTGGTGACGTGGGCCCGCTGGGTCTTGAAGCCGACCCGGCCCAGGAACTCCGCGGGCATCACGCAGCCCACCGAGCGGCCGCGGGTGTCGCCGAACGCCTCGACCGCCGAGATCTCGCGCTTGACGAGGTCGCGCGCCATCGCCTGCACCAGGAGCCGGCCCACGCCGCGCTTGCGGGCCGACGGATCGACGTACACCGTGGAGAGCAGGATCGCGTCGGGCGAGGGCGGCGAGGTCGGGATGCCGGCCGCGCCCGGGAAGAACGCCGCCGGAGCGTAGATCGCGTGCCCGACGACCTCCCCGTCGATGACCGCGACCCGGCCGGCGGAGCCCCACTCGCGCAGCACCCACGACAGCCAGGCGTCGCGCGCCGGGGTCTCCTCGCCGTCGTCGAGCCGCGCGCGGCTGACCGGGTCGGTGCACCAGTACAGGCAGGAACGGCACGGCTCGCGCACCCGTGCGAGGTGGTCGAGCGTGATCGGGAGTGTCCGCCGCGACATATGTCCATGCTAGGCCGCAAGCCCGCCTGCGAGGATGGCTCCCATGCGCCAGATCCGCCAGAGCAAGAAGCTGCAAGGGGTTCGTTACGACGTCCGCGGTCCGATCCTGGTCGAGGCCCAGCGCCTCGAGGCAGAGGGACACCGCATCCTCAAGCTCAACATCGGCAACACCGCACCCTTCGGCTTCGCGGCGCCCGAGGCGATCCTGGCCGACATGATCCACCACCTGCCGGAGGCGCAGGGCTACAGCGACTCGCAGGGCATCTACTCCGCACGCACCGCGGTCATGCACTACTACCAGTCCCACGGCCTGCGCGAGTGCAGCGTCGAGGACATCTTCATCGGCAACGGCGTCTCCGAGCTGATCTCGATGGTCCTCCAGGCGTTCCTCGACGACGGCAACGAGATCCTCGTCCCGGCCCCGGACTATCCGCTGTGGACGGGCGCGATCACGCTGTCGGGGGGTACGGCGGTGCACTACCGCTGCGACGAGGAGAACGGCTGGAACCCCGACCTGGCCGACATCGAGTCGAAGATCACCGAGAACACCCACGGCCTCGTGATCATCAACCCCAACAACCCGACGGGCGCGGTCTACAGCGAGGAGATCGTCAAGGGCCTCATCGACATCGCCCGCCGCCACCAGCTGGTCGTCTTCGCCGACGAGATCTACGAGAAGATCCTGTTCGAGGACGCCGAGCACCACCACGCGGCGACCTTCGCCGGCAACGACGTCCTGTGCCTGACCTTCAGCGGCCTGTCCAAGGCCTACCGCGTGTGTGGCTACCGCGCCGGCTGGCTGATGATCTCCGGGCCCAAGGAGATCGCCACCGACTTCCTCGAGGGCCTGACGCTGGTCGCCAACATGCGCATGTGCGCCAACGTCCCCGCCCAGCACGCGATCCAGACCGCGCTCGGCGGCTACCAGTCGATCGAGGAGTTCATCGGCCCCGGCGGCCGGTTCTACGAGCAGTCGATGCTCGCCGACCGGCTGCTCAACGAGATCCCCGGCGTCTCCAACGTGACCCCGAAGGGCGCCCTCTACTGCTTCCCCCGCCTCGACCCGGAGGTCTACCCGATCGAGGACGACCAGGAGTTCGTGATCGAGCTGCTGCGCGCCAAGAAGATCCTCGTCACCCACGGCACCGGCTTCAACTGGTTCGCGCCCGACCACTTCCGGCTCGTCACGCTGCCGGAGGCCTCGGTGCTCGAGGAGGCCATCGGCCGGATCGCCGACTTCCTCGCCATGCGCCGCTGACGGGCTAGATCCACCCCATGCGTACGGCGATCGCGCACGCGTCGTGCCGGTTGGCCGCGCCCAGCTTGGTGATCGCGCTCGAGAGGTAGTTGCGCACCGTGCCGGGCGAGAGGTGCGCGCGGGCGGCGATGTCCTCGATCGTGGCGCCGTCGGCCGCGAGCTCGAGGCAGTCGGCCTCGCGCGGCGTCAGCGGCGAGTCGCCGGCCCCGATCGCCTCGGCGGCGAGCTCCGGGTCGACGTACCTCCCACCGCCCGCGACGGAACGGATCACCTCCGCGAGCCGCGCCGCCTCGGTGGTCTTGGGCAGGAAACCACGCACGCCGGCGGCCAGCGCACGCTTCAGGTGCCCCGGCCGGCCGTGGCTGGTGACGATGATGCTGTGGACGTCCAGCCCGGCGAGCTCGGCGGCGACGGCGATGCCGTCGGGCTCGGGCATCTGGAGGTCGAGCACGGCGACGTCGAGGCCACCGTCGGGCCCGCGGTCGGCGCACAGCACGCGGGCCTGGTCGAGCGCGGCCCGGCCCGACGCCGCCTGCGCCACCACCGTGAGGTCGTCCTCGAGGTCGAGGAGCTGGGCGAGCGCGGCCCGGATGAGGTTCTCGTCGTCGGCGACCAGGATCCGGATCATGCGTGCGCCTTCGCGGCAACGGTCGGAGCGCGCAGGTCGTCGGGCATGGTCGCGGCCAGGGTCCAGCGCCCGTCACGCAGCGTCGTGCTGACCACCGAGCCCAACGGCGCGAGCCGCTCGCCGAGACCGACGATGCCGAGCCCGTTGCCCGAGCGCTGCTGCTCCCCCGAGCCGTCGTTGGCGACCGACAGCACCCCGTCGCGCCAGGCGATCTCCACCTTCGTGGCGGCGGAGTGCCGCAGCACGTTGGTCACGGCCTCGCGCACCACCCATGCGGCCGGCTCGTGCCACCGCGCGGGGAGGTCGGCGACGCTGACGACCGTCTCGATGCCGGCGGCGGCCAGCAGCGAGCTCGCACCCTCGAGCTCGCGCTCCAGGCTGCTGGCGCGATAGCCACGGGCGAGCTCGCGCGCCTCCCGCAGCGCGTCGTGGGCCGTCGTCCGCACCTCGAGCATCGTGTCCGCGGCGCTCGGGTCACCGCGTCGGGCCAGGGCCGCGGCGAGCTCGGCGCGCACCGCGATGGTGGACAGGTGGCGCCCGAGCACGTCGTGGACGTCGCGGGAGAAGCGCAGTCGTTCCTCGGCGACGGCCAGCGCGGCCTCGGTGTCACGGCTGCGGTCGAGCCGCCTCACCACGTCGAGCATCCACAGCGAGATGTGGACCGTGAACCCGAGGAACAGGCCGGCTCCGACGGAGAGGGCCAGCGTGCCCGGGGAGCCCGTGGCGACGTACGCCCCCGCGCTCAGCACGACGAGCAGCGCCACCAGGTGGCGGCGGTCGCGCAGCCCGGCGAGGGCGTAGACGGTCCCGATCCACACCAGCGAGAGGCCGGCGAGGCGCGGGTCGGCCGGGAGCACCGCCGCCGCGGCGGTGCACGCGGCGGCGACGCCGAGCATCACCAGCACCGGCCGCCCCGGCGTGGGCTGCGCGCCCGGCCACGCGTCGGCGACCGCCCGTTGGGCATAGGTCCCCGTGACGCCGAGCACGAGGGCGATCACGACCAGCGTGAGCATCGCCGGCGGGTTCGCCTCCGCGACCGGGGCTGCGCCGACGAGGATGAAGCCGAGCGTGAGCCACATCAGCCACAGCAGGGTCTGGCGCGTGTAGAGGTCGACCCACTCGACCTGGGTACGGCGCACGCGCGGCGACTTCATGACCGCGAGCCTAGGCCGTGGCTCACCGACGCGGCTCCCAGCGCATCGACCGAGACGCGACCCACAGCGCGGCGCCCGTCCAGACGACGACGACGGCAGCGGCCCGAAGGGCGTCGACGTCGGCCCCCCAGCTCAGCCGGGCCAGTGCGTCGAGGGCGCCGCCAGGTGTCAGCGCCACGACCTCCTGCGCCCGCTCCGGCAGGGCGCGGGCGAAGGTGCCGAGCATCATCAGCGTCAGCACGGGCAGGCTCGTCATCTGCGCGGCCTCCGCGTTGCGGGTCCACGAGGCGGTCCACACGGCCAGCGCCGCGCACATCACGCTGCCGCCGATCGCCGCCAGTCCGTACGTCGCCAGCGATCCCGGCGCCTGGCCCATGACCGTGGCCACCACGACCGCGAGGGCGGCGACGGCGAGGGAGATGACGACGCCCGGCAGGCACATGGAGAGCAGCAGCTCGTGGTCGCGCGCCTCCCCCGTGCGCAGGCGCTTGAGGACGAGCTCGTCGCGCCGGGTCACGATGATCGACAACACGTTGTAGTAGACCGGGAGCAGCCAGGCGACCATCAGCACGGTCGAGATCGCTCCGCCCGTCGCGGCGTCCTCGCTCCCGCTGAGCGCGACGAACCCGAGCGGCAGCAGTGGGGTGACGACGCCGTAGGCCAGGGTCAGCGGGTTGCGGACCATCAGGGTCGCGTTGGCGCGGCTGAGCCCGAGGACGCGGCCGACGGCCCGGGTCTGGGTGGGGGCGGGGGCGGCGGTGGTGCTCATGCGGCGTGCTCCTTCGTCTGGTCGGGGTGCTCGCTGGACCCTCGGTCCTTGCTGCTGCTGTCCTTGCTGGTCAGGGCCAGGAAGGCGCGCTCGAGGGACGCCGTCTCGGCGCGGAGCTCGTCGAGGTGGACGTCGTGGCTCGACGCCCAGGCCAGCAGCGCGCCCAGGCTGCCCTGCAGCTCGTGGGTCTCGATCGTCGCCGTTCCGCGGTGCTCGACGACCCGGAGCTGTCCGAGGTCGGGCAGCGGCGGCGCGCTGCGCAGCGACGAGGTCGCGAAGCTGATGGTGCTCGGGAGGTCGGCGACGATGTCGGCCGGGCTGCCGCTGCGCTCGATCCGGCCGGCGTGCATCAGCTCGATCCGGTCGGCCAGGCGCTGGGCCTCGTCGAGGTAGTGGGTGGTCAGCAGGATGGCCGCGCCCCGGTCGCGCAGGGCGGCGACGAGGTCCCAGACGCGACGGCGGCTCTCGACATCGAGACCGTTGGACGGCTCGTCGAGGAAGAGCACGGCGGGGTCGCCGAGCAGCGCGCACGCGATGTCGAGACGGCGTTGCTCACCACCGGAGAGCTGCCCGACGCGCGTCTCGGCCTTGTCCAGCAGCGCCAGGTCGTCCAGCGCCGCGTCGATCGGGCGCGCGGTGGACGTCAGGCTCGCCTGCATCCGCATCGTCTCGCGGACCGTGAGGTCGCCCGAGAACCCGCTGGCTTGCAGGAGCACGCCTGTGCGGCGGCGTACGGCCTCACGATCGCGCCACGGGTCGAGACCCAGCACCCGGATCTCGCCGGCCGCGGCCGGCGCCAGCCCCTCGATGAGCTCGACGGTCGAGGTCTTGCCCGCCCCGTTGGTGCCGAGGAGCGCGGTGATCGACCCGGCAGGTACGTCGAGGTCGACCCCGCGGACGGCGGTGAACGCGTCGCGACCGGCACCGTAGGTGCGCTCGACGCCGCGGCAGCTGATGGCGATGGAACTGTCCTCGTTGGTCATGGCACCAGCCTGCTGGCGCGGACGCGGCGGCGGCAGTGCGGCTGCTCACCGGTCCGGGTGCGTCCTGCACGGGCGGCCCATGACACATGTCACCCTCGCCGCCGGCCCCCGGGCACCCTAGGCTCGCCGACATGCGCGACGTGACCTATCCCCCGATCATCCTCACCGCGAAGGCCGGCTTCCGGCTCCTGGGCCAGCGGTTCCAGATGACCGGGACGGAGAACGTGCCGCGATCCGGCGGTGTGCTGCTCGCCTACAACCACATCAGCTACGTCGACTTCATCTACGGCGGGCTCGCGGCCAACCCCTCCAAGCGGCTGGTGCGGTTCATGGCCAAGCGCGAGCTCTTCGACCACAAGGCGGTCGGGCCGCTGATGAGGTCGCTGCACCACATCGAGGTCGACCGCGCCTCGGGCGAGAAGTCGCTCGCGACCGCCCTGGCCCACCTGTTGGCCGGGGAGGCCGTCGGGATCTTTCCCGAGGCGACCATCTCGCGCGCGATGGAGATCAAGGACCTCAAGAGTGGCGCCGTCCGGATCGCCGCCGAGGCCGGCGTGCCGCTGGTGCCGGTCATCCTGTGGGGCACCCAGCGGATGATGACGAAGGACCACCCGCGCGACTTCTCCCGCGGCACGACGATCGCGATCAACGTCGGTGAGCCGATGCACCCGACTCCCGAGGACAACGCCGTCGCCCAGACCGCCGAGCTGCACCGTCGGATGAGCGCGATGCTCGACGAGACGGTCGCCGCCTACCCCGTCGACGAGCAGCCGCCGGGGTCGTGGTGGGTGCCGCAGCGGCTCGGGGGCACGGCGCCGACGCTCGAGGAGGCCGCCGTGCTCGACGCCGCCGAGAAGCGGGAGCGGGCGCGACGACGGGCGGCCAAGCGAGCCGCGAAGAAGTGACCATTCGATGAGTCGTCATGACGACTTATCGGTGAATTGCTTTGTCGACTTTCGGTGTTTGCGCAGGTCAGCGGCTCGCCCGGACCTGTCGACGCGCCCGCGGTGGCGTCAGATCGGGCGGTCGGTGCGGTTGCGTGGGTCCATGATCTCGACGATCCGACGCAGGTCGTCGAGCGAGGCGAACTCGACGGTGATCTTGCCCTTGGCCTTGCCCAGGTCGACCTTGACCCGCGTCTCGAACCGGTCGGAAAGACGTTCGGCCAGGTCCGCCAGCCCGGGGGCCGTCGGCCGGTTGCGCTGTGCTCGGGTCGAGCTGGTCTGACCGGGACCGAGGGAGACGATCTCCTCCAGGCCGCGGACGCTGATGCCTTCGGCCGTGACCCGGGCGGCCAGCCGGTCCTGCAGGTCGGGATCCTCGATCGTCAGCAGGGCCCGGGCGTGACCGGCGGACAGCACGCCGGCCGCCACGCGCCGCTGGACCGCCGGCGAGAGCTTGAGGAGTCGCAGCGTGTTGCTGATCTGCGGACGGGAGCGGCCGATGCGCTGCGCCAGCTCGTCGTGCGTGCACCCGAAGTCCTCGAGCAGCTGGCCGTAGGCCGCCGCCTCCTCGAGCGGGTTGAGCTGGGAGCGGTGGAGGTTCTCCAGCAGGGCGTCGCGGAGCATGTCGTTGTCGTCGGTCTGCCGGACGATGGCCGGGATCGTCTCCTGGCCGGCCTCCTGCGAGGCCCGCCAGCGGCGCTCACCCATGATGAGCTCGTACTCGTCGTCACCGGTGCGCCGGACGACGACGGGCTGGAGCAGGCCGACCTCGGTGATCGAGTGCACCAGCTCGGCGAGCGCCTCCTCCTCGAAGACCTGCCGCGGCTGCCGGGCGTTGGGGCGCACCTGGCCGATCGGGAGCTCGGCGAAGTAGGCGCCGGCGACGGTGCCCCCGACGACGGTTCCCGTGGCGGGACCCGACTCGGCCGGGCGGTCGCCCGACGTGGGCGCAGCCGCTGCGGGTACGCCGCTCGCCGACCCGTCGGGTGCCGAGGCGCCGCCGGTCGCGGGGGTCCCGGTGCTGGCCGGCGCGCCGGACGTCTCGGTCGGTGCGGTCGGGATGAGGGAGCCGAGCCCCCGACCGAGACCACGGCGGGGAGGCTTGGGCGTGCTGGTCATCGAGGGGCTCCGTTGGTTGCGATCTCCCGGGCTGCCTCCAGGTAGCTGAGGGCACCGGCCGACGCAGGATCGTAGGTCATCACCGTCTGGCCGTAGGACGGCGCCTCCGACACACGCACCGAGCGCGGGATCGCCGTCTTGAGCACCTCGGGGCCGAAGTGCTCGCGCACCTCGGCGGCCACGCCGGCGGCCAGCCGGGTGCGGGCGTCGTACATGGTCAGCAGGATCGTGCTGACGACCAAGCTCGGGTTGAGGTGCTGGCGCACCATGTCCACCGTCTCGAGCAGCTGGCCGAGCCCCTCGAGGGCGTAGTACTCCGCCTGGATCGGGATGAACATCTCGCGACCGGCCACCAGGGCGTTCAGGGTGAGCAGCCCGAGCGAGGGCGGGCAGTCGATGAGCACGTAGTCGAACCGCTCCTCGCCCGCCTCGGCGGCCGGCCCGATGAGGGGGTGGGCGGCCAGTGCCTTCTGCAGTCGCATCTCCCGGGCCACGACGCTCACCAGCTCGATCTCGGCGCCGGCGAGGTCGATGGTGGCCGGCACGACCCACAGCCCGGGGACCTCGTCGCTCTGCGTCATCACGTCGGCGAGCGGATGCCCGTCGACCAGCATGTCGTAGGTCGACGGCACTCCCCGGTGGTGCTCCACGCTCAGCGCGGTCGACGCGTTTCCCTGTGGATCGAGGTCGATCACGAGCACGCGCTGGCCGAGCTGGGCCAGGGCTGCGGCGACGTTGACGGTGCTGGTGGTCTTGCCGACGCCGCCCTTCTGGTTCGCCACGACGAAGACGCGGGTTGCGCTCGGGCGGGGCGCCGGTCGGTCGCGGTGCAGGGCACCGCTGCGGGCGAGTACCGACTGCTCGGCGGCCCGAGCCAACGGCGTCGTCGCATCGTCGAACACCGGAGTGCCCTCGGCCACCTGGCCCGCCGTGCGCACCTGCCAGGTCGGTGTTTCACGTGAAACAGCCGTCGCGGGCGGGGTTTCACGTGAAACATCCACACCCTCAACCTGTGGATGAACCTGAGCCTGCTGTGGATAGGCACGCTCAGGGACGCCCTCAGGAGTGGTGGAAAACTCCGAGGGGTCGGGTGGGGTCGAGCGCTCAGGACGACGTGAGTCCTCGGTCACAACCAGGACCTTTCAGGTTCGGAACGGCGTGCTGTCACGGACAGCATCAGCGTGGGCGGCGACGTGCAGACCGTCGCGACCGTGAGGCGGGCAAACCTACCTTCGCCGGGTCGGCCCATGCCACCCGTAGGGCGTGGGTGCTGTGGACGAGCGACTCGGCACCAAGCGTGAGCACCTCGGGCTCTGAGCACCCCAGGCTGCGCAGCACCGGGCGGGCTGCCTCGACCTCGGCCTCGACTGAGGACCCCTTCATCGCGACCAGCGCCCCGTGCGGAGCGACCAGTGGCATGGACCACCGGAGAAGCCGATCG
Source organism: Nocardioides currus (assembly GCF_003057875.1). Taxonomy (GTDB): domain Bacteria; phylum Actinomycetota; class Actinomycetes; order Propionibacteriales; family Nocardioidaceae; genus Nocardioides; species Nocardioides currus. The sequence goes on along the minus strand of NZ_PYXZ01000003.1, from coordinate 59,118 downwards.
AGGGGAGCGACGGCACGTGAGGTCACCACGTCGAAGGCGTGACGGTCCCTCACCTCCTCCGCACGACCCCGCACCACGGTGACCTGGCCCAGGCCGAGCTGATCGACGACCTCGGAGAGGAAGGTGGTGCGCCGCAGCAATGGCTCCACGAGCGTGATGCGCAGGTCGGGCCGTGCGATCGCCAGCACCAGGCCCGGGAGACCGGCACCCGAACCGATGTCACAGACAGACACGCCGTTGGGTATCGCCTCCGCCAGGACGGCGCAGTTGAGGAGGTGGCGCTCCCAGAGCCGAGGCGCCTCACGCGGACCGATCAGGCCGCGCACCACTCCGTCCGTCGCCAGCAGCGCCGCGTACTCCTCCGCCAGCGACAACCGCTCGGAACCAAACACCCCCCGGGCCTCATCGGGCGCGGAGGGTGGCAGGTCGCTCGTCGCGTTCACGGGCGCTGTTTCACGTGAAACACCCGGCGTCAGGCCGGAAGGATCACGACGTAGCGACGCGGCTCAGCGCCTTCGGACTCCGACGTGAGGCCGGCGGCCGCGACGGCGTCGTGCACGACCTTGCGTTCGAACGACGTCATCGGGTCGAGCGAGACCGACTCGCCCGAGCTCTGGACCTCGCCGATCTTCTCCGTGGCCAGTCGCACCAGGCGCTCGCGCTGCTCCGCGCGGTAGCCCGACACGTCCAGCATCAGGCGGGATCGTTCACCGGTCTCCCGGTAGACGGCCAGCCGGGTCAGCTCCTGCAGGGCGTCCAGCACCTCACCCTTGCCGCCCACGAGCTGCGCGAGGTCGGCACCGACGATCGACACGGCGGCTCGGTCGCCCTCCACGTCCATGTCCAGGTCACCGTCGAGGTCCGCGATGTCGAGCAGCTCCTCGAGGTAGTCCGCGGCGATCTCGCCCTCGTTCTCCAGCCGCTCGACCTTCGAGGGCCGCGCCTCGGTGCTGGTCTCCTGGGTGCTGGTCTCGTGGGTGCTGGTCTCGTGGGTGCTGGTCTCCCCATCGTCCGTCTGCTCGGTGCTGTCGACGGCGACGTCGTCGGTCTCTACTGCCTTGGAATCGGTCACGTGCACTTCTCCTGGCTCTGCTTCGAAGTCGCGGCCGGGGCCGCGGGGGAACTGTGGGGGCTAGCTGCCCGGCTTCTTCTTGGCCTGGCGCTGGGCCTTGGTCTGCCGCTTGGGCTGGACCCGGGGAGCGGGGCGCTCCTCCACCTCGGTCGCGACCGCGCTCGACTCCGCCTCGCCCGTGGTCGGCTCGGGCAGGCCCTTGCGCGCGGCCTTCGCCTTGTCCCGCTCCTCCTTGGCCTTGAACGCGGGCGTCCCGGGCGCGGGGTTGTTGCGGATCACGTAGAACTGCTGGCCCATGGTCCACAGGTTGGAGGTGGTCCAGTAGAAGAGGACGCCGACCGGGAACGCGATACCACCGACGGCGAACACGACCGGCAGCACGTAGAGCAGCATCTTCTGCTGCTGGGCGTAGGGACCCGACAGCGCGTCGGCCGGCATGTTCTTGCTCATCAGCTGGCGCTGGGTGAGGAAGGTGGTCGCGGTCATGGCGATCACCAGGATCGCGGCGAGGAGCCGGACCCCGTTGTCGTCGGTGTTGACGAAGGTGTCGGAGATCTTCGCTCCGAGGAAGTGGGCGTCGCGGAACTGGTTGTTCAGCGTCTCCGTCATGACGCCCTTGGGCTTGTCCGGGTTCTTCACCGCCTGATCGATCAGGCGGAACAGCGAGAGGAAGATCGGCATCTGCAAGATGATCGGCAGGCACGACGCGAACGGGTTGGTGCCCGTGTCCTTGTAGAGCTTCATCGTCTCCTGGGCGAGACGCTCCCGGTCGTGGCCGTACTTCTTCTGCAGCTCCTTCACCTTGGGCTGGATCAGCTGCATGTTGCGGCTCGACTTGATCTGCTTGACGAACAGCGGGATCAGGGCCGCCCGGATCACCAGCGTCAGGCCGATGATCGAGAGCACCCACGCGACACCCGAGGCGGGGCCGAAGATGCCGCCGAAGAGCGTGTGGAAGCTGGTGAGCACGAAGGAGATGGCGAAGTACAGCGGCGTCATGATGAAGCTGCCGATGCTGCCGAAGAAGTCGAGCACTCAAGCTCCCTGGGTCGGGGTCGGGGCCGCACTCGCGGTGCGGGATGGACGGTGTCGGTGGGGCGGGACCGGGTCGTAGCCGCCGGCCGCCCACGGGTGGCAGCGGGCCAGACGGCGTACGGAGAGCCACACGCCGCGGGCCGCGCCGTGCTCCGTGACCGCCTCCAGCGCGTACGCCGAGCAGGACGGGTGGTAGCGACAGACCTGGCCGTACAACGGGCTGATCAGCGCGCGGTAGGCGCGCAGCACTCCGATCAGCAGGAACTTCACGACATCACCCTGGTCAGACAACGGCGCAGGTCGGCGTCGAGTTCCACCGAGGTGGCCCGCGACGACGCCGGGAGCGCACGGACCACGAGCACAGCAGAACCCGGCAGCACCGCCAGTGCAGGCAGGTGCTCCCGGGTCAGGTGTCGAAGTCGGCGCTTCACGCGGTTGCGGACCACGGCGTTGCCCACGGCCTTGCTGACCACGAAGCCCACGCGCGCCGGGTCACCCGGTGCCTGGAGGTCGAGGTGCACCACGAGGTTGCGCGAACCGCAGCGCCGACCGGACCGGACGGCGACGCGGAAGGCGTCGCTGTCGACGAGCCGGTGCGCTGCGGGCAGCACGGGCGTGGAGGCCGCAGGCGCAGTCGTCAGACGGCCAGCTTCTCGCGGCCCTTGCGGCGACGCGAGGACAGGATCGCGCGGCCGGCGCGGGTGCGCATGCGCAGGCGGAAACCGTGGACCTTGTGACGGCGGCGGTTGTTCGGCTGGTACGTACGCTTGCTCACGAGCTTCTCTCCGATGCGATTTCTAGGGAACGTCCACTCCACAGGCGGGACATGCGGGTGTACGGCGACCGGCTGGTCGTCGAACTCGGCTCTTCGGCCGGCACCGCCCACCCACGCGCGCAGGCCCGGGTGGGCCACGCAGTCGTGGACATGCGGCACCCGTCGACACGGAGTGACCGGCCAACGGTACGCGCGCCGGTGAATCACGGTCAAACTCGGGACTGTGCCACACACGCGCTGCCTGTGGATGACGGCTTGCCGAGGCGTTTCACAGGTTGTTAGGTTGCGCAGCACCGACGTCCACGGGCCCGGTGTCCACACGGGTGGACGAGCAGCTTGGCACCAGGGTCGCTCCAACCTCCACACGCCGTCTGACCTGCACGATCACGCGCCGTGCGACCCTGATGGCGGCGCCCGGTGTGACCTGGGCCACGACCGAGGGACCGTGTTCAACAGACTGTGGACAACTCTGTGGACGAGACACCGCACAACCAGACGCAGGAGAGGTAGGCCGGTGGACGACCGCACCCACGCACATGTCGACGGTCAGGCAGGCGACCGGAGCGACCCGAGCGAGGTGCCCGGCAACCCGCTCGCCGCACCGGATCTCGACCTCGGCACCGTCTGGCGGGCGATCGTCCACGAGCTCCAGCCCAACCAGCGCGCCTGGCTGCGCGCCAGCGAGCCGGTCACCCTCCACGAGAGCACGGCGATCATCGCGGTGCCCAACGACTTCACCCGCGGGCAGCTCGAGGGCCGCCTGCGAGCGCAGCTCGAGGACTCGCTGAGCGAGTCGTTCGGTCGCGAGATCCGGCTGGCGGTCAGCGTCAACCCGGCCCTCGAGGACCGGTCTCCCCAGACACACATCGACGAATCACCAAGTCCATCTGACGACTTGTCGACAAATCGACCGCTGGACGACGGCGTGCCCGCCGGGCTCATCCCCGCCACGCCGGCATCGAGCGACGGGACCGAGCGCGAGCCGGTCGCCGATCGCCGTACCCACCACTCGGCGCTGGAGACCCGCCTGAACCCGAAGTACACCTTCGAGACCTTCGTCATCGGGTCGTCCAACCGCTTCCCGCACGCGGCCGCCGTCGCGGTGTCCGAGGCGCCGGGCAAGGCCTACAACCCGCTCCTGGTGTACGGCGAGTCCGGGCTCGGCAAGACCCACCTGCTGCACGCCATCGGCCACTACGTCCGCAGCCTCTACACCAACGCCAAGGTGCGCTACGTCTCGAGCGAGGAGTTCACCAACGAATTCATCAACGCGGTGCGCGACGACCGGCAGGACCGGTTCAAGCGGCGCTACCGCGACGTGGACGTCCTCCTCATCGACGACATCCAGTTCTTGCAGGGCAAGACCCAGACGCAGGAGGAGTTCTTCCACACCTTCAACACCCTCCACAACGCCAACAAGCAGATCGTCCTGACCTCCGACCAGGCGCCGAAGAAGCTCGAGGCGCTGGAGGAGCGGCTGCGCAACCGGTTCGAGTGGGGGCTGATCACCGATGTCCAGCCGCCCGAGCTGGAGACGCGCATCGCGATCCTGCGCAAGAAGGCGGCCATGGACCGGTTGACCGCGCCGCCGGACGTGCTCGAGTTCATCGCCTCCAAGATCCAGACCAACATCCGCGAGCTGGAGGGCGCGCTGATCCGGGTCACGGCCTTCGCCAACCTCAACCGCCAGGACGTCGACATGAGCCTGGCCGAGATCGTGCTGCGCGACCTGATCCCCGAGGGCGCGGAGCCTGAGATCACGCCGGGGCTGATCATCGCGCAGACCGCCGCCTACTTCGGGGTGTCCATCGAGGACCTCACGGGCCCGAGCCGGGGGCGCCACCTGGTGATGGCGCGCCAGATCGGCATGTACCTGTGCCGCGAGCTCACCGACCTGTCGCTGCCCAAGATCGGGGCCGAGTTCGGCAACCGCGACCACACGACCGTGATGTACGCCGACCGCAAGATCCGCCAGCTCCTCGCCGAGCGTCGCGCGGTGTTCAACCAGGTCTCCGAGCTCACCAACCGCCTCAAGGTCCAGGCTCGTCAAGGGTGAGCCGCAATCTGTGGAGGACGTGTGGTTCGAGCGGGCGTTTCCTCCACAGGACCTGTGGGTGGACCGCATCGCCGCTCGCACCATCCGGTCAGCGTGCACAGGTGATCCGGCTCGTGGACAACCCAGCGCACAGCCCCTGTGCACCCCGATTGCTCCGCCTGACCTGCACGAACAGCAGTTGTCCACAGTTTCCACAGACGCTATGACTCCTATGGACCTGTAACCGGATCGAATCTCAGAAACCTCCGAACCGACGACGAGCTGGGGACAACCCACACCTTCCCTCCCGCTCGCCGTCCTTCCCATGGCAGGATTCACCATCCGCGCGCACCCCGCGCCGATCCGTGTCGTCCCGGCACCCCTGCTGACCAGCCCGCGCAGTTCCAACTTGAGGAGCCCGAAGTGAAGTTCCGCGTCGAACGCGACGTCTTCGCCGATGCCGTTGCCTGGGCGGCGCGCAGCCTGCCGGTCCGCCCCAGCTCGCCCGTGCTCGCCGGCCTCCTGATCGAGGCGAGCGACGCCGGACTGGTGCTCTCCACCTTCGACTACGAGACCTCGGCGCGGGCCGACCTCACCGCCGAGGTCAGCGACGACGGCAGCGCGCTGGTCAGCGGACGCCTGCTCGCCGACATCTGCCGCAGCCTGCCGGCCAAGCCGATCGAGATGCAGCTCGACGGTCCCCGCGTCTCGTTGACCTGCGGGTCCGCCCGGTTCAGCCTCCAGACGATGCCGGTCGAGGACTACCCCAAGCTGCCGCAGATGCCGGCGGCCACGGGCACGGTGTCGAGCAACGACTTCGCCCACGCCGTCGCCCAGGCCGTCACCGCCGCCGGTCGCGACGACATGCTGCCCGTGCTGACGGGCGTGCGCATCGAGATCGACGGCTCCACCATGTCGCTGCTGGCGACCGACCGCTTCCGCCTCTCGCACCGCGAGCTGACCTGGAACCCGCAGACCCCCGACGCGTCGGTCGCCGCCCTGGTCCCGGCCAAGGTGCTCGGCGACACCGCCAAGGCGCTGACCTCCGGTGCCGAGGTCACGATCGCGCTCAGCTCCGGCGACGGCGGCGAGGGCCTGATCGGGTTCGAGGGCTCCGGGCTCGGTGGCGTGCGCCGTACGACCACCAGGCTCCTCGACGGCGAGTTCCCCAAGGTCCGTTCGCTCTTCCCGAGCGAGCACCTGACCGTCGCGAAGGTGCGCAAGGACGAGCTGATCGACACGGTCAAGCGCGTCGCGCTGGTGGCCGAGCGCAACACCGCCGTGCAGCTCCGCTTCGGTGACAACCAGCTGGTCCTCGACGCCGGCACCGGTGACGAGGCGCAGGCCACCGAGGTGATCGAGGCCGACATCAACGGCGACGACCTGACCACCGGTTTCAACCCGCAGTTCCTGCTCGACGGCCTCACCGCCCTCGACGGCGAGTACATCGACCTCGCCTTCACCCAGGCCAGCAAGCCGGTCGTCATCTCGAGCACCGACGCCGGCGACGAGGACTCGTTCCGCTACCTGTTGATGCCGCGCCGATTGCTGTCGTGACGCACGTTCACTCCGGCCGCGCGTCCGGCTAGGGTCGCCCGTATGGACATCGGACTCGTCGGGCTGGGCAAGATGGGCGGCAACATGCGCGAGCGGTTGCGGCGCGGCGGGCACACGGTCGTCGGCTACGACCGCAACCCCGACGTCAGTGACGCCGCGTCGCTGGCCGAGATGGTCGAGCAGCTCCCCTCGCCCCGCGCGGTGTGGGTGATGGTGCCCGCCGGGGAGCCGACCCGCGCCACCGTCGCGGAGCTGAAGGACCTCCTCAGCGAGGGCGACGTCATCGTCGACGGCGGCAACTCGCGCTGGACCGACGACCTCGCCAACGCCGAGTCGCTGAAGGACAAGGGCATCGGCTACGTCGACTGCGGCGTCTCCGGCGGGGTCTGGGGCCTCGAGAACGGCTACGCCCTGATGTACGGCGGCGACGCGGCCGACATCGAGAAGGTGCAGCCGGTCTTCGACACCCTCAAGCCCGAGGGTGACTTCGGCTCCGTGCACGCCGGCAAGGTGGGCGCCGGGCACTTCTCGAAGATGGTCCACAACGGCATCGAGTACGCGATCATGCAGGCGTACGCCGAGGGGTGGGAGCTCCTCGAGACCGCCGAGCTCACCGACAACGTCACCGAGGTCTTCCGCTCGTGGCGCGAGGGCACGGTCATCCGGTCGTGGCTGCTCGACCTGATGGTCGCGGCGCTCGACGAAGACCCCGGACTGTCCAAGATCGCCGGCTACGCCGAGGACTCCGGCGAGGGCCGCTGGACCGTCGAGGCCGGCATCGAGCACGCGGTCGCGACGCCGGCGATCACCGCCGCGCTCTACGCGCGCTTCGTCTCGCGCCAGGACGACTCCCCGACGATGAAGGCGGTCTCCGCGATGCGCAACCAGTTCGGTGGCCACGCCGTGCGCACCGCTCCCCCGAAGGGTGGCGACGCTGCGGGCGGGGACGGCGGTCCCGACCAGTCGACGGCCTCCCAGCAGGCTGGTGCCGGCGGTGGGCACGAGTCCGCGGAGAGCTAGACCTCCTTGCACGTCGCGCACCTCACCCTGCACAACTTCCGCTCCTACGCCGACCTCGACGTCGAGCTGGAGCCCGGAGCGACGGCGTTCATCGGGCGCAACGGCCAGGGCAAGACCAACCTCGTCGAGGCCATCGACTACCTCTCGCGCCTCTCCTCCCACCGCGTCGCCTCCGATGCGCCGCTCGTCAAGGCCGGCGCCGACCAGGCCCTGATCCGCGCGGCTGTCGTCCGCGCCGGGCGCACCGCGATCCTCGAGGTCGAGCTCAACCCGGGCCGCGCCAACCGCGCGCGCATCAACAAGTCGCCCCTCCCCCGCCCGCGCGAGCTGATCGGCGTCGTCCGCACGGTGGTCTTCGCCCCCGACGACCTCACCCTCGTCAAGGGCGACCCGTCCGACCGGCGCAAGTTCCTCGACGACCTGCTCATCCTGCGCGCCCCGCGCCTGGCCGGCGTCCGCTCCGACTACGACCGGATCCTCAAGCAGCGCAACAGCCTGCTCAAGACCGCCGGTATCGCCCGCGGTGATTCACGTGAAACCGCACTGTCCACCCTCGCGGTGTGGGACCTCCAGCTGGCGAGCATCGGCGCCGAGCTGCTGGCCGCCCGGCTGCGGCTCGTCGACGACCTGCGGCCCTACCTCGGCAAGGCCTACGAGGCGGTCGCGCGCGGGGCGAACCGCGATGACGCCGAGATCGAGTACAAGCCCTCCTTCGAGCTGCCGGCCGATCCGTCCGGGCTCGAGGAGGCGCTGCTCGCCGAGCTCGAGCGCCGGCGCAAGGACGAGCTCGACCGGGGCATCTCCCTGGTGGGGCCGCACCGCGACGAGCTGGTGCTGACCCTGGGCAACGGCGACCTGCGGCTGCCGGTCAAGGGCTACGCCTCGCACGGCGAGTCGTGGTCCTTCGCGCTGGCGATGCGGCTGGCGTCGTACGACCTCCTGCGAGCCGACGGCGACGACCCGATCCTGGTGCTCGACGACGTCTTCGCCGAGCTCGACTCCGAGCGCCGCGCCCAGCTCGCCGACCTCGTCGCCGGCGCCGAGCAGGTGCTGGTCACCGCGGCCGTCGCCGCCGACGTGCCCGCCTCCCTGCAGGGGATCCGGTTCGTGGTCGCCGACGGTGAGGTACGCCGCGATGCCTGACGAGACTCGGGACGAGAGCGCCGACGAGACCCTGGACGAGGCGGCGGACGAGGCTGGCGAGCCGGGGCGGCGCGACGACGGCCTCGACTTCGCCCGCTCGGCGCGACGAGCCGCCGGCTCCGGGCCCGGCAAGGCGCCGCGGCGCAAGACCTCCGGCGACTTCCGACGCCGTACCGTCCCCAAGTCGTCCGGCGCCCACCCCGACGACCGAGACCCGCAGCTGCTCGACTCGGCGATGAAGCGGATGATCGGCCAGCACGGCTGGGAGCTCGACCTGCGGGTCCAGTCGGTGTTCGGTCGCTGGGCCGAGCTGGTCGGCGAGGAGGTCGCGGCGCACTGCACACCCGAGGCGCTGACCGAGTCGCGGCTGACCGTGCGCACCGACTCCACGGCGTGGGCCACCCAGCTCAAGCTGCTCGCCCCGACCATCGTCAAGCGCCTCAACGTCGAGCTCGGCGACGGAGTGGTCACCGTCATCGACATCCAGGGCCCGCACCTGCCGAGCTGGAAGAAGGGCCGCTACACCACCCGCGACGGACGCGGTCCACGCGACACCTACGGGTAGACGATCTGCCGATCTGCGGGCCTCGGGGACGTACGGGGGCCCAGCACACCCCCTGTTCGGCGCTCCGTCAGCCCTCTGGAGGGCGTTGAGGGGCACATTTCGTCCCCGGATGCCCCCATTCCGGGGGTCGCACGTGGAATCCGGGCCTCTGACGGCTAGACTGGACGCAAGGTCGGAGACTGTCCCAGTCACGACCTTCCTGTATGTCCCGCACCCTGACGGGTGCCCAGCAGAAGAGGTGTGCGTGAGCGACGCCCAGGTCCCTGAGCAGCCCAACGGCGTCGAGTACGACGCTTCCGCGATCCAGGTCCTCGAGGGCCTCGAGGCCGTCCGGAAGCGACCCGGCATGTACATCGGGTCCACCGGTGAGCGCGGACTGCACCACCTGATCTGGGAGATCGTGGACAACGCGGTCGACGAGGCGATGGCGGGCTACTGCGACCGCATCGTCGTCACCCTCAAGGCCGACGGCAGCATCCAGGTCGAGGACAACGGGCGTGGCATCCCGACCGACACCGCGCCCGGCGCCGACATGCCCGCGGTCACGATGGCGCTGACGCTGCTCCACGCCGGTGGCAAGTTCGGCGGCGGCGGCTACAAGGTCTCCGGCGGCCTGCACGGGGTGGGCGTCTCGGTCGTGAACGCCCTCTCGACCACGCTCGTCGTCGACGTACGCAACCGTGGACACCTGTGGCGCCAGCGGTTCTCCCTCGGCGTCCCCGACGCCGACCTCGAGCAGGTCCGCGAGATGGAGCCGGGCGAGCGCACCGGGACCACGGTGACGTGGTGGGCCTCGGAGGACATCTTCGAGACGACCACCTACAACCTCGAGACGATCACCAACCGCTTCCGCGAGATGGCCTTCCTCAACAAGGGTCTCGAGATCGTCGTGCGCGACGAGCGCGAGCACGCCGACGACATCGCCGACGCCGTCGAGGACGGCACGATCGACGCCTCGGTCGACCAGGCCACCTCTGACGCGATCAAGAAGACCGAGACCGGTCTCGAGCGGATCTTCAAGTACGACCGCGGCCTCGTCGACTACGTCGAGCACCTCAACCGCCGCAAGGACAAGGCCAACCCGACGATCATCTCCTTCGAGGCCGAGAGCCCGGAGAGCAGCGGGGCGCACATGAGCCTCGAGGTGGCCATGCAGTGGAACACCTCGTTCACCGAGTCGGTCCACACCTTCGCCAACGCGATCAACACCCACGAGGGCGGCACCCACGAGGAGGGCTTCCGCTCGGCGCTCACCTCCCTGGTCAACCACTGGGGCGAGGAGTGGGGGCAGATCAAGAAGAAGGAGGACCGCGTCTCCGGTGACGACATCCGCGAGGGCCTGACGGCGATCATCTCGATCAAGCTCGAGGAGCCGCAGTTCGAGGGCCAGACGAAGACCAAGCTCGGCAACACCGAGGCCAAGGGCTTCACGCAGCGCGTCGTCAACGACCAGCTCGGTGCCTGGTTCGAGCAGAACCCGGCCGAGGGCAAGGACATCGTCCGCAAGTCGCAGGCCGCGGCGTCGGCGCGCATCGCCGCCCGCAAGGCGCGCGACCTGGCCCGCGGCCGCAAGGGTCTCCTCGGTGGCGGCGGCCTGCCCGGCAAGCTGTCGGACTGCCAGTCGACCAACCCGGCCGAGTGCGAGGTCTTCATCGTCGAGGGCGACTCGGCCGGCGGGTCCGCCCGCCAGGGTCGCGACCCGCGCGTGCAGGCGATCCTCCCGATCCGCGGCAAGATCCTCAACGTCGAGAAGGCGCGCATCGACAAGGTCCTGGCCAACCAGGAGGTGCAGTCGATCATCTCCGCGCTCGGCACCGGGATCCACGAGGAGTTCAACAGCGACAAGCTGCGCTACCACAAGATCGTGCTGATGGCCGACGCCGACGTCGACGGCCACCACATCAACACCCTGCTGCTGACGCTGCTCTTCCGTTTCATGAAGCCGCTGATCGAGCACGGCTACGTCTACATGGCCCAGCCCCCGCTCTACCGCCTGCGCTGGAACAAGCCGGCCGAGCACCAGTTCGTCTACTCCGACGCCGAGCGCGACGCGCTGATGCGCGACGGGCTCGAGCAGGGCAAGAAGCTGCCCAAGGAGAACCCGGTCCAGCGCTACAAGGGCCTCGGTGAGATGAACGCCGACGAGCTGTGGGAGACCACGATGGACCCGGCCGGCCGGATCCTGCTGCAGGTCACGCTCGAGGACGCCGCGCAGGCCGACGAGATCTTCTCGATCCTCATGGGCGAGGACGTCGAGCAGCGCCGCTCCTTCATCCAGCGCAACGCCAAGGACGTTCGATTCCTCGATATCTAGGTTTCTACGACCACTCCTAGATTGTCCTAGATTCGACGAGAAAGACACAGGCACATGACTGAGAACACCGGGAACCTGATCGAGGGCGGCGGCGACGGCGGCGGCCGGATCGAGCCCATCGACCTCCAGGTGTCGATGCAGCGCAGCTACATCGACTACGCGATGGCGGTCATCGTCGGTCGCGCGCTGCCCGACGTGCGCGACGGCCTCAAGCCCGTGCACCGGCGCATCCTCTACGCGATGTACGACGGCGGCTACCGCCCCGACCGCGGCTTCAGCAAGTGCTCGCGCGTGGTCGGCGACGTCATGGGTCAGTACCACCCCCACGGCGACACCGCGATCTACGACACCATGGTCCGCCTCGCCCAGCCGTGGGTGATGCGCGCGCCGTTGATCAACGGCCAGGGCAACTTCGGCTCGCCGGGCAACGACTCCGCCGCCGCCATGCGCTACACCGAGTGCCGGATGGCGCCGCTGGCCATGGAGATGGTCCGTGAGATCGACGAGGACACGGTCAACTTCCAGCCCAACTACGACGGGCGCTCGCAGGAGCCGACCATCCTGCCCAGCCGGTTCCCCAACCTGCTGGTCAACGGCTCGGCCGGCATCGCGGTCGGGATGGCGACCAACATCCCGCCGCACAACCTGCGCGAGGTCTCCGAGGGCGCGATCTGGGCCCTCGAGCACCCCGACGCGACCCGCGAGGAGCTGCAGGACGCGCTGATCGAGCGGATCAAGGGCCCCGACTTCCCGATGGGTTCGCTGATCGTCGGTCGCCAGGGCATCGAGCAGGCCTACCGCACCGGCCGCGGCTCGATCACCCAGCGCGCGGTCGTCGACATCGACGAGGACGCCAAGGGCCGCACCTGCCTGGTCATCTCCGAGCTGCCCTACATGGTCAACCCCGACAACCTCGCGCTGAAGATCGCCGAGCTCGCCGACTCCGGGCGCATCCAGGGCATCGCCGACGTCCGCGACGACACCAGCTCGCGCACTGGCCAGCGCCTCGTGATCGTGCTCAAGCGCGACGCGGTCGCCCGCGTCGTGCTCAACAACCTGTTCAAGCACACCGAGCTGCAGACCAACTTCTCGGCCAACATGCTCGCCCTGGTCGACCAGGTCCCGCGCACGCTGACGATCGACCAGTTCATCAGCAACTGGGTCGCCCACCAGATCGAGGTCATCCAGCGGCGCACCCGCTACCGCCTCGCCGAGGCCGAGAAGCGCGCCCACATCTACCGCGGACTGGTCAAGGCGCTCGACGCGCTCGACGACGTCATCGCGCTGATCCGTCGCTCCCCCGACGTCGAGGAGGCGCGCAGCGGCCTGATGGAGCTGCTCGAGATCGACGACCTCCAGGCCAACGCCATCCTCGAGATGCAGCTGCGCCGGCTCGCGGCCCTCGAGCGGCAGAAGATCATCGACGAGCTCGCCAAGATCGAGCTGGAGATCGCCGACCTCGAGGACATCCTGGCCAACGAGACGCGCCAGCGTCAGATCGTCATCGACGAGCTCGGCGAGATCGTCGCGAAGTACGGCACCGACCGCCGTTCGCAGATCATCGCCGCCGACGGCGACCTGTCGATGGAGGACCTGATCCCCGACGAGGAGCTGGTCGTCTCGATCACCCGCGGTGGCTACGCGAAGCGGACGCTGGCCAGCCAGTACCGCACCCAGAAGCGCGGCGGCAAGGGCGTGCGCGGCGCGACCCTGCGCGGCGACGACGTGGTCGAGCACTTCATCTCCACCACCAACCACCACTGGCTGCTGTTCTTCACCACGGCCGGTCGGGTCTACCGCACGAAGGCCTACAACCTGCCCGAGGCGGCACGCGATGCGAAGGGAGGCCACGTCGCCGGCCTGCTGTCGTTCCAGCCCGACGAGGACATCGCGCAGGTGCTGGCGATCCGCGACTACGAGCAGGCCCCCTACCTCGTGCTCGCCACCCGCAACGGCCTGGTCAAGAAGACCCGCCTCGGCGACTACAACAGCCCGCGTCAGGCCGGCGTCATCGCGATCAACTTCCGCGACGACGACGACGCGCTGATCGGTGCCGAGCTGGTCAACGGCGACGACGACATCCTGCTCGTCTCGCGCCGCGGCCAGGCGATCCGCTTCAAGGCCGACGACGGCCAGCTGCGCCCGATGGGGCGCGCCACGTCCGGCGTCACCGGCATGAAGTTCAAGGGCGAGGACTCGGTCCTGTCCATGTCGGTCATCCGTGCGGCCCAGGTCGCCGCCGAGGAGGCGGCCGACGAGGCGCCCGGCACCGACGCGGCCGAGTCCGAGGAGGTGAAGGAGCAGTACGTCTTCACCATCACCGACGGCGGTTTCGCCAAGCGCTCGCGCATCACGGACTACCGCACCACCGGTCGCGGCGGGCTCGGGATCAAGGCGATGACGCTGACCAACGAGGACCGTGGCGGCCTGGTCGGCGCGTTCATCGTGGAGGAGGGCGACGAGATCCTCTCCATCACCCAGGCCGGTCAGGTCGTGCGCAGCCCCATCAACGAGCACTTCCGTGCGACCGGCCGATCGACCCAGGGCGTGAAGTTCGTCAGCCCGAAGGCGGGCGACGCCGTCGCCGTGGTGGCCCGCTCGGTCGAGGCGCGCGAGGACGCCGAGGAGCCGGAGGAGGGCGAGGTCGAGACCACCGTCGAGACCACCGTCGAAACCACCGCTCCCGCTCCGACGTCCGAGGCTGTGGAATCGCCGGATGTGGCCGACGGTGCAACAATCGAGAGTCCAGACGAAGACTCTGAGGAGTGATCCATGTCCGAGCGAATCGCCCCCCGGGCCTCCGGCGGCACCAGCTCGAGCGACGCGAGCACGCCCGCCGACTCTGAGACGACGCAGCGCGCGCCGCTCGCCGAGCGCATCACCTCGACCCTGTCGAACGCCGCCACCGAGCACCGCGCCAACGCGGTGGCCGGCACGGCCGACGAGCCGAGGAAGCAGGCGCGCGGCGCGGCGAAGTCCCCGCGTCGGGCCCGCCTGCGGCTGACCCGGATCGACCCGTGGAGCGTCATGAAGACGTCGTTCCTGCTCTCGGTCGCCTTCGGCGTCGTCACCTTCGTCGCGGTCTTCATGGTCTGGTCGGTGCTGGGCGCCGCGGGCGTGTGGGACTCGATCAACTCCACCGTGGCCAGCGTGGTCGAGGGTGACTCCAACACCTCCGACTTCGACGTCACCAACTACCTCGGCATGGGCCGCGTCCTCGGCTTCACGCTGTTGGTCAGCATCATGGACGTCATCCTCCTGACCGCGATCGCCACCCTCACCGCCTTCCTCTACAACATGGCCGCGGCACTGCTCGGCGGCATCGAGGTCACCCTGGCCGAGGACGAGCGCTGACGTTTTGTCGGCCCGCTCGGGCGTGCGGTAATGTTCCCCCTCGGTCGCCCTCGGGCGACCACCGCCGCGTCAAGCGGCACCGGGCCTATAGCTCAGACGGTTAGAGCGCTTCCCTGATAAGGAAGAGGTCAGAGGTTCAAGTCCTCTTAGGCCCACCATCTCCGATTCCGCCCTCTCCCCAAGGTGCCGCATGAAGAAGATCCTCCTCGTCCTGCTCGCCGCCACCGGCGCCGCCTTCGCGAAGAAGAAGATCGACCAGGGCAAGAGCGAGCAGGCACTGTGGGCCGAGGCGACGGACACCGTCCACAAGTCCTGACCTGCTTCGCCCGTTCGACCGGGGGCCTTGGCGCAATTGGTAGCGCACCTGCTTTGCAAGCAGGGGGTTAGGGGTTCGAGTCCCCTAGGCTCCACCACCTGATCCGCGACGTCGCTCCCTGGCACCATCCCCTAGGCTCGATCGCGAAGGTCCGCGATGCCTGCCGCGGCCACATCGCCTCCAGGGGGACCCGTGCACATCGGCGTCGACAGCTTCGTCTCCAGCGTGACCGACCCGAGCACCGGGCACGAGGTCGGTGCGGCGGAGCGGCTGGAGCACCTCCTCGAGGAGATCGAGCTGGCCGACCGGGTCGGGCTCTACTCCTTCGGCATCGGCGAGCACCACCGCAGCGAGTACTACGACTCCGCACCCCAGATCATCCTCGCTGCGGCGGCCGCGCGCACCGAGCGCATCCGGCTCGGCAGCGCGGTCAAGGTGCTCAGCGCCGACGACCCGGTCCGGGTGTTCCAGCAGTTCGCGACCCTCGACCTCATCGCCAAGGGCCGCATCGACCTCGTCGTCGGACGAGGCTCCTTCACGGAGGCCTTCCCGCTGTTCGGTCTCGACCTGCACGACTACGACTCGCTCTTCTCCGAGAAGCTCGAGCTGCTCCTGCAGATCCGCGACCAGGTGGAGGTGACCTGGTCGGGTCAGCACCGGCCGCCGCTCGTCCGCCAAAGCGTCTACCCGCGACCGGTGCAGGATCCACTGCCGATCTGGGTCGGCGTGGGCGGCACCCCCGAGTCCTTCGTGCGAGCCGGGCTGCTCGGCCTGCCGCTGATGATCGCCATCATCGGCGGCGAGCCCCGCCAGTTCGCCCCCCTCGTCGACCTCTACCGCCGCGCCGGCGCCGAGGCGGGCCACCCGCCGGAGCAGCTCAAGGTCGGCCTGCACGTCTTCGGGTTCGTCGCCGAGAGCACCCAGGCGGCGGCCGACACGATCTACCCCGGCTGGAACCAGATGTTCACCCAGGTCTCGCGGGAGCGGGGCTTCCCGCCGCCGTCGCGGATCCAGTTCGACGCGACCTCCGGGCCCAACGGCGCCTTCTTCATGGGCGACCCGCAGACCGTGGCCGACAAGATCGCCCGGGTCGGCGAACAGCTGGGCGGGGTCGACCGGCTGTCCCTGCAGATGACCAACCCCCGACTCGCCCACGCCGACCTGCTGCGCGGCATCGAGCTGCTCGGCACCGAGGTCGCACCGGCCGTCGCGTCGCTCTAGGAGCCTGCGGGGACGTACGCCGAGGAGCACACCTCGCCGTACGCCCCGGACCCGTCAGCGGGCGAGGAACTCCAGCAGCGCGGCGTTGAACTCGTCCTTGTGGCTGACGTTGAAGCCGTGGGGAGCGGCCTCGACGACCACGAGGGTGCTGTCGGCGATCGCCTCCGCGGAACGCTTGCCGGAGACCTCGAACGGCACGATCGCGTCCGAGTCGCCGTGGATCACCAACGTGGGCACGTCGATCTTCGCGAGGTCGTCGCGGAAGTCGGTGCGACCGAAGGCGCCGATGCACCCCACCACGGCCTCGTCGCGCGCGGGCTCCTGCATCGCGAGGGCCTCCTGGCGCTGCTCCTCGGTGACCTTGAGCTCGCCGTCGACGCTGAAGAAGTTGGTGGTGAAGCCGTCGAGGAAGTTCTCGCGATCGGTGCGCGCGCCCTCCTCCATGCCGGCGACGTCCTCCTCGCCCAGGCCCCCGTCGGGATTGTCGTCGGTCTTGAGCAGGTACGGCGGGACGGCCCCCGCCAGGACCGCGCTGTGGATCCGCTCCGAGCCGTGCGCGCCGAGGTAGCGAGCGACCTCGCCGCCGCCCATCGAGAAGCCCACCACGGTGACGTCGCGCAGGTCCAGCCCGTCGAGCAGGCCGGCCAGGTCGGCCGCGAAGGTGTCGTAGTCGTAGCCGCCCTCGGGCTTGTCGGAGCCACCGAAGCCACGGCGGTCGTAGGTCACCACGCGGTAGCCGGCGTCGGTGAGGGCGGGCACCTGGTCGGACCACGAGGCTCCGCTGAGCGGCCAGCCGTGGATGAGCACGACCGGGCGGCCGGTGCCGCCGCTGTCGGTGTAGGTCAGGGTGATGTCGTTGGCCGAGATGGTGGGCATGGGTCTCCTTCGTCCGCCGGCGGGCTGCCGTTGTCCTCCAACGTGCCACGGCCGGTGGGGGCGCACAACGCTGGCTCGGGGACCTAGGGTCGTGCCGTGAGCGAGCTCCCCGTCCTCGACGCCACCGACCGCCGCATCCTGGGTGCCCTGCTGGAGAAGCAGACCACGGTGCCGGCGACCTACCCCCTCACCGCCAACGCCCTCGTCTCCGCCTGCAACCAGTCCAACAACCGCGACCCCGTCACCGACCTGGACCTCCCCACCGTCGAGCAGACCGCGCGCTCGCTCAAGGAGCGCGGGCTGCTGCGCATCGTCTGGGCCCCGACCGGCCGGCGGACCTTGAAGTACCACCAGGTCCTCGACGAGCACCTCGGGCTCGACCCCGACGAGCGCGCGATCCTCACGGTCCTGCTGCTGCGCGGTGAGCAGGCGCCGGGCGAGCTGCGCACCCGGACCGAGCGGCTCCACCCCTTCGCCGACCGGCACGAGGTCGAGGAGTGCCTGGCCCGGATGGCGCAGCGCGCCGAGCCGCTGGTCCGCGAGCTGGAGCGGCGCCCGGGCCAGCAGGATGCGCGCTGGGTCCACCTCCTCGCCCCCGTCGACGAGCAGCCGACCGGCTCCCCGAGCGTGGCCGTCGACCGCGACGCCGTCATCGCGGAGGGCGGCGAGGCACGCGACACACGGGTCAGGGCGACGTACGACGCCGTGGCCACCGCCTACGCCGACCAGCTGGCCGACGAGCTGGCCGGGCTGCCGTTCGAGACCTGGCTGCTCGACCGGGTGGCGACGGCCTCCGCCGGGGGGCCGGTGATCGAGGTCGGGTCGGGTCCTGGTCACGTCACGGCCCACCTGGCCGCGCTCGGCGCCGACGCCACGGGGATCGACCTGTCGCCCGCGATGGTCGACGAGGCGCGTCGCCGCTTCCCGGACGTGGGGTTCGAGGTCGACGACCTCCGGCGCCTGGGGCGTCCGCCGACGAGCGCGGGGTGGGCGGCGGTGCTGGGGTGGTACTCCCTGATCCACCTCGCCGCCTCCGAGCTGCCGGCGGCGATCGCCGCGCTCACCCGCCCGCTCGCGCCGGGCGGGTGGCTGGTGCTGGCGATGCACGCCGGCAGCGAGGTGCGCCACCTCGGCGAGTGGTTCGGCCGCGACGTCGACCTCGACGTCGTGCTCCACGACCCGGCCCAGGTCGTCCGCACCGTCGAGGCTGCAGGGCTCGTGGACGTCGAGTGGTATCTCCGCGGCCCGCTCACCGGTCGGGGCGAGACCACCGACCGGCTCTACGTGCTCGCGCGCCGCCCGGACTAGGACGCCGACGACAGGAGCCCGGGCTCGGGAGTGGGTACGGTGGAGCGGCGCGTGCGCCACACCTCCGCCCGCGCGAGGAGCAACGCACCGAGGACAGCCACGACCCCGAAGGTCGCGACGCCACTCTCCCCGGCCACGTAGGCCAGGTCGGTCTGGGACCCGACCACCGCGGCGGCGCCCCAGCCGAAGGCGGAGTTGATGGCGCCGTGGGCCATCGCGACGGGCCAGACGCTGCCGGTGCGGTCCCAGAGGTAGGCGTAGAAGACGCCGCCCAGGGTCAGGGTGGCCACCACCATCGGGGCGACGAACCAGCGGCTCCCGAACTCGTCGTACGTCGTGGCGATCAGGATCAACGGCAGGTGGAAACACCCGTGCGCGAGACCGGCGACGAGCGCGGCGCGCCGACGGCTGGTGAGCTGCTGCAGGCGGGGCAGCAGGTAGCCGCGCCAGCCGATCTCCTCGCCCACGAAGAGCACCGTCATGGAGGCGAGCGTGGTGACGATGTTGAGGGCCCACCACAGGAGTCCGTGCGAGGAGTTCCAGTCGCGGAGCTCGGCGACGTCGAGCACCACCGCGGCGCCGTACGCCAGGCCGGACAGGAGCACCGGCACCAACAGGGCGATCGGCCAGACTCGCCTGCCTGATCGGTTCAGGCCGAAGCCGGCCCACAGCGCGCGACGTCCACCTCGCGGCGTGGTCGCGGTGATGACGAGGACGGTCGTGATCGGGATCATCGCGCTGAGCAGGACGCCGATGCCGGCGTGCGGCAGTGCGGCGGCGATGCCGACGGCCATGGCGAAGGCGAGCACGAGATAGGTCGTGACCTCGCGAAGTGGTCGGGACATGGGGGAACCTCCGTCGGGTGGGTCGGCCGGTCTGGCCGTGCCCCCAATCTGGTCGCCGGGACGGGTCCCTCACATCTGTCCGAGGTCGTCGCGCCGCGAGACCCGCGGCAGAGGTCAGCCGGTCCCGGGGACGATGAGTCCCGACTCGTAGGCCTGCATGACGAGCTGGGCGCGGTCGCGCAGCCCGAGCTTGGTCAGCACGTGGCTGACATGGGTCTTCACGGTGCCGTAGCCCATGTGCAGCGCGTCGGCGATCTCCTGGTTGGACAGTCCGCGCGCGACGGCGACCAGCACCTCGCGCTCGCGGTCGGTCAGTCCGTCGTCGGCGGATCGCACCGGGGGCGTCGGCAGGGCGGCGAACCGTTCGATCAGCCGTCGGGTGACCGATGGCGCGAGCAGGGCGTCGCCGGCGGCCACCACGGTGACGGCGTCGAGCAGCTGGGTCGGCCGGGTGTCCTTCAGCAGGAACCCGCTGGCGCCGGCCACCAGCGCCTCGTGCACCAGCTCGTCGTCGTCGAAGGTCGTCAGCACCAGCACCCGCGTGCCGGCGCACACGGGGTCGGCCACGATCCGCCGGGTCGCCTCGAGGCCGTCCATCCGCGGCATCCGGATGTCCATCAGCACCACGTCGGGGGTCGTACGGCGACACAGCTCCCACGCCCCGGCGCCGTCGCCCGCCTCGCCGACGACCTCGATGCCGGGGCTGGAGCCCAGCAGCACCACGAAGCCCGAGCGCACGAGCTCCTGGTCGTCGACCACCGCGACCCGGATCACGAGACCGCCTCCAGCGACGAGGGCAGGTGGGCGCTCACGCGGAACCCGGCCCCGTCGACCGCCCCGTAGTCCAGGACGCCACCCAGGAGCCGGACGCGCTCGCGCAGCCCCGCGAGCCCGTGTCCGCCGCTCGCCCCGGCACCTGGGACCCGCGGTGCCCCGCGACCCTGGTCGCTGACCTCGACGTCCACACCGTCTTGCACGTAGGTCACGCGCACGCGAGCCCGGCTGGCGCCGGAGTGCTTGAGCACGTTGGTCAGGGATTCCTGCACGACGCGGTAGACCGCCAGCTCGACGGCCAGGTCGAGCGTGCGGGCGTGGCCGGCCACGGTCAGGGAGGCGTCGACGCCGGCCTCCCGGACGCCCTCCACGAGGCTGTCGAGGTCGCCGATGGTGCTCATCGGCGGGGCGGCCGGGTCGACGTCGTCCGCCCGGAGCAGTCCCAGCATCCAGCGGGTCTGGGTCAGGGCCCTGCGGCTGGTCTCGGCGATGATGTCGAGTGAGCGTTCGGCGGCCGCGACGTCGGAGCGGATCACGTGCCCGCCGACCCCGGCCTGCACGGCGATCAGGGACATGCTGTGCGCGACCACGTCGTGCAGCTCACGGGCGATCCGCAAGCGCTCCTCGACGACGGCCCGAGCGGCGAGCTCCCGTGCGGTGACGGCCTCCTGCTCCGCGACCCGGAGCCGCTCCGCCTGCTGGGTGCGCCTGGACCGGATGGCGTCGCCGAGGGCCCAGGCGGCGATGAGGAGAGCGCAGGCCTGCAGGAGGTCGGAGGCGCCCAGGTCGGGGACGTCGAGCAGTGCGAGGCCGACGAAGATCGCCAGGCCGACGGCCAGTCCGGCGACGCCGTCGCGGCGCCGGCCGTGGGCGGCCAGCGAGTAGAGGCTCACCAGCAGCAGCACCGAGAGCAGGCCGATGTAGTGCCAGGTGAGGGTGACCACCAGGCAGCCGCCGAGGAACACGGCGAACGACCCGGCCGGGCGCGACCGGCGCCAGGCCAGGGACAGTCCGGCGACCGCGGTCGCGGCGACGGACCACGCGTCGGCGGGATGCAGCCGGGGGTCGATCGCGGCCACGTCGTTGGTCACCAGCGAGGTGACCGACAGGGCCGCGGCGACGAGCCCGACGGCGAGATCGACGTACGGCGAGAGCCGACGCGTGAGTCCCGCCCATGCTCCGACGCCGTCGGACCGGCCCACCGCCCGACCTCTCATGTCCGCACGCTACGCCCGCGGAGGCACGCGCGGCCTCTGTCTGCAGACCGAGGCGGCCCCGCCCTCAGGTAGAGGCCGACCGAGCGGCGTACGCCGTCGCGACCGCGGCGCCGACGCGGGCGTTGTTGTTGACCAGCGCGATGTTGGCCTTCAGGCTCGCGCCGCCGGTGATCTCGACGATGCGGCCGAGCAGGAACGGGGTCGCCTCCTTGCCGTGGATGCCGGCGGCGTCCATGTCGGCGATGGCCTGGCGGATGACGACGTCCATCTCGTCCGCGGGGATCTCGTCCTCCTCGCGGATCGGGTTGACCAGCGACACTCCGCCGGCGATGCCGAGGTCCCACTTGGCGGCCATGAACGCGGCGACCTCCTCGGGGGTGTCGGCACGCATGGGCGAGGCGTGGCCGCTGGAGCGGGAGAAGAAGGCCGGGAACTCGTCGGTGCCGTAGGACAGCACCGGCACGTGCAGCGTCTCCAGCGTCTCGAGGGTGAGCGCGATGTCGAGGATCGACTTCACCCCGGCCGAGACGACGGCGACGTCGGTCAGCGACAGCTCGGTCAGGTCGGCGGAGATGTCGAAGGACGTCTCGGCACCGCGGTGCACGCCGCCGAGCCCGCCGGTCACGAACACCCGGATGCCCGCCAGCGCGGCCAGGCGCATCGTCGCCGCCACGGTGGTGGCGCCGTGCGTGCCGCGCGCGATGACGTAGGGCAGGTCGCGGACGCTGACCTTGGCGACGTCGGGGTGCGTGGCCAGCAGCTCGAGGGACTGCTCGTCCAGCCCGATGCGGGGCACGCCGTCGAGCACGGCGATCGTCGCGGGGACGGCGCCGCCCTCACGGACGATGCGCTCGACCTCGGTCGCCATCTCGACGTTCTGCGGGTAGGGCATGCCGTGGCTGATGATCGTGCTCTCCAGCGCGACGACGGGCGCACCGTCCGCGAGGGCCTGGGCGACCTCGTCGGTGAGTCGGAGGGAGGGGTGCGGAGTGGTCACGAGGATTCCTTCTGGTCGAGGGTGGTGCGGATCAGGCGCGGGGTGAGGTCGGGGCGGACGGTGTGCGGGCTGGCGATGGTGAGGGCCGCGGCGGCATGGCCGAAGCGGGCGGCCTCCTCGGGGGAGCCGCCGGCGAGCAGGACGTGGCAGAAGGCCGCGAGCATCGAGTCGCCCGCTCCGGTCACGTCCTCGACGGAGGTGGGTACGGCGGGGATCTCGACAACGCCGTCGGCGGTGCTCAGCAGCGAGCCGCGCTCGCCCAGCCGGATCCACACGAGCTCGACCCCGCGCTGGTGGAGGGCGGCGGCCGCCGTACGCACCTGCGTGTCGGTGCGGGTCGGCAGGTCGGTGAGGGCAGCGAGCTCGTCGCGGTTGGGGGTCACGGCCCAGACGCGGCCGTCGAGCGCGTCCTTGAGCGCGGTGGCCTTGGGGACGCTGACCGGCTCGAAGATCGTCCGCACGCCGCCCGCCAGGTCGAGCGCGTGCTCGAGGGCCTCGCGCCGCAGGTTGCCGTCGAGGACGAGCACGCCGGCGGTGGCGATGACGTCGCGCGCGGCCTGGACCTGGTCGGGTCCGAGCTCGGCGGTGGCCTCCATGTCGGCGATCGCGACGATCAGCTCGCCGTCGGCGTCGAGGACCGCGGTGTAGGTCCCGGTCGGACGGTCGGTGCGGGCGACGTGCTCGATGCGCACGCCCGCGGCGGCGGTGTGGCTCAGCAGGTTCTCGCCGAGCGGGTCGCGACCGACGACGGAGACGAGGTGGACGCGGTCGCCGAGCCGGCCGAGGTTCTCGGCGATGTTGCGGGCCACGCCGCCCGGGGCCATCGAGCCGTGGCCGGGGTTGCTGGTGTGGCTGGTCGCCCGTGCTGCGCTGCGGGCCTTGAGGTCCATGTTGGCGCCTCCGACGACGACGGCGCCCGGGCTCTCGGCCAGGACGTAGCCCCGGCCGAGGATGACGCC
Source organism: Nocardioides currus (assembly GCF_003057875.1). GTDB lineage: Bacteria > Actinomycetota > Actinomycetes > Propionibacteriales > Nocardioidaceae > Nocardioides > Nocardioides currus. Next base: position 35,735 of record NZ_PYXZ01000003.1, on the reverse strand, counting down.
CTTCTTGCCCAGGTTGGAGACGTGCACGTTGATCGAGGCGCGGGTGGTGCCGAGCGCGGCGGCCAGGGCCTCCGAGCCCATCAGGGGGTCGCGACGGAGCAGGTCGACGATCTGTCGCTCGCGGTCGGTCAGCACCTCATCATTCTAAAGACAATTTAGTGCACTAAGCAAGCCACGCGGGAGCGGCACCACCAACCCGCCTCAGCGGCGGCGGAAGAACGACGCCGGGTTGAGGGGCGCGAGGAGGATCCGCCAGGCGGGGGAGCGGGAGGCGAGGCGACGGCGCTGCTCGTCGACCGAGTCCCAGAACGGGCCGGCGGGCGGGGGGTCGGCCGGGGTGAAGACCGCGATGTCGGCGTCACGGGCCAGCGTCGTGGGCACACCGAGTGCCGCGGCCTGGGCGGGTCGGGTCCCGGAGGCCGGCACACCGACGCCCAGGTCGCGGGCGGTGTCGAGCAGCTCCTCCCATCCCCCGAGGTAGGCGGCCGACGAGGCGGCCGAGCGCCGGCGCCGACGGCGTACGCCCTTGGCCACCGGGACCAGCGAGACGGCGGCGGGGAGGAGCAGGAGCAGCGGCCAGCGCGGCAGCGGCTCGTCGGGCTTCGTCTCGTCGGCCTTCGGCTGCTGGTCGGGCTGGTCCTGCGGCTGCTCCTGCTCGGTGGGCCGGGGCTGGTCCTGGCGCTCGGGCGGCAGCCGGACCGGGAGCAGCTTCGCGTCGTCGCGCCGGGGTGCCTTGTGCCCCATGAAGGTGTCGGTCTCCAGCACCCGCCACGAGCCGTCGGCGACCCGGATCTCCACCCACGCGCCGAGGTGCTTGCCCTTGATGACCCCGAACTTGCCGAGCACGGTGCCGACCGCGACCCGCGCCGGGACGCCGATGCGGTTGGCGAGGAGGGCCATCGTGGCGGCGTACTGCTCGTCGTTGCCGACCATCGCCGGGGCGTTGACGAAGCCCTCGTCGAGGCGGATCGAGTCCTGCCCGGCCTCGAACTGCTGCTCCCAGCCGAACGCGCCGTCGCTGTAGCGACCACGCACCCGCAGCCGGTCGGCGATCCGGAACACCGCCTGCATGGGCGTCCTCGCGCCCAGCGACCAGGCCTGCGCGGGGATGTCGAGGAAGGCCGCGGCGTCGTGCAGCGCCTCGTCCTTGACCGGCCAGGGCTTCATCTTCGACGTCAGCCGGTCGGCGACCGGCACGGCGGAGATGACGTAGTCCTCACGGACGTCGAGGCCGCCCGGCAGCACGGCGGTGTCGGTCGAGCGGTTGTAGCGCAGGTCGGGCAGCCGGTCGGTCGCGTAGTCGTCGTAGAACTCGAAGGCCCGCATCGCGCCGATCGTCGGCACCCACGGCAGGTCCCAGCGACTGCGCACGAAGAACGTGTAGAGCCCCTCGTCGCCCTCGGCCGGGTTGTCGATGCGTGAGGAGACGCGCAGGAAGCGGTCGGAGAAGTCGGTGGGGCTGGTGTCATTGGCGGCGTACCACCGGTTGCCGTCGTAGCCGTCGAGCACCGCGACCCGCACCCGCGTACCGGCCCTCGCGCCCTTGACCCGGAACAGCTTGCGGTCGGCGAGGTTGTCGTAGACGTCGGGGCCCTGGTCGCGGAAGCGGCGGAAGGCCGAGAGCGGGGTCTCGATGTACGCCGCGTCGTAGGGCGTGACGACCTCGCGCATCACCAGCCGGCGGTCCGGGGCGATGGAGTCGACGAAGGGCAGGGTGGACGCGGCGATGACCCCGACCACGAGCAGGGCCGCGACGAAGCGGCCCGCCGGCACCACCCCGAGGCTCGGGTCCGCCTGGCGCCCGGCCTCGATCCGCATGCCCCGGTGCCCGATCCACAGCAGCGCGACGGCCCCGAAGGCGACGCCCTGGAGCAGCACCGAGAACGCCTGCGGGAACCCGAGGAAGAGCACCAGCACGAGCATCGCGACCAGCGGCACGACCGGCTGCGCGGCCCGTCGGCTGCGCAGCGCCATCGCGGTGGCCGTGCAGGTGAGGAAGTAGGTCAGCGCGTAGGGGATCAGCAGCACCGCACCGGTGCTGTCCACCGGTGGCGCGGTCTCGACCATCGTGGTCCACGACGTCGCCGTCCCGGCCAGCACCCGGTTGACCACGTCGGCGTCCGGGATACCGAGGAGGAGGCCCGAGGCCCCGAGGGCGACGCCGCCGGCGGTGACGAGGTAGGGCACGGCCATCGACTCGAGCACGATGTCCATCCCGAGCCGGACCGTGATGACCAGCAGGGCCCACGCCATGCCGATCGCCGTACCGGCCCCGGCGACGACCAGCCAGCGGTAGCCCGCGAAGGTCGGCCAGAAGCCGCTGATCGCGATCGCGGTGAGGACCACCACGGCCAGCAGGTCGATGCCGGCGTAGCGGGGCAGCGGTCGCGTCCTCATGATGCCGCCATCACGCCGGGGAGCTCGGCCAGCGAACCCACCGTGATCACCTCGTGGCCGTGCTGGCGCAGCACCGACGGCTCCTCGCCGGGCACCGATCGCAGCACCACGCAGCGGGTGTCGGCCGGCACGACCAGGAGCGCGGCGGCCAGCGCGTCGAGGTCGTCGGCGACACCCCCCGTGACGACGAAGAGCAGGCTGGTGTCGGGCGCCAGCACCAGCGCCTGGTGCACCTGGCTCGCGAGCGGGTCGGCACCCGGCTGGCGCTGCACCCGGCACGTCGCGTCCAGCACGGCACCGGCCGGCACGGAGGTGATCTGCTCGGTCCCGCTGAGCAGGCTGATGTCGTACTCCTCGCGCGCGGCGCACATCACCAAGGACGCGGAGACCGACACGGCGAGCTCGTAGTCGTCGTCGCCGCGGTAGGCGCCGGGCGTCGGGTCGAGGACGACGGTCGCGTGGTTGCGCCGGGTGTCGTGGTACTGCCGCACCAGCAGCTCGCCGGCGCGCGCCGAGGACCTCCAGTGAACGTGTCGCAGGTCGTCGCCGGGGACGTACTCACGCAAGGCGTGGAAGGCGAGGTCGCTCATCGAGACCCGGTCGCTCGGCACGCCCTCGAGGTCGCGCACCTGCCCCGAGCCGAGGGTCGAGAGCAGGGCCATCCGCGGGCGGACGTAGAGCTCGATCGGCTCGCACCAGCGCACCGTCTTGCGCAGCAGACCCAGCGGATCGGTGCGTACGGCGCTCGCCGGGCCGACGTCGAGCACGCCCCGCTCCAGGTCGTCGGCGACGCTGTCGTGGCTGCGACGCTCGGCCGGCGGCAGGGTCGGCATCCGCAGCCAGGACTCGCGCTGCCCGACGGGGAGGCGCACCAGCGGCTGCCACAGCGACAGCCGGCCCCGGTTGGTCGCGGCGAGGGTGATGTCGACGTGCTCGCCGGCGACCGCGCGCGGGGGTCGCAGGGTCAGGGCGGCGTCCACCCGCATCGGCACCAACAGCCACGGCACGGCCGCCAGCACGGCCAGCCCGCACATCAGCGCGAGCAGCCGCAGCTCGACGATGTCGGTGTAGGCGGAGCCGATCCACGCCGCGAGGCCGAGCGCGATGACGCCGCGCCCGGTCGCCGTCGGAACGCGCAGCAGCGCCAGCATCCCCCGGGCGAGGCGGGCCAGGAACGACGGCACGGGTCAGTCGCGGGTCGTGGGGGGCGTGACGGAGCCCAGGAGCCGCTCGATCACGTCGTCGACCGAGACCCCGCTGAACTGCGCCTGCGGGTCGAGGAGCAGGCGGTGGCACAGCACCGGCGAGGCGAGGGCGGTGATGTCGGAGGGCACGACGGTGGTGCGCCCGTCGGCCGCGGCCCACGTCTTCGCGACCCGCACCAGGGCCAGGCAGCCCCGCGCGGACAGGCCCATCTTCACGTGCGGCAGCTCGCGGCTCGCCTCGGCGAGCTCGCGGACGTAGCGCACGACCGCGCGATCGACGTACACCGAACCGGCGAGGCGCGTGAGGTCGCCGACCACCTGGCGGCTGGCGACCGGCGTGACCAGCGAGGCGCGGTCGCGCACCGCCGAGCCGAGGAGGAGCTCCTCGGTGGCGTCGGCGTCGGGGTAGCCGACCGAGGTCTTCATCAGGAACCGGTCGAGCTGCGCCTCCGGGAGGCGGTAGGTGCCGGCCTGCTCGATCGGGTTCTGCGTGGCGATGACCATGAACGGGTGCGGCACGTCGTGGGTGATGCCGTCGACGGTGACGTGGCCCTCCTCCATCACCTCGAGCAGCGCGGCCTGCGTCTTGGGGGAGGCGCGGTTGATCTCGTCGGCGAGCACGATGTCGTGGAAGATCGGGCCCTGGTGGAAGTCGAAGGTCCCCTTGTGCTGGTCGTAGACCGTGACGCCGGTGACGTCGGTCGGCAGCAGGTCGGGGGTGAACTGGATCCGGGCGTGCGTGCCCTCGATGGTGTTGGACAGCGCGCGGGCCAGCATCGTCTTGCCGGTGCCGGGCAGGTCCTCGAGGAGCAGGTGGCCCTCGGAGAGCAGGCAGGTGAGCGCGAGCCGGACCACGTGGTCCTTGCCCAGGACGGCGAGGCCGATGTTGTCGGCCATCCGGGTGAAGGCGGCCGCGAACCAGGTCGCCTGGTCGGGGGTCATGGAACCGGTCGTCGCCCCACCGTCGGCCACGCCGCCCGGGGCGGCAGCGGGCGCGGTCTCACTCGTGGCGGTCATGGGTCATGAGGTTACGCGGACTGACGGCACGCGTACGGCGAGTGGCAGACTCGCCCGCGTGAAATTCGCCTGGGCCTCGGCGACCGGTCGGGCCGCCGGTCTGGTCGCTCTGGCGGCGCTGGTCCTCCTGGCCGGGTGCGGCGACCCGGGGCTGACGCAACAGGAGGTCCCGGCGCGACCCACGCCGACCATCGCGGCGTACGACCCCGATGCCGACGTGGCGGCCGGGAAGGCGGCGCTGACGCTGGTCCCGGCCGACGCCACCGAGGTCACCGTCACCGACTTCGACGAGTCGCGGGCGAGCCTGGGCGTGCCCGACCTGACCAGCGACGACCTCGTCACCGACCGCAGCGACTACTGGGAGCGGGCGCGGACGCAGAGCGTGCTGCTCGCCGAGGGGATGCTGCGCGAGGAGACCTCGCGACTGATGCTCGACTACGGCTTCACCCAGGACGACGTCGACTGGGAGGCGCACTTCACCGGCCCCGGCGGTCCCGGCTGGGTCCTCGCGTTCCGCCCCGACCTCGACCTCGCCGGCGTGGAACGGGCGGTCGCCGACGACGTCGCGGGCCTCGGCGGCGCCGAGGTCGACCGTGAGCGGCACCTCGTCTCGGTGGGTGCGGCGAGCGACGCTCAGGACTCGTGGGGCACCATCGAGGGCATCGCCGACCTGGCCAGCGACACCCCGGCCGAGTCGACGTACTACCGAGCGGGCTGCCTGTCCCTGGCCGCCGTGCTCGGCCCGGACGCGGACGTCGAGGACCAGGAGGCGGTGGTGGCGGCGCACGACCCGACCACCCTGGCGCCGCTCGAGCGGTTCGCGGTGGGCTTCGCCGACGGGGTCGCCACGGCCCGCCTCGGGCCGGACCGCCCCGACCTCTTCGACCGCTCCGAGCTGGCCGCCGCCTTCCCGACGATCGGCTCCCTCGGCTTCGGTGACGGATTCACCGCACCGGTCGTCGACCCCTCCACCGGACGCATCGGCTACGACGTCGCGCGACCCTTGGCCGCGGCGACGGCGACCCTGACCGGCCTGCTCCCCTTCGCCGTGTGCAACGAGGTCACGCCCATGGAAGAGCCGACCGGCCTGTGAAGCGACTGATCGGACCGACCGCCCTCGCGCTCGTCCTCGTGGCCGTCGCCGCAGCGCTCGGCGTGTGGCAGCTGCGTGCCTGGCAGGACCGGCGCGACGCCGAGGCCCGCGACCTCACCCAGCTCGACCCGGTGCCGCTGGCCGACGTGATGGGTCCCGACGACCCCTTCCCCGGCCAGGACGTGGGCCGCCCGGTCGACCTCGCGGGCGAGTGGCTGCCGCAGGGGGCGTTCTACGTCTCCGGTCGCGAGGACGCCGGCCGCGACGGGCTGTGGCTGGTCGTGCCGCTCGCGGTCGGCGGCCCGGACGACCCCGCGATCCCGGTCGTGCTCGGCTGGACGGAGAGCCAGGACGCCTCGCTCGTGCCGTCCGGCGAGGCGACGGTCACCGGCTGGCTGCAGCCGCCGGAGGGCAACGGCGCCTTCGACGACGACCCCGACGACGACGTCGTGCCCCAGCTGCGGACCGCCGACGCCATCCAGCGCGTCGACAACGACCTCTACAGCGCCTACGCCGTCGCGACCTCGCCCGCCGACGGCCTCGACGCCGCGACCCTCGACGCACTGCCCGAGGTCGGTCGCTTCACCGCGCTGCGCAACCTGCTCTACGCGTTCGAGTGGTGGTTCTTCGGTGCGTTCGCGGCCTTCGTGTGGTGGCGCTGGGTCCGCGACGAGCAGGCCGTCCGGGAGGCCGAGGCCGCGTCGGTAGATTGATCCGCGTGCGCAACCTCTTCCTCACCTACCGCGTGCTGGCCTTCGTCGTCGGCGTGCTCCTGCTCGCCCTCGCCGTCGGGATGGTGCTGAAGTACGGTCTCGCCGAGGGCGGTGACCTCCAGACCTTCGGCGACAGCCTGACCGGGATCGTCGCCCTCATCCACGGCTGGGTCTACATCGTCTACGTCGTGGTCGCCTTCCTGCTCTCCCGCCGGGCGGGCTGGTCGCTGCAGTTCCTCGTGCTGATGCTGCTCGCCGGGCTCATCCCGGTGCTGATCTTCTGGGTCGAGCACAACGTCGCCAGCCGCCTCCGGGCCGAGCACGCAGAGCTGCGCTGACGCCGTGACGACCGCCTTCGTCCTCGGTGGTGGCGGCGTCCTCGGCGCCGTCGAGGTCGGCATGCTGCGCGCCCTCTTCGAGCGCGACATCGTCCCCGACCTCGTGCTCGGCACCAGCGTCGGCGCGCTCAACGGCGCGATGGTCGCGCGCGAGCCGTCCATCGAGGTGATCGAGCGTCTCACCGACCTGTGGGCGACCACCGCCCAGACCCGCAGGTCGGACGGGTCGGAGCTGTTCCGCGACCGGCCGCTGCGGACCGTACGCCGCGTGGTCTCCACCGGCGGCACCCACGTGTTCTCCGCGAAGCCGCTGCGCGAACGGCTGGTCGACGAGTTCGGCGACCTCACGTTCGCCGACCTGCCGGTGACCTTCGGCGTGTGTGCGGCCAGCATCGAGCGCGCCGCCGAGCACTGGTTCACCAGCGGACCGCTGGTGCCGGCGATCGTCGCCAGCGCGGCCGTCCCGGGGCTGCTGCCGCCCGCCGTCGCGACCACCGAGTTCGGCGAGGAGCACTTCCTCGACGGCGGCATCGTGAACTCGATCCCGGTCGGTCGCGCCGTGGGCCTCGGGGCGACCCGCGTCTTCGTGCTCCAGGTCGGCCGGATCGACCGTCCCCTCGTCCCGCCCAGGCGGCCGTGGGACGTGGCGCGCGTCAGCTTCGAGGTCGCCCGTCGCCACCGCTTCATGCGCGAGCTGTCCGAGATCCCCGACCACGTCGAGGCCCACGTGCTGCCCGCCGCAGGCACGTCGACCAAGGACGACAGCATGCTCGCCTTCCGCGACTTCGACTCCGTGCAGCGACGGATCGACGCGACGTACGACGCCTCGAGCGCCTACCTCGACGAGCACCTGGCACCACGGTGAGCCGGGGCGCGCGGTGATCTGGGTCCTGCGCCGACTGGTCATCGCGCCCGCCGTCGTGCTGCTGACCGTGGCGATGTGGGTGAGCCTGCCGCTGTGGCTGATCGCCGCGGCCGCCCTGTCCCCGATCGTCCCGGGTCGCTGGCGCGCGCTGCGCGTGCTGTGCGTCGCGATGCTCTACCTCACCGCGGAGGCGCTGCTGCTCCTCGTGCTGCTCGGCCTGTGGCTGGCCTCCGGCTTCGGGTGGCGGCTGAAGTCGCCGTACTTCTCCGGCATCCACTACGACCTGGTGCAGTTCGTCCTGGTGCTCTTCTTCCGCGAGGCGCGGCGGGTGCTGGCGCTGCGGATCCGCACCGACGGCCCGGCGCCCGTCGCCCACCCGGTCCGCCCGATCCTCGTGTGCTGCCGGCACGCGGGACCCGGTGACTCGTTCACGCTGATGTATGCCCTGCTGCACTGGTACAACCGCGAGCCCCGGGTCGTCCTCAAGGACACCCTGGCGTGGGATCCCGCGATCGACGTCCTGCTCAACCGCATCCCGGCCTCCTTCATCTCGCCCGACCCTGGCCCGGGGGAGGACTTCGAGAGCAAGATCGCGCGGCTGGCGAGCGGGCTCGACCGCAACGACGCGTTCGTGATCTTCCCCGAGGGCGGCAACTTCACCCCGGCCCGCCGCGACCGCGCGATCGCCCGGCTGCGCAAGCTCGGCCTGGCCCGGATGGCGGAGCGGGCCGAGCAGATGACCAACGTGCTGGCCCCGCGCCCCGGTGGCTTCCTCGCGGCCCTCGACGCGGCGCCCGAGGCCGACGTCGTGCTCGTCGCGCACACGGGGCTGGACCACATGCTCACCGTCGGCGACGTGTGGCGCGAGCTGCCGATGGACAAGGAGCTGGTCATGCGGTGGTGGGAGGTGCCGCGCGCGGAGATCCCCGCCGACCGGGAGGCACGGATCGAGTGGCTCTTCGGCTGGTGGGAGCGGATCGACGAGTGGATCGACGACAACAAGCCGACGGACCTCGCCCACCGCTGATGCGCGCGACGCCCGTGACACGGCTGTACCGATGCGAACAGCCGCCCCCACGCGACCGGTAACACGGTTGTACCGAATTGGACGCCCGCCCCGACACGGCACGTGACACAGCCGTGCGGAGATGTCAGCACGGGTGTGTCATCGCGAGCTCGAGAGGGGGCGAGTTTTTCGGTACGCCCGTGTCACTCCGACCGGAAATGCGGACGAGGTCCCCGCACACCCGTGTCGGGGGTGCGGGGACCTCGCGCGGGATCGCGCTGGTGGCCGGTCGCCCGGCCGGTGTCAGCCCTTGTTCTCGGGGACGTCGTCGACGTCGATGATCTCGGCGGGCGCGTCGGGCGTCGTGACCTCGTGGGGGGCCTCGGCGGCGTCGCTGATCGCCTCGCCCGGGCCGCCGCCGGCGGGGTCGTCGGGCGTGTCCGCGGCGACGTCGGTCGTGGCCTCGTCCGCGTGCACCGGGTCGACCGGGGCGGGCGGCACCGGTGCGGCCGGGGCCGGCGGGGGCGGGCTGGGGACGTAGGAGGACTGCCAGTTGTTGCTGCTCCCCGACTGCTGGCGCATCTTGGAGAACACGACGCCACCGATGGCCAGCAGGCCACCGAGGAGGAGGAACTTCTTCAGCTTCGAGCCCCGCGGCTCCGGCTCGTCGCGCAGCTCGGCCACCTTGGTGGCGGCGAACTCCCGGGACGCGGCGGCGGCCTCGGCCGCGCTCGCGGCACCGGCGGCGGCCTTCTCGGCCGCGAGGGCACGGCCCTCCGCGATCACCGGGGCGACCCGATCGCGGGCGTCGGCCAACGCGGGGGCGACCCGCTCGCGGGCGTCCACCAGCGCCGGGGCGACGCGGTCACGGGCGTCGCTCAGGGCGGGCGAGACGCGGTCACGGGCGTCGCTCAGGGCGGGTGCGACGCGGTCGCGGGCATCGGCCAGGGCGGGCCCGGCCTTGTCGCGCGCGTCGGAGATGGCGGGTCCGGCCTTCTCGCGGGCGGACTCGAGGGCCGCCTCGATCTGGGGAATGACGGTGTCGGCGACCGACTCGACGTAGTCGTGAGCGCGGTCGATGAGCGACTTCTGCTTGCGGATCCGCATGCGTGTCCTCCTAGGTGATGGTGCGTCCATCTCACCACGTACCCGAAGGCGCGACCACTACGCATCCCCCTGTTGGTCCTCATGGCAGGATCGGTTGCGTCGACGACAACCACGCGAGAGGAACACCCCCCATGGCGGACCCGAAGGCCACCCTCAAGACCAACCAGGGTGACATCGTCATCAACCTGTTCCCCAACCACGCTCCCGAGACGGTCGACAACTTCGTCGGTCTCGCCGAGGGCACCAAGGACTACTCCGCCGGCGACCGCTCCGGCCCGTTCTACGACGGCCTCGGCTTCCACCGGGTGATCGAGGGCTTCATGATCCAGGGCGGCTGCCCCCAGGGCACCGGCACCGGCGGTCCGGGCTACACGTTCAAGGACGAGATCCACCCCGAGCTCGTCTTCGACAAGCCCTACCTCCTGGCCATGGCCAACGCCGGCCCCGGCACCAACGGCTCGCAGTTCTTCATCACCCTCGCGCCCACCGCGTGGCTGAACCGCAAGCACACCATCTTCGGCGAGGTCGCCGACCAGTCCTCGCGCGACGTCGTGGACAAGATCGGCGCCACCCGCACCGGTGCGATGGACCGTCCGGTCGAGCCGGTCGTCATCGAGTCGGTCACGATCGAGCGCTGAGTCCCGCTCCACACCGCTGACGAGCACGTCCGATGACCGCCGAGTCCGATCCCGCCGCCGCCGTACCCACGTGCTACCGGCACGAGGGCCGCGAGACCTGGATCCGCTGTCAGCGGTGTGGACGCCCGATCTGCCCCGACTGCATGCGCGACGCGTCGGTCGGGTTCCAGTGCCCCTCGTGCGTCAGCGAGGGCGCGAAGACGACGCGCACGGGTCGCACGGCGTACGGCGGACAGCGCTCGGCCAACCCGGCGCTGACCTCCATCGCGCTGATCGCGACCAACGTGGTCGTCTGGCTGGCCGTGGTGGCGACCGGCTGGAAGAACAGCGACCTGATCGCCCGGCTCGCGCTGGTGCCCCGCGGGACCTGCGAGTCGCTGGCCAGCAACGGTTACTACCCGACCGCCGTCGGTGAGCGCCTGTGCACGCTCGGCACCGGCGGTGACGGGCACTGGGTGCCCGGGGTCGCCGACGGCGCGGTCTGGCAGCTGGTCACCAGCCAGTTCCTGCACGTCGAGATCTGGCACATCGCCGGCAACATGCTGGCGCTGTGGATGCTCGGCCCCCAGCTCGAGGCCGCCCTGGGACGCGCCCGGTTCCTGGCGCTCTACCTCCTCTCCGGGCTCGCCGGCTCGGTCGCCGTCCTGTGGCTCTCCGGCGAGAGCGGGCTGACGCTCGGCGCGTCCGGCGCGATCTACGGCCTGTTCGGAGCCTTCGCGGTGATCTCGCACAAGGTCGGCGGCGACCTGCGCAGCATCGGCGCCCTGATCGCGCTCAACCTGTTCATCACCTTCGCCGTGCCCAACATCTCCTGGCAGGGCCACCTCGGCGGCATCCTCGGCGGTGCCGTGATCGCGGCGATCCTCGCCTACGCTCCCCGCCAGCGCCGCGCCCTCGTCCAGGGCCTCGGGCTGGCCGGCGTCCTGGCCCTGCTCGTCGCGCTGATCGCGCTGCGGATCGTCGCCCTGGCCTGATCGCCGGTCGTGCACAGCTGTGTCCACATCTGTGGATAACTACACGCGTGTAATTCGTCCACATCGTTGTCCACAGCGGTGGACAAAGCACGCAGCCGCCGGCCCCTGTCGGGACCGGCGGCTGTGGGGCGACGTGGGGCTGGGAGCTACTCCCAGCGGGTGGCGAAGGTGAAGCCCACCGCCATGAACGCGATGCCGACCATCAGGTTCCACTGGCCGAGGTCGTCGAAGACCGGCAGCTTGCTGAGGTCGTCGGAGAAGACGTAGAAGGTGCAGATCCACAGCAGCCCGATCAGGAAGCAGCCGAGCATCCCGATCACGACGCCGCGACCGCGACCGAGCGGCGTCACCGGGTGGGCGGAGATGGCCAGGCCGATCAGCAGCGCGCCGAAGCCGATCGCGTAGTTCCACAGGCCGAGGTCGGCGATCGCCTTCGGGCTCGCCTTGGGGACGGGGAAGACGTCCGGGTCGGGGCGCACGCTCAGGTAGTAGAAGAGGATCCACCCGATCCCGGCCACGATCAGCAGCAGCGAGATCACGAACCTCACCGACACGATCTTCGCCTCGGTCTCGACGTACGACGCGGGGGACTTGGCCACTACTTCACTCCTGCTCGGTTTTCGCACCGGGATGACGCGGTCTGCGGCGGGGGCGCCCACCGGGGGGTTAGCGTAGTCGCCGTGCCCCACGACGCCGATTCTCGCCCCACCCACGGGGCGCACGGCACGCACGAGCGGCCGCGCACCGCGCTGGCGTGGCGGATCGGCACCCCCGTCGCGATCCTGCTCTCCGGCGCCCTGTTCGCGGTGAGCTACGAGCACAGCGACGGCACCGACCTCCGCGGCGGGCGCTACACCGACCTCGCCTCCGTGGTGCAGGTCCAGCGCGAGGACACTGCCGAGCTCACCGGCGAGGTCGCCGACCTGAACGCGCAGATCGAGCGCCTCAGCGCCGGCCTCGGCGACCGCAGCGTCAACCGCGCGCAGAAGCAGGTCGCCATCCTCTCCGACCCGGCCGGGCTCACCCCCAGGACCGGACCCGCCCTGAAGGTCACCCTCGACGACGCTCCGGAGGACGTGCTCGCCGACCCGACGCGCGACCCGCTCGACGTCGTGGTGCACCAGCAGGACATCCAGGCCGTGGTCAACGCGATGTGGCGCGCCGGTGCGGTCGCGGTGACCATCCAGGGCCAGCGCCTGATCTCGACCACGGGCATCAAGTGCGACGGCAACCTGGTCAGCCTCCAGGGCGTGCCCTACTCCCCGCCGTACGTCATCGTCGGCATCGGCGACCCGGGTGCGATGCTCACTTCGATCGACGCGGACGGCTACGTCGACCTCTACCGCGAAGCGGCCGCCGACGAGCGCGGTGGGGTGCTGTACGCCGAAGAGGTGCTCCCCACCGCCACGGCCCCGGCCTACGAGGGGCTGCTCGACCTCACGTACGCCACCCCGATGTAGCGGCGGGGCTCAGCGCCGGCGCGGCGAGGGCGTCTCGGTCGGCAGCGGGGTCTCCGTGGGCAGCGGGGTCTCGGTGGGCACCGGGGTCTCCGTGGGCAGGGGGGTCTCGGTGGGCGTCTCCACGGGCGGGACGTAGATCGACACGAACAGGGTGATCGTGTCGCCCTGGTCGGCGGTGCCGCTCTCGGGGATCTGGCGGATCACGGTCTTCTTCGGCTCGGTCGTCTCGGCGGTCTCGACGATCTCCACCTCGAAGCCCGCGGCCCGGATCGCCTTCTCGGCCTCGCCCTGCCGCATCCCGACGACGTTCGGGATCTCCTTCGGACCGGCGGAGATGACCAGCGTGACGGTCGTGCCCTCCGCGACCCGCTGGCCGCTGGCGGGCTCGGTGCGGATGACCTCGTCCTTGGGCTCGTCCGACTCCTCGGTCTTGAACTTCACCTTGAGGTCGTTGCTCTCCAGCACGTTGCTGGCGCTGTCCTTGGGCTGGCCGACGACGAACGGCACCTCGACCTCGGGCATCCCGGAGGACAGGGTGAAGTCCACGGCGGTGCCGGGATCGACGTACAGGTCGCGGTTGGGGGTCTGCTCGAGGACCTGGTCGACCGGGACGCTGTCGGAGGTCTGGCGACTGACGGTGCCGACGGACAGCCCGGCGTCACGGATGGCGGCGCGCGCCTCGTTCTGGGTCATCCCGATCAGCGCGGGCACCTGCTCGCGCTCGACCGGGTCCTCGAACAGCCCCGGGAGCACGTAGGCCGCTCCGGCGATCACCGCGACGACCAGGAAGCCGATCAGGAACATCAGCCCCGTGCGGTTGCGCCCGCCGGAGTGGTCGGACGGCGGGGGTACGGCGCCCGCGGCCGCCATCCCGGTCGCGGTCTGCGCCGGGATGAACTGCGTCGAGGTGGGAGCCGGGTCGTCCAGCGGAAGCGGCGGCGGCCCGGCCTGGATGGGGTGTCCGGCGAGGTAGCGCTCGATGTCGGCGCGCATCGCGGCGGCGCTCTGGTAGCGGTCCTCGACGCGCTTGGCGAGCGACTTGAGCACGATCGCGTCGATCTCGGGGTCGAGCTGGTCGTCGTGGTCGGACGGCGGGGCGGGCGTCTCGCGCACGTGCTGGTAGGCGACAGCGACCGGGCTGTCGCCGACGAACGGCGGACGACCGGTGAGGAGCTCGTAGAGCAGGCAGCCGGTGGAGTAGACGTCGGAGCGGGAGTCGACGGTCTCGCCGCGCGCCTGCTCGGGGGAGAGGTACTGCGCCGTACCGACGACCGCTGCCGTCTGCGTCATCGTCGAGCTCGCGTCGGAGACGGCGCGGGCGATGCCGAAGTCCATCACCTTCACGTCGCCGGACGGCGTCAGCATCACGTTGCCCGGCTTGATGTCGCGGTGGATGATCCCCGCGCGGTGGCTGTAGTCGAGCGCGGCGAGCACGTCACTGGTGATCTCGAGCGCGCGCTCGGGCAGGATCTTGCGGCCCTCGCGGAGGATGTCGCGCAGGGTGCGGCCCTGCACGCGCTCCATCACGATGTAGGGCTGGGCGACGTCGGACCCGTCGGTCGCCATCTCCTCGCCGGTGTCGTAGACCGACACGATCGCGGGGTGGTTGAGCGAGGCCGACGACTGCGCCTCCCGGCGGAACCGCGCCTGGAAGGTCGCGTCGCTCGCGAGGTCCGTGCGCAGCCGCTTGACCGCCACGGTCCGTCCGAGGCGCGTGTCGCGGGCCTGGCGCACCTCGGCCATGCCGCCGCGGCCCAGCAGCTCGCCGAGCTCGTAGCGTCCGCCGATCACGGTCGGCTCAGTGGTCATCGTCGCCTCTCACGGGGTCGGGCTCTCGGTGGGCGCGGTCGTCTCGCCGATACCGGGGGTGGACGCCTGCGTCGGCGGCGCCACCGACGGTGTCCCGGTGGGGGTCCCGGTGGGGGTCCCGGTGGGGGTCATGGCAGGCGTTACGGCAGGTGTCTCGGTCGGGACCGCGGCCGTCGGCGTCTCGGTGGGAGTCTCCGTGGGGGTCTCGGTCGGCGTCTCGGTCGGCGTCTCTGTGGGAGTCTCCGTGGGGGTCTCGGTGGGGGTCTCGGTCGGAGTTTCGGTGGGGGTCTCGGTGGGGGTCTGCTTCTTCGCCTTGCCCCAGTAGCTGACGCTGACCGTGTCGCCCTTCTCGAGGGTGCCCGACGGGTCCACGGCCGCCACGGTGTTCTCCAGCTCGTCGCCCGGGTTGTCGAGCTTCACCCGGCTGACCTTGAGGCCGAGAGCCTTCAGCGCCGACTGGACGTCCTTGATGTCGTCGCCGATGTAGTCGTCCGCGTCCACCTCGACGCTCTCGGCCGTCGGCGACTCCGACGTGCTCGGCGACTCGGTCTGGGTGCGGGTCTGGCCCGTGGTGGGGGTGTCGGCCGGCTCGTCGTCCGCGCCGCTGCCGCTGACGATCTGCCACGCGATCAGCGCGGCGGCCACCAGCAGCGCGCCGAGCACGAACCACCCCGCCACGTTCGTACGCCGCTGCGCCGGCGGTCCCTCGACCGGGGTGTCGAGGGGGGTCGCCTGCGTGGTCGACAGGACCTGGGTCTCGCTCGCCGGCGCGGGGACCGGCGTGGGGACCGGGGCGGTCACAGCGGTCGGCGCGTCGGGCGAGCGGAGCGCGGCGGCGAACGCCGACCCGTCGGCGTACCTCTCCGCGGGCGACTTGGCCAGGGCGCGGGTCACGACGGCGGCGAGACCGGCGGGCACCGAGGGCGGGAGCGAGGGGACGGGCTGGCGCAGGTGCGCGACCGCGGTGGCGACCGCCGTCTCGGCGACGAACGCGCGGCGACCCGTCAGGCACTCGAACGCGACGCAGGCCAGGCTGTAGACGTCGGAGGCCGACGTGGCCTTGCCGCCCTCGGCCTGCTCGGGGGAGAGGTAGGCGGGGGTGCCCATCACCTGGCCGGTCTCGGTGATCGCGAGCCCGTCGGCGGCGCGGGCGATGCCGAAGTCGGTCACCTTGATCGTGCGGTCGGGGGTGACGATCAGGTTGCCGGGCTTCACGTCGCGGTGCACGATCCCGGCGCGGTGGGCGGCACCGAGCGCCTCGGCCGCCTGCGCCATCAGGTCCTGCGTCACGCCCGCGTCGAGCGGGGCGCCGGGGCGCAGCAGGGCCGACAGCGGCTGCCCGTCGACGAGCTCCATCACGAGGTAGGGCCGGTGTGTGCCCGAGCCGTCGGTCGGCGCACCCTCGCCGAAGTCGTAGACGCCCGCGATCCCCGGGTGGTGCAGCGACGCCGCATGCTGCGCCTCGTTCTCGAACCGGCGGCGGAACGTCACGTCGTCGGCGTACTCCGCCTTCAGCAGCTTCACCGCGACGTCGCGATCCAGCGTCGTGTCGCGCCCGCGCCACACCTCGCCCATGCCGCCGGTCGCGATCCGCGAGGTGAGGACGTAGCGGTGCGCGTCGTCGGCGAAGCGGGTGTCGTCGCTCATGCCCGTGCTCGCTTCGCTCCGCGCGCGCATGAGGCACATGTCGCGCGGTGTTGGATGGCTCGCTCGCTTCGCTCGCTCACTGGTCCAGCACCGCCTGCATCACGGCCTTGGCGATCGGGCCGCCGAGGGTGCCGCCCGCGATCTCGTCGCGTGCGGTGTCACTGGCCTCGACCATCACGGCGACCGCGACCTTGGGGTCGTCGGCCGGGGCGAAGGACACGAACCAGGCGTACGGCGGTCGCGAGTCGGTCGACTGGGCGGTGCCCGTCTTGCCGGCGACCTCGATGCCCGGGATCGCGGCCACGCCGGCGGTGCCGTCGTTCACCGTCGCGACCATCATGTCGGTCAGCTCGTCGGCAGTGGTGCGGGAGATCGCACGCGAGTAGGGCTTCTCGTCGGTCTTGTCGAGCAGCGAGGCGTTGGGGGCGCGGACCTCGTCGACGAGGTAGGGCTGCATGACCTCGCCGCCGTTGGCGATCCCGGCCGCGACCATCGCCATCTGGAGCGGGGTGGCCGTCACGCTCGACTGGCCGATGCCCGACAGCGCGGTCTGCGGCTCGTCCATGTCGGTGGGGTAGAGCGAGCGGGCCTGGCCCGGCAGGTCGGTCAGCGCGGTGGAGTTGAAGCCGAACGCCTCGGCCTGCTTGGCCATCGTCTCGTTGCCGAGCTCGTTGGCGATCGTCAGGAAGCTGACGTTGCACGAGACCGCCAGCGCCTGGGTCAGGGTGATCTTGTTGGCGCCGCAGCTGCCGCCCTGCCAGTTGCCGACCTTGGTCGTCGACTGGGGCAGCTGGAACTGCGCCACGCCGGGGACCATCGAGTCCTTGTCGTAGTCGCCCGACTCGATGGCGGCGGCCGCGGTGACGAGCTTGAACGTCGACCCGGGCGGCAGCGTGGTGCCGATCGAGCGGTTGATCAGCGGCGTCGCCGGGTCGTCCTCGAGGCGCTTGGCCTCGTCCTCGACCTCGTTCAGGTCGTGGGAGGCGAGGACGTTGGGGTCGAAGGTCGGGTTGGAGACCATCGCCAGCACCTTGCCGGTGCTGGGCTCGAGCGCGACGACCGCGCCTCGGGCGTCGCCGGGCAGCGCCTGGAGGCCGTCGAAGGCGGCGTCCTGGGCGGCGGGGTCGATGGTCAGCTCGACGTTGCCGCCCTTGGGCTCAGCGTTGCTGAGCATGTCGACGAGCCGGGTCACGAACAGCCGCGGGTCGTCGCCGGAGAGGACGTCGTTCTGCGAGCGCTCGATGCCGGTCTGGGAGTAGTAGGAGAAGTAGCCGGTGATCGGCGCGTAGCGCAGCGGCTGCGGGTAGGTCCGCTGGAACTCGTACTGGTCGTCCGAGGGCAGGCTGCGCGCGACCGGCTGCTTGTCCACGAGGATCGCCCCGCGCTCGCGCGCGAACGCGGCCGTGACGACGCGCCGGTTGCGGGCGTCCGCGGCCAGCTCGTCGGAGCGGAAGTACATGAGGTACGTCGCGTTGATCAGCAGGGCCACGAAGAGCACCAGGCAGAACATCGAGATCGTCCGGATCGGCTTGTTCATCGGGGCCCCCGCGGAATCGGGAGCGAAGCGAGGAAAATCGTGGGGTGAATCACTGGAGCTTCACCACCTGGGTGTGCTCGCTGTCGGCCATCTCGCCGGTGTCGTCCGACATCCGAGGGATCGGCCGGCGGGCGTGGTCGGAGATGCGCATCAGCAGCGCGATGATCACCCAGTTGGCGACCAGCGACGACCCGCCGTACGACAGGAAGGGCGTGGTGAGACCGGTCAGCGGGATCAGCCCGGTCACGCCGCCGACGACCACGAAGACCTGGAGCGCGACGATGCTGGCGAAGCCGACGGCGAGCAGCTTGCCGAACCCGTCACGCGAGATCAGCGCGATCCGCAGCGCCCGCTCGACGATCAGGCCGTAGCAGACGATCACCGCCATCACGGCGGTCAGGCCGAGCTCCTCGCCGATCGCGGCCAGGATGTAGTCGGCCTCGGCGTAGATGATCCGCTCCGGCATGCCGCCGCCGAAGCCGCGCCCGATCAGGCCGCCCCAGCCCATCCCGAACATCGCCTCGACGGGCTGGAAGCTGGTGCCGGGGTAGTAGTCCATCGGGTGCAGCCAGATGTTGAAGCGGTTCTGCACGTTGCCGACGAAGGTGTAGGCGGCCAGCGCGCCCGCGCCGAAGAGCACCGCGCCGACCACCAGCCAGCCGGGGCGCTCGGTCGCGACGTAGAGCATCACCAGGAACAGGCCGAAGAACAGCAGCGACGAGCCGAGGTCGTTCTGGAGGACCAGGATCATCATCGAGACGCCGAACATGGCCAGGATCGGGCCGAGGTCGCGGCCGCGCGGCAGGTCGACGAAGACGACGCGGCGACCGGCCAGCGCCAGGGCGTCGCGGTGCTGGACGAGGTAGCCCGCGAACGCGATGACCAGCAGGACCTTGGCGACCTCGCCGGGCTGGAAGCTGAAGCCCGCGGCGTTGATCCAGATCTTGGCGCCGTTGATGTCCTTGCCGATGACGGGCAGGAAGGGCAGCACCAGCAGCGCGATGCCGGCCAGGCCCGAGGTGTAGGTCAGCCGCTGCAGGATGCGGTGGTCGCGCAGCAGCACCAGCGTGGCGACGAACAGGACGACGCCGAGCGTCATCCACGTCAGCTGCTGGGTGGCGAACGTGTGGTTCGTGCGACCGATCGCCTCGTAGGTCAGGTCGAGGCGGTGGATGACCGCCAGGCCGAGTCCGTTGAGGGCGGCGACGAGGGGCAGCAGCACCGGATCGGCGTACGGCGCCACGATCCGCACCGCGACGTGGGCCGCCACGACGAGGCCGGCCAGCCATCCGCCGTACCCCACGATGTCGGCCGGGACGGTGCCCTCGACACCGAGGCCGACGGCGGCGTAGGCGCCGATGCCCACCACCAGGGCGAGCAGGAGCAGGAAGAGCTCGGCACCGCGGCGACGCCGGTGCACGAACCCCATCAGGGCGCCGGTCTGGGTCATCCGGGCAGGTCCTGGAGGGCGGCGTAGTTCTCGACGGTGGCGCGGGCCTCCTCGAGGTCGGTGGCCTCGATCCCGCCCATGATGGTGTCGGAGTCGATCTCGCTGAGGTTGTCGAGCTCGACGTCGCTGACCTCGTAGGGGTGCGACATCTCGATGCCGGGGATGTCGGCGTTGAGTCCGCGGAAGATCGCGATCCGGCCGTCGTGCTCGCCGACGTAGAACTGGCTCTGGCTCCACGACCACGCGAAGGCGAGGGCGATCCAGGCGAGGCCGACGGCCACGGCCAGCGCGAGGACGCGCTTGAGCCAGGTGTGGCTGGCCGGGGGCCGCGGGGCGTAGCGGGCCGCCTCGGGATCGATCGGGTCGTTGGTGATGGCGTGGACGTCGCTGGGCAGGTCGCCGGGCAGGTCGGGCACCGGCGGGATCTCGCCGGTGTCGCCCGAGCGGTGGCCGCGGAAGCCGCGGCTGCGGGTCGCGCCGCTGGTGGCGAGCCGGCGCGGGAGGTCGGCGGCGGCACCGACGAGCAGCGGCTCGAGGGCGGGGTCGGGGGTCTCGGCAACGACCTCGGCCACGACGCAGGTGACGTTGTCGCTGCTGCCCGCCTCCAGGCTGGCGCGGACCAGCTCGACCGCGGCGAAGTCGGGGGTGCCGCTGCGGAGGATGTCGGCCATCCGGTCGTCGGTGAGGAAGCCGCACGCGCCGTCGCTGCACACGAAGAGCCGGTCGCCGACCTGCACCGGCACCTCGAAGAGGTCGGGCTCCTCGTGCCGGATGCCGTCGACGGCCTTGAGGATGAGGTTGCGGTGCGGGTGGGTCCGCGACTGCTCCTCGGTGATCCGGCCCTCGTCGATCAGGGTCTGGACGAAGGTGTGGTCGTGGGTGAGCTGGCGCAGCCCGCCGTCGCGCAGGAGGTAGGCCCGGCTGTCGCCGAGGTGGCCGACGGCGACCTTGGTGCCGTCGAAGAGCAGCACCGACGCGGTGGTGCTGGTGCCCTTGAGGGCGGGGTCCTCGTCGATGATCTCGGAGATCCGGTCGTTGGCGCGGTGGATGGCGCCGGCGACCTGGCCGAGCAGGTCGTCGCTCGGCGGGGCGTCGAGCTTGCGCAGTGCCTGGACGGCGGTCGCCGAGGCGAGGTCGCCACGGGCCGCGCCGCCGACGCCGTCGCAGACGGTCAGCAGCCACGGACCGGCGTAGCCGGAGTCCTGGTTGTCCTTGCGGATGCGCCCGACGTCGGAGATGGCCGAGAACTGGAGGAAGAGCTGCTCCATCGCGCCTACTTCCGCAGCTCGAGGATGGTCTTGCCGATCCGCACCTGGACGCCGAGCCCGATGGTGGTGGGCTGGGTGATCCGCGCGGTGCCGACGTAGGTGCCGTTGGTCGAGCCGAGGTCCTCGACGAACCACTCGTCACCACTCGCGGCGACGCGGGCGTGGCGGGTCGAGACATAGTCGTCGTCGAGCTTGATCGCCGCGTCGCTGCCGCGGCCGATGAGCAGGGGCGCGTCCGCGAGCTCGGCGCGGGCGCCGGTGTTGTCGCCCTCGACCACGATCAGGTGGGTCGGCGAGCCGCGCCGCTTCGTGGGCGCCTTGGCCTTGCCCTTGCCGCGGGCCGGGGCGCTGCCGCGGGCCGTCTCCGGGACGCGCGCGCCGAACATGTCGGAGCGGATCACCGAGACCGCGGAGAGCACGAAGATCCACAGGATCGCGAGGAAGGCGAACCGGATCAGGAACAGGGTCAGCTCGGACACGGCTCACGCCTCCCCGTCGAGGTGGGCGTCGAGGCGCACCGTCATCGTCGTCCGCCCGATCTTCACCTCGGCGCCGTCGCGCAGCACCGCGCGGGGGACCTTGGTGCCGTTGACGAGCATGCCGTTGGTGGAGCCGAGGTCGACGACCTCGAGGTCCTCGCCGTTGACGAGGAACTCGACGTGCTGGCGACTGACGCCCGGGTCGTTGATGCGCAGGTCGGCCTCGGTGCCGCGGCCGACGACGAGGCCGGGCGCGCGCAGCGGATGGCGCGTGCCGTTGACCTCGAGCACGGCGCGCGCCGAGCGGGTGCGGGTGCGCTGGTCGTTGTCGGTGACCTTGGCCTCGGCCTGGCTGCGGATGCGGAACCGGCCGGTGGTGAGGTCGTCGGCGGTCTCGAAGTCCACGCTGACCGGGCCGGTGAAGACGTAGCCCTGCGAGTCCGCGTGGTCCTTGAGCTGGTCGATCAGGTCGCGGCCCATCGCGTCGTCGTAGCCGTGCAGCCGCTCGAGGTCGGTCGCGGAGAGCTCGACGTGGAAGGTGTTGGGCACCAGGCGCCGGTCGCGGCTGAGGATCTGCGCGTTGTTGTCGACCTCGCGCTGCAGGGCCGCGGCGATCTCGACGGGCTGCACGGCGCTGCGGAACGCACGGGCGAAGGCGCCGGAGATCATCTGCTCCAGCTTGTGCTCGAAGCGTTGCAGGGCGTTCACGTCCAGCGCCTCCTCTCTCACTTGTCAGTTCGCGGGTGGGTCGGGCCGGGGCGCGCAGGAGCAACCGTCTGGACGGCGCGGGGTCACGTAGGTGTGCCCGATCGTACTGTCCGGAGCGTGGCTCACTGCTGCGGGAGGGCGGCGCGCCGACGATGTGCCGACGACGCGTCGACGATGCGCCGACGATGCGCCGACCCGGCCGACGAGGCGATTGGGAGGCACGGCGCGGCGTGGGATAGCCTGTCTCCCGCTTCTCGCGCGAGTGGCGGAACGGCAGACGCGCTGGCTTCAGGTGCCAGTGTCCGAAAGGGCGTGGGGGTTCAAATCCCCCCTCGCGCACACACGACGAAGGCCCCGGATCACTCCGGGGCCTTCGTGCATCTCTCAGCTCACTCCCGCATGAAGTCCGGGATGTTCGTGAGGTCGATCGCGGAGTAGCGACCACGGTTGCGGTAGGGCTTGAGGCAGCCGCCCTGCGCGCCCTGGGCCTTGAGCCCGGCGAGGTCGCCGGCCTCGTACCACGCGTGGTAGCCGGTCTCCGACGGCGGACGGTCGCCCGGGTGCATGACCTGGATGTTGTCGGCGAAGTGCTCGAGGCCGAACGCGTGGCCCAGCTCGTGGATCAGCACGAGGCCGTAGGTCTCGGTGGCCGGGTCGTCGAAGGCGAACGGGTACAGACCGGCGTACGCCATGTTCATCGTGACGCCGGGGCGCTTGATCTCGAGGACGACCTTGTTGTTGGACTTGCGGCGCGCGGGCTTCAGCGAGCCGGGGCCGCCGACGCCGACGGCCTGCACGAGGTCGGCGTAGTCGGTCTGGTTGGACCAGGCGATGACCATGTCGGTGCCCTTCTGGAAGGGCTTGCGGTCGATCGGCACGGAGGTGGTGGTGCCCACGTACTTCGTCCTAAAGCCGGTCGCCCGCTCGAGCAGCTCGACGGCCTGCTGGGTGAAGGCGATCGCGGGCTCACCGGCGTAGCCGGGGTTGACGCGGTACTTGATGGTCTTGCAGGGGTCCCACTGGAAGTTGACGCCCTTGTAGTTCATCCGCAGGTAGGACGACTTCGAACCGCGCGGCGTCCACGGCACGGCGATCTTGAACGACTTGGCCTTGAAGACCTTGGCGCGCGAGCCCTTCGACCTCGGTGCGAAGACCCGGACCTTGTGGGCGCCGTACCAGTCGAGGTTGCCCGTGATGGTGAACTTGCCCTTCTTCTTGGTCTTCGCCTTGTCGATGGTGTGCCAGCCGTCGGCCCACTTGATCTGGAGCTGCACCTTGCGTCCCTTGCGGCCGCTGAGCTTGCCCTTGATCGAGTAGCCCTGGGTGCCGGCGACCCATGACGTGGTGCCGTAGCTGACCTTGTCCTTGCCCTTCCTCGGCTTCGCCTCCGCGGGCGAGCCGACGAGCGTGGTGAGCACGAGGGCCAGCACCGCGACGAGGACGATGGAGCCGAAGCGCTTGCGATGGGTCGGTTGTGTCACGGGTCCCCCAGTGGTTGTCGGATTGCCCATGCTCGTTCCACTCACCTGTGGGGCGCAAACCCCTTGTCTCACCGCAGACCCGATACTGGTCGGCATGGCCGGCCCTCCCGACATCGTCCACGCGCCCCGGCCCGGCGCCGAGGGCCTGTCCGAACCGATGCGCTCGCGCTGGAGCACGAGCGTGTACGACGACCAGCACACCCTCACCCGCGACGAGATCGACCGGCTGCTGCACGCTGCGCAGTGGGCGCCGTCGGCCGGCAACTCGCAGCCGTGGGTGTTCTTCGTGTGCGAGCGCGGATCGGCCAACCACGAGCGGCTCGTCGCCCGCCTGAGCCGCGGCAACTCGGGGTGGGTGCCCCGGGCGTCGGTGGTCTTCGTGACCGCCGCCCACGTCAGCACCGGCGCCGACGAGGACGCGCCGGCCTACAGCGACTACGCGCTCTACGACGTCGGCCAGGCCGCCGCCCACCTGACCCTGCAGGCCCGGTCGATGGGGCTGCACTCCCACCAGTTCGCGGGCTTCGACCACGAGGCCCTCGCGGCCGACCTCGACCTGCCGGCCACGCACGTGCTGCTCACCGGGATCGCGATCGGCGTGCGTGGCGACGCGGCCGACGTCGACGAACGCACGGCCGACCGCGACCGCCGCATCCGCGAACGGGTCGGGCTCGACGAGGTGGCGCGGGCCGGCACCTGGACGCAGGCGTGGACGGAGGGCTGGTCGTGAGGGTCTCCCGCTCCAGCTGGCTGCTGATCGGCGTCCTCGTGCTGCTGGTCAACCTGCCGATCGTCTACTCCTCCTTCACCCGCGCCTCCGTAGTCCGCTCCGGCGAGGACGTGGTCGCCCCGGTGACGGAGACGCGCAACCTCGGCACCGAGGCAGAGCCACGGTGGTGGCTGAGCTACCGGCTGCCCCGCGACATCGACCCGGACGGGCGTTCGTGGTCGGCGGAGGTCGACGCAGCGACGTACGACGACGCGGAGCGGGACGACACCGTGGCGGTGCGCGTCATCGCGGGCAAGCCCGCCTCAGCGATCGTCGACGGGGAGGTCCGCCGCTCGACGTACCGCACGGGCACGATCATCGCCGACGTCGTGATCTTCGCGATCCTGCTCCTGCTGTGGCGCGTCCGCTTCCGCCACCGGCGCGAGGTCGAGACCGTCGAGGCGCTCGAGGACGTCGAGCCCGGCCGGATGCACGCGCTCTGGCAGGACCTCGGCGACGGGACGGTGCGCGTCAGCGGCGAGGTGCTCGAGCACGACGAGCACGAGGTCGTCCTGGACCTGGGGGAGAGACTGGTGCGGGTCGTGCTCGACGGCCACACCAACCCGGTCGGCCGGCGGGAGCGGGCCGAGGTGCGGGTCCGCCCGCCCGGATGACCGTCCACACGACCATCCGATCGACCAGCCGCTCCGAAGGACACCCGTGACCACGATCAACGACTTCTCCGCCACCGCCATCGACGGCACCGAGACCGACCTCGCCGACTTCTCCGGCCAGGTCGTGCTCGTCGTCAACACCGCCTCGAAGTGCGGGTTCACCCCGCAGTACAAGGGACTCCAGGAGCTGCAGGACACGTACGGCGAGCGCGGGTTCACCGTCCTCGGCTTCCCGTGCGACCAGTTCGGCAACCAGGAGCCCGGCGCCGAGGACGAGATCGCGGAGTTCTGCGAGCGCAACTTCGGCGTCGACTTCCCGCTCTTCGCCAAGGTCGACGTCAACGGCACGGACGCCCACCCGCTCTTCGCGTGGCTGCGCGGCGAGAAGCGCGGGCTGCTCGGCGGCAAGATCAAGTGGAACTTCACCAAGTTCCTGATCGGCCGCGACGGCGAGGTCATCTCGCGGCACTCCCCGACGACCGACCCGACCAAGCTGGCCGGGGACATCGAGAAGGTCCTGTAGTCAGGCCACCAGGTCGGCGTACTCCTCGTGCCGGTCGATGTAGCCCTTGATGAACGGGCACAGCGGCCGGACCTTCAGGCCACGCTCGCGCAGGGTGTCGAGGGCGTAGACCGCGAGCCGGCTGCCGAGCCCCTGGCCGTCGTACGCCTTCTCGACCACCGTGTGCGGCATCGTGGCGACGCCGTCCTCGACGGAATAGATCGTGAACCCGGCGACCTCGTCGCCGACCAGGATCTCGAAGCGGCCCTCGTCGGGGTTGTCGCGGGTCGTCACGTCGCTGGTAGTCATGCAAATCACCCTAGGTGACTTGCCCGTAACCCTCGCGGGCGACGAGAGTCGTCGCCATGGCCGCCACTGCTTCGTCCTACTCGATCACCATGCGGCTCAACACCGCTCCCGATCACGGCGTCGTCGGCACCGTCGCGACGACCATCGCCGAGGGCGGCGGCATCGTCACCGCGATCGACGTCGCCGAGTCGCGCCACGACAAGCTCGTCGTCGACGTCACCTGCTCGGCCTCCGACCAGACCCACTCCGAGGAGCTGGTCCGCGCGGTCGAGGCCCTCGACGGCGTCGCGGTCCACAAGGTCTCCGACCGCACCTTCCTGCTCCACATCGGCGGAAAGATCAAGGTCGAGTCGAAGGTGCCGCTGCGCACCCGTGACGACCTGTCGCTGGCCTACACGCCCGGCGTCGGCCGCGTCTCGATGGCGATCCACGACAACCCCGAGGACGTTCGCCGGCTGACGATCAAGGGCAACTCGGTCGCCGTGGTCACCGACGGTTCGGCGGTGCTCGGGCTCGGCAACATCGGCCCCGGCGCCGCGCTGCCGGTGATGGAGGGCAAGGCCGCGCTGTTCAAGCGGTTCGCCGACATCGACGCGTGGCCGATCTGCCTGGCCACCCAGGACACCGACGAGATCGTCAAGGCCGTCGAGATGATCGCGCCCGGCTTCGGCGGCATCAACCTCGAGGACATCGCCGCCCCCCGCTGCTTCGAGATCGAGCGCCGGCTGCGCGAGTCGCTCGACATCCCGGTCTTCCACGACGACCAGCACGGCACCGCGATCGTCGTGCTCGCCGCGCTGAAGAACGCCCTGCGCTGCGTGAAGAAGTCGCTGCCCGACGTGCGGATCGTGGTCTCGGGGGCCGGCGCGGCGGGTACGGCGATCGTCACCCTCCTCCTCGCCGCGGGCGCGGTCGACGTGGTGGTCGTGGACCGCGAGGGCGCGCTCTCCGCCGACGACGCCACGCTCTCGCCGTCCCACCAGGAGCTGGCCGGCGCCACCAACCCGCGCCGGGCGGCCGGGTCGCTGCAGGAGGTGCTCGTCGACGCCGACGTCTTCGTCGGCGTGAGCGCGCCGGGCATCCTCACGCCGGAGTGGATCGCCGACATGGCCGACGGTGCAGTGGTCTTCGCCCTCGCCAACCCCGACCCGGAGGTCGACCCGGCCGCGGCCGCGAAGTACGCCGCGGTCGTCGCGAGCGGCCGCTCGGACTACCCCAACCAGATCAACAACGTGCTGGCGTTCCCGGGCGTCTTCCGCGGCCTGCTCGACGCCCGCGCCGAGGACGTCAGCATCGACATGCTGCTGCGTGCCGCCGACGCGATCGCCGCGGTGGTCAGCGACGAGGAGCTCCACGCCTCGTTCATCATCCCGAGCGTGTTCCACCCCGACGTGGCCAAGCGGGTCGCGTCCGCGATCAGCGGCAAGGAAGCCTGAGCGGCGTACGACTTCGTGGGCGAGTTGCGAACTTCTCGGGGCTTGCTTGCTGCTGGAAGTTCGGGTTTCCCCGGCTAGCCGGGGAAACCGTGGAGGGGTTGCGGAGACGTCGTGAAGGCGGACCACGACCCGCGCCGGTCTGACTAGGGTCGCGGCGTGACCCGACCTCCCTCCGTCACCGCCGGCGCGATCCTCGCGGCCATGGCAGCCGGGCTGACGGCCCTGCTCTGGACCGTCATGGACCTCGCGCCGGTCACGCGGGGCACCACGCCACCGCCGCCGGCACGACCCCGCGGCGTGTCGCAGGAGGAGTGGGACCGTGTCCTTGCGAGGGCGGCGGACGCTGACCCGGGGCCGATGACCAATCTCGACCTGTTCGCCTGGCTCGTCCACGCCGGGCTGGTCGCCCTCGCCGTCGCGGTCATCGTGCTCTGGCTCGTCGTTGCCGTCGCCGCGCCCGGCGGCCGCGGGTGGGCGAGGATCCTGGCCCTCACCGCGGCGGGCGGGGCGGTCCTCGCGGTCCCGATCGTGACGGTGGGCAGCGCGCCCGCGGTGGCCGTGGTCGCCTGGACCATGGTCGCCGCCGGGTTGGCGAGCGCCGTACTCCTCGTCCTCCCGGCCTCCGCGGCCTACTTTGCCCCGAGCTCCGAGGCCCCGACTTCGTGAGCGAGTTGTGAACTTCCAGGTGTTTGCATGCCCCGTTAAGTCGGGGTTTCCCCGGCTAGCCGGGGAAACCGAAGAGGCACGGGACGACCTACCCCGACACCCGACGCGGCCACCAGAACCGGTCACCGAGGACGAACGCCAGCGCCGGGACGAGCACGGTCCGCACGACGAGCGTGTCGAGCAGCACGCCGATGCAGATGATCGTGCCGAGCTGCGCGAGCACGACCAGCGGCAGCACGCCGAGCACGGCGAAGACGGCCGCGAGCAGGATCCCCGCACTGGTGATCACCCCGCCGGTGGCCGTCAGCGCGCGCAGCATGCCGCCGCGTGACCCGTGCTCGGCGGCCTCCTCGCGGGCCCGGGTGACGAGGAAGATGTTGTAGTCGACGCCGAGCGCGACCAGGAACAGGAACGCCAGCAGCGGCACGCCGGAGTCGAGGGCCGAGAAGCCGAGCGGTCCGGTGAAGACCCACCAGGCCACGCCCATGCTCGCGGCGTACGTCGCCAGCACGGTCGCCACCAGCAGCAGCGGCGCCACGACGGCGCGCAGCAGGACGAAGAGCGCGCCGAGCACCAGGGCCAGGATCAGGGGCAGGATCAGCAACCGGTCGCGGGCGGCGCCGTCACCCTCGTCGAGCGCGCTGGCCTCCGTGCCGGTGACGTGGGTGTCGTCGAACGACTCCAGCGACGTACGCAACGCCTCGACGGTGCTGCGAGCCTCGTCCGTGCCCGACCCGGCCGAGAGCACGGCGTCGACCTGCGTGATGCCGTCGCCCTGCTGGGTGATGCTCGCGCTCTCGACGCCGTCGGTCTTCTCGACGGCAGCCAGCACCTTCTCGCCGTCGGCCCGCGTCAGCACCTGCGCCGGGTCGGAGACGCCGGCCGGGAACGACTCGGCCAGCCGGTTCGACGCCGCGATCGCCTCGGGCTCGACGAGGAACTGCTCCGACTGGTCGAGGCCGGTGTCGATGCGGAAGACGCCGATCGCCATCACCGCGAGGACGACGACGGTCCCGGCCACGAAGGCCGCCGGACGACGCTCGACCCGGGCGCCGACCTTGTGCCAGAACGAGTCGGTGTCGACCAGCGCGGCCTCGCCGACGTGCGGCACCCGCGGCCAGAACACCCAGCGCCCGAAGAGCACGAGCGCCGCCGGCAGCACGAGCAGCACGAAGGCCGCCGCCACCACGATCCCGATCGCGCACGCCAGGCCCAGGCCGCGCGTCGTCGGCACGACGGACAGCAGCAGCGTCAGCAGTCCCAGGACGACGGTGGTCGCGCTGGACAGGACCGCTTCCGCCGTACGCCGCACGGCGACGCTCATCGCGACGTGCCGCGACTCGTGCGCCCGCAGCTCGTCGCGGTAGCGGGAGATGAGGAGCAGGGCGTAGTCGGTGCCGGCACCGAAGACGAGCACGGACAGGATGCCGACCGTCGACTCGTCCCAGGCAATGTCGACGAGGGCGAGCGACTGGGTGGCGAGCACGGCGGCCAGCCGGTCGGCGACGCCGACGACCGTCAGGGGGATCAGCCAGAGCACGGGGCTGCGGTAGGTCAGCAGCAGCAGCAACGCGACCACGCCGGCCGTGGTCAGCAGCAGGTTGGTGTCGGCGCCGTCGAAGACCGCGGCGAGGTCGGCCTCGACGGCGGCCGGACCGGTGACCTGGCTCGTCACGCCGTCGGGGTCGTCGCCGTCGAGCTGGTCACGCAGCTCGGTGACCTTGTCGGCGTTCTGCGTGGCGGAGCTCGACTCCACGGGCACGATCGCGATGGCGGCCGTGCCGTCCTTCGCCACGACCACGGGGCCGTCCGGCCCGGCGGGTACGGCGCCGAGCTGGTCGGCCTGGCGGCCGAGGTCCGTGATCGCGTCCCGGCCGAGCGTGCCCTCGTCGCTGGTCCAGAGCACGACGGCGGTGGCGGCGCCCTCGTCGGGCAGCGCGTCCCGCAGCTCGGTGCCCTGGGTGCTGTCGAACCCGGCGGGGAGGCTGTCGAGGCTGGTGCGGTCGCGCTCACCCTCCCCGAGCCCGGCGATCAGCGCACCGGCCAGCAGAAGGGGGAGCAGGGCGACCAGCCAGGCGAGTCGTGGGCGCAGGAGCGGTGAGATGGTGGTGTTCGGTGCCATAATAGTTAGACACCTTAGTCGCTAAGTTGGTGAAGTAAAATGTCCGACACCGAAGAATCCGGTCCCGCCACCGCGTTCGCCGCCTCCTGGCGGCAGACCGGGAGCCTCGACGCGCTGCGCGAGTGCACCGATGTGGCCTCGCGGGTGCGCGGGGTCGTGGCTCGTCAGGCCGGTCTCAGCGAGTCCGAGCTGACCGCACTCGAGCACCTCGTCCGCGAGCCCCTCGGTCCGGCCGAGCTGGCGCGCCTGCTCAACGTCACCACCGCCGCGAGCACCGGCATCGTCGACCGCCTCGCCAGCCACGGGCACGTCACCCGCGCCCCGCACGAGCTCGACCGGCGCCGTACGCAGGTGCTCGTGACCCCCTCGGGACGAGAAGAGGTGCTGCAGCGGCTGCTGCCGATGTTCCGGCGGCTCCGCGAGCTCGACGAGGGCTTCGACGAGGCCGAGCGCGCCGTCGTCGAGCGCTACCTCCGCGGCGCCACCGAGGCCTTCCGGGAGGTCACCGGCTCCTGAAAGTCGTGGGGGCGATGTCGAGATCGGCCCTCCCCGTTCGTGGAGTGGGTGACGGCATCCACGAACCCGGAGGAACGACCCATGAGCTTCACCGCCCAGACCCCCGAGGCACCGGCAGCGACCAGGCGCGAGTGGATCGGCCTGGCCGTGCTGACGCTGCCGACCCTGCTGATCTCGATCGACGTGAGCGTCCTGTACGTCGCCCTGCCGACCCTCAGCCGCGAGCTCGGCGCGAGCAGCACCGAGCAGCTGTGGATCCTCGACATCTACTCCTTCCTGCTCGCCGGCCTGCTCGTCACGATGGGCGGGCTGGCCGACCGCATCGGCAGCCGACGCCTGCTGCTCGTCGGTGGGGTG
Organism: Nocardioides currus; assembly: GCF_003057875.1. Classification (GTDB taxonomy): domain Bacteria; phylum Actinomycetota; class Actinomycetes; order Propionibacteriales; family Nocardioidaceae; genus Nocardioides; species Nocardioides currus. The sequence continues at coordinate 5,252 of NZ_PYXZ01000003.1, read as the reverse complement.
GCCTTCGGGGCGACGTCGGTGCTGGCGGCGTACGCCCAGACCCCCGAGATGCTGATCGCCGCTCGCGCCCTCCTCGGCGTCTCCGGCGCGACCCTGATGCCGAGCACGATGGCGCTGATCCGCCACATGTTCGCCCGGCCCGAGCAGATGGGGCAGGCGATCAGCATCTGGCTCGCGTGCTTCATGGGCGGCATGACGGCCGGCCCCATCGTGGGCGGCGCGCTGCTGGAACGGTTCTGGTGGGGCTCGGCCTTCCTGGTCGGCGTGCCGGTGATGGTGCTGCTCGTCCTGGTGGCGCCGCGGCTGCTGCCCGACTCGCCCCGCAGCGGCGCTCACGCCCTGCCGGACGCCGCGTCGGTGGTGCTGTCGCTCGTCACGATCCTGCCGGGCGTCTACGGACTCAAGGAGCTCGCTCGCGGTGAGCACGTCACCAGCGCCCTCGTGGGCCTGCTCGTCGCCGCCGTCGCCGGCACGGCCTTCGTCCGCCGGCAGCGGCGCATCGAGGACCCGCTCGTCGACCTGGCGCTCTTCGAGGACCGCCGCTTCACCGTCGGCCTCGCCACCTTCCTCGTGACCGGCGTCGTCATGGCCGGGGTGTCGTACGCCGCGGCGATCTACCTGCAGAGCGTCGTCGGTCTCTCCCCGCTGCAGGTCGGCGCGTGGCTGGTCCCGCAGAACCTCGTCATGCTCGCCGGCACCCTGCTCGCGCCCCGCCTCGACCGCCGTCTCGACACGGTCGGCCTCGTGACCGGCGGCCTCGTCGTCGCCGGCTCCGGCCTCCTGCTGCTCGGCCTGCTCGACACCGACTCGCTGGTCCTGCACCTGGTCGCCATGGTGCTCGCGGCCGGCGGGGTCAGCGTGCCGATGTCGCTGGTGATGAACCTCGTGATGGGGGCGACGCCGCCCGAGCGTGCGGGATCGGCCGCGTCCCTGATGGAGACCTGCGGCGAGCTCGGCGTCGCGATGGGCGTCGCGACCCTCGGCACGCTCGTCACGGTCATCTACCGCGCGCTGCTGCCGGGTGCCCTGCCCGCCGGCACCAGTCGCGCCTCCGTCGAGATCGCCACGCAGGGCGTCAGCTCGGCGCCGGCCGCGGCCGCGCAGACGCCGGACCTCGCGGCCCAGGTCGCGTACGCCGCCCAGTCGGCCTTCACCGACGGCTACAACGTCGTCGGGGTGCTCGGCGGGCTCGCGCTGGTCGTGATGGCGGTCGCCACCCGGCGGGTGCTGGGCGAGCGGTCGGCGCCCGTCGCCGGTGAGGACGTCCGGCACGAGCCGGTCGCGGCCTGAGGCAGCGTTGCGCCCCTCCCGTCCTCAAATGTGGCGATGTTCCCGCGCGGGCGGGGTCGACCGGTCATCGGTTTCCTACCGTGCTTCGATCGGGTGGTGTCACCGGCGCGAGGGGGACGGGCAATGACAGGTCGAGGGCTCCACGTCTGCCTCGAGCAGCCGAACGCGCCGGTGCGCGACGCGGACTATCCCGTCGACACGCGGTGGGTGTGCTCGTGCGGCAGCCACTACATGTTCCGCGAGGGCTTCAACCGCGCCGGCCACGTCGGCATGGACTGGTGGGAGGTGCCGCCCGTCGCCATCCCGCGCCAGCGTCGGGCCTCGCTGCGCGAGCGACTGTTCCCGGCTCGCCAGGGCTAGGTGGCAGGGCTGACCGGACCGGTCAGGAGCCCGCGCGCGAGGAGACCAGCGCCGCGCCGATGATGCCGGCCTTGTTGCGCAGCTGCGCGGGCACGATCGGCGTCTCGATGTCGATCAGCGGCAGGAACTGGTCGCTGGACTTGCTGACGCCACCACCCACGACGATCAGGTCGGGGGAGAAGAGGCGCTCGACGGTGCGGTAGTAGGTGGTGAGGCGCTCGGCCCAGACGGGGTAGGACAGCCCCTCGTTCTCGCGCACGCTGTTGGCCGCGCGCGACTCCGCGTCGTGGCCCTCGATCTCGAGGTGGCCGAGCTCGGAGTTGGGCACCAGCACGCCGTCGTGGATGAGCGCGGAGCCGATGCCGGTGCCGAGGGTGGTGACGATGACCAGCCCGCGCTGGCCCTTGGCGGCGCCGTACTCGACCTCGGCCAGCCCGGCGGCGTCCGCGTCGTTGACGACGTGCACCTCGCGGTCGAGGGCGGCGGTGAAGATCGCGTCGGCGTCGGCACCGATCCACGACGGGTCGATGTTGGCGGCCGAGTGGACCACCCCGTGGCGTACGACGGCCGGGACCGTGACGCCGATCGGCGAGTCCGACGAGGGGAACCGCGAGACCAGCTCGGCGAAGACGTCCGCCACGGCCGCCGGGGTGGCCGGCTTGGGGGTCTGGATCTTCTCGCGGTCGCTCGCGAACTCGCCGGCCTTGAGGTCCACGGCCGCGGCCTTGATGCCGGTGCCGCCGAAGTCGATGCCGATCGGGTGCTCTGTGGTCATGGACACAAGCCTGCCCGACGCACGGCCCGCACGGCCACACGGCCACCCGCTGGGCACGAGGAAATTCGTTCGTCGTGGTCCCCGGCGTCTGCCACCGTGGTGCGGTGAGCACCGACCTCGACCTCGCCACGCACCTGGAGGGCCTGCGCGCGGCGATGGTCGCGCTGGTGCGGTGCGCCGACCGGGCCGGGCTCCGGGCGCCGGTGCCCACGACGCCAGACTGGTCCGTACGCCGCCTGGTGGCCCACCAGGGGATGGTGCACCGCTGGGCGGCCGCGGTCGTGACCGGCGCCGACCAGGCCCCGGACCGCTGGCAGCGCGAGGGGCTGGAGGCGCCCGACCCGCTGGAGTGGCTGCGCGACGGGGCCATCGAGGTGGTGGGGGCGATCAGCGCCGCGCCGGACGACCTCGACGCGCTGGTCTTCCTCGCCGACGCCCCGCCACCGCGCCGGTTCTGGGCCCGCCGGCAGTGCCACGAGACCACCATCCATGCCGTCGACGCGCTGGCCGCCTGCCTGGGTCGCCACCCGGTGGCCGCCGATGCCGACTGGGTCACCGAGGAGGTCGCCCTCGACGGGATCGACGAGCTGCTGACCGGGTTCCTGCCGCGCCCCGTGTCGCGGTTGAGGTCCGAGGAGGGGCGCCGCATCGCCGTACGCCCCGAGGGTGGTAGCGGCGGCTGGCTGGTCGAGCTGAGTGCCGCGCCGCCGGTGACGAGCCGGTTCGACGGCGAGACGCCCGACGCCGACCTCGAGCTCACCGGGTCGGCGGTGGCGCTCTACCTGACCCTGTGGAACCGCAGCGACGAGGCGTCACCCGACGACGGTCGCGGCTGGGACGACTGGCGCGACAGCGCGCAGGTCAGGTGGTCCTGACGGATCTCGTGCCCGCAGGAAATGCACCGCCGCCCGGCACTGCCCCGAGGGGCGGTGCCGGGCGGCGGGATCTGCGGGAGTGGATCAGCTGGTGATCTGAACCGACCTGTTGTCGGTCGCGCTGCGCGCCGGGGTCGCTCCGTCGGTCACCGTGAAGACGATCGGGAAGGTCTCCGGGGTGCTGGTGGCCTTGAACGTGACGGTCCGCAGCGCCGCCTGGTAGGCCGCAGGCGACGCGACACCCGTCAGGGTGAGGGTGCCGTTGCTGTAGCTGCCCACGATGCCGTTCTGGTTGACGAACCCGATCACGTCACCCGCCTGTGCGGTGCCGGGGATGCGAACGGTGGCGCCGGAGAACGACGGCCAGTCGGGGTGCGTGAGAGCCAGGTTGGGAGCGATCACGACCGGAGCCGTGCCGATCTTGTAGACCGTGGTCTCGGCACCCACCTCGATGGTCGGGTTGTTCGACGCCCCGTTGTCCGCGACCGGGCTCACCGTCATCGACACGGTGGCGGTGGAGCCGCCGTCGAGCGTGTAGGTGAACGTGCTCGGCGTGTTGAGCGGGGTGAAGTAGTTGGTCGCCGGCTTGTAGGTCAGGCCGGTGCCGCCGCCCGTGATGGTGACCGTGCCGTTGGCCGGCTGGGTCACCGCAGTGATCGTCTTCGGTCCACCGTCGATGTCGGCGTCGTTGGCCAGCACGGGGAGCGTCGTGGCGTTGGAGTCCTCGGACACCGTGTAGGCGTCGTTGACCGCGACCGGGGCGTCGTCGACGGCGGTCACCGTGATGCTGACGGTGGCGGTCGAGCCGCCGTTCAGCGTGTAGGTGAAGCTGTCGGCCCCGTTGTAGTTGGCCGCGGGCCTGTAGGTCAGGCCCGATCCTCCACCGGTGATGACCACCGTGCCGTGGGCCGGGTTGGTGGCCGACATGATCGCCTTCGGGCCGCCGTCGATGTCGGTGTCGTTGGCCAGCACGTTGATCGCCGTGGCGCTGGCGTCCTCGGCGACGGCGGCGGAGTCCGCGACCGCGACGGGGGCGTCGTCGACCGCGCTGACGGTGATGTCGACCGTGGCGCTCGAGCCACCGTTCACCGTGTAGGTGAAGCTGTCGGACCCGGCGTGGTTGGCGTTCGGCCGGTAGCTGACCACGCCGTCGACGAGGGTGACCGTGCCGTGCGCCGCCGCACCGACCGACGCGACGTGCTTCGGGCCGCCGTCGATGTCGGTGTCGTTGGCCAGGACGTCGACCACGGCGGCCGGGTCGTCCTCGGTGACGGTGACCTCGTCGTCGTGGGCGACCGGCTTGTCGTCCACGGCGTTCACGGTCACCGCGACGGTGGCGGTGGCGCCGTCCGTCACGGTGTAGGTGAAGGAGTCGGTGCCGTTGTAGTTGGCGTTGGGCGTGTAGGTGACCACGCCGTCGACCAGGGTGACGGTGCCGTGCTCGGCGTCGCCGACCGCGGTGACCTCGATCGGGTCGCCCTCGACGTCGGTGTCGTTGGCGAGCACGTCGACCTCGGTGGCGTCGGCGTCCTCCTCGATCGTGAGCTCGTCGTCGTTCGCGACGGCCTGGTCGTCGACGGCGTCGACGGTCACCGANGAAGGAGTCGGTGCCGTTGTAGTTGGCGTTGGGCGTGTAGGTGACCACGCCGTCGACCAGGGTGACGGTGCCGTGCTCGGCGTCGCCGACCGCGGTGACCTCGATCGGGTCGCCCTCGACGTCGGTGTCGTTGGCCAGGACCGGGAGCACCGTGGCGTCGGCGTCCTCGTCGAGCGAGAAGGCGTCGTCGTTGGCCACGGCCACGTCGTCGATCCCGTCGACGGTCACGCTCACGGTGGCGGTCGAGCCGCCGTTGAGCTCGTAGGTGAACTCGTCGCTGCCGGCGTAGTCGGCGTCGGGGGCGTACGTCACGACGCCCTCGTCCAGGACGACGGTGCCGTGCTCGGCCTCGCCG
>NZ_PYXZ01000020.1 GCF_003057875.1 Nocardioides currus | reverse complement strand
GACAGAGCCCCGCGGGGTGGTGGGCTTTGAGGTGATCCTCGGTGCCTACACGTCGCTGCTCTCGATGGCGGCGACCGAGTCAGTATCGCTGGTGTCGTAGAGCTTGGCCATAGATCCCTCGGACAGGTAGCGACGGTCGCCAGCGATCCACTCGTCGTGCATGTCGATCAGCACCGCTCCGACCAGCCGGATCACCGCCGCCGAGTTGGGAAAGATGCCCACGACCCGGGAACGGCGCTTGATCTCCTTGTTGACTCTCTCGAGCGGGTTGGTCGACCAGATCTTGCGCCAGTGCTCACGGGGGAACGCTGTGAACGCCAGGACCTCGGCCTTGGCGTCGTCCATCAACGGACCCAGCTTGGGAAACCGTGCGGCGAGTTCGTCACGGGTCTTGTCCCACGCCGCATCGACGTCCTCGGCAGTCGGTTGGGCGAAGATCATCCGGAACGCGGTCGCGACCAGCTCGGCCTGCCCCTTGGGGACGTGGGCGAGGAGGTTGCGGGCGAAGTGGACCCGGCAGCGTTGGTGCGCGGTGCCCTGGAAGGCGCGCTTCAACGCCTTCACGAGGCCGGAGTGCTGGTCGCTGATCACCAGCTTCACGCCCGCCAGGCCGCGTTGCTTCAGGGACAGCAGGAAGCTGCGCCAGAAGACCTCGTCCTCGCTGTCGCCCACGTCTAGGCCGAGGATCTCCCGCTCACCGGTCGCGGTGACGCCGGTGGCCACGACCACGGCCATGGACACGACCTGGCCGCCCTTGCCCGGTGCGTTGCGGACGTGGAGGTAGGTCGCGTCGAGGTAGATGTAGGGGAACTCGACGTGGTCCAGGGCGCGGGTGCGGAACGCGCCGACGGTCTCGTCCAGGTTGGCGCAGATCCGAGAGACCTCCGACTTGCTGATTCCGACCGCGCCCATCGCTTCAACCAGGTCGTCGACGCTGCGCGTGCTGATGCCTTGGACGTAGGCCTCCATCACCACCGCATAGAGCGCCTGGTCGATGCGTCGGCGGGGCTCGAGGATGATGGGGAAGAACGACCCCTTCCTGAGTTTCGGGATCCGTAGCTCGACGTCGCCGGCCTTGGTGGTCAACTGCCGCGGCCGGTGGCCGTTGCGCTCGCTGACACGGTCCTCAGTGCGCTCATAGGGTGCGGCGCCGATCCGTTCGGTGGCTTCGAGTTCGATCAGTTCCTGCAGAGCGACTCGGACCGATTCACGGATCAGATCGACGCCATCACCGGCGCGGAACGCCTCGAGGAGCTCGGACAGGGCAGACTGGGGCAAGGCCATCGGTGGACCTCTTTCTTCGATGAGTGCTTGGCCGTACACACCGAAGATCCCGCCGATGGCCGTCTACGTCTTCACGCCTCGCCGCTGGCCCTCAAACCCCACCACTCCCTGGGACTCTCCT